>NZ_JAGRQC010000001.1 GCF_018122655.1 Stakelama marina
CAATCCCGGCTGGAGGAAAGCTGAGGGGCACGTCAACGGCTACGCTGATGGTCTCTCCAGTCCAATCCCCCAATTTGTCGCCAGATCCTACTCCTGCTGCAACAAGTGGACCGATCTATTGCAGCATGTTATCCACTGCCTTGGATATGGGGGGTAAGATATTGGCTAAATCCGGCATGGTGACGACTACAGCCTTCATTTTTGTCGCCGGGATGCAAGCCGCGCCCGTATCTGCTGATACTTTGACTTACACGAACGGTCGTTTCGGCTTCCAGATCACGCTCCCGGCCGGTACGGCAGCAGATGGCGAGACCATGCGAACTCTCGACTGGCGCCTCACCGGTTCGGGCGACGCGACCGATGGCGCGGTGTTCGAAGCGGATGACGGGCATATCGAGTTGCTCGCCTTCGGGCAGCAGTTCTGGCAGGATAGCTGGCAGCAAGTCTATCAAATGGCTGCACAAGCCCTCAAGGAAGACGGCTCGACGATCACTTACCAGCGGATCACCGACAAATGGTTTGTCTATTCCGGCAAGACCAAAACGGGTGACACCTACTATCAGCGGACCCAGCGGGCCCAAAATTGCCTGAAGGACCCGATCACGATCACCGCGACGCTGACCTATGCGGATAGCGACAAATGGATCGGGAGCCTGATTGTGCCGCTGATGGCCTCGCTCGAAGGCTGCTAGTTTCGCATTGACGATCCGGGGGGATCATCAAGTTTTTTATCGACGGGGGGCACGCGTGCGTTTGACCAGAATTGCCTTTCTGATTGTCGTTGTTGCCAGCGCCTGGTCCGGGCTCCAGCCAGCCTATGCCCAGGACATCGCGATCCCGGACGGCGTAGTGGCCAAGGAAATCGATCCGCCCGTCCCGTCGGCCATACCCGGCAGCCATGACAAACGAGTGCTGGTCATGGAAATATTCGATTATGCCTGCAGCCATTGTCGCGCCTTTCAGCCGATGTTCGACAAATGGGCCATGCAACAGGCTGACGACGTGGATATCTTGCAGTTGCCCTATCTGCTTGGCAGCAGCCTGGATTCGAACCTGCAGCTGCTCTCGGGGAGAGCCTACATCGCGCTGATGATCATGGGCAGGAATGGCTACCCGACACAATCGCTGCTTGCTCACCGGCAATTCTTCGACGAAATCCTACCCTTCTACCAGCATATGACGAAGTCCGACCCGCCGGGGACCTACAAGGACATGGTGGAATTCATGGCCGCGCAAGTGGCGCGCGAGGGCATGGGCAAAGATGAATTCAAGAAGATCTTCTTTTCGCATGAGGTGGATGAGGCCGTGAAGTCGATCCAGCAAGCGGAGAAGTCCTTCGATGTGCCCGGAATCCCGGCCATCGTTGTAAACGGGAAGTATTATGTCGCTCCCGATCCCTGGGACACCAAGACTCCCACCGACGAGGTTTATAACGGGATGTTGAAGTTGACCGGCCAGCTCGCCGCCAGGGAACCATAGTGACCGATTGTGAGCGATCGGGACAGCCATGATGCAAGAGCGGGTTCCAGGTGACCGGCCGCAATTGTCGCCTGCCAGGCGCGCGTTGGCGGCGGCGCTGGCCGTTACGCTCGCTCTCTGCTCGTCGGTCTCGCTGGCCGAAGCACCGGGCACGTCACCGCAACTCGATGCCGAGCTTGCCAAGCTGGTCGACCTCTATTCGGATGGGCTGTCCTATGACCGGCTGGAGTGGCGTCATGTCGCCAATGGCCCACTGTTCGACGACGACAAGCCGGCTGCGGTGGCCTTCTTCACTCTCGCCGGTGTCGATCTGACCAATTCTTATCGCAAGTACATGGCGATCCTCGCCCGGGGTGCCGGCCGCGGCCTGAGCAAGGCGGGGGCCGGAAGGAACGCCCGTTCCATCTGGTCGCCACTACGCTGGTCGGCGGCAAATGGAGCCGCACGCTCGACTGGCAGACCATCCGAATTAGCCGCGGTACCATCGTGATCGAGGGTAAGCGTTGGTCGAAGGACGATCCAGGCTGCTGCCCCGGTACCCCGATCAAGGTGACATTCGCCCTCTCACCCGAACTCACCGGCGAACCGGTGCCGTGCTCCTATCCCGCACTACGTGAAAGCGAGAAACTGGCGGAGCGTCCTGGGTAACGGGTCATGTTATCGGCAGCCAATTGGCCGATTGGCGCTCTCGCATGATGACGATGGCTATCATCTAGCCCTTGCGGGGATGCCGGAAAAGAGCATCGAGTTGATGAACATCGGCCCCGGCGTGGCGCTGGACAAGGTTGTCTTTCCCAAGCAGGCTTCCGAGATCGCGCTGGTCGAATACCGCGCCGGAACCGGCGACCCGGCTACCGCTTTCCGCGCGGTGATCTAAAACCTGAAGACGCAGACCATCGTTGGCGATGCGCCCTTGCGGGTCGAGTTGAGCAGCGGACGGGTCGAAAGGTCGCAATGGACCTGGGGGAAGGGCAAATTGACTGTCGAGGACGACAACTACGGAACGGCAAGATTCACGCTTTAGCGCGGGCTTGGAATGGGAATTTCACCGTACAGGAATACTTCCTATGGCTGGCGTGCAACGCGGCCGATTAAGCTTGGGAGATGACCAGAGCCTGAGACGGTCCGACGCGGTTGGTGTGGTTATGACAGGTCGAGTGATTTCGACATCTTGAACCTTAAAACCTTTTTTTCGGGAACTAAGATATACGAACCGGTTGCGGGATTGCGCGATGGGCGCGCTTTGCGCTCCTTGCCCACGAAAGTGCCAAGGTTCGGGAGAGTCAGTCGGTCGCATTCGGTTCCAACGGTCCGTAATACTCCGATTATGGCGTGAAGTGCCTTTTTTGCATCTGCTCTGCTAAGACCGGTTTCATCCGCAATCCTCTCGATAGCTTCGCTTTTTTTCATCGTGATCCCTCATAATCAAGAAATTGATCTTCCTGGCACTGAGCACGCTTGATCTCGTTTGGACGAAACCCAGATGTTTGAGGCTAATTCCATCTGCGGCTTGCCGCAAATGTCCGCTTTCTACCCGTTCCGGTCCTGTGCTTCGCGATTTGGCGTGCCCGAAACCGGTCATCGGCTGAGAAGCAAGTAATCGTCAACAACTGGGTTGGCAGCCGCTAGCCCCATATTGGCCACGATGTAGGAAAACGGGACCTTAATTCACGACACCTATTCTCGCACCGACAAACGGGGGAGGGGGCATGGCATTCACAGACGAAGAAAAGCGCCGCTGGCATGATGAGAAGTTGTCGCGCGAGCGTCGGCCAGAACCTGGATATCGCTCAGAACCGATCGCGATCTGCATTCATTGCCAAAATCCGTTTGGGATCAACGAGGGCGTGATTTCCGGTGAGGTCGCATTGTGCGATCTATGTAATGGCGACTGATGGGCCGCTCGCTGCCCATCAGCTTTCAACCGGGCAAACGCGCATGGCAGACCTTTATCGAACTAATTGTCGCAAGGCCTCAATACTTAACTTAGTCGATATGCCACCGGCTCCAAAACAGGCGGGAGATTCTCGTCCCCGGCTGCCGCAAGCAGGTCGCGCTCTATGGTGCGTACGATCGCGTCGAGCGGAAGATCGTTCGCCTCGGTGCCAAATGGATCGGCCAATTCGTCACTCAACGCGTCCAGGCCAAAAAACGCGTAACTGATGATGACCACCAGGGGCAGCGTCCACCAGCCAAGCGACGGGGCAAGCGCAAATGGCAGCAAGATGCAGAATAGATACACGGTTCGGTGAAGAAGCAGTGAGTATGCAAAGGGAAGCGGAGTTGCCTTGATGCGTTCGCAACCACCCTGGATAAGCGATATCTCGCTTAGCTGGTTCTCCAAAACCGAATAGTGGATCGGATCGATCTTTCCCTCGACCATCAGTTGAGTGCATGCGCGACCTACCATCGTAAGGGCCGAATCGGTGGCATTGGGGACCTTCACCGCGGCCAGGCGGCTAACTCTCGTAGCAATCGCAGCAGTTTCATCCTCGTTACGCAGTCGAGCTGCAAGGCCGGCGGCGACGGCACACAAGCCGATCAACATCGGACGCCGCTCGAGGGGCGCGACCGAGGCGGTCTGCCGCGCAAAAGATCGCGCGGCGATCACGAAACGCCCCCAAAGTTTGCGGGCTTCCCACCATCTTTCATAGCTAGCGCTGTTACGGAAGCTCATGAAAATCGAAATGGACAGGCCGATCAGCGTAAACGGCGTTGGGCTAAGACCAGTGAGCCATTGCTGTTGAAAATGCGCAACCAGAACTGCCCCGATCGAGATCACCATCGTAAAGGCAAGCTTGGTCGCAATCGATGGAAGGATCGAGCCCCTCAACGCGAACAATATATCGATGGAAAGGAGGCGGGACCGCACAATCATGAATACCCGCCCTGCCGGATGTCAGCCCTATGTTCAACCCGCGCCAGTCGAATCCATTACCCGGTCGCAAAATGTTCCAATGCCCGGTCGCATCGGCTTAGTGGCAAGGCACTGCGATGAATTTCGCCAATCAGCGCTGGTGGAACGATCGCGACACGGCTTCGCTGAGCGGTCCGAGAAGATAGGCGAGCGCGGTGCGCGCCCGCACGCGGACCGTCGCCTGGACGGGGATACCAGGGCGCAGTCCCTCGCTCGTCCCGCGCGCCCTGGCGAGCATCTTAAGCTGGTCGTGCGGAACCACGATGTCGGCGGTATAGTAGCTCCTGCCCGTTTTGTCGTCGTGAAGCGTATCGGCGGACACGTTGCGCACCACGCCCTTCAGGATCGGAAGATCGCGTTCGTGGAACGACAGGAAGCGAACCTCTGCCGGCATATCCTCGCCAACACCGTCGATGTCAGTCGGGTTAAATTGCGCACGAATGATCAGTGGCGCCGCGTCGGGCACGATGTCCATGATCGGCTGGCCGGGGCTGATGACACCGCCTTCGGTGAAGACGTGCAGCCCGACGACGCGCCCAGATACAGGCGCGCGGATCTGCGTCCGCGCCAGTTGTTCGCGCGCTGCGCTGAGCTTGGGGAGCAGATCGTTTAGCTGGAAATGGTCATCGCGGAGCTGGGCCGCGCTGTCCTCGACATATTTACGCTGCGCACGGATGAACTCGTTGCGACTCTGGCCGATCTGCTCCCCGGCCGCCGCGGCGCGCGCGCGGTAATCCGCCTCTGCACCTTCCATCTCAGTCACGCTGCGCCGGAGCGCGCGGAGCTGGTTCTTCGAAACGAAACCCTTTTCGGCAACGGGCTTCATCGCCTCGAGTTGCTCGGCATAGGAGTCTCGCTGGCTCGCCGCCGAAGCGGACTGCGCGCGATTGCCCTCCGCTTGTTCGCGAAGCTGCGCTTCCTGCTGGTGGAGCACGGCATGTTCGGCCGAAATCGACTGTCGGCGCGCATTATACTGGTCGAGCTGTAGCCGCTTCGCCCGTTCCGCAATCGCGCGATCCTCTGGCGGAAGCTTGGTGAAGCTCGCCGGCCATGCGATCGCGCGACCGCTGACCTCGGCCTCAAGCCTGGCGTCCTGCGCCTGGAGGTTGATCACCGAGCTGGCGAGCGACCGTTCCTGCGCGCGAACCTCGTCGCCGGCCAGTCGGATCAGCACCTGACCAGCCTTCACATGCTGGCCCTCGCGCACGTTGAGCGACGCGATGACGCCGCCGTCGCGCTGCTGCACCGTCTGGCGATTGCCGACGACGGTCACTTGGCCGCGTCCCTGCGCCGCCGCATCGAGCCGCGCGAACGATGCCCAGCCGAGAAACACGACGAAGAACAGACCGGCGACGATCCAGCCGAGCAGCGCCACGCGCGCTGGCGGCTTATCGAGTCCGTCGAGAAGCTGACGCGGGGGCCCCGCGCTGATCGAACCGTTCATTCTGCCGCCTCCACCAGATTGGCGTCGTCCACGCCGGCGGAGCGGCTGTTGTCCGGCTTGTCGCCGGTATCGCGCACCAGCATTTTCTCGCGCGGTCCGAATGCCTGCACCGCACCGTCGCGCAGGACCATGATCTTGTCAGCGATCTGAAGCACCGCCGGGCGGTGCGTCGAAACGACGACCGTCGAACCGCGCCGCTTGAGTTCCTGCAAGGTCTGCAGAAGCCGGGCCTCGCCATTGCGATCGAGATGGGCGTTGGGCTCATCGAGAAGCACAAGCCGCGGAGATCGATAGAGCGCCCGGGCGAGCGCGACCTGCTGACGCTGGCCGGCGGACAGACCGCCTTCACGGCTGCGCAAATCGGTTTCATAGGCCTTGGGCAGCTTCAGGATCATGTCATGCGCCCCGGCGAGCATCGCCGCCTCCACCACCTGACGATCACCATCGGGAGCGGGAGCCAGCCGCGCGATATTGGCGTAGACGCTCGCTGGAAACAGCACGGCGTCCTGAGGCATATAGCCGATATGGCGACCGAGGGCTTCGCGGTCCCAGTCGGCATGGCGCGCGCCATCGATCCGCAGGTCGCCCGCGTCGGCATCGATCGCGCCCGACAGCACGCGCAGCAGCGTCGATTTGCCCGCTCCGCTCGCCCCTACCATCACCAGGATTTCGCCGGGTGCCGCGCTCATGTCGACCCCGTCGAGAATCTTCCGCTCGCCATCCGGCGCGAGGACAGTGACGCCCTTGGCGACGATATGGCCTTTTGGCGCAGGTAACTCGGTCCGCTGCGGCTCGAATGCACCGTCCTGCGAGAATTTGACGAGATTGCGATAGGCCGATCGTGCGCCGATCAGGCTCTTGTACGACGCGATGATCTGCTCGATCGGCTGCAAGGATCGGCCGAGAAGCAGCGACGCGGCAAAGATCGACCCGGCTGAAATCTGCTGGTTGATGGCGAGCCACCCGCCCAGTGCCAGTGCCATCGACTGGAGGAGCATGCGCAGGAATTTCGTGGTGGCGAGATGGAGGCCCGATACGCGTGCGGTATCGGCCTGAACCAGCGCGACCGACGCGCGGTCGTTTAGATGGCCCGCGACAATGGCATCTCGCATCCCCAGTGCCCGAACGACCTCGGACGACTGCACCGAATATTCCTGGCTCCGCATCAGCTCGGCCGAGCGCGCCTGCGCGGTGCGAAGTCCGTTGCGGGTTCGCACTTCGCCGCTCCACGCGATCACGCCGAGAATGAGGCCAGCGAACAGCGCGAGCAGGCCCAGCCACGGGCTCAGCAGGCAACAGACGATGATATAAACCGGCGCCCACGGCCCGTCGAACAGCGCGATGATCGCGGGGCCGACGAGCACGCCGCGCAGGCTGTCGAAATCGCGCAGCGCCTGCGACCGTTCGGCATTGTCCATTCCCTCGGCGCCCAGCACTTCGACCAGCAGTGCCGGAGCCAGCGTGCGTTCAAGGCGTATGCTGGCACGTTGCAGCAGGCGCATACGGACCATGTCGAGCAGCGCCAGCGTGACCAGTGCGAAGGCGAGAATGACGCTCAGCAACAACAGCGTCGATCCGCTACGCGAGGGCACGACACGGTCGTACACCTGCAGCATGAAGAGCGAGGGCGCTAAATAAAGAAGGTTGATCAGGCCGCTGAACAGTGCGGCATAGGCAAAATGCCGCCGACACGCGGTGAGCGCGTTCGACAGGGCGTTTCTGGCGCTACTCTTGGTCATAAGTCATCCGCACGCAAACAAGCGGGGCCGGCGTGGGCCGACCCCGTACCCCTTTAATGATGGAATGCGTCCATTAGTCCGTGCGAGCCATAGCCAAGCTCGTGCTGATCTTGGTCACCGAACAGACCACCGACAAACGCCGGCAGGCTGCGTTCGGCCGGCGTGCCCAGCCACCCGTGATGACCGTTGGTCAAAAGGCTGGCGAGCGACGGCGCACCGCCATGCTCAAACTCGACAGCATTCGGATCGCTGACGCCGAGCAACGTTACCGACCCGCCGAACGAGAAACCGAACACCGTATCCTTCACGCCGTCGTGATCGATATCGGCCACTTTCGTGCTACGAACGCGCATGCCGAAGCCGAGTTCGATCTTGTCCTCGCTCGTATCGAAGTCGGTGATGGTATCGCGACCACCAAATAGTTCGAACCCGAAGCTATCATGTCCTTCGCCACCGGACATGACGTCGTTGCCGAGACCGCCGAAGATACGGTCATTGCCTGCACCGCCATCGATCTTGTCGTTGCCCGGACCACCGACGAGCAAGTCATTGCCCTTCAGCCCCTCGATGACGTTCTTGCCGAACAGGCCGATCAGCGTGTCGTCGCCGGCGGTGCCGGTCAGATCGCCACCGAAAAATCCACCGACCTTGAACACGCCGTGATGATCGATGCCATTGACGGTCACGTCGACGCTGCCGGTGTCGGTCAGGCCATCGGCGTCGGTGATGGTGTAGGTGAAGTGGTCGATCGCGGTCTCGCCGGGCTTGAGAGCATCGAAGCTGTCCGCATCGGCGACATAAACCAGCTTGTGCTGATCGGCGTCGAATTCAAGCGTGCCGTGCGTTTGCGAGCCATCAACGCTCTTGATGACAATCGAGTTGCCGGCATCTGGGTCGCGGTCGTTGCCGAGAAGCGTATCCCAGAGATTGGCCGTTTCCGAATCGTCGTCGACGCTGATCGCATCATGCACCGCATGCGGTGCTTCGTTGACGTCACCGATGCCGATCTCGATCGTCTCCTGTGTCGCCAGGCCACCCTGATCGGTCGCTTCAGCAACGATGGTAAAGCTGGCATTCGATTCATGATCGAAGGCATCAGTAGTGGTGACGGCACCGGTCTGCGCGTCCACCGCGAACCGGCCGCCGGCATCGTCGACCAGGCTGTAGGTGAGCGTGTCGGTCGCAGCATCGGTTGCGTGAAGCGTGCCGACCAGCGTTCCGGCCGGCAGATTCTCGTCGACCGATGCGTGGTCGATGGCAAGGTCGGCAGGCGCCTGGTTCGGTGCCGCGACATGCAGGAGCGCTACCTGCGGATCATGGTCGGTCGGACGTGTGTCAGGCGAGAATTCGGCGTTGATATGCACCGAATCGTACTGCGCTCCGTCGAGCAATCCGCCCGTTACCAGGATATGATCGAACTCCTGCAGGTTGCCGGCATATTGATAGCTGTACCGTTCCTCGCTCGGCAACAATGAGCTGAGATTGGTGAGCACGCCGCCCGCGGTCAGATGCTGGATCGCATCTTCCCAATAGAAGCCGTTGAAATCGCCCATTACCGCGATGTTCAGGCTCGGATCGTCGGCGAGATGCTCGTTGATATAGGCGCGGACGCCATCTGCCTGCGCCGTGCGACGGGCGTCGCCCGACTGCACCGGCGGCTGGACATTGCCGAAATCGGGATCGCTGCCGCCGCGCGAATACGAGTGCATGTTGATGAGCGTCACGTCCTGCCCGTTGAACGAGAAGGTGCCGACCAGCGGGTTGCGGCTGTGATAATATTCGTCGCCGGTAATCTCGGTCAGGCTGCCATCCACCAGCGTGACGCGGTTCGCGTCATAGACGAAGGCATTGCGGATATTGCCATTGGGCTCGCCACCGGTCGAGTTCTCGGTGGCCGGATCGATCTGCGCGAAGACGTAGTGGGCCGTCGGATCCTCCGCATTCATCGCATCGACCAGCGCGCCCAGATTTTGGTCCGCGCTCAGCACACCCGATGCGTTGCCGTTGTCATCCTGCACTTCCTGCAGCGAGATGATGTCGGGCGCGCCTAGATTATAGACCATGTCGTGCGCGAGAATGTCGTACTTGTTGTCCGACGGGTCGAGATTTTCGACATTGTAGGTCGCCACCGACAGATGGTCGGCATCGCCCTGAAGCGCTGTTGTCTCGCGTGCGAGCGTGGTCGGCGCCACTACCGTCGGCTCGGCGTCGGCCAGCACCTCGTAGGAGTCATAGCTGTAGCCGACGACGCCAGTGACGTTGGCGAGGTGATCGCCCTGCGTCAGGTGGTTGAAGTCGTAACTGGTGCTGTCGATCTGGATGCGCTCGGGATTGGCATCGCCTTTCGAGAGTGTGAGCCCGCCGCGCTCGGAAACGCCGCTCGCGCCTTCGCCATCCGACGCGACGACATAGGTTTCGCCGTAATTATTGGTGCTCTGGATGACCAGCGGGTTTTCAACGGTGACGCGCATTCCTTCGAGAGATTCATAGAAATCGATGCCGTCATGCTGCGGATCGTAGGAAGTCAGGCCGTCATTGTCGATCACCTGATCCGGCGGCAGAACGCCATCGGCGCCAATGACGACCGCGTCAGGGAGCGCGTTGCCCTGGCTCGTCACCGTCACGATCGCATGGTCGATCTCGGTCGTCGTCAGTCCGGCATCGTCGCCGGCGTATTCGGAAACGGTGCCTCGCGTCTCCACGCCGTCGCCGACCGCGACCGTCGGGGTGCTGCCGGTATAGACGTAGATCGCGTCCGAGGTCGCGGTGTCGCCGTCGCCATGCGCATCCTGGAGGTAGAAGCCGTAAGGCCCGACCTGCGTGACGATGCCGGTCGTCGTGACATCCTGACCGACATAGGCGCTGGTGTGGCCCGCGCCCTGAATCTCGTAGATCGCGAGCGCGACGGGGTCGTCGTTGATGATCGTGCCAGTCGCACTGGCATCGTCGATTACGATATCGCCCTGCGGATTCGACAGCGTCAGACCGACCGCCTCGTTATATTCCGAGTTGGTATCGCCCTGTACCTGCAGCACGATTTGCTGCGTCGACTCTCCCACGGCGAATTGGACGGTGCCGGTCAGCGCCTGACCGGGCGCGAGATCGTCGGCCGAAATGCCGCTGGTGTCGAACGCATAATCGACCGATGCCTCGCTGGCGCTCCCTCCCGCGCGGTGGACGGTGAAGACGAGGTCGCTCGTCCCACTATCGCCTTCAAGCGTGCTGGCGTCATCGACACGGATATGCCCGGTATCGGTCGCGGCGAGGAAGCTCTGGCCGTCATTGACCGTGCCAAAGCTGTCATCGCTCGCGCTGGACCAGGTGAAATCGGCTGCGGTCGAGCCAGCGCCCTTGAGTTGCAACGAAAAGCCGGTGCCGGGCGCCGGTTCCTCGGCTACACCTATGTCGGTGCTGGTCATGCCGTTGGCGGCGCCGCTGGTGGCGGTGAAGCTGCCTTCATAGGAGAGGAACTGAACGACGTTGCCGCTTGCGTCGACGAGCGCCAGTCCGTCTGGCGAACCGTTCTGGATGCCCGTCGCGTCGACCGAAACGGTGCCGAAGCCGTTCGACTGGTCGGCGATGACTCCCGACAGCGCGATCGTCTTGTAATCCGCGCCGCCATTGCCGTTGTAGAGCACGACCGACCAGCCGGTGAGGTCGGTTCCGGCAACACCCGCTACTTCGATCGCCTCGCCCGTGTCTGGGCCGCTATTGTCATAGTGCAACTCGTTGATGAACACATTTTCCTGATCGGTCGAACCGGTCGCATCGTCGTTGACGATGGTGCCTGTGGCCGAGGCCTGGTCGATTGTTGCACCGCCCGTCACGCCCGACAGCGTTACCGAAAAGGTTTCGTCTGCTTCGACGGCCGTGTCGCCAGCGACGTCGAGCGTGATCGTCTTGCTTGTCTCTCCGTCGGCAAAGGCGATGTCGCCGCTGAACGCCTGGCCGCTCACGAAATCGCTGGCATCGGCGGTGTCGAAGGCAACGTCGTAATGTGCTGTCACCGCGCCGGTGCTGCCGCCGTCGCGGGACACAGTGAAGCTGATCGGCTGCGTCCCCGCATCGCCTTCGGCAACGCTTGCATCGGCGATCGAAAGCGCGCCGGGCTGGCCGGTGCCGCTGCTGCTACCGCCAAGCGTTTCGCCGGTATTGAGCGAGCCGAAGCTGCTCGGTGCCTCGGCCTGCCAGGTCAGGTGGTCGATGTCGCTGCCGACGAGCTGGAGCGAGTCGGTCTCGGGCGTCGTTCCGCTTTCGGCAACGCCGACATCGGTGCTGGTCATACCATCGGCAGGACCGCCAACCGCGGTGATCGACCCCTCATAGGACAGGAACTGCAGCACCTCGCCGGTGGCGGTCCGGACCAGCGCGAAACCGTCGGGCGACCCGTTTTGCAGGCCCGGGACGTCAAAGGCGAGCGCGCCATAGCCATTGCCTTCGTCGTCGATGACGCCTGAAAGATCGACCGGCGAGCCATAGGTGCCGCCGCCATTACCGTTGTAGAGCACGAGGCTGTAGCCGCTGAGGTCGGTTCCTGCCGCACCGGCGATCTCGATGCCCTCATTCACGTCAGCGCCGGCATTGTCGTAGTGGAACTCGTTGATAAACGGGTCGACCGCGGGCGGTACCGCGGCAGCGGCGTCGCTGGTGACATGAATATTGTCGATCCCGACCCATTCGTCGCTGCCGCCGGCATTCGCGGTCATGATCCGCACTTCGAGGTTTGCCGCGCCGTTGGCGTCGTCGGGAAGCGTCACGCTTAGCGGGGTCACGAGCGTGTCCGAGGCATCGGTCGCATCGGCGATATATCCGCCCGGGACATTGACCCAGTCACCGGAATCTGCGGTGCGGTACTGGACAACGACCTGCTGCACGGCGTCATCACCGGTATCGATGTCGCGCGCATCGAAGCTGAGCGTCACGCCCTGCCGGTCGGTCGCGTCGAGATAAATCACGAGGTTCGGATTGTCGGCAGATCCCGACCCCTGCAGCGCAACGGTCGGATCGGCGATCTCGAATTCGGCGACGCCGCCATTGTTGATGGCGGTATTGGTCTGGTTCGCGACCGCGTCGATCGTGGAGAAGTCCTGCGTGACCGTCCGCGCATCGCGGTCCGCCGAAGAGGTCGACGAATCATCGCCAAGGTAGCCGACGATGCTGGGCACATTGCTCCAGTCGTCGTTGGTCGTGATCAGTCCGGTGTCGGACCAATCCTGCACGAAATCACCGCTCGAAAGATCGTAATACACCTTGGACATGAAATTTCCCCCAATCCCCCAGGAGCGATCACGACCGGGGATTCGGCCGCCGCTCAAACACTTATCGGGAGTGGATTTAGACAGCGCCTGTGACAGCCACGTGAAATTTCGTGATGCAGGCAAACCGATCGTGCGGCCGGAGGGTGGCGCCCCATTTGCACTCTAAATGATAGGGAGAAAAATGTTTCTGGGGCTCAGAGCTTTATAAGCGGCCTTCAATCGCAGCTCCAAACAGTCCGACGCAGAACTCACGCCGACCTTTACGCTTTGGATCGGCGCTGGCGCTGTTCACCAAAGCACCGCGCGGAACGCCTTTTTGACCGGCGGGCAGAACCCCTCGTCCGCAACGGATCCGCGACGATGCCAATTCCATCCTGCGCTAACGTCGGCTTTCGGCAAAAAAGCCGCGGCTGGGCACTTTGTCTTCCCAAGCGTTGCTTCGCATGGTCCGATATGTTCGCCGGCTATCGGGTTCAATCGCCGAAATAGTGCGGGAGCGCCATCGATAGCCAGGGCACATAGGTGACGAACAGCAGCGCGATGATGAGGGCGCCGTAGAAGGGCCAGATGGTTCTGACGGCGCGTTCGACCGGGATCTGGCCGACGGCGGAGCCGACGAACAGAACCGATCCGACGGGCGGCGTGACGAGGCCGATGCCGAGATTGAGCATCAGGATGATCCCGAAATGCACCGGATCGATTCCGAGATGCTGGACGATCGGCAGGAAGATCGGCGTGGTGATGACGATGAGCGGCGCCATGTCCATGAAGGTGCCAAGGACGAGCAACATGACGTTGATCATCAGGAGGATGATGAGCGGATTGTCGGAGATCGAGGTCATCACCTGCGACAATTCCTTGGGCACCTCCAGGATGGCGAGCGCATAGCCGAACGCGGTGGCGGCGCTGATGATGAGGAGCACCATGGCGGTGGTCCGGACCGACTGCATGGCGGCCCCGAAAAAATCTTTCAGGCCGAGCGTCCGGTACCCGAACACGCCGATCGCGATAGTGTAGATGACGGCGATGGCCGAGCTCTCGGTAGGGGTAAACACGCCCGACAGGATACCGCCCATGATGATGACAGCGGTCATCATGCCGGGAAGAGCGCCGGCAAAGGCGATGATGAACTTGCGCCAGCCGGGGAAGGTGCCGGCGGGATAGCCGCGCTTTGCGGCGACCACCCAGGCGACGAACATCAGCAGCGCGCCGGTGAGCACGCCGGGAACGATCCCGGCGAGGAACAGGGCGCCGATCGACACGCCGGTGCCCGAGGCGGCGGCATAGATGATCATGTTGTGGCTGGGCGGGATGAGGAGGCCGACGATTGCCGCGGTGACGGTGACGTTGACGGCATAGTCGGGATCGTAGCCCTTTTCCTTCATCAGCGGGATGAGCGTGGAGCCCATCGCCGAGGCGCTGGCGATAGCCGAGCCCGAGACCGCGCCAAATAGCATCGAGGCGCCGACATCGACCTGGCCGAGCCCGCCGCGCGCGCGCCCGAACATCGCCTCGGCCACCTGCATCAGGCGTCTGGCGATGCCGGCGCGGTACATCAGGTCGCCCGCGAAGATGAAGAAGGGGATCGCCATCAGCGTGAACACGCTGACGCCGGCTGCCATGCGCTGCATCGCGACAACCATGGGAATGTCGAGCCAGGCGAAGGTGGCGAGCGAGGCGCCCATCAGCGCGAATGCGACGGGCACGCCCATCGCAAGCAGGACGAACAGCGTGAGGATGAGGATCGTCAGGGCCATGGTCAGTCCGCGCTCGCTTCGTCGTCGAGATCGCCGGCGGGGTCGCCGCGCAGCAGATGTTCGATGGAAAACAGGATCATCAGCACGCCCGACAATGGCAGCGGCAAATAGGCGAAGCCGCGCGATAGGCCGAGCGTCGGAATCTCGTGATCCCAGGTCAGCCGCACGAGTTCGCTGCCCCAGATGGCGAGCGATAGGCCGGCGAGCGCCACGCACCCATGAACGAACCAGCGCATCGGCCGACGAATGGCGGGCGACACGGCGTTTTCGAGCGCGGTGATGCGGATGTGGAACTGTTCATGGACGCCGGCGGCAGCGGCGAAGAACACATACCAGATCATCAGCAGGAGCGATGCCTCTTCGGCCCAGGACGGGCTGGCATGGAGGATATAGCGGCCGAACACCTGATAGCCGATGATGGCGGTCATCGCGATCAGGCCGACCGCGCCCGCGGCGAGCATGAAGATACTGCCGCGTTCGGGCCATGGCCCCAGCGGATCACGCATCGCTACCTCCCATGTCCTGGATCTGGCGGACGAGCTCGCGGCCCCGGTCGCTTGTCACGAACCGGCCCCATAACGGGCGGGTGAGCCGGCGAAAGGGTGCACGGTCGACCGTGTTCGCCTTGACGCCCGCCGCGATCACCTCCTTGCGGGCACTGACCACGCGCGCGTCCCAAAGCTTGCGCATATAGGGCACCGAATCGCGCGCGCTTTCCATGATGACCTCGCGGTCGCCCGGCGTCAGCTTGTCCCAGCGCGTCTTCGACATCAGCAGCACCTCGGGCGCCATGACGTGCTGCGTCTCGCTGTAATAGCGCGCGACCTCGTAATGGCGTTCGGACTGATAGGATGGCCAGTTGTTTTCGGCGCCGTCGATCACGCCCTGGACGAGGCCCTGATAGACTTCGCCGAGCGCCATCGGCGTGGCATCGGCGCCAAGTGCCTTGACCATGCCGACGTAGAGATCGGAGTTCTGAACGCGGAATTTCCAGCCGCGCATATCGTCCGGCGAATGGATCGGGCCATGCGTGTTGTAAAAGCTGCGCGCGCCCGAATCGTAATAGCACAGCCCGATCAGCCCGTATTTGCCGAGCGAATCGAGAATCGCGCGGCCGGGCGCGCCGTCGAAGGCGCGGCGGCTATGGTCGATCGAATCGAACAGGAAGGGCAGCGACGGAATCATCGTCAGCGGGTCGATGGCGTTGAGCGGCGCGATGTTGACGCGGTTGATATCGAGCCCGCCGAACGCGGTGATCTCCAGCGTGTCACGCTCCGATCCCAACTGACCGCCGGCGAACATCTTGATCGACAGCCGCCCGCCGCTGCGTTTCGCGATCAGATCGCCGAAATATTCGACTGCCTTGACGGTCGGATAGTCCTTTGGATGGGTGTCGTTGGCGAACATCTGCGTGCGCGGACCGCGGTTGCACGCCGCAAGCATGCATAACGATCCAATCACGAACTCGCGGCGACCCGTTCGCAGCATACCCCCCATCCGGCCGGCGTCTTACCGGCTCAGTCGGCCTGTCATTGCGCCGGCCGTTTACGCGCTTTCCGATGCTGCACGTCAATCGGTGCATTGTCATCGGCATGTTTCTGTCCTACGCCTAACGAATGATGACACCGGTTACCAGTCCTTTTCGAAAGGGCTGGAAAGAGCGGGCAAAGCCAATCAGGTCGCGATAGAAAAGGAGAGCGAAGTGTCGAAACGGGCGGTACGGAATCGGTGGAATGCTGGGCTTGGCGCGATGGCGCTCGCGATCGCGTTGGTCCCGATCGGCACTGTCACGCCGCTTGCCGCGCAGGCCAAGCAGGCGCCGAGTCGTCAGAAGATTCTCGACACGATGAAGCGGGCGACCAAATTCATGGTCGACGATGTCAGCACGCGCGGCGGCTATGTCTGGTCGTATCTGCCCGACATGTCGCGCCGCTGGGGCGAGCTGGAGGCGACGCCCTCGATGATCTGGGTCCAGCCGCCCGGCACGCCCGATATGGGCAATCTTTTCCTCGACGCCTACCACGCCACGGGTGACGAATATTACTACAAGGCCGCTGAAAAGGCCGCAGATGCCCTGATTGCCGGTGAAGTCGAAACCGGCGGCTGGAATTACCTGATCGATTTCGGCGGCGATGCGTCGACACGCCATTGGTACAACACCGTCGGCAAGAATGCCTGGCGGATGGAGGAATTCCAGCACTATTGGGGAAACGCGACCTTCGACGACGACGGTACTGCGCAGGCGATGAAGTTCATCCTTCGTCTTTATGCGGAGAAATATGACCCCAAGTACAAGAGCGAAGTGCTGCGCAACCTCGATTTCGTTCTGAAGAGCCAGTATCCGAGCGGCGGCTGGCCGCAACGCTGGCCGCTGAAGCATGAGTTCGTCCATCACGGACTGGCCGACTATACCTCTTACATCACGTTCAACGACAATGTGACGGCGGAAAATGTCGGCTATCTGATCGAATGCTATCAGGTGTTGCAGGATCAGCGGCTGCTGCCGGCGATCTATCGTGGAATGGATATCTATCTGCTGACGCAGCAGGGCGATCCGCAGCCGGGTTGGGCGCTGCAATATACGCCATATGACCTCAAGCCCGCGGCGGCGCGCAGCTATGAGCCGAAGGCGCTCGCCACGCACACGACCGCTTCCGCGGTGAAGCAGCTGATGCACTTCTATCGCCTGACCGGCGACAGCAAATATCTCGCGCGCATTCCCGACGCGCTGGACTGGCTGGAATCGGTTAAATTGCCGGCGGACAAGGCCAGTCCCAAGGGCGCCTATCCGACCTTTATCGAGATCGGCACGGGCAAGCCGCTCTATCTCCACCGCAAGGGGTCGAATGTCGCCAACGGCGAATATTATACCAGCAGCAAGCCTGACCATGTGATCGGTCACTATTCGTCCTATCGCGATCTCGACGTGCCCGCGCTGCGCCGCGAATATCAGCGGCTGAAGGCGATGTCCCCCGAACAGGCACGGAAAGGGTCGCCGCTGTTCGCCGAGCAGGCGCAGCCGCTGCCGCGCTACGTCGAAACCGATACTTCGGGTACGTCGGACCTCAATGACGATTTGGCGGGCAAGAGCGCCGAAACCGTCGTTCAAAAGCTCAACGCGCAGGGCTGGTGGCCGACCGAATTGAAGGCGACGAGCCATCCTTATGCCGGAGATCCGCCCGACACGCCGACGAACAAGGATTATGAGACGACGCGCGTCGGCGACAAATATGACACGTCGCCCTATTATGCCGACAAGCCCGTGATCGGCATTTCGACGGCGACCTATATCAACAACATGGCGACGCTGATCGCCGCGCTTCAGCAGGGTCGCAGCGGCTGATGCGGGGGCGACGATGACCGGTTTGGCGGTGGCGCTGCTCGCCCTGGCCTTGCAGGCGGCCCCTGCCGCCGGTGAGGGCAGGGTGATCCACGAAAGCGACACGGCGCGGCGCGAAGTGCCGCCGCATCACGGCAAGGGGCTTAGCACCGCCTACCGGATCAGCGATCAGATGCCCAACCGGTCGATGGAGTTTCGCAAGCGCGTGATGCACCGCGGCGCGGCAATCGGCGGTCATGTGATCGCACATGACGAAGTCTATTACGTCATCAGCGGCACCGGTGAATTGACGATCGACGGAGCCGTTTCGGCGGTGGAGGCCGGGGATGCGGCCTATCTTTACGACGGCAACGATGTGGGCATCCGCCAGACCGGCGATGCCAATCTGGTGCTGCTGATCGCCTATCCGTTGAAAGAGCGCGCCGACCAACCCTAGCCGGCGCGCGATTGCCGGGTGCGTTAGCCGGATGCTCCAGCGGCGATGAACGTGCATGTCAGCAGATCGTGCCCGTTGAACCGGGCGGCGAACTCGTCTCCGACCGAAACGGGGTGGACCCCGGTTACCGCGCCCGAGGAGATCCACTGGCCGGGTTCGACCGCGATACCGCGCTTGGCCAGCAGCGAAAACAGAAAGCTTGCCGCTCCGATCGGGCCGTCCGGCATCGCCGACGCCTTGCCATGGCCGATCTCTTCGCCATTGCGGTAGGAAGTCACGTTCCAGTCGGTGAAGCCGCAATTGCGCCAATCGGCCACGGCCGCGCCAATCAACAGCCCGAAATTATTCCCGAAATCGGAAATGGTGACGCCCGGCCCCATGTCGTTGATGCCGGGGAAGGGCGAACTCGCGACCTCGATGCCGAGATGCACTGCGTCCAGCATGTCCGCGGCTTCATCGAGCGTGAACTCGGTCTTTCCCTGCGGCGCGCGCTTGCCGATGCGAAGCAGAAACTCCGCCTCGCCGGCGGCGAAACCGTTCGCGAATACGGGCATGGGATTTGTGTCACCGGCCCCGGTTGCCGAAAAGATAGGCCCGGCAAGGCGGTCGGCGCCATATTGCGTATCGAGCGGCGGCATGATCCTTCCGACCTTCCAGCCAAGGACGGGTTGGGCGTTGAGCGCGATGGCTTCGTCCTGAATGCGATACGCCTGTTCCAGCGTGTCGGGGGGCGATCCGGGATATTGGGATAGGGCGGTTGCGGACCGGCGCGCATCGACGAACCGTTCCGCGATCGCCTTTGCGCTCGCGTTCATTTCGGCATTTCTCCCTTTCGCCGGCTGGTATTGATGAAAAGCCCCAGCCCAATTGCCATAGCGATATGGGAAACCGGTGTCACAAGCAAGCCATGCTTGTTCATATCCTCGCAGAGCCGCTTAAAAGCTTGCGTTTGGGCGGTTCGCGCAGCAGGAAGGGATGGGACTGACGTAGCTTGGGCTGTTCCATTTTGTCCGGGCGTCAGTCGGAAGCACGAAGGATGGCGGATGGCCGCAAAAAACAGAGAAAATGGGTCGCAGCCGACCATCAATGACGTGGCGCGGATCGCCGGCGTTTCGAAAAAGACGGTCAGCCGCGTCGTCAACGGCTCGCCGCTTTTGAATGACGATACGCGCAAACGAGTGCAGGAGGTCGTCAAACAGCTTGGGTACGTCCCCAATCCGCAGGCGCGCGCGCTGGCGCTGCGCCGCAACTTCCTGATCGGGCTGGTCCACGACAATCCGAATGCGCAAACCGTGCTCAAGGTTCAGCAGGGCATCCTCGAAGCGATCCGCGATACCGAATTCGAACTGGTCGTGCGTCCGGTCGATCGTGGCATGGCAAATATGCTCGAGGATATTCGTCAGTTCCTCGAACGTCAGCGGCTGTTCGGCGTTGTCCTGATGCCGCCGATTTCGGAAAACGACTCGCTGGCGGAGCTGTGTCGCCAGATTGGGTGCCGCTATGTCCGGATGGGGTCGGCCGAACTCGACGAGCCGGGAAACATGGTTGCGTCGAACGATCGTGAGGCGGTGCGAGACGCGATAAAATATCTTATAGACCAAGGGCATAGCAGAATAGGTTTCGTGTCCGGGCCGCACGGATTTCGCTCGGCGATAGAACGTCGCCTGGGTTTCGAGGATGCGCTGGAAGCAGCGGGTATCAAGCAGCCGAGGAGCATGATCGCGGACGGCAACTATACGTTCGAATCGGGATTGCTTGCCGCGGAACGGCTGCTCGACCTGTCGCCGCGGCCGACGGCGATCTTTGCCAGCAATGACGAGATGGCGACTGGTGTGCTCCAGGCGGCACGGCGGCGCGGGATGGACGTGCCGACCGATCTGTCGATCGTCGGGTTCGACGATACGCCGATTGCCAGTCACATCTGGCCGCCGCTTACGACGGTGCGCTGGCCGATTGCCACCATGGCCCGTTCCGCCGCTCTGAAGCTGACGATGAGCGTTACCGAGGGCGAGCAGGAAGTGGACGAGCCGTCAATGTTCCTTTCGACCCTGATACGGCGCAGTTCGGTCGCTCCGCCGCCACGCGACTGAAAAACCATTCGCCCCATCCGTGCTGGTCTTGCATTGACATCTGACACCGGTTACCCATTCGGTCAGTCGGATAAAAAGGGGCCGACGGGGAGAGGTCTTCGGCTGCCGCCATGTGGCGCATATGGCCGGGAAGGACTGATTTCCGGGGCTCACGCGATCGCAGACTTGCGATCCCAATTGCGAAGCAGGAGCAGTCATGTTCGAGAAAACCTATCACGCCACGCATCCCGACATGATGGAGCGGGTCGAAAACGACGAGCTGCGCGACCGCTATCTGGTCCAGGGCATGTTCGAGGATGGCAAGATCAACCTCAACTATTCGCACAACGAACGTTTCGTGATCGGCGGCGCCGTGCCCAAGGGCGGTGCGCTGAAGCTGCCCGACCAGACCGAGCCGGAAAGCGCGAAGGGGCATCCCTTCCTCGAGCGGCGCGAGATGGGTGTCGTCAATATCGGTCAGCCGGGCACGATCACGGTCGATGGCCAAAGCTTCGACATGCGGAACAAGGATTGTCTCTATATCCCGATGGGGTCGAAGGACGTGCAGTTCGGCGGTGACGGCGCGCGCTATTACATCGTGTCGCTGCCCGCGCATAAGGCGTGCGCGCTCAAGAAGATTTCGGTTGCCGAGGCCAATCCGCTGAAAAAGGGCGGACTGGAAAGCTCGAACGAGCGGACGATCTATCAGCTCGTCATTCCCGGCATCTGCGAAAGCTCGCAGCTGCTGATGGGGCTGACCATCCTTCAGCCTGGCAGCGTGTGGAACACCATGCCGCCGCACCTCCATGACCGGCGCAGCGAAATCTACCTCTATTTTGACCTCGACGAGGATGACCGTGTCTTCCACTATATGGGGCAGCCCGACGAGATGCGGCACATCGTGATGGAGAACGAGCAGGCGGTCATCAGCCCGCCCTGGTCGATCCATATGGGGTCGGGGACGCAGGCCTATACCTTCATCTGGGCGATGGGCGGCGAGAATCTCGACTATACCGACATGAACGTCCTCGACATCTGCCAGCTGAAGTAAGCGACATGGCAAACATGTTCGATCTGACGGGCAAGGTCGCGGTCGTTACCGGCGCGAATACCGGCATCGGCCAGGGAATCGCGCTGGCGCTCGCCGAGGCGGGCGCGGACATCGCCGCGGTCGGCCGGACACCGGCCGAGGACACCGTTGCCCGCGCGCGCGAGTTTGGTCGCAAGGCGGAGATCGTGTCGGCCGACCTGTCGACCATCGAGCCGGTAGCGCGCGTCGTCGCAGAGGCGGTCGAGAAGCTGGGCGGCTGCGACATCCTGGTCAACAATGCCGGCATCATCCGCCGTAATGACAGTATCGATTTCACCGAGGAAGACTGGGACGCGGTCGTCGACACCAACATGAAGAGCGTCTTCTTCCTGTGTCAGGCCGCGGCGCGCCACATGCTCAAACAGGGGCGGGGCAAGATCATCAACATCGCCTCGCTGCTGAGCTTTCAGGGCGGAATCCGCGTGCCCAGCTATACCGCGTCGAAAAGCGGCGTGGCCGGGCTGACCAAGATCCTGGCCAATGAATGGGCGGCGAAGGGGATCAACGTCAACGCGATCGCGCCGGGCTATATCGCCACCAACAATACGCAGGCGCTGCGCGAGGACGCCGATCGGTCGAAATCGATCCTCGAACGCATTCCGGCGGGGCGCTGGGGCGATCCGAAGGACATGGGCGGCGCTGCGGTGTTCCTGGCATCGAACGCCTCCGATTATGTCGACGGCCATGTGCTGGCGGTCGACGGCGGCTGGCTGGCACGCTGACGAAAGGGCGGAGCGGCGTCAGGCGCCGCGACCGCGTCGACAGGGGCAATGCGAAGCGACCCGCCGCAAGAAGCGGGTCCGCCTTGCCTTGAAAAGGAGGGGGCTATGGAGACGCGTGGAGCGAAGCATGGCTGGCGGCGACGCGAACTGATCGGCGCGACCGCCGGGCTGGGCGCGATCGGCGCACTGCCGGGGCTGGCGCGCGCCGCGGGCGGAGACCCGGTCGTCGACGCACCCGGCGGGCGATATCGCGGCATGCGCGAAGCCGGCTTGAGCGTCTTTCGCGGAATTCGCTACGGACAGGATACGCGCAGCCGCCGGTTTCAGGCGCCGCTGGCGCCGCAACCCAACCGCGACGTCCACGATGCGACCGAATTCGCCGCTTCCTGCCCGCAAACCGGCGACCGGTACGCGAGGCAGAGCGAGGACTGTCTCTTCCTCAACATCTGGACGCCGGGAGCGGACAGCCGCGCGAAGCGGCCGGTGATGCTCTACATCCATGGCGGCGCCTATTCGTCGGGCAGCGTGATCGATCCGCTCAACTATGGCGACAAGCTCTCCGCGCATGGCGATGCGGTGGTGGTCACGGTAAACCATCGGCTCAACGCGCTCGGCTATCTCTATCTCGCGCGGCTTGACCCGCATTTCGCCGATAGCGGCAATGTCGGCCAGCTCGACCTCATTCTCGCGCTCAAATGGGTGCGCGACAACATCGCCGCGTTCGGCGGCGATCCCCACCGCATCCTCGTCTTTGGCCAGTCGGGCGGCGGCGCGAAGATCGCGACGATGATGGGCATGCCGGCGGCCAAGGGGCTGTTCCAGCGCGCGGCGACGATGAGCGGGCAGCAAGTGACAGCATCGGGCCCGCTTCACGCGAGCGAAAGGACCCGCTCCTATCTCGACGCCGTGGGGGTGAGCGAGAGCGATCTTTCGCCGCTGCTCGCGATGCCGGTCGAACGGCTGATCGACGGACTAGGTGCGGTTGACCCGATCCTGGGCGGCCATGTCTATTTCGGGCCGGTGCTCGACATGAAATGGCTGACGCGGCACCCGTTCTGGCCCGACGCCAATCCTCAGTCGAACGCGATACCCATGATCCTGGGCAATACGCATGACGAGACGCGGGCGTTCATTCCGCCGGACAGCAAGCGGGTCCGCGGATTGACGTGGGAAAACCTGCCCGCGCGCATGGCGCCCGAGTTGCGCATCGACATCCTGCCCGAATGGGTCGTCGCGCAGTATCGCGGTCATTTTCCGCAGATGTCGCCTACCGACGTCTTTTACGCGGCAACGACTGCGGGGCGAAGCTGGCGCGGGCAGATTATCGAGGCCGATAGGCGCGCCGAAGCGGGTGCCCCGACCTGGGTATATCAGCTCGATTTCCAATCTCCGATCGAACCGAATCGGGGTGCGCCCCATATGCTCGACATTCCCTTGGTATTCGGCACGCTTGATGCGCCGGGTTCGATTACCGGCACGGGGGAGGGCGCGCGGCGCGTCAGCCGCCAGATGATGGACGCCTTCCTTGCCTGCGCGCGGACGGGCGCCCCCAATCACGCCGGACTGGCGCGCTGGCAAGGCTATACGTTGCCGAACCGCGAAACGATGATTTTCGACGTAAATTCAAAGCTTAGCGATGATCCGCGCCGCTGGCAGCGCGAGTTGTTTGCGCGCGTGCCCTACATCCAGCCAGGGACCTGAAAGCCACACCGGCAAAGGAGTTGGAGCGAGCGCTTGACAAGCAAAATATCTGTCATCAGTGTTGATGACACCGGTTACTTAAAGGCGGTCAGGCCGTAATCACCGGACGATAAGAACGACAATAGCCGCAAAAACGCGGTGGTAAGGAGAGGAGACTTGGCCGAATCGCCGTGATTCGATCCCAATTCTCCGAAAACATCACCGGGTTGCACCGTGCAACCCATCGATAGAAACCGGTGTCATGCCGGATAGCCCGGGAAAATCGGGCCGGAGAAAAAGGGAGACGGATACATGCGGGGTTTGCGGGGATCGAGAGGGAAGAAGGCGATTTCGGCGCGGCTGCTTTGCGCCGCATCGGTGATCGTTCTGGCCACGGGCACTGCGCAGGCGCAGAACAGTGGCGATCAAAACGGCGTCAATCCGGGCGCGCCGGCGCCATATCAGCAGCAGAACGGGCCGACGGTCGGCGATCAGTCCGAAGGCGGCGAGATCGTCGTCACCGGGTATCGCGCATCGCTCGACGCGGCGCTCAACCTGAAGCGTGAATCGAATTCGGCAGTCGATGCGATCGTGGCCGAAGATATTGCGAAATTTCCCGATCAGAACCTTGCCGAATCATTGCAGCGCATTCCCGGCATTGCGATCGAACGCGACGCGGGCGAGGGGCGTGCGATCACCGTCCGCGGACTTGGTGCGCAGTTCACACGCGTTCGTGTGAACGGGATGGAAACGATCGCGACGTCGACCGACGGTGCGTCGGCCAATCGCGACCGCGCATTCGATTTCAATATTTTCGCCTCGGAGCTGTTTTCCTCGATCGTCGTTCACAAGACCGCCGAGGCGGCAATCGACGAAGGTTCGCTGGGCGCGGTAGTCGATCTCAACACGGGCAACCCGCTCGCTTACGGATCGGGCGTGACGGTGACGGCCAGCGCACAGGCGCGATATAACGACCTGAACAACAATGTCGGGCCGCGACTGGCCGGCCTGCTGGGATGGGTCAACAGCGACGAAACATTCGGTGTTTCGGCGTCTGTCGCCTATTCCAAGTACAAGACCGCCGAATTGGGGAATAATTCGGTTCGCTGGGCACAGGCTGATTTCCGCTCGGTCGATGGCGTGGATTGCACGGCCAATCCTGGCGACGCAGGCTGCGCGGAGGTTTCCAATGCGTTTCACCCCCGCATCCCCAGATACGGGCTTGTGTCGCATGACCGCGAACGTCTCGGCGCGACGGCTTCGCTGCAATGGGAACCGACCGATCGGACTTCGGTTTCGATCGACGGCCTGTTCTCCGATTTCAAGGAAAACCGCGATGAGCACTGGGGCGAGGTCCTGCTGCGCAGCAACGAGGACGGGATAGACCTGTCGAACTATACGATCGACAGCGACAACAACATCATCTCGGCCGACCTCAACAACGTCTATGTCCGGACCGAACGCTATCACCGCGAGAGCGAGACCAAATTCTATCAGATCTCGGGCAAGCTGAAACAGGCGTTCAGCGATGTCTTCAGCGCGACCGTGCGTGGCGGGTTCTCGCGATCGGATGCCGATATTCCAGTCGAAACTTCGCTGATGTTCGATAATCGCGATGCTACGGGGTATAGTTACGATTATACCAACATGAAGACGCCGGTCCTGACCTTCGGGTCGGAAATCACCGATCCCGGCGCGTTCCAGTTCGCCGAATTCCGGGATCGCCCGTCATCGGTCACCAACAAGTTCCGCACGGCTGCGCTGGACCTGAAATGGGACGTCACCGACGATTTCACGCTGACCGGCGGTCCGTTCTATCGGCGGTTCGACTTCGATACCGTCGGGTATCGGCGCGACAGCAAATATTGCAGCGCGTTCACCTGCGCACCCGGTCAATATGGCGCGCCGGTGACCGATGCGCTGTCCGACATCTTTCATCTCGGTAATGCTGGGCAGCCGTCGGGCAACACCAATGCCTGGGTCGAACCCAACCTTCAGGCGGGAACTGCCTTTCTCGACCTCTACAACCGTCCTGCGGTGTTGAAGGAGGGCGACCAGCGCTCGGTTAGCGAAAAGGACAGTGGCGGGTGGTTCCAGGCCGATTTCGAAACCTATGTCTTCGGGCTGCGACTGACCGGTAACGCCGGAGTCCGCTATGCGCACACGGCGCAGACATCGCAGGGTTTCGTCAGCGGTTCCTACGTATCGGTGTCGCGCGGCTATGACGACTGGCTGCCGGCGATGAACCTCAACCTGCATCCGACCAAGAATGTGATTATCCGAGGCGCCATCGCGAAGGTGATGACTCGCCCGTCGCTCGGAGCGCTTACGCCGGGCGGTTCGGTCGATGAATTCAACTTTCGCATCTCATCGGGCAATCCTTTCATCGATCCGTACCGGGCGACGAACTACGACGCGGCGGTCGAATGGTATTTCGCGCCGGGGGCGCTGGCGTCCGTTGCGTTGTTCAAGAAGGATATCGTCAGCTTCCCGTTGGGAAGCACCCGCGAAGGAACCTATGCGTCGAGCGGGCTCCCTACCTCGATCCTGACGCCTGGCACGCCGGTCTATGACGCGATCGTCAATGGTGCCAAGCCGAACCGCGAATTCGAGTTCAAGACCACGATCAACGGCCCGGGCGCGAGCCTGAAGGGTATGGAGATCGCGCTTAATCTTCCCTTCTCGGTATTTTCGGACTCGCTCAGGTCGTTCGGCGTGCTGGGTAACCTGACGCTGGTCGACAGCAAGGTCGATTATACGGTCAACAAGCAGGTTTATACCCGCCCGCTGCTCGGCCTGTCGAAGCGGTCGGCGAACGGAACCATCTATTATGACGACGGCAAGTTCTCGATCCGTATTTCGGGTGCCTATCGGAGCGGATATCTGACCAGTACCAGTAACAACAAGAATATCTTCGATGGATATGGCAGTTCGTTCAATCTCGATGCGGCGATCCGCTATGAACTGACCGATCAGATCGAGCTTTCGCTCGACGGAACCAACCTGACCGATGATTATCGCTACCGCTTCGTCGACGACTTTGCCCGGCGAAATTACGAATATAACCATTTCGGTCGGGTCATCATGGCTGGTGTTCGGTTCAAGCTGTGATCGCTGGTCGCAACTGACTTTCCCCACCTCGTGGCTGGCGCGACTCCTGTTGCGCCAGCCATATTTTACAAGGAGTCAGCGATGTTCGATCGAAGGACCGGGTTGAAGGCTGTGGCGGCTGCCGGGCTGCTCGGTACGGTTCCGAAAATCGCACTGGGGCAGGGCGCGCGCGCAAGTTCGTCGCTCGACCCCTATGCCGGTATGAAATGGGGTGAGGGGTTCGAAAGTCAGCGCAAAGCCGATCTCGGCAACGGCGCCTTTCTCAATCCCATATTCGCAGGCGATCATCCCGATCCGACGATCCTCCGCGACGGTGACGATTACTACCTGACCTTTTCCAGCTTCGACGCTTATCCCGGGATCGTCATCTGGCACAGCCGCGACCTGGTGAACTGGCGTCCGGTTACCGCAGCACTGACCACGCCGATCGGTTCGGTCTGGGCGCCCGAACTGGTGAAGCATGGCGGGCGCTATTTCGTGTATATTCCCGCGCGCACGCCGACGAAGAAATCGATCTACGTCATTCACGCCAAGAATATTGACGGTCCGTGGTCGGAGCCGATCGACCTTGGCCTTCCCGACCATATCGATCCCGGCCATGCCGTGGCGGAGGACGGTACGCGATACCTCTTCCTATCGGGCGGGGACCGGGTGAAGCTGACGCCCGACGGGCTTCGCACCGCCGGACCGGTCGAGCATGTCTACGACCCGTGGCATTATCCCAAGGATTGGGTCGTAGAGACGTTCGCACCGGAAGGCCCCAAGATTACGCGGCGCGGCGATTATTATTACATGACGCTCGCAGTGGGCGGCACGGCGGGGCCGCCAACCGGACACATGGTCATCATGGCTCGATCCAGAACGCTTGACGGGCCGTGGGAAAACGATCCGGAAAACCCGGTCGTTCACACCAAGAGCGTTACGGAGAAATGGTGGTCGCGTGGTCATGCCACGCCTTTCGAAGGTCCCGGCGGCCAGTGGTGGATGGTCTATCACGGATATGAAAATGGCTATTGGACCCTGGGCCGTCAGGCACTGTTGCAACCGTTCGAATGGAGCGCGGACGGGTGGGCGAGGCCGGTCGGCGGCGATCTTTCGACGCCATTGGAAAAGCCGCTCGATCTCGGCGAGTTGCCGACGGGAATGCCGCTCAGCGACGATTTTTCGACCGACAAGTTCGGCATCCAATGGTCCTTCTACGATCCCGGCCCTGACGAGAAGGCGCGGGTTCAGCGGGCGAATGGGGTGATGCGGGTTCGCGGCAAGGGCGCGACGCCGTCGGATTGCTCCCCGATCACCTGTATCTGCGGCGATCACGCCTATCGGATCGAAGTCGATGTCGGGATCGATCCCGGCGCCGAGGGGGGATTGCTGCTCTATTATAATCGCCGGCTCTATGCCGGACTGGGACTCAACGCGAAGGGGCTGATGATGCACCGCTATGGCTTGCAGCGACAGACTGGCAAGCCGCCCGAGATCGGGCGTCGAATGCGCGTCGCCATCGAGAATGATCGCAACATCGTGACGATGTACACCAGCGCCGACAGCGGCCGGAATTGGGACAAGTTCGACGTCCAGATGGAAGTGTCGGGGTACAACCACAACACGGCCTATGATTTCCTCAGCCTGCGCCCCGCGCTCTATTCGGCAGGCGATGGCGAGGTTCGCTTTTCCAACTTCACCTACAGGGCGCTCTCATGATCGACCGCCGCACCGCACTTATCGGCTCGCTCGCTGCGGCGGGCATGGGGCTTTCTGGAAAGGGGACGGCACAGACCGCCCCGCCGCATATCGCAGGAGATGACGTGCCCGCCTGGCCGCAACCCGTAGAGACCATCGACCTCTGGCCGGATGGCGCGCCGGGCATGCCCGCCAATCCACCGACCGAAAGCGTCGAGGAACGCAGCGAAGACAGCGCGATCAACGACCGCGCGGTGGACAATATAACCGTGCCGCGAATGGCGGTGTTCAAGCCGTGGCGGCCCAATGGCGCGTCGATGCTGATCATGCCAGGCGGTGGTTACGTTCGTGTCGTCATCGACCGCGAAGGCTATGAGATGGCGCAGTGGCTCGCCGAGCGCGGATTTACCTGTTTTGTCCTGTTCTACCGCCTTCCCGACCAGGGATGGGCGGCCGGACCCGATGTCGCGTTGTCCGATGCACAACGCGCGATGCGGCTGATCCGCCACCGTGCAGCCGATTATGCGATCGATCCGGCACGGGTGTGCGCAATGGGATTTTCCGCCGGCGGCCATTTGTGTGCCGATCTGGCAACGCGTTTCGATGCGAAGACATATGACGCCATCGACGATGCCGATACCCTCTCGGCGCGGCCAAAGGTCGCAGCGCCGATCTACCCCGTCATGACGATGAAAAGGCCCTTTGCACACGAAGGGTCGCGAACGGCGTTGATCGGGAAGAACGCGGACGAGAAGCTTGAGACTGCGCATTCGCCCGACATGAATGTAAAGGACAACACGCCGCCCTGCTTCCTCTGCCATGCCGAGGATGATCCGTCGGTTCCGGTGGAGAACACGCTGATGTTCCGCGCCGCGCTGAAGGCGAAGGGGGTGCCGGTCGAAACGCACCTGTTCGAACATGGCGGTCACGGCTTTGCGATGCGTCGCGTCATCGGCAAGCCGGCGGGGCGCTGGCCCGAACTGCTTCTCAATTGGGCGCGCACGCATGAGGTGCTGATCTGAGCGCACTTTCACCTTGTTCCAGGCGAAACTTCATGCGTGGCGCGGCCGCGCTTGCGGTGCTCCCGCCCTCGGTCGCCCGAGCCGCATTGCGCAAGGATGCCGAATTGCTCGCGCTGCTCGACGATATCGCTCGCGCGGGCGACCCTGTCGCCGGTCTGGCCAGGCTGAAACGATTCGACCCGGCTGGACTGTCTCCGGTTCGGCGCTTCGATCTTCTCGCGGTGCGAGACGGGCTCGCCACGGACGCACGGATGCAGGCGATCTGGCCCTGGTTGGCGCCGGGCGGATCGCCTTATCCGGTTTCTCCGCGCAACGGCGGGTGGCGGAAGGTCGCAGCGGGTAAGCCGGTCGCGGCAAGCGAACTGGCCGCAGAAACGGACAGACTTGCGCTCGCCGCCCGTCGCGGTGTGGTTCTGCCGCGGCCACTCCTGACAGAAACGGTGCGGCAGGTAACCGCCGCGGCCGCCGCGGCGAAGGGGGCGGTAGCCGATGCACTGGTCGATCAGGTAGCGGTTCTGGAAGGGCAGCAGCGCATCGCTCCCACCGCACCCGGCCTGTCGCGAGTCCCCGGTGGGGCGCACTATTTCGCGCTGATGCTCGAACGTGCGCTGGGTAAGGCGGTGAGGCCGGCTTCGGCCCATACGCGGGCGGAAACATTTGCCCGGAATCTTGTGGCGAGGGCCGACACCTTGTTCCGATCGATCGGCATGGAAAGCGGATCGACCGGCGAACGCTTTCGCTTGCTGGCGGAGCAACCGCGTTACCTTTATCCCGACAGCGATGCGGGGCGCGACCGTGCCGTCGCCGACATGAACCGACGCCTTGCCCGCGCGCGTTCCTGGTTGCCGCGGGCGTTCTCGCATATCCCGCCGGCGGTCGACCATGTCGCGGCGCGGCGCATGTCGCCGGCCGATGAGGTCGCCGGCAGGGGCGGCTATCGCACGGTGCCGCCCGCCGACGGATCGGGGGAGGGGGGGTATTTCGTCGACCTCAGTGATATCCGCCAGCGCCCCAGCTGGACGTTGCCGAGTGTTGTCCACCATGAGCTGTTGCCCGGCCACATGCTGCAGATGCCGATTGAGGCAGCTGCGGCGCCGCACCGGTTACGGCTGGCCCATGCCGCAGCCTTCACGGAAGGGTGGGCGATCTACGCCGAACGGCTGATGGCCGATACCGGTGCATTCGAAGGCGATCCGGCGGCCGAGCTCGGATACATCCAATGGGCACTGTTCCGCGTCGGCCGTGCCCTCGCCGATACCGGCATCCATCACCATGGCTGGACTCGGCAGTACGCTGTCGCGAAGCTTCGCGACCTGCAGGGCAAAGGTGTGATCTTCGCGCCGATCGAGGACGATGTTGCGCGCATTTGCCTCGAACCCGGCATTCGCGCCGCCGAATTCCTGATGGCAGACAGGCTTGCGGCTTTGCGACACGATGCTGGCGATGTGCGGACTTTTCATGATGCGGTGCTCGCGCCGGGATCGCTGCCGCTACGACTGGTCGAGGCGGTCGCTAGCAGAGCGGGGCGTGCGGGCGATTAGACCCTCATATTTTTGGTCGTAGCCACGCCCGCCCCAGCTTACGGGACAATACCCATTCAGCGCGGTCCTGACGCGACATAAACCTGCCACCGTTTTTGGAGGCGGCTGTGTTCGACACAAGGATGGTGCCATCCGATTCCGTTTCGGGAATTGGAGCCGTGCGGGATCATGCCCGGTCTTTGGGGGCGACGCGGCTGGCTGTTTCCGCATGGTGATGGACAAGCACCGGCCAAATTCGCGGGTCGCCGCCGGTTCTGATGTGACCGGCGATAACACCGACCAAGCCGAATTAAGCGATCCGCAAGGGCTGTCCGAGGCGGAGGCCAGCGCCCGGCTTCGGCAATACGGCGAAAATATACTCGCCGAACACCGGGTCGGCTTGCTCGAACGGCTGGCGCATTTCTTCTGGGGGCCGATCCCCTGGATGATCGAGATCGCCGCGGTGCTTTCGGCGGTCGTGCGGCACTGGGCCGACCTCGCGGTGATCCTGACCATGTTGTTCGTCAATGCCGGCGTGGGCTTCTGGCAGGAAGCGAAGGCCGACAACGCGATCGCGCTGCTCAAGCAGCGGCTGGCGCTCAAAGCCGACGTCCGCCGCGACGGAAAATGGCAGGAGGTGGCGGCGCGGCTGCTGGTGCCGGGCGATCTGATCGCACTGAGGATCGGCAGCGTGGTACCCGCCGATGCGCGGCTGGTCGGCGGCGATTATCTGAGCGTCGATCAATCGGCGCTTACCGGTGAATCGCTGCCGGTCGACAAGAAGCCCGGGGACACCGCTTATTCCGGGTCGATTGCCAGGCTGGGCGAGATGACGGCGGTGGTCACGGCAACCGGAATGAACACCTATTTCGGCAAGACCGCGCACCTGGTCGAAAGCGCGAAAAGCGTGTCGCATTTCCAGCGCGCCGTGCTGCGCATCGGTAATTTCCTGATCCTGACGACGATCGGGCTCGTGCTGGTGATCGGCACGGCTGCGCTGTTCCGCCAGGACCCGCTGATCGAAACCGCGCAGTTCGCGCTGATACTGGCGGTCGCCTCGATCCCCGTCGCGCTTCCCGCGGTGCTGTCGGTAACGATGGCGGTAGGCGCCGAGCGGCTCGCGCGGATGCGTGCCATCGTGTCGCGCCTCGTCTCGATCGAAGAGATGGCGGGCATGGACCTGCTGTGCACCGACAAGACCGGTACGCTGACCAAGAACGAACTGACGCTCGGCGATCCGCAGCCCGCCGACGGCGTCGAGGTTTCCGACCTGTTGGCGGCGGCGGCGCTCGCTTCGCGCCGCGACGCCCCCGATGCGATCGATAGCGCGGTCGTCGCCGCGCTGCCCGATCCGGCGCTGATCGAGCGTGCGCATATCGATCATTTCCAGCCCTTCGATCCGGTCACCAAGCGTTCGGAGGCCGCGGTCGCGATGGATGGCGGGCATTTCCACGTCGCCAAGGGGGCGCCGCAGGTGATCCTGGGACTATGCGCCCCCGACCCGGAACTGTCCGCGCGCGTGGACAAGACGGTAGAGGCCGCCGCGGCCAAGGGATATCGCACGCTCGGCGTGGCGCGGTCCGACGATGGCAAGGCGTGGCGCTTCCTCGGCATATTGCCGCTGTTCGATCCACCGCGCGACGACAGCGCCGAGACCATTGCCGCCACGCGGGCGATGGGCCTCGATTTCAAGATGGTGACCGGCGATCATGAAGCGATCGCGCGGCAGATCGCGGGCGAAGTCGATCTCGGCAAGAACATCGTCGTTGCCGACCGTGTATTCGAAAAGGGCGATACCGCCTCGGCCAGCCTGTTGCCGAAGATCGAGGCCGCCGACGGCTTTGCGCGCGTATTTCCCGAACACAAGTTCGCGATCGTCAAGACGCTGCAGGATGCCGGGCATATCGTCGGGATGACCGGCGACGGCGTGAACGATGCGCCGGCGCTGAAACAGGCAGATGTCGGGATCGCGGTATCGGGCGCGACCGATGCGGCGCGCGCTGCCGCCGATCTGGTGCTGACCGCGCCGGGCCTGTCGGTCATTACCAGCGCCATTGAACAGGCGCGCCAGATTTTCGAGCGGATGACGGGCTATGCCATCTATCGCATAGCAGAGACGATACGCGTGCTGCTGTTCATGACCGCCAGCATCCTGGCGTTCAATTTCTACCCCGTCACCGCGATCATGGTCGTGCTGCTGGCGCTGCTCAACGACATCCCGATCATGATGATCGCCTATGACAACGCACCCGTCGCGCCGAAGCCCGTGCGCTGGGACATGGTGCGCGTGCTGACGGTGGCGTCTGCGTTGGGCGTGTTCGGCGTGTTCAGCAGCTTCGGCGTGTTCTGGCTGGCGCGCGATCAGTTCCATCTGGCCGCGCCCGTCGTGCAGTCGGTGGTGTTCCTCAAGCTGCTGGTGGCGGGGCACATGACGATCTACCTCACGCGCAACAAGGGGCCGATCTGGCAGCGGCCCTGGCCAAGCTGGAAGCTGATCGTGCCGTGCGAGGCGACGCAGGTGCTCGGCACGCTTGCGGTGGTCTATGGCTGGTTCATGCAGCCGGTCGGCTGGCGACTGGCGCTGTTCGTCTGGGGGTATGCGCTCGTTTCCTTTGCAATCGCGAGCGGACTGAAGATGGTGGTCTATTCATTGCTCGATCACCGTGCGCGCCATCAGGCGCGTCATCTTTCGCGGATCGAGGGGCATCTGGCTTAGACGCGGAAACCGCCGCCGGACCTATTTCGGATGTACGTGATGGGGACCGAGCTGGTTGACGAGTGGCCGCCCCGCCTCGAACTCGCTGACATTGGCGAGCGTTGTGTGCGCGATACCGCGCAAGGCCTCTTCGGTCAGGAACGCCTGATGCCCGGTCACGAGGACGTTGGGAAAGGTCAGGAGCCGCTGGAAATCGTCATCGTCGATGATCTCGTTCGACAGGTCCTCGAAGAACAGGTCGGCCTCCTGTTCATAGACGTCGAGCGCGACACCGCGGATTTTCTTCGACTTGAGCCCGGCGATCAGCGCGCGGGTGTCGATCAACGCGCCGCGGCTGGTATTGACGATGACCAGATCGTCGCGCGCTGCGGCGATGACGGCGTCGTCGATCATGTGGCGGGTATCGGGCGTCAGCGGACAGTGCAGCGTGACGATTTCGGCCCGGGCGAACAGCTCTTCGCGTGATACATAGCGGATGCCGATCGCCGCCAGTTCCGCGCTTTCGGCAACGTCGCTGGCGAGCACTTCGCAGCCGAAACCGAGCTTCAGCGTGCGTGCAACCAGCGCACCGATGCGGCCGGTGCCGATCACCCCGACACAGCGACCGTGCAGATTGCGTCCGATCAGTCCGTCGAGCGCGAAATTGTTTTCGCGCACGCGTGCCCAGGCCCGGTGGATCTTGCGGTCGAGCGCAAGCAACAGGCCGATGGCGAATTCGGCGACGGCGTGCGGCGAGTAGGCGGGCACGCGGACGACGGGCAATCCCAGCCGCTGGGCCGCGGCCAGATCGACATTGTTATATCCAGCGCAGCGCAGCGAGACGATCCGCGTTCCTGCGGCGGCAAGTGTCTCGAGCACCGCGGCGTCGAGCTGATCGTTGACGAACGCACATATCGCGGGCGCACCATCCGCGAGCGGAGCTGTCACCCGGTCGAGGCGCGGCTCGAGAAACAGCAGTTCGTGGCCGAAGCCGGCATTCGCCTCGGTCAGATATTGGCGATCGTATCGCTTGGTTCCGAACACCGCGATCCGCATCGGGCAAGCATGTCACGCCTGACAGGCGCGTCAATGGCGATGGCGCCATTCGACTTGCGAACTGATCGTGCAGGTGAACGGCGCAGTGCGTCAGGCCGCATCGACCTGCCCGCCGCGAAGGGCACTATCCGAGAGCGAGCCACCCAGGAGGCTTTCGGTGGCTTCCGACGCGGATAGCGGCTTTCCGAAATAGAAACCCTGGCCCAGATCGCAGCCCCAATCCTTCAACAGGTCCACGCTGTCGCTGCATTCGACGCCTTCGGCGGTGATGCCCAGCGACAGGTTTCGGGCAAGCGCAATCGAGGCGCGGACGATTTCGCTGTTGGTGCGAGTTGTGAGTTGCTGGACGAACGAACGGTCGATCTTGATGCGATCAATCTGAAGTTCGCGCAGATGTTGCAGGCTGGCATAGCCGGTGCCGAAATCGTCCAGCGCGATCGACACGCCGGCGCTTTTCAACCGGGAGAGCACTGTATCGGCCGCGCGAGGGTCGGCGATAAGGCCGGATTCGGTGATCTCGACGCTCAACCGGTTCGGCGAGATGCCTTCCTCCTTCAGAATGGCGAGCATTTCGGTCGCAAGGTTGGCGTCGCGAAGTTCAAGCGGAGAGATGTTCACCGACAATATCAGTGCGTCCGGCCAGCGACGCGCGTCGCGGCATGCCTGACGCAGCATTTTCAGGCTGAGTTCGGTAATATAGCCGGTCTCTTCCGCGATCGGGATGAAGAGCTCTGGCAGAAGCAGGCCGCGCTGCGGATGTTTCCAGCGCGCCAGGCATTCGAATCCGACCGGCGTGCCCGAGTTCAGCGCGAAGATCGGCTGATACACCGGGAAAAACTCGTCGCGTCCCAGTCCCTCGCGCAATTCGGTTTCGAGCTTGGAGCGGTCGCGCAGGCCCTGACGCATTCCCGGCCGGAAATGGCGGATTCGGTCCTTGCCGGACCGTTTTGCCGCATACATCGCGGTATCGGCACGGCTGAGCAGTTCGGTGCAATTGGCACGCTGGCAGGGTTGCGATGCGATGCCGATGCTCGTGTCGGCAATGAGCGTGCCTGTCCCGGTTTCGATCGGTTGCCGAAACCGTTCGAGAATCGCCTGTGCCAGCCGGTCGGGGGCCCGCGATCCGGCGTCGTGGACGAGGAACAGCATGAACTCGTCGCCGCCCAGCCGTGCTGCGACGGCGGAAAATTCGGCTGCTACGTCGGTCAGCCGGGCGCCGATCGCAGCCAGCACGCTGTCGCCCGCAGGATGGCCGTGAACGTCGTTGATCGCCTTGAAACGGTCGAGGTCGAGAATCATCATCGTCATCTGCTGATCGCGGCGCGCGGCCTTGCGCAGGCTGGCAAAGCGCGGGCCAAGCGCCGTGCGGTTGAGCAATCCGGTCAAACCATCGGTTTCGGCAAGCTGGCGCGCTTCCTGCTCCAGCGCGATGCGCTGGCGTAGCAGAGCCCGGTATTTTACGTTCCGCAGTATCGCCCAGCCGAGAAAAAGAAACGACGCCGCGAGCACGCCCATCAGCGCATCGTCGAGGTTCAATTGGCTGTGTTCGGTAAGGAGCAGAAGGAGCTGGCTTTGCGCGTCCCAGTGGTCGGCCAGCAACATGGCGGCAGCGACCAGACACCCCATTACGATCAATTCGCCAACGCCGGGCAACCGCACGAAGTCGGCGACGCTTTGCAGAGCGCGCCGCAGGAGTGGAGCGTCGATACGGGAAGCGATTTGTTGCACGGCGATATCCGATTCTTTGCTCACCCCCTCATTATAGGAGGCGGAGCCGAGCGATCGCCGCAGCTATGGATTCTTACGGAAAGTCCTAGAAGGAGGCGGCTGTCACCGCTGCGACGTCCTGCGGTGACAGCACGTCGATCGCAACCGAGCTATCCGGGTTCAGGCTGAACCCGATCATCGCGCCGGTCCGATCGGTGCTGATGCCGACGACGCGCAACGCACCGTTTTCGCGGATCACTGCAAGGCCGCCGGGGGCCGGAAAACGGTCGGGGTCGACGGTCAGGATCGCGCTGGCGGGAAGCCCGGGGCCAAGCGTGGACCGGAAAATTCGCAATGCATAAGCGCGGGGGCCGGCGCCAAGTGGCGCGGCGATATGTTCGCCGGTCGCGATGTCTGCGATCAGCCCGTCGGCGATCGGCGATCCGATCACGGCCAGCATCCGCTTTTCGGCGCTGTCCACATTAGTATGCGCCGGCTCGTTGCCGGGAAGCGGCGTAGTCGCAGGTTCGGAAAGTTCCCGGCGCAGTGCCGCGACGCGTTCCCGCGTCCGGTCCTCGCGTTCGGTTGCCCCGGGAATCTGCCGCAGCGCCTCGTCGAGCGCACCATCGGCATGAAGTTGCCGCAGCCCTTGTTCGAGATGCTCGGGGTCGGCAACGCCGATGATCGCGCATAGCGCGGCGATCGTCGCCGCATTCCAGCGGTCGACCGGCTTCGCTGCGTGTTCGACGCGAGAAACGATGACTGGCGGCAGGCCGTATTCGCTTTCCAGTGCTGCGAGCGTCAGCGCTGCGTCGTCCGTGCGCCGTTGGCGCAACGCCGCGGCCAGCAGCATCGCGAGTTCCGCTTCCTCGCCGTCTTCCTCGATACCGAATGGCGAGGCCCAGCGCGCAATGTCGAAATATTGCGAATCGATGTCGATCAGCAGCGCCGTCGGCGAAACCGCGAGCGCCGCTGCCACGCGCCGCAACTCGACAGCGCGGGCGACAACCTCTCCGCGTTCGATCTTCGACAGGCGGATATAGGGAATGTCGGTTACATGCGCGGCGAACCCGACCAGCGTCGGATGGCCGGCTTCGATGCGGAGCTCGCGAAGACGATTGGGAAAGACCACCTTGCGAAAGCGGTCGATCTCGATCAGCGCGATGCGCTCGGCCTGGGCGGCGCTAGCAGCGTCCGTCGGCAAAGAGAGTTTTGGATCCGGCATTAACCACCATCACCCGCGCGATAGCGCAATATGCCGAATTTCCAAAGAGATAAATCAGTGCCGCGTATCGCCGCCCGAAAGCGTGGAAAGCAGCGACCAGGTCGATCCGGGTTGGAAAGCAAGGAGTTCGATCAGTCGCGCATCGCCGTCAAATATGTGGCCCGCCCAGTTTTCGTGATGCGGGCAGGGCAGGTCGGGGCTGAAGCCGATACCGCTTCCGTCGCTGACGACACCCAGCGGTTGCGAAAGTGCGTGCGGCGGCCATGCTTCGGAGAGAGACTGCAGGAGCGGCGCCAGCGCGGCGCGCAGGAGCCGGGTTGCATGGCAGGTGTTGGCAGAGGAATCTGCAAGCGGATTCCATTGGGCGTCGAGCAGGGCGATGACAGGATTGTCAGGCCGTTTCGGGTCGAGCGAGACGGTCAGAAAGCAGGCGGATGCGCGATCCAGAATTTCGGTTGCGTAACAGCGGATCCGTCCGGCGTCGGCCGGCGCGATGCGGAACTGCGTCGCCTTTGATCGGCGGCAGGTGCGATTTTTCGCCTCTGCGCCCGAACCGCACCACTGCAAACCTGCCACCTATCCACCTCTCTGTCAGACAGGAGCATTATAGGCGGGCGCTCGATAGCTCGGGCGCCCGCCGTAAACTTTTTATTTACGAATTGGGGTTGGTCCGCCCGACCGCGGGGTCGGCAGCCGGGCGGTTCCGGTTGGTCAGGCCGGCAGTGCGCTGCCGTGCTCGACGCGTTCGTTGTGCGGCTTGGCATCCGTGCCGCGATCCAGAGTTTCTTCGGTGCGAGCCGCCGGCTTCGAAACCGAAACCATCTTGTTGTGCGGCTGGTGCATCGCCGGAAGAATGCCGGCGGTCGAAACAGTGGGCTGAGCAGCCGGCTTGGCGGCGACGGCGGCTGCGCGTCCGGCCAGCATCGCAAAGCGCGGGTCGTTGGTCACCAGTTCGGCCATGTGCTTCGAAGCGCGGCGCGTGATCTGGCGGATGCGTTCGCGGGTCAGGCTGGTGTCGAGGCTCAGCGCATGCTGCGTGTCGCTTTCGAACAGGCTGCGCTTGATGATCTCGCGGTCGCGCTCGAGACGCTCGTCGAGCTTCTCCACCTCGGCCGGATCGACCGCGGGCATGTGGGCGCGGAAGCCGACGGGCAGGTCGGGACGCGCCTTGCGCAGCTCGGTCGACGGGCGGCGGGTGCGTGAACGCTTGCGCAACTGGGCGATGCCGGCGGCGCGCTCCTGCTCGATATAGGCGTCGATCAGGGCGATGGACGCCTGGTCGGCAAGATGCTCGGCCGCCGCTTCTTCGGTGCGATCGAGGGCGTCTTCGTCCTCGATCAGCGCTTCGAGCGTGGTTTCCTCGCCATCGGCGGTGGTGGTGCCGGCGTGGATCGAAACGGTGACGCCATCGACCTTCTTCGCCGAGGGGCGCTGGTCGGTCATCATGCGGAAGCGCAGGCTCTGCAGCTCACCGCGGATCTGCCAGTTGACGAAAGTGGTGAACTTCGCCTTTTCCGGGTCATAGGCCTCGATTGCGCGGTGCACGGCAATGGCGCAGACCTGTTCGGCGTCCTCATGGAAGGCGGTAAGACCGTACTGACGGACAAAGTGGCGAATGCGCGGCGCGATAAGCTTCAGGATCGCGGCGAAAGCCTTGTCGACATTGGCGCGCTGGCGAGCCGTCGGACGGCTGCCGTCAGCGGGCTTGTTGGCGATGACCGCGGCGACCGCGGCTTCCAGTGCGTCAGTGGTCTTCGACATCGTAACTCTTCCCCTTGAGTGCCGGTAACCGCTACCGGGCATGACGGGGATAGAGGCCAGCGCTCTAAAGGAATGTTGGCGATCCTATATGTACTAATACCTAGGTTAACGGATCGCGTTTTGGCGGCGTACCGCAGAAAATTTCGCGGATCGCGCATTCATCACACGGAAAAAATAGGAAAAATATAGATAAATGACTTCGGGTGGGCGACTGCCCCCTTCAGAGGTCAGCCGATCAAGCCGTTAGCAAATATAGGTTGAAATATAGGATGATTTAGAGGGTTCGCGGATCGTCCGACGGAATTTATGCGTAAGCGGTGGCGCCGTTGTCGCTGAATCGGTCGGGACGGATGTGCGACGCGATATAGTTGTTGAGCCAGGCGCGGTGCGCATCGGCGGCGCTTCCCGCCTGATCGATACGATCGGCAGCCCGACCGGCACCGATCTGCGCCTTCAAGAGCGTGGCTGCGCGCCGGTCGCTCAACCCCCCGTCCAGAAAGCGAACGGCGTCGCCGGGGCCGAGATGATGGCCCAGATAAGCGAGCTTTGCGAGCGCGGCCGGGTTGTCGGGCGTGCGAATGCCCGAATTGCGGATATGGTCGATATTCGACCGGGCATAATCGGCAATCGTATTGATCGACGCTTCGGCGTCGTACCGCAGCGCCAGGAGCGGCCCGCGCGCCTGGGATCGGACATTGCCGCGCGAATCGAGCCAGCCCTTGTCGCGCGCGACGTCGTTGAGCCAGTTCCCCTCGCGTTCGGCCATCCCGATCCAGGTCCGTGACAGGAACTGACCGAGCCCGGCCGCGCTCGAACGCGGATTGCGCGAAAACAGGTTCCAGCTCCCGTCGGAGCGCTTGGCCGCTTCGGCATCGATGATTGCCGCGAGCGAAGGGGCGGGGACGCCGCTTCGCTCCGCTGCGCGCTCGAGCGCCGGCGCATAGCCGGCGTTGACGCCCAGTCCACCGACGGCATCGACCGCTCCGTTCGATTGCGCCGCCATGTTGGCGACCGGGCCGGGGCTGGGCGCAACGACGGTGGGGGTGACCGGGCTATACCCTGCCGGCAGCAGCGATTCGGGACCGGATAGCGATGCGCTGCCCGGTGCTCTGTTACGCGCGACAAGCGAGGTCAGCATCGAATCGAGCGATCCGGGCGTGCCGGCGGCCTGCCACGAATCCGCACGATCGGTGCCCCGGTCGGCGCCGCCGATTGCGGCCTGCCACAGCCGGTCCGTCACCTCCGAACGCGCTTGCGAATAAATCAGCCGAGCGCGCGCGGCGGGGTTCATCGTGCCGAGGTCGATCGTCTGCATCATCGCTCTCCTGCCTGCGGTCGCCGCGCGGCATTTGCGTCGCGAACGAAGCGGGCGGTCCCTGCCTCGTCGGCGGCCTGCTGCTCTGCGCGTTGGCGCCTGCGTTCGACATCGAAGCGAAACCGGTCCGCGGCGTTTTCGATCGCGCGCATCGAGCCATAGGTTTCGGCCGCTCGTCCGCGCAGCATCTCGACATTCTCCGCCGCAGCGATGCGCCGCGCATGAAGCGTTGCGCGCTCTGCCAGCTTGCGGCGCAGATAGGCATGCGTCGACATCGCCCAGTCGGCCGAGGCGGTATGACATTCGCGCGCGACTTCCTCGCGCAGCACGGCATGCGCATCGTCGATCTCGACCAGGCGCGACGCTTCCGCATTGATCGCGATGCGCACCTGATCGAGTTCGCGTCTGCGGGTGCGCAGGATCGCGTCGAACGGGGTCTTCATGCGGGCGTCTCCAGCAGTGCCGCGAGCTGCGCTAAATCCTGTTCGGCGTTGCCGCGGTCCTTCTTGGTCTGTTTGAGCAGATTCTCGATCGCGGGTGCGAGGCGGATCGCGGTGTCGACAGCGGGGTCGGACCCCGCCTTGTACGCGCCCAGCCGGACAAGCTCTTCCATGTCGGCATAGGTCGAAAGCAGCGCAGCGGCGTTCATGCGGACGGCATTTTCAGCGTCGCTGTGACATTCGGGCAGCATGCGCGACACCGATTTGAGCAGGTCGATCGCCGGATAGCGACCGCGCTCGCCGATCTTGCGCGACATGACGATATGGCCGTCGAGAATGCCGCGCACCGCATCGGCGATGGGTTCGTCGTGATCGTCGCCATCGACCAGCACGCTGAACAGCCCGGTGATCGATCCCTGTCCCGGCCCGCCGGGGCCGGCGCGTTCGAGCAGGCGCGGCAATTCGGCAAAGACGGTCGGCGTATATCCCTTGGTGGCGGGCGGTTCGCCGTTGGCGAGGCCGATTTCGCGCTGCGCCATGGCGAAGCGCGTGACCGAATCCATCAGGCACAATACGTCGCGCCCGGCGTCGCGGAAATGTTCGGCCATCGCCAGCGTGGTCCAGGCCGCCTGACGGCGCATCAGCGCCGGGGAGTCGGACGTGGCGACGACGACGACGCTGCGCGCCAGTCCTTCGGGGCCGAGATCGTCCTCGATGAATTCCTGGACCTCGCGCCCGCGCTCGCCGATCAGTCCGATGACCGCGACGTCGCAATCGGTCCACCGCGTCAGCATCGACATCAGCGTCGATTTGCCGACACCCGACCCGGCGAATAGGCCCAGGCGCTGCCCCTTGCACAAAGGTGCGAAGATATCGAGCGCGCGGACACCCGTTTCGATCTTGGCGCCGACACGGTTGCGGCTCGCGGCTGCGGGGGGATCGGCCTTGATCGGACGCGCTTCGGGGCCGAGCTGTAGCGGCCCCTTGCCATCGATCGGCCGGCCCAGCCCGTCGACCACGCGGCCCAGCCAGCCATCGGCCGGGCGCAGGCGCGACTGGCCGGCGGCAAGATCCGCGCGCGATCCGGCCGCGACGCCGCGCGGATCGCTGAACGGCAGGCAGTGTGCAACGTCACGGTCGAGACCGGTGACTTCCGCATCGACCAGTCCTTCATCGCTGCCGATAACGATCTGCGACCCGATGCGCGCGGCGCCGAGCAGTCCTTCGACCTCGATCAACGCGCCGCGCACCGCGGCGACCTTGCCGAAGTGGCGGTCGGGAGCGATCGCGCCGATCGCTCGCGTTGCGGACGCCAGCGTCTGCATCGGTCGGCCTCAGGCGGCGTCAGCCGGAAGCAGCCGGCCGAGCGCCTCTGCCTCATAGGCGATCAGCGCGCGGCATTCGGTCAGGGCGCGATAGAAATCGCAGGCCGCGACGCGGCGCGCGAAGGCGACGCAGTTCGCCTTCGCCTCGGGCGCTTCGAGCGCGTGGATGAGCTGTTCGAACAGCGTAAGAATATGGCTCTGGTGCTGGACCAGATTTTCAGGATCGAGATACGCCATCATGCAGGCGAAATAGAGCCGCTTGGCCGGCGTATCGGCGTCCTCGGGAGCCATCACGTCGCGGCCGCGCAGGATCGCCGCCTCATTCTCTACGACGATGTCGGTCCGGCCCGAAGACCGCAGCACTGCGCCGTTGATGACGATCTTTTCATTGTCGCGAAGGGAAATGCGGAGCATCGGGCGGTCCTTGGTTGCTGAATGCTCCCATTATAGAGGCGCGTCGCACCGCCGGGCGGGCAGCTAGGAAAAATTTGCCGCCCTTTGGGATTGGGGTCGTGACCCCTCTACAATTGCATCTGGGGCAGGCGCGCGCCGCCCGTGAACCAGGAGATGCATCTCGTGAGCCTTTATTCCGCTCTCTATGCCGGCGTGTCCGGCCTTAGCGCCCAGTCGAGCGCAATGGCGACCGTTGCCGACAATATCACCAACATCAACACCATCGGCTACAAGGGCGTCGAGGCCGATTTCAAATCGCTCGTCACCGATGGATCGATCCGCAGCAGCTATTCGGCGGGCGGCGTTGCGGCCGCGCCGCGCGCAACGATTTCCAAACAGGGGCTGCTCCAGGCGTCGAGCAGCCAGACCGATCTCGGCATCGAGGGTGCGGGCTTTTTCGTGACGCGCGCGACCGAAGACCAGGCCAGCGGCGTCGCATTCACCCGCGCGGGCGCCTTCCGCCCCGACGAACAGGGCTATCTGCGCAATACCGCCGGCTATTATCTGCAAGGCTGGAAGCTCGATGCGACCGGCGGTTTCACCAACACCGGCAGCCTCAACGAATTGCAGCCGGTTCGCCTCAGCGGCCTTACCGGGACGGCGGTCGCCACCTCGCATCTTCAGGTGCGCGCCAATCTGCAATCGACGCAGGCCCCGCTGACCGGCGCCTATGCCGCGGGCGACATGGCGACGGGCACGCTGACCCCGCATTTCTCGCGCACCTTCGAAATCTACGACGCGCAGGGTGGTGCACACCAGATCACGATGGGTTTTGCCAAGACCGGCCCGAACCAGTGGGTGGCCGAGGTCTATGGCGATCCGGCCGAAGTGACCGCCGCCAACGGCCTGCTGTCGAGCGGCAATGTCGCGTTCAATCCCGACGGTAGCCTCGACCTCGCGAATTCGACGCCGGCGCTGTTCGACACGTTGAACGTCGCGTGGAACAACCAGGCGGGATCGTCGCCGATCTCGCTCGACCTCGGCAGCCAGGACGGGCTCGACGGACTTACGCAGTTCGGCAGCGAATCCGCGCTGATCGCCTCCAGCGTCGATGGCGGCATGCTCAACAATCTCGTCTCGGTAGAGGTGAACAAGGAAGGCGTCGTCAGCGCCATCTTCGACGACGGCACCGCGCGCGCGGTCTTCCAGTTGCCGGTCGCGACCTTCGCCAACCCCGACGGCCTGACCCGCCTGCCGGGCAATGCTTATGGCGTTTCGCAGCAGTCGGGCAATGTCGCGATCAATCGCCCCGGCGAACTGGGCAGCGGTGCGATTTCGGCGGGAACGCTGGAGGCGTCGAACGTCGATCTGGCGCAGGAGTTCACCAACATGATCCGTTTCCAGCGCGCCTATAGCGCGTCGTCGAAGATCATCACCACGGTGGACGACATGCTCCAGGAAGTCAGCGCGCTGAAGCGCTGACGTTCGTGATCGACGCCAATAGCTGACAGGGCACGACCAGATGTCGTTAAGTGAAATCCTGGGATCGGCGGTATCCGGCCTGTCTGCTGCGCAGGCCGGACTCCGTTCGGTATCGAACAACATCGCCAATGTCAGCACGCCCGGCTATGCGCGCGAGCGCGTATCCCTTTCGACCGGTGTCACGCAGGGACGCGTTTCCGGCGTGGTCATCGGAGAGCCGGCGCGCGTTGCCGACCGTTTTCTCGAACAGTCGGTATATCTGCGCTCGGGCGACATGGGCCGGGCGGATGTGACCGCCAATTATCTCGATCGTTTGCAGGCGCTGCTCGGCGAGCCGGGGGCGGAATCGGGGCTGCCCGCGCGGCTCGACGCGATTGCCGCGTCCGCGATCGAGATGACCGGCGCGCAGAGCTCCACCCAGACCGCGTCCGCCTTTACATCGAACGTGCAGGATGCCGTGGCGTCGCTCCGTCAGCTCGACAGCGACGTCGCGGTACTGCGCGGGGACGTGGAGTCGGAAGTCGGCTATTCGGTCGATCAGATCAACGGCCTGTTGCAGCGCATCCATACGCTCAACGCCACCGTCGCGCAGCAACAAGGGCTGGGCCGCAGCACGGCAGGCGCCGAGGGGCAGCGCATGTCCGCGATCGAGGAACTGAGCGGGATGATGAAAATCTCCACCCGCCAGCAGCCCGACGGTCGCATCAATATCGACGCCGCAAACGGTGCGGTGCTGGTCGATGGCCGGCTGCGCCAGCTTTCCTATCCGGTCGCGGGAGACGGGGTCGCGCAGCCAAGCTATCCGGTGATCGACATCCGTTTCGCCAATTCGTCCGGGGAGCCCGGCGCGGCCACCGGCGAAAAGCTCGATACCGCGGCGATCGGTGGCAAGCTGGGCGGCCTGCTCGACCTGCGTGACCGTGCGCTGCCGGGCTTTTCCGACCAGCTCGGATCTTTGTTCGGCGGGCTTGCAGAGACCTTGAACGCGGTATCGAACGCCGGAACGACGTTCCCGCCGCCAAACCGGCTTGAAGGACGGCCGACGGGGCTGATCGGCGGTGATCGGCTTGGCTTTACCGGGCAGGCGGTTTTTGCCGTCACCGACCAGAAAGGCGTGCTGGTCGCGAGCACGTCGGTCGATTTCGACGCGCTGGGTGCGGGAGCGACCGTCGATGACGCGATCGCCGCGATCAATGCGGGGCTGGGCGGGCAGGCAACCGCCAGCCTGCAGGGCGGAAGCCTGACGCTTGCCGCGACAAGCAGCGCGAACGGTGTCGCGATCGGGCAGGGCACGCCGCCCAGCGCCCGTGCGGGTAACGGCTTTTCGCACTATTTCGGAATGAACGACATTCTGCGCAGCGAGAGCGGAACGCTGGTCGCACCGGGCTTTGACGCTGGCGACCCGCATGGTTTCGGTGCCGGGGAGACAGCGCAGATCGTGCTGCGCGATTCGGCGGGCCGTACCCTCGGCAAGGCGACGCTGACCGGGTCGGTCGGTCCCACCTTCGGCGATCTCGTGACCGAGCTGAATCAGGGAACGCTTGGCGCGTTCGGCACCTTTGCCCTCGACGATCGCGGCCGGATGAAGTTCGACGCCAATCCGAGCGTTGCCGGTGCATCGATATCGATCCCGTCCGATTCGACCAGCCGCTATGGCACGGGGGTATCCTTCTCGACGCTTTCGGGGCTGACCGGCCATGCGAGTGGACTGGACAGCGCAGCGGTGCGCAGTGCCGTTCTGTCCGACCCGCGCAAGCTGCCGCTCGCTCAGCTTCAGACGGGCGCTGCCGTGGGGCAGCCAGCGGTCGGCAGCGGCGATACGCGGGGCGCCGGCGGCTTTGTCGATGCCCTGGCTGCGGTCGTCGATTTCGGCAAGGACGGCGCCTCGACCATCGAGCGTTTTTCCAGTCTGTTGATGGGGCGTACCGGGACCGAGGCCGCACAGGCCAAGGACATGCTGTCCGACGCCACTGCCCGGCGCGACGATGCGGTCAACCGCCGCGACAGCTATGCCGGCGTCAATCTGGACGAGGAACTGTCGCAGATGGTCGTGCTGCAGAACAGCTATTCGGCCGCTGCGCGCGTCATGACGACGGCGACGAAAATGTACGACACACTTCTTGAAATGGTCCGCTGAAAGGTAGCGTAATGAACCGGGTTGCCACCATTCCCCTCCAGCGCACGATGGCCGACGCCATCCAGCGGGCACAGCAGAAACTTTCGGCCACCCAGACATCGCTGTCGACGGGCAAGAAGGCGCATGACTATGCCGGGCTGGGCACCGAAGCGGTGCGCACGATCTCGGCACATTCGATGCTTGCCAAGCAGCAGGCGCAGGCACAGACGTCGAAGCATGTTGCGACGACGCTTGCCATCTACGACGCGCACGTCACCGGCATCGATACCGCGATGGGCGATCTGCGGACGCAGATCGTCACTTCGATCGGCACCGACCAGTCGTCGGGGCTGCAGGACATGATCCAGGGCGCGTTCGATCAGTTCCGCAACAGCCTCAACGCGGCCGAGGGCGGCGTTTCGCTATTCTCCGGATCGCGCGGCGACGTCACGCCCTTTGCGCCGCAGACGCTGGCCGAGGCGGCGGCGACCCCGTCCACCGATGCCTTTCGCAACGATGACGTGCGCCCGACCGCGCACATCGCCGATGGACGCAACATCACCTATGGTATCACCGCGAGCGAGGTTGGGCAGGGCATTTACGAAGCGTTCCGGACGCTTGCGGCGGCGGGGCCGATCGGTGCGACGCTGACCGATGCGCAGAAGACCGCGCTGCAGGACGCACTGACGCAGATCGACGACGGCATGACGACATTGCGCGCGGTGAACGGCGAAAATGGGCGCAAACAGGGCCAGCTCGAAACGCTTAGCGAGCGCGCCGAACAGCGTTCGCTGCTGCTTCAGGACATTATCGCCGATAACGAGGACGCCGACCTCGGCAAGGTCGCGGTCGATCTCGCCCAGCAAAAGGCGACACTGGAGGCGAGCTATTCGGTGTTTGCCCAGCTTTCGTCGCTGAACCTGACCAAATTCCTGTAGGGCAGGCTTCACCGCAACCGCGGCAGATGTGAAAGAAGGGGCGCAGTCTTCAGACCGCGCCCCTTTTTTCGTTGTTCGGTCCGTGTACGACCTATTTGCTTGCGAGCTGGACCGCAGCCGGATCGATCGCGAGGAGATCGGCGATGTCGCCGGCCGGGCTTGCGGTCGGAATCGCCGCCATCGCGCCTGCCACGGTATCGGGATTCAGCGCATCGAGCGGACCGGTCAGAAGGTCGAAAGCCGGGGCAGTGGACAGCCCGGCAAACGCCTTGCCATAGCGATCGCGCAGACCCGCCAGCCCGCTTTCGCGGCCGAGCATCGCCAGCGCCACGGCGCGGCGCAGGATGATCGCCTGGGATACGTCGCTAAGCTTGCCCGCCTTCGGCAGCGTGATCTCGCCGCCCTCTGCCAGCGCCTTCCAGTTGCGGCGGCGCCATTCGATTTCGTCGCGGATCGCATCGCCGTCGGGTACGCCTTCGAGCGTTGCGAGCGCCTCCTCGGTGCGGCCGAGCTGGTTGAGCGCCACGGCTTCGACACGGTTGCGCGACCACCGCATGTCGTCCGGATAGACATTGCCGTCGGTATCGCGGATCGCATGGAGCGCTTCGTCCGGTTCGCCCGCCAGAATATACAGTTTCGCCACGCGCACCGAGAGCGGGCCTTGCGCGACGTCCTTCAGCCGCGCCGTCAACTGATAGTCGAGTAGTTCGGCCGCCCGCTTGTAGAGCCTGGCCGCCTGCAAGCGGTCGGCGAGCTGGCTTACCAACAGGTCGCCGCGCGCGCCGGCTGGCGTCAGATCGCGGTAATTCCAGAACAATCCGGCAGCTTCGGGAAGCGCGAGCTTGCTGTCGGGGGCCAGGATACCCGCCAGGCGGTCCTGCAGCGAGGAGAGCAGCGCACCGCTGTCGGTCGAGGCAGGAAAATAGCGAAACAGCGTGGCGCCGGCCTGCAGCACGGCGCGGTCTTCCTCGAGCTTGCCGGCGAGCCGATAGCGCAGCCGCAGCGCACGTTCTTCAAGCTTGCCCCCGCGCCAGCCATAGCTGATCTTGTCGAGCTGTTTCAGCATGTCGCGCGGAGCACCGTGGCCATGCGCGACGCGGCCCTCGATCATCGAGATCCTGGCGTCGGCGGCCTGAAACGGGGTGCCATTGTCTTCGACGCGGTCGAGACGCAAACGGGCCTCCTGCTCCTGGCCGAGCGCGAGATAGGCGCGGCCGCGCAACAGGTTCACGGCAGGATCGGAATCGGCGAGCGTATTGAGCAGCGCCAGCGTGCGCGCTGGACGATGGGCATCGAGCGCGGCGCGCGCGGCCGCGATCAGGAACGGAGCACGCTGCCCGCGTGGGCGCGAAGCGATCGCCGTTCGCGCGCAGGACCATTGCATCAGCGCGTCCGATCCCATCCCCGCCTCACCGAGCGTACGAAGGCGCCAGGCACAGGCTTCGGGATTGTCGACCAGCCGGTCGCCGGACAGCGCGGCGAGCGCATCGCCGGTGCGCCCGAGCCCGACCAGCGCCGCGCCGAGCGCGAGCTGATAGGCGGGGACGAGTTCGAGGTCGGGGTCGTCCTTGGCCATTACAGTGAGCACGCCGAGCGCATCGGCTGAATCGCCACTGCCGATCAGGCTGGAGGCGTAGCGCCACCGCGCCTGTTGCCGCGTGCCGGGCGTGCTGCGCGCGATCGCGCGCCACGCGTCGCGATAGGGAACCGCCTTCCAGGCTTCGCTTGCTTCGATCATCGGCGCATTGGCGAGCGACGCCGCAAAGCCGGGTAGCGCAACGGACGGCGCGTGATCGACCTGCTTTCCAGCGCCCTGCGATTGGGCGGGCGAGGACGGTGCTTGGTGGCCGGACGCATGGTCGCCGTTCGGTGCGGTTGCCGGGGCTGCCGAGGTCAGTGCCAGCCATGCCGATGAGACGAGAAGGATCGTTCGCATAACGATCAGCCCGCAAATCGAAGCAGGGCGACGAGCCCTGCGCCACCGACCAGGCAGCCGACCAGAAACAGGATCGCAGGGATCAGGAACGAGCCGGTAGCAGGCGCCGTGTCTGCCGCTGCGGCGCCCGAAGCGGCGTCTGCGCCGCCTCCCGCCTGTTGCGCGCCATTCGCGACCGCAACGGCGCTCCCCGCTCCGGGCGAGGGGCTGCCGCTGCTGACGATCTTGATCTTTCCAGGCCTCTGATCGCGGCTCATGCGGTCTCCGAATGAAATTATCCTCTATTATAGAAAGGTGGCGGGCCGCAGGTGTCGGCTGGCCGGACTTTTCGATCCCCGTGACGGACAAGACGACATGATGCGCAGGCTCCTTCTTATCGGCAGTGCGACGATCGCGGCGCTACCGCTTGGCGGCGCGCAGGCATCGGGCGGCGGCAATGGAACGGACCTCGCCTTCATTCCGATGGAGCGCATTTCGGTGCCGATCGTCGATGCCGGACGTGTCGAAGGAGCGCTTCGCTTCAGGATCGTCCTGGAAGCCAAGGATGACGAGGCGGCGCAGAAGCTGACGGCGGAACTGCCGACGCTGCGCGCGCAGGCGCTGAGTATCGGTTCCGAATTTTCGCGGCTGTCGGCGTCGCCGTTCATCGCCGTCGACGCACGCCGCTTTTCGGCCGAATTGAATCAGGCGATGCACAAGCGCGAACCGGCCATCGCCCGCGTCCTGCTGGTAGAAGTGGCGGCGCGGTCTTCCTGACCGCGCACGCCCCCCAAATTACTTTCCTGTTTTCCCGGCTTCCGCCTTCGCGGGCGGCGTTGCCTTGCTCGGCTGCGAAACGGCGACTTTGACCGGTTCGGGCTTGCGGCCGGCCAGCGCCATGCTGAGCCGGGCAGCGCCTGCAGGGCTCATTGCCGCCAAGAGCTGCGCCGTCGAACGCTCGCGCATCTTGCGGGCGACCGCAAGCTGCACGTCCAGGTCGAGCTTTTCGAACACGATCGCGGCCTTTTTGGCCTTCATCGACTGATAGATGCGCGCAAGCTGATCGACGGTGGCGTCCTGTTCGGCCTCCGCCGCCTTGGCCTTGTCGTCCTTGCCCGTCGCCTGCGCTGCCTGCTTTTCCTTCAGGCGGGCATCGATCCGCTTCTGCGAGGCCTTCAGCACCTGTTCGCGCAGGTCGAGCGCCCGGGCGCGTTTGTTCTCGGCCTTGTCGCGCTCTGCAAGATCGGTTTCGATCGCCGAACCGAGCCGGGTCTGCTCAGCCGCTTTGGCAGATTTCTCCTCAGCAGCGTTGGGCGAGGCGCTGACGCCGTGCGCGACCATCGAAATGGCCGCGGCGCCGGCGGTCAGCATCAACAAAGAAGGGCGATACAGCATCACGCTGCCTCCTCGATCGACGCCACGACCTTCAGGTGCGGCTCGCCCTTGGCGGTTGCGCGCGTCGATGTGGTCTTGCGCGTGGCTGGCTTCTTGGCCTTTGCGACAGTCTCGCCCCGCTTTGCAGCCTCGCTGGCCTTGGGCGCGGTCTTACGCGTCCTGGCCGATGTCGCGGGGCGCTTCGCCGGGGTGCGTTTTACGGGTGCGCGCTTGCGCTTTGCGGCGGTAGCGGGCTCGGCCTTTGCGGCATCGTCCTTTTTCGCGGTCATTGCCTTGGGCTGCGCTGCGGCGGGTGCAGGGGCCGCCGCCGCTTCGACGAGCCGTTCCGCCATGGCGTTGGCGATGCCGATCATCATGCTCAGCTCTTCGCGGATTTCTTTCGCATCAGCCAGTGCGCGCGCATTCGCCGCGCCGTCGGTCGACAGCGTGTTCTTCAGGTTGGACAGCACCGTTCGCGCCTGCGCGGTTGCCGTGTCGAGTGCGGTCACCGTGCGATCAAGCTGTCCTTCGCGGACTTCCTTCAGGCTGCGCATCATGCGCACGCTCTGCACCAGCACGGCGAGGCAGAAGATGATGGTGATGATGTTGGTGAAGGTCGTGAAGCTCATCGTGCCTGTTCCTGTCCGATTTCGGTGACCATGCTGATTGCGATATGATTTCGGCGCCGGCCGATCTGGGCGCGGGCCAGCGGAACGCCGCCGCACTGCACCTCGACAGGGTTGTCGGGGGCGACATCGAACGCGAGCGTCTGACCGACTTCAAGCGCGCGGACATCGGCCAGTCGCAGTTCGCGTTCGCCGAGCAGCGTCGAAATCTCGATCTCGGTCTGGCGGATCTCGGCCTCCATATGATCCTTCCACGTCGTATCGCCGCCCAGCTTTTCGCCCATGAAACGCTGGGTCAGCTTGCCGCGCACCGGTTCGAGCGTGGCCGAAGGCAAAAGGATGGTGAAGCGTCCGCCGCGGCCGTCCATATCGACGGCAAAGGTCGCCGCCGACGCGATGTTGGTGGGACCTGCGATCGCCGCGAAGCGCGGGCTGGTCTCGATCCGCTCCAGCTCCATCGTGACGGGGGCGATCGGCTCGAACGCGGCGCTGAACTCGCGCAGCGCCAGCTCGATCATGCGTGAGACCAGCGACGTTTCGATCGTCGTGAAGGCGCGCCCCTCGATCTTCTGCGGCGCGCTGCCGCGCTTGCCGCCGAGCAGGGCGTCGACAACGGCATAGATCAGGTTCGATTCCACCGTGACGAGGCCATAGTCCTGCCAGGTCGGCACCTTGAACACCGCAATCATCGCGGGCAGCGAGACACGGCTCATGAAATCGCCGAACCGCACGGGCACGATCTCGTCGAGCGAAACCTCGATCGCGTCGGACGTCAGATTGCGCATGCTGGTCGCGAACGACCGCACCATGCGCTCGCACACGACCTCGAGCATCGGCAGCCGTTCGTGGCTGACGACGCGCGATTCGATCACTGCGCGCAGGCCGCTCTTTTCGGGCAGCGGTTCGTTCGCATCGCCGAACAGCGCGTCGATACCCGCCTGGTCGAACGTCACCTCTCCGCCGACATCCGCCGCGGGCGGTTCGGGGAGGGCGATTTCCTCGAAATCGTCGCCGGTCATTGCTGAATCAGATCCTGAATGAGAACATCGCTGACCCCGCCGGTGCCGACAATTTCGCCCGCGCGCAGGATCAGTTCTTCCTTGATGCGATAGACTGCGGCAGAGCCGGCCAGATCCTCGGGCCGCAATTCGCGCAGAAACGGCTGATAGCGGTCGATGATAAGCGGCATCTTTTCCTCGATCTCCGCCTTCTTGTCTGCATTTGACGGCACGATCAGAAAGTGAAGTTTCAGAAAGCGTGCCTGGCCGTCGCTGGTGCGCAGGTTGACGACCATCGGCGGCACGTCGACGAAGCTGGCTTCGCCGCCTTCCCCGTGTCCGCCGCTCTCGGCTTCGCCATGGCCGCCCTCATCGGCGCTGCCATGGTCGCTTTCGGCTGCCGCCTTGTCACCGCCCATGAACATCATCGCGCCGCCGGTGCCGCCGCCGAGCAGCACCACCGCACCTGCCGCGGCGATGATCTTTTTCTTCTTCGAAAAGCGTGGTTGCTTGGCCGCTTCTGCCGGCGTGTTCGTTTCGTCGGTCTCGGTCGTCACGGGCGCCTTGCCTTCCTTCGTAAAAATCGTCGGGTCCGCCGCGGCGGGGTGTTTTCTTCCTATTATAGGATGGTGACCCGGCAATTTTTGCCGAGTGACGATTTTCGAAGCCGATTTTTTGAAACGGACGGCAGATGGATATTTCGTCTTACGTGCTGCTCAGCCAGGAACAGGCATTGAAGCGGCGGCTCGACATCGTGGCCAATAATATGGCCAATGTTTCGACCGTCGGATTCAAGCGCGAACAGCCGGTTTTTCACGAATATGTCGAAAAGGCCGACAAGGCGCTGGTCGACGACGCGAAGGACACGTCATTCGTGCTCGACTACCGGGCGATCCACGACATGGCGCCTGGCGCGTTCCAGCCGACGGGCAATCCGCTCGATGTGATGATCGAGGGGCCGGGCTATCTGGGTGTCGAACTGCCCGACGGCGCCGGTACCGCCTATACGCGCGCGGGATTCGTAAAGGTGCTCGAAAGCGGCGATCTCGCGACCGCCGGCGGCCAGCGCCTGCTCGACGAGGCGGGACAGCCGATCAACGTTCCGCCCGAACAGGCCGGACGCATCTCGATCGCCGGGGACGGTACCGTGATGGGGACCGACGGCCCGCTCGGCCGCTTGGCGGTCACGGTATTCGACGACGAGACGAACCTCGCCCCGCGCGGAGACGGCCTTTATGCCGGTGCGCAAGGCCGCGTGCTTCCCGCCGAGGAAACGAAATTGCGCAGCGGCGGCGTCGAGGGATCGAACGTCCAGCCGATCCTCGAGACCACCTCGATGATCGAGATCCTCCGTTCGTACCAGAACAGCGTTCGCATGTCGGAAAGTCTGAACGACATGCGCAAGCGCGCGCTCGACCGGCTTGGCCGGGTGAGCTGATCCACCCGATTTCACTGAAAGGCAAAACCCATGCGTTCTCTTTCGATCGCCGGCACGGGCATGCTCGCGCAGCAGACCAATGTCGATGTCATCTCGAACAATATCGCCAATATGAACACCACGGGGTTCAAACGGCAGCGCGCACAATTTCAGGATCTGCTCTATCAGCAGGTCTCGCGCCCCGGCGCCGCGTCCAACGGACCCGAGGCCCGCGTGCCGTCGGGCATCCAGATCGGCGCGGGCGTGCGCACTGGCGGCGTCTATCGCATCGCCGAACAGGGCGCGCTGACGCAGACCGACAACCGCTATGACCTCGCCATTCAGGGGCTCGGCTATTTCCAGGTCCAGCTGCCTTCTGGCGAGATCGCCTATACCCGCGACGGGTCGTTCCAGCTTTCGGATCAGGGCGAACTCGTCACCTCGCAGGGCTTGCGGGTCGAACCCGGCATCACCGTTCCGCAAGGCGCGGTCGATGTCGCGATTTCGAAGACCGGCGAAGTGCAGGTGAAGCTGGCGGGCCAGGCGCAGATGCAGACGGTCGGTCAGATCGAGCTTGCCACCTTCGTCAACGAAGCTGGGCTGGAGGCCAAGGGCGACAATCTGTTCCTCGCCACGGCAGCGTCGGGAGAACCGACGATCGCGGCGCCGGGCGAACCCGGTTTCGGCAGCGTCGCACAAGGCTTTGTCGAGGCCTCGAACGTCAATCCGGTGGCCGAAATCACCGCGCTCATTACCGCGCAGCGCGCGTATGAGATGAACAGCCGCGTCGTCAAAACCGCCGATGAAATGCTCGGCACGACGAGCCAGCTGCGATGACGGCGGTGCGAAACCTTTGTCCGCTGTTCGGCGCGGCGACGCTGCTTTGCGCGGTGCCCGCCGCAGCGCAGACCGCTCCGGCGACCGCCGCCGCCGACGTGCTTACGCATACGGTGCAGCGCGGCGACGTGCTTACGGCCAGCGACTTCGTCAGCGAAGAGATTCCGGTGGCGCGCGCGCGCAGCGTGCTTTCCGCGCAGGATGCCGCCGGAATGGAGGCACGCCGGATATTGCGCGCCGGCATGCCGGTGCGCAGCGGCGACCTGATCGAGCCGCGGCTCGTCCGGCGCGGGGAGCCGGTCACGATCAGCATTCGCAGCGGTTCGCTGGCGATCACCGCAAATGGCCGCGCGCTGGGCGACGCGGCGTTGGGCGAGCCGGTTCGCGTGTTCAGCGAAGCAACCAATCACACACTCGACGCCGTCGTCGAGGGCTCGGGCGCGGTCCGTATCGCCGCTCGCTAAGCTTTTCCTTGGGGAGTTCAGGAAAATGAAGAAGATTATCTCATCGATCGCGCTGGGCGCGATGCTGTCGGGATGTGCGTCGTTCGATCAGCTCGGCCGGATCGGCAAGGCGCCGGCGATGACGCCGGTCGAACCCGTTGCCGCGCCCGCCTATGAACCGTCGCTGGCGATGGAATCGACGGCGAAGCGCCGCGGCCAGCCCGTGGCCGGCGTCGAACGCCCCGAACCCAGCGCATCGCTGTTCCGCGCCGGAGCTGGCGCGCTTTTCCACGATCAGCGCGCCTCGCGCGTCGGCGATATCCTGACCATCAAGATCAACATCGCCGACAAGGCAGAAGTGGGCAATTCCACATCGCGGTCGCGCAACGGATCGGAAAATGTGGGGATCGCGTCGCTGCTCGGCCTACAAAAGGTTCTTCCCGGCGATCCGGCGAAGGCGGTCGATGCGTCCTCCTCGTCCAAATCGGGCGGGCAGGGTACGACGAGCCGCAGCGAGACGATCAACATGACGATGGCGGCAATCGTCACCGACGTGCTGCCCAACGGCAATCTGGTCATCAAGGGTCGCCAGGAAATGCGCGTCAATTTCGAGCTGCGTGAACTGATCGTCTCCGGCGTCGTCCGGCCGCAGGATATCGGGCGTGACAACACGATCGCGCACAGCCAGATCGCCGAGGCACGGATCAGCTATGGCGGCCGCGGCCAGCTTACCGACGTTCAGCAGGCGCGCTGGGGCCAGCAGATCTACGAAGCGCTGTTTCCGTTCTAAGTTCGGTTATCCGGTTCTCCGTCGGCAGCGCGTCGGGCAGTGCCCGGCGCGCTGTTTCGTTGTGCGCAGCATGGCTGCGGTAAGTTTCTGGTAACCATAAAAAAAGAAGCGATCGGTTTGGGGCGCCTTGCGATTTCTTTCCAGAATGAAGGGCGGGCCGCGATCTGTGCGGTGCGTCGGGGGTCAGCGTCACTGACCCGGGCCGCAGAAGGCGGCTCTTTTTCCCAGAAGGAAATTTGAAAATGGCGTTCTCAGTCAACACCAACGTCGGTGCGATGGCGGCTCTGCAGAGCCTGAATGCGACCAACAAGGGTCTCTCCCAGGTTCAGAGCCGCATCAACACCGGCTTGAACGTCGCCTCGACCAAGGACGATTCGGCATCGTTCACGATTGCGCAGACCCTCCGCGGTGACGTGGGTGGTCTCGGGGCGGTCAACTCGTCGCTCAACCGGGCGAAGAGCACCGTCGACGTGGCGGTTGCGGGTACGGAGCAGATCTCCGACATCCTCAACCAGATGAAGGCCAAGGCCATCCAGGCGTCGGACGACGGCCTGGACGCTGACAGCCGCACGGCGATCAATGCCGACTATACGGCTCTGAAGGAGCAGATCACCACGATCATCGCCTCTTCGGAGTTCAACGGCACGAACCTGCTGAAGGATGACGCGACCTCGACCGGCAAGGTCTCGGCGCTGCAGTCGCTCGATACCACGAGCACGCTGAGCGTTGCGAACCAGGCGTTCGACACCAACGTCACCACCGCCCTTGGCACCGGTCTTGGCACCAAGGCCGATGCGGACACTGCGCTTACCGAAATCGACACCGTGACCGCCACGGTGACGAGCACGCTCAGCACGCTGGGTTCGGCTTCGCGCAAGATCGAGGGTCAGCTTGAATTCAACAGCAAGCTGTCCGACGTGATCGAAAGCGGTATCGGCAACCTCGTCGATGCCGACCTCGCCAAGGAGTCGGCGAAGCTGCAGGCCCTGCAGGTCAAGCAGCAGCTCGGCGTCCAGGCGCTGTCGATCGCCAACCAGGCGCCGCAGACGATCACCTCGCTGTTCCGCTAAGTGGTGTATCTTGCTCTCCCGCGTTGATGGGCGGGCATTTCGGGGGTCGGACGCATGTCCGGCCCCCATTTTTTTGGGTGCGGAGTGAAAATGAAGCGGCGGCAAAGCCTGCGCTTTCGGGCGTCAGCGTCTATAATGAATCCAGGCAGAGAGGGAGTAAACGGTTTGTTTCCCAGAGTTCGGGAGATCGCCGACGCATTCGGGGCGGTTGTGCGGGTCAGCGTGGAACCGCATCCCGGAGGTGCGCTGGTCGTGATCGACCGACCCGATTCGCCGCGCGCGGGCAAGGTGATGCTCGATGCTTACGGCGCGGACATCCTGCTCGGATACATCATGTCGGCGCGACTGGCGGTGCCGGGCGAGATGCCCGAGGAAGAAATCGGCGGTGCCTTTCCGACGCGGTTCCAGCTTGAAAACGAACCCGCCTCCGCCGTGATCATCGACCAGCTTCATCAGCCCAGGCCCTTCCATATTCCGGCCCCCTTATGGGACCGGGTCTATGCCGAGCTATGCCTTGTCTGCGCCCATGCGCGCGAGCTGGAACGTCGCCGCGCGGCGCGCGTACATTGATGCGCAAACCTCCGCAAAAACCCGTAGCGTGTTTCACCGGGATTGGTCGAACGCATGATATCCGCGACAATGCGCGCCTCTTAACGGTCGCACATAAGGGTCATGCGTTGAGCGCACACGTCTTTGCCAATCAGTTCTCGTCGACTGCCGGCGCCAGCTCCATCCGCGAATTTTCGGTGAGCATGCGTCTGTCGCTTGCCGACGTGGGCGCGCTGTGGGCCGTGGCGGCCGACAAGCTGATGCAGAGCGGCGATCTCGACATGGACGACGTGATCGATGTGATCGGCCCGCAGGAGGATCCGTCGCTGGCCGATTGCCTGGCGGTCGTCGTCGGGCCCGTCCCGCCGGCTGGCTGCGAGGTGCGCGATTTCTCAATCGAAGAGGTCGTGCCGCAGGGCGATGTGCAGGCAGAGGCCGCCACGCTCGCCGCCTGAAAATCAGACAAGCCGATCAGAGACCGGGCACGGCGACGCTGTTTGGGGGAACAGTTGTTGTTGCACCGCTCTCTGCGAAGAGAGGACTTCCGGGGGCGCCCCCTCGACAGGGAGCGAACACGAAGGGGCCTTATCCTGCGAAAGGGGCACGCAGGAACCCCGGAAGTCCGAACATGGCATGTCGCGATACAAGGGAGGAAGCAGCCATGTCCTTCTTTCATTATAGCGCGCCGTACCCGCCTCAGGCGGCCATGCGCTTGATTTTTAGCCGTTCTGCGACACCATCCGGACCATCGCCGAGGCTGGAAGCGTGGCGCCGTTGACGCCGAGCTGAACCGCGCCATCGACGGTCGCGACCTCGCCCACCGTGCCTACGCTATGAACCGTGACAGGGACGCTGGTTCCGTTCGAGTCGAGACCTTGCAGCTCCAGCGAGTAGCTGCCCGGCGCGACCTTGCCGCCATTGGCGAGCGAGCCGTCCCAAACGAACTCGCCGTCCTTGCCGGGTGTAAGCGTGCGCGTTTCGACGACGCGGCCGCTGGCGTCGCTGATCGTGGCGGTGACGGACTGAACCGAACGGTCGGCCTGCCAGCGCCACTGCGCCGGCGTGTCCGCCGACAGGCCCGCGACGGGCGTGTCGAATTCAGCCTGTCTGCCGAGGAAATTCGCCGCCTGCGCCATGTCCTGCGTCGACAGGCTGGAGAGGATGTCCTTGAGCGTCGACGTCTGCTGGATCGACTGTTCGACCTGCGAATATTGCACCAGCTGCTGCGTATATTCCGACGTATCCATCGGATCGAGCGGGTCCTGGTTCTGCATCTGCGTCGTCAACAGGTTCAGGAACATGTTGAAATCGGCGGTGAGGCTGCTGGTCGCGGCTGGCGATGCGGCTACGTTCTGCGCCGTGGTCGCGGCGGAAATGCTGGTCATGGTCTGTAATCCTCAGGCGAAGAGATCGACGCCGCCACTGGCGCGGACTCGTCGATAGGCGGGTTCTTCCGGCATCGGTTCACCGGTATGGGCGAGGGTGTCGGGGTGCTGCGGCGTGTGCGTGTGGCGCTGGCCGTGCTGGCTGCCATCCTGTCCACGCCCGTCGAAGCGGAATGATTGCCCGTCGGTGCGCACACCGGCATCGCCCAGCGCGCGCGCAAGGTCCTGGCTGTCGCGGCGCAGCATATCGAGCGCGGCGTTGCTTTCGGCGCTGACATGCGCGCGCAGGCTGCCCTGATCGTCGAAATGCATGCGGACATGGATGCGACCGAGTTCGGCCGGATCGAGACGGATCGTCAGGCTGTCGCGACCGTCCTTGCTGTGCTTCGCGATTTCGACCGCGAGGTCCTTGCCGATCTGTCCGGCGCGAGCCGACACAACCGCTTCGGACGGGGCTGTGTGCGATGGCATGCGAATGGTGTCCGCCGCCTTGGGGGTGTTGTGATCCGCGCCAGAACCGGTTGCCGCCGCCAGCGATGAAGCACCGTCGCCACCATCGTTTGCGATGTGGCGGGCAAAGTCGTTCGCCGTGCCGTCTGCTGCCGGCTGAGCCGGGGCAGGGGTGGCGCGACCGCCAAGCTGTGCGGCGCCCGAACGCAGGGTTTCCTTGTCCTTGCGCGCGACCGCCGGCAGCGACGCATCGTCATCGGGTTCGGAAGTTTCTTGCGCCGCGTCTTGCGAGGGGTGAAGCTTCGCGGCTTCGACCGGTGCGGCGGCCGACGGCGGCAGCGATGCCACGATATCGTTCACGGGCCGCACGTCCTTGGCCGTCAGATGCTCCTTGTCCTTCGGCTCGGGCGCCGAATCCATGGCAGGCTGAGCGTCGATGACGGCCTCTTCAGGTTCGCCTTCGGTCTCAGTTGCAGTCTTGTCGAGCTGCGGAGATGCGTCCGCTACCGGCTTTGGCGTAATGGCCTGCATCTCGCCGTCGGGTTTATTGCCCGGCGTCGATTGGGTCACCGTCTTGCCCTTGGCATCGTCCGCCGGGGGCATTTGCTCCGTCGCCGCAGGATCGGCCACCGTGCCCAGCTTGCCATCGGCTGCGGTCGGCGCGGTGGCGATACCGGGTTGAGCCTGCGCCGCGCCGGTTCCGGCGTCAGTGGCGAGCAACGCGTTCATGCCGGGTGCGGTCGGCAGGCCGGAGCCGGCCGGTGGCGCACCCTCTGCCGGGGCGCCCATGGGCGCCGCGCCGAGAAGGCTCGCAAAGGCATTGCCGCCGCCGCTGCCATTGAATGGGGTGGCGCCCCCGGACAACCTTGGGGAGAAGTTGCTGCCGGTGACGAGCGAGAGGAAATAGGTCATGCGGTCCTTTCACCCGGGGGGCGCCTGTGGAGCATTATAGAAGCCTGCGCGGTCATCAGGCGGCTTCGAGCGCAGTTTGATTGCCGATGCTGCCGAGCGAGCGAATCCGCGTGCGCGGGTGGATCTCGTTCTGCGACAGGACGACGGTCGCCGGGCGCACGCGCTCGATGATCGAGCGGACGAACGGGCGGATCATCGGATTGACGAGGATGCACGGGATTTCACCCTCTCCGGCAAGCCGGTCGTACAGCTCGCGCACCTGACCGATGAAGTTCTGGAGGCTCGATGGCGCCATGGCGAGATGCCGCTCGTCGCCATCGCCGATGATGCTTTCGGCGAACTCCTGGTCCCAGTGCGCCGACAGCGTCAGGATCGGGATCGCGCCGTCGCGGCTCTGCTGGGCGCTGATCTGGCGGGCAAGCCGTGCGCGGACATGCTCGGTCATCTGCGTCAGATTCTGGGTCAGCGGCGCCGCTTCGGCGATGCCTTCGAGGATCGTCGCCATGTCGCGGATCGACACGCCTTCGGATAGCAGGTTCTGAAGGATGCGCTGCACGCCCGAGATGCTGATCTTCGCAGGTACCAGATCGGCGACGAGCTTTTCGGTATCCTTGTGAACGTCGCTCAGCAGCTTCTGCGTCTCGGTATAGGAGAGCAGGTCGGCGATATTGTCCTTCACCAGCTCGGTCAGGTGCGTGGTGATGATCGTTCCGCAATCGACGACGGTCAGATTGCGCAGCCCGGCCTCGTCGCGCAGTTCGCGGTCGATCCACATCGCGGGCAGGCCGAACACGGGTTCGCGCGTCGCCTCGCCCGGCAGGCCGATATCGCCGCCGCCGGGATTGATGACCATCAGCCGGTCGATGCGAATCTCGCCCGCTGCCGCCTCGGTCTCGCGAATGAAGACGCGGTACTCGTTCGCGCCCAGCGCCATATTGTCGAGGATGCGGACGGCGGGCAGCACGAAGCCGAAATCGGTCGCCATCTGGCGGCGCAGCGCGCGGACCTGATCGTCAAGCCGCGGTTCGGTGTTCGATCCGTTGATGATCGGCAGCAGGCCATATCCGATTTCGACGCGCACTGCGTCGATCGCCAGCGTGTTGGCGATCGGTTCTTCGGTTTCGACGGCGGCCGCTTCCGCTTCCGCCTTCTCTGCCTTGGCGCGCGCCGCCTCGGCCTCTGCCTTGCGGCTGAGCGCCCATGCTCCATAGCCGCACGCACCGGCGAGCGTCGCAAAGGGCAGGAAGGGCAGGCCGGGCATCAGCGCCAGTGCGCCGAGCAACACCGCAACCATGCCGAACGCCTTGGGATAGCGGCCAAGCTGTTCGCTCAGCGCCGTGCCGGTCTTGCCGGCCATGCCGCCCTTCGACACGAGCAGACCCGCCGCGGTCGATACGATCAGCGCCGGAATCTGGCTGACAAGGCCGTCGCCGACGGTCAGCAGCGTATAGGTCTTGAACGCTTCGCCAAATGCCACGCCGTGGATCGCGACGCCGATGACGAGGCCGATCAGCACGTTGATGCCGGTAATCAGCAAGCCAGCGATGGCATCGCCCTTCACGAACTTCGACGCACCGTCCATCGCGCCGAAAAAGCCGCTTTCGGCTTCCAGCTCCTGCCGGCGCGAGCGTGCCTGTTCCTCGCTTATCATGCCGGCGCCCAGATCGGCGTCGATCGCCATCTGCTTGCCGGGCATCGCGTCGAGGCTGAACCGCGCGGCGACTTCGGCGATGCGTCCGGCGCCTTTGGTGATGACGACGAAGTTGATGACGACGAGGATGATGAAGATCGTCAGACCGATCACGGTCTCGCCGCCCATCAGAAACTGGCCGAACGCGGCGATGACGCCGCCCGCGGCGTGCGGACCTTCGTGACCGTGGCCCAGGATCAGGCGGGTGGAGGCAAGGTTCAGGCCGAGCCGCAGCATCGTCGCGATCAGGAGGATCGTCGGGAAGGCCGAAAGCTGGAGCGGCTTTTCGATGAACAGCGCGGTCATCAGGATCATCACCGAAAGGGTGATCGAGAGCGCGAGGCCGAAATCGAGCATCCAGCCGGGCATCGGGAGGATCAGCATCGCGATGATACCGATCACGCCGATGGCGAGCGCGAGGTCGCGATTGGCGCCGATGCGCTGGAGAAGGTCGGTGATCTGCTGCGGCATGATGGGGTGTTCCGGTCAGCGTCAGTGCGAAGGGGCGACGGGGATGCCGGCTTCGACGAAGCTCTTCAGCTTGTTGCGCATCGTGCGCACCGAAATGCCGAGGATCGACGAAGCAGAGGTGCGGTTGCCCTGGCAGCGCTCCAGCGTTTGCAGGATCAGTTCGCGTTCGACATCGGCGACGGTGTGTCCGACAAGGCCCTCGACCGTGATTTCGTCGCTCGCCGTTTCGGCAGGCGCATGTTCGGCGAGCCGCGAACCGTCGGCATGGACAAGGGCATCGGCGCCGATCGTGTCGCTGCGCGAGATCAGCATCGCCCGGTGAACCGTTTCTTCCAGTTCGCGGACATTGCCGGGCCAACGATAGCGCGCGAGGATCGCGAGTGCCTCATCGTCGAAACCGCGGCGGGGCATGTCGTTGGCCGCAGCGAGATGCTCGGCGAAGTGGTGGGCAAGCGCTGCGATGTCTTCGCCGCGTTCGCGCAGCGGCGGCAGGTTGACCTCGGCAAGGCTCAACCGGGCAAGAAGGTCGGCGCGAAAACCGCCATGGGCCACCTGTTCCTTCAAATCGCGCGAAGTGCTTGCGATCAGTCTTGCGGTCAGAACGGACGGTCTTGCGGCGCCCAGCCGGCGGACTTCGCGCTGTTGCAGCGCGCCGAGCAGATCGGCCTGGAGCGTCGGCGACAGCGATTCGATCCCGCGCAGGAAGACGGTGCCGTTCGCCGCTTCCTCCAGACGACCGACACGCGGGGCGACCGCGCCGGCAAAGGCGCCGGCTTCGTGACCGAACAGTTCGGAAGAAAGGATTTCGTGAGCGACACCCTGGCATTCGACGCTGATGAAATGCCCGGTCCGGGTGGAGGCTGCGTGAATCGCGCGCGCCATCACTTCCTTGCCGGTGCCGGGCTCGCCGCGGATCAGGATCGGCGCGGCGGAGGCCGCCATCGACAACCCGAAGCGCGCCGCGCGCGTCATTGCATCGGTCTTGGCGATCATCCGCAGCGGCCGGTGCGCGACCGACATGATCGCCGCGGCGATCAGATCGCGTTGCGGCGGCAGCGGCAGATAGTCGCGGGCGCCGGCGCGCACCGCCGCCACCGCACGGTCGGCGGGGGCGTCGATGCCGCAGGCGATCACGGGCACGCTCATCCGCTCGACACCGAGCCGGGCGATGAAGCCGGCCACGTCGAGCGCGACGTCGATCATCACCAGATCGCCACCGGCGCGGCGAAGCTGTTCGAGCGCTGCGGCCGCGTCATCGGCCATGCACACCTGGGCACCCGTTTCGCGCGCCATTTCGGCGGCCTGGCGGAAGGTGGTGCGCGGCGCGCCGACCAGCAGCATCCGCACCGGGGTGGAAAGCGAACCGGACATCAATCTTCCTGGCGCACGATTTCGGTGAGCGTGACGCCCAGCGCATTGTCGATCATCACGACTTCGCCGCGAGCAATCAGGCGGTTGTTGACGAAGATGTCGACCGGCTCGCCGACCTTGCGGTCGAGTTCGACGACATGGCCGGGCCGCATCTGCATCAGTTCGGCAACCGACATCCGGGCGCGGCCGAGCACTGCCTGAACCTTGACCGGCACGTCGTACACGGCTTCGAGGCCGGCCGGCGCAGCGGGCGCTTCTTCGATCGTCGGCAGGTCTTCAAAGGGCATTGGTTCCGGACCGGCATCGACCGCTTCGGTCGGCAGGGGCGGGGTGATGTCGCCGCTATCCACATCCATGTTCACTGGCGTCTCCATTATGCATTCATCCACTGGCGGATCACCGAGGCGGATTCGGCCGGGCTTCCGGTGATCGCTTCACCGATCTTCTTCAGCGCCGATGCCTTGATGTTTCCTTCGACCTGAGCGAGCGCGATTTCATCGTCGAGCTGCGGTCCTTCGATCGCTGCCTGACCGCCGCCTTCACCCGCTTCGCCGGCTTCACCGGACTGCGGCGTAAGCGTGATCGGCTGGCCGTCCGGCCCGGCGATCAGTCCGGCGGCATCGGCGGGCGCTGCCTTGGGTTTCAGCATGCGCAGCACGATCAGGCCGACGGCGGCGATCAGAAGCAGCTTGCCGATACCGAAGAGCTGATCGACCGGAAGGTTCGACAGCAGGCCGCCTTCGGCATCGGCGATCTCGCCGGGTTGGGCGAAGGCCATGCTTTCGACGATCACGCTGTCGCCGCGATCCGCGTCGTAACCGACGGCGTTTTCGACGAGCCGCGTCAGCCGCTGGGTCTGTTCGGCGGGCAGGTCCTTGTCGCCGCCATCGACCATCACCGCGACTGTCAGCCGCTTGATCTGACCCGGCGTGCGAACGGTGACCGTATGCCGGCTGCTGTTCTGATAGGTCGTGTCCTCGGAATTCTCGTTGCGCGCGCTTTCGCGGGTATCGCCGCCATTGCCGTCGATCTGGCCCTGGCCCTCGGGCAACTGGGCCGCGACGGTCGCACCTTGCGCACCGGCCTGGTTCTCGCGGCTCTGGTCGCCCGATTCCACCGTTACCTGGCGCGCGATGACCTGATTGTCGGGGTCATAGACCTGCGCTTCCTCGCGCGTCTGGTCGCGGTCGATATCGGCGGCGACTTCGGCGCGGACCTTGCCGACGCCGACAATCGGTTCGAGCAGCGATTCGACCTGATGGCGGATCCGGCTTTCGATCGCGACCTTGCGCTCATCGGCCTGGCTCGCGCCGATTTCGCCGACCTCGCCCGCGCGGGCGAGCAAGGCGCCCGTCTGATCGACGATCGAGATCGATTCAGGCGACAGTTCGGGAACCGCGGCGGCGACAAGATAGCGGATCGCCTCGACATTTTCCTGCGACAGGCGGCCGCGCGTCTTGACCGTGACGGCCGCGCTTGCCTTGCGCTTTTCCGCAGCGAACAGCGCGCGTTCGGGCATGACGATATGGACGCGCGCATTGGCGATATTCTGAAGCGTCGCAATCGAGCGGGAGAGTTCACCCTCGATCGCGCGCGTTTCGTTCATCTTCTCGCGCGAGGAGGAGATGCCGAACGGCTGCTGCTCGTCGAGCACTTCATAGCCGATCTTCCCGCCCAGCTGTTCGCCCGCCATGCTCATCCGCAGCTCGGGCAGCCGGTCTTCGGGAGCGAGGATCGCGGTGCCGTCGCCGGACAGTGAGAAGGGGACGTTCTGCGCGCGCAGTTTCTCGGTGATCGACTGGGCAGCCGACGGGTCGAGATCGGTATAGAGATACCCCATCCGATCCGACGACCCGCCGCTCATGGCGACCGCCGCAAGCGCGACCAGCAGCGTGAGAGCGACCCCGCCCATCAGGAGCAGTCGGCGCGGGCCAAGCTGTTCGACGATTTTCCGCAGAGCTTCCAAGGTTGATCCCGATCTGTAGTGGTGGGCGCTGCGGCCCTGGTCTCGGGATCATTATAGGATGGCGGAGGGCGGCAAATTCTGCCGGTGGGAAATTTTTGCCGGGTGAATGTCCGGCAGCGACGATGTCAGCCGTCGCCCCGCTTCAACAGCGGCTCGAGCTCGGTCATCACGGCTGCACGGCGCGCTGCCGCATCCAGCGTGACGCCGCCGCGTTCCCAGACGAGCACCGCATCGCCGGGCGCAACGTTGGGATCGGCCGAAACGCTGAGGAACAAGCGCCGACGGTCGTTCGCCTGACGCGCTTCGACCCTGCGTTCGATATCGTCGAGCAGGTCGGGATGGACGGTGACATGCACTTCCTGACCGCGCGCGACCTGCGACAGCACGCGCCCGATTGCCTCGTCGATCGTCCGGCCCGGCTCCAGGCGCACGGCATGGCCGGCAAGCGTGTCGGCGGCGACGAGTGCGAGTTCGGCAGCATCGCTGGAATATTCGGCGACCAGTTCGTCGCGCTGGTCCGACACCGCTTCGAGCGAGGCCTGGAGCGCATCGAGCGACGACAGGATCGCTGCGTCGCGTTCGGTGCGCGCATGGTCGAGGCCGGCCTCGAACGCCTCGGTGCGCACGCGGGCCAGTTCGTCCTGTTGCGATTGACGAAGCGCGTTCAACTCCGCGCGCAGCGCCTCCACTTCGATCGCGAGATCGCTCGCGTCGGTCTTGCGGCGATATTCGCGCCGCCGCTCGGGCTCCGCAAAGACACGGTCGAAGCCGAACGGCTTTACCTGAAAGCTGGTATCCATCGTCCGCATCGCCTCAATAGATCATCGCTTCGTCGGCCTTCGGATCGACCAGCACAATCTCGCCGCGATCGGCGAGCGACTTGGCGAGGCGGACGAGTTCGGTCTGCGCTTCTTCGCATTCGCGTGCGCGCACCGGCCCCATCGCGGCCATGTCCTCGCGCAGCATCTTCGCCGCACGTTCGGTCATTGCGCCCATGAAGAGCTGCTTCATCTCTTCCGGCGCGCCCTTCAGCGCGAGCGCCATCTGGCGCTTGTCGGCATTCTTCACGACCGCGGCGATCGCCGCCGGCAACAGGTTGGCAAGGTCTTCGAAGGTGAACATCAGCGCGCGGATGCGCTCGGCCGATTCCGGATTGCAGGCATCGAGCGCCGTCAGCATCGATTCCTCGGTCGAACGATCGAGCGCGTTGAAGACATCGGCCATGACCTCGTGCGGATCGCGCTTTTGCGCGCGCGACAGGTTGGTCATGAACTCGCTCTTCAGCGTTTGCTCGATCTCGGCGACGATTTCCTTTTGCACCGGGTCCATCCGCAGCATTCGCTGGATGACGTCGATCGCGAAATCGCCCGGCAGTTCGGAGATCACGCGCGCGGCATGTTCGGGCTTGAGCTTGGACAGGATCACCGCGACCGTCTGCGGATATTCGTTGCGCAGATAGGCAGCGAGCACCGTTTCGCTGACATTGGACAGCTTGTCCCACATCGTGCGGCCCGACGGACCACGGATATCCTCCATGATCTCGCGAACCTTGTCGTCGGGGAGGATGCCGTTGAGCAGCCGCTCGGTCGTTTCATAGGAACCGTGAAGCGAGGCCATGCTCGAAACCTCGCCGGTGAACTGGACGAGCAGATATTCGACGACGGTAGCGGGGAGGCGACCGAGCTGCGAGATGCTCGACGACAATTCCTTGATCTCGTCGGTCGAAAGTTGCTCCCAGATCGGCGCGCCATGCTCCTTGCCAAGCGCAAGCATCAGCGCGGCGGCGCGTTGCGGCCCGCTATATTTCTTGAGCTCGGGCGGTTCGCCGACCGCTGGCATCGTCGTCATTCATGATCTCCCCAGATCCAAAGATTCACGTGCGCACGCCCGCATGCGTGGCTGTTCCTCCTATTATAGGATCAAGAACGACCTGATGGCGGGAATGGACAAGAAGTGAGCCTGAACCTCAACAGCAGCCTGGCAGGGCTAAGCCTGCTCACCGGATCGAACAGCTTCGCGAGTTTCGGTTCGGGCGCGCTCACATTCGAAACACGCGCCGTTCGAGAGGCAAAGGTGGCCTTTTCCACACCTGCCACCACGCCGCCATGGAAGCAGGCGCAGCCGAATACGACACTTTCCGCCCAGGTTTCCGCGATCCGCCGGCTTTCGACGATCATCGACACCAGGGTGGGCGACGGGCAGAAGCTGACGCCCGATGTCGCCACCGCGTTCACGACCTACAAGGCGCTGGACAGTCTGCGCGCGCTGGCCGAAGCGGCGGTCGCAGGGCCGACCGCATCGGTGCGCGAGACGTTGCAGGGCGTGTTTTCGAAAGGCCTGACCGACCTTCAGAACTTTCTTGGCAGCGCAGGCGGCGACAAGCTCGCCATCGCGTTCGATCAGCCGAGCCGCAGCGTCAAATCGGTCGCGATCGACGCGGCAGGGACGATCGGCGAGACGCTGGGCAAGGGCGTCGCCGATGCGCGCGACGCGCCGCTTGCCGCGCTCAGCGGCACCGAACAGTTCGCGATCACGATCAAGCGCGGCACCGCCAGCGATACGATCAACGTCGATCTGGCGGGCGGCCCACAGCCGCCGACGCTCGATTCCGTTTCCGAAGCCATCAACGGTGCGATTGCGGCGGTTCCGCTCCGCAATCCCGACGGCAGCGTCAATCTCGACGCGAATGGCAATCCGGTGCCGCGCTGGCTGGTCCGCTTCGTGCCCGACAAGAGCACCGGAAGCTGGGGCTTCAGGGTCGAGAATCCGGGGCTGGAAGAAGTCTCTATCGACCAGATCGGCGGCAAGGATGCGCTGATGGTCGCCACCGGTCTGACCGGCCTCGACGCGCCGTCCTCGGCCCAGGTGATGCGCATCGACGACCCTGCCGGCGCGGCGACGCGGCGTACCTTGTCGAACATTTCCGCGCTCGACCGGCTGGCGACCGAGCGCGCCGAACTCAACGCGCCCAAATATGCGCCGATCGAGGGCGTGGAGGCAGCGCCGACCGACCGCTTCGCGGCTACATCCGCTCGCGCGATGGCGACCGCTTCGGACGGGTCGAGCTATATCGTCGGCACCACGGCGGGCGATCTCGGCGCCAATCGCGTCGCCGGGTCGCAGGATCTGTTCCTCACCAAGGTCGATAGCGAGGGCAATGTCCTGTGGCAGCGCGAACTCGGTGCGACCGGATCGGCCGAGGGCGCTGCGGTCAGCATCGGGCCGGACGGCCAGGTCGTCGTGGCGGGCACGGTCACCGGCATGTTCGACGGGGACAATGCCGATGGCGACATGCTCGTCGCACGCTTCGACGCCAATGGTGACGAGCTGTCCTCCACGCTGGTGCGCGCGCTTGGCAGCGACACCGCGACAGCGGTCACGGTCGGCGGCGACGGCGCGATCTATGTCGGCGGCAAGACGTCGAGTGGCGGCGGCGATGCATTCATCGCACGGCTGGATGCCGATGGCAGCCTGCGCGAGCGGCGGCGCATCGACAGCGGGGGCGGCGACACGCTGAACGCACTGGCGATCGGGCAAGGCGGCGAACTGCTCGCGCTGACGCGAGAGGGCAGCACCGCGAAGGTGCGCCGGATCGATGCCGCCTCGCTTGCCACCGATCTCGGCGAATTCGCGCTGGGACAGGCCGATGCACGGGCGATTGCGGTTGCAGATGACGGCACCATCGCGGTCGGCGGCGCCGCCTCTGCAGCGTTGAACGGCGGACAGGTCAACAGCATGGCCGGCGGTCGCGACGGGTTCGTGGCGCGTCTTTCGGCCGATCTCGCCAGCGCCGATATTTCCTATGTCGGGACGGGCGGCGACGACCAGATCGACAGCCTCTCCTTTATGAACGGCTCGCTGTATGCCGGCGGGCGAACGACGGGCGATCTCGGCGCGACGCGGCGCGGCGCCGTGGACGGCTTCGTTACCCGTCTCGACGCCGCGACCGGCGCGATCGCGAGCAACCAGCAATTCGGCCTTTCCGCGCATCGTACCGAACCGGTTCGCGTTACTGCGGCGACGGGCGGATCGACCGTGCTCGGCGCGCTTGGCCTGCACAGGGGTGTCGTGACCGACCAGAATTCGGTCAAGCTGACCGCGCAGACCAGCTTGCGCGCAGGAGATCAGTTTTCGATCCGGGTCGACGACGGTGCGGTGCGCCGCATTACGATCGACGCCGACGAGACGCTGACGACGCTGTCGGCAAAGGTGAGCAAGATAACCGGTTCGAAAGCGACGGTAACGACGCCCGGCAGCGATGGGCAGCGCACGCTCAGCATCAGCGCCAAGCCCGGCAGCACGATCGAGTTGATCGCTGGTTCCGAAGGACGCGATGCGCTCGAAAAACTCGGTCTGCCCGCCGCAAAACTGGTTGCGCCGCCGGCCTATGACGTGAACGCGCCCAAGGTGACGCCGGGCGGCAGCTATGGCCTCGATCTCACCCATGCGCTCGACCTGTCGACGAAGGAAGGCGCGGCGCTTGCGCTGAAACGCGTGAAGAGCGCGATTTCGATGACCCAGACGGCGTATCGTTCGCTTTATTGGGACAGCAGCAAGGCGTCGATCGTCAATGGCAGCGCAGGCGGGGCGGGCAGCGTGTCCGCCTATCAGCAGGCGCAGATCGCCCGGTATCAGGATGCACTTACCCGCATCAGCGGCCTGACCGCCTCGTTCAGTACGGGCGGCGGCACAATGTTCGGTTTCTGACTTTTTTGGGGATTGTACGAATGACCGATACCACACCCGCAATCATGCGCGGCATTGGCGTCGCGATGAAGCACCTGTCCGAGCGGCAGCACGTCGTGGCGCAGAATATCGCCAACGGCGATACGCCCGGATACAAGGCGCGAGAGGTTACCGCACCGAGCTTTGCCGGCATGGTCGACGCGGCCGGTGGCCCGCATGTCGCGCGGCCCACGGTACAGATCAGCAGCGCGATGAAGGCGCTTGGCGCGACGCAGCGCACCGGCGGCAACGTCGTGCTCGACGAAAACGTCACGGAAACGAAGCCCGACGGCAACAATGTGACGCTGGAAGAACAGGTGATGAAGCTCGGTTCGATCCAGGCCGACTTCACCGCGCTTACCAATCTGTATCGCAAGCAGATGCAGCTTCTGAAAACCGCGACCGGCCGCGGCAACGGCTGATCCGCTGCGGACAATATAAAAGGGGCGCCGCATCCAGAGCCGGATGCGGCACCCCTTTTTCGTTGGCGGTGGCCAGGCGGATCAGAGCCGCGTGTTCACCGAGATCGGGCTGGAACCGTCGCGCGCGAACAGCGCGCCCGTCGCCTGATAGCTGAGCCCGCGATTACCCGTCAGGCGCTTGGCCTCGGCCGATACCGCGTCGATCATTTCGTTCGACAGGCTGAGCTGCCGGTCGAGCACCCCCGCATTGACGATCGCTGCATCGCGCAGCGCGGCCATCGCGTCGCTGAGCGCTGTGCTGTCGGCTTCGTCGAGCTTCGTCACCCAATCGGCCGATTCACGGTTCAGCCGTGCGACTTCGGTTTCCAGCCGTGCGACGAGGCGCGTTTTGGCCGCGGCGATTTCGGCATGGTCGGTATGGCGTCCGCGACCCGTCAGTTCGTTGCTTTCCTCTTCCATCAGCGCGGCCAGCGAGCGCGCGGTGTCGAGCATCTCTTCGATCATTGCGATCCTCCCTGCATCCGTATCATCTGTTCCATGACGTTCGGTGCGAGCCCGATGCCGCCGCGGCGGGCAATCTCTCCACCGAGTTTTTCGGCGAGCATCCCGCGAAACATCTCTTCGCCGTGCCCGCCCGAAAACTGGTCTCCCATATCGACGCTTTCGAGCATCAGCTTGGACATCTCGCCAAGGAAGACGGCTTCGAATTCCTGCGCGGTGCGACCGATATCGGCCTTTGCGGTGGGCAGTTGCGGTCCTTGCGGCAGCGCGCCCGGCGGGGTGATGCGATCCATTATTGTACCTCGATATCTGCCTGAAGCGCGCCGGCACCCTTCAGCGCCTGAAGAATGGTGATGAGGTCGCGCGGGCTGACGCCCAGGCTGTTCAGGCCGCCGACGAGCGTCTTGAGCGTTGCGCCCTGGTCGAGCATGGCGAGCGATGCGCCGTTGCCGTCATCGACTGCAATCTGCGTTCGCGGCAGCACCTTGGTCTGGCCGGCCCGCGCGAACGGCGCGGGTTGCGAAGCGATCGGACTTTCCGAAACGCTGATCGTAAGGCCGCCCTGCGCGATGGCGACGGGGCTGATCTTCACATCGGCGCTCATCACGACGGTACCGGCCGCTTCGTTGACGACAATGCGCGCAGGCTGATCGACCGCGACCGAAATATTCTCGATCTGCGGCAGCAACTCGACGAGCGAACCCTGATAGGCGCCGCGCGGGGCGATTTCGACGGTGGCCGGGTCCAGCATCCGCGCCACGCCCGAAAAGCGCTGGTTGATCGCGCTGGCGATACGCTGCGCGGTCGTGAAGTCGGGGTTCTTGAGCGCGAGCTTGAGCGTCGTTGCGGAGGCCAGGGCATAGGGCACTTCGCGTTCGACGATGGCGCCGCCCGCGATCCGTGCCGAGGTGGAGACGCCGCGGCTGATATTGGCGGCGGCGCCCTGGGCCTTGAAGCCGGAGACGGCGACCGGCCCTTGCGCGACTGCGTAGATCTCTCCGTCGAGAGCGCGCAGCGGCGATACGAGCAGCGTGCCGCCCTGCAGACTGGTTGCATCGCCCAGCGCAGATACCTGCACGTCGATGCGCGAGCCCGACCGGGCAAAGGCCGGCATGGTGGCGGTGATCGACACGGCGGCGACGTTCTTCGTGCGCAACTGCGTGTCGCGTACGCTCACGCCCATGCGCTCGAGCATCGCCTGCATCGATTCCTCGGTGAAGGGGACGTTGCGGATACGGTCGCCGGTGCCGGCAAGGCCGACAACTAGGCCATAGCCGACAAGCTGGTTCGGCCGGACATTCTCGACATCGACAATGTCCTTGATGCGCGAATTGGCCTGTGCCGGCTGCGTGCCGACCGCGATCAGCGCCATGAGCGCCGCTATCAGAACGGTGATGCGCATATTCTCCCTCTCTTCTGCGCAACGGGTCTATTTTTGTCTTATAGGATAAGAAGAGGGTGCAGATTGGCGCCCGGCAGGAGTTTATCGTGCAAATCGGCGCGCTACCGCCTGTCCCCCGCATTCTTGCGGCGATGGCTGTGAAGACCGACCCGTTCGCGGGCGGTGAGGAACAGGCCGCGCCTGCTCCGGTGCCGCAACCGACCGCGCAACCGGGCCAGCCGCTCGGTTCGCTTCAGATGCTTGTAACGCTTGCCGCGATCGACCCCGAAAAGGAGCGCCGCCGCCAGATGGCTGAAAATGGGAAACGCGGCCTCGACCAGCTCGAGGCGCTGCACGCCGAACTGGTTGCGGGTCAGCTGACGCCGCAGCGGCTGGAGCAGCTCGCCGACTGGGTCCGCCAGGCCGAGACACCGGCCGATCCGGTGCTTGCCGGCATCATGTCCGAAATCGAACTGCGCGTCCGCGTGGAACTGGCGAAGCTCGACATCGAAATCTGAGGCGAACCTGCCTTTTTCAGCGTCAGCAAGGGCCGGACGATCCGCTCGTCTCTAGCGCTTCTGGCGTGCCAGTCGCATGACATAACCGATGATTTCCGCGACCGCCGAATAATGTTCGGTGGGGATCGGCTTGTCGAGATCGGCACTGGCGTAGAGCGCACGCGCAAGCGGCGGGCTTTCGATCACCGGAATGCCGGCACCGGTCGCGATTTCGCGGATCTTGAAAGCGACGGCATCGACACCCTTCGCCACGACGGTCGGCGCTGCCATCTGGCCATGGTCATATTTCAGTGCGACCGCATAGTGGGTCGGGTTGGTGATGACGACGCTCGCTTCGGGCACCTTGGACATCATACGCCTTTTGGCGCGCTCCATGCCGATCGAGCGCACCTTCGCCTTGATCTTCGGATCACCCTCGGCCTCCTTGTGCTCGTCGCGGATTTCCTGAAGCGACATGCGCATCTTCTTGAGGAATGCGCGGCGCTGATAGACGAAATCGAACAGTGCCAGCGCCGCGACGAGCAGCGTGGCGGCCTTCACCATCATGAAGACCAGGCTTGCGACCATCGCTCCGACCGAACCGACCGGCGCGCCGACCAGCGTCTCGATCCCGCGCGCGCGCGGCCAGATGACGATCAGGACGACACAACTGATGAGCGCGAACTTGGCGAGCGTCTTCGCGAACTCGACAAAGGCCTGTTTGCCGAACAGGCGCTTGGCGCCAGCCATCGGCGACAACTTGTTCCATTTGAGCTTGAGCCGCGACCAGGCGAGGGTGGGGCGGCCCTGCAGGAACATCGTCAGCAGCGCGAAGAATACGAGCAGCAGCAGGAGCGGCCCGATCGCGAGCGCAACCTGACCCATCAGGGTGGAGGCGAAAAGCTGAGCGCCGCCGCCGGTGCGCAGCGAAAAGTCGTCGGCATCGCCCCACAGCTTCACGAACAGCGTCAGCATGCGAGAGATGGTCCATGCCCCCATCCCGCCGGTAACCACCACGGCGGCCACGAACATGCTCGCATGCCGCATCTCGGGGGCACTGGCGACATCGCCCTTTTCCCGCGCGTCGGAGAGCTTTTTGTCGGTTGGGTCGTGTGTCTTTTCGCTGTCGTCGCTATCGGCCATCGCGTCAGCTCCAGCCGCTCTGCATCCAGCCCGTCATCGCATCGGCAAAGCCGGTCAGCACCGCGCCGATAATCGTCGCAAACAGCGCGAGGCCAAGCAGGATGTTCAGCGGTTGTGCGATGAAGAAGACCTGGATCGTCGGCGCAAGACGGGCCGACAGCCCCAGCGCGACGTTGAACACGATGCCGTACACGATCAGCGGCGCCGCCAGGCTTACGCCCAGCGCCATCGCGCGCGTGACCGTGGCAACGGCAAGCTTGGCGAAATCGTCGGCCGGAGGAAGACCGCCGACCGGAAAGACATTGTAGCTGTTGACCATCGCCGCGATCCACAGATGGTGCACGCCCATTGCCAGGCACACCACGACGGCGGCCACGCTCACGACCTTGGCCATCACCGGCACCTGTCCGCCCAGCCCGGCATCGGGCACGACGGCCGAGGTCAGGCCGGTCTGCAGGCTCATCACCGATCCGGCAATGGTGATGGCGAGGAACATGATCCGCACCATCATGCCAAGCGCCAGCCCGGTCGCGAGTTCTGCCACCACCGTGGCGGCGAGCTTGGCGTCGCTGCCGACCTCGGGCACCTGCGGGCCGAGCAGGCCGTACAGCCCGAGCGAAAGCCCGAGCGCGATGAGCAGACGGATCTGGCCCGGTACCGCATCGTCCGAAAAGACGGGCAGCATCATCAGTACCGCGCCCAATCGTGCGAACACGATCAGGAAGCTCGATGCCTGGGCGGGAAGGTCGGCCACGCCGGTCAGCCGGTCACGATCTTGTCGCTGATCTGCGTCATGAAATGCGACATCGCGTCGCCGATCATCGGCAGGCAGAGCAGCAGGACGAAGCCCATGACCATCAGCTTCGGCACGAAGGTCAGAGTCATTTCCTGAATCTGGGTGAGCGCCTGAAACAGGCCGATCGCCACGCCGATGATAAGCGACGTTATCAGCATCGGGCCGGCGATCGTCAGGATCAGGATCAGCGCGGCATGCGCGATCTCGATGGCGTCGGTGGCGTTCATGGGATGTGTCCGGTGGCGCCGTCAGATCTGCATGCGCATGATTTCGCCATAGGCGCTGACCACCCGGTCACGCACGGCGACAACGGTGTCGAGCGCGGTCTCGGCAGCGCCGATGGCGGTCACGACGTCGATCAGATCGCCCTTGCCGGCGACCTGCTTGATGCTCGCCTGTTCCGCACTGTGCAGCTTTCCGGCAGTGTCGGAGACGAGGTTGGATACCATCTCGCCAAAGCCGCCGGCGGCTTCGCCGTCGCCCGCGGGCGAGAGGCCGGACGGCTTCGAGGACGCAACACCGCCGATGGCGCGACCATAGGCGGCCGTCGCGTCGAAAGCACCGATAGACATCTGGAAGTTTCCTTATTTGAGCAGGTCGATGGTGCGCATCGTCAGGCTGCGTGCAGCCTCGATGGCATTCAGATTGGCTTCGTAGGAACGCTGCGCCGATTTCATGTCGGCCGTTTCGATGAGCGAGTTGACGTTGGGCATCTTCACATAGCCTTCGGCATCTGCGGCCGGATTGCCGGGCTGATAGACGCGCGGCAGGTCCGACTGGTCCTCGCGGACGCCGGTCACCTTTACGCTGGTTCCACCGGTTGCACGGTCGACCTCGGCCTTGAACGTCGTCACCTGGCGCCGATAGGGATCGCCGCCGGGCGTTTCCGAAACCGAATCCGCATTGGCGAGGTTTTCCGCGATTACCCGCATGCGCAGCGACTGCGCGCGCAGGCCCGAGGCGGAGATATCAACCGAAGTCTTCAGGTCCATCTTCGTCAGTTTCCCATTGCCGAGCCGCGGTTGGCGGCGCCGTTTTCTCTCTCATAGGAAAATTTTGCCTAGTGGCGGCCGGGGCAGGGACTTTTCTTCCTAGGATGGATGCGAGGGAGAAATTGTTGCCATGTCCGTACTCAACGATATCCAGGTCGACTGCACCATCATGCTGGGATCGACCACGCTGCCGATCCGCGAAGTGCTCAAGATGAGCCGCGGCGCGATGATTCCGCTCGACTGCAAGGAAGACGATCCCACGCTGGTTTTCGTCAACGGCCGGGTGGTCGCCAAGGGGCAGATCCGCGTCGCCGGCGACAAGATGTCGCTGCAGGTCGACGACGTCGTTCGCCGGGAAGGCTGAGAAGTGGAAGCACTGGCTATCATTCGCACGCTGGGCGCGCTCACCATCGTGCTCGGCCTGCTGGCCGGCGCGCTGTGGGTGGTGCGCCGCTATGACCTGCGCCTGCCTGGACGCGTGGGCGGTCATTCGGGCCGCCGGCTCGAACTGGTCGAACGGCTGGGCATCGACCAGCGCCGTTCCGCGGTGCTCCTGCGCCGCGATGGTCGCGAACACCTTATCATCCTGTCGCCGGAAGGGCATCTGATGGTCGAAACCGTTGACCACGCTTCCACCGAACCGGCGGAAGCGATGCCCGAAACTGAATTCGCCGAGATGGTCGAAACCGATATGGCCGAGGCAACAGCCGAACCGCGCAGCTTCGCCGACTTCGTCGATGCGGTGCTCGATCGGTCGGGCGTGTCGCTGCCGTCCTGGTTCAACCGCCTGCTCAAACGGAACGCCTGACATGAAACCCGTTCACCTGTTGCGCGTCGCTGCGGTCGCGGGCCTTCTGCTGATGCCCGCCGAGGCGCTGGCACAGAGCGCGACCTTCGACCTTGGCGGCGATGGTTCGCTGTCGGGACGCGTCATCCAGCTCGTGCTGATGCTGACGGTGCTCAGCCTTGCGCCGGGCATATTGATGACGGTCACATCGTTCACGCGGATCGTGGTGGCGCTGTCGCTGCTGCGCACCGGCATCGGTGCGCCCGGCGTGCCGCCGAATCCGGTCATCATCAGCCTGGCGCTGTTCCTGTCGTTCTTCGTCATGGCGCCGACCTTCGAAAAGGCGTGGGATCAGGGCGTTACCCCCTACACCGCGGGCAAGATCAGCGAGGAACAGGCGTTCGAACGCACTGCGGCGCCTTTCCGTACGTTCATGCTGGGCCAGGTCAATGAAAGCGATCTCGGCCTGTTCGTAGAGCTGTCGGGCAAGCCGGCGGCGAGCCGGAACGACCTGCCGCTTTCGACGCTGGTCCCGGCCTTCATGATCTCCGAACTGCGCCGCGCGTTCGAAATCGGCTTCCTGCTGCTCCTGCCTTTCCTGGTGATCGACCTGGCGGTGTCGGCGGTGCTGATGGCGATGGGCATGATGATGTTGCCGCCACCGACAATATCCTTGCCGATGAAGATCATATTCTTCGTGCTGGTCGATGGCTGGGCGCTGGTCGCCGGGTCGCTGGTCAGGAGCTTCGGGGGAGGCTGACACGCCGCCCCCGAAGGAAACGATTACTGCGCGCTATCGTCCTCGGCGAAGCGGACCGCCTGATCGTCGAGCCACGGCGCAAGCGATGCGAAGCCGAGCTTTTCGGTAAAGAAGATGCCCGCACTGTCTTCATCCGCCCAGCGAATGGTGCCGTGGCAGCGAGGCAGTCCAGGGATCGCGAGGTGACATTCGCTTCCCTGAGGCAGCGCCGCCGAGGTGCCGAGGCGCACTCCGCCGGGAGAGATGTCGAACACGCGGACATCGTGCCTTTTGCCCTCGATCGTCAGGACGGCGCGCGTGCGCGTGGCGAAGCGGGGCGCGCGAATAGAAACATTGCGCGCCAGCGGCAGCACCGGAGGGCGCAACAGCGAACGGCTGTCGATGGGCGCGGAAAACTTGATACCCGCGGTCGTGCCGCTGGCCCATGCGACATGGCCGCGCACCGGGCTTTCGTTGCGCGCAGCAACCTCGACGCGCTGGCCGACCTTCAGCGGGGAAAAGGTTTCGATCTGCATGCCGCCTGACGAGACGTTGCGGATGCGGCAGATGCCGTCGCCGCGATCGGTGCGCAAACGGCCGAGCAGGAACAGCGTGACCGTACGGGCCGCGCGGTCGCGCGGCTCGGTACCCGCGTCGCCCTGGCTGACGGAACGGGCTTCCTGATTATGTTCGGTGTGGAGCATGGTTCTGTCCTCAGTCTTATGCTGGCGTGGCTTGTGCGATGGCGATGGCCGATACGGCGCCTTTCCCGAAGGCGGCATCGGCTGCTTGCCGAACGACGTTGCGAAAGACCTCGAGCGTTGGAAGCGTGCCGTCGGGGCCGCTCGCCATCGGCTGGCGATAGGTTCGCATATTGATTTCGTGCCGCAGCAGCGGCAGCCGCGCTGAGATGTCGTCGGCGCGGTCGGCAGGAACTTCCAGCGCCAGCTGGAACGACACATAGCCGGCGAGCCGCTCTCCGTCGGGAAGGACGAGCGGCGCCAGAACATTATCGACATCGACAAATGTCGTCGGCTCGGCATCCTCGTGCCCTGCGGCGCCCGCGGCAGGTGGCGGGCCGAGAAGAATCGTGGTCGCATAGGCAGCGCCGCCGCCTACGCCTATGCCGCCGGCGAGAAGCGCGAGCGGGACGAGAAGTTTCTTTACCGATGGCATGGCGGACTCCTCAAAAGCGGAAACTCGTATCGGGGGGCAGGGCCGATCCGGCGGCCTGAAGCACGATCGTGATGCGGCGATTTTCCGGCCGGTTCGGCTGGTCCGGATAAACAGGCTGCGTGCCCGCCATTGCGATCACCTGCGTGAAGCGATCGGGCGAAAGCCCCGCTGCGATCATCGCGTTGCGCGCGGCCTGGGCCCGGTCGCCGGACAATTTCCAATTGGCATCGCTCAGGCCCCCGCGCGCGTCGGTATGGCCCTCGATCGCGATCTGAACACCGCTGTCGGAAACCTTGCGCGCGATCCGCGACAGGAGCGTGATCGCAAAGGGATTGAGCTTCGCGGTACCGCTGTGGAACATCGCGCGCTTGGCGGTGTCCATCAGGCTGATGCTGAGCGTATCGTCCTTTTCCTGCACATCGACGTTGTTCGATGCGTCATCCTTTGCCCGCACGGTGTCGAGATCGATGCGAAGTTCCTGCGCCAGTACGCGCAAGGCCGCGTCGGGCACCGTCGCGGTGCCGCCGCGCGCTGCGCCTGCGGTCGCCGCTTCCATCGCTGGCGTGCCGGTGGCGGAGCGGCTGTTCGACTGGGCGTTGCGGCTGTTGCCGGCGCTTGCCGCGCCCGCCATCGTCTGCGCCGCGCCGATGGCGCTCGAGCTGCTGGGATCGGCTGGAGAGAAATATTCGGCCAGCCCCTTGAGCATCTGCTTGTCGGGATTCGAAATAAGCCAGAGCAGCATGAAGAACGCCATCATCGCGGTGACGAAGTCGGCATAGGCGACCTTCCACGCACCGCCGTGATGGCCGCCGCCGACGACCTTTTTCACGCGCCGGATGACGATCGGGCGTTCGGCGTTCTCCAGCGGCATTTCAGGCCGCCTTCATCGCATCGCGAAGGCGTTGCTGGACGCATTCCAGGCGCACCCCCTCGACGGCCTCGTGCGAGTGAGCGCCGGCGGCGAGCCTGTCGAGCAGCTGCGCGCTCTCGCCGGTTCGCTGGATGACGAGGTCGAATGCCTGAAGCCGGTCGAGATGACGCAGGGCGATGTCGTCATCGGCAACCAGAACGTTGGCGAGTTCCTCCACCAACGCGCCTACCTGACGCATTTCCTCTGCGATCGCGCGACACAGGTCGGCGGCGTGATGATCGTGATTGTCCATACTATATTCTAGAAGATCGGCGGGCCGAGAGGCGGCCTCGCGTCAGAACAGTTCGAGGTCGTTGCCGGCGATACGCTGCGGTTTCTGGACCGGCGGAACGTCGTTGACCTTGATAGAGCGGACCTTGCCGTCAAAGGGCAGGAATTCGACCTTTCGCGCCTGGTTTCCGCCAAGGTCGCGGTGACGGATCGGGATCGCTTCCATCTCCATGAAGCGGAGCGCGAACGCGGCGTTGCTGCTGCCGATCGAACCCAGCCCGGCGATGATGTTGGCACCGCCATAGACATGCCCGCACAGCCGTTCGCGCTTGGCGCCAGAGTGCATCATGTCGTTGATGAGAAGTTCCATCGCGTGGATGCCGTATCGCTGCATGTCTTCGCTGCGCACCTCCTGCCCGGGCGTCGGTTCGCCGAGCAGGAAGTGGTTCATTCCCCCGACCTTCGCCGTGGAATCGTGGAGGCAGACCGCGACGCAGGACCCCAAGACGGTCGTCAGCATGACGCCCGGTTCGGCCATGACGCGGTGCTCGCCCTGGATGATCGCGACCCTGCGCATGGCGTCAGGTCAGCGCCCCGAAGACGCGCTCGATCTTTTCCTTCAGCGCGGCGGGCGCGAAGGGTTTGACGACATAGTTGTTGACGCCCATCTCCGCCGCCTTCTGGACGATTTCCTTTTCCGCCGACGCGGTCAGCATGATGAAGACGGTCTTGCCGATCACTGCGTCCTTGCGAACTTCCTGCAGGAATTGCAGTCCGTCCATTTCGGGCATGTTATAGTCGGAAATGATGAGGTGAACGCGGTCGGCGCGGACAGCCTCAAGCGCTTCGGTCGCGCTTGCCTTGTCGCGGACGTCGCGAAAGCCCAGATCCTGCAGCGTGCGACGGATCATCGCGCGCATGCTCGTCTGGTCGTCGACCACCATCACCCTGATTGCAGATGCTGCCGGCATTGAATACTCCTAATTCTTGCGGCACGCCGCGAGGATAGCCTCGGGCAGCGCCGACAACCCCAATTCGCGTTCCACCGCGCCCCGTGCGGCTGCCGCGCCCGGCATGCCATGCACGACGCAACTCGCGGCGTTCTGGCCCAAGGTGCTCGCGCCGGCCTGACGCATGGCGAGAAGGCCATCCGCGCCGTCGTCGCCCATGCCCGTCAGGATCACGCCGACCGCACGGCGTCCAAGCGGCACCACCGACCGGAACAGCATATCGACCGAGGGACGGTGACCGGACACGCGTTCGGCTTCGATCAGGCGGATGTTGCCGCGCGGACCGTTTGCGAGCGTCATGTGCCGGTCGCCCCCAGGAGCAATATAGACGGTTCCACGCGCGATCGGCGTGCGATCCGTCGCTTCGACGACACGCATCGCGCATACGCCGTCGAGGCGGCTTGCAAAGCTGGTCGTGAAGGCTGGCGGCATGTGCTGCACGATCAGAATCGGCGGCGTATCGGCGGGCAGGGCAGGAAGGATCGTGAAGAGCGCTTCCACCCCGCCGGTCGAGGCGCCGATGGCGATGACCCGGTCGTCGATGCCGCCGGCGGACCCTGTGATGCGTTCGGGCTGGTTGATGCGGCGGACCGTCGACTGGGCGGCGGCCTTCACCTTGTCGCGCAGCGTATTGCCCGCTTCGGCGAGGTCGGAGGCCTTTGCCGACGGCTTTTCCACACAGTCGGTCGCGCCGAGGCGCAGCGCCTCGATCGTGACCTCCGCGCCGCGCGCGGTCAGTGTCGAGCACATGACCACAGGCATCGGCCGCAGTCGCATGATCTTTTCGAGAAACGAAAGGCCGTCCATGCCGGGCATTTCGACGTCCAGCGTCACGACATCGGGGTTCAGCTCCTTGATCATCGCACGCGCGGCATTCGGCTCGGGCGCTGCGCCGACGACCTCGATTTCGGGGTCGGCCTCTAGGATCGAGCTTATCGTCGCGCTGTCGTCGACGATCAATGTGCGGATCGGCCGTGTCATTGCCCCGCGTCCCTGCGATAGATGGTCTGGCCGCAACTGGAGAGCATGTCGGCAGCAGGGCCGATCAGCCGCTCGGAATGGCCGATATACAGGTGCCCGCCGGGGCGAAGCATCTGGGCGAAGCGCTGTTCGAGCTCGGCTTTCGCCGGATCGTCGAAATAGATCATCACGTTGCGGCAGAAGATGACGTCATATTGCTGACGCATCGGCCACTGGCCGAACAGGTTGAGTTCGCGCGCGGTGACAAGCTGGCGTGCCTGCGGATCGATCGCGAATTCGTTTCCCTGCGCCTGCAGCCATTCGCGGCGATACGCCTCGGGGATCGGCTCGACCGTCATTTCGGAATAGACACCGCGTCGCGTCGCCGCGACGACATGCGGTGCGATGTCGGTCGCAAGCAGCTTGACGTCGCGGTCGAAAACCCAGCGAGCGCCCGAACGCGACGGGCCGAGCAGGCACATCACGATCGTGTAGACTTCCTCGCCGCTCGAACAGCCGGCCGACCAGATGCGGATCGGATGTCCAGCCTCGGCGCGCTGGCGCAGTTCGGGCACCACATGCTCGCGGAAATGTTCGAAATGATGGTTTTCGCGGAAGAAGTGCGTGTGGTTGGTGGTCAGCGCGACGACCATCGCCGCGCGTTCCTCGGCATCGCGATCGACGAGCGACAGATAGTCGCGGAACGTCGTCAGCCCATGCGTGCGCAACCGCCGGCTCAGTCGTGAGCAGACAAGCGTCGTCTTTGCCGGCGACAGCGCGATGCGCGCCTCGCTTTGCATGATGGCTGCGATCCGGGCGAACTCGGCCGGCGCCAGTTCCTCGGCGCCGGACGCGTCCGCGCCGACCGCGGCGGCGGTGGCGAACGCGGTCGACATCAGGCGGCGAGGTCCATGTGCCGCGTCGGGCTGAGCGTTTCGAGGTCGAGCAGCGACACCATCGTCTGCTCCTTGTCCTCGGCGCCTTCCGAACTGCGCTGGCCAACCTGGACGAGGCCGCTGATGACGCCGCTTTCGAAGCTTTCGACAGACGGTGCCGGCTGGATCGAACCTTCGTCCACCGCCACGATGTCGGCGACTTCATCGACCAGGAAACCGGCATGCTTGCCGCCGATATTGACGACGAGGATGCACGAGCGCGAATGCAGCACGCTCGGTGCCCAGCCCAGCCGCTCGGCCAGGCCGACGACGGGCACGACATGGCCGCGCAGGTTGGTGACGCCCTTGATGTGGGCGGGCACGCTGGGAAGCGGAGTGGGCTCTTCCCACTCGCGGATCTCGATCAGCGCCGACATGTCGATGCCGAACATTTGCTTGCCCAGCAGGAAGGTTACGATCTTGCGTTCACCCGTGTTTTCAACCGAACTCATGCTGCGATTCCTTTCAGCGCGAACTTGTTGGAGGAGGAGGGCGATGCGACCAGCGCATCGATGTCGAGGATCAGTGCGATCGAGCCATCGCCCAGGATCGTGGCGCCACCCAGTCCGCGGATCGGGTAGAGATTCTGATCGAGGCTCTTGATGACGACCTCGCGGCGGTCTTCGATCGTGTCGACCATCAGGCCGACATGGCCGGCATCGGTCTCGACGATGATGACGACGCAATCCTGCGGATTGTCGCGCGCGCCGGGGTGCAGGTTGAACAGGTCCGACAGTCGCTTGACGGGTACATAGGTGCCGCGCAGGTCGATGACTTCCGAACTGTTCGCGACCGGGCGGACCTGATCGCTTTCAGGCTGGACCGTTTCGACCACATTGGCGAGCGGCACGACATAGCGCTGTCCGGCAAGGCGGACGACCATGCCGTCGAGGATCGCGAGCGTCAGCGGCAGGACCATGGTGAAGGTCGTGCCCTTGCCCGGAACCGAGCTGATTTCGACCCGTCCGCCAAGCGCTTCGACGTTGCTGCGTACCACGTCCATCCCGACGCCGCGGCCGGAGATGGACGAGATCGTCTCTGCCGTGGAGAAGCCCGGCGCGCAGATCAGGTTGTCGATCTCGTCGTCACTCAGTGTCGCGTCGGCGCTGATAATGCCCTTTTCGACCGCCTTGGCGAACACGCGCTCGCGGTCGATGCCGCGGCCGTCATCGGCCACGCGCAGGAAGATGCGCGCACCCTTCTGCTCGGCCGACAGGTGCACCATGCCCTGGGCGGGCTTGCCCTTGGCGACGCGTTCCTCGGCGCTTTCGATACCGTGGTCGACGGCGTTGCGGATCATGTGCGTCAGCGGCTCGCCGATCTTTTCGATGACGCTCTTGTCGACTTCGGTCGTCTCGCCCGACATTTCGAGCGCAACGTCCTTCGACGTCGAGACGCACAGTTCGCGCAGCATTCGCGGCACGCGCGAAAATGCCTGGCGGATCGGCTGCGCGCGCAGCGACATGACATTGTCCTGTATCTCGCGCGTCAGACGCGCAAGCTCGGGCAGTTCGACGCGCTGCTGATCGGCGCTCGACAGGCGGTCCGACAGGATCGAGTTGCGGATGACGAGTTCGCCGACAAGGTTGAGCAGCATGTCGAGCTTCGACACGTCGACCCGGATATTCTGCACGACCTCGGCGATCTTCGCCTCAGCGGGCGCCGCCTTCTCTACTGCCTTGGGCTTGATCTCGGCCTCGGGCTCGTCCTTTGCAGCTTCGGCATCGGATTCTGCCTCTGCCTCTGCCTCGGGCGCGGGGGCGTCGGTATCGGCGATCGCTTCGGGGCCGTCCGGGGCCGGGCCATCGTCGGCGGCCGGGGCGGCGGGAGCAGGGGCCTCCTGCGCGATTTCGACCACCGAGTCCGGTGCGACGAAATCGAAACATTCCTCGATGACGGTCTTTTCGACCGACGCCGGTACGCTCACCGTCCAGGCGAAATAGGCGCCCTCTGGATCGAGGTCGCGCAGCGGCGGCAGTGTATCGGTTTCGACGGCACTGATCTCCGCGCCCAGCCGTTCGAGCTCGCGAATGACGAGCAGCGGTTCGCCGCCATTCGCCATCGCTTCGCGCGACGGTGCAAAGCGGACCGTCCATGTCGGTGCCGGCGCGTCGAGGTCCTCGATCGCAACGGTCACCGGCTCGAACCCGAACGGGTCGGAGTCGAGGTCGTCGAGATCGACGGTCACCGGACTGAAGCCGAACTCGTCCGTGCCACCGTCGTCCGCCGGCGCTGCTTCGGCAGGGGCTTGCGCGGCGGAACTCGCCGCAGCGCCCTTGTCGTCGAGGAGCTTTTCGAGCTCTGCGAGGATGGCTGCATCTTCGGGAATGTCAGCCTGACCCTGCGCCGCGGCGACATGGTCGGACAGCACGTCGAAGGCGAGCAACATCGTGCGGCAGACATCGGACGATGCCGGAATCTTGCCGCCGCGAACCTCGTCGAGGACGTTCTCGAAGCGGTGCGAGAAGCTTTGCAGCGCCTCATGGCCGAACGCACCGGCGCCGCCCTTGATCGAATGGACCGCGCGGAACACGCCCGCAATGACGTCCGCCGAAGCGTCGCCATCGGCCATCGCACTCAGGCCTTCCTCGGCGGTGGCCAGACCTTCGGCGCATTCTTCGAAGAAGATCGCCTGGATATCGTCGAGATCGTCGCTCATGGGCACACCCGGCGGATCGCCGCTCCCAGCTTGTCAGGGTCGAAGGGCTTGGTGATCCAGCCCGTTGCGCCGGCCGAGCGCGCACGCGACTTCTTCTCGTCGGAGAATTCGGTCGACAGGACGAGGATCGGCGTGCCGCGGAACTGCGGCAGCTGACGGACCGCTTCGATCAGTTCGAAACCGTCCATCTTCGGCATGTTGATGTCGGTGATGAGCAGGTCCGGATTCAGCTCGTGCATCCGCGCAAGGCCGTGCTCGCCATCCTCGGCGGCTTCGATCGCGAAGCCCTGCTTGGTCAGCGACGCCTTCAGCAGCATTCGCATGCTCGCCGAATCGTCGACGGTCAGAATTCGCTTGCTCACGCGTCGGCTCCTTCGATTTCGAATCCGACCGCGTCCGCCAGGCGGCAGCGCGTAACGCGCTCCACAAAGGCCGGGGTCGGGTTGATGATGGTGAATGGCTTTTCGGCGGCCTGCGCCTCGGCGCGCGCGGCGACGAGCAGTTGCAGGACGGCCTGTCCGATGCTTTCGACTTCGCCTGCATCGACGGTCACGGCATCATGGGTGTCCAGCGCCAGCACGAGCTGTACGCGCAGTTCCTCTGCCGACACGGTCGTGCCGTTGTCGGGCAGGCGGACGGTTTCGGTCGCGTCAGCCATTTCAGGCGGGTTGAGCGTTGAGTTCATTCTTCGCCTCGTCGAGTGCGGTTTCGAGTTGCTGGAAGGAGGGCGCGTAGTTCGACGGCGTCATGCGCCGCGCGATCTCGATCGCCACCTGGGTAGGAAGGCCCTGGGCATGCGCGATGACGGCCGTCTTCGCGATGTTGAAGGGCTTGGAATCGGCCTCGATGATCTCGAGAAGCTTTGCGGCAATCGGGCCGACCACGCAGTAGGACAACAGCACGCCGAGAAAGGTGCCGACCAGTGCGCCGCCGATCATCGCGCCCAGCACCTCGGTCGGCTGGTCGATCGAACCCATCGTCTTGATGACGCCCAGAACAGCGGCGACGATGCCGATCGCGGGAAGCCCGTCGGCCATGATCTGGAGCGCGTGCTGCGGACCGAGTTCCTCATGGTGATGGCGTTCGATGTCGTTTTCCATCGCCTCCGCCATCTGATGCGGGTCTTCGAAACTGACCGTCATCATGCGCAGATAGTCGCAGATGAACTCGACCAGATGGTGATCGGCCAGGATGCGGGGATAGCGGTTGAAAAGAGCGCTTTCCTTCGGGTTGTCGAGATGCGGTTCGATCGCCGTTGCGCCGCCCTTGCGGAACGTCGTCAGCAGCGCGAACATCAGCGTCAGGAGGTCGCGATAGTCGCTGTCCTTCCAGCGCGGCCCCTTGAACGCGCGCGCGACACCCTTGCCGGCCTTTTTGACGATCCCCATCGAGTTTCCGACCAGGAACGCGCCGATCGCGGCGCCGCCGATCGCCATCAGTTCATGCGGCAGCGCGTGCGTGATGATGTCCATCTTGCCGCCTGCCATCATGAAACTGCCGAAGACGCAGCCCAGGATGATGATGAAGCCAACGCCGTTCAGCATGGGTTTTTCGCTCGTCTTTCGTGAAAACAGGTCTTTGAATTTATAGGACGGTCGGCGGATGGTTGGCCGCGTGCGCCCCGGCTTTCTTTGTCGCAGCGCTCAGCAGGGCGGGTTCCGCCCGTCGAGCATCGCGAGATATTCGCGGATCTGGCGCGCGCTCATCGCCGCGATGATGCTGCTGGTGTGATAATTGGCGAGCGCGCCCGCGAGCCGGGGTGCCCATTCGGCATCGGTATCGAACAGCGCGCCAAGGCCGTTCAGGGCGGGCAGGTGCGCCCAGGTGAGCGCTGCGCCCATGTCGGAGCGTTCGGACACCATGTCCTCGACCGCCGTAACCACGCCGTTGCGCGCACCGCCGGTCGCGATCGCGCGGCGCAGGCCGGCGGTTCCGGGCACCTCTTCGGTCCGCTTGCGCCAGGCCGGCGGTGTCAGATAGGGGCGCGGATAATGGTCGCGCCGTGCGACCTCTCCCAGCACATGCGGCATCAGCACCAACATCGGCTGGTTGTGGCGGCGACAATAGGCATCGACGGCATAGAGCTGGTGATAGGCGGCGTGATAATTCCTCACGTCCGAAAGAACCCATGCCCAGCCATCGCCCATCGACGGGATCGCTTTCGGCCCCCAGTCCGAACCGAGCACCTTGAGCGCGCCACCGACCGACTGAACATGGCACGCAAGCGCGTCCTCGATGAAGGGCGACGGACGTCCCAGCGCGGCAACGCGGGTGAATCCCGTGGTCTTCAGCACCTCGGTCAGTGCCATGGCCGTGTCGGGAAGCGAATGCGCAGGGATTGTCATGGTTAATTTTCCAGGCCGTGGGCGCCGTGCGGCACCCGGAACATTTTCATTATAGATGGCTGGAAACCGGCTGGCGGGCGGGCGACCGGGAAAAAGCGGGAGGGCAGGGCCATGCGGCGCGCCCATGCCTTCTAAAATGGGAAGGAGACGACAAGAGGAGTTTGCATGTCGCTTTCCGCCTATCAAAGCGTCCGGCGCTTCGCCGAGGCGCCCCGAACTACCGAACACCGATTGATGGGGCAGATTACCGGCGAAATGATCGTCGCGCGCGATGCCGGCCATACCGGCGCCGCCCTGGCCTCGGCACTGCACCGCAATCGCGAGATGTGGAACGTGTTTTCCGCCGACTGCGCATCGACCGGAAACGGTCTGCCCGACCAGCTCCGCGCGAGCATCGTATCGCTGGCGCTCTGGGTCGATCGCTTCACCAGTGACGTGATCGCCGGGCGCGAACCGGTCGATGACCTGATCGAGGTAAACCGCAGCATCATGGAGGGGCTTGCCGGCGGTCAGCGCCAGGCAGCGTAAGCCACCCGGTTTTAAAACACGGATCGCAAAGGGGAGCGGCAGCATCGTCTGCCGCTCCCCTTTTTTGTTGTCGCTGTGGGGAAGGCGGTCCTTCCCAGAGGCGGGGCGGAAAACCCCGGGGGTGGTATGAGCGCCGGCCAGACGGCCTGACCGGTTGAGAGGCAGGACACCGGCTACCGACAGCCATTGCTTGCCGAGGCGATCGACAGCGAGCAAGCCACGTCATCAGCAAGCCACATCATTCTACGGTGTGCCTGTCGCGCACATACGAAAAGGCCGCCCCCTTCGCATGAAGGGGACGGCCGATCCTTTCGCTGGCGCGGTGCTTAGAAGTCCTGCCAGTCGTCGAAGCCGTCCATGCCATCGCCGGCGCCGTTGCTCGCAAGCGGCTTGACCGGAGAGACGTAGGGCTGCTCCTTCTTGGCCGGAAGCGGCGTCGTCGTGATGCTGGTCGCGGGAGCCGTGACCTGCACCTTCGGCTTGGCCGAACCGGAGCGGGCGCCGTTGCCGATGTTGAACAGCGATGCGCGTTCGGTCAGCGCGGACACCTCGTTGAGCAGATTGCGTGCAGCGGCGGAGGTTTCTTCCACCATCGCGGCATTCTGCTGCGTCGACTGGTCCATCGTGCCGATCGCCGAGCTGATCTCGGTCACCGACGCGGATTGGGTTTGGTTGTCGGCCGCCATCGTGCCGAGCAGCTGATGCACCTCGCTGACGCCTTCGGTGATGTCGGCAAGCGCACCGTCGACCTTCTGAACGGCATCGACGGCAGTGCCGATGTCGGTCTGGGTCACGGTCAGCTGGTCACGGGCGAGCTTCGCCTCTTCCTCGGCGCGCATGGCGAGCGCGCTGACCAGGTCGGCGACGACCGCGAAGCCACGACCGGCCTCACCGGCACGACCGGCTTCGACCGCCGCGTTCATCGCAAGAACGCGCGTCTGGAAGGCGATCTTGTCGAGGCCTTCGATCACCGCGTCGATGCCCTTGGCGCTGTCGCTGACGCGGCCCATTGCCTGAACCGCTTCGTCGGCGATCGAGCGGCCGCCCTTGACGGCTGCAATCGCACCGTCGGCGCGTTCGACCGTGCGCTGGCCGGCATTCGCCGTCGCCTTGAGGCGGTCGTCGATCTGCGTGAGCGAGGCCGAGGTTTCCTCAAGGCTGGCGGCATTGCTTTCGGTGCGGCGGGCCAGATCCTCGGAAGCCTGCGCGATTTCGCGCGAACCGGTGCCGATCGCGCCGGCGCTGTCATTGACCGCCGTAATCATCTCGCGAAGCCGGTTGATCGCTTCGTTGAAGTTGGTCTTCAGCTCGGCATAGGCAGGCGGGAATTCGGTCTTTACCTCAGCCGTCAGGTCGCCTTCGGACAGTTTGGCGAGATGAGAGGCGAGAACCTTCACCACCTCTGCCTGTTCTTCGGCCTGGCGCTTCTGGGTGACGGCAGCGTCGCGGAAGGTTACCATTCCCTTGGTCAGCCGCCCGACACAGTCCGTATAGTCAGTGAAGTGGATCGCGCTGTCGAGATCGCCAGCCGCAAGGCCCTCCATCCGTTCAACGGTTGCGACATAGGGTGCCGAGATCGCGTGTCGGAAAAAGGCGCTGATGATTGTGCCGAGCAGCATCGCGGCCGCGCCGGTGGCCATGGTGATCGGATCGCCCAGGATAACACCGACCAGCGTAACCACGCCGGTAAGGGCTATCAGCGAACCGAAAGCGATCAGCAGCTTCAGCCTGATCGGGGCGGTTGACTTGTACCAGTGCATTGGCGTTCCTCATTACAGTTCGGGCAGGACCGGTCGCTGCGAAGAGCACGCACGGTTATCTGCTTCGCAGGGCATTATAGGACGCAGCACGGGTCAGACGGCGCGCAGGACGGCAAAATCGATGGCCGGGCGCGTTAGGTGACCGGGCCTAGGTATTTCTCCTTAGATGAAATGGCGTGCAGGGCGGCATAGGTTCCCGCCAAGAAGGCGAGTTGGGCCACATGCGCCGCGCACCATGAAAATCTGCGGGGGATGAGATGTACCGGCCGGCGCTGCCAATCGTCGTAGCTTCAGAAGACTATGTCTGGCGATCCGCTCTGGCGGCGATGCTCGGCATGGACGGAGAGACGGTGGTCACGGCGCGCGATTACCGTCGGGCCAGTCTCAGCGACGGGCTGCGCGCGCATTCGGTCCTTGTCGTCGACGCCGACCAGTTGCGGTGCGCGCCTGAAGCGCGGCGCGAACTGCTGCAGGAACATGGCTGGCAGGGGCGCATTATCCTGATCAGCGCCAATCACGAACCCGCGCTCGGAGATGCCCAGAGCGAGGATGTGGCGATCATCCCGCGCAGTGGTGGTACCCAGGCCATTCGACACCAGATACGCGAATGGCTGTCGGTACCCGATCAGGATTGAATGCGTCCGGTGCGCCGGTGGATCAGTCTTCGATCATCCCGGCGGCAAAAGCCACGCGCAGTGCTTCCGACAGGCTTCGCACCTCCAGCTTTTCCATCATGTTGGCTCGGTAGATCTCAACGGTTCGCGGGCTGATTTCCAGATCCTGCGCGATCACCTTGTTCGAATTTCCGTCGATCAACCCTTCCAGCACATCCTGTTCGCGCGCCGACAGCCGTTCGAGTTTCGCCTTCGCCGTTTCGGTGCGCGCGGCTGCGCGGCCATCTTCGTCCAGCCGCGCAAATGCTATTTCCACCGTTTTGAGAAGCTCTTCGGGCTCATAAGGTTTTTCGAGAAAATCGATTGCGCCGGCCTTCATCGCCTGGACGGCCAGTTGGACGTCGCCCTGGCCGGTCAGGATGACCGAAGAAAATTCCGGGCGGTCCCCGATCTGCTTCAACACGTCGAGCCCGGTCGCTCCCGGCATGTGGAAATCGAGCAGAACCGCGCCGGGGCCGAGATCGTCGAGTTCTTCAAGAAACGCGTCACCCGAGCGAAAACCGCGGATAATCGTGTTCTGATAGACCATCAGAAGCGCGTGGAGCGATGCGCGGACCGCATCGTCGTCGTCAACGAGATAGATGCTGCGCATTACGCAAGTTCCTCCTCTCGCATTGCCGGCAAGGTAAATCTGAACACGGCTCCCCCTTCTTCCTTGTTTTCCGCCGTCAATGTGCCGTCATGCGCCTCCACGATACGGCGACAGATCGACAGTCCTACACCCATGCCCGTTTTCTTGGTCGAAACGAAAGGGGTGTATAGCTGATCGAGCATATTGTCCGGCAATCCGGGGCCGCTGTCTTCGATGCACATCTCGATCACCTCGGCATCGATCTGTTTCGCGCGGATACCGATGCGCCGCTGGTCCTTGGGCATTTTGCGCAATTCCTCGATCGCGTTGCGCAACAGGTTCACCAGGACTTGCTGGACCTGAACGCGGTCGGCCAGGGCGCGCGGCAGGTCGTCCGAAAGATCGATATCGAGCGTGATGTCGTACTGACCCCCGCCGAGTTGCATGAGCGCCACCGATTCTTCGACGACCTTGTCCAGGTGCAGCGGATGCATCTCGACTTCGCCACGCGATACGAACTGGCGCAAACGGCGGATGATGTCGCCCGCGCGCATCGCCTGTTCGGAGGCGAGCTGGACAACTTCGGTGGCCTGTTCGGGCCGAGGAGCTTCGGGCTTCAGCATCATTTTCGCCGCGCCGAGGAAGTTGACCATCGCGGATAGCGGCTGATTGAGTTCGTGCGCGATACCGGCGGCGATTTCGCCCATCGTATTCACCCGCGACACATGAGCCAGCTCGGTGCGCAGGTCATACAGCCTTTCCTGGGCAAGCAGTCGTTCGCTGATGTCGCGCATGAAAATGGTGAAAAGACGCGATTTCTCGGTGCCGAATTCGCCCACCCAGACTTCGACAGGAACGTCACTGCCGTCGCGGTGACGGGCCGTGAGCGTGCGCATTCCCGCCGGCGTCCGTGCGTGTTCCGCACTGAAATTTTCCGACAACCCGTTTCCGTCTGTGTCTTCCCGCGTCAGGAGCGTGACGGGCTGTCCGATGATTTCTTCGGCTGCATAGCCGAACAAGGCTTCGGCTGATTTGCTGAACGACAGCACCGTTCCCTGTTCGTCGACGATCAGCATCGTACTCGGCACGGTTTCAAGCACCGACCGAAACTGTTCGTTGCTGGCGCGCAGGGCACGATCCGCCTTCACGCGATCCGTCACGTCGATATTGACGCCGACCGTTCCCGCCAACTCGCCATCCGCGTCGTATAGGCATCGCGATGATCCCTCGATCACGCGCTGCTCGCCACTCGGTGCGTTGAAACGGTAGGAGAAGCTGAACCGGCTGGACTTTTCAGCGACCGCACGTGCCAGGACACGTTCGATGACGGCGAGATCCTCCGGTTCGGTAAACCGCGTCCAGTCGTCAAACGAGGTTATCTGGCCCGGTATCAGCCCAAGCCGCCGCTCTGCACCGAGCGACCAGCGCAGGTCGCCCGTCTTGCGGTCCCATTCGAAGATGCCGATCGAGTGTGCGTCGAGCGCCAGTTCGAGCCTTGCTTCGCTTTCGCGGAGAGCGGCGGTCGTCCTGGTCAGTTCCGAAATGTCGGTTACCGATAATACCAGCCGCAGCTTTTCGTCGGGGCGCTTTATCAGTCGCGCGTCTTCGACAATGGTGATGCGCTCGCCGTCCTTGCCGCATTCCTCGAGCGTTCGCGAAGCACTGAGGGCACCGTCGGCCAGCCGGGGAGCGGTGGCGGGTTGACCCCGTTCAGCGGTGTTCAGCAATTCATATTTCGATCTGCCGACCGCTTCGGCGTTGCTCCATCCGTACAGCCGCTCGCAACCTTCCGACCAGTGCAGGATCGTGCCGTCGCGGTCGGTAATCATCACTGCCGCCGAATCCAGCGCCTCGGTGGTTTGGTAGAGTGCTGCCTGGCTGCGAGCGATGCCTCGCGCTGCCCAAAGGACAATCGCCGATAGCGTTACGACATTGCCACATGCAGCCAGAACGCCGGCCAACGGGGCGGAGAGAGTGTCGGATCGGACGAGCAGCAGCTCGACAACCATCATGACCACCGGGACGATCAGGACGGCAGGGAAGGCGGTTCTAAGGATTCGACCGGACGCGCCCGACCGGAAAAGGGTCGGCCAGCCCGATTCCTGACGCAGCGCCAAAATGGCGGTTGCAAGCAGAACGGAACAGAGCGCGGCTGCCGGCGACATCAGAAGGTAGCGGCCCAGCGCCCCTTCTTCGATCAGGTCCGATGCCAGCGTCACGAACGACATTACCGCGAACGCGAGCGTGAGGCTGGCGAAGATCACCGACGCGGCGCCGGCGCTGCGTTGTGGGCGCTGGGCAAGCAGGGTCGCGAGCGTCAGGAGCAGCAGGTCCGCCACTGGTGTCGCGGTTGTCGAGACCGGACCGACGAAATTCAAAAACACCCAGTTGGGCACGGTCACCGATGCGACTTGCTGGGTCGCGAACAGGATCAGAACCAGTGCGGGGACCGTCAGCAGAGCCGTCGCAACGTCGCGATCGCCGCGAATATGGGCGAGCAGCGAAAAGGCCAGACAGGCAAATCCGGTCATCGCCAGCGGCACCGGCATAAGGTCGATACCGAACACTGACGTGACCGAAGAAGCGCCGATTCCCATTCGGGCAAGCGCCAATAGCGATATTACGAGGGCAAGCCCGGCACAAACACGCGCGATACGCTCAATCTGCGTAGTGTCTATTCTTGTGGTTTCACGAAGCCTGGAAACCATACGCACCTATTCATTACCTAAACCGCGCAGTATCGCGCGGCATCTTAGGCCTGCGTTACGAAACTTGGTTAGGAAGCGTAGGGACAAAAGACACCATTTTGAACCTAATTTGTCCGCTGCCGATCGAAAAAGCCGTGATCGGTTTCTGAACACCTCCCCGATCTTCCTAATATGTGACCGACGGACGGTGAAGCGCCCATGCGTCGCTCATCCGATGCCGATCCGCCGTTCAGGCGATGTGGTCAGCCCGTGGGGAGTCTTACGTGACGATTTTCGATGTCGGCAGCGAGCTGACGGTGCAGACCGTCGCTGAAGTCGCGCCTCGACTGCAAGGTGAGCTCGCCGGAGGGTATCCGGTGACGGTCGACCTTTCGGCGGCCGACAGCATCGACGTGGCCGGCGTTCAGCTGCTGCTCAGCGCGCGCCGCTCGGCCGAAGCCGCCGGTGGAGACCTGAAGCTGGCTGACCCGTGCCATCCGCCGCTGACGGCGGTGCTGAAGCGCATGGGCATTCTGGATGCCGATGGCATGCCGCAATCCACCGATGCCGCCTTCTGGGCGCCGGACGCCAACCTTTCCGAATGCGAGGAATCATGAGCAAGACGATCCTGACCATCGACGATTCGCCATCGATCCGGCAGATGGTCGCGATGACGCTGGCCGCCGAAGGGCACCAGGTCATCGAGGCCGGAAACGGGTCCGAAGGCTATGCCAAGGCAAGCACCAACACCGTCCATGCGGTGGTGGTCGACCTCAACATGCCGGTGATGAATGGCATCGAGTTCATCCGCAAATATCGCCAGCACCCGTCGAGCAAGGGCGTTCCCATCGTTCTGCTCACCACCGAGTCCGACGAAGCGCTGAAGCGCGAGGCGCGGGCGGCTGGTGCCACCGGCTGGATGGTCAAGCCGTTCAACCCGACGCAGCTCGTGTCGGTCATCAAGAAGGTCACCGGCTGATGACCCGCGTCGATCCAGCCGAGACCTTTCGGCAGGAGGCGCAGGAGTTGCTCGAGCAGCTGGAGACCACGCTGCTCGACCTCGAACAGGCGCCTGCCGATCGCGAACTTGTCGACGCCGCGTTCCGCGCGCTGCACACGATCAAGGGATCGGGGGCGATGTTCGGATTCACCGCGGTCGCCGAGTTCGTCCACGGTTTCGAAACCGCTTTCGACCGCGTTCGCAAGAGCGGCCAGCCGATCTCTGCCGATCTGGTGACGCTTGCGCTCCAGGCGCGCGACCATGTCGATGGCCTTATCAATGATCCCGACGCCGATACTGCAGGCGGTGCGCGCATCCTGACCGCGCTCGACGCGATCGCGCCGCAGGAAGGTGGCGCCTCCGATGCGTCCGTGGCGGAACCCGTTTCCACCGCAGCCGCAGACGGTGTCGCCGGTCGCTGGCGCGTCCGGTTCAAGCTGCCCGCGGACGCCCTGGCAATGGGCACCAACCCGCTTCTGCGGCTCGACGAGCTTGCCGAGATCGGGCCCGCGACCATTTCGGCGCTGACCGACGATATTCCTCTGCTCGACGAGCTTGATCCCGAATGCTGCTATATCGGGTGGGAGGTCGTCATCGAGGCGACCGATCCGCAGGCGGCGATCGAGGACGTGTTCCTGTTCCAGGGCGACGATCTCGACCTTGAGGTTTCGCGGATCGACGAACCTGCTGGAGAAGCGGCGGCGGTGCCGGGCGATGCACCGGAGGAAAAGGCCGCGCCGCGCAGTGAGGTCGTCACCGCCACCAGCGCGCCCGCTGCGAAGGCCGCGCTGCTCCGCGTGCCTGCCGAACGGCTCGATGCGCTGATGGATCAGGTCGGCGAGCTCGTGATCGCCCAGACCCGTCTCAGCGAGCTGACTGCCGATGGCGCGCCGCCCGCGCTTCAGGGCATCGCCGAGGAACTCGAACGGCTGATCGGCGGTCTGCGCGACACCAGCATGGGAATTCGCATGGTCCCGATCGGCAGCCTGTTCGGTCGTTTCCGCAGGCTCGTGTCCGATCTTTCGCGGTCGCTCGGCAAGGAGATCGAATTCGTCACGTCGGGCGAGGAGACCGAGCTCGACAAGACGGTGATCGAGCGCCTGGCAGACCCGCTCGTGCACCTTATCCGCAACGCGGTGGATCACGGCCTCGAAAATCCCGATGCGCGCGTGGCGGCGGGGAAACCTGCCGCCGGCACCGTCAGGCTCGCGGCGATATATTCGGGTGCCGAGGTCACGGTGACGCTGACCGACGACGGCGCCGGCCTGAATGCGGCGCGCATCCGCCAGAAAGCGGAGGAAAACGGGATTATCAGTCCCGATGCCGAGATGCGCGACGAGGAAATCTATCCGCTGATCTTCGCGCCCGGCTTTTCGACCGCCGCCGAGGTCACTGAACTGTCCGGCCGCGGTGTCGGCATGGACGTCGTCAAGCAGACCATCGAGGCGCTGCGCGGCACGATCGACCTGACGAGCGAACCGGGGCGCGGCACGACGATCACGCTGCGCCTGCCGCTGACGCTCGCGATCATCGACGGCATGCTCGTGCGCGTCGGCGACGGGCGCTACTCGATCCCCATGGCGGCGGTCGAGGAGTGCGTCGAGCTTCCGGCGTCGGCAGTCGACCGCCGGGGTCGCGATTTCCTTAACATCCGGGGACAGATCGTACCGTTCCTACGGCTTCGCGAACTGTTTCGCGCCGAAGGCGAAACGAGCGACTTCCAGAAGGTCGTCGTCGTGTCGGCGGGCGATGCGCGTGTCGGGCTGGCGGTCGATCAGATCCTCGGCAACCACCAGGTCGTCATCAAGCAGCTTTCGCGGCTCCATTCGGGCCTGAACTCCTTTTCGGGAGCGACGATCCTGGGCGACGGCAGCGTTTCGCTGATCCTGAACGTGGCGCAACTGATCGGCATGGGTGCGATGAAGCGCACGCCTGCCGGCATCGAGGAAAGGGAAGCAGCATGAGCGACCGGCTGATCTTTCGTCTGGTCGACCAGATGTTCGCGATCGAGGCGAGCTGCGTATGCGAAATCCTGGAAGTCGCGCCGGTGACGCGCGTGCCGGGCGCGCCAGCTTATGCCGATGGTCTGGTCAATGTTCGCGGGCGGATCGTACCGCTGACCGACCTGCGCGTGATGTTCGGATGCGAACGCCGCGCGGCCGACCATGACACGCGCATCATCGTCGTGGAAATCACGCTCGATGGCGAGCCGTTGACGGTCGCCATCATGGCCGATGCGGTCACTGCGGTCAGCGATATCGACGAGCGCGACTTTCAGCCGACGCCGTCGGTGGGGATGCGCTGGCCGCGCGAATATGTCCGCGCGATCGTGCAACGCGACGACGGCTTCATCATCATTCCCGATCTGTCGACGATCTTCGAGGCGATAAGCCGATCGGCCGACCGGTCGGATATTCCGGAGGCCGCGTGAGAATGGCCGCGTAACCGGCGGATCTGCAGGTGGTCGAGAACAGTCGGCCCGAGCAGTCGCCATCTTCTTAACACGCATTCGGTCCGTGTCCCGACAGCCAAGGGTGCTGAAGATACGGTTCGTTCACTCTCGAAAGGACTTTCCCGTGCGCTGGTTCCAAGCAAATGCACCGATCCGCAAAAAGCTCTCCGTCGCCTTCGGGACGATGGTGATGCTGATCGTGGCCGTCATCGCGGCCGAATTCTTCCTCGGCGGTCATTACACGCTGATGATCGGTGGCGTCAGCACAACGCTGGGCATCGTGTTCGGCTATCTTTTCCGCAAGGCGATCGCCGATCCCTATGTCACGACCGTCTTGCGTATGGAGGGACTTGCCGATGGCGATCTCGAAAGCCCCATCCAGTTCACCGACTATACCGACTGCGTCGGACGTCTGACCCGCGCCATGCACACTTTCCGCGATGCCGCCGTCGATCAGAAGATGGTCGTGCACACGCTGCAGGACGCGCTCAACCGCCTTTCCAAGGGGGATCTGACCGTTCGCGTGGAAGCCGATTTCCCGGCCGCCTATCAGGAACTGAAAACCAATTTCAATACCGCGCTCGATCGCCTTTCTGGCGTGATGACCGAGGTTGCCTCGGCGGTCCGCAACGTTGCATCTGGCGGCCAGCAGATGTCGGCCACCGCCGAACAGCTTTCGCAGGGTGCGACCGAGCAGGCGGCCTCGACCGAAGAAGCATCGGCTTCCATGGAAGAGATGACCGCGACGATCAAGCAGAGCGCCGACAATGCGGTACAGACCGAAACGATCGCTCGCAATTCGGCTGAAAGCGCGACGCAGAGCGGCAAGACCGTTGCAGAGGCTGTCGCCGCGATGCAGACGATCGCCGAAAAGATCATGGTCGTGCAGGAAATCGCTCGCCAGACCGACCTGCTCGCGCTGAACGCCGCGGTCGAGGCGGCACGTGCCGGCGAACATGGTCGCGGCTTCGCCGTGGTGGCGTCCGAAGTGCGCAAGCTCGCCGAGCGCAGCCAGGCGGCAGCGGCCGAGATTTCGGGCCTTTCCGCAACGACGGTCCAGTCGGCGCAGACCGCTGGCGAGATGCTCGGCAAGCTCGTACCCGACATTCAGCGCACCGCGCAGCTTGTCGAGGAAATCTCCGCCGCCGCGCGTGAACAGACGATCGGCGCGTCGCAGATCAACACCGCGATCCAGCAGCTCGATAAGGTTGCACAGCAGAATACGAGCGCTGCCGAGCAGATGTCGTCGACATCCGATGAACTGGCCGGCCAGGCCGAACAGCTTCAGCGCACGATCAGCTATTTCAACGTCGATGGCGGCGGCGAGCGTTCGTTCGCCAAGCCGGCTCGCCCGAAGCGCGGCGCGATCGAGCGCGAACTGGCGATCGTCTCTCCGCAGCTGAAAGGCCGTGGCGGTTCGGGCGATGCGTTCGACTTCGATCTCGATGGTGAGGACGGCGAGGACGGTCTCGACGCACAGTTCGTGCGCCGCGGCGCGGCCTGAAACGGAGCAAGGCGATGAGCACGCAGCTCACTTATGTCACGCTCGGCGCCGGGGACGAGGTATTTGGCGTACCGGTCGGCGAGGTGCAGGAAATCCTCGCCGCCGGTGCGATCGCCCGACTGCCGCAGATGCCGCGCCACTTGCTGGGCCTGATCGACATTCGTGGCGAAACCGTGCCCGTTGCCGACCTGCGCCGGTTGCTCGATCTGCCCGACGTTGTGGATGGCGAACAGACCCGGATCGTGGTGCTGCAATTCCCCGCCGACGGACAGGCGGCCCCACGCGTCGGCCTTCGTGTCGACCGTGTGTTCGAGGTGACGCAGCTCGATAGCGATACGCTCGAGCCGCCCGAGGCGATCGGTGTCACCGCGTCGCGCGCGATCATCGGGGTGGGACGCCGCAACGGGGCGTTCGTCACGGTGCTCGACTTCGCGGCACTGGTGGGCCGCGACGCGCGCAAGGCGTTGGCGGAGAACGTGCTGGAGCCGTGCGATGGGTGTTGAACACTGGTCGGCGGCGCGTGCCCAGCCGATGGACGATACGCTTTCGCTCCGCGACTTTCGCAAGATTGCCGCGAGCGTCAACGAAACCTCGGGTATCAAGCTGCCCGACGGCAAGCGCATGATGCTGGAAGGGCGGGTGCGCAAGCGTGCGTTGCAGGCGGGCTTCGCTTCAATTGCCGCTTATTGCGGCTACCTTTTCAACAAGGGCGGCTTGGCCGAGGAATTGCCGTATCTCGTCGACGTGGCGACCACGAACAAGACCGACTTCTTCCGCGAGCCCGATCACTTCACCTTTCTCGAGCGGACCGCCGTGCCGGCGCTACTTGCGTGCGACCGGCCACAACCGCCGCGACTGAAAATGTGGAGTGCCGCGAGCTCGAACGGGGCCGAGATCTATACCATCGCGATGGTTCTTGCCGACATGGTTGCGGCGGGACAGGCGTTCGACTGGCATATCCTCGGCACCGATCTGAGCGCGTCGATGATCGCCGATGCGAAGCGGGCGGTTTATTCGCAGGATGTCATCGCGCCGGTGCCCGATGCGAAACAGTCGCGCTACGTCATGTTCGCGCGTGCGCCGGGCGTCATTCCCAAGGTGCGCATTGCGCCCGAATTGCGCTGCCATACCGAGTTCCGGACGCTGAACCTGATGGACAAGCGGTACAATGTCGACCGCGACTTCGACGTCATCTTCCTGCGCAACGTGCTGATCTATTTCGAACCCGAAGATCAGGAAGCGGTCGTGATGCGTCTTCGCCAGCACCTTCGCCCCGGGGGGTATCTGGTGCTTGGTCATGCGGAATCGATGGTGGGCACCCGCCTGGGTTGGTCCCAGGTCGCGCCCGCTGTTTTCCAGGAGTGCTGACATGGACCGCAAGGACAAAGGCGATCCGTGCAAGGGCCGCGTAATCAAGGCGATGATCGTCGATGACTCGGCTTCTGTTCGCATGGCGCTTACCGACATTCTGAACGCCGATCCGTCGATCGAAGTGATCGGAAGCGCCGGCGATCCCTATGCCGCCGCGCAGCGCATGCGCAAGCAGGTGCCCGACGTGCTGTTCATGGACCTGGAGATGCCGCGGATGGACGGCATCACTTTTCTGAAGAAGATCATGTCGCAGCGGCCGATCCCGGTTGTCGTCTGTTCGAGCATCGCGGAGGAGGGGTCGGACGCGTATCTCGCGGCGCTGGAGGCGGGCGCAGTCGACGTCGTCGCAAAACCGCATTTCGATGCGCGCAATTTCATCTACAATAATGGCGACCAGTTGCGCGAAATCGCCCGCGCAGCGGCGTGTTCGCGCAAGCGGATGCAAGCGATTGCCGTGCCGTCAGGCCCGCAAAATGCCAAGCTGACCGCCGATATCGTTATTCCACCCAGATCGCCTGCTGCGCTCGCCGCGAAGGCTGCGCGGATGCAACGGGGGGAGCCGGTCATCTGTATCGGCGCTTCGACCGGCGGGACCGAGGCGATCCGCGAGGTTCTGGAGGCATTGCCTGCCGGAACGCCGGGCATCGTGATCGTCCAGCACATGCCCGACAAGTTTACCGCCGCCTTTGCCCGCAGGCTCGACCGATTGTCGGCCTTGACGGTGCGAGAGGCGAAGGACGGCGATCCCGTCCTTCGCGGTGAGGTGCTGATCGCGCCGGGCGGGCGCCACATGCTCGTGTCGCGGGCAGGGGAGAGAACGAGCGTCAAGATCGTCGATGCGCCGCCCGTGTGCAGGCACCGGCCGTCGGTCGACGTGCTGTTCCGCTCCGCGGCCCAGCAATTAGGCAGCGATGCGATGGGCATGCTGCTGACCGGCATGGGCGACGATGGCGCTCGCGGAATGGCTGAAATGCGGTCGGCCGGGGCGGATACGATCGCGCAGGATGAAGAAAGCAGCGTGGTCTATGGCATGCCGAAAGAGGCGGTTCTGCACGGCGGCGCCGCGCGCGTCCTGTCGCTTTCACAGATGGCACCCGCAATCACGGCATTCGGGCGCGAATGCGCCGAACGAGGGAAAAACTGATGTCGCACGCCTTTGATCTTGATTTCGACAGCGGCCCGATTACCGCGTCACTGTCCGGCGTCCGGGGACGCAGCGACGCCCTGTTCACCGATGTCGGCAATCGCCTGACCGCTTGCGCTGGCGTCCTGAACGGCATTGGCGGCGCGTTCGAAGCGTTGCCGCGTTCGTTCGAGAGCGAGGAATTCGGCGAATCCTGCGAGCGCCTGAACGCCGTTGGAACGCGCGCCGGAGAAATCGCACGGACCTTTGCCGACGAACGATCGACCGTAGGCGGACTGCTGAAGGTCGTTGCCGAGGCGAACCAGCCGGTCGCCGATCTCGTCCGGGCGGCCAAGCTGCTCGGCATCGTCGCTTTGAATGCGCAGGTGGTGGCGCAGGAAACCGCGGGGCACGAGGCCGGGCTCGATGTTTTTACCGATGACATTGTGGTGCTTTCGGACACGGCGGCGGATCGCATCACCGCCTTTTCGCAACTATATCGCCGTCTTCACGATGCGGTACGCCAGGTTTCCGAGCGGCAATTGGTGTTCGAGGCACGCCACGCGCCCGCGCTGACCAAACTGACCGCCGAGATCAGCCGCAATGTCGGCGCGCTCGAGGAACACCGCGACCGCGCCTCCAGCGGCAGTGCAGAGACGACCGCGCTGTCGCGGAGCATTGCGCAGGGTGTCGCCCGTGCCGTCGTCTCGTTGCAGATCGGCGACAGCACGCACCAGCGCATCGATCATATATGCGAGGCGCTGGCCCGTGTCGGAAATGGCGCTGACGAGGTCGGGCCCGCCGCGCGCGTGACTGTGCTTCAACTCCAGGCAGCGCAGCTTGCCGATCTGGCGGCTTCGTTCGACACCGACCGCGCCGAACTTGACAAAGCGCTCGCCCAGCTTGCGCAGAGCGCGCAGACGATGCGCGATCAGGGGCAGGGGACCTATGGCCAGGGCGACCGTGAGGAATCGATCCTCACCCGCCTTGCTACCGAGATGCGCGCGGCTACGGCGGTGCTGCGCGAATATGGCGCCGAGCGCCGCAAGCTCGACCGGCTGGCGAGCATGGTGCAGCAGACCGTCAACGATCTGCTCGGCCATGTCGATGCGATTGCGCGGATCGAGAACAATATGCGGTTACTGAGCCTCAATGCCACTGCCAAATGCGCGCAGATGGGCTTGCAGGCCAATGGCTTCGACGTGATTGCGCAGCAGCTTCGCACGCTGACCGGCGATATCGTCGAGTGCGCGCGTGCGGCAATGGCGGGGCTTGACCAGGCGGTCGAACTCGCAGCGCGCTTCGGAGAAACCAGCGCCGCCGCAGACGCCGGGCAGATCGCCGAACTGGAGGAGCAGGCATCGGGTTCGATAGCGCTGCTCGAAGGCGTCGATGTCCAGCTCCGCGAGGCGCTGGGTCTGCTCGGACGCGACGGCCCGCGGGCGGCCGAAATGATCAATGCGGCAGCCGGCGTGTTCGGCGCATCGCAGGATCTTATCGTGGCGGCGAACACGGCGCGCGCCGAGATCGAGGAGATGCTGGCCGATGCTTCCGACGTTGCCGGCCCTGATGAATCCGGTGAGCTTCTGCTCGGGCAGATTTTCGCTTCCTACACGATGGAGGCAGAGCGGCGCGTTCACCGCGAGACGTTCGGCGACCCCGTACCGTTGCAAGCCGCGGCCTAGCCTCCCGGGAAAAGCTTATCGTGTTGAGGGGGGCTGCGACGGGGCGCCCCCTTACTCTTGTCCTGGCGTCGCCAGTCGGTGGCGATATTATTCGGCAAACGGAACGAGTTGTGCGTTCGGCCGTTTTCGTCCAAGCAGTTGTCAGAAGGAATCCTGCGCCGGTTTCGTCTGAGTAGAGTAACAGTACAAGAGGACCGAACGCCGGATGAAGCATAGCTCGCTGGGCATTTTGCTCACCGCTGTCGCCGCAGTCGCAAGCTGCAATTCCAAGGCAGAATCGACCCAAAAGGTACAGGTGGCTTCGACCACGGATTCGTCGCCCCCCACGATCGACGCATCCGCGCTTCGCGATGCGGCGAAGGGCGATGTTCTGAACCAGTTCTATCAGTCGCGGAATTGGCAGGCGGCATGGTCGCCCGCGGCGGAGCAGGCGCTTCGCCAGGAACTGGCGGACAGGGCGCGTCACGGCCTCGACCGCGTGACCTTCCTGCCGAACACGGAAGGCGCGACGCCGGCGGCGCTCGATGTCGCATTGACCAAAGCGGCGTTGTACTATGCAGGCGCGTTGGCACGGGGGCTCACCGACCCGACGAAATTGCACAAGATCTACACGATACCGCGCCCCGATATCGACCTGCCGAAAGGCCTGCAAAAGGCGCTCGAAACGGGCAAGGTGGGTGAGTGGTTCGACAGCCTTGCACCGCAAACCGACGAATATCGCGCGCTGTCGAAAGCCTATCTCGACCAGTCGAAGGCGGCAAAGCGGGAAACGCGTACCGAGATCGGGCATGGCGACCTGATCCATGTCGGTGAGCACGACCCCCGCGTTCCGCTGATTGCAAAGGCGCTGGAAAGCAGCGGCTATCTGGAGAAGCAGCCCGACACTGCCCCGGCACCTGCGGATGGCGGCGATTCAAGCGCGCAGGACACGCAGAACGCCGACCTCTATACGCCCCGGATCGAAACCGCCGTCAAACAGTTGCAGACCGATTTTGGCATCGCGGATGACGGCATCGTAGGTCCCGATACGCTGTCGGCGCTGAACGCCGGTCCGGCCGAGCATGCGCGTTCGCTCGCGGTCGCGCTCGATCGGCGTCGCTGGCTTTCGCGCACGCCGCCGGCGACGCGGATCGACGTCAATACGGCTGCGGCTGAGCTGCAATATTTCCGCGACGGTCAGCCGGTGAACCGCCGCAAGGTTATCGTCGGCCAGCCGGGCAAGGAAACGCCGCAGCTGCAGGCGCCGATCTTTCGCCTTGTCGCCAACCCGACATGGACGGTGCCGCGTTCGATCCAGCGGACCGAGATGGCGGGGAAGAGCCAAGCCTATTTCCGCCGCAACAACCTTGAATGGCGCAACGGCTGGATCGTTCAGAAATCGGGTGAGGGCAACGCGCTCGGCCTGGTCAAGTTCGACATGAAGGACGGTCAGGCGATCTACCTTCACGACACGTCGGCGCGCAGCCTGTTTGACAGGAATGTGCGACAGCTGAGCCATGGCTGCGTGCGGGTTCACGACGCGCTGGGCTTTGCGGACATGATCGCGAGCGACGAAGGTGTCGTCGACAAATGGCAAAAGGCACGCACCTCGGGCGAGAATTCCTATGTGCCCCTGCCGAAGGAAATCCCGGTGCGCCTGCTTTATCATCCGGCATTTGTCGGCGCGGCGGGGCAGGTACAGTATCGCCCCGACAATTATGGCTGGAACGATCCGATTGCCAAGGCGCTCGGGTTCGGTGGCGGCGGCGGGCAGAAATACCGCACCAGCTTTAACGATATCGGGCCGTAATCCGTCGGTGCGTTAGAGGGCAGGTTCTGCGCGGAGCCGGTCAACTGACACGGCGTTTCTCCAGCTTTCGTGCCAGCGTGCGGCGGTGCATGCCGAGGCGGCGCGCGGTTTCGGAGATGTTGAAATCGGTTTCCGCGAGCGTCTGGTGGATACGCTCCCATTCGAGCGTCTTTACCGATTTGGTCTCGCGCTCCGCCATCGGCGCTTCGGTGTCGCCTGCCGTTCTACCGAAAGCAGCCTCGATATCGTCGCTGTTCGCCGGCTTCGGAAGGTAATGGGTCGCGCCCAGCTTGATCGCCTCCACTGCCGTCGCAATGCTGGCATAGCCGGTCAGGACGACGATGATCGTATCGGATGAATGTTCGGCCAGCGCCTTCACGCAATTGAGGCCGGATTCGGTCCCGAGCTTCAGATCGACGACTGCATAGTCGGGCGTGTCGTCGTGGAGGCGCGCATCGACTTCGGAAAGCGAGGTCGCGAGCGAGACCGCGTAATCGCGCCGCTCGAACGAGCGTTTGAGGGTGCGCGCGAAATCTGCGTCGTCCTCGACGATCAGCAGCGTCCGGTCGCTCATCGCTGTCTTTCTCCTGTCCATGCGATCGTTTCCAGCGGTAGTGCGAGGGTAACGACCGCGCCGCCCGATGGATCATTTCTCGCCTCTACGCGCCCTCCCATCTTGCGCATGACGTTGACGACGAGGAACAGGCCAAGCCCGCCGCCTTCGCGTCCCTTGGTCGACTGATAGGGCTTTCCCCAGTTGCTGAGGATCGCATCCGCAAAGCCGGGACCATGGTCGCGCGTCGTCAGCACCAGTTCGTCGCCATCGCGGGTGAGGGCGAGTTCGATCGGTTGGTGCGAGGCTTCCCATGCATTGTCGAGCACGTTCCAGATCACCTGCTTCAGCGCGGCGTCGGAAACGATCGCGGGGTCGGCAGTCAGATGGTTGGTGAAGACCAGCGTCCCGTCGCCGTTGCGCTTGCGCCACTCCGATGCCGCTTCGTCGAAGAACCGGCCCACCGTCGTGATGGCGGTCTGTTCGCCGCGCGCCTCACCGGCCGACATCAGGATGCCGCTGACGATCGCCTTGCACCGATCGACGGCGACCCGCATGTCGGCAATCTCTTCGGCGATTTCGGAGTCTTCGGTCAGTCTAGGCATCCTGCTCCAGTCGTTGACGATGACCGATAGCGACGCGAGAGGCGTGCCGAGTTCGTGCGCGGCACCCGAGGCGAGAAGCCCCATGCGCACGATATGATCCTCTTCGACCGCCTGTTGCCGGAGCGTTGCCAGCCGCGCGTCGCGGGCGCGAAGGTTGGCATTCACCCGGGCGAGGAACAGCACCAGCAGCGCCGCGATCAGGACGAAGCTGATGAGCGCGCCGATGATGTAGAGATCGAACATCCCCAGCATGAAGCGCGGCGGGAGCACCAGCGGCCGGTGCGCGACAGCGAGGATCAGGAAGCTGGCGGTCGTAACCCCGACGATGACCCATGCCGATGCGGGCCGCAGCAGCACCGCGCCGAGTACGACCTGCAACAGGAAAAGCGAAACGAACGGGTTGGTCGCGCCGCCGCTGAAATATAACAGGCCCGCCAATCCGGCGACATCGATCAGCAGCGCGAGCAGCAACTCGCGCTCGCCCATGCGAATGCCGCGATGAAGCGCGACGGTGCTGACGACGTTGAGGACGACCAGCGCCGCCAGAATGGCGAACATGGGTGCGATCGGCAGATGCACGCCCATGGTGAAGTGCACCACCTGGATCGTTGCATATTGGCCGATGACGGCCAGCCACCGCAGCGCGATGAGCTGGCGCATATTGTCATTGGCGCTGACGTCTGTGCTGGTCGCCCGTGTTTCGGCCATCAGGCCTTTTGGGGCCGAAACCGCTCGCGGATCAACAGGCCAGCGCCGACCAGCGCGCCGAGCGCCATCACGAACCAGGTGACGGCATAGCCCAGATGATTGTTGTGGAAACGGATGACGGTAAGCCCGCCGATCGGCGAGTTGCGCGCTTCCTGTCGCTTGTCGGCATCGACGAAATAGGGGGCGACATGGGTCAGATCGCGCGCTTTCGCGATCGCCGCGACATCGCGCGAATACCAGCGGTCTTCGGTGGGGCGGTTCGACCGCAGGAAGCCGCCGCCGGGTTCGGAGATGCGCAGCAGGCCGGTAATGGTCTGGATGCCCGTCGGCGCGGTGACGGGCCTCGCGCCGGCGACGAAGCCGCGGTTGACCAGCACGGTGAACCCGCGGCTCGTATCGAGCGGGGTGAGCACCCAATAGCCCGAGCCGAGGTCGGTGACCGCCTTTACCAGCGTGTTCCTGTCATGCTCGAACCGCCCGCGCAGGCGGACATGCAGATATTCGGAATTCTTCGCGGTGATGTCGGGCCAGAGATCGGGGCCGGGGGCTTGCACCGGCGCCGCCGCCACGCGCGCGTCGACGCGGGCGATCAGCGCCTCTTTCCATGCCAGCCGGTGAATCTGCCAGATGCCGAGCGATACGAACCCCGCAAAGGCGACCGCCGACAGCGTCAGCAGGAATATAAAGCCCGTCCGGCCTCGCTTCATCCAGATTGCGCCATCGCGGCGGGCGACATCGGCATCATGTTGGTGTTCATGTGATACATGACCCAGATCGACCCGGCGAGCGTGATGAGCACGAACACGACGGTGAAGATCAGCGCCAGCATCGACCAGCCGCCTTCCACCTTGAAGTTCATGTGGAGGAAATAGACCATGTGGACGAAGATCTGGACGACCGCCATCGCCAGGATGGCAACCACCGTCGTGCTGCGGTCGAGCACCCCGGTCATCACCAGCGCGAAGGGAATGGCCGTCAGGATCACCGAAAGGATGAACCCGATCATATAGCCCTTGAACGAACCATGCGGCATCTCTGCCTCATGATGATCGTCATGGGCGTGTGCGTGGTCGGTGCCGTGGGTGGCAGGGGTGGCGCTCATTGGGCGACTCCCATCAGATAGACGAAGGTGAAGACGCCGATCCAGACGACGTCGAGAAAGTGCCAGAACATCGACAGGCACATCAGACGGCGCTTGTTGGCCTGGATCAGACCCTTTTTCGAAACCTGGACCATCAGCGTGACGAGCCAGATGAGGCCGACGGTGACGTGCAGCCCGTGCGTGCCGACCAGCGCGAAGAAGGACGACAGGAATGCGCTCGACTGCGGCGTCGCGCCTTCATGGATCAGGTGCGAGAACTCGTACAGCTCGATGCCGATGAACGAGGCGCCGAACAGGCCGGTGATCGCCAGCCAGGCGAGCGTCGCGCCCTTCTTGCCCTGTTCCATGAACAGCATGGCAAAGCCATAGGTGATCGAGGACAGCAGCAGCATCGTCGTGTTGAGCGCGACGAGCGGCAGTTCGAACAGCTGGTGCTGGCCGGGACCGCCGCCATAGCTGTGGCTTGCCGTCGCATACATCGCGAACAGCGCCGCGAAGAGCAGGCAGTCGCTCATCAGATACAGCCAGAAGCCCAGCATCGTGCTGTGGCCTTCGGGATGATGCGGCTCTTCCGGAAGGTGGAAGAGCGGGCGATCGCCGTCGTAAAAGGCGTTGGGTGTCGTCGTACTCATAGCTTTCAGCCCTGCACCGCGAGCGCCTGGGTGCGCGCGTCCTCTGTCGCCACCACTTCCTCGGCGGGAATGTGATAGTCGCGGTCGTAGTTGAAGGTGTGGCCGATGCCGACAGCGATCAGGCCGGCAAAGCTGACCGCGGCCAGCCACCAGATATGCCAGATCATCGCAAAGCCGAACGCCACGCTGATCCCGGCCAGGATGATGCCGGCGGCGGTGTTCTTGGGCATGTGGATCGCTTCGAAGCCCGTGGTCGGACGCTCATAGCCGCGGCGCTTCATGTCCCACCACGCATCATTGTCGTGAATGACGGGCGTGAAGGCGAAGTTATACGCCGGCGGCGGCGAAGAGGTCGACCATTCGAGCGTGCGGCCATGCCAGGGGTCGCCCGTCAGATCGACATTCTTCTTGCGGTCGCGGATGCTGACCGCGAACTGCATCGCCATGCAGGCGATGCCGCCGGCGATGAGCAGCGCACCGAAGGCCGCGATCTCGAACCAGATCTGCAGGCTGGGGTCGTTGAAGTGCTGCAGGCGGCGCGTCACGCCCATCAGGCCGAGCACATAGAGCGGCATGAACGCGAAGTAGAAGCCGGCAACCCAGAGCCAGAAGGAGCGCTTGCCCCATTTCTGGTCGAGCTTGAAGCCGAACGCCTTGGGCCACCAGTAGTTGATCCCGGCAAACATGCCGAACAGCACGCCGCCGATAATGACGTTGTGGAAATGCGCCACCAGGAACAGCGAGTTGTGCAGCACGAAATCGGCCGGCGGCACCGCGAGCAGCACGCCGGTCATGCCGCCGATCACGAAGGTCAGCATGAACGCCATCGTCCACATCATCGGCAGTTCGAAGCGGATACGGCCGCGGTACATCGTGAAGAGCCAGTTGAATATCTTCGCACCTGTCGGGATCGAGATGATCATCGTCGTGATGCCGAAGAAGCTGTTGACGCTGGCGCCCGAGCCCATGGTGAAGAAGTGGTGCAGCCACACGAGATAGGCGAGGATCGTGATGACGATCGTCGCATAGACCATCGACGAATAACCGAAGAGCCGCTTGCCCGAGAAGGTCGAGACGACTTCCGAGAATACGCCGAATGCGGGAAGGATCAGGATGTAGACTTCGGGGTGGCCCCAGATCCAGATCATGTTCACGTACATCATCGGGTTGCCGCCCAAGGTGTTCGTGAAGAACTGCGTGCCGACATAACGGTCGAGGCTGAGCAGTGCGAGAACGACCGTCAGCACGGGGAAGGCGGCGACGATCAGGACGTTGGTGCACAGCGCCGTCCAGGTGAAGACCGGCATCTTCATCATCGTCATGCCCGGCGCACGCATCCTGAGGATCGTCGCGATCAGGTTGACGCCGGACAGCAAGGTACCGAGGCCGGCTATCTGCAAGCCCCATATGTAATAATCGACGCCGACGCCGGGACTGGCGTTGATGTCCGACAGCGGCGGAAAGGCGAGCCAGCCGGTCCGCGCATATTCGCCGATGAACAGCGAAATCATCGTGATGACGGCGCCTGCCGTCGTCATCCAGAAGCTGAAATTGTTGAGGAACGGGAAGCTGACGTCGCGCGCGCCGATCTGGAGCGGCACGACATAGTTCATCAGCCCCGTCACCAGCGGCATCGCCACGAAGAAGATCATGATGACGCCGTGCGCGGTGAAGATCTGGTTATAGTGTTCGGGCGGCAGATATCCGGCATTGTCGCCGAACGCCATCGCCTGCTGCGCGCGCATCATCAGCGCGTCGGCAAAGCCGCGCAGGAACATGATAAGGCCCAGCACCATGTACATGATGCCGATCTTCTTGTGGTCGATGCTGGTGAACCAGTCGCGCCACAACAGGCCCCACCATTTGAAATAGGTGATGAGGCCGAGAACGACCGAAGCGCCGCAGACGACGCCGATGAAGGTGGCGACGAGAATCGGCTCGTGAAACGGCAGCGCGTCAAGCGTCAGCCGGCCGAAAATAGGGCTCGTGGGGGGGATGGGAGCGTGTGCCATAATCAATACCAGTTCAAAGCGTCGCCGGGTCGCGCTGCGACCGGGCTGCATCGGCGGACATCTGTTGCGGCGCGTCGCGTCCGGGCGGGGTCAGGCCCGCGCCGTGCAGCCGCATCACGCGTGCCTCGGGTTCGGCCTGCGCCCTCGTTCCTGCGTGGCCGGCGCCCTCCATGTGCATCGGCATGGACGGCTCGCCTTCGGACTTGCCGGCGGCCGTTGCCGCGTCGGCGCGCATGATATCGCGCATGCACCGGCTGCCCGGTGCGACGCAGTGGTTCATCACCTTGTCGTAGAGGCCGGGTGCGACCTGCGAATAGCGGATGACGGGAACGTCTTCGCTGGGCTTTTCAAGCTTCAGATAGGTCGCGGTGTCCAGCGCACGGCCCGATTGCTTGGCCTTGCCGATCCACTGCTTGAACCCTGCCTCGCTCAGCCCGTGGAAGCGGAAATCCATGTGCGAGAAGCCGTCGCCCGAGAAGTTCGAGCTGAACCCTTCGTAATTGCCGGGCTTGTTGATGACCGCGTTCAGCTTCGTCTCCATGCTCGGCATCGTGTAGATCATGCCGGCGAGCGCGGGGACGTAGAAGGCGTTCATCACGTTCGACGATGTCAGGTGAAAGGTGATCGGCCGATCGACGGGGGCCGCGACCTCATTGACCGTCGCGATCCCGTATTCGGGATAGATGAACAGCCATTTCCAGTCGAGCGACACGACCTGAACGTCGAGCGGCTTCACATCCTTGGCGATCTGGCGACCGGGCTGGAGCCGTTCCACCGGCCGATAGGGGTCGAGACGGTGCGTGCTCGTCCATGTGACTGCGCCGAGGCAGATGATGATGAGCAGCGGCGCCGACCAGATCAGCAGCTCGAGCTGGGTCGAATGGTCCCAGTCGGGATCGTAATCGGCATCTTCGTTCTGGTGCCGATACTTGCGCGCGAACAATACGGTCAGGACCATCACCGGGATGATGATGAGCAGCATCAGCACGGTCGCGATGATGATGAGGTCGCGCTGTTGCGCGGCGACGTCGCCCGACGGATTGAGCACGGCCGAACTGCAACCGCTGACAAGCGGCAGCAGGCCGGCCGCAGCAACAACGGCCAGCGCGCGCGACCGCACACCGGAAAAGGAGATTCGTGTCATGATGGCGCGAACTAGCAATCGCTTGTGCAGTGCGACATTGGACATTTTGTCCAATCCCCCGATCGACAATGCTACGATATGGAGGCTGATGCGTTATTGGATTTGCGGGAAACGCGCGGGCTTGTCGCCCGTGCGTCGCGCCGCGTGGAGTAGAAGCGAATGAGTGCAGGACAAGCGCTGGGTTCCGGCGCGGTCGAACATGATGCGCGGCAGATCAATGCCCGTCACACCGAAGTTGCGCCAGGCGAGATCGCCATCGGCGTGATTATCGGCCGTACTTCGGAATTTTTCGACTTCTTCGTGTTCGCGATCGCCGCGGTGCTGGTATTTCCCGCGCTGATCTTTCCGTTCGCCGATGCGCTGACCGGCACGATCTATTCGTTCCTGATCTTCGCGCTGGCGTTCGTCGCGCGGCCGTTCGGATCGCTGATCTTCATGGCGGTCGACCGCAATTACGGTCGCGCGTCGAAACTGACCGCGGCGCTCTTCCTGCTCGGTACCTCGACCGTCGGGTTGGCGTTCCTGCCATCCTATGCCGATGCCGGGGTATGGGCGATCATCCTGCTTGCCGTGTTCCGCATCGGGCAGGGCCTTGCGCTGGGCGGCGCATGGGACGGGCTCGCCTCGCTCCTCGCGCTCAACGTGCCGGAGGAAAAGCGTGGCTGGTATGCCATGGTTCCGCAGCTCGGCGCGCCGATCGGAATGATCGTGGCCAGCGGCCTGTTCGCCTATTTCGTATCGACGCTGTCGGCGGGCGACTTCCTCGATTGGGGCTGGCGCTATCCGTTCTTCGTCGCGTTCGCGATCAACGTCGTTGCGCTGTTCGCGCGGCTGCGCCTCGTTACCACGCCCGATTACGCCAAGCTGTTCGAAAGCCGCGCGCTGCAACCGACGCGCGTCATTCCGACGGTGAAGAAGGAAGGCCGCAGCATCATCATCGGCGCCTTCGCGCCACTGGCGAGCTTCGCGCTGTTCCACATGGTCACCGTGTTCCCGCTGTCGTGGATTTTCCTGTTCACGCGTGAAGTGCCGTCGCGCTTCCTGCTGATCGAGGCCGTGGCAGGCGCATTCGGGCTGGGGGCGATCATCGTGTCGGGCTATCTCGCCGACAGGATCGGGCGGCGATATCTGCTTGGCATTTCGGCGGCGGCGATCGCGGTATTCAGCGGGTTCGCGCCGCAGTTGCTCGATGCGGGCAATGTCGGCGAGATCGCCTATATGGTCGTCGGCTTCATCCTGCTCGGCCTGTCATTCGGGCAGAGCTCCGGCGCGGTGGCGTCGAACTTCTCCGGTTCGGCACGCTATACCAGTTCGGCGCTCACCTCCGACCTTGCCTGGCTGTTCGGCGCCGGCTTCGCGCCGCTTGCCGCGCTGCTGCTCGCCAGCGAGTTCGGTTTGCTCGCGGCTGGCGGCTATCTGCTGTCGGGCGCGGTGCTGACGCTGGCGGCGCTTGCGATCAACAAGGAACTGGTCGGCAAGAACTGATAGCCGACGAAAACGAGCTTGATTTGGAAAGGCCCCGGCGCTGCCGGGGCCTTTTTCTTTGCCCGCATTCGGGCTTGCTCAGGGGCAGCTCTGACGAGTTGTCGGCCGATCCATATGCTCTCGCCGGTATCTCGGCAGATCCCCGGCGGTTGGAGCAGTGGAGAAGATGTACCCGGCCAGCCGACCGGGCACTGAGGCTCAGGCGTTCTCCAGCTCTTGCGCTGCGCTGTCGTCGGCTGCGAGGATCGTCTCGTCCTTTCGCAGCAGCTTGATAAGTCCCGCGCTCATCAAAAGGAGCGCGATGGAGAAGGGCAGGCCGGTGATGATCGCCGCGGTCTGCAGCGCGGCGAGGCCGCCCGACCAGAGCAACGCCGCCGACAACAGTCCCATCGCAACCGCCCAGGTGACGCGCGACAGGAAGCTCGCCTCGTGATTGCCGCCCGAGGCGATCATCGCAGTGACGAGCGCGCCCGAATCCGCCGAGGTGACGAAGAATGTCGCGACGATGATGATGGCGAGGCCGGATGCGATCTGGCTGATCGGATAGTGCGCCAGAAAGGCGAACAGCGCGTCGGGCATGCTCGCCGACACGGCATCGGCAAGGCCGCCCGCACCGAACATTTCGATATGCAATGCGCTGTCACCGAAGATCGTCATCCAGATGAAGGTGAACAGGCTGGGCACCAGCAGCACGCCGGCGATGAACTCCCGGATCGTGCGGCCATAGGAAATGCGCGCGATGAAGATGCCGACGAACGGCGACCAGCTGATCCACCAGGCATAATAGAAGATCGTCCAGCTGCCCTGCCAATGGCCGGGGCTGTAGGTTTCGGTCCAGGTCGAGAGGTAGATGAAGCGCTGCACATAATAGCCGACATTCTGGATGAAGCCGTTGAGCAGGAAGACCGTCGGCCCGAACACGAACACGAAGATCGCGAGCAGCACCGCCAGCGCCATGTTGATTTCGGAAAGCCGCTTGATACCCGTGTCGAGGCCGAGCGCGACCGAGACCGTGGCCATTGCCGTGATGATCGCGATCAGCACGAATTTGACGACGGCGTTGTCGGGCATGCCGGTCAGCATCGTAAGCCCGGCATTGATCTGCGATGCGCCGAAGCCCAGCGAGGCCGCGACGCCGCACACGGTTGCGGTGATCGCCAGCACGTCGATCGCATCGACCAGCCGCATGGGAATGCGCGGGAACGCGGCGCGCAGCACGGCGCCGATGCTGAGCGGCAGCCCCTTGTTGAACGAGACATAGGCGAGCGCGAGCGCGATCAGCGCGTAGATGCCCCAGGCGTGCAGCCCCCAGTGCAGGAACGTCACACCCATGGCGTGCTGCGCATTCGTGGCGAGGCCGCGAGGCAGATGCGCATTGGGATCGGAAAAGGCGCTGATCGGCGGATTGGCGTAATGGAGCACCGGCTCGGCAACGCCGTAGAACAGCAGGCCGATGCCCATGCCCGCTGAAAACAGCATGGCGAACCACGTCGCCGTCCCGAATTCGGGCTTCGCCTTCTTACCTCCCAGCCGGATATGCCCGAACCTGCTGAAGGCGAGTACGCCGCACAGGATAAGAAGGATGTTGACGGTCAGGATCAGCAGCCATCCGAAATCATCGGTCGCGGTCTTCTGAATCGCGCCGAACACCGTTGCCGCTTCGGATGCGTTGAGGATCGCGAAGAGCATCAGCGCGCCGATCAGGACGATCGCTCCATAGAAGATGCTCGGTTTGAAATTGGCTGCCGTTCCGTGCTCGCCCGCTGCGCTCGAATTCAATGCAAGTACACCTTGAGAATAATGAGTTCGGAGTCTTTCCCGCGGCAAAAATATCGCCGCCGTGCGCGACTACAATATCGACCCGTGCACCGAAATATGCTGGCGCGGGCATATAATCGCGATTCGCTGGCGATCGATAGACATGCTGTTGCATACTTGCAACGCCTGCCGCGCTAATGACGTTGCTATGCAACATCGGGACTGGCGGGATTGACCGGCCTGCATTAGGCAGCGCTCCCAATTCAGGATTTATGCGACCGTTGTCGGTGCTTTCAGGGCCGGGGTCGCCTCCATGCGGCTATCGCCATCAGGCTGGTCGGGCCGCAGCTTCCGAAGAACAGACCAGGGGAAACCATGTTCACATTACGTAGCACCGCGTCCGTCGCGGCTCTTGTCGCATCGCTTTCCGCCGCGCCGGCGTTCGCGCAGACGGCGCAGCCCGCCCAATCGGCGCAAAATGGTCAGCAGACACGGCAGAAGCCGACCGGCGGCGTGAAGGAAATCGTCGTCACCGCGAACCGGCGCACCGAAAACCTGCAGGACGTTCCGATCGCGGTACAGGCGCTTGGCGGCGATGAGTTGGACCAGACCGGCGTCGCCAATTTCTCCGACTATCTTACGCAGCTTCCCAACGTGACCGCCGGCGGCGGCGGACCGGGGCAGAAGACGATTTATATTCGCGGTCTCGCCTCGACCACGCCGAACCTGACGACCGCGGGTGTCGCGGGCCTTGCGCCCAACGTGTCGATGTATCTCGACGATCAGCCGCTGTCGCAGCCGGGCCGTAACCTCGACGTCTATGCTGCCGACCTTTCGCGCATCGAAGTTCTGTCGGGTCCGCAGGGCACGCTGTTCGGCGCCAGCTCGCAGGCGGGCGTCATCCGCCTCATCACCAACGATCCCAAGCTCGGCGTGTTCGAAGGCAAGGCGAAGGCTGGTGTCTCCTTCACCAAGAGCGGCGACATGAGCGAAAACGCGACCGTCGTCCTGAACGTGCCGGTCACCGACAGCATCGCGGTGCGCGGCGTCGCCTATCTCGACCATCAGGGCGGCTATATCGACAATGTCGCGGGCACCCGCAACGCGTCCGAAAGCGCACGTTTCCGCCCCGCGGGCACCGTCCGCTACAACGGTGTTCCGGTCAGCCCCGCGCGTGCCGGATTCCAGGCGGGCGCCGACCTGTCGAACGTCAACTTCATTTCGGCCAACAATTCCGGGCTGACGCAGAAGAACTTCAACGACAGCCAATATACCGGCTTCCGTGTTTCGGCGCTGTGGGAAATCAATCCCGACTGGTCGCTGAAGGTGCAGCATATGCGCCAGAATCTCGACACCGACGGCGTCTTCTTTGAAGATCCGACGCTTGGCGATCTGGAGATTCAGCGCTTTTCGAACGATCGTCTGAACGACGATTTCAGCAACACCGCATGGACCGTCGAAGGTCGTCTGGGTGCGCTCAACATGGTCTATACGGGTGCGTATACCGACCGTAAGACCGACCAGCGCGTCGATTACACCGACTATCTGTTCGTCGGTCAGTATCTGCCCTATTATATCTGCGACGCATCGGTCAGCTATCCGGGGGCGGGCAACGATCCCAGCGGCACCTGCCAGGCGCCGAACCTGTTCGTGACCTCGGCTTCGGACACGACCAAGTTCACCGACGAGCTGCGCTTCAGCACGCCCGACGACTGGCGTTTCCGCATGCAGGCCGGCGGCTTCTATTCGAAGCTGGTGCTGAAGGAACGCAACGACTTCCACTATCCGGGGTCGCAATATGTGAAGGGGTTCAGCCCCGGCGTCGTCGGGTTCGCGCCCAACTATCCGTTCATGACGGGCTATACCTCGGACCCGGGTCCGTTCCCGCCGGGTGTGATCTTCCGCAACGACGTGAAGCGTACCGATCGTCAGATCGGTATCTTCGGTCAGGCCGATTTCGACATCATCCCCGACACGCTGATCGCGACGTTCGGCGCGCGTTACTACAACGTGGCGGTCGATCTGGCGGGTAGCGCGAACAGCTCGTTCTGCAACCTGTCGGGTCCGAACGGCACCGATACCAATTCATACGGCACCGATATCAGCGACCTGTATAACGGCGACGGCCAGTATACCTTCCGCGGCACCTGCAACCCGGCGGCGCAGACCACCTATACGCAGGCCAATGTCGATTCCTCGACGCCGCCGCAGATCGTCGCCGCGCTCAACGCGCCCGACAAGGCGCGTGCCGAAGGCGTGATCTTCAAGGGGACGCTGACGTTCAAGCCGAGCGATGGGCTGTTGTTCTATGCCACCTATTCTCAGGGCTTCCGCCCCGGTCTGCTGAACCGCCCCGGCGGCGCGCAGGGTCCGAACGGTTATACCGTGCCGTTCGCGCTCGATACCGACAATGTCGACAATTACGAGATCGGCGCAAAGCTGAAGCTGCTCGACAACCAGCTCGTGTTCAACGCGAGCGCATTCTATGTCGATATTTCAAAGCTTCAGACCACGATCTTCGATCCCAGCATCACCAACCTGTTCTTCTCGGACAATGCGGCCGATGCATGGACCAAGGGCGTCGAGGGTGAGTTCACCTATGCTCCCTACACGATGCCGGGTCTTACGGTCTCGGGTGCGTTCTCGTTCCTCGATACCAAGGTCACGCGCGTCCTGACGCCGACGAACGACGTGCAGGTGGGCAGCAACCTTGCCTATGCGCCGCCGTTCCAGGGCAATCTGCGCGTGCGGTACGAATGGGATCTGTCGAACGATCTGACGGCGCACATCATGCCGTCGGTCACGCACTCGGCGTCGAAATATACCGACATCATCACGATCAATCGTCTGAAGCTCGACAGCTATACGATGTTCGGTCTGACCGCCGGCATCGCCAAGGACGACTGGACGTTCGAGGTGTTCGGCAACAACCTGACCGACGAGCGTGCGCAGATCAGCGGCGATTTCTATTATGATCGTCCGCGCGTTACCGTCAGCCGCCCGCTGACCCTGGGCGCGCGCGTGTCCTACGACTTCTGATCGAAGGACAGCGACACGAAAAGATGGGGGACGGTCGCAAGGCCGTCCCCCTTTCTGTATGGGATTGGCGATGAGCGATACGAAGGGCGACAATCGAGCGACCGAAGCGCTGGACGCGGCCAAGCGGGCACTGGCGGCCACCGACCATGCCGGGGCACTGGCGCAGGCGCGGTCGGTGCTGGCCGACGAGCCGGGCCATGTCGACGCGCTCTACATCGCCGCGGTCGCGGCGCGCTATGCCCGCGATTTTCCCGCCGCGCACCGGTTCGTCGCGCAGCTTCGCGAGGCGGCGCCCGAATTTGGGCGCGCCTGGCAGGAAGCCGGGCATCTCGCCCGGGACGAAGGGCGTGCGCAGGACGCGGTTGCCGCCTATGCGCGCGCGTGCCAGCTCAACCCCGCGCTTGCCGCAAGCTGGACGGCGCAGGCCGATCTGCTGGCGCGCATGGGGCGGAGCGCCGAGGCGCAGGCGGCGCGAGCGCAGGCCGAACGGCTCGCACAGTTGCCGCGCGAGCTCGTCGCCGTCACCAATATGATCCATGAAGGCCGCATCCTGAAGGCCGAGGCGCTGTGCCGCCAGTTCCTCCAGCAGCGGCCCCATCATGTCGAGGCGATGCGCCTGCTCGCCGATATCGGCAGCCGGCTGGGCGTGCTCGACGATGCCGAGTTTCTGCTCGAAAGCGCGGTCGAATTCGAACCCGACAATATCCAGCTACGCCTCGACTATATCCAGGTGTTGCGCAAACGTCAGAAATTTGCCGAGGCGCTCGAACAGGCGCGAATCCTTCACGAGCGCGATCCGGGCAATCCGCTGTTCCAGTCGCACCTCGCGATCGAACGGATGCAGACCGGCGATTATGAGGGCGCGCTCGAGCTTTTCGAGACGATCCTGACCAAGCTGCCCAGCGATCCCGCGACGCTTACCTCGCGCGGGCATGCGCTCAAGACCTATGGCCAGCAGGACGAGGCAATCGCCTCGTACCGCGCGGCTATCGGCGCGCGGCCCGAACAGGGCGACGCCTATTACGCGCTCGCCAATCTGAAAACCTACCGCTTCTCCGATGACGAGATCGCGGCGATGGAGCAGCAGCTTTCGCGCGATGACATCGGGCTGATGGACCGCGTGCACCTCGACTTCGCGCTCGGCAAGGCGTTCGAGGATCGGCAGGAATATGGCCGCTCCTTCGGTTTTTACGAAGCCGGCAACACGCTGAAGCGCAAGCAGACGCGTTACGACGCCGATCAGATGCAGGCAGAGCTCGCCGCGCAGAAATCGGTCTGCACCGCCGAACTGTTCGCGGACAAGGCGGGGCAGGGCTGCCCGGCGCCCGATCCGATCTTCATCCTTGGTCTGCCGCGCGCGGGATCGACGCTGCTGGAGCAGATTCTCGCTTCGCACAGCCAGGTCGACGGTACGCTGGAGCTGCCCAATATCCTGGCGCTTGCGCACCGGCTGCGCGGTCGCGACAAGTCGCCGGAGGGCAGCCGCTACCCTGCGATCCTTGCCAATCTGAACGCCGATCAGCTTCGCGAGATGGGCGAGAGCTTCATCGAGAATACGCGCATCCACCGGCAGGGCGCGCCCTATTTCATCGACAAGATGCCGAACAATTTCCGGCATATCGGACTGATCCATCTGATCCTGCCCAATGCCAAGATCATCGATGCGCGCCGCGACCCGATGGACTGCTGTTTCTCCTGCTTCAAGCAGCTGTTCGCCGAGGGGCAGGAATTCACCTACGGCCTGACCGAGGTCGGTCGCTATTACCGCGACTATGTCGATCTGATGGATCATTGGGACGCGGTGATGCCCGAAGGGCGTATCCTGCGCGTCCAGCACGAGGATGTGCTCGACGACCTGGAAGGGCAGGTGCGGCGGATGCTCGATTTTCTGGAGCTGCCCTTCGAGCAGGCGTGCCTCGACTTTCACAAGACCGACCGCGCGGTGCGCACCGCCAGTTCCGAACAGGTCCGCCGCCCGATCAACAAGCGCGGTGTGGGCGCGTGGAAGCCCTATGAACCGTGGCTGGGTGATCTGAAGGAGGCGCTCGGCCTCACGTCCTAGGCGCGACCTCGAGCGCGAGCAGCGCGAAGGTGGCTAGCCAGTGCCCGCCCATATAGCTGTCGTCGAGATGCGGAAGGCTCGCCTCCAGATGCGCATGCCCCGTTTCGCGGGCGAGCGTGCTCGCCGGATGGTCGCTGCCGAGCGCATCGGCGACCGCGAACCAGCACCATGATCGCGACAGGTTGAGCCCGTCGAGATGGACGATCTTGCCATCGCTGCGATCGGATACGGTGGCGGGGGTGAACAGCGTTGCGGGCTTGCCCTGCGCCGCGTCGGGCAGAAACGCGTCCCACCATGCCCGAAAGGCTTCGCGCGGCAGAACGGTGCGCATCAGCATCGCCTCGCACAGTGCAGAGGACAGGAACTCATCGCCGCCGGGTTCCCACGCCTGACATGCGCGGTCGTTTGCGAACCAGCCCTGCGCGCGTTCGGCGATCAGCTGCGCGAGGCCGGCGTCGTGCCGTTCGGCCCAACCATGCGCCAGTGTGAGCGCGAAGCTGCTATTGTAGTGCGTGCCGACGCGGATCGGATAGGTCAGCTTCGGCAGGTGATCGGCGAAGCGTTCGGCAAAGGCGCGCGCCAGCGGCTCCAGCGTCTCGCCCCACGGCGCGTCGTGATGCGTCAGCTCGTCATGCAGCGCGAGCAGCCAGGCCCAGCCATAGGGCCGCTCGAATCCCGCACTCATCGGTCGCGAGAGATAGTCGAGTTCGGCGGCGACCTTGTCCGGTACCATCAAACGATCGGCACGCTCGCGGATATCGGGCGCTTCGGGCAGGTCGGGAAAGCGCCGCAACAGCCGCATGATCTGCCACCAGCCATGCACGCAGCTATGCCAGTCGAAACTGCCGTGGAAAACGGGATGCAGGTCGATGGGCGCTACCACATCCTCTGGCCCGTTCATCACATGGTCGAGCTTATACGGCCATTGCTGCTCGAGATGGCCGAGCGTGATCGTCGCGAAGCGCGAGGCGATGGCGGGAGTCAATAGGTCCATATAAATCCCAGAAAATAGATGAGCGCGATATTGGCGGCGAGCAGCGGGATCGCGGTCCAGACCTGCGCCTTGATGACGCCGTTCTCGTCCTTCATTTCAAGAAGCGCCGCCGGCACCAGATTGAAGTTGGCGGCCATCGGCGTCATCAGCGTGCCGCAAAAGCCCGCAAGCATTCCGATCGCGCCGATCACCGCCGGGCTGCCGCCATAGCTGTTGATGAGGAGCGGAACGCCGATCGCGGCCGCCATCACCGGGAAGGCGGCGAAGGCGTTGCCCATGATCATCGTGAACAACACCATGCCGAGCGCATAGACGAGCACGGTCAGGAAGATGCTGCCATCGGGAATGATCGCGCGCGTGGCATCGCCGATCACGGTTCCGACGCCGGCTGCCGCGAACACGACGCCGAGCGCTGCCAGCATCTGTGGCAATACCGCCGCCCAGCCGATCGAATCGATCATCCTGCGCCCCTCTTGCAACGGGGCGAGGGCAGGCGGACGCAACCACAGGAAAATCACGAGCACCGCGACCAGCACGCCGAGGCCGAGCAGGACATAGGTTTCGCGGCGAGGCTCGATCAGACCATACTGGCCGAGTGGCGTATAGGTGTAGGCGAGCGTGCCGATCAGCGCAGTCGCCGGAATGATGAGCGCGGGGAGGAACAGGCGGTTGCCGAGGCGTTTGCTATAGGCCTCCCGCTCGGCGCCGCTCGTCGTGTCGGGATCGCCGCGCCCGATCGCGCCGAACCCCGCCAGCCCGGCAAGGCCGAGCACGAGCAGGCCGTTGGCGAGATCGCCGATATAGGACCCGCCGAGCAGGCTGAGCGCCATCAATCCCCAAAAGGCGGCATTGCCGAAGCGTTTGGCGTTTCGCCGGTCGAGCGCGCTCAGCACCGCAAAGGCGGCGAACATCAGCCCGGCCAGGACATAGAGCCAGTTGAGCGTGATCACTGCGCAGCCTTTTTGAGCGAGCGGTCGAACAGCACCAGCCGGATGCCGTGGATGATCGCTGCGGCGATTGCGGACGGAATGGCGTGGAGCGCGAGCTGGAAAGGCGTCAGGTTGATGTCATAGGTCGCCAGCGTCTGCTGGATCAGCACGATCGACCCGATGGCGAAGAAAATGTCTTCTCCGAAGAAGAGCCCGACATTGTCGGTCGCCGCCGAATAGGCCTTTACCTTTTCCTGCGTTTCTTCATCGAGTTCGCCGTGCTGCTGCTCGGCAGCAGCCAGCGCCATCGGCGCGACGAGCGGGCGTACCGTTTGTGGATGGCCGGCGGTCGATTGCAGGCCGATCGCGGCGGTGATCTGGCGGTAGCCGAGATAGAGCAACAGCAGCCGCCCCGCAGTCGCCCGGCGGAACCCCGAAATCAGCGTGCGGGCACGTTCCTGCAGGCCATAGCGTTCGAGCAGCCCGATCGCAGGCAGCACGATCCAGACGATGGCGATGATGCGGTTGTCGTTGAACGCCTTGCCGAACGTCAAGATCACCTCGACCGGTCCCATTCCCGCAAGCAGCCCGGTCACGATCGCGGCGGCGGTCACCACCAGCATCGGGTTGAGTTTCACCGCGAAGCCGACGACCACCACCAGAATGCCGAGCAGCGGCAGATAGTCGCTCATGCCTTGTCGCCCTTGCCATATCCGCCGCCGCCGGGCGTTTCGATGACGAACACATCGCCCGGCTCCATGTCTGCCGATGCGGTGCCGGAAAGCGCTTCGTTGCGGCCGTCGGCGCGCTCGACGCGGTTGATGCCGACCGCACCGTCCTCGCCACCGTCGAGGCCGAAGGGCGGGACGCGGCGGTGGTTGGACAGGATGTTGGCGCGCATCGCCTCTCGAAAGCGCATTCGCCGCACCGTTCCGTCGCCGCCGTGCCAGCGCCCCGCGCCGCCAGAACCCGCGCGTATGGCGAATTGTTCGAGCAGGACCGGAAAGCGCGCCTCGAGCACTTCGGGGTCGGTCAGCCGGCTGTTGGTCATGTGCGTCTGCACCGCCGAAGTGCCGTCGAAGCCCGGCCCGGCGCCCGATCCGCCGGCGATCGTTTCATAATATTGGTGGCGGTCGTTGCCGAAGGTGAAGTTGTTCATCGTGCCCTGCGACGCTGCCATTGCGCCCAGCGCCCCGAACAGCGTGTCGGTGACGACCTGGCTCGTCTCGACATTGCCGGCGACGACCGCTGCGGGATAGCGCGGGTTGAGCATCGACCCTTCGGGCACCTTGATCGTCACCGCGCGCAGGAAGCCGTCGTTGAGCGGTACCGGCTCGTCGATCAGTGTGCGGATGACATAGAGGATCGCGGCGCGGACAATGGCGAGCGGGGCGTTGAAATTAGTCGGCTGCTGCTCGCTCGTGCCGGTGAAGTCGAAGGCGAGCGTGCGCGCATCGGCATCGACCGAAACCGCCACTGTCACGTGCGCGCCGCTATCGGTTTCGTAGGAGAAACTACCGCTTGAAAGCTGGGGGACCAGGCGCCGCACGGCGTCGGCGGCGTAATCCTGCACATGGTCCATATAGGCGCGCACGACATCGACGCCGTATTGGTCGGACGTTGCGCGAAGCCCGGCGCTGCCCCGCGCACAGGCGGCGATCTGCGCGGCGAGGTCGGCGATATTCTGATCGATATTGCGCGCCGGCCAGTCGCCCGAGCCGAGCAGGTCACGTATCTCCGCCTCGCGAAAGCGGCCCTCCTCGACGATCAGGACATTGTCGAAGATAATGCCCTCTTCCTCGATCGAGCGGCTGTCGGACGGCATCGATCCGGGGCTGGTGCCGCCGACATCGGCATGATGGCCGCGCGCCGCGACGAAGAAGTCCGGCACATCGCTCTCCTCGCTGGCGAAGACCGGCTGGATGACGGTGATGTCGGGCAGGTGGGTTCCGCCGTCATAGGGGGCGTTGAGCGCATAGACGTCGCCGCGCCGAATGCCGCGGCCATCCTTCGTGCGCCGATCGATGACCGTGCGGATGCTTTCGCCCATCGAACCCAGATGCACCGGAATATGCGGTGCATTGGCGATCAGGTTGCCGCGCGCATCGAACACCGCGCAGGAGAAATCGAGCCGTTCGCGAATGTTGACCGACGATGCCGAATGCTGAAGCGCGGCGCCCATTTCTTCCGCGATCGACATGAAAAGGCCTGAGAAAATCTCGAGCCGGACCGGATCGACCTCGGTGCCGATATCGGCATCCGAGGCCGCGACCGATCGCGTCATGTGTAGCGATCCGTCGCTTCCGATCGTGGCGCTCCAGCCGGGTTCGACGACGGTGGTCGAAACGGGGTCGATGACGAGCGCGGGTGCTTCGACCACCGCGCCTTCCGCCAGGTCGTTGCGCTGATGCACCGGGGTGTCGCACCATTCGCCGGCCATGAAGGTTTCGACCGTGGCCACCGGCGGGCTGCTTGTCGCTGGTTGAGAGGGGAGTGCGCCGCCCTTGTTCGCGGTTTCGGCAATCGCCTCTGCACGCAGCATGTCGACGATCAGCGCGCCCTTTTCGCCATAGCCGAAACGTTGTTCAAAGGCTTTGGAGAAGGCTTCGCGCATTGCCTCGGGCGGGCCCAGCGCGATCTCGAAAGTGCTTTCGGTGCCGCGCGTGCGGACATGCGCGCGGACCCGGGTGTTGATCGTATCGTCATCGACACCCTGCGCGACCAGCGCGGCGCTCGCTTCCTCGCCCAGTTCGTCGGCCGCGGCCCTGATCTCCGCCATGCGATCATCCTCGAGCGGCAGGGCAAGCGTGCGTTCGCGCATCTCGCGCCGGTCGGCGAGACCCATGCCATAGGCCGAGAGAACGCCCGCCAGCGGGTGGATCATCACCCGCTCGATGCCCAGCGCATCGGCAACCAGGCACGCATGCTGCCCACCCGCGCCGCCGAAACAGGCGAGGACGAAGCGCGTGATATCGTGTCCGCGTGCGATCGAGATCGATTTGATCGCGTTCGCCATGTTGGCGACGGCAATCGCGACCAGCCCTTCGGCGACCTGTTCGGGCGAGCGGTCTTTTCCGGTCGCTGCTTCGGCCTCGGCGGCCAGTTCCGTCAGTCGCGTCATCGCGGCTTCGTGGTCTAGGGGTTCGTCGCCATCTTCGCCGAACACGGCAGGAAAGAAGTCGGGCTGGACCTTGCCGAGCGCGACGTTGCAATCGGTCACCGTCAGCGGCCCGCCCCGGCGATAGGCGGCGGGGCCGGGGACAGCGCCTGCCGAATCCGGGCCGACCAGCATCCGTCCGCCGTCAAAAGAACAGACCGACCCGCCACCCGCCGCGACGGTATGGATGCGCAGCATCGGCGCGCGGATGCGGGCGCCGGCGACGACGGTTTCGTTGTCGCGCTCATATTCGCCGGCGAACAGCGACACGTCGGTGGAGGTGCCCCCCATGTCGAAACCGATGACCTTGTCGAACCCGGCGAGCCTGGCGGTTTCCGCCATGCCGACGATGCCGCCCGCCGGGCCGGACAGGATCGCGTCCTTGCCACGAAAGGCGTGACCGGCGGTCAGCCCGCCATTCGATTGCATGAACAGCGGATGCGTGTCGCCGCCCAGCGCGCGCTCCAGCCCCTCGACATAGCGGCGCAGTACCGGCGACAGATAGGCATCGACCACGCTGGTATCGCCCCGCCCGACCAGCTTGATGAGCGCACCGACCTCGTGGCTGACCGAAATCTGGGTGAATCCGACATCTCGCGCCAGTTCGGCAAGCTGCTGTTCGTGGGCCGGATGGCGATAGCCGTGCATCAGCACGATCGCGACGGCGCGCAGCCCTTTGGCATATGCGGCTTCCAACCCCGAACGCGCGGCGGCCATATCGAGCGGGCGTTCGACCTCTCCTTCGAACGTTACGCGCTCGTCGATCTCGATCGTGTCGGCGTAGAGCGGCGTGGGCCGTTCGATCTTGCGCGCGAAGATGTCGGGACGGTCCTGTGTTCCGATCAGCAGCGCGTCGCCGAAGCCGCGCGTGATGGCGAGCAACACCGGCTCGCCCTTGCGTTCCAGCAGCGCGTTGGTGGCGATCGTCGTGCCGATGCGGATATCGGCGGGCGGCAGCCGCCCGTCGCCTGCGCCGGTGAGGTCGCGGATCGCCGCAACCGCGGCATCGTCATAGCGTTCGGGATTTTCCGACAGATATTTCGCGGTGACGGTTTCCCCGTCTGGCTTGCGCGCGACGATGTCGGTGAATGTCCCGCCGCGATCGACCCAGAATTGCCAGCGATTGTCGGTCATTGTCGAACGCATCTTCCCGAATTTTGCCCATGATGTTGCGCCGTGGTGCAGATATTCGTGGTGCGCGACAAGCCCCTCGCGATACCGGGAGGGCGGCGGTTGCGTGAGCTGTCTTGCTCAGAAGCGTAGCCGATACCCGATATGCGCGATGAATGCCGATTCTTCGCGGCGTCCGGTCAGGCTGGGCGTCGTATAGCGCTGGTGAACGAAGTTGCCGCCTGCTTCCGCCTCGATATCTGCGTCTTTCGACACGTGCCAGACCATGCGAAGTGAAGGCGCTATGACGCGCGATGATCCGGTATCGTGCTTGTTCTGGCGCAGCGCCATGCGGATGCGCGGCGCGACACTGAATGTTGAAAGATCGAAACGGTAGGTAGCATCGGCAGCTGTGATCGTTGCCAGGTCGGTGTCTGCAAGGCGCAGGCCGATCAGGACAGTGTCTCTCGGCCGCAATACAGCCTTGCCGATCAACTGGCCGCCGGCATACCATTCGGTGCCGGGTGCGGGATATGCCGGAACACCGAAAGAGCCCGGCGATCCCCCGGTATCCGATAGCGTAGCGTCGAGCACTGCATTCCAGTTGTCGGCAATCGGTAGAGCATAGGTAACGGTCAATTGCCGTGTGAGCATCGTTCGGTCGCGCGCTGCCTGGCGAATCTGATCCGATGTCAGCGCTTCGCGCACCGTCTGATAGGTCGGGACCGGCTGCGCAAGGATCGCATTGGTGAGCGATAGCGTGGGATAGTGGAGATATTGCGCCGCAATCGTCAGCGTCGACTGGTCTTTGAACGAATAGGCGGCGTTGATGGAAGCGGCGTTCAGCGTCCCGAACGACAGGTCGTAATCGGCCAGCGCGGTCAGGCTGAAGCGTTCGCCGGTCAGCCGTACCTGACCGCCAATTGCCTGACGATCGACGATGCCGCCTTCCTGCCGTTGATCGAACCAGTAGATGCGTCCCCTTGCGCCTTTTGCGGACGATCCGATATCGGCGCTTATCGCATAAAAGGTCCGCGATGCGTCGATGCCCGTCGAACGCGCCGACCAGACCGGATGACCGAATATCAGATTGACCTGCGATTCCGCTCCGATGCGGACCGAACCCTTGATGCCGTCGAACCTGCCGAAGATCCCTGTGCCATATTCGATCTGGCGACCGATGCGAAGCGAAGCGCCGAGCCGTTCGTCGGCAAAGTCGAGATAGATTTCGTCGAGAATATTGTACGAACCCTCGTTGCGCGTCGCACCCACAAGGAGGACAGGGGTATATTCGGACACGTGTGCGACCGAGAGCGTCGCCTCTGCCCGAAAGTCGTTGTTTCGATAGCTCGCCGTGGCGTCGATGCTGCTGTAGATTTCGTCGTAATTGTTGCGAACGTCGAGATCGGTCGAAGGCGTTTGCGGTTGCGCTTCCAGAAAGACGCTGCGGCTGCGGTCGCGATAGTAGAACTGGCTGATGACGCCGCGCATTTCGACGCGCTCCACTTCTCGTCGTACCTCTTGCGCGGGTTTGAGTGTCCGGTCGGCCTGTTCGGTCGGTTCCTGCCGACCACCAAGCTGAGCCAGCCGCTGCTTCACCCGACTGGCGCCCTCCGTATCCGGATAACGGCGCAGATAGTCGCGGTAGATCGCGCGCGCCTCTTCGACCCGGCCGGCGCGTTCGCGCAACAGGCCCAGCAATTCGCGCGCCCGCGGCGTATGTTCGTCGGGGATATAGGAAAGCAACTGTTCGAGAAGTCGCAGCGCCTTCGGTTCGTCCTTGCTGCGGATCGCCGCTTCAGCTTCGGCGATCAGCCTGTCTCGGTCTTCGGTATCCGGGGACGGATTGCCCTGGGTGGTGGATGGTGCGCCCCCTGTCTTCTGCGACGATTGCTCGGGCGCCGCGGCCGGGTTGCAGCCCGTTGGTCCGAGCGTGATCGACAGGTTCCTGTGATCGGGACCCACGCGAACACTGTAGTCACGAGAGGCCGAGAGCGTGACCAACAATATCGGCCTTGCTTCCTCTGCAACGATGCGCATGGCGGAAACATCGGCGCGACCGTCTGCGGGCACCGCGAGCGGGACCGGAAGCCCTTCGGTGCCGCCCTGCAAGGGGACCCGAATTTCATCGCCGCTGCCGCTCGTGCCGGGAAAGGCGTCGAGCGCCGGGCGATCGAGCGCAATCCGTATCTCGGCGCAGGCCTGAGCGGTCGACGCTGCCGGCGCGTTCCGGGCCAGACCGGGCCTCACCTCGGCCGCGATCGGCATCGACAGATTTCGCACCCCGTCGAGCGGATAGTCGATGCTCATCAACCCGTCCTTCGCCAATGTTCGCGTGGTACCCTCGGGCTGGTGGAGGCGCCGACTCCCGGCAGCAGTCGGGGCCAGTGGACCGTGCCGTGGCAATCCTCGCAGACATTGCTCGTCGGAGGATGCGTCAGCGTCTTTCCCGGCGCGGTGAAATTGTTGTGACAGCGAAAGCAGCCCGATGTGATGTCGGTATGGTCGAAACGCGACAGCCGCCATTCCTGTACGCTGTGACATTGTTCGCAGCCGAGCGAAGTGGGAATATGCCGAAATCCCTTGCCTTCGGCGCGGATATTGTTGTGGCAGTCCTCGCAGCGGCGGGGCGTGCCCTTGAAAACACCGTTGCGGTGGCAGCTTTCGCACGGAACGCGTTCATGTCCGCCCTCGAGCGGGAACCCGGTTCGGTAATGGTCGATGGCGTCGACGATTCCCTGTTGCGGCGTTCCGGTGCGCGCCGCGATCGAGACGAACAATATGGCTGTGCAGGCGATGAAGAACGCGATGGACGACTTCATTGCGTCACTCCTTTCGATGTTCGCGCCCGACCACAGATCGCGAGGGCCGCGTGGAAGCGGTCGGCGGGGCATGCCGTTGCCAGCAGGTTGCGAGGACGTGGGGCTGCTCCGACGCGGTCGGGCAGATGTGCCGGCTTGAATGCCCTGGTTGTGTGGCAATCACCGCAGCGCTGGCCGAACTCGCCATGGTGAACGTCGTCGGCGCGGTGGCACGAATAACAGGTCGATCCGAGCTGCGCCGTCGCCGCTGGCTTGGTGTGGCACGCATGGCATTCGAGGTTCTTGTGGCTACCGTCGAGAACGAAGCCGGTCTGCGCGCCATGGTCGAAATGCCAATCCTTCCAGTTTTCTGAATTATGGCAGGTCGCACAATCGGGTGACTTGCCTAGCCGCCCCCTGTGGAAGGTGTCCTCATGGCACGAAGCGCAGGTGATGCCCTTTGCGGTGAAGCGTTGATCCACATGGCAGGAACTGCATTGCAGTCGGGCATGCGCGCCCAGCAACGGAAAGCGCGTCAGGCTGTGGTCGAAACGCAGCCCCTTTTTCCACGACGCCGCCGTGTGGCACGTCGCGCAATCGCGTCCCAGCTTGCCCCCGTGCGGATCGTCGCCACCGTGGCAGCCGACGCATGTCAAAGGCGGCTTGAACTTGTGGAGCGGGCCGACATGGCACGCCTGGCAGCGAACCTTCCGATGCGCGCCGCGCAGCGGAAAGCGCGTCTTGCTGTGGTCGAAATGAATGACTTTCCATGACCTGGTCACGTGGCAGCCGGCGCAGTCGGTGCCGTTGCGCCCGCGATGGACGTCGTCCGATCGGTGGCAGCCGATACAGGTCATCGGCGGCTTCGGCCTGCTCATCGCCTGACCGTGGCACTGCGTACAGCCGACAGCGGCATGCGCGCCGGTCAGCGCAAAGCGCGTGTCGCGATCATGGTCGAAGGTTGCCAGCTTCCACCCGGCGGGACTGTGGCATGTCTGGCATTGCGTCCCGCGCGCGCCGTTGTGGACATCGTCCTTGCGATGACAGGAAACGCAGTCGCGCGGCGTCCCGGCGAAGCGGTTGCCGACATGGCAACTCGCGCAGGGCACGGCCTTGTGCTTGCCAACCAGTGGATACCCCGTGACCGAATGGTCGAAATCATGAACCAGCTTCCAGTCGGTCGCGGTATGGCAGGCCGCACATTTCGTTCCGAACTTGCCCTTGTGGACGTCATCCTTCTTGTGACAGCCGATGCAGGTGTTCGGTGCGGCGAAGAAATGCTCGCCCTGTTTGTGGCACGCCGAGCATTTGACGCGTCGGTGCGCGCCGTGCAGCGCGAAATCGGTCATGCTGTGGTCGAAGCTTTGCGGGCTTAGGCCGAGTATGTCGGCCTTTCTTCCCTTGTGTTCGTCGTGGCAACTCGCACAAGTCCGGTTCTTGATATCGGGGATGCGACCATGGTGGCCGGTGCCGTTCCTGATGTCGCGACCGACCTGCTTGTGACAGCTCGTGCAGGTCTTGTTCTGGAGCGAATGCGCGAAGGGAACGTGGCAGGCCAGACAGTCCGCGCCGAGCTTTGCATGTGCGGCGCTGAGCGGTCCCGGGCTGACCGCCTGCTCAAGGACGGAACGGGTAATCAGTCCGGCGGCCCAGAAGATGATGACCGCGACGAGGACAAGGAGGATGGTGCGCCGGGTCATCAGTATAGATGCACCGCGATCACATGAACGATCGCGGCGACCACCAGAAAATAGAAGAGCGGCAGATGAAGGTGGTGCCACAACGAAAAAAGCCGTTCGAACACGGCGAGGGTGCTCGCCGTGCGGACGGCATCGCAATAGGCGTAAAGGTGCGCTGTGGCATTACGTTGGTGGGCGGACAGTTCTTCCGCATCCCAGCCCTGGACGCCGGCGGTATCTGCGAAGTGGCGCGCGATCTCGCCTGCCAATGCGTGCCGCCGAAAACGCAGATCGACCATCAGTCGCAGCGACAGCCAGAAGCTGCCGGCAAGATCACGGCGTCCCTCGCGGACCCGCTCGGAAAATTGTGTCAGTTCACGCCGTATTTCGCGTCCTGCGTCGCCATCGGCATCCAGCGCGGCTCGCGCTCGAAAGACGTCGTCGATCAGTTCCCGTGCCTGAATGTGGCGAAGTGAGAAACCGCGGTAGATATGTCGGTGGAGATAGCGCCCGACGACACCGCTGAGCGCGACGATCAGCATCGCATAGAGCGCCAGCGTGCTGTTGAACGCGTCAGCGGAAAAGCGCGAATGGTACAGGACGGCAACGGGCCCGAGCAGGCCCAGAATCATATGGAACCGGAACCAGAATCCGACCGACCCGGGGACGCGCCGTTTATACCATTTTTTCGCCGGATAGATCAGCAGCACCAGCATCATGACCGAGCCGATGATGCCTAGCCAATAGCCCCAGCCGTAACCCGGATCGAACGGAAGCCGTTTCCGAACGGCGTATCCGAAAGCGATGAACGCGGTGACGGTGATGCCGATGACCCACGGCCAGACGCTCCTTTCCGGGCTGCGGGCGCTACCAACAGGCGGATTTTGAGCAATATCTGCGGATGACAGCTCGGCAGGCAACGATCGACACTCCAAGTCGCCGGTGCCTGCCAACATCCGGTCATCTCGCTTAGTACCAAGTCGTCGTACCAGGTTCAATGTCCAGGCCGAGTCATTCAAATAATCGACCTGTCGCGCGAAGAGTTCACTTCGTCGCGATCCAAATATTTATAGCGAATTAACAGTCGCTTCTGACCCCTTTGGCAGAACGGCTTGTCGGTTTTTGGCGGCCGCGGGTCTGGTAATGCTTGCGCGTGCGGTCATATGCCGTTGGCGACGAACCAGCCGCGGGGGCTGGCGAACTCACAGGAACCGAAAGAAGCGCACGATGCACAGTGCTACTATGGCGCTTGCCTATCTGGCGCCGGCCATACCGATCTGGGCGACGTATGCCGCGCATCGCGGCCGCCGCGCCGCATTGCACGCGGAAATCGCACGAGAAGCCAAAGATGCCGGCCTGACCGAGCCCGCGTCACTGCACCCGGTGATCGATCTGGACAAATGCATCGGATGTGGAGCCTGTGCGCTTGCGTGCCCCGAAGGCGACGTTCTCGGCGTGATCGGCAGCAAGGCGGAGTTGATCGATCCGACGCGCTGTATCGGACACGGGGCCTGTGAAAGCGCGTGTCCCGAGAAAGCGATCGATCTCGTCTTCGGAACCGCGACACGCGGCGTCGATATTCCGACCGTCAATCCCGATTTCGAAACCGATGCCGAGGGTATTTACATCGCCGGTGAACTCGGCGGGATGGGGTTGATACGCAACGCTATCGAGCAGGGAAAACAGGCGATTTCTTCGATTGCCGACAGGCAGCACGCGGCGGACGGCGAGGACATGCTCGACGTGCTGATCGTAGGCGCAGGTCCGGCGGGCATCTCAGCCAGCCTCGCGGCGAAGCAGGCCGGCTTGTCGTTCCGAACGGTCGAACAGGAAAGTCTTGGCGGAACCGTGGCACATTATCCGCGCGGGAAGATCGCGATGACCGAGCCTGTCGATCTGCCGATCTATGGTCGAATGAATTTTCGGGAGGTTTCGAAGGAGGAACTGATCGATCTGTGGGCCGGTATCGTGGAGACGAGCGGTCTGGAGATCGGATTTCAGGAACGTGTCGAGGGTATCGAGCGGCTGAATGCCGGCTTCAAGGTCACGACGAGCAAAGGGCGTTATCGGACGCGGACGGTGCTGCTTGCGATCGGTCGTCGAGGGACGCCGCGCAAACTGAACGTTCCGGGCGAGGATCTGCCCAAGGTCGTCTATCGGCTCGACGATCCGGCACAATATCGCGGCCGCGATGTCGTGGTCGTCGGCGGTGGAGACAGCGCCCTCGAAGCCGCCATCGCGCTTGCCAGGGAGCCCGATACAAAGGTGACGCTCGCCTATCGCGGCGCCGCTTTCAACCGCGCGCGTCGCCGCAACCGCGAACTGGCCTTTCAGGCGGAAGCCGATGAACAATTGTCCATCGCGTTCGAAACCGAAGTCACAGCGATTGCCGAACAGTCGGTCGCGATGCAGTGCGCGCAGGGCGCCAGCGAGACCGCCAACGACGCCGTCATCATATGCGCCGGTGGCATCCTGCCGGATGACTTTCTGCGGTCGATCGGCATATCGGTCGTCACGAAATATGGAGAGCGCTAAGCGTTTTCGCCCGGCCGCTGCGGGGCGGTCGAATGGGCGGTCCTCAAGCGGCATGGCCGACTGGCAGATCGGCCATGCCGCGCAGAGGCTCTGCGCAGATGGGGGTTAAACGCCAAGCTCTGCACGATCAGGCTAACCGAGCGACGCGGCCCGACAATTTCGGACGACACCTTAGGTAGTGCCCCCGATAAATGCTGCGTGCGGCCTTGGGGGGCGTCAATGCGCCGCGATGCCGGCTTCGATCGTCATGCGGACAAGGGCGGGCAGGGTGTCGGCGCGCATTTTGTTCATCAGCTTTGCCCGGTAAATCTCTACGGTTCGCGGGCTGATATCGAGTGCGATGGCGACTTCCTTGTTGGTCTTTCCATAAACGATCAGGTCGAGGACCTCTCGTTCGCGGTGCGAGAGCTGCGCTACTTTTTCGTGCACCTCTCCGGTGGGGTCTCGCATTGCTTCGAGCGCCTCGTCGATCGCCTTCAATATCGCTTCCGAACTGAACGGTTTTTCGACGAGATCGACAGCGCCGGCCTTCAGCGCCTGTACGGCAAGTTCGACATCGGCGTGCGCGGTGATGATGATGACCGGATCGGTGCGCCGGGCCTGTCGCAAACGCTCGATCAACTCGATGCCGGTCATGCCGCCCATGCGGACGTCGCTGAGGATGATCCCGCGTGCCAGCTCGTCGATTTCCGCGAGGAACTGTTCGGCGCTGGAAAAACATTTGGCGGGCAATTCTTCGGCGCTGAGCAACAATGACGTTGAGCGGCATATCTCCGCTTCGTCGTCGATGACGTATATCGTCGGCCTATTATGCTGCGTCATAATGTTCCTCCAGCCAGCGATGCCGCAGGGTAAAGCTGAAACAGGATCCGCCGCCCGGGGCCGGCTCATATTCCAGACGGCCGCCATGGGCCTCCACGATCGTGCGCGAGATTGCCAGCCCCACGCCAAGCCCCTGCTGCTTGGTCGTGGAGAAGGGCTGAAACAGAAACGGGAGCCGGTCGGTCGCTATTCCCGGCCCGGTATCGCGAACCATGATCCGGATACGCCCGGACGGGCCGGCTTGAACGATGAGCCGGACCTCGCGCTCTTCGAGCCCGACGACAGCGTCGGCCGCATTCTGCAACAGATTTACCAGTACCTGCTGAATCTGCACGCGGTCGACCTCGATCTCGCCGATGGCATCGTCGCATGACAAGGTGAGGTGAGCGCCGCGTTCCTTGAGCGTGAACGATGCCAGTCTCGCGGCTTCCTCGACCAGCGGCCGCACATCCTGCCACTGCTGATGGGACGAGGACGGCTGAACGAAATTCCTCAACCCCTTGATGACCGCGCTGGCCCGGAAAATCTGTTCCTGGGCGGCGCCCAAAGCCGTCTCGGCTGCCTGCGATTTCCGGTCATGCGTTTCCTTCGACAGGAATTTTCGCGCGGCGCCGGCATAGTTGGCGGCAGAGGCGAGCGGTTGATTGAGTTCGTGCGCGATTGCCGAACCCATCGCTCCCAATGCGGCGGCCCGGCCGAGTTGCGACATCTCCGCCTGTAGTTCGGAAACCTTGCGGGCATTTTCGACCGTCATGGTCTCGTCGTTTAACTGCAGCGCGAACAGGTCGCCGATCGGGGACTCCATGCGCGCAACGGTCAGGGAAAGGAGCAGCCGCCTGCCGTCGCGCGAGCGGCCTTCGGTCAGCTTGCCGCTCCGGTCCTGCCGAGCGATGCGTTCGGCGATCGCATCGGGCAGGTCGCCCGTCGCTATGGTCAGGAAGTCGCGGATATTGGCGCTCATCGGCAGCTCGGGCAGAACGCCGAACATCCGGCGCGCCGCCCGGTTCGACGCCATTACCGATCCTTCGCGGTCGAGCACCAGTATCGCGGATGGAAGTTCGGCGAAAATCGAGGTGAGATAGGCCTCGCGGTTCGCGAGCTGGAGCCGCTGCGCTGCTTCGCGGTCGCAAAGGCGGCGGACGAAATAGCCGGCAACGGCAATGCAAGCGCAGAAAACCGAGATCATGACGGCGTCGATAGTCGTCACGCCTTCCTGGCGCGCTTGCAGCAGCATCAGCCCGCCCGACATTTCCAGCGTGGTGGCGAGAAGCGCGGGGCCAAGGCCACCCATCGCGGCGCTTACCATCACCGCGCCGAGCCCGAAGAGAAAAGGCACGGTCGTGCCCAGAAAGTGATGGGTCGTAAACGTCACCAGCATCGCGACCGCGCTGCTGGCGATCGCGATCACATACGCCTTCCGCACCGGTCGGGCGACCGGTGTCGCCTGGTCGATCATTTCCAACAGCTTCTGCACGCGCATTGCCCCCCGTGTTCAGCCCGCGCGACCCGACTCTGCTTCTATCACGGTTTTCTACATAAGGGTAGAAACTCTTGTAATTACCCATAAGAGGGAGGGCAGTATAGGTATCTAACACTATTGGGGTATGTCTGTTCTATACTATCCAATTTTGGATGAGGCAGAAGTCCGTTCGGAGTCCTTCAGCATTTCGGCGTTGTTCGGGGAGCCATTCTGATAAGCTGCTGGGGGAAGAGAGTATTGCCCTTAGGTGCTCATACTGAATTGAGCGAATCGAAAACGGGGCAGATTGTTCCGATTATGCGATGAGTAGGTGAGACTTTTGAAAACAAAGTCTCGGAGAAATTCGCAGTATAACCGGGGGTTCAGCCAAATTGCCTGAAAAAGACTGGTTGATTGGATAAAAACTGGTCGAGCATTTGCCGGTGGCGAATGTTTACGGGACGCTGATCGCAATTGAAGGCGAGCCAAATTGATTGATCGCCGCGAAAATCTCGATTTTCGCGACGGGGAACCTTTGTCGATGGAAGGGAAGGATCATGGCAATTCGTCTCGGAGCAGCAGATCTCGAATATTTGCTGGCGCAGGTAAAGATCGGTGCGGACTATTCAAAGCTTGCCGGTGCGCTCGACCCCGGTGGCGTTCGCGAAGTCAATGGCCGCAACAACAATCTGGTTGGCGGGTATGACGCGGATGGAAACTGGGTTCCGGCATCGAATATCCATGCCGACTGGGGCCAGGCGGACACGGATTTCCTGCGCCTGTCGCAAACCGACACGCCAGGCACCGGCAATAGCTGGGGCACCACCTATGATCCCTTGAACCCGAGCGCGGGGCCGTTCGGCAATGTTAATGTCGACATGACTCCGCGCCTTATTTCCAACCTGATTTCCAGCTCGGTAATCGACTCGACCAGCCCGGCCTACAACCCGGCGGCCGCAGCCGCGATGGAGGCCATGGCCCCCCATAGCTACCCGGTCGAAGTCAACAACTCGGTCGTCGGTGCATTGCAGGGGGCGGGGCTTCCCGATCAGGGCATTCTGGGCGGCGTTCCGTTCAACGAATTCTTTGTCGCATTCGGTCAGTTCTTCGATCACGGCCTCGACTTCATAACGAAGGGCGGCGGCTATACGATGATCACGCTGTCGCCGAACGATCCGCTGTACGTTCCGCCAACGCTGGCGAATGGCGACCGCAATCCGGAGTATATTCCGGGCGCATCGAACGTCATGATGCTGAGCCGTGCGTCGCTTTCCAATCCCGACGGCGATTTCTACACGGCAGAGGACGTGGCCGCCGACCCGGACAACCTGACCGCGTCGGACATCGGCGCGCTGAAGGCAGGGGTGACGCCGCAGTTCAACAACAATACCGGCCTGCTGATCGACCAGAGCCAGACCTATGGGTCGGATGCGTCGGTCAACGCGCTGGTCCGCCAATATGACGACCAGGGCCGTCCCACCGGGCTGCTGATCACCAGCGCCGAGGACGGCAAGGTGTACATGCCCGAGGTTGATGAAAACGGAAAGCGTACCGGCGTCATCAACGAAATCGACTTGAACGACCCCGCCAATGCCGACGCGTTGCAGCGCGCCGAGCATGATATGGCGACATGGTCTGACATGAAGACCAACGCGATGCGCCTCGGCATCGAACTGGTCGATACCGATGTGTTCGACACGCCGTCGATGCTCGTCGACCCGACGGGCAATCTGATGTTCGATCCGGCTGCCGTGCTCGATGCGGGCGGCAACCGCGTCTATTACCGCGCCGCTGAAACGCTTGCCGATATGGCGGCGAGGACCGGCGTCGATCTGGCGACGCTGGAGGCGCACGATCCGTTCGCGCGAGACGCCTCGGGAATGGTGCTCCACACCAACCAGGCGATCCTGATCGACATCAATACCGCTGCCGACCCCAGCTTTCACAGCGATATCGATCCGGGCACCAACGCAGAAAGAGTGTATATCGCGGCGGACGGCAACAGCTACGACTATGACGTGGACCTGCTGAACCGGCACTATGTGTCGGGGGATGGCCGGGTGAACGAGAATATCGGCCTCACCTCGGTGCATCACGTCTTCCACGAGGAGCACAATATCGAAGTGCTCGCGATCGAGAACGGCGTCCTTCAGGAAGCCGCGAATATGCTCGCCGGTGGTGCCACGATGGCTGACGCCGCCGCCTATGTGAATGCGTGGACGCGCACCGATGCCGGCACGTCGGACGCCACGTCGGAACTCCATTATCTCGACTTCGACGGCAACGATCACACGATCATGATCGAGGGCGTGAACATCGACGATCAAGGCGCCGTCGCATGGGACGGCAACTCGGTCTATCAGGCGTCGCGCATCATCACGGAGACCGAATATAACCACATCGCGATCGACCAGTATGTGAACAGCCTGGCGGTGTTGCCCGAATTCGTTTCCTATTCGGCCGACATCAACGTGGATGTCTCGCTGGAGTTCAGCCAGGCGATATTCCGGCTCGGCCACTCCCAGCTTACCGAATATATGAACGTCGCCGTCCCGCTGGTGGTCGATGGCGTGTCATATGCCCCCGGCACCCCCGAATGGAACGCCAATCCGCAGTTCGGCGCGGGCGAGCAGTTGTTCGATGCGTTCCTGAATCCGGACGGCTATTCGCAATATGGTGCTGCCGGACTTGCCATAGGCCTCATGCGGCAGACGTCGAACGACATCGACGAGTTCGTGACGCCGGCGATGCAGCAGACGCTGCTGGGCGTGCCGCTCGACCTTGCCGCGATCAACATCGCGCGCGGTCGCGACGTGGGGCTGCCGACGCTCAATGAGCTGCGCGAACAGATTTACAATCAGGTCGTTCAGCTCAACGGATCGTCGGGATCGGGGAGCGCGATCGCGCCGTACACGAGCTGGGCGGATTTCGGGAACCATCTCGCGACGCCTGAATCGCTGGTCAACTTCATTGCGTCCTATGGCCGTGATGACGACACCTGGCACCTTGCCTCGCTGCGCCAGTCCTATCTCGAAGGGACGGCGGATGCGAACGATCCGACGGCCGACGGCACTGTGACGCTCGCCGATCTGCGCGCAAATGCGCAAAGGATTGTCGACGCCTATGCCGATGCGTCCGACTCGATGCATGCAGCGGCGGTGAAGTTCATGATCGGTGAGCCGGTCTATCACCCGGAGACGCATTCGGTGGATTCGGTTGGCGCCGATCTTGGTTTCTGGGACATCGACCTGTGGATCGGCGGGCTTGCCGAACGCCCACTGTTCGACGGCCCGCTGGGCACGACCTTTTCGATGATCATGCTCGATTTCGGCCAGCGCATGCAGGACGGCGACCGGTTCTATTATCTGTACCGCATGCCGGTCGGCCAGCATCTGGGCGACCAGATCATCGGCGAGCAGTTCGCCGACCTGATCCAGCGCACGACGGGCACCGAGCATACGGGCGACGCATTCGGTTCGCAGAGCGCGTTCTACGAACTGGGAAGCGGTAACGATGTCTGGCAGGCCTCGACCGCCGGAAGCCTTGCCGACGGAACGCCCGTTCAGGACGGTCACCTGGTGGTCGCGGGCAATGGCGGCGACGACTATATCGCCGGTGGCCTGGGCGACGATTACCTGTACGGCGATGACGGCGCCGACACGCTGAACGGCAGCCAGGGCAACGACCATATCTATGGCGGCGCCGGGAACGACTGGATCACCGACGACGAAAATGACGACTTCATCGACGGCGGCGACGGCGACGACGTGATCTTCGCCGGGCCGGGCGTGCTCGACACTTCGCATGGCGGCAGCGGCAATGACGAGGTCCATGGCGGCGACGGCGTTGACGAAGTCTTCGGCGACGACGGCGACGATGCGTTGTTCGGCGAAGGCGACACCGACCTCATCATGGGCGGTGACGGCAACGACTATATGGACGGCGGCGACAGCGTCGACGAGATGTTCGGCGGCAACGGCAATGACTGGATGCGCGGCGGCGTCGGCGACGACAATATCAACGGCGGGTCGGGCAACGACCTGATGGAGGGTGGCCTGGGGCCGACGGCCAATGACGGCGATCGCCTGAACGGCGACACCGTGATTACCGGCCAGTTCGTCGTCGAATTCAACGGCGACGGCAGCGAAGGCTATATGGACATCGCCAGCTACGAAGAGGCGATGATCCCGATCTTCGCCAGCCTTCAGGACGCGAATGCCAACGGCACGTCAAGCAACCTCGCCGACACCTATGCCTTTGTCGAAGGTCTGGTGGGCTCTGCCCAGAATGACCGGCTGACGGGGGCAGACGCCAATGCGACGACCAGCAACGGCGCCGACAACTATCTGGTCGGCGGTGGCGGGAACGACGTTCTCAGCGGTCTCGGAGGAAACGACTTCATCTTCGGCGACAGCGTCGTTGTCGACAGCGACCTGTACTGGTCGGGCGACGATTATCATCAGTATGTCAGCGTCAACAACACCGACCCTGACAATGTTACCTATGAGGTTCGGGGTGACCATCTCGGCGTCAAATCGACCGACCAGTGGGTCACCGAATGGGGTGAGCTCCGCCCGGTCTATAATGACGGTTCCAAGGGACATGTGCTCGGCGACAACGGGGCGGAGGGCGATGCGGACATCGTCGTCTTTTCCGGCAATCACGACGACTACACGGTGACGACCTCTGATTTCGTGGATGAATTCGGGCAGACCCGAACGGCGTTCATCGTCCACGACAATGTCGGCGACCGCGATGGCACCGACACGGTAGTCGATGTCGAATATTTCCAGTTCGCCGATTTCACGCTCAGCGCCCAGGAATTGCTCCTCGGACCGCCGACCCCCACGATCGATTCTTCGATCAGCGTGAGCGAGGGCGATAGCGGGACCAAGCAGATCACGCTGACGGTCACCCTTGGCTATGCCTCGGGCAGGCCGGTGGAAATCGGCTGGGCGACCGCCGACGGCACCGCGACGTCGAGTGGCCCCAGCTCGACCAGCTCCGGACCAGCGACCACGCTGACCGGCAACCCGGACTTTGTCGGCGCCAGCGGCACGATCACCTTTGCGCCGATGGAAACGACCAAGACGATCACCGTCGAAGTCGCTGGCGATATCGAACTCGAGGACGATGAGAGCTTTACGGTCAATCTCTCCGCCGTAAGCAACGTCACCATCGATCCGGCAAGTGCGACCAGCGTCATTACGATCACGAATGACGACAGCTACAACGTCATTACCGGAACGAACGGCAACAACCTGCTGAACGGTACGGCGGCGCCCGACATGATCAGCGGGTTGAACGGCAACGACCGCATCCATGGTCTGGGCGGCGACGACCTGATGATCGGTGGCGCCGGCAACGACTTCTATTATGTCGAACAGGCCGGCGATCAGGTGGTCGAACTGGCGGGCGAGGGCACCGATCGTGTGTATTCCTCGGTCAGTTGGGCGGCCGATCCGACCTCCGAGATCGAATTCATCCTGACTACCGACACGCGGGGTACGGATGCGATAGACCTTGGCGGCACGGACACCGCCAACGACATTCGCGGCAATTACGGGAACAACGTCCTGACGGGCCTTGGCGGTGCCGACACCCTGCGCGGTTATGCGGGCGACGACGTGCTGGCCGGTGGTGACGGCGACGACTTGCTGCTTGGCGGAGGAGGACAGGACACCGCTGTGTTCGATGGTCCGGCCGCCAATTATGCGATCCGTTCGAACGGCGGGTACAATGTTCTGGTGACCGACGTGACCGCGGGCGGCGGAGCCGACGACGTTCGGCAAATGGAAATATTGCGGTTCGCGGGAACGGATTACACGATCCAGCTCGGCTCCAATGGAAGCCAACTGACAGCGTCGTTCGGCCAGTCGACGATATTCTTCGCCCGCAATGGCAACGATACGGTCAACGGCAGCGCCTTTGCCGACATCCTCAACGGCGGGGCGGGCATGAACACCATCCTCGCCGGCAACGGCGACGACCTCGTGACCGTGGATGTCGCCGATGGCGGCCATGACGTGGTGTATGGCGGGTCGGGAACCGATACGTTGCAAATCCTCGGCACGGCGGCCGCGGAGACCTTCACGGTTTACGACAATGCTTCGCTGCCGGGCGGTCTCACGCCGACGAACGGGTCAGCCGAAATCTATATCACGGTGACCGTTGGCGGCGTCGAATCGATTATCGCGGAAGCGCGCGAGATCGAGGAAATAGAGATACTGACGAGCGATGCCGCGCTTTCCGCCGCGGGTGGCAGCCAGACGGGCGCAACCGGCGATACGATCAACATCGTCGGCGATTTCACCGGTACGTCGCTTGCCTATAACACGATAACGGTCACCGGATCGGGAGCGAACGACACCGTCGATATCTCAGGCCTGACATCGGCGCACCGGTTGAAGTTCAATTCGGGCGGTGGCGCCGACCAGGTGGTCGGTGACCTGCGACCGCAGGATGTCGTCGATTTCCTGCCGACGAGCGGCAACGGTTCCGCCGGGAACGGCGCGGATATGGTGCCGATCAATGCCAGCGGAATCGACATGCTCGGCAATGACGGCTTCCTGATCGACGCCATCCATCTGCCGCGTTTCGAACGCCCGGTTTTCGACCATGACGACTTTGGCCAGGTCGAACATCCGCAGCAGATCGAGGCGGTGCGGCTTCCGTACTTCGACCGACCGATATTCGATACCGACAGTTTCGATCAGTTCGATCACTTGGGCTCGTTCGCGTTCTTCCAGCACAAGTGGATGGCCTCGGATCACTTCCTTCTGTGACGTGCCCTGCGGAGCCGGTGTCATCCGGCTCCGCCCGTATCGCAATTCAGCCGGGGGAGTGTGTCATGCGTTTGTTCTGGATGGAGGTCCCTGCGGGGCTTGAAGAAGCGGCATCGGCGTGCCGTAACCATTTCCGCCTCGCCGCAGGGTTCAGCGCGCTCATCAATATTCTGTATCTCGCGCCGACGATCTACATGATGCAGATCTACGACCGCGTCGTGCCGACCAGCGGCGTCTTCACGCTTTTCTGGCTTACCGTCGTCATCGCGCTCGCGATCGGGACGCTGACCTCGCTCGATGCCATCCGCTCACGCGTGATGATGCAGTCCTCGCTGCGGTTGAACCGGTTGCTTTCGGGCAGGATACTCGACCGGTTGCTTGCGCGGCAGGCCGTCAATTCCGGCGCAGCCGCCTCGCAAGCCCTGCGCGAGTTCGACACGCTGCGCCAGTCGCTGGCGGGGCCTGCCGGCACCGTCGTCTTCGACGTGCCCTGGACGCCGATTTTCCTGCTCGTCGCCTTCATGATCCATCCCGCTCTGGGTTTTCTAATCCTCGGCGCCGGGACGGTCCTGATCCTGCTGGCGATCACCAATGGACGCCGCAACAGGGAAGCGCTCGAGGCGACGCGCCGGTCGGAGGCGAAAGCGTATATGGCGCAGGAAGAGACGCTGCGGAATGTCGAGCTTGTCCGTGCGCTGGGCATGCGGCGCGCGCTGGTGACGCGGCATATCGCCGAACGCCGGGCGGGGCTGGGAAAGGCGTTGCAGCTTCAGATTTCGGGCGGCCGCTACAATGGCGTAATCAAGTTCATACGGATGTTCATGCAGTCCTTTGCGCTCGGCATGGGGGCCTGGCTCGCGATCGAGGGACAGATTTCCATCGGCTCGATCATTGCCGCCTCGGTACTGCTCAGCAGGGCGCTGCAGCCGATCGAACAGCTTGTCGGGGTCTGGCCGCAGCTCAACCAGGCGCGGCAAGCGCTCCATTCGCTCGGCGAAATCCTGGCGAAGCCGGCAGACGGCCGACCCGACAGGACAATGCTGCCCGAACCCGAGGGACGGCTGGAGCTGGCGGGTGTGGTCGTCCGCGCCGACGATGACCAGACGCTTTTGCTCAAGCGGATTTCGCTCAAGCTGGTGCCCGGCGAAGTGCTGGGGATCATCGGCCCGTCGGGCGCCGGCAAGACGACGCTTGCGCGCGTGGCCGCGGGGGCGCTCGCACCCGATCTGGGCGAGTTGCGGATCGACGACGCCAGCGCCGACGACTGGGATCCGGAGCGGCTTTCGCAACATATCGGCTATCTGCCCCAGGATTGCGCGCTCCTCGCCGGTACGATCAGCGAGAATATCTCGCGATTTGCAGCCTATCGCGGTGTTCCGCAGCCGATCATCGACCTGGAGGTCGTGAAGGCGGCAAAGCTGGCCGGCGTGCATGAGATGATCCTGCGTCTGCCAAACGGCTATGACACGATGCTGGAGGGCAGCGGCAAACGCCTGTCGGCGGGGCAGGCGCAGCGCGTGGCGCTGGCGCGAGCGCTTTATGGCGGTCCCCGCGTGCTGATCCTCGATGAACCCAATTCGGCGCTCGATGGCGACGGCGAAGCGGCGCTGACGCGTGCGGTCGCCGCCGCAAGGGCCAATGGCGCAGCGGTCATGATCGTCGCGCACAGGCCGGCGATACTAGGAAGCGCGGCACGGCTGGCACTGCTCAACGACGGGGAAATCGCGCGCATCGGTCCGCGCGAAGAAGTGCTTGCCGCGATTACCACGGCAATGAAGGCGCGCGCCGCCAAGGCGCCGCAAACGGTGGGAGCGAAACGATGAACGACATGCAGTGGGCGCAACCCGAGATCGAAAAAAGCGCGTCGTCGCCCGTGCATGGCGACGGTCTGCGTCGCGAGATCAAGATCGGCGGCGCGATCGCCGGTGCATTCTTCATCGGCATCCTCGGCTGGGCCGCTGTAACGCCGCTCGACGCCGGCGCGCATGCTGCCGGCGTGGTCGCGGTTTCGGGCAGTCGTCAGGCTGTTCAGCACCGCGAAGGAGGCATTATCACCCGCCTCGACGTCGCCGAGGGCGATTTCGTCGAAAAGGGCGATCCGCTGCTCGAGGTTTCGGCGTCCGACGTTCTGGCGGACGAACGCGCGATGACCAGCGAGGTGATTGCGCTCCTGACCCAGCGTGCGCGACTTGTCGCCGAGCGCGATCGCCGGATGCGCGTATCGGAGCCTGCCGAATTCGCTGCGCTGACGGGGCCTGACAAAGCGCTTGCCGAAGAGGCTTTGACAGGTCAGCGTCGCGTGTTCGAGGCGCGGCGCAAGGCGCTTCGCACACAGCGCGAGGTGCTGGGGCAACGGATCAATCAGTACGATCAGCAGATCGGCGGCTATTCCTATCAGATGACCTCGAACCGCGAACAGCAACGCCTGATGGGCGAGGAACTCGACGGCCTGCGGACCTTGCTGCCGAAGGGATTTGTCGCGGTAAACCGGGTGCGTGCGCTCGAACGCGGTGCGGCACAGCTCGATGGCCAATATGGTGCCTTCCAGTCCGAGATCGCTCGTGTCCGCGAAGCGATCGGCGAGGCCCGCCTGCAGATCACGGCGCTCGACAAACAGATGATGCAGGAAGTCACCGAGCAACTGCGCGAGGTCGAAGTGCGGCTGGACGAAGTGCAGCCCCGGTTGAAGGCGGTGCGGGAAAAGCTGGCGCGCTCCACCGTGCGTGCGCCCGCCACCGGCCGCGTTGTGGGGTTGCGGGTCTTCACGGTCGGCGGCGTGATCGGCGCTGGCGAAAAGCTGATGGAAATCGTGCCGCGCGACCGCAACCTGGTGATCGAGGCCAAGGCATCGCCCTCCGACGCCGACGACCTGATGCAGGGCATGGAAACCCAGATCCGCTTTTCAGGCCTGCACGAGCGAAACCTGCCAATGCTGAAGGGCCGGATCGGCAAGGTGTCCGCGGACAGCATGGAGGATGAGCGGACCGGAACGCCCTATTTCGCGATCGAGGTGATCGTGCCGCCCGATCAGGTATCGATCCTGCGCCAGATACGGGGTGGAAATGTGCTGAAGGCGGGGCTGCCTGCCGAAGTCATGGTGCCGCTGCGCAAGCGGACGGCGCTTTCCTATCTGCTTGAACCGATCACGCAGACCTTGTGGCTCGCGGGGCGCGAGAGCTGAGGACTCAGGGCGCGCGATGTGCGAGCGGTTCTTCGCGCAGCGCAGCCTCCAGCATGGCGAGTGGATCGGTATCGCCGACAAGGCCCAGATTGCTTTCGAGCCGGCGGTAGAGCGTCAGCACCGTTCGGCCGGTGTCGCTGAGCCGTGCGCCGCTGGCCTTGCCGCCGCCGGCGTGGGTTTCGACCAGCGGCGCGGTGAAGCAGCGGTTCATGCTGTCGACGAGCAGCCAGGCGCGGCGATAGCTCATCCCCATTGCCGCCGCCGCGCGCGAGATCGAGCCTTCGCGGTCGATGGCGTCGAGCAGGTCGGCCTTGCCCGGCCCCATCGCGATCTCGTCACCGCAATAGAGTTGCGCCTTGATCTTCAACGGGCCGATTCGCATCGCGGATCAGCCTCGCTCGGGCGTTGGCGAACCATTCATGGAGACTGCATACCGTCCGCCGCGCGGCATCGCCAGCTTCCCGCTCAGGCCCAGATTCCCGATCAGGAAGCGTCGTCGAACTTGTCGCGCTTGCGCCTGCCGAACAGCAGTTTGCGTTCCAGCTCTCCGCGCAACGCCCGGTAATAGCTGTCGAGAAACACGCGGTCGGCGATAGTGTCGTCCCGACCCAACTTGCGGCGGATTGCCGCGGCGACCATCGTGATGGAATCAGCATCGTCGCGGCGCAGGACGTCCTCCAGCCGCTGCAACTCGAACTGGCCGTATACCGCCAGCTCCTCCGGCGTGAATCTGAGCAGGTCGGCCGCTTTTCCATCTGCGCGAACCAGATCCTCGCCAATCGCGCGCCGGGCATTCTCGACCACCCAGGTGCCCGCGATCAGGTCACCGGCGCGCAGCCGGTGGCGGTTGAACAGCGGGAAGAAGAGGAAGATCGCCGCCCAGGCGAAGCCGAGAACCGTCGTCCAGCGATCGACGAAGCCTTCCGCCGCGCCGAAGGCGAGGAAGGTAAGCGGAAGGAATATCTCAATCTCGCGCATCAGATTCCGTGCGATCACCGCCGCGCCGGTCAGCCTGCCGCCATCGCGCGCGACGACGCGGAGCTTGAGCATCCGCTTGCCGAAGGTCGCGGCACGCGCACCGCTTTCCATCAGCGTGAAATAGAAGTTTCTGAGGACGAAGAAGAACAACAGCCAGATGACGGCGAAGACCGTCGGATAGCTTTTCCCGATCGCCCAGAACAGCAACATGACGAGCAAGGTCGCGGCGATCAGCACCGCGATCAGGATCAGCCAGTCGAGCAGGAATGCGCTTGCCCGCGTGCCCGCGCTGGCGAGCTTCAGGTTCAGCGCCACGCCTTCGGGCGTCACCAATGCGCGGTTCAGCGTGCGCGGCGGCCTGTTACGCCGTGCCATGATGCCGCCTCCCGACAAGTCCGAAATAGCCGAGCCACAGGATGAACATCGTGCCGCCGACCGCGAACCGCGCATTGTCGTCGGTAATGAGCTGCCGCCCGAACCCTTCGAGCAGCCCCGCCACGAGCAGCATGAGGATGACACCGATCATCACCAGCGCGGCACGCTTGCCGGCATCGCCTGCCGCCGCCAGCCGCGAGCGGGCACCGGGAAACGCCATCGCGCGCCCGATATGCAAGCCTGCCGCGCCTGCGAGGATGATCGCCGAAATCTCGGTCGTGCCGTGGATCGCCAGCCACCCCGCAAGACCGATACCCAGGCCGTGCGGTACGAATGCGGCAAACAGCGCGCCCATCATCGCCCCGTTCTGCGCGATCAGGAAGAAGGTCGGGATACCGAAGGCAAAACCGAGGGCGAAGGCGAGGATCGAAATCTGCGAATTGTGCGTGAAGAGGTAGGTCGCGAAGACCTCGAGCCCGCCTTCGCTCGGCGCGTCGTAGAGCGAGGATCTAAGCGTCTCCGTCGTTGCCTGCATGTCGCGTCCCTGGGCAAGGCCGGGCGGGATGATCGCGTCGAACCAGGCGGGATCGGCATGGACGAGATAATAGCCGGCGAAGATGCTCGCCACGAACAGCAGCGCGATGACGACAATTTCCGGGGCGATCGCGCGCACCGCCTGTGGCCAGCCATGGGCGAAATAGGTTTTCAACTGGCGCGACCACGGCTCGCGGCAGCCATAGAGGATGAAATAGGCGCGCGTGCACAGGCTTTCGAGATAGGCGATCATCGCCGCGTCGAGCGAGGTTTCGCGCGCGACCGACAATGCGGACAGCGTCGCGCGGTACAGGCGTGGCAGATCGATCAGGTCGTCTTCGGACAAGCGCCGCGGCGACTTTTTCTCGACCAGGTCGAGCAGTTCTTCGAGCAGCAGCCAGTCGGCCTCGCGCTCGGCGCGGAAATGGCGTGCCGCGAATTGCGGAGGGGCGACGGCGGTCATGCGCGCTCCTTCATGCCGACATAGCGCTCGACAAGGGCCAGCGGCAGATCGTCCGGCCGCGCTTCGATCACGTCGATGCCCAGCCGTTTCAGCCGTTCGATGACGATGCGGCGTTCGCGCAGCAGCGTGTGCGCGACATTGGCGCGCACGACGTCGTCGCCATGTTCGGGCCGCGCGGTGCGGATCGCTTCCAGCTCGACATCCTCGAACAGCACGAACAGCACGCGGTGCCGCTTTAGCAGGCGGGCAGCGGCGGTCATCATCAGCTCGGCGCTGGTCGGATCGGTGAACTCGGTGAACAGCACGATCAGCGACCGGCGTTCGAGCTTACGGTCGAGCGTGACGAGCGAGAGCGTATAATTGCTCTCCTCGGCCAGATAGTCGATTTCGGCGGCGCTTCGGTGCAGTTCGGCAAAGCTCCGCGTGCCGGCCTGCGTCCCGCTATCGACCTGCGGTCGCGCGGCGAAGGAATAGAGCCGCACGCGGTCGCCCGATTTCAGCGCGACGAATGCAGCGAGCAGCGCGGCCGAAACCGCCCGGTCGACACGCGGCACGCCGCCGACCGGATCGCACATCGCCCGCCCGCTATCGACGGCGAAGACGATCGCATTGTCGCGTTCGGTACGATATTCGCGGGCGAGCAGCGCGAAATGGCGAGCCGATGCCTTCCAGTCGATCGATCGGCGCTCCATCCCCGGCTGAAAGTCGGTCAGCGCCTGAAACTCGCTGCCGTCGCCGCTGTCGAGCCGCATCCTCAGGCCCTGCTGGTTGCTGCGCAGATATTGCCGCATCCCCTGTTCGCGCACCGGGCGCAGGTCGGGCGTAACGACGATCGGCAGGTCGGCCTCGCGCGACACCTGTCGCCACGCAAAGCCCAGCGGCCCCCGGCGACGCGCCCACAGGCGGCGGATGACCGCGCGCCCGCGCCGAACGGCGACATAGCGCAGCCCGACGCCCGAAGGCTCCGCGGGTTCGAGGGGGGCGGAGACATCGGCGGCAAACTCGGCCGCAATCCGCTGGCCCGACCGTTCATAGGCGGGGGAGAGATCGACCATGTCGCCGACGTCGACGGCGCCTTCCGCCGCAACCACGAACTCGCCGCGGCGCAGAGGCGGCGTCAGCAACGCATCGGCGATGATGAGCACGAGCACCACCGCCACCCAGGCGAGCGCGATCACCCAGCCGCCGGGAAGCAGCACGCCGATCAGCAACGCCACTGGCGCCGCCGCAGCGATCAGATAGACGGCCCGGGCGGTGGGATAGATCAACGCGGCGCCTCTACCTGATCGATCAGCTGCGCGACGACCTCGTCGCCCCGACGCCCGTCGATCTCTGCCGAGGCCGACAGGATGATGCGGTGGCGCAACAGCGACGGCGCGAGCAGCTTCACATCGTCGGGGATTACGTAATCGCGCCCGTCGAGCGCGGCGGCGGCGCGCGATGCGCTGGCGAGTGCGGATGCGGCGCGCGGCGATGCGCCTGTCGCAAGGTCGGGATGGGTGCGCGTGGCGCGGATAAGATCGACGATATAGCCGGTCACTTCCTCCACCAGCTTTACGCCTTGCACAGCGGCAATGGCGTCGGCGATCTGGCCGCCATCGGCGACTTGCGAAACGCCGCTGTCCTCCGGGTGCGGGGCGCCCGAACGCGCGCCATATTGCGTGACGATCGCCCGTTCCGCCTCAAGCGTGGGATAATCGATGGCGAGCTTGAACAGGAAGCGGTCGAGCTGCGCTTCGGGCAGCGGATAGACGCCTTGCTGCTCGATCGGATTTTGCGTCGCGACGACGGTGAAGCGGTCCGACAGCGTTTCGGTGCGGCCGTCGATGGTCACGCTGCGCTCCTGCATGGCCTCGAGTAGCGCGGCCTGCGTCTTGGGCGGGGTGCGGTTGATTTCGTCGGCGAGCAGCAACTCGCAGAAAACGGGACCGCGCGTCAGTTCGAAGCTCGACGTTTGAAAATTGAACAGGTTCGATCCGATAATGTCGCCGGGCATCAGGTCGGGCGTGAACTGGATGCGGCCGAAATCGAGCCCGAGGGTGCGCGCGAAACTCTGCGCGAGCAGCGTCTTGGCGGTTCCCGGCGGTCCTTCGAGAAGGACATGGCCGGAGGAAAACAGAGCGATCGCGAGGAAGCGCACCACCTCCGACTGATCGACCACCGCTTTCGCGATCTCGCGGTCGATCGCCTCTCCCAATACGCGGACTTCGTCGAGCGTCATGCAGTCAGTTCCTTTTGCCAGTCGTTCAGTCGCTGCGCGGCGTGCAGCATGTCATGTTCGCTGTCGGCTGCGCGCAGTTCCGCCTCCAGTTCGGAGAAGCGGCGCGTCATGCCCCCAGTCGCGGAGTCGATGAATGCGGTCAGTTCGTCGCCCTTCAGCCTGCGCGGTGCGCGTAGTTTCCGCGCCGCCCAGTCGCGGACGCCGTCGGCATAGCGGTCGCCGCTCAGTCGAACCTTGCCCGCCAGCCTCGTCAGCGCGGCGGCATTGTCGACGAGCGCGGTCTTGCCGAGGGCGATGGCGCGGCCTTCGCGGCGTACCGGACCGAAACGCATCGCGCTCGCCCAGCCGGCAAGCAGCGCAGCGAAGAACAGCGCGGTCGTTACCGCGAGGAAGGGTGGCGTGAACATCAGCTTGATAAGGTTCCGCTCGCCGGGGTGATAATGGAGCGTCACGTCGAACGAGACGAGGCCTGGCGCGGTGGGATTGAGCGCGCCCATCATCGACAGCGCGGCGAGCGCGCCCTTGTTCGAATTCAGCGCCTGATTGTCGATCAGGTCGGGATCGGCGAGAATGAAGGTGTCGCTGCGACCGATCCGCGCGAGTACCGCATCGCCGTTCTTGTCGGTGATGAGCGTCGTCAGCGCATCGGCGTTGATACCCTGCACCATTTTTCGAACCGGCGGGAAGGGCTGACCCGGATAATCGCCGGTCGCCTTCAGCGTTGACGAAGCTTCGCGCGAAATGTTGAATTTTTCGAGCGGAACCAGCTTGTACAGGTCACCAAGCGGAACCGGTCCGGTTGCCCGCACCCGGTTGCGCCGCAAGGGGATGTTCTGGACCTGCCATTTGGGCAGTACGATCAATGTCGCATGCCCGGCTTCGCGCCGCGCCAGAATCGCGTCGATCGCCTCTCTATCGGTGCCCGCCTCTGGTGTCAGGACGAGGAGGTCGGCGGTGCCGTAATCCATCGCCTCGGTAGCGAGCGATGCCATACCCTCGGAAGTGTCATCGACGAGCTTGAACAGTCCGTACAAACCGTCTCCGGTGCGCGACTGGGCGGGTGGTTCGCGTCCGAAGGAACGCTCCATATCCTGTCCGAAACCGCTGAGCAGCAGGAACCCGACCGCCAGAAGCACGCCGGCGCCGAGCAGGACCGCCACCGCGCGCGCGCCGAAGGGACTTTCGCTTGTTTCGCTCATGCCCGGCCCAGCGCGAAGCTGGCATAGTCGCCGCGTGCGTCCTGCCAGTCCGATTGCGACAGCGGACGGCCTGCGAACAGACTGCGCTCGACTGCCGCGACGATGCCCGAAAATACGCCGCGTGCTTCGTCGGGCAACGCCTCGGCGCTCGCGATGTCGCGGCTTGTCAGCGAGGGGCGGACAATGTCGCCGCGCCAACGCTCGATATCCTCGATGCTGCGAAACAGGAGCAGATGCGCCGCTTCGTCATACCGTCCCTGTGTCGCCAGCGCGTCGGCCTCTTCGAGCAATTGGCGCGCGACCGCGACCTCCGGAACCCATTGTTCGGTTTCCTCCGCAGGGCGTCCGCGGCCGAATGTCTCGCGCAGCCAGTCGCGTGCCGACGGGAAGAAAGTCAGGATGAGCACCGCGACCAGCAGCAGCGCCAGTCCGCCAAGGATCCAGGGCCAGGCCGGCCCGACCCATTCGGCGGCGTGCTTGATCGCGCGGATCGCGGCGAGCAGCCATTCGGGCGGAGGATGGCGCTCGATTTCCTTGTGGGGAAGGTCGAACTGGATCGAGCTGTCGGTGAGCAGCCGGCGATGCGCCTCGGCAGCGGCATCAGGGTCGGGAAAGCCCGGCTTTCCCGCGCTTGCGCCGGCTATGGCCGCTTGCTGCGCGGTGCCCGTCATCGCTTGCCCCCTAAGGCGATCCGCCGACGAGCCGGGATGCTCGTCGCAGGTGCCGATCCCATTGGAGCAAATCGGATATTTGCGCGCAATGCTTTTCCGCCTAGGTTCTCACGCAAGGGGGAAATCGATATGGATAGGGAAATGCTGGCCGGCCTGATGGGCCTGTCCTTGCTCGGCGTCTTCGTTATCGGCGTCGTGGTAACGGTCGTCATGGCGATCCGCGAGGCACGGCGTCACGAATGGGAATTCGGCATCGGCAATGTGATCGGCAGGACCGGCGAGCTGTTGGCGCGCCTGCCGCTGGTGCTCGGGGGCATCGGCCTGTTGGCGGGCATTCTGTTTACCGGCGCCTTCGCTGCCATCGTCGGACATTTTCGCGGGACGGTTTCGATCCTTGAAAATTCTTCGCTTTGGGGTGCGTTCCTCGTCTATTGGCTGATTGCCTTTACGATCGGGGTGTTTTTCAGGACAATCGGTCTGCGCGCGGCGATCGATGCGGCGTTCGGTAGCGAACGGGCTTCGCTGGCCGACCTGCTGCGCGACGCGGCGCGGCTGTTTCCACGGATATTCGGCGTTTCCGCGTTGCTCGTGATTGCGACCTGGTTCGGCTATGCATTGTTGATTGTTCCAGGGATTATCGTCACCTGCGCCTGGTTTTGCGTGGCGGCGATCGTCGTTGCCGAGGATTGTTCGGTGACCGAGGCCTTTTCGCGCGGGTCGGAACTGACGCGCGGTGCGCGTTGGCGCATTCTGCTTCTGTACATCATCGGTATCCTAGCCTTGGGCATTGTTCAGGTGATCCTGGGTTTCCTCGCAGGGATGATCGGCGGGGATCTGAAACCCTATGTGGCAATGGCCTTCTCCACCGCAGTCGGTGTGGCGATCGTCCCCGCTTTTCTTGCCGCCAGCTATCATGAGCTGCGCACGAACAAGGAAGGCGGCGGGGTCGAGGAGCTCGAGGCCGTGTTTGCCTGACATGCTGGTGGAACGGCAAGTTGCCAGCGTGCGGCAACGGGTCCATGGTCGGTGCGGAGATGATGGTGACTGATAATAAATGTTGTGAACGTACCAAGCGCACCGGTGCGGGGCGGCCGCGCGACCCTGCCAAGGACGACGCGATCCTGGCCGCGGGGCGCGAGCTGTTTTTCGAACGCGGATTCAACGGTAGCACGATCGAGGAGATCGCGCAGCGCGCGGGCGTGTCGAAGGTGACCGTCTATAAGAGGTTCGGCGACAAGGAGACGTTGTTCGAAACCTGCGTCCGTACCGAGATCGGCAAGATGGCGGCCGCGTTCGAGGCCGGCGATATCGGCGATGGCAGGCTTGAGGCGCGGTTGAATGCATTCGGCGAAGCGCTGCTGACCTTCATGTACGAACCGAAGCACGTCGCCCTCGACCGTATCATGGCGCAGGAATTCAGCCAGATGCCCGAACTCGGCCGCCGCGTGTTCGAAGCCGGCCCGGCGCAGACGCGGGCAAGGCTCGCCCAGCTGATCGAGGAAGCCTGCGAGGACGGTGTGCTGACATGCGAAGACACGCTGCGCGCGGCCGAAGACCTGACTGCCCTGTGGAAAGGCTTTTCCGACGTCGAGCTGAAATTCGGTATTCGCCGGCCGATGTCGCCCGAGGAAATCCGAAATCACGTCCATCACGGAACGCGAACGTTCCTGCGCGCGTATGATGGCCAGAAAGGATGAAGCCGATGAAAAGACTTGCAGCAATCGCTCTCTTCGCCGGACTCGCGGCGTGCCAGCAGCAGACGACCGAGCCGACCACCGCGCCGGACAACGGCGCGGCCAACATGGCCGAGGCGGGCACGGGCAACGATGTGGCGGCGCAGATGGAGAAGCTGCCCAAGGCCGCGCTCAATGCCACGCTGATCCGCGCGATCCTCGACGCCGGGATGAAGTGCGAGGGCGTCACCAAGTCCGAACGCTTGCCCAATCAGGATATCCCGACCTGGCGCGCGACCTGCCAGAGCGGCGAGGCGCACCTCATTCAGGTTTCGCCCGACGGCACGGCGCACGTCATCAGCCGCACCAACTAGGCTTTTCCAACCGACCCGCTGGCGGTAGGGCGGTGGTATGACGCCGTCCGATCCGCCGGGCAACCGCCCCGTCGACAGCCTGTTCGACCGCATGATGCGGATACGGTTCCGGCGCCGGTCGTTCGCATGGAACGCCGGTCAGGCGGCAGGTCGGGCATTTCCCGATATCGGGCCGCGGCGATCATGGGTCGTTCCGGCGCTGGTCGCGCTCCTGATCGCAAGCGGGCCGGCCTTGACCTGGGCAGCGGCGTCGATCCTGCACGCTCGCATCCGGGCGCAGATAGAGGCCTTGCGCGAAAAGGAAGCGCCCGCGCTAGCCGCACGCGCTGCCCGGCAGCGGGGCAGGGATATGCTGAGCGATGCGTTTGCCGTTCCACCGGCGGCTAATGTCCTCGACCGAATCGCGAAGGTGCTGCTGGAACAGGTGCGGCTATCTGATCTGCGCCGCAGCCGCGATGGCGCGCTGGAAATGCAGATTGCGGCGAGTGATCCCGACCAGTTGCGAGAAGCGCTGCGTCGCGATCCGCTGTTCGCACGGCTGCGCGATACCGGGCAGCGGCGCGGCGACGGCGTGATGATCGTTACATTGCGGGAAGGTGCCCGGTGACGTGGCGCGGCCTTTTCGCGGGGGCGGTGGCAGGTATGCTGGCGGCGTTCTTCCTCGCCATTCCCATGCGGCATTCGCTCGGCGAGTTGACGCGTGCTCGAGCAGGATTAAGCGCGCTGCGTTCGGCCATCGAGGACACTGGAACCGACCGCCCCCTGATCGCCGGCAACAAGGTTTTGCGCGCCGCGTCCGCCCGTGCGGCGCGCGCGGCAATCGGCAATCGGGTCAGGGGACTTGCCAATCGCGGCGGCGTGCTTGTCGAGGCAATGGGGGCGGGGGGCGACGCGGGCGAAGGACTGGCTGCCGTTTCCGTGCGCCTGTCGGGCAATGAAAAGGCGGTGATCGCGCTTGCCGACGCGATCGAACGCGGCGACCCGGTCATGCGGTTCGGATCGTGGCGCATACGCGCGATCGCCGATGGTACGGTTCGGTTGCAGGGGGTGTTGGTGGCGCCATGGCGAGCTTGACGCGCTTCGAGCTTGGCGGACTTGCGGCTGGTGCGCTGATCGCCACCGCGTGTCCGCTGATCCTGATCCCGCGAGCGACTGTCAGGGAAGCCGCCGCGAGCCATAGGGTGACGAAGCCGCTGGCCGTGCCCGATACTCCGCGACCTGATGCGGCATATCGGCGCGAGCTTTTCGCGCCTGCGCTTACGCTCGGCACCGACCAGGCGGCATTGCCCGCAGACGCGCCGCAATTGCTGGGCATTGTCGGCCGGCTGGGCAGCGGCGCGGTTGCGCTGGTTCGCACCAGCGGCGGAGACACGCGCTCGCTGGGTCCCGGTGACAGTGTCGATGGCTGGCGGCTCGTCTCGCTCGCGATCGACGCGGCCTATTTCGAACGCGGCGGCGAACAGATACGCGTGCCCGTTCCTTCCGGCGATGACAGCGACGCTCAGTAAATCCCGTTGATCTCGACCGTCAGCCGCGGTGCGGGCGGGTTGATGAGCAGGCTGCCATGCTGGTCATAGGTCGCCTCTTCACCGCGCAGCCGGGCGTATTTCGCCTTGGCGAGCTCGGTCGCCGCCTCGGTGTCGCGCAGGATGGTGGGCTTCAGGAAAATGAACAGCACGCGCTTGGTCTGGCTCTCCTGGCGCGACTTGAACAGATTGCCGAGGATCGGAATGTCGCCGAGCACGGGGACGCGCTGTTCGGTGTGCATGCGGTCGTCCGAAATCAGGCCGCCCAGCACGATCGTCTCTCCATCGTCGGCCAGCACCGTGGTCGTGATCTGCCGGCGATTGGTGATGAGGTCGGCAGCGCCGGTGATATTGGCGTTGACCAGCGAGGAAACCTCCTGGCTGACATCGAGGCGTACCACCTCTCCCGCATTGATACGGGGAATGACCTTCAGCGTGATGCCGACATCCTTGCGCTCGATCGTCGTGAACGGGTTGAGCGAATTGCCGTCGGTGGTGAAGCTGCCGGTGCGGAAGGGCACATTCTGTCCGACGACGATCTCGGCCGGCGCATTGTCGAGGACGGTGACCTGCGGCGTCGAAAGCAGATTGGCGTCGCTCGATCGGCCAAGCGCCTGCACCAGCACCGAAAAGTCGTTGCCGATGCCGATATTGGTCGTCAGGCCCGAACCCAGCAGGTTGCCAGCCGGAAAACCGAGTGCCGACAGGATCGATCCGAGCGGAGTGCCAGCGGTTCCGAAGGACGTGCCGCCGCCCTTGACGCTGGTCAGCGCGCCGGCGGTAAGCCCGAACTGGACGCCCAGCTGTTCGGCCTCGTCGCCCGTGATCTCCGCAATCGCAGCCTCGATATGCACTTGCGGGCGGCGGACATCGAGGTCGTGGATCAGCCCCTCGATCGAACCGATCGCCTTTGGCGTGCCGCGCACGACGACCGCGTTCAGTTCGGGCGCCGGCTGGACGGTCAGGTCGGGCGTCGTGAAGCCCTGCGGCGTCTTGTCGCGCGACCCGCCGGGCATTGCAGTGGCCGAATTGCTGGTGATCGCCTGCGCCGCGGCGGCCGGGTCCGATGTCGTCATCGTCGGCGTGCGGCCCAGTGCCGATGCGCCGCCCAGTGCACCGCCGAGATTACCCGCACCATTGTCGTTCGCGAACGGATTGCCGCTGTTCGAAAGGCTGCGCGCGACCGGGTTGTTCGACGTTTCCTTGCCGCCAAGCACGCCGCGAAGCACTTCCGTCACCGACTCCGCATCGGCATAGTTGAGCCGGAACATCCGCGTGATCGGCGTTGCGCCGCCCGGTTCGTCGAGCCGCGCAGCGATCGCGCGCGCCTGCGCCACCGAGGCGGGGGCACCGCGCACGATCACCGTGTTGCTGCGCAGGTCGGCGGCGACGCGCGCGCTGCTGTCGTCGCCCATCACCCCCTGAATGGCGTTGGCGACTTCGCGCGCATTGCCGTTCGTCAGCTTGATCGTGGCGAAGGTCGATCCGCCGCCGCTGTCGAGCTGGTTGGTCAGGATCTCTATGCGCCGGACATTGTCGGCATAGTCGGTGACGACGATCGCGTTCGGGCTTTTGAGCGGTTCGACGCTGCCGAAGCTGGCAACGAGCGGCCGAACGATCCGGGCGGCGTCTTCGGACGGCACATTGGCGAGGCGGATCATGCGCGTCACCATTTCCTGTCCGCTGGCATTGCGGCTGGGCGTGCCGCCGTCGCGAACGGCGGTCGCCTGCGGAATGATGCGCCATGCCCGGCCCGATCGCACCGCCGCAAAGCCATTGGCGCGCAGGACCGACTGGAACAGTTCCCATACCCCGGACGGCGACAGCGGTTCGGCGGAGGTGACGGTGACGTTGCCCTTTACCTGCGGATCGAGGATCAGCGTGCGCCCGGTCAGCCGTGAAATCTGCTCGGCAACCTGCGCGATGTCGACGCCGCGCATATTGACGACGATATCGGCGGGCGGGCCGTTGGCGGCGGCGTCCTGCGCCCATGCCGGGGCGATCAGGGAACTGGTCAGGGCCAGCGCGAGCAGCAGGGATCGAATCGCTTTCAGCACTATCACGTCTCTAACGGGTCGGGACGGTGACGGTAATCGTCTTTCCGTCGCGCAGGATCTGGATCTGGGCGGAACCGCTCTGTTGTGCGGCGGTATAGGCGGCACGCGCGGAAGCGGCGTCGGTAACGGGGGTGCCGTTGACCGAGCTGATGACATCACCGGGTTGCAGGCCCGCCGGCGCGTTGTCGCCGACGCGGATACCGTTGCCGGTCGCCGTCGCGCCGAAGCGCGCCATCACGTCGTCGGCGCTGGGCTGCGTCGCTGTCGGCGCGGGCGGCGTCGCGCCGGGCGGCGGAGTGCGATAGACGGGCGAGGCGCTGGCGTTCTGATCCGCGCCCGCGGCCTTGGTGGGATCAGGCAGCGCGAGATATTCGATCCGCCCGCCATTGTTCAGGATGACGCGGTCGCGGCGAATGGCGGCGATGGTCGCGCCGCCGACCGAATCGCCGACGCCGAAATTTTGCGGCGCATCGTTGCCGACGGCGATGAAGGCGGTCGAAAGCGATGCGGGGATCGCGAAAATCACGCCCTTCAACTCGGCTTCGATCGAAGTGGGAACGCCATTGTCGCCGATCGCCGACTTGCCGAACGGCGCAAGCGCGACCGCCGGCCCGATATCGGTGGTGACCGCGACCGGCCGGCCGGCCGAGGGCACGGTGATCGCGCCGACGCCGGCATGCCCCGCCAGCCGCCAGGTCAGCCCGGCGAGCGCGAAGGCGACCGAGACGATCATCAGCGCGGTCAGCATGTCCAGGCCGGTCTTTATCTGGCGCGGGCTGGGACGATAGTCGGACATCATGTCGCCGCGCCCGTATCAAGAAAGCCGTCGAGCGTCGCCATCGGCGCGTCGCCGCCGCTGGCGAACACCTCGACGCGCACCCGGGCGATCGACGGATCGCTTGTCGCGGCCTGCCGCGTTTCCACGCGCCACTGCCGGCCCAGCATTTCGACCGAATCCGCCCGTGCGGCGGGATCGCCGATCTGCAGTTCCGCCATCCGGTTTTGCGCCACCCACATCGCGGTCGCACGCTGCTCCATTCCGCGCGTGGAGTCGATATGCGATTCGACCGTGCGGATCAGGCCGACCGATGCGATCGCGAGGATCGCGAGCGCGACCAGCGCCTCGATCAGCGAAAAGCCCGCGTCGTCGGATGCGTCTGCGCGGATGCTGTCCGGACGGCGCATCATGTCCGGGGCTGCTGCTGCAACTGCCCGGCCGGTATGGCCGATGTCGTCGCCGTAAGCCCGTCATACAAGACGCGCCACGCCTGATCGCCGCTTTCGATCGTCGCGCTCAGCGGCTCGCCGGAACCATCGACCCCCAGGACCACCGGCGGGCGGACGCTGAGCGTTACCCGCATCCCCGCGGGCAGCCGGTGAAAGCCGAAAGCGTCGTCGGTGCGTTCCACCCAGCCGCCATCCTGATAGGTCGCGAAGCCATAACCGTGCTCCTTCGCGGTGAAGGCGATCAGCTTGTCGCCCAGCATCGCATCGTCCGCCGCCGCCTGGAGCCGGGTGGCGAGGCGGTGCGCCTCGGCCTCCGCGCTCGGCGCACGCGTCGCCGCGCCGATGCCGAGCGACACCGCACCCGCCGCGATGCCGACAATCGCAAGGACGATCAGCATCTCGATCAGCGTCATGCCGCGGTCGGCAGGCTTGATGGATCGGCGGCCCCCCACGGGTCTCTGCTAGATCGACTTGCTGTCGATATCGGCGTCGAGATCCTGACCGCCCGGCTTGCCATCCTTGCCGAGCGATTTGAGCGTGAAGCTGCTGCCGTTGCTTTCATATTCGAACGGATGGTCCCAGCCATCGGCGGGCATGCGGCTGAGATAGCCCTCGGACGGATAACTGCTGGGCACCGGCGGCGAAGACGGTTTTGCGACCAGCGCCTTCAGCCCCTGCTGTGTCGTCGGATAGCTGCCATTGTCGAGCCGGTACATCTTCAGCGCGCCTTCGACGCTCAGGATGTTGGTCTTGGTCGTCGTCGCCTTGGCCTGATCCGGGCGATCGATGACGTTCATCGTTATCATCGTCGCGACGATGGCGATGATCGCCAGCACGACGATCATCTCGATGAGCGTCAGGCCGGTTTCGTCTTGCGAGACATGACGGCGCTTGCGGCGGGTGCGGCGCGGTGCCACGGTGTCACGGAATTGTTGTAAAACTATGCGCATCCGGGCTCCATGCGATCGGTCCATGAAAGCAATGTTACAGGCACGCCCGAGTCGGGCATGAACGAAGATTATTCGTCCGATGCCGCAGGTGCGCGGCCCTCCGGCATATGGACGGTTGCCGGGGACCGGCTGATCATAGTCGATGGCGATGCGCCCGCAACCATCCTCGTGCCCAGCGAATCGGTGCGTCTGCTCGCGGTCGATCTGCCGATCAGGTCACGGGCGAAGCGGTTGCAGGCATTGCCTTTCGCGATCGAGGACCAGATCGCCGAACGTCCGGAGAGCGTGCATCTGGCGCTGGGAAGCGAGATTTCCTCGAACCGCTATCTCGTCGGCGTCGTGGCGCATGCGCAGATGGAACGCTGGACCGAAATGGCGGAGGAAGCCGGGCTCGGCCACGCGGCGATGGTGCCCGACGCGCTGGCGCTGCCGGTGCCGCCGGAGGGGCATTGGGCGGTCGATCTTGGTGAAACGCGCGCTACCGTGCGCGCAGCCGACGGAACGGGCTTCGCGCTGGCCGCGCCGATGCTGCGCGCGGCGTGGGAGCGCGCCGGGCAGCCGCCGTGCCTCGCCTATGGCGACCCGCTGCCCGAGGATATGGCCGCGCCCGAGATCGCGCCTCCCGGCCAGTCGCGTGCAGAGCGGCTGGCGCGCCCGGCGCTCGATCTGCGGCAAGCGGGCTATGCGCGGCAACGGATGGCAAGTTCGGCGGGCTGGGGACGGCGGCTGGCCTGGATCATCGGGATCGGCGCGGTGGCGCATACGGTAATCGCCAGCGCGGATACGCTGATGCTGCGCTCGATCGCCGATCGACGCGAAAACGACACCCGCGCGCTCGTTCAGGCGATGGCGCCGGGGGCGTCGCTGCCGGCCGAGGGCGGCATTTCGGGGCCGGTGGCCGACCTCATCCCGCCGCCCAGTGGGCAGCGCATATTCCTGCCGCTGGTTACGCGTGTATCGGGGGCGCTTGCGCCGATGGCGTCGGTGATCGATGTGCGGACGATGCATTTCGAAGGAAATCAGCTCGTGCTCGATCTCGACACGACCGATTCGGGTGTTCCGTCGCGGATCGACGCGGCGCTGCGCTCGGCGGCGATCCCGGCGACGGTTACCCAGGGACCCGACGGGGCCGTCCGCATCACGGCGAGTGCGGCATGAAGGTGGTCCGTATTACCGAAATACCTGCGCTCGAAGCAGGCTTGGCGCGGTTCGATGCGTGGTGGACCGGGCTGACGCGCCGCGAGCGCATCCTGCTCGGCACGCTGGCGGCGCTGCTGGCGGGCGTCGTGCTGGTATATGGGGTCATCAAGCCGATTCAGTCGGCGCGCGCTGAGGCGATCGCCGATATCCGCACCTATGAAACGCTCAATGCGCGTATTCTTGCGGCGGGAAAGCTTACCACCGCGCAAGTGCCGCAGCGCACCGGTGCGCCCGAAAGCATCATATCGTCGGCGGCTTCTTCGGCGGGGTTTGCGGTATCGACGCAGCCGACCGATGACGGGGTCCGGGCGACCGCGACAGACATATCCTATGACTCGGTGCTGCACTGGATCGAGGATGTATCGAAATCGAGCAGCCTGAGCGTAACCCGCGCCGATATTTCGCACGGCAGCGCGGCGGGGCAGGTCGATGTGACGGTGGACTTCGCGGCATGACCGACACGCTGATCGTCACGGAATATGAGGAGACGCCCACGCTGCCCTATGGCTTTGCGCGCAGGAACGGCGTCGTCCTTCGCGAAGGTGCGGACGGTATCGAATGCCTCCACCGCGCCGACGCCTCGCTCGATGCCATGCTGGAGGTCCAGCGCATCGCGCCTGCCGCACGCTTCCATCTGGTCGAAGACGGCGCGTTCGATCAGGCGCTTAGCGAAGCCTTTGCCGACCGCGCCGGTATGGCCGCCGATTTCGATATCGACGAAACCGATCTCGCCGCGCTCGCCGACAGCGCGGCGCAGGTCGACGATCTGCTCGAAAGCAACGATGATTCACCCGTCATCCGCCTCATCAACGCGCTGCTGCTCGAGGCGGTGAAGGAGGGCGCGTCGGACGTTCATGTCGAAACGCAGGAAAAGCGCCTCGTCGTGCGCTTCCGGATCGACGGTGTGCTGCGCGACGTGCTCGAACCGCAGCGTGCGCTCGCGCCGCTGCTCGTCAGTCGCATCAAGGTGATGGCGAAGCTCGACATCGCCGAAAAGCGCGTGCCGCAGGATGGCCGCGTGACGCTGCGTATCGGCGGGCACGATGTCGATGCCCGCGTCTCGACGCTGCCGACGCAACATGGCGAGCGCGTGGTGCTGCGCCTGCTCGAACGTGGGTCGATGACGCTCGACCTTGCCAGCCTCGGCATGTCGCAGCGCGATGTCGCGACGTTTCAGCGGTTGCTCGACCGCCCGCACGGAATCCTGCTGGTGACCGGCCCGACGGGGTCGGGCAAGACGACGACGCTTTACACCGCGCTCACCCGGCTCAACGATCGCAAGCGCAACGTGATGACGGTCGAGGACCCGATCGAATATGAACTTCCGGGCATCGGCCAGACGCAGGTCAACACGCGCACCGACATGACCTTCGCACGCGGTCTTCGCGCGATCCTGCGTCAGGACCCCGATGTCATCATGGTCGGCGAAATCCGCGATCAGGAAACCGCGCAGGTCGCGGTGCGATCTGCGATGACGGGACATTTCGTGCTGTCGACGCTGCACACCAATTCGGCGGTCGGATCGGTGACGCGGCTGATCGACATGGGGGTCGAGCGCTATCTGCTCGCGCCGATGGTCGTCGGGCTCGCGGCGCAGCGGCTGGTGCGCAAGCTGTGCCCCGATTGCCGTCAGGAAGGGCAAGCGACCGAGGCCGAAGCGCTGTTGCTGAACAACGCGATTGCGGCAGGGGATGCGATCTGGCGGCCGGTGGGGTGCGAGAAATGCCATGACGAGGGCTATCGCGGCCGTGCCGGCCTGTACGAGGTCGTCGCGGTGGACGAACGCTTTCAGTCGATGATCCATGACGGCGCGTCGGAGGCGCAGCTCGAACGTCATGCGCGCGAAAGCAACCCGAGCCTGCTCGATGATGGCGTGGCGAAGGTTCGCGCCGGGATCACGACGGTCGAGGAAGTCGCGCGCGTCACGCGCGACGAGGGCTGATGCCCGCATTCGCATATCGGGCGGCCGACAAGAGCGGCGCGCAGAAAAAGGGCGTGATCGAGGCGGCAAGCCCGGCCGCGGCGCGGTCTGCGCTGCGCGAGCGGTCGCTGTTGCCGCTCTCGGTCGAAACCGCCACCGAGCGCGATCTGAAACCGGGCACGATCCGGTTGCCCAGCCTCCGCCGCAAGAAAATGACGACGCGCCAGCTTGCGACGGTCACGCGCCAGATCGCGACGCTGGTCGGCTCTGACATTTCGGTCGAGGAAGCGCTCCGGCTCGTCGCGGTGCAATCGGAAGTGCCGGCGGTCAGTTCTATCCTGCTCGACGTGCGTGGTGCGATCCTCGACGGGCGCAGCTTTGCGCATTCGCTGGGCCAGCATCCCAAGGCCTTCCCCGAATTCTATCGCGCCTCGGTGGCGGCGGGGGAACAGTCGGGGCGGTTGACGCACGTGCTCAACCACCTCGCCAATTTCGTCGAGACGCGGCAGGGCAATGCGCAGAAGCTGCAACTCGCGCTGCTCTATCCGGCGCTGCTCGCGGTCGTGTCGCTCGGCATGATGGTGCTCCTGATGGTCTATGTCGTGCCCGATATCGTGAACGTTTTCGTATCGCGCGGCGCCGATCTGCCTTTCCTGACGCGTGCACTGATCGCGCTCAGCGCCTTCATCCGCGATTACGGCGCCTATGTCGTGCTGGCGGCGCTGGTCGGCCTGCTGGTCTATGGCCGCTGGGCGCGCGTGCCCGCCAACCGCTTGCGTATCCACCGCGGTTTTACCCGTTCACGGCTGACGCGGCGGTTCAGCAAGCAATTCAACGCCGCGCGCTTCGCCGGCAGCCTTGCGACGCTTGTCGAGAGCGCGGTTCCGCTGGTCGAGGCGCTGCATGCCGCCGCAGCGGTGACGCCCAACCTTTATATTCGCGAAAAGGCGCTCGGCATCGCCGCACGCGTTCGCGAAGGCGCAAGCCTGCGTCAGGCGATGACCGAGGCCGATGTATTTCCGACGATGCTGACCGCGATTGTCGGCAGCGGCGAATCGAGCGGCAAGCTCGCGCCCGCACTCGGCCGCGCGGCGGACGAGCTGGAACGCGAACTCGATGCGCTGGTCGCGACGCTGGTCGCGCTTGCCGAGCCGCTCGTGCTGCTCATCATGGGCGGGCTGGTGCTGATGATGGTGCTCGCGATTCTGCTGCCGATCATCAACCTCAACAATCTGGTGACGATGTAGCGCTCGCTACGACAGCGTCTCGAACAGCGCGCTCATCCGCGTCCAGGCGCGTTCGGCCGCAACCTGATCGTAGGAAGGCGAATCGATCACCGTCCAGCCGTGATTGGCGGGATAGACTTCTATTTCCGCCGGGCGCCCCGCTGCTTTCGTCGCGGCGCGCAGCTCGGTCTTGGCCTTCGGGTCCTTCTCGTCATCATTCTGCGCGATGGCGAACAGATAGCCCGCTTTCGTCCGGTCGAGCAGTTTGTGCGGGCTTTGCGGATCGTCGTCCTTCACCAGCCCCGCACCATGGAGCGAAGCGGCGGCACGCACGCGGCCGGGCACCGCGGCTGCGGTGAACACGGTGAAGGGGCCGCCCATGCAATAACCGTTGGTGCCGACGCCGCGCGATGTATCGACCTCGTCGCGGGCGTCGAGCCAGGCGATCGCGGCGCTGGCGTCGCGCATGATCGCGTCGGGCCCCATCTTCTTGCGCATCTCGCCTGCCTTGGCGAAGCCGTCATTGGCCTGGAAGTCGGGGAAGTCCTTGAACAGCGGCGCCTTGCCCGAGCGGTAATAGTGGTTGGCGACGAGCACGGCATAACCCTGACCGGCAAGCCGGCGCGCCATCACCTTGAACGCTTCGCGGAGCCCGGCAATGTCCGGCCAGGTCAGGATCGCGGGATGCTTGCCCGATGCGGGGCGAACATAGAATGCATCCATCTGCCCGTCGGGGGTGGTGACGCTGACCATGTCCTCGGCAAGTGGCGGTTCGGCGGCGCGTGTGGTGGCGCAGGCGGAAAGCGCACCCATCGCCGCCATCGCGCTGAACTGACGGCGATTTACCGACCAGTCTGAATTGCCCGACTGTGCCCATTCGGCCAGATTTTCGCGGTCGCACATGCTGCCTTCTCCCTCTTCCCAAGCACCGAATATCGTCTCAACGCCGCGGAGCGGACAAAGGTGCCGCCTGCGCGGACTGGCTCAGAATGTGATCGACGATCCTCCCGGTATCCCGGCAAAGGGCAGCATCGCCGCGCCGTCGCGGGTCATCGTCACCGTAAAGCCGCCATCCCTGGCGAGTGTCGCCGTGACCAGTTCCTGTCGCTGCTGCGCCATCGGCGTAATGCGGATGCGCGTTTCGTTGCCGATCGGCTGCGCGGTGATGTGGAGCGGCGGAACGGGCGCTGCCGCCGCGGCTCCGCGCGTCGGCATGCAACTGCCGGCGTCGGTCGCGATCTCTCCCTCGATCTCCTGATCGTCGCCGCCGAGCGCGAGGCGCGGCAGTTCGACCTGCATCGTCATCGCGCAGGAAAAGGGCAGGTTTGGCGCGGCGAGGTGGAGCAGCGTCGCGTCGGCCGATCCGCTGACCTTGTCCACCACCATGCGGCCCGGGCGAATCAGCGCGCGCCCGCCGAGATCGGTATTGGCGCCGGTCGCGTGCCAGTCGGCGGCGAAGCCCAGGCTGGTGATAGAGCGCAGCGGTGCCCAGTCCCAGCGCAGCACGCTGCCGCCCGCGACGCCCACTTCGCCGTGCCAGACGGTGCCCGACACGCCCGTTCGCCATGCCTGATCGCCGAATAACAGGCTTGCCGGCATCGTGGCGACCATGCCGATCAGGTAAGAGGCTATGCCGATGCCGGCGAACACGATAATACGCCGTCGCGCCTTAGCCTTTTGTATTACGGGAGTCGGCGATGGATCGCCGTCAGTTATTACGATATCTGCGTTCGGGCCTGGTGCTGTCATCGACGGCATGGGCCGCTTCCCCCTTGCTGGCGGCCAAGTCTGACGACCGGCCGGTGGCATTGCTCGTGCCGCTCACGGGTCCGCGAGCGAGCCTTGGCCTTAGCATGCAGCGCGCGGCGTTGCTCGCCGAAAATGACGGGAAGCTGGTGACCTTCGACACCGGCGGAACGCCCGAGGGCGCGGCCGCAGCTGCCAAGCAGGCGCTCGACCGCAAATGCGCGCTGATCCTTGGCCCGCTCCTTTCCGGCGACGTCGCGTCCGTCACGCAAGCAGCGGGCGGCACCCCGGTTATCGCGTTCACCAACAGCGCCGATGCGCGCTCGACCGGCGCGTTCATATTCGGCATCACCGCCAGCCAGGTAACGAGCGCGATCCTCAGCTATGCGCGCTCGCGCGGTGTTCGCTCCGTCGCGGTCATCAGCGACGGCAGCGCGTGGGGCAAGGCGTCGGGGGCTGCCGCGACCGGCCTTCAGGGGACGCTCGGCATGGAAGCGCGCACGCTTGAGGTACGGCCCGACGGACCGCTGCCGATCGCTGGCGACGCGCCCGATGCGGTGCTGGTGCCCGGTGGCAGCGATACCGCGCTGTCGGTCGCACGCAATCTGAAAGGGACGGGTATCCAGATGCTCGGCACGCTGGAGGCGCTCGACCATCGTCCCACCGCGCTCGAGGTGCTGGACGGCGCCTGGATCGCCAGCCCCGACCCGGTGGCGTTCGGCAAGTTCGCGAGCGACTATCAGGCGCGCAACGGCGGCAATCCGGGTGCGATCGCGGCACTTGCCTATGATGCGGCGGGCATCGCGAAGGCGCTGCGGGCAAGCAACGCACTGAGCCGCGCCGGCGTGCTCAGCGAAGGTGGATTTCCGGGCGTCGCCGGGCAGGTCCGCTTTCGCACCGATGGCAGCGTGGCGCGCGACTTCGCGATCCTTTTGGCGGGTCCGGCGGGATACAAGAAGGTGGCGTCGAGCCAGGGCGCATGAACGCTCCGCAGCACGAGCAGGGCTTCACGCTGATCGAGGTGATGATCTCGCTCGGCCTGTTCGCGCTGATCGCGGTGGCCGGGCTGGGGCTCGTCGACAGTGTGCTGAACGTGCAGGGAAAGACCGAAGAGCGGCTCGACCGCCTGTCCGACTATCAGCGTGCGATGTATATCGTGTCGAGCGACCTCGATCAGATCGCACGCGGACCCATTGCGGGCGGTGGCGGCACGATCAGCTTTACGCGCTCGGCCGCGGGCTTTGGCGGCACGCCGGTTCCCGTGCAATATGACGAACAGGCGGGCGCCCTTATGCGGATGGCGGGCGCCAACCCGCAAACGGTGCTGACCGGCGTGGCGAACGCGCGCTGGCGCTTCTACGATGGCGGCGCGTGGACCGACCATTGGCCGCCGAGCGAGGACCGGCGCGGCGATCGCCCGCAGGCGGTGTCGCTCGACATGCAGGTTGAACGCGGGACGCTTCGCCGCGTCGTGACGCTTCCCGCGCGCCCGGACGAGCGGCCATGAGCCGTGTGAGCGTACCCGATGACGAGCGGGGGATGATCCTCGTGAATGTGCTTCTGTTCGTCGCCATTGCCAGCGGCATGGTGATGCTGATGATAAATCGCGAGGAACTGGCGCTCGATCGCGCGCTGCGCACGCGGGAGGCGGCGCGCGCGCTGTCGGTGGTGCGCGGCGGCGAAACTTCCGCGATCGTCGCGCTGCGGCGCGATGCGCGGCAGGCGGGCGATGTCGACCATCGCGGCGAAGCCTGGGCCGCGCTGTCGGAAAATGGCGCACCGATCGAAGGCGGCACGTTCGACCTCGTGATCGCCGACGCGCAGGGGCGCTTCAACATCAACAACGTCATGTCGCCGCGCACCGCCGACAAGGTGATGTTCCGCAATATCGCGCGGGCGGCGGGCCTGACCGACGACCAGATCCTCGCCGCCGCGGCGCTGGTCAAGCAATATGGCCCGGTAACCGATCTGCAACCGCTGCGCATGGCGGGGATCGACCCGGCGGTTGCGGACAAGCTGGAGCGGCTGGTGACCGCGCTGCCCGGCCATAGCGAGATCAACCTGAACGCCGCGACGCCCGAAATGCTGGGGGTGTTGTTCCATGATCCGATCGTCGTCGATCGCATGGTTTCGCTGCGTACCAATCGCGGGTTCCTGACGAAGAAGGATATTGCCGACCTCGATCAGGCGGTCCCGCCCGGCACGGGGTTCCGGTCGTCGACCTTCTGGGTGCGCGTCCGCGCGACGATCGGCGAGACGACCCAGCAGGAAGCGAGCCTGATCCAGCGTGCCAAGACGCCGGATGGCGATATACGCGTCGCCGCGGTCGAGCGCTGGCGCAACGCGTCGGTTCCGCCGGAGGCGCCGTTGTTCGCGCCGCCGTCCTGACGCTATAGGACGGGCATGACAGACGATATGACCTATGGGCGCTATCTCGCGCTCGACGACATTCTGAACGCTCAGCATCCGATTTCCGACCGGCACGACGAACTGCTGTTCATCATCATCCATCAGACCAAGGAACTCTGGCTCAAGCAAATTCTCGCCGAGATTGGCGAGGCGATGCGGATGATCGGTGAAGATCATCTGGTCGAAGCCTATAAGGGGCTGGCGCGCGTATCGCGTATCCAGGCGGTGATGACGCTAAGCTGGGACGTGCTCGCGACGATGACGCCCAGCGAATACACCCAGTTCCGGGACGTTCTGGGTGGCAGTTCTGGTTTCCAGTCTGACCAATTTCGAACCATGGAGGTTATGCTGGGTTTGCGAGACGGACCCGATTCCGGCCCGATGACGGCGGCAGCGAAGCAGTTGCCGAGCCTGTGGGATGCGGCCAATGCGGCGCTGGCACGAGCAGGCTTCGACCTGCCGGCGGTAGCGCTGTCGCGCGACTGGGCACAGCCCTATGAGCCGATGGCCGGGGTCGAGGCGGCCTGGGCAGAGGTGTACCGCGACACCGACCGTTGGTGGGGGCTCTACCAGCTTGCCGAAAAGCTCGTCGATATCGACGACGCGCTCGCGACCTGGCGCCACAAGCATGTGCTGACGGTGTCGCGCATCATCGGCGGCAAGCGCGGAACCGGGGGAACGGCCGGCGTGCCCTATCTGCAGACGACGCTGGCCAAGCGCGCCTTTCCCGAACTCTGGTCGCTCAGGACGATGCTGTGACCAGCTACAAGCACCTCTTCCAGCGCTCGCTCGGCGCTGCGCCCGACCGGTTGCATTTCGCCGCGCACAGCCATCATCTGTGGCCCGATGCCAGCTATGTCGGCCAGCTTGCGGCGTGGCAGGACGCGGCGCGGCTGGCCGACCGGAAATGGGAACGGGTGATGGGCGAGCTGTGGCCGGCAGCGCAGCGCCATGTCGCAGATGAACTGGCGCTACCCGATCCCGAAACCGTCGTCTTCGCCGGTAACACGCATGATTTCCTGATCCGTATCGCGTCGGCGATTTCGCGCCGACCGCTGCGTATCCTGACGAGCGAGGGCGAGTTTCACAGCTTTCGCCGTCAGGCCGCGCGCTGGGTCGAGGCGGGAGAGGCGGTGGTCGATACGCTGCCTGCCGACGAGCATATCGTCGCGGGGATGGTCGCCAGGGCCGGCGCCGCGGAATATGACCTGATCCTCGTCAGCGACGTGATGTTCGGATCGGGCATGGTTACCGCCGGTATCGAGCAGCTTGCGGCATTGGCGCGACCGGAGGGGCCGTGGGTCGTCATCGACGGCTATCACAGCTTCATGGCAGTCGAGCGGTCGCTCGAAGCGATTGCCGACAAGGTCTTCTTCCTCGCCGGCGGGTACAAATATGCGATGGCGGGGGAGGGCGTCGGCATCCTCCATGCGCCGCCCGGTTATGGCGCGCGGCCGGTGGTGACCGGCTGGTATGCCGAGTTCGACGATCTGTCGCTGCCGCCGGGGTCGGTCGGCTATGCGCCCGATGCCCGGCGCTTCCTCGGCGCGACGTTCGATCCTTCCGGGCTGTATCGCTTCGTCGCGGTGCGCGACATGCTGCGCGACGAAGGGCTGACGACCGCCGCGATCAACTCTCATGCCGCGATGTTGAAAGACCGGTTTCTTGATGGGCTGAAGGGCACGCCGCTCGCCGACGCCCAAATCCTCAACCCGCCGGGCGATGGGCCGCAGGCGCGATTCCTGGCGCTGCGCTGTGCGAATGCGCAGGATTGGCAGGCGCGGCTGATGGCTGAGGATGTGGTGACCGATGTGCGCGGCGACGTGCTGCGCATCGGCTTCGGCCTGTATCAGGACGAAGCTGATGTCGATGCGCTGCTCGGCGTACTGCGAGCGTTCTAGCTGTCGAGCCAGCCGCCGGTGAACCCGGCGCGCTGCAGCCCGCGACGGATCGGGGCGCAATCGCGCATCCGGCTCCAGATGAAGTCGCTGCGGTAATTGGCGAGCATCGCGACGATCGGCCCCTGATCGATGCCCAGCAGATCGTCGTCGATCCAGCCCAGCCTGGGATCGACGCTGCCACTGGTCGCATCGGGCCAGGTGAAGCTGGGGTTGAAGGAATCGATAAAGCCGTATTTGCCGTAAAGGCGACCACCCTGAAACTCGCGCAAGGCGGCAATCGTCGGTTTCACGATTTCGGGCGCGAACGCGATCGAGGCGACCGCGGCAGTGGGTGCGATCGTGCCGTCGTCGAAGCCGTCGGGCATGCTTTCCGGGCCGCGCGCGGAATAGGAGCGGAACTGGCGTTCCTGTCCGTTATAGACATGTTTGACGCTGGCCGGCCCGTCGCACGCGGTCAGGCCCCAGATGTCCTTCGAATACTCCTTCCAGCCCATCGGATTGGCGATGGCATAGGCGCGCTGGGCATAGGTCGCGCGGCGGCTGTTTTCGAAATAGTCCGAACCGATGCCGCGCATCACCTTGTCGCGGATGCCGCGAAAATCGACCCAGCTATGGCTGTATTGGTGGCCGAAATGCGGAGCGAAGGCGAGGAATTTGGTCTCGGGCGTCGAACCGCGCCAGTTCTTACCATAGGTCGCGCACCACGCGTCCCAGATTTCGGGGCCGACCGCGTGGTCGGGCGCGCCGAGCGCCAGGATGTTGACCAGCATACCTTCGTTATAACCGACCCAGTCGGCGGGGGTGAAACCGCTCTCGGGATGCCAGCCCATCGATATGGCGGGCGCGTGGTTCTGGAAGAACGGCCATTCGACGCGGGCATAGATCGCATGCGCGAGATCGCGGATCTCGCGTTCTTCGGCTGTGTCCCGGTCGAACCACTGGGCAGCGAACAGGATGCCGCCGAGCAGCAACGTCGTATCCACCGACGACAATTCGGTACGGCCGCGCCGCAATCCGGTGTCGAGATCGAGGAAATGGTAGAAAAAGCCCTTATATCCGCTCACCCCGGTTTTGCCCGGCCCCTGCGGAGCGTCGTGGAAGAAACGCAGCGTAGCGAGCGTGCGTTCGCGCGCCTGATCGCGGGTGATCCAGCCGCGATCGACCCCGATCGGATAGCTGGTAAGCGCAAAACCGGTCGCGGCGATGCTCGCGAACGGACGTGAAGGCCAGCGGTCCGGGGCGAGGCCGTTCTTCGCGTTCGTCGTATCCCAGAAGAAACGGAAGGTGCGCTCCTCGACATCGTCGAGCAGGCTGGCGTCCGTAGTGGCGACGGGCGGACTTTGCGGTGCCACGCTGCCGATACCCGCGCACCCGGCAAGCAGCCCGGTGCCCATCAGGGTGGCCGTTCCGGACATCAGTGTACGGCGATCGATCATCATAAGGCTCCGCATATAAAAAGGGCGGGGCGACCACATGGCCGCCCCGCCGTCAGAGGTGGGTCAGAACTTCAGGCTTGCAGAAAGCTTGAAGGTCCGGGGAGGATTCCCACCAATCGAAAGGTTGGATATTTGGCGGAACGTGTCCGCATTATTGGTATTGGTGCCGTAGCTGGTGTAGTTCGCGGTATTGAAGACGTTGAGAACGTCGGCCCGGAACTGGATCGCAGCGCCATTGTACAGGAAGCCGAGCGGGATCGACTTGCTGACCGCCAGATCGACCTGGCGATAGGCCCACAGGTCACCCAGGATGAACGACCGCTTGTTGTCGGCTTCGACCGTATTGAAGTGACGGTTCGTGTTGTCCGTACCGGTGACATAGGAAATATACGGCGGCGAGCGGAGCTGGATCTTCGTCGACAGGGTAAAGCCCCACGGAATGTCCGCGCTGGCGGCGGCCACGATCCGATGCTTCACCACGCCTGCCGAAGGCAGCCACGAATAATAGTCGAGATTGGGGTAGTCGAGCGCATAGACCTGCCCGAACTGCCGGTTTTCCGTCGCGTCGGTATAGGTGTAGGTGAAGTTGAGGCTCCACGGCGACGAACGCGTATAGTCCTTGGTCAGCTTCAGATACGCCGAATCCGAGCGGGTTTCGACGCCGTTGGTCCCAAGGATGATGCTGCCGTAACCGCTGGGTGCGAAACCCCATGGCGGACCCCAGATTTCGCCCGGAGCGAAGAAGGCGCCGTTCGTCCGGCGATTGCCGAGCAGGAACGCGAAGCCGTCATGGCTGGCGATGTGGGTGAAGCCGATTTCCGGACGGATCAGTCCGACGCGACCGCGAAGCCCGATGCTGAACTGGTCCGAATAGGGCATCTTCAGATCGTTGTTGTTGAAACGCAGCTCTCGGCCACCGCCGGTGGTGCTGGTCGCAAGCTGGTCGCGGCCGGCCTGGGTCAGGTAAGCAGGGTCCCAGGGGATGCAGTTGGCGCCGGTGCAGCTGTGGTTCGGGTCGCCCGTGTCGAAGTTGAAGGTAAGCGTGCGGAACGAACCTGCCGTCGCTTCGAGCTGGATGAAGTCGAACTGGTTGCGGTCGAACGAGCGGCCATACCCGCCGAACGCCGTCAGATCGTACTTGCCGCCGAAATCATAGGAGAAGCCAAGCCGCGGCTGGAACGCGCCCTTGAACGGATGACGGTTGTGGCCGTTCGAGATATAGTCGTTGATATTGTAGGTCGCGTTGCCCTGATACAGGTTCGGATAATTGGCCTGCGACACAGCGTCGACCGCGTCCTGCGGCGTGACGAAGTTCAGATAGGACGGCGTTTCCTCATAATCCCAGCGAACGCCTAGGTTCAGCGTCAACCGGTCGGTCATCTGCCAGTCGTCCTGGATATACATGCCGAGCTGGAAATTCTTCGACTTGATTGCGCCGTTTCCGACTCCCTGAACCGGAACGCCGAACGTTACCCGATAGGGAACGGAGTCATTGAACCCACCGGCCGGATATTGGGTGTCGTAATAATATTGGGCGTTCAGGTTGTTCTGCTGAAGCGCGTTGAGCGTTACCCATTTCGCCTTCACGCCCATCTTGATCGCGTGACGCGCAAGGCCGGTATAGGTGAAGTCATCCTGCACCCCCCAGCCTTTCTGGCCCTTGTCCTGATAGTTGCCGCTGCCGCCTACCGCGAGGATGGTCTGGTTGTCCGCCGACTGGAAAACATAACCATTTTCGAAGACATGCGGCGTCGGCTTCCACGCCGAATATTCATACGTCGCCTTGAAATCGTTGGTCCAGTTGTCGTTGGTCCGCTGATAGTGGAATAGCAGGCGCGTTTCGTTGTTGTTGATGTCGGTCAGGCGTGAGCGGGCGTTGGTGCCGCCGAAACCGTCCTCACCGACTTCGCGGCGCACCTTGGCGCTGATCTCGAACAGGTCGCGATCGGTCGGCGAGAAATCGATCTTGCCGAAATACAGGTCCTCGTTGAACGTCCGGCTGAAGCTGCCGAAATTATCCTGATACTGCGTCGGAAGATCCGAGGGCGACAGGCCGAAGCCGGGAATGACATCGGTCGGAATCTGCTGACGCTTGCCTTCATACGTGACGAAGAAGTGCATCACATCCTTGATGATCGGACCGCCCAAGCTCGCGCCGAACTGGAAATCGCGCGTCTTCGTCTTGTCGTCGCCATTCGCCTTTTCGAGCGGCGTCTTGGCGCGAAGATCCTGATTGGTGAAATCGACGAACGCCCCGCCATGGAATTTATTGGTGCCCGACTTGGTAACCGCGGTGATTGCGACCGAGCTCACCTGATCGAATTCCGCCTTATAGTTCGAGCTGATGACGCGGTACTCGCCGATCGCCGACTGCGGGAACGGGTTGCCCTGGCTAGAATCCTGGCCGGTGATGCCGTTTTTCAGGACATAGTCCTTCTGACCGACGCCATCGATGAACACGTTCACCGTGCGGCTGTCCTGCGCGCCGCCCTGGATGCTGACATTGCCGTTGCTGCCGGTGTTGACCTGAACGCCAGGAGCAAGGTCGGCGAACGACAGGAAGTTGCGGCTGTTCTGCGGCAGCGTCTGGATCAGGCGCGTGGAAATCGTCGCGCCGACTTCGCCGCCTTCCAGATTCTGGATGCGGCTGCCGGTTACGATGATTTCGTTACCCGAACCGGTAGCGGCAGCCTGTTCACCGCCCGTCGTCTCGCCGGTCGCAGCGCCGGATGCCGCTGTCGATCCCGTCGGCTGCAGATCGAAATCGAGCTGCGCATTCTGCGCGACGGCAAGTTTGAACTGGTCGGTATTGCGCACGCCGTTCGGCGTCTGGACCTCAAGGCGATAGGTACCCGGAGGAAGCGACGCAAAGATGTAGGTGCCATCCGCCATTACCGGGCTGGTGCGGCGATAGCCGGTGTTGACCTCGATCGCGGTGATCTGGCTGGCGCCACCGGGCTGACCGCCATCGGTGACGGTGCCGCGAAGCGACGCCTGCGCCTGTTGCGCATGTGCCGGCGCAACCGCGATCGCGGACACGGCGGTACCGACCATCAGCGCGGCGGCGAGTTGAACCATTCGCCCTTTGGCGGGCTTCATCGTCTTAATCCTGGATACTTGCATGATACTTCCCTTTGGACCCTGGCGTTCGCCGGAAATCCGGTCGCGCGCAGTTGTTGTTTTTCCTTTGCGGCCAAGCGCTTCAGCGGTTGCGAGCAATGCTCGGCTTGCGGTGCCCCTGGGCATCGGTTTCCTCCTTACGCATGTACGTTTCCGGCCGGTTCACCCGGCTCTCAGCTTGTCGTCTGCCGGACGATCAGTTCGGGGCGCAGACACTCCACCTCGCTGTCGTCCCGGCCGTCGATCATGTCGGCGAGGCGTGCGAGCGCGCGTGCGCCGATATCCGCGATATTCACCCGCATCGTCGTGAGCCCCGGCGAGATCAGCCGCGCGAGCGGAACATCGTCGAACCCCGCCACGGCGATCTGTTGCGGCACGCCTATTCCGGCATCGCGAAAGGCAACCATCGCTCCGATCGCCATCATGTCGTTTGCCGCGAAAACGGCGTCAGTCGGCTTCTGGTCCTCGATGATCGCAGCGGCCGCTTCCGCGCCGCCCGTCTCGGTGAAGTTGCCGCAGATCACGCGTGGTTCGAGACCTGCTTTGCGCATGGCCTCGCGATAGCCGCGCTCACGCTCATCGGCCTCGCGGTTGCCGGCAGAGCCCGACAAATGGACGATGTTGCGCCGTCCGGTTTCGACCAGATGCGCCACCATCTCGGCGGCGGCGGCGAAATTGTCGACGCGCAGTTCGGCGCGGCCTTGGGCATCGCCATGGCAGTTGATGAAGACGGCCGGAAGCGTCGCCGGCATGTGCTGGAGCAGCGTGTCGGTGTCGATGTCGGGCGCCATGACGATCAGCCCATCGACGCGGCCGCGCATGGTGCGCAGCGCCTCGGCAGCCTGATCGGGGTTGGCGTGCATGTTCGACAGCAGCAGTTGCAGCCCGCGTCCCGACGCTTCGCGGTCCATCCCGCGCACGACTTCGGAAAAGAACTCGCCGTGCAGATCGGGCAGCATCACGCCGATCGCGTGCGCACGCGCCATCGAAAGGCTGCGCGCGCCGGCATGGGGGAAGTATCCGAGTTCGCGCGCAGCCGTCTCGACCCGCTCTTTAAGCTCGGAACGGACATTGGTGTGACCGTTCAGGGCACGCGACACCGAAGCGACGGATACCTCCGCCTTCTTCGCCACGTCGCGTATCGTGGCTTGCGCCATCCTTTCGACTTCCTCCCAGCTCGACACGTTCACGTGCTCTGTTCGGACCCGCGGTGTCCGCGAGTCTTCGTCCTTGATGTAACCGGTTACAAGATTATACATTCGCCCGCAAGACAATCATTCTGCTACCAGCGCGACGCGTTCTTGGCGGTCGGTACGACCGGTAGTTTTTTAGGGAGGAATCGATGGCCGAACAGCGTATTACGCGCCGCGCAGCACTGATGGGAGCAGGCGCGATCGCCGCGTGGAGCGCCAGTCCGGCGCGCGCTTTGATGCGGACGATGGGCGCTGAAAAGCTCGCGCTGCCCGGTGATATCGAATCACTGATCGGCCGGATGACCGTCACCGAAAAGGCGGGCCAGTTGACCATCATGGCGGCAGCATGGGCCGGCGGTGCGGCGACTGCGCTCAACCCGCCGAGTGCCGGAGGATCGTTCGACGATCAGCTCGACCAGGTTCGCAAGGGGCGCCTGACCGGCGTCTTCAATGGCAACGGCGCCGAAATGGCGCGGCGCATGCAGACCGTCGCGATGCGCGAGGCGCGGATCAAGGTGCCGCTGATCTTTGCCGCCGACGTGATCCACGGTTTTCGCACCGTCTTTCCGGTGCCGCTCGGCGAGGCGGCGAGCTTCGATCCCGATCTCGCCGAACGCACTGCGCGCGCGGCCGGCGAAGAGGCCGCCGCGGCCGGCATCGACTGGACCTTCGCGCCGATGGTGGACATCGCGCGCGATGCGCGCTGGGGGCGCGGTGTCGAGGGCGCGGGCGAGGATGTTCTCCTCGGTGAGCGTATGGCCGCGGCACGCGTGCGCGGGTTCCAGGGCAAGGCGCTGACCGACAACAATGCGGTGCTTTCCTGCGCGAAGCATTTCGCTGGCTATGGCGCGGCAGAAGCCGGGCTCGACTATAACACGGTCGATATTTCGGAACGCACGCTGCGCGATGTCTATTTCCCGCCGTTTGAAGCCGCGTTCGATGCCGGATCGCTGTCGACCATGGCAGCTTTCAACGAAATTGCCGGGATTCCCGCGACCGCCAATAAATGGTTGCTGACCGACGTGTTGCGCGACGAATGGGGTTTTCCCGGCTTCGTCGTTTCCGATTATACCGGCGACGAGGAGCTGATCGCGCATGGTTTCGCCGCCGATGCCCGTCAGGCCACGAAGCTCGCCTTCATGGCGGGCGTCGATATGAGCATGCAGAGCGGTTTCTATATCGAGCATCTGCCCGATCTCGTGAATTCGGGCGAGGTGCCGATGGCGCGGCTCGACCAGGCGGTGCGCCGCGTGCTGGCGGTGAAGGCGCGGCTCGGGCTGTTCGACGAACCGTTCCGCCGGATCGAACCACGCCGCGAAAAGACATGGGTTCGCACGCCCGAAAAGCTCGCGCTGGCACGCGAATCCGGACGCAAGTCGATCGTCATGCTGAAAAATGACGGTGATCTGCTGCCGCTTCCCGCCAAGGGGAAAAAGATCGCGTTGATCGGGCCGTTCGCGTCGGGCCAGCACGATCTGATCGGGCCGTGGTGCGTCTATGGATCGAACGACCAGGCGGTCGATCTCGCCACCGGCGTGAGGGCCGCTGTCGCTGACCCCTCGATGGTCAGCGTGACGCAAGGGTCCAATGTCGAAAAGCCGGTTGATGGCGGGATCGAAGCCGCCATCGCCGCCGCCAATGCCGCCGATATCGTCGTGCTGGCGATCGGTGAATCGCAGAATATGTCGGGTGAGGCGCAGTCGCGGACAGCAGTCGTGGTACCCGAGCCGCAACAGGCGCTGGCAGAGGCGGTGGCGAAGACGGGCAAACCGGTCGTCGTGCTGCTCAAGAACGGGCGCGGCCTGGCGCTCCAGGGCGCGGTACTCGACGCGCCAGCGATCCTCGTGACTTGGTTCCTCGGCTCAGAAACCGGCCCTGCGATCGCCGATATCCTGTTCGGCAAGGAAGGGCCGTCGGGCCGACTGCCGATCAGCTTTCCGCAGGCGTCGGGGCAAGAACCCTATTATTACGCGCATAAATCGACCGGTCGTCCGAACCCGGAAGGGCCGCTGCAACCGTATAAGGCGCATTATCGCGGTATCTCGAACGAAGCGCGTTTCGCATTCGGTCACGGGCTGACTTACGGCGATATCGCATATTCGGGCCTGTCGCTGGGTGACGCGAAGCTGCCGTGGAATGGCGCGTTGACGGTGCAGGCAACGGTGACCAATCGCGGCAAGCGCGCGGCAGAAGAGGTCGTTCAGCTCTATATCCACGACCGCGCGGCGAGCATCACGCGGCCAGTGCGGCAGCTGAAGGGCTTTCAGAAGATCGCGCTTGCGCCCGGCGAATCGAAACAGGTCAGCTTCACGCTCAGACGGCATGATCTGCAGTTTATCGGGCAGGATATGAAGCCGACCGTCGAACCCGGCGCATTCGATGTCTGGGTCGCGCCTTCGGCACAGGCCGACGGCGTCTCCGGCTCGTTCGACCTCGTCTCCGCCTGATCGTTCAGCCGACCTCGCGCGAGCGGGCGAGGTCGGCGACGATTGCCGCATGCGTGCCGCGGCGCAGCGGGTTGGCGATCATCACCAGCGCGGAGAGAATAAAGCCGATCGCCGGGATGAGGAGCATCGACCAGCGCATCCCGGCGAGCGTTTCCGCCGTCTGATCGGCATGCGCGACATAGCCGACGGCGGAATAGATCAGCCCCATCAGCCCGGCGGCGAGGCCCAGCGCCAGTTTCTGGATCAGCGCGGCCACGCCGAACGCCATCGCCTCGACACGAACGCCCTGGCGATGCTCGCCATATTCTACCGTATCGGGCAGGATCGCCCAGAAGGCGAAGTTGACGCCGACCACACCGGCCTGCATCGCGACGAGGAATGCCTGGGTGGCGATCGCGCCGCCGCCGCGAAGCGCGGTGTACGCACCGATCGCCGACAGCGCCACGGCGGTGCTCACGAACCAGATCGCACGCGTGCCGATGCGCCGCTCGACGACCATCCATAGCGGGACGAACGCGGTTCCTGCGACCGCCATCAGTGCCAGAGCGGCCGACCCCGCTGCGGTGTCGCCGATCGAATAGGTGAAATAATAGAGCACCGATTTGGTCAGGATCGTTACCCCGATGACGATTGCGACCATCGCGAGATTCAGCGTCACGAAGGCGCGGTTGCGCAGCAGCACCCTGGCGCAGACGGCGAGCGAGTGGCGCGTCTGCGTTGTCGCTACGGGGAGCCGCTCGGGCGTTTTCGCAGCCACCATGAGCAGGATCGCCGTCGCAGCCAGTGCGAATATTATGGCTGCCGTCAGAAAGCTCCCTGTGCTTTCCGACGCCTGTCCGAACAGCAGGCCGATACGCGGTGTGAATAGCGCGACCGCACCGGCCGCCGCCGTGCCGAACAGCATCCGCAGTCCCGATATCGTCGCGCGGTCGCGGCTGTTGTCGCTGATCCGCGTGGTGAGCGCCGAATAGGGCACGTTGACCGTGGCATAGAGCGTCCGAAACAGGAAATGGACGGCGAGCGCGAACACGGTCAACGCGGCCAGACCGAAGGGCGGCGCAAAATAGAGCAGGATGAAGGCGAGGCCGAGCGGCACCGCGCCGCGCCCGACGAAGCGGCGATAGCCCCCCTGCGCGCCCGACCTTTCGGCACGCAGGCCCACGGCGAGATCGGCGAGCCCGTCCCAGAAAGAGCCGATCATATAGACGAGCCCGGCCGTCGCGGCGGGCAGGCCAAGCGTTTCGGTATAGAAAAAGAACAGGTAGAAGATCAGGCTCTGCCAATAGAGATTGCAGGCGAAATCGCCCGACGCGAATAGCGTCAGCCGGCCCCAGCCGAGCCGATTGCTCTCCTGAACCTTGTCAGCATCCATGCACCATCCCTGCCTCAGCCATCGCCTGTCCGCCAGCGGCAAATATCTGCGCTGCGTTCACGCTTTGTAATCAGTCTCATGGCAAGACGATGCCGGGGAATTGAACGGGCCTTGCCCGTCAAACGGGGGAATGGTGAGGACGTTGACGCAGCAAAGAATAGCCTTGATCGCGCCCAGACCGGCGAAATTGAGCGAGATGCCCGATGCGCTTGCGGCAATCGAGGAATCGGGCGTCTACAGTAATGGCGGTCCGGTCGTCTCAGCCTTCGAACGCGAGATTGTCGAGCGTCTGTACGACGGACGCGGTGCTGCGCTCGCTGTGGCCAATGCGACGGTCGGACTGATGATCGCGATACGCCAGGCGGCGGGCCGCAACTGGCGCGGCGAACGCTTTGCGATGATGCCGAGCTTTACCTTTGCCGCCACCGCGCACGCCGCCGAATGGGCGGGGCTGACGCCACTGCTGATCGATTCCGATCCCGACGACTGGGCGGCGAGCGCCGCTGCGGAAGAGGATGCCTTGCGCCGCTATGGCGACCGGATCGCGGTGGTCGTGCCCTATGCGACGTTCGGCAATTGTATCGACCTCGACCGGTACCGGGTGATGGCCGAGCGCCATGCGATTGGCGTGGTGGTCGATGCGGCGGCTTCGCTCGGTGCGCTCGATGTCGATGGGCTGGGATTCGGTGCGGGCGCGCCCTTCGCTACCATATTCTCGATGCACGCGACCAAGACGTTCGCCACGGCTGAGGGCGGGCTGATCTATTGCGGCGATGCCGACCGGGTGGCCGATCTGCGTCATATGGCGAATTTCGGATTTGGCGAGCACCGTTTGGCGACGATGCCGGGCCTGAACGCCAAGATGCCCGAAGTTCTGGGTCTGCTCGCAGCTGAGAAGCTGGCGGATTTCGACCGGGTCGCGGCTCATCGCGCGGAACTCGAAACATCGTATCGTGAACGTCTGGGCGGGTTCACCCTGCAGCGTCTCCGCGGAAAGCGACCGACGGCACAATTCCAGACGGTGTTGCTTCCGCGCGACCTCGCCGAACGACGCGACGACATCGTCGCTTTGCTCGGCGAAGCGGGGGTGGGCGCGGCACATTATTTCAGCCCGCATCTCGCACAGCAGCCCTATTTCCGCGACGAAGCAGTCGCCGAGCCGACGCCAGTGGCCGATGACATCGGCGCACGGTGCATCAGCCTGCCGCTCCACGATGCGATGTCGCGGGAAGATGTGGCGACGGTATGCGACGCGCTGGTCGCGGCGTGCGAGAAATCTGCCGCGCCGTCACGGATTCTGTCGGGCCATTTCCCGACCACGGCCCGGCGGCATCGCACGCTGGTCGTCGGCGGCGGGCCTGCGGGTATCGCGCTGCTAACGGCTGCGGCAAAGAATGGAAAGCTGGAAGATCTGGCGCGCGCGGGGCTGACGCTGGTCGAGCATGGATCGACGCTCGGTGGCGGTATGCTGGGCGAATATGCCATCAGGTCGGACAGCACGGCAGAGACCTTTCTTTCGGCGGTCAAGGACAGTCCTTATCCGTCGCTGGCGGCGCTTGCCGAGCATCCCGGCGGCGTCGATATCGCCCGCTATCGCGACGCGCTGGGTGTCCCGCTGGCCCGGACGCCGCCGTTCCTGCGGGCGCTTGGCGATCGGCTCGCGGAGATCACGGTCGAACACGGCGCTAATATCGCGATGGAAAGCGAAGTTCTTGGTGCGCAACGCGTGCGTGGCGGCGGCTGGCGCGCGCGCATTCGCGATCGCCGCGACGGCAGCGAGCGCGAATTGCTGACCGACCGGCTGGTGATCGCAACCGGCGGCTATCAATGCACGGAGAGCATCGCGGACCAGCGGATCGACGGTGTCACGCTTCGCGATCTGGCGGGCGACCGGCTGGTGCCCGGCGACGAAGCGCTGCGGCTGGGTGGAATCGAGCGGCTTCGTGAGCGGCTGAGCGATGTGCGCGCACCGAAAATCGCGGTCATCGGAGCATCGACCAGCGCGGTCGCGGCGGTCACTCTGCTCTTGAAGGCGAACCCTGCGTTCGCTCTGGGGCAAGGGGCCATCACCTTGCTTCACCGCCAGAAATTGCGACCCTTCTACCCTTCGGCAGAGGCGGCGCATGCCGATGGATTCGATGATTTCGGGCCCGACGATATCTGCCCGGTCAGCGGGTTCGTCTATCGGCTGGGCGGTTTCCGGCTCGAGGCGCGCGAGCTGGTGCTCAGGATGCTGGGGATCGGCGGGCGTGCGCCCGATCCGCGCCTTGCACTCCACCATCTGGGCGATGCCGACCCCGATGCGCGGCGGATCGTTGCCGATGCCGATATCGTCATCGGTGCGCTCGGATACCGTCCGCGCGCGCTCCCGCTGTTCGACACGCAAGGCAACCGGATCGCGCTTGCCGCCGATGCCGCCGGCCGGCCGCGACTCGTCGACCAGCGCTGCCGGGTGATCGACGCGCGTGGAAAGCCGCTGCCCGGTGCGTTCGGCATCGGACTGGCGGCAGGCTTCGTGCCCGAAGGGCAACTGGGCGGGGAGCGTAGTTTCCGCGGCAAGGCGAACGGGCTCTGGCTGTGGCAGAACGACGTCGGATTGATGATTGTCGACCAGCTCCTCGAAGAAGCGAGACGGGCCGCGGCATGACGACTTCGCCCACGGTCAGCGTCATTATGGCGGCCTATAATGGCGCGCCGCTGATCGCGGAAACGCTCGACAGCCTGCACGCGCAGACGATGAGCGATTTCGAAGTGGTGATCGTCGATGACTGTTCGTCCGACGATACCGGAGCGCTCGTCCGCGCTTATGGCGACCCCAGGCTGCGACTGATCCGTGCCGAAAGCAATGGCGGTCCCGTCGCCGCGCGCAATCGCGCCTTTGTCGAGGCGAGGGGGCGTTATGTCGCGGGGCTCGACCATGATGATCTGTGCCGGCCGGATCGGTTCGCGCGGCAGGTGGCGTTTCTGAACGATCATCCCGATACCGTCCTCGTCGCCACGGGGTCGCTGCTGCTGCAGGACGGCAAGCTGCTCCCGTCGCAGCGACCGCGCGGCGTGACGCCCGACCTGATCGACTGGATGATGCTGACACGCAATCCGCTCGTCTGGTCGTCGGTGATGTTCCGGGCGGAGGCCGCGCGACAGCTCGACCCCTTCGAACGGCCCGACCGAATCTATGTCGAGGATTACGACCTGTATCACCGGTTGCGTGCATTCGGGCGCTTCGCCGAACTCGACGAGCCGCTGACCTATTACCGGGTCCATGCCGGTGGGCTTTCGAAACGATTTACCGACATCATGCTGGAACAGGCGGGGGCGTTGCTGCGCGAAAGCCATGCGCTGTTGCTGGGACAGGCCGATGACGATGCGATCACGCGCATCATTCGGCACGTCATGGCGCGCGAACCGGTGACCGAGCCCGGCGTGCTGCTTGCGCTGTTTGCGGATATTCAGCGGCTGCGAGACGCGTTTGTCGCTCGCAACGACCTCGATGCCACGGCGCGCCGCGCGGTCGATGAGGACGTGTCGCAACTATGGTGGCGGATCAGCCGCGCCGCGGTGCGTTCGGGGTCGATGCCGCTGCACCGTGCAATGGCCACCCGGCCCGCAACCGTCCAATATGGTGCGGCGAAGTCGGGCGACCTGTTCGTATCCGAAATGATCGGCCGGATGCGGGCGCTGCGCTGAGCTGGAAGGCGCCATCGGGCAGAAACGTCAACGGCGAAGCCGGGCGATTTGATCCTCGAGCGCGGCGCGCGAAATCTCGCCGAAATGACTGGCGACGATATTGCCGTCGGCATCGATGAACAGCGTGATTGGAAACCCGCCGGCATGAACAGCCTGCGCGACCGCGCTTCGCTGATCGAGCACGACATGATCGGCGGGAATGTCGAGCCGCTTCAGGAAGGCGTCGACGCGGGGCGCATCCTCGCCCGAGTTGACCAGCAGGATGGGAACGTCCGATTTCGCTGCCGTCGCAGCGAGCATCGGCAATTCGCGCCGGCACGGCGGGCACCAGGTCGCCCACAGGTTCACGACGAAGGGCTTGCCCCGCATTGTTTCGATCGCAATCGGCGTGCCATCGGTTTGCGTCACCACGGGCATCCGTGGCAGCGGCGTGGCGCGGGGCTGCAGCATCGCGGTGGCGAGATCGAAGGCCAGGGCGACCGCGCCCAGCGTTGCGAGCGCATAGCCCAGCCCCGCACCACGGCGGATCATCGCGACGAGCACCAGCGCTGCGGCAGCGACGCCCGGCCATAGCAGGAAACCGCCCTGCCAGAATGCGATCATCGCGAACCAGTCGCCACGATAGGCGTCGAAATGCGCCGCGATATAGGCGATCCGCGCAACCACCAGTCCCGCCGCCGTCGCTGCCGACACTGGCGCACCGATATCGCGCCCCTTGCGCGCTGCCAGTCGGACGCTGAGCATGACGAATGCCGAAATGGCGAGGATCGCGAGCATTCGATCGACCGGAAAGGCGAACGGGCCGAGATGGAGGATGTCGGTCATGCCTCCGCCCTTGCGCACGCTGCCTTAATGCCCGCTTAGCGGTGCTCGCCTCGGTTGCGCCCCAGCGCGTATCGACCCGCGTTCAGCGCCACTCGCCGGGAACCCAGTACCAGCCGCGATCCGATTGCCGCCAGCGACCCGGCAGCCATCGTTTGCCGCGCGGTGGATTCCGGTCCCAATAGCCACGCGTCCAGACGAACTGCGTTCCGGTCCATGTCCAATGCCCGTCGATCCACACCGCGATGGTCGATGGTCGCGGTGGTCGCCGCATCGCGGGGCGGGCAGGCGGGGCCTCGCGGACATAGATAGCCATGGCGCCGACAGCGGGGCCACGATGCCGATATGGGCGGTCCGCGCAGCCGGCGACGACAAGGATCAGCGAACCCGCAGCCGCGATTTTCCATGTGAAAGACATTTCGCTTGGTCCCTTTGCTGTGATCAACCGCGCACGATGATTGGCCGGCCGCTGCCGCCGTGCGGTCATTCGGGTGTGTCGACCCCCATTTCGCGGGCGCGGTCGCGCATCCGGGCATGCATCTCTTCGCGAAGGCGCTCGCGCTGCTGCGCGGTCTGTGCAGCGCGCATCTGGCTATGGAACTCGGTGCGTTCGCGCTCGGTCATCAATTGCATCATCAGGTACCGGTTACGCGCCGCCGGGTTTCCAGAGGGCCCGAACGCTCCGGTCACGCCGAGTTCGCGGGCGCGTTCCTGAATCGTTGCCATGTGTTTCGCGCGGACGCGGTCACGCTCCGCTTGGCTGGTCGCGCCGCGCATTTCCTCGCGGAACCGGGCGCGCTCCGCATTTGTCAGCAGCGCGATGTCGCTCAGCCGCTCCTGCGCCGAGTCCGCAGCCAACAGACGGTCACGATCTCGGTCCCTGTCGCGATCCCTGTCCTGGTCGCCAAGAGTGTCGCGATCCCGGTCCCGATCCCGCATTCGATCCTGATCCGGAGCTCTTACGGTGTCTCGCATCCGGTCCTGCGTCTGCATCCGGTCCTGGCCGCTGATCGTCGGGGAAGGGGGTGCGGCGGGAGGGCGGGCACCTGCGTTTCCGTGTGTTTGGGCCAGGCCGCTGCCGGCGCCGAGAAGCATCGCCGAACCCGTCAATGCGGCGAGAAGCAAATCCTTGTTCATCACGTACCTCCGGAATCTATCGTGCGATCAAATGCGCCGGTCACCCCCGACGCTTGGATATTGCCCAGGTCAGCCGGGCGGTTGCCATTCGCCCGGGCTGGAGTCGGGCCAATCGCTGTCGGGCGTATCGGGTATGATTTCGGGCGGTTCGCCGGGCGGGCGCTCTGCAGGCGATGTACCGGGCGGCCGTTCGGGGGGTGCCTGCGGCTCGATGCGGTCCGGGCCGGGGGTAAGTGGTGGCTTGGGCATCGTGTCTCCTCCCGTCAGCCTGCGGTCCAGCCGCCATCGACGGGCAGCGCATGGCCGGTGACGAAGCTGGCGCGGTCGCTGCACAGCCAGAATACCGCGTCGGCAATTTCTTCGGGGTGACCGATGCGCCCGACCGGCTCGGTCGCTTCCATCGCTTCGCGGCCACCCTCGGTGGAGGACATGTACCGTTCCAGCATCGGCGTCTCGATCGCGCCGGGGCAGACGGCGTTGACGCGGATATTCTGTCGCGCATGTTCAAGCGCGGCGGTGCGCGTCAGGCCGATCACACCGTGCTTCGACGCCACATAGGCGGGAATCCCCGGCATACCGATCAAACCCGCGACCGAAGAGCAATTGACGATCACGCCGTGGCCCTGCTGCGCCATATGTTTCAGTTCGGCGCGCAGACACAGCCAAACACCGCGTAGATTCACCGCGATTATCCGGTCGAAATTATCAGCCGTGCATTCGGTCGTAGCGCCTTGTTCGCCCTCGATACCGGCATTGTTGAACGCAGCATCGATCCCGCCCAGCTCCGCCGTCACATCCTCCAACAATGCCGCGACATCGGCTTCGTCGGAAACGTCGCAGCGGAAAAAGGCGCAAGTCGCGCCATCGCGCGACAGCGCCTCGGCGGCACGTCGGCCATGTTCTTCGTCGCGGTCGACAAGCGCGACCGACCAGCCCTCGTTGTGAAACCGTTCGGCCGTGGCTTTTCCGATACCCGAACCGGCGCCGGTAATGAGGATGGTGCGTGCATCGTGCGGGTTGGTCATGTCCACCTCCTGTGCGGGAGATGATCGGTCACGGCCGAAGCGCCCGGAATCGGGATTTCTACGGACGCAATCGTCCGATCCGCAAACAACCGGATAGCGGTGCGCGCGAACCCCGCCGCATGAAGCGGTTCGATATGGCTGACATCCTCATGTTTCCGGAACGGCGCACGGACAGCCGGATCGTCTGGCCGTCATGTCCATCCGCACCGTGTCGCCGCGCATCGCGCGGTGCCGGCATCAGGGGGAGCCGCTGAATGGCGCGGGCAGCGCAGCGAGACCTTGCCGTTGAACATCGCCCCGAAAATATTCGGGACCGCCTCGCGCGGCCAAAGGGACAGAGCGCGCTGGGGGACTTCGTGCTCGGCGGCGTCGACGGCGTGGTGACGACCTTTGCCGTGATCGCCGGCAGCGCGGGCGGGCAGCTTTCGGTCGGAGCCATCCTGATCCTCGGCTTCGCCAATCTTGTCGCCGACGGGTTCAGCATGGGTGTCAGCAACTATCTGGGCACGCGCAGCCGCCAGCAGGAAGTGTCGCGCGCCCGGGCCGACGAGGTCTGGCAGCTTGACGCGAACCCTGATGGCGAACGGCGGGAGATACGGGAAATATTCGCCGCCAAGGGGCTGGAGGGAAGCGCGCTCGATCATGTCGTCGATGTCATCACCAGCGATCGCGAGATCTGGATCGACACGATGATGGCCGAGGAATTGAAGCTCAGCGAGTTTTCGGCACGGCCGCTGCGCGCAGCTTTTGCGACATTCGCGGCGTTCCTGCTCTGCGGGCTGATTCCAATGCTTCCGTTTTTCGTGGTGAATGCGCCATTCGGGTCGATGGCGCTTGCCAGCACGGCGTTTGCGGGCGCCACATTTCTGGGACTGGGTGTGGCCAAGGGCATGGTACTTGGGCTGCCGCCGCTCCGTTCGGGATTGCAAACGCTGGCGATCGGCGGCGTGGCGGCTGCGCTCGCCTATCTGACGGGGGTGCTGCTTCACCAGATGTTCGGTATCGCCGCATCCTAGGCGGTGCCGCTCGCCGGCGTCAGGAAGGATGTAAGAGCAGCGGGGTTTCGGTTATTTCGAGCATCCGCCGCGTGATCCCGCCGAAGCCGTCCTCCAGAAACCGGCCTCTGCCATAGGCGCCCATCACGATCAGCTCGGCGTCGATCTCGCGAGCGGCGTCGTGAAGCGTATCCGAAACGCGCCCGCTGCGCGGCAGCACGGCGAAATCGGCGGCGATCCCGTGCCAGCGGAGATAGTCGACCGGGTTGATCGCACCGTCGTCGTCGCGAACGCCGCCGACACTGACGATCTTAACCCCGGCGGCGTGGGCAAGCAGCGGAATAGCCGCCTTTAACGCGAGCGCCGTTGTCGGGCTCGTGTCGCTCCAGGCGATTATCGCGGTTTCGGGCAGCCGGTCGATCCGTGCGCTCGACGGCATTGCGAGTAAGGGAGCGAAGCAATGCGTGATGATGTCGGCGGTCGACGGGCCGGTCGGCCTGCTCGGTCGCCACACGCTCGGGACGATCACGAGGTCTGAGAGGGTAGTAAGCCGGGCGAGCGCCGCCGCGTCGGTATCCGACAGGGGGGCGACATCCGAAGCGGCGCCCGTCTGAGGCGGCGATCGCGACGATCCGGGAGGTTCGGCGAACATGATATGCGCGTCGAGTCCGCGAGCGAGCGCGTCTGCCGCATCGACGCGGTGGTTAAGCGCGCCATCGTCGAACAGCGGAACGAGCAGCGACTTCATACCGTCGGAGCCGGGGCGCTCAGTTCCCGAAGGCATGGAGCTCGATGTCTTGCGGGGTCGAAAGTCGCGCAGGCCGGTCGGTGCCGCTCGACGACGCGTCCATTTCAGCGACCGCGCGCCGGACCGAGCAGCGCCAGGTAAGCTCGCGTCCATGGCGATAGGATGCCTCTGCCATCGCCTCGCGGCGTTGCGGATCGATCAGCAGCCTCGTCACCACATTCGCCATCGCCTTGCTGTCGTCGAAATCGACGATCACGCCGCGATCGCGCGTCAGCAGTTCGCACGCATGGACATAGGGCGTGGACACGATCGGTTTGCCAAGCGCCGATGCGTAGGCGAGCGTGCCGGACGTTATCTGCCGCGGATTGCGATAGGGGGTGACATAGATGTCCGCCGCGGCGATCCGGTCGAGCAGCGCGTCCTCCTCAAGGAAATCATTTTCCCAGCGGACCGATCGCTCGATGCCGAGTTCGCGCGAAAGCGCCTGAAGCCTGTCGCGATATGCTTCGCCTTCGTGCGCGAGCAGATGCGGATGCGTTGCTCCCACGACGCGGTACACGGCATCGGGACAACGATCGAGAATATGGGGCATGGCGCGGAGCATCGTTTCGATGCCCTTGTCGGGGGACAGCAATCCGAAGGTCAGGATCGTCCTGCGCTCCTCCTGACCGATGCACTGACGCATGTCGGCGGGACGAACATAGACCCGATCGGGCACGCCGTGCTCGATCACGCGGATGCGATCCGGGTGCACGCCATACGCGCGCGTGAGTATCGTTTCGGCCTTGCGCGCCATGACGATGAACAGCGATGCCCGCGCTGCCAGCTGGTCCATCACCGCACGTTGCGCTTCGTCGGGCTGGTCGAGCACGCTGTGCAGCGTCACCGCAACCGGCGCGGTGACCGCATCGAGAAGTTCGATCAGATGGCTGCCGGCAGGCCCGCCGAAAATGCCGAATTCGTGCTGGACCCACACCAGGTCGGTCCCGCGCCGGTTGATGCGGTCGGCCGCATCCCGGTAGCTCGCAGGGTCATCCTGTGCGATCGTCGCGGCCACCGCGCCCGGGTAATTATAATCGCGTCCGGGTTCGTTCATGGCGTAGATGTCGACACCGATCTCTGGATGCTCGGCGCGTAACGCCTCGTGCGTATGCGCGGTAAAGGTCGCAATGCCACAGCGGCGCGGCGGAAAATTCCCGATCATCGCGATCCGGTGCAGCGAAGACGCAGCGTCGCGCGGATTCTCGGTGGCGATTGCAAAGGCGCGGGATTTCCAGTCGAGCATCTGTTCACTCCTCTACGGGAACGAACGTCGAAGCTGCTCCCTGCAGGTACCGTCTCACCGCGCTACTGTAAGAAGCTGGAGGCCGCCGCGTCATACGGGATTCTACCCGCCCGCAGGCGATGGTGCAGCGGTGCTGCCCGGGCGGTCGAACGTGGATGCTGCGATAAAGTGGTCGGGGAGAGAGGATTCTAGACCGGAATAACTCTCGTCCGCATCCACAGATTTCCGCGGTGTTTGCAGGATCGCCAACCGCTTGTGAATCGATTGAGTGTCACTGTCCAGTGCTCTTTTCTGACTCGGTAGCGCCGTCGCCTATTTCGTCGTTCTTCGGCGCATACTCGTGAACGCCTTAGTCGATTGTGACTTTGGACGAGGTAAACGGGAAAAATTACAGAAAGCGGGATCGAGAATGTAGGGGTTGGCCGCAACGATTATGGTTTTAGGCTGCGTCAGAAAATGAGGGGGGTGAGCCTGTGGGCAATCATAGCGATGCGTTCAAACATTTCGGAGTAAAACCAACCAATATCCGGTGGAGCTGGTCAGGCCGAAGTGATGATGGCAACACCGTTGCCGTGCGTCTCTGGCAGGACCGCTTTGAGGACGGGGGGCGAATTTACCGTAGTTCGAGCGACGACAAGCCTGGCGAGTGGAAGTCGCGTCCCGGCTTTGTAGAGTTGATCGGAAACCTGGCGCATGCCCGGGACCATCTCAAAGGCGTCGTGAGCGTCATCCTGCTCATCGCAAAAGATAAGGATGCAAAGCCTAGATCTATCGAGCGGAGTTCGCCTGCGCCGAACCTGAAAATGCGTGTGGCCGAGCTAGACGAGGGCGAGGGCACTTTTCTACTCGAGCGGGTTGATGGATGATGGCGAAAGACCATCCGTACATCAGCATCGTTGCCGAAAGCTTCATTCCAGCTGGCATGTCGGGGCGTCACGGCAAGGTGCATATGCGCCCAGCGCCGGGCCAAGTGTTCGGACCAGACATCGCGATCGAGTGCTCGAAAACACTCACCACGAAATATCCGGTAGGCACCCGCTTTCGGATGCGCGTGAAGCTGACCGATCGCGAAGGCGGCGGCGAGTTCTTATACAGCTACCATGGGTGGAAAGTGGACGTGCTCGGTTGCCCAGAGTGACCTGCTCGATCTCACAGCTGGCCTAACCAGGCGAAGGTCAGGAATCCGAAACCTCTGGCATTCAAGTAGCGCAATTGCATTCTTCCTACAATTATGGAAACTATGCTTCTAGTGAACAGGCGGCGCTCTCTGATTAGCACTGCGATTGGGCGATGTGGAGGGTCGTTATGTTAAAGTTCGGGCTAGAGCATCTTTACCGACTCTTACTGGTATTTAGTTCAATTTCTCTGACATTCGCGATTTTCCTCGTCAACAAAGGCGTTTCGCTTTTCAGTCTGGGCAACGCTTGGGCGCTTAAGAGTCTTCCGGGTATGCCGTTGATATGTCGGCGTCCTCCGGAAGCATTGCTGGAAGCGGCGTCTTACCTTTGCTATTTCTTGGGATGCTTCTTGCTGAGCAAGTTTGCTCTTTACGCCACGCGATGGCTATCAAAAGAACGTGTAGACGAAAGCAGTTATAAAGCCATTGAACTCACTACTGATACATTTTTACCAATATATCTGACTTACTTCTTTGTAGCGCTGAGTGCCACAAGTTATCTGTCATTCGCAATGGTTTTTGGAGTTATCCTAATATTTGTATATCGATCTGAAGGAACTTACTTTGACCCAATGTATGTGCTCAGAGGATATAAAATATATGCTGCGACATCAAGCAAGGGCGTGAAGGTAAACATTATTACCCAAAAAACCTTGAAGGGTGTTGCGGACCTTAGTTTCAATGACCTGAGAAGAATTAACGAATTTACCTTTATAGAAGTTGGAGGGGGGAAGTGAGCCAAGTTGTTGCTAGACTAAAACGAAAAAGTGTCGAAATATGCAAGGTGATGTCAGAAGAAGGAGACATCATTGCTCTACCTAACCTTGACGATAAGGTAAAGTTCGACCCTCATTATAAACCTGAGGAAGGGCAGTGGATGACGATCGGAAGCTTTTCCGATTTGCCCTATGCTATAGACTCGTTGGGTGCTGTCATCAACACAGCGGACTTTCCGCAATTAGATGTTGATAATGCTCTTGATGCAAAATTCCTGTGTATAATCCAAGGCAAATATCGACTGTATCAACGTATATTGCCTTCCCAAGTCATGAGAAAAAGGAAATGGTTGAACGCGTCGGGGCAGTTCAATCTCATTGAGGGGGAAAAGATTATATTACTAAACGACGTTCCTGACGCGATCCACGATACGTCATCCGATGATTTATACTTCAGAAACTTTGTAGCATTGAAGACTTTTTTCAGTAAAATAGAGGAACTCTATCGCGAAGCTACGGAAGAGGAAGTTGGAAAGTTCTTAAAAAACGAAGTAATGAAGACTGATCCGGACTTCACATCTGAAAAAGTTAGCAAGCCGAACAGGCAACGGATTGCCTTGGCCCAAGAAAAGCTAGGCGCATATACAAAGCAAAACGTTGAGCAACTGATTCAAGAATTTCCAGATTACGTTAAGGATGTCGAAATCAAAGATGGTTCATTTTTGATTAAAAATGATAACGATCTCAAAATGGCTATATTTTGTATAGAAGAACGGTTCTATACGACGCCTATTAGCAAAGAAAAGCGCATCGCAAACTCGATTCTGAAAATCGAGTAAACATATACTTCCTTTGTCGCCGATTTAAGAATTAGCCGAATATTGGGTTCCGTGAGGCGCATGGGAAGCGGGAGCGCCTACAGCTTGCCGGTTCTCTTAACGTTGAAATTAGCCGACTGCAGTGTCTATCTGTTGGGCAACACCGCCGCCGCGTTCTTTCTCCGCCCACAGGAAGATGAGTGATCCTTTGCTCACCTCCTGCAGTCGCGCACCTATGTTCCTCTTCTCGCGGCTATCGGCGTTGTCGGTACGGTCCGCTCCTTTGTATTCGACGATCAGTTTCCGACCATCCCGTAGCTCCGCGACGAAATCCGGATAAAAAAGGTCGGTCGAGGTCGGCAGCGAATAGGACCACGCGGTGCGGTCCACATTCCGGACCCAAAACTTGATCGCGTCGTGGTCATCGATCGCCATCGCTGCGTGAAATTCCTCACCGCCATGCTTCAGGTCACCAACCTGCGAGAATAGGTGCTTCCGCGGACGCCAGGAGCCGGAGTACGGCGTGCGCGGATCATAGCCCGCTTTCGAGAAGCTGAACCCGTTCTCGCCCAGCGCGAGCACCGGGGCGATGTCCGTCATCAACAGCTGCACACCGCGAGCACCTGCCGCGCGGCGTAGCTGCGCTATCCGCGCCTTGATCGCCCTCCGCAAAGCGAACTTCCCGCGCACCAGCTGCGGTAGCGGGATACGCTCGACGACGTCTTCGACGACCCTGCGGCAATATTCGAGAAAGATCGGCTGGGCGACGTCGCGCTGACGTGTGGTTCGGTCGAGCCAGCGAGACAGCGCTGCCACGTCCCAGTCCGTCGCATCATCCAACGCAAGCTCCGTAGCGGCATCAATACGGCTGTAGACAACCTGATCGCCTTCGATATCCATCTCGAAAGTGTCTGGCCGCTCGGTCAACGCGAAGCCGGGAAGGCCCGTGTCGACCTGGCTTAAGTCCCATCCACCGACATCGACAAGTGTTTCGGGAAATACGATCTCAAGCTGGCCGTCGCGTTCGATCGCGAGGCGCGGCAGCGTCAGCACGGCGCCGTGCTCAGCCGGCGACAGCGTCTCCGCGCGGCGCGCGATGAACGCCTCCACAGCTGTTATCGGCGTTGTCTCGGGCGTCGTGACCGCGGCCGCGACGTCGCGCAATACCTGGTCAGGTGCATCGGTGTCGAAGGTGATCGCGACGCCACCATCACCGCCATCGGCAATCCGGGTTGCGGCGACCATTTCGGGCGTCCAACCACTCTGGTCGGGCCGTTCCTGCACACGCAGCACCGGCAGTTCGGGTCGGGTGAACAACGACTGGTCCTCGCGCCACTCGAAGGTCTCGGGCTGCTCGACGATGGCTTCCAGCGCCGTACGCTCGTCGAAGCCCATATGGGTCAGTCGGTCCTTCAGTCCTTCCGCCGCCTCGAAGAAGTTGCGTTCCGACACGTGCGCATAGGCGCGGTTCAATTCTTCCGATGAACGCCGAGTTGCGAACGGCATGCGCAGCACGCGGCCCAGCAACTGCTCCACGGCGCCGCCGCTACGGATGCTGGCGAGCGAACAGAACACATAGGCGAAGGAACAGTCCCAGCCTTCCTTCAGCGCGTCGACGGTGATGACGTGCTCGATCGTGCAGGCCGGGTTGAACAGATCGATGCCGTCCAGCTCGCGCTGGTTGCCGGTCGCCACCGCAATGCGGTCTTCCGGGATGCGGCAATCTTCGATCAGGTGGCGCTTCACCACATCGACCGTCGCCTCGGCGCCCTCGCGGGCGGGCTGTGCCTGGTAAAGCGCGATCGGGCGGATGCCGCCGGCGTCTCTGGCGGCGATGCCTTCGAGCCATGCTCGGTTATCGACCGCATGCGCGATCGCCGACTGCCAGCTACCATGCTGAGAAAGGTGGATCGGCAGCTTGATCATGTCCGCCGCCTTCAGCTCGGCAGCGGTTGCCGAAACAATGACGTTGGAGCGCTTAGGGGTCGCCGTGAACTCCACTACGGCGGCGGGTGCGATCCTGCCAATCGTCTCGCCGGACAGTGTCGAAGTGAAGTTGTGTGCCTCGTCGACGATTACCAGCGGACGATGTAGCTTCATCAGGTTGGCAAAGCTGGCAATCGGCTTGCCCCTGCGGGGACCATCCTCGTGCCGCGCGACATCCGCACCATCTGGAAGTGCGGCGAAGTGAGGCTCCAGTTCCTCGTCATCAAGATACACATTGCGATCTTCGGCATTGCGCACGCGGAACGCCTGCACGGTCGATACGATCACCGTCGCCGCATCCGCCATGTCTTGCGGTCGCAGCTGGCGCCGTTCGTCGATGCCGTAGACGCGCACCGCGCCGCCGAAAGTCGCCTCGAGCGCCTGACGATAGGGATGGCCGACCTTTTCGAGCGCGCCCAGCGTTTGTTCGGCGATGGTGGTCGAGGTGACCAGCCATAACACAACCGGGAAGCGCCGGTTCAGATAGGTATCGCGCCCCACGCCGATCGCGTGCGAGGCGAGCAGCGTCTTGCCGCCGCCGGTCGGCAGGCGCAGGCAGCAATACGGTACGTCCGGCAGCCCGGCGAGCGGGCGATAAGCCGCACCATAGGCACCCGGTTCACCGATCGCGCAAGCGGCAGCATAGGCCTGGGCATGATCGCGGATCGCAGCCTGATCGAGGAAGGTGCGCAGCGCATCGAGCGCGCGCAGTTGATAATCCTTCAGTTCCATCAGCGCGCCCTCACATCATAGGGCGTCTGCTTGAACGTCACGCCCCCTTCCTTCAGCCGCGCCGCGCCCAGCTTGCTCCATTCACCATAGACCGTCATCGGCCCATCCCAGCCGCTCTCGTCGCGCAGCCGCGAGAGCAGCGGAGCTGTCAGTACGTTGCCGCCGCTGACCGAGCGGTCACCGAGAATGCCGTTGTAGAGCAGGGCATAAGCCATGCCGTCATGCATCCCTAGCATCGGCGTGTCGCCCGCGCCGGTAAACGGCGTACCCGTCTCGCTGAACCATACATGCGCGGCCAGCGTCGCGAAGGCGATGCCATCGGCGATATGCCCATCGGCGTCGAATACGGCTGCGCCAAGGCGATAGAAACGATAGCCGCCACCGCCGGTCCAGCCGACCGCCTCGGACACGCCGCCCTGTTCGCCCGCAATCACCTTATCGAGGCGAGGCTTGCAGTGCGTTTCGGCATGATCGCCCATTTCGATGCCGATCCAGCGCCTACCCATCTTGTGGGCGACGGCAGCCGTTGTGCCGGAACCGAGGAAGCTGTCGAGAACGAGGTCGCCGGGGTTCGAAGCGAGCACAAGAATACGCTCCATCAACTTCTCGGGTTTGGGTGTGCCGAATACTGGAGCATCATCAAGTAAAGACCGCACCTCGGCTTTAGCCTGCGCGTTCTGTCCAGCTTCTGAGTGGAACCACATCGACGCTGGAACCACTCCCTGCTTAACTTCGGATAGATAGCGTTTGATACGAGGAATGGACGAGCCGTCTCGACCCCACCACACGCGGCCCTCAGAATTTAGCCGATCGAAGGTTTCTTTTGAAACGCGCCAGTAGGTTCCAGAAGGCGGCATAAACGACCTCCCCTCCGGCGACGTGATTTCATAAGTGCCAGCGCCATAGAAATTTCGCGCCTGAACAGCATTAGTTGTCCAAGGCCCCCTCGGATCTGCATCCGGATTCGTATAGCTAGCATTCAATTCTTTTGATCTAGGTAAAAGATTGATTGACCAACTATCGACATCCTTCGAATATACGAGGATGTGATCATGCATTTCAGATAGGTGACGTGCAGAATTCTTAACCGTGTATATTTTCTGCCAAATTACATTTGAGATAAAGTTTCGCCGACCAAATACCTCGTCCATGATGACTTTGAGGTAGTGCCCCTCATTGTCGTCGATCGACACCCATATACTGCCATCCTCAGCGAGCAGGTCGCGCAGCATCACCAAGCGCGGATAGATCATCGCGAGCCACTGGCTGTGCTCCAGATTGTCATCGTAATGTTCGAAGGCAGAACGCGTGTTGTAGGGTGGGTCGATATAGATGCACTTCACCGCGCCCTTGTAATAGGGAAGCAGCGACTTCAGCGCGTCGAGGTTGTCGCCCTGAATAAGCATGTTGCCAGTATCCGCATCGCCCCCGTCGAGCGATGGCACCGCCTCGAGCAGCCGACACGGCACATCCGCCGCCGCGCGCACATCTTTACCGCGCGTCATCCAGTCCAGTATCGGCACTTAGCCCCCAAATATAATTAGCCGGACACCAGCGACAACTTGCCTCGAGCGCTACTGGCGAAACCTTGGCGTCCACCCTCGATACTCATCATTCGCGTTAGACCAAAGACAATCTTATCAATTTCTGTGGCAGGAATATGCAATGCTGCAGAAATGTCGTGTTTCGTTATTCGCTCATTTCGCAGTCCGCCGAACACTTTTTCCCATACAACGGACATCTCACGTTCGATCCCTTGGGGTTCTGTAGTGCGATATCCGTTACGGGCAATCTGGATACACAGTTGCCGATTTTCCCATTCGGTCGTGATGCCAAGCTGCCGGAGACGGTAATTGAGCGCCGCCACCGAAACTTTCCATCGAGCCTTCTCAGCAATAATATGATTCAGTCCGCGCACGATGGGCATGCGCGCTCTGACATCCGCCGACGGCATCAGAAATGAAGACGCGAATCGGTTGGCCTCGTCTTCCGCAGCCCGTCCGCCGGGGCCACCATGCTTGTGCAAGACAAGGTGCCCGAGCTCATGTGCCGCGTCGAAGCGGCTGTGCTCCGCAGTCTTGACGGTGTTGAGGAAAATGTAGGGCTTATTCGACCGCCAGACCGAGAATGCATCAACTGACCGAGTTTCCTCTACCAGCGAGAACACCCGGACGCCCTTCGCTTCGAGCAAGTGAACCATGTTCCGGATCGGCTTCTCACCTAATCCCCAAAGTTCTCGGAGTGCTCGCGCTGCGTGATCGGGCGTTCGTTCGTCACTCAGGTCATGCAGGTCAACAGGCGGAAGATCGAACAAATTTTCCACCCAGTCGCTCAGCATGAACGCAAGTGATCCCGCCGCAAGTGCAGCGTCGCGATCGGCTGCGAGCATGTGAGACATCGAACGGAAGCTCGCGGCGTCCCGCGGAGGGTGATCGACGGTCTCGCCGTAGAAGAAAGCGGCCGGATAACCGAGCACATTAGCGATGCGGTCTGTGATATCTTCGGCCGGTTCCGTAGCGCCGGTTTCATAACGGTGAAGGGCAGGCCTACTCACCCGCGCGGCTTCGGCCAGCTGGCTTTTGCTCAGCCCGGCACGATGTCGCGCGAGACTGAGCCTCGCGGGATTAAACATGACTTACCTCTTGCGACGGACCGGAATGTCGAAGTCGGGGCCGTAATCGTCATCATCACGTCCGCGGACGTCGCACACCGGCCCGTTCTGGTCGACGAGAATGATTCGCTCGCGCCAATTGCACAGATAGCCCGCTTCGACCGTCGTCGGAAATGACAGTTCGGCTCGGACTGCGTCGCTGCTGATATGAACACACAAATACCATATAGGGGCGTCGGACCGGGCCGCGGCCGCGAGCGCATCTTCGTATTCCTTCAGAAACTCGGGGATCGGCAGCGGCGGCTCGCGGTTGAGGCGAACCGCGCGTTCGGCACCATTCCCCTTCGCGGACTTGTTCTTCGGCTGCGCGTCACGCATGCCGGTTGCCTCATTGGTATTTACCACCGCGATGCGGAAAGCGCGGTCCGGATGGACAATTGTCGATAGATTGTCCTGATCGTCTTTCTCCCACCCTTGCGATCGTTTCACATCACGAAATGTCCGGGTGCCGAAACGCCATGCGTCCCATCCAGCCGCGGTCGGAGGATCATTATCCGTGCAACCGTTGAAAGCGGCGACCATCGCGTTGACGACGCTCATGCACTCCTCAAAAGTCAGGCCGAGCGCCAAGAGCCGCCGACGAACATCGTTCGAATCAAACCAGATCGCGCATTCCATCGGCTGCACCTGTTACAATTTCAACTCTCATATGAGATCGTAAAATGTAACGTCTGTCAAGCGCTGACGACGGCGTCGGTTAAGCCGCAATAGGAAAAGGCCCGGTCGCACGCCGTGCTCCTTGACCGAAGAAGCAGAGGGGAAAAGCCTCGCTGCGCTCGGTCTGATCAAAGGAGAACGAGCATGCACGAATCCCACCACCTTATGACCGGAACGCTAAGCCGAGGCGACGAAGACAACCCGGACGTCCGCATCCTGCGCCGGGTTTCGACGCTGGACAAATTTCCCCTTCAACCGCGTGGCGAAGGTCCGGTCCGCCGGATCGCGGTCGTTGATACGGAAACGACTGGCACCGATCCGCTGACGGACGAGATTATCGACATCGCCGTCGTCGTCCTCGAAGTTGATGAAGCCGGCGAGATCGTCGGCGTCGCGCAAGCAGGGCAGGCGCTACGCGACCCGGGCATGCCGATCCCGCCGCACATCACCATGCTCACCGGCATCACGGATGAAGATGTTTGCGGCAGGACCATAGACCTGGATCGGCTCGAACGGCTGCTGGCCAGCGCGGATGTCAGGGTGGCGCACTCCGCTGCCTTCGACATCGCCTTCATCGAAAATCTCATGCCGGGCCTCGCGGGTGAGCCATGGGCCTGCTCCATGGAGGACTTCGACTGGCTCGGAACAGGCTTCGACGGTCGGAAGCTCGGCCACCTGCTGATGCAGTGTCGATGGTTTAACTCGGCGCACAGGGCGATGGCGGACGTGATCAGCCTAATCCACGTGCTTTCCCACCGACTGACGCATGGCGGCACAGTATTAGGCGAGCTGCTTGCACACGCCGCGAAGTCGTCGACGCGCTTCGAAGCGACCAACGCGCCCTATCATCTCCGCGGGCTGCTCAAGGCGCGCGGTTACAGGTGGGACCCACGTCACCGCGTCTGGTGGTGCGAAATCGATGAATGCGATTGCGCCAAGGAAGAGCGCTGGTTTCGCGAACACATCGCGGCGAGCGGTCCGGTGCCTCGGATGCTTCCGATGACCTGGCGCGAACGCCATCGTTGATCCTGGGCGGCGTGCGACCGCACGCCGCCGTCCTCCTGAAATGAAAAAGCGAGCGACCCCGCAGTGGGGAAAAGCTCCGGCCATACGGCCGTCAAGCAAAGGACCGAACCAATGGAAATGACTGTCTATCACCAAAACTTCATGCTCGCCCTTCGTCAACAGATGGGCTGGCCCGCTTTCAAACCTGCCAACGACTGCATCGGCTGGTCGTCCGGGGCACCCATGGACACCGAGGTTGGTATGGAACTGGCCCGGATCGCGCAGATGCTTGGCAAGGACATCGTCTATTCCGGCTGGAATAGCGCCACGGCCCGCACAACCAGCGGCTTCAGCATCGCTTTTCGAGAACTTCTGACGATCGACATCGTCGACAGCCTCGTTCCGTGGGCTGCAAACGACGATGAACCGATCGTACTCGTCAGCACCCGCGGCGACGAAAAGTTCGGCATCGACCAGCGCGGTACCATGGTACGGACGCAGGGCAAGCCCAAGAACATCGCGAAGGGACGAAAGCTCGCGCTGCAGCGGATCAAGAATGCGGCTGCGGGAATGGATGACGATCTTCTCGCCAACAACCGCCACGTCCTACCGGGTGACGTTTCCATCGAGCCGGAAGCAGCCACCGAAACCCTCGTTCGCTTCGCCTGAACCGCGACGGCAGGCGCGTCGGCGCCTGCCGTCTTCATCCTTACTGGAGAACATCATGATCACCGAAACCGAAAAGCGCGGCCCGCGCTGCTGGGTCGTACTCGATCTCGAGTCGGCCGTGCTCGATCACGCCGGCCATCGTCGATACCAGCAGATGGAACGCTGGGTGCCCAGCGATAACGGTCGACCCAGTCGGCCACATTACACGCGCGGCGAGGACCCTTTGCAAACGCCAAGGTGGGTTTTTCAAACCATCGTCACCGCTTCGATCCTCGTTGCGCGCGAGCACGCTGAGGGCGGTCTCGACGTCACTCGCTTCGTTACATACTCGGCACCGGAGCAAGATGAAACTGCGGTGTTGGTCGGTGTTCTAAAGGAATTGGCCGATGCAGGCGCGGATGCCGAGCTGGTTTCGTGGGGAGGCGCCATGCACGACGTTCCGCTCCTGATTGCCGGCTGCGCCCGTCACGGGCTGACCCTTCCGGCCGGCTGGAAATGGATGTCCTTCGGCGGTGCCAACACAGCGCGCCACCTTGACCTGATGCGAGTCTTTACCGGCGGTTTTAAGATGAAGCCGATCCATCAGACCGAGCTTCTGGCGGCGATGGATTTGCCTGGCAAAATCGTTGCCAAGCCGGCCGCCACCGCAAAACTGATCGAAGCCGGCGAGTGGCAGATGGTGCGCGAGATCTGCGAGGTCGACTGTGTGAGCGAATTGCTCCTGCTGGCGCGATGGCGGCAACTGCTTGACGGTCGCGCCGGCGTGGATGTCGTTGAGGATAGGCTGCTGCGACAGATCATCGAGCTGATGCCGGCTCGCGCCTATGTGGCTGAACTCCAGATGCGCCGTGATCGACGGTTCGCCGAACAGTGCGCAAAGGCGGCAAACGACGCCGCTGCGATTGCGCCGTGGCTGGAGCAGGGCGCGGCGTGACCGGAAAAGGGGCACCTGCACAGGGCTGGTGCTCCCTTTTTCTTTTTTCAGAAAGATTACAGTGTCGCGCTTCATAAGCGCGGCTTCCTCACCGGTCGAAGTCGTCCGGCAGGACGCCGAGCTGTCGCGCAACACGAGTTGCGTTCATGATCTCGGTCCGCTGCTTCGGTGTCAGAGCCTGATCAACGTCCTTGATCATATCGGTTAGCCGCTCCGTGGCGTAAGCTGCCTGCCGTTCTCGTTCATCGGCGCGTTTCAGCGCTTCGACCAGCCCTTTTCTCTGGCGCACGAGCGACACCGCCCACCGCGGTGCGGGTTCATCAAACGTTGCGACCAGTTCCTGCTGCGCCGACTGTTTGACATCCGAAAGTAAGCGCATCCGGTCGTCGCCTTCGACCTCGATCCAGTCCGAATGACGCTCGAGCGCTGTTATTACCTTCAGCCATTTGCGGTGGGCAGACAGCGCAGCGTCGGCATTCGCCTCCGTCGCCCGAGCGGACGCTAGCGTTTCCGCAGCAGCCTTTGCGGTCGCTTCGGCACGGGCCTCATCGGCTTCGATTGTAACGCGACGGCGCTCGAGACCAGCAACCTGACGTTCGTGATCGGAGCGCTCCTGCTCCAGCTTCAACTCCTTATTTCTGACCGCTTCCTCTCTTTGACCGACCTCCGTTTCTCGTGCCGTCAGGCGGCGAGCTAGCAACCGTAGTTGCTCGAGCGCGGTTGCGATTGCGCGTGCGGCAGCAATGAGCACCGGCGACCACGGTTTGCTATTTACGGCGCGTTCATCGTCGGTCATTCGAGCGGTGCGCATTACGAAGGTCTCACTACCAGGGCGAAGGTCGAGGCCATTTTCGTCATCGGCCGCCTTGGCCAGCAGCGCCAATTGCGCCGCGTGCAGCGCGCGACGCTCGTTGAAGTTACGGTTCGCGGCGGCCGCAGCGGCGCGGTCCTCTTCCGCGGCGGCGAGCTCGGCCTCGGCCCGCCGCCGTGCCTGCGCCTGGGCGCGAGCGTTGGTGGCAGCATTTTCTTCGTCGTCTTTCGCCGCTTTTGTCGCGGCCTGGAGTTCCGCGCGAAGCCGCTCGGCCGCAGCGCGATCGGCTTCCGTCGCCGCTTTCAGCTCGGCCATTTCCCTCGCATGGGAAGCAGCATTCTTCTCCGCTTCGATACGCGCGGCGGCCGCAGCTTCGCGATCTTCATTCGCCAGCTTTAGCTGTTCAGCAGCAAGAGCCCGGGCCTCCCGTGCGCCCGCCTGATATTGTTTCGTCGTAATGCGCTTGCGCGGTCGGTTCGTTCCGTCGCGCCTTTTTCCGCGTGACAACCTTCCTGCGGGAACAATCACACCATCGGCTATCTCGAGATCGGGAATCTCCTGACCGCGTTCGCCGCGTTCAAGGCCGAGGTGTGCAACAGCTTCGTGATATCGATCCTGCTCGAGTGACAGTTGGTCGTTGTCTTTGCCGAACAGGTCGCGGTAGTTCCAGCGCCAGCGAGGTCTGCGCCTTGCTTCCTCTTCGCGACGTCGCGCCCAACCTTCCTCGGTCTTGGGCTTGGGACCACGGACGCCGTCGACCTTGCACACCGCCGCCAGCGCGACGGCATGAATATGGGGGGTCTTCTCGTCTTCGTGTAGCTTCGCCGACAACAGTGCCCGACCAAATTTCGTGGCCAGCCACGTCATGTTGGCGTCCACCCAGTCCTCTTTCACCTGCTCGGTCGCGGTGAGCCACCAAGCATGCGAGGTAGTGAGCACGACTTCGACACCGACCGCTCCATTGACCGCGCCAAGATCAAGTCCACATTCGGCCATCCGCTCGTGTGCACGGTCCAGCACATCGGGCGGGCCGTCTGCCAGCAGTTCACGCGGCTCCGGCCCGCCGACCTCTACATTTTCGCTAAGCCGCTCGCGCGTGTTGTGCTGCTCGACGCGGCGCATCTCGCCAAGGTCGTAAATCCGCTCGACCCGCATGATTGCGTAGTTCTTGCCCGCAGGCGTTTCATTGCTATGAGACATCGGTCAGTCCTCATCGCGCCCGGCGGCGCAAAAGACCCAATTCGGTAATTGGGTGGACTCACTTCGCGGAATTAGTGCCTAATTCCGCAGTGAGCGATGGGGCTCCGCCCCCTCGACCCCCGAACGGCCCTGCGCTCAACGCTGCGGGCCGTGCATTTCGCGCCGTGCGAAATGCGGAAGAAGAGGGTGGGGAAAAGGTGCGCTGCCGCGAGACGGCAGCGCACAGTTGGCTCAGCTCTCATCGTCGGCATCGACATTGTCTTCGTCGATGCCTTCAACGAGCCGACGGGCAGCAGCACTGCCGCGCGTTTCTCGACCCGCTTCGCCCGGGGAGTGCTCTCCCGGCTCGCTGCCGGACGTTGCACCGTCGCCGACATTGGTATTCTGCTCCGACGATCGGATATTCAAATGAGAGAGCGTCGCAATCGTCGCCTGTAGGGCTTGGATCATGCCCTCGAGCCGCATGACTTGCTGTCTGCGCTCTTCGATCTCACACGTCTGGGTTGCGATGCCCTCTTCCATCGCCGCCACCTGATGTTCGAAATCTTCGATGATCTCGTTCTTGATCGCGAGTTCGGCTTCGTGGCGTTGCGTCAATTCCGCTGCCGCTCGGTCAGCCGCCTCCTTCTCCGATCGCGCCGCCCACGAGCGGCGGTTGACTATGTCGCCGACGACGTTCTTGAGCGCGTCCATATCGGTGTCGGTCAGATGCGACGCGTCCAACTTTTCGCCACGCTCCAACCTTGATTTGATGGCGGCGAAATACTTGCTGATAGTCTGCAGACTTCCGCGATCGCCCATCGCCTCCCGAATTTTTCGCAAGGAAATGTCTTCCACTGGGCATCCCGCTTCCAGCAATTCGCTCACCGCATCGTTGACTTCGTCGAATTCGACGAACTTTATCTTTGGGCTGTTCATCGCGCGTACTCCTGTACGAACGTGTACAGCGCTGTACGTACACCAAGGCGTACGTACACTTGGTCTGGGCCGCTACGGCCAGCAGTATCGAATCTCATCATGTGAGTTACTCGCTATTTGCGAGGCAGATGATTTCTACTAGTCGGCAGCCAAAGCTTGATTAGCCGTTGCCGGGTCCACCCTCGCATCATCATCGAAGCACGGTCGGGTTTCCGAGGTCGCGCAAAATTAAACCGATGATGGGCGAGTTACGGGGCCGCCCAGCGGGAGGGCGGATGACTGAAGTGTCGTATCAGGCGCGTGACGCGGCTCTTGGTAACAGAATGAGCGCGCAAGGTGCGCTGCTGTGCGCGTACAACGAGATCGATCAGCGAGAAGAAGGCGATGATCGACTTGATAACGCGATCAATGCCCGGTCCGCCGCGCATTCTATCCTCGCGCGCTTTGAACATCCGCGCCACGGCCGCGAGCAAAGTACCGATGGCGATACACACCGAATTATCATTCGGTGCCTCGCCAGCGCACTGCGTATCGCGAAGTTGGGCGGACAGTTCCATGCGCCACATTATATTGGCGCCAGCTATTTTCGCCAAGCAAACAGGAAAATATTCTTATCGGCACGCGCGTTTGTCAAAATTAATTTCGTGCCCGGCAAGCCTGTCCTATTCGTCAGGAGCGCAGTTTCCCCGCATCGCTTCGGATACGACGATAACGTCCAGATCCGACGCGAGATCGCTGGTCGAGCGGAAGCAAGCGGATCGGAGCAGCCCGAATGTCGGCAGTTATAATCGGAACATAGCGCTGGATGAACGCCAGCCGTTCGGCAAGAACCACGTCGAGGCCTTCCGTCTGGATGCGCTTCGAATAGTGCTTTGCGTTGGTGCCCGTGCGGGCGTGCCCCATGACGTCCGCGCGGAGAATTTCGTTGACACCGTCGACTTCGTAGAAGCTGCTGCCGAGCGCCCGGATCGAGTGGATATCAGCAATCTTTCCCGCATCGTTGCGCGGTAGTGCCATGCGGTCGCCGATCCATTCGACCATGTAGCGCCACGCCCGGTCATAAAATTGTGCGCCGCCGCGTTTGGCTTTGAACAGGTAAAGTTCCGGAAAAAGCTCCTGGTGCCCTTCGGCCTGGACCGCCTTCACATAGTCGAGAAAACCAAGCCTGATCAGCTCGGGATGGATAGGCAACTTCCGGCGACGGGCGGCGCGCTTCTCGCCAGCCTTGTCGCCATCGCGACCACGGGTGACGTTATCGCGAATTTCAAAGTGCGGGACGGGCGCGTCGATCGTGATATCGGCAACCTCAAGACCGCACATCTCTTCACGACAGGTGTGATGGTAATACCAGAGCAGTGGTGCAAAATAGGCCGCGTCATGCCACACGCGCGCAACGGGTTCGCCGGCTTTCAGGCGTCGCTTCACGCCACCACCGCCCAGATAAAGTGGCGATCTGAAAAGCGCTTCCAAGTGCTTGGTGGTCCATGGCGGGCGAAGGCCGGTGCTGTCGCTCTCCTTGATCGCGACCGTCGCGCTGCTGAAATCCATCACCGTCGCGCCGGAAACGCGAGGCCGCCACGCGGTCTGGGCGAGATGCTTGGCCACCGTGCTCATCGTCGATAGGTCGCGATTGACCGTTTTCATGTTGCGACGCTGATCGGGCGCAACCACGGGAAGCTCGGCGACGATATCGGCGAACGGCCGCGCCATCGCGCCTGCTGTCGGGGTGCCGAACCGAAACGATTTCGGCAGGCGAAGCAAACCCTGCTTGAATGCTGCAACGTCGCGGTGGTCGTAGGAGCCCAATGCGCGGTTGCCCGTGATCCAGCTGAACGTCTGCATGATGCGGCGCTGCTGCGTGAGGTCGCCCTTCCAGACGCCCTCGCTTTTCAGTTGCGCCAGGATTTCCTCGATCACGTCGCCGAAGCGACGATCGTCATAGATCGCGAACTGGCAGTCCCTTTCGAGCGCGGTACTGGCTGGCACCGGCGAAGATATCGCAGATGCCGGTGGCTCATAGTCTTCACCCATCAGCGCCGCGAGCGGATTCGCCGCTTCCATGACGTCGTCATCGAACACCCGCGTGGTCCGCAGCCACGCCGCGGCTCGGGCGCGAAGCAAATGCATTCGTGCCGTATGCACCACCGGGTCTGTTGTCGGGGCATTTATCGCCGCGAGCCGAGCACGCACGGCTTCGTCGCCGATTTCGTGGCAGAATTCGCGTAAATATTCTTCGATCTGATCGAGATCGGCGCTGAGCCCGCGGTCGCGAAGCGCCTCGCGATCAGCCTCGCTGAGCTGGCGAGGATGGTCGGGACGCCTGGCGATACGATATGCTTCGGCGAGCGGCACTGCAGCTTCGGCGACCGACGACGACCAGGGCGCGTTTTCATACGCGTCATGGATGTTGCGCTGAAGCTCGGTTTCGAGCTCACGCCGAAACAAGGTTTCGATTTCGATGCCGGTGAGTGTCCGGCCGGTTTCCAACATCGCTTTTACGTTCGCCTTTACCGCCACGAAACGCGCCGACAGCATCGCCGAACGCTGGCGAGCCACCGCAGGATCGGCAGTTCGCAGCGCAATCGGTAGGGGCCGAGAGATAAGATTTCGGAAATGTACGCGGCGGCGGAAGACATACCGGCCGTTGACGCGGCGGGTATAGGGTATGCGGCACATAGGTCATTACCTTCCCGCATGTGCCACGCGTATGTGTACTGGTCGTGTGACCAGCACGCCGCGAGGCGCATGCTAAAAGGCGGAAATCATTTGCTTTTTGCGATAAAGTGGTCGGGGAGAGAGGATTCGAACCTCCGGCCCCTGCGTCCCGAACACAGTGCTCTACCAGGCTGAGCTACTCCCCGACGGAGTCCGGTTCACAAAAGCGCTTCGGGAAGCGAACCGGCTTGAGCTTGGAGGCGCGCCTATACCGGGGAGTGGGGGAGGGTGCAAGCACTCTCGTGACCGATGGCGAAGGTTTATTCGCGTGCGCGCAGCAGGTCTTCAACCGACGTGAATTTTTCGCGCGGCGATCCTTCGCGTGCGCGGGAAATTTCGGCGGTGTCGATGCGCTGCCAGTCGCGAAAGGTCACCGCTTCCAGACTGCGATCGGCGATCAGCCGGTCGAGCGCGGGGCGACCGGGCTTGTCTGCCCCTTCTCCGATGTCCCCGGCGATTTTTTCCACGATGTCGAAACCATCGGGGCGATTGGTGCCGATCGTGCCGGTGGGCCCGCGCCGTGCCCAGCCGACCGCATACAGGCCGGGGCCGATTCGCCCATCCTCATTCGCAAAACGGCCACCGCGTTCGTCGAATGGCACACCGGCAATCGGCGAGGTGCGGTAGCCGATGCAACTGACCACCAGTCCGGCCGGGACCGAATAGGTCTCGCCGGTGCCGACCGCACGACCGCTCTCGTCCAGCTCGGTGCGTTCGACGACCACGCGGTCGGCCCGGCCATCGCCTTCTATCGCGACGGGGCGAGCGAAGAAATCGAAGACGATGCGGATGGGTTTGTCCCGATGCTCGCCCGCAAAGTCGCGCAGGTGTGCCACCGATTTGCGCTGTCCCGGATCGAGCGACTCGTCCGCCGTTTCTGGCGGCAGATCGGCCGGATCGACGACCGGCATGGCGCGGACCAGTTGACCGAGTTCGCCGAGTTCCTTGGGGGTCATCGCGATCTGGTGCGGCCCTCGCCGCCCGAGGATGGTGATCGTGTCGATCCGTGCATCGTGAAGCGCCTCGAGCGCGTGGTTGACGATGTCGGAGCCGACAAATTCATCCTGCGCCTTGGCGAGGACGCGCGCGACGTCGAGCGCGACATTGCCATTGCCGATGACGACCGCACCGGGACCGTGGAGCGGTGGATCCAGCTCGGCGAAATCGGGATGGCCGTTGTACCAGCCTACGAACGCCGCCGACCCGACCACGCCGGGCAGGTTTGCACCGGGGATGTCGAGCGAGCGGTCGTCCGGTGCGCCGGTGGCGAGAACGATGGCGTCATACATGCCGAGAAGTTCATCGACCGAGATATCGGTGCCGACCGTCACATTTCCGACGAAGCGGACATTGTCGGTCAGCGCCACCTTTTCATATCGACGCGACACCCCCTTGATCGACTGATGGTCGGGCGCGACGCCCGATCGAATCAGGCCGAAAGGCACGGGAAGGCGGTCGATCACATCGACATGCACATCCTCGCCGAACTGCTTCTGCGCCGCTTCGGCGGTGTAATAGCCGGCCGGCCCCGATCCGATAATGGCGATCTGCCGCATTGCTTGCTCCTCTCGCTCCGAAAGCGAGGCTAGCGGCGAAATCGACCGGACAGAAGTGGCTAGCGGCGGTCAGGCGGCGCGAAGGCTCTGGAGGAGCGCGTCCATGCTTTCGTTCAGGTCGCGCGCCTGCCGGTCGAGCTGCCTCGCCAGTTCGGTCGTGCGCGTGGCGATCGTGCTGTTTTCGGTGGCGACGTCGTTGAGCGCAAGGCTGCGCTGATCGGTTCCGGTGACGTTCGACCGGACATCGTCGGCCCCTTCGGCAATGGCGTCGGTCGCGATGCGCTGCTGCTCCACCGCGCTGGCAATCGCGGTGCTGCTTTCGGTGATCCTGCCGACCTGCGCAGTGGTGGTCGCTATTTCGTTTCGAAACGCTTCGGCTGCGCCGGTAATTGCGGCGAGCTTTCCTGAAATCTGCTCCGCGGCCCGGCTCGTCGCTTGCGCCATCTGCTTCATTTCGCCGGCGACGACGGCGAAGCCGTGACCGGCCTCGCCGCTGCGTGCGGCTTCGATCGTCGCATTCAGCGCCAGCAGGTTGCTCTGACCGGCGATCTCGCTGACGAGCGCGAGGATGTCGCGCGCGCTCGCCACTTCGTCGGAGAGTGCGCTGACGCTCGGCGCGAGCTTGCGGATCGCATCGGCGGTGTGGGTGGCGACATCCTGCGCGTCGCGTGCATTGTCGCCGACCAGGCGGATCGAATCGCTTAGCTGGTCGGCATTCACCGCCACGCTGGCAATGGCTGATACCGACCGTTCGGAGGAACGCCGGACATCGAGCGCCTGAGAGACCACCGACTCCGAAATGCCGGTCAGCGTCGTTCCGTGGGTCGCCAGTTCTTCCGCCATGCGGCGCAGATCCTTGGTGAGTGCGCCGACACCAGCGTCGATCGCGGCGGCGATTTCGCGGCGACGGTCGTTGGTCGCGGCCTGCAACGTTGCCTCTGCGGCTTCGCGTTCGGTGCGCTCGCGTTCGGCGCGCTGTTCGGCATCGCGACTGCGTGCAAGGGCGCGCTCTGCGGCCTCACGCGCGGCGTCGGCCTCCTTTCGCGCGCGTTCATTGGTGAAGTAGAGTTGGGTAATCAGGCGGACCGAAGATGCGAGGATAGCGACCTCGCACGCGACCAGAAATCCGTGCAGCAACACGCGCGCGATGCTTCCGGAGCCGGGAAATACCCATTCCGGCATGACGAGGAAGAAGATCAGATGATGGAGAAGCGTGACCGTCGCAGCGACCATCAGCGAGCGAATGTCGCACAACAGCACCAGCAGCGAGAAGCACACGAAGAAATACATGTGCATGTCGATCTGCCAGGGATCGCCGTGGAACAGCCAGACGAACAGGATCGGATAGGCGATGACGGAAAGCCCGAGCATCGCCCGGACGCCTGCGTCGATCCGCTGCTTGAGGTAGCAGTAGGTCGGCAGCAATGCGACGATCGCGCCGATCAGCACGCCGATCAGTACGTCGCCATGCCCGAGGTACCAGCCTACCGGACCGATCGCAGCGACATTGGCCCAGATAAAGGCGGTGATCGCTTTCAGGCCCGATTTCCGCAGTGGCAGCAAAGGATGGTCTTCTACCATGCAGTGGGCCTCCCACAGCCTGCGGCCGCAGCTGTTATGATGATCGCACCCTGTTCGGCGGCGATGCCGAGAAGTTTGTTTCGCTCGCCATCGACGACGAGAGAGCCCGGGATCGGCCCGGTGTCGATGGGAAGCGCGCGTTGATGGACGGCCCAGCCCGCCATCTGATCCGCGCTCTGGCCGCGCAGCGATATGATCAGCATCGGGCCGCGCGGTGGCGGCATCAACGAAACCAGCGCCAGCACGCCCAGCACAAGCAAGGTCTGCGACCAGAATATGCGATTGTCGGATCGATCTTTGGCGGGCAAATCCATGGCTGCCATCTGCCGAACAGCGGTAAAATGGTGGTTAACGATAACAAATGGTTGCCGGCTGGGTCCGGTGGGGTACATAGCCGACACCACCCATCCGCGACGCCGGGGCAGGCGACGAAGCCGACGACCTGCGCAATCTTGTCTGGAATTTTGCGCACGCGTTGCTAAGCGGTCGGGATTCCCAAAATGGCCAGTCTGACGTGACCGAACTCTCAAAAATCCGCAATTTCTCGATCATCGCGCATATCGACCACGGCAAGTCGACGCTCGCCGACCGTCTGATCCAGCGCACCGGTGGCCTGACCGAGCGTGAGATGCAGCAGCAGGTGCTCGACAATATGGATATCGAGCGCGAACGCGGCATCACCATCAAGGCGCAGACCGTGCGGCTCGAATGGAAGGGCTGTACGCTCAACCTGATGGACACGCCGGGCCATGTCGACTTCGCCTATGAAGTCTCGCGCAGCCTCGCGGCGTGCGAAGGCGCGCTGCTTGTCGTCGATGCCGCGCAGGGTGTCGAGGCGCAGACGCTGGCGAACGTCTATCAGTCGATCGAGCACGACCACGAGATCGTGCCCGTCATCAACAAGATCGACCTGCCGGCCGCGGACACCGACAAGGTGAAGGCAGAGATTGAGGACATTATCGGCCTCGATGCGTCGAACGCGGTTCTGACCTCGGCCAAGTCGGGAATCGGTATCGAGGAAGTGCTCGACGCCATTGTCGACCGCATCCCGCCGCCGACCGGCGACCGCGACGCGCCGCTGAAGGCAATGCTCGTCGATAGCTGGTACGACCCGTATCTGGGGGTCGTCATTCTCGTCCGCGTGATGGAAGGGACGCTGAAAAAGGGCCAGCAGATCAAGTTCATGCAGGCTGGTACGACGCATCTCGTCGACCGCGTTGGCTGTTTCCGACCCAAGCTGACCCAGCTCGAAGAGCTCGGCGCAGGCGAGATCGGCTTCATCACCGCGCAGATTAAGGAAGTCGCGCAGACCGCGGTCGGCGACACGATCACCGACGCCCGGAAGCCCGCCGACAAGGCGCTGCCGGGGTTCAAGGAAGTGCAGTCGGTGGTGTTCTGCGGCCTGTTCCCGGTCGACGCCAACGATTTCGAAAAGCTGCGCGATTCGATCGGCAAGCTGCGGCTGAACGACGCCTCGTTCACTTTTGAAATGGAAACCAGCGCGGCGCTGGGTTTCGGCTTCCGCTGCGGCTTCCTCGGGCTGCTCCACCTCGAGATCATCCAGGAACGGCTGACCCGCGAATACGACCTCGATCTGATCACGACCGCGCCGAGCGTGGTCTATCATATCGAGCTGACCCACGGCGCCGGGCATGTCGAGCTCCACAACCCCGCCGACATGCCCGAGCCCAACAAGGTCGAGACGATCGCCGAGCCGTGGATCAAGGCGGTGATCTACGTTCCCGACGAATATCTCGGCCCGATCCTCAAGCTTTGCCAGGACCGGCGCGGCATCCAGCAGAACCTGACCTATGTCGCAGGGCGCGCGCAGGTGACCTATGAACTGCCGCTCAACGAGGTCGTGTTCGACTTCTACGACCGGCTGAAATCGATCACGCGCGGCTATGCAAGCTTCGATTACGAGCAGATCGGGTATCGCGAGGGCGACCTCGTCAAGATGAACATCCTCGTCAACAACGAGCCGGTCGACGCCCTGTCGATGATCGTCCACCGCAGCCAGGCCGAAGCGCGCGGGCGGCACATGTGCGAGCGGCTGAAGGATCTGATCCCGCGCCACATGTTCAAGGTGCCGATCCAGGCGGCGATCGGCGGCAAGGTGATCGCGCGCGAGACGATCGCGGCGCTCAGAAAGGACGTTACCGCGAAATGCTATGGCGGCGACATCACGCGCAAGCGCAAGCTTCTGGAAAAGCAGAAGGAAGGCAAGAAGCGGATGCGCGAATATGGCAATGTCAGCATCCCGCAGGAGGCTTTCATCGCCGCGCTGCGCATGGGCGACGACAGCTAGCGAGCGTCGACAAAGCTACGCTTATTTAACGGTATCCCGAGTACGAATAGCGAATCGCCGTAATGCGCCCGGTTCCGCACGGGCTTCGATCGGGTTTGCAGGGGATGCTGAAACACATTCGAACGGATCAGGTAACGCTCGGGATGTACATCGACTCGTTCGATGGGTCCTGGTTCGACCATCCCTTCTGGCGCACCGGTTTCCTGCTTACCGCCGACCGCGATCTTGCCAAGATCAGGGACAGCAGCGTCACGGCAGTCGTCATCGACGTTGAAAAGGGGGCTGATGTCGGCCCGGAGACGGGCTCGGCACCGCGCGGGCACTCGTCGCAAGCTCCTGCAAAGCCTGCGTCACCTCCGATGCCTGCAAAAGCGCGAACCGCGGAGCCCGCATCTGCTGTGCAGCGTCCTTCGGGTCAGGAACAGGATTATGAGCACGCGTCGCAGCTCGTGCTGAGATCCAAGCGCGAGGTGAAGCGCATGTTCGCCGAGGTGCGGCTCGGCAGGGCGGTGGATGCCGAAAGGGTGGGTGCGCTGGTCGATGACATTGCGCATTCGGTGGTCCGAAACCCTTCTGCACTCATCAATCTCGCGCGTCTGAAGTCCAAAGACGAATATACCTATATGCACTCGGTGGCGGTGTGCGCGCTGATGATCAATCTGGCGCGCCACCTCAAGCTCGATGAAAAGCTGATCCGAGACATCGGCATGGCCGGTATGCTCCACGATGTCGGAAAGACGACGGTCCCCGACACGATCCTCAGAAAGGCGGGGCCGCTTACCGATTCGGAGTTCGAAGTGGTCAAGCGCCACACAGAGCGCGGGTATCGGGTGCTGCAGCGTAGCAACGGCGTGCCCGATATCGCGCTCGATGTAAGCCGTCATCATCACGAGCGGGTGGATGGCAGCGGATATCCCTTCGGCCTGAAGGGCAACGACATCAGCATCTATTCCAGAATGGCCGCCATCTGCGACGTGTACGATGCGACCACATCCGACAGGCCCTACAAGAACGCTTGGAAGCCGCCCGAAGCGCTGGCGCAGATGCGGCTTTGCGAGGGTCAGTTCGACGAGGATATCCTGTCGGTGTTCATCCAGAGCATCGGAATCTATCCGGTCGGTACGCTGGTACGTTTGAACTCGGGCCTGCTCGCGATCGTGGTTGAGGAACGTGACGACGACTTTACCTGTCCGGTCGTCAGCAGTTTCTTCCGCGTCAGCGACCGACGTAGGACCATCGTTCAGACGCGCCGTGTCGATGCGGTGTTCGAGCGTATCCTGTGCGCCGAAGATCCCGCCGATTGGGGCTTCGACGATTGGGAGACGCTGCGCGACACCGCCTTGACCCAGGCAAGCCGCACGACGCATAGAGCAGCCTGAAGGCCGCGTTTCTTGTCGCGGCAGGGCGAGGCTCGCTTGTTCGCGAATGGTTTCCATCTCCAACGCTGACGCCACCAAGGCGAACGCGCAGGCGCCTGTGCCGCGCGGCAGCAATGCGGCGGTGGCCGGCGCCATTGCCGCGCTTGGCCTGTTGCTGTGGGTCGCAAGCCGTTTCTTCGCCGCCGATCTGCCCGTCTGGGCACCGTGGGACTTTTCGGTGCTCTGGTATCTGGGATTCGCACTGACCGGCTGGGTATATGTGCGCGGTCTGCGGATCACGCCTCAGCCGGGCTGGCGCATCGGCTTTTTTGCCATGGGGATGCTGCTGATCTGGGCGGTGCTGCAGACGCGCTTCGAATATGTCGCCCAGCACATGTTTTTCATGAACCGCATCCAGCACGTCGTGATGCATCATCTCGGACCGTTCCTGATCGCGGTCGCCTGGCCCTGGCCGACGCTCTACCGCGGCTTGCCGTCGCGGCTGCGCGCGCTGGTCGACGGTCGTTGGTTCGGCGCATTCATGCGTTTCGCCCAGCAGCCCGAGATCGCGGCAGGGTTGTTCGTGGGATTGATTGCATTGTGGCTATATCCGCCGGTGCACTTCGTCGCGATGATCGACCCCGCGCTCTATTCGGTCATGAACTGGTCGATGGTCGTCGACGGTATATTGTTCTGGTCGGTGGTGCTCGATCCACGGCCCAAAGCACTGGCGCACAACAGCTTCGCGGTGCGTGCTGTTCTGGGTGTCGGCGTGATGTTTCCGCAGATCGCTATCGGCGCGCTCATCGCCTTTGCGGATAGCGATCTGTACGGATTCTATGCCTGGTGCGGGCGTATCTATCCGTCGATCGACGCGCTGTCCGACCAGCGGATCGGCGGCCTGATCGTATGGATACCGCCGGCGATGATGAGCGTCCTTTCGGTCATTCTGGTGCTCAATGCCATGCGTATCGTCGAGGAGCGCGAAGGTGCAAATGCGCCGGGCCACGGCGGCACTGCTAGCGGAGGCTGGACGGGGCGCTAGCGTGGTTGCGAGAGCAGCCGCCGCAGATCGGCCGTCGGGCCTTTCAGATCGGCATCCGCGGTTGAAAGGTCGGTAAAAAGCAATCGCGCATTGCCCTGACGGTCGAAGACATACACCGCCGAACTGTGCGTCACGACATATTTGGCCGGATCGTTGTCGGGATCGGCCGAATAGGCGACGCGGTACCGCTTTGCGAGGCTTGCCAGCTGATTGTCGGTTCCGCGCAGGCCGACGAATTCGGGGCCGAAACTGGAGGTGTATTGCTTGAGCGTATCGAGCGTGTCGCGTTGCGGATCGACGGTGACGAACAGCACACGGATATTGTCCTTCGCGCCGTCGATCGATTTCATCATCTGGCCGAGATGGGAGAGCGTCAGCGGGCAGACGTCGGGGCAGTAGGTGTAGCCGAAATACAGCAGGACGATCTTGCCGCGATAATCGGCGGCCGTCACCGGCTTCTCGTCGCTGGCGCGCGTCATGCGGAAGGAAAGGTCGGGCGTGCTGCCGCTGACATCGGTGCCGTGCCATGCGTCTCCGCCTCCGCCGCACGCGGCGAGGGCAAGGCAGCAGATAAGCGTGGCGATGCTGCGCAGCATCGGATGCGGGCGGTTCGTCATAGCGGTTCGCTATGCTGCGCCGACGGCGAGTGCAAGCGACACGGAACCTAGCGCCCATTCGCGCGTCCATTTGCCGTGCGCCGACAGGAGGATAGCAAGATGGCACAGAAGAAGAACGACCCGGCGACCGAGGCGTCGGAGCGGATGCAGGCGGCAGGATCGTCGATGATGGAATCGGGTTCGCAACTGGGCATGAAGATGCTCGACCAGGCAGAGGCGAACACGCATGCGGCGTTCAAGGCGATGCGCGACGCCGCACAGGCCGGCGATGTATCGGAGGTGATGCGTATCCAGTCCGATTATCTGCGCGAACAAGGCAGCCGGTCGGTCAGCCAGGCGCGCGAAATCGGCGAAATGATCGCCAGTTTCGGCCGCAACGCCGTGGGGCAGATGACGGGCAAGAAATAACCGACCAGCTTCGACCGTTGCCCGCCAGCCGGGCAGCGGTTTCTTTTCGACTGGCACTATATATAGCCGTATATAGTGCTGCGCACTTCTCGGAGATTGTTCATGCTGCAATGGATCGGCGCGCTGCTCGCAAGCCTGTTTCTCATCGTCGCTCCGGCGCAAGCACATGCGCGCGGGCCATTGGTGCTCGCCGCTGCCAGCTTGCAGGAATCGATGAACGCGGCTGCGGATGCATGGGCGCGGCATGGCCATCCGCGGCCGGTGCTGTCCTTTGCCGGCAGCTCCTCGCTCGCGCGGCAGGCGGCGGCGGGTGCGCCTGCCGATCTGTTCGTTTCGGCCGACGAGGGCTGGATGGACTATCTCCAGAAGCGAGGGCGTCTTGCGCCGGGGACGCGCGCGACCTTTCTCGGCAACCAGCTCGTGCTGATCGCGCGCGCTGGCACGCACGGGTCGATAGCGCTGCGCAAGGGCGTCGATCTTGCCGGCATTCTGGGCCGCAACCGGCTGGCGATGGCGAGCTATAATTCGGTGCCCGCAGGCAAATATGGCAAGGCGGCGCTCATCAATCTGGGCATCTGGGATCGGGTCCGGCCCAAGGTCGCGCAGGCCGACAATGTCCGCGCGGCGCTTGCGCTCGTCGAACGCGGCGCGACGCCTTTCGGTATCGTCTATGCGACCGACGCGGCCGCCTCGGAACAGGTGCGCGTGGCGGGTATATTTCCGCCGAGCAGTCACGCGCCGATCCGCTATCCGGTGGCGCGTCTGAAGGCATCGACCAATCCGGATGCGGAGGGTTTCCGCCGCTTCCTGCTGTCGAAAGAGGCTGCAGCCATCTTTCGCCGCTTCGGCTTCACGACGCGCTGATGCTGTCGGCCGAGCAATGGGGCGTGGTCGCCCTGTCGCTGAAGATTGCGGGCGTTGCGATTGGCGTGACGATCCCGATTGCCTTCGCGCTGGCCTATCTGCTCGCGCGTGGGCGGTTTCCGGGCAAGGTGCTGGTCGACGGCATCGTGCACCTGCCGCTTGTCCTGCCGCCGGTGGTTACCGGCTGGCTGCTGTTGCTGGCCTTCGCGCCTGATGGGCCGGTCGGGCATGTGATCGAGGCGGTGACGGGCGGGACAGTGCTGTTCCGCTGGACCGGCGCTGCGATCGCGGCGGGAGTCATGGCGTTGCCGCTGATGGTCCGTGCGATGCGGCTGTCGATCGAATCGGTCGATCGCCGGCTCGAACAGGCGGCCCGAACGCTCGGCGCCGGGCCGGGCAGGGTGTTTCGCACGATCACGCTGCCGTTGAGCGTGCCGGGTATCCTTGCCGGGGCCGTGCTCGGCTTTGCGCGCGGGCTGGGCGAGTTCGGCGCGACGATCACATTCGTTTCCAACGTGCCCGGCGAAACGCAGACCTTGCCGCTCGCCATCTATTCGAAGCTCCAGGTGCCGGGAAGCGAACATGCCGTTGTGCAATTGGCGCTGGTATCGGTCGCGCTTTCGCTTGGGGCGTTGGTCGTGTCGGAGCTGCTGGCGCGCCGTGCGGGAAGGGGCTTCCATGTCCTTTGACGTCGATGTCGAGCGGCGCATCGGCAATGCCGACATAGCGTGTCGGTTTTCGGCGGAGGGCGGGCTGACCGTGTTGTTCGGTCCGTCAGGCGCGGGGAAGACCTCCACGCTCAACATGATCGCCGGTCTGCTGCGGCCGGACCGGGGACGGATCGTCGTGGACGGTCATATCCTGTTCGATTCCGCATCCGGGATCGATGTCGCGGTGGAGAAGCGCCGCGTCGGCTATGTCTTTCAGGATCCGCGCCTGTTCCCGCATAAAACGGTCGCCGCCAACCTGCTTTATGGCAGGCGCGACAATGCCGACACGAGCGAGTTCGACCGGATCATCGACATTCTCGGGATCGGCCATCTGATGGAACGCTGGCCGCGCACCCTGTCGGGAGGCGAGGCGCGCCGTGTCGCGATCGGCCGTGCGCTGCTCAGCGATCCGGCATTTCTACTCCTCGACGAGCCGCTTTCGTCGCTCGACCGGCCACGGCGAGAAGAGATCATGGTGTTGATCGAGCGCATGCGCGACGAGCTCGGCCTGCCGATCCTGATGGTGACGCACGATAGCGAGGAAGCGAACAGGCTGGGCACGCGGACAATTTCCGTATAAGCATCGGGCAGATAATGTAACCGGTTCCAATGGGAGGATGCCGTGGCCCTGACCCGCCGCCGTTTTGCGCAGTCGCTTGCGCTGCTCGCCAGTTTTACCGTGATGCCGCCGATTGCGCGGGCGCAGGCGGAGGATGCGCGGCGAAAGGCGAAGATCGACGCGATCATCGGCCGCATGTCGCTGGAGGAAAAGGCGCTCCAGCTTTGCGTGATCGGCGACGACCACCCCGATTTCGAAGCGCTGGTGCGCAAAGGTCTGGGCGGCACGAACGGCGTCATCACCAAGGGGGCGCTCCCCGGCGTCAATCTGGAAAGCTTCACGCGCAAGACGCAGCAGCTTGCCATGCAGTCGCCGAACAAGGTTCCGATCTGGTATTGCGGCGATGTCGCGCACGGCTTCACCACCGAGTTTCCGGTGCCGCTCGCGCTTGCAGCGACCTGGAACCCCGATCTCGTCGAGCAGACGCTGCGCGCGGCAACGGTGGAGGCGACCGCGCACGGCGTCACCTGGACGTTCAGCCCGATGGTCGACATCGCGCGCGATCCGCGCTGGGGACGGATGACCGAGGGGGCGGGCGAGGACCCCTATCTCGGCAGTGCCATGGCGGTTGCGCAGATGCGTGGATTTCAGGGCGACGATCTGTCCGCGCCCAACACCATGCTAGCGACGGCCAAGCATTTCGCGGGCTATGGCGGCGTACAGGCGGGCCGCGACTATAACAGCGTCAACATCCCCGAACGCGAGTTCCGCGACGTCTACCTGCCGCCGTTCAAGGCGCTGTGCGATGCGGGCATCGGGTCGGTGATGGCGGCGTTCAATACGCTTGACGGCGTCCCCATCACCTCCAGCCGCGAACTGCTGACGGGTGTGCTGCGCGAGGAATGGGGCTGGGACGGCGTCATCACGTCCGACTATGACGCGATCCTCGAACTCGTGACGCATGGCGTTGCGTCCGACCCCGCCGATGCCGCGCGCCAGGCGCTTCATGCCGGTGTCGATGTCGATCTGCACAGCGGAACCTATGCCAAGGAACTGCCCGGTCTGGTACGAAGCGGCCGGGTGCCCGAGGCGGAGGTCGATGCAGCGGTACGCCGCGTGCTGACGGCCAAGGCGAAGCTTGGCCTGCTCGACGACGCCTTCCGCTATGGCAACCGGCGGCTGTCGAGCGCTCAGCCCTGGAAGGCAGCGCATCGCAAGCTTGCACGCGAGGTTGCGCGGCAGTCGATGGTGTTGCTGAAGAATGACGGCGTGTTGCCGCTCGCCCGACAGGGGCGGGTCGCGGTCATCGGGCCGCTCGCGGACGATACCGCCAATATGCTCGGCACGATGCCTGCGCTCGGCGACAAGAAGAATGTCGTCTCCGTGCTCGCCGGGCTGAAGGCCAATGCGGGCCGTAGGGTGACGATCGAACATGCGCTCGGCGTTCCGGTGCGCGGGGACGAGGGGGCGGACATTCCCGCTGCCGTCGCGGCGGCGCAGCGCGCGGATGTGGCGGTGCTCGTGCTGGGCGAGACCGACGACATGATCGGGGAGGGCGACAGCCGCGCCTTCATTGGCCTGCCGGGTCGTCAGCTCGACCTCGCCAAGGCGATTGTCGAAACCGGCAAGCCCGTCGTCGTGGTCTTCACCAGCGGTCGCGCGCTCGATCTATCCTGGCTCGACGCACATGTCGGCGCGATCGTCGACATCTGGGTGCCGGGCGAGCAGGGCGGCAATGCGCTGGCCGACCTGTTGTTCGGCGACGCCGATTTTTCGGGCAAGCTGCCGGTTACCTTCCCGCGCGCACTGGGTCAGGTTCCGATCACCTATGATCATCTGCCGACGGGACGGCCGGGCTCGATCGACAAGGTCTATACCAGCCGCTACGTCGATCTGGTCAACGCGCCGCTTTATCCGTTCGGCCACGGGCTGAGCTATACGAGCTTTTCATTCGGCGATCCGCGGCTTTCGGGCGACACGTTGCAGCCCGGCGGCGCGATCACCGTCACGACGCGCGTCACCAATACGGGCAAGCGGGCCGGTGCGACCGTCGCGCAGCTTTACGTTCACGACCGGCTGGCGAGTGTAAGCCGCCCGGTGCGCCGCTTGAAGGGCTTTGAGCGCGTCGAATTGCAGCCGGGCGATAGTCGCGATGTGACGTTCGAGATACGGCCCGAAGACCTGGCGTTCACACGGCGCGACATGAGCTGGGGCACCGAACCCGGCGACTATGACATCTATGTCGGCGGAGATTCGAACGCTGCGGCCAGCGCGCGCTTTACGCTGGCCGGTTAATCGTCCCTGCTGCTCAGCGCGCTGGCAATCAGTGCGGTGGCGAGGCCGAACAATGCGTGCAGGCCGGCGCGTTCGAGCGATACGCGCAGCGGAACCGTTTCCTCCGTTTCGCCAATCGTGATGATTGGGGAGGGGAGCGCGATATTCGTTGCGTACAGGCCGATACCATAGGCCGCGCCTACGCCGGTCGCCGGAAGGCGCGGCGAGAAATACCGCACGGCAGAATAGCCTGCGCTGAAGGTCGCCGATGCGAGCAGCTTGTTCGCCTGATCGATAGCATGGTTGCTGCGATCGTCGGCGATGGCTTCGCGATCGACGCTGCGGTCGAGCAGTTCGCGAGCGTTCTTCGCGACGATGCCGTCCTGTCCGTGTGACCTTTGTCGTGCGATCAGGGCGGCCGTCAATCCGACCCCGCCGACGATGCCGCCGATTATTCCTGCCGTCGATGCGCGCATGACTGTTCCTTGTTCACGAAGATGTCCGACGAACGCGCGAATGCCCGGCCGGGGTTCCGACGAGCATCCATGTTGTTGGTCGAACGTTGGAATCGCGAAGGAGAATGCAATGACCGAGCGAGATTCCAAAGCCCGCAAGGACGATGACCGCGATACCGGGCAGCCGGCAAGCGAAGAGCAGGCCGACGCGTTGCGCAAGCTCGACGAGGGAGAGGAGCGTGCCGTGGAAAGGGGGCTGACCAACCTGCCGCCCGATTGAGTATCGAGAAGTTGACGCTATCGACCCGCAAAGAAAAACCGCCGCCCGGATGGCCGGGCGGCGGTTTCTTTTATCGGCAGGTCTGACGCCGGAGGGCGATCAGTCCTCCTTGTTCAGATAGTCGCCGGCGGCTTCGTCGGAACCGTCACCCGACGTCTCCACCTTTTCCAGCGCATCCGACGTCACCATCGCGTCCACCGGATCCTGCGCCAGTTCGGCCTCATGCTCTTCCTGGGCGCTTTCGGCGGCGATCAGCGCTTCCTGCAGCTTGCGCTGCTGGGCGCGGAGCGCGGCGTCACGCGACGAGGCGGCGATGCGCATGCGGTTCATGCCCGCACCCGTACCCGCCGGGATCAGGCGACCAACGATCACATTCTCCTTCAGGCCAACGAGCGTGTCCTGCTTGCCCTCGACCGAAGCCTGGGTGAGCACGCGGGTGGTCTCCTGGAACGACGCCGCCGAAATGAAGCTGCGCGTCTGGAGGCTGGCCTTGGTGATGCCGAGCAGGACGGGCTTGCCCTGTGCCGGCTGCTGCTTCTTTTCGAGCTTGGCGTTGATCGCGTCCATTTCCTCGCGATCGACCTGTTCACCGGCGAGCAGCGTGGTGTCGCCGCCATCGGTGATCTCGACCTTCTGCAGCATCTGGCGAACGATCACCTCGATGTGCTTGTCGTTGATCTTAACGCCCTGCAACCGGTAGACTTCCTGGATTTCGCTGACCAGATATTCGGCCAGCGCCTCGATGCCGAGGACTTCCAGAATGTCGTGCGGATCGGGCGAACCGCCGATCAGGTTGTCGCCACGCTTGATATAGTCGCCTTCCTGGACGTCGATCACCTTCGACTTCGGCACCAGATATTCGACCAGATCGCCGTCCTCGGGCTGAATGCCGATCTTGCGCTTGGCCTTGTAGTCCTTGCCGAACACGACACGGCCGGAGACCTTTGCGATGATCGCATTTTCCTTCGGCTTGCGCGCTTCGAACAGTTCGGCGACGCGCGGCAGACCGCCGGTGATGTCGCGGGTCTTCGCGGATTCGCGAGCGACACGCGCGACAACGTCGCCGGCCTTCACCTCGGCACCGTCATCGACGGAGATCACCGCGCCCGGCTGCAGCATGTAGCGGGCGGTTTCGCCCGAATCGCCATCCAGCAGCGTGATGCGCGGCCGCAGGTCTTCCTTGGACCGCGACGGGGCGCGGTATTCGGTGACGACGCGCTGGGTGATCCCCGTCGCTTCGTCGACCTGCTCGGTCAGCGTCTTGTTCTCGATGAGGTCCTGATACTTCACCGTACCGCCGGTTTCGGTGATCACCGGCGCGGTGAACGGATCCCATTCGGCCATCCGGTCGCCCTGCGTGACGATGTGGCCATCGTCGAACATCACATAGGCGCCATAGGGGATGCGGTGGACCGCACGCTCGCGACCCTCGTCGTCGAGGATCGCCAGCTCGCCCGAGCGGCTGAGCACCACCTTGCGGCCACGCTTGTCCTCGATGATCCGCATCTCGCGATACTCGATCTTGCCGTCGACCGGCGCTTCGAGGTTCGACTGCTCGTTGAGCTGCGCCGCACCGCCGATGTGGAAGGTCCGCATCGTCAGCTGCGTGCCCGGCTCACCGATCGACTGCGCTGCGATGACGCCGACCGCTTCGCCGATATTGACCGGTGTACCGCGGGCGAGATCACGACCATAGCACTTGCCGCATACGCCGATCTTCGATTCGCACACCAGCGGCGAGCGGATCTTGACCGACTGGACGCCGATCTCGTCGATCTTGGCGACCATCGGCTCGTCGAGCAGCGTGCCTTCGGCAATGACGACTTCGCCCGATTTCGAATCGACGATGTCCTCCGCGGTGGTGCGGCCGAGGATACGCTCGGCAAGCGACGCGATGGTGCTGCCGCCCTGAACGATCGCCTTCATCTCCAGCGAACGGTCGGTGCCGCAATCCTTCTCGACGATCACGCAGTCCTGGCTGACGTCGACGAGACGACGGGTCAGGTAACCCGAGTTCGCCGTCTTGAGCGCGGTGTCGGCAAGACCCTTACGTGCGCCGTGGGTCGAGTTGAAGTATTCAAGGACGGTCAGGCCTTCCTTGAAGTTCGAGATGATCGGCGTCTCGATGATCTCGCCCGACGGCTTGGCCATCAGGCCGCGCATACCCGCAAGCTGCTTGATCTGCGCCTGCGAACCACGCGCACCCGAGTGCGCCATCATGTAGATCGAGTTGATCGGCTTCTCGCGGCCCTTCATCGGGCCGTCCTCGTACTTCTTGACCGCCTTGATCTCGTCCATCATGGCGTTCGCGACCTGATCGCCGCAGCGGCTCCAGGCGTCGATCACCTTGTTGTACTTTTCCTGCTGCGTGATCAGACCGTCCTGATACTGCTGCTCGTAATCCTTCACCTGCTCACGCGTTTCGTCGACCAGCTTCTCCTTCGCGCCGGGGATGATCATGTCATCCATGCCGAACGAGATGCCTGCCTGGAACGCGTGGCGGAAGCCGAGCGACATGATGCCGTCGGCGAACAGCACGGTCTCTTTCTGGCCGGTGTGGCGATAGACCTCGTCGATCACGTCGCCGACATCCTTCTTGGTGAGGAGGCGGTTGATGATCTCGTAGGGGACCTTGTGCGTCTTGGGCAGCTTTTCGCCGAGAAGCATACGGCCCGGCGTGGTCTCGTAACGCTTCATGTACGTGTTGCCGTCCTCGTCGGTCTGCGGCACGCGTGCCGTGATCTTCGAGTGCAGCGTCACCGCGCCGGAATCGAGCGCCTGATGGACTTCCTGGATGTCGGAAAGGACCATGCCCTCGCCGGGCTCACCTTCCTTCTCCATGGTGATGTAATACAGACCCAGCACCATGTCCTGCGACGGCACGATGATCGGCTTGCCGTTGGCGGGCGACAGGATGTTGTTGGTGCTCATCATCAACACGCGCGCTTCCAGCTGCGCCTCGAGGCTCAGCGGAACGTGAACGGCCATCTGGTCACCATCGAAGTCGGCGTTGAACGCCGAGCAGACGAGCGGGTGCAGCTGGATCGCCTTGCCCTCGATCAGCACCGGCTCGAATGCCTGGATGCCCAGACGGTGGAGCGTCGGCGCGCGGTTGAGAAGAACGGGGTGCTCGCGAATGACTTCGTCGAGGATGTCCCAGACTTCCTTGCGCTCCTTCTCGACCCACTTTTTCGCCTGCTTGAGGGTCATCGACAGACCCTTGGCGTCGAGACGGGCGTAGATGAACGGCTTGAACAGTTCGAGCGCCATCTTCTTCGGCAGGCCGCACTGGTGCAGCTTGAGCTCCGGACCCGTCACGATGACCGAACGGCCCGAATAGTCGACGCGCTTACCGAGCAGGTTCTGACGGAAGCGGCCCTGCTTGCCCTTCAGCATGTCGGACAGCGACTTCAGCGGACGCTTGTTGGCGCCCGTGATCGTGCGGCCGCGGCGGCCGTTGTCGAACAGCGCGTCGACCGATTCCTGAAGCATGCGCTTTTCGTTGCGCACGATGATGTCGGGCGCGCGCAGCTCCATCAGCCGCTTCAGGCGGTTGTTGCGGTTGATGACGCGGCGATACAGGTCGTTGAGATCCGACGTCGCGAAACGACCGCCGTCGAGCGGCACGAGCGGGCGCAGTTCGGGCGGAATGACCGGAACGACGTCGAGAATCATCCATTCGGGGCGGTTGCCCGATTCGATGAAGCTTTCGACGACCTTCAGCCGCTTGATGATCTTCTTGGGCTTCAGCTCGGACTTGGTCTCGGCCAGTTCCTTCAGAAGGTCGTCACGCTCGCCCTCGAGGTCGAGGTCCATGAGCATGTTCTTGACCGCCTCGGCGCCGATGCCGGCGGAGAAGGCGTCCTCGCCATATTCGTCCTGCGCCTCGAGCAGTTCGTCCTCGGTGAGCAGCTGGAACTTTTCGAGCGGGGTCAGGCCGGGCTCTGTGACGATGTAGCTCTCGAAATAGAGCACGCGCTCGAGCTGCTTGAGCTGCATGTCGAGCAGCAGGCCGATGCGCGACGGCAGCGACTTCAGGAACCAGATGTGCGCGACGGGGGCTGCAAGTTCGATATGGCCCATCCGCTCACGGCGGACCTTCGACACGGTAACCTCGACACCGCACTTTTCGCAGACGATGCCCTTGTACTTCATGCGCTTGTACTTGCCGCACAGGCATTCGTAATCCTTGATCGGACCGAAGATACGCGCGCAGAACAGACCGTCACGCTCGGGCTTGAACGTGCGATAGTTGATCGTCTCGGGCTTCTTGATCTCGCCGAACGACCAGGAACGGATGCGCTCGGGCGACGCGATGCCGATCTGGATCTGGTCGAAGGTCTCCGGCTTCTGGACCGGGTTCGCGAAATTGGTCAGTTCGTTCATTTCTTGGCTCCAATTCCCCTCCCGTTTCGGGAGGGGCTAGGGGAGGGATATTCTGGCGACGGTCGGGAGGCTGTTTACTCCGCGGCGATGGCCGGGGGCTCGTCGCCGTCCTGATCCTCGACATTGGTCAGTTCGACGTTGAGGCCCAGCGAGCGCATTTCCTTGACGAGCACGTTGAAGCTCTCCGGAATGCCCGCCTCGAACGTGTCGTCGCCCTTGACGATCGCTTCGTAGACCTTGGTGCGGCCGACCACGTCGTCGGACTTCACCGTCAGCATCTCCTGCAGCGTATAGGCGGCGCCGTAGGCCTGAAGCGCCCAGACCTCCATCTCACCGAAGCGCTGACCGCCGAACTGCGCCTTACCGCCCAGCGGCTGCTGGGTGACGAGGCTGTACGGTCCGATCGAACGCGCGTGGATCTTGTCGTCGACCAGGTGGTGCAGCTTCAGCATGTAGATGTAGCCGACGGTCACCTTGCGATCGAAGGCGTTGCCGGTGCGACCGTCATACAGCGTCACCTGACCCGATCGGTCGAGACCGGCGAGTTCGAGCATGTCGGCCACGTCGCTTTCACGCGCACCGTCGAACACCGGCGTCGCCATCGGCACGCCAGAGCGCAGGTTGCCCGCCAGTTCGACGATCTGACCGCCGTCGCGGGCGTCGATCTCTGCCGTGTAGCGGTCACCGTAGATCGTCTTGAGACGATCCTTGACCGCGTCGGGCATGGCATCGGCCGTCGCATCGGGGTTCTTCTCACGCCATTCCTCGAGCGCATCGGCAACCTGACGGCCAAGGCCGCGCGCGGCCATGCCGAGATGCGTTTCGAAGATCTGCCCGACGTTCATGCGGCTGGGCACGCCCAGCGGGTTGAGCACGAGGTCGACCGGCGTGCCGTCCTCGAGGAATGGCATGTCTTCCTGCGGCAGGATGCGCGAGATGACGCCCTTGTTGCCGTGGCGGCCGGCCATCTTGTCGCCCGGCTGCAGCTTGCGCTTCACCGCGACGAAGACCTTGACCATCTTGAGCACGCCCGGCGGCAGCTCGTCGCCGCGTTCCAGCTTCTCACGACGATCGTGGAACTTGTCGGTGATCTTCTTGGCGGCCTCGTCATACTGGGCCTTCACCGCCTCGAGATTCGACTGCATGGCGTCGTCCGCAACCGCGAACTTCCACCAATCATGGTTGTCGACGCTTTCGAGCAGTTCCTCGGTGATCTCCGAACCCTTCTTCACGCCCTTCGGCGCCGCCGTGGCCGTCTGGCCGAGCAGCATTTCCTTGAGACGCGACCAGGTCGCACGGTTGAGGATCGCGCGTTCGTCGTCCGAGTCCTTCTTCAGGCGCTCGATTTCCTCACGCTCGATCGCCAGCGCGCGCTCGTCCTTGTCGATGCCGTGGCGGTTGAAGACGCGAACGTCGACAACGGTGCCGGCAACGCCCGGCGGCAGGCGCAGCGACGTGTCGCGCACGTCGGACGCCTTTTCACCGAAAATGGCGCGGAGCAGCTTTTCCTCCGGCGTCATCGGGCTTTCGCCCTTCGGTGTGATCTTGCCGCACAGGATGTCGCCCGGCTCGACCTCGGCACCGATATAGACGATGCCCGCCTCGTCGAGGTTGCGCAGCGCCTCCTCGCCGACATTCGGGATATCGCGGGTGATGTCTTCCGGTCCGAGCTTGGTGTCGCGGGCCATCACCTCGAACTCGTCGATATGGATCGACGTGAACACGTCGTCCTTCACGATCCGTTCGGAGATGAGGATCGAGTCCTCGTAGTTGTAGCCGTTCCAGGGCATGAACGCGACGAGCGCGTTGCGGCCCAGCGCCAGCTCGCCGAACTCGGTCGACGGGCCGTCGGCGATGGTGTCGCCCACGTTCACGACGTCACCCACCTTCACCAGCGGACGCTGGTTGATGCAGGTCGACTGGTTCGAACGCTGAAACTTCTGCAGCGTGTAGATATCGACGCCGCTCTCGGTCGCATCGACCTCACCCGTGGCGCGGATGACGATACGCGTCGCATCGACCTGGTCGACGATGCCGGCGCGCTTGGCAGCGATCGCGGCACCCGAATCGCGGGCAACGGTCTCTTCCATGCCGGTGCCGACGAACGGCGCCTCGGCACGAACCAGCGGCACCGCCTGGCGCTGCATGTTCGATCCCATCAGCGCGCGGTTGGCGTCATCGTTTTCCAGGAACGGAATGAGCGACGCGGCGACCGATACGAGCTGCTTGGGGCTGACGTCCATCAGCGTGATCTGGTCACGCATCGCCATCAGGAATTCGCCAGCCTCACGCGAGGACACGATTTCCTCGACGAAATGCCCTTCCTCGTCGAGTTCCGCGTTCGCCTGCGCGATGGTGTGCTTCTGCTCTTCCATCGCCGAGAGGTAGACGACTTCCTTCGTCACCTTGCCGTCGACGACCTTGCGGTACGGCGTCTCGATAAAGCCGTATTTGTTGACGCGGCTGAACGAGGCGAGGCTGTTGATCAGACCGATGTTCGGGCCTTCGGGCGTTTCGATCGGGCAGATACGGCCATAGTGGGTCGGATGAACGTCGCGGACTTCGAAGCCCGCGCGCTCACGCGTCAGACCGCCCGGCCCAAGCGCCGAAACGCGGCGCTTGTGCGTGACTTCCGACAGCGGGTTGGTCTGATCCATGAACTGCGAAAGCTGCGACGAGCCGAAGAACTCGCGCACCGCGGCGACCGCGGGCTTCGCGTTGATCAGGTCGTTCGGCATGACGGTCGAGACATCGACCGACGACATGCGCTCCTTGACCGCACGCTCCATGCGCAGCAGGCCGACACGGTACTGGTTCTCGAGCAGTTCGCCGACCGAACGCACGCGGCGGTTGCCGAGATTGTCGATATCGTCGACTTCGCCCTTGCCGTCCTTCAGGTCGACCAGCGTCTTGACGACAGCGAGGATATCCTCGGTGCGCAGCGTGGTGACCGTGTCCTCGGCATCGAGGTCGAGGCGCATGTTGAGCTTCACACGACCAACGGCCGACAGGTCATAGCGCTCGGGATCGAAGAACAGCCCACCGAACAGCGCTTCGGCGGTTTCGAGCGTCGGCGGCTCGCCGGGGCGCATCACGCGATAGATGTCCGAAAGCGCCTGATCGCGGTCTTCGGCCTTGTCGGCCTTCAGCGTGTTGCGGATCCAGGGGCCGGTGCTGACATGATCGATATCGAGCAGCTCGATCCGGTCGATGCCCGCCTTGTCGAGCTTTTCGAGATTCTCTGCCGAAACCTCGTCGCCCGCCTCGATATAGATCTCGCCGGTCTTTTCGTTGATGAGGTCATAGGCCGAATAGCGACCGAAAATCTCGTCGGTCGGGATCAGCAGCGTTTCGAGGCCGTCCTTGCCCGCCTTGTTCGCGGCGCGCGGGGAAATCTTTTGCCCGGCGGGGAACACGACCTCGCCCGACGACGCATCGACGATGTCGAACGCCGGCTTCTGGCCACGCCAATTTTCCGGCGCGAACGGAATCTGCCAGCCGCCTTCGCCGCGCACCCAGGTGATGCGATTGTAGAAGTGGTTGAGGATCTCTTCCGAGTTCAGGCCAAGCGCATAGAGCAGCGTCGTGACCGGCAGCTTGCGCTTGCGGTCGATACGAACGTTGACGATGTCCTTCGCGTCGAATTCGAAATCGAGCCACGAACCGCGATAGGGGATGACGCGCGCGGCGAACAGGAACTTGCCGCTGGCGTGCGTCTTGCCGCGGTCGTGGTCGAACAGCACACCCGGCGACCGGTGCATCTGCGAGACGATGACGCGCTCGGTGCCGTTGATGAAGAAGGTGCCGTTCTCGGTCATGAGCGGCATGTCGCCCATGTAAACGTCCTGCTCCTTGATATCGAGAACCGACTTGGCCTCGGTATCGGGATCGACCTCGAAGACGATCAGGCGCAGCGTGACGCGCATCGGCGCGGCGTAGGTGATCCCGCGCTGGCGGCATTCCTCGACGTCGAACTTCGGCGGCTCGAGTTCGTAGGTCACGAAGTCGAGTTCGGCGGTGCCGGCGAAATCGCGGATCGGGAAAACGCTGCGCAGCGTCTTTTCCAGGCCCGAGACATAGTCGATCGACGGGTCCGACCGCAGAAACTGTTCGTAGGATTCGCGCTGAACCTCGATCAGGTTCGGCATCTGCACGACTTCGTGGATGTCGCCGAAAACCTTGCGGATGCGGCGCTTTGCCGTGCCGCCCTCGATTGCCTTGGTAGCCATGGGTGCTGTTCGCCTCGCTTGCGTCGAATAGAATTTCGTCCCGGTCGCCACCGGGCGGGCACGCCACAAAACGCGAAAAAGCCGCACGTCTTCCTGCCGGAAAACTTGCAGCTTTCAGCGTCTTATGATCCCTGACGGTCCATCCGTCCGGCACGCTGCGCGAAGACGTGCCATTTCTCGACCGCTCAGGTTTGTTGGATATAGGCGCAGGGGCGGGACCTGTCAAACCCGCGCGAGGCCGATTTCGCTTGCTGAACGCCGGATAAACGGTCGCTGAACGTCGGATAAACGACGCGATTTGGTCGATGCTATGGCTCGCCTCGTCCTGATTTTCAGGCTGTTTCGGAACCGGATCGAGCGGATCGCTTTGTGTGGCGGCTATGACACAGGCACATAAAAGCTCGTATCTGGCCGGCGCGGCTATCGCTGCTGCGCTCGCCAGCGTCGCAACCCCCGCAATGGCGCAGGACATGGCGGCAACGCCGCAATCGACGCCCGACGCGGTGACGCCCGGAACCGTCGCTCCGCCCGACCTGTCGGGCTTGGCGGCACCGGATATGGCGTCCGACCGTCCGTCGCAGTCTTCGGCGCCGGTAGCCGACCCGCCTGCGGTGCTCGCCACCGAAAGCACGGCTCCAGCCAGCGAAACACCCGCCGCCCTTGCGTCCGAGGTTCCCAACGAAGCGCCGGTGACCGAGGAGCAGGCGACTGCACCGGCGAAACCGGTCACGGAGCGAACCGCCTCGTCCAAGGCGACTGCCGCTCCGCAACCAAAGGCGAGGACAGCGACGGCAAGTGAGGACAATCCGCCTGCCGACGCCGCGCCGATTTCGCAGCAGGACGCGACCTCCGGCCCTCCCGTGCAACAAACGGTCTCGACACCGGCAGCCGCCCGGCCGGAAGGTTCGAGCGCGCAGCAGTCGTTGCGACCCGACAATAATGCGCTGCTCTGGATCGGCCTCGCAGGTGCGGCGGTGGTGATCGCCGGTCTCGCCGCGGCAATGGTAATGCGTCGCAAGCGTACCGCCCCGATTGTCGAGCCGCAGCGCAACCGCGCTTATGAGGCCCCGGCTACCGATGTCGCTTCCAAGGAGGCCGTCGAGCCGAGCTTTGTTCGCCCGCAACCGGTGGTCGCGCCGGCGGCTGCCGTCGGCGCGCAGGACGGGCTGGGGCGTCACGAACGCGCCGCTCTTGCCGGCCCTACGCCCGACAATCCGTTCCTGACGCTGAAAAAGCGCCTCGCCCGCGCGCGTTTCTACGATCGCAGGGAGCGGCTTGCTGCCGAAGCTGCCGGTCGGCCCGCCGAAATGCCCTGGGCGGCTAGCGAACGCGCTGCCGAAACCGCGCCGCAACGCGCCACGCCGCGACCGAACGCGCGTCCGGCCACCAATCCGCTCAATTGGACGAAGGGCGGTTTGCGCCCAGCGTTCGACAGCTGAGGAGCAAAGATACGAGAAGGATGGCCGGGTGTTCCGCCCGGCCATTTTTCGCGCGCAAATGGCGGCCTGTCGATCCGAGATTGATCTCTGCTGCGGGAGGGGTATTCCGCTAACCCGATGTATCGCAGCCCAAGGCCATTTGTGGAACGCCGTCTCCCCGTCCACCCGTTCAGCTACCGTATCGGTCGTGTCGTCTATGCGCGCCAAATGGGGAAGATCGTTCGAAACAGCCTGATGGCCACAAGCGCCGTTGCGGCGATAATGCCGTTGCCCGCAGCCGCGCAGGAAGAGCCGCGCAACCTGCAATCGATCGCGCCGGTGACGAATTTGCAGACGCCTACGCCCACACCCTCACGGTCGCCGACGATCATATCGCCGCCGATCAAATTCTATTCGGTGCCAACGCCCAGCGCGACACCCGGCCCGAACGACCGCCAGTCGGCACCCGCCGCCACGCCGCAGCCGTCGCCGACCCCAACCCCAACCCCAACGGTTCCTGAACCCACGCCCGCGCCCCGGGCGACTGCCGCGCCGCCGCCGCGCCGGACTGCGCCGGCCCGCGCGCAACGACCGCCGGCCGCGCCGCCTGAAGCTCGTCCGGCCCCGATCGCATCGCCGACCCCGTCGCCAAGCCCGAGTGCGACGCCGCAGCCTGAAGAGCCGCCGGTCGCGGTGACCGACATTACCAACGACGCGGCGCCCGCGCCCGCGCCGGTGCGGAAGGGGCTTCCTGCGTGGATATGGTTTGCCCTGGCCGGTGGTATCGCCGTGCTTGGCCTTGCCGCGCTTGCGTTTCTGAGAAACAGGCGGGGATGGCGCAAGGTGCTGCGCTCCGTTACGCCGGACGAGCTCGATGACGGTGGGCAAGAGGCATCGTCGGTTTCGGAGGCTGAACCGGAAGCCGATGCCGAACCCGCCTATATTCCTGCGGCGCCATCGGCAGAGCCGTTGCGCGTGACGATCCAGCCGATCCGTGCGGGAACCGCGCAGGGCGAGGGCGTGGTCGAATTCGTCATCAGCGTCGACAATCCCGGCGGTGTCGATGCCGATGACGTCGTGGTTGCGGCCTGGCTGCGCAGCGCGCATCAGCAGCAGGATGCCGAGGTAGCGCAATTGCTCGCCGCCCCGCCGAGCCCCTACCTCCCCAAATCGAGGATTGCCGCCGGGGGCAGCAAGCGGATCCAGTCGCGCCTTACGTTGCCGAGAAACCGGATGCGGGTGATGCAGGCGGGGGGAAGACCCTATTTCATCCCCATGATTATCGTCGATGTACGTTACAAGAGCGGTAGCGCTCGCCGCGCGGCTGCCGTCGTCATGGTCGGGCGTCAACAAGCGTCGAGCGACAAGCTGGGCCCGATATTCCTCGATCAGCCCACGCGCATGCATGACCGGGTCGAAGCGAGACCGCACCGGGTTGCGATACCGGCCTGACCCTCCGCGAGGGGGGAGTCCGTTTCCGAACAAACGCAGCTTGTCCTTTGCAACCGTGCTGATAGGCTAACACAGCTAAAACAGCACCCAGGGAGGGACAAATGCGTATCAAACGGCTCGCCGCCGCGCTTGCGCTGTCGGCGTCAATATTGCCGCTGGCAGCGTCGGCGGAACCCGCGGCACCGCCGCTCGCCGAGCAAAAGCTCGCCATCGACACCCAGTATTTCACGCTTCCCAACGGCCTTCGCGTCGTCCTCGCCAAGGACGATATCGCGCCCACGGTTACGGTCGCGGTCTATTACGGCATCGGGTTTCGCATCGAACCGCGCGACCGCACCGGCTTTGCGCATCTGTTCGAACATCTGATGTTCCAGGGATCCGAACACGCGCCGAAGGGAACGCTGATCGGCACGATCAGCAACAATGGCGGCGTGCTCAACGGATCGACCCGGTTCGATTACACCAATTATTTCGAAGTCGTTCCGTCGAACGTGCTCGACCGCGTGCTCTGGTTAGAGGCGGACCGGATGGCGAACCCGGTCATCAACGAAACCGTGCTCAAGAACCAGCAGGGCGTGGTCGGCAACGAGGTGAAGGTCAACGTCCTCAACCAGCCTTATGGTTCGTGGCCGTGGATCGATCTGCCGATGCTCGCCAATACCAACTGGTATAACAGCCATAATTTCTACGGCGACCTGAGCGAGATCGAGGCTGCGACGGTGTCGGATGCCAAGGAATTCTCGCACAAATTCTATGTGCCTTCGAATGCCGTGCTCGTGATCGCGGGCGATATCGACTATGCCGAGGCAAAGGCCAAGGTGCAGAAATACTTCGGGAATATCCCGAAGGGGCCTGACGTTTCCAAGCCCGACATCTCCGAGCCGCGCCAGACCAAGGAAAAGACCGGCAGCCGCGTCGACAAGCTGGCCCCCAAGCCCGGTTACTCGGCCGGGTATCACATGCCGAAGCGCGGAACGCCCGAATGGTACGCGATGGGCCTGATCGACCAGATGCTGGTGCAGGGCGACGACAGCCGCCTTTACCAGAAGCTGGTGCAGGATACCGGTATCGCGGGCAATGTATCGGGTGGCATCAACGCGTTTCTGGGCAATATGTACAATTATGACGGCCCGATGCTGTGGATGTTCAACTTTACGCATGACGCCGATGTCTCGGACGCGAAGATCACGGCAGCGGTGGATTCGGTCGTCAACGACCTGCGCACCAAGCCCGTCAGCCAGGCCGAGCTCGACCGTGCCAAGACCAAGATCCGGTCCAGCCTCTATGACACCGTCGGTGGCGGCGGTCGCGTCGGGCTGGTCGATCTGCTCGCGGTATATGCGCTTTTCGACAACGACCCATCGAAGGTCAACCAGATCGATCAGGGCTTTGCCGCGGTCACCCCCGCGCTGATCCAGAAGACGGCCGACGAGTATCTGCGGCCGACCAACCGATCCATCTTCACCATCGTGCCGGGCGGCGCCAAGCAGCCCGCAACTGCCGAGGGAGCAGGCAAATGAAGCGCGCGCTGATCGCAATCGCCGCGGCCCTGACCGCGACCGCAACGCTTCCCGCGACCGCGCAGGAGGTTCCCGCCAACCCGCCGCCCATCGGCACGCCGAAGCCGTTCTCGCTGCCGGCCAACGAGACCTATTCGCTGCCCAACGGGATGGAAGTCACCTTCGTGCCCTTCGGCAACACGCCGAAAGCGGTTGTCGCGCTGCGTGTATTCGCGGGCAATCTGAACGAGGCGGACGATACCTGGCTCGCCGACCTGACGGGCGACATGCTCAAGGAAGGGGCAGGGGGTATGTCCGCCGAGCAGATCGCCACGCGAGCGGCCGGCATGGGCGGCGATCTGAACGTGTCGGTATCGCCGCAACAGACCTATGTCGCGATGAACGTCCTGTCCGAAGACGCTGCCGATGCGGTGAAGCTGATTGGCGATGTCACGCTGCGGCCCGACTTTCCCGCCGACCAGTTCGACCGGGTGAAGGCGAACTGGCAGAGACGCCTCGCCCAGGCGCTGTCGCGCGCGCAATCGCTTGCCGATGCGGCGCTTGCTCGCGCCTATTATGGCAATCATCCCTATGGGCATACGTTCCCGACACAGGAACAACTCGCCGGCTACACGCTCGATCAGGCCAAGGCGTTCTACGACGCCAATTACGGAGCCGAACGGGCGCATATCTATGTCGGCGGGCAGTTCGACCGCGACGCTGTGAAGGCGGCGATCGCGAAGACATTCGGCGACTGGAAGGCTGGGCCGGACCGGCTCTCGCTGCCGGCCACGCCCAATCCGGGGCCGCAGGTGATTCTGGTCGATCGTCCGGGCGCGCCGCAATCGACGATCCGGCTGGCTTTTCCGGCGGCAAAGGCCGGGGCGCAGGGCGATATTCCGCTGCGCGTCGCCAATGCGCTGCTCGGCGGATCGTTCAGCTCGCGGATCACGAAGAATATTCGCGAAGACAAGGGCTATACCTATTCGCCGCGGTCCAGCATCACCCATCATCCCGGCGACGCGATGTGGGAGTTCGACGCCGATGTGACGACCGCATCGACAGGCCCCGCGCTGCACGAGGTATTCTCCGAAATCCGCAAGATGCAGGGTACGGCGCCGAGCGATCAGGAAGCGCAGGGTATGCGCAACTATCTGTCGGGATTGTTCGTGATCCAGAACTCGACCGCTTCGTCGGTGCTTTCTTCGCTTGCGAGCGTCGATACGCTCAACCTGCCCGAAAACTGGCTGGATAACTACGTCCCGTCGGTGCTGGCGGTGACGCCCCAGCAGATGAGCGATGCGATCAAGACGACGGTCCCGCTCGACAAGATGACGCTGGTCGTCGTCGGCGATCTGAAAACGGTCGAGCCGCAATTGAAGGCGCTGCCCGAACTGAAGGGGATGGACTTCAAGACGGTTACCATTCCCTGACCGAACGAAAGACCTGGCGAAAGGGCGGCCTCCGGGCCGCCCTTTTTTTACGCGATAGCCAAAAATATCGAATATCAATAAAAAGTATTGCCGTTTATCGATAAATCTCTAGCCTCTTTGCGAAAGGGAGATGCGACATGCGACGCGACAGACTGCTCGGGGCGGCGACGGTGGTGCTCAGGATCGCCATGGTGCTGAACATCGCGGTGGCCAGCGCTTTCGTCATCTTCGGCGTGATTGCGCTGGTCCCCGGAAATTTCGTCGAAACGATGTTGGCTGCGAAATACGGCGCGGACGCAGCAATCGCAGAGATGCTGGCGGCGATGGAGGTCGGCGTTCTGACCGGCGTGATCGGTTCCGTATTCTTTCATCGCATTGTTATCAGCGCGCTGGCGATCGTGCGCAGCGTGGGGGAGGGCGACCCGTTCCGTCAGGCCAATGCACGCCGTGTTTTGGCGATTGCATGGGGGATGCTGGGGTTACAGATTCTCGATCTTTGCCTCGGAGCGGTGCTGTTCTGGATTCGCAGTGCCGGGGCGGAAACGATGACATGGTCGCCCGCGATCGGCGGATGGATTGCGGTACTGCTGCTGTTCGTCCTGGCGCGGGTTTTCCAGGTCGGCGCCGATATGCGCGACGACCTTGAAGGGACGGTGTGATCGCCATGCCGGTGACCGTCCATCTCGACGACTTGCTGCGTGAGCGGCGCATGTCGCTGACCGAACTTTCCGAAGAGGTCGGCGTCACGATCGCCAATCTCTCGATCCTGAAAACGGGCAAGGCCAAGGCGGTTCGCTTCTCCACGCTGGAGGCGATCTGCCGGGCGCTCGACTGCCAACCCGGCGACATTCTGGCCTTTGCCGCCGAAGAAGAAGTGGAGGACGGGCAATGAAGACGTTTTTCGGGGCGCTGCTGACGGTCTATCGCGATACATGGCGCTATGCACGGGCGTTGCCGCTGGTTTTCGCGGCGATGATCGCAGTCGAATTCACCCAGCATCTGATCGAACTGCATCTCGGTTTCTTCGCAGCGAGCGACACCGTTCGTGCTGCAGCGGGAACAGCGCCGCTGCGTGCGGTGTTCGGTTGTTTCAAGATGTTGTCGATCTTCGCTGTCGGGTTCTTTGCCATCCGCTATTACGCGACCGGCGATGCCGCGTTCGCAAGGTCACCCGACAGGGCCGCGATAAAGGTTTTCGCACCCGTGCTGCTGGTTGAGATGCTGCTATTCGGCATCGTATTCGCTGCGGTTCTGGGCATTACCGACAAGCATATATCGCAACTCGTGACGTCGGTTGCCGGGATCGGTCAGATCCTGTTGGAGCCACTGTTGTTCGCCTGGTACGTGTCGGCGGCGCTTGGCGGGCAGGATCCGGGACCGCTCGGCTCCGCAAAGCGCGTCGGCTGGTATTTCCTGTGGGGAGCGTTGCTGACGCTGCTGGCCCGAATACCGTTCAACTTCGCACATGCAGGGCTGCACATCTGGGCGCGCGGGCACAGCGATGCGGTGGTGTTGGCGGCGATGGCGCTTGATGCGGTGGTGGTCGGTTTTCTGGCCGGGCTACTCGGTGCGATCCAGTACCGCGTTGCCGATCATGTCGCGCGCGTCCGTTCGCAGCCGGTGGCGGGTGGTGCAGATGCGCTGGCGGTCGGCGCCTGATCCCACCCAATCACAAAAAAGAGGCGGTCCGTTTCCGGACCGCCTCTCTTTTTTCGGACCGCCGGTAAGGCGGTGCGCGACAAGCTTACTTGAGCTCGACGGTGCCGCCAGCGGCCTCGATCTGAGCCTTGAGCTTCTCGGCCTCGTCCTTCGACACGCCTTCCTTGACCGCCTTCGGCGCGCCCTCGACGAGAGCCTTCGCTTCGGTCAGGCCCAGGCCGGTGATGGCGCGGACTTCCTTGATGACGTTGATCTTCTTGCCACCGTCGCCGGTCAGGACGACGTCGAACTCGTCCTTCACTTCGGCAGCGGCTTCGCCACCGGCGCCGCCGGCAGCCGGAGCAGCCGCAACCGCCGCAGCGGCCGAAACGCCCCACTTCTCTTCGAGCATCTTCGAAAGCTCGGCGGCTTCGAGGACGGTCAGTTCGGACAGATCGTCGACGAGCTTGTTCAGGTCAGCCATTTCAAAAACTCCAAATCAAAATCGGTTGAATATCGGGATAGTCTCGGGCCGCGGGCTTATGCCGCGTCCTTGGCGCCGTAAGCGCCGAACACACGCGCGAGCTGAGCCGCCGGCGCCTGGGTGACGGTTGCGAGCTTGGTCGCGGGCGCCTGTACAAGGCCCACGATCTTGGCACGCAGTTCGTCGAGCGACGGAAGCGAAGCAAGCGATTTCACGCCTTCCGCGTCGAGCATGGTGCTGCCCATCGCGCCGCCGATGACTTCGAGCTTCTCGTTGTCCTTGGCGAAGTTGACCACCACCTTGGCAGCGGCAACCGGGTCTTCCGATGTGGCAAGCGCCGTGGGACCGACGAGCAGGTCGGAAAGACCCGCATAATCGGTTCCGTCGAGCGCGATCTTGGCAAGGCGGTTCTTCGCGACCTTGTAGCTCGCACCGGCGTCGCGCATCTTCCGCCGAAGGTCGTCCGCCTGTGCGACGGTCAGACCGTGGTTGCGGGTGACGACCACCACGCCAACCTCGGAAAAGGTGCGGTTCAGCTCGGCAACGGCTTCGGTCTTCTGGGAACGATCCATGCCGGTCTCCTCAACAATGGATGCGGGGCTGCGCCGTGGCGCGACCGCATCCGGTTCACACTGCCGCGCCCGAGCCGAAGCCGAACGCAGCGTTCCAATTGTCCGAGGGGCAAAAATCGTCGCGGCCAGAGCATGTCCCTGGCTGGACCCGACGCCTTCCGGTCTGGAAAGCGGATCGGTAAATCTCTTCCCCGTCTTGGCAGGAGATTAAGGGCGAAGCGCCCACCTGCTGTCTCGGACGGCTGCCGGACGGGCGAACCCGATCCGACGAAGCGCGGCATTTAGCGCGAATCGACGCAAAGTCAATGGCGGGGTGGCCGAGCGCTTGGCTTCACACTATTCGCGCTCATCCTTTGCGAAACTTGCCCTGCGACGAAATATCGTTGCGCTTCGGTCGGGAGCGTTTTCGGACAGGTCAAAGAGCGCGCGCGATTCTGGCACGGGTCGGTGCGTGTAGGAAAGATGTTTCCGCTCAGTCGAAGCGGAAGGCGATGGTGAAGGTCGGCTCTCTGCCAAGCGCCGCAGGCGGGGCCGGGAAGGGCGCAGCGCGGCGCACGGTCCGCAGCGCCAGCCGGTCGAGTGCTGCGTTGCCGCTGGCCCCGGTGACCGAGACCCGTTCCAGCGCCCCCGATGCGGAGAGACTGAAGGTGAGTTCGGCGGTGCCGGGAATATGCACGCCCGACGGGCGCCGCGCCGCGATGCGCTGCCATAGGGATCGGGCATAGGCGTCGCGTGCCGATTTATCGGCTTGCTCGCGGGGAGGCGGCGGTGGTGGCGGTGGCAGCGGCGCGGCAGGCAGCCTGATGTCGAGGGGCGGCGCAGCATCGGGAAGTGGCGGATGCGGGGCTGTCAGAGGAACTGATGGTGCTTCGGTCCGCCTTGGGAGCGAAGCGGTGCTCTCCCGCAATCGGACCGGCCGGGTGGGCTTGGTCGGCACCGATTCGGGCTGGGGGGCGGGCAGGGGCGCGGGCTTTTCGGCGGGCAGGACATCGAAGGTTTTCAGCGCGGCGCTTTGCGGAGCCGCAGGGTTGGGTGCGGGAGCCGCAAAAAGGACGAATGCCGACAATCCCGCGAGCGCGGCAGCGGCGACCGTCGCGCCGCGCACTTGCGCTCGGGGCGGACGATAGCGGCTCGCTGGATCGCCGGACATGCGTCAGAACTTCGCCGACAGCGACAGGTTGAAACTTCGCCCGCGTCCGGGAACCGGGCGAAGGATGCCCGTTGCCTTCAGGTCGCCGAGCGACTGTCCACCCAGCGGCGGAGCATAGGCGGTGTCGAACAGGTTCGCGACCTCGACGCCCAGCCGGATGCCACGCCACGTATAGCCCGTGCCCAGATTTACGAGCGTATAGCCGTCGGTTTTCGGCTCGACGCGGGTGGGATCGACGCGCGTCTTGTCGGCGACCGCCTGTATCTCTGCATGCGCGTCCCAGCCGGCGTTCGCATAATCGAGCGCTACCGAGGCGTTGAACGGCATCTGGTGATAGAGCGGATCGTCATCGGCTAGGTTCTGCCCGTGAAGCCAGCTCGCGCCGAAACTCATCCGCGCGGCGGCGCCGTCCGTGCCTTGCCACAGGGCGACATCGCCCGAGACATCCAGCCCGTAAAAATGCGCTTCGCGATTGGCAAACTGCAACTGCACGAAGCCGGTCGGCATACCCATCATGTTGCGGACATCACCGAGTTTCACGACGTCGATATAGTCGGCGACATGCGTGAACCAGGGCGCGATCTTCAGCGACCATGGCGTGCCGCCCGAACCGATGAACGTCACCGCGCCGCTGATCGTGTCGGCGCGTTCGGGGGCAAGGTTCAGATTGCCGACATAGCCGTTACCATCGCCGAACCAGCCGATCATGTTGCTCGCCATCGTGCCGCGGCCCCAGGCATAACGTTCGTAGATGTTGGGCGAGCGGACCTTGTGCGCATAGCCGAGATCGAGCGCGACGCCGTCCAATGCCCGATAATGGAGGAGTGCGCTTCCGCTCCAGTTGCTATCGTGCCGCGCATGGTCGGCGGCGTTGAACGCAGCCGCCGCCATCGCGTCGGCCATCTGCATCATGCCGGTGCCATAGGGCTGGACATCGCCGGTGTTCATCCAGACCTGATCGTTGCGGATGCCGATGGTGCTGGTGAGCCCGTCGGCCCAGTTCGCTTCCCATTCGGCATAGGTGCCGAGCCGGTCGCGATGCGCGGCGTTCACGTTCACGAAGGTGTTCGGCCCCATCATCATGCTGCCCCCGACCGGCGGCCAGTAATCGTCGAGCCATTGATGGTGCAACTCGCTGCCGACCCGGATCGTGTCGCGCGCCGAGACGGGGAGCGAGAGCTTCAGCGTGTAGCCGGCGGCGTGAACCTCTGTATTCATCGGCATGCCGCCATTCGCGGTTCCGCCCTTGTCGGCGAGGAAGTTCATGCGGTGATCGGTGTCGCGGTAGTGGACGGTCAGGTCGACATCGCCCCAGGCGAACCAGTTCTGCCAGCGGCCGTTCAGGAACCATGACCTGTTGTCGGTCATGTCCATCCGCTGGTTGGGAAAGCCTTCGCGAGGCGCGCGCTGGATCCCGCCCTGTACGCGGAACAGGCCGATGCCGGTCTGCGCGGCGAGGGTGAGCGCGTGGTCGGTCTTGGCATATTCGGTCGAGCGGACGATGCCGTCGTTGCCGCCGCCTTCGTAATTGTCCGACTGCGTATAGCTGCCGTCATAGGTGAGGCTGACCCGATCGGTTGCCGCCGTAACGCTGGCCGCGCCGCCGAAACCATCGCCGTTCGAGCGGTAGAAGGTCGAGACATTGCCGGTGACGAGCGTGCGCCCCGATTGCGCGAATTTCGGTTGGGCGGTTTCCACGAGGATGTTGCCGCCGATCGTGTCTCCGCCAAGGCTGACCGGTGAAACGCCGGTGACCACGGTAATCGCGGATACGGTTTGCGGATCGGTATAGGACAGCGGCGGATTCATGTTGTTGGGGCAGGCGTCATCGACCTTGATCCCGTCGATCAGGATGCCGACGCGGCCATTGTCGAGACCGCGAACGACCGGAAGGCTGGAAACGCCGCCTGCGCCGAATGCGCTGACACCGGGAAGGCGGGCGAGGATATCCGCGGTGTCGCTGCTCCCCATATCCTGCCGGTCGAGGTCGTCGCGGGTAATGCGTCTGGCGCCGGGCGGCGTCGCGGGCGGCAGCGCATCCGACGCGACGTCGATGTCGGGAAGCGCCGTCGCCCGCTGCGCAAAGGCGGGGGTGGCGAAAATCGAAACGAATGCGGTGCCGGCAAGGCAGAGCGAGCGCGCACGAAGGCGCGGCGTGGTGAAGATTGTCATTGGGTTCCATGCTCATACGCGCCGCAACCGGCACATGCGCACCGGGCGGCAGAAATGGTCAGGCGACCGATGCGGGACCGGCCGTCACGAAGTTTCAGGCGATGAGCATCGGTGGTGCGCGGCTGGGCGGCGGTGGCGCCGGCATGCCGCGCCCCGGCACCTGGCCGGCGCCGCGTAGCGGGTGGAACACCGGATAGGCGGGCGGGACGGTCGTGAGCAGCGCAACCGGAACGGTCGGCACCGACGGCGCCGAGTGGCCCGCGAAATCGCAGCGCATATCGGCGCCCGATCCGTCATGATGCTTTCCGTGATCGGCGGCGGCGTGCATTCCCGGCATCGACGCAGCGCCGATTTCGGCGGTGAGCGGACCATAGCCGGTACAGATGACGACGCGCGTCGATCCGTCGGCGACGCGCGCGGGCATGAAGCCGGGAGGAACGGCCACGTTGAGGGCAAGCGCCGCCAGCGCCGCGACCATCAGCGCGGCGTTGAGCATACCCTTGCGGAAATCGGCTATTCCCATCGTTCGCGGCGAATACGCAGACCCGGCGCGGCGGACAATATGGACAAATTGTCCCGCCCGTCAGGCGGGCTGCGGTTCCGCCGTCATTGTTGCCGGTGTTTCGCGGAGCAGGTGGGTGGTCGCAAAACCCGCCACCTTCCAGATCTGGAGCGTGAGTATGGCCGCGACGATACCGTCGGCGGCATAATGCCAGCCGAGGTGAACCGAACCGATAAAGATTATCAGTGCGAACAGCGTGAGGCCGACGCCGAGCGGTCGCCACAGTGCGAAGCCCGCACAAGCGAAGAGCGTGGCCATCGCGACGTGTAGCGAAGGCATCGCCGAAATTCCGCCGGCGAGCATCACCGTCTGCGATTGATAGCCCTGCAGCAGTTCGGCCTGACCGCTCAGCGCCAGCAGGTTCCAGCCGTAGCTGGTTTCGAGCGCCGTGTTCTGCGCGCTCAGCGTATCGAGCAGCGGTGCAAAGCGGTCGGAGTGATGGAAGGTTTCGAAATAGCAGGGGCCGGCGCTCGGCAGCAGATAGGCAATGACCGTACCGAGCACGATCCAGACGAGCGTGAACGCGATCAGATAGCGGGTTCGGATGCGGAGTGGCAGGAAACCACTGAGCAGCACGAAGAGAATCATCGGTACGAACCAGATCAGATAGGCCACGTCGAAGACCTTTGTCGCGATCGGCCATGGCAGCAGCAGATGGGTAACCTGCCAGCCGTCACGGCCGAGGAAGATTAGTCGCCCGATATCGGCAAAGGTCGAGTCCATGTCGAAGCCGGCACCCGGAAGTATCCATTGCTTGAAGCTGGTGAACGCGCTCAGCAGAAGTGCAAAGGAGAATGGTGGAAGCACGAAGGAGAGCAGCCGATCCTGGTGCCAGCGTTCTTGAATGACGCGAACGAGGAACGCCAATGGACGTTCGCCAGTGCGGCCGCGCGCGATCTGCGCGACGAGCGAAGCCGGGATTGCCGCGACAAGGGCGATGGCGAGGACGTTATAGTTTCGCGACACGTGGTTTTCGGCGATGAGTACGAAATGCTCCAACCGGATTGCCGGATTCGGCACCACCATCGCCACGAACAGCAGCGTGATGGCGAGCGGCGCGATAGCGGCGCGGACGGGGCCGGGCAGCGATTCTAACATGGGCCGGAGCGATAGCGGATCGTGGTTAAGAAACCTTTGGCCCGTGACGATGCGTCAGTGGCGCCGGATGTTGATGAGCCAGGGTTTGGGGCCGCCGGTGGGATGCGGGGTGCCGTCGAGGCGATCGACGCGGATGATCTTTACCGGTTGCTTTATCATCTGACCGCGCATCTCTCCGCGTCCGCCGCCGGTCGGCAGCGCGAGGATGCGGCGGACGATGTCCATGCCCTTGATGACATGGCCGAACGCCGCGAAGCCGCGATATTTGCCGCGCGCGTCGAGGCTGGGATTGTCGCCGACCATGATCGAGAAATTGCCATCGGCGGAATCGGGGTCGGCCCCGTGCGCCATCGAGATCGTTCCGTCGGTGTGGTGGATGCCGGTCTGGCTGGTCGGCTCGAGCGGGACCGAGGGCAGGATGCGGCGCGCGTCGCGGGCGATGCCGCCTTGCACGAACCCATGTTTCGCATCGCCCTTGCGCCGCGATGCACGGTAGAATTCGGTGCCGACGAACCGGCCGTCATCGACATATTTCATGAAATTGGCGACCGTCTTCGGCGCGTGCTTGGCATCGAGCGCAAGCGTGACCGGTCCGGCGCTGGTGACGATGCGGACATGCACGGTGTCCTGTGCAAGCGCGGGGGCGGCGGCGCCGAGAATGAGCACGGCGAGGGCGAGATAGAGGGTCTTGAGCATCGCGGTCCGTTTATGGGGCAGGTGCGGGCAGGTCCAGTCGCCGGACGATAGCGCGCGGCGGTTTTCGCCTCGCTGAACCGGGGCGGGGCGTCAGCCCGGGCTGCGGCTGGGTCAGTCTGCGGGTCCGGCGGGAACGGGCTTCGGCACCCGCTTCGTGCCTGAAAGCTCCTGATCCATGAATTTGAGTTGCAGCGGGGCGAAATAGCTGAATGCGGGCCAGTCGGCATATTTCTTTCGGAAAGCTGGCATCGCGGCATCGACCAGCGCCTGCCCCGACAGTCCCGCGCTGCGTTCGCGTCCGACAAGCGTTTTCAGGTCGGTGAGATAGCCTTCGAACGCCGCGATGTCGCTGGCGGTCGCGATATCGCCATGTCCTGGCACGAACGTGATCGTGCCGGCGTCGGGAGCGGTGCGCAGGCGGTCGGTAGTCGCGATCCAGTCGGTCACATTGCCGTCGATGATGTTGGGCGAGACGTGGTTCCACAGAATGTCGCCGCAGAACAGGACATTGGCGTCCGGAACGCTGACCATCAGGTCGCCGCCAGTATGGCCGAGCGCGGGTTCGATCACGACCTTGCGGCTGCCCAGCCAGACCGTCATCCGGTGCCGCGTGGTGATGTCGGGCAGCGGCAGCTTCTCGATCGTTGCCTTCAGCGCCGGGGTCAGACGATCGCCCAGCAGATGCTGGTTGTCGGTGCGCACCCAGGCGCGTTCGTTGCGGTGCGCGATGATCGTCGCGCCGGCCTGGCGCAGGACCGCGTCGCCGCCGACATGGTCGATATGATAATGCGTATCGACGACGTAGCGGATCGGCTTGGGCGTCAGCTTGCGGATCTGTTCGACCAGCCTTTTCGTTGCGTCGGGATGGAAGAAGCTGTCGATGACGAGCACGCCGTCGTCGCCGATGACGAAGCCCGCATTGGAGCCCGATTTGCCCTTCGGCCCGTCGATCGCGGCATAGACGCCGGGGCCGACCTGTTTGAGCGTGAAGGGCAGCGGGGCGGGCGCATCCGCGGCGGAGAGCGGGGCGCTGGCGAGCGTGACCGCCGCCGCGGCGGTTGCGAGTGCGGTTCGTAACGGCTTCGTGCGCGGCATCTGTGTCGGCTCCCCGTTTCGTGTCACGGGTACGGTAGAGGCTTGCCCGCGAATGATCCACAGCCGGTTGCGGGTGTCGGGCGCACAAGAAAAGGGGCCGGAAATCGCTTCCCGGCCCCTTCGCTGTTCGGTTGGGTAAAGGCTTACGCCGCCGCGACCTCGGTCGTGTCGACCTTTACGCCCGGTCCCATCGAGGACGAGAGCGCGATCTTCTTGACGTACTTGCCCTTGGCGCCCGAGGGCTTGGCCTTGACGACCGCATCGACCAGCGCGTCGAAATTCTCGCGCAGATCGGCTTCGGAGAAGCTCGCCTTGCCGATGCCGGAATGGATGATGCCGGCCTTTTCGACGCGGTATTCGACCTGGCCGCCCTTGGCGTCCTCGACCGCTTTCTTCACGTCCATCGTCACGGTGCCGAGCTTCGGGTTCGGCATCAGGCCCTTGGGACCCAGCACCTTACCGAGGCGACCGACGACGCCCATCATGTCGGGCGTGGCGATGCAGCGATCGAAATCGATATTGCCGCCCTGGATCTGCTCCATCAGGTCTTCGGCGCCGACGACGTCCGCGCCGGCTTCCTTGGCCTCGTCAGCCTTGGCGCCCTTGGCGAACACCGCGACGCGGACCGACTTGCCGGTGCCCTTGGGCAGGTTGACGACGCCGCGGACCATCTGGTCGGCGTGGCGCGGATCGACGCCGAGGTTCAGCGCGACCTCGATCGTCTCGTCGAACTTGGCGGTGGCGTTCTTCTTCACCAGCGAAATGGCTTCGTCGACACCGTGCAGCTTTTCGCCGTCGATGTCCCATGCCTTCTGCTTCTTGGTCAGCTTTGCCATTGGATCAGCCCTCCGTCACTTCGAGGCCCATCGCGCGGGCGCTGCCTTCGATGATCTTCGTCGCCGCTTCGATGTCGTTGGCGTTCAGATCCTTCATCTTGGTCTCGGCGATCTGCGCCAGCTGCGAACGCTTGATCTTGCCGGCGACGGCCTTGCCCGGCTCCTTCGAGCCCGACTTGAGGTTGATCGCCTTCTTGATGAGATAGGTGGCGGGCGGCGTCTTCGTTTCGAACGAGAAGCTGCGATCGGCATAGACGGTGATCTTCGTCGGGATCGGCGCGCCCTTTTCAAGGTCGCCGGTCGCGGCGTTGAACGCCTTGCAGAATTCCATGATGTTGACACCGCGCTGACCGAGCGCGGGGCCGATCGGCGGAGAGGGGTTTGCGGCGCCGGCGGGCACCTGCAAATTGATATAGCCCGAAATTTTCTTGGCCATGATGTCTCACTCTGTTGACGGGCCGCGCGCAGCGAATGCCGCACCCGGCCAGTTTCAAGTTTAGCGGTCCAGGCGATCGCCTGACGGCAATCTCCCGCACGGATTTCCATGAACTGTGCCGTGGAAGGGCGCGCGCTTAGCGCAAAGCGGCGCGGTTCGCAAGTCCCGCAGGCCCGTGCCGCGCACCGCTGGACCTGTGCCGTATCACTCGCCTATGACGGTGGCCGGTCGCGATCGGGAGGGTACAGGATGACACGGTTTCTGGGAACGGCGGCGGTGCTCGCGCTGGCGGTGGGTACGGCGCAGGCGCAGGCGCGCGATCCGGGCGCGGATGCGCCGGTCAGTTACGATGTCAGCTTTCCCAACGCCGTGCATCACGAGGCGCGGATCAGCGTCACCTATCGCGACCTGAAGCCCGGAACGGTCGAGTTCCGCATGGCGCGGTCGTCGCCCGGTCGTTACGCGCTCCACGAATTCGCCAAGAATGTCTATTCGGTGACCGCGACCGACGCGAAGGGGCGGCCGCTGCCGATCGAGCGCGACGATCCCTATAGCTGGAAGGTGTCGCAACAGGGCGGCGCGGTTACCGTCACCTATACGCTGTACGGCGATCGCGGCGGCGGCACCTATTCGCAGATCGACCCGACACACGCGCATCTGAACATGCCGGCGACCTTCATGTGGGCGAAGGGCTATGACGACCGGCCGATCCGCGTCACCTATCATCCGCTGGACGACTGGAAGGTCGCGACGCAGATGCCAGCGGCGAAGGGGGCGGCGAACACCTATTGGGCGCCGCACCTGCAATTCTTCATGGACAGCCCGACCGAGATTTCGGACTTCCGGATGCGGACGTGGAAAGTGCCCGCGGCGAACGGCAAGGACTATACCTTCCGCCTGGCGGTGCACAGCGAGGACGACGCGGCCGCCGTCGATCATTTCGCGGACATGCTGAAAACGCTGATCCAGCAGCATTTCAAGGTGTTCGGCGGGCCGCCGCCGCTCGATTTCGGCACCTATACCTTCATCGCCGATTACATGCCGCAGATTTCGGGCGACGGGATGGAGCACCGCGATTCGACCTTCATCAGCCAGCCACGATCGCTGGCCGACGGCGATTATTCGCAGATCAATACCGCCAGCCACGAATTCACCCATGCATGGAATGTCGAGCGGTTGCGGCCGCAGGGGCTGGAGCCGTTCGATTTCACCAGGGCCGATCCGACGCCATCGCTGTGGTTCGCCGAAGGCTTCACGCAATATTACGGGCCGCTGATGATCCGCCGCGCGGGGCTGAGTTCGACCGACCATTATCTGAAGCAGCTTGGCGGAACGCTGAGCTACATCATCAACGCGCCCGGCAGGCATTACGGATCGCCGCAGGAAATGAGCCTGCGTGCGCCCTTCGTCGATGCCGCGACGGCGATCGACCCGGTCAACGAGAACATCTTCACCAGCTATTATCCCTATGGCGCGGTGGTCGCGCTCGCGCTCGACCTGACGCTGCGCGAGAAATACGGAAAGACGCTCGACGATTACATGCGCCATATGTGGCTGCGGAACGGGCGCTATCAGACCGATTATGCACCGGCGAAGCCCTATGCGCCGAAGGACCTGCAGGCGGGGCTGGCGGAACTGACGGGTGACAAGGCCTTTGCCGAGCGCTTCTTCGCGGCGACGGTGCGCGGGAGCGTTCTGCCCGATTTCGCGCCGCTCCTGAAGCCTGCCGGGCTGATCCTGCGCGAGGCGAATCCGAAGGCCGGCTGGGTCGGTGCTTCGCGTGTCGATGCAAAGGACGGCGCGGTGCTGCTGGGAGAAATTCCGGCGCCGGGCAGCCCTTTTTACAAGGCCGGGCTCGATCGCGGCGACCGGATCGTCAGCATCGATGGGCGCAAGCTGGCGAGTGCTGACGACTGGAAGGCCGCGCTCGAAGCGATGAAGCCGGGCAGGGCGGTGACGGTCGTCTATCGCAACCGCGCGGGTGAGCAGCGGGCGACGGTGACGCCCGATGCCGATCCCACACTGGAGATCGTACGCGCCGAGGCGGCGGGAGGAACGGTCACGCCCGCGCAACTGGCGTTCCGCGCGGCGTGGCTGGGAAAGTAAAGGGCGCCCGCGGCCCGGCAATTTCGTGACGGCAGGCCGGGGTGGGACAAGCCCACCCCGGCACGCGTCTTCAGAGTTCGTCGAGACCCTTGCTGACGAGGATGTTGACCGCCACGCGGCGGTTCTGCGCCTTGCCCGCCGCCGTCGCGTTGCTTGCCGCCGGGTCCGCTTCGGACATCCCGGTCGGGGTCAGCATGCGATAGGGTTTCCAGCCGCACGCCTGCTGCAGATAATTGACGACGTTGCCGGCGCGCTTTTCGCTGAGCCGCTGGTTGTATTCCTGGCTGCCCGTCGAATCGGTATAGCCCACCACCAGCAGCAGGGCGTTGTCCATATTCTCGGCCGTGCTCGCGGTGGTGCAGAGATTTTGCTTCGCCTCGGGAGACAGCACCGCCTTGCCGGTGTCGAAGTTCACGTTCGTCGTGCTCTTGACGTTATACTGGTCGATATCGCCGACATGGCCGCGCAGCGCTTTGGTCGCCGCGGCATTCTGCGCGATCGCCTCGCCCTGTTCGCCGAACTGCTGATCGGTGCCATTGTGGATCATCGACGCGGTCCTGAGGTCCTTGTTCTTGAGATGGACCTCGCTTGCCAGCAGCATGTCGCCGGATTGCAGCGTCTCGACGCGGACCGGCAAGCCGTTCATCAGCGCATTCGCCGAAAGCTTGCTACTGCTGAGGCCCAGGAAACCGCCGCTGGACCTGATCTTCGTAGCGTCGCTGATGGCAATTGCCTTGGTGGTGCCATCGGCGGTCGTGACCTGCATGCTGCCGTCGTTGCGTGCCGAGATGATGCCTTCGACATCGGGGCCTTCGGTCATCTCGGCCGGATCGGGCAGACGTTCGCCCGTCACGGTCACCTGGTCATCGATTGCGGACGGATCCTGTAGCGGTTGCGCCAGGCCGGGGGCGGCAGTGCCGGCGAGCATGGCAAGCACCAGCAGGGCTCGCGGGCTGTTGGACATGACACTCATTGCGGAACTCCTTCAAAAAACCAATCGGTCCGGGCGTGCGTGATCGCAGCTTGTCCCCGACCGCTGCCCCGTCGCGCATTTTCCACCTTTCGCGCAGATGAACGTGGCGGCGCTCGCGGCGCTTGCCCGGTTGGTTCGAGGTGATCGCGGGGCGAGTGGATGCAGGCCGTGCGGGACAGAGGAGGCTCTCGGCGCCGGTATCGCTCTGCCTTCCGCAGGCTTCGATTCGCGATCGGGAGCGAGTCCGCGGTCGCGGTGGAGAGGGCGGAGTTGAGCTATCCCAGCAGGAATAGCGGCCTCGATGACGAGGCCACACAGGGGCGCGTTACCCGAAATCGTGCCGTGGAGTTCCTGTCGAAACCCGAGATGACGAAGTTCAATTTCGGAAACAATTTGCTGCAATTCAGCGCCATTGAAAGTCGATTGTGCAGTGCAGCCACGAATTACCCTTGTGCAAGCGAGTCGAGATCGACAGTCTGCTTGGACAATAAGAACCGGGAACCCGGTAGGGAGAGGTTGATGAACGAAGCAACAATAGTGCTGCTGTCGGTTTGCGCACTCGGGACTTTGGGGACACTTGGCGCGATCGGTGTCGCGGCGAGGAAAAAGGTCACCGGTCGCGACGGATAACGGGGGCGATTGGTCCAGCGATACGCTTGGCGTACTGGTTTTCGCCTCGGTTCTTTGCCGGTTCTTTACAGCGCGGGCAGCGTGATTTGCCTGTCTGCGCGCTTGCGGCTATGAGGTCGCGCCTTGCTTCGGGAGTTTTCGAAATGATCCAGTGCAACCGCTGACGCGGTAAGCCGTAACCGGTGGAGCGATCCGCCGATCTGGATCTCTGGTTCGAGAACATCATGCGAAAACTGAACAACAAGACGTGCGTCGTCACCGGCGCCGCGCGGGGAATTGGTCGTGCGATCGCCGCGCGATTCCATGAAGAGGGCGCTCGCGTGGTCGCGACCGACCGCGACGAGGCTGCGGGTGCGGCGACCGCCGCAGAGATCGGGTGCGAATTCGAGCGGCTCGATATAGGCGAGGAGCGCGACTGGCAGCGGCTGGCCGAGTGCGTTCCGACCGCCGACATCGTCGTCAACAATGCGGGCGTTACGGGGTTCGAGCAGGGGACGGTGCCACACGATCCCGAACATGCGAGCCTCGACGACTGGCGTGCGGTGCATCGCATCAATCTCGACGGCACGTTCCTGGGCTGTCGCTATGCGATCGGCGCGATGAAAGCGCGCGGGACCGGGTCGATCATCAACATCTCGTCGCGCTCCGGCATGGTCGGCATCCCGCTGGCCGCGGCCTATGCGTCGTCCAAGGCGGCGATCCGCAACCACAGCAAGACCGTCGCGCTCTATTGCGCGCAGCAGGGATGGCAGATCCGCTGCAACTCGATCCATCCGGCCGCCGTGCTGACGCCGATGTGGGAGCCGATGCTGGGGATGGGGCCGGACCGGGAGCAGCGTATGGCGGCGCTCGTCGCCGATACGCCGCTGAAGCGGTTCGGCATGCCCGAGGAGGTCGCCGCGGTCGCGCTGATGCTCGCGGGCGACGAGGCTGCCTATGTGACGGGGGCCGAACTGACGATCGATGGCGGCCTTCTGGCCGGATCGGCGGCATCGCCGGGCTGAGCCGATCGTCCGGCGCTCAAACAGAAACGGGGTGGCGCGCCGATTGCGCGTCCGCCCCGTCTTTCGATGATCGCTGCCGCGTCGGTCGCGGGCTTATTTGGAGCGTTCGACCTGATCGAAATCGAGTTCGACGGGCGTCGCGCGGCCGAAGATCGACACCGACACCTTGACCTTGGACTTGTCGAAATCGAGTTCTTCGACGACGCCGTTGAAGCTGGCGAAGGGGCCTTCGAGCACCTTGATCGAGTCGCCGATCTCGTAGTCGATCTTGACCTGCTGCTTGGGCGCGGCGGCGGCTTCCTCCTTGGTGTTGAGGATGCGCGCGGCCTCTGCCTCGCTGATCGGCTGCGGCTTGCCGCTCGACCCGAGAAAGCCCGTCACCTTCGGCGTGTTCTTGACGAGGTGATAGACGTCGTCGTTCATGTTGAGCTTCGCCAGCACATAGCCGGGGAAGAACTTGCGTTCGGACTGAACCTTCTTGCCGCGGCGAACCTCGGTCACGGTTTCGGTCGGTACCTCGACCTCCTCGACCAGCGCCTCGAGCCCCATGCGCTCGGCCTCGGCCATGATCGCGTCACGAACCTTGTTCTCGAAGCCCGAATAGGCGTGAATGATGTACCAGCGCGACATGTGCTCCGCTTCTCTTAATTGGCCAGCGACAACAGGGCCTTGACGATCGCGTCGAAGCCCGAATCGATGATGAGGAAGAACACGCCCAGCATGAAGGTCATGATCATCACCATGACCGCGGTCATGATCGTTTCGCGCCGCGTCGGCCAGACCACCTTGGCGGTCTCTGCGCGGACCTGACGCATGAATTCTACGGGAGAGGTCTTCGCCACTTGTCGCACTCTTCTCGTTCAAATCGGTACCGGCCGCGGGGCATAGAGCCGCTGCCCGGTTCTTTATGGAAGAAACCGGCGCGGCCCATCCACGCTGTCGGATTGGAAACGGCATCTAGCGATTAACGGCGACCGGTGCAAGCCGCCAGATCGCGCGGCGCTGCGTGCTATCTTGCCCGCGTCGCCGAAGCGGGTAGATAGAAGCATCTCAACGCTTGCTAGGGGTTACCAGAGATGCGCGCATGGGCCATGTTGCTGATCGCCGGAGCGGTCGTCTTGAGCGGCTGCAACACGATCGAGGGTGTCGGTCGCGACGTCCAGTCGGTGGGCAACACCGTCGCCAAGACCGCCAACGGCGCGAAATAGCGCGGCGGTTGGCGCACGCGGCGCCGAAACGCTGCGGTTTCTGCTGATGCTATTGCGGGAAATGGCAGGAGTGGCAGGATTCGAACCCGCGGCCCTCGGTTTTGGAGACCGATGCTCTACCAACTGAGCTACACTCCTGTGCGGAGGCGGGCTGTAGCGATACGCGGGCCGGGGGGCAAGAGGGTCTTGCGATGCTTGTCAGGCGGCAGCGCTGTCGCGCCCATGGCGCTGCGCCAGCGCGCGAGCTTCGCCGACCGGTAGCGGGCGGCCGAAATAATAGCCCTGCACCTTGGTACAGCCGAGCTGCTGGATCATCTGATGCTCTTCCTCGGTCTCGACGCCCTCTGCGGTCGTGCCCATGCCGAGGCTCTGCGCCAGCGCGACCACGGCGCGGATGATTGCGACCGCCTCGCGCTCGTTTTTGGATGCGCCCTGCACGAAGCTGCGGTCGATCTTGATCGTAGAAAAGCGCGTGCGCGACAGATAGCCGAGCGAGGAGTAGCCGGTGCCGAAATCGTCGAGCGACAGCCGGATGCCGAGATCGATGAGCTTGTCGAGCACCTGAACCGCGCAGGTTCCTTCGTGCATGAACACGCTTTCGGTGACTTCGAGTTCGAGCCGGTCGGGATGCAGCCCGCTTTGCGCCAGCGTTTGCGTGACGAGGTTGAAGAAGTTCGGATTGTGGAGCTGTTCGGGCGAGACGTTGACCGCGATGCGGGTGGAGTCGTTCCACCTGGCGGCTTCGTGGCAGGCGGTGCGCAAAACCCATTCGCCGATCGGCGCGATCAGGCGCGCATCCTCGGCCAGCGGCACGAACTTGGACGGCGGGATGTTGCCATATTCGGGATGCGTCCAGCGCAGCAGTGCTTCAAAGCCCTTCAGCGCGCCGCTGCCGGCCTCCACCACGGGTTGATATTGAAGGTGGAACTGATCGTTCTTGAGCGCGCTGCGCAGCGCGATTTCTAGCACGCGGCGTTCCTCTGCCTCGACATGGAGCTGCGGTTCATAGGCGTGGAACACGCCGCCGCCCGCATCCTTCGACCGGTACAGCGCAAGATCCGCCGACCGGATAAGCATTTCGGCGGTGCGGCCGTCGCGCGGGCCGATCGCAATGCCGACGCTGGCGCCGATATAGAGGGTGTGCTGATCGACCTCATAGGGGGCGGACAGAGCGTCGATGATCTGCCGCGCGAGACGGTCGATCGCCGCAGTATCGCGCGCGTCGCGGACGACGACGGCAAATTCATCGCCGCCCAGCCGACCGATCATCTCGTTTTCGGTCATCAGCTGCGACAGCCGCTGCGATACGCGGCTGAGCAGGCGGTCGCCGATCGGGTGGCCGAGCGTATCGTTGACTGCCTTGAACCGGTCGAGGTCGATCATCATGAAGGCGCAGCGCGTGCCCCATTTCTCGGCCTCGGCCATAGCGCCTGCGAGCGTTTCGTTGATGAGCAGGCGGTTGGGAAGGCCGGTCAGCGTGTCATAGCGCGCCATGCGGTTGATCTTGTCCGCCGACTCGCGCGCCTCGGTCACGTCGGAGCCGACGCCGCGGAATCCGATGAACGAGCCGCTGTCGTCGAAGCGCGGGCTGGCGGTCATTTCCCACCAGCGCTCCTGATCCTCCACATATACGGGAAGCAGGAGGTCGCGGAAGCTTTCGCGCGCGTTGAGCTTTTTAGAAAGGTCGCGCAGACCGGCGGCGAAATTGCCCTTTTCCCATGTCGGCCCCGCGAGGATTTCGAGGAACGAGCGGCCGTTGACGGTCGTCGGATCGACGCCGATCGACCGCGCGAAGCGCGGGCTTGCGCGCACGACGCGGCGCTGCGCGTCGATCTCCCACAACCAGTCGGCATCGGCATCTTCGAACTCGCGGAGCAACAGGCTGACGGTTTCGTCGCGCTCCGCTAGCGCGATTTCATTGGCGCGCAGCGTCACCAGCGCCTTGCCGCGTTCGAAGCAGGCGGTCGCCAGCAGTAGCGTGAAGACGAGCGACGTTGCGGCAAGCGTAAGGCTGGCCGTGGAGAAGAACAGAAATGCCATCGCGCCGCCGACCACCGACAGGAACAGGATCGTCGCCAGCGGTAGCGCCGCCATTGCCATGGCCGATGCGGTCATCAACAGCGATACGACGACGGTCAGGCCCAATATCGCGCCGGTATCGGCGGACAGCCCGAATGCGAGCGGCGGTATCGCCCATACGGCCGCAAGCGCCGCGCCGTCGAGCCAGGTGTCGCGAATGCGGTCAAGCGTGGCGGTTTCGGTCGTGTGCTTGCGCACCGACAGCCGGCGCAGTGCGACGGCGGTCGCGACCGTCGCAACCAGCGCTCCCCAACCATAAAGCTGCAACAGCGGGACGGCGCGGCTGAAGAGCAGCACGACCAGTGCCGCCGCCACGGCATTGGCCGCAACGGCGAACAGTGCGAGCTGGCCGGCCGCGTTGAGCTGGGCGGCGCGAACCGGCCCCCAGTCGCTGGTTCCGCGCGGTTCGCGAAGGCCCAACAGCGCGAGCGAATCGACTCGCGTGTCGGCGAATTGGGTTCTGGCATGGTTGGTCACGCCAGCCGACATAACCGGCCTAGGTTAGCGCTTGGTTATGCTTGCACAAATTTCGCCGATATTTCCGGGCTTGCCGTAACCGCCACTCAAGCGGCGATGCTGTAGGGCTTGATCTCTCCGGCGAGATACAGGTTGCGCGCCTTCGCCCGGCTGAGCTTGCCCGAGCTGGTGCGCGGGAGGGTACGGGGCGGGACGAGTTCGACGACGCAGTTCATGCCGGTGATCGACCGGACGCGTTCGCGAATATCGTCGCGCAGGCGCGAACGTTCACTATCGTCCGACGTGCGGCACTGGACGAGTACCGCCGGGGTTTCCTCTCCGCCCGGCGTTGTGATCGCAAAGGCGGCGATGTCGCCGGCCTTGAACCCCGGCAATTGTTCGACGGCCCATTCGATGTCCTGCGGCCAGTGATTCTTGCCGTTGATGATGATCATGTCCTTGGCGCGGCCGACGATATAGACATAGCCGTCGGACATGTAGCCCATGTCGCCGGTATCGAGCCAACCGTCCGCCATGCACGCATCGGTCGCGTCCTGATCGCGGAAATAACCGACCATGACCGACGGGCCGCGACACCAGACCTTGCCGATCGCGCGTTCGGGCAGCGGGGTGCCGTCTTCCTCGCGGATCTCGACCTCCATATCGCGGACCGGTCGGCCGCAATTGACGATCGCCCGAAAACGCTGGGGACGGTCGTCATTATCGGCTTGGCTGCCGGAAAGCTGGGTTTCCTCGACCAGTTCGACCTGGATGCCTTCGCCCGGCGGCATGATCGACACCGCGAGCGTCGCCTCTGCCAGCCCATAGCTCGGCAGGAAGGCCGACGCCTTGAATCCCGCATCGGCGAACGCGTCGACGAAGCTCTGCATCACATCGGGGCGGATCATGTCGGCGCCGTTGCCCGCGACGCGCCAGCGCGACAGGTCGAACCGGTCGGACGCCTTGGTCTGGCTGGACATGCGGCGTGCGCAGATGTCGTAGCCGAAGGTCGGCGAATAGCTGAGCGTCGTGCCCTTGTTGCGGCTGATGAGGTCGAGCCACGCCAGCGGGCGGCGGGCGAAATCCTCGGTCTTCAGATAGTCGGTCGAAACCTGGTTGGCGACCGGCGACAGAAAGCAGCCGACCAGCCCCATATCGTGATACCAGGGAAGCCATGAAACGCAGCGGTCGGTATCGACAAGCTCCATTCCGTGCGAATGCGCGGCGAGGTTGTTGAGCAGCGCATGGTGGGTGATCGCGACGCCGTGCGGGAACCGCGTCGAGCCGCTGGAATATTGCAGATAGGCGATGTCGTCGGGCTTTGCCTCCGGCAGCGGCGCGGCCGGGGCCTCCGTCTCGGCGAAGCTCTGCCAGTCGATGCCGCGAATGCCGCACTGGGCGGCCGCCTCACCGGCGAAGTCGGAAAGCTCTGCCGGATAGACGAGCATCAGCGGATCGCAGCTCTGGAGCTGGACGCGAAGCTGGTCGATATAGGATTCGCGGCCGCCGAAGCTGGTCGGCAGCGGCAGGGGAACCGGCCAGGCGCCGGCATAGATCACGCCGAAGAACAGCGCTGCGAATTCGGGCACGGTTTCGGCGATCAGCGCGATCCGGTCCTCGGGCTTCACCCCGGCGGCGATCAGGCGATAGGCCTGTTTCAGCGCATCTTCGCGCAGCTCGGAAAAGGGATAGGGACGCGTCAGCGTCCCACGCGGATCGTGGAAGTTCAGTCCCCGGACGCCGCGCGCGGCATATTCGAGCGCCTCCGGCACCGTCGCGAAATCCGCGAAACGGCGGGGAAGGGCATCGGCGGTCGGTGTCGGCGAAAGCGCGGCCGTGGCGCCGTCCTTTGCCGTTTTCACTTCTGAAACCATCGTCGTCATAATCTTGTTCTCGCGCCCCTGGTTGCGAACGGGCCGTTGTGGATCGAATCCCCAGCCATCTGGTACGCACTGACGTTCAAAATCGGTTGGCACTGTGGCACAAACATGGCGCATGTCCCGAACCCGCAGAAAACCGCCGCCGCTGACCGCGCAAACGCTCGAAAAACTCGCGCTGCGCTATGTCGAGCGCTATGCGACGACGCGCGCGAAGCTGGCCGGGTACCTGTCGCGAAAGCTTACCGAGCGCGGTTTCGAGGATGGCACGCCCGACATCGACGGCATCGTCGCGCGCTTTGCGGAATTCGGCTATGTCGACGACCGCGCCTTCGGCGAAGCGCGGGCGCGGTCGATGGCGCGGCGCGGGCTGGGCGCGCGCCGGGTGACGATGGCGTTGCGCCAGGCGGGCATCGAGGGCGAGGATGCAGACGCGCTGACGCCCGAAATCGAAGAGCGTGCGGCGGAAACTGCGATCGCGTTCGCGAGGCGGCGGCGGATCGGTCCGTTCGGCGCGGAAGAAGCCGACCGGGCGACGCAGGAAAAGCAGATTGCCGCCATGGTGCGTGCAGGGCACGGCTTCGAAATTGCCCGGACGCTGGTTCGGCTCGCGCCGGGCGAGGATTGCTCTTTTCTGCTCGATCCTTGAAATTGAAGGCGGATTTGCCCGTGCGCGCAATCCTGTGTTAAAACTCCTGCGGGGGGAGTTAGAAGCATGCGTGTGGATTCGCAGGTTGCGGCCAATTGCTATGATGATGGCGCGTCGTCGGACAAGGGCGATGCGGCTGATGATGGCGTGCTGGTGGCAGGTCGCGTCAAATGGTTCGATATCACCAGGGGCTTCGGATTCGTCGTCGCGGAGGATGACGATATCGGCGACGTTCTGGTGCATTTCTCGATATTGCAGGAACATGGCTGCCGGTCGTTGCCCGAAGGCGCGCATGTCGAATGCAAGGCGGTATCGCGTCAGCGCGGCTATCAGGCGCGGCAGATCCTGTCGATCGATCTGAGCGACGCCGTCGAGCAGCCGCGTTCTCGCGCCGGCGGGCACCGGTCCGAACGGCACGAACTCGCCGACAGCGCGGGGCCATTCCAGGATGTCCGGGTGAAGTGGTTCAACCGGCTGAAGGGCTATGGCTTCCTGGTCGGCGATGAAGTGCCGGGCGACATCTTCGTGCATATGGAGACGCTGCGCGGCGCCGATATCGAGGAGGTCGAACCCGATCAGCCCTTGCGCGCCCGCATCGCCGAAGGCGACAAGGGGCCGCTCGCAGTGGCGATTGAAAGGATCGACTGAACATCATGACCATGCCCCGGACATTCGTCGTGGCTGTTTCGGCCGCGCTCCTCGGCCTGTGCGCAGGATGCACCAATGACGGCACGACCGCCGCCGCGAACGACGCCACCGCGACGGCGAAGGCGATACCGCTGACGATCAAGAGCGCGAACGGCGCGCATGTCTTTCAGGTCGAACTGGCGCAAAGCGCCGCGGAGCAGGAGCGCGGTCTGATGTACCGCCGCAACCTGGCCGACGATTTCGGGATGTTGTTCTGGCCCTATCCGGCCGGCGGCGGCGCCCCGCGCGAAGCAAGTTTCTGGATGAAGAATACGCCGAGCCCGCTCGATATCATCTTCATTCGCGCCGACGGCACGATCGCGCGAATTGCCGAGAATGCGGTTCCGTTCGACACGACGCCGATCAGTTCGGGCGAGCCGGTGGGCGCGGTGCTGGAGATTCGCGGTGGCCGCAGTTCCGAGCTTGGTATCGCCGAGGGCGACAAGGTCAGTTGGGACCATTCCGCCGGCTGACCTCAACATTTCCCGTCGCCGATTGCCTGCATCGGTCGTTTGATATAATTATGATATCACAATTCGAGCGACTCGGGAGATCGGTGATGGTGTTCGACGGACGTGGAGCAGGCGGCGCCATGCTGCTTGCGATGGCGATGTTTGCGGTGCCATGCGCTGCGCAGGCTGGGCAGCAAGCGCCCGCCGAAAGCACGATCGAGGCGCCCGGTCCCGATGGCGCGTTGCAGGGAAGCGAGATCGATGCGGGCAAGGGCGCGCCGGTCGCGCTCATCATCCCCGGGTCGGGGCCGACCGATCGCGACGGTAACAGTCCGATGGGCGTCAGGGCCGGTTCGCTGAAGCTGCTGGCGCAAGGGCTGGCGGCGCGGGGCATATCGAGCGTTCGTATCGACAAGCGCGGAATGTTCGGCAGCAAGGCAGCGATCGCCGATGCCAACAAGGTGACGATCGGGGCCTATGTCGATGATGTCGCTTCATGGGTGTCGCGCATCCGCGACCGCACCGGCGCGCCGTGCGTCTGGGTGATCGGGCATAGCGAGGGCGCGCTCGTCGCGCTGGCCGCGGGGCAGAAGCTGGATCATCTGTGCGGTCTCGTGTCGCTGGAGGGTGCCGGTCGACCGATCGGCGAGGTGATGCGCGAGCAGCTTCGTTCGAATCCCGCAGCCGCCGCCATCGTACCCGACGCGATGAAGGCGATCGATTCGCTCGAAGCGGGCAGGACGGTCGACGTGTCGGGCATGAGCCCAGTCGTGGCGCGCATGTTCAATCCGGCGGTGCAAGACTATGAGATCGACCTGTTCCACTACGATCCGGCAAGGCTGGCGGCGAAATATGACGGGCCGCTGCTGATCGTGTGGGGCACGCGCGACATACAGGTCACGAAACCCGATTTCGACGCGCTGACCGCGGCGCAGCCCGGGGCGGGTACGCTTGTCATTCCCGACATGAACCATGTCCTGAAATCGGTCGCGTCGGACGCGCGCGCCGCCAATCTGGCGACATATGCCAATTCCGATCTGCCGCTCGCGGACGGGCTGGTCGATGGGGTCGCCGCCTATATCAAGGCACATCCCGGCGAAGATTGACGCGAAGGACAGTTGCCCGCGCGGCGGACACGCGGTAATCGGCGCGGCCATGGGCATGAATCTGAATCCATTCACCTGGTGGACCGGCGCAAGCTGGGGCACGATGTTCGGACTGCGCGGCAAGAAGCGGGTCGGTGAAGACTCGCTCGGCAACGTCTATTACGAAGGCGGCAAGGACACCGCCGGCAATCCGCGCCGCTGGGTAATCTACAGCGGCTCCAACGACGCCAGCCGCGTGCCGCCCGAATGGTTCAGCTGGCTGCACCACCATATCGAAGAAACGCCCGACGAGGCCCCCGTGCCGGTGCGCAAATGGCAGAAGCCGGCAGTGCCCAACCTGACCGGAACCGCGCTTGCCTATCGCCCGCCCGGCGCGCTTGAGGCGGGCGGCCACCGTGCGCGCGCCACCGGCGACTATGAGGCGTGGAGCCCCGACGCGTGAACCGCAAATGGATGCTGGCCGGGGGCGGTGCGATTGCGGCCGCGCTGGTCGGCGTCGGTATCTGGCAGGGCGTCGAGCATTGGGGCGGCAGCGACCGCACGACGATCACGTCCGACGCGCCCGCCGATGATAGCGGCGGCGTCCTCGACCGCGGCAGCACCTCCGAAGATGTCGCCACGATTGCCGTCGATACGCAGAACGATCCCAATCGCGGCGCGACGCCGATGAAGGACCGCGTGGCGGTGCTGGGCGTCCTCAACAAGCGCAATGGCGAGAGCCGGGACATCAAGCTGAAGCCGGGTCAGGCGGCGCGGCTGGGCGATGTCGTCGTCCGGCTGCGCGCATGCGAGCGCACCGCGCCGTGGGAGCCGCAGACCTATACCGGCGCGTTCGTCCAGGTCGATGTCCATCAGACCGACGATAGCTGGAAACGGATATTTTCGGGCTGGCTCTACAAGGAGCGGCCGTCGCTCAACGTCGTCATCGATCCGATCTATGACGTGTGGCCCAAAAGCTGTGCGATGACCTTCCCCGAAACCGGTCCCGCTACCGAATCGCCTTCGGCAGGGCGCGTCGCATCCTCGCCCAGTGCATCGAGCGCGAAGAAATCGGCATCGACCGATGCGGCCCCGGCGGAGCCTTCGCCCGACGCATCGCCCAGCGCAGAGGCCAGCAACGCGACATAATCGTCGCGCGGAATTTCCACCGCGCCAAGCGACGCGAGATGATCGGTCTGGAACTGGCAGTCGAGCAGGGTGAAACCGCCGACCTTCAGCCGCGCGACGAGCCATGCGATGGCGACCTTGGACGCATCGCGCGCGCGGCTGACCATGCTTTCGCCGAAAAAGGCGCGGCCGAGCGCGAGGCCGTACAGCCCGCCGACGAGCCGATCGCCGTCCCAGCATTCGACCGAATGGGCGAAGCCTGCGTCGTGCAGTTGCAGGAAGACGCGCTCGATCGAGCCGTTGATCCAGGTGTCGGGCCGGTCGCGGGCGCTTTCGGCGCATAGCGCGATGACATCGCCAAAGGCGCGGTCGGCGGTGACGTGGAAGTGCTCACCGACGATCGTCTTGCGCAGCGAGCGCGACAGGTGGAAGCGGTCGAGCGGCATGATCCCGCGATATTTGGGTTCGACCCAATAGACTCCGCTGGCCTCGCGGTGGTCGGCCATCGGAAACACGCCCATCGCATAGGCGCGTAACACCAGTTGGGGATCGAGTTCCTGCAAGGGCGTCGTCATGCCGGCCGACCACGAAATTGCCGATATTCCATCACCGGCGAGAATGCCCCACGCAGACCGCGCCATGCAAGCATCCGCGCAACAGAAAAGGGCCGGCGCATCGCTGCACCGGCCCATTTTCAAACTGGCTTGGTATCGCGGTCAGGCCTTGCAGGTCAGCGACTTGCCGTCCTTGGTATAGGTGATCGAGTTCTGATCGCCCTTTACGGTGACCGAACCGTCGGTCCACGGACCGCCTTCGTCGTTCGCCTTCAGGACCGCCGAATTGCCGTCCTTGGTTTCGCGGAAGTGCACTTCCTTGCCGCCCGAGAAGAAGTCGACATAGACGAGGCTGTTGTCCGAGCAACGGAAGCTCTTGCTCGCCGTCATCGACGGCGGGAGCTCGACTGGCGCGGCGTTCTGGAGCGCATCGTTCATCGGGTCCGGAGCCCGGGTATCGACGACTTCCGGCTTGTGGTTGCAGGCGGCGAGGGGGAGCGCCACCAGTGCGGTGCAAAGGGTAAAGAGGGTCTTTTTCATGACGCGCGCTGCTTCGCTTATGCAGCACGAATCGTCAATACCCATTGTGCCTCGTAATAAAATGTCGTTGTGCGGCGCGGCAAGTTGCGCTCGACGCGAAGTAATTTCGGTGCAAATCCCTGAAATCGGTCCGAATCGGCGCGTTCGTGCGGCTATGGCTATCGGGTGCGACGGCGGTTGATCGCACGCTAGGGCACCGGCAAGGTTGTCCTGTGCGGCCGATTTTGTGTGACCGCTATCATGGAGGAAGGTGCGGATGACGATTGCTCGGGTGGCTAGGCTGGGGTTGCTGGCGGCGGCGACCGTTCTGACGGCGGCCAGCGGGCCTGGATATAATCCGCGCGAGACCTTCGCGCCGCTCGATCTGGGGCAGGCGGTCAATGTCTATCGCTCGGCCAATGGCATGCCGGGGCCGCAATATTGGCAGAACCGGGCCGATTACCGAATCCATGCGACGCTAGATCCGCAGGACAAGGTTCTGACCGGCACGACCGAGATCAACTATACCAACAACAGCCCCGACACGCTGAAGGTGCTGTGGCTGCAGCTCGAACAGAATCTCTACAAGGCGAACTCGCGGGGGTATCTCGCCGCCGGCGGGCCGGTGCGCGGGACGACCGGCGGAATGACGCTGGAAAGCGCGCAGGTCGCGGTGGCGGGGGCGGATGCGGTCGACGTGAAGCCGCTGATCAGCGACACGCGCGCACAGCTTCTACTGCCGACGCCGCTGAAACCGGGCGAGAAAGCGGTCGTCACGATCCGCTATCGCTTTACCATTCCCGGCAAGTTCGGCGGCCGCATGGCATGGGGCAGATCGCGCGACGGAGAGATTTACGACCTGGCGCAGTGGTATCCGCGCATGGCGGTCTATGACGACATCCGCGGCTGGGACACGCTTCCGTATCTGTCGCAGGAATTCTACCTTGAATATGGTGATTTCGATTACTGGATCACCGTGCCGTCGGACATGCTGGTCGCCGGGTCGGGCGAGCTGGTCAATCCGCAAGAGGTGCTGACGGCGGAACAGCGCAAACGCTTCGAACGCGCGAAGCACAGCGACACCACGGTGATGATCCGTTCGCCGCGGGAAATCGAGGACCCCGATACGCGGCCGAAACAGGGCGGCACGCTGACCTGGCATTACCGGATGAACGACACGCGCGACGTGGCGTTCAGCGCATCGAGCGCATTCGCCTGGGATGCCGCGCGGATCAACCTGCCGGACGGCAAGACCTCGCTCGCCGAAAGCTTCTACCCGGCCGAGAGCGCAGGCGCGGATCGCTGGGGTCGTTCGACCGAATATATGAAGGACGCGGTCGAGAATTTCTCGCGCCGCTGGTTCGCCTATCCGTGGCCCGCCGCGATCAACATCGCCGGACCGGCGACGGGAATGGAATATCCGGGCATCGTGTTCGACGGAATCGACGACAAGGGAAAGCAGCTCTTCTGGATTTCGGCGCATGAGATCGGCCATGGCTGGTTCCCGATGATCGTGGGATCGAACGAGCGTCGCGATGCGTGGATGGACGAAGGGTTCAACACCTTTATCGACACCTATGAATCGGACGATTTCAACGGCGGCGAATACGGGCCGAAGCGCGACGGCGAATATGCGCCGGGCGGCGGCAATCCGGTCGACGAGATATTGCCGGTCCTGGCCGACAAGGACGCGCCGCCGATCATGAGCCGCGCCGATACGATCACCGAAAAATATCGCCACCCGGTCACCTATTTCAAAGCCGCGCTGGGGCTGAGGCTGCTGCGCGAGGAAATTCTGGGGCCGGAGCGGTTCGACCACGCATTCCGCCGCTACACCGCCGCCTGGGCGTTCAAGCACCCCAAGCCGGCCGATTTCTTCCGGGCGATGGAAAGCGATGCGGGCGAGGATCTGAGCTGGTGGTGGCGCGGCTGGTATCTGAACAACTGGCAGATGGACCTCGCCGTGACGGGCGTTTCCTATGTCGACGACGATCCGGCCAAGGGCGCGCTGGTGTCGGTCGCGGCGAAGGACAAGCTGGTCATGCCGGTGACGCTGCGCGTGGCCTTTGCCGACGGATCGACCAAGGACGTGCGGCTGCCCGCCGAGACGTGGATTCGCCAGGCAGAAACGGCGGTCCCGATCGGCGGTACGTCGAAGGTGGTGAGCGCGGTGCTCGACCCCGATCACCGCCTGCCCGACAAGGACCGCGCGAACAATCGCTGGACGGCCGGTTGAGCGCGATCAGCGGAAGCCGACGATATCGTGCGGTATATAGGGTTCTTCGAGCCGTGCGATTTCGTCGTCGCTGAGCACGATGTCGAGCGCGGCGATCGCGTCGTCCAGATGTTCGGGCTTGGATGCACCGACGATGGGCGCGGTGACAACCGGTTTCGCCAGCACCCAGGCCAGCGCGATCTGCGCCATCGGGACGCCGCGCGCCTTTGCGATCTCGCCGACGCGTTCGACCACGGCGCGGTCGGCGGCCTGCGTCTTTTCGTAGAGCGTGCGGCCGAACTTGTCGGTTTCGGAGCGTTCGGTGCTGGTGTCCCAGGGCCGCGTCAGGCGACCGCGCGCCATCGGGCTCCACGGGATCACGGCGATCCCTTCGGCCTCGCATAGCGGCAGCATCTCGCGCTCTTCCTCGCGGTAGAGCAGGTTGACGTAATTCTGCATCGAGGAAAAGCGCGTCCAGCCGTTCGCTTCGGACAGATGCAGCATCGTCGCGAACTGCCACGCGTACATTGACGATGCGCCGATATAGCGCGCCTTGCCCGCCTTCACGACGTCGTGAAGCGCCTCCAGTGTTTCTTCCATCGGCGTGTCGTCGTCGAACCGGTGGATCTGGTAGAGATCGACATAATCGGTGCCGAGGCGTTTCAGGCTCGCGTCGATCTCGTGCATGATCGCCTTGCGCGACAGCCCCGCGCCGTTGGGGCCGGGGCGCATGCGGCCATGGACCTTGGTCGCGAGAACGACTTCTTCACGCCTGGCGAAATCCTTCAGCGCGCGGCCGACGATTTCTTCCGAGGTGCCGTCCGAATAGATATTGGCGGTGTCGAAGAAATTGATGCCCGCCTCCAGCGCCTGACGGATGCGCGGACGGCTGGTCTCCTCATCGAGCGACCAGGGATGCCCGCCGCGATCGGGCACGCCATAGGTCATGCAGCCAAGGCACAGCCGCGACACATCCATGCCGGTATTTCCGAATTTAACATAGTCCATGGATGCTCTCCTTTTCGTTCGGGCGGGGTCCGCATGTCGGGACGGCGAAGGCGTTTCGCAACGAGTGCGATCGCGGCGGAGCTTTCCATGGCCGCGTGACATGACGGACTAAAGGGGATGCGCTTCGCCGCGTGTCCTGCTACCGGCGCGGGCGACCATGCTCAATCTGAACGACATCACGGTGCGCCTAGGCGGGCGCACGATCCTCGACCATGCCAGTGCGGCGCTGCCGCCGGGGTCGCGCGTCGGGCTCATCGGCCGCAACGGCGCGGGAAAATCGACGCTGGTGCGCGTCGTGGCGGGGCTGCTCGATCCCGATGGCGGCGGGGCAGAGATGCCGAAGGACGCGCGGCTCGGCTATATCGCGCAGGAAGCGCCGGCGGGCGACGCCTCGCCGTTCGACACCGTGCTGGCCGCCGATACCGAACGCGCCGCGCTGATGGCGGAGAGCGAGACCTGCACCGAGCCGCACCGGCTGGCCGAGGTGCATGAGCGCCTGCTGGCGATCGACGCGCACGCCGCGCCGTCGCGGGCGGCGCGCATCCTGTCGGGGCTGGGGTTCGACGAGGAAGCGCAGCACCGGCCGCTCGACAGCTTTTCGGGCGGGTGGAAGATGCGCGTGGCGCTGGCGGCGCTGCTGTTTTCCGAACCCGATGTGCTGCTGCTCGACGAGCCTTCTAACCATCTCGACCTCGAGGCGGTGCTGTGGCTCGAGGATTTCCTGAAGCGCTACCGTGCGACGATCCTGATCGTCAGCCACGAGCGCGATTTCCTCAACAATGTCGTCGACCATATCCTGCACCTGCATCAGGGCAGGCTGACGCTCTATCCCGGCGGGTATGACGCGTTCGAGAAGCAGCGCGCCGAGCGGCTGGCGCAGCTCGAGGCGGCGCGGGCCAACCAGCAGGCGCAGCGCGCGAAGCTGGAGGATTATATCCGCCGCAACTCGGCGCGCGCTTCGACCGCGAAACAGGCGCAGAGCCGGGCCAAGGCGCTGGCGAAGATGACGCCGATCGCGGCGGTGGCCGAAGATCCGACACTGTCGTTCGGTTTTCCCGATCCCGACGAACTGCGCCCGCCGCTGGTGACGCTCGACGATGCGAGCGTCGGCTATGGCGAGACGCCCGTGCTCAGGCGGCTCAACCTGCGGCTCGACCCCGACGACCGGATCGCGTTCCTGGGACGCAACGGCAACGGCAAGACGACGCTCGCGCGGCTGCTCGCCGGGCAGCTTTCGCCGATGGACGGGACGGTCAGCGGGTCGGGCAAGATGCGCGTGGGCTATTTCACCCAATATCAGGTCGAGGAGCTTGACGCCGACGACACGCCGCTCGCGCATATGACGCGGGTGATGCCGGATGCAAAGCCTGCCGCGGTGCGCGCGCAGCTCGGCCGGTTCGGCTTTTCAGGCGACCGCGCGACGGCGCTGGTCGGCACCATGTCGGGCGGCGAGCGGGCGCGGCTGGCGCTGGCGCTGATCACGCGCGACGCGCCGCATATGCTGATCCTCGACGAGCCGACCAACCATTTGGACGTCGATGCGCGCGAGGCGCTGATCCGCGCTCTGAACGACTATGCCGGGGCGGTGGTGATCGTCAGCCACGACCGGCATATGGTCGAAACGACGGTCGACCGGCTGGTGCTGGTCGATGACGGGACGGCGGTGCCTTTCGACGGCAGTATCGACGATTATGTCGCGCTGGTGCTGGGCAGCGAGGCGAAGTCCGAGGGCAAGTCGGAAAAGAAGGTCAGCCGCAAGGACGAACGCCGTGCGGCGGCGCAGGCGCGCGAGGAATCGAAGGCGCTGCGCAAGGAGGCCAAGGCGGCCGAGAGCGAGCTGGAAAAGCTGACCACCGAGCGCAGCGATATCGACCGCGCGATGTTCGCACCCGACGAGGCGGCGGCGCACCTCGCCAAGCTGACGATGACCGACCTGATGAAACGCCGCGCCGATGTCGAGGCGCGGATCGAGGCGGCGGAGATGCGCTGGATGGAGGCGAGCGAGGCGCTGGAGGCGGCAGGCGTCTGAGCGCGGTAACGCGGGGGGTCAGTTGGGCGAACCGCTCGCGCCCCGGGATGGGTTTGCTGCGACCGGCAGATCCGGTTGCGGCTGCCTGGGGACCAGGAGGTGGAGATCGCGCGCATCGGGCGGTTGGGTCGCCCAGGCCTGCATCCGCCCGCGGCGCAGGCCGTAGCCATAGATTCGATTGACGTACCAGTTGGCGAACATGGGGTGTTTGCGCGCGCCGAAATCGCTGCCGATATAGGCGAAGCGGAACTGGGTTCCGCGCTGCCGCGCGAGGTAATAAGCGGCCTTCACCTCCGCCGCGAGCGCCGATTGCAGCGCGAGATTATAGGCGTTTCGAATCACCGGGATCGTCTTTGGCGTCACGAAGCGGAAATCGGCGCCCCATTTGCTGCTGGCGATGATGTAGAGCTTGGCCGGACGGCGTTTGCCGAGCGGCGCCGCACGATCATCGGGAAGCGTCAGTATCTGCGATACGGTGCCGCCGTCGGAATGGAGTTCGCGCACCGTCCGGCCGTTCGCTTCGGTGTCGATTGCGACGGGCGGAAAGACGCCTGGGAGCGAGGACGAGGCGAGCAGCACCTTGCGGAACAGCGCATAGCGGCCGGGTGCGTCGCTGGCGGCGATGGCGCCCATGTCCCAGACGACGGCGCGCTGCGCATCGAGATTCGCGGTTTCGACGAACAGGCGGCGGCCCTTGCGATACTCGCGTGCCACGGCGTCGATGACCGTATCGGTGATTTCGCGGTCGATCAGCGATTTGAGCGGCTTCGCCGACATCGCGCTCGGCGAAAAGGGGATCGCCAGCGGGAAGCGCATGTCGAGCACGTCGCTGGTGTCCAGCCCGGTGAATACGCGGCGCACGCGATCGTCCCATTGCGGTCCGAGAAAGGCGAAGGGGGCGACCAGCGCACCGGTGCTGACGCCGGTGACGACGGTGAAATCGGGGCGCGACCCGGACTCGCTCCAGCCATTCAGAAAGCCAGCGGCAAACGCGCCGTCGTCGCCGCCGCTCGACAGTGCGAGCGTGATCGTGCCGCCCGGAGGATCGATCGGCGGCGTCATGCGCCGGGCGGCGTCGGGCGCATCGGCCCAGAAGCGCGCATGGGTGATGTCGGGGATGACCGCCTGCGCCTGTTCGACGCGCGTGAAAGGCGCGCGATCGATCGACGCGCAGGCCGACAGCAGCGACAGGAACAGGGCCGACAGGACAACGCGAACGCTCACCGCATTTTAGTGGCGGTCCGCGACGGCATTCGCAACCTGCGAGCGACGAAAGCGGCGATCGGGCATGTTTACCCGCAAGCAGAACCTTCGTTAGTGAATTGGTAGCTTTGATAGCGTTATCGATATCCGCATCATGAGTGCAGATTTCGAGATAGTCGCCGAGCCCGAACGCGATCTGGTCCGCATTACGATGTGCGGGCTGTTCACCACCCAGGATATCGCCAGCTTCATCGTGGCGCGCGAAGCGGCGCACGCGAAGTTACGGTGCGGGCCGAACCGCCACCTTACGCTGAACGACATACGCGAGATGAAAATCCAGCCGCAGGACAGCGTTGCCGCGTTTCGCCAGGTGCTGGGCGATGCGCGATATCATTCGCGCCGCCTGGCATTTGTCGCCGCGCGGACGCTTGCCCGCAGCCAGTTGATGCGCACGCTGGAGGGAAGGGACAATGTCCGCGCCTTCGAGAGCGTGACATCGGCGGAGGCATGGCTGTTCGCAGAGGACTTGCAGACGCTTCGCAATCGGCCGCTCGCAGGCTAAGCCAAGCGGGCGTTTCGTTGGGCATATCAGTGCTTGCTTGCGAGCCGTCGCGTCGCGCGGCATTGTCCGCGCCATGCATGTGACCAAGGATACGCTCGCGCTTATCGGCAACACGCCGCTCGTCCGGCTGAAAGGGCCGAGCGAGGCGAGCGGCTGCGACATTTTCGGCAAGTGTGAATTTGCCAATCCCGGCGCGTCGGTAAAGGACCGCGCCGCGCTTTTCATCGTCGAGGACGCTGAACAGAAGGGATTGATCCAGCCCGGCGGCACAATCGTCGAGGGGACGGCGGGCAATACCGGTATCGGGCTCGCGCTCGTCGCCAATGCCAAGGGCTACAAGTCGATCATCGTCATGCCCGAAACGCAGTCGCGCGAGAAGATGGACACGCTGCGCGCGCTGGGCGCCGAGCTGGTGACGGTGCCCGCCGCGCCCTATTCGAACCAGGGGCATTTCGTGCACACTTCGCGCCGGCTGGCCGAGGAAACAGAGAACGCGATCTGGGCGAACCAGTTCGACAATGTCGCCAACCGCCGCGCGCACATCGTCGGCACCGCCGCCGAAATCTGGGAACAGATGGAGGGGCGCGTCGATGGTTTCACCTGCGCTGTCGGTACCGGCGGCACGCTGGCGGGCGTCGGTCTGGGGCTGAAGGAAAAGGACGAAGGCGTCACGATCGCGCTCAGCGATCCCTATGGTGCCGCGCTGTACGAATATTATGCGCATGGCGAGTTGAAGTCCGAGGGATCGTCAGTCGCCGAGGGCATCGGGCAGGGGCGCATCACCGCGAATCTGGAAGGTGCGCCGGTCGATACGCAGTTTCGCATTTCCGACGAAGAAGGACTCGAATGGGTCCGCCGCCTGCTCGCCGAAGAGGGGCTCTGCCTGGGCCTGTCGTCGGGCATCAATGTCGCGGGCGCGGTGCGGCTGGCGAAGGAGCTTGGCCCCGGCAAGCGGATCGCGACGATCCTGTGTGATACCGGCTTTCGCTATCTCTCGACGCTCTACAATCGCGAATGGCTCGAGAAGAAGGACCTTCCCGTATTTCCCTGGCTTGCCGCCGACTGACCGGCGCAGTCGACAAGGCCCGAACGCAACCCTATATTTCGGGCTCTGTGAGCGAAACCACTCCATCCGAAGCGCGCCAGACGATGCAACGCGTCCGAGTCGGCATGACCGGCCTAGCGCTGATCCTCGTGCTGATCGGGCTGGGCAGCGCGATCTTCACCTCGGCCAATGACGAGGGTGCGGTAGAGGCGGTGGGCGCTTCGAACGAGCAGGTGGTGGCGAATATGGCGGCACCGCCCAATGCAACCGATACGGCGGAGACAACCGCGCCAGACGAGCCGCTTGCCGAACTGGGAGTCGCGCCGAGCGTGACCGCTGTCGAGCCGGCGAACGCCGCCAAGATTGCCAGCCAGATTTCGGCCGAAAAGCAGAAAGACAGCTCCAAGGTCCATTGAGACGCGTGCGACGAGTCGCGCCTGCGCGAAGCGGGCGCCTCCGTATGACTACGGGGTCGCAAGAACAAAACAAATACAAAAATAGTATATAAACGGTAAATAGCGTCAGTAATCCAGAAAATGGGGTCAAATCCCCAAATCGCCCGCGATCTCCCATTGAATTCCCCGGTGCGTTGGGGTACCGAATTCATGAACAGGGCAGACTCTTCGTTTTCCGGCTGGATTCGACCGGCGCGTGGCGATGGCCGCGCGTCAGGGAGCGGAGGTTTGCGCGCGTAGAAGGTGGGGCGTGGCTGCACGAAGCGCATATCGAGGCGTCGGACTTCAGTTGGTGGACGACAAGGGTCGTGTCGCCATCCCGTCGAACCTGCGCGCCGCACTCGAGAAGAATTCGGGCGCCGATGCCGGCGGCAAGCCCGCGCGCAATTTCCTGATCGGCGCACACGAGAGCGAGCGCTGCCTGGTCGCCTATGATGAGGCGCAGGGCGATGCGCTGTGGGAACAGCTCGAAGCGCGCGAAAGCCAGTATGTCGGCGACAAGGGCGAGATCGATTTCAATATCCTGCGCGAAGGCGCCGGTGCTGCCGAACCTGCCCAATATGACAGCTCCGGTCGTTTCATCCTGCCCGCATTTCCGCGCAGCTATGCCCGTATCGGCAAGCATGCCTTTTTCTACGGCGTCCTCAAACGGATCGAGATCTGGGATCCGGCAACACTGCTCGAGCATGAGCGTGCGCCCGAGATCATGAAGGAAGCCTGCCGCTTCTACCTCGCGGAAAAGGGGATCGAGCTGTGAGCGCCCCCCGGTCTCCGCACGTACCCGTCCTGCTCGACGAAGTGATCGACGCGCTCGCCATTCTGCCCGGCGAGCGGCACGTCGATGCGACCTTCGGGGCCGGCGGATACAGCAAGGCTATCCTCGAGCGGGGAGCCGAGGTGACCGCCTTCGACCGTGATCCTGCCGCGGTCGAGGGCGGTCAACGGCTGGTGGCCGAAAGCGATGGCCGGCTGACGCTGATCCATGCGCCTTTCTCTGCGATGGAGGATGCGTTGGCTGAGCGCGGGCTGTCGCCCGTCGACGGCGTGACGATGGACATCGGGGTTTCGTCGATGCAGCTCGATCAGGCCGAGCGGGGATTTTCGTTCCAGGCCGACGGGCCGCTCGACATGCGGATGAGCCAGGCGGGCGAAAGTGCCGCCGATTTCGTCAACACCGCCGACGAGGAAGCCATCGCCGACGTGCTCTACCGCTATGGCGAAGAGCCGCGGTCGCGCCGGGTCGCGAAGGCGGTCGTCGCGGCGCGCCCGCTGACGCGCACCGGCGAACTCGCCGCGGTGGTGCGCAAGGCGCTGGGCTGGCGCCCGCACGACAAGAAGGACCCCGCGACGCGGACCTTCCAGGCGATCCGCATCCATCTGAACCGCGAACTCGACGAGCTGGAGCATGGATTGCGCGCCGCCGAGCGCGTGCTGAAGCCCGGCGGTCGGCTGGCGGTGGTGACGTTTCACAGCCTGGAGGACCGGCTGGTCAAGCGCTTCCTGCGTGAACGTTCGGGAAGCGAACCCGCCGGGTCGCGCCACTTGCCGGTCAAGGCCGATGCGGTGGCGCCGAGTTTCGAAAAGCCTGCACGCGCGGTGCGCGCGGGTGAGGCGGAGATCGCCCGCAACCCGCGTGCGCGATCGGCAACATTGCGCGTGGCGCGCCGCACGGCGGCCGCGCCCTGGATGACCAAGGGAGAAAGGTGATGGCCGGGTACGGCTTCAAGGGTATGGGCTGGCTTTTGTCGTTCATGGTGGTGGCGCCGTCCTGCTACCTCGTGACGTCGCAGGTCGCGGCCGAGCGTGCCCGGGTGCAGTCGGTCAAGCGCGCCATCGCCGATGCGAAAAACGACATTCGAAACCTGAATATCGAGTTCAAGACGCGCTCCAACATGGCGCAGCTTGAACGCTGGAACACCGATCTGCTCGCATTGCAGGCGCCGACCGCGGGGCAATATCTGGATGCGGGCGCGGTGGGCGTCGCGCAGCTCGATTCGGGCAACCGCGGACAGGTGATGCAATATGCGTCCTACGACTTCGCCGATGCGCCGCATGCCAGCACGGCGGCGGGCGAGGGGCAGGCGCAGCAGAGCGATGCGCCGACCGTAAGCCGGGCGGTCGAGACGCGCACCGCATCGGCCGACGACAATGGCTCCGCCGTCATGCAGACCGCATCGGTTCAGCATGACAAGCACCCGGCTGCCGATCGTACCCAGCCGATCAAGGAGCAGAAGGTCGCGATGCTCGACGAGAAGCTGCTCAGCGATTCGACGCTCGGCGACCTCGCGCGCCGCGCGCGGATCGAGTCGGCCGTGCTTCGGTGATCGTCCTCGTCGCCCCGAACAGTGTGGATCGCCGTGGCGGCGGCCGGCATGGGCTGGTCGCCACCGCGCATGTGCGGCTGATGGTCGTCATGCTGATCTTCGCGGCGGGGTGCATGGTTATTCTGGGGCGGCTCGCCCAGCTCGCGATTTCCGCCGAACCGTACAAGGCGCACAGCATTTCCGATGCGTTCGTTCCGCCGCGCGGCGATATCGTTGATCGCAACGGCGCGCCGCTGGCGCAGACCATCGATGCCTGGTCGATCGGCGTGCATCCGCGCAAGATAATCGGCGACAAGCGGCAGCTTTCTGAAAAGCTTGCTGAAATCATGCCCGATCATGATGCTGGCTGGTATTGGCGCAAGCTCAACCTCGACAGCAATTTCACCTATCTCGCGCGTCGCGCGCTGCCCGCGACGGTGGAGCGCGTCAACGCGCTGGGCGAGCCGGCGATCGCGCTGGGCCGCGAACCCGAACGGCTGTATCCGCAGTCCGACCTTGCCGCGCATGTGCTGGGCTTTGTCGGTGCGGACGGAAAGGGCATGCGCGGGATCGAGCGCGCGTTCAACGACCGGCTGACCGATCCCGACAAGCGCGGCAATCCGTTGCAGTTGTCGATCGACATGCGCGTGGAAGCGGCGATGCAGAGCCAGCTCGCCCAGGCGATGACGACGTTCCAGGCGCGGGCGGCGAGCGGTATCGTCATGAATGTCCATACCGGCGAAATCGTCGCCATGGTGTCGATGCCGACGTTCAACCCCAACAATATCAGGCACGCCACCGACGACGAATTGCGCAACAATGTGACGCAATCGACCTATGAGCTCGGCTCGACCTTCAAGCCGCTGGCGATGGCGCAGGCGATCGACACCGGCACGGTGACGTCGATGGCGCGGCGGTTCGACGCCACCAAGCCGATGAAGGTCGGGCGCTTCACGATCCACGACGATCCCGGCGACGAGCAGGAGCGCTGGCTCAATATCCCCGAAACGCTGATCTATTCTTCGAACATCGCAACCGCGCGCATCGCCGACCTGATGGGCGAGGACAGGATGAAGGCGCTGTTCCGCAAGCTCCGCTTCGACGAGAAGCCGACCATCGAACTGCGCGAAAAGGGCACGCCGCAATGGCCGGGCTATTGGGGCCGGACGACGACGATGACGACGGCATATGGCCACGGTATCGCGGTGACGCCGCTGCAACTGGCGACCGCCTATTGCGCGCTGGTCAATGGCGGCATCCTGCGCGAACCGACGCTCATCAAGGATCAGGACGGCCATACCGAAAAGGGCACGCGAGTCTTTTCCGAGGCGACGAGCGCGCGGCTGCGGCAATTGCTGCGCCTCGTCGTGCTCGACGGAACGGGCAAGAAGGGCAGCGCGCCCGGCTACCGTGTCGGCGGCAAGACGGGAACGGCGGAAATGGCCGATGCGGGCGGCTATGCCAAGCATCGCAACGTATCGACATTCGCAGCGGCTTTTCCGATGGACAATCCGCAATATGTGGTAATGGCGACTCTAGTGGCTCCGGTCGGCACCAAGGAAACCTACGGCTTCACCACCGCGGCGTGGAATGCAGCTCCGGTCGTGCGCAACACGATCGAACGCGCCGGCCCGCTATTGGGCGTGACGCCCAATCTGCACCGCGACATCGACGTATCCGACATAACGCCGCTTCTGTGGCATGCACCTGGCGAGGATCTGGCTTCGGCGGAATGAAACTTGGGACACTCACCGGCGGTGAAGAAACCGCAACCGTAACCGGCTTCGCGATCGACCATCGCAAGGTGGCGCCGGGCACCGTCTTCGGTGCGTTCCAGGGCACCCGCGTCAATGGCGAGGACTTTATCCGCGACGCCGTGAAGAGCGGCGCGGTTGCCGTCGTCGCGCGCCGCGAGGCCGAGGTCGAAGGCGCCGTGCATATCCCCGCCGACAATCCGCGCGCCTGCTTTGCCGACCTGGCGGCGCAGTTCTTCGCGCCGTTTCCGGCAACCGCGGTGGCGGTGACCGGCACCAACGGCAAGACATCGACCGTCGAGATGACGCGCCAGCTCTGGCGGATGGCCGGGCATCATGCGGCCTCGATCGGGACGCTTGGCGTCAGCACCGCCGATGAAAGCGTCTCCACCGGTCTGACGACGCCCGATGTCGTCACCTTTCTGTCGAATGTCGCCGGGCTGGCGCGCGAGGGCGTCAGCCATGTCGCGTTCGAGGCGTCGAGCCACGGCCTGTCGCAATACCGGACACAAGGCGTGCCGGTCGCGGCTGCGGCATTCACCAATCTCAGCCGCGATCACCTCGATTATCACGGCGACATGGCGGCCTATTTCACCGCCAAGCTGCGGCTGTTTGCCGAGGTCCTGTCGCCCGATGGAACGTCGGTGGTGTGGGTGGACGATCCCAATTCGGACCGCGTGATCGATCTTGCCCGCGCGCGGGGCAATCGGCTGATTACCGTCGGCCAGCACGGCGAGACGCTGCGGCTCGTATCGCGCGATCCGACGCTGCTCGGCCAAGGGCTGGTGATCGAGGCGGAAGGCCGCCAGCACAAGGTCAACCTGCCGCTGATCGGTGCCTATCAGGCGGCCAATGCGCTCACCGCCGCCGGGCTGGTGATTGCAACGGGCGGCGATGTGGCGACGACGATCGCCAATCTGTCGCGCCTGCAGCCGGTGCGCGGGCGGCTGGAACGCGCGGTGATCGCGAAGTCGGGTGCGCCGGTCTATGTCGATTACGCGCACACGCCCGACGCGCTGGAGGCTGCCATCGCGGCGCTGAAGCCGCATGTCGCGGGGCGGCTGATCGTGCTGTTCGGTGCGGGCGGCGACCGTGATACGGGCAAGCGCGAGCCGATGGGGCAGGTCGCCGCGGCGGGCGCCGACATGGTCATCGTCACCGACGACAATCCCCGCAGCGAAGATCCGGCGACGATCCGGCGCGAGATCATGAAGGGCGCTCCCGGCGCGGTCGAGATCGACGGACGCCGCGCGGCCATCGCGGCGGCGATTGCCGAGGCGGGGCCGGACGATATCGTGCTGCTTGCCGGCAAGGGGCACGAGCAGGGGCAGATCATCGGCGACATGGTGCTGCCGTTCGACGATGTCAGCGTCGCGCGGGAGGCAGCGGCATGACCACGGAAAAGGCACCGCTCTGGACCTCTGACGAGATTGCGAAGGCGACTTCGGGCGTCGCATCGACCGAGTTTTCCGTTTTCGGAGTCACTTTCGACAGCCGCGAGGTCGAACCGGGCGACCTGTTCATCGCGCTGTCGGGCGAGGCGACCGACGGACACCGTTTTCTGGAACAGGCCTATGCGAGCAAGGCCTGGGGTGCGGTCGTGTCTCAGGACACGCCGCACCCGCATGTTCGCGTCGCCGATACGATGGCGGCGCTGGAGGAGCTGGGCGGCGCGGCGCGGGCGCGCACCGATGCGAAGATCATCGGCGTGACGGGTTCGGTGGGCAAGACCGGAACCAAGGAGGCGCTGTTCGCGGCGCTCGATCGCTGCGATCCCGGGCGGGCGCACCGGTCGGTCAAAAGCTACAACAACCATACGGGCGTTCCGCTCAGCCTGTCGCGGATGCCCGCCGATACGCGCTTCGGCATCTTCGAAATGGGGATGAACCATGCCGGCGAATTGTCGGCGCTGACGCGGCTGGTGCGGCCGCATGTCGCGATCGTGACGGCGATCGCGCCCGCGCATACCGCGTTCTTCAAGGACGAGAGCGCGATTGCCGACGCCAAGGGTGAAATCTTTCAGGGGCTCGAACCCGGCGGTACGGCGATTATCCCGTTCGACAGTCCGCACCGCGACCGTCTGATCGCCGCGGCCAGGCCGCATGCCGAATCGATCGTTACCTTCGGCTTTGGCGAGGGTGCGGACGTTCGCGCGGTGGAAAAGATGCGCATGTCGGCGGGCGGCACCTTCGTCACCGCGCGGCTGGGCGAGCGCGAGGTCAGCTACACCATCTCGCAACCGGGCGATCACTGGATTTCCAATTCGCTGGCGATCCTGGCGGCGGTCGATGCCGTGGGTGGCGACCTGGCAAGCGCGGGGCTGGCGCTTGCCGACTTTGGCGGCCTTCCCGGGCGCGGTGCGCGCTTTCTGGCCAAGGTCGGTGACGGCGACGCGCTGGTCATCGACGAAAGCTACAACGCCAATCCGTCGTCGATGCGCGCGACGCTTGCCGTGCTCGGCGCCGAGAAGGACCGGCGCAAGCTCGTCGTGCTCGGCGAAATGCGCGAACTGGGCGAACATAGCGACGCCTATCATGCCGAGCTTTCGGCCCCCATCGGCGAAGCGAGTGTTTCGCGCGCCATATTGGTAGGTCCGGGCATGGCGCCGCTTGCATCTGCGCTTGAGGGGCGGATCGATTTCGTCCATGTGGCCACCGCCGCGGAGGCGCGCGACCGTCTGATGGCGGAGCTGGCGCCCGGAGATGCGGTGCTCATCAAGGGATCGAATGCTGTCGGGCTGTCGGCCGTGGTCGCGGCACTGGCGGGAACAAAGTAATGCTGTACCTGATCGCCGAACATCTGGGTTTTCCCGGCGCGCTGAACCTTATCCGCTATCTCAGCTTCCGCACCGGCGGAGCGGTGGCGACCGCGCTCATCATCGGGCTGGTGATCGGCCCCAAATTCATCGGCTGGCTGCGCGTGCGCCAAGGCAAGGGACAGCCGATCCGCGACGACGGACCGCAGTCGCACCTTGCGAAGCGCGGTACGCCGACGATGGGCGGGCTGATGATCCTGACCTCGCTGGCTTTCGCCATCCTGTTGTGGATGGACCTGACCAATCCGTTCGTCTGGGCGAGCCTGTTCGTGACGCTGGGCTTCGGGTCGATCGGGTTTCTCGACGATTACGACAAGGTGAAGAAATCGAGCACCGCGGGCGTTCCGGGCAGGGTGCGGCTGCTGGGTGAATTCCTGATCGCGGGCGTGGCGTCGTGGATCATCATCCGCCAGACGGGTACGCTGCTATATCTGCCCTTCCTGTCGGGCTATGCGATCGATCTCGGCTGGTTCTACATCGCCTTTGCGGCGTTCACCATCGTCGGCTTCGGCAATGCGGTGAACCTGACCGACGGGCTCGACGGGCTGGCGACGATGCCGGTCATTATCGCCAGCGTCGCGTTCATGGTGATCGTCTATCTGGTCGGCAACGTGAAGTTCGCCGAATATCTGGGCATCCCGCATGTGCCCGGCGCGGGTGACCTTGCCATCTTCTGCGGTGCGATGGTCGGCGCGGGGCTCGCCTTTCTGTGGTTCAACGCGCCGCCCGCCGCCGTATTCATGGGCGATACCGGCAGCCTGGCACTGGGCGGCGCGCTCGGCACCATCGCGGTCGTCGCGCATCACGAGATCGTGCTCGGCATCATCGGCGGGTTGTTCGTCGTCGAGGCGATGAGCGTCATCATCCAGGTCTTCTTCTTCAAGCGGACCGGCAAGCGCGTGTTCAAGATGGCGCCGATCCACCATCATTTCGAACAGCTCGGCTGGTCCGAACCGACCGTCGTGATCCGGTTCTGGATCATCGCGCTGGTGCTGGCGCTGGCCGGCCTTTCGACGCTGAAGATCCGGTGATCGCAAGCGAGACCTGGCGCGGCAAACGCTTTGCGGTGCTGGGGCTGGCGCGCTCGGGCCGGGCGACGGTTGCTGCGCTGACGGCGAGCGGCGCGGAGGTGACGGCGTGGGATGCGAGCGAGGAGGCGCGGTCGCGCGTATCGGGCGCGACACTCGCCGATCCGCTCGACATCGATCTGGCCGGGTTCGACGCGGTAGTCGTGTCGCCGGGGGTGCCGCTCAACCGCCACCCGATCGCGCATCATGCCGCGAAGGCGGGCGTGCCGATCATCGGCGATATCGAACTGTTCGCGCAGGCGCGCGGAGAATTGCCGCCGCACAAGGTCGTCGGGATCACCGGCACCAACGGCAAATCGACGACGACCGCGCTCGTCCGGCACATCGTCGAGACGGCGGGCAAGCCGGTCCTGATGGGCGGCAATATCGGGCTGCCGATCCTCGAACAGGAGCCGCTTCCAGCAGGCGGTGTCTATGTGCTCGAACTGTCGAGCTATCAGATCGACCTCACGCGGAGCCTCGATTGCGAGGTGGCGGTGCTGCTCAACATTACCCCCGATCATCTCGACCGCTATGACGGTTTCGAAGCTTATGCAGCGGCGAAGGCGCGGCTGTTCGCGATGCAGTCGCCGGAGCATGACGCGGTCATCGGGATCGGCGACACGCCGTCCTACGAGGTCGCCCGATCGCTGTCGTCGCGCGGCGAGCATCTGACCAAGATTGCGCCGGGCGTTTGCATGGATCAGTCGCGCTGGCCTTCGCTGCAAGGGCCGCACAACGCGCAGAACGCGCTCGCCGCGATTGCGGTGTGCGAAGCGCTTGGCCTGTCGCGCGAAGCGATCGATGCCGGGCTGGAGAGTTTCGGCGGGCTGCCGCACCGCATGGAGCGCGTCGCGACCGTGGGCGAGGTGCTGTACGTCAACGATTCGAAGGCGACCAACCCGACCTCTGCCGCGCCAGCGCTGATGGCGTTTGCGAATATCCACTGGATCCTGGGCGGGCAGGCGAAGACAGACGATCTCGACCCATGCCGGCCCGGCTTCGCAAATGTGCGGCAGGCCTATACGATCGGCGAGGCCGAGGCGCGATTTGCCGACCTGCTGTCGCCCGACATGCCGGTGTCGCGGTGCGGGACGTTGCGCGATGCGGTTTCGCACGCGGCGGGCAATGCGCGGCCGGGCGAGACGGTGCTGCTGTCGCCGGCCTGTGCATCGTTCGATCAGTTTCGCGATTACGAGGAACGCGGCGAGATTTTTCGCGAACTCGTGGGGGGACTTGAATGACCGACGTGATGCGCGACGAGGACGGGGTCCGGATCAGGACGCGGATGGAAAAGCAGCTCGGCCGGGCAAGCCGTTCGCCGATCGGTGCGTGGTTTCACGATATCGACCGTGTGCTGCTGCTGCTCGCCTTCGTGCTGATCGCGATCGGGCTGGTCGCGGTGGCGGCGGCGTCGCCCGCGTCCGCCGAACGCTATTCGGGCGCGTCGCACCACATCGCGGCGATGTTCTATTTCTGGCGGCAGGTCGGCTGGGTGGCGTTGTCGGTGCCGGTTCTGCTGGTCGTATCGATGCTGCCGGTGACGCTGGCGCGGCGCATGGCGCTGATCGGGGCGGTGGCGTTTCTCGCGCTGCTGGCGGCGGTTCCGCTGGTCGGGGTCGAGGCCAATGGCGCGCGGCGCTGGATCGGCGTCGGCATCGCGCAATTTCAGCCTTCCGAATTTCTGAAGCCCTTCTTCATCGTCGCCACCGCCTGGGTGCTTTCGCTGCGTGCCAAGGACGAGCATCTGCCCGTCGTGCCGATTACGCTGGCGATGACTGCCGTCGTCGGCACGCTGTTGATGCTCCAGCCCGATTTCGGCCAGACGATCGTGTTCGGGTCGGTCTGGATGATCCTGCTGATGATCGCCGGCACCTCGCCGCGGATCATGGCTGCGCTGGTCGGCACCGGACTGGGCGGTATCGTCATGGCCTATCTGTTCTACGGCACGGCGCGGGCGCGGATCGACAGCTTCCTGTTTCCCGACGCGACGAGCAATGGCGCCGCCGACACCTATCAGATGGACATGGCGCACGCCGTCATCACCGGTGGCGGCATCACCGGCACGGGGCCGGGGGCGGGGGTGCAGAAGTTCCGCCTGCCCGAGGCGCATACCGATTACATCTATGCCGTGGTGGGCGAGGAGTTCGGCTATATCGCCTGCGCGATCATCGCGATCCTGTTCCTCGCGATCGTCGTGCGCGTTTTCGTCAAGCTGCTCGACGAGGACGATCCGTTCCGCCTGCTCGCCGCCTCCGGACTGGCCGCGCAATTCGGCGTCCAGGGCATGATCAACATGGCGGTGAACACCGGAATCGCGCCGTCAAAGGGCATGACTTTGCCGTTCATCAGCTATGGCGGATCGTCGATGGTGGCGCTTTCGATCGGGATGGGACTGTTGCTGGCCTTTACGCGACGAAATCCGTATCTGAGCCGATCTTCCTACACCAACGCATGGGTCGGTAAATGACGGTCAGTCGCCATTTCGTTCTGGCAGCCGGGGGCACGGGCGGGCACATGGTGCCGGCAGCCGCGCTTGCCGGCGAACTAATCCGGCGCGGCCACGGGGTCGCGCTGGTCAGCGACGAACGCGGCGTGCGCTTTCCCGGGCTGTTCGACGACATCCAGACGCATGTCCTTCCCGCGGGGCGTTTCGGCAAGAATCCGCTGAGCTGGATCAAGGCCGGGCGGCAGATGCTGAGCGGCCGGTCTATGGCGATCGAGCTTTATCGCAGCTTCAAGCCCTCGGCGGTGATCGGCTTTGGCGGCTATCCGGCGATGCCGGCGATGCTGGCGGCGTTCGCGCGCGATATCCCGACGGTCATCCACGAACAGAATGCGGTGCTCGGCCGCGTCAACCGGCTGGTCGCGCGCAAGGTCGATGCGATCGCGACCTCCTATGCGCAGGTCGACCGCCTGAAGGACGCGTGGAGCGACAAGGTCCACCTCGTCGGCAATCCGGTGCGCGAGGCGATCCTTGCGCTGCGCGCCAAGCCCTATCCGATGCTCGAGCCCGACGGCATCTTTCGTGTGCTGGTGACCGGCGGCAGCCAGGGTGCCAGCGTGTTGAGCGACGTGGTTCCCGACGGACTCGCCATGCTGCCGGTGCATTTCCGCAGGCGGATGCAGGTGACGCATCAGGCGCGGCCCGAGGATATCGAAAAGGTGCGCGCCAAATATCTGGAGCATCAGATCCCGGCCGAGATCGCGACCTATCTGCCCGACATGCCCGAACAGCTTGCCTGGGCGCATATCGTGATCGCGCGGGCGGGGGCTTCGACCATCGCCGAACTGACCGCGGCGGGACGGCCCGCGATTCTGGTTCCGCTGCCCATCGCCACCGACGACCATCAGACCGCCAATGCGCGCGAGATCGTCGAAGCGGGCGGCGCGCGGTCGATCCAGCAGCCCAATTTCACGCCCAACGAACTGGCGAAACAGATGCAGCGGCTCGGCCTCGATACCAAGGCGCTCGAAAATGCGGCGAAGCGTGCGCGCGGGTGCGGTCGCCCCAATGCCGCGCGCGAGCTTGCCGACCTTGTCGAGCGGCTGGGCGACGATGCGGAGGCGCGGGCATGAAAGGCGTCGCGACCGATATCGGCACCATCCATTTCATCGGCATCGGCGGCATCGGCATGTCGGGCATCGCCGAGGTGATGCACAATCTGGGCTATAGCGTTCAGGGGTCGGACGTCGCCGACGGCTATGTGATCGAGGGGCTGCGCAAGCGCGGCATCCCCGTCCATATCGGCCATGACGCCGAAAATGTCGCCGATGTCGCGGTGGTCGTCGTGTCGACCGCGATCAAGCGCGGCAATCCCGAGGTCGAGGCGGCACTCGAACGCCGCGTGCCCGTGGTGCGCCGCGCCGAGATGCTCGCCGAACTGATGCGGCTGAAATCGACCGTCGCGGTCGCCGGCACGCACGGCAAGACGACGACGACGAGCATGGTCGCCGCGCTGCTCGACGCCGGGAATATCGATCCGACCGTCATCAACGGCGGCATCATCAACAGCTATGGATCGAACGCGCGGCTGGGCGCGTCGGACTGGATGGTGATCGAGGCCGATGAGAGTGACGGCAGCTTCCTGCGGCTCGACGGGACGATCGCGGTCGTGACCAACATCGATCCCGAACATCTAGACCATTACGGCTCCTTCGACGCGGTCAAGGATGCCTATGTCGAGTTCATTGAGAATGTGCCCTTTTACGGCGCGGCGCTGCTGTGTCTCGACCATCCCGAGGTGCAGTCGATCATCCCGCGCGTCGCCGACCGGCGCATCGTCACCTATGGCTTTGCCAGCCAGGCCGATATCCGCGGGATCAACGTCACGCCGCAGGGCGGCGGCAACCGGTTCGACGTCGTCATCCGTTCGCGCGACGGCGATACGCGCACGATCGAGGGTGTCGAGCTGCCGATGGCGGGGCGGCACAATGTCCAGAATGCGCTGGCCGCGATCGGCGTGGCGCTCGAACTCGGCTGCGACGACGAGACAATCCAAAAGGGCTTTGCCCAGTTCGGCGGGGTGAAGCGGCGTTTCACCAAGGTCGGCGAGCTGGAGCGCGGCGGCGGCACGGTGTCGATCATCGACGATTACGGTCATCACCCGGTCGAGATTCGCGCGGTGCTGTCGGCGGCGCGCGAGAGTGCGTTCGGACGCGTGATCGCGGTGATGCAGCCGCACCGATACAGCCGGTTGAACGATCTGATGGAAGAGTTCGCGCAGGCGTTCAACGACGCCGATATCGTCCTTGTGACGCCCGTCTATGCCGCGGGCGAGCAGCCGATCGAGGGCGTCGATTCCGCGGCGCTGATCGAGGGACTGAAGCGGCGCGGCCATCATGCGGTGATGGCGGTCGAGGATCAGGACGACCTTGCCGAAAAGCTGCGTAACCTGATCGCCAACGGCGATCTGGTCGTGTGTCTGGGCGCAGGCGACATCACCAAATGGGCGGCGGGCCTTGCCGACGCGATCGAGCAGGTGCCGGCATGAGCGAAGCGATCGCCATGCCGAAGGTGGCGGGCAAGCTGACCCCGAATGCGCCGCTTGCGCCGCTCGTCTGGTTCAAGTCCGGCGGGGCTGCCGAATGGCTGTTCGAGCCGAGGGACGCCGACGACCTCGCGCAGTTTCTGGCGGAACTCGATCCGGCGGTGCCCGTGATGGGGCTGGGGCTCGGATCGAACATGATCGTTCGCGACGGCGGCGTGCCGGGCGTCGTCGTGCGGCTGGGCAAGCCATTCGCGCAGGTCGAGCAGATCGACGCGACGACGATGCGCTGCGGTGGTGGCGCCTCCGGCATTCTGGTGTCGTCCAAGGCGCGCGACGCAGGGGTCGGCGGGCTCGAATTTCTGCGCGGGATCCCCGGCACGGTCGGCGGCTTCGTGCGGATGAACGGCGGCGCCTATGGCCGCGAAGTGGCGGATGTGCTCGTCGAGTGCGAGGTCGTGATGCGCAGTGGCGAGCGGCGCACGCTGGCGGCCGAAGCACTGAATTACAGCTATCGCCATTCAGAGCTGCCAGAGGGCGCGATCGTCGTCTCCGCCACGCTTCGCGGGCATGAGGAAGACCCGGCGGTCGTCGCCGAGGAGATGAACCGTATCGCGCAAGCGCGCGAGGAATCGCAGCCGCTTCGTTCGAAGACGGGCGGATCGACCTTCAAGAACCCCGATGGGCACAAGGCCTGGGCGCTGGTCGACGCGGCGGGCTGTCGCGGGCTGACGCGCGGCGATGCACAGGTCAGCGAGAAGCATTGCAACTTCCTGCTCAACCTCGGCAGTGCGACGAGCGCCGATATCGAGGGACTGGGCGAGGACGTCCGCGCGCGGGTGAAGGCGCAGTCGGGCATCGAACTCGAATGGGAAATCCAGCGCGTGGGAGTTGAGGCGTGACCGACAAGCTGCACATCGCCGTTCTGATGGGTGGATGGTCGGCCGAGCGCGAGGTTTCGCTGATGTCGGGCGCGGGCATCGCCGATGCGCTCGAGGCGAACGGCCACCGCGTAACGCGGATCGACATGGACCGGCACGTGGCCGAACGGCTTGCCGAGGTGAAGCCCGACCTCGTGTTCAATGCGCTCCACGGCACGCCCGGCGAGGACGGCAGCGTGCAGGGCATGCTCGACCTGATGGGGCTGCGCTACACGCATTCGGGGCTCGTCACCTCGGTGATCGCGATCGACAAGGTGCTGACCAAGCAGACGCTTGTGCCGGCCGGGATTCCGATGCCCGGCGGTCGTATCGTGAAGAGCACCGACATCCACGAACAGGACCCGCTTCCGCGCCCCTATGTTCTGAAGCCGGTCAACGAAGGCTCGTCGGTCGGCGTGGCGATCGTCACCGACGAGGGCAATTACGGCAATCCGATCGCGCGCGACGCGAAGGGGCCCTGGGCCGAGTTCGAGGAGCTGCTCGCCGAACCGTTCATTCGCGGACGCGAGCTGACGACGGCGGTGCTCGGCGATCGGGCGCTGGGCGTCACCGAGCTGAAGCCCAAGAGCGGCTTCTACGACTATGACGCCAAATATACCGACGGGCTGACCGAGCATGTCTGCCCCGCCGACATTCCCGACGAGATCGCCGAGGCGTGCAAGCGCATGGCGGTCGAGGCGCACCGGTTGCTCGGCTGCAAGGGCTGTTCGCGCTCCGATTTTCGCTGGGACGACAGCCAGGGCGAGGCCGGGTTGTTCCTGCTCGAGGTCAATACGCAGCCGGGCATGACGCCGCTCAGCCTCGTCCCCGAACAGGCGAAACATATCGGCATGAGCTATGCCGAACTCGTTCAGCGCATTGTCGAGGAGGCGCTGTGAGCCGAGCCGCCACCTCCCGGTCACGCTCGCAGTCGCGGCGCACGACGTCGAAGCCCAAGCGGCGGCGGCAGCAGTCGCGCGCCAACCGGCCGGGCGTACTCGACCATGCGGTGGCGGCGCTTCCGTTCAGCGAACAGACGCTGCACCGGATCATCGCCTGGGGCATTTTCAGCGCGGTGGTGGCCGCCGCGATCGTGCTTGCGGCATGGCTGGGGCTCCCGCAGGCGGCGTATCGCAGCGCCGCCGAGACGGTCGGCGATGCGGGGCTGCGTGTCGGGCAGATCGAGGTGTCGGGGCTGAAGCGGATGGACCGGATGTCGGTCTATGCCATGGCGCTCGATCAGCAATCGCGGGCGATGCCGCTGGTCGATCTGTCGAAGGTGCGCGAACGGCTGCTCAACTATGGCTGGGTCGCCGATGCGCGCGTGTCGCGGCGGCTGCCCGATACGCTGGTCATCGACATCGTCGAGCGGACGCCGGCGGCGATCTGGCAGAATAACGGACAGTTGATGCTGATCGACGAGCACGGCGTCTTGCTGGAGCCGGTGTCGCCCGATGCGATGCCCGATCTTCCGCTGGTGATCGGCGATGGCGCCAATTCGCATGAGCCCGCCTATCGCCGGCTGATGCAGGCGGCGCCGGCGCTGAAACCGATGGTCAAGGCGGCGAGCTGGATCGGGAACCGGCGCTGGGACATTATCTTCATGTCGGGCGAACGCCTGTCGCTTCCGGAAGGCGAAATTCCCGCCGCCAAGGCACTGGCCAAATTCGCCGAACTGGACGGGACGCAAGGGCTGCTCGGCAAGGGATATCTGCGCTTTGACATGCGCGATCCGTCGAAACTGGTGGTGCGCATGTCCGACGATGCGATGAAGACGATCATGGGCGACGAAAAGGGCGGATAACGTCGTTTTTCGGGGGGCGAAGGAAGCGAACGGCAATGGCAAGGACGGCACCGGAAGGACTGATTACCGCGCTCGATATCGGGTCGTCGAAGGTCTGTGCGCTGATCGCGCAAAAGGGCGACGGCAACGAACTGGTCGTGCTCGGCACCGGCCAGCGTGAGAGCAAGGGCGTCAAGCGCGGTTATATCTCCGACATGGCGGCGACCGAGCTTGCCGTGCGCGAGGCGGTCGAGCAGGCGGAAAAGATCGCCGGCGTCAATATCGAGGATGTGTGGGTAAGCTTTTCGGCTGGCGGGCTGCTGTCCGATCTCGTCAAGCTGGAGATCGACCTTGGCGGCCACCGCGTCGAACAGGCCGATGTCGATCATCTGCTGAAAACCGGGCGCAACGCCATCGATCCCAATGGCCGGATGATCCTGCACGCACAGCCGACGCGGTACACGCTCGACGGGCTGGCGGGGGTCAAGCAGCCGCTGGGCCTCCACGCCGACCGGCTGGGCGTCGAGATCCATGTCGTCGCGACCGACGGGTCGCCGGTTCGCAACCTCGACCTGTGCGTGCGTTCTGCGCATCTGGAGGTGAAGTCGATCATTGCCGCGCCGCTTGCCACCGGGCTTGCCTGCCTGTCCGACGAGGAGCGCGAGCTGGGTGTGGCGCTGGTCGAAATCGGCGCCGCCATCACCAATGTTTCGGTGTTCGAGGCGGGAATGCTGACCGGACTGGCATCGATCCCCATGGGCGCCGCGGACATTACCGACGATGTCGCCTCCGCCTTCGGCACGCGGCGTGCACAGGCGGAGCGGATGAAGTGTTTCTATGGCTCGGCCAATATGAGTCCGCGCGACAATCACGACATGATCGATGTCGCCCCGATCGCGCCCGAGGACGGCGTGGAAGGAGCGCGGATCACGCGGGCGCAGCTGATTGCGGTGATCCGGCAGCGGCTCGACCGGCTGATGGCGGAGATTCAGAAGGAACTGCGCAAGCTGAATTTCGAAGACCCGGTGGGGCGCCAGATCGTGCTGACGGGCGGCGGCGCGGAGCTGAAGGGAATCGCCGATTATGCGCAGCAGGCGCTGGGCCGCACGGTGCGCGTCGGCCGTGCACGCGGGCTGACCGCGCTGCCCGATGCGCATTCGGGGCCGGGCTTTGCGACGCTGGCGGGTCTGGCGATGTTCGCGGCGGCCGATCCGATCGATCTGCGATCGGTCGATGCCGATGAAATGATGGTGGTGCGGCCGAGTCCAGGTGCGCTATTGAAGCGTCTATGGACGGCGATCCGAACAAATTATTGACGGAATGTTACATTCGGACGCCAAGGGGGGTTTAACCGAGTACCGCGTTGATGCAGAACGGGCAGCGAGTTTTTGTGCGCCGCCATACTATGCGACGCGCGGGGGAGAATGACGGATGAGTATCGAATTCCTTCCACAAGATGTTGACGAGCTGAGCCCGCGGATCACGGTGATCGGCGTCGGCGGTGCAGGCGGCAACGCGATCGCGAACATGATGCGCGCCGAGGTGCAGGGCGTCGAGTTCGTCGTCGCCAATACCGATGCGCAGGCGCTGAAGCAGTCGACGGCCGAGCAGCGTATCCAGCTCGGCGCGAAGATCACGCAGGGGCTGGGCGCCGGATCGCGGCCCGAGATCGGCCGCGCCGCCGCAGAGGAAACGGTCGAGGCCGTTCAGCAGGCGCTCGAAGGATCGCATATGTGCTTCATCGCCGCCGGCATGGGTGGCGGCACGGGCACGGGCGCTGCGCCGGTGATCGCGAAGATCGCGCGCGACATGAATATCCTGACCGTCGGCGTGGTGACCAAGCCGTTCGCGTTCGAGGGCAAGCGTCGTGCGAAATCGGCCGATACCGGCATCGAAGAACTGCACAAATATGTCGACACGCTGATCGTCATCCCCAACCAGAACCTGTTTCTGGTCGCCAATGCGAACACGACCTTCAAGGAAGCGTTCGAAATGGCCGACGAGGTGCTGCAGCAGGGTGTGCGCGGCATCACCGACCTGATGGTCATGCCCGGCCTCATCAACCTCGACTTCGCCGACGTCCGTTCGGTGATGCAGGAGATGGGCAAGGCGATGATGGGCACCGGCGAAGCCGAAGGCGACAGCCGCGCCATCGAGGCCGCGCAAAAGGCGATCGCCAATCCGTTGCTCGACGGCGTCAGCATGCAGGGCGCCAAGGGTGTCATCGTGTCGATCACCGGTGGCGAGGATATGCGCCTGCTCGAGGTCGACGAGGCGGCGAACCACATTCGCGAGCTGGTCGATGAAGATGCCAACATCATCTGGGGTTCGGCGTTCAATCCCGAACTCGACGGCAAGATCCGCGTGTCGGTGGTAGCCACGGGTATCGAGGCCGAGGAACACGCCGCATCGGCGCCTGCCGCGCCCGAGAACCAGGCTCGCACCTTTTCGTTCAGTACACCGCGTCGCGGGATTGCGCCGGTCACCGAAGATGCGCCGGAGCCGGAAACGGCCGACAATGCATCCGACGAAGCGAAAGAGATCGCGCAAACCGAGGCGGTCGAGGAATTCGAGGCCGATTCCTCCGACAGCGGTGACGAGGCGACCGCCGGTGAAGACCAGGCGCCGGCCGAGGAAACCGAAATCACCAGCGAAGACGATTCGGACGAGCTGCTGCTCGGTGCCGAAACCGTCGTCGAGTCGGACGAAGAGCCTGCGATGACGACCGAGGAGCCGGCTCCGTCTCCGCGCCGTCGCTGGCTGACGCCGGGCTCCGCGCTCGATTCCGAAGGCGAAAAGGCCGAAGAGGCGAAGCCCGAGCGCCCTGCGCGTCCGAAGAGCGGCGGAACGCTGTTCGAACGGATGTCGGGACGTGCGGCGGCGCGCGACGAGGACAAGGAAGACGGCAAGGATTCGCTCGATATTCCGCGTTTCCTCCACCGCCAGAACAATCAGTAATTGTCGGCCCTTTGCAGGCGGTTCGTCGCAGCCACGAACCGCCTTGCCGAGGCTGGCGACCGGGGTAAGCGCCGGTTCAGACGCGATGTGGTTTATCGTTCGACCCACATGAAGCTATCGATTTCCGCCCCCTATAGCCTGTTCGCGCTGGCCATGGCCGCGTGCTGCGTGAGCGCGCCGCCCGTGGCCGCGCAAGAGATCGTGCAGCCCGCAACGCCGCATGCCGACAAGCTGGCGGCGCAAATGCGGATCCTCGCCAAGGACCCGAAAAATCTCGATGCGCTGATAGAGGCTGGGCGGCTGAGCGTGCGGCTGGGCGAGCCGGCCGCCGCATTTCAGTTCTTTCAGCGCGCCGAGGATGTGTCGCCCGACGATCCGCGGATTACAGCCGGCAGGGCAGCGGCCTATGTCATTCTCGAACGTCCGGGGGAGGCGCTGCGGCTTTTCGCGCAGGCCGAACAGAAGGGCGTGCCGATTGCGGATTTTGCGGCCGACCGGGGCCTTGCCTATGATCTGACCGGCCATCCCGACTATGCGCAATCCGACTATCGCCTCGCATTGAGCAAGGGTGACGATCCCGAGGTTCGCCGCCGGCTTGCCCTGTCGCTCGCGATCAGCGGCGATCGCAAACAGGCGGCCGATATGCTCGACCCGATGTTGCGCAAACAGGATCGCGGAGCGTGGCGTGCGCAGGCGTTCAACCTGGCGATGAACGGCGACATTGCGGGCGCCGACAAGATCGTGCGGACGATCCTGCCCGACTTCTCCGGCAATCTGACCGCGTTTTTCCGCCGTCTGGCGGACGCGTCGCCCGCCGAAAAGGCGTTCGCGGTGCATTTCGGACAATTGTCGCTTAGCCCCGCGCAAATCGCCGATGCCCAGCTTGCGCCGCCGCTTCCGCTTCGCGGCGAACAGGGCGGGGGCGTCGAGGTCGCGAGCGCCGAACCCGCGCGGAAGGCGCGCAAGCCGCGTCGCCAGCGCCGCGCGAAGCAGGAAAAGACGCAGCCCAAGGCCGAACAGCAGCAGACGATCCCGGTCCGGCTGGCCGAGGCCGAGGCTGAACCCGTTCAGAAGCCGGTGACTTCGTCCGCCCCGCTCGCAAGCACAAGCGAGCATGTCGCCGCAACCGCGATGCAGCCGGCGATGCCGCCACCCGCGACGGCGCCCGATACGCCACCGGCCGCCGAGCAGAAGGTCGCGAAGGCACCGGCAACCGAGAAAACCGCACCGTCGTCGATCGGGTCGGAAGAGGACCGGATCGGCGCGATCATGCGTGGCATCTCTGTGCCTGCGTCCGAGTTGGGCGTTGCGCCGATGCCCGGCGCAGAAGCGCCGCGACCCGCTTTTGGCGCGACGACCGCCGCTTCGGAGCGCAAGGAAGAGGCCGCGCCGACACCTGCGACGGAGAAGCCGGCGGCGAAACCGCAGCCAACGGCCAAGCCGAAGAAATCGACACCCGATCCGGCCAAGCAATATCCGGCGCGCCACTGGGTACAGGTCGCGGGCGGCGCGAATCAAAAGACACTGCCGCGCGAATGGAACCGGCTGAAGGACAAGGCGCCCGAGGCGTTCAAGGGCAAGCAGGCCTGGACGACGCCGCTGCGCTTTACCAACCGGCTGCTCGCCGGACCGTTCGACAGCGAAGCCGATGCGCAGGACTTCGTCAACAAGCTGGCCGGCAAGGGGCTTTCCGCATTCACCTTCACCAGTGATGCGGGGCAGAAGATCGAGAAGCTCGACATCCAATGAGTGCGCGCGCGCCCTGGGCATCGGACCCGGAGCGCAGCCGCGGCCGCCTCTATGAAGAACAAAAGGGGACACGCGGTCCGCGCAACGCCTTCCAGCGCGACCGCGACCGGATCATCCATTCGATCAGCTTTCGCAGGCTGCGCCACAAGACGCAGGTGTTCATGGCGCCCGACGGCGACCATTTTCGCGTCCGGCTGACGCATAGTCTGGAGGTTGCGCAGATCGGCCGGACGGTGGCGCGTGCGCTCGGCCTCGACGAGGACCTTACCGAGGCGCTGTGCCTGGCGCACGATATCGGTCATCCGCCCTTCGGCCATGCCGGCGAGGATGCGCTGAAAGCCGCGCTGGAGGGGAAGGGCGGCTTCGACCACAACGGCAACACGCTGCGCGCGCTGACGCACATCGACAGCCCGTACCCGACCTGGCGCGGGCTCAACCTGACCTGGGAGACGCTGGAAGGGCTGGCCAAGCACAATGGGCCGGTCCGCTATCCGGGGTGGGCGCTTGGCGCCGCCGACGCGGCGTTTCCGCTCGAATTGCGGCAATGGTCGTCGCTCGAGGCGCAGGTCGCGGCGATCGCCGACGATATCGCCTATGACAATCACGATATCGACGATGGGTTGCGGGCAGGGTTGCTGACGCTCGACCAGTTGCTCGAGGTGCCGCTGGTTGCGCGCGGTTGGGACGCCGTGCGGGCGCGCTATCCCAATTTGCCCGAGGACCGGCTGATCGGCGAATTGATCCGCTCGCAGATCGGCACGATGGTCAACGACCTGATCGCCGAAACGCAAGCGCGCGTTGCGGATGCCGGCGTCGGCAGCGTCGAGGATGTTCGCACGGCGGGCCAGTGCCTGGTGGGCTTTTCGGATGCGATGCGCGAGGACGAACGGACGCTGAAACGGTTCATGTACGCCAATCTCTATCACCATCCGCAGCAGCTTGCCGCGGCGGAGACGGCGCATGGCATCGTTGCCGGGCTGTTCGCAGCCTATCATGACGATCCCGCACGGATGGCCGAAGGGTGGCGCGAGCCGCTGCCCGCCGACGAGCCGCATCGCAGCCGCCACATCGCCGACTTCATCGCCGGAATGACCGATCGCTACGCCATTCAGCGCTACCGCGAACTGGTCGGGCCGATTTCGCTGCCCGCGGGGTTTTGATCCGCGTTGCTCCTGCGCAGGCAGGAGCCTATCGCTCTCACTTCAGCCGCAGCGAGCGCTTCGAGAGACATGGGTTCCTGCCGGCGCAGGAACAACGGAAATCAACAGCCCAGCTTTCGTAGTTCCGCGTCGACCTGACCGGCATAGGCGCTGCCGAACAGGCGGAGATGTACGAGGAGCGGCCACAGGCGGTACAGCGGCTGGCGTTCTTCCCAGCCGACGGCGAGGTTCAGTCGGGCGAAGAAATCGCGCGGCGGATGGTCGAACAGCGTCAGCATCGCGACATCGACTTCGCGGTCGCCATGATAGCAGGCGGGGTCGATCAGCGCCGACACGCGGCCATCGGCGAACAGGATGTTGCCGCCCCACAAATCGCCGTGGAGCAGCGAGGGCCGGGGATCATGGGACAGGTGGCCAGCGATGTTCGCGGCGAGCTTTTCCAGCCGCTTCGCCAACCGGGTATCGACATGGGGGATGTGGCAGGCGAGGCGGTTCTCGGCCCAGAAGGCTGCCCAGTCCGTGCTCTCGCGGTTGACGATCGCGACCTTTCCGAAGGCATAGTCGTCGGGCCAGCCATAGCGATCGCCTTCGCTGGCATGGAGCGTATCGAGTATGTCGGCGAGGCTTGCCCAGCTTCCGCTGCGGCTTCCGCCGCTGGGGCAGCGCGCAATGACGAGCAGGTCGTCCTCGGCGGCGATCACGTCGGGCGCCGGAGCGCCGCTGGCACTGATGGCTCGCAGCATCCGGGCTTCGACTTCGGCCGCGCCGCCCTGTTTGGCAACGAGATCGCGGCCGTTATCGTCGTATATTGCAAATACCGAAGACAGGTCGCCGCCCGACATCGGCGATAATTCGACCGGGCCGCTGCCGAGCAGGGCAGCGATGCGCTCTGCGGTATTGGCCATCAGTCGAGACGCGCAAGGAGCGCGCGGGCGGCGGCGGTGACATCATCCCAGGTCGTGTCGAACCCGTCCTGCCCGCCATAATATGGGTCGCGCACGGCTTCGCCCTCGCGCCCCGGTACGCAGTCGAGAAGCAGCGCGAGTTCGGCGGTGGCGTCGTCGGGGCGCAACGCTTCGAGTATGTCGAGATTGTCGCGATCGAGCGCGAAGATGTGGGTGAAGCGGTAAAAGTCATCGCGCTTCGCCTGTCGCGCGCGCAGGCCCGAGATGTCGAGCCCGTGCTTCGCCGCCACCGCCTGCGCGCGGTCGTCGGGCGGCTCTCCGACATGCCAGTTGCCGGTGCCCGCCGAATCGACGGCGACATCGAGGCCGGCCGCTTCGGCTTCCGCGCGAAATGCGGCTTCGGCGAGCGGGGAGCGGCAGATATTGCCGAGGCAGACGAAGAGGATGGCGGCTTTGGTCATGGTGTTCCGTCGTACTCCGTCGCAACTGTACGAGTCCAATTCAGTCGCATCGACGGGCGAGGGGCGTCAGCTGCGCCTTTGCAGTTGCGCGGTCATCGGGTAAAGCGCGCGCTTTCGAAATATCAGGCTGAATCCATGACGCTCTACGCCCGTTTCGCTGCCCATCTCGATGCCGTGCTCGATCAGCTCGTCGCCGACGGCGTGCTGCCCGAGGGGCTGGAGCGACGCAATGTCACGGTCGAACCGCCGCGCGATCCCAGCCATGGCGACCTGGCAACCAATGCGGCGATGGTGCTGGCCAAACCGGCCAGGACCAATCCGCGCGCGCTTGCCGAAGCGATCGCGGCAGGGCTGGAGAAGCTCGACGAGGTCGCCTCGGTCGCGGTCGCCGGGCCGGGCTTCATCAATCTGACGCTGACCGATGCGACGTGGCGCGAGGAACTGCGCGCGATCACCGACGACGGCGACGAGTACGGCAAGTCGGCCATGGGCAAGGACGTCACCGTCAATATCGAATATGTCTCGGCCAATCCGACGGGGCCGATGCACATGGGCCATTGCCGCGGTGCGGTGGTGGGCGATGCGCTTGCCAACCTGCTCGAATTCGCGGGGCACAAGGTCGTTCGCGAATATTATGTCAACGACGCGGGCGGTCAGGTCGATGTGCTCGCGCGCTCGGCGCATCTGCGCTACCGCGAGGCGCTGGGCGAGGATATCGGATCGATCCCCGAGGGGCTGTATCCCGGCGATTATCTGAAGCCGGTCGGCCAGCATCTCGCCGACGAATATGGCGACCAGTATGTCGGCAAGCCCGAGGGCGAATGGCTGGCGCTGTTCCGCGCCGAAGCGGTCGCGGCGATGCTGAAGATGATCAAATCGGATCTCGCCCTGCTCGGCATCCATCACGAGATCTTCGCGAGCGAGGCCGAATTGCAGAAGGCCGGCAAGCCCGAGGCGGCGGAGAAATGGCTGCGCGAGCACGACCTTGTCTATGACGGGCTGCTCGAAGCGCCGAAGGGCGAGACGCCCGAGGATTGGGAGCCGGTCGAACTGCCGCTGTTCCGTTCGACGAAATTCGGCGACGATCAGGACCGGCCGATCAAGAAGTCCGACGGAAGCTGGACCTATTTCGGCGCCGACCTCGCCTATCACTATCAGAAGGCGCAGGAGGCCGATCAGCTGATCGACATCTGGGGCGCCGACCATGCCGGTACGGTGAAGCGCATCGTCGCCGCCGTTGCCGCGCTGACCGAAGGCAAGACGCGGTTCGACGTCAAGCTGATCCAGATGGTGCGGCTGCTGCGCGGCGGCGAGCCGGTGAAGATGTCGAAGCGCGCGGGCAATTTCGTGACGCTCGCCGATGTCGTGAACGAGGTCGGCAAGGACGTCGTCCGCTTCACCATGCTGACGCGCAAGGCCGATGCGCAGATGGATTTCGATTTCGCCAAGGTCGTAGAGGCGTCGAAGGACAATCCGGTCTTCTATGTCCAGTACGCGCATGCGCGAGTCGCCTCGCTGAAGCGCAAGGCGGCCGAGGCGGGGATCGAGGGCGGCGATGCCGACCTGTCCCGGCTTGATACAGAGGAGCTGGCGCTGGTGAAGCGCGCGGCGCAGTTTCCGCGCGTGGTAGAGGGCGCGGCATCGGCGCGTGAACCACACCGTATTGCTTTTTATCTCTATGACTTGGCAGCCGATTTTCACGCGCTGTGGAACCTCGGAAACGATCAGCCGGGGCGGCGTTTCGTCGTGGCCGACGATCCCGATCTGACACGTTCGCGGCTTTTCCTCGCCGACGCGATCGGGCAGATTATCCGTAACGGCCTGGGGATCATGGGGGTCAGGGCCGTCGAGGAGATGCACTGATGACCGATACCGGCGCGGACGGAAGCACCCATCGCGAGGAGCCGTTTGCGGACGAGGACCGGCTGCCCTGGCTGGAAACCGCGGACGAGGATTTCGACGATGGTCCGTCGCCCGGGCGGATGGCGTTGCTCGTCGTGGTGGGCCTCGTGATCGTGTCGGCGATCGTCGGCGGATATCTGTGGCTGAGCAATCATCGCGGCGGGAGCGGCAATGGCGAGCTGATCGCGGCGCAGGAAGGCGATTACAAGGTCAAGCCGAACCAGGCCGGGGGCATGAAGGTCGCGGGCGAGGGCGACGCACGCTATGTCGCCAGCGAGGGCGGCACGACCAACGGATCGGTCGACGTGAACGCGCTTCCCGAAGCACCGGTCGACGGCAAGCGCGTGGCGCCGAAGAAGCAGGCGCCCGACAAGGGCGCGGCGAAAGTCGTCGCGCAGGTGCCGACCTCCGCCGAAAAAGTCGCGGCCAAGGCGCCCGCGCAGACCAGCGTGAACAAGCACAGTTCGGGCGGCGGCGGCTCGGTCGTGCAGCTCGGCTCCTTCCCCAATCAGAGCGGTGCCAAGACCGCATGGTCGCGGCTTTCCAAGCGCTTTTCCTATCTCGAGCCGCTCGGCGAAACCGTCCAGAAGGCGGAAGTGAACGGCAACACCGTGTATCGTCTGCGCGTGAACGCGGGCAGCGCGAGCGCGGCGAAGGAATTGTGCGGCAAGCTGAAGGTCGCGGGCGAGGCGTGCTACATTCCGGCGCAGTGACGCGCTGAGCGTCCGGAACCCTCTCCCCGCCGCGCGCGGGATTTGCTAGCGCAGGGCCATGAAGCCCGTGATCTATGGCCTGTCCGGCCTTTCCCTGACCGATGCCGAGCGCGCCTTTTTCGCCGAGGCGGACCCGGTCGGCTATATCCTGTTCAAGCGTAATGTCGGCGACCGAGCGCAGCTTCGCGCGCTGACCGACGAATTGCGAACGTTGTCGGGCCGCGACGACCTGCCGATCCTGATCGATCAGGAAGGCGGCAAGGTCGCGAGGATGGGGCCGCCCGAATGGCCAGCCTTTCCGGCGGGACCCGCGTTCGACGCGCTGTACGAAATCGCCCCGGCATCGGCGATCGAGGCGGCGCGCGTCAATGCGCAGGCGATCGCGCTGATGCTGGCCGAGGTCGGTATTACGGTCGATTGCCTGCCGCTGCTCGATGTCCGCCAGCCCGAGACGACGCCCGCGATCGCCGAACGCGTATTCGGCGCCGAACCGATGCGCGTGTCGGCGCTCGGCCGTGCGACGATAGAGGGGTTGCGCCGCGGTGGCGTCGTCGGCGTCGTCAAGCACATGCCCGGCCATGGGCGCGCGGTGGTCGACAGCCATTACGAACTGCCGGTGGTGAAGGCGGATGCGCATGCGCTGGAAAGCGATCTGGAGCCGTTCCATACGCTGAAAGACGCGCCGATGGGGATGACCGCGCATGTCGTCTATGAGGCCTGGGATAGCGAGCGTCCGGGGACGCTGTCGCCGGTGATCGTCGAGGATGTCATCCGCAGGCGCATCGGCTTTGACGGGCTGCTGATGACCGACGATATCGACATGAAGGCGCTCAGCGGGTCAGCGGGCGAAAAGGCGGCGGCGGCGATTGCGGCTGGCTGCGACGTCGCGCTCGATTGCTGGGCGCGGATGAATGAAATGGTCGATATTGCCGAGCGCACCGGCGAGCTGACCACAGCGGGACGCGAACGGCTAGACCGGGCGATGGCGACGATCGCCGACGGATGCGAGGAAGCCGAGCTGGACGCGCTGATCGCCAAGCGCGACGAACTGCTCGCGATCGCGCAAGCGGATGCGTGATGCGATGACGGTCTTGCCGTCGGCGGCCGGGGCGGCTTTACTCCGCCGATGACCGATGCGCGGGGCGAGGACGAGCGACTGACCATCGATATCGACGGCTGGGAAGGGCCGCTCGACCTGTTGCTGGCGCTTGCGCGCAATCAGAAGGTCGATCTGCGCGAAATCTCGATCCTCGACCTGGTCGAGCAATATCTGGATTATGTCGGTCATGCGCAGTCGCTGAAGCTCGAACTGGCGGCGGACTATCTCGTGATGGCGGCATGGCTCGCCTATCTGAAGTCGGCGCTGCTCTTGCCGCGCGACCCCGAGGTCGAACCGAGCCCCGAAGAACTGGCGATGCGGCTGCAATTGCGGCTCGAGCGGCTGAACGCGATGCGCGACGCCGGGGCGCGGCTGATGGCGCGCGACCGGCTGGGGCGCGACGTGTTCACGCGCGGAGCACCGGAAGGGCTGCGGACGATCCGTCAGACCGTCTGGCAGGCGGAAATCTATGATCTGATCGCTGCCTATGGCCGGGTCAGCGCGAGAACGCGGCCGGTGCTGCACGTCGTCGCGCAGCGCCCGGTAATGACGCTGGAGACGGCGATCGCGCGAGTCGAGGCGATGGTCGGCGAGCGGATCGACTGGTCGACCATCGAGAGTTTTCTGCCCGCAGATGCCAGCCCGGGATTTCGCAAGTCGGCGCTGGCGTCGAGCTTTCTCGCCGCATTGGAACTTGCGCGGCAGGGAAAGGTGCAGTTGAAGCAGAAATCGCCTTTTGCGCCGCTATATCTGCGTGGTCCGGCATGAGCACACCCGACGATCTGACCCGCGCGGTCGAAGCCGTGCTGTTCGCGGCGGAGGAGCCGCTGACCATCCATGAGATCAAGGCGCATCTGGGCGATGCCGATGTCCGGCCGGTGCTCGATGCATTGTCGGAGCATTATGCCGAACGCGGCATCGCGCTCGTCCGGCGCGGCGAGCGCTGGCATTTCGAGACGGCGGGCGATTTGGCGCACTTGCTGCGCCGCGACCGCGAAGAGCCGCGAAAGCTGTCACGCGCGGGCACCGAAACGCTGGCGATCATCGCCTATCACGAGCCGGTGACGCGCGCCGAAATCGAATCGATTCGCGGTGTGCAGATTTCCAAGGGCACGCTCGACGTGCTGATGGAGGCGGGCTGGATTCGCCCGGCGGGACGGCGCGAGGTGCCGGGCAGGCCGCTCACTTATGCGACGACGCAAGGATTTCTCGACCATTTCGGGCTTGCCAGCCGGCGCGACCTGCCGGGAATCGATGATTTGCGCGCTGCCGGACTGCTCGACCCCGTCGATCTCGCGATGGAGCAGGCCGAGGTAGAAAATCGCGACGAAGAGGCCTAGATAGGGTCAGAACGCGAGGAGATTTCGTAATGGGTGGTTTCAGCCTGGTTCACTGGCTGCTGTTCGCCGTGGTGGCGGTGTTGTTGCTTGGTGGCGGTCGTTTTTCAAACATGATGGGCGACGTCGCGAAGGGTATCAAGAATTTCAAGAAGGGCATGGCCGAGGAAGACGAGAGCGACAGGCGTGAGCCGTCGCGCCTCGAATCCTCGCGCAATTCGGAGCCCAAATACGACCGCGAGCGCGATGCAGAGCGTCCGCGCGAGGAACGCTGATAGTCTTGATTCCCGCCCTTTTCGGGCGCTTTCGATCCGAGCCTGGAAATAGATGCTAGACGTCGCTCCGACCGAATTGCTGGTGGTTGTCGTGGTGGCGATCCTCATCATCGGTCCCAAGGATTTGCCGAAGGCGATGCGCTTTGTCGGCCAGTGGGTCGGTCGCGCGCGCGCCATATCGCGCCAGTTCCGGTCGGGCATCGACGCGGTGATCCGCGAGGCCGAGCTTCAGGAACTGGAGAAGAAATGGGCGGCAGAAAATGAGCGCATCATGCGCGAGCATCCGCCCGAATCGCTGCCGGCGCCGAATGACGAGAAGACGGTAGAATCCGAAGCCGATTCGGAGCCTCGGCCCGAACCACCCCGTTCCGACGCGCCGCCACCGGACAAGGATGACGACAGCGAGCCGCAGCTTCCGCTCGATTCCACCATCGCCGAATCGGGCAAGCCCGAACTCACCGAAAAGCCGGTGATCAAGGACGAAGGCGCGTCCGAGGGTGCCGACAAGGATGCTGCCACGCGATGAGCGATGACGACAACGACCATGAAATCGACAACAGCCAGGCGCCGCTGCTCGATCATCTGATCGAATTGCGGTCCCGGCTGCTCTGGTCGGTAGGCGCGCTGTTGCTGGCCTTTATCGGCTGTTATTTCTTCGCCGAGAACATCTTCGCGTTCCTGGTCCAGCCGCTGGTCCATGCCGGGCAGCAGAAAATCATCTTCACCCAGATTTTCGAGGCGTTCTTCGTCCGCATCAAGGTGGCGTTCTTTGCCGGGCTGATGGTGTCGTTCCCGGTGATCGCGAACCAATTGTGGCAGTTCGTCGCACCGGGCCTGTATCGCCGCGAGAAGAAGGCGCTGCTGCCCTTTCTGGTCGCGACGCCGGTGCTGTTCATCATGGGGGCGTCGATGGCCTATTTCGTTGCCGTGCCCGTCGCGCTGAAATTCCTGCTCAGCTACCAGGGGAATTTCGGCGGGATCGATCAGGAAGCGCTGCCGTCCGTCGGCAACTACCTCGATTTCATGATGCAGTTCCTGTTCGCGTTCGGCCTGGCGTTTCTGCTGCCGATCCTGCTGATGCTGCTCGAGCGGGCGGGTATCGTGACGCGGCAGCAGCTTGCCGGCGCGCGGCGCTACGCGATTGTCGGCGCGTTCGGCATATCGGCGGTGCTGACGCCGCCCGATGTCGGGTCGCAGCTGTTGCTCGCCGGTCCGCTGATCGCGCTTTACGAGATCGGCATCATCGGCATCCGCATCACCGAGCGACGGCGCAAGCGCGAAGCCGGGACCGCATAAAAAGGGCCGCGGCAATGCGCGGCCCGAATAGTCTTTTGCGGGTAACCGAGGCTTATTTGGCGTCGTCGGCCGTATTGGCCACGGTGTCACCGGCAGAGGCAACATCCTTGCCCACGCCCTCTACCGTGTTGCAGGCGGCAACCAACAGCGTGCCCGCCAGCATCGCGAGGCTCATGATCTTACGCTTACGCATGACATTCTCCACCAGTTGAAACGTGCGGCGTATGCGCTTCAATGCGCGGACCCGCAGATTCGTTCCGGGCAGACAATGTTTCTGCGCGGCATCGTCGTCGGTTGGGAAATGCAGGGACTGGGGTCGCCCCAAAATTATTGAGCCCGGAAGCGTCACCGGGGGGGGGGAGGGGGTTGACGCTTCCGGGCCCATGTCTTGGATAGCGAGAGCGGGGGGGCAAAAAATTCACTATCCGAAGTGCAGAACGCGTCGTGTCGGGGGCGGTTCCCGCATTACGCAAAAAAATACGAAACTCAGCTCACACCCTTGATCGAAATGGCTATTTCATAGGTGCCGGTCATCGGATCGTGGTGCAGCGTTCCGCGCAATTGCCGCGCGAGTCCGGCGATCACCCGACCATATCGCGTATCGTTGAGCTGGTCGAATACCGGGCTTTCCATCAGTGCCGGGGATTCGACCGACAATGTCGCCAATCCATCGCTATCCGATGGCTTGAGCAGGATCGCGACCTTCGCCCTGCTGTCGCACTTCATCGCGAGTTCGATCAGTTCGGTCAGCAGGAACGCGACCGCGACCGCAGTATCCTGCGACACCAGAAACGGATCGAGATCGAGCGTCAGGCCGAGTTGTGCCGAATCCTCGGGCGCGGTTGCGCGCAGGTTCGAGGCGAGTTCGCCGATTACCGAGCGAATTTCTATGCCGTGATGCGCTTCGACTGCCGCATAATGGTGGCGATGGACGACCGCGAGCGCATCGACGCGGCGCTGGATCGTCGAATAGGCGCTGCTCGCTTCGTCGCCCTTGGCGCTGCGCGCGTGGAAATTGATGAGGCTGGCGATCACCTGAAGATTGTTCTTCACGCGGTGATGGACTTCGCGCGTCAGCCGCGTCTGCTGCACAAGCCCCTGCGCGAGATCCGCCTCGTGCGTGCGGACCGTTTCGCTGATGTCGCGGAAGGAATTACCGAGCTCGCGAATTTCGACCGCGGGCACCGCACTGGTCGGGGGCAGTTCGATGACCTCACCCGGATGATAAGCGTCGACCCTCGCCCGCAATCGCCGCAGCGGGCGGATGAGCAGGCGATCGACGACGAACCAGGCGATTCCGGCTGCCGCCGCCCACATGATGAGCGGCAGGAGCATCGTCACGATCACCGGTGAGCTGATCGGCGCCGAGCGCACCGACATCTGCATCGCGATCCCGTCGACACCCAGATCGACCGTCTGTCGTTCGCGCCGGTCGAGTGGGCCCTTTGCGGTCAGTTCCTGCAGCGACAGCGCCTCGTCGCCGCGGACCAGCGTTGCCGCATAGGGGGGCATGAAGCCGCTCGGCCGCGAGACGCGCGCGAGGAAATCGAGCGGAAAGAAGGCGACGGCGTAGGAGCCCGCCCGATGCCCTGCCACAGCGATCGACAATCCCTGACCGGGAACGAGCATGGCGGTGAGGCGCGGGCTGGTGATTTCGGGCATCAGGCCGGGGCGGATCGCACTGCCGCACAGCAGCTTTCCATCCGAACCATAGATCGAGAACTGCGTTCCGGCGGCGAATTGCTGCGCGAAGACGCCCTGCGCGCGCGCGCAGCTCGGCCTGTTTTCGGGGTCCTGGTCGAGTGCGTTCAGCGCCACGCGCAGCGCCGTCATATCGCCCAGCAATTCGTTCGACAGCGCGCGCGACCCTTCCGCGGCGGCGACGCGCAGCCGGGCGCGCGCCTCCACATCGGCAAGCCGCGTCGTTTGCAGCGAGGCGAAGAATACGATTGTCGCGAGCGGCAACAATGCCGCGCTGAGGATGAGAAAAACCTTGCCGCCGGTGGGTAGCCGGGCGAGCGCGGAGGTGCTTTTGTCTGGACGGGAAGACCGCTGATTCCGCTCTGTCATGAGCGGGGGATCAGCCAAGTTTGTTCAGAAGGTCGATCATCTCGTCGGGCACTTCCTCGGAAACCGCCTCGCGATAAACCGCGCGGAGGGCATCACCAACATTCTTGTTCTTGCTGTCGGGGCCATCGGCCTTTTTCCGCCGTCCCTTTTCGACCTCTTCTTTTCGATCGTGTTCCGATCGCACGCTATCCCCCTCGCTGCCGGCAGTGCCGGATGCTCTGCAAATTGACATCAACCGGACTGGTTACCGTACCATCCATAAAACTCATTTCGGATCGATGAAACAAAAGACCGCGTCGTTTGTTCCATCAACCGGTGCATTTTTGGGGAGGGGTACTCTTCCGTGCGCCGAGATTATGGTTGAAGATACGCGGACCACGTCCCAATTTCGTGGTCCAACGGAGGAGAAATATCCGCTCATGTCGCTAGGACAGCAGCTCGCACCGCACCTTCCTTTCCTGCGCCGCTACGGCCGTGCGCTCACCGGAAGCCAGGCGGAGGGCGATCGTTATGTACGCGCCGCGCTGGAGGCGATCGTCGCGGCGCCCGAAGAATTTCCGAAAGATGTCGACCCCCGGCTCGGGCTGTACCGGATGTTCCAGGGAATCTGGTCGTCGACGCACCCCGACGACTGGAAGGTCGATGAAAGCCAGTCCTCCGATAACGAGGCGATCGCCCGCGCCCGACTGGCGCGCATCGCCCCCTTGTCGCGTCAGGCGCTGTTGCTGACCGCGATGGAAGGTTTCACGACCGAAGACACCGCCTATCTGATCGACCGTTCGCCGGAAGAGGTCGAACAGCTTATCGAGGATGCGCTCGGCGAGATCGAGAAGCAGACGCGGTCGCGCGTGCTGGTGATCGAGGATGAGCCGATCATCGCGATGGATATCGAAACGATCGTCCGCGATCTGGGTCATGACGTGACCGGTGTTGCCGTCACGCGGGACGAAGCGGTGGCTCTGGCGATGGAGGACCGTCCCGGTCTCGTCCTCGCCGACATTCAGCTGGCCGATGACAGTTCGGGCATCGACGCGGTGAAGGACATCCTTGCGGAATTCAACGTGCCGGTGATCTTCATCACCGCCTTCCCGGAACGTCTTCTGACCGGCGAACGGCCGGAGCCGACATTCCTCATCACCAAGCCGTTCCAGCGGTCGACGGTGAAGGCGGCGATCAGCCAGGCACTGTTCTTCGATCAGGCGACGGTTCCGGCCGACTGAACACGGAACGGACACAAAACGACTTTCGGGGGTTGATGGCGTATGGCTGATAAAGACCAAGAAACGCACGTTAACACCGATCGCGCCCGCGCCGGCACCACGCCGCACATGACGCGGTACATTCTGGCGATCTCCATGGTCCTGATCGTCATCATCTATGCCATCATCGTCTGGACCGGATGACGGCGCTTTTGCGGATCGGCGCCACTGGTATTTGCTTACCGGTGGCCCTATCTTCGCGATAACAGGGTTTTTCACATGTATTCGAGTGGGATGGAATGAGCCGATCCGACAATCGGGGTGGCACGGAGGCGGACGGCGAGGAAAAGCCGCACGTTGCGCTGTCGGACCCGGAGTTCAAGGAGCAGCTGGCGCAGGTCATCCCGCATCTGCGTGCATTCGGGCGCTCGCTATCGGGTAGCCGTGACCTTGCCGACGATCTGGTGCAGGAAACGCTGCTCAAGGCATGGGCCGCGCGCAAGCGCTTTCAGGCGGGCACGAACATGCGCGCCTGGACCTTCATCATCCTTCGTAACCTCTACCTCTCGCAAATGCGCCGCGCGCGCTTCAAGGGAGAATGGGACGATCTGGTCGCGGACCGGTTGCTTGCCGCGCCGGCGAGCCAGGATCGCCATGTCGAGCTATCGGACATGCAGCGCGCGCTTCTCCACCTGCCGCAGCCGCAGCGTGAGGCGCTGATCCTCGTCGGTGCGGGCGGTTTCGCCTATGAGGAGGCGGCAGAGATTTGCGGTGTTGCCGTCGGCACCATCAAGAGCCGCGTCGCGCGCGGTCGCGTGGCGCTGGAGGGCGTGCTCAACGACGGCGACCTGTCGCCGCGCAGCGAGCATGACGGCGGAGAAAAGAGCGCGCTCGATACGATCATGGGCGAAGTCGACGATCTGAGCCGGGACCGCTGAACCGCGGTCCCGCTTCGCTCAGTTCGTGCGCGAGCCGGTCTTTCCGTCAAGCTGATCGAGACAATTCAGCATATCGTCCGGAATGGCGGAATCGCCGCCATAGGCGTCGCGCAGCGTCGACCCCACCGCGTCATACGCGCGCGGCTCCGACACCACCATCGGGCGTCTTTGGGCTTGGTTGCCCGAGAAGGGGGGCGTGTTCGACATGCACATTAAACGAGCATTTCGCAGAATCGTTTCCTTCGATTAATCTCGATTATCCCCGACCAAGAGGAAATGTGACCTTGGGGACACAGTCATGACGCCATCGATTGCCGACGCCATTGCCCGTGCGGAGAAATATTCTCCCTTTCTTTCGGGGCTCATTGCGCGAGAGCAACAATTGGTCGATGCGATCGACGAGGCTGTCGCCGATCCGCTGGCCAACTGCGCGGTATCCGACGAAACGCTGCCGGCGGGCAGCCGTCTGCGCATCGAAAGGCGCCGGATCGCGCTGGTGACCGCGCTGGGCGATTTGTCGGGCGCATATCCGCTTGAACGCGTCACGGGGATATTGTCCGATTTCGCGGATCGTGCGCTCGATCTTGCGATCCGCACCGCCATATCCGAACGCACGCCCGATGCCGAACCGACCGGCTTCGCGGCAATCGCGCTCGGCAAACAGGGCAGCCACGAGCTCAATTATTCCTCGGACATCGATCCGATCCTGATTTTCGACCCCGAAACGCTTCCCTGCCGTCCGCGAGAGGTGCCCGAGGAGGCGGCGGTGCGGATCGCGCGGCGTGTGATCGAACTGCTCCAGCGGCTCGACCGCGACGGGTATGTGCTGCGCGTCGATCTGCGGTTGCGGCCTTCGCCCGAAGTCACCCCGGTCGCGCTGCCCGTCAATGCCGCCATCTCGCATTATGAATCGGCTGCGCTGCCGTGGGAGCGCGCGGCGTTTATCCGGTCGCGCGCGGCCGCGGGAGACATGGAGCTTGGCGAGCATTTTCTGCGTGCGATCCGCCCCTTCGTGTGGCGCCGGTCGCTCGATTTCGGCGCCATACGTGAGATTCGCGCGATCACCCGGCGCATTCGCGATCATCACGATACCGGGCAGGTGCTGGGACCGGGCTTCGACTTGAAACGCGGGCGCGGCGGCATCCGCGAAGTCGAATTTTTCGCACAGGTCCACCAGCTGATCCATGGCGGTCGATATTCCGAACTGCGCGCGCCAGCGACACTCGATGCGCTTGCGGCGCTGGGCGAGGCGGAATGGATCGCGCCCGACGAAGCACGCGATTTCGCGGCGGCGTACCGGCTTTTGCGGACGATCGAACACCGGGTGCAGATGATCGACGACCGGCAGACACACATGTTGCCGAATGCGCCTGAAAAGCTGGATGGCGTCGCCGGGCTACATGGGCTGGAAAGCGGAGACGCGCTGCTGGATGCGCTGCGTCCGCATGTCGAGCGCGTCGGGGCGGTCTATGATGCACTGGTTGCGGCCGACGACGCGCCGGGCCTGCCCAACGACACCGACCGCCTGGCCGAACGCCTGAACGCGGCGGGCTTCGCCGAGCCGGAAAACGCGATCAAGCGGATCGAGAAATGGCGTTCGGCATCCTATCCGGCACTCCGCAGTTCGGCGGCGCAGAATGCGCTGGAGGCGGTGCTGCCGGGGCTTGTCGAGGCGATGTCGGGCGCGGCGGACCCGCAGGCGGCGTTGCTGCGCCTCGATGCGCTGCTCGCAAAGCTGCCGAGCGCGATCAATTTCCTTCACCTGATCGAGGCGGAGCCGGCGCTGGCGCGCCTGTTGAGCAGTATTTTGTGCCATGCGCCGACGCTGGCCGACATGCTCGGCCGTCGTGTCGAACTGCTCGATGGGCTGATCGACGCGTCCGCGCTCGACCCCATGCCCGACATTGCGACGCTGGCCCGCGAGATGATGCCCGCGGAGCGTGGCGCCGATTATCAGCAATTGCTCGATCATGTTCGCCGCGTGGTCAATGAGAAGCGGTTCGCACTGGGCGCGCAGATCGTCGCCGGGGCGAGCGATCCGGTGGAAGTGTCTGCGGGCTATGCAAGGCTTGCAGAGGCGGCGGTGCAGGTCCTGACAACCGCTGCGATCGACGAATTTTCCGAACGCCATGGCAAGGTGCCGGACAGCGAACTCGTTATCCTGGCGCTCGGACGGTTGGGCGGCGAACAGCTCACCCACGCATCGGACCTCGACCTCATTTACTGTTTTACCGGCGATTATGCGAGCGAATCCGATGGCGAAAAGCCTTTGGGTGCAGTGCTCTATTACAATCGCCTTGCACAGCGCGTCAGCGCCGCGCTTTCGGTGCCCACCGCCTCGGGCCCGCTCTACGAGGTCGATACGCGGCTGCGCCCGTCGGGCGCGCAGGGGCCGTTGGTCGTGTCGCTCGACGCCTTCGCCAAATATCAGCGCGAGAGCGCATGGACGTGGGAACATATGGCGCTGACGCGCGCGCGGCCGGTTTACGGTTCGGAAAGCGCGCGAAAGGCGATCGGCGACATCATTTGCGATGTGCTGAACGGCGACCGCCCCGCGCGCGATATCGCCGCGGATGCCGCAGCCATGCGCGACGAGATGGCAGCGCACAAACCGCCTGCCGGGCCGCTCGACGCCAAGCTGCTCGACGGCGGGCTGGTCGACCTCGAATTCGCGGTTCATGTTCAGCAGTTGCGCCACCGCACGGCGTTCGATCCGCATCTCGGCACGGCGATTGAATCGCTTTGCCGTGGCGGCTTGCTGCCGGAAGCGCTGCGCGCTGCGCATCTGTTCCTGACACGGATGCTGGTTACGCTGCGGCTGGTGGCGCCAGATGCCAAGCCGCCGCCCGAGGCGACGCGTGCCCTGGTCGCGCATGCGGTCGGGGAACAGGATTGGGACGGTGTGCTTGCGTCGTTCGATCGCACCCGGCAGGAGGTGCGCGCGTGCTGGCAAGCGGTGCGCGGCGAAGCAGAAAATGGAGATGAAGCGTGACCATCGCTGAAGGCGACAGCCTGCCGAATGTCGAAATCGAACTGCCCGATGAGAGCAAGGCGAAGCTGCCGGACTATTCCGGGCAGCCACTGGTGGTATATTTCTATCCCAAGGACGATACGAGCGGCTGCACGCGCGAGGCGAAGGAATTCAGCGCGGCGCTGGGCGACTTTGCCGATGCCGGGGCAAAGGTTCTTGGTATTTCTAAGGATTCGCCTGCAAAGCACCGTAAATTCGCCGAAAAACATGACATCTCCGTCGATCTGGCAACTGATGCCGATGGCGCGGTTACCGAGGCGTTCGGCGTCTGGGTCGAAAAGAACATGTACGGGCGCAAATATATGGGGATCGAGCGTTCGACCTTTCTGTTCGATGCCGGCGGCAAGCTGGTGCGCGTCTGGCACAAGGTGCGCGTTCCCGGCCATGTCGAGGCCGTGCTGGAGGCGGTGAAGGACCTCGGTTGATGCAATCGGTCGCCGAGGCCATCCGCGAGGTGCTGCTGACGTGCGAGCCGCGCGACAAGGTCGTGCGGGCGCGGGCCGTGGTGCGCGCGTGGCGGCGCGGTGAGCTCAAGGCGCGTTTCGATGTCGACATGCCCGATGAACCCGGACGGCCGGACAAGCCCGAACTGCTGCCGCCGAACCGGATGCCGAGGCGCGGCAAGGGTGGTTCGGAACGCGGCCGCATCGCGCTTCTCCACGCGCTTGCGCATATCGAGTTCGTCGCGATCGACCTGGCATTCGACATGGCGGGTCGTTTCGGGGCGCGTTTTCCGCGTGCGTTCGTCGACGACTGGCTGTCGGTCGGCGCGGACGAGGCGATGCATTTCGCGCTGCTCGATCGCCGTCTGCGCGCGCTGGGAAGCGCATATGGCGCGCTGCCCGCCCATGCGGGATTGTGGGAGTCGGCGCGGGTAACCGCGCACGATCCGCTTGCCAGGCTGGCGGTGGTTCCGATGGTTCTGGAGGCGCGCGGACTGGACGTGACGCCCACGACCGTCGAGCGCGCAAGGCGCGCCGGCGATGAGGCGACGGCGCGCATCCTCGACCGCATCTACACCGACGAAATCCGGCATGTCGGGATCGGTACGCGGTGGTTCGAACATGGCTGTCGCGAGGATCGAATCGCTTGCGAAACGCATTGGCAAGCGCTTGTCCGCGAATATTTTACAGGGGTGTTGAAGCCGCCGTTCAACGACTCGGCGCGTCGATCTGCCGGTTTAACCCGGTCTTACTATGGTCCGCTTGCGAAATAGCAATTAACCCTCCACAAAATAACCATTACCGGATGCGGAGGGGCTGCTTTCGGTTTCGATGGTCGCACGAACGCTGCAATTCGCGGCGTTCTGTAATAGAAATCGCCGGGGAATAATGGGCATCAACGCTGTACGTCATACGAACGCGAATTTGATCGCACGGTTCCAAAAAATCTTCACGACGCGTGATTTCATCTTTCACGATGGACGCGAATTGCGTCGTTTCAGCCTTAGCGGACGCAAACAGGCCCTGATGGGCGCAGTGGCGGCTGTCACGGTCTGCTTTTCCGCCTATGGCGTGACGTCGGCGACCGCGGGGGCGATCGCTGCCAGCGGCGTCATGGGCGACCAGTCGCCCGAGGCGCGGCTCGCACGGATGCAGACCAAGGTCGCGTCGATCCAGGCCGATATGGCAACGATCCGCGAAGCCGCCGCGACGCGCGCGGCGCGCGTCGAGCAACGCCAGGCGATGATCGCCGCCGTGCTGTCGGGCAAGGGGCACCCGTCGCAGCTCGCAGCGGTGGCTTCTGCCGACGAGACCGAGAAGGGCACGCCGATCGCGGCGAAGACGGTCGCTCCGTTCGACAAGCTCGAAGGTCGTCAGATCGCGTTCGCGGTTCAGGCGCGCAAGGCAGCCGAGGCGCGCTACGACGCGACCGCCGCGCATTTGCGCCAGCTCGGGCTGAAGCCGGAGCGCTTTGCCGCTGCGATGGGCGGACCCTATGAGCCGGTGAGCGCGACCGAGGAAGCGGCGCAGCACACCGCCGACGCGCAGTTCCGTTCGCTGTTCAATGCCTGGAAGAAGCTCGACACGCTTGAAAAGGGCGTGATCTCGATCCCGTCGCTTAAGCCGGTCGAGCATGTAACCTTTTCGAGCACCTTCGGCGTGCGCACCGATCCGTTCCGCGGCACGTCCGCGATGCATGCCGGTGTCGATATTCCCGGTCCCAAGGGCACGCCGGTCTATGCCACCGCCGATGGCATCATCGATCGTGCGGGGCGCGCGGGCGGATATGGCAACATGGTCGAGATCGATCACGGCCGCGGTATCGAAACGCGTTATGGCCATCTGTCGAAGATCCTCGTGAAGGACAATCAGCGCGTTCATCGTGGTGACCTGATCGCGCTGATGGGGTCGACGGGCCGTTCGACGGGCAGCCACCTGCATTACGAGGTTCGCATCGACGGCCATGCGGTCAACCCGATGCCCTATCTGAAGACCACGTCCGACCTGGTCGCGATCCAGGACCGTGCGCAGGCAAATCAGCAGCTCGCATCGGTCGGTGGTCCCGCTAGCTAAGCGGAATCCGGGCAGGGCGGGCGGCTTGCCGATTTCCGCTTGCGACCCTATCTCGCAAGCATGACGCAAGCGCAGAGTTCCGACATTCACCTGACCGAGGCCGCCGCGGCACGCGTGGCGATGATCGCGGAGAAGCAGGGCAAGCCGGCGATCCTTCGGCTCTCGGTCGAAGGTGGCGGCTGTTCGGGCTTTCAATACCGCTTCGGTCTCGCCGAACAGCCGGAAGGCGACGACAATATCGCCGAAACCGATGGGGTTCGGCTTGTCGTCGATTCGGTGAGCATGGACCTGGTTCGCGGCTGCTCGGTCGATTTCGTCGAATCGCTGGGCGGGACGGCTTTCCGGGTCGAAAATCCCAATGCCGCCGCCGGATGCGGTTGCGGTTCCAGTTTCGCGGTCTGAACGCGCCTTGAAGATCGTCAGCTACAATGTGAACGGCATCAAGGCCCGGCTACCGCGGTTGCTGGAGTATCTGGCCGAGGAATCGCCCGATATCGTCTGCCTGCAGGAACTCAAAAGCTCCGACGAGACATTTCCCGAACAGGATATCCGCGATGCCGGTTACGGCGCGCTCTGGCATGGGCAAAAGGCGTTCAACGGCGTCGCGATCCTCTCCAGGGGCAGCGATCCTGTCGAGCGCCAGCGCGGACTGGGTGGCGACCCCGACGACACGCACAGCCGCTATCTGGAGGCGGATGTCGACGGGCTGATCGTCGCGTCGATCTATTTGCCGAACGGGAACCCCGTCCCGGGGCCGAAATTCGATTACAAGCTCAACTGGTTCGAACGGCTGAACGAACGCGCGGCAACGCTGCTCGCGGAGGAACGCGAAGTCGTTCTTGCTGGCGACTATAATGTCATCCCCAATGACGACGACGTCTTTTCGGTGAAGGCCATGGCGAGCGATGCGCTGATGCAGCCCGAATCGCGTCAGGCGTATCGCAGGCTTCTCGCCCAGGGCTGGACCGATAGCCTGCGCACGCGGTTTCCCGCCGGCGGAATATGGACGTTCTGGGATTATCAGGCCGGCGCCTGGCAGCGGGACGCGGGCTTTCGCATCGACCATCTGCTGCTGAGTCCGATGGCGGCGGACCGCTTCGGCGACGCCGGCGTCGACAAGGCGTATCGCGGACGCGAAAAGGCGAGTGACCATGCACCGACCTGGGTCCGGCTACGCTAGGCGTAAATTCCAGAACCTTGGTCATGGCTGCCGGACATCGGCAGTATTCGCCACACCAAAATTCTAACAAATACCGAATAACAACGACTTAGGTGTTTGGCACATGTAATGCACTAAGACAGCTGCCGGCGTGTTGACCGGTACAGTCTTGGGAGGATTACCAAATGCGTACACTCATTGTTTTCGCCGGCGGCCTCGCGCTTTGCACGGCGACTATCGCCACGGCGCATGAAGAAAAGCCGCAGACCGAACACCAGGCGACGACGATGCAGCCGAGCGATCGCAGCGTCAGTCTCGATCGGACGATTTGCGTCAAGCATGAGCCTTTTACCGGGTCGAGAATCGCGAAAAAGACCTGCCACAGCTATCGCGACTGGCTGAAGCAGGGCATCGATCCGCTCGACCGCTAAGGCCTATAGGCGGGCGCTCCGGAACGTCACTGGAGCGCCCGGCCATATTCGCGGACGTGCTCGACGATCCGCCGAAAAGCAAAAATTTCACAAGAACAAGTCGGAACGGCGTCCCTGCTTCCTAAGAAGTGGGCATGAAAAAACTATTCGCCCCGGCGCTTTGCGCCCTTGTCTTCGCCGCGCCTGCGGTCGCGAGCGAAACCGAAGAAGCCCGTTTCTGCCCGGATCGGCCAGATCTCGCCATATCGGCGTGCATCGTGCCGCCGGGATCGGCGGTGCTCGAAGTATCGGCGGTCGATTGGGAGCGCGTCACCTTCGACCATGAACGCGAGGACAAGGTCCTTGCCGGCAGCTTCGTGCTGCGGGCGGGCGTGACCGAGACGACCGAGGTGCGCGTTGGCTGGACGCCCTATGGCCATGTCCGCATCGCCGACGAAGCGCATCACGAAGTCCATGAATATGAAGGTGTCGGCGACGTCTATGTCGGCGTGAAGCAGAGCCTTGCCAATCCGAGCGGACACGGTTTCGCGGTGGCGCTTCTGCCGTATGCCACGCTGCCTACCGGCGATCACCATATCGGCGCCGGCGACTGGGGTGCCGGGCTGGCGCTTCCAATCAGCTATTCGATCGGCGAGGGCGTCGAGATCGCCGCGATGCCGCAGGTCCGCGCGGCCGTCGACGAGGATCGTGACGGCCGGCACCTTGCCTATGGCGGCGTCGTCGGGCTTATTACCGAACTCGGCCACGGCATCGACAGCGCGCTGGAAATGAAGGTCGAACGCGACCGTGACCCGCATGGTCACGCCACCGACTGGCTCGCGGCGGCGTCGCTTGCCTGGGAACCGCGCCACGGTCTGCAGTTCGATATCGGCGGCGAGATCGGCCTCAACGCCGAAAGCCCCGATTTCCGCATCCTGACCGGTTTCGCTACCGCGCTTTAACGATCGGCGGGAGCCGCGTCAGCCCAGCGTCTTCTCATAGACCTGATAGACCTTGTTGACGCGGCTCTCGATCGTTTCGGCGATCGCGACCATTCCCTGATTGTCGTCGAGAATCCAGCCGATTTCGCCGCGCGAGGCACCGTAATGCCGAACCGCCGCGCGGCGAATATATTCGATCATCATGAAGGCGAGCTGGCTCGCCATGCGCGATGATTGCAGGCGCTTCACCACGCCCATCAGCGGCACGCGCATCGTCTTTGCCTTGGGTTTGCGCAGCCACCAGAGCAGCTTCGCCCAGCCGAACGGCAGGAGCGATCCGCCGAGCGGCTTGATCGCTTCGTTGAGGTCGGGAAGGGTAATCATGAACGCGACGGGTTCGCCGTCGAGTTCGGCGATCATGATGAGATCCTCGAACACGATCGGTTTCAGCTTCTTGCCGACATCGTCGATTTCGGGCTGGGTGAGGGGGACGAACCCCCAATTGTCCGACCATGCGTCGTTGAGGATGGCGAGGATGATCGCCGCTTCCTGATCGAATTTCGACTTGTCGACCTTGCGGATGACGATGCGGTCGTTGCGCTCGCCCGACTTGATGATGCGCTGGACGATCGGCGGGAAATCCTGCGTGATGTCGAGCTCATAGGTCATGAGCTGCTTGACCGGTTGATAGCCAGCGGCCTCGATCCAGCCCTGATATTCGGGGCGGTGATGGCCCATCATCACCGTCGGCGGATGGTCATGCCCCTTGGTCAGCAGGCCCGGTTCTTCCCAGACCGACAGCGAAACCGGGCCGATCGCACGGTCCATCCCCTTTTCACGCAGCCATTGTTCGGCGCGTTCGATCAGCAGTCGGGCGGTATCGGAATCCTCCGCCTCGAACATGCCCCAGAACCCCGCGCCGGGCCCGAAGCCCTGTGCGCGCGGCATCGTCAGGGCGAGCGTATCGAGATGCGCGGAGATGCGTCCGACGACCGCGCCACCGCGTTCGGCGAGGAAAAGCTGCCCTTCGGCATGGCTGAACCAGCCATTCTTTTTCGGGTCGATCATCCCCGCGACTTCGCTTTTCAGCGGAGGAACCCAGTTGGGGTCATTTCGATAAAGTCGATAAGGGAGATCGATAAAAGCCTTGCGGTCGGCGTTGTTTGCGACGGGGCGGATCGATATATTCTGGGTCAAGGAAAAGCGCCTTTTCGTTTGATAACGCACTCTCGTCTGGGTGCGGCGCTGTCAACCATGTTTGCGCCAAGCTAGGACGCCAGCGCAATCGCAACCTCAAATTGCCTCGCAATCGCCACTATCTGGGGTCAATGGCACAGCTTATGGAAAGCTCTCTTCGTCTCGATCGCGGCGCCGCCGCGGACAGCAGCAGCGCCCGTCCCGCCGCTACGCACCGCGCGGCGGAGGACAAGGCCATGCTGCGCGCCGCGGCCGAACTGACCCGCGACATCAACAAGGCGCGGCCGGCGATATATTGGTCGGACCTGATCGCGTCGGTAGCGATCGGCTATCCCGCGCTTTACGTGGCGGCGACGTCGCATACGACCTGGCTCGCCATCGTCGCGGGCGTGGTCGCCGTACTGGCGCTGTACCGTGCGATCAGCTTCATCCACGAGCTGACGCATATCAAGCATGCCGCCATGCCGGGGTTCCGGCTGGGCTGGAACCTGCTGGTCGGCATTCCGATGCTGACCCCGTCCTTCATGTATGAAGGCGTTCATACGCTGCATCATGCCAAGACACGCTATGGCACGGTCGAAGATCCCGAATATCTGCCGCTCGCGCTGATGAAGCCGTGGACGCTGCCGACCTTCATCCTGGTGGCGGCGCTGGCGCCCGTCGGCCTGCTGATCCGCTACGCGGTCCTGTCGCCGCTGTCGGTGGTGATGCCGTCGCTGCGCAAGGCAGTCGTCGAGCGCTATTCGTCGCTGTCGATCAACCCCTCCTTCCGCCGCCGTCTGCCCGAAGGCGACTTCCGCGCCCAGTGGCACCGGATCGAAGCAGCGGCCAGCCTATGGGCTATCGCGCTGCTCGTGATGGTCGGCACCGGCATCATTCCGCTGCACGCATTCATCGTGTTGCTGGCCGTGTCGTCGGGCGTGGCGGTGATCAACCAGCTTCGCACGCTGGTCGCGCATCTGTGGGAAAATGAGGGCGAGCCGATGAGCGTGACCGCGCAGTATCTCGATTCGGTCAATGTCCCGCCGCCGGCGATGCTGCCGATGCTGTGGGCGCCGGTCGGACTGCGCTATCACGCGCTGCACCACCTGCTGCCTAGCCTTCCCTATCACTCGCTGGGCGAGGCACATCGCCGCATTACCGGTGCGCTGGAGCTCGATTCGCCGTTCCACAAGGCGAGCCATACGGGGATGCCGGTGCTCGTGGGGCGGATCGCGCGCAGCACGATCAGCGCCCGTCGCCGCTAAGAGCGGCGTCGGCGGCTATTCCTCGGTTCGGAAGAGCACGGCCTCGCCGATCAGCAGGAACAGCAGGAACGGCGCCCACGCCGCGAGGAACGGCGGATAAGCACCGAGATTGCCCATCGCGATCGCGAAATTGTCGGCGACGAAATAGGCGAAACCCAGCGCCATCCCGATTACCGCGCGCAGGAACAGCTTGCCCGACCGCGCGATGCCGAATGCCGACACCGCGCCGAGCAGCGGCATCAGTACCGCCGACAGCGGTTCCGACAGCTTGTGCCACAACGACCCTTCCAGCGCCTTGGTTGGCCGTCCGGCCTCCTTCAGGTCGGTAATCGCCGAGCGCAGTTCGCCGAACGACAGACCGTCGGCATCGACATTCGATAGCGTGAACTGGCCGGGCGTGATCCCCTTGCCGAACCGCGCGGCGGGGATTTTCGTTTTCTCCCCGCTGGCAACGTCGAAGCGGATGGCGTTTTCGATCCGCCATGCGTCGCCGTCGCGCTGGCCGATCGGCGCGGTCACGATGTCGCGCAGCGTTCCACCGTCGCGTTCGTAGATGGTGACGCCAGCCAGGCGTTCCTGTCCGTTCACCTGGCCGATCTGGTTGACATGGATCAGATTCCCGCCGTCGCGGACCCAGATGTTCGATCGGTTGCCATGGTCGATCGGCAGCGGCCCGTAATCGACATCCTTCCACTGGTTTAGCGTCGCTGTCGCCCGCGCCACGACGCGCTGGTTGAAGGTGAACGAAATCGCCGCGACGCCTAGGCTGGCGATCAGCAGCGGCGCGAGCACCTGATGCGCGGAAAGACCCGCCGATTTCAGGGCGACGATCTCGCTGTTCTGATTGAGCGTCGATAGCGTGATGATCGTGCCCAACAGTGCGGCGAAGGGCAGGAACTGGGCGATGATCTGCGGGGTGCGCAGGCTGACATAGTGCCAGATTTCCGCCTGTCCGTTGCCCGGATGCGCCAATATCCGACCCGATTCGCTGAGCAGGTCGAGCGTCTGGAGGATCAGTACCAGCCCCGCCAGAATGGCGAAGGTCCGAACGAGAAACAGCCGCGCCATATAGATCGAGATCGTGCGCGAGGGGAAGAAGTCGGCCTGGCTCATGCCGTGCGCTTTCTGCCTGGAAGACGTTTGGAAATTGCCTTGCCGATCTTGGTCGCCCCGCGTTCGAGCGAGCCGATCGGCTGCCCGCCGGGCACGAAGGCGGCGACATAATACATGCGAATGACGAGCGCGGCGAAGATCAGGAACGGGCCCCATAGCGCGATGACCGGGTCGATCCGGCCAAGGCCGCCGATCGACGCGCCATATTCGTTCACCTTGTGATAGGTGATGAGCATGACGAGCGCGAGGAAGACGCCGAGCGCCGATGTCGATCGCTTGGGCGGTACGCCAAGCGCAAGCGCGAGCAGCGGCAGCAGGAATATCGTCGCCGCCTCTACGACGCGGAAATGGAAATTGGCGCGGCTGGTATCGCGCTGTTCTTCCGATACCGCGGGACTGTGCCCGACCCTCAGCAATTCGGGCAGCGTCAGTTCGAGATTATTGTCGCCGCGTTTTCGGAAATTCTTGAGCTTGGGCAGATCGATCGGCAGGTCGTGCGCGGTAAAGGTCAGAACCCGCGGCACGACGAATCCCGGCGCTTCGTGGACCAGCGTGCCGTTGGTCAGGCGAAAGATGATCGTGTCGGGGTCGTCGGTGGCGAGAAACTTGCCGCTCTGCGCGGTAACTGCCAGCCAGCCGCCATCGTCCATCTTGCGGTTGAGGAAAATCCCCTCGAGATCGGCGCCGCCATTGTGGCTCTGTTCGATCCGGAGCGTCATCTTGTCACCGAAATTGGTGAATTCGCCCACCTTGATCGACGCGCCCAGCGCGCCCGAGCGCAGTTCGAACCGCAATCCTTCGTAATTGTAGCGCGCCCAGGGCTGGACGAAGCCGACGATGCCGAGATTGAGCAGCGCGAGCGCGATCGCGTACATGTACGGCACCTTCAGCAGCCGCGAATAGCCCATGCCGACCGCGCGCATCACGTCGAGCTCGGACGAGGTGGCCAGCCGGCGAAAGGCGAGCAGCGTTCCGAGCAGCAACCCGATGGGTATGCCGAGGCCAAGATATTCGGGCAGCAGGTTGGCGAGCATCCGCCATACCACGCTGATCGGCCCGCCTTCGGTCGCGACGAAATCGAACAGCCGCAGCATCCGGTCGAGCACCAGCAGCATCGCCGCGATCAGGAGCGTCGATATGAGCGGCACCGCGATGAGCCGGGCCATGTAGCGATCGATCGCTTTCATCGTCGGAAAAATCTGGCCTTTCGCGGGAAGGGACGCGTCGGTTGCGGGTGCAGATTGGCTATAGCGGCAGCATATTGCCGCGTCAGCCCCTTCACGCCGATGCGCGCCGCGCCTCGGGCTGCTTATGGACAGCCGCCATCGCCTGGCGCAGCGCGTCCGCCATGCCGTTGATCGTATAGGGCTTTCTGAGCACGATATGGCCGCCGAATTGCGCGCTGTCGGCGGTGTCGCCGGCATAGCCGGTAACGAATATCACGCCGACGCCGTCCAGCATGGCCCCCAACTGGTCGATCAACTCCGGACCGGTCTGATCGGGCATCATCACGTCGGTAACGATGCAGTCGACATGCGCCGCCGCCTTTATCCTTGCCGGGGCTTCGAGCGGGGCGGGGCAGGCGATCACATTGTGGCCCAGTTCCTCGAGCACGGCGACGGTGGCCGCAAGCACACGTTCGTCGTCTTCGACCACGAGGATGTCGAGCGCGTCCGACGGTGCCGCCGGCGCTGCGGCAATAGGCACGGCCTCTGCAAATGCGGCCTCGGCCACTTCGACATGGCGGGGAAGCAGCAGCGTTACGGTGGTGCCGACACCTTCGACCGAATCGATGGTCACCTGCCCGCGCGATTGGCGAACGAACCCGAAAATCTGGCTGAGGCCGAGGCCGGTGCCCTTGCCGACCGGCTTGGTCGTGAAAAACGGCTCGAATGCACGTTCGACGACCTCTGGCGGCATGCCGCAGCCGGTGTCGCAGACGCTGATCGCCAGATAGTCGCCCGCCTCGCACTCGGCCAGTTCGCCTTCCTTGAGCGTGCGGCCACCGGTTTCGATGGTCAGCGTTCCGCGACCCTGCATCGCGTCACGCGCATTGACCGCGAGGTTCAGGATCGCGTTTTCGAGCTGATGGCGATCCGCCCAGACCTTCCAGCCCAGACCGGCGTCATGAACCTCGACCGAGATCGCCTCGCCGATCGTGCGTTCGAACAGCTCCTGCATCTCGCCGATCAGCGATGCGCCCTCGATCGCTTCGGGTAGCAGCGGCTCGGAGCGGGCGAAGCCGAGCAGTCGCCGGGTCAGCGCAGCGGCGCGCTTGGCGCCCTCCATCGCATTGTCGATATGCTGCACGGCGCCCGCCGCACCGCTTTCGACATGGCGTCTGGCGAGTTCGAGACCGCCGATCACGACCGCCAGCATGTTGTTGAAGTCATGCGCGATACCGCCGGTCAGCTGGCCGACCGCCTCCATCTTCTGGATCTGGCGCAGCTTGGCTTCGGCAGCCTCGCGTTCCTTTGCTTCTTCGCGCAATCGCTCGGTCGCGCTCTCGACTGCGGCTTCGAGCGCTTCGGAACGCTCACGCTCGCTCGCCGCCTCTGCATCGGCCATGGCGCGTTCACCGAGCACGCGCACCGTCAGCCAGGCCAGCGCGATCGCGGCCAGGATCAGGAGGATGCCGAGCGCGACCAGCGCTTTCGTGATCGTCGCCGATTGCGCCAGCGTGGTTTGCGCGGCCGCCGTGCGCAGGCGCAAGAGGTTGCGTTCGGTGGCGATGACGCCGTCGAGATTGCGCGTCAGGTGCCGCAGCGCCGGAGTGTCGCGGTCGGCGTTGTAAAAGGCATATGCCTTCTGGTTCTGGTCGTGCTGGGTGTACCAGGCGATGCGGTCGAGTTCCTTGCCGCGCCGCCGATAGCTGGTTTCCAGCGCGTCGATCTGGCGAAGCTGGGTCGGGTTTCCGTAGGAGGAGCGGCGAAGCTGGCCGATGATCGTGCCCGCGCGCAACCACTGGTCCGAATAGACCTGCCCGATCTCGCGCTCTCCGCTGATGACATAGCGGCCGAGCGACGCCTCCGCGCTCGCCATCGTTTCCGAAAGCGTACGGGCGAGGATCATCACCTCGTAGCTGTGCGATTGAAGGGCGAGGGCGCGGTCGCGTTCGCGGTCGGCGTCGCGCATGGTGAAGATGATACCGGCGATCACTGCCGCGCCCATCAACCCGATGACGACCATCAGCGTCGTCCGCCAGGCCGATCGCGGCGTCTTCACGTCCTCGGCGCTGTTGCTTTCGCTAGCGCGCATTCCCTTCCCCGCACCTGATGTCCGCGCTGCCCCCCAAACAGCAAAACAAGTTCAGCGTATCGCCCCGGTCGCGGTTCCGGCCGCCTTGAACATTGCCAGCACCTTGTCGACCTGTTCTGGACTATGCTCCGCGCATAGCGAACAGCGCAATAGGTACGTGCCCGCAGGCGTTGCCGGCGGACGAGCCATGTTTACGTACAGGCCGCTTTCGAGCAGCGCCTGCCACATCGCGACCGCCTGTTCCTGATCGTCGAGGATCACCGCGACGATCGCGCTGTCGGGGGTTTCGGTGCCGAGGCGGAACCCCATTTCCTTCAACCCGCCGTGCAGCTTGCGCGCATTGTCCCAGAGCCGCGCGCGCTTTTCGTGCGCGTGCATCAGCTTGCGGATAGACGTTTCCGCGGTTGCCACCACGCTGGGCGGCAGGCTGGCGGTGAAGATATAGGGGCGGCAGGCGAGGCGGATCGCCTCGAACTTGGGGTGGTTCGACACGCAGAATCCGCCGACCGTGCCGACTGATTTCGAAAAGGTGCCGACGACGAAATCGACTTGGTCGTCGAGGCCCTGATCCTCGTACACGCCGCGGCCATTGGGACCGAAAAAGCCCATCGAATGCGCTTCGTCGACCAGTACCATCGCGCCGTGCTTCTTGGAAACTTCGACCATTTCCTTCAGCGGAGCGATGTCGCCGAGCATCGAATAGACGCCTTCGAGCACGACGAGCTTGCCCGGTTCCTTGGGCAGGCGGCCGAGCCGCTTGTCGAGATCCTCGACCGAATTGTGGCGGAAGCGGACAATGTCGGCATAGCCCTGCTTGCAGCCATCATAGATCGAGGCATGGCTGTCGGCGTCGAGGATGACATATTCGCCCTTGCCGGCGAGCGTCGAGATCATGCCGAGATTGGCCATATAGCCGGTCGAAAAGACGATCGCGCCCGACATGCCGTAGAAATCGCGCAGCGCCTGTTCGACGCCCATGTGATCGCGGAACGTGCCGTTGAGCATACGGCTGCCATTGGTGCCCGAACCGAACTGGTCGAGCGCGTCCTTGCCCGCCTGCACGACGTCCGGATCGAAGGTCATGCCCATATAATTGTAGGTGCCGAGCAGGATCGTGTCCTTGCCCGAAATCACCGCCTCGGTCGGCGATTTCACCTGCTCCATGACGATCGAGAAGGGATCAGTGACGCCCGAATCGAGCAGCGCCTGCCGCTCCGCGATCAGCGGATCGAACTTGCTCATCAGGTCGCTGTCGGCGCTGCCGGGCTGTCCGGCGTGGGCGTCGGCGGTCTGGCCGGCTTCGGTCATTCGGATCAGCCCTTCAGCTTCTCTACGGCATCGACGAGCTGGCCGACATTTTCGATCTCGGCCTGCATGTTCATCGTGATGATGATGTCGAATTCGTCCTCGATCGCGGCGACGAAATCCATCACGGTCAGGCTGTCCCATTCCAGATCGTGCTGGAAGGTGGTGCTGTCGGTCAGCTCGACACCCTTCTTGTTGAAGGGCTCGATCAGCTCGGCGACTTTGGCGAAAGTCTGTTGGCGGTCGCTCATGAACGTCCTTTGCGGGTATTGATATGTGTCTCGTATTTGCCCGTTTGCCCGTGACAGGCAAATGCGGCGGCTTTTCGGCGCTTCTATAGCAGCCCTTGCGCGCGATACCACGCCGCGGTGGCGGCAAGGCCGGCGGAGGTCTGGATTTCGGGGCGCCACAGCGCCTCTGGCGGGTGGTTGCCGGGATCGGAAACCCAGTCTTCGTGGCAGAAATAGGCGACGCGGTCGGGAGTCAGCTTGGCGCGCTTGCCCCGAACCAGCCGGTCGAGATGCGCGCCCGCCAGCATCAGCGGGCGGGGCAGGGCGATGGCGGCTACCCTGCGATCGACCGCATTGCCGATCGCGCGCGCGAACTGCTTGTGCGACCAGCCGCCGGCTTCACCGTCATCGGGTTCGAAGATGCGCTGGTTCGCAGCCTCCGGCCGAACCGCGAGTTCGAGCAGCAGCCGACCGAGATCTCGCACTTCTATGACCGACAGCCGGCCGCCGGGCGGAAGCAGCGCGATACCGCGGCTCGCGAGGCGAAACAGTTCGAGCATTTCCATGTCGCCGGGGCCATAGATTGCGGGTGGACGCACAATCGCCCAATCGCGACCCGACGCCTCGACGAGCTTGTCGGCCTCTGCCTTCGACCAGCCATAGCGCGACAATTGCGGTTCGCGCGCCGCGAGCGAGGAGACGTGGACATATCGTCCCACGCCCGCCTGCTCGGTCGCGGCGAGCATGTTGCGCGTACCCTCTATGTTGCCGTGTTCGAAGCCCGTCTTGTCGGGCGCGTTGACCACGCCGGCGACGTGGATGACGGCATCGGCCCCTTCGGCCAGCCGAACGAGTGCGTCGCGATCGTCAAGCGAACCCGGCACCCAATCGACACCGTCGATCGCCTCTTGCGGGCGGCGGGTGAGTGCGCGGACGCGGTGTCCGGCGTCACGCGCGAGTTCGAGCAGATGGCTACCGACAAATCCTGTCGCACCGGTAACCGCGATCAACGCCATGGTCGCTCGTGCTCGCGATCAGCCAGCGGCGGGGTGGGTAGAACGACCGTCGTAGCGCGCGAACCACGCGAAAGATGCTGCGACAGGCTCAGCCTGAGCGCGGGATCGGGACGCAATCCGTTCAAAGCACCGCCATATGGTTGCGATGGACAAGCGCGGATCGCGGCGCATAGCCGAGGATGCGCGGAATATCCTCGCTGCGGCGACCGATGATGCGCTGCGCATCCTGATAGTCATATTCGGCGAGCCCGCGGGCGATGCGGTTGTGCTTCGAATCGACGATCTGGACGAGGTCGCCGCGGGTAAATTCACCCTCGATGCGGATCGCGCCGGCGGGCAGCAGGCTGTTGCCGTTCTGAAGCGCGTCGACCGCGCCCTGATCGATGATGATCGTGCCCGCCTCGGTCAGGCCGCCGGCGAGCCACGCCTTGCGCGCGCCCGCGGTGCCCGATCCGACGAACACGGTGCCGTGCCCCGATTCGGCGAACTGCGCCAGCGCATGATCGTGATGACCCGAGATGATGGCGAGGTCGGCGCCGACCGTGGTCGCGATGCGCGCGGCCTCGATCTTCGATACCATGCCGCCAGAGCCCATGCCCGAGTTGGACCCGGTATCGGCCATCGCCTCGATCTCCGCGTCGATTTCCTCGACAACGGGGATCAGCTTGGCATCGGGGTTGGTCGAAGGGTTGGAATCGTACAGCCCGTCGATGTCGGACAGCAGGACCACACCGTCAGCCTCGCAAGCCTGCGCGACGCGCGCGGCAAGCCGGTCATTGTCGCCAAAGCGAATGCGTTCGGTCGCGACGGTGTCGTTTTCGTTGACGATCGGCACGACGCCAAGCGTCAGCAACCGGCTGAGCGTGGCGGAGGCGTTGAGATAGCGGCGGCGATCCTCGAGATCGCCCAGCGTCACCAGCACCTGTGCGGCGGTCAGGTCTTCGGCATTGAGCAGTTCGGCCCAGACATGCGCGAGCGCGATCTGGCCCGTGGCGGCAGAGGCCTGCGCATCTTCCAGGCTGTTGCGTCCGCCCCCGGGCAGACCGAGCCGGCGCGCGCCGAGCGCGATCGCGCCCGAGCTGACGATGGCGACTTCCTGTCCGGCGCGAATCCGTTCGGCGACGTCATGCGCAAGCGTTTCGAGCCACGCGCGATGGACCTCGCCATCGGGGCTGACGAGCAGTGCCGAGCCGACCTTCACGATCAGTCGGGGGCAGCGTTCGGGCGAAAAGCGGTCCGCCTGGTTCAAGTCGGGCCTCCTGGCGTTGGTTTACAGATAGAATAGCTCAAATGGGCGACCATTCGATAGGGTCTTCGCCGTCCGCAGCATCAGTGCCCGGAGAGGCGGCTTGTTCCATCGGGATCGCGGCGAGCAGACGGTCGAGCACGGCTTCGACACCCTGGCCCGACACGCCCGACATCGGCAGCACGTCCGCGCCGCTGGCCTCTGCCAGTTCGGCGGTTAGCGCTTCGGTCAGTTCGTCGTCGAGCAGATCGGCCTTGTTGAGTACGATGACTTCGGGCTTGTCGGTCAGCCCGGCGCCATACGCCTCCAGCTCCTCGCGCACGGTGCGATAGGCCGCGCCCGGATCGTCGCCATGCGCATCGACGAGGTGGAGCAGCACCTTGCAGCGTTCGATATGGCCGAGGAAGCGGTCGCCGATCCCGGCGCCGTCGGCCGCGCCCTCGATCAGCCCGGGAATGTCGGCGATGACGAATTCGCGACCCTTGTGCTTGACGACGCCGAGCTGCGGCCGCGTGGTGGTGAAGGCATAATCGCCGACCTTTGCCTTGGCATTGGTCACCGCGTTGATGAAGGTCGATTTGCCCGCATTGGGCAGCCCGACCAGCCCGGCATCGGCAAGCAGCTTGAGCCGCAGCCACACCCAGGCTTCTTCGCCCGGCCAGCCGGTACCGTGCTGGCGCGGAGCGCGGTTGGTCGAGCTTTTGTACGACAGGTTGCCGCGCCCGCCATCGCCGCCGCGCAGGAACACCTTGCGTTCGCCCACGCGGGTGAAGTCCATGAGGACATGTTCCTTGTCCTCGCTCAGCACCTGCGTGCCGACGGGAACCTGGATGACAAGGTCCTTGCCGCCCGCGCCGGTCTTGTTCTGGCCGGCGCCGCCCTTGCCGCGCGGGGCGCGGAAATGCTGCGTGTAGCGAAAGTCGATGAGCGTGTTCAGACCGGCCACCGCCTCGAACACGATATCGGCGCCCTTGCCGCCGTCACCGCCGTCGGGGCCGCCATATTCGATATATTTCTCGCGCCGGAAGCTGACCGCGCCGGGTCCGCCATGTCCGGAACGGACGTAGATTTTGGCCTGATCGAGGAAGTGCATGCAGGGCTATCTAGCGAAGCGTCGCGATTTCGCCAGTGTTGCGTTAACCCGCGACCGGAGAATGGCGACCGGCGAGCAGGGTGTTGCACGCCAGTTCTCGCGCCTTTTCCCGCGGCAATCCCAGCGCGCGCGCCATCGGCCCGCCCAGCAATGCGTCGCCCAGCGCCATCAGCACCAGTTGCAGCGTTTCTTCGTGGATCGGCTTCGTCTGCTCGCTATGCCCCTCGGCAAGCTCGTCGACGAGGCGGTGGATCGCCTCCAGAATCGGGTCGAGCGCGTCTTCATTGCCCGACAGGATCATCCAGCTCGCCAGCGCGCCGGCGCCTTCCTTGTCAAAGGCATCGAAGGTCAGGTCGACGACCTCGCGCGGGTTCTGGTCGCCCGCGCGCGCCTTCATCGCCGCCGCGCCGATCTTCGCGGTGATGGTGTCCGCCATGCTTTCGATCAGCGCCTTTTGCAGCCCCGCCGCCGACCCGAAATGGTGGAGCAGATTGGCATGCGTCCGCCCGATGCGCGTCGCCACCGCCTTCAGCGTAACCGCCTGCGGCCCCGCTTCGATCAACAGGCTGCGGGCGGCTTCGAGTGCGGCGATGCGCGATTCTTCGGGGGACAGGCGTTTGCGAATGGTTGCCATGCTGGTGTGATTTGCGAACCCGCTATTCCAAAGCCCGCTTGTGACGGAAAATCGCCGCGAACGCAAAGGGGGAGAGGGATGTTTCGCGGTCGCTGGTTACGCGCGATCGTACTTCGCACCGTCGGCGAAGGGCCGTCAGCTGACTGTCCGGTTTCAGATGATCGAAGCGGGAAAGCTGCCGTAAGTGCTGAACCACGCGCCGGACCGCTTTCGCCGCATCTCGGCCCTTCGGAGCCATCTACGGCTTGCCTGAAAGCGGACACGGTGCTTAGATTGGAAATCTCATTGAAGGGACCGGCATGGGCAAGAAGGTCGTCGGCGTCGCAATGCCGGTCATAGCTGGTGGCATCGCTGGCGGTTTTCGCCTTGGTTGGCTCGCATTTTTCACGGTCACCCTCGGACTCGGTTTAGCGTGGTATCTCGCCGACCTCGCGATTGATCGCCGAGAGCGCAACCGCTGACAGGCGGGAAAGCGAACAAAGCAGACGTAGCGCCAACCAAATCGACTTCCCGTTAGCGGTCGTTCATTCATGCGGGCTGATACGACAACGAACGGCCGATTATCGGCATCACCTGGCGTGACCTAATCGTCCGAAATGTTGTGGGATGCGGACATTCTTGCTATTTATATTTCGTCGCTGGTCGCCACTCGAACATGAGGTAGATCGACTGGGTCTGCCGCTCCGACAGCCAAGTAGTTTCGGCGAGCATCGGCTAACGAGAGTGTGCGATTAGGACCACCCCGCACCACGTCTGCATCATGGTCGTCCTGACCATCATCCTCCCAGAAACAGACAGGGCAAATCTCGAACATGCCCCGGCCCTTCAAAGTTAGGCGACTACAGCATGGGCACCTATAGCTCGCGACCTTCTCGCTATCCTTCACGACGTTGTGCCAGACCATGTTCTTCGCCCTGTTTCGCTCAGCGCTCTTCATAGCGCGTCTGGCTATGTCCGCTAAGGGGTCGGGTTTAGAATGCACCTTCCGGGCAATAAACATAGAAATGCCGCCCTTCGCTCGCGGCCTCGGTTAGCCGACGGTTTCCGGGAACAAAGCGGCCCTTCTTTGTGTCAGAACGCCCGCCGATACCTGCCGATCGTTCATATGGATGAACCGGCTTCCCGGCGACCTCGGGAAGCCGGAACCAGTGTCAAATTTCCGTCCGTTCGGACAGTGTCAGGGCATCATCCACATCGACGCCTAGGTAACGGACCGTGTTCTCGATGTTCGTATGACCCAGCAGGGTCTGGACGGCCCGAAGATTGCCTGTGGCTTTGTAGATCAGTGCTGCCTTGGTCCTGCGCATCGAGTGCGTGCCATACTCCCGCTTGTCGAGGCCAATCGTTGAAACCCACTCGTCGACAAGACGAGCGTACTGCCGTGTGCTCAAATGGCCGAGATAATCGTTCCTGCTTGGGAATACGAAGTCGCGAATCGTGCCGCCGCGCCGATCGAGCCATGTCGTCAGGCTCTTGCGTGCTTCCATCATGATCTCGAACTGCACGGGTCGATCGGTCTTTTGTTGGATGACGGTCGCGCGATCCCGAAATAACCCCGCGCTCATCAGGTCGCCGATCCTGATTTTGACGAGATCGCAGCCTCGCAATTTGCTGTCGATGGCGAGATCGAACAGTGCCCGGTCGCGCAGACGTTTGTGTTCGTCGAGATAGAAGCGGATCGCCCAGATATCGCGAGGCTTCAGCGGGCGCTTCGGCCCAACTATTTTCCCTGCGTTCCAAGGGCTCCGATAATGAATGGCCGGGTCGAGGTCTGAATGTCCCATGATAGTTCTCCGATGGCCGGGATGGCTAGCGCGAGTATAGGATCCACGCGTCGCGTCTTCCGACATGTGTCGCGCGACACTTGACGATTTCACGGCGTTCCGCTATATCCAAGCGATGGAAATAGAGAGCATCAGGCACAAAGGCCTGCGCCGCTTCTTTGAGACGGGCAACGCCAAAGGCCTGGTTGGAGATGCGGGGCGGCTGCGCAAGATGCTCGCTTTTATCGACGCTGCGGAAAGCTTCGAAGAACTGTCGGTGCCTCCGAACTTCGGATTGCATGAGCTGACTGGCGATCGGAAGGGAAGCTGGTCGATGACGGTTACGAGAAACTGGCGGATGACGTTCGGTTTGAATGATGAAGGCGCGCTAATCGATATGGATCTGGAGGATTATCATGGCGCTTAAGATGCACCCTTCGCTCGCGGTCCACGTGGGCGACTGGTTGAAGACAGAAATCGTGGAGCCTGCAGAGGTCAGCGTGACGGCTTTGGCCGAGCATTTTGGCGTATCGAGGCAGGCATTGAGCACCTTGCTGAATGGCAATGCGAACCTGTCTGCCGATATGGCTATCCGGTTTGAGAAGGCTTTCGGCATCAAGGCCGACACTCTGTTGCGGATGCAGACGACCTATGAGCTGGCCCAGGCCCGCGAGCACGAAAATGACATCAAGGTCGAGAAGCTCGCAAAAGCTGCCTGACATCGCGAACAAAGCGGAAGTTCGAGCCTCGAAATGGCTACCCTGAAAGCGGCCGTTCGTTCACGGTTTGGTATGGAGGAAACGGGGGAGGCAAGCCGACCGTCAGTTCATTGGCCTGCCGCGGACATCAAGAGATAAACTAATGGTGAGTGCTTCTTGACGACAGAAGTCACGCTTTCGTAATCAATCCGCATAAAACAGGCCGGAGATTTGGAAGAAACGCTGCGCGGCCGCAACAATATCATCGTGACTATCAAAGCGGCGGACTCCATGGCGGCCGCCTACGAAGCCAGAACATTGATGCCGAGCGTTTTTCACATGGGCAGGTGACTTAGCGAATGGTCAAGTTCAAGCTTAATAAGGCGAGCGTCGTGGTCGAATACGAGGCGACCATCCAAGGCGGAACTTGGGTGTGGGAGGAGATCAAGAAGCGCGGTGAAGTAGAGATAAGTAAGGTCTTCACTTTCGAACGCGGCGACCTACTCGAGGAGCCGGACGATGCCGACGAACACGAGATCGACAGTTTCACCTATCGCTTCAGCCTGGCGCGGGGCGGGCGCAATTACTATCGAATAGCGGGTCGCAAGCTGGACATAGAAAACGATGTCTGGATTGCTAGGACTGGCATTGATTGGCGGCGCAAGCTGTTCGTCGCCGAGCGCGACATTTCTATCTTCAAGCGGATCGCCAAGGTCATATCGCCCGATGAACCGATCATCGTCGGCGGTTCGCACGAGGATGCCATCCCCGCCGAGGTCTTCAAGGATTTGATTAAGCGGTTTCCCAACACGTACGAGTTGAACCGCTATGCCGAAGCTCGAGTCGCCGGCATCATTGGAGAATATATCGAGCCGCAGCGTGATTTTCGCGGGGCCTACGAGACCTACCTCAGCAAGCGAACGGCGCGGCGAGAACGGGCATCGCTGCGGGCGGACGAACTCATCGAGACCGAGATTGAGAAGTTCGAACTGGTGCGGGAGACACTGCGCACTTGGCTTAAGGCCGGGGATAAGAGCGAGGAGGAATGGCAGTCGCAACTCGTCGCAATCTTGCTGCTTATTTTCCCCAAGTATATCGCGGTTCTTGAGAAAGTGCCGATCGAGGACCGTTACACAAAGCCTAGCCGCGTCACGCATCGGCAGATCGACTTGGCTCTGGTCGACGTCAACGGCAACATCGACATCATCGAGATCAAGAAGCCGTTCGCCGACGTCTTGCTACGAAAGACGCGCTATCGCGACAATTACGTCCCGACGGCCGAATTCTCGGGCACGATCATGCAGGCCGAGAAATACCTTTTCCACTTGGGTAAAGGCGGACCGGCGAGCGAAGAGAAACTGACCAAGAAATTTTCGGCCAAGTTGCCGCCCGATTTCCAAATCCGCATCACCAATCCCAAGGCCATGTTGATTCTCGGCCGTGACAAGAACCAGGACGGATCGCCTGCGTTCAACGCGGCACAACTGGCGGATCTCGAACTCATCAAGCGCAAGTACGCCAACATGATCGACATTATCACGTACGATGACCTGCTGCGGCGTCTCGACAACATCCTCGCCTCGCTTCGCCGCCGCAAGGATGACGGACTGGATGCGATCGGCGAAGCGTGATCAAGTATCGCGTTCCAGATATGAGGTGAAACGCCGACATAGCGGTCGTTCACCGCGCCAAGTAGGCTTTCTGATAGCGGTCATTCATTCATGCGAGCCGATTTGACATCGAACGGCCGGTTATCAGTGGCGCCTGATGCGTAATTCCTGGCGGCAATGTTGGGGTTGGGGGCGCTTTTGCCCAAGTCCGACTATATCGGCGCAAGCGGTTCGAGTGTAGAGGGCGCGAAACGACATTTAGTCATCCGAAGCAGCCTCCTTGTTCTTGAGGTATCTAGAAAGAACGTCCGACGCCACCCAAACGACCGTCAATAGTAGCGCTGGCGAATATGCCTGTTCGACGCCAATAATAAAATACGTGTACCAGAATGCCAGTGCTGCTCCGACTGAAAGTTTGGTCAGAGCCTCCAACCTATCTGCCTGCGACATTGGAAGCACCTCCAAAACGCCATGTTGATCGCGCTAGCGATGACGGATGAGATAGATAACCGCAATGTCGGCGCGTCCGGAAAGGCGGCTACCCGATTAAAATCTTGAAAAGCTGTGCCTCACCGGTCGCGTTGGGAGGGCGACGTTATCCGCGAACATTCCCGACGTAGAAGTCCGCGAAACGGATCGCTGGAAGCTGCCGTCCGTTCATCGAACCCGTCAGTACCGTTGGATGGCCGGGACGGGTGGGTTGCGGTCCGGGCGCTTTTGCAGGCCAAGCAGGAAAGCGGACATACCTATCTTTGCGGCTGTCGGGCGGTCCGCAATCTACTCGACGAGGGGAATACAGGCTTGTGTCAGCCAATATGTATTCGTCTCATCGGAGCACCAGAAGCCTTCAAACAGCCGATTGATCTTTAGGCCGTGTAACCCTTCATCCGTCCCAAATATCATAGTGTAAAAGCTGTCCCAGTGAACCCATGCGAAAAGCGAGCGATCGGGGGCGATTAAGCGCTTGATGCCATATTGCGGAAGCTCAGCCATACCGTCCCAGAGTTCGTCTCGCTCCATCAAACCGATGTCTACTAATCGCTCGTCATCACCGAACTCATCTCCGACGAGAACGCTTTGGAAGCCAGCCTGTCGAAAAACACCCGCTAAGCTCGATTGCATCAGCGGCTGAAAGCTTCCTTCGTTCGGCGGAAATATCCGATTCCTAGAACAATATGAGGCAAGCCGATCCGAAGCGGCATTATCTGCGAGATCGTGTCGAAGGCCACCGATGCTTGTTCGAAGCGCCCGATCAAGTTCGCAATGATTGGTGAAATCATTCTGCTGACACATTGTCCGCCAACTGATCTGTTGGCCGAAACGCTTGGACAGACCATCGACTCCTTCCGGCTTGATCTCTTTGCAAGCCCGCCGCTTATCCGCTTCTTCGTCCATCCACTCCAGCAAGCCGAGTTCTGAGGGGAGCTTTGACCGTTCGAGCACCAACGTCCCGTATTCGCAGGTATTCGGGTCCAGCCCTTCCACGATGAAAAAAGGATGGAGGGCAACAAACCCGTGGGAATATACGCCGCCATACCAAGGCATGATCGGGGTGTCATCAGGCGGGCCAAACTTGCCTCGATTAATCTTATCCATGTCTCGCTCTACACTTTGACCTGGTGTGATGTCAGCTTTCGGGCTTTGATCCCTGTAGAGTGAAGGTCCGGGTTTGGGGCGTCAGGGGACCTGATGCTCTGCCCGTTCAAAAAGCCAACCCTCGCCTAATACGTCCTCGCGCGGAAGCGGCTCGTTGCTACCTACGATGCATTCGTCCAAATCGCACTCGGGAAAATCCGCTGCAATTTCGGCGGCGGCCGTAGAGAGAGCATCGAGCGCATTATCGGAGAACGGCTTCTCGCAAATTGCGGTCAAGATGATGCGGTTACCGTCCCGCCGGACCTTGACCATGCGCACTTCGGGGTAAATCGCCCCTAGCAGGGCGCGCTGCGCTGAAAGCCTTAGATCGGCAGCTACGGGCGTCATGCCTGTTATCGTAACGCCCTTCGGAATGTCCGCAATCGGGAAGTCCGCGATCGACACCTCATGACCGTTAATGGGGCGTTTGCTGACGCTGGTGTCGATCACTTGGAACGGCAGCTTATGCCTCTTCGCGTTCCGAAGCTGCCGTTCCGGATCGTCGAACTTCCCCGCCGCCCAGGCAGATTGGCAACGCCGTCCGCTTTCAGGCAATCGGCTGGCGAACCGCAATGACCGAATTGGGGGCGCAAAGCGGCCGATTATTCCGGAGGCTACCGGGCATGGCGCCAGCCGCCTCATTCTCCGCCCGCGGGGCAGGGCGGCCCGACCCGTGAGGGGTCAGGCCGCCAGCCGGGCATCCTGTTCGTCTCCGCCGTGGTCCGGTTCGCTGCGCAGTTGCAGCGCATATTCTGCGCACGGCGTCCACGCATCGCGGCCGAGCGAATAGCGGTTGTGCGTGGCGATGGGCTGGAAGCCGAGCTTGCGCAGGACCTTGCCCGATGCCGGGTTGTCGACGAAGTGTCCCGCGGTCAGGCGCGGCACGCCGAGCGCGCGGGCCAGTTCGATCACCGCCAACCCCGCCTCGGTGGCGTAGCCGTTGCCCCATGCCGCGGGCGTGAGCCAATAGCCGAGTTCGTGCGGCCGATCGTCATGCGGGCCGAAGCCGATGCCGCCGATGATCGGCGCATCGTCGCCTTCGCGCGAACAGATGAGGAAGCCGGCACCTTCGCGCTTTTCGGTCGCGAGGAAGCTTTCGGCATCGCTCAGCGAATAGGGCCAGGGCATGCGGCCGAGCATGCGGGCGACGTCCTGATGGCCGATCGCGGCGGCGAGTTCGGGGGCGTCCTCGGCCCAGCCGGGCCGTAACGTGAGACGCCGGGTACGCATGAACATGGGCACTCTCCTCGTCGGTGCGTCCGCCCATGCCCGTCTTTGGTGACAGGATGACTACGGCCGCGGTGGAGGGAGCACGAAAAAAGGGAGCCGGGGTGACCCGTCTCCCTTTTTGGCTGGTTCCGTCCTGGAACCCGGGTCACCCTGGTGGGCAACCCGGTCGGTTGCCCGTTATTCGGCGGCGTCCGCCATAATGTCTACCGACGCGAATTTGCGGCCGAGCTTGCCTTCCTTGAAGGACACACGGCCGTCGGTAAGCGCGAAAAGGGTATGGTCCTTGCCCATGCCGACATTCGTGCCCGGATAGAATTTGGTGCCGCGCTGACGCACGATGATGTTGCCGGCGACGACCGCTTCGCCACCGAACTTCTTCACACCGAGGCGACGGCCTGCGGAGTCGCGACCGTTACGCGAAGAACCGCCTGCTTTTTTATGTGCCATTGTCTAAACTCCTCGAATCTCTTGTCGCTCAGGCCTTGTCGTCGGCCTTGGGCGCGGCCTTTTTCGGCGCAGCCTTCTTGGCCGGCGCCTTCTTGGCGGGCGCGGGCGCTGCCTTGGCCTCGGTTTCCTTGGCTTCCGCCTTCTTCGCCTTTTCGGCGCCGATCGCGGTGATCTTCAGGATCGTGTGCTGCTGGCGATGACCGTTGCGGCGACGGTAATTGTGCCGGCGGCGCTTCTTGAAGACGATGACCTTTTCGGCCTTCGCCTGCGCGACGATCTCGGCGGAGACGCTGAGGCCCTTCACGGCCTTCAGGTCGCTGCCTTCACCGGCGAGCAGAACATCGTCCAGCTTGACCGAATCTCCGGCCTCGCCACCGATCTTCTCGACGACGATCTTATCTCCTGCGGCAACGCGATACTGCTTGCCGCCCGTGCGCACGACTGCGAACATGGCCCTCTTCACTTCCAAATGCGTGTATCCGCGCGAAACCACTCTCGCGCGGAAATGAAGGCGCCAGCTATGCGAACGAGCGTGGCTTGTCAACCGCCGCCCATGGGAAAATCGGGATTTTCGTGGCGCGCGCGGGCCTAGTGGCGATGTTCGCGGCGCAGGCGGTAGCGGCCACCCGCATAATCGTCGAACAGGCCGGTGATCGCGGGGTGGTCGACCGGTTCGTCGGTATCGTCGGCGACCAGGTTCTGCTGGCTGACATAGGCGACGTAGCTCGATTCCATATTCTCGGCGAGGATATGGTAGAAGGGCTGGTCCTTGCGCGGGCGCGCGCCCTCCGGAATCGCGTCGTACCATTCGTCGCTGTTGGCGAAGACGGGATCGACGTCGAAGATCACGCCGCGAAAATCGTACATACGGTGCCGCACGACATCGCCGACATTGAAACGCGCATGCGAAATCGGCGGCATCGGTACGCCGGTGTCGAACGGATCGGACGGGGTGGGTTCGCCTGCCATGCCCTTTAATTTAGTGTTTCCGCAATTTCGCACAAGCACACACCTTGCAGGGGGCGATCTATTCCGTTAATGGCGCGCCCTCACCGACCAGCACCACGGGGCCATCACGGCCCGCAACCGGGTGCGAATCGCCTTGCGGAGAGGTGCCGGAGTGGTCGAACGGGGCGGTCTCGAAAACCGTTGTGCCCTTACGGGTACCGAGGGTTCGAATCCCTCCCTCTCCGCCACCACCCTGTTTTCAACATCCATCGCGAATCGAAAAGGCCAGCTTTCTCTGGGGCTTGGGAGTGATTCGCGTACCCCTGCATCCACTCGCATTCGTCGATGTCCGAAGTTGCGTGTGGGAAAGTGGGAGAATTTCGGGATGGGAACGCTTTCTCCGACCGGTGTCAAAGCCGGCGAAGCGGACCGGCCGTCTTGGCGACGGTGACGGGCTGTTTCTTGTCATCAGCACTACCGACGCCAAGAGTTGGAGCTGCCGGGTGCAGAAACATGGCCGCCGGGATATTGGGCTTGGCAGTGCCTCGAAGGTGACGCTCGCACGCGCGCGTGAGCGTGCGCGCGAAGTTCGGAACATGGGTAGAGCAGGGGCTCGATCCGGTTTTCGAGAAGCGGAAGGCGGGCGGTATTCCGACGTTCCGCGCGGCGGCGCTTAAGGTGCACGCCGTCAACAAGAAGACCTGGCGCAACGAGAAGCATGAGGCGCAATGGTTGCGGGCGCTCGAACTGTTTGCGTTTTCGACGCTTGGAAACATCCGCGTTTCCGAGATTACTGGCCCGATGGTCGGCAATGGTCTGGCTGAGATATGGCTCAGCAAATCGGAGACGGCGCGCGCACCTCGCCGCCGGCCAGTCGCGCACGCTGTTCGAGGTCGGGCCGGTCAATTATGCCGCGGGCTCGAGCGCAGGTCGTCGCCGTAGCCTTGCGGCGAAGAACGCTCGACAGACCGTCGTTTCAATGTCGCCGGCTCTGCCCGGCGATATCGCCTTGCGCCCCATACAAGCAACGCCGTGAACCTCGCCACCGCGTCGGCGCGAACGCCTTTGACCTGTGTCAACGCCGCCGGTTTTGCGGGTGATACCGCGCCTCATCGCCATCTTCGTTCCGCTGCATGGCCGGCACCGGCGGGATTTGGAGGCGATGTGTGATCAGCCATCGGCGCCGCGGTGCCGACATGTAAGGATGTTAGTAGTGATGACCCATTGCACGGCCAAACCGGCTTCGTTTGTTCGCCGTTCCCTGCTCGCCAGGGGGTGTTTTCCGGTATCGCTCTGCCTGTGTCTGGCAGCGGCGGGTTTCGCCCCGGCGGCCTCTGCGCAACAGGCGGCGAATGCTGCTGCGGATGACGGATTCTCGATCGAAGGTTCGGTGCGTGCGCGCGCCGAGTTGCTCGACGGGCAGTTCCGCGCCAAAGGGCCCGATTACGAGGATATCGCGCTGTTCCAGACGCGCGTCGAGGCCAAATATCGCAGCGGCCCGTTGACGCTGGTCGGCGAGGTGATGGATTCGCGCACCTATGGCGAGGCGGACAACAGCCCGGTCCGCGTGGGCGAGGTCAACGCGCTCGAACCGGTGCAATATTATCTCGATTATGATCTGGGCGGCGCGCTGGGCGCGGGGTCGAAGACGCGGGTCAGGGTCGGCCAGATGCGCATGACGCTCGGTTCGCGGCGGCTGGTGAACAGCCCGCGCTTTCGCAACACGACCAACGCCTATCTCGGCGTGCGGGTCGACCGGAAGGGCAGCGACGGCAGTGCGCTGACGGCGTTCTGGACGATGCCGACGATGATCCTGCCGCGGACCCCGGCGAAGGTGTACGACAATGCGGTGGAGATCGACCGCAACAGCCTGGACCAGCAGTTTGCCGGGCTGTTCTATCAGCGCCCCGTCGCGGGCATGACGATCGAAGGCTATGGCTATTACCTCCACGAGGAGGACAGCCCGCGTTACCCGACGAAGAACCGCAACCTCTACACCACCGGCACGCGGCTGATGAAGGCGCCGGCGCCCGGCAGGGGCGATTTCGAGTTCGAGGCGATATTGCAGTTCGGCACCGCGCACCGCAGCGCCGCACCCGGCGATACGACGCCGCGCGACGTCTGGGCGCAGGCGTTCCACGGCGAGGTCGGCTATACCTTCGATCGGCCGATGTCGCCGCGCGTCGCGCTCGTCGCCGACTATGCCTCGGGCCAGGACGACAGCGACAAAATCACCCGGTTCGACAAGCTTTATGGCGCGATCTTTCCCGATTTCGCGCCGCCGGGACTGTACGGTCCGATGACGCGCGCCAATGTGTTCGCGCCCGGGATCGACCTGTCCGCCAAGCCCGGCAAGGGGCGGGTATGGCTGACCTATCGCCTGATGCAGGTGCCCCAGCCCAACGACCTGTTCGGGCGCAGCGGCATCAGGAACGGCCCGAGCCACAATGCGGGGCAGCAGATCTTCGCCCGCGCCCGCTATCCGCTGATGAAGAATCTGCGCTTCGAGATCGGCGGCGCGCTGCTGTTCAAGGGCGATTTCCTGAAATACGCGCCGACGACGCAGAACCGCGAAACCACCCGCTACGCCTATACCGACCTCACCTTCACCTTCTGAGCGAGGTTTCGCACAAAAAGGCAGCGATCAACCGGAACTGCAGTGCCGCACCACGCGGCACTGCAGTTCCTTATCGTTCAACCGCACTTCGAAAATCCGCATTCGACGCACGTCGCGCATCCTTCCGCCTGAACCAGTGCCGCGGCCCCGCATTGCGGGCAGCTCTTCGGAACGGGAGCAGATGCCGCTTGATGATGCCGGGGCTGCGCCGCCGCATGATCCTGCGGGCCTACATGACGCTCGATGATGCCGCCGATCGCGGCGGGAAGCGAGGGAACATAGCGTCCCTGCATCCAGGCGCCTCCGCGCGGATCGAACACCGCCTTCAGTTCCTCCGAAACGAAAGAGACGTCGCGCGTGCGACGGAACACGGCGGAGATCATGCGCGTCAGCGCGAGCGTCCAGGCGTAATGCTCCATGTTCTTGGAATTGACGAAGACTTCGAACGGTTCGCGGCCGCCATCGGTCTCGATATCGTTGATCGTTACATAGACCGCATGTGCGCTGTCGGGCCAGCGGAGCTTGTACGTCGTTCCATCGAGTGTATCGGACCGCTGTTTGAGAGGCGGTTCGGCGACGACGGGCGGCGTGTCTTCCGCCGTCGCGACGCTGAGTACCGAGCCGGTGACCGCATTCGGGCGATAGGTGGTCAGTCCCTTGCAGCCGAGATGATAGCCTTCGATGTAGATATCGGCGAAGGATTCGAAATCGATGTCTTCGGGGCAGTTCACCGTTTTGGATATCGAACTGTCGATCAGAGCCTGCGCGGTCGCCTGCATCGTCAGGTGATCGGAGGGCGATAGGGTCTGGGCGCTCACGAATAGCGATTCTGGCGGAGTTTCGTCATTTTTTTCGCGACGCCAGACCTGAAGCGCATAATCCTCTACTGCCTGTTCGCGCTTCGACCCGTCGGGCTGGCGGATGCGGCGCGTGTAGGAATAGGCAAAGACAGGCTCGATTCCCGACGAAACATTCCCGGCCAGCATCGAGGTGGTGCCGGTCGGCGCGATCGAGGTCAGACAACCGTTGCGCAGACCATGTTCCGCGATCAGCGCGCGCGTCTCTTCGTCGAGCGAGGCCAGATTGGGGCGTTCAAGCATCGCAGCATCATAGGCCGGAAACGCACCCTTTTCCTTCGCGAGCAATGCCGATGCGCGATAGGCCTCGCGCTTGATGGTCGTCAGCCAGCGGCGCGTAAGCTCGATCGCATGACCGCTGCCATATACCGATCCGCAAAACAGCAGGGCATCGGCAAGCCCTGTAATGCCAAGACCGATACGTCGTTTGTTCCTCGCTTCCCGTTCCTGCGCTTCCAGCGGAAAACGCGAGACATCGATCACATTGTCTAGGAAACGGATCGCCGTGCGGGTGAGTTCGCCGAGCAACTCTTCATCCAGCGTGGCGTCGTTCGCAAAGGGTCGGTCGACAAGTCGCGCCAGATTGATCGATCCCAACAGGCAGGCGCCATAGGGCGGCAACATCTGTTCGCCGCACGGATTGCTTGCGCTGATCGTCTCGCAATGGGCAAGGTTGTTCGCCTCGTTCACGCGATCGATGAAGATGACGCCGGGCTCCGCGGTTTCGTAGGTGGCGCGCATCAGCCTTTCCCACAAATCCCTGGCGCGCACGGTGCTGTACGTGCGGCCTGCAAAGACGAGCGGCCAATCGTCATCCGCGGCCAGCGCCTTCATGAACGCGTCGGTCACCAGCACGGAGATATTGAAATTTCTAAGTCGCGCTGAGTCGCGCTTGGCGTCGATGAAGCTCTCTATGTCGGGGTGGTCGATCCTGAGGCACCCCATCATCGCGCCGCGTCGCTGGCCGGCGGATTCGACCGTGCGACACATGGCGTCCCAGCAATCCATGAAGCTGAGCGGTCCCGATGCCTCTGCCGCGACGCCATGTACGGCGCTGCCCGCGGGACGGATCGTCGAAAAGTCCATGCCGACGCCACCGCCCTGCTGCATCGTCACCGCCGCTTCGCGGAGATGGGCGAAAATGCCCTCCAGGCTGTCGGGCACCGTATCCATCACGAAGCAATTGAACAGCGTGACGGCGCGCTCTGTGCCAGCGCCGGCCAGAATACGCCCCGCCGGAATGAATCGAAAATCGCGCAGAGCATCCTCGAACCGGTCGCGCCAGAGGTCGCGGATGTCGTCGCGCTCAACCGCGGCTATCGCTGCGGCAACGCGCGAGATGGTCTGATCGAAGCTGGCGTCGCCCTGGTCGGGCGCCGGGCGAAAGCGATATTTCGCGGTCCAGATCTCTTCAGCAAGTGCATTGTCGAATCCCATTGCAACCCTCCGTTTCAGCGAGCGGAGAGCATTAATAAGCGCCGCAGGAAGGCCGATTGATCTACCTCAAAGGCCTTGCCCGTTCCGCAGCGCGGGAGCGGTGTCCGAAGCGTTCAAGGGAACCGCTACGCACGTCAAATCATTCGGACATCGAGCAAAACATCGACGGACGAAGCCGTGGCCCGAAACAGTGATGAGCGCACGCGCGCAACAACAATCCCTTCCGATCGGAAGGATGCGCGTGCCGGACTTGCTCTATTGAGCGGGACGATCGCCTATTTTCTAATGTTTGCAATCGTGCCAGCGATGACCGCGTTTGTCCTTCTTTATTCGGTCGCGCTCACTCCCCAGGCGCTAAAGGCCTTGTTGACCTCGTTCGTAAGCGGGCTGCCGCTGTCCGAAGCGCAATTGTTGCAAGGTTTGCTGAACAACATTCTCGCCAGTACGGGCAGCCAGCGTTATCTTGGCGGTCTGGTGGCACTGCTCCTGGCGCTCTGGGGCGTTCTGGGCGGAGCGGGTGCGCTGGTGCAAAGCATCGGCCTGTATACCGCTGCGCCCGCGGTCGGGCTCGTCCGCCGATACTGGCGGTCCTTTGTCGTCGCCCTTCATCTGTTCGTCGCCGTCTCGGCGACCGCCGCTGCGATCACCTTGATGGCAGGGGTCGGTTCTTTCTTTCCCGCGCTGGCGCAAATCGGGGCGATGATCGTCGTGGTGACAGCATGGCTGTTGCTGCTCGTCGTTCTCGGCTGGTTGTTCAGTTCGATCTATCGCGCGGCCGGGGTGCGGGCGCGGGCATGGGGCGGTGTCAGCAAGGGAGGGATTGCCGCTGCAATCCTTTTCGTCGGCGCGACGGCGTTGTTCGGCATCTATATCGCCAATTTCGGAAGTTATAACGCGACCTATGGCGCACTTGCCGGGATTATCGTGCTTCTGCTCTGGCTGCGCCTTGCCGCGGTGACCATTTTATGGGGGAGCGGCCTCGACGCGCGAGACGGCGGGGTCGAATGACGCCTGCGCTACATTCGCGCTCCGTCCGAGCGCGGAGGCGCTTTCCGAAGGTTTAGCGCAAAGGCACCCAGTCAATCGTCACAGAATGGCTGACTTCCGACTGAACGGCACAGGAACAGTGGGTCGTACGCTTAAACGTGCGAGATTCATTCAATTCGAAAAAAATAACCGAGTTGTGGAACGCGTAGAAGCTCGCCGCGTATTATAGACGCAGGCGAGGATTAGTAGAAGCGCCGTAATATAACTGACATAATGATAGATCCAGTATTATTGCGTATGACCAATACTCTATTGATATGGATTCTCATTATCCAATAAAATGGAGTTAACTCCTTCAAGGACTGTTGCCATGCCTTTCCCCCGTATAGCCAATTCTATAACTGCGAAGCATTATTATAAATATGTCGGCGCGGCGTTTGCCGGGTTGGCGCTGAGCGTCGCTGGCTCGGCCAGTGCGCAGACCGCAACGAACATACCGTCGGATGGCTCTGACGCGCGTAGCCTGATGCCGCAGGCCCCGAAAAGCGAACCCACGCTCAAGACGTTGAATACCAAGACGACTACGCGCTTGTGGGGTACCGACCCATATTCGCAGGCGGTAGCGGTGACGCAACATGTGTGGACCGCATCGCGACCCGAAAACGCGAAGGGCGAGCAGGACCAGGTGCCCGACCGGCCCTGGGGCATATTGCTCGTCACCGCCGACGACCCGATTACCGCGATGAGCGCGGTCCCGCTGATCCACTTTCCGATGGATGCGCCCATCCTTTTCGTGCGGAAAGACGGCATCCCCAAGGTGACGCTGGACGAGATCAAGCGCCTGGGCGCCACCGGCATGGCGATGGCGAATAACGTCAAGGTCATCGCAATCGGCGAAGCGGCGAATCCTGAAGTGCTGCGCCAGCTCGACCAGCTCCATATCTCGCACGACCAGATTACGGCGTCCAACCCCTACGAGCTGGCGAACAAGGTCGATGCCTATTACGGAAAGGCGCAAAATCCCGATACGGGCGTGCCGACGATGGGCGCGGTGGCAAGTGCGGGTGGCAACGGCGTGATGGACGTGATGATCGCCTCGGTCGACCACTGGAAATATGCGCTTCCCGCCACGCATTGGCTGTCGCATATGCCGACGGGTTTCCTGTGGGTGAATGACAAGGGCGTGCCGCAAGCGACGATCGACGCGCTGAAACGGCGCCGCGGCAAGGCGCACATCTATGTCTGGGGCGGACCGAAACAGATTTCGCCCGACATCGTCCGCCAGCTCCTGCCCTATGGCACGGTCACGCGGATCGACAATTACAACCCAATCGTCTTCAACGGACCGCCGAAGAACGACGCCATCAAGACCTCGGTTCAGTTTGCCAAGATGTGGGATCCGGCGGGCATGGTGGGATGGAACATCACCGGCCCGGGGCACGGATTCACGCTGGTCAATATCGACGATTGGCAGGGTGCGGTGGCATCGGCACCGCTTTCGCACATGGGCTTTCACGCGCCCCTGTTGCTGACCGACAGCAACGAAGACCTGCCGCCTGCGGTCCTCAAATATTTCAAGGAGGTGTCGCCGCAATTTCTGACGACGCCGGCAGCCGGGCCGTATGACATGACCTATATCATCGGCGACTTCGGGAAGATTTCCTGGGAGGAGCAGTCGAAGGTCGATTACGTCACCGGCATGTCGCCCGGAAGGCCGTGGAACCAGTAGCGCCGGTGCCATCGCGCCATTTTCAATTTCTTCGATACGGAGTACCCAAATGCTTGCACCGACGCGCGACCGGTGGAGTCGCCTCAACGTTTATCTTCACTGGCTGATCGTCGCCCTGGTCGTGGTGCAATATATCGATCACGAATGGATGGTGCAGATGTGGGATGGCGAACAGCATGGTTCGCCGGTGAGCCAGGGCATCGCCTATGGCGGATGGTTGCACATCATTGCCGGTTCGCTGATCCTGGGCGCGGCGTTCTTGCGGCTGATCGACCGCTTCTGGTCAGGTCGACCGCCGCACCCCGATCAGGTGCCGAACTGGTCGACATGGGTGGCGAAGATTACCCACTTCCTGATCTACGCCATCCTGTTGCTCATGCCGTCGCTCGGCCTTTTGGCATGGTTCACCGGCGACGATACGATCGCGCACTATCATACCTTTTTCTGGACGCCGCTGTTGATCCTCGTGGCGCTTCACATAGCGGGCGCGTTGATGCAGCATTTCTATTACCGGACCGACGTCCTTCGTCGCATGGCGTAAGGCGTTGCAGCAATTCGGCCGCGGCGTGCGAGCCGCGGCCGATTTTTTCCCTGACGCGCGGCTTCGCGCGCCACGATGTTTCCATCAACGTTTAGTGTCGAAGCTCACCTCGGGGTTCTTGTTGTCGATGATGTCGATCACCGCCGACTGCGCTCCCGCCGGGATGCGAATGTCGACCATCGCGCCGAGCCGCAGCTTCATCACGCCGTCGGTGACACTTCCCGAGTGGTGCGCCCAGGGTTCGAAATGGCTTTTGACCACCGCGATCCGGGCCGCAGGTTCGACCACGGTGGCGCCATTGCGCATCCGATAGGTGATCGAACGAACATAGGCGGCGGCCGAGGACGGGCCGGCATCGACATACAGGCGCGCCTGATCGGGCTTGCCCGGCACCGCAAGCGCCGAGATGTGGTAGCTCTTGACGCTGGTGCGCTTGTGCAGTTCGAGGATGCCGAAGAAATAGCTGTAGAAACCGACGGTGAACACCACCGACACGACGGTCAGCGCGATGCTGACATTGCGTGCGAACAGGCGCGCGAAGTCGTCGCGCTTCAGCCAGTTGTCGACCGAATACAGGCTCGGGCCGTGGATCATCACGCTAACCGAAATGGCGAAGCCGAGTGCCGCCATCGTCCATTCGTCGAGGCACTCATACCCCATCCAGCCGAAGATGATCATGAGCGCGACGTTGAGCATCGCCGATCCGACCGCGGTCGCGCGGGTGAACAGGCCGAGCATCAGCGAAAGGCCGACAACGACTTCCGCCGTCGACATCAGGTAGATCGACCATTCGGTGAGGAACGGGCTGTTGAGAATCCAGTGGATCCACGATTCGATCGGGGAGCCCGGTGCAGCCTCGACCAGCTTGTTTGCCAGCGATGCGGGGCTGGTAATGTCGTGCTTGGCAGGCACGTTGATGAACCGGCGCCATCCGCCCATGAAGAAGACGAAACCCATTGATATTGCCGCTGCGCGCAGCGCAAAGTCGCGACCGAAATCGGACGCTTTGCGGACTTCCTGTTCCATAACCCGTTCCTTTTCTTGGGGCCGGACACTCCGCTGCGTCGCGGCCCGTTCACTCGCCGCGCATCCCGCGTTTCCATCAGCGCCGGCACAGTGATGGTTCGCAGGACCGCGACGCGCTCCCGGTACCACCGCCACGACGCCGGGCGTTGACGCAGGTCAAAAGGGTGCATTTGTCTGGTTGGGCTGGATCGCCAGGGGCGAACGATGAACGTCGCGGCAGCGACGAGCGCGGCAAGAGCGCGAACACCGGACACTTGCCGGGTGGCGGGAGGAGGGGGGAAGGGCCGGCGCAATGCCTCCTGGATCTCCAGCTTCGAGAACCATGTTTTGGCGACATCGGTGCCAAGCGAATCGACGCGATCGATCGCGTTCAGGTGTTTCGGTTCTGGAGCCGATCTGGCTGACCAAGCCGGATACGGCGCGGCGTCTCCTCCAACGTATCGGCCTGTTCTCGACTAAGCTCATGACAAGGGGCTGATCCCGAGCGCGGTATCGCTACGCTCGGTCACGCGCGGTTTGCCACGCCAGACCCGGCAGGTGATCGAAGCCGCGGTAATGCCATATCCCGCGGTTCCGGCGCTTCTTCGCAAGCTGTCTCTGCAGCCCCGACCGTTAGTCGCGATGCACTTCAGCTAACGACCATACCCGCCGTCCGGTCGAGCGAGACGCGTTCGATGAGATCATTGTGGGAGAGGGCTGCGATCCGAATCGTTTCCTGTGCACGCCATCGCACTCCGACGACGATATCGATGAGGTTATGAACATGGCCCTGACATGGGAGCTGGAGAAGAACGATCCAGTTCAGAAAATCCGGCTGTAGTGTGGTCCGCTTTCGCGAACATAGCCGCCGTTCGCGAAGTTCGAACGGCTGCCTGAAACCTGCCGTCGGTTCATCTATCTGCGAGAGGTGCCCAACGGTAGGAATCGGAGTTGACTGCTGGATGTCCGGACGTGGGGTTAGCGGACGTCAGGTTTGTGGCTAACCGGCGGTCTGGGCATCAAGTTCGGCCCGCTCGGATATAGTCAATCGCCTGGGTTCGACGATGGGCTTCAATGAAGCTGGTTCGAACAGCTCTGCGCGGCGGAAGTCGCCGGACACAAGGTCATTCCACATCCTGACTGTGAAGCGTGCCATTATGCCAAATCTGGAAACTTCCCGAAAATTCCTAAGCGCGGCGGGAACGTTGCTGACAAAGGTGTGACCGCGCGGCTCGCCAATCGCAGCAGCCCGGCGATCATAATCAAGGATGGCTACGTGGATGGTGACGAACGGATACCAGCCCGAATGAACGGTATGAAAAAGCGGCGTTCGGCAGCACTTCGAGTACCATCGTAGCATTGGCTTGTCGGTCAGATGAACACAGGCAATGAGCTCCTTCCCCAAAGTGATTGCCATTCTTGAAACGCGGGTTTGAAACAGTTGCACACCATCGATGACAGCGGGAACGCGGTCGGGATCACAGAACCGCACGAAGGCAAGACAATCCGAACAGTGGCAAACCAGATGATCCCCGGTCAAAGTGTCAACGTCACGGAGTTTGCCAGTCACTTCACCGCAACGGCATCGAAATGAAAGATCATTTGCCATGATGCAGACGATAGCGGTGAGCGCAGGGGAAGTCAGTGAGAAATGGATTGCGCTGTTGCGGGCAGTTTACTGCCGATAACCGCTGCAGGTCGATTTGCGCACGCGCCAGCGAAACAAATAGTTGATCGTCGTTTGCAAAGATCGCCCAGCTGCTTCGATCGTAATGTGTCATGATTGACGACCCCATGCAGCGAAATTACGTCCACTGCGTGATTTCATGACATCCCGTTTCATAAAATCCTCCCTCACAATAGTTTCACTATTCGTGGTGCAGCGCCCAGGCGGTTGTGGCGCGACTTGCGCGAAGTGCGTGCCCAAATACGGTTATTAGTGCGATAAGGACTGCAACAGCGCTCGCCACGATGAAGAATATGGGTGACAGCGCGACACGATCGTCGAAGCCCGCCAGCCAGCTGCGCATCGCGAATAGCGCCAGTGGCCAGGCAATGATGTTCGCGACCACCACTGGGCGCAGCAATTGGCCCGCCATGAGCGCAAAGATGTCGGAAGAGGATGCACCGAGTGCTTTTCGGATTCCGATCTCCTTCACCCGACGCGCCGCGTTGAACGACGCCAGGCCCCAAAGTCCAATGCACCCTATCAGGACCGCAAGCACAGCGCCGATGATGAACAGCCGCGAGATATGGTCGTCATCCTCATAATAGCGCGCTACATTTTGCGCGGCGGTCCTTGCCTCGAATGGTACATCGGGTGCGATGCGCATCCATGCCGCGCGAATGCCGTCGAGGGTTGCGACGCTGTTCGTCGTGCGGACGATCGCGATAGGATCACTGGCCTGTGAACGCAGGCTAGAGCGATAGGTATAATAGGTCGGCTGCATCGGGCGACGCGGCGAATAGAAACGCAGGTCGCTGACGACCCCGATAATCGTACGCGGGGCGCCTTTTCCCACGTGTTTGCCGATCGCATCGGCGGGTGAAGCGAACCCAAGCACAGGAACGGCTTGCTGCGAGATGACAATGTTCTGGTCGTCGGAATTGTCGCGATTCTTGATATCGTCATTGCGGTGCCGGGTGTCGAAGCCGCGACCCGCCAGTATCCGGGCACCGATCGTTTTGAAAAAGTCCGGACCCACAACGACGTTTTGCAGACTGGGACCGAAGCCGGGCCGTCCGGGCAGCTCGATACTGTTTGAGTTGATTGTGCTGTCATCTCCCGGCGCGGCATCGGCATAGGTTGCCGTCACCACATCGGGTGCGCGTCGGAAAGCGTCCAACAACTCGGCGAGCTGGCTTTCGCCCAGTTCAGGGGCCTTGAAGCTTGGCACGACGACCAGTGCCGAACGATCATAACCGAGCGAGGCGTTACGAACATGCGCAGTCTGTGCGACGAGCACGAGCGTGCCGATAATGAAAGCGGTGGACAGCCCGAATTGCATCACGACGAGCGCTTCGCGCAATCGCGCGCCGGCTCGCCCGCCGCCCGGTGCGCGGGACGAGGCGAGTACACCGACAATAGAGAAGCGCGACAGTATCATTGCGGGATAGGCGCCCGCTACGAATCCGACGCACACCGTCAATGCGATTAGCCCGGGTACGACAAGGCGATACGGGATTGTCAGTGAAAGACCGCCTGCCGCGTTAACAAGCGGCAGGCCGAGTTCTGCCAGTACCAAGCCAAGCAACGCGGCAAGCGCGACCACGATCATCGCCTCGGACAGGAACTGACGAATAAGCGCGCCGCGCGATGCGCCCAACACCTTGCGCATCGCAACTTCTCGCGCCCTGAGATCGGAACGCGCGACCGCGAGGTTGATGTAGTTCACCAGCGCAATGAACAAGGTTACCAGCCCGACCAGGCCCAGCGTCGTGACCGTCACCTTGCTTGACGGGTCCACGAGATGCAGCGAATCGAGCGGCAACAATGCCATATGCAATGTGTCGAGCGGATCGCTGCCAAATGCATCGCCCGCATGACGCCGTACAAAGGCATCAAGCTGGTCTTCGAATTCCTGTGCCTGCTTGGGGGTGGCGAAATGAAGATAGGTGCGCAGGCTTTCGCTTCCCCAATGATACCATAGCGGGTCGTCCTTCGGCGGGACGAGGCGTGCAATCATGCCCAGCTTGAGATGCGTTTGAGCCGGAAGATCGGCGATGACCGCAGCGACGCGGTACAGCCCGGGTTTGCCGTTGACGTTGACCGTCATCACATTCCCCAGCGCATCGCCGTTGGGAAAATATTTGTCAGCGATGTGCTGTTCCAGAATGATGTTCGCTGGATCCAGCAGGGCCGCAGACGGATTTCCGCTAATGGAAGGTAGTGCGAACAATTGGAAGAATTCCGGGTCGACGAGCGCAATTCCCTCGTCGGTGCCCACGCCGTCGCGAAGCACAGTTGCCGGTGGTGTCTTGATCCGCGTGCCCACCAGGCCAGGGAAATCCTGCTTCAGGAGTTCAAGCGTTCCCGGCATTGAATCCTGTGAAGGGCCGACCAGCGTGCCGGGCACATTCCAGACGTCTTCAAGGATATAAACCTTGTTGTGGTTGGGCAGCCATTTCTCGAACCCGAGCTCGGAGCGCACATAGAGGCTCAACACGAGGAATACGGCGATCCCCAGTGCCAATCCCCCGATATTCAGTACGGCATAAAGCCGATGTCGCGTCAGCGAGCGGTACAGCGACAAAAGGGCGAAGCGGTTCATGGCTGTAGACCTTCTCGATCGCCGTGGCGGATTATCGGCACTTGACCGTGCCGTCGCCGTGCCGCTCGATCGCGCACCTCGCGCCGCCAGAGACAGTCACATTTCCCGATCCGTGAAATTCGATCGCGGCAGAATTTGACGCCTCGACATTCGCCTGACCGGACCCGCGAAACGTAATCCTCGCGTCCTTCACCGCGAGCTTTTGAGTGTCGATCTCACCTGATCCGCGCAGCAGAATGACGGCATCCGCCGCCCGCCCATTCGCCTTGATCGCGCCAGAGCCGCTGACATCCAATTCCACGCGGTCGAACTGAGCGTTACTCAATATCAGGTCCCCTGATCCGGAAACCGCACCGCTGAAGGCTCCGCCGGTCATCGGTCCCACGCGTACCTCGCCCGAACCGTGAATGCGCACGCCACGCAGCGCGGGCATGTGCACGGTGATAATGGCTCCGTGCTCGCCTGATCGATCGGGCTGGCGACCGATGATCAGCATGCCGTCGGTTTGCCGGATGTTCAGTGCCGCGACCGCATGCGGGTCTCCGGTCGCACTGACGAAGAACGCGTCGCCCTGTACGATCTCCACTCGATCTGACGATTCAAGTGCAATCTGCGCAAACGCGCCGGTGTCGAACCGTCGTTCATCGGCATTGGCCGCCGTCGCCGTTATCACCATCAGGACAGGCAGAAATTTGAACACGGGCAGGCTCCTTATTACGGTGCGAACTCAGAGTGCGCGGCTGGTTGATGCGATGATTCGTCCATCAAGCATTTCAATGCGACTGCGTGCCTGATCGGCTTGGCTGGGCGAATGAGTCACCATCAGGATGGTGGTTCCTTCAGCGTTCAATCCGCTGAGAATATTCATGACCTGTTCGCCGTTGGCGGTATCGAGATTTCCCGTGGGCTCGTCCGCGAGAATTAGCTTGGGATTGCCGACGATCGCGCGGGCAATCGCCGCGCGCTGCTGCTGACCGCCCGACAATTGATGCGGATAATGACGGGCACGATGGGCGATGCCGACCTTGTCCATCGCATCGGTGACACGAGAGCGGCGGTCCTTGACGTCGCGACGATACGCAAGGCCGAGTGCGACATTTTCCTCGACAGTCAGTTCATCGATCAGATTGAAGCTCTGAAATACGAAACCGAGCGAGGCTGCCCGGAAATTGGCCAGTTCCTTTTCATCGAGCGCGGTCAGGTCTTCTTCGTCGAACCAGTATTTCCCTTGTGTCGGCCGATCCACCGTGCCGAGGGTGTTGAGCAGCGTCGATTTGCCGCAGCCTGACGGCCCCATGATCGCGACGAAATCTCCCTCCTTCACATTGAGGTTGATATTGTCCAGTGCGGTTGTCTCAACTTCGTCCGAGACAAAACGGCGCTGGATGCCTTCCAAACGGATCATGTTTTCCCGCCTTCGATCATTTGATGTTGATTACGTCGCCCTTCACGGCGGCGGTGTTTGACGTGATGATTCTGTCCCCCGGCGAAAGGCCGGACAATATTTCGACCCGCTGCGGATTGCGGCGGCCGGTGCTCACCGGATGGCGACGTGCATGGTTGCCGTCGGAGTCGAGCACGAATGCAGACGAACCTCCGCTATCGTCCAGCCAGCCGCCGACGGGCGCTACAAGCGCCGGAGCAGTGCTGCCAAGTGTTACGCGCACATCGACGGTCTGGCCCCGATTCAGTCCGTCGGGGGGGGCGCCATCGAAAGTCAGCTCGATACGGAAGCGGCCGTTCTTTACCGTCGGGAGAACCTTGGCGATGTGAAGCTTTGCTTTGTCGGCGCTTGCTTCCTGTCCGACCTTAACCCGGCTGAGATAATATTCATCGACGTCGGCCACGAGCTTCCAGGAGCCTTCGCTGTCGACTTGGCCCGCCGGATCGCCGGGGTTCAACGCCTGCCCGGGCTGGACGTCGAAATTGGTCAGCCGACCCGCTGCCGGGGCGCGAATGGTCAGGGCATCCAGTCCTGATCTCACCGCAGCCAGATTGCCCTGCAGGAGCGCTCGCGCATCGCCCAGTCGCGTCTGTTGTTCCGCGGTGATCTTGCCTTCGGTGGCGCTGCCCGATCGAAGCTGGGCCAGCCGCTGTTTTTGATACGCGACTTCGTCGGTATAATTTTTCAGGGCTGCATCAGCGAGGATACCCTTGTCGTGCAATTGCTGGCGGATACCGAGTTCGCGTTGTGCCCGAAGAAGGTCATAATTGGCGAGTTCGATCTGCGCGGTGCGATCCATCCGGCTACGTTCGATCGCCAGTGTCTCGTTTGATATACTGCTGAGCTGGCCAGCGATTTGTGCCTCTTGCGCGAGTACGTCGCGTCGTAATGAGGGGTTGGACAGAGTGGCGAGCGGTTGGCCAGCGATAACCATCGCCCCGTCCTGCACCAGCAGCCTCTCCACCTGACCACTGATGGAAATGCCGACCAGCGTCGTCAGCCGGGGCTCGACGGTCGCCCGCACCGGAAGGTAGTCGGCAAACGGCGCCCGCTCTACCTGACCAATGTCCAGATTTGCGGCAACGATGTTGGTCGAACCGCTTTCGGGCATCCATCGCCAGACGAATAATGCAACAAGCGCAAGTGCAATCCCGCCAAGTGCCAGGGGGCGACGCCACCATGGCCGCTGTTGGCCCGTGATTTTTCGATCCATCGCCGCGCCCGGCGAAGCGTTCTTGGTATGGCCATTGCTGCTTGCGGCATCGCAGGTAATCGGCGCTGTGGCGAAATCAGGCAGTGCCCGAGGACTAATGGTTGCGAATCCAGCGCGTCGAGTCATCATGGGTGCAGTATCTACGATCGCCGCCTGAAAGCCTAAGTTACTATGAAACAGCCATTTCTTGACGGATCGGTTTCGTCGTCACGGTCGGATGTGGACGCAGTGTCCGGAGATGGACACGCAATCACAGTGTCAAGAGCTGCTGAGATCCTGATGGTTGACGATGATCCGGCGGTCGGACGTGCGATGAAGATCGCTTTTGAAATTGCCGGGCACCGGCTGGATCTCGCTACCGGGCCCGAGGAAGCGTATTCACGCCTTGCCGAGCGACGGTACGACGCAATCCTGCTCGATCTGAATTTCGGGCCGAACAAGACCGATGGTGAAGAGGGATTGCGATGCCTTCGGCGGATCATGGCGGACGATCCCGACGCCTGTGTCCTTGTGATAACCGCGCATAGTGGAATCCGCATTGCGGTGACGGCGATGCAACTCGGCGCAAGTGACTTCGCGATCAAACCCTGGCGCAATGCCAATCTGATCGCCAAGGTCGGCGCGGCGATTGAGCGAAAGGCCGGGTCCGCCAGCGCAGTCGTTGCGGCACCCATGGTGGCGGGTCGGCCGGTGGGGCTGTTGGGTGAAAGCCAGGCGATGGAGCACCTGCGCGATCTTGTCCGTCGGGTTGGATCCACCGTGGCCGATGTAATCATTACTGGGCGACCGGGGAGCGGACGATCGCTGACTGCCAGTGCTATTCTTGCAGCGGCAAGAGATTCGACTGGCCAGCCCGAGATAAGAATCGACCTGCGTGATCGAAGTGCCTGGGGCCGCCTCGACCAACCAGCGAGCGCGCTTGTCCTGCGTCACCCCGATCAACTCGATCCGATTGCGCAGGAACAGCTTTTGGAGCGGCTGCCATCGACAAGCCGCTGCATCGCCATCGCGGGTTCGATTGATCCGATCGGGCCCGCGTTGCGGCGACGTATCGCCACGATCGAAATCGCGGTGCCGACGCTTGATGCACGTGGTGACGATAGCGTCCTTCTTGCGAGGCATTTTGCCCGGCTTGCTTCGGAACGGTTCGGAAAACCGGTGGTCAGGCTGAGCGAAGCGGCCGAGGCGCTGGTGCGAACTACGCATTGGCCTGACGAGGTGCGCGGGCTTGCGCTCGCGGTTGAACGCGCGGTGTTGCTTGCCGAAGACCAGATTATAAAGGCGAGCGCCCTTGCGCCGTCGCCGGTCGCCGATCCAGGAGAATCGTCGGGAGGAGATGACGGTTTTGATCTGGGCGATGCCGAACGTACGATAATCGAGGCCGCGCTGCGGGCGCACCATCACAACGTAACGCAAGCCGCGGCCGCGCTCGGATTGAGCCGCGGAGCGCTGTACCGACGCATTGCACGGTATGGCCTCTAAGCGACGTATGCGGGCGCTGCTGCGGGCGGCCGGGCTCGTGATCAGCGGCGGGACGACCGCATTTGCCTGGTCGCAAGGCTTTTGGGGGCTATGTACCGCAAGCGTTCTGATCTGGTTGTGGCTAAGTGCGCTTAATTGGCTTGCAGCGTCTCCTGCCCCAATTAAATCGGCGCCAACGCCTTCGGCCCCAACCGACATTTCGGTCAATCGCCTGCTACTTGATGCCGCACCGACGCCGATGGTTGCGATACGCGGCGGGCGGGCACATGCGCTCAATCGTGCAGCGCGGCTCCTATTCGCTACAGACGACCGTATCCTGCCTGCGCCGGATGAACTGATCGATCCCGATTGCTCGCATTTCCGAGACGAGGGCCGCCATTGGCGGATCGATCGCGTGACGCTTGATGGAATGGCGGCGAAAGCGGTGGTGATAACGCTGATCGATGTTGAGCGTGAGGATCGCGCCGCAGAGGCACGCGCGACAACCGAGGTGATGCAGGTGCTGGGGCATGAATTGCTGAACGGGCTGGCTCCCATCGTATCGCTTTCCGAAAGCGGCTTGAGCTTGCTCGATCGTCCAGAAATCGATCCAGCGCTTCTTCGCGAGATATTGGGTACGCTGGCGCGACTGGCCGAGGGGCTCCAACGATTTACGGAGGCCTATCGTACGCTCGCCCGTCTGCCCGCGCCGCTGCTACGGCCTGTCGCGGTACGGCAAATTGCCGATGACATGTCACGCCTGTTCGCGGTGCAGTGGCCGCAGGTCCGGTTCGTTGTCCAGGTCGATAGAGATGTGACGATATCGCTTGATCGTGATCAGATCGGTCAGGCCCTCTGGGCACTGCTGCAAAATGCAGCGGAAGCTGAACGATCGGCGCATGAAAACGGCGCAGACGTATTGCTGTCGTTTCGTGCCTCAGCCGCAAATCTGGAAATTGAGATTTCCGACAATGGCAAGGGCATCGAGCCGGAATGCTCCGAACGCATTTTTCGTCCCTTCTTCTCGACGAAGACGGAAGGAAGCGGGGTCGGGCTCAGCCTCGCGCAACAGATCATCCATGCTCATGGTGGTTCGCTGACACTGGAGCGGAGCGAACGTACGACATTTCGTGCATCCGTGCCGATAGTGCAGTTGTCGCCGTCAACCGCTAAGGCGCCAGCATAATCGGCCCTGCGGAACAAGCACCGACCCCATACGTCCGTGGGGTTCACGACACCGGCGGAAGTCGCTTCATCGGCCGGGGTCACCAAAGCTCTGGCCAGTACTCCATGTTCGGGAATATTTTTGTTATCAAATCAACAGCCTACTGTTTTCTGAAGCCTCCCTCTCCGCCACTTTCCTTTTCCGTCGATGGATCGGTCCGCTGGACAAGCTCGGGCGACCACGTGCTAGGCTGGTGCGATGAACCGCATCCTGCCGCTTCGCCTGCTCGGCATCCTTTTCGCTGCCGTGAGCCTGTTTTCCATGATGCCGGCATCCGCCCAGACGGTGCCGCAACCCGCCAAGCGCGGCGAGATGGCGATCGCGACGCGAGAGGCGCCGCCCTTTGCGATGAAGGACGCGAAAGGGCAGTGGAGCGGCCTTGCCATCGACCTGTGGCGCGACATCGCGGACGATGCCGGGCTGAAATACCGGTTCGAACAAACCGATCTCGACGGGATGGTGCAGGGCGTCGCCGATGGTCGCTATGCCGCCAGCGTCGGAGCGCTTACCGTAACGCCGGCCCGCGAAAAGGCGGTTGATTTCACGCATCCCTATTACACGACCGGTTTCGGCATCGCGATCGGCCAGGCGCCACCGAGCTGGCTGATTCTGTTCCGCAATTTCTTCACCTGGGGATTCTTACAGGCGGTGCTGGCTCTGGCTGCGCTGTTGCTGGTCGTCGGCTTGCTCTTCTGGGCGGTCGAGCGGCGGCACAATCAAGATGAATTCGGCGGCAGGCCGATCAGCGGAATAGGGTCCGGCATGTGGTTTTCCGCGGTGACGATGACGACCGTCGGATATGGCGACAAGGCGCCGCGAACCATGGCGGGCAAGGTGATCGCGCTCGTGTGGATGTTCGCTGCGATCCTGATTATTTCGACCTTCACCGGCCTGATCGCGTCTTCGCTCACCGAAGGGCGGCTGAGCAGCAGCATCAAGAGCCCGAGCGACCTTTCTTCGGCGCATGTCGGGTCGATCAACGGATCGGCGGCGCAAGGCTGGCTCGACGAGCGCGGCGTCGCGTTCGACGCCTATCCCGACATCGAGGCGGGGCTTGCCGCGGTGCGTTCGGGCCAGATCGACGCCTTCGTCTATGACCGGCCGCTGCTCGCCTATCTGATCCGCGATGGCGGCGAAGGGAAGGGGTTGCGGCTGGTGCCCGGCACCTTCGGACGGCAGGACTATGCCTTTGCGCTGCCGCAGGACAGCAAGATGCGAGAGCCGCTCAACCGTGCGCTGCTCGAGCGGATCGAGAGCCCCGAATGGGCGGCGAAGGTCAAGCAGGTGCTCGGCCGCGACTGATCACAGCTCGGGGAGGTTCTCGCGCAGTTCGGCAAGCCAGGGATCGGCGGTGCCGTCCGACGGCGCACGCCAGTCGCCGCGCGGGCTCAGCGCGCCGCCGGGCGAAACCTTCGGGCCGTTGGGAATCGCCGATCGCTTGAACTGGCTGGTCCTGAAGAAGCGCAGAAGGAACGCCTCAAGCCATTTCGCGATCTCGGCGAGGTCATACTGGTTGCGCGCCTTGTGCGGGAAATCCGCCGGCCAGCGCCCCTCATTCGCGTCGCGCCATGCGTGCCAGGCGAGGAATGCGATCTTCGACGGGCGCAGCCCGAAGCGGATGACATGATGCGCGAAGAAATCGTTCAGTTCATAGGGGCCGATCTTGGCTTCGGTCTTCTGAATCTCGCCGTCCTCGCCTGCGGGCACCAGTTCGGGTGATATGTCGGTGTCGAGGATCGCCTGAAGCACGCTGTGCGTGGCGTCGTCGAACTGGCCGGCGGTGACGCACCAGCGGATAAGATACTGGATGAGCGTCTTGGGCACGCCGGCATTGACCGCGTAATGGCTCATCTGGTCGCCGACGCCGTAGGTGCACCAGCCGAGCGCGAGTTCGGACAGGTCGCCGGTGCCCAGCACCATCCCCTCGCGCTGATTGGCGAGGCGGAAGAGATAGTCGGTGCGCAGTCCGGCTTGAACGTTTTCAAAGGTGACGTCGTGGACCGGCTCTCCGCTGGCGAATGGATGGCCCATATCTTCGAGCATCCGCGTCGCGGCAGGGCGGATGTCGATTTCCGCGCCGGTCACACCCAGCGCGTTCATCAGCGCCCAGGCGTTGGTCCTGGTCGAATCGCTCGTCGCGAAGCCGGGCATGGTGAAGCCCAGAATATCGGTCCGCGGCCGCTTCAGCCGGTCGAATGCCTTGGCCGCCACGATCAGCGCGTGCGTTGAATCGAGGCCGCCCGACACGCCGATGACGATGCGCTTCACGCCGCTGGCGACGATGCGCTTGCGCAGCCCCTCGACCTGGATGTTGAAGGCTTCGTAACAGTCCTCGTCGAGCTTTTCGGGCGTGTTGGGCACGAAAGGAAAGCGGCGGACCGGACGGTTCAGGCCGATATCGTCGTGGTGTGGCCGGTGTGAGAAGGCGATGCGGCGGAACCGGCGTTCGGGATGGTCGGCAGCGACAGCCGAATCGTTGAACGTCTGCATCCGCATCCGTTCGAGCCGGATGCGCTCGACATCGACATCGGCGTAGACGATCTCGGTCGCGAGATCGAAGCGTTCCGACGCGACGAGCTGCTCGCCGAGTTCGTGGATCATGCCCTGGCCGTCCCAGGCGAGATCGGTGGTGCTCTCGCCGGGGCCTGCCGCCGAATAGACATAGGCGGCGACCGCGCGCGCCGACTGTGACGCACTGAGCATCGCGCGCTCACGCGACTTGCCGATGGTGACGTTCGATGCCGACAGGTTGCACAGGATCAGCGCACCGGCGAGCGCGCCGGTGGAAGAGGGCGGGGTGGTCGCCCAGAAATCCTCGCAGATTTCGGCATGGAATATGAAGTCGGGCAGATCCTGCGCTGCAAAGATCAGGTCGGTGCCGAACGGAGCGGTCTGGCCGGCAACCTCTATTTCCAGTCCCGTCACCCCAAGCCCCGGCGCGAACCAGCGCTTTTCGTAATATTCGCGGTAATTGGGCAGGTGGGTCTTGGGCACGACGCCAAGGATGCGTCCGCGCGCAATCGCCACCGCGCAGTTGTAGAGGCGCCCGTTGCGGCGCAGCGCCGCGCCGACGAGCAGAACCGGTTTCAGCTCCTTGCTAGCCTCGGCAACGGACTGCAGCGCGCTTTCGGTGGCGTCGCACAGCGCATCCTGCAGGTGCAGGTCGTCGATCGCGTAGGAGGTCAGATTGAGCTCGGGAAAGACCAGCAGGTCGGCGCCCGCGGCATCGCCTTGTCGCGCCAGCGCGATGGTGCGTTCGGCATTGGTCGCTGCGTCGCCGACCGTCGCGATCGGCGTACACGCGCCGACACGAACGAAGCCATGCGTGTGCAAGGCGTGAAATCGGTGCGATGCAGTCATTCGAGCGCGTCCCCCAGCATTTCCAGTGCGGTGCGGATACAGGCGATCCGCGTCGGCCCGCGCCCTATATCACCGAAAGCTTCCTGGCGATGGCGGGTTTCGTCATCCTGTCGCGCGCAGGCGAAATGAACAAGGCCCGGCTGGTCGTCGGGACCGGCCGGGCCTGCAAATCCGGTAATGGCAATGGCGATATCGGCGTGCGGTGCCTTAAGCGCACCATCGGCCATCGCCACCGCGACTTCACGGCTGACCGCGCCGCATCGTTCGATCCGTTCGGGCGCAATGTCGAGCAGTTCGCACTTCGCGCGCTTGCTGTAGACGACGAAGCCGCGTTCGAAGACATGGCTGACGCCTTCGACATCGGTCAGCAGCGAGGCGAGGAGGCCGCCGGTGCAGCTTTCCGCCGCAGTCAGCCTGGCGTCCTTCGCCTTTGCCCTTTCCAAAATCGTCCTGACGGCGATTTCGACATCGTCGGGAATGGTCGCGGAAAGCGTTTCTGCCATGGCGCGGTTCCTTCAGCGTAAAAGGACTGTCGCGCCATTAATGCTTGAACGGCTTAAGCTTTCCCGGCGTACAGAAGGCGTCCCTCGCCGAGTTTCGCAAATACCTGCTTGAGGTGCTTTTCGCCGACCGCGAAACAACCCTGGCTGCGGCCGAGCTGACCATATTTGTCGATCATGTCGGCATTGGCGTACCAGGCGCCGTGGATCACGATCGCGCGGTCGCGGGCATTGTTGTTCGTCGGATCGAGTCCGTCGACACGCTGCGAATGGCCGTGCTTGCCGGTGTAATAGTTCGACGTGACGAACGCACCCTCGCACGTCGCGTTGGAACCCGGCTCGTTCGAGAAATGCTGTACATAGCCGCTATGCTTCGGATCCGATCCGCTGCCATGGGCGACCAGCAATTCTTTAACGCTGCCGTCTTCCAGATTGATGAGCTGGAAACGCGGCTTGGCCGAGAAATCGTTGAAATCCGCGATCGCGATAATGTCGCGCTTGGCGATGCGGCCGCTATGACGGTCCAGTGCGGCGAGTGCGCGGTGGAACAATTCCGGGCGCACGCCGTTGGGGACGGACATCGCAGGCGGTTCTGCCGCCGCAGCGGCCGAAGCACCCGGTTCCGGCAGGAATGCGCGGTTGCTTTCGGAACTGCGCAAGATGGACGGAGCAGCCACGGCGCCGCCGATGAAAAGTCCTGCACGCAGCAGCGTGCGCCGCGAATGCGTGCCTGAAAATACTGTACTCAAAAAACTATCCCCAGCTCTTTCCCCGGTGATCGAGGATGCATCTTAGCAGAAAAGTTCCTTAAATTGGGACAAATGCCCCTGCGCGCATCGCATCCGAGGCACGGTTCGCCTTCGATTTCAACGATATCCCGAAAAATTTGGCGGGAGCGCGGCGTCGCTGCATTCCATGCCCGAAAATTGCTTACTGCTCGCTTAACCATATAATCGGAGCGTTTCCGGAGTCGCTGCGGCAGGCGTCAGAACAGGGAGGCAGTAGTGAAATCGCGTTTCTGGAGTAGCGGTCTGGCCGCCGCGGCCCTCGCTTTGCTGGCGCCGGGCAGCGCCGCGATTGCCGGACAGCGAACGGTCGAACTGTTCGACGCGGCGCGTGCTCTGGACAACGGCCAGTCGGTGTGGGCGGACGATGTCGGTGAAACGGGAAAGATCGAGATCGTCGTCAGCCTGCCGATGCAGACGCTGTTTGTCTATCGCGCGGGAAGGCTGATCGGCGCGACGTCGGTTTCGACGGGAAAGCCGGGAAAATCGACTCCGACGGGCGAATTCCCGATCCTGCAGAAACAGGTTTTCCACCGTTCGAACCTCTATTCGAACGCGCCGATGCCCTTCATGCAGCGGCTTACGTGGAGCGGTGTGGCGATGCATGCCGGATATCTGCCCGGATACCCGGCTTCGCACGGCTGTATCCGTATGCCGAGGGCATTCGCCAAAAGGCTTTATTCGCTGACCAGCCTCGATACGCCCGTGCTGGTGACGCGGCAATCGGCGCCCGACCGTGCCGGGCCGCGGACGCCGCCGCTGCTGTCTGCGAAGCCGGGCGATTACACGAGCGAGCGGTTCAATATCGTTACGGACGATGAGGCGGTGTTTGCCGGGCCGGGACAGCCGGTATTCGCGCCCGCAAAGGCAGTGATCCAGCCGGTGCCGCCGGGCAAGTGAAGGACGGAGCCTAGGCCGGGCAGAGGATTTTGCGTCGGCCTTCCTCGATCAGCTTCGTTCGGCCGTCGATAAAGGTTCCGATATCCTCGCCGGTCAGCGGCTCTGCAAAGCGCAGTCCGAACTGCTTGCGGCGCACCCATGCGACATGCGCGTGATATTCCTGCCCGCACAGTACCAGGCTGCACGCCGTTCCATATTCCGGCGGATCATCGCTGTGCGCGAGCACGGCCGTTCGCGAAACGTCGAGCACGTGAATATCGTCGCCCGCGTCGCCCCGTCTGATTTGTGCAGGCTGAAATACCCCAAGGCGCCGCGTTTCGCGCAGCGCGCCCCTCATCATCTTCGTCACCCCGGTTACCCCAGTTACGCTTCCTACAGTGACAGTAAAATGACTAAAACGGGCTCTCGTTCCATAAAAATATGCGTTAGCAATTGGTTAGGGACGTTGATGCCGTCAATCCCTTAAGAGGGAATGCGCCCGCTTATCGTTGCATGATTTGTGGTAGCGCAACCTTTCGTCGCGCGGCGCATTGATAGCGCGACATCATCAACATCGAACAAGGCAGTTATGCGCAAGGTCATCCCCGTCGTCATGTCGCTCATTCCTCTGGCTGCGGTCGTCAGCGCCTGCGTGATGGTTCCCTGACCGAACGGCATGGCAACGCGCCATGAAAAAGGGGCCGCCCGGACATCCCGGACGGCCCCTTTTCTTTTGGATCGAAGTGCGATCAGCCTTCGGTCGTCTCGCCCTCTTCGGTCGATGCTTCCTCGCCGCCTTCTTCCGACGCGATCTCGCCGGGTTCGGCGTTGGGATCGCGCTCTTCGGTGAAGCCGGTGACTTCGCGCTGATCCTCGAACATCGCCGCCATCACGTCGACGCCCTGCGCCTGAAGCTCGGCCTCGTCGGTCGAACGCGCAACGTTGACCTGCACCGTGACCGAAACCTCGGGGTGGAGCGCGATGCGGACGTCGTGAAGACCGATCGTCTTGATCGGGCGTTCGAGGACGACCTGCGACTTGTTGATCTTGTGATCTTCGGCTTCGAGCGCCTCGACCACGTCGCGAACCGCGACCGAGCCATAGAGCTGGCCAGCGTTCGACGCCTGACGGATCAGAACGATCGTGGTGCCGTCGACGCCCTTGGCTTCCTTCTCGGCCTCGGTGCGCTTGGCGGCGTTTTCCGCCTCAAGCCGCTCGCGATTGGCTTCGAAGATCTTCTTGTTCGCCTCGTTGGCGCGCAGCGCCTTCTTGTTCGGCAACAGGAAGTTGCGGGCATAGCCGTCGCGCACGGTGACGACATCGCCGATGCTGCCGAGCTTTTCGACGCGTTCCAGCAGAATGATATCCATGTATCTGCCCTCCTTACTTCACGACGTAGGGCAGCAGGCCCAGGTGACGGGCGCGCTTGATGGCCTTGGCCAGCTCGCGCTGCTTCTTGGCGCTCACCGAGGTGATGCGCGAGGGGACGATCTTGCCGCGTTCGGACACGAAGCCCTGCAGCAGACGGACGTCCTTGTAATCGATGACCGGCGCGTCCTTGCCCGAGAAGGGGCAGCTCTTGCGGCGGCGGAAAAACGGTCGTGCCATTTTGCTGGTCCCTTCCGATTAGTTGTTGTTGTCGCGATCGCGACGGCCACGGCGCTCGCGGTCGCCCTTGCGCATCATGACCGACGGGCCCTGCTCATGCTCGTCGACGCGGACGGTCATGTAGCGGATCACGTCTTCGTTGATCGCGGTCTGGCGCTCGAGCTCGGCGACGACGCTGGTCGGACCGTCGATTTCGAGCATCACGAAATGCGCCTTGCGGTTCTTCTGGATACGATAGGCGAGGCTGCGCAGGCCCCAGGTCTCGGTCTTGACGACCTTGCCTTCGTTGTCCTCGATGATCTTGGTGGCGGTTTCCGCCAGCTGGTCCACTTGCGCCTGGGCCAGATCCTGGCGCGCAAGGAACACATGCTCGTACAGAGCCATATGCTGCTTCTCTCTGTTGGCCGATCGCTGACGCCGCACCGTGCGGACGCCCCTCCGGCTATCGTCTAAAAACAATCGGGGGCGAAGAGACTGGCCCTTCACCCCGATTGCGGGCGCCTATGCGGTAGATCGCCGCGTTTTGCAACCCTGTGTATCGAGAAACGGGGCGGCAGTCGAAACCGCCGCCCCGCCCGGGAGGACCTGTTCGTCGCGATCAGTTGGCGAGCGCGCCGCCGATCACCGCCCCGATCAATCCGCTCGCGATACCCACCAGGACCGCGTCATTGCCCGACCGTACCCAGTGATAGCCGCGCGGCGGGGCGCGAAGGCCGCGATAGTAACGATAGTCGATCTCGCGGTAGCCGGGGGCATGGCGCGCGTCGAACCGCTGGCCGCGCTGCCAGCTGCGATACTGGTAGGCGGGTGCCCGGTACTGCACGGTACGCGTCTGGTAACGGACCTGCGGCGTATGGCGGACGGTGCGGTTGACGGTCACGGTGCGCTGTTGCGTGCGCTCGACCGTCCGTTGCTGGTCGCTGCGCTGATATTCGTTGTGGCGGGGGGCGGCCAGCGCCGGTGTCGCGAGCATCGAGGCCGTCGCGGCGGCAAGAACGAGCTTCTTCATTTTCAATCTCCTCATCGCTTCGCCCTTTCGGCGATGAGGCCAATATCGGAGCGGGCTGTCCCGCAATTGTCCCGAAAACCGGGAAAATGGTCGCAAATTGTCGCACGCTTTTGACGTTCGCCGCGAACCGTCCTAACCGCCTCACGCATTGGTATTTCCGCGAAGGGAGAGTTTCATTGCGCGCATTCATCTTCCCCGGCCAGGGCAGTCAGGCCGTTGGCATGGGCAAGGCGCTGGCCGAGGCCAGCCGGACCGCCCGCGAGGTGTTCGAGGAGGTCGACGAGGCGCTGGGCCAGCATCTTTTTCGCCTGATGACCGAGGGGCCGGAGGACGAGCTGACGCTCACCGAAAACGCCCAGCCGGCGATCATGGCGAACGCGATCGCGACGCTGCGCGTGCTTGAAAAGGAAGGCGGCATCCGCCTTGCCGACAAGGCCGATTTCGTCGCGGGGCACAGCCTCGGTGAATATAGTGCGCTGTGCGCGGCCGAAGCGTTCGACCTTTCGACCACGGCGAAGCTGCTCAAGCAGCGCGGTCAGGCGATGCAGGCCGCGGTGCCGGTGGGCGAGGGCGCGATGGCGGCGATCCTTGGCGCCGACCGAGAAAAGGCGCAGGCGATCGCCGATGCGGCCGCCGAGGGCGATGTCTGCACCGTCGCCAACGACAATGATCCCAGCCAGGTGGTGATTTCGGGCGCGAAGGCTGCTGTCGAGCGCGCGGTGCCGCTGGCGAAGGAAATGGGTGCCAAGCGCGCGGTGCTGCTGCCGGTTTCGGCGCCATTTCACTGCCCGATGATGCAGCCCGCCGCCGATGTGATGGAAAAAGCGCTTGCCGATGTCGCGATCCGCGGTCCGCTCGTCCCGGTCTATGCCAATGTGACGGCAGCGCCGGTTGCCGATCCCGATACCATCCGCTCGCTTCTTGTCGAGCAGGTGACGGGAATGGTCCGCTGGCGCGAATCGGTGCTCGCGATGGCGGAAGCAGGCGTCGGCGATTTCGTCGAACTGGGCGGCAAGGTGCTGAGCGCGATGGTAAAGCGCACCGCGCCCGACACGACCCAGACGAGCGTCGTGACAATGGACGACATCGAGGCGCTGGCGAAAACGCTTTAGATTTCGCGCGGAGGCGCTGAGAACACGGAGGGCGCGCGGTGGAGGATATCGACCGGATCACCGGCGATGTGGTGGATGTGTCGATGCGCATCCACCGAGACCTCGGGCCGGGGCTGCTTGAAAGCGTCTATGAGGCGGTTCTCGCCGCGAGGTTGCAGGCGATGGGATATTCGGTGCTGCGGCAGTTGCCGATCGATATCGAGTTCGAGAATATTCGCTGCGATGCCGCGTTTCGTGTCGATCTTCTGGTCGAAGGCCGCGTTCTCGTGGAGATCAAGTCGGTCGAGAAGCTTGCGGAGGTTCATGCCAAGCAGCTCCTGACCTACCTTCGGCTAACGAAGCAGCCCATCGGGCTGCTGATAAATTTTGGCGGAGAGACGTTGAAGGAAGGCGTGCGGCGGTTGGCGAATAACTACAACCCCTCCGCGCTCCCGGCGCCTCTGCGCGAACCAACAAAAGGATGATGCAATGTTCGATCTGACAGGAATGACGGCGCTGGTGACCGGCGCGAGCGGGGGGATCGGTTCGGCGATCGCGCGGGCGCTGGCGGAGCAGGGGGCGCGGCTGGCGCTGTCGGGTTCCAATGCCGAAAAGCTGGAGGCGTTCAGGGCGGAACTGGGTGGCGATCATGTCGCGCTGCCGTGCAATCTTGCGGACGGCGCGGCGGTCGACCAACTCGTCCCGCGGGCGGTCGAGGCGCTCGGCAAGGTCGACATCCTCGTCAACAATGCCGGGGTGACGCGCGACAACCTCGCCATGAGGATGAAGGACGATGAATGGGAACAGGTCATCAAGGTCAACCTTGAGGCGGCGTTCCGCCTCGCCCGTGCCGCCGCCAGGCCGATGATGAAGGCGCGGTTCGGGCGAATCATCTCGATCACCTCGGTCGTCGGTGCGACCGGAAACCCCGGCCAGGCCAATTACGCCGCGTCGAAGGCCGGGCTGGTCGGCATGTCGAAAGCGCTGGCGCAGGAACTCGCGTCGCGCGGAATCACCGTCAACTGCGTCGCGCCCGGTTTCATCCGCTCCGCGATGACCGACGTGCTGCCCGATGCGCAGAAGGAAGCGCTGACCGGGCGGATTCCCGCAGGTTCGCTGGGCGAAGGCGCCGATATCGGTGCCGCGGTCGTCTATCTGGCGAGCAAGGAGGCGGGCTATGTCACCGGCCAGACGCTGCACGTGAACGGCGGCATGGCGATGCTTTGACGGCGCCGCATGTAAAAAAGACCGCAAAAGGCGCGGAAACAGCCGAAAATTCGGATGCATGACGGCGATTAGGCGGTGTCTGCCTCTTGTCAGGCAGCGCGGCTCGCTCTAGGTGCGTTCAGGAATTTGGAATACCCAGTCAGAAGAGGAACAGGGATAATGAGCGAGACCGCCGATCGGGTACGCAAGATCGTCGTCGAGCATCTGGGCGTCGAAGCCGACAAGGTGACCGAGGATGCGAGCTTCATCGACGATCTGGGCGCGGACAGCCTCGACATCGTCGAGCTGGTCATGGCGTTCGAAGAAGAATTCGGCGTGGAAATTCCCGACGATGCCGCCGAAAAGATCACGACCGTCAAGGACGCGATCACCTATATCGACGAGCATCAGGGCTGATCCCCGCGAACGGGATCGTCCGCCCTTTGCGGGCTGGAATGTGAAGGAACGGCTTTCCGCCCCAGGGCATTGACCCGGGCGGGAAGCCGTTCGTTTTTGGAAGAGGTACGGAGAGATCGCATGCGTCGCGTAGTCGTGACCGGACTGGGCCTCGTCACCCCGCTGGGTGGCGATGTCGAAACGAGCTGGAAGAATATCATTGGCGCCAAATCGGGCGCGGCCACCATTACGCGTTTCGATGCGACCGACTTCCAGAGCAATTATGCCTGCGAGGTGAAGCCCGCCGACCATGAATATGGTTTCGATGCGGGCAAGCGCGTCGATCACAAGATTCAGCGCCAGGTCGATCCGTTCATCGTCTTCGGTATCGATGCCGCGGGGCAAGCGATCGAGGATGCCGGCCTTACCGAAATGACCGAGGAAGAGCGGCTGCGCGCCGGCTGTTCGATCGGATCGGGCATCGGCGGCCTGCCGGGCATCGAAAGCGAATCGCTGGTGCTCGAACACAAGGGGCCGAAGCGCGTTTCGCCGCACTTCGTCCATGGCCGCCTGATCAACCTGATCTCGGGTCAGGTCTCGATCAAATACGGCCTGATGGGGCCGAACCATGCCGTCGTTACCGCCTGTTCGACCGGCGCGCATTCGATCGGCGACGCCGCGCGGATGATCGCAATGGACGATGCCGATGTGATGCTCGCGGGCGGCGCGGAAAGCGCGATCTGCCCGATCGGCATCGCCGGCTTTGGCCAGGCGCGTGCGCTCTCGACCGGTTTCCGCGACGATCCGACCAGGGCCAGCCGCCCGTATGACGTCGATCGCGACGGCTTCGTCATGGGCGAGGGTGCCGGTGTCGTCGTGCTCGAGGAATATGAGCGTGCGAAGGCGCGCGGCGCGAAGATCTATGCCGAGGTCGTCGGCTACGGCCTGTCGGGCGACGCCTATCACGTCACCGCACCGCATCCCGAAGGCTCGGGCGCGTTCCGGTCGATGGAGATGGCAATGCGGAAGTCGGGTCTGTCGCTGTCGGACATCGATTATGTCAACGCGCACGGCACCTCGACGCCGCTTGGCGACGAGCTTGAGCTTGGCGCGGTTCGCCGCCTGTTCGGCGATGCGATCGGCGACATGTCGATGAGCTCGACGAAGTCGGCGATCGGCCATCTGCTCGGCGGCGCAGGCGCGGTCGAAAGCATCTTCTGCATCCTCGCGATGCGCGACCAGATCGTCCCGCCGACGCTCAACCTCGACAATCCGAGCGAGAATTGCGCGGGCGTCGACCTCGTCCCGCACAAGGCGAAGGAGCGCAAGGTGAAGGCGGTGCTGAACAACAGCTTCGGCTTCGGCGGCACCAATGCATCGCTGGTGATGAAGGCGGTGTGATTTTTCGACGGCTCGGTGAAGCACCCTTCGACAAGCTCAGGGTGAGCGCGGTTGGGTGCGACAGTCGGGTTTTCCCTGCGCTCGGGCTGAGCTTGTCGAAGCGGGTTGGAAAGTGAGCAGGACTTTTCGACGATCTAAGGGTGAGCGCGGTTGGTTTGTGGTTGGCTGGGCGCAACTTTACTCGCGCTCAGGCTGAGCCTGTCGAAGCCGGATCGAAAGGGTGAGCCGTCATGCCGTTCTGGACGTATATCCTGCAATGTGCAGACGGTTCCTACTATGTCGGGCACACCGATGATCTCGATGCGAGGATGGCAGCCCATTCCACCGGGACGGCGAGCGCCTATACTGCGAAGCGCCGGCCCCTGAACTTGTTGTGGGCGACCAATTTCCAGATGCGCGACGAGGCGTTTGCGCTAGAGCGCCGGTTGAAGGGCTGGTCGAGGGCCAAGAAGGAGGCGTTGATGCGCGGCGAGTTTCACCGGCTTCCGGCATTGTCGCGTAGCACCCTTCGACAGGCTCAGGGTGAGCGCCGTGGCGCGCGACCTGTATGAGAAAGCTTGGTTGTCTCGGAATTGTGTTTGCGCTGGTCGTCGTCGCGGCGCTGTTTCTTGTTATGCAGAGCTGGGGCGGGGCCGGGCCGGCGCCGAAGAATGTCACGGTGATCGTGCCGAAGGGCGCGACGCTGACCGCGGCGGCCGAAAAGCTCGAGCAGGCGGGGGCAGTTCATTCGGCGCGGCGCTTCGTTCTTTTCGCCAAGGTCCTTGGCGGCAGCGAACCGATCCGCGCTGGCGAATATCGGTTGCCGGCGCATATCGGCCAGTCCGACATCCTCAAGATGATGCAGGGCGGCAGGACGCTGCAGCGCTTTGTCACCATCCCGGAAGGGCTGCCGTCGGTACTCGTGCAGGAACGGCTGATGGCCGCGCCCGAACTGACCGGCAAGGTCGCGGTGCCGATGGAAGGGACCGTGCTTCCCGACAGTTACAGCTATCAGCGCGGCGACACCCGCGAGGAAACGCTGGAGCGGATGCAGCGCGCAATGCGCGACTATCTTGCCCAGGCCTGGAAGAAGCGCTCGCCGCGCACCGTGGTGAAGACTCCACGCGAGGCGGTAATCCTTGCCTCGATCGTCGAGAAGGAAACCGCCAAGCCCGAGGAACGCCGAACGATTGCGGCGGTATATTCGAACCGGTTGAAGCAGGGGATGCTTCTTCAGGCCGATCCGACGGTGATCTATCCGATCACCAAGGGAAAGCCGCTCGGGCGGCGCATCCTGCGGTCCGAACTGGAGGAGGATAACGGGTACAACACCTATGCCTCACCCGGACTGCCCGTCGGGCCGATCTGCAATCCGGGTCGCGCATCGATCGACGCCGTGCTCAATCCGTCGGACAGCCAGGCGCTCTATTTCGTTGCCGACGGCACGGGCGGGCACGTGTTCGCGAACACGCTCGAGCAGCATAATGCGAATGTGCGCAAATGGTACGCAATCCGCCGTGCGCGGGGCGAGATGTAGTATTCGTCACCCTGACGGAAGTCAGGGTCCGTTTCGGCGCTGCATTGCAATCAAGACCCGCGCGGATCTGGATGCCGAATCAAGTTCGACATGAAGGCGCGTTTGGCGGTTAACCGGCCAGTTTCGACGCCGCGCGAGCCTTTGCTTCGACTTCGTCGGGCGAGCCGCCCGCGACCCAGCTTCCGCCGACGCACAATACGGGATCGAAGGCGAGCCATTCGGGTGCGGTCGCTTCGCTGATCCCGCCGGTTGGGCAGAATTTGCACTGATAGAAGGGCGCGGCGAGCGCCTTCAGCGCTTTCAGGCCACCCGATGCTTCTGCCGGGAAGAACTTGAAATGCTGTAGGCCCAGGTCGAGCCCGCGCATGATGTCGCCGGCATTGGCGATGCCCGGCAAGAAGGGAACGCCCGCGTCGAGAATCGGCCGCGCCACCGTCTCCGTCAGGCCAGGCGAGACGATGAATTCACCGCCTGCGTCGATCACGTCGCGCACCTGCCCGGTGTTCACGACGGTGCCTGCGCCGACGATCGCGCCGTCGACCTTCTTCATTTCCCGGATCACGTCGAGTGCTGCGGGCGTGCGCATCGTGACTTCGAGGACCTTGAGGCCGCCCTTCACCAGCGCTTCGGCGAGCGGCCTGGCTTCGGCGGCATCTTCGACGACCAGCACGGGGATGACCGGGCTGGTGCGCATGATGGTTTCGATGTTCATGATGTATGCTCCTGCGCATAGGCTGCGGCCGCGCCGAACAGGCCCGGCTGGGGATGGGTGATGATCTTTACGGGGATCGACTTCATCAGCGACTGGAACCGGCCCTTGGCGACGAACCGCTCCTCAAAGCCCGATTGCAGCAGGAAGTCCTTCAGACGCAGCCCGAGGCCGCCTGCGATGACGACCCCGGTCGGCCCGTGCGCGAGCGCGAGATTGCCGGCGACCGTCCCCAGCGCGAGGCAGAAGCGGTCGAGTGCTGCGGAGGCGATCGAATCCTTGCCGCCAAAGGCAAGGTCCCAGATCTCGCGGTCGTCGCGGCTGATGACGGGTTTGCCCTCGATATGGGCGAGTGTTTCATAGATCGACACGATGCCCGGCCCGGCAACGATGCGTTCGACCGACACGCGCGTATAGGTGCGCCTCAGCCGCTTCAGGATCGCATCTTCAAGGCCATCGAGCGGCGAGAAGTCCATATGGCCGCCCTCGGTCTCGATCACATGATAGCCGCTCCTGGTATTCAGCACCTGCGCCACGCCCAGGCCGGTTCCCGGGCCGCATACGGTGATCGATCCGTGCTGCGGGAAATCCTTGTCGGGCCCGCAAAGGTGAACGAAATGGCTGCTATCGACCTGTGCGACGGCGTGGCCGACCGCGCCGAAATCGTTGATGAGCGTATAGACGTCGACGCCCAGCCGTTCGTGGATCAGCGGCGGGCGGATGATCCATGGATTGTTGGTGAGCTTGATGAGTTCCTGGTTGATCGGCGAAGCCACGGCTATCGCTGCGGAGCGCGGCAACGGGCGGCCGAGCTGCTCGCCGAAGTCCTGCCACGCCGTCTGGAGGCTGGCATGTTCGGCGGTCTTTTGCGTGATCGGTTCGCTTAACGATACGACCTTGCCATCCTCGACTTCGGCGATGGCGAAGCGCGCATGGGTGCCGCCGATATCGACCGCAACGATTTCCATGGGTCCTCCCTCTCGTTCGTTCTTATAGTTCGGCGTGTGCGAGCAGCGCGGAAGCGCCCAGTTCCGCCTCGTCCGCGCCGTTGCGCATCATCGCGAAAAGTTCGCGCCCGGTGCCCATCGCGGGGGGCGGTGCTTCTGCGTGTTCGCGGGCATCCCATTCGGCGGAATCGACTTTCGCCTCGAGCGTGCCTGCCACGGCATCGACGCGGATGATATCGCCATCCCGCACCTTGCCGATCGGGCCGCCGCCGATCGCTTCGGGGCTGAGATGGATCGCGCATGGCACCTTGCCGCTGGCGCCCGACATGCGTCCGTCGGTGACCAGCGCGACACGGAAGCCGCGATTCTGGAGGACGCCGAGCGGCGGCGTGAGCTTGTGAAGCTCGGGCATGCCGTTCGCTTTGGGACCCTGAAAGCGGCAGACGACGACGACATCGCGGTCGAGTTCGCCGGCCTTGAACGCTGCCTGGACCTGCGCCTGGTCGGTAAAGACGCGTGCCGGCGCCTCGATGATCCAACGATCTTCCTCGACCGCGCTGATCTTGATGCAGGCGCGGCCGAGATTGCCCTGCAGGATGCGAAAACCGCCTTCGTGCCAGAACGGATCGTCGATCGTCCGCACGACCGCGTCGTTGTCGCTCTTTGCGGGCAGTTCGTTCCAGACGAGCTTGTCGTCTTCGATCGCCGGCTTGGTGCCGTAGGCGGTGAACCCGTCCTTGGCGATGCTCAGGATGTCGCCGTGCATCAGCCCGGCCCTGGTCAGTTCGCGAATGACGAACGGCGGGCCGCCGGCATCCTCGAACGCGTTCACATCGGCCGATCCGTTGGGATAGACGCGCGTCAGCAGCGGCACGACCTTCGACAGCCGGTCGAAATCCTCCCAGTCGATGACGATGCCTGCCGACCGCGCAATGGCGGGCAGATGGATCAGATGGTTGGTCGATCCGCCGGTCGCGAGCAGCGCGACGGCAGCGTTGACCACCGCGCGTTCATCGACGCACTCGCCGAGCGGGCGATAGTCGTCGCCGTCCCAACCGATTTCGGCGACGCGCTGAACCGCTGCACGGGTCAGTTCCTGGCGCAGCTTCGTGCCCGGATTGACGAAGGCGGCGCCGGGCATGTGCAGGCCCATCGCTTCCATCATCATCTGGTTCGAATTGGCGGTGCCGTAGAAAGTGCAGGTGCCCTTGGAATGATAGGCGGCGACCTCGGCGTCGAGCAGTTCCTCGCGGCTGATCTTGCCCTCGGCATATTGCTCGCGGACGCGCGCCTTTTCCTTGTTGGGAAGCCCCGAGCGCATCGGCCCGCCGGGGATCATCACCATCGGCAGATGGCCGAAGCGCAACGCGCCGATCAGCAGGCCGGGGACGATCTTGTCGCAGATGCCGAGCAGCGCCGCGCCTTCGAAGGTACGGTGGCTGAGCGCGACCGCGGTGCCCATCGCGATGGTGTCGCGGCTGAACAGCGACAGCTCCATGCCCGAATAGCCTTGCGTCACGCCGTCGCACATCGCCGGCACGCCGCCCGCGACCTGAGCCGTCGCGCCGACCTCGAGCGCCCAGACCTTCATCTGTTCGGGGTAGCGGTAATAGGTCGCATGCGCCGACAACATGTCGTTATAGGCGGTGACGATGCCGATGTTCATGCCGCGCCCGGTGCGCATCTGGTCGCGCTGTTCGTCGGTACCGGCATAGGCATGGGCGAGGTTCGCGCAGCCGAGCTTTGGCCGGTCGGCGCCCGAATCGCGCTCGCGCTTCATCAAGTCGAGATAGCGCTGGCGCTTGTCCTTCGATGCTTCGACGATGCGGTCGGTGACGGCGGAAAGCTCGGGATGGAGGGCCATTATTCGCTCCAGTGGATATCGACGGGCAGCTCGGCGCCGGCGAGCACGCGTCCGATGGGGTAGGGGGAGGCGACGCCCTCGGCGATTGCCGCTTCGATGACGTCCTTCTTCTTCTGCCCCGACACCGCGAGCATCAGCGCGCGCGCGGATGTGATCGCGGCGAGCGAGAGCGTCACCCGAGCGACAGGTGCCTCGGGCGGCAGCGGATCGGGCATGAGGCCGAGCGCGCGGCGTTCGCGCGGGCCGTTCAGCGCTTCGTCGAGATCGGGGCCGGGGAAGATCGACGCGGTATGTCCGTCGGCGCCGACACCGAGCAGACAGAGGTCGAGCGGCCAGTGAACGTCCTGCAACCGCGCATCGGCGGCGCGGCCGGCGGCCTTGTAGTCCTCGGCCGCTTCGCTGGTGATCGGCATCACGCGGGCGCCCTTCGGGATGAACGCCTTGCCGATGGCGGTGATGTTGGAAAGCTCGTCGCCCATCGGCACCAGCCGGTCATCGGTCGGGATGATCGTGACGCGCTTCCAGTCGAGCTTCGCCTCGGCGAGCTTGTCGTAGATCGGCAGCGGCGTCTTGCCGCCGGGCAGCGCGATTACCGCGCCTCCGCGGGCGTCCAGCGCGCTTTCGATGATGAATCGGACATCGCCCGCGACGGCCTCTGCCATCTCGTCGGCGCTGTCATAGTCCCACCATTCGATCTCGGTCATGCGGGTTCCTTTGTGTGTTCGATATAGTGTCAGAGCAACGGTTCACGAGGGCGCGCGGGTCCGCGCCCGGCCGGTTATTCCTGCCAGGTGACGCCGTCGCGTTCGGTAAGCGCGATGCTCGCCGAAGGACCCCAGCTTCCCGCCGGGTATTTTTTCGGCTTCATCGCATTGGCTTTCCAGCCTTCGCGGATGCGATCGATCCAGGCCCATTGCGCCTCGACCTCGTCACGGCGGACGAACAGCGTCGGATCGCCCTCGATCAGGTCGAGCAGCAGGCGTTCATAGGCGATCCGGCGGCGCGCGCCGGCAAAGGCGGTGGTCAGCGACAGGTCGAGCGGCACTTCGCGCAGGCGAACGCCTTCGCGATCGAGCCCCGGTTCCTTCGCCATCACCAGCAGCCGGACATATTCCTCGGGCTGGAGGCGGATGACGAGCGTATTGGGCTGGAGCAGGCCGCCGCGCTGGGCGAAGATCGAATGCGGCACCGGCTTGAACTGGATGACGATTTCCGAATGTCGCTCGGGCATCCGCTTGCCGGTGCGCAGATAGAAGGGAACGCCCTGCCAGCGCCAATTGTCGACATGCGCCTTGATCGCGACGAAGGTTTCGGTGTCCGAATCCTCGCCCAGTTCCTCGTCATAGCCCTTGACGATCTCACCGGTCACGGCGCCGCTGCCATATTGGCCGGTAACGGTCAGATGCGGCGCCTGTTCGGGAGTGATCGAGCGCAGCGAACGAAGCACCTTCACCTTTTCGTCGCGGATCGCGGTGCCGTCGAAGCTCGCGGGCGGCTCCATCGCGACCAGCGCCAGAAGCTGGAGAATATGGTTCTGAACCATGTCGCGCAGCGCGCCCGACGTGTCGTAATATCCCGCGCGGCCCTCAAGTCCGACCGTCTCCGAAATCGTGATCTGGACATGGTCGATCGCCTGCGCGTTCCACACAGGTTCGAACAGCGCGTTGCCGAAACGCAGCGCAAGGATGTTCTGGACCGTTTCCTTGCCGAGATAATGGTCGATGCGGAAGGTGCGCTCCTCAGGGAAGGCGGAAGCGACGATGTCGTTGATCTCGCAGCTCGACGGGAGGTCGTGGCCGAGCGGCTTTTCGAGCCCGATGCGGACATTGGGTCCGGCGAGGCCGGCTGATTCGAGGCCCTTGATCGTCGGGCCGAACAGCGACGGCGCGGTCGACAGGAAAATGGCGAGTCCGCCGGAAATGTCACCGAGCTTCTTGGCGAGATCGTCGAATCCCTCGAGCGTGGACGCATCGAGCGGCTGGTAGCGGAGGCGCTGGAGGAACGTGCCTACCGCGCTTTCGTCCTTGCGGTCTTCGGGCAGGAAGGTGTCGAGCGCTTCCTTGGCGAACGCCTGATATGCCTGATCGTCATGCTCGGAGCGCGCGGTGCCGGTGATCGTCAGCCCGTCGGGCAGCAGTCCATCGGCGTGCAGGCCGTAAAGCGACGGCAGCAACATCCGCTGCGCAAGGTCACCGGTTGCCCCGAACAAAAGCAATTTGCCGACGGGTTCTGCCATTGCGGTTCCTTTCGCTGCGTCTTCGCCACGCTCCCTAGCAAGCGTTTGGCCTGTTGCGAACCCGGCAATAGCCAACGTTGACAACGTTGGTCAAAAACTTCGTCAGACGCGAAGTCCCGAAGTTTCCTCAAGCCCGGCCATGATATTGAGATTCTGCACGGCGGCGCCGGCGGCGCCCTTGCCCAGATTGTCGAGCGTTGCGATCAGCCGTGCCTGTCCGGTTTCGTCATTGCCGCATATCCGGAGCGTCAGGCGGTCGCTCGCCGCATCCTCTTCGATCCGGACGACACCTTCATTGCCGGCCGGTGCGACCGTGACGAGCGGGCTGTCGCGATAGGCTTCGCGCAACGCCGTTGCACAGGCGTCTAGCGAGGGGCGGCGGGGAAGGGCGAATAACGGCACCGGCACTTCGACGATCATGCCGCGATAGGTGCGCGCGACTGCCGGCGCAAAGATCGGCGGATGCGCGATGCGCGCGTGACGCTGCATTTCCGGTACATGCTTGTGGGCAAGGCCGAGCGCATAGCCCTGAAAGGCGGTTTCGGTGAAATCGGCGTCGGACCGGTCCTCGAAGGCCGCGATCATCGCGCGGCCGCCGCCCGAATAGCCGGAGATGGCATTGACCGACAGCGGCCAGTCATGCGGGATCAATCCGGCGCGCACGAGCGGTCGCACCAGTGCGAGGAACCCCGTCGGGTAGCAGCCGGGATTGCTGACCCGCGCTGCACCGGCAATCGCCTCGCGCTGTCCCGGTTCGAGCTCGGCGAACCCATAGGTCCAGCTTTCGGCAATGCGATGCGCGGTCGAGGCATCGATGATCCGCGTTCGCGGATTGCTGACCATCGCAATTGCATCGCGCGCCGCCGCATCGGGCAGGCACAGGATGACGAAATCGGCCGAATTGAGCGCGTCGCGGCGCTTTTCCGGGTCCTTGCGCTCGCTGTCGTCGAGCGAGAGTAGCGTCAGCTCCGCGCGGTCGGCGAGCCGCTCGCGAATTTCGAGGCCGGTCGTGCCGGCGCCGCCGTCGATGAAGACGGTCGCCGTCATTTCGCGATCCGCCGCCTGGCGACGATCGCGCCATAGCGCTCCGACCCTTCGACATCGGCCAGTGCGGCGCGTTCGACACCCGTGTCGGTGACATGCACCAGATTGCTGTCGTCGGTCATGATCGCGGCATGGTCGTCGAAGTAGATCAGGTCGCCGCGCTGGAGGCTGGCATTGGCGGGCACTTCGGTTCCCAGCGCCTGTGCCTGCAGATCGCAGAAACGCGGACACTCGATTCCGGCGCGTTGCAGCGCGAGGAAGACGAGCCCGGTGCAATTGAGCCCCTTTTTGGAGCGGCCGCCCGGCGTCGCCGGAACACCGACAAGCGATTCCGCCGTCGCGACAAAATCGCCACTGGTCGGTTCGGGCGTATCGGCGGGCACATCATCGGTCAGCGCGGAAAGCTCCACATATCCGACCGCGCCATCGACGGGCGAGCGTCCCCAGGCCCAGTCGCGGGAGATTTCGAGCATGTCGAACGGTTCGCCGGGGAGAATCTCCGACACCGGCTCCGCATCCGACGACGCCGCGCCGCGCAACGGGCTTTGCAGGGCTACCGTGCGCGTCAGTGCTGCTGCGTAATGTGGTGCGAAAACACGCTCCGCCAGGCGGATATCGGCCAGGTCGCTGCGTACCGCGGCAACCCGCGGATCGATGCGCGCAGACCGGCCCGACAGCGAGAAGCGGCTACGCTTCGATGTGCTGCTGGTTGGCTTCCGCGATGGGTTCGCCGGTGACGAAATGCCCGAACTCTGCAAGAAATTTTGCCCCTTCCGTGGTGCGCGCGACGAAAATGTTGCGTTTGTCGGTATCGTCACGCTGGCGGCGCAGATAGCCGAGCGCACCCAGCCTGTTCAAGGCGCGTGTGACGACGGGCTTGGAAACGTTGAGTGCGCGGGCAAGGCCGCGGACGGTGTGCGGGCCGGCCTCCAGATATACGATCATCAGGAGCGCCATCTGCCGGTTGGTCAGGTCCGGCTCTCCCGATCGCACATAATCGACCAGCGTGTGCATCCATGAAAATAGGGGCTTCTGCTCAGTCGTCAGGATGTTCACATCGAATTCTCGTACCGGTTGCGGGCCACACGGCCTTTGTTCTTCGCCAGATTAACGTATGCGAGGCCCGCAAGTTTCCCGGCTTTTCGGAATTGTTGCGGCAGCGCACCGTATCGGCTGTTGATTGGCGGGGGCCTCTCGCTTATGTCGCCGCTTTCGCAACCACCCTGATTGTCGGCCCATCATGCTTTTCACCACCCTGCTCGTCATCCATGCGATCATCGCGGCACTGCTCGTGACCGTGATCCTGATGCAGAAGTCGGAAGGCGGCGGCCTGACGTCCGGGGGAAGTCCGGGCGGGCTGATGTCGGCGCGCGGCGCGGCCGATTTCCTGACGCGTGCGACAGCGGTCCTTGCCGGGTTGTTCGTTGCGATGAGCATCACGCTCGCGGTGCTGGCGGCGACGCGCGGTTCGTCGGAGATCGACACCTCGCTCGCCAAATCGCCCGCCGCCGCGACCGAGACGGCGCCCGCTCCGCAGGATGGCGATGCGCTCGCCAATGCGGCGGGCGTGGCCGCCGAAAAGCCGGCGCCGGCCGACAACAGCTCGGTCCCGCTCGCGCAATAAAACGCATCCGATCGTAATTTTTTCGCCGGCAAGCGGATTCGGCCGCTTGCCCAATCATAGTTCTGTTCGCTAGGTCTTTCCTCCCATGGCGCGGTACATTTTCATCACCGGCGGCGTGGTCTCCTCGCTCGGCAAGGGTCTTATGGCGGCAAGCCTCGCGGCATTGCTGCAGGCGCGCGGCTATCGTGTGCGCATTCGCAAGTTCGATCCCTATCTGAACGTCGATCCGGGTACCATGTCGCCCTATCAGCATGGCGAGGTCTATGTGACCGACGACGGGGCCGAGACCGATCTCGACCTCGGCCACTATGAACGCTTCACGGGCGTCGCGGCGCACCAGTCGGACAATGTCACGTCGGGTCGCATCTATCAGCAGATCATCCAGCGCGAACGGCGCGGCGACTATCTGGGCGCGACGGTTCAGGTAATCCCGCACGTAACCGACGCGATCAAGGCATTCGCGCTCGACGATGCCGATGACCTGGATTTCGTGCTGTGCGAGATCGGCGGCACCGTGGGCGATATCGAATCGCTGCCCTTTATCGAGGCGATCCGGCAGCTCCGCAACGAACTGGGGCGCGGCCAGTCGATCAGCGTGCATGTGACGCTGGTGCCGTATATTTCGGCCGCGGGTGAGTTGAAGACCAAGCCGACGCAGCATTCGGTGCGCGAACTGGCGGCACTGGGCGTTGCACCCGACGTGCTGGTGTGCCGCTGCGAACAGCCCTTGCCCGATAGCGAGCGTGCCAAGATCGCGCTGTTCTGCAACGTGCCCAAATCGGCGGTCGTGCCGGCGCTCGACGCGTCGAGCATCTATGCCGTGCCGCTGCAATATCATGGCGAGGGCCTCGACGAGGAGGTGCTGCGCGCCTTTGGCATCGAACCCGGCGGCAAGCCCGAGCTTTCGCGCTGGACCGAGATCATGGACCGGCTGACCAACCTCGAAGGTGAGGTTACGGTGGGCGTGGTCGGCAAATATGTCGGTCTTCAGGACGCGTACAAGTCGCTCAACGAGGCGCTCGTCCATGGCGGAATCGCCAACCGGGTGAAGGTCAATATCCGCTGGATCGACGCCGAACTGTTCGAAGGCGATGAGGGCGAGGTCGCGGCCGCGCTGGAGCCGTGCCACGCGATCCTCGTACCCGGCGCGTTCGGCGAACGCGGGGCGGAGGGCAAGATTGCCAGCGTCCGCTTCGCGCGCGAACGCAAGGTGCCGTATTTCGGCATCTGCTTCGGCATGCAGATGGCGTGTATCGAAGGTGCGCGCAATCTCGCCGGACTGTCTGAAGCGTCATCGACCGAATTCGGCCCGACCGCCGAACCGGTGGTGGGACTGATTACCGAATGGATGTCCGAAGGCGGTATCCAGGTGCGAGAAGCAGGCGGCGATCTGGGCGGTACGATGCGTCTCGGCGCCTATCCGGCGCGGCTCGACGGCAACAGCGTCGTCGCGTCGATCTATGGCCAGACCGACATTTCGGAGCGCCACCGCCACCGTTACGAGGTCAACACGGCCTATCGCGAGCCGCTCGAAGAAGGCGGGCTCGTCTTTTCTGGCATGTCGCCGGACGGAATGCTGCCCGAGATCGTCGAGCGGCCCGACCATCCATGGTTTGTCGGCGTCCAGTTCCACCCCGAGCTGAAGTCGAAGCCGTTCGATCCGCACCCGCTGTTCGCCAGCTTCATCGCCGCAGCGGTCAAGCAGAGCCGGTTGGTCTGACCGAAAGCTAAAAGAAAAAGGCGCCCGAACTGTTGTCCGGGCGCCCCTTCGCGACGTCAAAGGGAGCAAGACGCCGCTAGCTGCGGTGCAGGCCGTTACGCCGCTTCGGCGGGTTCGGGCTTGCTGTTTTCGATCGCTTCGGGCGCTTCGGAGCCGACGGCGATCTTCTTGGGCTTCATCGCTTCGGGAATCTCGCGGACCAGGTCGATGGTCAGCAGGCCGTCGCTGAGATTGGCGTTGTCGACGCGGATGAAGTCGGCGAGTTCGAAGCGGCGCTCGAAGCTGCGATTGGCGATTCCGAGGTGCAGGAAATCACCGTCGCGCTGGCCGTTCGAATCGTCTTTCTTGCCGGCGACGAGAAGCATGTTCTGCTGCGCCGTGATGTCGATTTCGTCGGGCTTGAAGCCGGCGACCGCGAGCGTGATCCGGTAATGATCGTCGCCCAGCCGTTCGAGGTTGAACGGCGGATAATTGTCGGTCGCCGCGTCGCGAGCACGCGATTCGAGCATGTCGAACAGCCGATCGAAACCGATTGCCGAACGGCGATAGGGGGTCAGGTCAATATGACGCATTTCAAAATCTCCTAATGAGCAAGTTGAACGTCGGTCCGGCACCCGCCGATGCGCGATGCCGGGATCCTGCGCGACCCGTGAACCGGCGCCGCGCAAACCATATTTCGGTACGCGCGCCGGGCTTTTCAAGATGGCTGTAAGCCGCAGCAAGCCGGGCCTTGCGGCGGGTGGTTCGACACGCCCGCCGGGCCGCCAGGCGGAGTCTTGCGAAGGGATGACCGGGCCGATAGCAGGAATGCGAAACGCCCGAGCTGTTTCCAGCCCGGGCGCCTGCGTGACGACTGCTCGTCAGCCCCCTTTGTTCAGCTTTCGCCCGCACGTTTGCCTGTTAGCAAACGGGGCTGAAAGCCTCCCCGAACCACGGCCTTTTGCCTGCGTTTCGTGGGACTTTAATAACGGAGGGGCAGGGGGCTTGTCATGGGGATTCCCGGTCCCGGCGACATTATCGCTTCATCCTGTGTTCATTTGGCAACAGCATGGATTGTCACGACGTTGCTTCCCCTCTAGAGCGGCGGCTCCACCAAACACCGGCGGGGACTTTCCACAAGCATGCTTCTCTCGCGCTATGAGCGGATGATTGCCCGCCGCTATCTGCTGCCGGGCAGGGGAGAGGCGTTTATCTTCCTCGTCGCCTCGATCAGCCTCGTCGCGGTGATGCTCGGCGTCGCCGCGCTCGTCGTGGTGATGAGCGTGATGAACGGCTTTCGCGCGGAGCTTTTCGACAAGATCGTCGGGCTGAACGGCCACGCCGTCGTCCAGGGCTATGACGGTCAGCTGCGCGACTGGCGGCAGGTGCTTGCCGAGGCGAAGGCGACCAAGGGCGTCACGAGCGCCATTCCGCTGATCGAACAGCCGCTGATCTCGACCTACAAGGGCCGTACCGAGCCGGTGCTGGTGCGCGGCATGCGCGTGTCCGACATCCGCACCAACGAGACGATCAAGGACAATGTCGTCGTCGGCGACCTGTCCTCGCTGACGCCGGGCAGCAACAATGTCGCGATCGGTTCGCGGCTGGCCGAGGCGCTCGGCGCCAGCGTCGGCAGCGAGATCCAGCTGTTCAATATCCAGGGGCATGCGACGCCGTTCGGCACCGTGCCGCGAGTCATACCCTACCGCGTATCCGCGATATTCGAGGTCGGCGTCTACGACTATGACAAGGCGTTCGTCATCATGCCGATGGAGGACGCGCAGAACCTGCTGCTGATGGGCGATTCGGTCGGCATGGTGGAGGTCAACACCGTCAATCCCGACAAAGTCGACAGCATCATAGCGCCGCTTGCCGCCAAGGTCGGCAATGTCGCGCAGGTCGCGACCTGGAAATCGATGAACGCGCAACTGTTCGACGCGCTGAAGGTCGATCGGCTGGTGACCTTCGTCGTGCTGTCGATCATCATTCTGGTCGCGGTGTTCAACATCCTGTCGTCGCTCATCATGCTGGTGCGTGCGAAGACGCGCGACATCGCCATCCTGCGAACCATGGGCGCCCCCCGAAGCAGCTTGCTGAAAATCTTCATGACGGTGGGTACGACGATCGGTGCGCTGGGCATCGGGGCGGGGCTGATCCTCGGCTTCATCTTCATCTATTTCCGTGAGGGCGTGGTGTCGTTCATCGGGCTGGTGACCGGCCAACAGATCTGGGACCCGTCGATGCGCTATCTGACCGAACTGCCGGCCAAGACCGATCCGGTCGAAGTGCTGGGCATCGTCGTGATGGCGCTCATCTTCTCGGTGCTTGCCACGCTCTATCCGGCGTACAAGGCGGCGAGTACCGATCCCGTGCAGGTGCTGCGTTATGAGTGAGCCGGTTCTGCAAACGACCGACCTGCGGCGAACCTTCGTTCAGGGCAATGTCCGGATCGAGGTTCTGCGCGGCGTAAATCTCCACGTCGCACCGGGCGAGATCGTCGGGCTGCTGGGGCCGTCGGGTTCGGGCAAATCGACACTGCTACAGGCGGTCGGGCTGCTCGAAGGCGGGTTCGAGGGTTCGATCCAGGTCGAAGGCAGGGAGGCGGCGAAGCTCGACAATGGCGGGCGGACCGAGCTGCGCCGCGATGCGCTGGGCTTCGTGTATCAGTTTCACCACCTGCTGCCCGATTTCAACGCGATCGAGAATGTCGTGCTGCCGCAGCTGATCCAGGGCGCAACGCGTGAAGCTGCTGAGGAGCGCGCGACGAGCCTGCTGACGGCATTGGGCCTCGCCCAGCGATTGACCCACCGCCCAAGCCAGCTTTCCGGCGGTGAGCAGCAACGCGTCGCGGTGGCGCGTGCTCTCGCGAACCAGCCGGCGATCGTGCTCGCCGACGAGCCGACCGGCAATCTCGACGAGGCGACGGCCGACGTCGTGCTCGGCGAGTTTCTCCGGTTGGTCCGGCATGAGGGGTCGGCGGCGCTGATCGCCACGCATAACGAGCGGCTGGCGAAGAAGATGGACCGCGTTGTCCGCCTGCATGAAGGCGTGCTCGAATAGTGCTGCGCGCGGCGGCCTTCATCGCCACCGCGATGGTCGCAGGAACGGCCTCCCCAGCTTCCGCCGAACCTTCCTGTAAGGTGCCGCCTGGGTGGAGCACCATCGTTCAAACGGAGGCGAAATATATCGTCTTTGGCGAGCTGCACGGCACCAGCCAGTCCCCGGCGATGGTGGGAAATATTGCATGCGCGCTCGCCGGCAAAGGCGAAAGCGTTCTCGTCGCCGTCGAAATGGAGGCGAGTGCGAATGATGCGCTTCAACGCGTCTGGCAAGATGCCGGACAAGATTTTCAGGACAGGCTGATCTCCGACATGCCGGGGTGGCGTGGGCGCGATGACGGCGTCGCCAGTCAGGCGCTGCTCGGCATGCTATCGATGCTGCACGATCGATATCGTGCCGGCGCACGGCTGCGCGTGGTTGCCTTCAACGGGATGCATGACGATCGCCAGCGCCGTCGTCTTGCCCACCTTCCCGTGCACGGGCCGCATGAGGCGGCGCAGGCGGAGAACATCCTGAACGCTGCGCAGGCGGCACCGTATGACCATGTGCTGATTCTTGTCGGCAGCATGCACGCCAGACGGATTCCCGTCAGCTGGGCAGGTACAAGCTATCGGCCGATGCGGATGCATCTGCCGTCCGATACGGTATCGCTGCGTATGACCTATTCGGGCGGCGACGCATGGAATTGTCAGGTAAGCGGCCAGCATAGCGCCGGCGAGCCCATCGCCGAAAGCGATATCGATTGCGGTCCTCACCCCGTCCGCGGGGACTGGCATGCCGAAGGCGTGCCGCGAATCTCGCTCGGTGCCCTCCCCAAAGGGCGTTTCGATCTGACGGAAGCGTTCGACGGCCAATATTTCGTTGGCGCGATAACTGCGTCGACACCGGCAGCGGCTATATCGGATGAGCCAGAGACGGAATCGCGGTTCGGCGGTCGATAAACTGCATCGCTGGCTTGCTTGGTACGATAGTTCGATCCAGCTGCGATTTTCTTTGCATATGTTAGTATCGAGCGCGCGCGGATGTGCCCGGAATGCATGAGGTGCAGTCTGTAGCGCCGGACGGGCAGTCCACGCGATTCGAACTTGCTCCCCACCCCTGGGTTGGCTTCCGTCGACCCGGTGCGGCTCGGGAGAGGTGGAGGCTATGTTCGGAATTCTCGTGGCATTTCTGGCTATGTTCGGGTCAGCCCCGGCAATGGGCCAGGATATCACAAGCGGCGAAGGGGCGTGCGCTGGCGCGGAGTACCGGGCGTTCGATTTCTGGGTAGGGCGCTGGGATGTACGGCCGTTCAAGGGTGGCGATATCGTTGCGCATTCGCTGATCGAACGAAAATATGAAGGTTGCGCGATCCGGGAAAACTGGATGCCGCTGAAGGGCGATGGCGGCGGTAGTCTCAGCAGCTATGACAGCCGCGACGGGAAGTGGCACCAGTATTGGGTCGATTCGAGCGGGGCCATCGTCCGCTTCTCCGGCGGCATGAACCATGGCGAGATGGTATTGACCGGGCTGTGGCTCGATTTCGGCGGACCGGGCAGGGACGGGTTGGTGCGCATGACCTACACCATCGAAGCGAACGGCGCCGTTCGCCAGCGCGGTGAGGTTTCATTCGATGACGGCGGACACTGGAAACCGGCATTCGACTTGCTCTATCGTCGCGCCAGGGAGGATGCCGATGACCGAACTGCTGGCGACACGGATACAGACGGCTGATGGCGAAGAGCGCGACCTTTCCGAACATGCGGGCAAGGTGCTGCTGATCGTCAACACCGCTTCTCAGTGCGGTTTCACGCCGCAATATGCCGGGCTGGAGAAACTGCACCGCGACTATGCCGATCGCGGCTTTTCGGTGCTCGCCTTCCCCTGCAACCAGTTCGGCGGACAGGAACCTGGCGATGCGGAGGAAATCGCCAATTTCTGTTCGACGACCTATGATGTGACCTTTCCGGTCTTCGCCAAGGTCGACGTCAATGGCGACGATGCCGCGCCGCTGTTCCGGCGTTTGAAACGTGAAGCCAAGGGCGTACTCGGCAGCCAGTCGATCAAATGGAATTTCACCAAGTTCCTCGTCGACCGCGAGGGGCGGGTGGTCGATCGCTATGCGCCTACGACCAAGCCCGAAGACATCGCGGCGGACATCGAAAAGCTGCTGTGACGATCAGGCCGCGCGCTTGTGCGACAGCGCGTGTGCGACCTGCGTGAAACCGCCGAACAGGAAACTGAGCCCGAGGATATAGCCGGGCAGAACCAGCGCCGACAGCGGGACTGTCAGCACGATTGCGGCGACGAGCAGGAGGTTGATGATGCCAAGCGTCACCATCAGCCCGCGATTGCGGCGATAGCGAAAGCCCAGATACAGCTCCATTACGCCGCGCGAGGCGAGCCACACCATTACCAGTACCGCCAGCGATACGACGCCGGCAACGGGCGCGAACCAGATCAGCAAACCGACGATGACCGACAATATGCCGAGCAGGATCGTGTATGTCCGGCTTTCATGATTATGGCCCGAAAAGGCCGAAACGAGCGCGCCGACCCCTGCGACGAAAAGCAGCGATCCGGTGACGAGCGCAGCCGCCAGGCTTGCCGGGAATGGCCAGAAGATCGACACGATCCCGATGATGATCGACAAAAGCCCGAACGCGAGCATCCAGCCCCATCCGCGATTGTCGAGGACGGGCGGAATCACGCCATCGGAGTGATCGTCGGAAAAATGTGTGTCGGTCATGGTCAGCGCCTCCAGTCGCCGACCAAACGGATGAATCCGCCGAGCCGTTCCCGCATTCGGCCCGCGATGCGATGCGGGTGTTTCGCGAATCAATGCGAGCGCGCATAGTGGCGCGATGCCGCATTCCGGATTCGTGCCCCTTCACATCTTTTCGTCCTACACGATGCTCGACGGCGCCATCGAGCCGAAGGCGATCGCCAAGCTTGCTCGAGAGCTTGGTTTTCCCGCGGCCGCGCTGACCGATCGTAACGGGCTGTATGCGGCGATGGCGTTTTCCGACGCCTGCCGCGACGCGGGCGTGCAGCCGATCATCGGCACGATGCTGTCGGTTGCGCGGCCCGACATGCCCGACAAGGTCGAAGCGCCGCTCGACTGGCTTTTGTTGCTGGCGCAGGACGAAACCGGCTACGACAATCTATGCGCGCTGGTCAGCCGCGCGCATCTCGATCGACCGATCGAGCTTCCCGCGCATGTCGAGATGGACGCGCTGGAAGGCCGCACCGATGGCCTGATCGCGCTTACCGCCGGACGCGAGGGCGCGCTCGCCAAGCTGTTCGCCGAGGAACAGCAGGACGCCGCGCTCGCCTATGCCGACCGGTTGCAGGCGCTGTTCCCCGACCGGCTCTATATCGAGATCTGCCGCCGGCTCGATGAGACCGAGGGCAAGGCCGAACCGCACCTGCTCGACCTCGCCTATGACCGCGATCTGCCGATCGTCGGCACCAATCCGTGCTGTTTTTCGGACAAGGATTTTCACGAAGCGCACGACGCGATGCTGTGCATCGCCAATTCGAGCTACGTTGCCAGCGACGACCGCCCGAAAAGCTCGCCCGATGCTTGGATGAAGCCGGCGAGCGAGATGAAGATGCTGTTCGCCGACCTGCCAGAAGCGCTGGCGAACACGCTCGTCGTGGCGCAGCGCTGCGCGGTGGCGGCGCCGAAGCGCAAGCCGATCCTGCCGAGCCTTGCCGGCGATATCGAGGGCGAGGCACGCAAGCTGCGCGAGGATGCGCATGCCGGCCTTCTGAAGCGGCTGCGCAAGCTGGTCGCGATCGACGATCAGGATGGCGATGCCGCGCCGGTGGTGGAGGAAGCCGCGCTTTCCGACGCCGAGATAGAGGCGCGCTTTCCCGACTATTTCAAACGGCTCGATTACGAGCTGGGGATCATCAACCAGATGGGCTTCCCCGGCTATTTCCTGATCGTGGCCGACTTCATCAAATGGGCGAAGGACCATGACATTCCGGTGGGGCCGGGGCGTGGTTCGGGCGCGGGTTCCGCGGTGGCATGGGCATTGACGATCACCGATCTCGACCCGATCAAGCTTGGCCTGCTGTTCGAACGCTTCCTGAACCCGGAACGCGTTTCGATGCCCGACTTCGACATCGACTTCTGCGAAACGCGTCGCGGCGAAGTGATCCGCTACGTGCAGGAAAAGTATGGCCGCGATCATGTCGCGCAGATCATCACCTTCGGTAAGCTGAAGGCGCGCGCGGTGCTGAAGGATACCGGCCGCGTGCTGCAGATGAGCTATGGCCAGGTCGACCGGCTTGCGAAGCTGGTGCCGAACCTGCCGGCCGACCCGTGGACGCTCGACCGCGCGCTCAACGGAGTCAGCGAACTCCATTCGGAATACAAGAACGATAGCGACGTTCGCTATCTGCTCGACCTCGCGATGAAGCTCGAGGGGCTGCCGCGGCACAGTTCGACGCACGCGGCGGGCGTGGTGATCGGCGATCGGCCGCTTGCCGAACTCGTGCCGCTCTACCGCGATCCGCGCTCGGACATGCCCGTCACGCAATTCGACATGAAATATGTCGAGGGCGCGGGGTTGGTGAAGTTCGACTTTCTCGGCCTGAAGACGCTTTCGGTTCTGAACATGGCGGTGCGCCTGCTCGCCAAGCGCGGGATCGAGGTCGATCTGGAGGCGCTGACCTGGGACGATGCCGGGGTGTACGAGCTTCTCCAGCGCGGCGACACGGTCGGCGTGTTCCAGCTCGAATCGGAGGGGATGCGGCGCACGCTGTCGGCGGTGCGGCCGACCAATTTCGGCGACATCATCGCGCTCGTCTCGCTCTATCGACCCGGCCCGATGGACAACATCCCGCTATTCGGTGCGCGCAAGAACGGGCGCGAACGGATCGAATATCCGCATCCGCTGCTCGAGCCGATCCTGAAGGAGACCTACGGGATCTTCGTCTATCAGGAACAGGTGATGCAGGCGGCGCAGATCCTCGCCGGATATTCGCTCGGCGGCGCGGATCTTCTGCGCCGCGCGATGGGCAAGAAGAAGCAGGAGGAGATGGACAAGCAGCGCGCGATTTTCGTCGCGGGCTGCGCCGAGCACAACCAGATCCCCGAGGCGAAGGCGAACGAACTGTTCGACTTGATCGACAAGTTCGCGGGCTATGGCTTCAACAAGAGCCACGCCGCCGCCTATGCGCTGCTCGCCTATCAGACCGCGTGGCTGAAGGCGCACCATCCGCACGAATTCTTCGCAGCGTCGATGAGCTACGACATGCATCAGACGGACAAGCTTGCGATTTTCGTCGATGACATGAAGCGGCTCGACATCACGTGCGAGGGGCCGGACATCAATGCCAGCGAGGCGGAGTTTTCGGTCGAGGAAAGCGAAGACGGGCTCGCGGTGCGTTACGCGCTTGCGGCGCTGAAGGGCGTCGGCGAACGCGCGATGGAATTGCTCGTCGAGGAGCGTGAGGGCAAGGGGCGCTATCAGTCGCTCGACGATTTCGCGCGGCGCGTCGATCCGCGTCTGCTCAACAAGCGTCAGCTCGAAACCTTGGCTGCGGCGGGCGCCTTCGATGCGGTCGATCCGAACCGTGCGGGCGTCCATGCCTGCGCCGAGACGCTGCTCGCCGTGGCCGCGCGGACGCATGAACAGCGCACCAGCGGGCAGGGCGGACTGTTCGGCGAAGGTGGCGGTGCCGAACCGGCGATCCGCCCGCCGGGCGACGCACACTGGTCGCTGTCGCAGCGGATCGGGGCGGAGAAGGATGCTTTCGGCTTCTACTTTTCGGCGCACCCGCTCGACCGGTACGCGCATCTCGCCAATGTCCATCACGCTCGCCCGATCGCCGCACTGCCCGAGGCGGAGGTGCCCGAAGGCGGTCGGACGACGGCGACGCTGGCGGCGCTGATCGAGGATGCGCGCTGGCGCACATCGGCGCGCGGACGCAAATATATGATGGCGGGAATTTCGGACGCCAGCGGCCAGTGCGTCGCGACCTGTTTCGACGACGAAATCGCCAAGCGGCTGGAAGATACCGCGCGCGAGGGAGGCTGCGGTCTGCTGACCGTCGAACTCGACAAGCGGCCCGGTGAGGATACGCCGCGCGTGACCATCAAGGCGATCCAGCCCTTCGATCAGCTGGCGAGCAGCGCCAAGCTGGTGCTCGACCTGGCGATTACCGATCCCGCCGTTCTGCCGACGCTCGCATCGCTGCTCGCGGATCAGCGCGGCGGTCAGGGGCAGGTCCGGCTGCACACCAAGATCGACCGCGGCGAAACCGAGATAGTGCTCGGTTGCGATTTTCGCATCGACGGAGAGCTTGCCGAGCGGATCGAGAATCTTCAAGGTGTCGAATGGGCGGTATTGAAGACCGCCGAAATAAGACGGCTGAGAGCCGCGGGATAGAACGCCTTAGGAGAGCGCGATGCTGGGAGGGATGCAGGATTTTGAACTCAGGGTACCGCGACTGATCGAACATGCCGAGCGCGAGCACGGCAATCGCGAGATCGTGACGCACTGGGCCGACGGCACGCGCACGCGCACCGATTGGGCCGGGGTCGCGCGCGATGCGCGCAAGCTGGCGCAGGCGCTCGAACGGATGGGCGTGAAGCCCGGCGACCGGGTCGCGACGCTGGCGATGAACCATGCGCGCCACCTCGTCACCTGGTACGGTGCGATCGGGATGGGCGGCATCCTTCACACGATCAATCCGCGCCTGTTCGAGGATCAGCTCGAATTCATCGGCAACCATGCCGAAGACAAGGTGCTGATCTACGACAAGATGTTTCAGCCGATCGTCGACAAGCTGAAATCGCGCTGGACAACCATCGAACATTACATCGTCTATGACCCCGGTTCGGAGACCGGGGCAGGCGGTGACGCCAGTTTCGAAAGCGTGATCGCGCGCGAGAGCGGCGACTATGCGTGGGTAGAGGGTGACGAGCGCGACCCGTGCATGCTCTGTTACACCAGCGGCACCACGGGTAACCCAAAGGGCGTACTCTATACGCACCGTTCGTCGCTGATCCATGCACTCGCCGAAATGCAGCCGTCGGTGTTCGACCTTTCCGCGCGCTCGGTTGCGCTGCCGGTGGTGCCGATGTTCCATGCGGTGGGCTGGGGCTTGCCCTTTGCCGGTCCGGCCGTTGGCATGAAGTTCGTATTTTCCGCCGTCAACGAGGCGAAGGTCCTGTGCGACCTGATGAACAGCGAGAAGGTCACGCACAGCGCGGGCGTGCCGACGGTTTGGTTCGCGATGTTCCAGCACATGGACGAAACCGGCGAGGAGCCGCAGCATCTGCAGGTCGTGACGATCGGTGGATCGGCCGCGCCGCGGTCGATGATCGAGCGGCTGATGAAGATGGGCATCCGAGTCAACCATGCCTGGGGCATGACCGAAACGTCGCCCATTGGTACGATCGGCGCGCGGTCGCCCGACTGGGACGATATGAGCTTTGACGAGCAGGTCGACGAGGTCTGCAAGCAGGGGCGTGTTCCCTTCGGCGTCGAGATGCGGATCGTCGATGACGATGGCAATGTCCTGCCGCGCGACGGAGAGAGTTCCGGGCGGTTGCAGGTTCGCGGGCCGTGGATCATCAAACGCTATTTCAAGGACGAGAGCGGCGACGCGCTGACCGACGATGGCTGGTTCGACACCGGCGACGTATCGGTGATCCATCCGGACGGCACGATGCAGATCACCGACCGCGCGAAGGATGTGATCAAGTCGGGCGGCGAATGGATCAGTTCGGTCGAACTCGAAAATTGCGCGGTCGGCTGTCCGGGCGTGGCGGAGGCCGCGGCGGTCGGCGTCTATCACCCGAAATGGGAGGAACGGCCGATATTGCTAGTCGTGCGCAAGGGCGGCAGCGATGTTTCGGCGGATGAAATTCAGGAATATCTCGCGCAGCATGTCGCCAAATGGTGGCTGCCCGACGAGATTCATTTCGTCGATTCGCTGCCGCACACCGCGACGGGCAAGCTGCTGAAGACCGCGATTCGCCAGCAGTATAAGGATTTCAAGCTCAGCGCCGCCTGACGCGCACAAATCTGGTTAGGGGGAGGAGGCCCCGGCGGACATCGCGTCCGCCGGGGCCTTTACTCATTCGGCGGATAGCAGCGCCTGTCCGACCTCGTCCGAACGTGCCGACTTGATTCGCGCGCAGGCGCGGATGCGCTCGAGCGTCCGGTTGAAGCCGAGTTCGCCGACGCCGGCTTCCTTGATCCGCGGCCGCAGCGCCGTATCCAGCGCATTCGCCTGCTCGATCGAACAACTGCCGCTGAACATGCCGGGAATGCGCAGCGCCGCGAAGATGCCCGCATCCTTGGCGATCTTGTCGAAATTGCCGATCATGTAATCGAGCGCGAGCTGCCGCGTATCGGCATTGCCGGCGATATCGCCGACCAGCGCCAGCCGTTCGGTGCGGCGGATGCGGGCATCGTCGAGGCTGGCGAGCAGCCATTTGGCGATGTCGGACTTGCCCGATCCGGCGACCGCGCCAAGTGCGGCCGAGCGGAACTGTCCGTCCTCGCTGTCGAGCGCCTTGTCGGCGAGCGACTTGGCATAGGCGAGGTCATTGTCGGCAACCAGCAGCGAAAGGCCGGTGCCGAGATAGGTCGGTGCCAACGCCTTTTCGTCGCCGCCCAGATATGCCTTCGTGGCGGTCTTGATCGTCGTGCGGACCGCATCGTCTTGCGCGGCTCCCGCGAGCAGCCCAACGACCTCGCGGCGCAGTTTCTGTTCGTCGGGCGTGTCGCCGGCTTGACCATTGGTCGCGGGATCGAATCCCAGCCGGTCGAGCAGCGGGCGATAGGTGTCGCCGATCAGCTTGCGATAGGCGGGCATGGCATTGTCGGGGATGATGCCGTGGCTGGCGAGATACCGGAAGCGATGGCCGTTATCGACCGCCACGTTCGAATCGGGGTTCTGCGCCGCCGCGCGGGTCAGTGCGATCAGCCGAGCAGGCCCGGCCTTGCCTGCCATGAACGATGCCCAGAGGCTGTCGTCGAGCGCGAGACCCTCACCGGGGACGAGACTGGGCGACGCCTTGATGAGCGCGTCCCAGTCGGCGGGGTCGAGCTGGAAGCGATAATATCCATTGCCACCCGCATTGGGCATGATTGCGCCGGTGCCCGGCAAGGCAATGTCCATCGGCTTGCCTTCGAGCAGCGAGCATTTCTTCGTATCGGCACGGCGGATGCACAGCGGAATGGTCCACTGTTCGGGCGCCAGATCGGTGCCGAGATAGGAATAGCGCGATTGCGTCGCGACCAGCTTGCCGTCGTCATGGTGCAGCGTCACCACCGGCACGCCCTGCTGATCGACGAAGCTGCGCATCGCGGCCAGCACGCGCGGATCGCCCGCGGCATCGGCGAGCGACTGGAAGAACTGATCGGTCGTCGCATTGCCATAGGCATGGCGTTTCAGGTGCAGCCGCACGCCCTTCTGGAACTCGGCATCGCCCATATAGGCGGCGATCATCTTCACGACCTGCCCGCCCTTGCCATAGGTGATGGCGTCGAACGCGCTGTTGATGTCCGCGTCGCGCGTGATCTTCTGGTGGATCGGGCGGCCGGCCTTCAGCGCGTCGAGGTCCATTGCCCGGAAGGCTTCCTCGATCGCATTGGTGCCGATGTTGAGGTCGGGCCGCCATTCGTTGCCGATGCGGTAGCCCATCCAGTTGGCAAAGCTTTCATTGAGCCAGATATCGTCCCACCATGCGGGCGTGACGAGGTCGCCGAACCATTGGTGCGACAGTTCATGCGCGACGACCATGCCGAATTCCTGCTTCGCGCTGGTGGTCGGATCCTTGTCGAGGAGCAGAATGCCGTCGCCGTAAATATCCGCGCCGGCATTTTCCATCGCGCCCGGCATGATCGGCGAACCGATCTGATCGAGCTTGGGAAAGGGGAAGCGTTCGCCGAAATATTTCTCGAGCAGATCGACGATCGGCCCCGTATTTTGCTTGGCGAACCCCAGCTTGCCCTTATTCGCCTGCGTCGCGACGATGCGGATCGGCAGCGCGTCCGATCGATATTGCGTGGGCGCGGCCGAGGTGTCGGCGGTCAGGAACGGCCCGACGACAAAGGCGACCAGATAGGTCGGCAGCGGCTTGGTCGCCGCGAATTTGTGGCGGACGAGGTCGCCGACCTTGGTCGTGCCCGTCTGCGGTGCGTTGCTGATCGCGGTGAAGCCGGGCTTCGTCGTCAGGCTGACGGTAAAGGGTGTCTTGAAGCCGGGTTCGTCGAACGAGGGAAAGGCGGCGCGCGCGTCGATCGATTCGAACTGCGTCCAGCTATACCATTGGTCGCCGACCTTCAGGTGATAGAGCCCCGCCGTGCCGGTAGCGAAATCGGCGTCATAATCGAACTTGAGCGTCACCTTGCCGGGTTTGACCGTGCGGCCGAAATCGAGCCGGTCGAGGCCGAGCGGGGTGATCTGCTTGAGCGTGACCGGAAAGGTCTTTCCCGCAATCGTGGCGGTCGCTTTGGTCACGTTCAGGCTGCGGCCGCGCATATAGAGCATCGGCGTCGCCTTCTTGATCGTCACGTCGATTTCCGCGTGGCCGCTGAACCGGTCGTGCGACGGCAGCACCGTCAGGTCGAGCCGATAGGCGGTCGGCGCGGCGGTGTCGGGCAGCTTGCCGGTGGGGACGGTGTCCTCGGCATGTGCCGCCACCGGCAGCAGGAAGGCGCAAAGGGCGATCAGATAGGCGCGCAAGTCGGTCTCTCCTTGGAAGGGATGCGCCTTCCTAGTCGGTTATTTTGTTACAAGGCAAATGGTTCAGGCGAAGAGCTCGCCCTGAGCACCGGCCGGTGGGCGAAAGAGATCACGGCGCAGCTCGGCCCGGTCGCCGTTCAGGCCATATTTGCGACAGGCCCTGGCAAAGCGCGTGCGGAGCAGGTCTGCCCATGGCCCTTGCCCGCGCATCCTGCTGAAGTAATCGGGATCGTTGTCGCGGTCGCCGCGCAGCGACCGGATCGTTGTCATGACCTTCGCGGCCCGGTCGGGAAAATGCGTGTCGAGCCAGTCGCGGAACAGGGGAGCGACCTCGTGCGGCAGGCGAACGGGAATGAAGAATGCCGCCCGCGCGCCGGCTTCGCTCGCGCGCTCCAGAATATGTTCGAGTTCGTGATCGGTCACCCAGGGGATGATCGGCGATACCGAAACGAAGGTCGGGACGCCGGCTTCGGCAAGCTTGCGCACCGCCAGCAACCGGCGTTCGGGATGCGGCGCGCGCGGCTCTATCGTATGCGCGATCCCGGGGTCGAGCGAGGTGACCGAGACCATCACCGCGGCGAGCCGCTCTGCCGCCATCGGCGCGATGATGTCGAGGTCGCGCAGCACGCGGTCGGACTTGGTCGTGATGGTCAGCGGATGCTTCGTTTCCGCAAGCACCTCGATACAGCTGCGCGTGACGCGCCATTCGCGCTCGATCGGCTGATAGGGGTCGGTGTTCGTGCCAAAGGCGATCGGCCGCACCTGATAGCCCGGTTTCGCGAGTTCCTTGCGCAAGAGCGCGGCGGCATCGGGCTTGGCGAACAACTTGGTTTCGAAGTCGAGTCCGGGCGACAGGTCGTGATAGGCATGGGTCGGACGCGCGAAGCAATAGATGCAGCCATGTTCGCAGCCGCGATACGGATTGATCGATCGGTCGAACCCGATGTCCGGCGACCGGTTGCGGGTGATGATCGTCCTGGGCTGCTCGACCGCGACGCTGGTCCTCAGCTTCGGCGGCGCGCCGTCGATTTCATCGCGCGCGTCGAGCCAGTCGCCATCGACCTCTCGCTCCACCGAAGAAAAGCGCATGCTCTCCCTGTTCTGTGTCGCGCCGCGTCCGGGAAGTGATTTCGCCATTGCGCGATTATAGGCGACGGTGTAGAACAGATCAAGAACATGAGGAGGCGGAAATGGCGCGTTTGAACTATGTCGAACTGCCTGTGCGCGATGTGCCGGGGCTGAAGCAATTTTACGAGACCGCCTTCGGGTGGAGCCTTGCCGAATTCGGCCCCGATTATGCTGCGACGGTGACCGACGATGTCGATCTCGGTCTCAACGGAGATACCGGTCAATGGACCGCGCAGCTGCTGCCGGTGATAGAGGTCGATGATATCGAGGCTGCGCTGGAACAGGTTACCCGCGCCGGGGGCACGATCACCCTGCCGATCTTTTCCTTCCCCGGCGGACGGCGATTCCACTTTCGCGACCCGCACGGGCACGAACTCGGCGTCTGGATACGGTCGGGCGGGGACGGCGCCGGGTGAGGGCGGTCAGCGTTCGCTGAGGCGCGGCATCAGCTCGACGAAGTTGCAGGGCTTGTGGCGGATATCGAGCTGATCCCTCAGAATGCCATCCCAGCCGTCTTTCACCGCGCCGGTCGATCCGGGCAGCGCGAAGATATAGGTGCCGCGCGCAACGCAGGCGCAGGCGCGCGATTGGATCGTCGAGGTGCCGATCTTGGCATAGCTGAGCCAGCGGAACAGCTCGCCGAACCCCTCGATTGCCTTGTCTTGTACGCGCGCAACGGCTTCTGGCGTGACATCGCGGCCGGTGACGCCCGTTCCGCCGGTGGTGATGATACAATCGACCTCGGGATCGTCGATCCAGACATGCAGGTCCCCGACAATCGCATCGACATCGTCGCGCACGATGCGGCGGTCGGCAATGACATGGCCCGCGCCTTCGATCCGTTCGACGAGCGTGTCGCCCGACCGGTCGTCTTCCAGCGTGCGCGTGTCGGAAACGGTAAGTAGCGCGATCCGCACCGGGCGAAACGCGATCGATTCGTCAATCGGCACTGGCGGTGCGAACCCCCCGCGATGTCATGCGAACGCCGGCAGCGCCCGGCATGCCCGGAAATTTGGGCCAGAGTCCTTGAGAAAGCGCGGCGCGGCTGGGGGAGGGCTTGCCCTCCTTTTTCTCGTACATCCAGTAATTGCGCAGCACCGTCATCACATAGCCGCGCGTTTCCCAATATGGGATGCTCTCGATGTAGAGCAGCGGATCGCCATTGTCGCGCGTGGACAGGTTCCATGCCTGGACCGGCGACGGACCGGCATTGTAGGCGGCGATTACCTTGGGCAGCAAACCGCCGGTCTGCGGCAGGTCGCGCAGACGTTCGAGATAAGTCTGGCCCACTTCGATATTGACCGAGGGCTTGGTGAGCGCGGCGCGGTCGATCGTCTGCCCGCGCTGGCGACCGATATCGCTGGCCGCGGCCGGCATGATCTGCATAAGGCCATAGGCGCCGGCCGGGCTGACGATATCGGTGTCGAAGCGCGATTCCTGTAGCGTATGGGCATAGACAAGCGCCTTGTCGACGCGCCAGCCGCCATCGGGCGTCCAGTTGGGCAGCGGGTAGCGCGCGGTTTCGATCGGGCGCGCGCCGGCCGGGCTGTAATGCGAGAGCCAGAGCTCGGTCGCGGGCAGGTCGAGCCGTCCGGCCAGTCGCGTCAGCGCGGCATATTCGTTGGCATCGCCGATCTTCGCCTGATGGCGGATCACCTCGTCGGCGAGCGCATCCTCGCCGATCTCGTGGAGCGCGGCGGCGACGCGGACGTTCGGGCGCCGCTTGAGGACGTTCCAGTCCTGTGTGACGAAGCGTTCGCCGTCGCGCGCCGGCTGGTCCACGATGCCCAGCGCTTGCCGCGCGAGCATGCCGTAGAAGGTTTCGCCATATTGCGACGCGCTTTCGAGCCGCGCCTGAATCAGTTCGGGACGACCGCACGCCATGTCGGCGCGCGAAGCCCAATAGAGACCGGCAGCGCGAAGGTCGGTGTTGGTGGCGCGCTGCGCGACCGACTGGAACGCCGCCTCGGCGCTGCGGCAGTCATTCTGCCGCCAGGACGCGAGACCCTGGACCCAGTCGGCATGCGCGGCCCAGTCGCCGCTGCCCTGCTGCGCGAGCCGTGCGACGCGGCGTGCGTCGCTGTCGTCACCGGAAAGATAATAGATCCACGAAACACGCTGCCACCATTCGGTGCGTGCTTCATCGTCGAGGTTGTCGACCGCGCCCTGCACCAGTGCTTCGGCACCCGCGCCGTCGTCATTCTGGATGAAGGGCTTGATCTTGTCGGCGAGGTCGGCGGCGGTCGCGTCGCTCTTGCTCATGCGCAGGCGGACGCGGTTCGGCGCGCCATTGTGCCAGACGAGGCGCTGTTCGGCGGGGATGTCGGGAAGGCTCTCGGCACCGCGGAGCTGGGCGAGGCGTCCGATCTGATCGGCCTCGGGCAGTTCGGGCGCTTCGTTCAGCAGCGCGAGCAGCGGCTGGAGCGGGACCTTGGGCGAATTGGCCGCCGTATAGAGCTCGGCCAGCGCGATCGCGTGTAGCGGGCCTGGCTTCATCGCATTCAGCTGCAATTGCGCATCGGCCCAGCGCTGCTGGTGGATCGCATCGAACACCGCGCGATATCCGGCGCGCTGCGCATCGTCGAGCTGGCGCGGAATGCCGTCGTCGGCAAGCGATTGCGATGTAAGCGGCGTCTTCTCGTCAGCGGCGCGCGCGACCGCCGGCATCGCGATTATCGCGGCGGCGAGGAGAAGATGGATACGCACTGTTATCGTCCCCCGGTCAGCAGTTGCAGGTCCTTCCAGCTCTCCGCCTTGGCGGCCGGGCGTTCCAGCAGGAAACGCGGGTGGAGGCTGGCGACGGTGGGGAATTCTCTCCCCAAGTGGTTAATCGCATGTAAACGCCCGCGCTGGCGAGCGCCGTCCGGCCCGAGAACGGCACGGTTCACCGTTTGGCCGAGCAAAAGCACCCGTTTCGGCGCCGCCAAGCCGATGTGATGGCGCGTTAATTCTGCCAGCGGGTCCTCCGCGCCGGGGGGCAGCGTTCCCGTCAGCGGGCGGGCGAGCGCGAGCGAAGAAAGGTAGATATGGTCGCGGTCGAGGCCGATCGCCGCGAGCATCCGGTCGAGCAACCGCCCCGCAGGTCCGCTGACGAGCGTGCCGGCATCGGCATCGCCCGTTTCGGGCATGTCGACGATCACCATCAGATCGGCCTGCGGATTTCCCTGCGGCGACAGGATCGAAGCGTTCCATGCCGCTTCGGGGGCGTCCTCGCCGGTGCGCCAGGCGACGAATGCGTCGAGCGTATCGGGTAGCGCCGCGGGTTCGGCGACCGGCGTTGCCGCTACGGCATCGGGGGTCGGGCGCCGTGCGAGCCAGTCGCGCGGTTCATCCTCGACAAGTACGTCGACGCCAGCATCGCGCCACCATTCGAGCGCGCTTGCGGCTTCGGCCTGCCAGTCGGTGTGTTGGTCTGCCCCCATATCCCCACTCAATCCCGGGTTGACGCGGCAGTCAATCTACTTGCATCGACATTCGGACAAAAGGTTGCGGATGCGCGGCGGAAAGCGCGCGCGAAGGCACGGAGGAGACGGAGATGAGTGAACGCGAGTCCATGCCCTATGACGTCGTGATCGTCGGCGCTGGGCCTGCCGGGCTGTCGGCGGCGATCCGCCTCAAGCAGATGGCGAACGAAAAGGGTGGCGATCTTTCGGTCTGCATCCTGGAAAAAGGGTCCGAAGTCGGCGCGCATATCCTGTCGGGCGCGGTCATCGATCCGCGTGCGCTCGACGAACTGCTGCCCGACTGGCGCGAGCAGGGCTGCCCGATGGCGGCGACGCCGGTGACCGAGAACCATCACTGGACGCTGACCAAGACCGGCAAGTCCGAAATGCCGCACTTCATGCTCCCCCCCTTCATGCACAATCGTGGCACCTACACCGGCAGCCTTGGCAATATGTGCCGCTGGCTCGCCGAACAGGCCGAGGGGCTGGGCGTCGAAATCTTCCCGGGTTTCGCCGCGGCCGAAGTGCTGTTCAACGACGACGGATCGGTAAAGGGCGTCGCGACGGGCGACATGGGCGTCGCGAAGGACGGCAGCCACAAGCCCGATTATCAGCCCGGCCTCGAACTCCACGCGAAATACACCTTTTTCGCCGAGGGCGTGCGCGGTGGCCTGTCGAAGGAACTGATGCGCATCTTCGATCTGCGCGCAGATTGCGAACCGCAGGTTTTCGGACTGGGTATCAAGGAATTGTGGGACATCGATCCGGCCAAGCATGTGCCGGGGCGCGTGATCCACACCCAGGGCTGGCCGCTGAGCGAGACGCGCGGATCGAATGGCGGCGGGTTCCTGTATCATCAGAAGGACGGGCAGGTCGCGCTCGGCTTCGTCACCTGGCTCAACTATTCGAATCCGTATCTGTCGCCATTTCAGGAAATGCAGCGCTGGAAGACGCATCCGGCGATCGCCGATATCCTGAAGGGCGGCAAGCGCGTGTCTTACGGCGCGCGTGCGATCAACGATGGCGGCTGGCAGTCGGTGCCGAAGCTGACCTTCCCCGGCGGCGCGCTGATCGGCTGTTCGGCGGGCTTCCTGAACGTACCGCGGATCAAGGGTACGCACACCGCGATGAAGAGCGGGATGATGGCCGCCGAGGCCGCGTTCGAGGCGATCCAGGCCGAGCGGTCGGCCGACGAGCTGACCGCCTATACCACCGCCTATGAGAATAGCTGGGTGTATGAGGAGCTGCGCAAGGTTCGCAACGTCGTGCCGCTCGTCAAGAAATATGGCGACACGGTCGGCACCGGGCTTGCCGGCGTCAATATGTGGCTGGAGCATTGGGGCATTCGCATGCCCTATACGATGGGGCACAAGCCCGATCATGAAAGCCTGTGGCGCAAGGATCAGGCGACGCCCATCGACTATCCCAAGCCCGATGGCGAGCTGACCTTCGACCGGCTGTCCTCGGTGTTCCTCTCGAACACCAACCATGAAGAGGATCAGCCCTGCCACTTGACGCTAAAGGACCCGAACGTTCCCATCGACTATAATCTGCCGATGTACGACGAACCGGCGCAGCGTTATTGCCCGGCGGGCGTTTACGAGGTCGTGGGCGAGGATGAGGGCGAGCCCAAATTCGTCATCAACGCGCAGAACTGCGTCCACTGCAAGACATGCGACATCAAGGACCCGACCCAGAACATCAACTGGGTCGTGCCCGAAGGCGGTGGAGGCCCCAATTATCCGAACATGTAGGCGTATCCTGCTCGGCGCGGTCGCGCTGGGCGCATTGGCCCCGGTGGCGCCGGCCAGCGCGAGCACCGGCGACCTTGCCGCCTATGTGAAGGCGCGCGCAGCCGATGCCGATGGCGACGTGCCGGTGGCGGTTTCGGGATATGCCGATGCGCTGAAGGCGGCGCCCGACAATGTCGTGGTCGCCATCCGCGCCTATCGCGAAGCGATGACGGCGGGCGACCTCGACCTTGTCCGCCAGGCCGGGGCGGTGCTCGACCGCAATCAGGTCGCCTCGCCCGACAGCTATCTCTTCACGCTGGCCGACGCGGTCGAGCGCCACGACTGGAAGCGCGCACACGCTGCGATCGACGGGCTTGCCGACGGGCCGCTCGAATTCCTGCAGCCCTCGCTGAATGCGTGGGTTGCGTATGGCAGCCGGCGGGGCGATCCGATCGCGTTGCTCGACGCGGCGAACGACAGTGCCATCGGTGCGCATTATGCGCGCGGGCAGCGTGCGTTGCTGCTGATTGCAAAGGGGCGCACCGATGCCGGGCTTGCCGCGCTGCAGGCCGATCTTTCGCCCGACGGCAGCGATATCGGTATTCGGATCGGCGCGGCGCAACTGCTTCGCGCGAAGGGCAAGCGCGACGAGGCGCTGAACGTGCTGCGCGGTACCGACCTGCCGGACCTCGATCCGGAGGCGCTGCTCCGGCGCAAGGTGAAGCCCAATGCCGCGTTCGGCATTGCCTTGCTCTACGCCGACCTGATGGCCAGCCTGACGAGCGAACGCGTGCTTCCGCTCCAGGTTCTGCTCGGTCGTTCCTCGTTGCTGCTCGAACCCGGCGACGACCGCACGCGACTGTTGCTCGCCGATGCATTGTCGCGCGACGGCGCCGATATGGAGGCGCACCGCGTGCTCGCGCAGATCGACGCCGACAGCCCATTCGCCCGGGCTGCGCGCAATGAAAGCGTGACGATGCTGACGCGCGCTGGAGAGCAGCAGCTCGCGCTTGAAGAAGCGCGTCGCATCGCCGATGCGCCGGGCGCAAATCTCGACGAGGTGCGCGATTATGGCGACCTTCTCGTTTCGGTCGGGCAATATGGCGATGCTGCGAAAATCTATGCGCGCGCGATCGACATGGCCGGTGAGCGGGCGGGGTGGCCGCTATACCTGCAACGCGGCGGCGCGCTCGAACAGGCGGGCAAGTGGAACGAGGCGCTGCCGGTACTGCGCAAGGCCCAGCAGCTCGCGCCCCAGCAGCCGATCGTGCTCAACTATCTTGGCTATGCGCAGATAGAGCGCGGCGAAAATCTGGTCGAGGCGCAGAAGCTGATCGAACAGGCATTGCGCTTGCGGCCCGACGATCCGTCGATCACCGACTCACTCGGCTGGGCCTATTACAAGCGCGGGAAGATCGCGAAGGCGGTCCCGCTGCTCGAAAAGGCCGCCAAGTCGCGGCCGGGTGACGTGACCGTCAACGAACATCTGGGAGACGCCTATTGGCGCGCGGGGCGGCATTACGAGGCGCGCTATGCCTGGCGCGCGGCGGCGGTCAATGCCGATGGGGAAGAGGCGCAGCGGATCGACGCCAAACTGGCTTCGGGGCTGAAGCAAGGCGTGGACTGACCGGGCGATGATGATAGAGCCGGCGCGCGCGAAACTGAACCTTGCGCTGCACATCCGCGGCAAGCGCGAGGACGGGTATCACGAACTCGAAACGCTGTTCGCGTTCGTCGAATTCGGCGACAAGATCAGCGTCGATGTGGCGGAAGAGGACCGCCTGGCGATTACCGGCCCCTATGCCGAGGCGCTGACGGGGCTGGAAGGCGACAATCTGGTGTGCCGCGCGCGCGACTTGTTCCGCGAACGGTTCGGCATCGACGACAAGGTCGCGATCACGCTGGCCAAGCATCTGCCGGTCGCATCGGGCATCGGTGGAGGATCGGCGGACGCGGCGGCGACGCTGCGCGCGATGGCGCGGCAGTTCGGTATTGCGACCGACCATCCCGAGCTGATGCGGTGCGCCGAAACACTTGGTTCCGACGTGCCCGCCTGTCTGTTCGGTCGCACCGCGATCGGTCGCGGGCGCGGCGAGAAGCTGGAGGCGGTGGACGATGTCGCAGGGATTCCGGCGCTGCTCGTCAATCCGGGGGTGGCGGTATCGACGCCGGCTGTCTTTGCGCGCTGGTCGGGCGAGGCGAGCGACGGCCTTGCGCCCGGACGGGCGATCCAGAGCGCGATGGCGTCTCGCAACGATCTTCAACCGCCGGCGATCGCGCTGCAATCCGTGATCGGCGACGTTATCAAGCTGCTCGATCGGCAGCAGGGCGCGCGGCTGGTGCGCATGTCGGGATCGGGCGCGACCTGTTTCGCGCTGTTCGCAAGGGCCGACGAGTGTCACCGCGCGGCCGCGAACGTTCGCGCGGCGCAGCCGGGCTGGTGGTGTTCCGAAACGGCACTCGCGTGACAGAAATTCGTGTCGAAGCGGGACGGCGGGCGGTGTAAACGACGCAGATTCGCACCTGGCATCGGTCTTGCTCAGCAGCGGATACCCGGATCGCGTGCCGGGCGCACAACGTCCGAGGGTGGCCCCCGCGTCCGCGCGGGCGCCACCCAAGTTCTTACCCGGAAATCGATGTTCGGCGGCGTTTTGACGGCGATCAATGAAGCATGCCGCACAAGCGGCCAATGCGGCGTCATGTGGACCTATTATCCCGATCTGCTCGCCCGGCCCGTTCCGCGCTATACCAGCTATCCCACCGCTGCCGAGTTCGTCGATACGGTGGGGCCGGCCGACCTGGCGGACGCGCTCGACACGGTTGGCGAAGGCGACGCGCTGTCGCTTTACCTGCATATTCCCTATTGCCAGTCGATCTGCTGGTATTGCGGATGCAACACCGGGGCCGCGAACCGCCCCCAGCGATTGACGAACTATCTCGAACGGCTCGAGCGCGAGATCCAACTCGTCGCGGACCGTTTGTCCGGGCGCGGCCGTGTCGGACGGATCGCGTTCGGCGGTGGTAGTCCCAATGCGATCGAGCCCGCGGCTTTCCTGCGCCTGACCGACCGGTTGCGCAGCGCCTTTGCCTGCGACGACGCGATCCTTTCGGTCGAACTCGATCCGCGCGGATTTTCTCCCGCATGGGCCGACGCGATGGCGCAGGCGGGTGTTACGCGCGCCAGCCTTGGCGTCCAGACGCTCGATCCGGCGATCCAGGCCGCGATCGGCCGGGTCCAGCCGGAGGAGGACATCCGCAGGACGATGGAGATGTTGCGTGCGGCGGGGCTCGATTCGATCAATTTCGACCTGATGTATGGGCTGCCGGGACAGGACAGCGATGTCCCTATGCGCACGATGGAGGCGAGCCTTGCGATGGCGCCCGACCGGCTGGCCGTGTTCGGCTATGCGCATGTCCCGCACATGATCCCGCGCCAGCGCCGGATCGATGCGAACGCTTTGCCGGGCGCCGAACGGCGTTTCGCGCAGGCGGCGCTGGCGCATGATTTCCTGACCGGCGCGGGCTATTCCGCGATCGGTTTCGACCATTTCGCAAAGCCTGGTGACGCGCTTGCTCTGGCCGCGGCGGATGGCTCGCTTCGCCGCAATTTCCAGGGTTTTACCGAGGATCAGGCGCGCGTCCTTATCGGCCTGGGCGCAAGCGCGATCAGCGAGTTTCCCGCACATCTGCTACAGAATGAAAAGAACGCCGGACGCTATCAGATCGCGGTCGCGGCGGGGCGCTTCGCCACTGCGCGGGGCGTTGGCCGGACGCGGCAGGACCGGGTGCGCGGCGCCGCGATCGAGGCGCTGCTCTGCCACGGGAGCGCCGAACTGACAGCGCTTGGCGATCTTTCCGCGATCCGCGATCGGTTGCGGCCCTTTGCCGACCACGGTCTGATCGAATGGCAGGGCGATGTTCTTCGGCTGCGGCGTGCCGCAGTGCCTTATGCCAGGGCCATCGCCGCGACGCTCGACGCGTACCGCGCGGACAGCGCGATCCGGTTCAGCAGCGCGGTGTGATCAGGCCGCGTCGCGCGCGGCCACCGTATCTGCGCTCTCAAGCATGATCGAGCGATTGCATATCGCGGCCATTGCGGGGCGGTGGCTGACGAGGATCACGCCCTGTCCGGTACGGTCGAGCCGGTCGGCCAGCCGCGCTGCGACCACTGCCTCGGTAACCGCATCAAGTCCCTCGCTCGGTTCGTCGAGCAACAGCCAGGGCGCGGTCGCGACATAGGCCCGCGCCAGTGCCAGCCGTCGCCGTTCGCCGCCCGACAGCCGCACGCCATTCTCGCCGATCCAGCTATCGAGACCGTTATCGAGCGCGCGAACCCGATCTTCCAGCGCGGCATCCGCCAGCGCCTGCCACATCGCCACCTCGTCGGCGCCCGGATTTGCAAGCAACAGGTTCTCGCGCACCGATCCGGCGATGAGCGCCGCATCCTGCGGCATCCAGGCAAAGCAGGAGCGGGCCGCATCGACGGGTAGCTCGGAAAGGTCGATCCCGCCCAGCGTGACGGCGCCCCGCGCGACCGGTCGCAGGCCGATAAACGCTTCGATCAGCGTCGTCTTGCCCACCCCCGAAACGCCGTTCAGCGCCATATGCTCGCCTTGCGTGATCCGGCACGAAACAGGACGCGCGATCGTAATCGAATAATCGGCGGGCAGGGGGGAGCAGGTTCGCGGCGGGACCGCTGCTTCGACCAGCGCTTCCAGACGCGCCTCCGCCTCCTGCAAACGACCGCGTTCGAGCAGCGCGCGAAGCGCTGGGCCGGCAGCGTCGATCGTCATCGCTGCGGCTAGTGCGGCGAGCGCTGCGAGCGGTGCGCCGGCCGCAAGGCTGAGGAGCAGTGCCGTGCCGGCGGCGATGGCGACCGTTGCAGCATGGAGCAACTCGAACCACCCCGCGACTTCCGCCTGACGGCGCTGGGCGCTGGCGAGCCTGCGGCTCGATGTCGCGATGCGATCGGCGGCATAATCTTCGAGGCCGAAACACCGCAATTCGGGCGCGGCACCGGCGAGCGTGGCAAGTGTCTCGCGCAGTTCGCCGCCCGCGCGCTGCACGGCGCGACCGCGTTCCGCGAAACGCCGCGCGATACGGTCGGCAAGCGCCAGCATCACGCCCAGACAGGCCAGCGTCGCCAGCGCAGCCATTATTCCGCCGAGCACGATCAGCGCCAATCCCGAAGCCAGGGCTGCGGCCACGCCCCAGGGAGAGGACATGCGCACGAAATGATTTTCGACCGCGTCGACATCGCCGATCAGTCGGGCATTGGCCTCGCCGGTCCCGAGCGCCAGCGATTTTTCGGCAGGAGCGCCGGCGAGCGCACGAAACAGTTGCGGCCGCAGGCGGGCGAGCGCGCGGAAGGCGGCTTCATGGCCGGCAAGGCGTTCGCCATAGCGCGCCGCGGTGCGCGTGATCGCCAGCAGCCGGATACCGGCGGCGGGCAGCATATAGTTGAAGGCAAGCGCGGCGGTCGTGCCGGCTGCGCCCGCAAATGCAGCCGCGGTGATGAACCAGCCCGACAGCCCGAGAAGCACGACCGACGATGCGGCGGTCAGCGCGGCGAGGATCGCGGCGCGGACCAAAAGCCCGCGCTGTGCCCGTCGTTCTCGCGCCAGCAACTCGCGGAAGGTCATGCCGGTTCTCCAAGGCGGACGACGCGGTCGGCGATCGCCGCCAATCGCTCGCTGTGCGTCGCGATCAGCGTGGTGCGACCGGCGCGCGCCGACGCGATGGTCGCGATCAGCGACTCTTCGGCGGCGGCGTCGAGATGGGCGGTGGGCTCGTCGAGCAGCAGCAGCGGCGCTGGTTTCAGCAACGCGCGGGCGAGTGCGATGCGCCTGCGTTCGCCGCCCGAAATTCCGCCGCCCCTGGTGTCGAGACGGGTGTCGATGCCGTCGGTGCGACGGGCGAGCATGGGCGCGAGACCAGCCTCATGGACTGCCCGTGCAAGCTCGCTTTCGCTCGCGTCCGCGTTCGCCAGCAGCAGGTTGTCGCGGATCGTGCCCGGGATCACCAATGGCTGCTGTCCCGCCCAGCTTGCCAGCGACGCGATGCTGGCGCCGGCGGGCAGGGCGGCACCGTCGATCTCGACCCGGCCGGAGGTCAGCGGCGCCAGCCCCAGCAGCAGGTGAAGCAGGCTGGATTTCCCGCTTCCCGACGGACCGAGCAATGCGACCGTCTCGCCTGCGCCGACCTGAAAGGACAGGCCGTTGACGGCTGGCCTTCCGGTGTCGGGATAGCGGATCGTCACCCGGTCGAAGCGCAGCGCCGGAAGCCCGACGGGCATCGGCGTTGCCGGCGCGGATATGGGTTCGGGGAGCGTGCGCAGCCGATCGGACGCCGTCTCGGCCGCCTGCTTGTCGTGATAGGCCGCGGCGAGCCGCCGCATCGGCGCGTAGAATTCGGGCGCCAGCGCCAGCACGAAAAAGGCGCGCCCCAGATCGAGCTGTTCGGGCACTGAAAAGGGAAGCTGACCGAGCAGGTTGAAGCCGCAATATACCGCGACCATCGCCACCGACAGCGCGGCGAAGAATTCGAGCGCGGCCGACGACAGGAAGGCGACGCGCAGCACGCGCATTGTCCGGCGCGCCAATTCATCGGCCGCGCGTCCCAGTGCTTCCGCCTCGCGTTCCGTCGCACGAAAGGCGAGCACGACGGGCAGCGCGCGGATACGGTCGGCAAAACGCCCCGAAAGCCGCGAGAGCGCGACGAACTGGCGACGCGATTCGTTCGCCGCCGCGCCGCCTGCCAGCGCCATGGCAATGATGAAGGGTAGCAGCGTCGCGACGAGGATGGCCGCCGAAATCGGGCTGGCGACGGCGACTGCTGCCAGCACGAGCATCGGCGCGAGTGCAGCGGCCTTGCGCGCCGGCAGGAAGCGTGCGGCATAGCCGTCGAGCGCGTCGACTTCATCGACCGCCGTCGAAAGCAGCGTGCCGATGGTCGTGTTCGATCCGGGGGCGCGGGCAAGAAGCGCATCGACGACGCGCGTGCGCAGCGTCAGCTTGACGGTTTCGGCGCCCGCCGCGCCCGTTCGCGCGGCGAGCATCGCGGCCAGACCCCGCAGCGCTCCCGACGCCATGGCAAGCACCGCCCAGGGAAGCACTGCCGCCATGCCCTTGGGCACAGCCACAACCGCCGCTGCGATTCCGCCGGCGAACCCGGTCGCCGCGACCGCATCGGCGATGAGCAGCGCGACTGACAGCCGCACCCGCGGGTCGCGACCGACCGCCGCGCGCAGCCATCGTGCGCGGTCGCGTTGTGCCGCCTTGTCGCCTGTTGTCGCCGTCATGGCCTTGCTCGTCGCGCACCACGGACAAAAGGTCTTTGACCGCGGTCAATGTTCTGTCTGCGCCGAGGGCCTAGCTGCGGAACAGTATCGGGCGAATCATACTTGCCCAAAATCGGGAGAAACATGATGGATCCGGGGGTAATCGACCTGTCGCGACTCCAGTTCGCTGCGACGGCGCTCTACCATTTCCTGTTCGTGCCGCTCACGCTCGGCCTGTCGTTCATGCTCGTCATCATGGAGAGCGTGTACGTCATGACCAACCGGCCGATCTGGCGAACGATCACCCGGTTCTGGGGCCGCATCTTCGCGATCAATTTCGTACTGGGCGTCGCGACCGGCCTGACCATGGAATTCCAGTTCGGTACCAACTGGTCCTATTTCTCGCACTATGTCGGCGACATCTTCGGCGCTCCGCTGGCGATCGAAGGACTGATGGCCTTCTTCCTGGAGGCCACGTTCGTCGGGATCATGTTCTTCGGATGGGATCGGCTGTCGAAGCTCGCGCATCTGGGTGTGACCTTCCTCGTCGCGCTGGGGACCAACCTTTCGGCGCTGTGGATCCTGATCGCCAATGGCTGGATGCAGCATCCGGTCGGCGCGACCTTCAATCCCGACACGATGCGGATGGAGGTCACCGATTTCGGCGCGGTGCTGTTCAATCCGGTCGCGCAGGCGAAGTTCGTTCACACGGTAAGCGCGGGCTATGTCTGCGCATCGGTGGTCGTGCTCGGCATCTCGGCCTATTACCTGCTGCGCGGGAAATGGGTGAATGTCGCCAAGCGGTCGATGACCGTCGCTGCGGCCTTCGGCCTTGCGTCCTCGCTGTCGGTCGTCGTTCTGGGGGACGAGAGCGGCTACGCGCTCACCGACAACCAGAAGATGAAGCTCGCCGCGATCGAGGCTGCCTGGCACACGGCACCCAGCCCGGCGGGGCTGACCGTTTTCGGTGTTCCCGATCTCAAGACGCATGAAACGCGGTACGAGGTGAAGATACCCTGGGTGCTGGGGCTGATCGCTACGCGCAGCCTCGACGGAGCGGTATCGGGCATGTCCGAACTCGTGCTGAAGGCGCAGGAGCGGATCGTATCCGGCCAGTCGGCCTATCGCGCGGTGCAGGTGCTGAAGAAGGATCCGCAGAACATGGCGGCGCGCGAAGTGTTTGCCCGCCACGGACGTGATCTCGGCTATGCCATGCTCCTGAAGCGCTATGTCGAAGACCCGTCGACCGCAACGCCCGAGCAGGTGCGCCGGGCGGCGTGGGACACGGTGCCCAACGTGCCGGTGATGTTCTGGAGCTTCCGCGTGATGGCAGCCATCGGTTTCCTGATGATCGCGCTGTTCGCGACCGCGTTCCTGTTGTGCTCGCTGCGCAAGCATATGGACGCGAAGTGGTTCCTGCGCCTCGCGGTGTTCGCTATTCCGTTACCATGGATCGCGATCGAACTCGGGTGGCTGGTCGCCGAACTTGGCCGTCAGCCCTGGGCGATCGACGGCGTGCTGCCGACATTCCTGGCGACCTCTACGCTCAGCCGCGCGGAGCTGTGGACCACGCTGATCGGCTTCACGCTGCTCTACGGCACGCTTGCGGTGATCGAGGTGAGGCTGATCCTCGCGACGATCCGCCACGGACCGTACGAGCATTCCGAAGACCCGCAACCTTCGCACGGTGATATTCCCGCCGTGCCGGTAACCGCCTGATCGGGAGGAGCAACGATGTTCGATTATGAGATATTGCGCCTGATCTGGTGGGTGCTGCTCGGGGTGCTGCTGATCGGGTTTGCGCTCACCGACGGCTTCGATCTTGGCGTGACGGCGCTGTTGCCATTCGTCGCCCGCACTGATGCGGAGCGCCGGATGGTCATCAACTCGGTCGGTCCGACCTGGGAAGGGAACCAGGTCTGGTTCATCCTCGGCGGCGGCGCCATCTTCGCGGCATGGCCGTTCGTTTATGCGGTCAGCTTTTCGGGCTTCTACCTGGCGATGTTCCTCGTGCTGGCGGCGTTGATCCTGCGGCCGGTGGGGTTCAAATACCGGTCGAAAAAGCCCGATCCCGCGTGGCGCAGCCGGTGGGACTGGGCGTTGTTTGTCGGCGGTCTCGTCCCCGCGCTGGTCTTTGGCGTTGCGGTCGGCAATGTGTTGCAAGGCGCGCCGTTCCGCATCGATAGCGACTTGCGGTCCTGGTACGAGGGTGGGCTGATCGGCCTGTTCACGCCCTTCACGCTGCTGTGCGGCCTGTTGTCGGTCGCCATGCTGGTCGTCCACGGTGCGGCCTGGCTTGCGATCAAGGTCGAACACGGCGCCGTCCACGACCGTGCCCGCCGTTTCGGAACGTTCGCCGCGTTCGCCGGGCTCGTCCTCTTCGCGATCGGCGGCCTGTGGATCGCGTTCGGCGATATCGGCTATCGCATGGTCGGGGCTGCGGACGCGTTCGGTCCGTCGAACCCGCTGCGCACCACGACCGAACAGGTCGCCGGCGGCTGGATGACCAATTACGGTCTCCATCCCTGGATGATCCTCGCGCCCGTCCTCGGTTTCGCCGGAACCGCGCTGGCGCTCGCAGGCATCCGCGCCGGTCGTGAACTGATGGCCTTTGGCGGGTCGTCGATCGGCGCGCTGGGCATCATCTCCACCGTGGGGCTGTCGATGTTTCCCTATATCCTGCCGTCGAGCATCGACATCCATTCCAGCCTGACGGTCTGGAACGCCTCGTCGAGCGAAACGACGTTGGGGATCATGCTGGTCGTCACCGTCGTCTTCCTGCCGATCGTGCTGCTGTACACCGCCTGGGCATACAAGGTGATGTTCGGTCGTGTGACCACGCAGGAAGTCAACACCAACCCCGATTTCTACTGAGGAGCCAAGCGATGTGGTATTTCACCTGGGTGCTGGGCCTCGGCCTCGCCGTCGGTTTCGGCATCCTCAACGGCATCTGGCACGAGTTCCATCTGCCGGTCGATGATGACGAGGAAGTCGGCATGGCCGAATAACCGAAAATGGGGGTCGGCAATTGCCGACCCCTTTTCTATAATGTGGGCATGGAGCTGGCCGAACCCTGTGCCCATTGCGCCGTGCGCGACCGTGCGCTGTGCAGTACGCTAAGCGATGACGAACTCGCCCAGCTGAATGCGATCGGCCACCGGCGCGAAATGGAACGTGGCGAAACCCTGCTCTGGGCCGGCGACGACAGCGTCGTATGCGGCAATCTGATCTCGGGCGTGTTGAAGCTGGTCGCCGCATCCGCCGACGGGCGCGAACAGATTGTCGGACTGGTCTATCCCGGCGATTTCGTCGGCCAGCCCTATGTCGAAAAGGCCGAATTCACCGTGACCGCGCTGACCGAGGCCGAGGTTTGCCTGTTCCCGCGCGCTCCGTTCGAACGTGCGCTCGACGATCACCATGCCATGGAGCGCTTGTTGCTTCAGCGGACGTTGCAGGCGCTCAATACGGCGCGCGGGCGGATGCTGTCGCTCGCGCGCAGTTCGGCGCAGGAAAAGGTCGCCGGCTTTCTGCTCGACATGGCAGAGCGCGCGGGGACGAGCGCGTGCCGCGCCGTGCCCGACGGGCCGCTGACCTTCGACCTGCCGCTGACGCGCGGTCAGATCGCCGACGTGCTGGGACTGACCATCGAAACGGTCAGTCGGCAGATGACGCGGCTGAAGGTGGCGGGCGTGATTGCCTTGCCTGGCGGAAGGGCTGTGACGATTTGCGACCGGGATGCGCTGCAGGCGCGCGCCGAGGCCGCCTAACCCCGCGCCGACGCCGGTTCGCCGCCAAGAAGCGAGCGCGCGCCCTGCGTCATCCGGGCCTTGCCGATCGACAGGCATAGCAGGCGTTCGAATTGCACCGTGCGCCGGCACCCCTCGAACAGGCAGCGCAGCGCATAGCCCAGAACATCGCCGGTGATACGCCGCCGGTCACCTTGGGTTTCAAGCGCTTCAACCAGCTCCTGGGCGTTCGAGGCATCGGCAATGCGGAATCCGCGCAGCGTTGCGATCCAGAACGCGGTCTGCGCGTCTTCGGCGTGGCGCCGAAACAAGCTGTCGAGACGTTCGACCTCGGCCGGTTGGTCGGGCCAGCAAAGCTCCTTCAGCTCGGCGCAATGGCCGATCAACGCCGCCTCTGCGCGGCGCGCCGGAAGTTCATCGGCATGGCCTTCCAGCAGGTCGCATATCGCAAGCACGCGCAGGTGCCGCTCGGCGATCGGCGCCACGTCCGAACGCCGGATCGCCGATGTCCGCGCGGACAGTCGAATCACCTTGTCATCCGGGCCTTTGCTTTCGGCCATGCCGCACTCCTCTCGCCTGCCTGATGGCAGCGGAGCGCACTCCGGACATTGATCGCAGTCAAAAGGATAGCCGGCATGCGCGGCGGACACCGTGATTGAACATTATACAATTTCAATCATTGCGTAGGTGATTGGCAGCGAGAGGAGCCCTTCCATGCACAAGCACGACTTCGCCCGCACGACGGTCTGGTGGCAATACGACCAGCTGACCGGCAGCCTGCAATATATTCTTGTCGACAAGGCGACGCGAAAGGCTGCGATCATCGATCCGGTGCTGGACTTCGACCGCCGCTCGGCACGAACATCGACCGAAAATGCCGACAGCCTGTTGCGGTGCGTCGCCGATGAAGCGCTCGATGTCGCGTGGATATTGGATACCCACCCGCATGCTGACCATTTTTCCGCCGCCTGTTATCTGGGCGAAAAGCTTGGGGCGCCGCGCGCGATCGGGGAAAAGGTGCGCGAGGTGCAAAAGCTGTGGAAGGACATTTACTGCCTTCCCGACCAGCCGACCGATGGCGCGCAGTGGGATCGGCTGTTCACCGACGGCGAAAGCTTCATGCTCGGCGAGACCGAAATCCGTGTGCTGTTTTCGCCAGGGCACACGCTCGCCTCGATCAGTTACGTCACCGACGAGCAGGCATTTGTTCACGATACGCTGATGATGCCCGACGCCGGTACCTCGCGCGCCGATTTCCCCGGCGGAGATGCGCACGAACTCTACCGCACGATCCGCACGATCCTCGATCTTCCGCGCGAAACGATGTTGTTCGTCGGGCACGACTATTGCCCCGATGGCCGCGATGTCGCGTGCGCCGCGACGGTTGCCGAACACCGCGAAAGCAACAAGCATGTCCATGACGGCGTGAGCGAGGAGGACTATGTCGCTTTGCGCGAAAAGCGCGATGCCACGCTGCCGCTTCCCGAACAGATGCTGGCGGCGCTGCAGGTCAATATCCGCGGCGGACGCCTGCCCGAACCGGAAGCGTGCGGCCGATCCTTCCTGAAGATACCGCTCGATTATTTCGAGCCGCCCAAGGACGATTGAGCGTCAGGCGGTTCCGCTGATGATATGGACGCGCGCGGGCAGGGTGACGCCGCCCGTCGTTTCCGCGGCGGCAAAGCGTTCGACAAGTGCCTCGCGCGCCTTTGCGGCAGCGGCCTCGTCGGCTTCTTCGATCAACTGGCCGACCGACATCGACGCCAGCGCAAAATCGGCGGCCTTGGCAGCGGGCAGGCCGCCGCCGAGCGCGATTTCGTTCCGCCAGTCCTCGACTGTCACATCGTGCAGCCCGGCCTCGCGCAGCATCGCGATGAGCGGGGTCGGATCGGCATAGCGGAACGGGCCGGGCGCATCGGGTTCGGGCGCGGGCACCTCTACGAAGCGCGTGACGGCCTCGCGGACGGTCGCCATCCACGCATTATCCTGTGGCGGTCCCCAGACAGCGAAGGAGAACCGCCCCTGCGGCGCGACCAGTGCCGCGATGTTGCGGAACGCCGCCGGCGGATCGGCAAAGAACATCGTGCCGAAACGCGATACCACGCGGTCGAAGGGGCGTTCGACCTGCAAGGCCGACGAATCGGCAACGTCGAACAGCGGCGGGCGATCCATGTCCGCCGATCGCTCGCGCGCGGCCTCGACCAGCGCGGGTGAGATGTCGAAGCCGAAAACCTGCGCCCCGGTGCCGCAATGCTCTGCGATTGCGCGCGTCGTGGCGCCGCCGCCGCAGGCGATATCGGCGATGCGCATGGCGCCTTCGGGGCGCAGCGCTGCGATCAATGGCGCATTGACCGGTTCCAGCATTGCTTCGAGACCGTCGAGCTGATCGCGCCATTTCTCGCCGCGCTCGCCCGCCCAGTCGCTGCTCGATGGAGTTTCGCCCATGCCGTGGTCCTTTTTTCCTGTCAAAAGCGGTTTATCGCCCCGGCCGAGGGAAAAATGCCGGGGTTTGCGCGCGGTATCGCCGATAGGCTGCGCCGAAGCGCGCGACCAGGCGGCGTTCCTCGATCCGGCTGCCGATCACGAAGTACAGGCTTGCCCAGAGCGCGGTCGCGGTCGCCAGTTGCGATCGCGCCAGGCCCCAGAGCAGCAGAAAGCCGGCCGTGTAGAGCGGATGGCGCATCCAGCGGTGCAGTCCGCCGATTTCAAGTTCGGTTTCGTCGTCGCCTTCGCCGCGCAGCTGCGCCCAGCCGAGAAACGGCCCGGCGCGGTAGCTCCGCAACGCCGCTGCGCCGAGCAACAGGCCACCGGCGACCATCGCGTTCATGATCCAGAACAGCCATTCCGGCAATGCGAACGCCGTATCGTCGCCGGCCAGCAATCGCCCGGCCCACAGGATCAGCGCGAGGTGGACCAGCGCCACGGCGTTGAACGTCAGCCGGTGCCAGCGCCCGACGAGGCGCCCGAGCCCGCTGCGCACGGTCGCGCCGGACAACAGGCTGTGCACCATCCCGAAGCTCAGCCAGCATAGCGCGTAGAGGATGTGGTCGATCAGGGTCATGCCGGGCGGAACGCTTTCATCGGTCGACGCGCGCGAACATCGCTGCGCCGCCGCCTGCGCGCATCCGGGTCGCGACCGGATCTGCCTCGCCGGCCCCGCCGAGCCGGTCGATCAGCGCGCCCATTTGCGCAATTCGATCGGTGTCGATCCGGTAGAAAATCTGCTTCGCCTCGCGCCGCGTCCGCACCAGTCCGGCCTTGCGCAAAACGCCAAGCTGCTGCGACAGGCCAGGCTGGCCGATGCCGGTCACGCTTTCGATGTCGCCCACCGCGCGCTCACCATCGACGAGCGCGTCGAGCAGCGTGAGCCGGGTCGCGTGGCCGATCGCCTTGAGCAGCGCCGCGGCATCCTCGATCTCGATCTCGGCGCTCATTCGGCGTCTCCATCGGGGCGCGTGCGGTAGAACCAGTCGGTCGCGCTGTCGGCGGCGAGTATGTCGGAAACGGAATGGCTCGGCACTTCGAGTACCGCTTCGCCGGGCGTCCAGTCGGCAGGGACAAGCACGTCGCCTTGCTGCGCGCGCTGGAGCGCGGTCACGGTCCGCAGCATTTCCGCCACCGAACGCCCAACGCTTGCGGGATAGCAGGAAGAGGCACGCAGAATGCCCTCAGGATCGAGGAAATAGGTCGCGCGTACCGATGACGCATCGGCGGCATCGGGGGCAACCATGCCATAGGCGCGAGCAATCTCCAGCGTCGGATCCTCGATGACGGGAAAGCTCACCTCGACATCGAACCGGTCGTGGATCGCACGGATCCACGCGAGGTGGGAGAACAGGCTGTCGACCGACAGCGCCATCAGATCGCAACCCAGTTCGGCAAAGGCGCCGGCGGCGCGGGCAATTGCGACGAACTCGCTCGTGCATACCGGCGTAAAATCGGCGGGGTGCGAAAACAGCACCAGCCAGCGACCGCGGAAATCGTCCAGCGAGACCACGCCTTGCGTGCTGCGGGCGGTGAAATTGGGCATCGTCTCGCCGATCCGGACCGGCGAGCAGCTATTCGGTAATTGGGTATCTGGCTGCAAAATTGAACCCTTCTGTCGCAACCGGGTTTTTCGGACAGGGCGTTGATTGGTGCAAGTGTAATTCATACTTATTGAATATAAGTAATCAATCAAATATGGTGACTGTCATGACTGATGCTGTCCAACCGACCGTCGCGGACGATGTTGCGCTCGCCCGCGCATCCGAAATCATCGAAACCGCGCGCAAGCCGGACGGAAAACGTCCCGTGATCCGGACGTTTTTCGACGAACCGACCTTTACCGCCAGCCATGTTGTCCACGATCCGGCGACGCGTGTCGCGGCGATCATCGATTCGGTGCTCGATTACGACGCTGCCGCGGGGCGGACCGCGCGGTCGAGCGCCGATGCCATCATCGCCTATGTCGAGAAGGAGGGGCTGAAGGTCGAATGGCTGCTCGAAACGCACGCCCATGCCGACCATTTGTCCGCCGCGCCCTATCTTCAGGAACGGCTGGGCGGGAAGCTGGCGATCGGTCGCGAGATCATCACCGTCCAGGAAACCTTCGGCAAGCTGTTCAACGCCGGCAGCGATTTCGAACGCGACGGATCGCAGTTCGACCGGTTGTTCGACGACGGCGACAGCTTCCGGCTGGGCGAGGTAGAGGCGATCGTGCTGCATGTACCCGGGCACACGCCTGCCGACCTCGCATATGTGATCGGCGATGCGGTATTTACCGGCGACACGATCTTCATGCCCGATTTCGGGACCGCGCGCGCCGATTTTCCCGGCGGGGATGCGCGCCAGCTCTATCGCTCGATCCGGCGGCTGCTCTCGCTGCCCGCAGAGGCGCGGCTGCTTTTGTGCCACGATTACAAGGCGCCTGGGCGCGACGACTATGTCTGGGAAACGACGATCGGTGCGGAGCGCGCGGCCAATGTCCATGTCCATGACGGCGTCAGCGAAGACGAATTTTTCGACATGCGCACCAAGCGGGACAAGACGCTCTCCATGCCAAAGCTGATCCTGCCTTCGGTGCAGGTGAACATGCGCGGCGGTCGCCTTCCCGAGCCCGAGGACAATGGCAAACGCTATCTGAAGATTCCGCTGGATTCGGTTTGACCGTGCGGGGCGCGCGACGCCTGGACCCGATTTTCATACCGGGCGCACGCCCGACCCAGAGTGAGGATTTCTGACGCCAATGCTTGAACCCATGCAATATCTGCTGGGCGCGCTGTCCGGTGCGCTTGTCGGCTTCTCGCTCGGGCTGGTCGGCGGTGGCGGATCGATCCTCGCGGTCCCGCTGATGGTCTATCTCGTCGGCGTGCCGAGCGCGCACATGGCGATCGGCACGAGCGCGCTGGCGGTCGCCGTCAACGCTGCGACAGGCCTTGCCAGCCATGCCCGTGCGCATACGGTCAAGTGGCGTTGCGGCGCGATGTACGCTGCGGCGGGCATTATCGGCGCGATCGGCGGGTCCACGCTTGGCAAGGCGTTCGATGGACAGAAGCTGCTGTTCCTGTTCGCGCTGGTCATGGTCGTTGTCGGCATTCTGATGCTTCGCGGCCGCAAGGGCGGAGGAAAGGCGGGTGCCCAGTGCAACCGCGAAAACGCGCCCAAGGTGATGGGCTTCGGCTTCGGCACCGGTATATTTTCCGGCTTTTTCGGCATTGGTGGCGGCTTCCTGATCGTTCCCGGCCTCGTCGCCTCGACCGAGATGCCGATGATCAATGCCGTCGGGACCAGCCTCGTCGCGGTCACCGCATTCGGGCTGACCACGGCGGCGAACTATGCCTTTTCGGGCCTGGTCGACTGGCCGCTCGCCGGTATCTTCATCGTCGGTGGAATCGCCGGCGGGCTTGGCGGTACCGTGCTTGCCCGCAAGCTGTCCGGCGGCGGAAAGCTGACCACCGTCTTCGCGATCCTGATCTTCGTCGTCGCCGCCTATATGCTGTGGAAGAGCGCAACGGGCCAGTAATCGTCCGATCGCCTGGCGTTCGCCATCGGCGCACTCGGTACAGGCGGTACCGTGATATCAGAGGGGACCGCCGGCCGTCCCGTTTCCAAAACCTTCCTCGCCATTGCACCGTAACATGGGTGCAAATCCGCGCCTGAGCCGATATGGCTCCTGACGTTCGGATCATGGGGCAAGCGAGAGGGGATGGTTTATGGGGAAGATGCTGGCTTTCGGCGAAGTGATGTTGCGATTGTCGCCGCCGGGGCGTCAGCTTCTCCTGCAAACGCCGACGCTGGACATATGGACCGCTGGCGCCGAGGCGAACGTGGCGGCCGCGCTGGCGTTGCTCGGCCATGATGTGGCGCTGGCGACGATATTGCCCGAGAATGCGCTCGGCGATGCGGCCGAGCGGAGCGTCAGGGCGCTGGGTGTCGACTGCCGTCACGTGCGGCGGATGGCGGGGCGGATGGGGTTGTATTTCGTAACCCCCGGCGCCGGGCTGCGTCCCACCGACGTTATCTACGACCGCGCGCATTCGGCCTTTGCCGAGGCTCCCGCGAGTGCCTGGGAGTGGAACGCCTTGCTTGATGGTGTCGACCATCTGCACCTGTCCGGCATCACGCCCGCACTTGGCCCGGTCCCTGCGCAGACGGCGCTGGACGCCGTCGAGGCGGCAACGGTGCGCGATATTACCATCTCGTTCGACGGCAATTACCGCGCACGGCTGTGGGAAAGCTGGGACAGCGATCCCAAGGCGATCCTGACGAAGCTGGTGTCCGCGGCGCATATCCTGTTCGGCAACCATCGCGATATCGCGCTTTTGCTCGACCGCGATTTCGGAAGCGACGGCGAGGCGCGACGCAGAGCGTCTGCAGAGGCGGCGTTCGAGGCGTTTCCGAAACTCGACATCATCGCATCGACCGCGCGGCACGTGGTCGATTCCGACCATCACCGCATTTCGGCGCGCGTCGATGCGCGGGACGGGCATGCCCAGACCGAAGAGATCACGCTGTCGGGTATCGTCGACCGAATCGGCGGCGGAGACGCGTTTGCGGCGGGCGTACTCGATGCGCTGCGCAATGGCCGTTCGATCGACGATGCGGCGGCGAACGGGCTGGCGCTGACCAGCCTCAAACATTCGCTGCCGGGCGATGCCAGCCTGTTCGGACGCGCTGACCTCGACGGGTTCATTGCCGGGGGTGTAGACGTCAGGCGTTGAGCGTCACCGGTTGCTACGGAAGGCGCCGATACGCAAATAAATCAGGGATTCTCATGCCCGATCACAAGGATCTTCACGGTGTCGACCCGAGGGATGATGTAGCGACGGCGCTGCATGATCTGGCGGCGGGCGCGACGATTGCGGTCGGCGGGGTGGAGGTGACGCTGCGCGGTGGGGTAGGGCAGGGGCACAAGGTTGCGCTGCGTTCGATCGCGAAGGGCGAGCAGGTCATCAAATATGGCTGGCCGATCGGTGTCGCGACGCAGGCGATCGAAGCAGGCGAGCATGTCCATACGCACAATGTGAAGACGCTGCTCGAGGGCGTCGAGGAGTATCGCTACGATCCGATCGACACGGCGCCTGAGCCGCTACCCGGCGCGGCGGCGAGCTTCGAGGGCTATCGGCGCGCGAGCGGTCGGGTCGGCACGCGCAACGAAATCTGGGTGCTGTGCAGCGTCGGCTGCGTTGCGCAAACCTCTCGCCGGCTCGTCGAACTGGCCGAAAAGCGGTTCGGCGAGCGGGTCGATGGCATCCATGCCTTTCCGCATCCCTATGGATGTTCGCAGCTTGGCGACGATCTCAGCCATACGCGCGACCTGATCGCGAGCCTGGCGCGTCATCCCAATGCGGGCGGAGTGCTGCTGATTGGATTGGGGTGCGAGAACAACCAGATCGACGCGTTGCTCGAATCGGCGCCTGACCTCGACCGCGAGCGGCTGCGCTATTTTGCGACACAGATGGTCGGCGACGAATATGAAACCGGGCTCGATATGATCGGCGAGCTGGTCGCGATCGCGGAGCGGGACAAGCGCGAAACGGTGCCGCTGTCGGAACTGGTCATCGGCCTGAAGTGCGGCGGATCGGACGGGTTTTCGGGCGTCTCCGCCAACCCGGTGGTCGGCCGTGTGGCCGATGCGGTGGCGGCGGCGGGCGGAACCCCGGTCCTGACCGAAATCCCGGAAGTTTTCGGTGCCGAACAGGTGCTGATGTCGCGCGCGAAGGACCGCGCAATCTTCGACCGGATCCAGACGGTGGTCGACGATTTCAAGAATTATTTCATCGCGCACGACCAGCCGATCTATGAAAATCCGTCACCGGGCAACAAGGCGGGCGGGATCACCACGCTCGATGAAAAGTCGCTCGGTGCGGTACAGAAGGCGGGGCGCAGCGCGGTGGTTGAAGTGCTGCGCTATGGCGAACAGGTGCGCGAACATGGGCTGACGCTGCTGGAAGCACCGGGCAATGACGCCGTGTCGTCAACCGCGCTGACTGCGGCGGGGGCGACGGTGATCCTGTTCACCACGGGGCGCGGCACGCCGATGGGATTCCCGGCGCCGACACTGAAGATCGCTTCGAACACGCCGCTTGCCGAACGCAAGCCCGGCTGGATCGACTTCGACGCCGGCACCGTGCTGACCGGCGAGCCGATGGATCAGGCCGCCGCCCGACTGCTCGATCTCGTCGCCAAAACCGCCTCGGGCGCCGAAACCAGGTCCGAACGCAACGCCGAACGCGAAATCGCCATCTGGAAACAGGGCGTCACCGTTTGAAGTCAGCGTGGCGCCGCCGCTTTGCCGTGCCATCCCAGCCCGGCTGAGATGCGCTTGGCCGCGTCGGCGGCAAAGGCTTGCGCATCATCGATGGCAACGGGGTGGGAGCCATCGATCCGTTCGAGAAACGGAATCGTCAAAGCCGCCGCAATATGTCCGTCGAAACCGAATACGGGGTGGCTGATATCGATAACGCCGTGGATCATGGGGCGCTCATATCCTCGTTGCCGAATTTGCGTGAGGATGGCACCGATCCGCATTCCTACACCGGCCGGTTCGTTCGCTTCTCGGGGTAACGACATGCGTCATGCCAGGCTTATCAAGCGGCTTCTGTCTGATAACATTCTGTCGATCTGGCAGAGCGGTTCACGGCATTACACCTGTCGGGCGATGACAGCACAATCGCATTGGAGTAGCCTCGTCCGCTTATAACATCAGGAGAGATCATGGCTGGCTCCGGCGCCCCGAAACTCTATCGGGCCATCATCGATACGCTTCAGGCGGAAATCGCGAGTGGCAAGTACAAGGCCGGCGATCGGTTGCCGCCGGAGCGCGAGCTTGTCGAACGGTTCGATGTCAGCCGCCTTACCCTGCGAGAGGCGATGATCGGAATGGAAATCATCGGCCTTGTCGAGGCGCGTCGCGGATCGGGTGTCTATGTGACCGAGCGATCGAGCGAGATGCTGTCGCCCTCCGAACTCGATATCGGCGCATTCGAACTGACCGAGGCGCGGCGGCTGGTCGAGGGCGAGTGTGCAGCGCTTGCCGCGGTAACGGCTGATGCCGACGATATCACTGATTTAAGGATGATTCTCGATCGCATGATCGAGGAGAATGAGCGCGAACTGCTCGACGAAGTCGCCGACCGCGAGTTTCATTTGCGAATTGCGCAAGCTACCCGAAACGACGCTATCCTGCTGGTGGTCGAGACCTTGTGGGATGTGCGCCACCGTTCTCCCTTGTGCATGAAGATGCTTGAACGATCGCGCCGGTCGGGCGTCAAGCCCCGCATCGACGACCACCGGGCGATCGTCGATGCCATCGCGGCCAACGACGCCACCGGCGCGCGAAAGGCGATGCGCGATCATCTCGGCCGCGTGATCGACAATCTGCTGACCGCAACCGAAATGGACGGGATCGAGCGCGTTCGTGCGGAGGCCGCCGAATTGCGCAGCCGCACGCAGCGGTTTGCGCCGATATAAATCGATAGCCGCAACTTGCGTCTCGGCCTTCGCCGTGCAACTTGTCAGATAACATTGGTCGCGCCCAGCGACCGAACGAACTTCAGACAAGGTGTACATGGCGATGAACGATGGCGGGAATGGCGCGGGCGCAGGCAACGGGGCGATCAAGATCCGCGATGCGCGGGTGATCATCACCTGTCCGGGGCGGAACTTCGTTACGCTCAAGATCGAAACCGACCAGGGCATCTATGGCATCGGCGACGCCACGCTGAACGGGCGTGAACTCGCGGTCGCGTCCTATCTCACCGATCATGTCGTTCCGAACCTGATCGGGCGCGATGCGCAGCGGATCGAGGATATCTGGCAATTCCTGTATCGCGGCGCGTACTGGCGGCGCGGCCCGGTGACGATGAGCGCGATCGCCGCGGTCGATACCGCGCTGTGGGATATCAAGGCGAAGGCGGCGGGGATGCCGCTCTATCAGTTGCTTGGCGGGCGGTCGCGCGATCGTGTGCTCGTCTATGGCCATGCCAACGGCGCCGATATCGAGCAGACCGTCGATCAGGTCGGTGCGTACAAGGATATGGGCTACCGCGCGATCCGCGCGCAGAGCGGCATTCCCGGCGTCAAGGGCGCATATGGCGTCGGCAAGGGCGACCTGTACTACGAACCCGCCGACGGGACGCTGCCGACCGAGACTTTATGGTCGACGCCGGCCTATCTGAACCACGCGCCCAAGCTGTTCGAGCGGCTGCGCGACGTGTACGGGCCGGACATCGAGCTGCTTCACGACGTCCATCACCGCCTGACCCCGATCGAGGCCGGCAGGCTCGGCAAGGCGCTGGAGCCGTACCGCCTGTTCTGGATGGAGGATTCGACGCCGGCCGAAAACCAGGAAGCGTTTCGCCTGATCCGGCAGCATACGGTAACCCCGCTCGCGGTCGGCGAAATCTTCAACACCATCTGGGATTGCCGTGAGCTGATCCAGAACCAGCTGATCGACTATATCCGCACCACCGTCGTCCATGCCGGCGGCATCACGCATCTGCGCCGCATCGCCGATCTCGCGAGCCTCTATCAGGTGCGCACCGGCAGCCACGGCGCGACCGACCTGTCGCCGGTTTGCATGGGGGCAGCGCTGCATTTCGACAGCTGGGTGCCCAATTTCGGCATCCAGGAATATATGCGCCACACGCCAGAGACCGACGAGGTGTTCCCGCACGATTATCGGTTCGAGGATGGCTATTTGTTTGCCGGAGAGAAGCCCGGCCACGGTGTCGATCTCGACGAGAAGCTGGCAGCGAAATACGAATATGAGCCCAAGCAGCTTCCCATCGCGCGGCTCGCCGACGGAACGCTCTGGAACTGGTAGCCTTGCCCGCGGGCTAGAGCGTCGCCATCGCGACGAGTGCGCCGTCGGTTTCGAGGATGTTCAGCCATTCGGTTAGCGCGGAGCGGAAAGGCTGATCCGCTGCGAGTTCGGTCGGGAAGATCGCGTTGATGGCGAGCAATGCTTTCACCCGCGCCTCTGCCGTGTCGCAGCCGTTGAGCGCGGCGGCGGTGCGGTCGGCCAGCGGGTCGTCGACCGTATGGGGTTTGCCGGCATCGTCGGTGCCGCCCTGCCAGCGCATCCATGCAGCAACTGCGAGCGTGAGCGCGGGAGAGGCGAGCCCTTCCTCGCGCCGTGCGGCGATGGTGGCGAGCAGGCGCTGCGGCAGCTTTTGCGAGCCATCTATCGCGATCTGGCGCGTGCGGTGCTGAAGCGCGGAGTTGGCGAAGCGCGCCATCAGTTCGGCGCGATAGGCGGCGATGTCGAGCCCCGGTGGCGGTGACAGCGTGACCTCTGCCTCGTTCCACAGCGTCTCGACGAAGCGGCGAGCGTCTTCGCGCGCGACCATTTCGTGAACGAAGTCGATGCCCGCCAGTCCGCCGAGATAGGCAAGCCCCGAATGCGATCCGTTGAGCAGGCGCAGCTTGGCGTCTTCCCAGGGCGGAACCGCGTCGGTGAGTTGCACGCCGAGCGCGTCGAAGTCGGGGCGTGGGCCTGCGAACCGGTTCTCGATCACCCACTGGGTGAAGGGTTCAGTCTTGACCATGCCGCGGTCCTCGACGCCGAGTGTTTCGGCAAGGGCGGCGATATCCTCGTCGGTCGTCGCCGGCACGATCCGGTCGACCATCGTCTGCGGGAACGCGCCCTCGGCCTCGATCCAGTCAGCGAGCGCCTTGTCATGCGCGCGCGCCATGGTCATCACCGCCTTGCGCAGCCGCTGGCCGTTATGCGGAAGGTTGTCGCAACTGATCGCGGTGAACGGGGGCAGGCCCGCCGCCTTGCGCTGCGCCAGCCCGGCAACGAGCAGTCCCGGCACGGTGTGCGGCGCTGCAAGGCTTTGCAGGTCGGCGGCGATGTCGGCATCGTCATCGCGCAGGCGCCCGGTCGCGGGGTCGAGCTTGTAGCCCTTTTCGGTCACGGTCAGCGTGACGATATGCGTGTCGGGACTGGCCAGCGCGGCGACCACCGCTTGAGGGTCCTCGGGCGCGACGACCACCGTATCGACCGCACCGATGATGCGGATGTCCTGCTGGTCGCCCTCGCGCACGACCAGACTGTAAAGTCCGTCCTGCGGGTTGAGCTGGTCGCGGACACTGCCCGAGCGCAGCGAGACGCCGGTAATGCCCCAGCGCAGGTCACCGGCGCGCAGTGCGGCGTCGAACACCGCAGCCTGATGCGCGCGGTGGAACGCGCCGATGCCGAGATGGACGACGCCCTGCGTGACCGCGTTGCGGTCATAGCCCGGCGTCTCTACCGCGGCGGGAAGATCGGCGGTGGCGGCTTGCGAGAGGCGCTCGCTCACAGCTTGTAGGCCTGCTTCACGAGGCCATAGGTGAGGGCGTGCGCCACCTCCTGCGCTTCGTCCTCGGGCAGGCGGTGTTCGGCGACGAGCCGCGCGAGGAACGCGCAGTCCATCCGCCGTGCGACATCGTGGCGCGCCGGGATCGACAGGAAGGCGCGCGTGTCGTCGTTGAACCCGACGGTGTTGTAGAAGCCCGCAGTTTCGGTCGCGCGCTCGCGAAAGCGCCGCATCCCTTCGGGGCTGTCGTGGAACCACCAGGGCGGTCCGAGCTTGAGCGCGGGATAGTGCCCGGCAAGCGGCGCGAGTTCGCGGCTGTAGGCGTCCTCGTCCAGCGTGAAGATGACGATGGTGAGGGCAGGGTCCGAACCATAGCGGCCGAGCAGCGGCTGGAGCGCGCCGACATAATCGGTCTGGGTCGGGATGTCGGCGCCCTTGTCGCGGCCGAACGTGCGCATCACCATGTCATTATGATTGCGGTGCGCGCCAGGATGGATCTGCAGCACCATGCCGTCCTCGATGCTCATCCGCGCCATTTCGGTGAGCATCTGACCGCGGAACAGTTCGGCCTCGGCAGGTGTGAAATCGCCCAAGCGGACCTTGGCGTAGAGCTTTTCGGCATCGGCCGACGACAGGTCGGCGGTGGCAGCGGTCGGATGCCCGTGATCGGTCGCGGTCGCGCCGCCGACCTCGCGAAAATATTGGCGGCGGTTGCGGTGTGCACTCAGATAGCCGGCCCAGGTGCCGACGTCTTCGCCGGTGATCTCGCCCAGCTGCTGCAGATTGTCGGCAAAGCCTTCATAGTCGGGATCGACGACCGCGTCGGGGCGGTAGGTGGTGACGATCTTTCCCTGCCAGCCGCTGCTGCGGATCGCGCGGTGGTGCGGAAGCGGGTCGAGCGCGCTTTCGGTGGTGGCGATCGCCTCGATCCCGAACCGTTCGAACAGCGCGCGCGGGCGGAAGCCGTCGGTCGCGAGCGCCGCGCCGATCGTATCGTAATACTGGTCGGCATTGTCGGCGCCAAGGATCTCGGTCATGCCGAACATCTCTGCGAACACCCAGTCGAGCCACATCCGCGACGGCGTGCCGCGGAACAGGTAGTAATTTTCGGCAAAGCGCCGCCAGATCGCGCGGTGGTCGCCCTCGGTCGGCCCGCCATCGACGCGCGGAATGCCCAGATCTTCGAGCTTTACGCCCTGGCTGAACAACATGCGGAACACATAATGGTCGGGAATGATCAACAGGCTCGATGCATCCTCGAACGGCTGATTTTCGTCGAACCAGGCCGGATCGGTATGGCCGTGCGGGCTGATGATCGGCAGATCCTTCACCGCCCCATATAGCCGCCGCGCGATGTCGCGCGTCGCAGGCTCCGCCGGAAACAGGCGATCGGGATGTAGCGTCAGTTCTGCCATTCTATGCTCTCGATTGTGGTTGCGGTCCCGCGCCTCGGCCGCAAGGCGAATAGGGTGAGGCTGTGCTGTCGGACTACCGCGAGGATGGAAAAGCGCCAAAAATTCTATCTTGAAATGTCAGATAACTTACGCGCGCAGCGAACGTCAAACGGTAAGCTGGGAGCGCTATCTCGCTGAACGGAACTCCGCTCCGTAAACCTACCGATAGCCGCGCTCCCTTGCTGGGTCATAGCGTACCCTGAACCTTGTGGGAGGCGATCAATGAAGAACGTGCTGTTGCTCGTGCATGACGACGAAGGACAGGAATCGCGCTATCAGGCTGCGCTTGATCTGACGCGGGCGCTGGGTGGGCATCTGACCTGTGTCGATGTCGCGATCGCGCCGCTTCTGACCGACGATTACCTCTCTCCCAGCACCGGCGCTCTCCTGATGGCGAACGAGATGGCGCACGAGCAGGTCAACCGCGCGAAGATCGAGGCTCGGTTGAGCCATGAAGACGTGCCGTGGGAATGCGTCGACGCCGCAGGCGACCTGAGCGGTGCGCTCGAACGTGCCTCGCGGCTTGCCGATGTCATTGTCGTCAATGCCGAACTGAAGGAATTTCCACACCGCCAACTGTCGAGCGTGGCAGGTGACCTGATCGTATCGTCGGGCAAGCCGGTGCTTGCGGTGCCGCCCGAAGTCGTTCGGTTCGATCCGTTCGGCCATGCGATGGTCGCCTGGGACGGTTCGGCCGAGGCGGATGCCGCCCTACGTGCCGCGATCCCGATCCTGAAACTCGCCAAGACGGTGACGCTGCTCGAGATCGAGGATGGTTCGGTAACCGTACCGGCCGAAGAGGCTGCCGAATATTGCTCGCGCCACGATATCCGTCCGGTGCTGCGCCGTGTCACCTCGCCGGGGCAGAAGGCCAGCGCCGCCATTTTGGCGGAGGTGTCGAGCCAATATGCCGATTATGTCGTCATGGGCGGGTTCGGCCGATCACGCTTTGTCGAAAAGCTTTTCGGCGGGGTAACACAGCAGATGTTCCGGCACACGCCGGTGCCGCTGTTCATGGCTCACTGACCGAAAGGGAAGCGCATGGGACAGGCCGAAGCAGCGCCGCCGCGGCATCTTGTGGTGGTCGGGCATCCCGACCGGCACAGTTTCAATCATGCGCTGGCGGAAGCCTATTGTCGGGGCGTGCGCGAAAGCGGACAGGAAGCGGAAGTCAACGATCTGTACGCGCGGGGGTTCGATCCGCTGTTGCGCGCCGACGAGCGGCCGGGCCCCGATTACCACCTGTCGGTCGACGTGACCGCCGAACTGGAAATGCTCGACCGCGCCGATGCGCTGGTGCTGGTCTATCCGATCTGGTTCGGGCTGCCGCCGGCGATCATCAAGGGCTATGTCGACAAGGTGATGGGCGCCGATTTCTCCGCCCGGCGCATCAAGGCGCATATCCCCAATGCGCGGCTCAGCGGAATGCACCTGCTCAGCATCTCGACCTCGGCATCGACAATGCCCTGGCTGGAAGAACAGGGCCAGTGGATCGCGCTGCGAGAGGCGTTCGATCGCTATGTCACCAACATCTTCGGACTGCGCGACAGCGACCACCTTCATTTCGACGCCATCGTTTCGAATCTGAAACCGGCCTTTGCGCAGGAAATGCTCGATGTCGTGGCGGCACGGGCGCGGCGCATGGCGAGTACGTTGTTGAAAGAACAGCATGCCCGCCACACCGAAGAGGTCATGGCGCGCCGGAACAAGCCTTCTGTTACGAACTGAATCGCACGCAGACGCTATTGCGCTGACCGCGCGGAACCCTAGTCTGTCGCCCGGACGCACCCGGCGCGTTCTGTAACCGACGGACCGATGACTCAGGCTTCACTCGAACAGCAGCTTCTTTCGCGCTTCGTTGCGGAAGAGATCGATTGCGCGATGTTCCTGCTCGATCCCGACGGGAATATCAGCAGCTGGAATGCCGGTGCGGAACGGATTTTCGGGTATTCCGAGGCCGATATTCTCGGAAGCTCTTTTGCAGCGCTTTATCCGCCGGGCGAACAGGAGGCGAAAAGGCCGACTGCCGACCTTGCGCTGGCTCGCGGTTCCGGGCGCGCGCACGACGAGGGGTGGCGCGTCCGCAAGGATGGGTCCGAATTTTTCACCGACACAACGGTCCAGGCGTTGTGCGACGATGACGGCACGCTGCACGGTTATGGCGTGTTGTCGTTCGACATCACCGGGCGCCGCGCCTCCGAAGAGGCACTTCTGCAGCGCGAGCAGCATCTGCGCTCGATCCTCGCCACGATCCCCGATGCGATGATCGTGATCGACGAACGCGGCAACATCATCCTGTTCAGCACTGCGGCGCAAAAGCTGTTCGGCTATACCGAGGATGAGGTTGCCGGCAGGAACGTCGCGATGCTGATGCCGTCGCCGGACCATGAGCGTCACGATGAATATATCCGCCATTATTGCGAGACCGGCGAACGCCGGATCATCGGGATCGGCCGCGTCGTGACCGGCCGCCGCAAGGACGGTTCGAATTTTCCGTTGGAATTGTCGGTGGGCGAAACGCGCACCGATGGTCACCGCATCTTCACCGGTTTCATCCGCGATCTGACCGAACACCGGCAGCATGAGCTCCGCGTAAAGGAATTGCAGGCCGAACTCGTTCACGTCTCTCGCGTCAGCGCGATGGGAACGATGGCCTCGACGCTTGCGCATGAGCTCAACCAGCCGCTCGCCGCGATCGCCAATTACATGGAGGCGGCGCGCGACCTGATCGACGCCGGCGACCCCGATCCCGAGTTGATTCGCGAAGCCACCGCCGAATCGGCGAGCGAAGCGCTGCGGGCGGGCAAGATCGTGCGCCGCCTGCGCGAATTCGTGTCGCGCGGTGAAATCGACAAGCATGTCGAGGATCTGACCCATCTGATCGACGAGGCGAGCCGCCTTGCGCTCACCGGTGCTACCGAGCGCAGCATCCGGACGTTTTTTCGCCTGTCGCCGGACGCGCCGCAGGTGTTCGGCAGCAGAATCCAGATCCAGCAGGTTCTCGTCAATCTGATCCGCAACGCCATCGACGCCCTGTCCGACGCGCCGGTGCGCGAAATCACCGTTACTACCGAGGCGGCCGATGACGACATGGTGAAGATATCGGTCGCCGATACGGGGGCTGGCATCGATCCCGAATTCGCCCCTAGGCTGTTCGAGGCCTTTGCGAGTACGAAACAAAGTGGAATGGGACTCGGACTGTCGATCTGCCGCACCATCGTCGAGGCGCATGGCGGACGGATCTGGGCTGGACCGCGTCCCGGCGGAGGAACTGTCATGTCCTTCACCTTGTTCAGTGGGGAGACGCACGAATGAGCGACAAGCGGGTCATTCATCTGGTCGACGACGATGAGGCCGTGCGCCGATCGGCGGGTTTCATGCTCAAAACGTCGGGTTTTTCGGTACATAGCTACGAATCCGGTGATGCGCTTCTCAAGGATGTGAAGCAGGCGGAACAGGGGTGCATCCTGCTCGACATCCGCATGCCCGGCATGGACGGTATGGAGGTGCAGCGCGAACTCAATTCGCGCGGCATCGCGATGCCGGTGGTCGTGCTGACGGGGCACGGCGATGTTGGCACCGCGGTCGAGGCGATGAAGCAGGGAGCGGTAGATTTCCTCGAAAAACCGTTCGAAAAGGCCGCGCTGCTCGGTGCCATCGATACCGCGTTCGAGCGGCTTGAGCGCGGCGTCGATGGCGGCCTTGCCGAACAGGAGGCGCAGGTGCGCATCGCCAAGCTCACCGACCGCGAACGCGATGTGCTGCAAGGCCTGGTACGAGGCCACCCCAACAAGACCATCGCCTATGATCTCGGTATTTCGCCGCGCACCGTTGAGGTCCACCGCGCCAACATGATGACCAAGCTCGACGTCCGCAGCCTGTCCGAAGCGCTGCGCATCGCGTTCGCCGCCGGGCTGAACGGACAGGCTTCGTAAAACTCCGTACAGACCGGCCCGTTCTTTCGTTGCAAACCAGCGATATGGCTAATTCGGTTGTCGCAACAGACCGCACGACGGAAAACCGCGATGCGGGGCGGGGTAAGCGCATATTGATCGTCGAGGATGACGACAAGGTGCGGCGGTCCATGCACCTTCTGCTCTATGCGCGGGGGTATGACGTGCGCTCCTATTCGGGCGTCACGTCGCTGCTTGCCGACAAGCGGAACTGGTCGGCGGCCTGGTTGATTGCCGATTATCGGCTCGGCGATGGCGACGGCATCGGCGCGTTGCGGGCGTTGAAGCGTGAAGGGTGGCCGGGAACCGCGATCCTGCTTACCGGACACGGCAGCCCTGCGCTCGCCGCCGCGGCGCTGGCGACAGGCTTCGCGCATATTCTGGAAAAGCCGTTGCGCTGGCACGAACTGCTCGCCGCGCTGGTCTGATCGGATAACAGGCCGTGTATCTAGACCTTGATGAACGGGTACAGCCCGGGCGGGGCGGTCCGCCAGCACATCCATGCGCCGCGTGTCCGGCGCGGCGGGCGGCGGTCTGCGCCGAACTTCCGGACGACCTGCTTGCCGAGATGAAGCGCCTGGGACGAACCGAGCGGCTGCGCGCCGGGCAGACCTTTCGCTGGGAGGATGACGAGGTTGCCGTTGTCGGCACGCTACGCGTCGGCGCATTAAAGATCGGTGCGTCGCTGAGCGATGGGCGCGAACAGATTTTGGGTCTCGTACTGCCCGGCGATTTTGTCGGGCGGCTTTCCGCGACCGGCGCGGCGCACCGCGTTACGGCCGCAGTCGATTCGACGCTTTGCGTCTTCAGGCGCAGTCGGTTCGCCGATTTCGTCCACTGCAATCCGGAACTGGAACATGCCCTGCTCGACCGCGCATTTGCCGAGCTGGCGCGCGCGCGCGACCGGATGCTGCTGCTCGGCCGCAAGACGGCGGGCGAACGCGTGGCGAGCCTGTTGCTGGAACTTGCCGAACGGTCGGGCATCCCGCACGGCGGCCGGATCGCGTTGCCGCTTACGCGCGGAGAGATGGCCGACCTGCTGGGCCTGACGATCGAAACGGTAAGCCGCAAGATCACCGCGCTTCAGCGCGCCGGAACCGTCGCTTTGCCCGATCCGCGCGGGGCGATCGTGCGCGACCGCGAAGCGCTTCGCATCGCCGCTTTCGCCTGAGGCTCGGCTGTACGTACATCCCCCGATGGTTCGGTGTCGGCGATCGACATAGGGTCCGAAAACCGGACGAGGAACGTCGCAAATGATGCCAGCCGATTTTCCGCTACTGCCGCTGATGCTGTTCACCGCGTGGTGGAACGGCGCGCTTGAATTCTGGCTCCCGGAAGACCCGCCGCATCATCCCGACGATGGCGTGCCGGAACTGCACGACGGCGATCACATGCTGTTCGCCTGACCCATGGGAGACCCTGCGATGAACGAACAGACCCCCGCTACGATACCAACGCGACAACCTGTGCGAACCGACAGCCCTTTCGGCTGGATTCGCAGCGAAATCGACCGGATTTTCGAAGATTTCGGACGGCCGGCGCGCGATCTTCTGCCGATCGGCAACGGCTTTGGCCCCGAACCTGCGATCGAGATGGTCGAGCGTGACAAGGACTATCGGCTCACCGCCGAACTGCCCGGAATGTCCGAGGACGATGTCGATGTCTCGGTCGTCAACGACAGCCTGTGCATCTCGGGCGAGAAGCGCGAGGAAAAGGAAAGCAACGACCAGGGCTTCATGTTCAGGGAACGGCGCTATGGCGGCTTTGAACGCCGCATCCCGCTTCCCGCCGATGTCGACCCGGATGCGATCTCGGCCGGGTTCAAAAAGGGTGTGCTGACGGTGACGCTCGCGAAGGACCAGCAGGCGGAGCCGCGCTCGCGCAAGATCAAGGTCGAGGCGCATTGATCGATTGGGTGCGCCGGTCGAGGGTGGGGCGGCCGGCGCATCGTTGAAATCGGGGGAGGGCAGAATGAAGGATATCCTGATCGTCGTCGACAACGCCGACAAGGCGAAGGCGTTGCTGCACAAGGCGACGGCGGCGGCCGAGCGGATGAACGCGCATATCGAAGTGCTGGTGATGACGATCCCGCCGATGATCGCGACCGATCTGGCGCCGTTCGGATCGTTATGGGTACCGCCATGGGACCTTGAACGCGACAATCGCGAGGACATCGAGCGCGTCCGCAAGCTGCTGCCCGAATCCGATGTGGAGATAGAGGTGCGCGGTCTTTTGAGCGATGTGGCGACCGCTGCCGCCGATGTCCGCCGCCAACATCCCGTCGCCGATCTGATCCTGCTGAGCGATGAGCGAAGCTGGGCGGTACCATGGATGTACCGCCACATCCTCGAAAGTCTGTTGCTGTCGGCGGGGACGCCGCTGTTCGTGCTTCCCAACGGGCATGATCTGCCGCCCATCAACCATGCGGTGATCGGCTGGAAGCCATCGCCACAGGCGATGCGCGCGGTTCACGACCTCGTCCAGCTCGCCGAGCCGGGCGCGCGGATCGACATTGCGATGGTCGGCATCGCGCCCGAGCACGGCGATAGCCATTTGGCCGCGGCGGCTGGCCTTGAGCGGCATTTGACGCGGCATGGATTCACCGTCCACAGCCAATATTTGCGCTGCCACGCCGATCCCGAAGCGCAAGTGCTGCAGAATTACACGCTCGAACAGGGCGCGGACCTATTGGCGGTGGGAGGCTATGCCCATTCGCGCATCCGCGAGGTGTTTCTCGGCGGCGTCACGCGCGAACTGACCGAAGAGCCGAGACTGCCGGTCATGTTCTCGCACTGACGCGCCGCTTGGGGATCTCTGCGGTCAGTCCATTCCCGTCACGGCGCGCAGGCGGTAGGCGGCGACGAGCAGGTCCCCTTCCGCCTTGATGCGGCTGGCATGCGCCTCGATCGCCTCCCGCTCGGCATCGAGCAGTGCAAGTTGCGGTTTTGCGCCCGCCTTTACTTCCAGCTTGGTACCGCGAAGCGCGGCATCGGCGGCGCGAACGCGATCGTCGGCCGCGCTTCGCACGACCTTAGCAGTGCGCACGGCTTCGAATGCCTCGACCGCTTGCTGATCGACGGCGAGCCGCGCGGCGACGGCATCGGCCTGCGCGGCGCGAAGTTCGGCATCGGCGCGCTTCTCCTTCGCCGCGGTCCGGCCACCGGTGAAAATATCCCAGCGTGCGCGTAACCCGACCGATCCCGAATCGGCCTTGTAGCCGGGGAAGAACTGGTCGCGCACCGAAGCCGCCTCGGCATAGGCACCGACCGTCGGCAGGCGTTCGGCGTGTGCCGCCTTCAACCCCGCCCGCGCGGCGTCGATCGCACGCTCGCTCTGTGCGAGGCGCGGGTTGTTCGAACGCGCGCCCGCCATCGCTTCATCGGTGCTGGAAGGGATCGGTGGAAGATCGGGCAGCCCGGATTCGACCGTGACCGGCTGACCCGCCAGCGCCTCCAGCCTTGTGCGGGCGCTCGCGATTCGCCCCTGCGCTGCGGCGAGCCCGGCTTCGGCTTCGGCGCGGCGTGCCTGTGCCTGGGCAACCTCGGTACTCGTGCCTTCGCCCGCTTTGAAGCGAAGCTTTGCGTGGCGCACCGCTTCGTCGAGCGCGTCGGTCAGCGCGCCATATTGGTCGGCGAGCGCCTTTGCCGCCAGCGCGTCGGTATAGGCGCGCACCACGTCGACGCGCAGCTGCAGCGCGGTCATCTGCGTCTGCAACGCTGCGCTTTCGGCGCCTGCCTGTGCCTGGGCGATGCCGGCGGATACGCGGCCACCGGTGAACAGCGGCAACTCGACGGTGGCCTTGGCCGAACGCGGTGTGACGTCGTCGGCGGTCAGCCCGAAAAAGCCCTGCGGATCGATGCGCCCGACGCCGATCTGTCCCTCTACGCGGGCCGAGGGCGCGCGTTCCGCCCTGGCGGCATCGACGCCGGCCTTGGCCGCTTCCTCGCGCGCACGTGCGGCGGCGAGCGTGTGCGAATTTTCGAAGGCGAGGCCGATGGTCGTATCGAGGTCCTGCGCCGAAACCGGCGATGCAGCCACGAGGGCGAGCGCGCTCGCCGCGAAAAACACGCTCTTTCGCATTGCCACGATCAGCGGAATGCGTTGCCGGCGCGAAGGCCGATCGCCTTGAAGATCATCGCCGCCGGACAGAAACCGGTGAAGCTCGCCTGGAGCATGTTCGCGCCGGCGAAGATGGTCAGCGCGATCCACCACGGGCTGACGGTCACGGAAAGAATGGCGCTTGCCAGCACGATAAGGCCGGCAAAGGCCATGACGGCACGGTCGAGATTCATCGGGATACTCCTCAGTCGAAACGCAGTTTCTTCACGCCGAGCGCGTGGAGGGCGAGCTTTTCATAGAAGGGCTCGCTTTCGCCGCGGCGGATTTTACGCAGGAAATATTTTTCGAAGCCGATCTTGGCGAGGTGGACCCATTTGCCTTCCGACGCCCAGTTGGTATTGCGCGGCGGGATCTGGGGCTTGGCGACGAAGGCGACGCCGCCATCGCCGAAATCGGCAAGGCAGATGGCGTTCCAGGTCGCCTCATGCGTCGGTTCCTTGCCATCGATCATCTGTTTCAGATTCTCGGTGATCGCAGTGACCATGCTTTCGATCATGAAGCCGGTCTTCGGCACGCCCACCGGTACCGGTGTCGGTCCGGTCGGCGGAATCGCGATGCAGACGCCAAGCGCGAAGACATTGCCGAATGTGGGATTGCGCTGATGCTTGTCCGTCAGGATGAAGCCGCGCGGGTTCGACAGGCCTTCGACGTCCATCACCGCTTCGACCCCGCGAAATGGCGGCATCAGCATGCCCCAGCCGAAATCCAGGTCGTAGGTCTTCTTGACCGCGCCGTCGTCATCGACCTGTTCGATATGCATCAGCCGTTCCTCGACGGAGGAAACGCGTGCGTTGGTCAGCCATTTGATATGCCGGTCGCGCATCTCGCTTTCGAGCAGGCCCTTGGTATCGCCCACGCCGTCGAGCCCGAGATGCCCGATATAGGGTTCCGGCGTGACGAAGGTCATCGGGACCTTGTCGCGGATCTTGCGGCGCTTGAGCTCGGTATCGAGCACCATCGCCATTTCATAGGCGGGGCCATAGCAGGACGCGCCCTGCGATGCGCCGACGACGATCGGGCGCGGATTGGCGCACAGTTCCTCGAACTTCGCGCGCGCCTCGGCGGCGTGGCCGGTCTCGCAGATCGATACCGTGTGCTTGCCGGGGCCGAAGCCCTCTATCTCGTCGAATGCGAGTTCGGGGCCGGTTGCGATGACCAGATAGTCGTACTCGATCGAATTGCCGTCGTTCAGCTCGATCCGGTTTGCGTCGGGATGCACCTTGCGCGCGCCTGCCGACACGAAATCGATGCCGTGCTTTTCCATTATCGGGGGCAGGTGGACGCGGATCGCTTCGGGCTCTCGCCAGCCGACGGCGACCCAGGGATTGGACGGGACGAACCAATAGTCCTCGCCTTTGTTGACGACGGTGACCCGCGCCTTTCCCTTCAGCGCGGCGCGGATTTCATAGGCGGCGATCGTGCCGCCAAGGCCCGCGCCTAGAATGACGATATGCGACTGTTCGCTCATGGTTTCCCTCCATGCGCCCCGTGTAGCTTGACTATCTATATATTAGGTATAAGTAATATACACAAGTGGTAATATAGGGCCTATAATTGCAGTATTGGCCCATAGCCGGAGAAGAAGATGTTCGGATTGTCCCGTAGCCCCAAGCACCGCGAAATTTCGGCCCAGGAGCTGAAATCGATGATCGATGACGGCAAGGCGCTCGTCGTCGATGTGCGCGAGGTGAATGAATTTGCCGAGGGGCATATCCCCGGCGCGATGAACATGCCGCTGTCGACGTTTCAGGCGTCCAAGCTCCCCGATCCGGGTGAGCGGACGCTGATTCTGAACTGCGCGGGTGGCCGCCGTTCGGGAATGGCGCTCGACAAATGCACCAACGCGCGCGCGGAAATCGACACGCACCTGGCCGGCGGCTTCGGTGCGTGGAAAAAGGCCGGCCTGCCGGTCGAACGCTGAACAGGAGTCGATAGGGATGCGATTCGGGGGCTCGATCACCGCGGCGTTGCTGCTCGCAATGCCGCTGGCGGCATGTGGCGGCGGCGAACAGGAAGCCGCGACCACGCAAAAGGCGCCGGCGGGTCCGCGCCTGACACTGCAGCAAACGCAGGTGGCCAACTGGCGCGAGGTGCCGGCGGAGGTCGCCACGGTCGATCAGGCGCAGGCGCTTGCCCGCATCCCCGGCATCCTCACATCGCTCTCTGTCAACGCCGGCGACTGGGTGAAGCGCGGGCAGACGATCGGTCGCATCGTCGATAGTCAGCTGGGGCCGAAGGCCGGCGCATATGGTGCGCAGGCGGCAGCGGCCGAGGCGCAGGCGGCGCAGGCACGGGCCGAGCTCGAGCGCGTTCGCTTCCTCTACAACAACGGCGTGTACGCCAAGGCCAAGCTCGACCAGGCGAAGGCCGCTGCCGATGCCGCGCAGGCGCAGGTCCGCGCGGCAAAGGCGCAGCAGGCGGCGGTCGGTGCGGTGGCCGGCCAGGGCGTCGTCAGCGCTCCCGCGACCGGGCGCGTGCTGAAGGCCGATATTCCGGCCGGTTCGCCGGTTTCGCCGGGTATGGCGATCGCGACGATCACCGCCGGCCCGACGATCCTGCGGCTCCAGATGCCCGAAACGCTGGCCGACGAAGTCCATAACGGTTCGCGCGTCCGCGCGACGGGGATCGGTGATGGCGAGCGGACCGGTACGGTCGTGAAGGTCTATCCCTCGGTCCAGTCGGGCCAGATGACCGCCGATGTTTCGATGCCCGGCATCGACGGATCGCTGATCGGCCGCCGTGTTCCGGCGAAGGTCGAAAGCGGTACGCGCAAGGCGGTGCTGGTGCCTGATAGCTTCGTCATCCACCGCTATGGCATCGATTATGTCACCGTACTCGCAAAGGACGGGTCGGCCTCGACCGTTCCCGTCCAGACCGCGCCCTCTGCGGAGAAGGGCAAGGTCGAGATCCTGTCCGGCGTCGGCGCCGGCGACACGCTGATCGGGGCGCAATCCAAATGAGCCTCGGGATATCGGGCAACATCACCAAGGCGACGATCAAATCGCCGCTGACGCCGCTGTTCCTTCTCGCCGCGATCATGGTCGGCATTATCGCCACCATGACGATCCCGCGCGAGGAAGAGCCGCAGATCAAGGTGCCGATGGTCGATATCCGCGTTGCGGCGCCCGGGCTTTCGGCGTCCGACGCGGTCGAACTGGTCGGCAAGCCGCTGGAGACGATCGTAAAGTCGGTCGACGGCGTCGAACACGTCTATACCCAGGCCGAAGACAATGGCGTGATGGTGACCGCGCGTTTCATGGTCGGATCGAACCCCGAAGACGCGGCGATCCGGATCAACGAAAAGCTCAACGCCAATATCGACCGCATTCCCGTGGGCATTCCGCCGCCGCAGGTAACCGTGCGCGGCATCAACGACGTACCGATCGTCGTGCTCACGCTGACGCCCAAACCGGGCGCGCCGGGTAACTGGACGCCACAGGCGCTCAACGAACTGGCGGGCAAGCTGCGTACCGAAGTCGCGAAGGTCGATAATGTCGGGCTGACGTTCATCACCGGCGGGCAGCATGAATCGATCCGTATCGCCCCCGATCCTGCGAAACTCGCGCAGTATCAGGTGCCGCTTTCCAGCGTTCTCGACGCGGCGAAACAGGCCAACCGCTCGTTTCCGGTAGGCACCGTCCGCGAAAATGGCGAAGCGGTCAGCGTCATTGCCGGCCGCACGCTCAAGACGGCGGAAGAGGTCGGCAATCTGACCGTCCGGTCGGTCACGGGAGCGCCGGTTTATCTGCGCGATGTGGCGACCGTCGAACAGGCGCCGACCCAGCATCAGGAACGTTCGTGGCGCTGGTCGAAAGAGGCGGACGGCAAATGGCACGATGCGCCTGCCGTCAGCATCGCCATCGCCAAGCGCGCGGGCGCAAACGCCGTCACCGTTTCGGACAATGTCGTAGAGCGCGTCCATGCGCTCGAGGGCAACCTGATCCCGAACAGCGTCGATGTCGGCATTACGAGAAATTACGGCGAAACCGCCAATGAGAAGGCGAACGAGCTTCTCTTCCACCTCGGCCTTGCGACGGTTTCGATCGTCATTCTGATCGGCTTTGCGATCGGTTGGCGCGAAGCGGGCGTGACCGCGATCGTCATTCCGACGACGATCCTTTTGACCATGTTCGCGTCGAACGTGATGGGCTTTACCATCAACCGCGTCAGCCTGTTCGCGCTGATTTTCTCGATCGGCATCCTGGTCGACGACGCGATCGTGATGATCGAAAATATCGCGCGCCACTGGGCGATGAAGGACGATCGCAGCCATATCGACGCCGCGGTCGATGCGGTGGCGGAGGTCGGCAATCCGACGATCATCGCGACGCTGACCGTTGTCGCCGCGCTGCTGCCGATGCTGTTCGTGTCCGGCCTGATGGGGCCGTACATGGCGCCGATCCCGGTCAACGCATCGGCGGCGATGGTCTTTTCCTTCTTCGTCGCGGTCATCATCGCGCCCTGGCTGATGATCCGCTTCGCGCGCCGCGCGCTCGACCATGGCGAGGATCAGCACAGCGGCAAGCTGGGCACGCTCTACGCCCGGATCGCGGGCCGCGTGATCGCGACGAAGCGCAGCGCCTGGACCTTCCTCATCGCCGTCGGCATCGCGACGCTGGTCGCGTGCTCGATGTTCTACTTCAAGGCGGTAACGGTGAAGCTGCTGCCCTTCGACAACAAGTCGGAGGTCCAGCTCGTCCTCGACATGCCCGAAGGCACCAGCCTGGAAGCGACGCAACGCGTGCTGGAACATGCCGCAGCGATCACCCGCACGGTGCCCGAAGTCGTCGCGATGGAAGGCTATGCCGGCACGTCGGCGCCGTTCAACTTCAACGGCCTCGTCCGCCACTATTTCCTGCGCGACAAGCCCGAACAGGGCGACCTGATGGTCACGCTTACGCCCAAGGGCGAACGCCACCGCAACAGCCACGCCATCGCCGTGGCGCTGCGCGACAAGCTGAAGGCGCTCGACCTGCCCAAAGGCGGTTCGATCAAGGTGGTCGAAACGCCGCCGGGACCACCCGTACTCGCGACGCTGCTCGCCGAGATTTACGGGCCGAACGAAGCGGTCCGCCGGGCGACGGCGCTGGAGGTCGAAAAGCTGTTCAAGTCGGTGCCCTATATCGTCGATGTCGATAACAGCTTCGGCCAGCCGCGCCCCGAATTGCGGCTGATCCCCGACCGCGCGAAGCTCGACCAATATGGCATTTCCGAAGGCCAGGTCTTCGATTCGATCGGCGCTCTGCTCGGCGACAAGACGGTCGGCTACGCCCCGCGCGGCGGCGGCCGCGATCCGCTGCCGATCACCGTCGCGCTGGACCAGTCGGAGCGGAGCTGGAGCCAGTCGCTCGCCGCCACGCCCGTCGCGGTCGCGCAAGGGGCAGGAGGGCCGCAGCTTGTCCAGCTCGGACAGCTTGTCGATGCCAAGGTGGTTCCCGGCGGTCAGACGATCTTCCGCCGCGACGGTCGCGGTGCGACGATGGTGACCGCCGAACTCGCCGGACGCTACGAAGCGCCGATCTATGGCATGCTGGCGGTGGATGACGCCGTCGCCAAGCACGACTGGAAGGCGCAAGGGCTGCAAAAGCCGGAAATCAGCCTGCACGGGCAGCCGACCGATGAAAGCCACACCACGCTGCTGTGGGACGGCGAGTGGGAGATTACCTGGGTCACGTTCCGCGACATGGGGGCGGCGTTCATGGTGGCGCTGCTCGGAATCTACGTCCTCGTCGTCGGGCAGTTCGGTAATTTCAAGATCCCGCTGGTGATCCTGACGCCGATACCGCTGACGCTGGTCGGCATCGTGCTGGGCCATATGATCTTCGGTGCGCCCTTTACCGCGACATCGATGATCGGGTTCATCGCGCTCGCCGGAATCATCGTGCGAAATTCGATCCTGCTCGTCGATTTCATTCGTCATGCGCACGAACCGGGCAAGTCGCTGCGCGACACGCTGATCGAGGCGGGCATGATCCGGGTGAAACCGATTGCCCTGACCGCAGCGGCGGCGATGATCGGTGCGGCGGTGATCCTGACCGACCCGATCTTCCAGGGACTCGCGATTTCGCTGCTGTTCGGTCTCGCCTCTTCGACGATCCTCACCGTGCTCGTCATTCCGGCGATCTATATCGTGTTGCGTGACGACGGCCGGCCTGCGACGGAGACGCCATGAAATATGACGGCCCTCTCGAGCTGCTGAAGCAGAATGCCACCGATGTCGCGAAGCATATGCGCGTGCTCGCGCACCGCGACCGGCTGATAATGCTGTGCCGCATGTCGGATGGAGAGGTGTCGGTCGGCGAACTGGTCGAGCTGACCGGGTTGTCGCAATCGGCGGTGTCGCAACATCTGGCGATGCTGCGCGAGGCCGGGGCCGTGGAATCGCGTGCACAGGCGCAGACCCGGCTGTATCATGTGGCGGACAAGCAGATGGAAAAGATCATCGGCGCGCTGTGCATCGCCTTCGCACCGACCAATGGAGACGAGGCGGCATGAACGCTCTGACGATCATGTGCGGCAATTGCGGGACGCTGAACCGCGTGCCCGAGGCGCGGCTGGGCGATGGCCCCAATTGCGGGAAATGCGGCCAGCCGCTCGTTACCGGCAAGCCGCTTGCGGTGAACATGGCGCGCTTCGACAGGCTTGTCGGCAAGGGTAGCCAGCCGGTGCTGGCCGATTTCTGGGCGAGCTGGTGCGGCCCGTGCCGGATGATGGAACCGGCCTTTGCCGCGGCGGCGGGCGACCTCGATCCGCAGGTCCGGCTGGTAAAGGTCGATACGGAGGCCGAACAGCAGCTTGCGGCGCGGTTCGGCATACGGTCGATCCCGACGATGATCCTGTTCAGCGACGGGCGCGAGATCGCGCGTCAGGCAGGCGCGATGGACAAGAACGGCATCGTCCGCTGGGTGCGATCGGCGCTGGCCTAGGCGCGCCGCGTCACTCGCCGATCAGGAACATCGCATAGGCGCTGCCCAGATAGACGGTCAGCAATGCGATGCCGATCCAGCCGGTCACGCCGAAAAAGCGCACTTTCGGCCGGTCGATGATCGCGACGATCACGATTCCCGACATGACCACCGCGGCAAAGGCCGATGCGGCATGGACCGGCGATGCGTCGGCAAGCAGGCTGCCCTTGCGATAGGCGAGGTCGTCGATCGCCAGCACGAGCATGTTGAACAGGTTGCTACCGAGCAGGCCGGCGATCGCCATATCTGCCGATCCAAGGCGAAGCGCGGCGATCACGACGACGAGTTCCGGCAGCGATGTCGCCGCCGCGATCAGCATCGTCCCGACAAAGCTTGTCCGCCAGCCCATCAGCTCGGCGATCCCTTGACCGATAAACGGAAGCGCGCTGCCCGCCAGCACGATCGGCAGCGCGGCGAGAATGTAGCTCTGCACCGGCCCGCGAAGCGCGGAGCGGCGGTTTTCCTGCGGTGCAGTGCGCGGCGCAAGCTTGCGATCGTGGAGGAAGGTCGCGCGTATCGACACGAAATAGAGGAGGATCAGCAGCGGCGAATAAATGCTCATATGGAGCAGGCGCAGGTCCAGCGCGTCGCGACCCACCACCAGCACGATCCCGACCAGCCCGATCAGCATGACGCCGAGCGCCGCGGTCAGGATATGCCCCTGATCGGCGCGGTCGAACAGCGGGTCGGAACGCGACAGGAAATCAAGCAGCGCGAGCAGGACCAGGTTGAAGATGCAGCTTCCCAGCGCATCGCCCACCGCGATGTTGGGCGCATCCGCAAGCGTGACCGCGCTGACGCCGGTAACCAGCTCCGGCAGCGAGGTGGCGGTTGCCAGAAGGATGATCCCGATCCACGACCGCGACAGTGCAAGCGCTTCGGCGATCCTGTCGGATGCACGCGCGAGCACCGGTCCGGCGACCGCTATGGCGACCGTGCAGAGGGCGAAGAACAGCCATACCATATGCCATTCATGTCGAAGGCGCGGGCTCGCTTCGCTCCGCAATTATACGCAGATATGTGAACGGGGGCATGGACTTGCGTAGCATTACTGATCCCGCCCGCAGCCGGTCGTTTCTAGCGTCTGTACCGGCCGTTGCGCCAAAGCCGACCGGAAGCCGATGACAGATGCCTCGAAAGTGATGCGCCAAGGCGTTCAGGATCAGGAGCCCCGCGATGCCCGGGCGACATGGCATATGCTGGACGCGGACCAGTGTGTTTGCCGTCTCGGCTCCGCGGAATCGGGCCTGTCCGAGCCGGATGCCGATTCGCGACTGGAACGATATGGGGCGAACGCGCTCCCCCATGCCCGCCCGCCGGGGGCGGTGAAACTGTTTCTCAGCCAGTTCCGCAGTCCGCTGATCTATCTGCTCCTCGGCGCTGCGATCATTTCGGCGATCGTCGGCCATGGATCGGATGCGGCGTTCATCCTCGGCGTGCTTGTGCTCAACGCGGTGATCGGCGCGGTTCAGGAGGGGCGCGCCGGCGCGAGTGCGGAGGCGCTGCGCAGCATGATCCGCCAACATGCGCGGGTCCGCCGCGACGGCAAGCTCGCCGAACGCGACGCCGCGATCCTGGTGCCGGGGGACATCGTCATCGTCGAAAGCGGCGACCGCGTGCCGGGCGATATCCGCCTGTTGCGGGCGATCAATCTTCACGCCGATGAATCGTTGCTCACTGGCGAGGCGATGCCGGTCGTAAAGGATGCGGCGATCACGCTCGACGCCGATACGCGCGCGGCGGATCGGCGCAACATGCTGCACGCGGGAACGACGATCACGTCGGGCAGGGCGACCGGCATTGTCGTTGCGACCGGGTCGGCGACCGAATTGGGCCGGATCGACCTGTCGCTGCGCGAAGTCGCGTCCGAACCCCTGCCGCTGATGCGCGATCTGGCGCGTCTTTCGCGGCAGGTCGCGGTCGGGACGGTGGTGCTGCTCGCGCTGCTGGCGGTCGCGCTGGCGGCAAAGGGCAGCGGCATCGAGGAAATCCTGATGCTGGCGATCGCGCTGGCAGTTGCGACCATTCCCGAGGGCTTGCCGATTGCGGTGACCATCGCGCTCGCCGCGGCGACACGGCGCATGGCGCGGCGCAACGTCATCGTCAGGACGCTTCCCGCCGTCGAGGGGCTGGGCGCGTGCACGCTGATTGCCACCGACAAGACGGGCACGCTGACGCAGAACCGGCTGACCGTGGAGCTGTTGCTGACAGATGAGGGGCGAACGGTTGCCGAGGCCGATTGGGATCGTCCCGAACATGCGGCGACCGTAACCGCGCTGGCGCACGCCGCCCGCCAGTGCAACGAAGCGGGTGCTACCGAAGACGGCGACTTTATCGGCGACAGCGTCGACGTCGCGCTGCTCCGCTTTGCAGCGATGTTCGACCTGCCGGGCGAAGACGGCGAAGAACGGATCGAACTCTTCGCCTATGAGCCGGTCAACCGCTTTGCGAGCGTCGCGGTGCGGCGCGGCGATGGGGTGGAGGTCATTGCCAAGGGCGCGGTCGAGACGATTGCCGCGATGTGCGACCAGGTCGCGCCCGATCTGCTGGCCGCGACCGAAGAAGTGGCGCGGCAGGGCTACCGCGTGCTTGCCTTTGCGCATGGCTGTGCCGCCGATGCCGGCGCGGCAAATCTTGCGCATCCTTCGGGGCTTCGGATGATCGGCTGCACCGCATTGCTCGATCCGCTGCGGCCCGAGGCGATGGAAGCAATCGCGCATTGCCGCTCGGCAGGGATCGAGGTGCGGATGCTGACCGGCGACCATCCGGCCACCGCGCACACGATCGGGGTTCGGCTTGGTCTTGCCGATGGCGGTGACGGCGTCGTGACCGGTGCCGAACTCGACGCGCTTTCGAAGGATGAACGGGCCTTTGCCGATATGGTCGTCCGGTCGCGCGTGTTCGCGCGGATCGAGCCTGCGCAAAAGCTTCAGATCGTCAGGATCTTGCAGCAAAGCGGACACACGGTTGCCGTCACGGGCGACGGCGTGAACGATGCACCCGCGCTTCAGGCTGCCGATATCGGTGTGGCGATGGGTAGCGGCGGTACCGACGTCGCGCGCGAAGCTGCCGACCTGATCCTGACCGACGACAATTTCGCATCGATCGTTTCGGGGATCGAGGAGGGGCGCGCTGCCTATGCCAATCTTCGCCGTATCGCGATCTTTCTGATCGGCACCGGCATGGCGGAAATCAGCATGTTCGTGGGCGCGCTCGCCATGGGGCTGCCCGCACCGCTGACACCGGTTCAGATATTGTGGGCCAACCTCGTCACCGAAACCGCGCAGAATGTCGGCCTCGCGCTTGCCGGTGCGGAGGGTGACGAACTCGAACGGCCGCCACGGTCGCGCAAGTCATCGATGATCGACGGCAACGCGCTCGCCCAGATGCTCGTCCCGGCGGCGGCGATGATGCTCGTCACCGTCGCGCTGTTCGGATGGTGGTTCGAAGGCAGCGGCAGCCTCTATGATTCGCGCTCGCTCGCGTTGCTGACGGTCGTCCTGTTCCAGAACGTGTTCGTGCTCGCGGTCAGCAGCGAGCGCCGGTCGATCCTGCGTTTCAGCCCGAGGCGCAACCGGTGGCTGGTCGCCGGTGTCGGTGTCGCGCTGGGATTGCACCTGCTCGCCATGTCGTTTCCCGCGACGCGCGGCATTCTGGGGCTGGCGATGCCGAACATGGTCGAAATCGCCGCGTGCCTGGGCGGCGCGGTGATCGTTCTGGTCGCAGTGGAAATTACCAAGGCGGTGCTGCGCCAGAGACGATCGACCGGACCTTCGGCTTCAACCGCTGCGGAGTAGAACGATGATCCAAGACCTTCTCTTGCACCTGAGCAGCTATCCCGACCCGACGCCCGAAAGCGCCATCGATGCGGCCCGGCGATTGGCCGAACGGTTCGACGCATGTTTGTCGGTCGCGGTTTCGCAGACCGATCTGACGCGCCTGACGCGCTATGTCGCCAGCGGCCTGGTGACCGGCAAGGAGCTGGCGGCCGAGGAAAACCGGCGGAGCCGCGCGAACACGCTGCTGCTGCTCGAACAGGTCGAGGACCGGCTCGCGAACGTCCAGCGGGGCGGCCAGTTTTTGTTCGAGACCTTGCCGATCGCACCATCGCGCGAGCTGGTGACGCATGCCCGCGCCTATGATCTGACGATCGTGCCCGTCGACGCCCATGGCGAGGGCGACGATGTGGCACAGGCGCTGCTCTTCGGTTCAGGCCGTCCGATATTGCTCCTGCCGCAAACGCGAACCGGCGATGTTGGCCTGAAGGTTCAGATCGGCTGGGACGGAAGTGCCGCGGCCGCTCGCGCGTTGGGCGACGCGCTCCCGCTGCTTGCGCGTGCGGAAACGGTAATGCTGGTGGCGGTCATTGGCGACAAGGCGCTCGATGAAGGTACCGGGCTGGAAACGGTCGCCGCGCATCTCGAACGCCACGGCATCGCCGCGGATATCGAACATGTCGAGGCGGAAGGAAGGAACGCGGGCGCCGCGCTTCTCGCCCATGCCACCGACTGGGGAAGCGACCTGCTGGTCATGGGCGGATACGGCCATTCACGCGCGCGCGAGTTCATCCTTGGCGGTGCGACGCGCCGCGTGTTGCAGGACGCGCGGATGCCGGTGTTCCTGTCGCACTGACAGTAGCGCGGCCGGCTAGGGAAATGTTCGGACCATCAGCACGTCGCAATCGACGAAATTGAGCACCGACGATGCCGTGCTGCCGATCGTCGCCTGCGCGAACCAGCCGCGCCCGTGCGTGCCCATGACGAGCAGGTCGAAAGCGTCGTCGCGCATGACGCGGCCGATACAGGTCTGGGTCTCGCCGATCTCCAGCCGCGCCGCCGGGGGCGGGCCGTCATGGGCACTGGTATCGACCTTCGCCATGAACGCATCCATTTCCGCTGCTGCCTCGTGCGCGATTTCCTGCGCCGTTTCGCTTTCGTCGAGCCACGCGCCATAGGCGTTATGCGAACAGTGCAGCACCTCGATATGCGCCGCCGGAAACAGCGACAGCGCGGCCTGGACCGCCGCGAGCGAATGTTTCGAGAAATCGGTGGCGACGAGTATGCGCCGATACGGCCTTAGCGCGCGCTGCTTGACCACCAGAACGGGAACGTCGGAACGCCGCACGAGATGATCGACGGCGGTGCCCAGCACATGGTCCTCCACATCGTTGAACCGTGCGACCCCGGTGACGATGACGCGCGGATCGATCTGCGCGGCGGCGGAGAGGATTTCGGGTTCGACCTTGCCGGTTCTGACGATCACATCCCAGTCGCTGCTTCGATGCCCGATAATCGATTCGAGCGCCCCCTTGGCCTTGCGAAGCAACTCGTCGGCGTCCGCATCGCTGCGAACGACATGGAGGAGGACCACCGACGAGCCTAGCTGGTCGGCGATCAGAAAGGCGCGATCGGTCGCGCGGTCGCAGCGTGCGCTGAGATCGGTCGCAAGCAGGACTTTATCGGTCGGCATCATTTCCCCCTCGTCTTGCATCGGGTCAGCCCTTGTGGACCGCATGGTCGCGACGCCCGAATATGGTCGGGCGCGGGCTGGGGCGGTCGATTGCCGCCCGGACCATCCGGAATTCGGCAAGGTTGTTCATCGTGACGATGCCGATCGTCTTTCCCTGCGCATCGACGACGAAAACCGGATCGGCGCCCGTCTCGAGCGCGGCGAGCGCATCCTGTGCGGACGCCTCGGTCCTCAGGCTGACGGCGTTGCGATCGAGGATCTGCGCGATGGGCGCATCGAGACCAATCTGCTGCGTCGCAAGCATGATATCGCTGCGCGAAATCGTGCTGACGGGCGCGCCGCGCGGATCGACGACGGGGAAGCGGTCCTGTTCGCCGCGGATCAGTGCTTCGATAGCGGTCGAAAGCGGATCGACGGTTGTCAGCATGTGGACATCGTCCACCATCACATCGCCAATGCGGTACCCCGACAGGGCCTTGCGCAGGTCGACGCTCGATGCTTCGGCCGAGGCGGCGAGAAAGACGAACCCGCCGATCAGCATCAGGATCGGATGGAATATGGCGACGCCATAAGCTCCGATGGCGAGGCCGAGCAGCCTGCCGGTCCAGCTCGCTGCGCGCGTCGCCCGGTCACGGTCGAGCAGCAGCGACAGGCCGGCGCGGAAGATGCGCCCGCCGTCCATCGGAAAGGCGGGCAGCAGATTGAACAGGAAAAGCGACAGATTGGCGAGCGCGAGCAGCCCGGCAAAGTCACGCAGGCCGGACGGCATCGCCAGCCGCGCCGGATCGGCGATGCCGCCCGCTGCGATCATCAGTACGATCGCCAGGCCCAGGCTTACCGCCGGGCCGGCCGATGCGATGACGAGTTCCTGGCGCGGATCTTCGAAATTGCTCTTGATCCGGGCCATGCCGCCGATCGGGTAGAGCGTGATGTCGGGCGTCGGAATGCCATAGCGCCTCGCCGCGAGGACATGGCCGAATTCGTGGAGCACGACACATGCAAACAGCGCCGTGATGAAGGCGATGCTGAACAGCGCAGCGCGCGGCCCGCCGGCGGTCAGCGCCGATAGCCCGATCCAGGCGAGCAGCAGCAGAAAGGTCAGGTGGATGCGCACCACCGTGCCGCCGAAAGAGCCGATCGAGATCGCCCAGCGTTTTTGCATCTGTCCGTTCTCCCAGATTTCGCGAAAAGGATAGGGCGGCGCGCGCTGCGATGTGATCGGGATTGTTGCGTAGATTTGGAACGTCGGCTGCGGATAATTCCGTAAGGCGCGGCGGCGCCCGGCCCGATAGCCGCAAGGGCGTGAAAAGGTTCCGCTTCTGGCTCGTGCTCCTGCTGCTGCCCGTCGTCGTTGCGGCGGGTTTCTTCGCGTTGCGCGCTTCGCCCGCGAGCGTGAAGATGGCGGTCGCGCGTAAAGGGAATGCGGTCGAGGTCGTCTATGCGACCGGCTATGTCGAGCCGCGCCACCCGGCGCGCGTCGCCGCCCGGCTGACGGCGCCCGTCCGCTCGGTACTGGTCGATGAAGGCGACCGCGTCGTGCGCGGACAGCCGCTCATCCTGCTCGACGACCGCGAACAGCGCATGCAGGTCGCGCAGGCAGAGGCGGAGGCTTCGCGCGCCTCGCTCGATGCCGCGCGCACGCTGACGCTGTTCGGCAAGGGCTGGGTGACCAAGGCTGCACGCGACCAGGCGGTGGCATCTCGCGCCGCGTCACGCGCTGGGGCGGCGGCCGCACGCGCCCGGCTCGACCAGATGGTGGTGCGTGCCGGGCTTTCGGGCATCGTTCTGAAGCGCGACGTTCAGCCCGGCGATCTCGCCACGCCCAATGCGCAACTGATGCAGATTGGCGATCCGGGCGATCTGTGGGTGACGGCGACCGTCGATGAACGCGACGTGCCGCGCTTGCGCGCCGGGCAGCGCGCGCTGTTGAAGAGCGACGCCTGGCCCGGCCGCGTGTTGCAGGGACGGCTGGTCGAGATCACCCCCGGCGGCGATCCGACGCAGCGTGCCTTTCGCGCACGGATCGTGCCCGATACGGGCAACGGCCTGCCGATCGGGCTTAGCCTGGAGGTCAATATCGTCACGCAGCAGCATGCGCAGGCGGTCGTCGTGCCGACCAGCGCGGTGCGCGACGGCGCAGTCTGGACGATCGAGCAGGGGCGTGCGCGGCGCGTGCCGGTGACGACCGGAATCGTCGGCGCCGATAATGTGGAGATTCGTTCAGGAGTCGCCGCCGGTACGCAGGTAATCGCCGAACCGGCTGCGGACCTGAAAGCAGGTGACCGGGTGCGTCCGGCGCGCACGGGATGAGCGGGCGGCTCAACCTGCTTGCGGGGCTGGCGTTCAAGCATATCGCGCTGCGCAAGCGCCAGACGCTTGTCGCGATAAGCGGCGTCGCGGTCGGCGTGGGATTCTTCCTTGCCGTATCGGCGCTGATGATCGGCAGCCAGACCGATTTCATCAAGACGCTGATCGACGCCGCGCCGCACATCATCATCTCCGACGAGCTGCGCAGCCCGACGCCGCAACCCGCGACGCTCGCCTATCGCGGCGGCGCGGTCGCGATCCGGCATCAAAAGGCGCGGACCGAGGTGCGCGGCCTGAAGGACTGGCAGGAAATCCTGCGCGCGGTGGACGATATGCCGGGTGCGATCGGCTCGCCCAGCCTGACGGGCGGTATCACGCTGCGCCTCGGCGGGCGCGAGGAGGCGATCGGGCTGGTCGGTGTCGAACCGGGCATCGAGGCGAAGGTCAGCACGATCGAGGACAATCTGCGCGTCGGGCGGTTGCGCGATCTGGAGACGGTGCAGGGCGGCCTCATCATCGGGGAGGATCTGGCGCAGCGCATGGGACTGCAGATGGGCGATGTCGTCGGCGCAACCTCGGCGGTGGGTGGCACGCGGACACTTCGTATCGTCGGGCTGTTCAAGCGCGGCGCGGGGCAGCTCAGCGCATCGTCGGGTTATGTCCTGCTGCGCGAGGCGCAGTCGGTGCTGGGGCGGCCGTTCATCATCAACCGGATCGGTGTCCGCCTTGCCGATCCCTATGCCGCCGACGATGTCGCCGCACGGCTGGAAAGGCGCTTCGGCTACAAGGCGGAAAGCTGGCAGGAACGCTCCGCCGACTTCCTGTCGCTGCTCGTCACGCGCAACGTCATCATGTACAGTGTCGTGTCGGCGATCCTGTTGGTGGCGAGTTTCGGCATCTACACCGCGGTTTCGACCAGCGTCGCCGACAAGGTTCGCGACATCGCGATCCTTCGTTCGGTTGGCTTTTCCGAAGGCGATCTGCAACTGACCTTCGTCATCGAAGGCCTCGCGCTTGCGGCGGTCGGCATCATGCTCGGATGGCTGCTCGGCTATGGGCTGATGACGATACTCGGCTCGCTCGATTTCTCGATCAACGGCGAACACCAGTCGTTGCCGCTCGATCGTTCGGCGCGCCAATATGCGATCGCGGCTGCGGCATCGCTCGCATCCGGCGTGCTTGCCGCGTGGTTGCCGGCGCGCAAGGCGGCGCGCGTCGATCCCGTCGATATTCTGCGCAGCGCCGCATGAGCGCGATCGTCGAGGCGCGCGGCCTGACCCGCACCCTGCCGCTCGATCCGCCGGTCACGCTGGTCGATGACGCCAGCTTCGCGATCGCACCGGGAAGCTTCACCGCGATTGTCGGGCCGTCGGGGTGCGGAAAGTCATCGCTGCTCTATCTGCTCGGCATGCTCGACCGGCCCGACGACGGAACCCTGCTGATAGAAGGGCGCGATACGACGCCGCTCAGCGGTGATGCGCGGGCGCGGCTGCGCCTCGAACGCTTCGGTTTCATCTTCCAGTTTCACTTCCTGCTCCCCGAGCTGACGGCGCTGGAAAATGTCTCGCTGCCGATGCGCCGGTTGGGACGGCTCGACCGGCATGCTGCGCGCGACAGGGCGCACATGCTCCTTTCAGAGCTCGGCATCGGCGAAAAGACCGCCAAGCTGCCCGGCCATCTGTCAGGCGGCGAACGGCAGCGGGTGGCGATCGCCCGCGCGCTCGCCAACGATCCGGTACTGATCCTCGCCGACGAACCGACCGGAAGCCTCGACAGCGTCAATTCGCAGCGCGTTGTCGATACGCTGCATCAGGTTGCGGGCGAGCAGGGCAGGGCGGTCGTTTGCGTCACCCATGATGGGGCGATTGCGGCGAACGCCGATGCCCGGATCGAGATGCTCGACGGGCACATCGTGGCGGGCGGGACGATGGCGGCTTCGTAGAGTCCCCGATTCCGCCGCGCGAAACGGCGCCGCATGGTGCGCGCTGCGTTGATCGACAAATCGGGAAGACGCCATGCCGAAACCTCGTCACGATGCCACCCCCGCCTCTGGCCGTCTGCGCGAAGGCGAACGCTTCTGGCGCGACGCCGAACGCGCCCAGCACGAAGTCGTCGAATGGCTGGCGAGCGGAGCGGCGTTCGGGGGCGACCCGCCCGATCGCGTCGATACTCACGCCGCCAGCATCTTCCTGTCGGGCGACCGCGCATGGAAGCTGAAGCGTGCGGTACGCTTCGACTATCTCGATTTCTCGACGCCGGAATTGCGCAGGAAGGCGCTCGAGGCCGAGTTGCGGCTCAACCGGCGCACCGCGCCCGATCTCTACCTTGCCGTGCATCCGGTGACGCGCGAGGGCGGTGCGCTCGCCATATCGGGCGGAGGAGGGGCGGTGGACTGGCTTCTCGAGATGCGCCGCTTTCCTCAGGACAAGCTGCTCGACCGGATGGCGGAGCGCGACGCGCTCGATGATGCGACGTTGCTGGCACTCACCGACCGCGTTGCTGCCTACCACGCCGCATCGCCGGTCGATCGCGGCGGTGGCGGGGCGGCTGCGCTTCGCGAGATCATCGATGGCAATGCGGTAACCTCGGCCGCATTTCTCGATCTGCTCGACGGAGAAATCAGCGGACTCATCGAAAAGCAGCGCCACGCCGCCGAACATCTGTCGGCGCGGCTCGACGCGCGCGCGCGCCTTGGGCGTGTCCGCCACGTCCATGGCGATCTGCACCTCGGCAATATCGCGATGATCGACGGTGCGCCGACGCCGTTCGACTGCATCGAATTCGACGACGAGCTGGCCACGATCGACGTTCTGTACGACCTCGCCTTCCTGCTGATGGACCTGATCTCGCGCGGACGGGGGGACCAGGCGAATCTGGTTTTCAACCGTTATTGCGATCTTTCGGGCGACGAGGACGGCGTCGCGCTGATGCCGCTGTTCCTGTCGGTCCGCGCGACGATCCGCGCGCATGTTCTGGCGGCGACCAGCCGGCGCAACGGCGATGACGCGGCACATGCGGCAAGGGCGCGCGAGTTTCTGCGGCTCGCGCACCGGCTGATCGAACCGCAGCCGGCGGCGCTGGTCGCGATCGGCGGCTTGTCGGGATCGGGAAAATCGACGGTTGCGCGCCGGATCGCTGGGGCGTTCGGCGTTGCGCCGGGCGCACGCGTGTTGCGCAGCGACATATTGCGCAAGCGGCTCGCGAACGTTCCGCCGGAAACGACGCTACCGCCCTCCGCCTACACCCATGCGATGAACGAGATGGTCTATTCCCGACTGGGCGAACATGCCGGTGAACTGACCGGCAGCGGAAGCTTCGTCATCGCCGATGCCGTTTTCGCCGATAAGCGCGAGCGCCGGATGATCGCGCAGGTCGCGCGCTCCGAAGCCGTGCCGTTCATCGGCATCTGGCTCGACGTCGCAGAAGCGACGCGGGTCGAGCGGATCGGCGCCCGCGCGCCAGATGCTTCCGACGCGGATGCGGGCGTCGCGCGTGTGCAGTCGGGCTATGACCTGGGGTTGATCGAACCGTGGCGCAGCGTCGATGCGAACGGCTCCGCCGAAGCGGTCGCCGATCGTATCCGCAGCGTCGTTGGCGATGCTTTGACCATGGCCGGAAAAGGAAAGCCGGCGCTGGTCGAGCGGGTCTAGGGCCGGATCGCGACCTTCAGCACGCCGTCGCGCTGGTGGCCGAACAGGTCATAGGCGGTTTCGATATCGTCGAGCCCGAAATGATGCGTGACGAGTGCCGCGGTATCGACGCGCCCCGCCTCGACTGTCGCCATCAATCGGCGCATCCGCTCCTTGCCGCCCGGGCACAGCGTCGTGCGGATGCTGTTGTCGCCAAGCCCCGCCGAAAAAGCGTCGAGCGGGATCGTCAGGTCCTCTGAATAGACGCCGAGCGACGACAAGGTGCCGCCGGGACGCAGCGACCGCAGCGCGGCTTCGAACGTCGCCTGTTTGCCCAGCGCCTCGATCGCGACATCGACTCCGCGCCCCTTGGTGATGCGCATGATCGCCTCGACCGGGTCCTCGCGGGTGAAGTCGACAACGTGATCGGCGCCCATCCTGCGAGAGATTTCGACGCGGGCGGGCACCGATTCGACCGCGATGATCTCCGCCGCGCCCATCAGCCGTGCACCCGCGGTCGCGCATAGCCCGATCGGACCCTGTGCAAAGACGGCCACGATATCGCCGATACGGATGCGTCCCGATTCGGCGCCGCCGAACCCGGTCGACATGATGTCGGGGCACATCAGAACTTGCTCGTCGCTCAGCCCGTCGGGGATGGGCGCGAGGTTCGCCATCGCGTCGGGGACGAGCAGATAATCGGCCTGAGCGCCGTCGATCGTGTTGCCGAAGCGCCAACCGCCGATCGCCTTCCAGCCATGCTGCGTTCCGGCGCCGCACTGGGCATGGCAGCCATCGAGCGATGCGTTCGACCAGCCCGAAGGGGTGATCGCGCCGGCGATGACGCGCTGCCCCTCTTCATAGCCCGTGACCGCCGAACCGAGCTTTTCGATCACGCCGACGGGTTCATGGCCGATGGTCAGTCCGCTTTCGACCGGATATTCGCCCTTCAGGATGTGAATGTCCGTCCCGCAGATCGTGGTCGTCGTGATCCGGATCAGCGCGTCGAGCGGGCCCGGCTGCGGCACCGGTTTTTCGCCCAGCACGATCTCTCCCGGCTTGACGAAGATCGCCGCACGCATCTTGTCGGGCATCGCATCCTCCTGTGGTTGCGGGCATCAGGATATGCCGATGGCGCGTGCCGGTCGGTAAGCAATGTTCCGGACAAAACGGGCCGCCGGCGAACCGGCGGCCCAAGGAGGGGTCCTTCAGAAGCGCGTGCCGACGCCCACGCCGAAAACGAGCGGGTCGATATGGATGCGCGAGGTGTTGATCGTCCCGTTGGTGTCGAGCCGGGCGGTGGTGTCCATATCGATATATTTGACGTCGAAATTGAGGAATATCTTGTCGGTCAGATCGACATCGGTGCCCGCCTGAAGCGCATAGCCGAAGCTGTCGTCGAGGCTGACCTTGGTCGGCCCGATCGCGTTTTCGAGCGCGTCGCTGGCATGTTCGGAATAGAAGATCGTGTAGTTCACGCCCGCGCCGATATAGGGGCGCACCTTGGCGTCCGGCGCGAAGTGATACTGTAGCGTCAGCGTGGGCGGCAGCACCCAGGTGCTTGCGAGCGTATCGATCCCCGACAGCGTGCCGCGACCCTTCGCTTCGTGCCGCGTGGTGGCAAGGATGAGTTCGACGCCGATATGCTTGGTCGGCTTCAGCGTGAAATCCACCTCGGGCATCACGCTGTCGCCGACGCCGACTTCGCTGCCCGGAAAGCCCGGGGTCACGGGGCCGGACCGTTCTGTCGGCGATACCCAGATCGCCCGTGCGCGAACGAGGACTTCGGGGCCGTTCGACTGCGCATGGGCGGGTGCGGCGGCTGCGCCGAGCGCGACGGTGGCAATGGCGGTGGCGGTCAGTATGCGCATGGCGCTTTCTCCTTCGAAAACAACGCCAACCGGATATTCCGCGTCCGCAACAACGGCTTTGATCCAGCGCAATGGAAGGGGCTAGGTATTTTTACGGATGGGTCAGGTCTGGATGTAGCTGTTCAGGATCACCCAGAGGTTGCGCAGGAAGAAGATCACGACCCATGCCGCAAGCACGACACCGACCACGCCGAGCACGGTCAGCAGCCAGGCAGGGCGCAGGCGCGGTCCCACATCAGTCCTCCGCCACCGCATCGCGGCGCTCCGCAGCCGCGCGGTCCATCAGCGCGACCACCTCATCGTCCGACGTCTGCGTGAAATCTGCATAATGCGCGCCGACGGCGTGAAACGGATAGGGCGTTTCCAGACAGATAACCGCGTCCGCCTGCCCGCGAAGCTCGGCGAGCGTGTCCGCGGGCGCGACGGGAACCGCCAGGATCAGCCGCGCCGCCCCCGCCTTGCGCACGCCGCGAAGCGCCGCCCGGATCGTCCCCCCCGTGGCGATGCCGTCATCGACCAGCACCACGTCTCGCCCGCGAATGGGGATTGGCGACCGTTCGCCCAGATAGGCCTTTCGCCGACGCTCTATTTCCTTGAGCTGGCGCTGCATTTCGTGACGGATATAGTCCGGGCTGGGGGCGAGCTGCCGCACGACATCCTCGTTCAGCAGGAGTTGCGGATCGTCGCCATCGACGACCGCGCCGATACCGAGTTCCTCATATCCCGGCGCTCCCAGCTTGCGCACCACGAGCAGGTCGAGATCGGCGTGTAGCGCATGGGCGACCTCATAGGCGACGGGTACACCGCCGCGCGGCAATGCCAGCACCAGCGGATCGCGCAACCGTTCGCGCCGGACCGCGGCTGCAAGCTTGCGCCCGGCATCGTGGCGGTCGGCAAAGGCGGGGCGGTGGAGCATCATGTTTCTCCTTCCGGTCAGTCCGCGACCAGATGCGTTCGGAACCACCGTGTGGCATGTCCGATGACCTGATCGAGCGTGCCCGGTTCCTCGAACAGATGATGGGCGCCGGGCACGATGACGAGTTCGCGTTCGCAGTGCAGGTGCCGCATCGCGGTGCGGTTGAGTTCGATCACCGGCAGGTCGCGGCTGCCGACGATCAACTGTGTCGGTGCGCGGACATGCCCCAGCGCTTCCGCCCCGGCCAGGTCGGGGCGCCCGCCGCGCGACACCACGGCGCGGCAGAGGTCGGGCGCCTTGGCCGCGGCATAAAGTGCCGCCCCGCCGCCGGTGCTCGCACCGAAATACCCGATCGGCAGCGTCGCCGCTTCTTCGTACTGGCTCACCCAGCGTGCCGCGACGAGCAGGCGCGAGGCAAGCAGCGCGATGTCGAACACGTTGCGTCGGTCGGCTTCTTCTTCGGGGTGAAGCAGGTCGAGCAGGAGCGTGCCCAGCCCCTCGTTGCGCAGCGCGGCGGCGACGTGATTGTTGCGCGGGCTCAGCCGTCCGCTCCCGCTGCCATGGGCAAAGACGACGACGCCCTGCGCGCCGCGCGGTACGCTAAGAAAGCCGGTAAGCTTCTCCGCGCCGATGCTGACTTCGTGCTGGTCGGTGGAAATGGTCGCCATGGCTTACAGTCCGAATGGATAGGTTTCGGGGGCGCCGCGCGGATGTTCGCGGCCGAGCGGGGTGACGGCACGGGTTTCTTCGAACCACACCATCGCGTCGAATTGTTCGGCGAGCACCGCCTGGAAATAGTGGCTCGCATACTCGGTCTCGGGCCGATAGATCACTCCGATCGCGCGCTCGAGCAGCGGCTCGCGAAGCTGTTCGCGAAGATGGTGCCGGCCGGGTTCGCGCCAGTCGGTCAGCGAGCGGGCAAGGCCGGTCCGCCGGAATGCCGCTTCATAGCTGTCGTCACGCGCGGGGCGGACGCGCTTGATCTCCATGTCGCCGTCCCAGTTGCTCGCCGCCGCAACGGTGCCGCGATCGGTGCCGAAACCGATCGAGACCGCTTCGCCGCCATGCGCCATGCGCGCCAGTTCGCCGATGTTGAATTCGCCCTGCCAGCCCATCGCGGTCGCAGCGGCGTTGCCGACATGGCTGTTATGCGCCCAGACGACGGCCTTTGCCCCGTCGCCGCGATGCGCGAGCAGCGCCTGGAGCGTGCCGAACATGTGCCGGTCGCGCAGATTCCAGCTTTCCGCCCCGCCGCGGTACATCGCGCGGTAATAGCGTTCGGCGGCGCGCACGATGCGCGCATTCTGGACCGCGTCGAACCAGCGTTCCCCGTCATTCGCAAGATATTCGAGCCGCTTGACGAGAAGCTCGCGAAGCTGCGCGACGACCGCATCCTCGCAGGCCGAACTGCCCGAAGAGATCGCTGCGCGGCCATATCCGGCGGGATCGTCCTGCCAGGGCGTCAGGCAGCCATAGCGCTGCCGCGCCCGTGCCGCCGCATCGGGATCGACGCCGTCGAGATACGTCAGCACGGCATGGATCGACTCGCTGAGCGAATAAACGTCGAGGCCGTGAAACGAGGCGCGGTCCTGCTCGGCAAGCTTCTCATTATGTCCGCGCAGCCAGTCGGCGAACTGCAGCACCTCGATATTGCGCCACATCCAGGTCGGAAAACGGACGAAGCTGTCGCCCCGACGCGGGCGCAGCGCCTGATGCCGGACATAATCGTCGATCCGCGCGGCATCGGGCCAGTCGGCTTCTACCGCGACGATGGAAAAGCCGTGGCGTTCGATCAGGCGGCGCGTGATGGCGGAGCGCGCGCGGTAGAATTCGGACGTGCCGTGCGTCGCTTCGCCGAGCAGCACCACCCGGGCATCGCCATAGCGATCGAAAAAGGCGCCGAACGCATCATGGTCGTCGGGATGGGGCAGCGGCTCCGCTTCCGCGCGCAGCAGGTTGACCATCGCGTCGGATGGACCGCGCTTTTCGGTCAGCTGTTCGATATAGCTCATCGGCCGATCTCCGGTTTGTCGCGGCAAGTGGCCCGCGCTCGGACGGCATTGTCGAAGCTTCGCCCAGCTTGTCGGCGCGATCACTTCGCAATGTTACGGAACCGGCGGGGAAGGGCGGGGCGATCAATCGGGAATCAGCACCGCGGCCCCCGACAGCGCACCGTCGCGCACCGCCTGAACGGCTTCGTTCGCCGCCGACAAAGGAAAGGTCGTCACGGTCGTCGCGACCGGGATCTGACCCGCCAGCGTGAAGAAGTGGCGGCCGTCGTCGCGCGTCAGGTTGGCGACCGAACGAACCACGCGTTCGCCCCACAGATTGGCATAGGGAAAGGATGGGATGTCGCTCATATGGATGCCCGCGCACACCACGGTCCCGCCCTTTCGCACCGCCTTCAATGCTGCCGGGACCAGGGCTCCGACCGGTGCGAACAGGATCGCCGCGTCCAACTCCTGCGGCGGAACTTCGTCCGATCCACCCGCCCAGCGGCACCCCAGCGCGCGGGCGAAATCCTGTCCCTGTTCGTCACCGGGACGGGTCAGCGCGAAGACGTCGCAGCCTTCCCATATGGCGGCCTGTGCGACGATATGCGCCGCTGCGCCGAAACCGTACAAGCCCAGCCGCGATCCGTTTCCGGCCATGCGCAGGGACCGGTGGCCGATTAGCCCGGCGCACAGCAGCGGTGCCGCATGAACGTCGTCGAACGCGTCGGGAATGGGAAAGCAGAAACGCGCATCGGCGACGATATGGGTGGCATAGCCCCCATCGCGCGTTGCGCCGGTGAACTGCGGATGATCGCAAAGATTTTCCTGCCCGGCCTCGCAGTAGAAACAATCGCCGCAGGTCGATGCGAGCCAGGGAACGCCGATGCGTTCGCCGATCTCGCGACCCGATACGCCTTCGCCCATCGCCACCACGCGGCCGACGACCTCGTGCCCCGGGATGACGGGAAGGTTTGCGGGCACGTCGCCGTCGATCACGTGCAGATCGGTACGGCAGACACCGCACGCCGCCACCTCGATCAGCACTTCGCCATGGCCCGGCTCCGGAATGGCGCGTTCGACCGGGCGCAGCGCCGCGCCGACCCGGTCAAGCTGCATCGCTCGCATCTTCGGCATGTCCGATCCTCGTCAGCCCATGAGGGCGTGCAACCCTAGGCCCGTCGCAGAACCGCCGGGATCGGTAATGCTACGGTGCGGCTCCGTACAATTGCGGAGAGCCATCTTTCTTCGCGGTCCTGCACAACAGTCGGGCACGAGTCGACGGAGGACAGAATGAGTCACGCGTTGGTCATCGACGGCAACAGGGAAGTCAGCCGCGTCATTACCGACCAGCTGTGCGCGCTTGGATTCAAGAGCATCGCGCACGCCTGGACCGAGGAGGAAGCGGTGGAGGCCGCCGACATTCGCGAGCCCGACCTGGTCGTCGTCGGCGATCAGATTATCGAAGGCTCCGCAATCGATGCCGGTCGCCGGATCGCCCAGCGCCACGACGTTCCGATGCTGCTCGTCACCGGCGACGCCGCGCGCGTGAAAAAGTCGTTGCCAGCCGGCGCGCATATCGACGGCCCGTTCAAGATGGATGCCATGCGAGACGCGGTGGAGCGTTCGAGACAGGTAGGATCGAACGACAGCTTCTAGGCGTTCGGGCTCCGTATCAGCCAAGGAGACCGTCGCATGAGTTTTTACATCGCTACCACGCTGCCGCTGTCGCTCGACGATGCCGAGGCCCGCGTCGAGGCGGCGCTGAAGGACGAAGGGTTCGGCGTGCTGACGCGGATCGATATCGCCGCCACGCTGAAGGAAAAGATCGGCGCCGATTTCCAGCCTTACCGGATTCTCGGCGCGTGCAATCCCAAGCTTGCGCATGAGGCGCTTCAGATCGAAGACAAGGTCGGCACGATGCTGCCCTGCAACGTCATCGTTCAGCAGAAAAAGGAGGGCGAGACAGAGGTTGCCGCGGTCGATCCGGTGGCGTCGATGCAGGCGATCGACAATCCCGATCTTGCAAAGGCGGCCGATCAGGTGCGCGCCAAGCTGCAACGCGTGATCGACAGCCTGGCTTAGGCCGGCGACTTCAGTTCGGTATATAGCCGTTCGACATCGGCGCGGCGCGCAAGGTCGGTGCCGGGGGTCAGCAGTGCGGCTGCCCCCGCCGCAACGCCATAGCGCGCCGCGGCATCGAGCTCCCAACCGCGAGACAGTGCCAGCACCAGCGCCGCGACCATCGTGTCACCGGCGCCGATCCCGCTGACCGTGCGCACCTGTGGCGCGGCAATTTGCTGCGCAGCATTTTCGGTCACGAGCAGCGCCCCCGCCGCGCCCAGCGAAAGCAATATCGCGTGCGCTCCATGCGAGCGCAGCATCGCGCGCGCCGCCGTAATGCGCGTCTCGGTGTCGGGCAGGGCGTGTCCGGCAATCGCCTCGAGCTCGCTCAGGCTCGGTTTGACCAGCCATGCGCCAAGCGCTGAAGCCTCGACCAGTCCGGCTCCCGAACTGTCGAGGATGGCGCGGCAATCGTTCGCGGTGCACCATGTCCTCAATCGCGCGAAAAAATCGTTTCCGACGCCGGGCGGCAGGCTGCCGCTGACGACGAGGTAGGACGCTTTCGGAGACAGGCCGTCGATCCGCTCGATCAGCGATCGCTGCGCAGCAATATCGACGTCGGGTCCCGGCAGGACGAAGCGATATTGCCTGCCGGTATCGGCTTCGGTGATGGCGAAGCTTTCGCGTGTCAGCCCCGAAATCGCGACGGTCGCGAACGGCACCGAAGCTTCGTCGAGAAGCCGCTCGATCATGTCTCCGGCCGGGCCGCCCGCCGGAAAGACCGCGCACGCCTCTCCGCCCATTTCGATCACCGCGCGCGCGACATTGATTCCTCCGCCGCCCGCATCGTGCAGCGGGGGCGTGCAGCGCAACTTGTGCGTCGGGCGAACGACCGGCGTTGTCGAAGCGATGTCGAGCGCCGGGTTGAGCGTCAGCGTCGCGATCACGCCGCCGCGACGTCCCGGGCGGATTCGACCTTGGCGAGATGGCGCAGTGTCGTCACGAAGCTGTCGGGGTTCAGCGAGATGCTGTCGATGCCATGTTCGACCAGCATTGCTGCGAATTCGGGATAGTTGCTCGGCGCCTGGCCGCATATCCCGACCTTCGCCCCGCATTCATGCGCCCTCGCGATCAGGCTGGCGATGCTGCGCGTAACCGCCGGGTCGCGCTCATCGAACAACGGCGCGAGCAGATCGGAATCGCGGTCGATGCCCAGGGTCAGTTGCGTCAGGTCATTCGACCCGATCGAAAAGCCGTCGAACCGCTTCGCAAATTCCTCGGCAAGCACGATATTGGCGGGTATTTCGGCCATGACATAGACCTGAAGCCCCTTGTCGCCGCGCGCCAGCCCGTTTTTCGACATTTCGGCGAGTACCTTGTCGGCTTCGCCCAGCGTCCGGCAAAACGGGACCATCACCACGACATTGGTAAAGCCCATCGTTTCGCGAACGCGTTTCAACGCCGCGCACTCGAGCGCAAATCCCTCGCGATAGCGCTCGTGATAATAACGAGAGGCGCCGCGAAAGCCGATCATCGGATTCGCTTCGCGCTCCTCGAAATCGGCGCCGCCCAGCAGGTGCGCATATTCGTTGCTCTTAAAGTCGCTCAGGCGGACGATCACCGGATGCGGGTGATAGGCCGACGCGATGCGCGCGATGCCCTGCGCCAGTGTATCGACGAAATAATCCTTCGGATCGGCGAAGCCGCGCGTGCGCTCTGCAATGGCGCTCCGCGTGGCGGCGTCCTCGACGCGCTCGGGATGGACGAGTGCCATGGGATGCACGCGGATCAGCGTGCCGATGATGAACTCCATGCGGGCGAGGCCGATCCCCTTTGCCGGCAGCCGCCACCAACGGAACGCGGCCGACGGACTGGCGATGTTGACCATCAGTTTTGTGGCGGTGTCGGGCAGTGTGCCGATATCGATATCTTCATGGCTGAAGGGCAGCGCGCCGCGATAGAGCTTGCCGCGATCGCCCTCGGCGCAGGACAGGGTCAGCACTTCGCCTGGCTTTACGATATGCGTCGCGTTGCTCGTGCCGACCACCGCGGGCACGCCCAGTTCGCGCGCGACGATGGCGGCATGGCTCGTCGGGCCGCCATGGTCGGTGACGATCCCTTTCGCGCGGCGCATTGCCGGCACCCAGTCCGGGTCGGTCGTCGCGGCGATCATGATCGCACCTTCGGGAAAGGCGGCGAGGTCGTCGGTCGAATGGACGACATAGGCGGGCCCGCTCGCGATGCTGTCGCCTACCGCCGCTCCGCTGGCGACGGGCGTTGCCTCCGCGTCGAGCCGCCAGTTGCGCAGCACCGTGTTCGACCGCGTGGACTGGACGGTTTCGGGACGCGCCTGGACGATGAACAGCTTGCCGGTTTCGCCGTCCTTGGCCCATTCCATGTCCATCGGTCGCCCGTAATGCGCTTCGATCGCCGCGGCCCAGCGCGCAAGCAGCAGAACCTCGTCGTCATCGAGAACCAGCGCGCGGCGTTCACTTGTGGTCGTGGCGACGAGCGAGGTCCGCGCGCTGCCGCCGCTCCCGTAAACGAGCTTCTGCGCCTTCTCGCCCAGCTCCTTGCCGACGATGGGACTGTATGCGCCATCGTCCAGCAGCGGTTTGAACACCATATACCGATCGGGATCGACGCTTCCCTGAACCACGGTTTCACCCAGCCCCCAGGCGGCGCTGATGACGACCGTTCGGGGAAATCCGCTATCGGGATCGATGGAGAACATCACCCCCGATCCGGCAAGGTCTGACCGCACCATCGCCTGAATGCCGATCGACAGTGCGACGTCGAGATGGTCGAAGCCCTTGGCCTCGCGATAGGCAATGGCGCGGTCCGTGAACAGCGAGGCATAGCAGCGCCGGCAAGCATCGATCAGCGCGCGCTCGCCGACGATGTTGAGAAAGGTTTCCTGTTGCCCGGCGAAGCTCGCATCGGGCAGGTCTTCCGCCGTCGCGCTAGACCGGACGGCAACCGCCGCTTCTGCCTTGCCGACGCGTTCGGACAGCCGGCGATAGCCCTGGGCGACCGCATCGGTGAGCGCGGCGGGAAGCTCTGCCTCCAGAAACAGGCGGCGGACTGCTTCGCCGGTTTCTTCCAGCGTGCTGCTCTTGCTGCGATAGGCCGCCATTGCGGCTTTCAGCGGTGCTTCGATGCCTGCGTCGCGAACGAAGGCGCGATACGCGTCCGCCGTCGTGGCGAAACCGGGCGGTACCGCGATCCCCTTTGGCGTGAGCGCCGAAATCATCTCGCCCAGCGAAGCGTTCTTGCCGCCGACGACGGGCACATCGGTGACGCGCAAATCCTCGAACCAGCGGACCGGAGCGGCGGTGACGGCGGGTTCGGCAACAGCTTGATCGTCCATGCGCGCACCCTCTCGCAGCGACCGTTCGTGTGATATTGGGAAAGCTACGGACCCCGCCGGGTCAAGCCATGGTTGCAAGCAGTTCGTCGATCGACAGGCTGGCAAAGGTCGTCAGCGTGTCGGCAATGCCATAGGGCAGGATCAGCGTCCGGCCATGAACCAGCCCGCCGCAGCTATAGACGACGTTGGGGACATAGCCGTTCCGCGCCCGGGACGATGGCGTCAGGATCGGCGACCGCGTGCGCGCCAGCAGCTTGGAAGGGTCGTCACGATCGAGCAGACACGCGCCGATACAGTAATTGCGTACCGCGCCGACCCCGTGCGTCAGCACCAGCCAGCCCTCGTCGATTTCCAGCGGTGCGCCGCAATTGCCGATCTGGATGAACTCCCACGGCCATCGCGGGCGGATGATCGCGGCGCCGCTTTCCCAGTGATACAGGTCGCTCGACCGCAGCAGCCAGATATTCTCATGGTCCTGCCGTCCCAGCATGGCGTAATAGCCGTCGAGCCGACGCGGGAAGAGCGCCATTCCCTTTGTCGGCGCGTATTTTCCGCCCAGCGCCTGCAGCTCGAAGGTGCGAAAATCGGTGGTGCGCAGCACTTCCTGCCGGATCGTCTCGCCGCCTACTGCGGTATAGGTGCCCAGATGGACGGTCTGGCAGTCGTCATCGGTAAAGGGCGTCAGGCGCAGGTCTTCCAGCCCGTGCCGCCGGTGCCAGGTAAAGGGGAAGATCACGATGGCCGACAGGTCGTCGGTATCGCCGAACGACAGGCGTAGCCCCGGATCGTCCGGCGTTCCCCCGGGCACCAGCTCGATCTGCGGCGACACCGCGCGCTCGCTCGGCGGATCGAGCGTGATGGCGCCGCCCTTCGCGATGATGCCGCTCTGGAAGATGATCGACGAGACATGGCCTTCGCCGACCGCGCGCAGCGACATCAGGAAACGCAACTCGCCGGGTTCGACGCCCTTCTGTTCGGGATGGGCGACGATCGAGGGGTTGAACAGCGCCGCTGCCTCGAACGAATATTCCTCGCTGAAATACGCGCCGATCAGGCGGCGCCGCACCGGGTCGAGCGTGCCGCCGTCTTCGTCCGGCGGCACGACCTCGTGAAAACGCCGGTCGAGCACAGCGGCGACATTGTCGTGCCGGTGCGCCAGGCGGCGTTCGATACGCGCGAGCTCGCGCTTGACCTCGGCGACGGGAAGCGACTGGATGCGGGCAATGACATCGCCCTCGCGGGATGCCGTGGCGCCTTCTGCCGCGAATGGATTTTCGGCCGGGATAAACGGACGCAAGACCGTGCGACCGGGGCTCGCTCGCCGCATCGCGCCATGATGCCTGACCGTAATATGGCCATGTTTCGTCATGCGCGCGCTTCGCCAACCATGGCACGAAGCGCGGTGTAGAGCGCGACCGTCAGCGGCACCGCCAGCAATATGCCCAGCGTACCGAGCAGCGTGCCCGCGGCGAACAGCGCGAACAGCGTCAGGAGCGGCGGCAGCGCGGTCGCGCGGCGCTGGACGAGCGGGGTCAGCACATAGCCTTCGACCTGCTGCACCGCGACGAGCAGGACGAGCGTCAGCACCATCGCCTCCAGCCCCACGGTGGCGGCGAGGAGCAGCGCGGGAACGGCGGTCAGGATCGGCCCGGCATAGGGAATGAATTCGAGCAATCCGGCGACCACGCCGAGCGCGAGCGGGGAAGGGAGGCCGATCGCCCATGCGCCAAGACCCGTCAGCAGACCGACGAACAGCATCACCACAATTTGCCCGGCAAGCCAGTGGTGCAGCGCCGCGGCGACGCTGTCTAGGATTTCGGCGGCGCGCTCGCGGTTCGACGCCGGCACCAGCGCCAACAGCCCCCGGCGATAGAGATCGGGTTGCGCGGCAAGGTAAATTCCACCGGCCGCGGCAAGCAGCAGGCCGCCGAGCACATTGACCAGCCCCGACAGGATGCTTCCGATCGCCTGCGCCCCCCGGTCGGGAGTTGCCAGCGTACCGACAAATGTCAGCAATTGGCCAAGCGCGGGGATATCACGCGCTCTCGCTTGCAGCGAGGTCCAGCCGCTGGGCAGCGCCGCGATCAACTGGTCCACCTGATGATGTACCTGCGTGCCGAACGCGACGATGCCGCCGAGAACGATCACGGCGCAGGACAGCACGACCGCGGCCAGTGCGAACCGGCGTTGCCATCCCAGCCTTCCCGCCAGAAGCGCCGCCATGCCGTCGAGCAGCACGCCGACCAGTATCGCGGCAAAGGCGAGCATCATCACCGTGCGGAGCTGCCACAGCGCGACCGCGGTTGCCGCAAAGGCGATTACGATCGCCGCGCGCGCCGCGAATTCGGTGCGCGACAGCGCGGCCGTCGATCGCGCTGGCCTGATCTGCCCTGGCCCGATCTGCCCTGGATTGTCTTCGCGATCGGCCATGCCGGTCTCCGGTCGAGGATCGAAATTCAGCTTTCGGGGCGCGCGTGGCCGGGCGAAATTGGGGGTTTCCCGTATTTCACCGGCTACGGGGCTTTCCCGATGGCGCGGCAATGGCGAGCGGAGTTCAAGGTTGCCGCGAACCGCGGCTCTCGGGGGAACAGGATATGACGACGCGCAATCTCGATACGCTGCTGCATCCGCGCTCGGTCGCGGTCATCGGCGCTTCGCACCGTGACGGCAGCGTCGGGCAGCGCCTGATGGCCAATCTGGGTGATTTCGCGGGAACGGTATATGCCGTCAATCCGCGTGCGAGCGACGCCGACGGACCGTGCTGGGTCCGCAGTGTCGCAGAGCTTCCCGAAACGCCCGATCTGGCGGTCGTCGCTGCGCCTGCCGATCAGGTGGCGGACGTCATTTCCGAACTCGGCGAGAAGGGCGTGCGCATGGCCGTCGTCATTTCCGCGGGCTTGCACGATCCGGAACGGCGTCAGGCAGTGCTCGACGCGGCGGGCAGGCATTGCCTTCGCCTCATCGGCCCTAATTCGCTGGGCATCCTGCTTCCCCAGGCCGATCTCAACGCATCGTTCGCGCAGGTCACCGCGCCGCGCGGGCGGCTGGCGCTGCTGTCGCAGAGCGGTGCGCTGGTCACTGCGATGCTCGATTGGGCGCGCGACCGCCGGCTGGGCTTTTCCAGCGTGATTTCGATGGGCGATATGATCGATGTCGATTTCGGCGACATGATCGATCTTCTGGCGAACGATCCCGGGACCGACGCGATCCTGCTTTATGTCGAAAGCATCACAGATCCCGCGAAATTCATGTCCGCCGCGCGCGCCGCCTCTCGCATCAAGCCCGTCGTTGCGCTGAAGGCGGGGCGGAGCGCCGCCGCCAGCCGCGCGGCGGTATCGCACACCGGTCGCCTGGCCGGGGCCTATGACGTGCATCTGGCCGCGTTCGAACGCGCCGGGATCGTCGCGGTCGATACGCTCGACGGGTTGCTCGATGCCGCGCAGATTCTTTCAACCCCGCGTCGCACGGCAGGCCGCCGCATTGCGGTCATCACCAATGGCGGTGGCCCAGGCATTCTCGCCGCCGACGCGATTACCCAGCGCGGCGGCGAGCTGGCTCGATTGGGGCCATCGACGATCGAGGCGCTGGACGGCGTGCTGCCTGCGGGATGGTCGGGCGGGAACCCGATCGATGTCGTCGGCGACGCGCATGCGGATCGTTTCGCCGCCGCACTCGACGTGGTGGGACGCGACGAAGATGTCGATGCGATCCTGGTGCTCCACAGTCCGACCGCCGTGGCGACCGGAACCGAGATCGCAAGGGCGGTGGCCGACTGCGTCGGCGATACGTCGCGCTTCCCCGGCCATGTCCCGGTCGTCGGATGCTGGCTGGGCGATTCGAACTGCGACGAGGTGCGGCCCATCCTTTCGGAGGCGAAGTTGCCGCTGTTCGGCTCGATCGCCCATGCCGCACAGGCGTTCGTCCATCTCTGGCAGGCAGAGGCGGCGCGATCGGCGCTGATGCAGGCCCCCGCTCATGCGCGCGCGGCAGAGAGCGACCGCGCGCGCGCAATGGCGGTCATCCGTGCCGCCCGGCATGATGGGCGCACCATATTGAGCGCAGCAGAGGCCAAGTCGCTGCTCGCCGGTTATGGCGTCCCGGTATTGCCCGCGCAGTTTGCACGGACCCCCGAAGCCGTGGCAGCCGCCTGCGAGCAACTCGACCCGCCATTCGTCGTGAAGGTCGTTTCGCCGCAGGTAACGCACAAATCTGATATTGGCGGTGTCGCGCTCGATCTGCCGAATGCAGAGGCCGCGGTAGAGGCGGCACATGCGATGCGGGGGCGCATCAGCCATGAAGAGCCGCATATCCATCTCGACGGTTTCGAGGTGGAGACGATGGTGGAGCGCCCGCATGGCCACGAATTGCTGATCGGCGTGGCGGACGACCCGACCTTCGGCCCGGTGATGACGGTCGGCGCCGGTGGAACCGCGGTGGAACTGATCGGCGACCGGGCGCTGGGGCTGCCTCCGCTCGACGACCGGCTGGCGCGCGCGATGATCGCAAAGACGCGGATCGCCCGGCTGATGGCCGGGTATCGCGATGTCCCGGCCGCCAACATCGATGCGGTTTCCGATGCACTGAACGCGGTGTCGGCGCTTGTCGTCGATCTGCCCGACATCGTCGAACTCGACATCAACCCGCTACTTGCGGACGAAAGCGGCGTGATAGCGCTAGATGCGCGCGTGCGGATTTCACCCGAACCGGCGCAATCGCGCCTCGCGATCCGGCCGGTTCCGATACAATGGGCCGCCGACCTCACCACGCGTAGCGGAGAGCTGCTGCACGTTCGCCCGGTCGTGCCGACCGACGAGGACGTGCTGTCCGAATTCTTTCGCCATGTAACGCCGGAGGATCTGCGCTTTCGCTTCCTCAGCGCGGTGCGCGAGGTGGGGCACGAACGCATCGCTGCGATGACGCAGATCGACTATCGACGGACGATGACCTTTCTCGCCTTTGCGGGGGACAGCCCGGTCGCGGTGGCGATGCTGGCCGCCGACCCCGACCATCTGCGCGCCGAACTGGCGATCACCGTTCGCGAGGGCTGGAAGCGCAAGGGCGTAAGCTGGACGCTGATGGAACATGTCCTGCGCTATGCCGAAGCCGACGGCATCCGGATCGTAGAATCGCTCGAAAGCACCGACAATGTCGCGGCGTTGAAGCTGGAACGCGAAATGGGTTTCACCACGACACCCGTTCCCGGCAGTCCCGGCGAGATGATCGTCCGAAAGCAGATCGCCCCGGTCGCCTGACGGTCGCACGGTGGCGCCATGTGCGGTTCTGCGGGTTGGCGCGCCCGGCTGGATTCGAACCAGCGGCCTCAAGATTAGAAGTCTCGTGCTCTATCCAACTGAGCTACGGGCGCCCCGCCGACGCCCATAACGGCAATTGCGCGAGGGCGGAACAGCGATCATACATCGGCCATGAACAACGGGGGCAAGGGCGCGCCGCACGCGGTCGAGGCGGGCAAGGTTTCGGGCGGTCATTTCCGCTATTTCGATTTTCTGATGGCGGCGTTCGTCACCATCCTGCTGCTGTCGAACGTGATTGGCGCGGGCAAGGTTGCGACGGTCGATCTGCCGCTGATCGGCGACTGGCCGTTCGGCGCGGGCATCCTGTTCTTTCCCGTATCCTATGTCCTCGGCGATGTGCTGACCGAGGTGTACGGCTATGCCCGTGCCCGCCGAGTCATCTGGGCGGGGTTCGGCGCCGTGCTGTTCATGGCGTTCATGGCGTGGGTCGTGGTGGCGCTGCCGCCCGCGCCGGACTGGGGCAATCAGGCCGCCTATGAAGCGGTGTTCGGGCAGGTCCCGCGCATCGTCCTGGCGTCGATCTGCGCTTTCTGGGCGGGCGAGTTCGTCAACAGCTATGTCATGGCGAAGATGAAGGTCTGGACCAAGGGCCGGATGCTGTGGACCCGCACGATCGGCTCGACGATCTTCGGCGAGGGCGTGGACAGCCTGATCTTCTATCCGCTCGCCTTCTGGGGCGCGACGGGATGGACGCATTCGCTCGTGTTCGAGGTGCTGCTGACGCAGTGGGTGCTGAAGGTCGGCTGGGAAGTGCTTCTGACGCCGTTCACCTATCTCGTCGTCGGCACGCTCAAGCGGCGCGAAGGTGTCGACGTGTACGATACCGGCACCAGTTTCACGCCGTTCAGCACGAAGCTGTAACGGCCGCGCCTTCAGGCGGCGACCGTTTCCAGCAGGCCTTCGAACAGCCGCCGGCCCTCGTCACCGCCATGCGCGGCTTCGATCCGGCGTTCGGGATGCGGCATCATGCCGAGGACATTGCCGGCGCCGTTCAGGATGCCCGCAATGTTGCGCGCCGACCCGTTGATGTTCTCGGCATAGCGAAATGCCACGCGGCCTTCGCCTTCCAGCCGGTCGAGCGTATCGTCGTCGGCGAAGTAATTGCCGTCGTGGTGCGCCACCGGAATGCGGATCGTTTCACCGGCCTGATAGCGATCGGTAAAGATCGACCGGTTGTTTTCGACCGTCAGCGCGGCGTCGCGGCAGACGAAGTTCAGCCCGCTGTTGCGCATCAGCGCCCCGGGCAACAGCCCCGATTCGGTCAGCACCTGAAAGCCGTTGCAGATGCCGATTACCGGCGTGCCGCGCCCGGCCGCCCCGACCACCGCCTGCATGATCGGCGAGCGAGCCGAAATCGCGCCGCAGCGCAGATAATCGCCATAGGAAAAGCCACCCGGCAACGCGATCAGCCCGATCCCGTCGGGCAGTTCGCTTTCGCCGTGCCAGACCATGGCCGGCGCGGTGCCCGATACGTCGCGCAGCGCCACCGCGACGTCGCGGTCGCAGTTCGAACCGGGAAATACGATGACGGCGGTCTTCATTGGCGTTCGACCCGGTAGTTTTCGATCACCGTATTGGCGAGCAGCTTGCGGCACATCTCGTCGATCTGCTCGTCGCTCGTGTCGTCGGCGACCTCGAGTTCGAAGATCTTGCCGGCGCGAACGTCCGCCACACCCTCGAAGCCGAGCGAACCGAGCGCGTGCTGGATCGCCTTGCCCTGAGGATCGAGGACGCCGTTTTTCAGGGTAACGACGACGCGGAGCTTCATTGCGGACCTCCCGGGGGAATCTTCGAACAGCGGATGCGGGGCGCTATGGCGTGGGGGAGGGCGAACTGCAAGGTTCATTCCCCCTTTACCACTTTGTGCGAAGCTTGCCGGCGATTGCAGGGATCGAAACACGATCGGCAGGTGATTTATGGCGTTTCTCGCAATGGTGATGTTCGTGTCGCTGTTCGCTTTCGGCGGCGACTTTTTCGGCTGGAGCGATCCGCACGGCCGGATTCAGCTCGCGCTCGTCGCGACCTTCGTCTTCGGCATCATCTGCGGTTTCAAGGCCAAGGGCTGAGCCCTCAGAAATACCGCGCCAGCGTGAAGCGGAAGCGCGTCCGGTCGGTCGCATAATATCGTACCGAGCTGTCGGTCGTGGCGTAGGACACGCTCATCGAAGGCGAAAAGCCAAGCACCCGGATCTTGCGATAGCCCAGGCTTGCTCGTGCGCCGTAGCGCCAGTCCTTGCGCGGCTCGACCGAGAATAGCGGCATCGGTGCGTCATAGGTCGCGCGCGACACCGTTCCGCTGACCGCGAAATTGATGCCCAGCGGCAGTTCGCCGCCGATCCCCAGAGTGCCGCCATATTCCTTGCTCGAATAAGCATCGGCTGCCAGCCAGTCGCGCCGCGCGAATGCGCCGAGCGAGGCGACCAGCGTCTTCGACACCGCGCGTTCGTAGCTGAGATAGGCCGATCCCTGCCAACCGTCATATGCCGGGTCGAACTTCGCATCGGTCTTGCGCAGGTCGATCTGCGCACCGATCTGGTCGCTGTCGCTGAGCGTCAGTTGCGCGCCCAGCTTCGTGCCCACCTGGCGTGTGACGACATCGCCGCCGAACCAGCGTTGCGCGCCGACGGCCTGTCCCGACACGCTCAGCCGGTCGGTTATGCGGTAGGAGGGGCCGGCGGCGAACTGGACGAGATAGTCGTCATAATCGCTTCCGGCATAGTTGGTGCCGATCGAATCGAGGTCGAACAGCATTGCCATGCGGTCGGCGACCGGCAGGCGAAGCCCTGCGGAGATCGACCCGGTTTCGCCGGTTCCCGACCGCGCCTTCGCCTTTTCGTCGAGCGTCAGCGGAATGGGGATCGATCCGAAGAGCACGGTTACGGTGCTGGCATCGGTCGCATTGTTGATATTGGTATCGGGCGCGATGCCAAAATCGACGTCGAGGCTCCACGCCCTGCGCGAGCGGATGATATTGCGCACGGTGCGGATGGTGCGGGCGACGTCGGGCGGCAGGTCGTCATCCTGCTGCGCGATGCGGAACTGGCGGTCGGCGCTTTGCGGCTTGCCCATCGCCAGCATCGTCTTGGCAAGTTCCAGCCGGACGCGCGTCTGGCTGGGGTCGTTCGCCAGGATTGCCTTATATTCATCGGCTGCGGTCTGGTTGTCGCCGGTGGCGGCGGCGACCATGCCGGTCAGGTAACGCGTCTCGAACCGCAGCTCGGGTATCTTGCTCAGCGCCGCGAGCAGGACTTTCGCCTCGTCATAGCGCTTGTCGCGGATCAGCACCTGCGTTTCGCCGAGCAGTTGCTCGGGCGTCAGCCGCGCCTTGCAGGTCGCCGCCGCGCAGCGATCGAGCAGCGTCTGGGCGTGCGTCGGCACCGCTGCCAGCGTCGCCGCCAGCAGCGCTATCGCCGCCGTGATACGCATTATTTCTTGCCCGTGAACGCGCCGAGAATGTCGATCCGCTCGTCCGGCGTGCCGCCGACGATGCGGAACCCGCCGCCGATTTCCTCGCCATTGGGGCCGAAGAACGCGCCGTCGATGCTCGACCCGGCGATGTTGACGGTGAAGTCGCTCATACCCGGCCGCTCGAACTTCGCGGAGGTGAAGCTTCCGGTGAAGCCGCCCTTGTTGACCAGATCGATGGTCGCCTGAGCAGAGGCGCTGAAGGTCGAACCGGCGGGCATCGAACTCGCGCCGCTCGTATAGGCGTCGATCGACGGGGCAAGGACGGTCCCGGTGAAGTCGCTCTTGACCGACAGTGCGCCGAAATCGACGGTCGTCGTCTGCGATCCGTCGATCCACTGGAAATAGGTCGGCGCACCGGCATTGGTGTCGAGATCGGGGTTGAACACCATCGTCGCGATCATGTCGCCGGTAAAGGTGCCCGAACCCGTTTTGGGGACATTCGCGTTGGTCGTGCGCTCGCCAAAGACGAACGCGCCGCGATCGAGATGATATTGCTCGCGCAGATAGGACGGGCTGGCGGGATCGTCCTGGATCTCGCTCGCCGATACCTGATTGTGCACATAGCCGGCATAGGTGACGTACTGCGTCGTCGTGCCCGGCTTCTGATAGAAGAAGCTGTAGGTGTCGCTGGTATAGTCGCGCGCGCCGACGACATAGTCGGATTGCGCCGCGCCGGCGGTGTAATAGGGGCTGCCGGTGGGAAGCTGGCTGCCGCTGCCCGATCCGAACTGAAGATACTGGATGTTCTTTGCCGGATCGAGATTGGGGACGCCCGCCTGCGGTTCCTTCGCGCCGCCGAAATCGGTGCGATGCGCCGGGTCCTGAAAGCGGCCGTCGGTCGATACCTGTGCGTTGGGGCGGCTGATCGTCAGTTCGAAAATGGCATCGCGCGGGTCGTAGGCGACCGAAATGCCGCTGTCGCGCGCGGTATTGGCGTCGCCGGCATAAAGCTGCCCGCGCTGCACCGTCTTGTTGGAATCGGTGTAATATTCATAGTGATGAACACCGCCGATCGCCTCATAGGTCTTGGCTTCGGTGGGATTGACGAAGCTGTGCGTATCGCCGGAGCCCGATCCGCCTGCCGTGGGCGGCGCGCTGCCGCCAACCGTCTGGGGACCGGTACCGCCGCCGCAAGCTGCGAGTGCCGTCGCACAACCGAGAACAATCAGATTCCGCTTCGCAACCACGGTGCTACCCCCTTACAAATCTGCAAGGGTGATAGCGTCCGGATGGTTAAGAAGTGATTTAGGCCCGCCCGTCGACGGCGGCGCGATTATTTGCCGCGGCGCTTGCGGTGGCTGTCGAGATCGAGAACCGCCGATTCGCTGTCTTCGGGCAACAGGCCCAGCCTGCGTGCGACCTCCTGATAGGCCTCTACCTCTCCGCCGAGATCACGCCGGAACCGATCCTTGTCGAGCTTTTCGCCCGAGGCCATGTCCCACAGCCGGCAGCCATCGGGGCTGATCTCGTCGGCCAGGATGATGCGCGCGTAATCATTGTCCCAGATGCGCCCGAACTCGAGCTTGAAGTCGACGAGGCGGATGCCGATCCCGGCGAACAGTCCCGACAGGAAGTCGTTCACGCGGATCGCCATGTCGGCCATGTCGTGAAGCTCGTCCTGGCTCGCCCAGCCAAAGGCAAGGACATGTTCGTCGGTGATCATCGGATCGCCGAGCGCGTCGTCCTTGTAATAATATTCGATGATCGTGCGCGGCAGCGGCTGGCCTTCCTCGACGCCGAGACGCTTCGACAGCGAACCCGCGACGACGTTGCGCACCACGACCTCGATGGGCACGATCTCGACCTGACGAACGAGCTGTTCGCGCATGTTGAGGCGGCGGATGAAGTGGGTCGGCACGCCGATTCCGGCGAGCAGCGTGAAGATATGCTCCGAAATCCGGTTGTTGAGCACGCCCTTGCCGCTGATCGTGCCTTTCTTCTGCGCGTTGAACGCGGTCGCATCGTCCTTGAAATACTGGATCAGCGTGCCCGGTTCGGGGCCTTCGTACAGAATCTTGGCCTTGCCCTCGTAAATCTGGCGGCGGCGAGCCATGGCGCGGTACCCTTCAAAAATAAAGCGGCCCCGGCGGACGCGGGGCGGTCCGCGCAGGCCGGGGCAGGAGAGACGCCGCTATACGCCAAGGGCGGCAGACGCGCAATCAGCCTTCCGCCCCGGGATCGAACCAGCGATGCCTGATCCAGCGAACCGCAAGGAATACCAGGCCGAGCAGCAGCGCCCATGGAAGAAGCAGGATGAAGACGGTGGCGATTGTGCGCAAGCCGATCAGGAATGCGCTGGCCGACATCGTAACGGCGTCGGAAAGTGCCCCGCCCGAAGGGGCGCTGGTCGGTGCAACCGCGCGATAGGTCACGGTAAAGGTGGACATCGCGACGCGCCCTTTCAGTTCGGCGAACCAGCTCTTGGCTTCGTCGAGTTCTTCCTGGGCCTTGGCGACGCTGCGTTCGGCCTCGACCAGATCGGCGACCTTGCCCTGCCGGGTCCGCAGAATGTCGGTCAGGCGTTCGACCAGCATCGTTCGCTGGCGGATACGCGCTTCGGCATCAACCATGTCCTTGGAGACGTCTTCGGCCTGGATGTCGGTCTCGATCGAACGACCACCGGCCTGATCGATCGTTCGCGACAGATCGGACTGGAAGTTCGCGGCGGCGGACGTTGCAACGCGGAATTTGCTCGTGGCGGTTCCGGTCTGGTCGTCACCGAGCGACCGTTTCATCCCCATCAACTGGCACTGCGCCGCGCCAAGCTTGGCGCAAAGCGCTGCATGTGCCTGCTGCGTCTCGGCGATCTTGTTCCCGGGCAACAGAAAACCGAGCCGATAGGTATATGCCAGCTTGGGCACCGAGACATTCAGCGCGTCGATATCCTTCGATGCCTCGGCTTTTGGGGGTAATGCCGTGTCGGAGCCGGTTTGGCTGATGTCGTAGGCTGGCGCACTTTCGCCAGAACCATTCTGGGCCTGGCCGCAACTCGCAAGAAACGCGAACGCAATCAAGAATATCTGTCGCAAGACTCTCTCCCCCAAAAGTCCGCCTACACAAATCAAGCCGCGCGCAATCGAAGTCAATCGCCGGGTATTGAACATTTTATCGCCCATGATCGCGACGTCGCACGGCCATTCTGGCATCCTGTGAATCCGGCTGCTATCGCCACCTTATGGCAACCGATCTTACCGACCCCTTCAACGCGATCGTCGATGCGCCGTTCGATAGCGCGCTTTCCGAACGCTATCTCGTCTATGCGCTCTCCACGATCACCGCGCGGTCGCTGCCCGATGTCCGCGACGGGCTGAAGCCGGTGCACCGGCGCCTGCTCTGGGCGATGCGGCTGCTGCGGCTCGATCCCAATCAGGCGTTCAAGAAGTCGGCGCGCGTCGTCGGCGACGTGATCGGCAAATATCACCCGCATGGCGATCAGTCGGTCTATGACGCGATGGTCCGCCTCGCGCAGGATTTCTCGCTGCGCTATCCGCTCGTCGACGGGCAGGGCAATTTCGGCAATATCGACGGCGATAACGCCGCCGCCTACCGCTATACCGAGGCGCGTCTGACGCAGGTCGCGATCGACCTGATGGCCGGCCTCGACGAGGACGCGGTCGATTTCCGCGCCACCTACAATGGCGAGGATCGCGAGCCCGAGCTGTTCCCCGGCATGTTCCCCAATCTGCTCGCCAATGGCGCGAGCGGTATCGCGGTGGGCATGGCGACCTCGATCCCGCCGCACAACGCCGCCGAGCTGATCGACGCCGCGATCATGCTGGTCGATCAGCCGGGTGCAGACGATGCCGCGGTGCTCGAACATGTAAAGGGGCCCGATTTTCCGACCGGCGGCATCATTGCCGACAGCGAAGCGGCGATTGCCGAGGCCTATGCCACCGGGCGCGGCTCGTTCCGCGTGCGCGCTCGCTGGGCGATCGAGGATCAGGGCAGGGGGCAATGGCTCGCGGTCATCGATCAGGTCCCCTATGGCGTGCAGAAGGGCAAGCTGATCGAGCAGATCGCCGGCCTTATCAACGACAAGAAGCTGCCGATCCTCGCCGATGTGCGTGACGAATCGGATGCCGAGATCCGCATCGTCCTCGAACCGCGCAGCCGCACCGTCGATCCCGCGACGCTGATGGACGGTCTGTTCCGCCTGACCGACCTCGAAAGCCGCGTCAGCCTGAACCTCAATGTCCTCGACAAGGACCGTACGCCGCGCGTGATGAGCCTTCGCGAGGCGCTGTCGGCATGGGTCGCGCACCAGTTCGTCGTGCTGCGGCGGCGCACCGAACACCGGCTGGCGAAGATCGCCGACCGGATGGAGCTGCTTGAAGGCTATATCATCGCCTTCCTCAACCTCGACCGCGTGATCGAGATCATCCGCACCGAGGACGAGCCCAAGCCGGTGATGATGGAAGAGTTCAAGCTCACCGACCGTCAGGCCGAGGCGATCCTCAACATGCGGCTGCGGTCGCTGCGCAAGCTCGAGGAGATGGAGCTGCGGGGTGAACGCGATGCTCTCGAAAAGGAACAGGCCGAACTGACGCAGCTGCTCGGCTCCGAGGCGCGGCAGCGCACGCGGCTCAAGCGCGACCTGAAGGCGGTGCGCGAGCGCTACGGCCCCGAAACCGCGCTCGGCGCGCGGCGCACGGCGATCGAGGAGGCCGGGCCGGCGCGCGAAATTCCGCTCGAGGCGATGATCGAGCGCGAGCCGATCACCGTCATCCTGTCAGAACGCGGCTGGGTGCGCGCGATGAAGGGGCATGGCGACCTCGCCGCGACCGACGACCTGAAGTTCAAGGAGGGCGACGGCCCGCGCTTTGCCTTTCATGCGCAGACCACCGACAAGCTGTTGCTCGCCGCCGAAAATGGGCGCTTCTACACCATCGGTGCCGACAAGCTTCCCGGCGGGCGCGGGTTCGGCGAGCCGATCCGGTCGATGATCGACCTTGGCGGCGAGACCAACATCGCCGGCTTTCTCGCCGCGAGCGTCGCTGAAAAGCTGCTCGTCGCGGCGAACGACGGGCGCGGATTCCAGGTCAAGACCGCCGATGTGATCGCCGAGACGCGCAAGGGCAAGCAGGTCGTCAATCCCAAGGGCAAGGCGCGGCTGACCGTCGTCCGTCCGATCGCCGCAGAGGATGATTATGTCGCCTCGGTCGGCGAAAACCGCAAGCTTGTGGTCTTTCCGCTGAGCGAGCTCGCCGAACTGACGCGTGGCCAGGGCGTCCAGCTCCAGCGCTACCGCGACGGCGGCCTTTCCGATGCGCGGACCTTCCGCTTCGAGGAAGGCCTGAGCTGGACGATGGGCGGCAGCGAGGGGCGCACCCGGACAGAGGGTGACATGTCGAACTGGCGTGCAGCGCGGGGGGCGGCGGGGCGGATGCCGCCAAATGGATTTCCGCGCGACAATCGCTTCTAGCAAATACTTGTCCGATCAATTCAAACGCCTTTAACTATTGGCGGTTATCGCAATCGCCGATGATATTGAGGCGTTCCCGGTCCGCGTCGCTGAAAGTGGCGCCGAACGACCCGCAACAGGGCGGTGGCGAGCCGTACCTGATACCTCGCGATGCCTCGGCATTCCTGGCGATGATGCCGATCCCGGCCGCGATCGTCGCGGTATCCGACGGCGCGATGTCGCTGGAGGCCGCGAACGAACCGTTCCGCAGGGCCGGGCTGGGCGCGTCGCTATCGACATCGCCGCTGCTCCAGCAACTCGGGGCAAAGATCGACAATTTCCTTGCCTCGCGGGATTTGCGCGCCAACTTTCTCTGGCAACTGGGCGATGCGGTCGATTGCCGCTATTTCAAGGTATCGCTGGCGCGCTGTTCCGCCGATCACGACACTGCCCGCTGCATGGTTTCGCTGATCGACCAGACCGGCGAATATCGCACCGAGCACAGCCTGCGCCGCGAGATGATGACCGACAGCCTGACCGGGCTGCCCAACCGCGCGGGATTCGGTGACCTGATCGAAAGCCGGGTCGGCGCGTCCGACCGCGCCGATTACGCGGTGCTGGTCATCAATCTCGATCGTTTCAGCCGGGTGAACGCCTGTATGGGTGCGGTATCGGGCGACGAACTGCTGATTTCGGTCGCCCGCCGTCTGAAGGGGGCGCTTCGCGGGCGCGACGTGCTCGCGCGCACGGGCGGCGACGAATTCGCGGTCCTGCTGCAGATGGACGAAGGGCCGGTCGATGCGATGCAGGTCGCCAAGCGCATCCAGCGCGCGCTGACCGATCCGTTCCGCCTTTCGGATTTCGAGATCCGCGTCGATTGCGCGATCGGCGTAGCGCTTGGCGCCGACGCCGAAAACGACGTCGAAGACATGATCCGCCACGCGCAGTTCGCGGTAAAGCGTGCCAAGAAGACCGGGCGGACCGAAGTCTACGAATCCAAGGTTTTCCGCGTCGCCCGCGCACAGTTCAGTATCGAGACCGAATTGCGCCGCGCGGTCGAAAACGGCGCCATGTCGTTATCTTTCCAGCCAATCTGCGATCTGGCGACGGGCAAGATCGTATCGTTCGAATCGCTGGCGCGCTGGCGCACCGAAGCCGGGGCGGACCTCTCGCCCTCGGACTTCATCCCCGTGGCGGAGGAATCGGGACTGATCGTTCCGCTCGGCCGCTGGGCCATGGAAGAGGCCGCGCGCACGCTGGCCGAGTGGGACCGTGCATCGGGCGGCGATTGCGGGGTGAAGGTCGCGGTCAACCTGTCGGCCATCCAGTTGCAACGCGATCAGGTGCCCGCGATGGTCAGCGATGCGCTGGCGCAGCACGGCATCGACGGCTCGCGCCTGACGCTTGAACTCACCGAAAGCGCGATCGTTTCGGACCCCGATCGTATCGCGCGGACGATGCGCGAGCTGAAGGATCTGGGCGCCACACTCGCGATGGACGATTTCGGTACCGGCTATTCGAACCTCGCCTATCTGCAAAGCCTGCCGATCGACGTGCTGAAGATCGACCGAAGCTTCGTCACCGGGATGCTTGCCGACCGCGACAAGGTAGCGATCGTCCGCGCGATCCTTTCGCTCGCTACGGCGCTGGGCATGCGGACGACCGCGGAGGGCGTGGAAAGCAACGAGCTGTCGCAAACGCTGGCAGCGCTCGGCTGCGCTTATGGGCAGGGCTATGTCTATGCCAAGCCGCTGCCGGCCGATGAGGCGTATCAGCTGCTCGTGGAGCGCAACGCCTGATCCACCACGCTGTCGGCGATCGCGTTGGTTCTCTCGCTCGCCGGGAAGCCTTCGGCGATCCACCGGTCCTCGACCGCGCGGAGCAGCTTCGCCACCTCCGGTCCCTTGTCGATCCCGCGCGCAATGAGGTCGCCGCCGCTTAACGGCAGTCGCGGCACTTCCCAGCCTTGCAGCGGCGCGAGCGCTTGCGCCGCTTCGCCATCGCTGTGCGAATGGAGCAGCAACCGGTCGGTCGCGCCTTCCTTGCCAAGCCGATAGGCGAGGGCGCGCGAATCACCGTCGATCTCCGCTTCGAGCGCTGCGCGCAGGCGGCGTCGCCGCGCATTGGACAGTTTCAGCCGTGCGCCGATCTCGCCGCCGATCTGCGGGTCGTCGGGCAATAGCGCGGCGAGGCGGCGAATCGGGTCCGGCGCGATGCCCGAAGCCGCTTCGCGATGCGCGAGGGTAGCAAGGCGGCTGGCGCCGGCCGTGCCGATTTCGGGCAGCACGGGTACGAAGATCCTGCGCTCGACCATCAATGCGACGACGCGAACCGCGTCGCGCGCGACGAGCAGCTTGAGCAGTTCGTCGGCTATCCGTTCGCGCGACAGCGCCATCAGGTCGTTCGCGCGGTGGGTGCAGGCGTTGAGCCCTTCGGGATCGGGTGCATCGCCGAACCGTGCGAGGAAGCGAAAAAAGCGCAGGATACGCAGATGATCTTCGGCGATGCGCTGCAACGGATCGCCGATGAAGCGCACGCGCCGGTCCTCCAGGTCGGCCAGGCCGTCGAAATAATCGAACAGCTTGCCGGTCAGCGGGTCGGCATAGAGCGCATTCATCGTGAAATCGCGCCGTGCGGCATCTTCGCGCCAATCGTCGGTGAAGGCCACGGTCGCGCGGCGGCCATCGGTCGATACATCGCGTCTTAGCGTCGTCACCTCGAATGGCTTGCCATCGATGACCGCCGTCACCGTGCCGTGCGCGATTCCGGTGGGGATCACCTTGATCCGCGCCTCGCCGAGCAGACCGGTTACGCGTTCGGGCGAATGTGTCGTCGCGATATCGACATCGGCGACATCGATGCCCAGCAGCGTATCGCGCACCGCGCCGCCGACGAAGCGCGCCTCGCCAATTTCGGCGCCCAGCACGCGCGCAAGGCGGTCGAGGCCGTCCCAATGGCGCCAGGCGGCATCGGGAAGTGTCATTTCGCCCATCGCAGCCGCCGTGAAAGATTGACGATCATCGCGGCGGTCGCGCCCCAGATGCGGCGGTCGTCCCACATGATCTCGTAATAATGCCGATCGCGGCCCTGCCATTCGACACTGGCTTCGACATGGTTGGCGACGTCCATCAGAAAATCGAGCGGCACCTCGAAAACCGAATCGACCTCGCCGGGTTCGGGCGTGAAGCGCAAGTCGGGCGCGATGACCCCGACGACCGGGGTGACGCTGAAGCCCGTGACGGTACGATAGGGATCGACCTCGCCGATTACCTCCACGGCATTGCGGGGCAGGGCGATTTCCTCTTCGGCCTCGCGCAGCGCGGCGGCGATCGGGTCGCTGTCGGTCGCGTCGATCCGGCCGCCGGGAAAGGCGATCTGGCCGGGATGGCGCGGCAGATGGTCGGTCCGCTGGGTCAGGATCACGCCGGGCTTGGGCCGATCGGTCACCGCGACCAGCACCGCCGCCGGAAGCAGCGTCTCTCCGCTGCCGACCTCGTCATCGCGGTAATCGCCGGTCAGCAGTACGGGGCCGCGATGCGGCGCGTCTATCAGCGCGTGGCGAAGGCGTTCGGCAAGCGTCATGCGCCGGGCTCCATCGCGAAGAAACACCCCTTGCTCCATACGCCCGGCGGCGTGTCGCCATGCTCGATCGCCAGATTGGCCAGTTCGTAATATACCGGCCGCGCGAGCAGCGCTTCCAGACCCCGGCGGACATGGAGATAGGGGCGTGGGCCCTCGTCATGCGCCTCGAACCGCAGGCGATGTTCGGCGTCGGCGACGATCACGTCGCCGGTGTTGAGGCGAAAGCTCAGCACCGCGTCGCGGGCCTTCCCGTCGATCTTCATCTCGACCGCGACGAACGGTGCATCCTCGACCGCGATGTCGAGCTTTTCGACCGGTGTCACCAGCACATATCCACCATCGGGCTCGCGCCGCAGGATCGTCGAGAACAGCCGCACCATCGCCTGTCGCCCGATCGGCGATCCCTGATGGAACCAGGTGCCGTCGCGCGCGATGCGCATTTCGCTGTCGCCGCAATGCGTGGGATTCCACTGCTCGACCGGAGGAAGCTGGTTGTCTTCCGCCAGGCGCGCAATCTCTGCCAGCGAAAGGTTGGCGAGCTCAGGGGGCGGAGGCATCGGCATAGCGCCGCTCGTTAGGCCAGGCCCGGGGCGGGCTGCAAGCCGGATCGGTCGCGACGCGGGCCAAGATCGCCTGCGCAATCGGGCACGCTATCGCCCCTGGCAAGCAGGCGATGGCGCTCGAACGGGCCGGGAAGGCGCCATTTGGCGGTGCGACCGGCGGTGAAACCGAACCAGCGGCCATAATAATCGGGATCGCCGATCAGCATCAGCGCATCGGCGCCGGGCAGCGGACTGCCATCGCAGCGGCGCAGCACCTCGCGCACCAGCGCACGACCGATCCCGGCATTCTGCCGTTGCGGATGCACCGCGACCGGGCCGAGCATGATCAGCGGCCATTCAGCATCGGCGCATCGCAGCGAGACCGGCCAGCACTGGATCGAACCCAGCAGGTCGCCGCCCGAATCGCACAGCGCGAAACTCAGGTCGGCAATCGCATCGACACCGTCGCGCACCCGATATGCCGTGCGCAGATGGCGCTCCGTTCCGAACGCGCCGTCGAGGAGCGTTTCGAGCGCGGACTGCGAAATCTGGTCGAGGGGGATGAAGTCTTCGAACATCGCCTTTGGCCGTATCCGGCATGGACGCGCCGGGCCGCGCGCTTTAGCCTTTGACGCCGAAGACGCAAAGCCGAAGCGGGAGAGTATCGGTGAAACTTTACGACGCACCCTGGGCGCCCAGCCCGCGCCGCGTGCGGATTTATCTCGCCGAAAAAGGGATCGAGGTAGAACGCAAGACGATCGATCTGCGCAATGGTGAGCAGCTGAGCGACCCCTATCTGAAAATCAACCCGCGCGGCGCCGTTCCCGCGCTCGAACTCGACAGCGGCGAGGTGCTGAACGAATCGGCGGCCATCTGCCGGTATTTCGAGGCGCTACATCCCGAACCCCCGCTGTTCGGCAGCACACCGCTTGAAATCGGGCGCATCACTAGCTGGACCCGGCGGATAGAAGGCGATGGTTACGCCGCCGCCGTCTATGTGTTGCGAAATTCGGTCCCCGCCTTTGCCGATCGCGCCGAAGCGGGGAAATGGCCCGCACTGCCGCAAATCCCCGAACTTGCGACGCGCGGCAGCATCATGTGGAGCGCGTTCGTCGATGCGCTCGACGAGCGGCTCGGCGAAAGCGATTGGGTCGCGGGCGACACCTATAGCTTTGCCGACATCACCGCGCTGGTGACGATCGACTTCGCGAGCCGCGCGAAATTGCCGCTGCCCGACGATGCCGCCAATATCCGGCGCTGGCACGAGGCCGCCTCCGCCCGGCCGAGCGCGGAGGCGTAACGCCTTTCTTCTGCGCCGCCTTCTGATAAAGCGCGGGTACCATCCATCAAAGAAAGCAGCGTCTTGTCCGACCGTCTTCAGCTTCAGGTTCATGATCTGGAAGTCCAGGTGCTGACCGGTGTCTATTCCGAAGAAACGCATCTGCCGCAGCCGCTGCGCATCTCGATCAGCGTCGATCTCGACTGCCCCGAACATTTCGCACCCGATACCCCGCTATCGGCGTCGAAAAGCTATCTCGACCTGAAGGCGGCGGCGACGACCTCACTTCCCAAGGGGGTTCACTTCACCCTCATCGAGGGAGTGGCGGACCATATCGCGCAGACGTTGTTCATCGAGGATGAGCGCGTACAGCGGGTGGAGATCAGGATCGTCAAGCTGGCCATCGCCGAGGCCGGCGAATCGATCGGTATCACGATGGTCCGGCATCGCAGGTGAGCGTGGGGGTGAAGCTCGCCCTTGTCACCGGCAGCACGCACCGGCTGGGCGCGGCGATCGCGGCGCGGCTGGGCGAGGCAGGCTATTCGGTCGCGCTCCATGCCAGCCATGAGCACGCGCCCGACCCCGAGCTGGAGTCGCGTCTGAGCGCTGCGGGTGTACGGCATCACTGTTTCGTCGCCGACCTTTCCGATGAGCGCGCGGTGGCGGCGCTGGTTCCAGACGTCGCCGCGCATTTCGCCGCGCCGGTCGATCTGCTCGTCAACAACGCGTCGCTATTCGCCAGCGACGATGCCGACAGTCCCGACATGGCGGCGCTTGTCGATCATTTCCGCATCAACGGCGCGGCGCCGATGGTGCTGGCGCAAGCGGTTGCCGAGGGGGCGGGGGAGGTCGGCGCCGCGGTCGTCAATATTCTCGACCAGCGCGTGCGCCATCCGCACCGCGACCAGCAGGCCTATACGGTGTCGAAACAGGCCTTGTGGGAAATCACGCGCACGCTTGCGGTAACGCTGGCGCCGCGGGTGCGCGTCAACGCCGTCGCGCCTGGCCTGACGTTACCCACCGACGATTATGGCGAAGCCCAGATGGCGCGGCTTGCCAGGATGATGCCGCTCGACCGGCTGCCCAGCCCCGACGATATCGCCGACGCCGTCCTCTATCTTGCCGGCGCGCGGTCAAGCACCGGGCAGACGGTGTTCGTCGACGGCGGCGCGTCGCTCAAAAGCTTCGATCGCGATTTCGTTCGGCTGGGGCGCGATTAGGGCCGGTCCTGCGGCGCATCGCAGGTGCCGAGCGATTGCAGCACGAACTGATAATCCTGCCGCGCGGCCTCGGCGTTCTGCGGGTCCTGATCGGCCACGCTGCTGTCGGGCAATCGCGCGGGAAGGCCGCAGGCAAGCCGGTACCATAGCAGCGTGTTCCGCTCGGGCGGCTTGGCGGCGTCGCCGACGATATCGCCAAGCGCCACCGCCCAGCGCTTGGTCTGGTGCGGGCGGCTGAGAATCGAAAGCGAGACCGGAGCGCCGCTGTCGGTTTCGAGGAAGATTTGCGTTTCACCTTCGCCCGGTAGCGTACCCGGCACGTAAAAGGCGTTGCCGACCCCGGTGATTGTCGGCGGCGCATCGCCCGAAAGCAGCTGCTTTGCGATGTTGCGCGTCATCGCGTCGAGCGCGGGCGACCATGGCAGTTGCGCATTGCGCCCGACGAGCTGCAATTGCGCAGGGCGGCCCGCGACCGGGCGGGCAAAGACCAGCACCCGCAGATTCTTCAGCTTGGGTGCGCGGCCGCGGCTGTCGCGCGGAACATCGACGACATAGCCGACGCGCGGCGCCAGCGCGCCCTGGCCGCGAATCAGGCCGAGCACGTCGAGCTGTACGTAAAGGCGTGCATCCCCCGGTGCGACGCCCGCCGCTTCCTGTCCCTTGATCTCCACCTGGCTGCGAATCGTCCCGTCGACGATAAGCGGCGCCTTTTCGACCAGTTGGACCGTGCGGGCATAGGATGGCCCGGCAGGTTGCGGCGCTTCGGCGCCGTATTGGCTGGTCTGCGGGGCGTGCGCTGCGGCTGTCAGCGGCAGTACGAGCGCTGCGGTAATTTTTATGCGGAAACCACTCATAACGAGCAGCGTTTAAGCTATTGGCCGGATTCGATACAGAAATAATTCTGCCACGAAGCGATCGTAGGACAAATTGATCTGACAAAGCGTTTGCTTCATGGGAATGGCCGCGATAGAGACTCGCGCTCCGCCAGAAAGGCGCTAGAATATGTGCCGATCGATTACGCGGTTTCCCGTGTTTAACGCGTCAAGCACGAGCAAGGATAGAGGAGTAACGTTGCTGAATGGCTTATGCTGATCGGGATGTTGGTGGCAGTAGAATCGTCGCGATCGTCATGGTCGCGGTCATCCTCGCTGTCACGGGCTATGCCTTCGTAACGGGGCTCGCTTACCAGTATGTGAAGAAGGTCCAGGAGGATCTGAACACGTTCGAGGTGGCGCCGCCTCCGCCTCCGCCGCCGGATGTGCCCCCGCCGCCGCCGCCGCCGGACAATTCGCCAGTTCCGCCGCCGCCGACCACGGTCGTCGTGCAGCAGCCGATCGTGAAGACGCCGTCGCCGGCGCCTCAGATCCGCACATCGGACATTATTCCAGACTTCCAGCCGCCCGCACCGCCGGCGCCGCCTGCACCGCCGGCTCCGCCTGCGCCGCCGGCTCCGCCGAAGGTTGCCAAGGCTGTGTCGCCGCGCGGCAACCCGTCAAACTGGGTCAGCAATGACGACTATCCGTCGGCAGCAATCCGTGCGGGCGATAGTGGTACGGTCGGCTTCACGCTGTCGATCAATGCGGACGGGCGTGTGACCGATTGCCGGATAACCTCGTCGAGCGGCTCCTCGCTTCTCGATAACACCGCTTGCAAATTGCTGCAGCGGAGGGCGCGTTTCCATCCGGCAGAAGACCCGAACGGTAACAAGATTCCTTCTTCATGGTCGAGCCGGTTCCGCTGGGATTTGCCCGACTGAGTTTGATGGCCGCTCGCCCGCTGGCGAGCGGCCGGTTAAAAGGCGACATAGTTCTAAAGGAAGATACCTGATATGCTCACGACCATTCTCGCTGCTGGCGGCGCGGCCGCTGACAAGGGCAACCCTTATGGCCTGATTCCCGCGCTTCGCGAGGGCGGGCTGATCTCGCAGACCGTTTTCACCATCCTGGTGCTGTTCCTCTTCTTCTCGCTCTACATCCTGTTCACCAAGTGGTTCGAGCAGCAGAAGATCATGAACCAGGCGAAGCGCGTCCGCGCGAACTTCTGGAAGTCGAACAGCCTGCGCGAAGGTGCGGCGAAGCTCGAGAAGAACTCGGCCTATCGTCAGATCGTCGACGACGGCCTCGCCGCGCAGGAACAGCACGGCCAGCTGACCGATCCGGTCGAAGCGCATGACTGGCTGCACGGTTCGCTCGCGCGTTCGGAAGCGACGATCAACTCGCAGCTGAACAAGGGCCTGGCGTTCCTCGCCACGGTCGGCGCGACCGCGCCGTTCATCGGTCTGTTCGGTACGGTTATCGGTATCTACCGCGCGCTCATCAAGATCGGTTCGGCCGGTCAGGCCTCGATCGACGCCGTTGCCGGCCCGGTCGGTGAAGCGCTGATCATGACCGCCCTCGGTCTCGTCGTCGCCGTTCCGGCCGTGCTTGCCTATAACTGGCTGCAGCGCCGCAACAAGGCGATCGCCGAGGATCTGAGCGCGTTCTCGAACGACGTTCTCGGCTTCCTCGCTTCGGACGGCAAGGTTCGCCCGACCGCGACGGTTTCGACGAAGTCGACCAAGCCGGCCACCCCGGCGGCGACCAAGCCGACGACCGCGACTGCCGGCCAGACCGGCGGCACGCCGAAGCGCGCCTGATCACATGACGGGACGCGGCGCACTCGTGCCGCGTCCCGATCATTCAGGCCGCTGTGACGAAGAGTTGAATAGGATAACGCGCACATGGCGATGAGCGTAGGTGGAGACTCCACCGAAACCCCGATGTCGGACATCAACACGACGCCTCTCGTGGACGTCATGCTGGTGCTCCTCATCATCTTCCTGATCGCGGTTCCGGTCGTGGTTCAGTCCGTTGACCTGACGCTTCCGAAGGTCGAGTTCGAACCGACCACGACCAAGCCGGAAAATGTCTCGCTGTCGGTGCGCGCCGGCCCCGATGGCAGCTGCCAGGTCTTCTGGAACCTTCAGCAGGTCAACAGCAAGGATCTGTTGCAGCGCGCGGTCGACAAGCTTCAGGCTGAAGTCGACCGGCTCGGCGACAATATCGGTCCGGACGACCTGCCCGAGGTTCATATTCGTGGCGACGTCAACACGCCGTACAAGTGCATCGGTGGCACCATCTACACGATGCAGTCGGCGGGTTTCACCAAGGTCGGATTCATCTCCGAACCCGAACCCGGTACGCACACGGTTCGCCGTTAAGACGCGCCCAGAGGAGTATTTGACATGGCAATGAGTGGCGGGAGCGATGATGGCGAACCGATGATGGAGATCAACACGACGCCGTTGATCGACGTCATGCTGGTGCTCCTCATCATGTTCATCATCACCATCCCCATCCAGACGCATGCGGTGAAGGTCGATTTGCCGCAGCCGAACAGTAACAATCCGCAGACGATCGAGCCTGACAAGAACAAGGTCACGATCGACCCGACCGGGCAGATCGCCTGGAACGGTGCGCCGATCAACGAGGTGACGCTGCGTCAGTATCTCGACGCGACGCTGCAGCTTCCGACAGAACCGGAACTGCACTTTCAGCCCGATCCGAATGCGCGGTATGAAAAGGTTGATGAGGTGCTCGCGATCATCAAGCGAGCCAATATCACCCGGCTGGGATTTGTCGGCAACGAACAGTATCGCAACGATTTCTGACGTTTAGCTCGACTATCTAACGACAAGAGGCGGCTTCGGCCGCCTCTTTTTTTGTGCATGTCATTCCTGTCGTCCGTCGCCATTTGCTAAAATGAAACAAAAGTGACATAACAGAGTCACAAAAGTGAAACATACAGGCGGAGACGGATAATGCGTAAGGCAATGATGCTGTTGGTTGGAGCAACGATCGCGGTGCCGGGCAGCGCGGCGATCGCGAAGGATCACGACGGAAGCTACGCGCATGTGGCGATCATGAACGGCGATTATGCTCGCGCCGAAAAAGCGCTCGAAGCCGATCGGCGTATTTTCCCCGACCGTCCCGAGGTGCTGCTCAATCTCGCCACGGTGTACGCGCAGACCGGTCGTACCGATGCGGCGCGCGAACTCTATGCGCATGTACTGACCGTGGAGGCGGTGGACCTGACGCTGCCCGGCGATCAGGTGGCCAATTCACACGATCTGGCGCGGATCGGCCTGTCGCGGCTGACGCCGACCACGGGCACGCAGTTCACGTCGCGTTGATTTGCAGGGGGTTCAGGTCACGCGGGGCCGCGGCTGTGCATCGTCACAGTCGCGGTAGCGTGACTCCGCGCTGCCCCATATATTTGCCCGCGCGGTCGGCATAGCTCGTCTCGCAGGGCTCGTTGCCCTTCAGGAACAGGAACTGGCACGCGCCTTCATTGGCATAGATTTTTGCCGGAAGCGGCGTCGTGTTCGAAAATTCCAGCGTCACATGCCCCTCCCATTCGGGTTCGAGCGGGGTGACGTTGACGATGATGCCGCAGCGCGCATAGGTCGATTTTCCCAGGCAGATGACGAGCACGTCGCGCGGAATACGAAAATATTCCACCGTCCGCGCGAGCGCGAAGCTGTTCGGCGGGATGATGCAGACATCTGTCTTGCGATCGACAAAGCTCGACGGCGCGAATTCCTTCGGATCGACGATCGCGCTTTCGATATTGGTGAAAATCTTGAAATCGTCGGCGACGCGCGCGTCATAGCCATAGGAGCTCAGGCCATAGCTGATGCAGCCCTCGCGGCGCTGCGCCTCGACAAAGGGTTCGATCATGCCGTTTTCGAGCGCCTGCTCGCGAATCCAGCGGTCGGACAGGATCGTCATATGCTCTCCCCGGTATGAAGGCCGGTTGTCGCGGCTGTCACCGCTCCCGGCAAGTGAAATTTCGGATCAGAGGCCCAGGTCGGCGGGGCCAAAGGCATGCGGCAGAAGCTCGGAAAGCTGGTGCGTGCGAACCTCGCCGCCATCGGCCGAGGCGCAGTGGACCGTCAGGTCGCGGCGACCGATCTGTGCCGCTTCGTTCAAGACCTGGCGGCACCTGCCACATGGATAGATCGGCGCGTCGCCGTGCATCCGGCCGCCCATGATTGCGCCGCCGACGATAGCGACCGCCGCGACGTCACCCAACCGCCCGCCGACGTTTGCGGTCGCGAGCGCAACCGTTTCCGCGCACAGCGACAGGCCATAGCTGGCATTTTCGAAATTGGTCCCCGTCACCACCGATCCGTCGGTCAGCAGCAGCGCCGCGCCGACCGCGAAGTTCGAATAGGGCGCATGGGCGTTACCCGCGGCCTCTCGCGCAGCGGCGATCAGCCGGTTTCTGGTTTCGATATCGGTCATGGTGCCACTACATCCCAGTTGATCGGCCCGTCGGCGCCATCGACGCGCCGTATCGTGCTTGCCCGCCACATCCGCCACGGTTTGGCGGGGTAGGAGGGACGAAAGAAAAAACGTTCTGCCCATATGGTGCGCGGAAGCTCGCTGCTCAGATGATATTGCGCGTCGAAGGCAGGGGAGATTTCCAGCACCATCGGCTTGCCCATATGCCGTTCGGTCAGCGTCAGGAAGGTCGCGACGTCGCGCGCCGCCTCCTGCGGATCGGGGCGGGCCGAACATCCCGGATCGAATGCGAGTTCCAACGCAGAGGGCAGCGCATCGCGCGTCCGCGGCACTGTCCGCACGAAATTGGCGGCCTGCGCCTCGGCCGTGTCGCACAGTGAAAAGCGGTGCATTGCGCCGCGCCGCATGCCGGCGTCCGCGATTGCCGACCAGTTGCGCTCGAACTGTGCGTCGCGGTCGTTCGCGCCGCTTGTGGCGAGCGCATAGGCGAAGTCGGCGCCGCGCGCATGAACCATATGCCAGTCGACCGATCCGTTGCGGGCGCTGACATCGACGCCCTGGATCGGATAGTCTTCGGGCGAGGGGTGCCACCGCGTCGCGAACAGCCATGCCGCTGCGGCAATGAGTCCCAGCGCGATGGCGACCGCAACGATGCGCAGGAAAAGGCGACGCACGTCCTGTTCAGCCCTTGATGTGGAGCACGCAGATGAGCGTGAACAGCCGGCGGGCGGTATCGAAATCGACCTCGATCTTGCTGTCGAGGCGCTCCTTCAACGCCTCCGCCGCGTCATTGTGGATGCCGCGGCGCGCCATGTCGATCGTCTCGATCTGCTGCGGCGTCGCGTTGCGGATCGCCTCGTAATAGCTGTCGCAGATCGCGAAATAGTCGCGGATCGGGCGGCGGAATCGAGCGAGGCCCAGCACATGGCTTTCCAGATGGCTGTCGTCCTCGCGGTGGATGGCGAGGACCAGCCGTCCTTCCTCGACGCTCAGCTTGATGCGGTACGGCCCTGCATATCCGTCCTCATGTTCGCGCTTGGGCGCGAAATGATTGTCTTCGAGCAGGTCGAAGATCGCGATACGGCGCTCCTGCTCGATATCGGCACTGCGCCACAATATCGTGCGCTCGTCGAGCTCGACATCGATGATCCGGTGATCGGCCATTATCTATGCCGATGCCGTTTTTGCCGCGGCTTGGCAACGCCATGCGCGATCTTCATGCCCGTTTTCCACAGCCGGGCACCGCGATATCGCCTTGAGCATTGGCCGGGCTTTTGGGAATAGGGGGAATGTCCACCGCCTTTCCCGTCGCCGTTTCGGATTCGGAATCCGAAGCTCCCCGCCTGCCTGCCAATGTCGAGGCGGAGGCCGCGCTGCTCGGCGCGATGATGATCGACAACCGCCTGGCGGACGACATTCTCGACATGCTCGAGCCCGATCACTTCTTCGAACCCGTTCACGGGCGCATCTTCGAACGCATCAAGGCGCTGCGCGTCGAGGACCGGCTCGCGACACCGGTGACGCTGCGCCCGATGTTCGCCGAGGACGCCGGGATGCAGGCGCTCGGCGGACCGGGCTATCTCGCGCAGCTTACCGGCAGCGGCGCCGGCCTGATCGGCGCGCGCCAGTTCGCGCAGCAGATCTACGACCTCGCCATGCTCCGCGCGCTGGTGACGGTCGGCCGCACGCTGGTAGAGCGCGCGATGGACACCAGCGAGGTGGTCGATCCGCGAAGCCAGATCGAAAAGGCCGAGGAACTGCTCTACGAAGTCGCGGGCGAGGGCAATACGGCGAACGCGACCAAGTCGTTCGGCGATGCCTCGAAGATCGCTATAAGAATGGCCGACAAGGCGCTGAATTCGGGTGGTAACCTGTCGGGTGTCACGACCGGTCTCGACAGCGTCAATGCCAAGATCGGCGGCATGCACCATTCGGACCTTATGATCCTCGCCGGCCGTCCCGGCATGGGCAAGACCTCGCTCGCCACCAACATCGCGTTCAACGCAGCGCGGCGCTGGATGGACGATATGGAGGCCGGCATCCCCAAGGAACAGTCGGTCGGCGGCAAGGTCGCGTTCTTCAGCCTCGAAATGTCGGCGGATCAGCTCGCGACGCGTATCCTTGCCGAACAGTCGCGGATCAGTTCGGAAGCGCTGCGCATGGGCAAGATCTCGAAGGCCGAGTTCGAACGCCTCGCCGACGCCGCGACCGATCTCAACAACCTGCCGCTCTATATCGACGACACCGCCGGCCTGACGATCAGCGGCCTGCACACGCGCGTGCGGCGGCTCAAGCGGCGGCTGGGCGACGATCTCGGCCTCGTCGTGGTCGACTATCTCCAGCTCCTCCAGGGCTCGGGCCGGGCGAACGACAATCGCGTCAACGAAATCTCGGAAATCTCGCGCGGGCTCAAGACGCTCGCCAAGGACATGAACGTGCCGGTGATGGCGCTGTCGCAGCTCAGTCGTGCCGTCGAACAGCGCGAGGACAAGCGGCCGCAGCTTTCCGACCTTCGCGAATCGGGTTCGATCGAGCAGGACGCCGACATCGTCATGTTCGTGTACCGCGAGGACTATTATGTCGCCGCAAAGGAACCCAAGAAGCCGACAGACGGCGACGACGCCAAGATCTTCGAGGATTATGCGCGCTGGGGCGACGAGATGAACCGCGTCTTCGGCCTCGCCGAACTGATCGTCGCCAAGCAGCGTCACGGCGCGACCGGCAAGGTCATCATGAAGTTCGAACCCGAGATCACGCGCTTCAGCGACTATATCCCCGGCGACTACGATTCGATGGCGCACTGACGCATATCCGCCGTGGCTGCGGCGGTTGGCGCGTAACAACATTGCTTCTGTCGTCATCCCGGACTTGATTCCGGCCAGGCTCGTTCCGGCAGTTGTCCGGCGTTGTGCAGAATGGGTCCAAACTTTCGTCAGGATGACGGTGGCCCGAGCGGTGCCGTCGTCAGCCGTTTATCCTCGCAGACCGTCGATCGTCAGAACGAAGGCTGCTCCGGATCGCCGTCGGCGACGGGAGCGTGGATGCCGCATTCGGTCTTGTCCCAGCCGCGCCAGCGGCCCGAGCGCGGGTCTTCGCCGGGCGCTACCTTGCTCGTGCATGGTGCGCAGCCGATCGACAGATAGCCTTCCGTCTCGAGCGGGTGCCGCGGTAGGTCGTGCGCGTCGAAATACGCGTCGATATCGGCCTTCGACCAGCCGATCAGCGGATTGACCTTCAACCGGTCGCCGTCGAGCTCGAAGCGGGGCAGGGTGGTGCGCGTGCCGGCCTGGAAGGCCTTTCGGCCGGTGATGCTTGCGTCGAAGCCCGCCAGTGCGGTTTCGAGCGGAACGACCTTGCGGATTTCGCAGCAACCATCGGGATCGTAGGACCAGCGCAGCCCGCTTTCGTCGCGCGTCGCCAGCGTCTCGGCATCGGGCGTCAGGATGCGCAGACTGGTAAGCCCGAGCCGCTCGACCAGCGCGTCGCGATAGGCGAGCGTCTCGGGGAAATGCTTGCCGGTATCGAGAAACAGGATTGGCGTCGCCGGATCGATCGACGCGATCAGGTGCAGCAGCACCGCCGATTCGGTGCCGAACGAAGAAACGACCGCGACCTCGCCCAGCATCCGTTCGCCGAGCACCGTCTGCAGCATCTCCCGCGTGTCGGTACCGCGGAACAGGTTGTTGAGCCGGTGCGCGTCCGCCACGCTGAAACGGGGCGCGGTGTCGATCCGGTCGACCTTGCGCAGCGCCGCTTCAGCCATGGCGCAGCTTCCACACCGGCACGGCGCCGTCGGCCGCGCGCTGATAGACCTGATCGTAGCGATCGAGCGACGCCTGCAGCGTTGCCGGATCGACCGGCGTCTCGGGCGAGAAACTGTCGAAGCCGCAGCGGCGCATGAACGGAATCTGGTCGACCAGCACGTCCCCCTGCGCGCGCAGCTCGCCGTCATAGCCGGCCTCGCGCAGGATCTGCGCAGCCGAATAGCCGCGCCCGTCCTTGAACGTCGGAAAGCTCACCTCGATCATCCGCAACCGCTCGAGATGCGGCAGTAGCGCGCGCGCATCCTCGCCGGCCTCGATCCGCACCGCCGACGCATTGGCCTGGTCAAGAAAGCCGTCGAGCGTCACCGCCGGCTCCTCGTGCGGGGCGTCGTCGCGATAATAGAGGAAATCAGCCATAGATGGCCTCCTTGAACGGCTCCATGCCGAGGCGGCGATAGGTGTCGACGAAGCGTTCGTCGTCCTGCCGCGCGCCGAGATAGACGTTGGTGACCTTCTCGATCGCGTCGACCACGCCGTCCTCGTCGAAGCCGGGGCCGGTGATCTTGGCGAGGCTGACATCCTCGGCCCCCGATCCGCCGAGCAGCAGCTGGTAGTTTTCGGTGCCTTTCCGGTCGACGCCGAGAATGCCGATATGCCCGGCATGGTGGTGGCCGCAGGCGTTGATGCAGCCCGAAATCTTGAGCTTCAGCTCGCCGAGTTCGCGCTGCCGGTCGAGATCGGCGAAGCGCTGCGCGATCTTCTGCGCGACGGGGATCGAACGCGCATTGGCGAGGCTGCAATAATCGAGCCCGGGGCAGGCGATGATATCGCTGATCAGGTCGAGATTGGCCTCGGCCAGCCCCGCATCGCGCAGCGCCTGCCACACCGTATACAGATCGGCCTTGCGGACATGCGGCAGCACGAGGTTCTGGCTGTGCGTCACGCGCACCTCATCCAAGCTGTAGCGCTCGGCAAGGTCGGCGACGACGTCCATCTGCTCGGCAGAGGCGTCGCCGGGGATGCCGCCGACCGGCTTCAGGCTGATCGTCGCGATGGCATAACCCGGCTGCTTGTGCGCGCGGACATTCTGGTCGAGCCAGACCGCGAAGTCGGGATCGCTGCGGTCGATCGTGTCGGGCGCATCGGCATCGAAGGCGGGCGGCGCGAAGAACGCCGCGATCCGGTCGAACTCGGCCGCGGGCGGATCGATGTCGCGCGCCTTCATGCCGGCGAATTCTTCGTCGACCTGCCGGGCATATTCCTCGGCGCCGAGGTCGTTCACGAGGATCTTGATCCGCGCCTTGTAGATATTGTCGCGGCGGCCATGGCGGTTATAGACGCGCAGCGCCGCCTCGACATAAGACAGCAGGTCAGCAATGGCCACGAAGTCATTGATCTCGGGCGCGATCATCGGCGTGCGACCCATGCCGCCACCGGCAAAGACCTTCGCGCCGATTTGGCCGTCGCGGACGACCAGCTGGATGCCGATATCGTGCAGCCGCATCGCCGCGCGGTCCTCGTCCGACGCGATCACGCAGATCTTGAACTTGCGCGGCAGGTAGCTGAATTCGGGGTGGAAGGTGCTCCACTGGCGCAGCAGCTCGGCCCAGGGGCGCGGGTCGGCGATCTCGTCGGCCGCGGCGCCGGCGAACTGGTCCGACGAGATGTTGCGGATGCAGTTGCCGCTGGTCTGGATCGCGTGCATCTCGACCGTCGCCAGATCGGCGAGAATGTCGGGCGCGTCGGCGAGCTTGATCCAGTTGTACTGGATGTTCTGGCGCGTCGTGAAATGGCCGTAGCCGCGGTCGTACTTGCGCGCGATCTCGGCGAGCATCCGCATCTGCCGCCCATCGAGTGTGCCATAGGGCACCGCGACGCGCAGCATGTACGCGTGAAGCTGCAGATAGAGCCCGTTCATCAGCCGCAGCGGCTTGAACTGATCCTCGGTCAGCGCGCCCGAAAGGCGACGCTTCACCTGGTCGCGAAATTCCTCGACGCGCGTGTCGACGATTTGCTGGTCATATTGGTCGTAACGATACATCTAATTCCTCCCCGAAACGGGGAGGGGGACCATGCGCAGCACGGTGGAGGGGGCTCTCCACATTCGATGCGCTTGGGGTCGATCCCCCTCCACCACGCCATGCGGGCGCAGTCCCCCTCCCCGTGCCGGAGAGGAGTTTTGAAACATCATCATATTACCCAGCTCCCGGCCTCGGGATCGGCGGGCTTCAGCGTCAGGTCGGGGCGCACGGTCGGGCCGAGCGCGCGGACGCGGTCCTTGATATGGGCCGGGCGCGGGCCCTTGTCGGTCTTCTCGCCGGCGATGACGTAGGGCGAGTTGACGCGGCGCGCGCCTTCTTCCTCGTGCGCGATCGCCTCGCCATTGTCGCCGACATCGGCGGCGTCCTCGACATGGCGCGACCAGTCGCTGCCGGTCCACCAGATCACGTCGCCGGTCTTCAGGTCGTTTCCGGTCAGGATGTTCATGCGATCGTCCCGTGGATGCTGTGCGCGCGGCGCGCCCAGTGGCCGAGCCTGTCCTCGGCATCGGAAAGGTCGACGACCTCACCGACGACGATGATCGCCGGGCTCTGCACCTGCTCGCGCTCGACCATCGGGCCGAGATCGGCGAGCAGCGTGCGCAGCGCGCGGCTACCGTCGAGCGTACCGCGTTCGAGCACCGCGACCGGCATGTCGGGCGCGACGCCGTCTGCCATCAGCTTTTCCGAAATCGCGTTCGCCGTCGCCACGCCCATATAGATGACGAGCGTGCGGCCCTTGCCGGCGAGCCCCGACCAGTTCTGATCGGACAGGCCCTTGCACTGGCCGGCGACAAAGCTGACGGCGCTCGACCAGTCGCGGTGGGTGAGCGGGAGCATTGCCTCCGCCGCGCAGCCGAGCGCCGCCGACACGCCGGGGATGACCTCGACGCGCAGTCCGGCGGCGCGGACGGCCTCGACTTCTTCCCCGCCGCGTCCGAACACGAACGGATCGCCGCCCTTCAGCCGCACGACGACCGCGCCGGTGCGAACATGTGCGACGATCAGCGCATTGATCTCGTTCTGCGGCACGGTGTGGCGCGATCGCTTCTTGGCGACCGAGATGCGTTGCGCACCCTCGGGCACGAGGTCGAGCACGCGCGCATCGACCAGGCCGTCATGGACGACGATGTCGGCCGCTTTCAGCGCCTCGACCGCGCGAACGGTCAACAGGCCGGGATCGCCGGGGCCGGCGCCGACCAGGATGACGCGCCCACGCGCCTGCGGATCGAGTAGATTTGCCATGAGCGTGAAAATGCGCTCGCGACGGGGCGATCACAAAGCAGCGTTGCTTTGTGCCGGGCTAGCAAAGCTATGCAGCGGTGCTTCGGGTCGGCTCAGGCGCCGGATTCCGGCGTACCCGACAGCGCCCTGGCATGGGCCGCGATCACCGCGCGGGTGCTCTCGTCGCTGTCGAACACGCCGTACCATCCCTGTGGTTCGTGTGGAGGATCGCCAAGCAGCGGGTCTCCCTTCTGCCAGCGATGGTCGCCATGTGCCGCGCGTCCTTCGCCGTTCCAGGCCCAGAAGTTGGACCCTCTCGATGGACCGCCGTTCGCGATGTCGCGCCCGATCGCGTCATAGATGCGCGCATAATAGGCATCTTTGTACCGCGTGCTGCCCGCCGGATCGTAACCGCCGCCGTCGCGGGGATAGCCGAACTCTTCGAACACCAGCGGTTTTCCGATGCTCTGCGCAAGGTCGCAGCTCCGCGCGATATATTCGCCGACCTTTTCGGCGCCCGCCGCTTCGGTTCCGCCCAGGTCGTGATCGTCGACCCAGCCCCAGTTGAGCGGCCAGATATGCGCCGTGCAATAGTCGATTTCGGGGATCGAATGTTCGCGGATATAGATTTCGCGGCTGTTCAGCGTGCCTTGCAGCCCTTCGCTTCCGGTAGAGACAAGGTGGTCGGGAGAAAGCGATTTGATGAGCTGCGCGCTCGACTGCACCCAGCGGTAGAAGGAATCGAGCACCGGCCGCGCGGTTTCCATGTCGCCCGCGGGGCGCGGTTCGTTGGCAAGCTGCCACGCCATGATCGTCGGATCGTCGCGATAGCGCTTGCCCGTCAGCGTGTTGGTCCGCCCGACCACCGCCCGAATCCAGTCTCGGTACATGCCGACCGCGTCGGCGTTCCCGTAAAATTTCGACACGGCATTGGGGAAGTCGGGCCAGGGATGGGCGGGATCGCCCATGTCCATATAACGGCCCGTTGCGTACCACAGATACGTCATCATCCCGCCCGACCATTCCCAGAAATTGGTCAGGTACAGAACGGCTTTCATGTCGCGCTTCGCCATTTCGGCAAGCGTGAAGTCCAGCCCGCCGAGCAGGTTTTCGTTCCAGCCCTTCGCCTTGGCCCGAAACCCCGGCCGGACCGAATGTTTCAGCGGGCCTTCCTCGGCGGAGGCGGCGATGCGAATATTGCCGACGCCCATTGCGGCCAGCCGGTCGAACTCGCGCTTCAGCCGGTCGCGGTCGCCCGGTGGATTGGCCGCGCCGATCCAGGGCGCGTACCACATATTCGCGCCGACATAGCGATAGGGCTTGCCGTCGATCCTGAACTCGGCCCCGTCGCGCGTGACGAAACCGCGTTTCGGTGGCGCTGCGGACGCCGGCAGTGCCGCCCCCGAAGCGAGTGCAAGTCCGCCGCCAAGTATCGATCGCCTGTCGAGCATCGCCAAGCCTCCCCATTTTGCGTTATCGCTACCTTGGTAGCGGTATCGCGCGGCGGCTTCCAGCGGGTCGAACCTATCCGTCGCGCAGCCCGATCCCGATGCTGGCGCGTGCCTGGTCGGATTCGGAAGAAACGACCGGATAGGCGCAGTAATCGGCGGCATAGGCCGCACTGGGGCGGTGGTTCCCCGACCAGCCGATGCCGCCGAACGGCGCGGCGGACGAAGCGCCGTTGGTCGGTCGGTTCCAGTTGACGATACCTGCGCGGATATTTGCCCAGAATTGCTCGTACAGCTTGGGGTCCTGGCTGATGAGCGATGCCGACAGGCCGTAGCGCGTGTTGTTCGCCTCTGCGATGGCCGCTTCGAAATCGTCGGTGCGCATGACCTGCAGGATCGGGCCGAACAGCTCGATATCGGGGCGGTCGCTCGCCTCGGTCATGTCGATCAGCCCCGGCGTCAGGAACGGGCGTCCTTCGATCAGGCGCTGCATGTGGCGCAGCGGACGGCCACCGCGCGTCGAAAGCGCAAGAAAGCTCTCGGTCAGCATGTCGGCGGTGTCGTTGTCGATGACCGGGCCCATAAAGGGTTGCGGATCGGCATGCGGTTCGCCGACGATCATCCGGTCGAGAATATTGCCGAGCTCTTCCATCAGCGGTTCGTAGAGCCGCGGCTCGACGATCAGCCGCCGCCCTGCAGTGCAGCGCTGGCCGGCGGTGGTGAACGCCGACTGCACGATCAGCACCGCCGCCGAATGGAGATCGGGACTGCCCCAGACGATGATCGGGTTGTTGCCGCCCATTTCAAGCGCGAGAATCTTTTCCGGGTGCTCGGCGAACTGGCGGTTGAGCGCGATGCCGGTGCGCGCCGAACCGGTGAACAGCAGCCCGTCGATATCGGGATGCGAAGACAGCGCCTTGCCCTGTTCGGGACCACCCAGCAGCAGGCGGACGCAACCTTCGGGAATGCCCGCCTCGTGGAAGCATTTGACGAGATATTCGCCCGTCGCCGGCGTCTTTTCCGATGGCTTGAACACCACCGCGTTCCCGGCGAGCAGCGCGGGCACGATATGCCCGTTCGGCAGATGCGCGGGAAAGTTGTACGGCCCCAGCACGGCCAGCACGCCGTGCGGCTTGTGGCGCAGCGCCATGCGCACGTTCATCTGGCCTTCCAGCCGCCGCTGCCCGGTGCGGTCCGAATAGGCGGTGACCGAGATATCGACCTTGTTGATGACCGACTGGACCTCGGTCTTCGCCTCCCACAACGGCTTGCCGGTTTCGCGGGCGATGATGTCGGTGAACGCCTCTTCGCGGGCGCGCACGACATTGGCGAAGCGGCGCAGCGCCTCGATGCGATAGGTCAGCGGGCGCGCGGCCCATTCGGCCCAGCTTGCGCGCGCGGCGGCCACTTCGGCATCGGCATCGCCTGCCTTGCCGCGCCAGAATGTCGCACCCGTTGCGGGTTCGGTCGAAATCAGTTCCTGTCCGGCCATATTGTCTTTCTTGAAAGCTGGTGTTCCGGCGGGTTTGCCCGCTCTTGCATCAAAATCGTCGTTGTTTCCACACCCTTGCCGCTCAGGCGAGTGCTTCGCCCATTTCGCGGATGCGGGCGATCTTGGCGTGAAACGGCGCCCAGTCGTCGTTGCGGTCGATTGCGCCCCAGATTTCCTCAACCTCTTCGATCAGCATTGAGCAGGGCGAACCTTCCGACCAATATGGATGTTCCCGGTGCGTGCGCGGCTCGCGCGCAGACAGCATCGCGCGGACATCGTCGAATGCCGGGCCATAGCTGTCGGGCAGCCTGCCGCCAAAGGCGTCGAAGAAGAACCGGTCGATGCCGGTCGATTCGCTGCGCAGCGCCTTTTCGACCGTCTGCACCAGCGTACGGTCGGCGGCGGTGTCGCCCGGTCGCAGGCCAAGCCGCCACAGGATCGCGTCCGATACGGCGCGCTGATAGCGCTCGCCGAAATGTTCGAGAATGTCGATCAGCGGCTGCGCCTCGCTCACCGTGCGCAGCGCGACCGCGAGCTGCATCGCGTCCCAATGGATCGCTTCGGGCTGGCGGCCAAACGCGTATAGCCCCGCATGGTCGAAATAGGCGGCGGTGAAATCCGGGTTCCAGGTCGGCGCAAACCGCCATGGGCCATAGTCGAAGCTTTCGCCGGTGACGTTGATATTGTCCGAATTCAGGACACCGTGGACGAAGCCTGCCGCCATATAGCTCGCCGCCAGCCGTGCGGTGCGCGAAACGACATGGTCGAGCAGGCGGTGTGCGCCGTCTTCGCCCGCATCCTCGCCGTAATAATGGCGCAGCACATAGGCGATCAGCCGTTCCATCGCCTCCGCATCCTTGTGATAGGCCAGCCGCTGGAACGTGCCGATACGGATATGGCCGTGGCTCAGCCGTACCAGCACCGAAGAGCGGGTGGGGGACGGTTCGTCACCGCGCTCCAGCGCTTCGCCGGTTTCGATCAGTGAAAAGCTCTTCGAGGTTTCGACGCGCAGCGCTTCCAGCATTTCGGTCGCCAGCACTTCGCGAACGCCGCCCTTCAGCGTCAGCCGCCCGTCGCCGAACCGGCTATAGGGCGTCTGTCCCGATCCCTTGGTGCCAAGGTCGAGCAGTCGGCCGTTGCCGTCGCGAAGCTGGGCGAAGGTAAAGCCGCGCCCGTCGCCGATATCGGGATTGTAGATGCGGAACTGATGCCCGTGATAGCGCTGCGCAACCGGCTGCGGCAGCGAGCGATCGAGCGGCTCGAAGCGGCCGAAATGCGCCTTCCACTCGGCGTCGTCCAGCGCATCCAGCCCGACCGCCCTTGCCCAGCGGTCGTTGCGAAAGCGCAGAATGGTCCTGGGAAAGTCCGCGGCTTCGACCGGGTCGTAAAAGGGTTCGCCCAGGTCGAGCAGTGCCGTTTCGGGGGTATAGCTTGTCGCTTGCGGTGCGAAGATCATACAGCGATATGGGTGGCGATGGACGAACGACGCAACCTTTCGAATTTTACGGACGGATTCTGGTGGTCGAAGGATGGCCTCCGTCTGCACTATCGCGACTATCCCGGGCGCGAAGACCGGCCGCCGATCCTCTGCATTCCAGGGCTCACGCGAAACGTCCGCGATTTCGAAGGCGTGGCCGAGCGGCTCGCCGGCGATTGGCGCGTCATTGTGGTCGAACTGCGCGGGCGCGGCGAAAGCGCCTATGCGAAGGACCCGATGACCTATGTCCCGCTGACATATCTTCAGGACATCGAGGCGCTGCGCATCGAATTGAAGCTCGAACGTTTCGTTGCTTTCGGAACGTCGCTGGGCGGCATTCTCACGATGTTGCTGGCAACGGCAGAGCGCGACCGGATCGCGGGCGCGCTCCTCAACGATGTCGGCCCCCAGCTCGAAGCGGCGGGACTGGCGCGCATTCGCGGCTATGTCGGCAGGGGCAGTTCGCACCCGACCTGGATGCACGCCGCGCGCGCCACGGCAGAGGCGAATGCCGATGTCTATCCGACCTATGAAATCGGCGACTGGTTGCGGATGGCGAAGCAGCTTTACCGCCTGGCGCCGTCGGGCCGCATCACGCTCGATTACGATATGCGCATCGCCGAGCCGTTTCGCGTGCCGGGAAATGAAGCCGGGCCCGACATGTGGAAGGCCTTCGATGCGCTTGCCGGGCGCCCGGTACTCGTCACGCGCGGCGCGCTTTCGGATATATTCGGTCAGGCCACGGCGGAAAAGATGGCGGCGCGGTTCGACGGTGTGGAACTTGCCGAAATTCCCGATACCGGCCATGCGCCCACGCTCGAGGAACCGGCAGCGGTCGAGGCGATCGACCGGCTGCTCGCACATGTGCTGGAGGGCGAGGCGAAACGATGAGCGTCAATATCCTGCATCTCCACTCGAGCTTTTCGCTCGGGGGCAAGGAAGCGCGCGCGGTTCGCCTGATGAACGCCTTTGGCGACAAGGCGCGTCACACCATCGTTTCGGGCGTGCCCGACGAACTCGGCGCGCGGGACGCGATCGCGAAGGGCGTCAAACATGAAATCGCCCAGAACCCGCCGCCGCTCGTTGGAAAGCCCTCGGCTGCCCGCTACGAAGCCATCGCCAGGTTCATGGCGCGCTTCGACCTTGTCCTGACCTATAATTGGGGCGCGATCGACGGTGTGATGGCGCGGCGCGTCTATTCGAAGGGCATGCCGCCCGTCGTCCATCACGAAGACGGCTTCAACGAGGATGAGAACAAGCGCCTCAACCCGGTGCGCAACATGTACCGGCGTGTCGCGCTGGGATCGGCCCATGCGCTCGTCGTGCCGTCGCACACGCTCGAACAGATTGCGCACAAGGCATGGAAACAGCCCGCCGCACGCGTGCACCGGATCTCGAACGGCATCGAAGTTGCCAAATATGCGGGCACACCCGATCCGAAAGCGATCCCCGGTTTCAAACGGAATCCCGGCGCGGTGGTTATTGGGACCGTCGCCGGTTTGCGTCCGGTCAAGAACCTGCCGGCGCTCGTCCGCGCGGTGGGCGGCATGATCGCCAAGACCCAGCTCGTCATCGTCGGCGAGGGGCCGGAGCGCGACAAGATCGCCGAGACCGCCGAACTGATGGGGATGGAAGACACTATCCTGCTGCCCGGGTTCCTGCCCGAACCGCATCGCTATATGGGGCTGTTCGATCTGTTCGCTTTGTCCTCGCTCAGCGAGCAACAGCCGATATCGGTGATGGAAGCGATGGCGGCGGGGCTGCCTGTCGTCGCGCCGCCGGTGGGCGATGTGATCGAAATGGTGTGCGAGATGAACCGCCACTATATCAGTCCCGACTGGAGCGAGGTCGGTCTGCGTGACCGGCTCCAGGTACTCGCCAAGAACGCGGCCGGGCGAAAGACGCTGGGCGAGGCGAACCGGACGCGCGCCCAGGCGTTGTTCGATGAAAAGGATATGATTGCCGCCTATGCGCGGCTCTATGGCGAGGCGATCGGCAAACCGGACTATTTCGTCTGATGCAATTCCCTCGCGTTGTCACCGGCGACTCGTTACAGTTGCGCAAATTTTATCTGGAGGATTCGTGTTCAAAGGCCTGAAGCCCATCATTTACAACGGTCAGGAAGTATGGCCGCTGATCGAGGGCGGGAAGGGTGTTGCCGCGACCAACCATGCCAGCGCGGGCGCCTGGGCGGCGGCCGGCGGTATCGGTACGGTTTCCGCGGTCAATGCCGACAGTTACGACGCCGAAGGCAAGATCATCCCGCAGGTCTACAATTCGCTTACCCGCCGCGAACGCCATGAAGAACTGATCGCCTACGCCATCGAGGGCGCGGTGCAGCAGGTGAAGCGCGCGTTCGACATCGCCGGCGGCAAGGGCGCGATCAACATCAACGTGCTGTGGGAAATGGGCGGCGCGCAGCGCGTTCTGCACGGCGTGCTCGAACGTACCAAGGGGCTGGTCGCGGGCGTGACCTGCGGCGCCGGCATGCCGTACAAACTGTCGGAAATCGCCGCCTCTTACGAGGTCAGCTATCTGCCGATCGTCAGTTCGGCCCGCGCGTTCCGCGCCTTGTGGAAACGCGCATATTCCAAGGCATCGGAATGGCTTGCCGCCGTTGTTTACGAAGATCCCTGGCTTGCCGGCGGTCATAACGGCCTGTCGAATGCCGAAGACCCGCTCAAGCCCCAGGACCCATATCCGCGCGTGAAGGCGCTGCGCGAAACCATGCGCGAAGGCGGCATTTCCGACGAAGTGCCGATCGTGATGGCGGGCGGCGTCTGGTATCTGCGCGACTGGGCGGACTGGATCGACAATCCCGAACTCGGCACCATCGCCTTTCAGTTCGGTACACGTCCGCTGCTGACCAAGGAAAGCCCGATCCCGCAGGAGTGGAAGGATCGGCTGACCCAGCTCGAGGAAGGCGACGTGCTGCTGCACCGCTTCTCGCCGACGGGTTTTTATTCCTCGGCGGTGCGCAACCCGTTCCTCCGCAACCTCGAAGCACGTTCCGAACGCCAGATTGCCTTTTCCAAGCAGGAAGCGGGCGACCACCAGTTCCAGCTCGACGCAGGCGTGAAGGGCAAGAATTTCTGGGTGACCAAGGGCGATCTGCTGCGCGCGCGTCAATGGGTCGGCGAGGGCTATACCGAAGCGCTCAAGACCCCCGACAACACGCTCGTGTTCGTCGATGCGGACGAAAAGCAGGAAATCCGAAAGGATCAGGCCGATTGCATGGGCTGCCTCAGCCAGTGCCAGTTCTCGTCATGGGCGGATACCGAAACCAATTCGACGGGACGGCTGGCCGATCCGCGCAGCTTCTGCATCCAGAAGACGCTGCAGAACATCGCGCATGGCGGGCCGGTCGATGAAAACCTGATGTTCGCGGGCCACAACGCCTATAATTTCAAGCGCGACCCGTTCTATTCGAACGGCTTCGTCCCGACCGTAAAGCAACTCGTCGATCGCATTCTTACCGGCGATTGACCGGGCGGTGGTCCCGGTCTCGGCCGGCGGTCAGATCCAGCCTTCGAGAACCTGATCGGGCGGCCGGTGGCCGTCCGCCCAGGTGCGGATATTGGCGATCACCTTGTGCCCCATCGCCTCGCGCCCTTCGAAGGTGGCAGAGCCGAGATGCGGCAGAAGGACCACGTTCGAAAGCTTGAGCAATCTCGGATCGACATTCGGTTCGTTGGCATAGACGTCGAGTCCGGCCCCCGCGATCCGTCTTTCCTCCAGCGCGTCGATCAGCGCATTTTCGTCGATGATCTCTCCGCGCGCGGTGTTGATGACATAAACCTGCGGCCCCAGCAGCGCGATCCGGCGGGCATCGAGCAGTTGCTCGGTCTCGGCCGTGTGCGGCGTGTGGATCGAAAGAATGTCCGCACAGCGCAGCAGATCGTCGAGATTCTCGTGCCAGGTCGCACCCAGTTGCGCCTCCAGCGTATCGGGAATGCGGTGGCGGCCGTGATAATGGATCGTCAGCCCGAACGCGCGTGCGCGCGCCGCGACCGCCTGCCCGATGCGCCCCATGCCGATGATGCCCAGCTTCTTGCCGCCGATACGGTGGCCCAGCATCCCGGTCGGTGCCCAGCCGCGCCACCCGCCGCTGCGCACCAGCTTCTCGCCCTCGGCCAGCCGTCGCGGTACCGACAGGATCAGCGCCATCGTCATGTCGGCGGTGTCGTCGGTCAGGACGCCCGGCGTATTGGTGACGACGATGCCGCGCGCGCGCGCGGCGGCCAGGTCGATATGGTCATATCCCGCGCCGTAATTGGCGATCAGCTTCAGCCGGTCGCCCGCCGCGGCGATGATATCGGCATCGATCGTATCGGTGACGGTCGGCACGAAGACGTCGCAGTCGCCGACCGCGCGTTTCAGAGCGTCGCGATCGAAGGGGGTGTCGTCAGCGTTGAAAGCGGCATCGAACAGCTCCTCCATTCGCGCCTCGACCGCATCCGGAAGCCGCCGGGTTACGACGACGCGCGGGCGGGAAGGGCGGGGGCTGTCGCTCATATGTCCCGATTGGCGTCACCGGCCCGTGCAGTCAACGGTTGAAGCGGACGCGCTCGGCGCGCTAGATCGCGTTCATGCAGGCTTCGAAACGCTCTCCCCTGACATTCTGGCTGTTGTTCCTCCTGTGCCTCGGCGCGCTGGGAGCGGTCGTCGCGACCTTCGGCAGCACCGCCGCCGCGCAGAAGCGCAAGCTGCCCTATTACGCTTCGATCTCGGCGGGAAAGGCGCATATGCGCACCGGGCCGGGGCGCAACTATCCGATCGAATGGCTCTATCGCCGCGCCGATCTGCCGATCAAGGTGGTCGATATCTACAATGACTGGCGCAAGGTTGAGGACCCGGGCGGCACGCAGGGCTGGATACAGGTCGGCCTGCTCAGCGCGCGCCGCACCGCGATCGTCACCGGCGGGATCGCGGCGATGCGTTCGTCGCCGAGCTTCGACGCGCATATTGAATATCGCGCCGAACCCGGCGTCGTCGGCCGGCTGAGCGATTGCGCGCGCGGCTGGTGCTATTTCAAGGTCGGCGACAAGGGCGGCTATGTCGAACAGACGCATCTCTGGGGCGTCGACCCCGGCGAGGAACTCTGACGCCGGTCAACTAACTATAGGCCAGCGTCAGGACGCCCGCCGCGGTCCCGATGACGAGGACGACGAGCAGCCCGCCCATCCGGATATAGTCGGTGAAGCGGTATCCGCCCGGTCCCATCACCAGCAGGTTGTTCTGGTGCCCGATCGGGGTCAGGAAATCCGACGACGCGCCGATCAGCACGGCGAGCAGCGCTGCATCGGGATCGATGCCCAGCAGCCGCGCGGCTTCGACCGCCAGCGGACCCATGATGACCGCGGTCGCGACATTGTTGAGGAAGATCGACAGCAGCAGCGTCGTCCCGCACAGCGCGGCCAGCGTCACGAACAACGGCATCCCGGCCAGCGACTGGCCCAGAAATGCCGCGACCTCGCTCGCCGCACCCGTTTGCTCGAAACTCTGGCCGACGGGAATCATCGCGGCAAGCAGCACGATGACGCTCCAGTCGATCGACCGATAGGTTTCTTCCGCCGGGATCAGCTTGAACGTGGCGATGACCACCGCTGCGCCGACAAAAGCGACCGCCGGCGTCGTCCAACCCGTCACCACCAGCACGATCGCAAGGCCGAAAACGCCGAGGATCAGCGCCGCTGTCGAGCGTGTGACGCTGGGCGGATCGAGCCGGTCGATCTCGAGCACGCGCGCCTGTGCGATGAACCGGCGCAGCGCATCGGCGGGGCCGCGCAGGAACAGCTGGTCGCCGGCATGGATCGTCATCGAGGATAGCGGCTGCTTTTCGCGCGCCGCGCGGGGGCCGACGGCGACGACGCGCAGCCTGCCCTCGGTACGCAGGCGGATATCCTCATGCCCCTGACCGATCAGATACGAACCGTGCGCGACCACCACGCGCGCGGTCACCTCGGTATCGTCGCGGTCGGGTGCGCTATGGTCGAGGCCACTGCGCTCGGCCGCGATCCATTGGTTGACGCGTGACAGCACCAGCATGCGGTCGCCGCCCTTGAGCTGTGTCGTGGCATTGGCGGCGATCTCGACACCACCGCGAAACAGCGCGAGCACGCGCGTCGATGCGTTGCGCAGCACCGGCAAGAGCTGCGCGAGCTGATGCCCGGCAATCGCTTCGGGTGCTCGCAATTCGAACACGCGCCAGGGCGGTCGCGTCTCGCGCACGCCCGACCGGCGCACCGGCAAGAGGCGCCACCCCATCACCGCCAGATAGCCAAGCCCGACGACCGTCACCGCGACGCCGACCGGCGCCATGGTGAAAAAGCCGAACGGCTTGCCGAGTTCGCTCGTGCGCACCGACGACAGGATCAGGTTGGCGGGCGTGCCGATCAGCGTCGTCATCCCGCCCAGGATCGTGGCGAAGGCGAGCGGCATCAGCGTCGCGGCGGGCGGCTTCTTCGCACCGCGCGCGACATCGGCGGCGATCGGCATGGTGATGACCAGCGCCGCGATATTGTTCATGAACGCGGACAAGAGCGCCGCGACGATCAGCAGCAGCGACAATCGCACCGTAAAGCTGGCATGGTGCGGGATCACGGTGCGCGCGATCGCGGCCGCGACGCCCGACAATTCTATCGCGCGCCCGACGATCAGGATGCCCGCCACCGTCAGCACGGCCGGGTCGGCAAAGCCGACAAATGCCTGTTCGGGCGTCACGATCCCCAGCACCAGGCAGGCGAACAGCGCCAGCAGGGCGACGAGATCGTGGCGAACGCGCTCCGATACGAACAGCAGGAGCGCGATGCCCAGAACGATGGCGCTGAGCGCGGCGGGGTTCATCGTGCCACTATGGGCGAAGCCGGACGCGCCGTCACCTGCCCAATATCCCGTCCCGGCGGTGTCAGTCGATCAGCTCGACCGCCATTGCCGTCGCTTCGCCGCCACCGATGCACAGCGATGCCAGGCCGCGCTTCTGGCCCGAATTCTGAAGCGCCGCGAGCAACGTCGCCGTGATCCGCGCGCCGCTCGCGCCGATCGGGTGCCCCAGCGCGCAGGCGCCGCCATTGATGTTGAGCACGTCGTGCGGGATCGACAGGTCGCGCATCGCGATCATCGCGACGCAGGCAAAGGCCTCGTTGACCTCGAACAGGTCGACGTCGCCGATATTCCATCCGGCCTTTTCCAGCGTTTTTTCCATCGCCGATACGGGCGCGGTGGTGAAGCGCGAGGGTTCGTGCGCATGGGCGCCGTGCGCAACCACGCGCGCAACGGGTGTCAGGCCCAGTTTCTCCGCGATCGATGCCCGCGTCATGACGAGCGCGGCGGCACCGTCGGAAATCGAGGAGGCATTGGCCGCAGTCACCGTTCCGTCCTTGGAAAAGGCCGGCTTAAGCGTGGGAATCTTGTCGATGTTTCCGCGCGCGGGCTGCTCGTCGAGGCGGACCGTGTCGGTGCCCTTGCGGCCGGTGATCTCGACGGCCACGATCTCGCGGTCGAATGCGCCCGACTTCTGTGCCTTCTGCGCGCGTTCGAGCGAGGCGATCGCGAAATTGTCCTGATCTTCGCGGGTGAACTGATATTCCTTCGCCGTCTCGTCGGCAAAGCTGCCCATCAGCCGGCCCGGCTCATACGCATCTTCCAGCCCGTCGAGAAACATGTGGTCCATCATCTTGTCATGGCCCAGCCGCGCGCCAGAGCGGTGCCGCATCGACAGATACGGTGCGTTGGTCATGCTCTCCATGCCACCCGCGACGATCATGTCGACCGAACTCGCGGCAAGCGCGTCCGACGCCATGATCGCGGCCTGCATCCCGCTGCCGCACATTTTGTTGATCGTCGTCGCCTCGATATGTTTGTGCAGCCCCGCACCCAGCGCCGCCTGCCTTGCGGGCGCCTGGCCAAGCCCCGCAGGCAGGACGCAGCCCATATAGATGCGCTCGACCGCATCGCCCTTCAGCCCGGCACGCTCGATTGCCGCCCCGACCGCCGTCGCGCCGAGTTCGGTCGAGGATGCGCCGGAAAGGCTTCCCTGGAAACTTCCCATCGGCGTGCGTGCATAGGACAGGATGACGACGGGATCGGCGGACATGGAGTTCTCCTGAAGAGGTTCGTTTCGTTTGATACGATCTAGGAAGTGCGACGAATTTTTGCAAAAGCCGGATCACAATATCATGCCGTCCCGCACGCGACTTTGGTTCCAGAGCCGCGCGCGCTGGTTGTCCGGGTTACGACTTTCGTCGGGACGGCGAGACGAATATGACCGAAGCATCTGAAGCCAATTAGGAATCCGGCCATCATCCTGAACCCGAATCCGGCGCGCCGACGTTAAGCGACGATGGAAGATTCTCCCCTCGTTCAGGCCATCAAGTGGTTCGCCACCGGCACCGGCATCTCCGCGGCGTTCATGGTCTCGCTAGACCTCGGGCGCCGCGTCGTCGGTTTCGGCTTCATCGTCTTCGTCGCCTCCAGCATTGCATGGATCGTCGCGGCGGTTCTGTCGAAAGACGGCGCGCTCGGCACGCAGAACGCCGTTCTCTTCGGAATCAATATTTTCGGCGTCTATCGCTATCTGATCCGGAAGAAGCCCGATGGCTGATCCGGTCTGGTGGCTGGTCGCGCTCGGTGTGCTGGGCCTCGTCTTCGGCAGCTTCATCGCCACGGTGGCGATACGCTGGCCGGAGGAACGCTCGGCGCTCAGGGGGAGATCCGAATGTGACGGCTGCGGCAGGACGCTCACCGCCGCCGAGCTGATCCCGCTTTTCAGCTATGCCGTTCAGCGCGGCCGCTGTCGGGAATGTGGTGCGCCGATCGACTGGCTGCACCCGCTGGTCGAGCTTCTGGGTCTTGCCATCGGTATCGGCGCAGCGGCGGTTGCACCCGACTGGAATGGAGCCGCGGGCGCCGTTTTCGGCTGGCTGTTGCTGATGCTCGCCGCGCTCGACCTGCGTGCTTTCTGGCTGCCCAATCTGCTGACCGGGGCGCTCGCGCTAGGCGGATTGGCGACCGGACTGATCGGGCTCGCGCCGCCCATCGAGGACCGGCTGATCGGCGGGGTTGCCGGCTTTGTGGTGCTGTGGGCGGTGGCGGCGCTCTACCGCAATGTGCGCGGACGGCACGGGCTGGGCGGCGGTGACGCAAAGCTGATGGGTGGCATCGGGCTGTGGCTCGGCTGGCATGATCTGGCGCTGCTGCTATTCGCTGCCAGCATGATCGGCCTCGCCGCTGCGCTCATCCTTCGCCTGCGCCGCGGCCGGCTATCTGCGACCGACCAGTTGCCGCTCGGGACGCTGCTCGCGCTCGCGGCATTTCCCTGCTGGATGATTCAGGCTATCCAGTAGCGAAATAAAACTGGAGAGCGACGATGGCCGATCTGAATGCGATGCTCGAAGCACAGCGTGCCGACTTCATGGAAGCGTTGCCGGTGCCGATCCCGCTGCGCAAGGACCGGCTGAAGCGTGCCGCCGCGATGATCGCCGATCATGCCGACAGTTTCTGCGATGCGCTCTCGGAAGATTTCGGCCATCGCAGCCGCGAACAATCGATGATTACCGACATCGCCGCATCGGTCACGCCGCTGCGGCACGCGGCCAAGCATGTCGATGGCTGGGCAAAGGCCGACAAGCGCCCGACCATGTTTCCGCTCGGGCTGCTCGGCGCGAAGGCGCGCGTCGAATATCAGCCCAAGGGCGTGGTCGGCGTCATCAGCCCGTGGAATTTCCCGGTCAATCTGGTGATGTCACCGCTCGCTGGCATTTTCGCCGCCGGCAACCGCGCGATGGTCAAGACCAGCGAATATACGCCGCAGGTCGCTTCGCTCTTCGAAGAACTCTGCCCGCGCTATTTCGACCCCACCGAACTCGCCTTCGTCTCCGGCGGGCCGGATGTCGGCAAGGCCTTTGCCGAACTGCCCTTCGACCATCTGATCTTCACCGGCGCCACCGGCATTGCGCGGCACATCCTCCACGCCGCAGCCGACAATCTGGTGCCCGTCACGCTCGAACTCGGCGGCAAGTCGCCGGTGATCGTCAGCCGAGGCGCCGATCTCGACCGCGCGGCAGAGCGCGTGGCGATCGGCAAGATGATGAATGCCGGCCAGATATGCCTCGCGCCCGATTACATGCTGGTGCCCGCCGAACAGGAACCGGCGGTGGTCGACAAGCTGACCAGTGCCGCCTCGACGCTCTATCCGACGCTGCTCGACAATCCCGATTATACCGCCGTCATCAACGACCGGCACTATCAGCGGCTCAACGACTGGCTCGACGATGCCCGCGCCAAGGGTGCCGATGTCGTCACGGTCAATCCGGCCAACGAGGATTTTAGCGCCACCAACAGCCGCAAGATGCCGCTTCACATCGTCCGCGGCGCGACCGACGACATGACGGTGATGCAGGAAGAGATTTTCGGGCCGATCCTCCCGGTGCGTACCTATGACACCGTCGATCAGGCGATTTCGGAAGTGAATCGCCGCGACCGTCCGCTGGCGCTCTATCATTTCGGCAAGGATGATGACGAGCGCCGCCGCGTGCTCGACCGCACGATTTCGGGCGGAGCGACGCTCGACGACGTGATCTTCCATGTCTCGATGGAGGAACTGCCCTTCGGCGGCATCGGCCCGTCGGGCATGGGCGCCTATCATGGCCGCGCCGGCTTTCAGACGTTCAGCCATGCGCGCAGCGTTTTCCAGCAGTCGAAGCTCGACGTGGCAAAGCTCGCTGGGCTCAAGCCGCCCTATGGCAGCACCACCCGCAAGGCCATCGCCCGCCAGATGAAGGGGTAGCCGTGATCCTGCAAATGCAGGAGTATGGGGCATCGCCCACCACGCCCGCTTCCGTCACCCTGAACTCGTTTCAGGGTCCACGGCGCCAAATTCGCACATGTGGAAGTTGGAGGGTGGATGCTGAAACAAGTTCAGCATGACGACGCGGGCGTTCGACCGAAAAGCTTTCCTACAACACCGCGTCCGTGCCACCGTAGCGGACCGCTGTTTCTCACCGTCAGCATGGTTACAAGCCGCCCGCAACGAAATTACAGCCAGCCGCAACTTTCGTAAAACATCACCGCGAATTGTGTGAAGCTAAGCCTCGATCCGATAATGGATCGGCTTGAACGTACCGCCATTCGAATCGGGCGCCGAGCACGCCGTCAGCCCGATGATCAGGTCCATCTCGGCCCTCAGCGCGATATGGTCGCCCGCCTTGCTGATCGGCGGCAGCACCTTCAGCTCGCCGGTCTCGCCGTCGATCGGCACGTTCATGAAGCAGTTGAACGCGGTCGGGATCTGCGCCGGCGTCACGCCATAGGGTGCCAGCGCTTCTGCGAGGTTGCCGAAGCATCCCCGGTGACGCGGCAGGTCGGGGTAGAAATGGTCGAACGTGTCGACCGAACAGGGCGTCAGCAGAAAGTCGTGCCGCCCGACCATATCCTCGACGATCTCGAGCATCACGTTCGACCGGTTCGAATAAAGCTTGTTGCCGGTCGACAGATAAATCCGCTCGGCATAGTCGAACGTCCGACCTGACGAGATTACCTCGTCGATATCGTCCGCGTTGAACGCGAGGAGGTCGGCGACCTGCTCGCCCTTCGGATCGATGACGATCAGCGTCTGGCCTTTCTTCAGCTTAAAGGCGGTGCCGCTGCGTTCGGGAATGACCTGGGGTTCTATTGTTCCGCTCCCCGATATTTGAAGGGCGCGCGCCAGCCGCCATCGACCGCGCGCCCGCTATATTGCCGCGCCTCGCTCAACTCACCGTGCCGCGCCAGCATGGGATTGCGCGATCCGGCCAGCGCCTCGTCGCGCGTCAGGATTTTTTCGCGCATTCCCTCATATTTGTTCTCGGCCCGCAACCGCTCGAACTGGTCGTGCAGGTTGAAGACGAGGGCAGGGCGGTCGAAACGCCGCGCCGGGCGGCTCGCATTCGGATGCAGCCCGACGATGAAGAACGCTTCGCCGCCAAAGCTGAGCGAGAAGTGCGGATTGTCGGGATCGGCGCTGACGCGGTAGTCATAGTTCTGACCGCGCCAGACATCCTTGTCGGAGAGCGACTGCACCCGGTCCCACAGTGCACGCTCGAACGCTTCTTCGTCCAGATCGCCCGGACCGTCGAACACCACCGCAAAGCTGCGATACATTTCGGGCTCGCGCTTATAAGATTCGGCGAAGCGCAGCAGCGCGTCATGGATGCGCACATCGTCCCAACCGCTGTCGATCCGGTCGCAGGCGAGCACCGACAGCGTGCCGCGCGCAAGCGCCGCCTTCGCGCCGACGCAGGGGAACCCGCGGTCGGACACATGGTCGAACAGCAAGGATTCGAGACGCTCCTGTGCCTCGTGCTTCCAGCTAAACATAGATCAAGCGGCATCCTGTTGTTTTGCCGCTATAAAACGCCGCGCGCGGAAACGCGTTCCCGCCTATTCGACCTGCGCCTTCGGAAAGCCCGACCAGGCTTCGTCATAATCGCTCTGCGCGGTTTCGACCGCGAATTCGGTCGGGCGGAAGACCCAGCGGCTTTCGACCATGAACGCCATCGTGTCCTCGATCTTATGCGGCTTCAGCTCGGCCTCGCTGGCGTTGCGCCAGCTTTCGACATCGGGTCCGTGTCCGGCCATCTGGTTGTGCAGGCTGAGCGCGCCCGGTGCGAATCCTTCGGCCTTGGCGTCATAGGCGCCGTGGATCAGCCCCATCGCCTCCGACATCACGTTGCGGTGGAACCAGGGCGGGCGGAACGTGTCTTCGGCCACCATCCAGCGCGGCGGGAAGATCACGAAATCGACATTGGCCGTTCCCGGCATGTCGCTGGGTGAGGTCAGCACGGTGAAGATCGACGGATCGGGATGGTCGAAGCTGACCGTGTTGATCGTGTTGAATTTCGACAGGTCGTATTTGCAGGGTGCGAGATTGCCGTGCCATGCGACGACGTCGAGCGGACTGCGCCCGAGATTGGTGCTCCACAGGCTGCCGAGATATTTCTGCACCAGCTCGAAATCGCCTTCGACATCCTCGAACCAGGCAACCGGCGTTTCGAAATCGCGTGGATTGGCAAGGCCGTTGGCGCCGATCGGGCCGAGGTCGGGCAGACGGAACGGCGCGCCATGATTTTCCGCGACATAGCCGCGCGCCTTTCCGTCGGGCAGGGTGACGCGAAATCGAACGCCGCGCGGGACCAGCGCGATTTCGCCGGGCTTCAGGTCGATCCGCCCCATTTCGGTGAGAAGAGTCACGCGCCCCTGTTCGGGAATGACGATCAGCTCGCCATCGGCGGACACGAACGCGCGACGCTCCATGTCCTTCGACGCGCGGTAGATGTGGACGGCGACGCCCGACTGGCTTTCGGGCGGGTGGCTGGCGAGCATCGTGACCATGCTGTCGAGCCAATCGGCGTCCTCGTCGTCATAGCCCATTGGTGACCAGCGCAGCCGGTTGGGCGCAAGCGGTGCGTCCACCGTCCCCGGCGCGAACAGGTCGGCGCCCTCGTACCGGCGGAAGGGCGGGTGCGCAGCGGACGGGCGCAGGCGGTAGAGCCACGAGCGCCGGTTTTCCGAACGAGGCGCGGTAAAGGCGGTGCCCGACAATTGCTCGGCATACAGGCCGAATGCGGGCTTCTGAGGAGAATTGCGGCCTTCGGGCAAGGCGCCGGCGACTGCCTCGGTCGCGAAATGATTGCCGAAACCGGTCATGTATCCGTCGGACACTGGGCTTCTCTCCCGTATCTGGTTGAGGTGCGAACCGCCGCCATGCGCGTCGTTTTGATTATCACGCCCCCTTTTTGTGGGCGGGCATGGCGGCGGCCGCGGGCCGTTTTCCTGCCGGTCGCTAAATCCTCCTGCGCGACCGACCGGCCTCTCCTTACTCGTCAGGCGTTCAAGCTTCGGCCTTGTCCTTGGCCGGGATCACGCCGCGCTTGATCTGGTCGAGTTCGATCGATTCGAACAGCGCCTTGAAATTGCCTTCGCCGAAGCCTTCGTTGCCCTTGCGCTGGATGATCTCGAAGAAGATCGGACCGACCATGTTGGCGGTGAAGATTTGCAGCAGCAGGCCTTCGCCGGTCTCGGGCGAACCGTCGATCAGGATCTTGCGCTCCTTCATCTTTTGGATGTCGTGGCCGTGGCCGGGCAGGCGCTTGTCGATCAGCTCGTAATAGGTGTCGGGCGTATCCTGGAATTTCACGCCGTTCGCGCGCAGCTTGTCCACGGTCGCGAAGATATCGTCGGTGGTCAGCGCGAGGTGCTGGATGCCTTCGCCCTTATAATCCTTGATGAACTCCTCGATCTGCGAGTGATCGTCGCGGCTCTCGTTCAGCGGGATGCGGATCTTGTCGTCGGGCGCGGTCATCGCGCGCGACAGAAGGCCGGTCTGCTGACCCTCGATATCGAAATAGCGGATTTCGCGGAAGTTGAAGATCGACTCGTAATAGTTCGCCCAGAAATCCATCCGGCCGCGCTTCAGATTGTGCGTCAGATGGTCGAGCGTCTCGAGGCCGACCGAATTCTGGTCGGGCGTCGCACCTTCTACCGGCTCGAAATCGGTGTCGTAGATGGTTTCCTCGCCGTATTTGTCGACCAGGTACAAATTCGCACCGCCGATCCCCTCGATTGCCGGAATGTCCAACTCGCCGGGGCCGTTCTTGCCCTTAACCTCGGTCGCGCCGCGCTCGACCGCCATCTTCAGCGCCTTGTCGGAATCGGCGACGCGGAATGCCATCGCATTGGCCGACGGTCCGTGGTCGCCGCGGAAATCGGCGACCTGGCCCTCGGGCTCCATGTTGAGCAGGAAGTTGATGTCGCCCTGTTGATAGCGGCGAACCTTCTTGGTCTTGTGATTCGCGACATGGGTGAAGCCCATCATCGTGAAGAGCTTGCCGAGCGCCTCCGGATCGGGGCTGGTGAATTCGACGAATTCGAAGCCATCGAGGCCCATCGGGTTTTCGCGGGGTTCCATCACATCTCTCCGGTTCGGGAAACTGGTATCAATTGAAACTAACTACCAATGTGCTAGCGTCGAGTAAAGGCACGCAGTTAGGGTTGTTTCATGTCAACGCTCCATCTCGACGGCTTTCTCCCTTATCGCCTGTCGATCGCTTCGAACCGTGTGTCGAACGTGATCGCTACCGCCTATCAAGCGATGTTCGGGCTGAAAATTCCCGAATGGCGGCTGGTCGCGGTGCTTGCCGAGGGCGAGGGGATGAGCCAGCAGGCGCTTGGCGTGATGACACGAATGGACAAGGTGACGGTCAGCCGCGCCGCGATCGGGCTGGTCGAACGCGGGCTGGTGAAGCGCGAGCCAAACCCGCACGACCAGCGATCGCATCTGCTCCGGCTCACCCGTTCCGGCGAGGAATTGTACGAGCAGGTTGCGCCAAAGGCGCTGGAACTCGAACGGCGAATCTTTGCCGAATTCGAGGAAAAGGAGATCGGCCAGCTTCGTTCGATGCTCGAACGGCTGGAAGACGCCGCAGCCGGGTTCGAAGTCGAAGCGACTTGATCTTGTCTCGCCGTTTCCACTAATCAGGCTTTGCCCTCCCCAGGCGCCATCGCTGCCGACGATCGAGGAGGAATCATGTCCCAGTTGCTTGCCCGTGCCGACCTGAAAGTCGCGGAACCGCTTGCCCGGTTCGTCGAAGAGCAGGTGCTGCCGGGACTGGAGATAGGGTCCGACGGCTTCTGGCGCGGCGTGGCCGATATCTTCGCCCGCTTTACTCCCGAAAACCGATCGCTTCTGCAAAAGCGCGACGCGTTGCAGGCACAAATCGACGCACGATATGAATCGGGCGAAGCGGCGGACGAGGCTTTCCTCCGCGACATAGGCTATCTGGTCGATGAGCCCGACCGCTTCACGATCGGCACCGAAAATGTCGACCCCGAGATCGCGACCATGGCGGGGCCGCAACTTGTCGTGCCCGTTCTCAACGCGCGTTTCGTCCTGAACGCCGCCAATGCACGCTGGGGCAGTCTGTACGACGCGCTCTATGGTACCGACGCTATTCCCGGCGACGCGAAGCCGGGTGGCTATGATCCCGAACGCGGTGTGCAGGTGATCGCGCGTGCAAAGCGGTTCCTTGACGAGGCGGTGCCGCTGAAATCGGGCTCCTGGGCTGATTTTGCAGGGAACGAGCCACAGCTTGCCGCTCCCGATCAGCTCGTCGGACGCGATGGTCGGTCGCTGCTATTTCGCCACAACGGCTTGCATATCGAAGTGGTCGTCGACCGCGAACACCCGATCGGCCGGGACGACCCGGCGGGTATTGCCGATGTTATTCTGGAAGCAGCGCTGACGACGATTGTCGACCTTGAGGATTCGGTGGCTGCGGTCGATGCCGAGGACAAGGTCGCGGCCTATGCCAACTGGCTTGGCCTGATGAAGGGCGACCTCGAAGAGACATTCGACAAGGGCGGAAAAAAGCTGACCCGCCGTCTCGCACCCGACCGCAGCTATACCGCGCAGGATGGGGCAGAATTCACGCTGCCGGGACGTTCGCTGCTGTTCGTGCGCAATGTCGGCCATTTGATGACGACGCCGGCTGTCCTTCTGCCTGACCGAGCTGAAGCGCCCGAGGGCGTGCTCGATGCGATCATGACCTCGTTGATCGCGCTCTACGATCTTCGCGGGCTCGGGAAATATCGCAACAGCCGCGCCGGTTCGATCTATATCGTGAAGCCGAAGATGCATGGGCCGGACGAATGCGCCATCACCGACCGGCTGTTCGATGCCGTCGAGGACTTGCTCGAGCTGGGCAGGCACACGATCAAGGTCGGCGTGATGGACGAGGAGCGCCGGACCTCGGCCAATCTCGCCGCGTGCATCCATGCGGTGAAGGAGCGCATCGTCTTCATCAATACCGGCTTTCTCGACCGAACCGGCGACGAGATGCACACCGCGATGCGCGCCGGCCCGATGATCCCCAAGGGCGAGATGAAGACGAGTGCCTGGCTGACCGCATATGAGGATCGAAATGTACGCATCGGCCTGGCGCACGGGCTCTCGGGTAAGGCGCAGATCGGCAAGGGCATGTGGGCCGCGCCCGACCGCATGGCCGACATGCTGCAACAGAAGATCGGTCATCCGAAATCGGGCGCGAACACCGCCTGGGTGCCCAGCCCGACGGCGGCGACGCTCCACGCGCTCCATTATCACCAGATCGATGTGTTCGCCCGCCAGCGTGAAATTGCGGGCGAAGCGATTCCGTCGCTCGGCCAGTTGCTGACCGTGCCCGTGGCCGAAGGGCGCAACTGGAGCGCCGAGGAGGTGCGCCGCGAACTCGACAATAACGCGCAAGGAATCCTTGGCTATGTCGTACGCTGGGTCGATCGGGGGGTGGGCTGTTCGAAGGTGCCCGACATCAACGATATCGGCCTGATGGAGGATCGTGCCACGCTTCGCATATCCTCGCAGCACATGGCCAACTGGCTGCTTCACGGCGTGGCATCCGCCAATGATGTCGAGGCTGCGTTACGGCGGATGGCGCAAAAGGTCGATGCGCAGAATGCCGGTGATCCCTCCTATCGGCCGATGTCGGGGCGCGAGGCGGACAGCCTTGCCTTTCAGGCGGCACGCGCGCTGGTGTTCGAAGGCGCCGATCAGCCGAACGGCTACACCGAGCCGCTGTTGCACAAGTTCCGGCAGCGCACGAAGGAACGCGACGCTGGCGGCGCCGAAGTCAGTATTTCGAACGTTTCGGCTTGACCTGACGCTGGCTCGGCAGCGTATCCGCGACGGTTGCCCCGCGCTCTCCGAACGGGCGCGGCGTACCGGTAGTCGAGTCCACGCCGGTTTGCCGTTCGGCTTCTGCGTTGATCTCGGCGCCGATCAGAATTGCATAGGCCGAAACGTACAACCACATCAGCAGCACCACGACCGCTCCCAGCGCGCCGTAGGTCGCGTTGTAATTGGCGAAATTGGCGGCATAGAGACCGAAGAGTACGGTCGCGAGCAGCCATAGCAATGTCGAGGCTACCGAACCGATCGATAACCACCGCCATTCCGCCCGGGCCCGATCGGGCCCGAAGCGATATACGAACGCGAAGCCGCCACTAGCGATGGCTCCGGCGACAATCCAGGTTGCAATCTGGATCAGGACGACACCCGAATGGCCGAGTATGTCGGCAAACTGCTTCAGATATCCCAAGACGGCTGCCGCGATTACGCCGATAATCGCCGCGAATACCGCGCCGACCGTCAGCACGAGCGATAACAGCGTCGTCCGGATGATACTGCGTGTTTCATCCTCTTCGTAGACGACGTTGAGCGCACCGATCATTCCGCCCGCCGCCCTCATCGCTCCGAACAGAGAGAAGAAAAGCGCGATCGCCAGGCCAAGCCCGGCCTTGTCGGCGGCGGTGCTGGCGATGCTGGTCAACTGGTCCTGTATCAGGCGAGCCGCGTCCGCCGGCACGAGCTGGATGATCGTTTTCATATGGGCTGCAACGGTGGCAGGGTCGGCGACGAGCCCATAGGTCATGACGATCGCACCGAGCAGCGGTACGATCGAAAGGAACGCGAAAAAGGCCATGCCCGCGGCCATCAGCGACAGATTGTGATAGCCGGTCATTACATAGATGCGCCCGAAGATTGCCTTCCAGGCTTTCCAAGGATGACGCCAGGGATGGGTGGAATCGAAGCCGGGAATGTTGGACGGGTCGGCTGGCGCTGCTGCGTTCATGTGGATCGGTTCCTTGACTGACGCTTGGCTTGACCAACGCGACATCGCGGCGATCCGATGCACATCAATGGCAATTGTCTTGATTTCAGTGCCATGGACCGAAACCGGTGGAGCAAAATCGAGCGACGCGCGTTTGATGCCTTTCCGGGGGGCGGTGCGGAAACCTGCCTCCCCGCGAGCGAAGGGGAGTGTGTGGCTAAGACGGCGCGGCGAACGATCTGGAAAGTGGCGATCGCTGGCGTCGTACTTGTCCCTGCAACCGCGCTCGGCGCGCTGCCGTCCAATGCGGCGCAGGCGAACGGCAATTCGGGGCAGTCGAGCGACGGAAAGCAGGCAACCGCGGATGCGACCGCAGTGTCGCAGGCCGACGAACCGATTATCCCTGAAAACGAGTTCGACAAGGCGCTGCCGCCGCTGAGCGACAATATCAATGCTCCGCTGGAGCCGATGCCGGTGCCCGGCGCAACTTCACAGACGACTGGCACCACTCCCACCGGCGAGCTTGCTCCTCCGCAGCAGCTTCCCGACGAGAGTGAGCTGGCGCAGCCTTTGCCGCCCATCGATACGTTCGATTCGACACCTCCGCCCGAGATCGCAGGCGTTACCGACAATTCGAACGTAGAGATTTCCTATGACACGGTGGTCCATGGTCTCGATCAGGTGGGGCTTGAGGGCCAGTTTCACGATCTTTCCGCGCTGGAGGACGGCGGCGGCAAGGCGGCGAACGCGACCATGGTTCGCGCGCGCGCGAAAGAGGACGAGGAACTTGCCGTCCGGCTGATGAAATCGATCGGCTATTACGACGGAACGGCGACCTCGAAGATCGAGCAGGTTACCGATCAGTCCGGGAAAGTTCGCGCCGTAATCAATGCCGATCCCGGCAAGCAATATACGCTTGGCTCGATCACGACCAAAGGTGACCCGACCACACCGGCCGGGCTGGTCGACAAGGCGTTGCCGCTGAAGGTCGGCGATCCGATAGAGGCCGATCGGGTGCAGGGTGCCGAGGCCAATGTCTCGCTGAAACTTCCGCAGGAAGGGTATCCGTTCTTCGAGCTGGGTGACCGCGACATCCTGCTCGACGGCCAAAGCTATACCGGCGCGTATACGCTGCCTTACACGCTGGGACCGCGCTCCTCATTCGGCGGGTATCGCACCAATGGCGACCTCGCGTTCAGCGCAGAGCATGTCGGCGTCCTGGCGCGCTTCGACCGCGGCGAGCTTTATGACGTGCGCAAGGTGGATGATCTGCGCAAGGCGCTGGTCGCCACCGGCCTGTTCTCCTCGGTATCGGTCAAACCCGTGCGCACCGGTAAAAAGGCGCCCGACGGTACCGAATATGTGGATTTGCTGGTGCACCAGAATGCCGGGCCGCCGCGCACATTGGCAGCCGAAGCCGGATATAGCACGGGGCAGGGCATCCGGCTTCAGGGGTCGTGGACGCATCGCAACCTTTTCCCACCCGAAGGCGCGCTGATCGTAAAGGGCGTCGCCGGCACGCTGGAACAGGGTCTGAGTACGACGTTCCGCCGCTCCAACGCCGGCAGGCGCGACCGTACCGTCACACTGGGCATATCGGCCAACCACAATAAATATGATGCCTATGAGGCATTTACCGGGTCGTTGTTCGGTAGAATTTCCTACGATTCCACGCCGATCTGGCAGAAGCGGTTCACCTATGGCTATGGCTTCGAACTGATCGGTACCAATGAGGATGTGTATAATTTCGATGCCGGCGAGCGGCAGCGCAAGACCTTCGGAATCGCAGCGCTTCCTCTCACCGCCGGCTTCGATACGTCCGACGACCTGCTGAACCCGACCAGGGGCTTTCGCATCCATGCCAATGTCAGCCCTGAAGCGGCGGTAAAGAGCGGCTTTCGCCCCTATTCGCGGATTACGCTGGAAGGGACGGGCTATTATCCGGTCAGTGACAGCCTCGTCATCGCCGGCCGGGCTAAGGTCGGGACGATTGCGGGGATCAGTCGCAACGACCTGCCGCCGTCGCGCCGTTATTATGCCGGCGGCGGCGGTTCGGTGCGCGGTTATGCCTATCAGTCGCTCGGCCCGCAGGCGCCCGACGGAAAGCCGATCGGCGGTTTGAGCTTCAACGAATTTTCGCTCGAGGCACGCTACCGGTTCGGCAATTTCGGGATCGTCCCCTTCGTTGATGCCGGCCAGTCCTACGACACTGTCTATCCACGCGGATCGGACCTCCGCTTCGGAGCGGGGCTGGGCGGTCGCTTCTATACCAATTTCGGACCACTTCGCGTGGACGTGGCGACGCCGATCAACAGGCGTAAGGGCGATCCGACGGTCGCGGTCTATATTTCGATCGGTCAGGCATTCTGATGGCCGAGGATACAACCCCCGAAGACACGCCCGCAGGCGATGAAGTCGTGGTCGTCACGCGGCGTCCGTTGTGGCAGCGTATCGCAAAATGGTTCGGCATCGCGCTGGCGGGCCTCGCGCTTCTTGTCGTGCTGCTTTTCACCGGGTTGAACACCGATTTCGGCAAACGCTTCATTGCCGACAAGATTGGCGGAATCACGACGGCGTCGGGCCTGAACGTCAAGGTCGGGCGGATCGACGGATCGATCTATGGGCGCATGATCCTGCGCGACGTTCGCGTCAGGGATCCAAAGGGCGTTTTCCTGTCATCGCCGAAAATTACGCTCGACTGGCGACCCTTCGCTTATGTCAACAACCATATCGATGTGCGTGAATTGTCGAGCCCACTGGTGCGCCTCGATCGCCTGCCGCAACTGAAATCGACGGGACCCAGCAACAAGCCGCTGCTCCCCAATATCGACATTGACGTCAACAAGCTGGCGATCGACCGGATCGATATCGGTGCACCGGTAACCGGTCAGCGCCACATCGCACGCGTTTCCGGGCAGGTGCATATTGCCGACCGGCGCGCGCAGATTCTGGCCCATGCCGCGACGTTGCGTGCGCAGGGTGTTGCGGGTGGCGATCGGTTGGCATTGAAGCTCGATGCCGTGCCCGATGCCAACAGGCTCGATATCGATATGCAACTTCGGGCGCCCAGAAACGGATTGATCGGCGGACTGGCAAAGCTCGATGCGCCGCTGGCATTGTCGGTCGAGGGGCAGGGCAGTTGGCAGGCGTGGAACGGTCGGGTGAATGGAACGCTCGGCGGAAAGTCGCTCGCAAATCTTCGGATTGCCGAACAAAATGGGACGTTTCAGGTCCGCGGGGACGCGCACCCGGGCTTGTACCTGAAAGGCCCGGTCGAGCGACTGACCTCTCCGAAACTTGCCATCGCGCTCGACGCGACGCTCGACCAGCGCAAGGCCGATACGCGGCTGCGCCTGCGCTCGGATGCGTTTTCGCTATCGACCCGGGGGTTGATCGATCTGGCGAATAACCGTTTCGGCGACTTCCGCGCCGAAGCACTGCTCCTGAAGCCAGCACTCATCGCGCCAAAGCTTCGGGGGCGTTCGGTGCGCGCGGCGCTCGCGCTGAACGGACCGTTCAAGACGCCGACCGTCGATTACAAGATCCAGGCGGGGGCGATCGGCTTTGGCAATACCGTCGTCGAACAGCTCTATGCCGAGGGCCAGGCGAAGGTCGACGCCAACCATATCCTGATCCCGGTCAACGCTCGAGCTCGCGCGGTCACGGGATTGAACGCCGCTGCTGGCGGGCTTTTGCACAACGTCCGGATCAACGGCGATCTGGCGATCAACGGATCGAAGGTGCTGTCGGACAATCTGCGGCTGCGCAGCGACAATATCGACGCGACGGCGATCGTCGTCGCCGACACTGCCACGGGGCGATATACCGGCGCGCTGAAGGGTCGGGTCAACGATTATCGTGTCGACAGTATCGGCATCCTGAATCTCCAGACCGATGCCGATCTCTATTCGGCGCCCAAGGGCGGCTTTGGCATCCGTGGCCGGGTCGTCGCGCGCACCCAGCGCATCTTCAACAACGGTGCGCGCAATTTCCTTGGCGGCAACGCCTATGCGCGCGTCGACGTCGATTATACGCCCGCCGGTGTCATCAAATTCTCGAACCTGCGGGTAAATGCCCCCGATTTCCACGTAACGAGTGGAGCAGGTCAATATGACCCCGCCGGGCCGTTGCTGGTCAACGCCGATGCCTATTCCAAGGCGTATGGACCCCTGCACGCGCGCGTCAGCGGAAGCCTGACCGCACCCGTCGTTCTGCTGCGCGCGCCGCGGCCCGGACTGGGCGTGGGCCTCGTCGATCTGGAGGCTCGCGTGCGCGGCAAGGGCGGCGCATATGCCGTCAGTGCAAAGGGCGGCACGAACTACGGCCCGTTCAACGCCGACTTGCTGGTTCAGACGGGAAAAGCGCTTTCGGTTGATATCCGCAGCGGCCGTTTCGCCGGCATGGATTTGAAGGGACGTGTTCAGCAAACCGGCGCGGGTCCCTTTGTCGGCCGTGTCGATTTCGCCGGATCGGGCGTCAACGGTCAGGCACAGCTGAGCGCCGCCGGTCAGTATCAACGCGCCGACATTAAGGCACGCGCGAGCAACGCCAAAATCCCCGGGGCGGCGGGTATGACGATCGGTCGCGCGATTATCGACGCGACCGCCACGCTGTACCCCAAGGCGCCCGAGGTTCAGGGCGACGCGCAGATCGCAAATTTCGAAATGGGCAAATTCGTGATCGCGAAGGCCCGCGCGAAGGTGAAGTATCGGGGCGGCAACGGCACCGCGCAACTGGTCGCCAACGGGTCTTCGGGCGTGCCGTTCGAGCTTGCGGCGAATGCTCGCCTGAACCCTGACGATTATCTGGTTGCGCTGAAAGGCAGCGCGAACGGCATCGGCTTCAAGACTGCTGATGCAATGCGCATCCGCAAGACCGGTGGCAGCTATCAGCTGCTTCCGACCCGGATCGACCTCGACAAGGGAGCGATGCGGATTGCCGGGACCTATGGAAACGGAATGTCGATACAGACGCGGCTCGACAAGCTCGACCTTTCGGTCGTCAACGCCTTTGTGCCCGATCTCGGCATCGGCGGTACGGCGACCGGGAGTCTGGATTTTGCAAAGCCCAGCGGCGCGAGCTTTCCCAAGGCGGATGCGCGGCTGAACATCGCCAATTTTCAGCGCTCAAGCATCGCGACAGTATCCAAGCCGGTGAACATCGAATTTGTCGGCAAGCTGTTGCCCGACGGCGGCGATGCGCGGGCGCTTGTCAAGCGTGGCACGACGACGGTCGGTCGGATGGTTGCGACGCTGCGTCCCCTGCCGCCGGGGGCGGGATCATGGGTGACCCGGCTGATGTCCGCGCCGCTATCGGGAGGCATCCGGTATAACGGGCCCTCGGGCGTATTGTTTTCCTTTGCCGGATTTGCCGATCAGCAGATGTCGGGTCCGATCGCGGTGGCCGCCGATTTTGGCGGGCGCGTTCAGTCGCCGCAGCTCACCGGGATCGTCCATTCGAGCGGCCTGACATATCAGAACGAAACCTATGGCACTCGCCTGACCAATATGAAGATCGACGGCCGTTTCACGAACGACCGTTTCGAGCTCAACCAGCTCACCGCGAATGCGGGTGACGGCACGATCGAAGCGCAGGGTCATGTCGGATTGTCATCGAATGCAGGATTTCCAATCGACATCGTGGCGAAGCTTGACGATGCGCGTCTGGCCAAAAGCGACGGTCTCGGTGCGACCGCGACCGGTCAGCTTCGCGTTCAGAACGATCCGGGCAACAGCGCTTCGATCACCGGTGATCTCACGATACCCGAGGCGCGGTACAAGATCATTCGGCAGGGATCGGCCGAGGTGCCCGAACTGACCGGTGTGCGACGCAAGGGACAGAAACCGACCAGCCCCGACCAGTCGGGTGGGCTGCCAGGACTCTTCAAGCTGAACATCCGCATTCATGCCAACGATCGGCTTTACGTGTCGGGCATGGGGCTAGAATCGGAATGGCAGGCCGATCTGCGTGTTCGCGGCACCTCCGCCAATCCGCGGGTCAGCGGAACGATGCAGGTCGTGCGCGGCACCTATTCCTTTGCCGGAAAGCGGTTCGAGCTCAATCGCGGGGTCGTCAGCTTCGAAGGCGGGGCGATCAGCAACCCGCAGCTCAACATCCAGGCGACAACGACTGCGGAAGGCATAACCGCGATCCTGAATATCACCGGTAGCGCGCAAAACCCCCAGATCGCGTTCACTTCCACACCGGCCTTGCCGCAGGAAGAGGTCGTTTCGCGGCTTCTGTTCGGAAGTTCGGTAACCAATCTTTCGGCGACGCAGGCGATCCAGCTTGCCGCGGCGCTGAATTCGCTCCGCGGTTCGGGCGGCGGACTCAATCCGCTTGGCAAGCTTCGCTCGGCGACCGGTATCGACAGATTGCGCATTCTGGGAAGCGATCAGGCGAGCGGACGCGGTACTGCACTCGCTGCCGGTAAGTATCTGACCGATAATATTTATGTCGAGATCATCACCGATGCGAAGGGCTTCACGGCCACCCAACTCGAAATCTCGCTTACCAAGGCACTCAGTATCCTGTCGCACACCAGCTCGTTCGGTGGTTCGGGCGCGAGCATTCGCTACTCGAAGGACTACTGACCAACCTCCGCTCTTCCGTTGCAAAGCGAAATCGAATATTCGGTATCGTGGGAGAGACGAAAATGGACATCGAGCATTTCGACGTTGTCGTGGTCGGGGCGGGGATCTCGGGGATCGGCGCGGGCTACCATCTTCAGGCGAAATCGCCTGACCGCAGCTATGTTATCCTGGAAGGGAGGGAACGGCTTGGCGGCACCTGGGACCTGTTCCGTTATCCCGGGATTCGCTCGGATTCCGACATGTACACGCTGGGATATTCGTTCCGGCCATGGACGAATGCGAAGGCGATTGCCGACGGCCCTTCGATCCTCGAATATCTGGAAGATACCGCCGCCGATTACGGCATCGATCGGCATATCCGGTACCAGCACCGCGTCGTAAGCGCTGCATGGTCGACCGAAGATGCGGCATGGACCGTGGTCGCTCAGCGCGGACCGGAAAACGAAGAGGTGCGCTATACCTGCAACTTCCTTTTCATGTGCTCGGGCTATTACAACTATGCCAAGGGACATGCGCCGGAATTCGCGGGTAGCGAGGATTTTACCGGCGAGATCGTCCACCCCCAGTTCTGGCCAGAGAATCTCGATTATTCGGGGAAGCATGTCGTCGTGATTGGCAGTGGTGCGACAGCGGTTACGCTTGTGCCCGAAATGGCCAAATCGGCAGCGCATGTCACGATGCTGCAGCGGTCGCCGACCTATATCGTTGCGCGTCCGTCGGAGGACAAACTCGCCAACTGGTTGCGTTCAAAATTGCCCGCCAAGGTCGCCTACGGCCTGACGCGCTGGAAGAATGTGATCCTGCAGCAGATTTTCTACCGGCTTGCGCGCAAGAAGCCCGAAAAGACGAAGGAACGCCTGATCGACATGGTCCGCGATGAACTCGGGGCCGATTACGACGTCGCTACGCATTTCACGCCGAGCTATAATCCCTGGGACCAGCGGTTGTGCCTGGTGCCCGATGCAGACCTTTTCGCCTCGATCCGTGACGGTTCGGCATCGGTGGTTACCGGCCATATCGACCGTTTTACCGAGACGGGCATCCGCCTCAAATCGGGCGAGCAAATCGACGCCGATATCATCGTGACCGCGACCGGGCTGGAACTGCAGTTGATGAGCGACCTCGATTTCTCGGTCGACGGGAAGAAGGTCGATCCGGCGAAATCGCTGAATTACAAGGGGATGATGTATTCGGATATTCCCAATCTGGCTTCGTCGTTCGGCTATACCAACGCGTCCTGGACGCTGAAGGCGGATCTGACCTGCAACTATGTCTGCAGGCTGCTCAACACCATGAAATCACGTGGGCTTCGGCAATGTACGCCGCGAGTGGAAGGCGACGTCGAAGAAGAGCCGTTCCTCGATTTCACCTCGGGCTATGTCCAGCGCGCGATCGATCGTTTTCCCAAGCAGGGCACGACCAAGCCCTGGCGGGTGCATCAGAACTATACGCTGGACGTTCTGTCACTGAAATTCGGGTCGATCGACGATCACATGGAATTTTCGAATCCCGTTCCCAAAACGGCTCCGGCAGCCGGGCCGGAGGCGGTCCCGGCATAAAATCTCACCTCCCGGCGGTTTATTCCGCAACGCAGCGACGTTACGAACGTTCGGCACTTTCGGGAGGCACTGCTTTTATGACCAACGCCGCGACCAACGCGCCGCAGACCGACGGAATCGGCGCGCTGGCGAATCCGCCACGTGATCTCTTGCGAGGCTCCAGCCTGTTTCTCGATTTCGACGGGACGCTCGTTGAAATCGCTGCGCGCCCCGACGGCATAGAGGTGGATGCGCGGCTGCGCTCGCTCGTGAAACATCTGGCTGCGGCGCTTGATGGGCGGTTGGCGATCGTCAGCGGACGACCCATGCAATCCATCGCCGAATATCTGGGCGAAGGCTTTGCGGTCAGTGGGAGCCACGGCCTCGAAATGCGCTGGGCCGATGGCAGGGAAGTCGTACCGGCCCGGCCGGACGGACTCGATACCGCAACAGCGGAACTGAAAGCGTTCGCCGAACACTGGGATGGTGTGCTGATCGAGGAAAAACCATTTGGCGTTGGCCTTCACTATCGCGAGGCTGCAGCAGAAGCAGAAGATGCGTCGCGTTTGCTGGTGGAGCAATTGGCGGATGCCACCGGGCTGAAGCTGCAGGCCGGAAAGAAAGTGTTCGAACTCCGTCTCGCCGGTGCGCACAAGGGGGCTGCGATCGCGGCGTTCATGGACACACCGCCCTTTGCCGGCAGCAGTCCTGTATTTCTGGGAGATGACGTGACGGACGAGGACGGGTTCGAGGCCGTCGCCCAACTCGGCGGCGCTGGAATACTTGTCGGTGATGTCAGGCCGACTCTGGCACGCTACCGACTGGACGATGTCACCGCGACACTCGATTGGCTCGAAGCGGCCAAGGAGGCGCTACGGTGAGTGCAGCATCACTTGATCTATATCCCATCGGCAACTGCCAGGTCAGCGCGCTGATCGACCGTCAGGCGCGGCTGGTCTGGGGATGTGTGCCCCGCTTTGACGGCGATCCCGTCTTTTCCTCCCTGCTTAACGGGCACGACCCTGCGGCGGAGGATGCGGGTGGTCTGTGGGCGATCGACCTCGAAGACTGTGTGAAGGTCGAACAGGAATATATCCGTAACACGCCGGTCCTCGTCAGTACGCTGACAGACCATCATGGCAATGCCGTCGAACTGATTGATTTCTGTCCGCGCTTCAAACGACTGGGGCGAACCTATCGGCCGGTATCCTTCGCCAGGATCGTGCGCCCCGTGCACGGGAGCCCGCGCGTGCGCGTCCGGCTACGTCCGACGCGGAACTGGGGTGACCCCAATGTTCGCAGGACGAGCGGGTCGAACCATATTCGCTACATGCTCGACGGGTTGCAGTTGCGCCTCTCGACCAATGCGCCCGTAGGGCTGGTGAACGAAGAACGCGCCTTTCGCGTCGAACGCCCGCTGCATTTCTTCCTCGGCCCTGACGAGAGTTTTTCGGGCGATATCTCCACGAGTGTCGAGGAGATGCTCAACTACACCGTATATCACTGGCAGGATTGGGCGCGCGGACTCGCCACGCCGCTCGAATGGCAGGATGTCGTGATCCGGTCGGCCATCACGCTGAAACTCTGCCAGTATGAGGAGACGGGCGCGATCGTCGCTGCGCTTACCACCTCGATCCCCGAGCATGAAGGATCGCAGCGCAACTGGGACTATCGCTACTGCTGGATTCGCGACGCCTATTATACCGTACAGGCGCTCAACCGCGTTGGCGCGCTCGATGTCCTCGAAAGCTATCTCGGCTATCTGCGCAACATCGTCGATGAGGCCGAGGGCGGCTTCATTCAGCCGCTATACGGGCTACTCGGAGAAACCATCCTGCCGGAGACAGAGGCGTCCCGGCTGGCGGGGTATCGGGGGATGGGGCCGGTGCGGGTCGGGAACCAGGCCCATGAACAGGTCCAGCACGACGCCTATGGCCAGATCGTACTGTCCAATGTGCAGGCGTTTTTCGACCATCGCCTGTTCCGTATCGCCGGCGAGGAGGATTTCGAATCGCTGGAACGCATCGGCGAACGGGCATGGGAAGTGTATGACAAGCCCGATGCGGGTCTTTGGGAGCTGCGCACCCGTCAATCGGTCCATACCTATTCCGCGGCGATGTGCTGGGCGGCGTGCGACCGGCTCGCCAATGCTGCGGAGCGTCTGAAGCTTCCCGACCGTCAGAAATTCTGGCGAGAACGTGCCGATACGATGCGCGACACGATCGAGAAATCGGCGTGGCGCGAAAAGGGCAATCACATGTCCGCGACGTTCAGCGGCGACGATCTCGATGCAAGCCTGTTGCAGCTGCTGGAGTTGAAGTTCGTCTCTCCCGACGACGAACGGTTTCGCGGTACGCTGGAAGCGACCGAGCGGGGACTTCGCCGAGGGTCGCATATGCTGCGCTATGCGACCGAAGACGATTTCGGCCTGCCCGAAACGGCATTCAATGTCTGCACCTTCTGGTTGATCGAGGCGCTTCATTTCACCGGTAGAAATGCCGATGCTCGCGAACTTTTCGAAGAAATGTTATCGCGGCGCACCGCTGCCGGATTGCTTTCCGAAGATATTGATCCGGTCAGCGGAGAATTGTGGGGGAACTACCCGCAAACCTATTCGCTGGTTGGCATGATTAATTGTGCGGTCTTGCTGAGCAAACCTTGGAGCGCCATCCGATGAGCCGGCTTATCATTATCTCGAATCGCGTCTCCGCGCCGAAGGATTCCAATTCCGGTGCGCAGGGCGGGCTTGCGGTAGCGCTGTCCGCGGCGCTTCGGGAATATGGCGGCATCTGGTTCGGCTGGTCGGGCGAGACGACCGACCATTTCGACGGCCATATCAACTTTCAGCGCAATGCCGGCGTGACATCGGCGACAATCGACCTCGAAGAACAGGATCTCGACGAATATTATAACGGCTACGCCAACCGGACGCTGTGGCCGCTCTTCCACTATCGGATCGACCTTGCCGAATATGAGCGCGGGTTCGCCGGCGGGTATCAGCGGGTGAACGACAGGTTTGCCGACACCGTTCGTCCGCTGATCGAAGAAGACGATGTCGTCTGGATTCAGGACTATCACATGTTTCCGCTGGGTCAGGGATTGCGGAAACGTGGGTGCAAAAACCGTATGGGATTCTTCCTCCACATCCCCTGGCCGCCGCGCCGCCTGCTCAACACGCTGCCCGAAGCTGCCGAACTGGCGAAGACGATGTTCGCCTATGACGTGGTCGGTTTTCATACACAGGAATGGCTCGAATCCTTTCAGGACTTTGCCGAAAAGGATTTGGGTGCGACGGTCCATGACGACGGCATGATCGAACTCGAGGGTCGCAAGGTGCTTGCCATCGCGGCGCCGATCGGGATCGACGCCAAGGAATTTATCGAAGGTGCGAACAGCCCTACCGCGCGGCTTGCGTATCGTCAGATGAAGGACAGCGCGGTCGGTCGGGACATGATCGTCGGGGTCGACCGGCTCGATTATTCCAAGGGGCTCGACGAGCGCTTCCTCGGCTATGAACGTTTTCTCGAGCGGCACCCCGAAGAGCGCAAGGAAGTGTTCCTGCTCCAGATCGCGCCGCCGTCGCGGGGCGGCGTGGAGAGCTATCAGAAGATTCGCACCACGCTCGAGGGGCTCGCGGGACGGATCAACGGCGCCTATGCCGATGTCGACTGGGTGCCGATCCGATACGTCAACCAGGGCTATCCGCGCGATCAGCTTGCCGGCATCTATCGTGCGGCGCGGATCGGGCTGGTCACGCCGCTGCGTGACGGGATGAACCTTGTCGCCAAGGAATATGTCGCGGCGCAGGACCCCGAAGACCCCGGCGTGCTGATCCTGTCGCGCTTTGCCGGCGCTGCCGAGCAGCTGAAGGTCGGCGCGGTGCTCATCAATCCCTATAGTTCAGAGGAGATGGCCGACGCCATCGTCCAGGGACTGCGCATGGGCCGCGAGGAGCGGCTGAAGCGCTGGCGCGCCATGATGGACAATATCGAGACCGAAGACGTCATCTGGTGGCGCAAACGCTTTACCGAGGCGCTGATGAGCGAGACAGTCGGCGCCGACTGATCAGGTCGGTTTCGATTTCAGCAGTGCGGAGCGGAGGCATTCGCACACCACCTCGTCGCGCTGGTTTAACATCTGGTGCTTCCAGGTGACGATCCCCTGTCCAGGGCGCGACTTCGACGGGCGCTTCTCGACCACCTCGCTGGTGGCGCGGAGCGTATCGCCGATGAATACCGGCTTGGGCATCACGACCTTGTCGTAGCCGAGATTGGCGACGAGCGTGCCAAGCGTGGTGTCGCCGACCGAGATGCCGACCATCAGCCCGAAGGTGAAGATGCCGTTGACCACCACCCGACCGAACTCGGTCGCACCGGCATATTCGGCGTCGAGATGAAGCGGCTGCGGATTATGGGTCAGCGTGGTGATCATGACATTGTCGGTGTCGGTCACCGTGCGGCGCAGATCGTGCTCGATCCTGTCGCCAGCCTGCCATTCGTCGAAATAGCGTCCGGGCATCGGGGTCTCCTCAATATTGCGCGTCCTGCTGGACTTGTTTCAGCAGCCACCGAGCGGGTCAGCAGTATCTTGGCGATCGGCGGTGTCGAGAAAACAAGATCACGAGCCGCGAAAACAAAAGTGGACCCTGAAACGAGTTCAGGGTGACGGTTGGTGCGTCAGGTTGACGAATTGTCGAGGTGCAGCTTCATGCCGACATGGCTGGCGACGAAGCCTAGGCGTTCGTAGAAACGGTGCGCGTCGACGCGCGCTCGGTTGGAGGTTAGCTGGGCGATGCGGCAGCCCTTTTCGCGGCAGCGCTCGATCGCCCATTCCATCATCTGCCGGCCAAGCTGACGGCCGCGCACCGCGCTGTCGACGCGGACGCCCTCGATCAGCCCTCGCCACCCGCCGTGGAACAGCAGGCCGGGGATGAAGGTCAGCTGGAATGTGCCAACGACGCGGCCATCGAGTTCGCCGACGAGCAGGCGGTCGTTCGGGTTGTCCGCGATCGCGTCGAACGCTGTGCGGTAGCGATCGTCGAGCGGCGGGCCGGGATCGTCGTCCTCGCCGCCCATCTGGTCCTGCTGGAGCAGCGCGATGATCGCCGGAAGGTCGTCGGCGGTCGCATCACGGATGACGAAGTCGCTCATGCGCCCTCCGGTTCGACCACGGCGAGAACGGTGCCTTCGGTGACCTGCTCGCCGGTCGCGACCGACAGCTCGCCGACGGTGCCGTCGAACGGGGCGGTCAGGCTGTGCTCCATCTTCATCGCTTCGAGCGTGAGCAGCGTCTGGCCCTTGGTAACGGTCGCGCCGTTCTCGACCGCGACGGCGATGACCTTGCCCGGCATCGGCGCGAGGATGGCGCCGTCCGCCGCTGCCGCTCCGCCGCGCGCGAGCGCGTGCGGGGTTTCGAAGAGGAAGGGCTGGCCGTCCTCGAACACGACCACGCCTTCCTTCTCGATCGCCCAGCCGCCGGACGCGTCGATATCGGCAAGCTCGACCACGCGCAGCTCGCCTTTATGCACCACCGCCGCCTGAGCGCGCGGGGCCGCGTTGAGGCGCAAGCCCGCGAACCACGGTGCCGACGTCACCGGCTCGGCGCTCTCGCTGCCGTCGATGCGGTGGCGCGCGCGGGCCGCCATCTGCCACGCCGCGTCGGACGGGGCGGGGGCGGCGCTCAGATCATCGAGGTGATCGGCAATGAAATTGGTCGTCGCCTCGCCCGAGCGGAAGCCGTGGCTGAGCAGGCAGTTGCGCAGAAACGCTGCGTTGGTCTTGACCGGCCAGACATTGGTCTCGGCCATTGCCTCGGCAAGATCGTCGATCGCTTCGTCGCGCGTGTCGGCGTGGCAAATGATCTTCGCGATCATCGGATCGTAATGCGGCGAGATCGCGTCGAGCACCTCTACCCCGGTTTCGACGCGGGCGATGTCGTCGGGCGCGTAGAAGGTGGCGAGCGTGCCGGTCGAGGGCAGGAAGCCGGTCGCCGGGTCCTCGGCATAGAGCCGTGCCTCGACCGCCCAGCCGTCGATCGACAGCTCGTCCTGTGCGCGGGGCAGCGGCTCGCCAGCGGCGACGCGGAGCTGCCATTCGACCAGGTCCTGGCCGGTGATTTCCTCTGTCACCGGATGCTCGACCTGAAGCCGCGTGTTCATCTCCATGAACCAGATGCGGTCGGCGCGCAGCCCTTCGGACGCGTCGGCGATGAATTCGATCGTGCCCGCGCCGACATAGTCGACCGCCTTGGCCGCGCGGACGGCGGCGGCACAGATTTCCTCGCGCGTCTTTGCATCCATGCCGGGGGCGGGGGCCTCCTCGACGACCTTCTGATGGCGGCGCTGGAGCGAGCAGTCGCGCTCGAACAGGTGAACGACGTTTCCATGCGTGTCGCCGAACACCTGCACCTCGATATGGCGCGGCGAGAGGATGTATTTCTCGATGATCACGCGGTCGTCACCGAACGACGAAGACGCCTCGCGCTTGCACGAGGTCAGCATTTCTTCGAACGTCGCGGCGTCGTCGACGCGGCGCATGCCTTTGCCGCCGCCACCGGCGACCGCCTTGATGAGCACGGGATAGCCGATCGCATCGGCTTCCTGCTTCAGCCGGTCGGGCGACTGGTCCTCGCCGAGATAGCCGGGGGTCGTCGGCACGCCGGCCTCGTCCATCAGCTTCTTAGCGGCGTCCTTCAGCCCCATCGCGCGGATGCTGGCGGGCGGCGCGCCGACCCAGATCAGCCCGGCATCGCTGACCGCTTGCGCGAAGTCGGCATTTTCGGACAGGAAGCCGTAGCCGGGATGGATCGCATCGGCGCCGCTGTCCTTCGCCGCGGCGATGATGCGCTCTCCGACGAGGTAGCTTTCGGTCGCGGCGGCGGGGCCGATACGGAGCGCTTCATCGGCCTGACGGACATGCAGCGAGTTCGCGTCGGCGTCCGAATAGACGGCGACGGTGCGGATGCCCATGGCGCGCGCGGTGCGGATGATGCGGCAGGCGATCTCGCCGCGATTCGCGATGAGGAGCGATTTCAAAACGAACCGGCCTTTCGAAAGTTAGCGAAGTTAGTGGTACGTCCCCCCTTGGTCCCGCTCCCGCGACATTCGAAATGCGGCGCGGCGGAGGAAAGGCGAATGGCAAGCGGCGCGATCATCGCGACACGGCTATCAGCTTGATGCGATGTAGGAAAATCAGCCTTCATCATGGATGTCGCTCGGGGAAGCCGTGGCGCTGGTGCAGCGCGGCTAGCAGTCCCTCGATATCGTTGACGAACCCGCCTTCGGCAAAGACGAGTGCGGGCAGGTTCTGATTGTCCTCTCCGATCGCATCGACGACGGCGGTGCGCGGGCGGGCATAGGGCGCGCGGATGATCTCGATATCGTCGGCGCGGTCGGGAAAGGCAGCGAGCAGCCCTTCGACGGTTACGCAGTCCTTGCAGTAGAACACGCGGCCCGGCAGCGCTTCGTCGGTAAAGCGCGGTTCGAGCAGATAGAGCCGGTCACGCGCCATCGTCGCCTCCTGCCGGGCAACCGGTGGTGCGTTGCGACCAGGTGACGTTCAGCACTTTCCACGCGCCGTTTTCGCGGACGAGGTCGAAATGGTCGACGCCGCAATGCTGCACCTTGCCGTCGACGAGGAAGACGTAATTGCCCCACACCATCGCGATGTCGCCATCGACCTCGACCGCGGGGTTGATGAGGCGTTCTTCGTACTTCTCGGGCCCGGGTTTGATGCCGGCGGTGAATTCGTCCCAACCGAGATGGCGGATTTGTTTCGTGCCGTCGGGCTTCTCGATCGCGACCGTAGCGCCGCCCTCGGGCCGCACCTGCGCACGGATCGCGGCTGCGTCATGCGCGGCGAGACCGGCAAACATGGCGTCGATCGGCTGCATCACCGCAGCGACATCGGGCGTCGGCGGCGGGCCGGGATTGGCCGGCGGTAGCGGGGGGACGGGGGTGGTTTGCAGAAGTCCTGCAAGGAGAAGGGAAAGCGGCATCAACGGTGCTCCGGTGCGATCCTCCCCGAGCTTGTCTCGGGGAGGGGGACCATGCGAAGCATGGTGGAGGGGTGGAGAGCATGCTCAGAAATACGGCGCCGAAGGCCAAGGCGGGCACGACGGCGCGCGCGCGATCGCTGCGTCGGAAAATGACGCTGCCCGAGGTGCTGCTGTGGCGCGAATTGCGCAAGCGGCCGCTGGGGTTGAAATTCCGGCGGCAGAGCGCGTCGGGACCGTATATCCTCGACTTCTATTGCAGCGATGCGCGTCTGATTGTCGAGATCGACGGGGAAGCGCATTCCGATTCCGATCGGGCTGAGCGCGATGTTGAGCGGGACCGTTATTTCGGCGCGCGGGACATCGCTACTCTTAGGATTCCTGCGGCCGACGTTCTGCGGAACGTGGGTGATGTTGTTCAGGCCGTTGTTGATGCTGCGCGCGCGCGGCTGCCCCTCCACCACCCGGCTGCGCCGGGCGGTCCCCCTCCCCGAGGCGAGCTCGGGGAGGATTGAGGAGACGCAGTCCGTAATCACATCCGGAACACGCCGAACTTGGCGCGTTCGGGGATGGGGGCGTTGAGGGTCGCGGCGAAGGCCAGGCCCAAAACGTCGCGGGTTTCGGCGGGGTCGATGATGCCGTCGTCCCACATCCGCGCAGTCGCGTGCCACGGATTGCCTTCATCTTCGTACTTCTTGCGGATCGGGGCCTTGAACTCCTCCGCTTCCTCGTCCGACCAGTTATCCGCGTCGCGGTGGACGGTAGCGAGGACGCTTGCCGCCTGTTCGCCGCCCATCACGCTGATCCGGCTGTTGGGCCAGGTGAACAGGAAATTGGGCGAATAGGCGCGGCCGCACATGCCGTAATTGCCGGCGCCGAAGCTGCCGCCGATCAGCACCGTGATCTTGGGCACCTGCGCGGTCGCGACCGCGGTTACGAGCTTTGCGCCGTGCTTGGCGATGCCCTCCGCTTCATAGCGGCCGCCGACCATGAAGCCCGAGATGTTCTGGAGGAACAGGAGCGGGATGCGGCGCTGACAGGCGAGCTCGATGAAGTGCGCACCCTTTTGCGCGCTCTCGCTGAACAGCACGCCGTTATTGGCGAGGATCGCGACCGGCATGCCCCAGATATGCGCGAAGCCGCAGACCAGCGTGTTGCCGTAGAGCGCCTTGAACTCGTGGAACTCGCTACCGTCGACGATGCGCGCGATGATCTCGTGCACGTCATAGGGCGCGCGGACGTCCTGCGGGACGATGCCGTAGAGCTGTTCGGGCGCGTAGCGCGGCTCGCGCACCTCCTGCAGCGCGACTTCGGGCACGCGGTTGGGGGGCAGCGTCGAGACGATGTCGCGGACGATGGTCAGCGCGTGATGGTCGTTTTCGGCGACATGGTCGACGACGCCCGACTTGCGCCCGTGAAGGTCGCCGCCGCCAAGGTCTTCGGCAGAGATTTCCTCGCCGGTCGCGGCCTTCACCAGCGGCGGGCCGGCGAGGAAGATCGTTCCCTGTTCGCGCACGATCACCGTCTCGTCGGACATGGCGGGGACATAGGCGCCGCCGGCGGTGCAGCTTCCCATGACGCAGGCGATCTGCGGGATGCCCTTGGCCGACAGGTTCGCCTGGTTGAAGAAGATGCGACCGAAATGGTCGCGGTCGGGAAAGACTTCGGCCTGATGCGGCAGGTTCGCGCCGCCCGAATCGACGAGATAGATGCAGGGCAGGCGGTTCTGCTCGGCAATCTCCTGTGCGCGGAGATGCTTCTTCACCGTCATCGGGTAATAGGTGCCGCCCTTCACCGTCGCGTCGTTGCACACGATCATGCACTGGCGGCCCGAAACCGTGCCGATGCCGGTGATCAGGCCGGCACCGGGAACGTCGCCGCCATACATGTCGCACGCTGCGAGCTGGCCGATCTCGAGGAAGCTGCTGCCGGGATCGAGCAGCATCTCGACACGGTCGCGCGGGAGCAGCTTGCCGCGCCCGACATGACGCTCGCGCGACCGCTCGCTGCCGCCCAGCGCGGCTTTTGCGACATCGGTGCGAAGCTGCTCGGCAAGATCGCGATTGTGCGCGGCATTGGCGCGAAAGGCTTCGCTGTCGGGAGCGATCATCGTATCCAGCGCCGGCGCACTCATCTTGCAGTCATGTCCTCTCGATTATCGTTCGCGCGCATGCCTAGCGGCAGCGCCCCATGAAGGGAAGCCGCTGGCGCGCCCGAAGTTCCCGGTGTATCCCCCGCGCCATACACCTAGATAAGGAGAGATTTTCTTGATGAAGCGCAGCTCGATACTCGTCGCGGCCCTTCTTGCGACGACCGCCTGCACCCCGTCCGGCCAGTCCGCGACACAGGACAACAGCCAGGCAGCCAAGGCGACCAAGCCGGATGTTGGGATCGACCTGGCAGGGCTCGACAAGACGGTAAAGCCCGGCAACGACTTCGAGGAATATGCCAACGGCACCTGGCGCAAGAACACCAAGATTCCGCCCGACCGGTCGAGCACCGGCGTTTTTCTGGAAGTGTTCAAAAAGGCCGAGGCGCATAACCGGCAGATCGTCGACGATGCGGTGAAGGCGAATGCGGCCGAGGGCACCGACACGCGCCGCATCGCCGACTATTACAAGGCGTTCATGGACACGAACGGGATCGAGCAGCGCGGCCTTGCACCGCTGAAGGCCGATCTCGATGCGATCTCCGCGGTTTCGGACAAGCAGCAATTGTCGAAGATGCTGGGCGCGAACATACGCGCCGATGTCGATCCGCTGAACGCCACCGATTTCGAAACGCCCAACCTGTTCGGCATCTTTGTCAGCCAGGCGTTCGACCATCCGAACCAGAACTGGCCCTATGTGCTGCAGGGCGGCCTCGGCCTGCCGGGCAAGGACTATTACACATCGTCCGATGGCGACATGGCGAAGATCCGCAGCGAATATAAGGCGTATATCGCCAAGTTGCTGACGCTCGCCGGGATCGACGATGCCGATGCGCGCGCGCAGCGTATCTTCGACCTCGAGATGAAGATCGCGAAGACGCACGAGGGGATCGTCGAGAGCCAGGACGCGCACAAGGCCGACAATCCGTGGATGCGATCCGATTTTGCCAAGAAGGCGCCGGGGATCGACTGGGACGGCTTCTGGAACGCCGCGCAGCTCGGCGACCGGCAGGGCTTTATCGTGTGGCAGCCGCAGGCGGTGATCGGCTCCGCCAAGCTTGTCCAGTCCGAACCGCTTCAAGCCTGGAAAGACTGGCTGACCTTTCATGCGATCGATCAGGTGACCGACGCGCTGCCGAAGAAATTCGACGACGCGCATTTCGCCTTTTACAGCAAGGAACTGAACGGTACGCCCGAACAGCGGCCGCGTGACCAGCGCGCGATTTCCAGCCTGAATCGCAATCTGGGCGACGCTGTCGGCAAGCTGTACGCCGAACGGTATTTCCCCGCATCGTCCAAGGCCGACATCCAGAATATGGTGCAGGGCATTCTCGCGGCATTCCACAAGCGCGTCGAGAACCTGACCTGGATGACGCCCAAGACGAAGCAGGAAGCGCTCAAGAAGATCGAGACGATGCATGTCGGGATCGGCTATCCCGAGAGCTGGCGCGATTATTCGGGGCTGGTCATCAAGCCGAACGATCCGGTCGGAAACCTCCACCGCGCCGAAATGGCCGAATACAAGCACCAGCTCGCCAAGCTGAACCAGGCGCCCGACAAGGACGAGTGGTGGATGACGCCGCAGACGGTGAACGCGGTGAATTTGCCGTTGCAGAATGCGCTGAATTTCCCAGCGGCGATCCTGCAGGCGCCGTTCTACGACCCCAATGCCGATCCGGCTGCCAATTACGGCTCGATCGGTGCTGTGATCGGGCATGAGATCAGCCACAGCTTCGACAATCTGGGCGCGGATTTCGATGCCGAGGGGCGGCTGCGCAACTGGTGGACGCCCGAAGACCTCAAGCATTTCGAGGAGCAGGGGCAGGCGCTGGTCAAGCAGTTCAATGCCTATGAACCGCTGCCCGGCATCCACATCAACGGGCAGCAGACGCTGGGCGAGAACATCGCCGATGTCGCCGGCCTGACCGCGGCCTATGAAGCGTATCACGCATCGCTGAACGGCAAGGAAGCGCCGGTGATCGACGGGCTGACCGGCGACCAGCGCTTCTTCCTCGCCTTTGCGCAGAGCTGGCGCGAGAAAATCCGCGACAAGGCGCTGAAGGCGCGCATCGCGACCGATGCGCATGCGCCCGCGAAATACCGGGCGGAAACGGTGCGTAACCTAGACGCGTGGTACAAGGCGTTCGACGTCAAGCCGAATGCGAAACTGTATCTGCCCGCCGACAAGCGGGTTCATGTCTGGTGATGCAATGGGCGCGGCGGATACGCCGCGCCCGACCGGCCAATGCCGTTGATTCCATGCGCGGCCGGTTGCTCTGTACGTAGGACTGAAAAAGAGCACCCGACCGCGCATGGATGCTGAAGCAAGTTCAGCAAACTCGCTCTAACATGCGATTACGCGCCGATAAGTTCCCGCCCGATCAGGAAACGGCGGATTTCGTTGGTTCCGGCGCCGATGTCATAGAGCTTGGCATCGCGCAATAGCCGTTCGACCGGCCATTCCTTCGTATAGCCGGCGCCGCCGAGCGCCTGGATCGCCTCCAGCGCTGATTTGACAGCATTTTCCGACGCCAGCAGGATCGCGCCCGCCGCATCGAAGCGCGTCGTTTTTCCCGCATCGCAGGCTCGCGCGACCGAATAGACATAAGCGCGCGCCGAATTGAGCGCGACATACATGTCGGCGACCTTTGCCTGAATGAGCTGAAAGCTGCCGATCGGCGTGCCGAACTGCTTGCGCTCGCGGACATAGGGCAGGACGGTGTCGAGACAGGCCTGCATGATGCCGAGCGGCCCGGCGGCGAGAACCGCACGTTCATAGTCGAGGCCGCTCATCAGCACCTGAACGCCCTTGTTGACCTCGCCGAGCACATTCTCGGCCGGAACCTCGCAATCGTCGAAGACGAGTTCTGCGGTATCCGAACCGCGCATCCCCATCTTGTCGAGCTTTTTCGATACCGAGAAACCGGCGAAATCGCGCTCGATCAGAAATGCGGTGATGCCCTTTGGTCCGGCCTCGGGCTCGGTCTTGGCATAGACGACGAGCGTGTTCGCTTCGGGCGCATTGGTAATCCAGAACTTGGTACCGTTGAGGACATAGCGGTCGTTGCCCTTTGCCTCCGCCTTCAGCTTCATCGACACGACGTCGGAGCCCGAACCAGCTTCGGACATGGCGAGGCTGCCGACATGCTCGCCGGAGATCAGTCGGGGCAGATAACGCTTCTTCTGCTCCTCGTTGCCCCAGCGGCGGATCTGGTTGACGCACAGATTGGAGTGCGCGCCATAGGACAGCCCGATCGAGGCCGATGCGCGCGAGACTTCCTCCATCGCGACGCAATGTTCGAGATAGCCGAGGCCCAGACCTCCAAATTCTTCCTCCACGGTGATGCCGTGCAGACCCAGCTCTCCCATTTGCGGCCACAGGTCGCGGGGGAAGCGGTTGGTTTCATCGACCTCCGCCGCGATCGGCGCGATCTTGTCGGTTGCGAAACGCTCGGTCGTCTCGCGGATCATGTCGGCGGTTTCGCCGAGCGCGAAATCCATCGTTGGTTGCATCGTCTCTCCCTAGCGGCCGCTTTCGGCCATATCCGTTCAAGCAGCGGCCCTACCGTAATGTTCCGGCTCCGGGAAGCCTGCGCGCAGCGAGCAACCGGGCGCCTGTCGGGCGATCTCGTTTCCGACGAGGGTCGCGCGACATCTTCCCGGTTTGTGTCTTTTCGCAACTCATCGCGCTCCAACAGAAAGTATAAGCATTCGATACCGTTGAGCGGTCCGAACGGCACGGTTTCGGAAGGGGGAGCTATGGAATTTCCCGCTTTGCTGGCGCGCATGCGTGATGTCGATCAGGACGCCCTGCTGATCGGTCGACCATTGGCGGATCGCGATGTGGATATGAGAAACGCCGCTCGCGGCGAGGCTCGCCACAGCTCGCCCTTGCACCTTTCCCCCGGTCATGCGTCATGGCTTCGCGCCGCCGCTGCCGGATCCGGTGCCAGCCTGACGCTGGGCATGATCGTTTCCTGGCTGGTCCTGGGCCACCGCGCCACCCGCCGCACGGCTGTCGCGACGGTGCCGCAGGCGCCCATCGTGGTCGAACCGGTGACCGAAGTCCGGCCCGTCAGGAAAGTGCTGGCGATCGGGGCGCACCCGGACGATATCGAATTTGGCTGCGCAGCGACGCTTTCGCGCTACAAGGCGGCGGGATACTCTACGCGCGCGGTCGTTATGACGCGCGGCGAGACGGGCCGCGGCGCCGAACGCGCGCGCGGCGGACAGCGCCAGAACGAGGCGCGCGACGCCGCGGCGATCATCAAGCTCGACTCGGTGGAATTCCATAAGTTTCCCGACGGGCAGCTGTCGGCGCACAACCATGCGGTGCGGCAGACGATCGAGGCCGAGGTGCAACGGCTGAAACCCGACATCGTCCTGACGCACACGCCGCTCGACCGGCATATGGACCATCGCCAGGTCTTCGAGGCGAGCAACGAGGCGTGCCGTCATGTGCCGACGCTGCTTTGTTACGAAAATCCCAATACGCCGGCTGAGTTTCGTCCCAATGTCTTTATCGACGCCTCGCCCTATATCGAACAGAAGCTGGCCGCGCTCGGCTGCCATTTCAGCCAGAGCGACAAGCCCTATTTTTCACCCGATCTGATCCGGAGCATCGCCCGGGTGCGCGGGAACCAGGCGCAGTTGCGTTTTGCCGAGGGCTTTTTCGCCATTCGTGTGCAGTCGGAAGCGCTGTGACCGCGCTGCGTCAGATCGCCTGTGCGCCCGCAGTGCCCGAACCGGCTGCGGTTCCGTGCGGTCGCCGCGTGCTGGTGACCGGGGTCGGGGGACCGGCGGGGCGGGCTGCGTCCGCGGCGCTCGCACGTGCGGGCTATTCGGTGATCGGGTGCGACATGCGGCGCGTGCCGTTCCCGTTCGGCGAGTTCGAAACCGCGCTGCCGGTAAGCGATCCCAACTATGCCGCGCAGCTTGGCGCCATGTTGTCGAATCATGCGGTGGACTGGCTGGTGCCGACTGTCGCCGAAGAGATAGCGAGCGTGGCGATGCTTGCCGACGATCTGCGGCGGTCGGGTGTCGCGGTGTTCGTTCCGGAACCCGCGGGCGCGGCGATCTGTGCCGACAAATGGCATACGGTCGAACGGCTGCGCGCAGCAGGGATCGCCGTGCCCGCGAGCGCGATAGGCGCGCCCGATTGCCCCGAGGTCGCGGAGCTTGGGCTTCCGCTGCTCGGTAAGCCGCGGATCGGCAGGGGCGGTCGTGGCGTGACGGTGTACGACCGCCTGCCCGAAGCGGCACCCGGCGATGCGACCTTGTGGCAGCAATTTCTGCCCGGCGCGGAATATATCGTCGCGCTGTTGCCCGGCCGCGCCGAGGGGGAAATGCCGCTGGCGGTTGCCGTGCTCGAAAAGCTCGCGCTGCGTGAAGGGTTGACGGGCAATGCGCTGTCGGTCCGGCGTGTAACCGCACCCGATGTAGCGCGCCTGGCGGTGTCCGCCGCTTCGGCACTAGCGCTGAAGGGGCCGCTCGATGTCGACATAAGGCGGGACCGCGAGGGTAAGCCCTATATTCTGGAGATCAATCCGCGGGTCGGCGCCAGGCTACTCGACGCGCCGGAGCTGATTGCCGAAATGATCGCGCTGCAACAGGGCGGGTGGCCGGGATGATCGGCACGGCCTTTGCGACATATATCGGCTGGGCGGGGCCGGTAATTCTGGTCTTCGGGCTGCTCCCGTTCGTCATGGTGCCGCTCGTCCTCGCCTATCTGATATGGGAACGCGGCGCGCTTCGCCGCGCAAGCATGATGGTCCCGCCGCGCGTGTCGGTGATCGTACCCGCCTATAACGAAGCGCGGACCATCGTTGCGGGAGTGCGCTCGATACTCCATTCGCGCTATCCCGATTTCGAGGTCATCGTCGTCAATGACGGATCGACCGACCATAGCGAGGACATGCTGCGCGACCTGATCGATCGCGGTGCGATCCGCTATCTGGCGAAGGAAAATGGCGGTAAGGCGTCCGCGTTGAACGCAGGCATCGCCGTCGCGACCGGCGAGGTGATCCTGTTCACCGACGCCGACACGATCTTCACGCCGACCACGATTGCGAGAGGTGTGGCATATCTCGCCGATCCGGCGGTGGGAGCGGTCGGTGGCAACGATACGCCGCTGGCTCCGCAGGGCTGGCTTCAGAAGATGCTCGTCGTCACCTCGCATGTCGGTACCGGCTATGTCCGCCGCGCGCTTTCGGTTGCGCGAATCCTGCCGATCATCCCCGGCAATCTGGGGTTCGTGCGCACCGATATTCTCCGTTCGATCGGCGGTTTCCGGGAAGTCTGGGGAGAAGATCTCGAACTGACGCTGCGATTGCAGCGCGAACGCGTTCGCATCGTCTATGGCGCGCGCGCCAAGGTGCTTTCCGAATGCCCGCACAGCCTGAGCGGCCTCTGGAAGCAGCGCGTGCGCTGGATGCGCAGCTATATCAAGGTCGTGCGCGATCACCGGGCGATGCTCGGGCGCCTCCGCTTTGGTCTGTTCGGGCCGTATCTCGCGCTGCTGACGGTGAGCATGGTGGCGATTCCGGTGCTTCAGATCAGTCTGCTGGCGCTGTTACCCTGGATCGTCGGAACGGGCGCGCTGTCGCTGACCGTCACCGCCATTATCGGATATTTCGGCCTGCTGACGACGTTGCTGATCGCCACGATCGCAGTCGCTCTCGACGATCGTCCGCGCGACATCGTTTATCTGCCCTATATCGTCATGCTCGTCCCGATGAGCGTGTTCTACAACGCGGTCGTGCTCTATTCGATCTGGGCGGAGCTCCGCGCACGGCCGGAGCTGTGGAACAAGCTCGATCGCCGCGGCGCCCAGCAGGTCGCGCGCATTCCCGTCCATGCGATCGGTCGCCGCGAGCTTACGGCCGGGATTGCGGGGTTGGTGGCATTGGGCGCGGGCGGCGGGCTGATCCGCGGGATACCCGGCGGCGCTGCTTTGCGCATCCACGAACCCTTGCCCGAATTCAAGCTCGCCGTGGCGATCCACTTTCCCGACTGGCCGAGCTGGCGCGCCGCCCTGCACGATGTGCTCGCCGTGCCCGAACTGGGGATTGCAGAACGGATCGCGGTTTCGGCGGGAAGGGCCGACTGGACGTTCTTTCGCTGGCCGGGACATGTGCGGTGGTGGAGCGAGCCGCAAACCGACACCGCCGACGATATGCTGGAAACCGCGGTTACGGCGCTCCGTGAAAAGGGACACCGGGTCTCCGCCGTGCTCGACGTGTTCGCGCCGCTCTACCTGACGCAGAATCCGAATTGCCGCGCGGCCGACGAGCATGGCAACCGAAGCGAGGATATCGTCTGTTCGACCTGTCTGGCGGAGGGCGAGTTCGGCGCGCTTCTCGTCGATGCGTGCTCGGCACTCGCGGCGGGGAGCGCGGTGGACGAGATTTGCATCACCGAGCTTTATTACGACCGCTATTGTTTCGACGACCGCTGTCTTGCCGCTTTCAGGCGCGCGACCGGCAAGCGGGGATGGCCGCGGCGCAGCGACGGCCGCATCAATCATCTGGACCGGCACCTCACCGAATGGCGTTCGAAGCAGGTCGCGACGATCCTGGGGCGGTTGTCCTCTGCGGCCCGGCTCCACGACAAGCGCCTGATCGCCGACGTAAAGGTGAGCCGGGGGAATTTCTCGCGCAACAGCCGGGAGAACGGGCAGAATTACGACCTGATTCTGCCGCGCGTCGATCAACTCGTCGTATGGGACTATTTCGCGTTGAATGGCCTCGAACCCGATTCGAGCGGCAAGCTGGCGCGCTATCTTTCCCGAGAATTGGGGCCCGACCGATACTGGCATTCGATCGGGCTGTGGGATCGCCATCATCACAGCGTCCCCGCCGACGCGATGGGGGACAGTATTTCCGCGGCGGTGCGTGGCGGGGCGCGAAATCTGTGGATCACGCCGGGGCGGCGCCTGTCGCGCAAGCATTGGGAAACGCTGGCGCGGCTCAAGGGAGGATGACGATGCGGGGGGCAATCTCTTGCGGGGGCGGTCGCTTTCGCGCGGTGCTGGCGACGTTGCTGCCCGCATTGGCGCTGGGTGCGATGCTGGCCGCTGTACCGGGCGCCACGGCGCAGACCAATGCGGGGGAAGCGCCGCGCGACGGAACGACGCTGTCGGAGGAAACCGAGCGCCAGATCCGCGATTTCCGGTGGGATGCGGCAATTGCCGAATATCGCGCGGCGATCGCGGAAAACCCTGACAATGCCGAGGCATGGCGTGGTCTCGGCAGGGTGTTGCGCTGGAAGGGAAGGCTTGCCGAGTCGCGCGACGCCTATCGCCATGCGGCTGCGATCGCACCGGACAACCCCGATGCCGAACTGGGGATTGCGCTCACCTATCGTTACGACCGCAACTTCGGTGCGGCGCGTTCAGCCTATGACCAGGCGGTCGCGCGGTGGCCCGACGACCCCGAGGTCCTTTCCGAAAGGCGGACCTTTCTGCGAGATACCATGCCGCGAGTAGCGCTATTTTACGAACGCGACCTGTCGTTCGAAACGCTGTCGGCGGGGATGGGACTTCCGCTTGCCAATGGCGACGAAGTGACCGGCGAGTGGCAACGCGAGGAACGTCCGGACATCTATGTACGGCGCGACTGGCGGGCAGGATATCAGCATTATTTCGGGTTTCAGCACTATATTCAGGTCGATGCGCGGTTATCGCGATATAGCTATGACAATCCCGTCACCGATTTCGCTGCGATCGACCGGTTCCAGGAATTCCGTATTCGCTATGCGGTGCCGGTCACGCCCGATCAGGTTGTAACCGCGCGCTATTCGCTGCGCGCGACGCGGCTGAAAACGAGCAGGCAGACCTTCAGCGCGCACAAGTTCGAGGTGGAATTGCGTTCGCAATGGTCGCCGAGATTTTCGACCACCATCGGTAGCGGCCTGTTGCGCGACCTGAACGACGGGGCGACCAGCGCGTCGGACCAGCGCACGACGGTATTGGTCCGGGCCGGCGCCGAATACCGCGTCACGCCGCGGCTGCAACTGGCCGCGAACTACATCACCAATCCCGACCTCGACAACACGATCAAGGGAACCGCGCTTGCCCAGGTCAGCTATAGCTGGAACGGCCGCTGGTCGTCGCTCTACCGGTTCCGTGCCGACGACTATAAGGACAGCGAGGACCAGACCGCGCATTATCTGGGCATGCGCTATTCGCCCGGCGGCCATGTCTGGGCGGAGGCGGGCGTGAAATATGTCGAGCGCGGGAAACGATCGGGCATCTACCCGCTGGCCTCGCTGATCTACCGCTTCTGAACGCGCATGGCCTTGGGAGGCGTGTTTCGTTTATGACGCGTTGTACTTGGGTGAGGGCAGGCTATGGTATTGAAATGTCGCTGCTCGTTGAATTCCTGTTGTCGGTTGCGCTTTCCCCCTGGGAAGACGGTCCGGAGGACAGACGTTCGTGGAAGGCCTGGGCCATTTGGCTCGGCACGCTGATTCTCCTTTTCGGTGGGATGCTGGCAGCTATTATCATTTTTTTGGTTGCTGTCGGAGGATAGTGGCGAAGCCCGGCTTTCGCATCGAAGCTTGCTGCCCTAATCCCGTCGCATGCGCCCCGAAATCCTCAACCCGCTTTTTGCCGAGACGACTGCGCTGAAAGGTGTCGGGCCGGCGCTTGCCAGGCCGCTCGAACGGCTGGGGCTGGAACGGGCGGTGGATATCGCCTTTCACCTGCCGACGGGATGGATCGACCGCTTTCCGCGCGACGAACTCGACATGGCCGATGCCGGGCGGGTGATCGCGATCACGCTGACCGCGACCGATTACAAGGCCGGGGCGACGCGTCGCGGGCCGATGCGCGTCCATGCGACCGACGCGAAGGGCAATTATGTCAGCCTCGTCTATTTCGGCGGCAATTCGGGATGGGTACGGAAGCTGCTTCCGCTGGGCGAGCAGCGGCGCGTTTCGGGTAAGCTGGAGATGTACGGGCAGGAACTGCAGATCGTGCATCCCGACTATGTCGTGCCGCTGGACGAGGCCGAGGAGCATCCCGAGCGCGAGGCGATCTATCCGCTTTCGGAAGGGATCACGTCGCGGCGGATCGCGGCGCTTGCCGAACAGGCGATCGGGCGCGCACCCGACCTGCCCGAATGGATCGAGCCGAGCGTCAAGGCGCAGCATGGCTGGCCCGACTGGCTCGACGCGCTGAAAAAAATTCACGCCGACCCATCGGACGCGAAGGCGCGCGAGCGGCTCGCCTATGACGAGATTTTCGCCAATCAGCTCGCGCTGCTGCTCGTACGCGGCGAGGCGCGGAGCAAGCGGGGGCGGCCGCTGACAGGCGACGGGCGACTTCGCGACCGGCTCGATCTGCCCTATGCGCCGACAGGGGCGCAGGCGCGGACGATTGCCGAGATCGAGGGAGACCTGGCGCAGCAGCGGCCGATGCTGCGGCTGCTGCAAGGTGATGTCGGGTCGGGCAAGACGCTGGTCGCGGCGATGGCGCTGCTGATGGCGGCGGAAGCGGGGGCGCAAGGGGCGCTGCTCGCGCCGACCGAGATCCTCGCGCGCCAGCATTACGAGACGCTCAGCCGGATGCTGGCCGGGATCGGGGTCAACCTCGCCATCCTGACGGGCCGCGACAAGGGGCGGGTGCGCGAAGGCGTGCTGATGGGGCTGGCCGACGGCTCGATCGATATTCTGATCGGCACGCACGCGATCTTTCAGGAAGGCGTGAACTACAAGGATTTGGGGCTGGTCGTGGTCGACGAACAGCACCGCTTCGGTGTCGCGCAGCGGATGATGCTGCAGGCCAAGGCCGAACGTCCGCCGCACCTGCTGGTGATGACCGCGACGCCGATCCCGCGCACGCTGACGCTCGCGCAATATGGCGAGATGGATGTCAGCCGGCTCGACGAGATGCCGCCGGGCCGCCAGCCGATCGAGACGCGCGTCGTGTCCGAAGAGCGGATGGACGAGGTGGTCGATGGCCTTGCGCGCCACCTGTCGGGTGGGGGGCAGGCCTATTGGGTGTGTCCGCTGGTTGAGGAAAGCGCCAAGAGCGATCTTGCCGCCGCGGAGGACCGCGCGGCGGTGCTCGCCAAGCGGTTCGGCGATCGGGTCGGGCTGGTTCACGGCCGGATGAAGGGGCCGGCCAAGGATGCGGTGATGGAGCAGTTCGCGAGCGGCAAGCTGGGCGTGCTCGTCGCGACCACGGTGATCGAGGTCGGTGTCGATGTTCCCAATGCCACGCTGATCGTCATCGAACATGCCGACCGGTTCGGGCTGGCGCAGCTCCACCAGTTGCGCGGGCGCGTGGGACGCGGTTCGGGCAAGTCGATCTGCCTGCTGCTGCGCGGCAACGCGCTGAGCGAGACATCGCGAGCGCGGCTAGCGCTGATGCGCGAGACGAATGACGGCTTCCGGATTGCCGAGGAGGATTTACGGCTGCGCGGCGCAGGCGAACTGCTCGGCACGCGGCAATCGGGCGAGATGGAGTTCCGGCTGGCCACGCCCGACAGCATGTCGGCGCTGTTGCCAGCGGCGAACCAGGACGCGCGTCTGCTGATCGAGCGTGACGGTGGTTTGAAGGGGGAGCGCGGTGCGGCTGCGCGAATCGCGCTCTATCTGTTCGAACGCGACGCGGCGGTCGGGCTGCTGCGTTCGGGTTAGGCGCTGACCATCGCGGCGAGCAGTTCGTAATAGCTGGCGCGGTCAATCGGCGGATCGAACTGGCAACCGATCCGCCCGCCCAGCGACCAGCGGATTTCGGCATCCACCGTGCCCGCCACGGGAAGACTGACGCGCAATTTTTCGCCTTCGCGGTATGTGGTTTCGGCGCGCGCCATCAGGCCGTGCGGGGAGATATTGACGACGAGCAGCGTGAGCGCCTTAGCATCGGGGCCGAACGCCCTGGCGCGGTAATGAACCTCGTCACGGTCGACCGATCGCTGATCGCGCACCGCGAGATTGCCAACCGTCCAGCTCATAAACGCACCCCTAATCCACCCGGCTTGAACTCGACCCTATCGGGCCACCCGTGAATCAGTCTGCAAGGAACAGGTTTAACAGGAATTTATCATACCAAAGCGTTCAGGCGCCCGGCGTCAGCAAACCGTGCTTTTTCTTGCCGGCCGAAATGCGAACATCGGAGCCGGAAACCACAATGATCTGCGCTTCATCGGCAATCTTTTCGCCATCGACGCGCGCGCCGCCACCCTTGATGAGGCGGCGTGCCTCCCCCTTCGATGCACAGAGATTTAGTCCGACAAGTGCATCGACGATGCCGATTTCGCCCGAGACCGCCATGCTGGGCAGCGCCTCGCCACCTACGCCCTCCTCGAAGGTCTTGCGCGCGGTTTCCGCGGCTTCGCGTGCGGCATCCGCGCCCCGGCACATGGTGGTGGCCGCATCGGCAAGCACCTTCTTTGCCTCGTTGATCTCCGCACCCTCGAGCGCTTCGAGGCGGGCGATCTCGTCGAGCGGCATATCGGTGAACAGGCGGAGGAAGCGGCCCACATCGCGGTCGTCCGCGTTGCGCCAATATTGCCAGTAATCATAGGCCGACAGCCGATCCTCGTTGAGCCACACGGCACCGGCCGCGGTCTTGCCCATTTTCGCACCGTCGGCGGTCGTCATCAGCGGCGTGGTGAGGCCGAACAGCTCGGTACCCTCGATCCGGCGCGTCAGTTCGATGCCGTTGACGATATTGCCCCACTGGTCCGATCCGCCCATTTGCAGGCGGCACCCGGCCCGGCGCGACAGTTCGAGAAAGTCGTAGGCCTGCAGGATCATATAGTTGAATTCGAGGAAGGTGAGCGGTTGTTCACGGTCGAGCCGCAGCTTCACCGAATCGAAACTGAGCATACGGTTGATCGTGAAATGCCGCCCGACATCGCGCAGGAACGGGATGTAATCGAGCGCGTCGAGCCATTCGGCATTGTCCACCATCACCGCGTCGGTGGGACCGTCGCCAAAGGTCAGGAACTGTTCGAAAACCTTGCGGATAGACGCGATATTGGCGGCGATCGCAGCGTCGTCGAGAAGCTGACGGCTCTCGTCCTTGCCCGAAGGATCGCCAACCTTCGTCGTGCCGCCGCCCATTACGACGATCGGCTTGTGACCGGCCTGCTGAAGCCGGCGCAGCATCATGATCTGAACGAGGCTGCCGACATGCAGCGACGATGCCGTCGCGTCGAAACCGATATAACCGGGCACGACCTGCTTGGCAGCAAGGGCATCGAGCCCCTCCGCGTCCGTCATCTGGTGGATATAGCCGCGCTCTGAGAGCAGGTTCAGCAGGTCTGATCGATATTCGGTCATGATGGATTGCGGTTAGCATGTCGGCAAGGACAGGCAACCCTGTTGGGTATTTGCCACGGACTTGCAGAAGCATTGTCCTTCCATCTACCGCATCCGTAAATCGGGTCGGAGCGAGCGTGCAGGCAAAGTTGATCCCTCATCCCCAAACGCCCTGCGAGGCGCTGGGCGGCATAACCGTCACCGTCGCGCCGCGGCGTGGCGCCTGCCTTGGCATCAGCTTTCGCGCGAGGGGCAATATCGGCGCGATCGCGTGGCCGGGTGAGCGGGAGCGTGGCGAGGGCCTCTGGCAGCGCGCGGACGAACTGTGGCGACATAGCTGTTTCGAGATGTTCGTCGCGCGCGAAAACGGTTGCGACTACCATGAAGTCAACGCGGCGACCTCCGGGCAATGGGCCGGATACCGCTTCGATGCGTATCGCGAGGGGATGACCACGGCCGATGATCTGGCGATGATCGCGGGCAAGTGGCGGCGGCTGCGCGACCGGGCGGAGATGCATCTTCTTGTGGAGCTACCCCCCGCCTATCGCGAGGTTTCGCTGGATGTCGGCCTGTCGGCGGTGATCGAGGGAAAGAACGGCAGCAAATCCTATTGGGCGCTCGCGCATTCTCAAGCGAAGCCCGATTTTCACGATCGCGCTTGCTTCGCGCTGAAAGTCCCGGCAGCGAAGCGGACATGAAATTCGGAATCGACCGCCTGCTCGCCGACCCTGATCTGCGAAAGCCGCTCGAAGGGCGGCGCGTCGGATTGCTCGCCCATCCTGCATCGGTGACCGAGGACCTGACGCACACGCTCGACGCGCTGATCGCGGCGGGGGTGGACGTGACCGCGGCGTTCGGGCCGCAGCACGGACTGCGCGGCGACAAGCAGGACAATATGGTTGAATCGCCCGATTTCGACGATCCCGTCCACCACGTTCCCGTATTCTCGTTATATGGCGAGGTTCGGCGCCCCACAGGCCAGTCGATGCAGACCTTCGATGTGCTGCTGATCGATCTGCAGGACCTTGGCTGCCGCATCTACACCTTCATCACGACGCTGCTCTACATGCTCGAAGCCGCCGCCGAGCATGGCAAGGAAGTGTGGGTTCTCGACCGACCGAATCCCGCGGGGCGCCCGGTCGAGGGGCTGACGCTTCGTCCTGGCTGGGAGAGTTTTGTCGGCGCCGGGCCCATGCCGATGCGGCACGGGTTGACGCTCGGCGAGATGGGGCTGTGGTTCGTCGACCATTTCGACCTCGATGTCGCGTACCGGATCGTCGAGATGGAAGGGTGGAAGCCCGAGGCCGCGCCCGGATTCGGCTGGCCGCCCCAGCGGGTGTGGGTCAATCCCAGCCCCAATGCGCCCAATGTGTCGATGGCGCGCGACTATGCGGGCACGGTGATGCTCGAAGGCACGACGCTGTCCGAAGGGCGCGGGACGACGCGCCCGCTGGAGCTGTTCGGCGCGCCCGATATCGATGCGCGCGCGGTGATGGCGGAGATGCGCGGCATGGCGCCCGATTGGCTGAAGGGGTGCACGCTGCGCGACTGCTGGTTCGAACCGACCTTTCACAAGCATGTCGGGATGTTGTGCAGCGGCGTCCATATCCATGCCGAGGGGCCGGGGTATGACCATGCCGCATTCCGGCCGTGGCGGCTGCAGTCGCTGGCGTTCAAGGCGATCCGCAGGCTTTATCCCGATTACGAGCTGTGGCGCGATTTCCCCTATGAATATGCGTTCGGAAAGCTTCCCATCGATGTCATCAACGGCGGACCGGCCTTGCGCGAATGGGTCGATGATGGTGCCGCAACACCCGGCGATCTCGACGCGCTGACCGCGCCCGACGAACGGGCATGGGAAGACATCCGCCGGTCCCATCTGCGATACTGATCGCCGGCTTTCTCGATACAGCGATTGTGCGCGGCGAAAGGCTCGCTTAACAGCCGGTTATGCTTGCGGGGCTCATTTTCGCGACCGAGGAATCGGACGACGCGGCGGATACGCTGGCGGCGACGCTGCCATTTGGCGGCATGACGCTGCTCGAATACCAGGCGCGGCTGCTGATCGCGGCGGGCGTGGGGCATATCCTCGTCGCCGTGGGGCGCGTCACGCCGGCACTGCTGGGTGCGGTCAGCCGGATCGGCAAGCGCGATATCGCGGTCGATGTCGTGCGCTCGGCCGAAGAAGCTGCGGCGAAGGCGCATCCGCTCGCCAACCTCATCATCCTCGCCGACGGTCTGGTCACGACCGACGGCGTCGTTCACCAGATGGCCGGCGAAGCGCCCGACGCGCTGCTCGTGACCGTCGACGAACAGACGCCCGCTTCCGTCGAACGCGTCGATTCGAACCATTGCTGGGCAGGCGTCGCGCTGATTTCGGCGGCGCGACTGGGGGATATCGCCGCACTTCCCCGCGAATATGATTTCCAGTCGAGCTTGCTGCGCGTTTGCGTTCAGGAGGGTGCGCGCCAGGTCCTGCTGCCCAGTTCGGCAAAACGCGCGGGGCATGGCGTCGAGCGCGATCGTGATGCGCTGGCCAGCCGGAGCAACGCGGTTCTTGCCGCACTCGCCAACCAGCGGACCGGGTGGGCCGACCGCTATATCTTCACCCCGATCACGCGGCTGGCGCTGCCGTGGCTCGTGCGGCGCAGCGTGCCCGACTGGGCGGTGATCGGCGCCGGAGCATTGCTTTCGGTCGCATCGCTGACGTTGTTCGGATTTCGCTTTCCGGCGATCGCGCTGTGCGTTGCGCTGCTCGCGGTCATGAGTCTTTCGACCGGGTCGCTGCTGAGCTGGCTGCGCGGGGACGACCGACCGGCGCGGTGGCAGGAAGGTGCGACGATCATCCTGTGCGGCATCGCCGTGCTGGCGGCAGGTGCGGACGAGAGTTTGCGCAGCTTCACCGCCACTGCGGCGGTTCTGGCGGCGGTGACGGTCGCGGTCGGAACGATGGTCGACCGGATGCCGGGTCGCAAGCGCGTATGGTACGGCAGCGCTACGGCCTATCTGCTGCTGGTAACACCGTTTGCCGTCGGTGGGCTGACGACGATCGGGCTGGGGGTGACTGCTGCCTATGCGCTGCTGACGATGGCGTCATCGGTCGAGCAGGTTCGCGAAAAGGCTTAGTGCGGTCTTAACGACATTCCCGCTATGAACAGCCTTATGTCCGGCCGTGATGTCGATATGCATGGTGGCGCCGCCAAGGGCGCGAATCGTCTGCTTGCCTCCGTTGCGGCGCTGACGGCGCGTGCGCGCGGTCGCGAGATGGCTGCGCTTCGCACCGTATTGCGCGGCGATTCGGCCTGGCTCGACGATCGCCGTCGCTGGGCGGTCGGCATGGCGCTGCGCGCCACCGTCGTCGCCGTGGAAGAAGAGATACGGGCGGTCGCGGTGCCGCAATTGTTGTCGATCGGAGAAGAGACGCTTGCCGAACGCGTCGAAACGCTGCCGACGGTGGCCGATCGCGTGATTTCGGAAGATTCCGAATCGAACCGCCGCGTCGCCGCCGAAGTCGTTGCCGTCACGCGGCTGCGCTTGCTGGGTAGCGCGATCCCGCCACAGGCCCCCGAACATCATGACCAGCCGAGCCTGCTCGCGCGACTGGCCGAACGCGACCATATGATGGTCACGCCCGCCGCTATGGCGCTGCTCAAGGCAGAGGCCGATGCCGACAACGGCGACGGATCGGGGCCGGTTATCCTGCCCGAACCGATCCGTGGTCCGCTAGTCTGGCGCGTCGCGGCGGCAATTCGGCTGGCGATTCGTTCGTCGGGGAAGATGGAAGCCGACGCGCTCGACCTTGCGCTGTGCGACGGCGCGCGCCGGTCGATCGACAATCATTCGGAAGACATCGACGCCGAGGAAGCGGCGATGCGGCTGGCCGCGACGCTTGAAGCAGCTGGCGAATCGCTGGTCGAGATGATCGACCAGTCGCTGGCGGACCGGCGCATTTCGCTGTTCACTGCACTGCTCGCCTGGGCCTTGCGCGTCGAATTTTCCGCGATCCGTGACCTGATCTTCGACGATATGGGCAATGGCCTTTGGGTTGCGATGCGTGCTGCCGACCTGCCTCGTGACATGATCGCGCGCGCTGCCTTCCTGCTGTCCGAAGCCGGATCGCGCCACGACATAGAAGCACTGGCCGACACGCTCGACACGTTGATGGAGATTGCACCCGACGATGCGCGCGCGGCACTTGCGCATCTGACGCTCGATTCGGAATATCGCCACGCCCTGCGCGCGCTCGCGCCGAAATGGGTGGGATGGTGAACATGCTCGACCGTATGCCGCCCGTTGTCGGCAGGATCGATTCGGAAGGCAAGCTGACCGAGGCGGATCAGCGGCTGGAGGAACTCAACCGTCGGGCAGGGGGCGCTATCGGCGAACCGCTTGCTGTACCCGAACTCGCCCGACTGGTTCGGCTGGCGATGCGCCTTGGCATCGCGCTGTCGCGGCAGGTCGTCGTTGGCGAGGACGAAGCGGAGCTCGAGCTATGGGCCAGTGTGGAGCCCGCCGATGGCGGGGTAACGCTGGAACTTGGCGGATGGACGGAAATTCGCGACTGGTCGTCGGTCGCGGCGGCCACGCGCGATGCCGATTTCGCCGCGATGGCGGGCGACTGGCATTGGGAAACGGATGCCTCGCTTCATATCACGCGGCTGACCGCGGGCGCGGGCAAGCCCGAGGGGTTCCAGCCCGAAGCGATGCTGGGCCATCCGCTGACCGATCTGTTCCGACTTTCGGACGATCCCGAACATGGCTTCCCGATCCTCGCGGCGGTGACGTCGGGCGAGGAATTTGCCGGGCAGCGCGCCGAAATCCGCGCGAACGGGCGGGCGGTTTACCTCTCGGCCGTTACGCGGACAGACGGCAGTGGTCGGTTCTCCGGACTGGTCGGCGCCGCCGAGCTGGTCGAGGATGCGGACAAGAAGGCTGCGCAGTCGAGCGAGGGTGCGGCATTCCCGGTCGATTTCGGACGCCGCCTCGACAAGGCGCTGCGCGATCCGCTGAGCCGGATCATCGCCAATGCCGACAGTATCCATGCCCAGACCGAAGGGCCGCTGCGTGACGATTACGCCAGCTACGCCGCGGATATCGCGAGCGCGGGCCGCCATCTGCTCGGCCTTGTCAGCGACCTCGAGGATCTTCAGCTTGTCGAGCGCGAGGATTTCGAGATTTCTCCCGAAGCGATCGACCTGGCCGATATCGCACGGCGCGCGGCGGGACTTCTCGGCGTGCGCGCGTCACAGGGCGACGTCCGGATCGATCGGCTCAGCGAGCGCGAAACGATGCCGGCAACGGGCGAATTTCGCCGTGCGCTGCAGGTGCTGGTCAATCTGATCGGCAACGCGGTGCGCTACTCGCCGAAGGGCGGAACGGTGTGGCTGCGCCTGGAACGCGAAGGCGACATGGCGTGCGTGATCGTGGCCGATCAGGGCAAGGGCATCGCGCCGGAAAACCATGAGCGCATTTTCGGAAAGTTCGAGCGGCTCGACCCCGGCGAGACGGAGGGCAGCGGGTTGGGCCTTTATATCTCGCGCCAGTTGGCTCGCGCGATGGGCGGCGACATTACCGTCGACAGCGCACCGGGCGAGGGCGCGCGTTTCATTCTGATGCTGCCGGCGCGCGACTGAGTCTTTCCGGTCAGCGCAGTTTTCTGGAAAGCGCCACGAGCGCGAAACCGCAAGCCCCGCACCCCATAGCGCCCAGACCGACCGATCGAGCCTGAAGCTGGATCGCGGCCACAGGATCAGCCCCAGCCCCTGTCCGATCCAGAGCAGCCCCATCGCGATCGCCAGCAGGCCGGCGATCAGGACGAGGCTGCGCAGGAGCGGCAATGTCAGCGCTTGTCGACGGGAACGTAATCGCGCTGCGTCGGGCCGGTATAGAGCTGGCGCGGACGGCCGATCTTCTGCGCGGGGTCGGAGATCATCTCGTTCCACTGCGCGACCCAGCCGACGGTACGCGCGAGCGCGAACAGCGCAGTGAACATCGAGGTCGGGAAACCGATCGCCGACAGGATTACGCCTGAATAGAAATCGACGTTCGGGAAGAGCTTCTTCTCGACGAAATAATCGTCGTTGAGTGCCATTTCCTCAAGCTGAAGCGCGACGTCGAACACGGGATCCTGGACGTTCATCGCCTTGAACACTTCGCGCACGGTCTGCTGCATCACCGTCGCGCGCGGATCGTAGTTCTTGTAGACGCGGTGCCCGAAGCCCATCAGGCGGAACGGATCGTCCTTGTTCTTGGCGCGTGCGATATATTCGGGGATGCGCTCGGGCGTGCCGATTTCGCGCAACATGTTGAGCGCGGCCTCGTTCGCGCCGCCATGCGCCGGGCCCCACAGGCAGGCGATGCCCGCCGCGATGCACGCGAACGGATTCGCGCCCGACGAACCGGCAAGCCGCACGGTCGAGGTCGAGGCGTTCTGTTCATGGTCGGCATGCAGGATGAAGATGCGGTCGAGCGCCTTTTCGACCACCGGATCGACCTCGTATTTCTCCGCCGGCACGCCGAAGGTCATGCGCAGGAAGTTGCCGGTATAGCTGAGGTCGTTGTCGGGATAGAGGAACGGCTGACCGATCGAATATTTATACGCCATGGCAGCCAGCGTCGGCATCTTCGCGATCAGGCGGTGGCTCGCCACCATCCGCTGGTGCGGATCGGTGATGTCGGTCGAGTCGTGGTAGAAGGCCGACATCGCGCCGACCGCGCCACACATGATCGCCATCGGATGCGCGTCGCGACGGAACCCGCGGAAGAAGGTCGCGAGCTGTTCGTGCACCATGGTGTGGCGCGTGATCGTCCAGATGAACTTGTCGAGTTCATCCTTCGACGGCAGCTCCTTGTTGAGGAGCAGATAGGCGACTTCCATGAAGCTCGACTGTTCGGCGAGCTGGCCGATGGGATAGCCGCGGTGCAGAAGGACGCCTTCGCCGCCGTCGATATAGGTCAGGCCCGATTCGCAGCTCGCGGTCGACGTGAAGCCGGGATCATAGGTGAAACGGCCCGTCTGCGCGTACAGCTTGCGGATATCGACGACATCCGGACCGACGCTGCCCGACAGGACGGGATATTCGCTGTCTTCCCCGGAAACCTGCAGCTTGGCGGTGTCGCTCATCGATGATCCTTTCTCTCTGTTCTTATCTTACGCGGCCGGACCGGCCATCTGGTCTGCGATACGAGCTAGGCTTTCTTCGCGTCCCAACAAGGTGAGCACGTCGAAAATCCCCGGCGAGGTCTTGCGCCCGGTCAGTGCTGCGCGGAGCGGTTGCGCCACCGCTCCCAGCTTCACGCCCTGCGTTTCGGCCACGTCGCGTACCGTGGATTCGAGCGTTTCCGCGTCCCAGCCGCCAAGCGCTTCGAGCGCGGCGTGCACATGGGTGAGAATCGCCCGCGCGTCGCCCTCTAGCAGAGCCGCTGCCCGTTCGTCCAATTCGAGCGGGCGGCTGCGGAAAAGGAAGGTAGCGCCGCCCGCCAGCTCGATCAGGTTGCTGGCGCGAACCTTGAGTACGGGAACCGCCTTTTCGAAAAGCGCCATCTGCATCTCGTCAGGCTGGAAACCAAGGAACGACCGGGCAAGTTCCGCGAGCCGGGCATCGTCGGCCTCTCGCATATAATGTCCGTTCAGGTTCTCGAGCTTCTTGAAATCGAACCGCGACGGCGATTTGCCGACGCCCGAAAGGTCGAAAAGCTCGACCGCCCGGTCGCGACTGATGATCTCCTCGTCGCCATGCCCCCAGCCGAGGCGCAGCAGATAGTTGGAGACCGCTTCGGGCAGATACCCCATCTCGTCGCGATAGGCATCGACGCCGAGTGCGCCGTGCCGCTTCGAAAGCTTGGCGCCGTCCGCGCCGTGAATCAGCGGAACATGCGCATAGACCGGCTCCGACCAGCCCATCGCGCGGATGATCGGCAGCTGGCGAAAGGCGTTGTTGAAATGGTCGTCGCCGCGGATGACGTGGGTGACGCCCATGTCGTTGTCGTCGACCACGACCGCGAGCATGTAGGTTGGCGTGCCATCGGCGCGCAGCAGGACGAAATCGTCGATCTCGGCATTGTTGACCGTGACGCTGCCCTGGACGCGGTCATCGATCGTCGTCGCGCCTTCCCTGGGGGCCTTCAGCCGGACGACGAAGGGCGCGCCTTCGGGTGCCTCGGCGGGGTCGCGGTCGCGCCAGCGCCCGTCATATCGGATGGGCTTGCCGGCGGCGCGCTGTTCCTCGCGAAGGGCGGCAAGTTCCTCGGGCGCGGCATAGCATTTATAGGCGTTGCCCGACGCGAGCAGCGCTTGCGCGACCTCGACATGGCGTTCCTGGCGAGCGAACTGGAAGACCGCGTCATCATCCCAGTCGAGGCCGAGCCAGCGCATTCCGTCGAGGATCGCCTCGATCGCCGGCTCGGTCGAGCGCTTGCGGTCGGTATCCTCGATACGCAGCAGGAACTTGCCACCGTGATGGCGGGCGAAGAGCCAGTTGAACAATGCCGTGCGGGCGCCCCCGATATGCAGAAACCCCGTCGGCGACGGGGCGAAGCGGGTGACGACGGTGCCGTTCGCCGGCGTGGCGGTATCAGGTGTTGCGCCCAAGCGCACTTGCTCCCAAGCTAGTTCACGAAGATGGCCAGTTCAGCCGCGCCTGCCCGTAGCACGGGGTTTCGGCCGCTTCAATTCGCGGGCGCATCGCGGCTGCGTGCTGTGCAGGAAAGCGTCGAACGCTGGCTCGAATCGGAACGCGACCAGCTTCCATTATGGCTTCCGGTGCTGTTGGGCGCGGGCGTCGCCGCCTGGTTCGCGCTGCCGGGTTCGTCGCGCTGGGGCGCGTTCATCCTGCTCGCCATCGGCGCTGCGATATTGGCGGCCGCACTTTCGCGTGGCGGACGATTGTCGCGAGCCGTCGCGCTGGGTGCTGTCGCCGCGGCGCTGGGGTGCGCGCTCATCTGGTGGCGAGCCGATCATGTCGCTGCCCCCGTATTGGCGCATGAGGGCGTCGCCGAATTCACCGCCCGCGTCGAATCAATCGAGCCGCTTCCCGCGCGCGACATCGTGCGGATGCGGCTGGCGGTGCGCGATGCACCGAACCTGCCGCCGGTGGTGCGTGTCAATCTGTCCGACAAGGATGTTCCGGAAGGACTGGGCAGGGGCGCCGTCATTCACCTGCGCGGCTGGATGATGCCGCCACCGCCGCCCGCGGTGCCCGGCGCCTATGATTTTCAGCGCGTCGCGTGGTTCCAGGGTATCGGCGCGACCGGTCGCGCTTTCAAACCGGTCGAGGTGCTGAAGCCGGGGGCGCCTATCGCAAGCGATTTTCGGCACCGGCTTTCGCATCATGTGCAGGCGAGCGTAGGCGGGAGCGCCGGTGCGATCGCGGCCACGCTGGCGACGGGCGACCGGGGCGCCATTCCCGATGCCGATGCGGAGGCGATGCGGCGTTCGGGGCTGGCGCATCTGCTCTCTATCAGCGGCCTTCACGTGACGGCCGTGGTCGGTGCCACGATGCTGATCGTCCTCCGGCTGCTCGCGCTTTTTCCCGGGCTTGCATTGCGCGTCAGGCTGCCCTTGGTGGCAGCAGGGGCGGGGGCGCTGGCTGCGGTCGCCTATACATTGTTGACGGGCGCGCAGGTGCCGACGGTGCGGTCCTGCGTCGCGGCGCTGCTCGTCCTCGCGGCGATCGCGATGGGGCGCGAGGCGATTACGCTTCGGCTGGTCGCGGTCGGCGCGACGATCGTTCTGCTGCTCTGGCCCGAAACGCTGGCCGGGCCGAGCTTTCAGCTGAGCTTCGCCGCGGTGACGGCGATCATCGCACTGCACGAACATCCGCGCGTTCGGAGATGGTTCGCGCGCCGCGACGAAGCGTGGTGGCGACGGATCGCGCGCGCTTTGCTGTCGCTGTTTCTGACCGGGCTGGTCGTCGAGATCGCGCTGATGCCGATCGCGCTGTATCATTTCCACAAGGCGGGGTTGTACGGCGCGCTGGCGAATATCGTCGCAATACCGCTGACCACGTTCGTCATCATGCCGTTCGAGGCGGTGGCGCTCGCGCTCGATACGGTCGGGCTGGGTGCGCCGTTCTGGTGGGCGGCGGGGAGTGCGCTGCGCGGATTGCTCGCGCTGGCGCATATGACTGCTTCGGCCCCTGGTGCGGTCGCCGCGCTGCCGGTCATGCCAGCCGCCGCCTTTGCCTCGATCGTGATCGGTGGACTGTGGATCGCATTGTGGCGAACAAACGCCCGGTGGCTGGGCATCGCGCCTGTCGCTCTGGGTCTCGGCTGGGCGCTCGCGACCCCACCGCCCGATCTGCTGGTCAGCGCGGACGGGACGCATATGGCGATCCGTACACCCGATGGCGGCATGGCGATCCTTCGCAACCGGTCGGGTGATTATATCCGCGACGCGTTCGGTGAAAATGGCGGCGTCGACGGCGAATTGGCCAATATCGACGAACAGCACTTCGCCAGGTGCAGCCATGACAGCTGCCTGATCAGCTATTCGGGTGGCAAGCGAAGCTGGCGTCTGCTCGCGACGCGGAGCGACTATCTGATTCCGCGGCCGGTGCTGGAGCCGGCGTGCCGGGCGGCCGATATCGTCGTCAGCGACCGGTGGTTGCCGCGATGGTGCCGCCCGCGCTGGCTGAAGCTCGATGCGCGCACGCTGGCGAACACCGGCGGCGTCACTGTCACGTTCGCCGACGCCGCAGTCCGCACGGCGCGTTCACCGGGCAGCCTGCATCCATGGCACGATCCGCCGACGGTCAGACTGTATGACGGGCGTCGAACGCGCGGCGCCCGACGTCAATAGCGGCGCAACAGGCCCGAAAGCTTGCCCTGTACGCGAACCTGATCTGGGCGGTAGCGCTGCGGATCATAGGACCGGTTCGCCGGGTCGAGCCGGATCATCGCGCCTTCGTGGCGGAAATATTTGAGCGTCGCTTCATTATCCTCGATCAGCGCTACGACAATCTCGCCGTCGCGCGCCACGTCGGTACGGCGGATCAGCGCATAGTCGCCGTCGAGAATACCCGCATCGACCATCGAATCGCCGGCAACTTCCAGCGCATAATGTTCACCCGACCCCAGCAGCGCCGCCGGAACGGGCAGGCTTTGCGCACCTTCGAGCGCTTCGATCGGAACGCCGGCTGCGATGCGACCATGCAGCGGAATTTCGACCACGTCATTGGCGGGCTCGGGAGTGGGACGAGGTTGTGCGGGCCGCTTGACCACCGCAGCAGCCGGACGATGTGCCGACGGGCGCTCGGGCAGCCGCAGCACTTCCAGCGCACGCGCGCGGTTGGGCAGGCGGCGCAGAAAACCGCGCTCCTCCAACGCCGAAATCAGCCGGTGGACACCGGATTTGGACTTGAGGTCGAGCGCTTCCTTCATTTCCTCGAACGAAGGCGAGATGCCGGTTTCGTTGAGCCGGTCCGAAATGAAGCAGATAAGCTCGTGCTGCTTGCGCGTGAGCATGGAAGTCCTCCGTTGGAACAGACGAGGAACTTCTAGGAAACGTCGCGGAACAAGTCAAGCGATGGGCAGGATTTCCACCGAGTCGCCTTTGTGTGCGGCCGGCGCGCCGGGTTCACGCAGAATAAGGCAGTTGGCGCGCGCGAGCGTGCGGAGCATCGAGCTGTCCTGTATCGACGCGGCATAGGCGGCGCCGTCGATCAGCGCGGCGCGAAGATAGTCCTTCCGTCCGCCATTCGCGGGAATGTCTTCGCCCAAGGGCGCCAAATATGTGCGCGGAACGGGCGCGCTCGCACCGCTCATCGCCGCAATAAGCGGGCGCAGGTAGAGCGTCGCGGTTACAAAGGCGGAAACGGGGTTGCCGGGCAAACCCATCACCGCCGTATCGCCCAGCTTGCCTGCCATCATCGGCTTGCCCGGTCTGAGTGCGATCCGCCAGAAATCGATTTCGGCGCCCGCGGCCTGTAGCGCCGGGCGAACAAGGTCGTGGTCGCCGACAGACGCGCCGCCGGTTGTCACGAGAATATCGGCATCGACCTGGCGAAACGCGCTTTCGAGCAATTCCTGACTATCGGGAAGGATGCCGAGATTGACGATTTTCACCGGCAGGTCGGCGATCAGCGCGCCGAGCATGGTTCCGTTCGATTCGGGGAGCTTGCCCGGCGCAGCCTCTCCCGGCGGGACGAGTTCGTCACCGGTCGCGGCGATGGCGACTCGAATCCTGCGACGCACCATGATCGTTCCGTGCCCGCCAACCGCCGCCAAGGCCACCCGGGCGGGGGTGAGGCGCTCGCCCGCCGCGATGAGTATTTCACCGTCGCTGAAGTCGAGTCCCTTGACCCGGACATTGCGCCCGCGGTGGCGCGGCCCTTCGCCCGTGAGCGTGACATTTTCGCCGTCGCGCTCGGTTTCCTCCTGCACCATCACCGTATCGGCGCCTTCGGGCAGCGCGGCGCCGGTGAAGATGCGTACCGCTTCGCCGCTGTCGATGCGTCCGGCGAACGGATGTCCGGCAGCGCTTTCACCCACCAGCCGCCATGGGCCGGGCAGGTCGGCATAACGGATCGCATAGCCGTCCATCGCCGAAAGATCGGCCTCTGGCTGGGTGCGCCGTGCGGCAATCGCTTCGGCGGCCCAGCGTCCCGCGGCCTCCGGCAGCGCGAGCGTTTCGGTGTCGATGGCAGGGGCTAGCGCGAGCAATCGGTCGAGTGCTTCGCCAACGGGCAACAACGGTTGCGTGGTCATGCCTCGCGCTGCCAGTCGCCCGATTTTCCGCCGCGTTTCGACAGCAGCCGAATATCGTTTATGACCATCGCCTTATCGAGCGCCTTTGCCATGTCATAGATGGTGAGGAGCGCCGTCGAAACGGCGGTCAGTGCTTCCATTTCGACCCCGGTCTTCCCGTCGGTCGTTGCAGTCGCGGTCGCCGTTACGCCAGCATCCTCGACTGTCAGGTCGATCTCGACGCGCGACAGCGGCAGCGGGTGGCACAGCGGAATCAGGTCGCTCGTCCGTTTCGATGCCATGATCCCGGCAACGCGCGCGACGGCGAGGACATCGCCCTTCTTTGCGGTGCCGTCGCGGATGGCGGCGGCGGCGTGCTGCGACATGCTGATATGACCGCGCGCGACCGCTTCGCGTGCGGTGACCTGCTTGCCGCCGACATCGACCATGCGCGCCGCGCCCCGATCGTCGAGATGCGTGAGTTCGCTCATCCGATCAGATCCCGCGTTGCGGCTTCCACATCGTTCTGGCGCATCAGTGCTTCACCGATCAGAAAGCAGCGCACGCCGTGTTCGGCCATCGCGTCGAGATCGGATCTTTTCGACAGGCCGCTTTCGGCGACGAAGGTGCAATCACCGGGCGCGTGGCCAACAAGTTCATAGGTTCGCTGAAAATCGACCGTGAAGTCCTTGAGATTACGATTGTTCACGCCGATCAGTCGGGATTTGAGGGCCAGCGCACGATCGAGTTCGTCGCGGTCATGGACTTCGACGAGTACGTCCATGTCCTGTTCCATCGCAGCCGCTTCGATTTCCGCCATCGCGCCGTCGTCCAGCGCGGCGACGATGATGAGGATTGCATCGGCCCCCATCGCGCGCGCTTCGGCCGTTTGCCAGGGGTCGATCATGAAATCCTTGCGCAGCACGGGAAGGTCGCAGGCTGCGCGTGCGGCGGCGAGATAATCGGCCGAACCCTGAAACCAGCGCTCGTCGGTCAGTACCGAGAGACAGGCCGCGCCCCCGGCGGCATAGGCGCGGGCATGGGCCGGAGGATCGAAATCGGCGCGGATCAGCCCCTTGGACGGGCTTGCCTTCTTGATCTCGGCGATCAGGCCGTAGCCGCTGCCGGCCTTGCTATCGAGTGCGGCGCGAAAACCGCGCGGAGCACTTTGCGCAGCGATTCTGGCATCGAGATCGGCGCGCGAGATCGTGCGCCGCCGCTCCGCGACCTCATCGTGCTTGGATTCCAATATGCGGTCGAGCATCGTGGTCATCGATAGGCGATCCAGCGGTCGAGAAGGTCGGATGCCGCGCCGCTATCGAGCGCTTCGGCGGCGCTTGCGGCACCCTCGCCGAGCGATGGCGAATGGCCTGCAACGACCAGCGCGGCGGCGGCATTCAGCAACACGGCGTCGCGATAGGCACCTTGTTCGCCCGAGAGCAGTGCGCGCAACGCGGCGGCATTCTCTTCGGAAGACCCGCCCCTGATCGCGGCAAGCGGGTGGTTGGGCAGGCCTGCGTCGGCAGGGGTGATCCGGTCGGGCAAGGAAACGCAGCCGATCGAAACCGCGATGCTGCCGCCCTCGCACGACAGTTCGTCAAGCCCTTCGTCGCCAGACACTACAAGCGCGCCTTCGCTGCCGAGTTGCGCCAGCGCCTCGGCATATACGGGCGCGTAATCGGGCCGGGCGATACCGATCAGCTGCCGCGTGACATGCGCGGGATTGGCCAGCGGCCCCATAAGGTTGAAGATCGTCCGCCGTCCGATGCGCTGGCGGATGGGGGTGATCCGCTTCATTGCCGGATGATGGTTGGCGGCGAACAGAAACGCGATGCCGAGATCGGCCAGAGACCGTTCGGCAAGCGCGCCTGCGCGCTCCATGTCGAGGCCGAGCGCCTCCAGCGTGTCCGCCGCCCCCGACTTGCTCGACGCGGCGCGGTTGCCATGCTTCGCAACGGGTACGCCACATGCCGCGACGACCAGCGAAACGGCGGTCGAGACGTTCAGCGTGTGATGCCCGTCGCCGCCGGTGCCGCACACGTCGATTGCGCCTTCGGGGGCCGAGATCGGGATCAGCCGGTCGCGAAGCGCGCGCGCAGCCTCGGCGATCTCGATGCTTGTTTCGCCGCGCTCGGACAGCGCGATCAGGAACGATGCGATCGCATCTTCGGAAACCTTCGCGTCGAGGATCGCTGCAAAGGCTTCGGCTGCGCTTTCGCGCGACAGCGGCGTCGATACGTCGGGGAGGGGCGCGATGGTGGTCATGCCGGTTCGCTCGCCGCGATACCCGCTTCGTTCAGGAAATTGGCGAGCAGCGCATGGCCATGTTCGGTGGCGATGCTTTCGGGGTGAAACTGGACGCCGTGAATTGGCAGCGATTCGTGGCGAAAGCCCATCACCGAAGCATCGTCGGCGGTCGCGTTGATCTTCAGGCTTTGCGGTGCATCCTCGACGATCAGCGAGTGATAGCGCGTTGCGGTGAAGGGCGAAGGGAGTCCTTTGAAGACGCCCGTGCCGTCATGTTCGACCGGGCAGGTCTTGCCGTGCATCAATCCGCCGCGAACGACCTTTCCGCCGAAATGCTGGCCGATCGCCTGGTGACCCAGACATACGCCGAGGAGCGGTTTGCGGGCCTCCGCACAGGCCGCGACCAGATCGAGCGAGATGCCCGCTTCGTTCGGGGTGCAGGGGCCGGGCGAAATCAGAAAGGCGCGCGCGCCTGTCGCCAGCGCCTCGGCCGCCGTCATCGCGTCGTTGCGCACCACCTCCACCTCGGCGCCGAGCTCCATCAGATAATGGACGAGGTTCCAGGTGAAGCTGTCATAATTGTCGATGACCAGGATCATGCCACCGCCATAACGCCGCACAGCATCAGCGCAACCGGATAGCGTGGTGGCGGAGTACGCAACATCCCGTACATCTTCGGCGTTGCTATTGTACGCATGGCCGGTGATGGCCAGTTTGAACGTAGCGCCGCTCGGGCGTCAGGAGGTTGGTTCATGTTCGTGTTGCTCCCCATTGCCCTTGCCGCCGCGGCCGTCGCGCCGCCGATGCAGGACGGCGAAACGTCGCAACCGCCGCAGCGGGTGCGCAGCGTCGTTCTCTATGGCGACGAGAAATGCCCCAAGGCGGAAGGGGACGAGATCGTCGTGTGCGCTCACGCCGGGGAGTCTCCCTATCGTATCCCGAAGGAATTCCGCCGTTCTCCGCCCGATGTGGCGCATCAGGCGTGGACGCGCCGCGCTGAAATGGTCGAGGACGTCAATCGTGCCGGGTTGCCCGATAGCTGTTCCCCGATCGGCACCGGCGGTCAGACCGGCTGCACTGCCGAGATGATCCGCCGCGCGGCGGAAGCGAAAAAGGAACAGCAGCGCCAAAGCAACGTGCCGAAATAACGCGGTCGCTCGCGCTCGCGTTTAATTCCCGAAGCCCGGTTCGTCCGCCTGTGCCAGTGCCTCGCGCGCGGCGGCGAGCAGGGCGCCGGCCTTCGCTTCGCATTCGCGCTGTTCATAGGCCGGCTCGCTGTCGGCGACGATCCCGGCGCCGGCCTGAACGTGCATCATGCCGTCCTTGACCACCGCGGTGCGCAGGACGATGCACGAATCGAGCGACCCGTCGGGTGAGAAATAGCCGACGCCGCCAGCATAGGCGCCGCGCTTTTCAGCCTCCAGTTCGGCGATGATCTCGCATGCGCGCACCTTGGGCGCACCGCTGACCGTGCCTGCCGGAAAGCCGGCGAACAGGGCATCGAGCGCATCGCGGTCGGGGCGCAGATCGCCGACCACGTTGGAGACGATGTGCATCACATGGCTGTAGAATTCGACCATGTAGCTGTCGGTCACGCGCACGCTTCCGGCGGTCGCGACGCGTCCGGTATCGTTGCGGCCCAGGTCGAGAAGCATCAGGTGCTCCGCGCGTTCCTTTGGATCGGCGAGCAGGCTCTGCCGGTTCGCCTCGTCCTCCGCGGCGGTCCGGCCGCGCGGCCGGGTGCCCGCGATCGGACGGATCGTCACCTCTCCATCGCGGACGCGCACCAGTATCTCCGGGCTCGACCCCGTCAGCGCGAAGCCGGGAAGGTCGAGATGGTAGAGAAAGGGCGAGGGATTGACGCGTCTGAGCGCACGGTAAAGCTCGAAGGGCGGCAGCGTGAAGGGCGCGGTGAAGCGCTGCGCAAGCACCACCTGAAAGATGTCGCCGGCAGCGATATATTCCTTTGCCCGCGCCACCATGTCGGCATAGCGGCCCGGCGCGAGCGTGGGGGTAAGCGCGATTTCCTCGCTGTCGGCGCGTGGACCGGCGGGAACGGGCGTGTTCGCCAGTCGGGCAGCGGTCGCGTCGATACGCTCGATGGCGGATTCGACCAGCGCGTCGGGCGAAACTCCCTCGGCCGGCCAGACGGGCGACACGATGAAGAGCGCATCGGCCAGCCGGTCGAATACCAGCAACACCGTGGGGCGCACGAACATCATGTCGGGCAGGTCGAGCGGGTCCGCTTCGGGCTGTGGCAGCTTTTCGACCAGACCAATCGTCTCGTATCCGAAATAGCCGACCAGACAGGCAAGCGCGCGGGGCAGCGCCTCTGGAACGTCCATTCTGCACCGCGCGACCAGCGCACGCAGCGCATCCAGCGTCGGTTCCTCGCACGGCTCGAAGGCTTCCCGGTTGGACTGCCAGCGCGGATTGATCGCGGCGCGGTTGCCATTGGCGCGGAAAACGAGGTCGGGCGCGAGACCGATCAGGCTGTGTCGCCCGCGCACCGATCCGCCCTCGACCGATTCCAGTAGGAAGTCGCCGCGGCCGGGTTCGATCAGCTTCAGCGCGGCGGCAACAGGCGTTTCGGTGTCGGCGATCTGACGACGCCAGAGCAAAGCGGGGCGCCCGTCGCCGAGCGCCCCGCGCGCCTGTTCGACTCCCTGTATCATCGCGATCAGGGTGCGGCCGGTGCGCCGCCACCGAGATCGGTCTGGACCTTGGCGATAGCGCTGGGATTCTTCTTCACGCCCAACTTGCCGCGGATCGCGTCGATGAACTGCTGCGCATATTCGTCGCCGAGAACACCCGAAAGGCCGCTCCGCGTTGCCTTCAACAGCGCATCATTGCCCTTGGCATCGCCCTTGTCGATCTTGTCGAGATAGACGACGAACCAGCCCGATTCATTGGGCGCTTCGAGCAGTTTCGCCTGCTTTTCCTTCATCGAGAAGATCAGCGCCACCGGCGGCGGAACCTGCTGGCGGTTCTGCGCGAGCTGGCCGCGCGTGATGTCGACCTTCTGCGGCGGCGGCATCGGGGTTTTGAGACCCTGCAGCGCCTTGTCGAAATCGGTGCCCTTGTTGATCTCCTGCACCGCCTTGTTGGCAAGGGCGCGCGCCTTCTTGCTCGCCTGATCCTTCATATAGTCGGCGAGTACCCGGTCGTGGATCGCCTTCAGGGGCTTGGCAGCGGCCGGCACGACCTTGCCGAGCGCGACCACCGCGAAGGTGCCGTCGTCGCCAAGCTGGACCAGCTGCGGCGCGTCACCCTGCTGGGCGGCGAACCCGGCCTGAAAGACCTTGGACAGTTCGGGGGCGGGCTTCTGGTCGGGATGTTCGGGGTCGATCCCGCTTTCGAGTACGGGCTGGGTCTGCTTGGCGTCGAGCTTGTTGTCGGAAACCAGCTCGGAAAAGGTCGAACCGTCGGTGATGCCGTTGTCGAGCTTGTCCTGCAGATTGTTGATAAGCTCGACCTTCTTCTGCTTGGTCAGCTCCTGGCGGATCTCCGGGGTTGCTTCGGCAAGCGTCTTTCCGGCGACCTGGCGGACGTCGGTGACCTTTGCCACGACATAGCCGAGCGGCGATTGCACGGGGCCCACAACGTCGCCTTGCTTGGCCGCGAATGCCGCGTTCGCGAGATCCTGCGAGGACTGACCAGCCAGATCGTCCTTCGTCACGTTGGAAATCGTGGTTGCTTCCAGGCCCACAGCCTGCGCCGCCGCCTTGACCGAGGTGCCGCTCTTTACCTTTTGCGCGATCTTGTCGGCGTCGGCCTTGTCCGCGACAACGACCTGGTCGATCGAGCGCTCTTCCCTGGCGGCGAAGCGCGTTCCCGCCGCCTTATAGGCTTGCGCGATCTCGGCCTCGCTCGGCTGCGCCTTTTGATCGAAATCGCTCGGCGAGATGACCGCATAGCGAATGACGCGGCGCTCGGGGATCGTATAGGTGCCGATCTCGCGCTTGTAATAGGCGGCGAGTTGTTTGTCGGAGGGCTTGGCACCTGGATCGACCGCGGCTGTGGGAACCACGCCGATCAATCCGTGGCGGTTCTCCAGCAACAGCGAGGCATAGGGCAGGGCAAAAGCCTGCGGGACCTTGGTCGCTTCACCGGCGGGGGCGACGAGCCACCGCGCGAGCATGCTCTGGCGGATGCTCTGCCGCAGCGCGTCGGCCGTCAGTCCCTGCGCCTTCAGCACCTGATCGAATTGCGTCTGGCTGAACTTTCCATCGGGGCCCTGAAAGACCGGAATGCTCGCGATCTGGCCGTCGATCGCGCGCTTGCTGACGTGCATGCCGGTTTCCTGGGCGAACTGCTCCAGCGCGATGCCGTTGATGATACGGTTGAGCGTCTGGTCGACACCGCCCTGCTGGACGAAATCGGCCATGGTGATGTCGGGCTGCCGCTGGCGCGCTTCGTCGACGGCATTCTGCATCCGGTCGCGGAGTTCGTTCTCACTGATCCCGGTATCGCCGACTTCCGCCACGCTGGTACCGCTGACGCCGCCATTGTGGAACGAACTGATATCGCCAGCAGCGAAAGCGAGCGCGATGACGACGAGGATAATCAGCGCGACGATCTTGCCGATGGTGGAACTGACGAGACGCCGAAGCAGATTGAGCATGAAGGGCCTTTGGCAATCGAAATGGGAATTGCGCGACGCTTTAGGCTGCCGCGCCGCGCGCTTCAAGCTTGTGCAACCCGTTCGCGCTGGTAGTGCGAGGAAAAACACCACAACGGCAGGGGAAGAACATGACGCGTCGCAAGCTGGTTGCCGGCAACTGGAAGATGCATGGGCTGCGTGCGCAGCTTGGCGAGATCGAGGCGATTGCCGCGGCTGCCTCGCGCAACACCGGCGTCGATGTCGCGCTGTGCGTGCCGTTTACGTTGATCGAGCGGGCAGTCGCGGTGGCGGGGGAACTGCCGATCGGGGCCGAAGACGTTCACGCTGAAAAGAGCGGCGCCCATACCGGCTGCGTCTCGGCGGAAATGGTGCGCGAAACGGGCGCGACGCTGACGATTGTCGGCCATTCCGAGCGCCGCGCCGACCAGCATGAAACGAGCCACGACGCATGGGCGAAGGCCGCAGCCGCGCACGAGGCCGGGCTGCGGGTGATCCTGTGTGTCGGCGAGACGGAGGCCGAGCGCGATGCCGGACGCGCCGAACGTGTCGTGCAGGCGCAGATCGAGAAATCGGTGCCCGAAGGCGCAGCGGCAAGCTGGTTCACGCTCGCCTACGAACCGCGCTGGGCGATCGGTACGGGACGCACGCCGACCCCCGATGAGATCGAATCGATGCATTCGATTGCGCGTGCCAAGCTGAGCCGGATGGTCGGTGAGGAAGCCGCGGGTATCGGCATTCTCTATGGCGGGTCGGTGACCGGCAAGAACGCCGAAAGCATCCTGTCGCTCGAGGATGTCGACGGCGCACTGGTCGGCGGGGCCAGTCTGACCGCCGAGAAGTTCGTGCCGATCATCGAGGCGGCGGCCAAGGTATCGCGGTGACCTATTCGGCATCCTGTCGCTGCGGTGCACTTCGCATGACCTGCGAAGGTGAACCGATCCGCGTGTCGGTTTGCCATTGCGGTGCTTGCAAGCGGCGCACCGGCGGCGCGTTCGCAGCGCAGGCGCGGTTCGAGCGCGGGGCAGTGACGGTGTCCGGAGAAACGCGGACGTTCGAACGAGCCGCACAGTCCGGAAACTGGATCCGTGACTATTTCTGTCCCGAATGCGGCGGCACTGCGTTTTACGTAACGCAGCAGGAGCCAGAGGTGTGCGCCTTTCCGATCGGTGTTTTCGATGCCCCCGAAAAACTGCCGACGCCGCTCTATTCGGTGTATGAAGAGCGCAAGCTGGATTGGGTCGCGGTCGTTGGCGAGGGCATCGAACACTTCGATTGAGGCGGTCCCTTACCCGTCATATCGATCCTTGAGCATCCGGTAGGCGGCGCGCAGGGCATAGGCTTCGCCACCCTTGGGACGGCCGGGCTTGGCGCTCGGCCGCCATCCGAACACGTCGAGATGCGCCCATGGGGTGCCTTCCGGCACGAAGCGGCGCAGGAACAATGCGGCGGTGACGGCGCCGGCAAAGCCGCCCTCTGGAGCATTCACCAGATCGGCAATGTCCGATTTTAGCATCTCGTCATACGCATCCCATAGCGGCATCCGCCAGATGGGGTCGCTCTCCGCATCGGCCGCCGCCTGGAACTGGCTCGCCAGATCTTCGTCGCGGATGAAGGTCGCGGGCAGATCGGGACCGAGCGCGACTCGGGCGGCGCCGGTAAGCGTCGCGAAATCGACGATCAGCTCGGGATTGCTCTCGCCCGCCTTGGCGAGCGCATCGCCGAGGATCAGCCGACCCTCTGCATCGGTGTTGGTATTTTCCACGGTCAGGCCCTTGCGGGTGCGCAGGACGTCGCCGGGGCGGAAAGCATTGCCCGAAACCGAATTTTCAACGGCGGGAACGAGGAGGTGAAGCCGAACCGGCAACCGCGCGGCCATTACCAGACCGGCCAGCGCGATGGCGTGCGCGGAGCCGCCCATGTCCTTCTTCATCAGCTTCATGCCGGCGGCGGGCTTGATGTCGAGGCCACCTGAATCGAAGCACACGCCCTTGCCGACAATGGCGATGCGCGGATCGCCATCGCGACCCCATTCGAGCTCGATCAGCCTTGGTTCGCGGCCCTCTCCGGCGGCCTGTCCGACGGCATGGATCATCGGATAGTCGCGTTCTAGCTCGCGGCCCTGGATTACACCAACCGTCGCACCGTGCGTTTCGCCGAGGTCCTTGATCGCAGCTTCAAGCTGCGCCGGGCCAAGGTCGCCCGCGGGCGTGTTGATGAGGTCGCGGACCTTCGCCGTCGCTTCCGCCAGCCGCACCGTTTCTTCGATCCGCGCCGGCTCGCCGGTCAGAAGCACGCGCTCGCCGCCGCCATTGTCGTCCTTATAGCGGGTGAAGCGGTATTGCGCGGTCAACCATCCGAACATCGCCGGGCCGGGTTCGCCTTCGGCCAGCCGATAGGTACCCTCGGGCAGCGTTTCGCCGAGCTTTGCCAGGCACCAGGGCGACAGCGCGTCGACGTTCGCCACAACCGAGACGACCGACCAGTCTTCCGCGCCGTCGCCCGGCAGGATCGCGCTGGCATAGCCGGTCGGCGTCAGTTTCTGCGCCGCGACGGCGGTACGGTGACGCTGCGGCTGCGCCTTGAGCCAGTCGTCGAAGGTCGACTTGTCGACGAGGTGGATGGTGCGGGCGGATTGGCCGTTATCGGCCTTCAGAAGCTTGGCGTAATCGGTCATGCCGGTTGATGTAGGGCGGAAGCGGCGCGGCGCAAAGCGAATGCTTCACATTGGCCTGCGCGCCGACGCCGTCGGGATCAGCCGCCCGGCATCACGATATATTGCTCGAATTTTCCGTCCTTGCCCTGTTCGGCATAGGTGACGAGGAGCAGTTTCCGGTCGGGATAGGTGATCCGGTAGTTGCGATTGACGAAGCCGCCACGCAGGCGCGGCCCGCCGATCGGTTCGAAACTTTCGGGCTTGCCGAGCGGGCCTAGGCTGTCGGCATAGTCCTTCACCGCTTGCGGCGTGAAATAATAGGCCGCGTCCTCGGTCAGCAGCGATCGGTCGGGCTCGCCCTGTTGTAGCTCGGCGTAGAATTTGCGGGCGAGATCGGTGCGCGCATCCTCGACCGTCTGATCCTGCGCGGGCGGTAGCAGCAAGTTGGCGATGCCGTGGGTGATCTGCCCCGTCGCCCGGCCGAAATCGGCGTTGACGAGCGCGACGACCGCGAACTTTTCCGCCGGGATGACGACATTGTCGCTGAGGAAGCCAACCGCTTCGCCGCCATGGCTGACGACCTTGTCGCCGTCGCGTTGCGAGATCGAGACGCCGAGGCCGTAGCCGGTGGGCGATCCGTCGGCGAGGCGGATATTGGTTTCCTGTTCCTCCCAGTCGCTGGCGGGCATGATCTTGCGGTCGATGCGGGCAATGTCCCAGCGGGCGAGGTCGCTTGCCGTCATCGCCAGTTCACCGGCCGCCCACAGCCAGCCGGCCGCGGCGGGCTTTTCGGGGCGCACCGGGCCGAGCGCATAGCGATGATAGCCGGTGGGAAAGCCCTTGCCCTGCGCAAGATCCTGATTGATCGGGTCCATGCCGAGCGGCTGGAAGAAGTGTTCGCGCAGGAACGGCAGCAGCTTTTCGCCCGACACCTTTTCCACGATCATGCCGGCAACGACATAGCCGGTGTTCGAATATTGCCACTTGGTGCCGGGTTTGAAATCGAGCGGCTTCTTCGCCCAGCGATCGACGATCTGCTGCGGCGTGACCGGATTTTCCATCAGCGCGAAGCTGTAATCCTGCGGCCAGTAATCCTGCAGGCCTGATGTGTGGCTCAGCAGATTACGGATCGTCATCGTGTCCGATCCGGTTATTTCGGGGAAGTATTTGGCGACCTTGTCGTCGAGGCTGAGCTTGCCCTGATCCTCCAGCAGCAGGATCGCCGCGGCGGTGAACTGCTTTGAGATCGAGGCGATCTGGTACCGGGCATCGGGCGTGGTCTTCGCGACATTCGGCCCCTGATCGCCATAGGCCTTGGCATAGACAATCTTGCCGTCGCGCACGATCGCGATCGAGGCCGACGGCACCTGCGACGATTTGAGTGCGTCGGTAACGATGGTGTCGACCTTCGCGCTCTGATCGGCGGTCAGTGCTTGCGCGAGGGCGGGCAAGGGCGCGGCGAGCAGCATCGCGGCCAAGCCGATCCGCGCGGCCCGGCGCGGTGAAAGTTTGCGAAGTAAGCGGTACGTCCCCCCCGGATCACCCTCCCGGTCAAAAGTGCGGGTCGGGCGGGCGGAGGTGGCTGAGATAGTCATGGACGGCGTTGTGGCAAAACGTGAGCAGGTAGGACAGGGAATTTTTGGCGACGAGGGTTGTTCACGCTGAAAGCGACGCCGACGTTTGCCGTTCGGTGGACCCTGAAACGAGTTCAGAGTGACGGAGATTGTGTTGGGGGGCTGGGTTATCGCATTCGTCATTCCGGACTTGATCCGGCATCCATGGGCGGACATTCGCCGAAGCGAAGGGATCGGATGTTGCGCCATGGACCCCGGATCAAGTCCGGGGTGACGAGTGACGGTGCGCTTTAGACGATCCGATCGGCCTGGCCGACCGGCACGCCGTACAGATCGTGCTCGTCGGCGTCCTCGATTTCGATCGCCACGATGTCGCCCTGCGACAGGTGGCCGGCGTCGCGGAGGAAGACTTCGCCGTCGATCTCCGGTGCGTCGGCGGTCGAGCGGCCGGTGGCGCCGCCTTCCTCGTCGACCGCGTCGAGGATCACGTCGAGCGTGCGGCCGACCTTCGCCTGCAGCTTCGCCGCAGAGATGGCAGCGGTCTTTTCCATCAGGCGGGCGTAGCGTTCCTCCTTCACCTCCTCGGGCACGGCACCGGGAAGGTCGTTGGCGGCTGCGCCTTCGACGGGTTCGAAGCGGAACGCGCCGACACGGTCGAGCTGCGCTTCGTCGAGCCAGTCCATCAGATATTCGAAATCGTCCGCCGTCTCGCCGGGAAAGCCGACGACGAAGGTCGAACGGATCGCGATGTCGGGGCAGATCTCGCGCCAGCCCTTGATGCGCTCCAGGACCTTCGCCTCGTTGGCGGGGCGGCGCATCGCCTTCAGCACCGATCGGCTGGCATGCTGGAACGGGATGTCGAGATAGGGGAGGACCAGCCCCTCGGCCATTAGCGGGATGACGCTGTCGACATGGGGGTAGGGATAGACATAGTGGAGCCGCACCCACGGAGCGATGCGGCCAAGTTCGCGTGCCAGATCGGTCATGTGGGGGACGACCTCGCGGTCCTTCCACATGCGCGGTTCCTTGCGGATGTCGATGCCGTAGGCGCTGGTGTCCTGGCTGATGACCAGCAGTTCCTTCGTGCCCGCGGCAACCAGTTTTTCGGCCTCGCGAAGGATCGCGTCGGGGCGGCGGCTGACGAGGTCGCCGCGCAGGCTGGGGATGATGCAGAAGGAGCAGCGATGGTTGCAGCCTTCCGAAATCTTCAGATAGCTGTAATGGCGCGGTGTGAGCTTCAGCCCGCTTTCGGGGACGAGGTTCAGATAGGCGCTGGGCGGCATCGGCGCGGCGGTGTGGACGGCGCCGACCACCTCTTCATACTGATGCGCGCCGGTGACGGCGAGGACGTCAGGGAAGCGGGTACGGATCGTCTCGGCTTCCTTGCCCATGCAGCCGGTGACGATGACGCGGCCATTTTCCGCGATTGCCTCTCCGATCGCTTCGAGGCTTTCCTCCTTGGCGCTGTCGAGAAAGCCGCAGGTGTTGACGAGGACGACGTCCGCGCCGGAATAGTCGCCCGACAGCTGATAGCCGTCGGAACGCAGCTTGGTGAGGATGCGCTCGCTATCGACCAGATTCTTGGGACAGCCGAGCGACACCATGCCCACCTTGGGCGGTTCAGGAAGTTTGGTTGCCATGATTGCCGCGCGACATAGCGATTTTTGCGGCAATTGCCAGTGGCGACGCGCGGGCGGCGCTGCACATCGCGCTAGCCGAGCCGCGCCTCGACCGCGTCGTGAAAGGTACGGATGCCGGTTTCGAGCTGGCCGAGCGTAATGCGGTCGAGCGCGCCGGACATCAGCCCCTGCTGGCAAAGCGCGGCGGCGCGGAAATCCTCGCTGGCGAACACGCCGCCATCGAGCAGCGACCAGCTGCGTTCCCAGTGGTCGCGCGCCTTGTCGGTGGCGGGTGGTTCGGGAATCAGCATGAAATCCTCGACCAGAACGCGCGATTCGCTCTGCGGCATCAGCGTCATCAGGTTCATGTAATCGGGGCTGACGATCAGCACGGTTCCGGGAAACATCTGATAGGTGAAGGTGATCGCGGAACGCAGCACTTGCCAGTCGCTCGACGACAGCGCGTCGTCTTCGGCGGCGCGGCCGACGGCGGAGCGTTGGTGCGGGCCGATCGTGTCGGCGGTCGAAACGCCGTCCTTGAAGAACTTGCCGATCGTCTGCGCGTGGAGGCGAGCGACGTGATAGCTTTCCAGAAACGCATCCATGATGAGTTTCCAGTTGGCGGCGACATCGTGCGTGCGCCTGCGGAAGCAATATTGGCCCGACAGGTCGAACGCCGCGAAATCCTCGCCCAGCGCTTCGGCCTCGGCGAAATCGGCCTGTTCGTCGAAGCTGAACCAGATGAGGCCGCCTGCCTCGCAGGTCGGAAGCCGCTTCAGGCCGAATTGGGATTTGTCGAGGCCGGGAAAGGTTTCGGGGCGCGGGACGCCCGTCAACGATCCGTCGAGCTTGTAGGTCCATGCGTGATAGGGGCAGACGAGGCGCGGCGACTTCACCGCATCGCAGCCCTCGACAAGGCGCGTGCCACGGTGGCGACAGACGTTCAGGAAGACATGCGCCCGTCCGTCGCCGTCGCGGGCGATGAGGAGCGGCTTGCCGAAACCGTCATGCGGCACGGCCATGTTGTTGTCGGGAAGCAGCGCGGACGGCGCGATGACGAGCGGTACCTTTCCGAAGATACGCTGCTGTTCGAGCGCGTGGCGCGAAGGATCGGTATAGACCGAGGCATCGACATGGCTGGTGCCGCCATGCGCACGTGACCCGCCCTCGGCGAGCTGCTTCGCCAAAGCGAGTTGTCCGCGGGTGGGCGTGAGCGCGTTCATGGCTGTTCCTCTCCACCTTTTCCGCTAGTGTCGCGCCAAATCAGTTCGGGGAGCAAGTGGTAAATGCGTGAATCGAGCGCCGGCGGCGGAAGCTGGATCGACGGGGTGAAGCCGTATTTCGAAAAGGCGCCGCTTGCGGCGCTTGCGCTCGGTATCTCGTCCGGCTTTCCCTTCGCGATGATCGCGGCGACGCTGACGACGCGGCTCGCGCAGGCGAATATCGAGAAATCGACGGTGACGGCGTTCAGCCTCGCCTTTCTGGTGTATTCGTTCAAATGGCTGTGGGCGTGGATTGTCGACGGCGTGCATATTCCGCTGCTCGGGCGGCTGGGCCAGCGCGTGTCGTGGCTGTTGGTTACCGGTGTCCTGGTGATGCTGGCGGTCGCCAATCTGGCGATCCAGCAGCCGACCAAGGATATAGAGGCGACGGCGATCGCGGCGATCCTCGTCGCATTTGCCAGCGCGACCTTCGACATCGTCATCGACGCCTATCGCATCGAAATCCTCGAGCCGCGCCAGCTCGGCGTCGGGTCGGGCATGTCGCAATATGGCTGGCGGATCGGATCGGCGGGCGCAGGCGCGATCGCGCTGGTCATGGCAGCGCGCTATGGCTGGGAAGCAGCGTATCTCGCCTGCGCGCTGCTCGCGCTTCCGGCGATGCTGACCGGGCTGCTGCTCGGCGAGCCGCAGCGGCACCGCGACCCCATAGAGCGCAAAGGCGTGCAGGCGATGCTGCACACCGTATGGGACCCGATCGCGCAGTTCTTCTCACGCGAGGGCGCGGTGATCGTTCTGATCTTCATTCTCGTCCACAAGATTGGCGATACGCTCGCGAATCTGACCTTCCGGCTGCTGTTCGACGATCTGGGGTTCAGCAATGACGAGATCGCGTTCTTCGATGTCGGGCTGGGTTTCTGGGCGTATCTGATCGGGATTTTCGTCGGCGGCATTCTCTATGCACGGATGGGCATGAAACGATCGGTGCTGCTCGCGCTGATCCTGATGGCAATTTCTAATCTGAGCTTCGCCGGCCTTGCCGCGATGGGGCATTCGAACTGGGGCATGGGCGGCGCGATCGGGTTCGAGAATTTCGCGAGCGGCTTCGGCGGTGTCGTCGTCGTCGCCTATTTCTCCGCGCTTTGCGACTTGCGCTTTACCGCATTCCAATATGCGCTGATCTCGGCGGGAGCGGCGATCGTCGGGCGGTTCATCACCGGCACGACGGCGGGCGCGCTGATCGAGTGGATGGGGTATGTCGATTTCTACCTGCTCACCACCGTCGTCGCGCTGCCCGGCGTGATCCTGTACGCCTGGATGATGAAGAGCGGGCTGGTCGATCGGTCGATCGGCAGCGCGGGAACGCAGGGCGAGGGCGACGCGCGGGCAGCGGAGGCCGCCGAATAGCGTTAAAGCGGCCGTCCCGCGTCGGCGAAGGCGTCGGCGACGAACTGCACCGTCATGAACAGGCCGGGCGTCGTGCGGCAACCGGTCAGGTCGGCGAGCAGCATTTCGGCGGCGGGCGCATTGTCGGTGGCGCGCTGGAGGATCGTGACCAGCGCCTCTTCATCGGCGGTCATGCGGCAGCAGCAGCGCGGCGCGATTCTGATCGGGCGCGAGGACGTTTGCGACAGTTCGAACACCAGCGTGCGCAGCGCCGTGAGCGGCCGCCGATAGCGCTGGCCGAAGGTCAGGAACAGTGCGTGCTGCGCATGCGCGTCGTGGAGACCGTTGGCGCCCATCTGCCGGACCGCGAACAGCGCCAGGCGCGCCATGCGCGAATCGGGCTGGCGGTGCGGCAGCATGGTGGTGAGCGCATCGAGCGGCTGGGGGCTGTTCGTCGTCATGTTGCGCAGCCTCTCCAATCCTCTATTGCAAGTCAATAGCAATAAGGGATCAGTCGGGATGCTCGTCATTTTCGCGGAGGACCTGGCCCGCCAGATAGAGCGAACCGAGGATGCACACGAGCGGCTGCGACTCGCCGGTGGCCGCGATGTGATCGATGGCCGACACGACATCGGGTGCGGTCGCGGTGGCGCGAATGCCAAGGCTTTCGGCCAGCGCGGTCAGGCTATCGGGAGCGTGATGGTCGTGGCCGGGAACGGGGACGGCGGTCAGCGACTCGGCCAACGTCATGAAGGGCGAGAGCAGTCCGCGAGCGTCCTTGTTCGACAGCATGCCGAGAACGAGGTGGACGCGGCGACCCGCTGCGCGTTCGGCTAGCGCCTGGCTGACGGCGGCGGCCGCTGCCCGGTTATGTCCGCCATCGAGCCATACGCTGCTTCCGGCGGGCAGGCGACGGGTGAGTGGGCCGGGGGCAAGACGCTGCATGCGCGCCGGCCAATCCGCGCGGGTCGCAGCTTCCTTGAGCGCGTAGTCGCTCACCGCGAGCTGCGTCTGAGCGCGGAGCATGACGAGCGCGAGCGCGAGGTTTGCGCCCTGATGGACGCCGGCCAGTCGCGGTGCGGGAACCGAAATCTCTCCGTGTGGGGCGGTCACGACCACCTGTTCGTCGGTGCGGTCGAAGTGCCAGTCGGTGCCCCCCGCAGCGAGCATCGCCTGCTTCGCGTCCGCGATCTCCCGAACCGCGGCGGCGATGTCGGCGGGATAGGGGAGCGTGACGAGCGGCGCACGGGCTTTGGCGATGCCTGCCTTTTCCTTCGCGATTCCCGTCAGCGAACTGCCAAGAAACGCTTCATGGTCGATGCCGAGCTGCGCGATGCCGCAGGCTGCTGGATGTTCGATGACGTTGGTCGCATCGAGCCGACCCCCGAGCCCGACCTCGATGATGCAGGCATCGGCCGGTACGCGCGAAAAGGCGAGGAATGCGGCGGCGGTGGTGACTTCGAAAAAGCTCGCGCCAATGTCTCCGCCGCGGTCGAGCACTTCGGCGAGCAGGGCGGCGAGCGCCGCGTCTTCGATCAGCTTTCCGGCAAGGCGTATGCGTTCGTTGAACCGAACAAGATGCGGGCTGGTGAAGACGTGAACCTGCCTGCCATCCGCTTCGAGTGCGGCGCGCAGAAAGGCGCAGGTCGACCCCTTTCCGTTGGTCCCCGCGACATGGAATATGGGCGGCAGATTACGGTGCGGATTGCCCAGCCGGTCGAGCAGCCGGGTGATGCGGTCGAGCCCGAGTATGTCGGCGCCGGGACCACGTGCCCACAGCCGGTCGAGTTGTTGCTGGACCGCTGCATCGGTCGAAACGGCGTGGTCGGGCATCGATTAAGCCCTCTCCCCGTCGGGGAGAGGGTTTGGGAGAGGGTTTGGGAGAGGGGTAGCCGAAACGGCAGCCAGTATCGCTTCGGCGACTCCTTCGAGGTTTGCCATTACGTCATTATTGGTGAAACGGATCACGCGATAACCTTGTGATTCCAAATAGCCTGTCCGACAAACATCGCGCCCGGTATCGGCATGGGTGTCGCCGTCGATCTCGATCACAAGCTTGTGAGATCTGGCCACGAAATCGGCGATGTAAGGGCCGACGATCACTTGGCGACTGAACTTGGTTCCGCACAATCGCTTTCCGCGAATAGCTTGCCAAAGCCGGCGTTCCGGTTCGGTCATTTCGCTTCGCATTGCTTTGGCGTGCCGGAGGAGATGTTCGTCGGTTTTGGGCACTGCCCCTCTCCCAACCCTCTCCCCGCAGGGGAGAGGGCTTTAGGCCCTAAGCCGCCTCGGCACGGCCGTTGCTGAGGAAGCCGATCAGCTTGCCCAGCGTTTCGCGCAGGTCTTTGCGATGGGTGACCATGTCGATCAGGCCGTGCTCGAGATAATATTCGCTGGTCTGGAAGTCCTCGGGCAGTTTTTCGCGGATTGTGCTTTCGATCACGCGGCGACCGGTGAAGGCCAGCGTCGCCTGCGGCTCTGCGATATGCACGTCGCCGAGCATCGCATAGGCCGCCATCACGCCGCCCGAGGTCGGGTCGGTAAGGACGACGATGTACGGAAGGCCTGCATCGTGAAGCATCTCGATCGCCACGGTAGAACGCGGCATCTGCATCAGGCTGAGGATGCCTTCCTGCATGCGCGCGCCGCCGCTCGCGGTGAAGACGATGAAGGGCGCCTTGTCGGCAATCGCTGCTTCGACGCCGGCGATGAAAGCCTCACCGACCGCCTGGCCCATAGACCCGCCCATGAAGGCGAAGTTCTGGACGCCGACCACCGCCTTCTTGCCGTCGATCGTGCCCCGTGCATTCAGAAAGGCGTCCTGGTCACCGGTCTGCGCGCGCGCCGCCTTCAGCCGGTCGGCATAGCGTTTCGAATCGCGGAACTTGAGCGGGTCCTCGGCAACCTTGGGGCTGGGGAGAATGGTGAACTTCTGATCGTCGAACAGATACTGGAAGCGCAGATGCGGGCCGATCCGGCCGTGATGCTCGCAATTGGGGCAGACGTGCAGATTGTCTTCCCATTCCTTGCGGAACACCATCTGCCCGCACCCCTTGCACTTGTGCCAGAGATTGTCGGGCGTTTCGCGCTTGGTGATGAAGGGGATCGCGTTGCGAACGCGGTTGAGCCAGCTCATGCGGTTTCCTTTGCTGCGGCGCGGATCGCGGCCGCCAGTGTCTGAACATAATCGCGCACCGGGCCGGGTGCGTCGGCGCCGTGTTCGGCAATCTGCTCGACGATGGCCGAGCCGACCACGACACCGTCGGCGACGCGCGCGATGGCGGCAGCCTGATCTGGTGTGCGAACGCCGAAGCCGACCGCGACGGGCAGGTCCGTCGCCGCCTTCAGCCGTCCGACCGCGGCTTCGATCGTGTCCTGCGCGGCCTGCTGCTTGCCGGTGATGCCGGCGACCGAGACGTAATAGAGAAATCCGTCCGCGCCGTTCAGGACGGTGGGAAGGCGCGCGGCGTCGGTCGTCGGCGTCGCGAGGCGGACCAATGCGATACCCGCGTCGCGCAGTGCAGGCCCAAGGCTTTCATCTTCTTCGGGCGGAATGTCGACGCAGATCACGCCGTCGATGCCCGCGTCGCGCGCCGCTGCCGCGAACCAATCGGCCCCGCGACGGACCATAGGGTTGGCATAGCCCATCAGGACGAGCGGGACATCGGGATGCCGCTCGCGAAAGGCGCGCGCGATCGAAAGGATATCGGCGGTCGTCGTACCGGCGGCGAGGCTGCGAAGATCGGCGGCCTGGATCGCGGGACCGTCGGCCATCGGATCGGTAAACGGCATGCCGAGTTCGATTATGTCCGCACCGCCTTCGACGAGCGCGTCGAGAATAGCCGGGGTGGCGGCGGGCGTGGGATCGCCCGCGGTGATGAAGGTCACCAGCGCGGCGCGGCCCGCCCCGCGTGCGGAGGCGAATGTATCTGCAAGGCGCTGCGTCATCAGCGAATACCCTGCCGCGCACGCCGGCGCAGGAAATGCCGCGTGAAGAGCGCCGACCCGAGGATCGCGACGAGGAACAGGATCACGAGCGCCGTCGATGAAATGGTCGAGGGCGACAGGCTGATCGCCGCATTGTCGATCAGGTTGAGCGCGAGGATGCCGAGCAGTTCTATTACGAGAAACCAGCCGAAGAAATTGACGAGCAGGAATTGCAGACGGCTCATATCGCGACCCCCAGTGCTTCGGCGACGGTGAAGATGTCCTTGTCCCCGCGACCGCACAGATTGGCGAGAATGATGCGATCATCGTCCATCTCGCGCGCCCTGGACGCCACCGCCGCGATCGCGTGCGAGGGTTCGAGCGCGGGAATGATCCCTTCAGTGCGGCACAGGAGCTGAAAGGCGTCGAGCGCCTGATCGTCGGTCACCGAAATATAGTCGACGCGGCCGATATCCTTCAGCCAGGCATGTTCGGGGCCGATGCCGGGATAATCGAGGCCTGCCGAGATCGAGTGCGCCTCCGCGATCTGGCCGTCCTCATCCTGCAACAGATAGGTCTTGTTGCCATGGAGAACGCCCGGAAAGCCCCCGGCAAGGCTGGCGGCGTGCTTCTTTTCCAGCCCTTCGCCTGCCGCTTCGACGCCGAGCATCCTGACATCGGGGTCGTCGAGAAAGGGATGGAACAGGCCGATGGCGTTCGATCCGCCGCCGATCGCGGCGACGAGCAGATCGGGCAGGCGTCCGGCGCGCGCCTGCATCTGTTCGCGGGCTTCGCGGCCGATGACGCTCTGAAAATCGCGGACGAGCTCGGGATAGGGATGCGGCCCCGCCGCCGTGCCGATGATGTAGAAGGTGTCGTGGACATTGGCGACCCAGTCGCGCAGCGCCTCGTTCATCGCGTCCTTCAACGTGCGCGCGCCCGATTCCACCGCGCGCACCTCGGCGCCGAGCAGCTTCATGCGGAACACGTTGGGTTGCTGACGCTCGACGTCCTTGGCACCCATATAGATGACGCAGGGCAGGCCGAAGCGGGCAGCGACCGTCGCGGTGGCGACGCCGTGCTGGCCGGCGCCGGTTTCAGCGATGATCCGCGTCTTTCCCATGCGGCGGGCGAGCAGGATCTGGCCGATGCAGTTGTTGATCTTGTGCGCGCCGGTGTGATTGAGCTCGTCGCGCTTGAACCAGATCTGCGCGCCCTTGCCCGGAGCCGCATCCTCGCGCAGCGCCTCGGTCAGCCGCTCGGCGTAATAAAGCGGGCTGGGGCGGCCGACATAATGTTCGAGCAGATCTTCGAATTCCGCGGTGAAAGCGGGATCGTCCTTGGCCGCGCGATAGGCGCGGTCGAGTTCGAGAACCAGCGGCATCAGCGTCTCGGCGACATAGCGGCCGCCATAGTCGCCGAAATGGCCGCGCTCGTCGGGCTGTGCGCGATAGGAGTTGGGTGCGTTCATTGTGCGTCGCTGTTTAGCGATTTCGTTTCGTCTGTCGAGAGAAGCTAGGCGCTCGCGACCGCCGAGAGAAACGCTGCGATCCGCGAGGCGTCCTTGGTTCCGGGCGCAATTTCAACGCCGGACGACACATCGACGGTCCGCGCTCCGGTGCGCCGGATCGCTTCGGTAACGTTGGCGGCATCGAGCCCCCCCGAGAGCGCCCAGGGCAGGGGATGATCGAAGCCATCGAGCAGCGACCAGTCGAACCGCACCCCCATCCCGCCCGGAAGCGCGGCATTGTCGGGCGTCTTCGCGTCGTACAGGATGCGGTCGGCAGCCTGCGCAAAGCCGCGCGCGGCGCCGAGGTCTTCGCGCTTCCTGACCGCGACGGCCGCCCAGACCTCGCGACCGGTGCGCGCACGGATGGCGGCGGCGCGCGCCGGGGTGGTCTTGTGGAGTTGCAGCGCGTCGAGCCTCGCCGAGGCGATTGCCGTATCGAGCAGCGTGTCGTCGGGATCGACAAAGACGCCGACCTTGCTCACTCGCGCGGGCACCTGAGCGGCAAGCCCGGCAGCGCGGCTGAACTCCAGATTGCGCGGGCTGGGCGGAAAGAAGACGAATCCCACATGGCTCGCTCCGCCGACGATCGCGGCTTCCAGCGTATGGGGTTCGGAAAGTCCGCAAATCTTGGCGGTGGTCGGCATGTCCTGCATGTCGCGCTTCGATGCGCCTGCCGCAAGGCGCAATTCGTCCGGAAAAAGCGGGCAGGGTCGTTCCCGCTGTGGAACGGTTGGCTGTGTTCGGGGTTGGTACCCTACCGGACCGCCGGAGAGGTGGTTGTTCTGAAAGGGTGTTTTCCGATGTTGTGGACCATTGCCATCATTCTGCTCGTGCTGTGGCTGCTGGGCTTTTTCGCGTTCCACGTCGCGGGCGGCCTGATCCACCTGCTGCTCGTGATCGCGGTCATCGTGATCCTGTTCCAGCTGATTTCGGGCCGTCGCAGGCTTTGAACATGGATGGGGGCGGCGCTGTGGGCAGGGCCTAAAGCGTCGCCTCGATCGCGCGGGCGGCCTGGTCGGGATCGTCGGCCTGGGTGATCGGCCGTCCGATGACGAGCACCGATGCACCGCCGTCCAGCGCGGCGCGCGGTGTCACGACGCGCTTCTGATCGCCCGAATTGCCAGCTTTCGGACGAACGCCGGGAACGACGAAAAATCCGTCCTTCCACGCCTTGCGGGCGGCCTTTACCTCCGCACCAGAGCATACGATGCCGTCCACGCCCGCCGATTTGGCGAGGTCGGCAAGCCGGAGCACCTGTTCGTGCGGGTCGGGCGGGAATCCTACCGAGCGCAGGTCGCTGTCGTCGAGGCTGGTCAGCATCGTGACCGCCACGACCTTCGTACCCGTCGGGGCCGCGGCCTTTGCATCCTCGAGCATCGCGCGCCCGCCGGCGGCATGCACCGTCAGGATCGCCGGGTCGAGCGGACGTAGCGCCTGAATCGCCTTGGCGACGGTGTTGGGAATGTCGTGCAGCTTCAGATCGAGAAAGATCGGCAGACCGATTTCGGCCATCGCGTGGACGCCGTGGCGACCATTGGCCATGAAGAATTCAAGCCCCAGCTTGATTCCGCCGACATGCGACTGCACCTTTTTCGCGATCGCTTTCGCCCGGTCGATATCGGGCGTGTCGAGTGCAACATAGATGGGGGAGTTCATGGCTGGTCCACCGGCCTGGTCGCGTCGCCTTCGACACGCGCGGACGGCGGAGCGTCGCCCGGGTCCTGCGCCGGGGACGATGCCGATCCCGCCTGTGCCTTGCGAAGGTCGTTGAGCGCACGCTCGCTGCTCGCAAGCCGCTGTCGCAGGCGCCAGCGTACCGCGTGATAGGCGAGCAGCATAGGCACGAAGCCGAGCAGGAACACGACGAGCAGCAGCAATGGCAGATTCACCTCTGCGATCAGGCCGCCCCACAGATGAATCTGGACCGTTGTCCAGTTGCCATAGGTGAAGGCACCGGCAAGGCCGATCAGGAGCGCCCAGAAGAGGGTTTTTAAGAACTGCATCGAATCGATGTCATAACCGCTGGCGCGATGGGCGCAAAGCCCGGCGCTGGTGCTAACCGATTTCTTCGCGAAGCGATTTGATGAGTCCCGCGATATTGACGAGCCGGGGTTCCTCTTCGTCGATAATGGCGTGAAAGGCGCGGCGCTTGATGCTCGTGACGTGGCCCGGTTTGAGGCGCGAGGTTGGCGGAAGCGTCGAAAGCACGATGTCGATCAGCCGATCGGCGCCGTGGAGGCGACCCCACAGATAATCATTTTCGCGGTAGCCCCGGCTGAAAAACGCGCCGAAGCTGTTGAACTGGATACCCTTGAGCGTGGCCTCCGCACCGCCCTTGCGAATGGCCGTCGCGTCGTCGGGTGCGATCCGGTCGACGCGGATCGGGTCGAACTCGTCAAGGCCTTCGCCCTGCAAGAGCGGCAGCGTGGCGATGTCGAAGAAGGGAAAGCCGAGATAAGCGAGGAGCAGCGGGCGACGAAGTTCCTTCGACAGTGCGCTAAGCCCGGCCGAGAGCAATTCATCGGTTCGCGCATCGAGTGCGGGCAGGTCCATCATCTCGGCCAGGCGGTCGAGCAGCGGGTCGGCATCGGCACCGAGCTTGCGGATTTCGGGCTTCAATTCGGCGAAGGTTTCGGCGCGCTCGCATTCGAGATAGGCCGACAAGGCCTCGTACACCGCGTCGCGGACCGGTGTCAGTTCGGCCTGCCGGTGCTCGGCATCGAGTTCGGTCAGGCGCCGGGCGACGAGCCGCAGGCGGCGGATGCGGAAGGCGAGATCGTGCTTGCGCAGAAAATCGAGTGTGGCGGGAGAGGCATTGTCGCCGCCGGCTCCGCTGAAATCGTCATAGCCGCGCTGGCGAACCGCCTTGTCGACGGCTTCGCGGATCGTCCGGCGACGATCGGGTCCGGGCTGGTCGCCGATCGCGTGAAAGAGGTCGGCGATACGGTCGATCATGCCGTCGACCTTCAAAAGGCCGTAGGAGGCGTGTCCGTACCCGGCCTTCGCGGCAGCACCGACCTGCGCGCGGCGGCGCCATCCAACGATCCGCTTCGGCGTCGGGTAATCGAGAAACAGCGTATAGCCGAACAGCGAGACGACCTGCGTTTCGACCTCGGCGCGGATCTTGTCGACGATGGCGAGCATCCGCGTGATCTGCTCCGACCGCCGGGCAAGTTCTTCCAGATTGTCGCGGATCGGCTGCTGACGGGGCAGTTCGGACAGCGCGCCGATAATCGTCTGGAAGAAACCGGGTGCCTCTTTCGAACGGTTCGACGCCGCGAAGCGGTGGCCTGGCGTGGGGTCGATATAGACGAAGCGGCGATCGACCTGACGGCGCGCCGGGCGTTCGCGCAGCGCCTCGATCGCCGGACGGAACGGCGCGTTGGCGAGAACCGATCCGTCGATCAGCACCGCGGAATCGATTGCGCCCGCGGCATATTGGCGCGGAAGCGCATGTTCCAGAAACGCCTCGCGGTGCGACCACTCGACCTTGCGATCGGCGACGACCTTGTCGATTTCGGCGACGGTGAACGGCGGAAAGGCACCTGGAAAGCTGGACGTCGCGCGCGCGGCGAAGGCGAGTTCGGCCGGATGCGCGAGCGCGTCGCCGATATGCCCACGGTCGCTGAACGAACAGACCAGCCGATGCTCGGTCTCGACGACTTCGGGCGGCGAATTGAGTCGCAACCGTTCGGGGTGACCGGCAAAATCGGTGATGGTGACGAACAGATCGAGCGGCTGATCGGGCGGAAGCAGGCGGGGGCTGACTCGCGTCTTCGCCATGGCGTCGAGCGCGTCGAACATCATCGTCAGCATCTGTTCGCCGCCAAAGGGCGGTTCGAACCAGCGCGACCGCACGAAATGTTCGAGCTTGGCACGGACCTCGTCGCGCGACTCGGGGTCGACCGTTTCATCGACATTGGTGCCGCGTCCGGCGACCATCCAGGCGATCGGAAGCGCCCAGAATTTGGTGAGCCTGGTGGAAGGAGCGCGTGCCGGGGCAAGCAGTGCCTCGACATCGGCCTTTTCCAGCCACATGTCGGTCAGCGGTTCGAGCGATTGTCCGGTCGCGATCGCCTGCGACAGGAAAACGCCGTTGATGCCGCCCGCGCTGGCCCCCGCGACGATGTCGACCATCACCCGAAGTTTCAGGTCCGCCGCCTCGCCGATTTCGGCAAGCAGTTCGCGGTACACCGCCTGGCTGCCATTGCCGCTGTCCTCGCCGTCGCGAAAATCGCGGCTCGCGCGCGCCAGGCGCCAGATTTCCTTGGTGATGCCGTGCATATAGACGGCAAGGCTGATGCCGCCATAGCACACCAGCGCCAGGCGAAGTTCCTTGTCCTGCATGCCTATCGGCCCATCCCGCTCATCTGGTCTTTATAGTAGCCCAGATCGGCAAGTGATCGGAAGCGGTGCGCGCAGCCGCGCTGTCATGCACGCCGGCATCGACGATTTTCAGGTCCTGTGACGCCATGATCCGGTCGAGACGGGCGACGGGCCGACGGGCGTGAAAGCTCGGCCCGCATGATGCGAAATTATAATGGTGGCCGAAGTCGCGCAGGCACCCGCGCGCCGCGCTCCATTCGTTGAGATCGCCCATCAGGACCGATGGAAGCGCCTTCGTGCTCGACCCGACATGCGTCAGAATGGCGTGCGCCTGACGCCGGCGCCACAGCCCAGACAGGTCGAGGTGCATTCCGATGGCGCGAACCAGTATGCCCTTTACCCTGACATCCGCCATCACTGCGCCGCGCGGTTCCAGCGCGGGCAGGTGGATCGGTTCGCAATCGACGATCTGCGCGTCCTTGCGAACGAGGATGACATTGCCGTGCCAGCCCATGCTCATCGGGCGCATCGTGACCGGAACGGGCTTCCAGTCGGTATGTTCGTCGAGCAGATGCGGCGCGATGACGCTCATCCGCTTGCCGAAGCGGCGGTCGGCCTCCTGCAACGCGATGATATCGGCGTCGATCTCGTTGAGGACGTGGAGCGTGCGCTCGGGGCTGCGCCGGCGATCGGTGCCAACCGATTTATGGGTGTTGTAGCTCGCGACCTTTATCATCTTCACGATTGTATCGCTCCACCGCCTAAAAAGGTCCGAACGCAATCATCAACCGCGTCTGCGCGGCAGCCGTATCGTCGCCGACAGGCCCCCGCCATCGCGATTGGCCAATATGATATCGCCTCCGGCCTCGCGAACGATGGCGCGGGCAAGCGCGAGGCCCAGGCCGATACCACCCGTTTCGCGATTTCGCGACGTTTCCAGCCGGGTGAACGGATCGAACACCGCTGCCAGTTGCGCATCGGGAATACCGGGGCCCTGGTCGGCCACCTCTATGCTGACATGGCCGTCGTCCTGACGCAGCGCGACTTCGGCCGAACCGGCGTATTTGACGGCGTTTTCGATCAGGTTGCGCAGCGCGCGACGCATCAGCGACGGGCGGATCAGCACCGGCATGCGCGGTGCATCGACCGCCGTGACGTCCGCGCCGATATCGCGGAAATCGTCGACGACCGCATCGACCAGCGCCGAAAGATCGACCTGCGTCGCGGGCTCGCTGGGGCGGCCCAGCCGGGCAAGCGAAAGGATGTCGTCGAGCGTCCGGTTCATCTCGTCGATCGTGTCGGCCATTTTCGACCGGTCGCCTTCATCCTCGACCGATTCGATGCGCACGCGCAGCGCGGCGAGCGGGGTGCGCAGATCGTGGCCGATCGCGCCCAGCATCCGGTCCTTTTCGTCGAGCATTGCCGTCACCCGGTCCGACAAGTTGTTGAACGCGGTGATGACCGCGCGGACGTCGCCGGGCCCGCGTTCGGCGACGGGCGTGCCGGGCGTGGTGGGATCGAAGCTGCGTGCGGCGGCGGTCAGGTCGCGCAGCGGCCGCGCGATGCGCCGCCCGATCCAGAACATCGGAATAAGCGTCACGAGATAGATGACGAGCGTTTGCGCGATCAGCTGCCAGAAGATGAAGTTGTTCGCACCGGGCCACGGCATGCGGACGTTGAGCCAGCCCTTGGCCGGCAGTTCGACCGCGATCAGCAATTCGTTGCCAAGGCGTCGCATTCGCGCGGCGCGGCGCGGGCCGAGATGGCGAAACCGCATATCACCGGGTCGCATATCGCGGACCATCGTCGCGATCGTACCGACTTTGATGCCCGAGGTGGCGAGCCCGTCACGAATGCCCTGTTCGACTTGCGGCGCATCATGCCGGTCGGTCGGGATCAGGCTGACCGGACCGGTACGTGTCTGGCGCATGCCGTGGTGATCGACGACCGGTTGGCCGGAACGCAGGCTTTCCATCGAATCGACGACGCGGTTGATCGCGGGCACGGTGTACTGCGCATAGCGAAGCTGGCGCCTGCCGTTGAGCAGCAGCGCGAAATTGATCGCCTGGGCGACGAAGAGCAGGATCGCGACCAGCAACATCAATTGGCCGGGGAGGCTGCGCGGCCAGAACGAGCGGATCATAGCCGCGTGACCTCTGCCGAGAGCGTATAGCCGCCGCCCCAGACGGTCTTGATGAGCGCCGGGTTCTTCGGGTCTGCCTCGATCTTCTTGCGCAGGCGGCTGACCTGATTGTCGATCGCACGGTCGAACGCGGCAGCTTCGCGGCCCTGTGTCAGGTCGAGCAGCTGGTCGCGCGTAAGCACCTGGCGCGGCCGCTGCGCGAGCGCGAGGAGGAGGTTATATTCACCGGTCGAAAGCGGCACCGAAACGCCTTCGCGATCGACCAGTGTGCGCTCGCCGGTCTTCAGAACCCAGCCGGCAAAGGCAAAGGACCCCGCTTCGGGTGCGGTCTGGCGCGTACCGCCTGCCGCCATGCGCCGCAGCACCACCTTGATCCGGGCGGCAAGCTCGCGCGGGGAGAAGGGTTTCACGACATAATCATCGGCACCCATTTCAAGCCCGACGATACGGTCGGTCTCCTCGCTTTTCGCGGTCAGAAGGATGACGGGCGTTTCGCTCGTTTCGCGGATGTGGCGGCACAGCGAAAGCCCGTCCTCGCCGGGCATCATGATGTCGAGGATGACGAGGTCGATGGCATAGGCGTTCAGCCGCGCGCGCGCGCTTTCGGCATCCGCGGTCTGGGTGACGCGAAATCCCTGCTTCGTCAGATATTGCGCCAACGGTTCGCGTATCGAGCGCTCGTCATCGACCAGCAGCAGGTGCGGGGTTTCGGCCATGTCCATCGCGGTAGCCATAAATTGATGTGAGAAAAAGGGGCCGGGCGGCGAGGGGGCAAGCCACCCGGCAGTTCAGGGAGAGAGTTACTGGGCCGGCGGGGGCGGCGGAGGACCACCGGCACCGCGCATCTGGTCGAAGCGTGCCTTCATCGCGGCGCGGGCGGCGGCGCGCTCTGATTGGTCGATCTTGCCGTCCTTGTTGGTATCGGCCATTGCGAAGCGCTTCATCGCCGCTGCGCGGAACTCGGCCTGGCTGATGACGCCATTTCCATCGGTATCGAGCCTTGCCATCATGCGCTGGCGCATCTGGTCGCGGCGCGCTTCGAACTGGGCGTGGGCGGCCTGTTTCTCGCTATCGGAAAGCGTACCGTCCTTGTTGGTGTCGAACCGCTGCATCATGCGTTCGTGCATCTGGCCGCGCATATGTCCACGCTCTCCGCGATGCTCCTGCCACTTGGCGCGGGCGGCCTGCTTCTCCTCGGCGGACACGGTGCCGTCGCCATTAGTGTCGAGCCGTTTCATCCAGCGAGCGCCGCGCTTGCCGTGATGTCCGCGCATGCCTCTGTGATGACGGCCCATTTCGTCGGGCGAGAGCTGGCCGTCCTTGTTCGCGTCCATACGGGCGAACCGGGCATCGGCAGCGGCGAGGGCTTCGTTGCGGGTGACGACGCCATCCTTGTTCGCGTCCGCGCGAAGGTGGTGACGACCGGCGGGAGCAGGCTGCTGCTGCGCCGCGACGGCGACACCGGTCAGCGACGTGGCCGCCAGAGCGGCTGAAATGATGAGTTTCTTCATGACTGCGATAATCCTCTGCAAGCTTGCGCGCCAGGTTCATTCCGTTCGCGCTACGGTGACCCTTCTACGGGCCGGCTGTCGCGAGGATTTGTCAGCAAGCCAGGAAATTGTCGCAAATTGTCGCGGTGTGCGATCGAGCGCTCAGCCGAAGATGGCGACGCCCTGCATGGCCTCCGCCACCTGTTCGCCATCGGCATTCCAGAGCGCCATGCGTTGGCTGGAATAGCCGTCATGCGCGCTGTCGGTCTTGGCGCTCAGCAGCCACCAGCCGTCGCGCGTGGTCGGTTCTGGCGTCAGCAGATTGATGATCCAGGTGAGCGAGCTGAGCGGCGTCTGTTTCTGTTCGGCGAGCTTGAACGCGGCGGGCGGCAGGCCATCGGCGACCGCGATCAGCTCGGTCGTGGGATCGAGGCCGTCGCGCGCGCGAAGGCGACCCCAACGCAGCCACTCGGCAGCGTCGAGGCCGTCTTTCGTGTCGACGAAGTTGAAATTGCCGGTGAAGAACTCGTCGGGGCCGGTGTAGATTTTCGCGCCTTTCCCCGGCGGCGTGATCGGGGCCCTGGGTGTCGCATCGTGGCGGATCGCCGAGGACAGCGCGGCCATGAAGCAAAAGGTGGCGCGCAATCCCAACCCGGCCTCGCTCGTCACGTCGGCCTGAATGAAGGCGGCGTTGCGGCCGCGGCGTAGCTTGGACGCCTCGACCGTCACCTTGCCGGCGAGCGGGCCGATGAACGCAATCTGTGCCGAGCGCAGCGGCGGCAGGTCGGATTCGATCTGCTTCGCGGCATCGAGCGCGAGTGCTGCCGACAGCCCGCCATAGGCGGTGCGGCCCTGCATCCAGTCGGCGGGAATTGCGGTGGTGAAGCCGGTATCGGTGGCGCTTGCCTGCGACAGGATGTCGGCGAGCGGGGTCATGCGTGTTTCTCCAGCCAGCGGTCGCGCAGTTCGCGCTTCAGGACCTTGCCGATCGCGCTGCGCGGCAGTTCGTCGATGGGTTCGAGCGCGGCGAGACGCTGCGTCTTGCCGACCTTGCCGTTGAACCAGTCGAGTATGGCGTCGGGGTCTGCATCGCCGTTACCGACATAGAAGCCGACGGGGGTTTCTCCCCAACGTTCCGATGGCACGCCGATGACCGAGCAATCGATGACGCCTTCATGTTCGCGCAGCACCGCCTCGAGGTCGGAGGGGTAGATGTTGAACCCGCCCGAGATGATCATGTCCTTCTTGCGGTCCATGAGCTGGAGGAAGCCGTCTTCGTCGAAGCGGCCGATGTCGCCGTGGCGGATGAAGAGGTTGCCGTGCGCGTCGCGCCAGGTCGCGGCGTCGGTGGCATCCTTGCGGCCGTGATAGCCGCTCATCATCGCCGGCGACCTGCCGACGACCTCGCCGGTCTGGCCTTGCGGCACTTCGTTACCGTCGTCGTCGATCAGGCGGATGTCGTGGCCCTCGACCGGCTGGCCGACGGTATGGAGCTTGGTCGGATTGGCGGTGCAGTTGAGGATGCAGGTCCCGCCGCCTTCGGTCATGCCGTAATATTCGACGAGCAGCCCCGGCCAGCGCGCGACGATGTCGGCCTTCAGCGCCGGTGCAAAGGGGGCGCTGGTGCTCGTCTTGAGGCGGAAGCTGGTCAGGTCGAAACGGTCGAAATCGGGCAAAGCCATGATGCGGGCATATTGGACGGGCACGAGCATGGTGTGCGTCGCACGGTGCTGTTCGGCGAGCTCGAGATACTGGTGCGCGTCGAATTTCGGCATCAGGACGACCGTGCCGCCCCAGGCGAGCGTGGGCAGGAAGCTGACGAGCGTGGTGTTCGAATAGAGCGGGGTGGCAATCATCGTCACCGCGTTGCCGAACCCGGCGGCGGCGTTGCGCGCGATATGCGCCCAGCGCATCGCGTGCGGCTGGACGATGCCCTTTGGCGTGCCGGTCGTGCCCGATGAATAGATGATGTTGAACGGGTCTTGCGGTGCAATGGTGACCGGCGATGGTGCCGCGCCCTCTGGTGCGAGCCAGTCCGAAAGTGCGCGGCCGCCGTCGCTATTGTCGAGGCGAATCTGTTCGGCAGTGATGCCCGCCCCGGCGATGGCGGCGGCGTTTGCGGCATCGACGAACAGCAGTGGCGATCCGCTGTCTGCGACCATCGCGGCGATCTGTTCGGGCGTGGCGGAGGGTGCGATCGGCGTCGCCGCGCAGCCTGCGCGGACCGCGCCGAGAAAAACCACGGCATAGTCGATCGACGGTGCGGCGAGGATGGCGACGGCGCTTTTCCGAGGCACACTGTCGCGCTGCAACGCGGCCGCGACGCGGTCCATGCGGGCATCGAGCGTGCGGAAATCTATCACCCTGCCGGGACTGACGATCGCGGTCTTGTCCGGCCGTTCCGCGGCGTGCGCGCGAATCAGGTCGGGCATGGTCGCGAAGTCGCTTTGCAGCATCGCCTCGGCGGTCGGCATCGTCTCTCCTTGCATTTCGCGCCCTTGGCTAGGCGAGCGCAGCGCGAAATGCCATACGCGATTTTCGAAAATGACGGAGAAGGACATGGACGAGGCGATGGAGGGCAAGGTTGCGGTCGTTACCGGCGGTGGGACCGGAATCGGCGCAGCGGTGGTTCGGCGATTGGCGGTGCGGGGTGTGCGCTGCGTTATCAACTATGCGCATAGCCGGGACGCGGCGGAGGCACTCGCCGAAGAAGTCGGGAACGATGCGATCGCGGTGCAGGCGGACATCGCCGAAGATGCGCAGTGCCGCGCACTTGCCGGCGCGGCGACCGACGCGTTCGGGCGGCTCGACTATCTCGTCAACAACGCAGGGCGCACCAAATTCGCCGACCATGAGGATATGGACGCGCTGTCGGGCAAGGACTTTCACGACATTTACCAGCTCAACGTCGTTGCGGCGTTTCAGATGATCCGCGCCTGTGCGCCCGCGCTCAGGCAGGGGCCGGCGAGTGCGGTCGTCAATGTCGCCTCGGTCGCGGGCGTTTTCGGGATCGGATCGTCGGTCGCCTATGCCGCATCGAAGGGGGCGCTGATTACCATGACCAAGAGCCTGGCACGCGTTCTGGCGCCCGAGATCCGCATGAACGCGGTGGCGCCCGGCTATGTCGGGACTGGTTGGTTCGAGGAGCGACTGGGTGCGGAAGGTTTTGCCCGGCTCAACGAGCGCATCGCCGCCAGTACGCCGATGCACATGGCGGCGATGGCCGAGGATATTGCCGGCCCGATCGAGATGCTGCTCGACCCAGCCTCGCATGTGGTCACGGGCGAGGTGATGTTGCTCGATGCCGGCATGCACCTCGATGTCGGTCTGTCGCGACGGCCGGGGCGCGACGTCTAGTCCGTCGTACTGAACTTGTTTCAGCGTTCACATTGCCGTCTCGGCCGCCGGATCATCTGGCACAATGGACGCTGAAACGGGTTCAGAGTGACGGTTTGGTGAAGCTCAGCGTCCCGACTTCGACGTCTGCCCGAACAGCACCTTCTTCTGCTCGTCGGTCATCTCGCTCTGACTCGACGGGCGGACGTCCTCTCCCTTGGCGTAAGCCGCGACGGTCGCCGGACGGTCGCGGATCGCCTCGAACCAGCGCTTGATGTTGGGGAAGTCGTTCAGGTCCTGGCCCTGTGCTTCATAGGGCACGATCCACGGATAACAGGCCATGTCCGCGATGGAATAGGTGTCGGCGATGAAATCGCGACCCTCCAGCCGGCGGTCGAGGACACCGTAGAGCCGGTTCGTTTCGTTGACGTACCGATCAATGGCATAAGGTATCTTGTCAGGCGCGTAGCGATTGAAATGGTGGTTCTGGCCAAGCATCGGCCCAAGGCCGCCCATCTGCCACATTAGCCATTGGATGACCTGATAGCGTTCGCGCGTATCGGTGGGCAGAAAACGTCCCGTCTTTTCCGCCAGATACATGAGGATGGCGCCCGATTCGAAGATCGCGACCGGTTCGCCGCCGCCGGCGGGGTCATGATCGACGATAGCCGGCATCCGGTTGTTCGGCGCGATCTTCAGGAAGTCGGGGGCGAACTGGTCGCCCGCGCCGATATTCACCGGCTGGATTGCGTAGTCGAGCCCGGCCTCTTCGAGGAACATCGTGATTTTATGGCCATTCGGCGTCGGCCAGTAATGCAGATCGATCATGCGCGCTGTGCCCTTGTTGCTGCTGGCGTGCACTTGGGGGCGCAGCCGATATGCTGCAAGCATGTCTTTCACGAACGCTGAACCGGCTTGACGCGCGTTTCGCCATACCGCATCTTCAAATCAAATGATGTGCGCAGTCCGACGCGCCCGAATTCAGGAGAGAGGCATGGCCACCGCACCCGATACAGAGACGCTCGCCGATCCGCTCGACGCGTTCCGCGTTGAGGCGCGGGAATGGCTGGCCAAAAATTTTCCGTCGTCGCTGAAAGGCAAGGACAACGCCATGTCGGCGGTAGAGGGCGGCTCGGAGCCGACCGCCGACGAGGTCGCGTGGAAAAAGGCGATGGGCGAAAAGGGCTGGGGTGTTCCGACCTGGCCGAAGGAATATGGCGGCGGCGGCCTGAGCCGGGCCGAGGCGCGCGTGCTGCAGGAGGAAATGGGCCGGATCGGGGCGTGGAATCCGATCGGCGGCATGGGCGTGATGATGTTCGGGCCGACGCTGCTCGAATATGGCACCGAAGAGCAGAAGCACGAGCACATTCCGGCGATTGCCAAGGGCGAAGTGCGCTGGTGCCAGGGCTATTCGGAACCGGGCGCGGGATCGGACCTTGCGAGCCTTCAGACCTTCGCCGAGGACAAGGGCGACTATTATGTCGTCAACGGGCAGAAGACCTGGACCAGTGGTGGGCAATGGGCCGACAAGTGTTTCGCGCTGGTGCGCACTGACAAGACCAAGAAGCATGAGGGCATCACCTTCGTCCTGATCGATATGAACGATCCGGGCGTGGAGGTGCGGCCGATCCGCCTGATCTCCGGCCAATCGCCCTTTTGCGAGACTTTCTTCAACGATGTGAAGGTCCCCAAGAAGGACCGTGTCGGTGAGGAAGGGCAGGGCTGGACGATCGGCAAAAGGCTTCTTCAGCATGAGCGGACCAGCTTGTCGGGTGGAGGGTCGGCAAGCCGGCTGCTCGGCGGAACGCCGCTGAGCAAGCTCGCCAAGCAATATCGCGGAGAGGATGCCGAGGGTCGTATCGCCGACCCCGATCTGCGGATGCGGATCGTACGGCACGAGATGGACACGCGCGCCTTCATGCTGACGATGCGGAGGGCGGCGCTGGAGGCGAAGGCCAATCAGGGGCCGTCGGCGGCGTCGTCGATCATGAAGAATGTGGGTGCGCGCATCACCCAGAACCGTGCCGAGCTGGGCATGGAGATCATGGGCATGGCCGGCCTCGGCTGGGAAGGCGAGGGCTTCAGCGAGGAAGAACTGGCGCAGACGCGCACCTGGCTGTGGGGCAAGGCGGTGTCGATTTATGGCGGGTCGACCGAGATCCAGAACAACATCATTGCGAAACGCATCCTCGGGATGCTCGATCACCAGTAATTTCGTCACCCGGCGAAAGCCGGGGTCGCCGGCCGCAGGGAATGTGGCGGGAGATGCCGGCTTTCGCCGGCATGACGATCGGTCCGGAGAGGGAATAATGGCCGTATTGACCGAAGAACAAACGATGCTGCGCGATATGGCGCGCGAATGGGCGGACAATGAATCGCCCGTGACCGCGTTCCGCAAGATGCGCGCGGCTGCGCCGGTCGAAGGATATGACCCGGCGGCATGGTCCGAACAGGCGCAGATGGGCTGGGCCGGCATCCTGGTGCCAGAGGAACATGGCGGTGCGGGCATGGGATATCTGGCGCTCGGCTCGGTTCTCGAACAGCTCGGGCGGACGCTGGTTGCGACGCCGCTGGGCGCGACCGCGGCGGCGACCGCTGCGATCATCCTTGGCGGCTCGGATGAGCAGAAGGCGAAATGGTTGCCGAAGATCGCGGCGGGAGAGGTCGTGGCGACCGTTGCCGTCGATGAGGGGCCGAATTTCGATCCCGTTCGTATCGAGGCGAGCGTTTCGGGCGGCAAGCTGTCGGGCACCAAGGAGTTCGTCGCCGAGGGCGATAGCGCGCAGCTGTTCGTGGTTGCCGCGTCGGATGGGCTGTATCTCGTTGAGGGCGATGCCGGTGTGGCACGCGCGACGCGAAAAATGGCCGATTCGCGCAGCCATGCGCAGGTGGCCTTCGACGGCGCGCCCGCTGACAAGCTCGCGAACGGGGGCGATGATCTGCTGCAAAAGGTGTGCGACCGCGCGGCGGCGGCCACCTGCGCCGAAATGCTCGGGATGGCGGAAAGCGCGTTCGAGCAGACCAACGACTATCTCAAGACGCGCGTTCAATTCGGCCAGAAACTATCGACCTTTCAGGCGCTGCAGCACCGCATGGCGAAGATGTTCACCGAGCTGGAGATGATGCGCTCGGCGGTCGAGGGTGCGCTCGAGGCGATCGATGCCGATCGGCCGGACGTCGCACAGTCGGTCAGCCTGGCAAAGGCGGTGGCGGGCGATACGCTGCATCTCGTCAGCCGCGAGATGATCCAGCTCCATGGCGGCATCGGCATGACCGACGAGCATGATGCGGGCTTTTACATAAAGCGTGCGCAGGTGCTTGAGACTATATGGGGCAATGCGGCCTGGCACCGCGAGCGTTTCGCGCGGCTGAGCGGATACTGATCGCGGGCGCCGGCGGCGACGCTGGCGTAAGCGAGCAGCTTTCGAAAATCCGGTTTCAGTTTGGACGGAGTGGTTTCCGGGTGCCGATTGCCACTATGGCATAAAGGCAACGCAGCTAAAAAAGCGGCATAATGGAGAATGTGCCGACTTGACGAAAAATCGAAATCTGGTCTTATTCGATGATGCGGTATGCAGACTAATAAGTGCAGCCGCCAGGGAGGATGACATATGACGAAGCGCCACCTTCTCGCGGCTTGCGCCGCTCCGGTACTGGGTCTTTCGCTGGCGATGCCGGCGCATGCGGCGGAAAAGGCCGCGGAGCCCGCGGGGCAGCAGACGCAAACGCCCGCCCCGGAAGCGAGCCCGGCCACGACCGAGGCCGATGTTCAGGCAAATGATGAAATCGTCGTCACGGCACAGGGTCGCGCCCAGGTGCTCGCCGACGTTCCCGTCGCCATTTCGGCGGTTTCCTCCGCCACGCTCGAAAAGTCGGGCACGAGCGACATTCGCGAGCTGAACCAGGTCGCTCCGTCGCTGCTGGTGTCCTCGACCGGTAACGAGGCGAACGGTTCGGCGCGTATCCGCGGCATCGGCACCGTGGGGGACAATCCCGGGCTGGAAAGCTCCGTCGCGGTGTTCATCGACGGTGTTTATCGCTCGCGCAGCGGCAACGCGCTTGGCGAGCTCGGGCCGATCGAGCGCGTCGAGATTCTGCGCGGTCCGCAGGGAACGCTGGGCGGGCGCAACTCTTCGGCCGGCCTTATCAGCATCTATACCGCGCCGCCCGAGTTCAAATTTTCGGGCTATGGCGCCTTCACCTACGGCAATTACGATCACATCCGCGTCGAAGGCGGTGTGAATGCCCCGCTCGGCCAGACGCTCGCGGCGCGTGTGGACGGCGTTTATGTGAAGCGCGACGGTTTTTATTACGATGCGGTCAACGATACGCGGATCAACAACAAGGATCGCTATCTCGTCCGCGGGCAGTTGCTCTACGAGCCCAATTCGGACCTCAGCCTGCGCCTGATCGGCGACTATTCGAAAAAGAACGAGGCGTGCTGCGCGGCGACCTTCGTACAGCCCGAATTCGCGCCGCTCGCGCGCGTCAGCCCCGGTCTCGATTCCTATGCGCGGCCGCTGCCGGGCGCGCCTGCGCTTACCAGCACGCAGAATCCGATCATTCCGGTCCTGCTCGCGCTGGGACAGGACCCGCGCGCACTCAACCAGAGTACGTTCGACCGCACGCTCTATCTGAGCCCGGGACGCTCCTATGAGGGACAGACCGAGGATTACGGCGTTTCGTTGCAGGCCGATTACCAGTTCAGCGACATCAAGATGACGTCGATCACCGGTTACCGCGAATATTCGAACTATCAGGGTTCGGATACCGACTATACCGGCGTCGATATTCTCTACCGCGCGCCGAACGAAAATGCCGGTGCGCGCGCGTTCAAGACCTTCACGCAGGAAGTGCGCTTCAACGGGTCGCTGCTCGACAACAAGCTCGACTGGCTGGTCGGCGCCTTCTACGCCAATGAGGATCTGCAGGTTCGCGACAATCTGCGCTTTGGGTCGCAATATGGTGCCTTTGCGCCCTGCCGGGTGACGCTCGGCCTTGCGGCTGCTGGCTTCGGTGATTCGGCTGTTAATCCCGGGAACACAGGTTGTCTGGGCAGCGGAACGCGAGCCGCGCTGAATAGCGGGCTCACGCCACTGGGCGGCGCGGGAGCGCTGATCGTCGCCGGGCTCGACAATCTGGCGCAGCTCAACGACATGGGCAGTGTTGTCGACGTCTATAACCAGAAGAGTGAGAGCTTCGCCGGGTTCACGCACAATATCATTCACGTCACTGACAAGCTCGATGTGACGCTCGGCCTTCGCTACACCCACGAGACGAAGAAGTTTGACGCCGCGTTTCAGAACGACAACACGATCTGCCCCGCCAACCGGGCCTTGCTGTCGCCGCTGCTCGCCACGGGGGCGTCGGCGCTGGCTGCAGGGATCATCACCCTGTCATGCCAAGGCAATTCCACCGCCGAACTCAACGGCGTCACGTTGAACGACAAGCGCAGCGACGACGAGTTTACCGGCACCGCGATCGTCTCCTACAAGCCGATCGACGATTTGATGGTCTACGCCAGCTATTCGCACGGATATAAGGCAGGCGGTTTCAACCTCGACCGTTCGGCCCTGACCGGAACCAGCCCGGTCGGCATCCTGGTCGGACCGATCGCGGCGGGTAGCACCGCGAATCTTCAGTTCGGCGCGGAAACAGTCAACGCGTTCGAGATCGGCGCGAAATACGCCACGCGGAAATTCTCGGCAAGCATCGCTGCGTACCGTCAGGAGTTCAAGAATTTCCAGCTCAACACGTTCAACGGTTCGGTCTTCCTCGTGCAGAACATCAATTCCTGCTCGAGCGATCTGAACGGTGCCGACATGGACGCCAGCGGGACTACCGGGGCGTGTTCGCCCGACAATGTGCAGGCCGGTGTGATCGCGCAGGGTGTCGAACTCCAGACGTCGCTCGATCCGGTTCGCTATCTCAACATGACGATGGCGATCACCTATGCCGACACGCGGTATCGTCACAATCTGATCGGCAACGACAACGGTACGCCGCTCGATCCGGCGCTGCGCCTGCTGCCCGGCGACAATCTGTCGAACGCGCCGGAGATTACGGGCACGGCGTCGATGTCCTACACCCCGCCGCTTGGCAATTCGGGTCTGTCCGGGCTGTTCTACGTCAACGCCCGGATGACGAGCGATTACAACACCGGTTCCGATCTGCTCTACGGCAAGGAACAGGACGGATATGTCCTTGTGAACGCGCGTATCGGTATTCGCGGGCCTGACCAGCGCTGGGCGATCGAGGGTTGGGCGCAGAACCTGACCAACACCCAATATACGCAGGTCGCGTTCAACACGTCCTTCATAGCGCCGCAACAGACCTATTCGGCCTTCCTTGCCGAACCGCGGACCTACGGTATCACGCTGCGGGGCAAGTTCTGACCCTGGCGGGGCGGGCGGCCGATAATCGGTCGTCCGCCCGGCACGGGAACGCCGGGCCTGCTGACCAGCATATGGCCGGGGCGGCCGATCGCGATGCGCTCGCGATGCGGCGGCGCGGACTGACGCTCGCGCTGCTGACGCTCACCTATTTCTTCAGCTATATGGACCGTCAGATCCTGGCGATCCTGCAGGAGCTGATAAAACACGATCTTCAGCTGAGCGATACGCAGCTCGGCATTCTCGCGGGCTTCGCCTTCGCGCTGTTTTACGCGACGCTCGGCATCCCGGTCGCGCGGCTTGCCGACCGTTTCAATCGCAAGAACATCATCACTGCCGCGCTGGCGATCTGGAGCGCGATGACCGCGGCGGGTGGACTTGCGCTCAATTTCGGACATCTGCTCGCCGCGCGGATCGGCGTGGGGGTCGGCGAGGCGGGATCGTCGCCGCCCAGCCATTCGATCATCGCCGACCTCTATCCGCCCGAAAAACGAGCGGGTGCGATGGGGATATATTCGCTCGGCGTCGTGCTGGGCGCGTCGATCGGGACGATCGTCGGCGGAACGGTCGCCAGTTTCTATGGCTGGCGTGCGGCGATGTTCGCCGTTGGCGTGCCCGGGCTTATCCTGGCGTTGGCGGTGTATTTTTTCGTGATCGAGCCGCGACGCGGGCTTTCGGACCCCGACCGCGTGGTCGAGAATGATCAGGATACGATGCCGGGCCTGCTCGCGGGCTTCGCATCGCTCGGGCGAAATGCGCCTGCGGTGCATCTGGTGATCGGCGTCACCCTGACATCGATGATCGGTTATGGGCTCACCGCCTGGGGGCCGAGCTTCATGCAGCGCTCGCTCGACATCACGGTGTTGCAGATTGCGTTATATGTCGCGCCTATCGGCGGAATCTGCGGAACCATTTCTGCGGTGGGCGGCGGCAAGCTGGCCGACCGGTTGGCGCGCACGCGCGGGCTTCATGCACAGAGTTCGATGGTCGCGGTGTTGAAGCTGCTGGCGCTGCCCTTTCTCGCCGGATTCTACCTGATCGGCGATCCTGTGATCGCGGTTGCCAGCTATTTCGCCTCGGTGTTGCTCGCCAATAGCTATCTCGGCCCCACCTTCGCGCTGATCCAGGGGCTGGCGCCGGTCCGGCTGCGCGCATTGTGGGCGGCGATCACGCTGCTCGTCATCAATCTGATCGGCCTCGGCCTCGGGCCGACGCTGGTCGGCATCATCAGCGATGCGCTACGGCCACAGATGGGCGAGGATTCGCTGCGCTATGCCATGCTGATCTTCGCGGCGGTTACGCCCTGGGCGATCTTCCACTACTGGCGCGCTGCCACGCTGCTCAAGCGCCACGCCGGAACGGCTGTCCGCTGATCCCATCAGAAATCGAGAATGCGGTCGTCGAACATTCCGAAGGCGATCGTCGATCCGTAATAGGCGATTGCGCGCTCCCTCGGCATGGTCGACGCCCATTTGCGCAGGTCGAATGCAGCGTTCTGCGCGGCCATCAGCGCCTGTGATGCAATCAGCGGATCGACCGGACGGATTGACTGTTCGGCGATGCCGTCGCTGATCGTTCCGGCAAAGCGGCGCGCGATGCGGTTCGAACGGTCGATCATCACCTGTCGCGCGCGCGGCGGAAGCCCCGAAAGCGCGGTCGTGCGCAGCAGTGGTCCGTGTTCGGAAAACTGTACGTCAAGCAGCGTCGCGATCATGCTCGACAGGCGCTGCCAGTGCGTTCCGCCGCCGGCGTCGGCCTCTCGCTGCGCTTCGGTAATCGTGTCGAAGCTGCGCTTGTAGCATTCGATTACCAGATCGTCCTTGGCATCGAGATGATGGTAGAAGCTGCCCTTGGTAACGTTTAGTTCGGACGCGATCTTCTGCACCGACGCGCCGCGATAACCGAGTTCGTTGATGAGGCGCGTCGCCGCGACGAGAAACGATTCGCGGCCCGGTTCCGGCTCTTTATAGGCGACATCGAGCAGCCGGGGCTGCCACCGTGCGCCGTCGACCGCGACGCCGTAGCGAAATACCTCCATAAGCCGCGCCTCGACCCGGTCATATTGGTCGAGCGAGTAGCGATCGAGCCATGCCGCAAGCCAGAAGATGTTTTCCAGCAGGACGTGTGCCCTCGCGCCGAGCAGATCCTTGTGCTCGCGGGACTTTTCCTCACCCCATAGCTGGCGGGTCGAGCGGAAGACCTTCTGCCATTTGCGCAGCAGCTCGATCTTGACCTCGCCCTCCATGGCGCGAAGGTCGGACAGCACGGCATAGGCGGTTTCGTCGCCGCGTTCGATGCGGGCGAGCCGCGCGATGTTGATCGACAGCAGCTTGTCGACGCGCGCCTCGGGCGTGGGTTCCTCCATCGCCTCGTCGAGCATCGCCTGAAGATAGTTGAGCGTGTAGTCGAAACACGCCGCCGCAAGGTCTTCCTTGCGTTTGAAATAATAGGTAACGCTCGTGGTGTTGAGCCCGACGCGCCGTGCGACGTCGGCGAAGGTCATGCCCTTCGCGCTCTGCTCGTTGATCGCGTCCGCGGCTGCGGCGAGGATCGAATCCCGCTTCGCCTGAAAACGCTTCGTCCCCTTTTCCGCCGCCCCCGCGGCAGCATCCGCTCCACTCATTCCACCTGTTTAGCAAATCGGGTTCGAAGCGACAGCATTTTTTGCATATCGCGAAGCGCTAGGGTTTCGCTCCGTCGCCGCGACGCAAAAAGATGCCCGATATGGCTTTACCGAAAAACGGGTACGGTTTAAGCGATGGGCAAACGGCCGATAACGGTCAGCGATGGAGAGTGGCGATGGACTTTACCCTTACCGAGCGCGAAACCTATTTTCGGGACCGGGTGAAGGCCTTTATCGACAAGCATGTCCGACCGCGCCAGAAGGAATATTTGGCGCAGGTGCGCGAGGGCGATCGCTGGCAGGTCGTGCCCGTCGTCGAAGAGGTGAAGGCGATCGCCAAGCAGGAGGGGCTGTGGAACCTCTTCATGCCGCCGCATTCGGGCCAGCAGCATGTCGACGACAGCTTCGAGTTTGAAGGCGAACAACTCACCAACCTCGAATATGCGCTGTGCGCCGAGGAGATGGGCAAGATCGGCTGGGCGAGCGAATGCTTCAACTGTTCGGCGCCCGACACCGGCAACATGGAGGTGCTCCACCGCTATGGCACGCGCGACCAGAAGGACCGTTGGCTCAAGCCGCTGATGGAAGGCGAAATCCGTTCCGCCTTCCTGATGACCGAGCCCGCCGTGGCTTCGTCGGATGCGACCAATATCGAAACGTCGATGGTCCGCGATGGCGACCATTATGTCATCAACGGGCGCAAATGGTGGTCGAGCGGTACCGGCGATCCGCGTTGCAAGATCGCGATCGTGATGGGCAAGACCAATCCCGACGCCGCGCGCCACGCCCAGCAATCGCAGATCCTGGTTCCGCTCGGCACCCCGGGGGTGACGATCGAACGGATGCTGAGCGTCTATGGCTATGACCACGCGCCGCACGGTCACGGCGAGGTGGTGCTGAAGGATGTCCGCGTGCCGGTGGAAAATGTTATCCTTGGCGAGGGGCGCGGTTTTGAAATCGCGCAGGGGCGGCTCGGCCCGGGGCGGATCCATCACTGCATGCGGACGATCGGCGTGGCCGAGACCGCGATCGAGGCGATGGCGAAGCGACTGGTGTCGCGTATCGCGTTCGGAAAGCGCATTTCCGATCATTCGGTATGGGAACAGCGCATCGCCCGCGCGCGCATCGATATAGAGATGACGCGGCTGCTCTGCCTCAAGGCCGCCGACATGATGGACAAGGCCGGCAACAAGGCGGCCAAGGACGAGATCGCGATGATCAAGGTGCAGGCGCCGATGATGGCGCTGCAGATTCTCGACGATGCGATCCAGGCGCATGGCGGCGCCGGCGTGTCGGGTGATTTCGGACTGGCGAGCGCCTGGGCGAGCATGCGGACGCTGCGCTTTGCCGATGGTCCCGACGAGGTCCATAACCGCGCGATCGCGCGTTCCGAGTTCGGCAAATACGCGGAGTTCAAGGCGGATCGGCCGGATAGCGGACAGATGGCGGCGTCGCGCTGATCCATCGCTCCTGCGGAAGCGGGAGTCCATGACGCTGGCGAGGGGGACACGACGGAAAGCGACAGGCCCCTGCCTGCGCAGGGCCGACGAGAGGAGAGAGAAGCGTTGAAGGCAGCCATATTGCACGAGGCCAAGCAGCCGCTGACGATCGAGGATATCCGGCTGTCCGATCCCGCGCCGCGCGAGGTGCTGATCCGCACCGTTGCCTGCGGCGTGTGTCGGTCGGACCTGCATTTCGTCGATGGCGCGTTTCCGCATCCGGTCCCGACCGTCCCGGGCCATGAGGCGGCGGGTGTGGTCGAAGCGGTGGGCAGCGATGTCGCCAATCTGAAGGTCGGCGATCATGTCATCACCTTTTTCACGGTGTTCTGCGGCAGTTGCGAGATGTGCGTAACCGGGCGGCCTTCGCTGTGCGTCAATCCGTCCACGCGCAGGCCCAAGGAGGCCGAACCGCGCATCGCGCTTGCCGATGGCACGCCCGTCGCGCAGTTCCTGAACCTCTCGGCCTTTTCCGAGATGATGCTGGTCCACGAAAACGCGTGCGTCGCGATTTCGAAGGAGATGCCGCTCGACCGGGCGGCGCTGCTCGGCTGCGCGGTCATCACCGGAGCGGGGTCGGTGTTCAACGACAGCAAGGTGAAGCCGGGCGAAAGCGTCGCGGTGATCGGGGCGGGCGGGATCGGCCTGTCGGCGATCAACGCCGCGAAGATTGCCGGTGCGGGACAGATCATCGCGATCGATCCGGTGCCCGAGAAGCGCGCGCTTGCCGAGAAGATGGGCGCGACGCACAGCTTCGATGCCGCCGCCGATGATCTGGTCAAGCAGGTGCTGGGCCTGACCGAAGGCGGCGTGCATTACGCCATCGAGGCGGTCGGGCGCCCCAATACGGCCGAACTCGCGTGGAATATCCTGCGGCGCGGGGGCACGGCAACGATCCTCGGCATGATCGCGCCGGGTAACAGCGTGAGCATTCCCGGGCCGACCTTTCTGACGGGCAAGAAGATGCAGGGCTCGCTGCTGGGATCGACGCAATTCCCGACCGACATGCCGCGACTGGTGCAGATGTATCTCGACGGGAAGCTCGACCTCGACACGATGGTCGCCGAAACGATCCGGCTCGAAGACATCAACAGCGCCTTCGACAAGCTGCGCGAGGGGAGCACGGTGCGCTCCGTGATCGACTTCTCGTGAGCGAGACGGTGCAGGATCTGGATGCGGAAAAACTCACCGACTGGATGCGCGAGCATGTCGCGGGGTTCGAAGGGCCGCTGACCTATGAAAAGTTTGCGGGCGGACAGAGCAACCCGACCTATCGCATCGATGCGGCGAGCGGCGCCTATGTCCTGCGGCGCAAGCCGTTCGGGCCGATCCTTCCGTCAGCGCATGCCGTCGACCGCGAATATCGTCTGATCGACGCGCTCCATCCGACAGGCTTTCCGGTCGCGCGACCCTATGGCCTGTGCGAGGACGACACCATTATCGGCGCGCCCTTTTACATCATGGAGATGGTCGAGGGGCGGACGCTGTGGGACGGGACGCTGCCCGACCTGACTCCGCCCGAGCGGACCGCGCATTATCATGCGATGGTCGATACGCTCGCCGATTTGCACGCCATCGACTACGAAGCGGTCGGGCTGGGCAGCTATGGCAAGCCGGGCAACTATTTCGAGCGCCAGGTAGGTCGCTGGACGAAGCAATATCGTGCCAGCCAGACCGACGATATCGAGGCTGCTGAAAAGCTGATCGAGTTCCTGCCCCGCACGGTTCCGAAGCAGGACCGCACTTCGATCGTCCACGGCGATTACCGCATCGACAACATGATCTTCGCCGCGCAGGAGCCACGGATTCTGGCGGTGCTCGATTGGGAATTGTCGACGCTGGGCGATCCGCTGGCCGATTTCGCGTATTTCGCAATGAACTGGGTGACCGAGCCGGAGGGGCGTTCGGGCGTGATGGGCCGTACCGGGCCGGAGACCGGCATTCCGACGCTGGAAGCGGTCACCGAACGCTATTGCGAAAAGACCGGGCGTGACGGTGTGCCCGATCTCAACTGGTATTTTTCGTACAATCTGTTTCGCCTGATGGGGATCGTTCAGGGGATCAAGAAGCGCTGGCTCGACGGCAATGCCTCGAACGCCAAGGCGGAGGCGACCGCGGCGCGTGTGCCGGGGCTTGCCGAGGCCGCGTGGGAGTTTGCGAAAAAGGCCGGAGCAGGCTGAAAAAAACGACGGGAGAGCGTGAATGGGACTGTTCGATTTAGGCGGCAAGGTTGCCATCATCACCGGATCGTCGCGCGGCATCGGCAAGGCGTCGGCGATGGCGCTTGCCGAACAGGGCGCGAAGGTCGTGATTTCGAGCCGCAAGCAGGAGGCCTGCGACGAGGCAGCCGCCGAAATCAACGCTCGGTGCGGCGAGGGCAGCGCGATCGCGGTGGCGGCCAATATTTCCGACAAGGCGGCGCTTCAGAATCTCGTCGACACGGCGCGGCGCGAATGGGGGCAGGTCGACATCCTCGTCTGCAATGCCGCATCGAACCCCTATTACGGACCGATGGCGGGAATCGAGGACGAGCAATTCCGCAAGATCCTCGACAACAACATCGTGTCCAACCACTGGCTGATCCAGATGGTCGCCCCCGAAATGCGCGAGCGCGGCGATGGATCGATCATCATCGTTTCCTCGATCGGCGGGCTTCGCGGTTCACCGGTGATCGGAGCGTATAATGTTTCCAAGGCGGCGGACTTCCAGCTCGCGCGCAACTATGCCGTCGAATATGGCAAGGATAATGTCCGCGTGAACTGCATCGCGCCGGGGCTCATCAAGACCGACTTCGCCCGTGCTTTGTGGGAAGACCCCGAGCGCGAAAAGGCGGTGAACAAGACGCTGCCCATGCGCCGGATCGGCCAGCCCGAAGAGATTGCGGGCGCGGTCGTGTTCCTCGCTTCGCCGGCGAGCAGCTACATGACCGGACAAGCTGTCGTCGTCGATGGCGGCGCGACGATCTGAGGAAGGGGCCGATGATGCGTTTCGAAGGAAAGTCGATCATCGTCACGGGCGCCGGATCGGGGATCGGGCGTGCTGCGGCGAAACTCTTCGCGGCGGAGGGCGGCCGGGTCATCTGCGCCGACAAGACCGAGGGCGCGGCGGAAACGGCGGATATTGTCACGGCGGCCGGTGGCAAGGCGGTAGCCACCCAGATCGACGCGGGTGTCGAAAGCGATGTCGAACGGACGGTGGCGCTCGCCGTCGAGAAATTCGGCGGCATCGATATCATGTTCGCCAATGCCGGCATTTCCGGCGGGCTGGCGAATATCCTCGATACGTCCGTCGAGCTGCTGACCGAAGTCCTGAGGGTCAATCTGGTCGGCCCGTTTCTCGCGATCAAGCACGCCGCACCGAAGATAGTCGAGCGCGGCGGCGGTGCGATCGTGCTGACGGCGAGTGTCGCCGGCATCCGTTCCGGTGCGGGATCGCCGGCCTATTCGGCGTCGAAGGCCGGCGTCATCAACCTGGCGCAGGTCGCCGCGCAACAGCTTTCGGGATCGAACGTTCGGGTGAACGCGGTTTGCCCGGGGCTGACCGAAACCGGCATGACCAAGCCAACGTTCGACTATGCGCGCGATGCCGGAAAAATGGATCGGGTGGGGAGGCTCAATCCCCTGCGCCGCGCCGGGCAGCCGGAGGAACTGGCCGAGGTGGTAGCGTTCCTCGCATCGGACGCGGCGAGCTATGTCAATGGACAGGCTATCGCGGTCGATGGCGGGCTTTCGTCCAGTCATCCGGTCACGCGGCAGGAATATGGCAAGACCGCGGTTTAGCGAACCTCGGCTTGGGTTGGGTCGAGGCAAACACGAACGCCAAACAGCGCTATTCGCGAAGGCGGATTAGCCCTTCTTGCGCAACGTCCGCAACCAGCTTTCCGTCTTGCGAAAAGATGCGGCCGCGGTTGAAACCGCGGGCATGGCCCGACCATGGGCTGTCGCAGGCGTATAGCAGCCATTCGTCGGCGCGGAACGGTTCGTGAAGCCATAATGCGTGGTCCAGGCTGGCATTCTGCATCCTGTTGGTCATCCAGTTGACCCCGTGCGGGATCATGGCCGTGCCGAGCAGCGACATGTCGGAGGCATAGGCGAGCATCGCGCGGTGCATCGCGGCGTCGTCGGGTAGCGCCGAGGAGACGCGGAACCAGCTATGCTGAACCGGCGGCCCCTTTTTCGGAGAGAACCAGTTGCGCGGGTTTACCGGGCGAATCTCGATCGGCCTCGGGCGCAGGAAGAAGGCGCGCATCTTTTCCGGCACCTGATCCTCTATTTCCGCGCGCAATTCGCTTTCGGACCGCAGGTCGTCCGGGCCCGGAACATCGGGCATCGCATCCTGATGGTGCAGCCCGTCTTCGGGTGCCTGAAACGATGCGGCCATATTGAGGATCGGCTTGCCGCGCTGCATCGCGATCACGCGGCGCGTCGCGAAGCTGCGCCCTTCGAAGTCGCGAACGACGCGGTAGATGATCGGATAGTCTTCGTTGCCCGGCCGCATGAAGTAGGCGTGGAGAGAGTGCGCGACCTTGCCATGCTCGTCGGTCGAGCGCTGCGCGGCCTGGAGCGCCTGCGCGATCACCTGTCCGCCGAACACGCGGCCGACGCCGCCCGGCTGGCGAGCTCCGCGATAGAGGTCGGTATCGACCTCCTCGACATCGAGCAGCTCGACGAGCTGTTTGGTGAGCGCTTCGGGGGTGGCGGGTCTCGAGTTTGTGTCTTCCATCAATATCCTGCTGCGCGGGCGAGTTGGTCGGCGTGATAATTGGCATCGCCGAACATTTCGGCAAGTACGCGCGCGCGCTTCATATAGAAACCGATGTCATATTCGTCGGTCATGCCGATGCCGCCGTGCATCTGCACGCCTTCCTGCACCGCCAGCGTGGTGGCGAGGCCGGTCATCGCCTTGGCCACCGAGACCGCGCCTTCGGCTTCTTCCGACCCGGCATCGAGCAGTTGCTGCGCCTTAAGGACGGCGGCGCGCGCCACCTCCATTTCCGAATAGAGATGCGCTGCGCGGTGCTGGAGCGCCTGAAAACTGCCGAGATGGGCGCCGAACTGCTTGCGTTCCTTCAGATAGTCGAAGGTCATGTCCATCGCGCCGCCGCCCACGCCGAGCATTTCGGCCGATGCGCCCGTGCGACCGGCCGACAGCAAAGCGCGAAGCGGGCCGGCACCCTGGTCGACCTCACCGATGACTGCGTCGGCATCGACTTCCACGCCGTCAAACGCCAGATGAGAGGCGAGGCTGGAATCGGCCAGCCGACGCGGGTCGGCGGTCATGTTGGCGGCATCCTTCGGGACCGCGAAAAGAGTGATGCCGTCCTTGTCGTCGGCTGATCCGGCGGTGCGCGCGGCGACGAGAACCAGGTCGGCGACATGACCGTGGGTGACGAATTGCTTGCTCCCCGTCAGCCTGAATCCGTTGCCCGAGCGTTCCGCTTTCATCGCGATGCCGGTGCCGTGTTTGGCCTTTTCGTCGATGGCGATGGCGGCGACGGTTTCGCCTGAGACGATGCCCGGAAACCAGCGATCACGCTGGGGCGAGTGCTTCAGCGCCTCGACCGCCGCGACCGCTGTCGAAAGGAACGGGGAGGGCGACAGGTTGCGGCCGATCTCCTCGAGCACCACGCCCGCTTCCACATTACCCAGTCCCAGCCCGCCATCGGTTTCGGGGATCAGGATGCCGGTAAAGCCCATTTCGGCGAATTGCTTCCACAGATCGCGGCTGAACCCGGTGGAATCACCAGCATCGCGAAGCTCGCGAAGGTGTTTTACGGGCGCGTGTTCGGCGACGAAATCCTTCGCGGTGTCGGCGAGCATCGTCTGTTCGTCGTTGAGGTAGAGGGGCATTCCATTCTCTCCGTCGCCCCTGCGGAGGCAGGGGGGCTATCGCTTCGGCCATGGGCCACTTTGGCTGAACTTGGCGGTGGCGATTGTTGTTGGCGTCGGTCCTTTGCGGGAAACAGTCATGGGTCCCTGCCTGCGCAGGAACGACCGTTAGGTTGAAGGCAACTCCAATATCCGCTTGGCGATGATATTGAGCTGGATTTCGCTGGTGCCGCCCTCAATCGAATTGCCCTTCGACCGCAGCCATGCGCGTGAGGCGGCGCCGCCGTTCGACTGTTCGCTGTCCCAGTCGAGCGCGTCGGAGCCGCCTGCGGCCATCGCCAGTTCGTTGCGGCTCTTGTTCAGTTCGGTGCCGTAATATTTCATCATGCTCGGTTGCGCGGGATGCGCGCGGCCTGCCTTCAGCTCGTCGATGAAGCGCTCCGACATCGCCGTGAAGGCCTTGGCGCGAACCTCGAACAGCGCAAGCTGGGCGCGCAGGATAGGGTCGGCGAGTCGACCGTCCTTATCGAGCCCGACGGTCGCGATCGCGCCGTCGATCAGCGGATTGCCGCTGCTGGTCGAAAGCCCCATGCCCGAGATCATCTCGCGTTCGTGGCCGAGCAGATATTTGGCGACGTCCCAACCCTTGTTCTCATCATGGATGCGGTTTGCCTTGGGTACTTTCACATCGTCGAAAAAGGTCTCGCAGAACGGCGAATAGCCGGAGATGAGCAGGATCGGCTTGGTCGAGACGCCGTCCGATTCCATGTCGAACAGCACGAAGCTGATGCCGCCCTGTTTCGATTCCTTCGACGTGCGGACGAGGCAGAAAATCCAGTCGGCCTTGTCGGCATAGCTCGTCCAGACCTTCTGGCCGTTGACGATGTAATGATCGCCCGCATCCTCGGCCCAGGTCTGCAATCCGGCGAGGTCGGACCCGGCGCCGGGCTCCGAATAGCCTTGGCACCAACGGATTTCGCCGCGCGCGATCTTCGGCAGATGTTCGAGCTTCTGCTCTTCGGTGCCGTATTTGAGGAGCGCCGGGCCAAGCATTGAGATGCCGAAGCTGTTGAGCGGATTGCGGGCGTTGATGCGCCGCATTTCCTCGCGAAGTATCTTGGTTTCGGCCGGGCTCAGGCCACCGCCGCCATATTCCTTCGGCCAGTCTGGCACCGTCCAGCCGCGTGTCGCCATGCGCTCCATGTAGAGCTTCTGGTCGGGGTTCTTCGAATAGTCGGCGCGGCGGCCGCCCCAGTTGACGTCGGCTTCGCTGCGCACGGGTTCGCGCATCGAGGCGGGGACGTTTTCTTCGAGCCAGGCCCGCGTTTCGGCGCGAAAGGTTTCAAGGTCGGACATGATCAGCTCCTCATGAGGGAGGCCGCCAGGCGCGCGACCGCGATCGCCTGATGGTCCTGATAGGTATCGGTGATGACCTGCGCGCCGATCGGCAGGCCGTCGGCATCGCGCGTGATCGGCACGCTCGTCGCGGGCAGGCCGGGGAAGGTGGCGAGGCCGGGAAAGGCGAATTGCGCGCCGAACGGCGTTTCCTCGCCGTCGATCGCCAGAACGCGATCGGCGAGCGGGGTGTCGTCGTGCGGGAAGGCATTGGTGCCGAGCACAGGCGCGATCACCGCGTCGAATTTTTCGAACAGCGCGTTCCACTGGCGACGGTTGCGCGCCTGCTGGTCTTGGAGGTCGAACCATTCGATCAGCGTCGGCTTGGGATGGTCGCCGACCGGCTGGCCGCGCGTCATCGCGATGTTCAGCATATGCATGTAGTCGCGGTGCTGCTGCGCGAGATCGGGAACGAGATCGGACGACCTGGCGACGGTCGCGCCTTGCCGTTCGAAGGAGTGCGCAACGTCGTCGAGCATCTTTCTCGTGTCGTCCGAGGTCACCGCTTTCGGGTGGTCGGCAAGGACAAGGATACGCCAGTCGCCGGTGTCGCGCGGTTCCGGGCGGGGGAGGGGCAGGTCGCCGACGATATCGAGCGCGCAGATCAGGTCGTCGGGATCGCGCGCCATCGGCCCGATCACCGATAGCACCGCTCGTGCGCCATCCGTCCCGGGGAAGAAATGGCCGTCGGTCGGCAGCATGCCGAAGGTCGATTTGTGGCCCCAAACTCCGCAGAAATGCGCAGGCACACGGATCGAACCGCCGATGTCCGAGCCCATTTCGAGCGGTACCATTCCGCTTGCGAGTGCGGCCGCCGCGCCGCCCGACGAACCGCCGCAGGTCCGGCTGTGATCGTGCGGGTTGTTGGTCCGGCCGTAATTGGGATTGTTCGATTGCAGATCGGCAAGACCGACGGGGATATTGGTCTTGCCGAGAATGACGGCGCCGGCGCGTTTCAGGCGCTTGACCGCGACCGCATCCTTTTTCGCGACGTGGTCGCGGTGCTCGGCAAAGCCCCAGCTCGTCTTGAGCCCGGCGACGTCATAGCTTTCCTTGACCGTCATCGGCACGCCGAGCAGCGGTGCCGTGTCGCCGGCGGCGAGGCGGCGGTCGGCCGCCTCGGCCAGCGCCCTTGCGCGGTCGAAATCGCGGATGACGACGGCGTTGATGTCGCCGTCGCGCTCCTCGATCCGCGCGATCGCCGCCTCGCACTCCGCGACGGCCGTTGACTGGCCGGCGCGGATTTGCTGGGCGACGTCTAAGGCGGTCCGGTCGGGCATCAGTTGAACCGTTCGCCCTTTTCGGCCTTCTGCTTCAGCAGCGGGGCGACGTCGAAGCCGTGCTTTTCAAGTCCCTCGACGATGGTCTTCAGCCCTACCGTGTCCGCCCAGAACATCGGGCCGCCGCGATAGACCGGCCAGCCATAGCCGTAGATCCACACGACATCGATGTCCGACGCGCGCTGCGCCTTGCCTTCCTCGAGGATCTTCGCGCCCTCGTTGACCATCGGATAGAGCGTGCGCTCTACGATTTCCTGCTCGGTCACCTCATGCTGTTCGGCGCCCGTTTTTTTGCGGAAATCCTCGATGATCTCGGCAACGCGCGGGCTCGGCGACGGATTGCGCTTGTCGTCGTAATCGTAGAAGCCCGCCTTCTTCTTCTGGCCCCAGCGGCCCTCGGCGCACAGCGCGTCGCGGATGCTTTCGATGCGGCTCTCGTCGCGGTGCCAGCCGATATCGACGCCGGCGAGGTCGGACATCTGGAACGGCCCCATCGGCATGCCGAATTCGACATGGACCTTGTCGATCTGTTCAGGCGTCGCGCCTTCCATGAGGAGCTTTTGCGCCTCGACCTGACGCGGCATCAGCATTCGGTTGCCGATAAAGCCGTGGCAGACGCCGGCGACGACCGCGACCTTCCGAATCTTCTTGGCGAGCGCCATGACGGTCGCCAGGACGTCCTTCGCGGTCTTGTCGCCGCGCACGACCTCGAGCAGCTTCATGACGTTTGCGGGCGAGAAGAAGTGCATGCCCAGGACATCCTCGGGCCGCGAGGTGCTGGCGGCGATCTCGTTGATGTCGAGATAGCTGGTATTCGACGCGAGGATCGCGCCCTTCTTGGCGATCTTGTCGAGCCGGCCGAAGATATCCTTCTTCACGTCCATATTCTCATAGACCGCCTCGATGATGAGGTCGCATTCGCCGAGCGCGTCGAAGTCGAGCGTGGGATTGAGTAGCCCCATCGCCTGCTCAACCTGATCCTGCGTGATCCGGCCCTTGGCAGCGGTATTTTCGTAATTCTTGCGCATGACGCCCGTGCCGCGATCGAGCGCTTCCTGGTTCATCTCGACGATGGTCACCGGAATGCCCGCCGACAGGAAGTTCATGCTGATGCCGCCGCCCATCGTGCCGGCGCCGATGACGCCGACGCGCTTGATGTCGCGCTTCTGGATGTCATCGGGCACGTCGTCGATCTTGGCCGCCTTGCGCTCGGCGAAGAAGATATGGCGCTGCGCCGCCGACTGGACGCCCATCATCAGCTTCATGAATTCCTGGCGTTCGAACTGGATGCCTTCTTCAAACGGTACCTCGGTCGCCTTGACGACGCAGGCGATGTTGGCGGCGGGCGCGTCGAAACCGCGGAAGCGGCGGGCGTTCTTCTTCTTGAACTCTTCGACCGCCTGCGGATCGGGCTTGGCGTCCATCATGCTCGCGCGCGGCAGTGGCGTCTTGCCGATCATCTCGTTTGCGAAGGCGAGAGCGTCCTCGACAAGGCTGTCCTCACCGGCGAGGCGGTCGACCAGCCCGGCGTCCTTCGCCTTCTTGGCCGAGATCGGATTGCCCTTCGCGGTCATTTCCAGCGCGAGCGGGACGCCCGCGATGCGCGGTGCGCGCTGCGTGCCGCCGGCACCGGGAAGCAGGCCGAGCTTCACTTCGGGGAAGCCGAGCTTCGCCGAGGGGACGGCGATGCGGTAGTGGCAGCCGAGCGCAACCTCGCAGCCGCCACCGAGCGCGGTGCCGTGGATCGCGGCAACGACGGGCTTGTCGCAGGCTTCGATCATGTCGACGAGGACGGGCAGGGCCGGTTCCTGCATCGGCTTGCCAAATTCGGTGATGTCGGCGCCGGCGAAGAAGGTCTTGCCGTCGCAGCGGATGACGACCGCCTTCACCGCGCTGTCGCCCTGCGCTTCCTTGATCCCGGCCTCAAGGCCTTGGCGGACCGCGGCGCCGAGCGCGTTGACGGGAGGATTGTCCGAAATGATGACGAGCACGTCGCCGTGGCGTTCGGTGCGGATGGGGGATGTCATGTGTTGTTCTCCTTTGCTGCTCCGTCATTCCGGCGAACGCCGGAATGCAGAGCCGATCTGTGTTGCGCCCGCCGCTCTGGATCCCGGACCAAGTCCGGGATGACGGGCAAAAATTTCAAGTCAGCGCCGAATAGATCAGCGTCTTCAGTTCGCGGCGGATGGGGTAGGTGTTCGACGGGCTGACCTGGGTCATGAAGACCATGTGCAGCCGCTCGACGGGGTCGATGAAGAACGCCGTCGAAAACATTCCGCCCCAATAATATTCGCCCTTCGATCCGGGGATCATCGATTTCGCGACATCGTCGGTCACCGCGAAGCCGAGGCCGAACCCGGTTCCGGCATTGGCGGCTTCGCTGAACAGCGATTTGGACATGCTCGACAGGTCCGATTCGCCCGGCAGATGGTTCATCGTCATCAGGTCGATCGTCTTGCGACCAACGATGCGGACGCCGTCGAGTTCACCACCATTGAGGCACATCGTGCAGAAACGGTGATAGTCGAGCGCCGTCGAGACGAGCCCGCCGCCGCCGGAGACGAGCTTCGGCTTGCGCGACCATGCCGAGGATTCGCCGCGATCGTACATCTCGCGCCCCTTGCCGGGCGCGAGTGTGTAGCAGTCGGTCAATCGGTCGAGCTTGCCTTCCGGCACCTGGAAGAAGGTGTCGTTCATGCCGAGCGGCCGAAAGATATTTTCGGCCAGAAACGCGTCGAATGGCTGACCGGAGACGCGCTGGACGACGGCGCCGAGAATGTCGGTCGATACCGAATAATTCCATGCATCACCCGGCGAGAATTCGAGCGGCAGCTTGGCGACCGCGGCGACGAATTCGTCGAGCGTCAGCCCGCCATGCCAATTCTCCAGCTTGCCCTCGCGCATCGCGGCGTCGATGTTCGAACGGTTCTGGAAACTGTAGGTGAGGCCGGAGGTGTGGCGGAGCAGATCGACCATCCGCATCGGCTGCGCGGTCGGCCGGGTGACGAAGGGAACGCCGCCGCCACCGCCGTCATAGACGCCGACGCCCTTGAATTCGGGAAGGACGTGATGGACCGGCGTATCGACCGCGACCTTGCCCTGTTCGACCAGCGTCATGAATGCGATCGACGTGATCGGCTTGGTCATCGACGCGATGCGGAACAGCGAGCCCTCGTCGATCGTCTTGCCGCCTTCGCGCGCGGCGCCCTGATGTGAAAAATGTACCGGCTGGCCGTCGCGCGCGATCAGCAACTGCGCGTTCGGCAGCTTGCCCGAGTCGATATAGCGCTCTTTCAGGAAGTCATCGATCCGCGCCAATCGACTGGCGTCAAAGCCATGCTTGTCTGCGCGTGCGATTTTCATCAGGCCTCCATACCTCCGGTTCGAATCGCGTTTTGCCGCGATCATCTTTTCTGCGCATTATCTATTGCCTTGAGCGCTGCCTGAATCAACACTAACGTTCGTGAAAACGGGTTGCCCGAGCAAACCCAACATTCAAGACCGCGAAGAGAGGACGCCTTGGCCACCGAACCCCTGATCGAACTCGACCCGTCCTGGCCCAAGCTCAGCCTGGCTGAAATACAGGACATGCTGTGCGCACCCGGCCAGCGTTTCGAAATGGATATGGCGACCATTCGGGGCGTGCCGACGCGCGTGTGGAAGAATGCGCCGCCCTCGCTTGGGGCGCTGATCCAGCTCTCGCGCGGCCATGGGGCGCGGCTGTTCACCATCTATGAGGATGAACGCGTCACCTACGAAGCGAACTACCGCGCGGTCGCGCATCTTGCGACCAAACTGCGCGAGATGGGGGTGGGGAAGGGCGACCGCGTCGGTCTTGCCATGCGCAACCTGCCCGAATGGCCGGTGATCTTCTTCGCCGCGACCAGCATCGGCGCGATCATCGTTCCGCTGAACGCCTGGTGGACGGGCGGCGAGCTCGAATATGGCATCAACGACTCGGGCGCGAAAATCCTGTTCCTCGACGGCGGCAGGCATGGGCGGCTGGCCGAACATTATCCCAATATGACGAAGCTCGAGCGTGTTTTCGTCAGTCGCACCGATGCCGAACTGGACGGCAAGTTCGGCCATTTCGAGGAGCTGATCGGGGGCGCGAAAACCTGGGCCAATCTGTCTGACATCGCGTTTCCGTCCGCCGAGATCGCGCCCGATGACGATGCGACGATTTTCTATACCAGCGGCACGACCGGCAATCCGAAAGGCGCGCTGGGCACGCACCGCAACATCGTCACCAACATATTTTCGGGCGGATATTCGGCAGCGCGATCCTATCTGCGCCGCGGCGAACAGCCGCCCGAGCCCGAACCGCGCACCTCGTTGCTTGTCATTCCGCTTTTCCATGTGACGGCATGCAGTGCGGGAATGATGACGACGATCGCCAGCGGATCGGCGATGGTCTTCATGTACAAATGGGATCCCGTAAAGGCGATGGAGATCATCGAGCGCGAAAAGGTCGCGATGACGGGCGGCGTGCCGACGATCGCGTGGCAGCTGCTCGAACACCCCGATCGCGACAAATACGACCTGTCGAGCCTTGAGAACATCGCCTATGGCGGCGCGCCCGCCGCACCCGAACTGGTCAAGCGCATCTATACCGAATTCGGTGCGCTTCCCGGCAATGGCTGGGGCATGACCGAGACGATGGCGACGGTGACGAGCCACGGTGCGGAGGATTATCTCAACCGCCCGACAAGTTGTGGCCCGCCGGTGCCGGTCGCCGACCTGAAGATCATGTCCGAAGACGGCGAACGCGAACTGGCCGTAGGGCAGGTCGGCGAGCTGTGGGCGAAGGGGCCAATGATCGTGAAGGGCTATTGGAACAAGCCCGAGGCGACGACTGCAACCTTCGTCGATGGATGGGTGCGCACCGGCGACCTTGCGCGGCTCGACGAGGAGGGCTTCTGCTTCATCGTCGATCGCGCCAAGGACATCGTCATCCGTGGCGGCGAGAACATCTATTCGTCGGAAGTCGAAGACGTACTCTATTCGCATCCGGCGGTCACCGATGCCGCGCTGATCGGTATTCCGCACCGCACGCTGGGCGAGGAACCGGCGGCGGTCGTGCACCTCGCGCCCGGAATGACAGCGACCGAGGCCGAGCTTCAGGACTGGGTGCGCGAGCGTCTGGCGGCGTTCAAGGTTCCGGTGGCGGTGCGCTTCACCGACGAAACGCTGCCGCGCAACGCCAATGGCAAGATATTGAAGCGCGAGCTGAAGACCTTGTTCCCGTCGGAGCAGGCGGCTTAGCCGGGAGCGGTTCCGGCCAGCATCTTAGTCGTGCGCGGCGCCGAGCACGCTTTCTACGGCGTGCTGCCAGCCGTCGAGCCGTTTCTGGCGCACGGTCTTGGCAATCGTCGGTTCGAACTCGTCGACGGCTCCGCGCATCGCGGCGGCAGCGTGGAGGTCTTCGAACCATCCGCAGCCCACGCCTGCGAGCATCGCTGCGCCCAGCGCCGTGGTCTCGGCAAATTGCGGGCGCTCGACAGTGATCGCGAGCATGTTGGCGAGGTCCTGCGCCATCCAGTCGTTGGCGACCATGCCGCCGTCGATCCTGAGCCGCGACCAGTCGGCGCCGTCGGCGGCAAAGGCAGTCTTCAGATCGACCGTCTGATGCGCCATCGCCTCAAGCGCGGCACGGACGATGTGCGCACGCCCGGTCGAAAAGCTCATGCCCGAAATCGCGGCGCGCGCGTCCGGTTGCCAGTGCGGAGCGCCGATGCCGCTCAGCGCCGGCACGCAATAGACGCCGCCATTGTCGGTGACGCTGCGCGCGATTTCCTCGGTTTCGGCGGCCGTTCCGATCAGTCCCACCGAATCGCGTAGCCACTGGATCAGGCTGCCCGCGACGAAGATCGATCCCTCGAGCGCATAGGTGCGTTTGCCGCCGATCTGCCAGGCGACCGTCGAGAGCAGGCGCTTGCGCGACTTGGGCGGCGTGCTGCCCGCATTGGTGAGGACGAAGGCGCCCGTGCCATAGGTACCCTTGCTCTCGCCTTTTTCGAGGCAGGCCTGTCCGATCGTCGCCGCCTGTTGATCGCCCGCAAGTCCGCAGATCGGGATTTCGCCGCCGAAAAGGGTGGTCGTGCCGAACTGCCCGGCACAGTCGATGATCTCCGGCAAGGCATCGCGCGGTGCGGAGAACAGGTCGATCAGGCCGTCGTCCCAGCTGCCACTGCCCAGTGCCATCATCAGCGTGCGCGATGCGTTGGTCGCGTCGGTGACGTGCAGGCCGCCGGTGAGCTTCCATATCAGCCAGCTCTCGACGGTGCCGATGGCGAGACGGTCGCCTGCTTCGGCGACCTCGGGCAGATTGTGCATCGCCCACGAAATCTTCGAGCCTGAAAAATACGGGTCGAGCAGCAGGCCGGTGCGCGCCTGGACCGCGCTCTCCTCGCCCGACTGGCGGAGCTTGCGGCAGAAGGCGGCGGTGCGGCGGTCCTGCCAGACGATGGCGGGAGCGAGCGGTTCTCCCGTGACGCGGTCCCAGAAGATAATCGTTTCGCGCTGGTTGGTGATGCCGATCGCGGCAATACGCTCCGGCCCGCCGGCCTTTTCGACCATCGCCTGCGCACAGGCGAAAGTCCGGTTCCAGATTTCGGCGGCGTCATGTTCGACACGGCCGGGCTCGGGATAATGCTGCGTCAGCTCGGCGGAGCGGCTGCCATGGCAGGCGCCGCCCTGATCGAACAGCATCGCGCGGGTCGAGGTCGTCCCTTCGTCGAGGACCAGAATATATTGCGACATGGTGGGCACGCTAGAGCCTGTGCCGGTGCCGGGCAACGCTTGCGGCGCGCGAAAGCATTGATCGAGATTGGGCGCTGACCTGATTACAAGCGCGCCCGTTCGCGTTAGAGTGGCCTTGCAGGTCGAAAGGGAAAAGATTGAACGATCAGTCGGGCATCGGAGAAGCCGAGGTTAGCAACGCATCGCCGGTCGACGATGACGTCGCCGAACGCGAACGGATGCTGCGCGATGCGGTTGCCGCCGAAGAGCTTCGCCGCGACCGTCTGCTCGCGGGGCTGACGCTGGTCGCGACGATCGGCCTGCTGCTCGCCATTCCCTTTGCGCTGCAGGCCGGGTCCGAATTCTTTCTTCCGCTGACGGCGGCGATCGTCGTCGCCATCGCGCTGGTGCCGGTCCTCGAATGGCTCGAGCGGCACCGGATGCCGGCACCCTTCGCATCGCTGATATGCGTGCTTCTGTTTCTGATCCTCGCCAACGCGGCGCTGGCGTCGATTGTCGTCCCCGCCTGGGGCTGGGCGCAGATCCTGCCCGACCGGATCGACCAGATTCAGCGCAACGTCGCGCCACTGATCGATTTCTATTCGAATCTCGAGCATTTCGTGAACCGGCTGATCCAGAACCTCGCCTCGGCGCCGGTGAATCAGCGCGAGGTCGTGTCGACCGCCGCGCCGCCGCAGTCGCTGATGGACCTGTTCACGACGTCCGCGCCGTCGGCGCTGATCGAGATGTTCTTTTCGATCCTCGTCATCTTCTTCTTCCTGTCCGGCTGGACCCGGCTGCGGCGGAGCGCGATCACGAGCCGGACAAGTTTCGACGGAGCGATGGCCACCGCGCGCGTTATTCAGGACGTGGTCGATGACACCTCGGCCTATCTCGGCACGATCACCGTCATCAACATCTCGCTGGGGCTGAGCGTGGCGCTTGCGCTGTGGCTGGTCGGGATGCCGACGCCGCTGATGTGGGGCGGTCTGGTCGCGGTGTTCAACTATATCCCTTATCTGGGTCCGATCGTCGCCGCGCTGCTGCTCGCCGTCGGCGGTCTGATGACCTATAATGATTTGTGGTGGGCGCTGTTGCCGGCGCTTATCATGATCGGCGCGCATCTGATCGAGGCGAACATCATCACCCCGACCATCGTCGGTCACCGACTGACGATCAATCCGATCCTGATTCTCATCTCGCTCAGCTTCTGGGGCTGGGTGTGGGGGACCCCCGGCGCGCTGCTGGCGGTGCCGCTGCTCATCATCATCCAGACGATTCTGGAGGCCGCGGGCAAGCCCGACATCGCCGGTTTCCTGTTCGAACACGGCACGCTGGTCCACGATCCGGCGCCGCCGGAAAAAACTTCCGGCGAAAATGGTGCGCAATCCGGTTGACACCCCGGAATCGCTCCTCTAACAGCCGCCTCCTCGCTAGCACGCGGGTGTAGCTCAGTTGGTTAGAGCGCCGGCCTGTCACGCCGGAGGTCGCGGGTTCAAGTCCCGTCACTCGCGCCATTTTCTGCTGGTGAATTTTCCTCACCGCACGGATTTGGCGAAAGGTTTCGAGCGACGTCGCTCAGGCTTTCCAGCGCCCGGTTTCCATCCAGCGAAGCAACGGCTTCAGCGGTGCGATCCAGATCATCCCGGTGACGATATAAACGAGCAGTTGCACGATCCCGGGAAGCGAGCCGATTCCTGCCGAGAAGCTGGCGATAAGCACGACCCAGAGCGCGATCAGCGCCAGGATCATCAACATTCCCGCTGGTTTGCGCCAGGTCGGCTGCATCAATCTTCCTTTTCCAGATAAGCGCGTTCGGTGACGATCGCGTGGAGCGGTATGTCCCACGAATCGCTGGGAAGCGAATCGGTTTGCTGTACCGACCATGCGACGCCCAGCCGCCATGCCCGGGGATATTGGGCGAATGCCCGGTCGTAATGTCCCGCCCCCTGGCCCAGCCGGTTCAGATCGCGGTCAAAGGCGATCAACGGCGTCAGGATGATGTCGGGGGCAAGTTCCTCATCGCCCAGCGGTTGCCGCAGGCCAAACGGACCCTCGGCCAGATCGTGGTCGGGATGCCAGGCGAGGAAGCGCATCGGTGTCGCCTTGCCGGTGACATGGGGCAGCGCCAGGCGGGCGCCTGCGTCATGCGCCGCCATGTGGAGGTGGGAAGGATCGGCCTCCGCCCCGATCGGATGGTAGGACGCAACGATCAGGCCCGGTTTCAGCCGGGTGAGCAAGGCGCGCGGAGGCATGATGACCATCTGGTTCGACGCCGCGAACCGATCGCGTTCGGCGCGCATCTTCGCCCGCAGGGCTTGCTTGTGATCGTGGGGAAAAGTCATGTGGCGGGACCACCTTGAGGCCGTTTGCTCGAATATCCTCTGACGCCAGTAACGTCAGGTGGGCGCCGTGTGCATCGGGCCAGGGCCCGAACAGGGACAGCTCCCTTGGATGTTTCTATCGCCTCAGGGATAATCGCTAAAGCTCGTACCAGGCAGTGCCCGCCATGAGGATATTTAGGAGCTTGCGGTTTCGTCCTCAAGGGCGCTGGCAACTGCTTCGAGTCGGTCCGCGATGCGATCGAGCGTCGAATCGGGAACGCCCTTTGGCGGGTTGCGCCGCGCCTCTGCCAGTTCGTCGGCCAGCATCAGCGCGATGATGAGCATGGTGCGTTCGGCCGAAAGGCCGCCCGACGCCTTGATGGCGGTGTCGGCATGGTTGTCGAGCATCGCCGCCAGTTCGCGAAGTTGCGGTTCCTCTCCGTCGCGGCAGGCGACGGTATGGGCGCGACCGGCGACGTTCAGCGTGACTTCGGCCATTATTCGTCCGCCCCCTTGCCATCCTGACGCTCGATCAATTCGTCGAGCGCCTGCACCGCCTCTTCCATCCGCGCGCGCAGCTTGGCGTGTCGGCGCGCGATCGAGTCCGCGGCGAAGGCCCGGGCGGCGGCGGCCTTTTCTATGCGCGCCAATGCCTTCTCGATGCGATCCATGGTTGCGTCTGAACTGTCATCGGCCATGCAGCATGGATAAGCCGGGCGCGGGCGGGCGGCAAGCACCGGTCGCCGGTTGACGAAGGCGGGTCGTCGCCCCAAAGGCGTGGCAACCAACGATTCGCCGGTGCAGACTCCGCTTCGTCCGGCGCGCCCATTGTCACGCCGTTTCCGGAGAGCGCGATGCCCGTTACCGACACCGACCTCGCCAACGCGATCAGAGCCCTTTCGATGGATGCGGTTCAGGCCGCGAATTCGGGCCATCCGGGCATGCCGATGGGCATGGCAGACGTCGCGACGGTGCTGTTCACCCGGTATCTGAAATATGATCCGGCGGAACCCAAATGGGCCGACCGCGACCGCTTCGTGCTGTCGGCGGGGCATGGGTCGATGCTGCTCTATTCGTTGCTCCATCTGACCGGCTATGCGCGTCCGACGATCGAAGACATCAAGAATTTTCGTCAGGTCGGCAGCCCGTGCGCGGGCCACCCGGAAAATTTCGAACTGCCGGGTGTCGAATGCACGACCGGGCCGCTGGGGCAGGGGCTGGCGATGGCGGTCGGCATGGCGATGGCCGAGCGGCACCTGAATGCCGAGTTCGGCGATGACCTGGTCGATCACCGCACCTGGGTGATCGCCGGCGACGGATGCCTGATGGAAGGCATCAATCACGAGGCGATCGGGCTTGCCGGGCATCTGAAGCTGGGCCGGCTGATCGTGCTGTGGGACGACAACAAGATCACCATCGACGGTGATACCGGTTTGTCGACCAGCGAGGATATTCCCGCGCGATACGAAGCGACCGGCTGGCACGTCGTCGAATGCGACGGGCATAGTTTCGCCGATATTTCGCGGGCGATGGATGCGGCGGTGAAGGACGACCGGCCGACGCTCGTCCGTTGCCGCACGATCATCGGCAAGGGTGCGCCCAACAAGCAGGGTACGGCCAAGACGCACGGTTCGCCGCTTGGCGATGAAGAGGTCGCAGCGGCGCGCAAGGAACTCGGCTGGGATTATCCGCCGTTCGAGGTTCCGGGCGACATTCGCGAGGTCTGGCTGCAGAACGGAAAGAGCCGTGCTGCGCCTCACGCAAAATGGCAGGAACGCCTCGCAAATAGCGACCAGCGCGAAGAATTCGAACGCCGCATGGCCGGCGATCTGCCGCAGGGTTTTTCGGTCAGGGATCATGTCACCAGGCTGCTCGGCGAGCCGAAGACGGTGGCGACGCGCAAGGCGTCCGAGATGGCGCTTGAGGCAATCAACGCCGCGCTGCCCGAAACGGTCGGCGGGTCGGCCGACCTGACGGGGTCGAACAACACGCTGACCAAGGGGCTCGGCACGTTCGACCGCGACGATTACGGCGGCCGCTATGTCTATTACGGCATTCGCGAGTTCGGCATGGCCGCGGCGATGAACGGCATGGCGCTGCACGGCGGTGTCATCCCCTATGGCGGCACCTTCCTCGTCTTTTCCGATTATGCGCGTCCGGCGATCCGGCTTTCGGCGCTGCAGCGCGCGCGTGTCGTCTATGTGATGACGCACGATTCGATCGGACTGGGTGAAGACGGCCCGACGCACCAGCCCATCGAGCACATGATGAGCCTGCGCGTCATTCCCAATCTCGATACCTATCGCCCCGCCGATACCGTCGAGACGGCGGAATGCTGGGAGCTGGCGGTGTCGCGCAAGGACGGGCCGTCGCTGCTCGCACTCTCACGCCAGAACCTCCCGCAGCTTCGCGCGGAAGCGGAGGAAAATCGTTGCGCACGCGGCGCGTACCGGCTGAAGGCGGCGGAGGCCGAGCGCCGCGTGATCCTGATCGCCAGCGGTTCGGAAGTCGAAACCGCCGTCGAGGTTCGCGAAAAACTTGAAGCACGCGGTATCGGTGCCGATGTGGTGTCCATGCCGTGCTGGTCGCGCTTCGATGCCCAACCGCAGGATTATCGTGACGATATCCTGCCCAATGTCGCGCCCGAGAAAATCCTGCGTGTATCGATCGAGGCGGGAACGACGATGGGCTGGGAACGCTACACCATGGTGAACGGGCTGCGGTTCGGGCTCGACCGTTTCGGCGCTTCCGGGCCGGGTGCGCGGCTGTACGACCATTTCGAACTTACCGCGGGCGCGATCGAGGCGAAGATCGTCTCGACGCTCGGCTAACATCCAGACAGGAGATTTGGACAGATGACGAAGGTTGCGATCAACGGGTTCGGGCGCATCGGTCGCCTGGTAGCACGCGCGATCCTGGAGCGTCCGGATTGCGGGCTCGAACTGGTGACGATCAACGATCTCGCCGACGCCAAGTCCAACGCCTGGCTGTTCGAACGCGATTCGGTCCATGGCCGCTATCCGGGCAAGGTGGAAGTCGACGGCAACGACATCGTCATCGACGGCAAGAAGATCCACGTTACCGCCGAGCGCGACCCGGCCAACCTGCCGCACAAGGATAACGGCGTCGATCTGGTGCTCGAATGCACCGGCTTCTTCACCGACCGCGACAGCGCGCAGAAGCATATCGATGCCGGTGCGAAGAAGGTGCTGATTTCCGCGCCCGCCAAGAATGTTGACCTGACGGTGGTGTACGGCGTCAACCACGACAAGCTGACCAACGATCACAAGATCGTGTCGAACGCGTCGTGCACGACCAACTGCCTTGCCCCCGTCGCCAAGGTGCTCAACGACGAGATCGGCATCGAGCGTGGCCTGATGACGACGATCCACGCCTACACCAACGATCAGAAGATTCTCGACCAGATCCACAAGGACCTGCGCCGCGCGCGTGCCGCGGGTATGTCGATGATCCCGACCACGACGGGCGCTGCGCGCGCGGTGGGCGAGGTGCTTCCCGAGCTGAAGGGCAAGCTCGACGGATCGGCCGTGCGCGTGCCGGTTCCCGATGGCAGCCTTATCGACCTGACCTTCACGCCGAAGCGCGACGTGACCAAGGACGAGGTCAACGCGATCCTGAAAAAGGCGGCGGAAAGCGGTCCGTTGGCGGGTGTGCTCGCCTATACCGACGAGCCGCTGGTATCGATCGACCTCGTCCACACGCCGGCTTCATCGACGGTCGACAGCCTCGAAACCGCGGTGCTCGACGGCAAGCTTGTGCGCGTCGTGAGCTGGTACGACAATGAATGGGGCTTCTCGAACCGCATGGTCGACACCGCCGGCGCGATGGCGAAGCTCGGCTGAGCGTAGAATGACCCACCCCCGTTCGTGTCGAGCGACGTCGAGACACATGGCCGCGGTCTGTGCAGCGGCACTTCTCGAATACGTTCGAAGCGAACGGAGGGACGTTGCATATGAACGGTGAGCTCGCCGGCATTGCCCGCCATGGTCGTCCGCGCGGGCCCATGGAGACGCTCGACGCGATCGAGGTCAGCGTGGAGGGCGGGCTTGCCGGCGACTTTCGCGGCAGCGTGAAGCCGGGTGGCAAGGGTCGGCGTCAGGTGTCGCTGATCGAGGCGGGTGACTGGGATGCGGCGATGGCCGAACTTGGTCATAGCCTCGACTGGTGGAACCGGCGGGCCAATCTGCTGGTCGCGGATTTCGACCTGCCGCAGATGCCGGGAACGCGGGTCCGCATCGGCGACACGCTCGTCCTCGAAATCACGCAGGAATGCGACCCGTGCAGCCGAATGGAAGAAGTGGCGCCGGGGCTGAAGGCGGCGTTGACGCCCGACTGGCGCGGCGGCGCGCTCGCCAAGGTGATCACGCCCGGCCGTATCGCGGTCGGCGACAGGATAAGGATCGAACAGGATGCGCAGCTTCAAGACGCTGGATGACATGGGCGATGTGCGCGGCAAGCGCGTGCTCGTTCGCGAAGACCTCAACGTGCCGATGGCCGATGGCAAGGTGAGCGACGCCACGCGGCTGAAGGCGACGATCCCGACGGTTACCGAGCTTGCCGACAAGGGCGCGATCGTGCTGCTGCTCGCGCATTTCGGTCGGCCCAAGGGCGAGCGCAAGCCGGAGATGTCGCTGGCGCTGGTGACCAAGCCCTATGAGCAGGTGCTTGGCCGCCCGGTGCGGTTCATCGACGATTGCGTCGGTGAAGGCGCGCAGGACGCGGTCGCGACGATGGGCGAGGGCGATATCGCGATCCTCGAGAATACGCGATTCCATGCCGGCGAGGAAAAGAACGATCCCGCGCTTGCCGATGCCATGGCCAAGCTCGGCGACTTCTACGTCAACGACGCCTTTTCGGCGGCGCACCGTGCGCATGCCTCTACCGAGGGGCTCGCACACCGTTTGCCCGCCTTTGCCGGGCGTGCGATGCAGGCCGAACTCGACGCGCTCGACAAGGCGCTGGGCAATCCCGAGCATCCTGTGGCTGCGGTCGTCGGCGGGGCCAAGGTTTCGACCAAGCTCGACGTGCTCAAGCATCTGGTCGGCAAGGTCGATCATCTGATCATCGGTGGGGGCATGGCCAACACCTTCCTCGCCGCGCGCGGCGTCGATGTCGGCAAGAGCCTGTGCGAGCACGACCTGACCGACACTGCCGAGGCGATCATGGACGCCGCCGACAGCGCGGGCTGCACCGTGCACCTGCCCTATGACGTGGTGGTGGCAAAGGAATTCAAGCCCAACCCCGAAACGCGCACTGTGAACGTGCACGAGGTTGCGGCGGACGAGATGATCCTCGACATCGGTCCGGCGGCGACCGAGGCGCTGGCCGATGCACTCAAGACGTGTAAGACGCTGGTGTGGAACGGTCCGCTGGGCGCGTTCGAGACACCGCCGTTCGACGTCGCGACGGTAACGCTCGCCAAGACGGCGGCGGCGCTGACCAAGGAAGGTCAGCTCGTGTCGGTCGCCGGTGGCGGCGATACCGTCGCCGCGCTCAATCAGGCGGGCGTTGCGGACGAATTCAGCTTCGTCTCGACCGCGGGCGGCGCGTTCCTAGAATGGATGGAAGGCAAGGACCTGCCCGGCGTCGCGGCGCTTGCTTCTTAATTCAGGGGGGTGCCTTCGGGGGCAGGCTCGTTGAGCAGCGGAACCAAGATGCTGTTAAGCGTGTCGAGATCGAACGCCCCGGCCTTCGCATAGCGGATCAGGCCTGCTCGTCCGATGACGTAGTTGGTCGGAACCGCACCGAGGTCGTGATAGGGGCCGGATACCCTGCGAACCGCAGGTATCGCCATCGCGGCGAAAAGCTTTCGCATCCTGTAAAGCGGCACCGAGTCCTGCGTCGTGATCGCAAAAACCTTCAGGCCATGCGCTTTCTGAACTCGGTAATATCGGTCAAGCAACGGCAGTTCCTCGCGGCAGGGCGCACACCAGGTCGCCCAGAAGTTGAGCACGACGACCTGACCGCGAAGATCGCTTAAGCGAACCTTCGTTCCGTCAACCAGATATAGTTTGAAATCGGGTGCGGGCTGATTGAGTTCGGGCGATTCGGCAACTGCCGGACTGAGCGACGCGCCCAGGCTAAGCATGGCAAATGCGATAACCAGTCTGCGTTTCATGATATCCCCCCCCAAACAGGTCGTGCCGCCTGACGGGGCGGGCGTCAAGCGGGCGAGTTGCCCCCAGCGCTGTTTGTTGTGGCGCTGGCACCGCGATCAAAAAAGATGAACACGATCAGCGTGATGCCACCCATCGCGGCGCCGGTGAGCGCGCTTAGCGTCCAGCCACCGCTTTCGAAGGTGGCCGAACCGATCAGCGATCCGCTGGCGCCGAATACGAACATGACGGTCATATAGGCTGCATTGACGCGGGCACGCGCTTCTTTGGACAGCGCGAAGATGATCTTCTGCCCCGTGATCTGGTTGAGCTGCACGGCCGCATCGATCAGCACCGCGGTAACCGCGAAGGCGATTACGCTGGTTGCGGCGGCCGCAAAGTCTGCGCCGACGAACGATAGCGTCAGCATCAACAGCGCGCCGAGCGACGTCCACCACATCAGCCCGCGATCGGCCAGGCTGCCGGCGAGCGGCGCGGCCAGCGCGCCACCTGCTCCGGCGAGCGCGAACCAGGCGACCTGTTCCTGGCTGAAATCGAAATTGTGGAGCAGTTCAAGCGGTGCCGCCGTCCAGAACAAATTGAACGCCGCGAACAGCATCGCCTGGTAGAATGCGCGCAGGCGAAGCGCTCGATACTGCCGGAGCTGCCCGGCAACCGACGCCAGTATCTGACCATAGCCCAGCTTGCCCTCCGGCCGCCGTTCGGGACAGTAAACGAAGAGCGCGAGCCAGATTGCGGTCATCAGCGCCGCCGATACGTAGAAGATCGACCGCCAACCAAGAAGGTGGGCGAGAAAGCTGGCCGCGGGCCGGGCGAGCATGATCCCGAACAGCAATCCGCTCATGATCGTGCCGATAACGCGTCCCTGGCGCTCCTCGGTCGCAAGGTGCGACGCCAGCGGTAGCAGAACCTGCGCGCCCGTCGCGCAGACGCCGGTAACCAGCGATGCAGCGAGGAAGATCGCCGGGCCGCCCGAAAGTGCTATGCCGACGCTGCCGAGGATCGCGCCGAACGTCGTCACGAGCGCCAGCCGCTTGTTCTCGAACAGGTCGCCAAGGGGGACGAACAGTGCGAGACCCGCGCCGTAGCCGAGCTGCGTCAGCGTGGTGATCGAGCCCGCGATTTGAGGCGAAAGGCCGACCTCCGGCCCGATCGTGTCGATCAGCGTCTGCGCATAATAGAGATTTGCAACCAGCGCGCCGCACGCGATGGCGAGGAGCAGCGTCAGGCCTTTGGAAAGGTTGCGCTGGGCGGGCGGTTGCGATGGAGAGGGCGCGTGCATCGCACCCCATAGAGGAAGCCGAAGCGCATAGCGCAAGTGACTGCGCCGCAATCTTCGTTGCAGCATACAGGGTGGCTGGCTATCAGGCGGACCACATACGAATGCATAACCATAGCCGACGGGGAAGAACTGATGACGCCGACTGTTAAGGCCATTCTCGACAAATATGAATCGGATTGCCCGGGGACGAAGGCGAACCTGGCGCGCATGTTGATGCAGGGCAGGCTCGGCGGGACGGGCAAGATGGTCATCCTGCCCGTCGATCAGGGGTTCGAGCATGGCCCGGCGCGCAGCTTCTCCGTAAACGAACCGGCCTATGACCCGCATTACCATTATCAGCTGGCGATCGATGCCGGGCTTTCGGCCTATGCGGCGCCGCTCGGCATGCTCGAAGCGGGCGCCGACACTTTCGCGGGGCAGATACCGACGATCCTGAAGCTGAACAGCGCCAACAGCTGGGCGACCGAGCGCGATCAGGCGGTGACCGGCAGCGTCGACGATGCGCTGCGCCTCGGCTGTTCGGCGATCGGTTTCACCGTCTATCCGGGGTCGGAGCATTTCTTCGACATGGCCGAGGAAATCCGTGAACTGTCGCTGGAGGCGAAGTCGGTGGGACTGGCCACCGTGATCTGGTCCTACCCGCGCGGTGGCGAGCTTTCCAAGGCGGGTGAACTCGCGCTCGACGTCGGCGCCTATGCCGCGCACATGGCGGCGCTGCTCGGAGCGCACGTCATCAAGGTGAAGCTGCCGACCGACCATATCGAGCAGAAGGAAGCGCAGAAGGCGTATGAGAATTTCGACGCCTCGACCCAGGCTAAGCGCGTGGCGCATGTCGTAAAGAGCTGTTTCAACGGGCGCCGGATCGTCGTGTTCTCGGGCGGCGCGGCAAAGGGTTCGGACGCCGTATATCAGGACGCGCGCGATATTCGCGACGGCGGTGGCAACGGCTCGATCATCGGTCGCAACACCTTCCAGCGGCCGCGCGACGAAGCGCTGGCGATGCTCGACAGGATCATCCGGATTTACAAGAACGAGGAATAAATCCTTGGCCGACAACGACTGGCGCGCGGTCGATACGTATATCGAGGAACATCTGATCGCGCGCGACGGTGCGCTCGACGATGCGCTGGAGGCCAATGTCCGGGCGGGGCTGCCAGCGATCGACGTGTCGCCGGCGCAGGGCAAGATGCTGCATCTGCTGGCGCGGATGTCGGGCGCGAGGCGCATCCTCGAGATCGGGACGCTGGGCGGCTATTCGACCGTCTGGCTGGCGCGCGCGGTGCCCGATGGAGGTCGCGTCGTGACGCTGGAGATCGATCCGCATCATGCCGCGGTCGCGGCCGGCAATCTCGAACGTGCCGGGGTCGCGGACCGGGTGACGGTTCGCGTCGGCCCGGCGCTTGAAGCGCTGAAGGACATGCTGGAGAACGACGAAGCACCGTTCGATTTCGTGTTTCTCGACGCTGACAAGGAAAACAATGCCGACTATCTGCGTGCGGCAGTGGCGCTATCGCGGCCGGGTACGGTGATCGTGGTCGATAACGTTGTTCGTGAAGGCGGAGTCCTCGACGGCGACAGCAGCGACTCCCGGATCGTGGGTACGCGGCGGCTGTTCGAAGCGATTGCTGCCGAGCCGCGCCTCGACGCAACGGCGGTGCAGACGGTCGGCGCAAAAAAATGGGACGGATTTGCCTTGATGATCGTTGGCGACGAATGACAGACGAACTCGACCCCGGCTTTGCCGACAGCTTTGAACGCGAAGATCGTGATCCCTGCCAGCTCTACCTGATTTCCCCGCTCGATGTGTCGGGCGATTTCGTCGAGCGATTGGCACGCGCGCTGGATTCGGGGCCGGTTGCGGCGTTTCAGTACCGCGTGAAGGACATCGACCAGCATGCCGCGGCGCGTGCGGCCGAGCCTCTTCAGGCGCTTTGCTCCGACTATGACGTTGCCTTTATCGTCAACGACAGTGTCAGCCTGGCCAAGCGGCTCGGCGCCGACGGCGTGCATCTCGGCCAGAACGACGGCGACCCGCGCGAGGCGCGGAGCATCCTCGGCCCCGATGTACAGATCGGGGTTACGTGCCATGACAGCCGCCACCTCGCGATGGAGGCGGGCGAGGCTGGGGCCGACTATGTCGCGTTCGGAAGCTTCTATCCGACCATCACCAAGGAGGTGAGCCATAGGCCCGATCCCTCGATCCTCTCCTGGTGGACCACGCTGTTCGAGCTTCCCTGCGTCGCGATCGGCGGGATCACGCCGGACAATGCCGCGCCGCTGATCGAGGCGGGGGCAGATTTTCTGGCGGTGTGCGGAAGCGTCTGGAATGGCGACGAGGCCACGGCGGTGCGCGCCTTCGCAAAGCTGCTCGACCGGGGCTGAGGCCGCGACCGGGAAACAGTTCGGCGAAAAATCGTTCTTCTCCGGTAGCTTCGACTGCTGAAAGGACGTTCGTGCGAAACCAATTGCCTGATTTGGCGGGCCTTGCGCCCGTTTTCCCTGTCGCCTGTCTGGCCCTGATCAGGCGTGAAGCGGCGTGATGCTGTCACGCTTTGGATGGGTGATGGTCTCGCTCATGCTGGTTGTCGTGGCGCTTTTCGCCGCGACTACACGCGTGATCTCCGTCGCGCCGGCGCCTACGGAGGCCGCTACACCGGCGAGCGAGCGGCTGATGACCTTCGGCACGCCCGATCGGGTTGATCAGCCCGCTACGCTGGCCGCCAAGCCCGATCTGCTTACCGTCCCGGTAGCCGACGTTTCGCGCAGCGCGTTGAAACCCAATTTCGGAGACCCCCGCGGGGAAGGCGGGCGCACGCATGAAGGGCTCGACATCATGGCGCCGCAAGGGGCTCCGGTCGTGGCCGCGGCACCGGGAACGATCGAGAAGCTCTATTTCAGCGAAGGCGGCGGCGGGATCACGATCTATGAGCGCTCATCCGATGGCAAGACGACCTATTATTATGCCCATCTCGACCGATATGCGCCCGGACTGCACGAGGGCCAGAAGGTGAAGGCGGGCGAGTGGATCGCGAGCGTCGGCGATAGCGGCAACGCTGGGGTCGGCAACTACCATCTGCATTTTGCGGTGTCGCGCATGGGGCCGAAGGATGGCTGGTGGCAAGGAACCCCGGTCGACCCTTATCCGCTGCTTGTCGGGACGACAGGCCCGAGCTGACTGATCTCCGTATCGCCGGTGTCCCGGTCGCGGACCGATGGTGGTCGGTCGCAACCGCCATCGCGGGATTGCCCTTCGCGGGTAGAGCCCTTAAAGGGCCGCGCACGAGACGGCTTGTCGTGAGCCGTCATAATGCTCTTTCCAAACGGGTAGACCCATGAAGATCAGCGGCGTGGACATTCGTCCCGGCAACATCATCGAATATGAGGGCGGCATCTGGCGCGCCGTCAAGATTCAGCACACCCAGCCCGGCAAGGGCGGCGCCTATATGCAGGTCGAGATGAAGAACCTCATCGACGGCCGCAAGACCAATGTGCGCTTCCGTTCGGCCGAGACGGTCGAGAAGGTCCGGCTCGACACCAAGGACTTCCAGTTCCTGTTCCAGGACGGCGACATGCTGACCTTCATGGACAAGGACACGTTCGAGCAGATCACGCTGCCGACCGACATTCTGGGCGACGCAGCGGCGTTCCTTCAGGACGGCATGGATGTCGTCATGGAACTGCACGAGGAAAAGCCGATCAGCGTTCAACTGCCCGACCAGGTCGAGGCCGAGATCGTCGAGGCCGACGCCGTCGTGAAGGGTCAGACCGCATCGTCGTCGTACAAGCCCGCCGTGCTCGACAACGGTGTGCGCATCATGGTTCCGCCGCACATCAGCGCGGGAACCCGCGTTGTCGTCGATGTGTACGAACAGGCATATGTGAAGCGGGCCGAATAGCCTGATTTTTCCCTCCCGCAGGCGGGAGCGGATCGAGGGGTGGGCGCGCGCTGAGTTGCGAATGCCACCGTTTGCGGTCGACCGGGAGCCCACCCCCGGCCCCTCCCGCAAGCGGCAGGAGAGATTGTTGTGGTTGCCCATTCCGGCCTTCTAACCGTCATGGAGCGCGCTGCGCGCAAGGCTGCGCCGCGCCTTCGCCGCGACTTCAACGAGGTTCAGCACCTGCAGGTCAGCCGCAAGGGGCCGGCCGACTTCGTGTCGATGGCCGATCAGCGCGCCGAGCGCACGCTGTACGACGAACTCAAGAAAGCGCGTCCCGATTGGGGCTTTCTGCTCGAAGAGGGCGGTGAGATCGAAGGCGATCCCGACAAGCCGCGCTGGATCGTCGATCCGCTCGACGGCACGACAAACTTTCTCCACGGCATCCCGCATTTCGCGATCTCGATCGCGGTGGAAGACCCGCACGGCAGCCAGGGCAAGCCCGAAATCACGACCGCGCTCGTCTATCAGCCGCTGACCGACGAAAGCTTCTGGGCCGAAAAGGGGAGGGGTGCATGGCTGCACGACGGGCGGCTGCGCGTATCGTCGCGTCGCAATCTCGACGAGGCGCTGATCGCGACCGGCATCCCGTTCCTCGGCCATGGAAATTTTGCGCAGTGGAGCCGGATTTTCGGCGCGGTTGCTCCCGAGGTTGCGGGGATTCGCCGGTTCGGATCGGCGGCGCTCGATCTCGCCTGGGTGGCGGCCGGTCGGTATGACGGGTTCTGGGAAAGCGACCTGAAGCCGTGGGATGTCGCGGCGGGGCTGCTGCTCGTCCGCGAAGCAGGCGGCTTCGTCACCGATTTTCGCGGTGCCGACCGCGCGATGGAGCGCAGCGAGTTCCTCGCAGCCAACGACACGCTGCATTCCAAGCTGCACAAGCTTGTCGCGGGGGCACTGCGCAACCGCTGATCAAGGCGACGGGGCCTTATTTCTCCCAGCCGATATGCGTCTTGAAGGCGTTCAGCAGGCGTAGCCAGATCAGGAAATTGCTGACGAAATTGCTGCGCGCGATCCCGCCCTCGTTCAGGTTCATGTCCATTTCGAGGCGCGGATCGTTTTCATCGTCGATATAGGCCTTGGCGAATCGATTGTCGCGATTCCACTGGTTGATCAGCTTCCACGGCGGCGGCGTATCGGTTGAAAAGCCGGCATAGAACTGGATCGTCGTGCAGTTCTGGCCCTCGACGCAGTTGTTGAAGAAGATCAGGAAGCGCGTGCCCGAATTGGCGATGGCGATATAGGGATCGCCGTTCGAGGACTGGCTGATCTGCGGCTTGAACCCATAGGCCCGCAGAATCTCCGCGATCTTGTTGGGATCGGCGGTGATGTTCCTCGGTTCGCGAACGGGCCGGGCGACCGCCGTGTTCTGTCCCCGGGCGGCGGCGAGCGCGGTGACCGGTTGGCACAGGAGCGACATAGCGGCGCCCGCCAGAATCGCGGCCTTAATCATCTGGAACCCCTCACGAAAGTCGGTCGACAGGCCGGGCGGCCCTCCGGTGAAGTTGCCGTAATGGATGGCATTTTCGGCATTATCGTGGCGATGAACGTATCAGCGGCGGATTTGGTGCCACCGTGTATGCGCGTCTCGCGAGGAACGGGTGATCGCCGCCCCGCAATTGCGAGCAATTTTCATCGGTTCCGGGCCTTGCGGGAGCGGGGGGAGCGTCCTAGAAGCGCCCCAAGTTTCCGCAACCGCGAGATGACATTTGGTCGACCTTTCGCAATATCTGCCGATCCTCCTGTTTCTGGGGGTGGCCCTGGCGCTTTCGATCGCGTTCGTCGTGCTGCCGATGATCGTCGGTCGCCTGACGGGCGCGCACAAGCCCTATCCGGAAAAGCTCACCGAATATGAGTGCGGCTTTCCGGCGTTCGAGGACCCGCGCAACCAGTTCGACGTGCGCTTTTACCTGGTGGCGATCCTCTTCATCGTTTTCGACCTGGAGGCGGCGTTCATCTATCCGTGGGCGGTGAGCGTATTTGATATCGGCTGGACGGCCTGGATCTCGATGATGGTGTTCATCGCCGAGCTTGCGCTGGGTCTTGCCTATGCATGGAAAGTGGGAGCGTTGGAGTGGGAGTAGAACTTACGGCTCCGCCCGAAGGGAAGCTGCCCGATCAGCAGTTTTTCAACGATCTGAACGGCGAACTGACCGACAAGGGTTTCCTTGTCACATCAACCGAAGAATTGTTTCAATGGGCGCGTACCGGCTCGCTGTGGTGGATGACGTTCGGCCTTGCCTGCTGCGCGGTGGAGATGATCCACGTCAACATGCCGCGCTATGACATGGAGCGGTTCGGCGCCGCGCCGCGCGCTTCGCCGCGCCAGTCGGACGTGATGATCGTTGCCGGCACGCTGTGCAACAAGATGGCGCCCGCGCTGCGCCGGGTGTACGACCAGATGTCGGAACCGAAATACGTCATCTCGATGGGCAGCTGCGCCAATGGCGGCGGCTATTACCATTACAGCTATTCGGTGGTGCGCGGATGCGACCGCATCGTGCCGGTTGATATCTATGTGCCGGGCTGCCCGCCGACTGCCGAGGCTCTGCTCTATGGCGTGATGCAGTTGCAGCGGAAGATTCGTCGTGCAGGGACGATCGAACGATGAGGGCGCCCGCACCTAAATTTGCCGATAATGACGGCGTGATCGAGACGGCGCGCTCCGCGCTTGGTAATCGGCTGTTCGACGCGGTCGAGCGCGTGGGCGAGGTGCAGTTGCACGTCACGCGCGATGGGCTGGTCGATACGATGGTCGCGCTGCGCGATACGCCGGGGCTGGAATATCAGCAGCTGATGGAAATTGCTGGCGTCGATTATCCCGAGCGCGATGAGCGGTTCGAGGTGGTCTATTGCCTGCTCAGCCTGACGCGCAATCACCGGCTTCACGTCCATGTGCGCACCGATGAGGAAAGGCCGGTGCCGTCGGTGACGGGTATCTGGCCGGTCGCGGGCTGGCTGGAGCGCGAGGTGTACGACATGTACGGCGTGCTGTTCGACGGCAATCCCGATCTGCGCCGTATCCTGACCGACTATGGCTTTCGCGGGCATCCGCAGCGCAAGGACTTCCCGCTGACGGGCTATGTCGAGCTGCGCTATTCGGAAGAGGCGAAGCGCGTGGTCTATGAACCGGTCGAGCTGGCGCAGGACTTCCGCACCTTCGACTTCATGAGCCCTTGGGAGGGTGCGAAATATGTGCTCCCCGGCGATGAAAAGGCGGGTGGTGCAGAGCCCGAGGCAAAGGGCGCTCCGTCGCCGGTGACGGCCGAGGAACAGAAAAAGGCCGACGACGCCAAGGTCGAGCCCAAGGCCACCGAGCCCAAGACGACCGAAAGGCCAGAACAGACGGGGGCGGGCAAAGATGATCCCGGCAATCAGCCGAAGGACAAGCCCAAGGACCCCGATGTCGTGCCGACCAAGCAGGGAGGCCAGGACGAATAATGGCCGAAATCGCAGAAGAAATGGTTCAGCAGCAGTCGCCCGACCCGACCACGGGCGATGTCGAGATCCAGAACTACACGATCAATTTCGGGCCGCAGCATCCAGCGGCGCACGGCGTTCTGCGCCTCGTCATGGAGCTGGACGGTGAAATCGTAGAGCGCGTCGATCCGCATATCGGCCTGCTCCACCGCGGCACCGAAAAGCTGATCGAGTACAAGACCTATGCGCAGGCGCTCCCCTATATGGACCGCCTCGATTACTGTTCGCCGCTGTGCATGGAGCACAGCTTCGTGCTGGCGGTCGAGAAGCTGCTCGACCTCGAGGTGCCGCTGCGTGCGCAGTATCTGCGCGTGTTCTTCGCAGAGCTGACGCGCATTTCGAACCACATGCTCAACCTCGGCAGCCACGTCATGGACGTCGGCGCGATGACGCCGAACCTGTGGATGTTCGAGATTCGCGAAGACTGCATGAACTTCTTCGAACGCGCGAGCGGCGCGCGGATGCACTCGAACTATTTCCGCGTCGGCGGCGTCCATCAGGACGTGCCGCTGAAGCTGCTCACCGATATCGGCGACTGGCTCGATACGCGGCTGCCCAAGCTGTTCGGCGATGCCATCAGCCTGGTCGCGGAAAACCGGATTTTCAAGCAGCGCAACGTCGATATCGCGGTCGTCAGCCGCGACGACGCGATCAAATGGGGCTTTTCGGGTCCGATGATCCGCGCGGCCGGCATCCCCTGGGATATCCGCAAGTCGCAGCCCTATGACGTGTACGACCGGATGGATTTCGAAATTCCCGTCGGCACCAATGGCGATTGCTATGATCGTTTCATGGTCCGCGTCGAAGAGGTCTATCAGTCGGCGCGCATCATGAAGCAGTGCCTGGCCGAAATGCCCGAAGGTCCGATCATGACGATGGACCGCAAGGTCGGCCCGCCCAAGCGCGGCGAGATGAAGCACTCGATGGAAGCGCTGATCCATCACTTCAAGCTCTATACCGAGGGCTATCACGTGCCCGAGGGCGAGGTGTATGTCGCGACCGAGGCGCCGAAGGGCGAATTCGGCATCTACATGGTCAGCGACGGATCGAACAAACCCTATCGCTGCAAGATCCGCCCGACGGCATTCAGCCATTTGCAGGCGATGGATTTCATGTCGAAGGGGCACATGCTCGCCGACACCACCGCCATTCTGGGCGCGATGGATATCGTGTTCGGGGAGTGTGACCGGTGAGCCAGCGCAAGACGATCTTGATTGCCTTGGCGGCGCTGATTTTCGCGGCGACGGGATTGCTGGTGCCCTTCGTCGCTCCGCACGACGCGACGCCGAGCAAGAATCACGGAGTGTCTCTCGCGATCATGGTCGCCATCTTCACGCCGATCTGGGTGTCCATCATTGCGCGCCGCCGCAAGAACGGGAAGTGTGAACGCAATGGCCGCTAAAACCATCCCCGATACGCCGGAAATCCGCGAGCGCTGGGGCGCTTTCGCGTGGACCGAGGAAAATGCCGCCAAGGCGAAGGAAGTGCTGGCGCGCTATCCCGAAGGACGGCAGCAATCTTGTACGATACCGTTTCTCGACCTTGCCCAGCGGCAGGTGGGTGTGGAGACGAACACGCAAGGGTGGCTGCCCATTCCGGTCATCGAGTTCGTCGCGCGCGAACTCGATCTGCCCTATGTCCGCGTGCTCGAAGTCGCGACCTTCTACACCATGTTCAACCTGGTGCCGGTCGGTAAATACCATGTGCAGGTATGCGGCACGACGCCGTGCTGGCTGCGCGGATCGGACGAGGTGTTCCGCGCCTGCGCGTCGAAGGGCATGAAGAAGGGCCACACGACCGAGGACGGCATGTGGACGCTGACCGAAGTCGAGTGCATGGGCAATTGCGCGACCGCGCCGATGGTCCAGATCAACGACGACAATTACGAAGACCTCGATTACGAGCGCACCGTCGCCGTGCTCGATGCGCTGGCCGAGGGCAAGCAGCCCAAGACGGGCACGCAGGAGCCGGGCCGCCAGACCAGCGAGCCCGTCGGCGGGCCGACGACGCTCAAGGACATGGTCGAGGAAAATCACGACTATCGCGGGGAATGGGCATGAACCTGCTGATCGCGCTCGCCATCGGCATCCTAGCCATCGTGCTGTTGGTCCTGGTGCTCAAGATCGCGCTGGGTCTGATCGTGTTCGCGGTTGGGCTGGGCCTTGCCGTGGTCGCCTATTTCTTCGCCGAAAAGCTGATCGGGAAGGGACGCTAGATGCTCGCCGACAAGGACCGCATCTTTACCAATCTCTACGGTTATCAGCCGTGGAACCTCGATGCTGCGGTGAAGCGCGGCGATTGGGACGATACGAAGAAGCTGCTCGAAATCGGGCAGGACACGATCATCGACCGCGTCAAGGCCTCGGGGCTTCGCGGGCGCGGCGGCGCGGGCTTCCCCACCGGTGTCAAATGGGGCTTCATGCCCAAGGAGCCGAAGCCCGACCGGCCGAACTTCCTCGTCATCAATGCCGACGAATCCGAACCCGGCTCGTGCAAGGACCGCGAGATCATTCGCCACGATCCGCACAAGCTGATCGAAGGCGCGCTGGTCGCCGGTTTCGCGATGCGCGCGCGGGCGGCATATATCTATATCCGCGGCGAATATATCCGCGAAGCGGAGGTTCTCTTCGCCGCGATCGCCGAAGCCTATGACAAGGGGCTGATCGGCAAGAATGCGTGCGGTTCGGGCTATGATTTCGACGTGTTCTGCCACCGCGGCGCGGGCGCCTATATCTGCGGCGAAGAGACCGCGATGCTCGAAAGCCTCGAGGGCAAGAAGGGGCAACCGCGGCTGAAGCCGCCGTTCCCGGCGGGCGCGGGGCTGTATGGCTGCCCGACGACGGTCAACAATGTCGAATCGATCGCGGTCGTCCCGACGATCCTGCGGCGCGGACCCGAATGGTTCGCGAGCTTCGGGCGCGAGAACAACAAGGGCACCAAGCTCTTCCAGATCTCGGGCCATGTCGAGCGGCCGTGCGTCGTCGAAGAGGCGATGAGCATTCCCTTCCGCGAACTGATCGAGACGCATTGCGGTGGGATCAGGGGCGGCTGGGACAATCTGCTCGCGGTCATTCCGGGCGGATCGTCGGTCCCGCTGGTCCCGGCCGAGCAGATCATGGACTGCCCGATGGATTTCGACGGGCTGAAGGACCTCAAATCGGGCCTCGGCACCGCTGCCGTCATCGTCATGGACAAGTCCACCGACATCGTTCAGGCGATCAGCCGGATCAGCTATTTCTACAAGCACGAAAGCTGCGGCCAGTGCACACCGTGCCGCGAAGGCACCGGCTGGATGTGGCGCGTGATGGAGCGGCTGCGCACCGGCGACGCGGATATTTCTGAAATCGATACGCTGTTCGAGGTGACCAAGCAGGTCGAAGGCCACACCATCTGCGCGCTCGGCGATGCTGCGGCATGGCCGATCCAGGGCCTGATCCGCCATTTCCGCCCCGAGCTTGAGCGCCGCATCACCGAAAAGCGCGGTGGCGGCACCGAACCGATGATGGAGGCTGCAGAGTGAGGCTGGTCGCTACCCTATGCTCGGTCGCAGTTTTCGCTGCCACACTGTCCTCGGCGGATGCGCGTGATCAGTCGAGTGCATCGCCCGAAGCGCGTCAAACGGTGCAGGATTTCGGTGCTTGCGTCGCGGATCAAAGCCCGGAAAAGTCCGCCGAGACGTTGCGTCAGGACTTTCGCAGCCCGGCTTATCAGGCCTCGCTGAAGGTGCTGGCACGCAACAATGGATATTGCTTCCGCAAATATGGAAAGCTGAAGTCGAGCAACCTGCTATTCGCCGGCGCGATCGCTGAACGGCTGATTGAAAAGGGTTCGCAGCCGCTCAACGTGCGTTTCGCGAAGGCGGCTGCCGGACCCGAGACGCCGGCCTTTTCCCCCAGTGACAAGGTCGCGGCCTGTGTAGTGCGCTCGGCGCCCGACCGAGCTGCCGCCCTGTTCGACACGAAGGTCGCGACTGTGAACGAGAGCGATGCGATCGAGGCACTTGCTCCGGCGCTCCATGCCTGCAGCCGGATGATCGCGCCGCTGAACATCAGCGCGGCGGGTGAGCGCGCGATGCTTGCTACCGCAGCCTTCCGAACGCTGGAAGCCGGCGCATGAAAATGCACCGACAGAATACGACCGATGGAATGAATCGATAATGCCCAAGGTAACCGTAGACGGAACCGAGATCGAAGTCCCGCAGGGGGCGACCGTGCTGCAGGCGTGTGAGCTTGCCGGCAAGGAGATCCCGCGCTTCTGCTATCATGAGCGGCTGTCGATCGCCGGCAATTGCCGCATGTGCCTTGTCGAGGTGAAGCCGGGGCCGCCCAAGCCGCAGGCTTCGTGCGCGCTGCCCGCGAATGAAGGGCAGGAAATCCGCACCGATTCGCCCATGGTGAAGGCGGCGCGCGAAGGCGTGATGGAATTCCTTCTCATCAACCATCCGCTCGACTGCCCGATCTGCGACCAGGGCGGTGAATGCGACCTGCAGGACCAGGCCATGGCATATGGCAAGGGCTGGTCGCGCTATGACGAGAACAAGCGCGCGGTCACCGAGAAATATATGGGGCCGATCGTCAAGACGATCATGACCCGGTGCATCCATTGCACCCGCTGCGTGCGCTTTGCCGAGGAAGTCGCGGGTGTCGAGGAGATCGGCGCGATCTATCGCGGCGAGGACATGCAGATCACCAGCTATCTCGAAGAGGCGGTGACGAGCGAGCTTTCGGGCAATGTCGTCGATCTGTGCCCGGTCGGCGCGCTGACGTCGAAGCCCTATGCGTTCGAGGCGCGGCCGTGGGAGCTGAAAAAGACGCTTGCCATCGACGTGATGGACGCGGTCGGCACCAATGTCCGCCTCGACAGTCGCGGTCGGCAGGTGTTGCGTTCGCTGCCGCGCGTCAATGACGAGGTCAACGAGGAGTGGGCGAGCGACAAGACCCGCCACGCGGTCGACGGGCTCGTCCGGCGCCGTCTCGACAAGCCTTATGTCCGCCGCGACGGCAAGCTGCATCCGGCGACGTGGGAAGAGGCGTTCGATGCGATCGCCGCGGTTAATGCCGGATCGAGCGTCGCCGCGATCGCCGGTGACCTTGTCGATTGCGAGACGATGTTCGCGGCCAAGGCGCTGGTGAAGGATATGGGCTCCTCGCTGATCGAGGGGCGGCAGACGGGCATGGACTATGATGTCTCCAGCCTGTCGGCCGTAAATTTCAACACCACCATCGCGCGGCTTGAAGAGGCCGATGCGATCCTGATCGTCGGATCGAATGTTCGCTGGGAAGCACCGCTGGTCAATACGCGCATCCGCAAGGCGATCCGCAAGCGCGGTGCGAAGGTCTTCGGCATCGGTCCCGAAACCGATCTGACCTACAAGGTCGAATGGCTGGGCAACGATCTGTCGCTGCTGGGCAAGCTGCCCAAGGCGGTGAAGGATGCGTTCAAGGATGCAGAGAAGCCGGTGGTCATCGTCGGCGGTGCGGCGCTTGCCGGCGGCCATGGCGGTGCGCTGGCGCTCGCCAAGTCGCTCAAGCTCGTTCGCGAGCTGGAGGACGGCACGAAGTGGAACGGCTTCAACGTGCTGCACATGTCGGCGGCGCGGATGGGCGGGCTGATGCTCGGCTATGCGCAGCCGGGCGGAATCGGCGATATCGTTGCGGCCAGGCCCAAGCTCGCCTTCTTCCTTGGCGCCGACGAAGTCGACTATTCGCGCTTCGCCGACAGCTTCAAGGTCTATATCGGCCATCACGGCGATGTCGGCGCGCATGCCGCCGACGTCATTCTGCCGGGCGCAAGCTATGCCGAGAAGCCGGGCACATATGTGAACCTGGAAGGGCGCGTGCAGCGCGGCGACCGCGCGGTGTTCGCGCCGGGCGATGCGCGCGAGGACTGGACGATCCTGCGCGCACTGTCCGAAAAGCTGGGCCACACGTTGCCGTTCGACACGTTCGAGGAATTGCGTGCGCAGATGGCGGCGGATGCTCCCGCGCTCGCGAACGAAGGCCTGATGACGTTCGAATGGAACCCGCCCGCGCTCGACAAGAAGAGCGAGGGTGAGGTCGCCTATCCGATCGCCGATTTCTACCTGACCAACGCCATTTGCCGCGCCAGCCCGACGATGCAGCGCTGTTCGGCCGAACTCGTGCATGGCGAAGACTTTGCGGAGGCCGCCGAATGACCGCCTGGTTCGAATCCCTGGGCATGATGCATGGCTGGGCGTGGTTCCTCGCCACGATCATCGGCATTCTGGTGATCGCTCTGCCGCTGATGCTGGCGGTCGCGATGATCATCTATGCCGACCGCAAGATCTGGGCGGCGATGGCGCTCCGGCGCGGACCCAATGTGGTCGGGCCGCTGGGGCTGCTGCAATCGTTCGCCGACGGGTTGAAGGTATTCCTTCAGGAAACGATCATCCCGTCGAGCTCGAACAAGGTGCTGTTCCTGATGGCGCCGATCATCACCTTCACGGTCGCGCTGATCGTGTGGGCGGTGATCCCGTTCCAGGCCGGCGTGTTGCTCGCCAATATCAATGTCGGCCTGTTGTACGTGCTCGCGGCGTCGAGCCTTGGGGTGTACGGCATCATCCTCGCGGGTTGGGCGTCGAACTCCAAATATCCCTTCTATTCGGCGATCCGCGCGGCGGCGCAGATGGTCAGCTACGAAGTCTCGATCGGCTTTGTCCTGATCTCGGTCGTGCTGTGGGCGGGCACGTTCAACCTGACGGGCATCGTCGAGGCGCAGCGCGGGGTGTACGGGTTCGGCATCTTCAACGGTTTCGGGTTCAACCTGCTGCTGTTCCCGATGTCGGTTGTATTCTTCATCTCGTCGCTGGCGGAGACGCAGCGCGCGCCGTTCGACCTGACCGAGGCCGAATCGGAACTCGTTGCCGGCTATCAGACCGAATATTCGTCGATGAGCTTCGCGCTCTTCTGGCTCGGCGAATATGCCAACGTCATCCTGATGTGCGCACTCAACGCCGTGCTGTTCTGGGGTGGCTACCTGCCGCCGTTCGACTGGGCGCCGCTATACGCCGTACCGGGCATCATCTGGATGCTCGCCAAGATGTCGTTCTTCTTCTTCCTGTTCAGCTGGGTGAAGGCGACGGTTCCGCGCTATCGCTATGACCAGCTTATGCGGCTGGGATGGAAAATCTTCCTGCCGCTCAGCCTGATTTTCGTGGTCCTGGTGTCGGGCTTTCTGATGTTCACCCGTTTCGGAGTTCCCGCATGAGTGTCGCGCAGACGATACGATCCTTCACGCTCTGGGAGTTCATCGGCGCTCACCTGAAGACGCTGAGCTACTTCTTCAAGGCGAAGGCGACGATCAACTATCCCTATGAGCACAATCCGGTAAGCCCGCGCTTTCGCGGCGAGCATGCGCTCCGCCGCTATCCCAATGGCGAGGAACGCTGCATCGCGTGCAAGCTGTGCGAGGCGATCTGTCCGGCGCTTGCCATCACGATCGAGGCGGAGCCGCGCGACGACGGGTCGCGCCGCACGACGCGCTACGACATCGACATGACGAAGTGCATCTATTGCGGCCTCTGTCAGGAGGCCTGCCCGGTCGATGCCATCGTCGAAGGGCCGAATTTCGAATTTTCGACGGAAACGCGCGAGGAGCTGATCTATCAGAAGGACAAACTCCTCGAAAATGGCGATCGTTGGGAACGCGCGATTGCGGCGAACCTTGCCGCCGACGCGCCGTACCGTTAAGCGCGCCGTGACATCTGATTCCTATCCGTTCGGTTTGGGTCTCGCGGGCGTCCTGCTCGTCGGTTCCAACGCCCAGGGCCAACGGATCGCAAGGGGCACGTTCATTCTGTGATCCAAGCAATCGCCTTTTACCTTTTCGCCGCGGTGGTGCTGATTTCCGCCGCCATGACGATATCGGCCCGCAACCCGGTGCATTCGGTGCTGTGGCTGATTCTCGCCTTTTTCAACGCCGCCGGGCTGATGGTGCTGGTGGGGGCGGAATTCATCGCCATGCTGCTGGTCATCGTCTATGTCGGCGCGGTCGCGGTGCTGTTCCTGTTCGTCGTGATGATGCTCGACATCGACTTTGCCGAGCTGCGGGCGGGATTCGTCAAATATTTCTGGATCGGCTTTGCGCTTGCGCTGGGGCTGGTCGCGGAAATCGTGTTCTATGCGTTCGGCAGCGTGTGGACCGGCAGCCTGCAACTGGCCAAGCCGATTGCGCCCGTTGATCCGTCGGTCCCCAATATCCAGGCGATCGGCGAGCTTCTCTACACGCGCTATCTGTTCGTGTTCGAAGGCGCCGGGCTGGTGCTGCTCGTCGCGATGATCGGCGCCATCGTTCTGACGCATCGCCAGCGCAAGGATGCGCGGCCGCAGAAGATCAGCCGCCAGATCAATCGTCGCGCAAAGGACGCGATCCGCAACGTCGATGCGCCCGTGGGGCAGGGGGTGGAGCTGTGATCGGCCTTACGCATTATCTCGTCGTTTCGGCGATCCTGTTCACGATGGGCGTGCTCGGCATCTTCGCCAACCGCAAGAACCTGATCGTCATCCTGATGGCGATCGAGCTGATCCTGCTGTCGGTGAACCTGAACCTGGTCGCCTTTTCCGCTTATCTCCACGATCTGGTGGGGCAGGTATTCGCCATGTTCGTGTTGACCGTCGCTGCCGGTGAGGCGGCGATCGGGCTTGCGATCCTGGTGATCTATTTCCGTGGCCGCGGCTCGATCGCGGTCGATGACGTCAACCGGATGAAGGGGTGATCGTTCGGTGACTTCGATCCAGTTCATTGTATTTCTTCCGCTGCTCGCTGCCGCTTTCGCGGGGCTTAGCAACAGGGCGTTCGGCACGGTGCTGCCGAAGGTCGTAACGACGGGCGCGCTGTTCATCGCGTGCATCCTCGCCTGGCCGATCTTCATCGGATTCCTGTCGGGGACGAGCGAGCCCTATGTCGCGCCGGTGCTGACCTGGCTGCAGTCGGGTGATCTCGACGTTGCCTGGGCGCTGCGTGTCGATGCGTTGACCGCGGTAATGCTGGTGGTCGTCACGACCGTCTCCGCGCTCGTCCATCTGTATAGCTGGGGCTATATGGAAGAGGACCCGGATCAGCCGCGCTTCTTCGCCTATCTGTCGCTGTTCACCTTCGCGATGCTGATGCTCGTGACGGCGAACAACCTGATCCAGATGTTCTTCGGTTGGGAAGGCGTCGGCCTCGCCAGCTACCTGCTGATCGGTTTCTGGTTCAGGAAGCCGAGCGCCAACGCCGCCGCGATCAAGGCATTCGTCGTCAACCGCGTCGGCGATCTTGGCTTCATGCTCGGCATCTTCGGCACCTTCCTTGTGTTCGGCACGGTGTCGATCCCCGACATCCTGTCGGCGGCGCCCGGCATGGCCGGATCGACGATCGGGTTCCTTGGCCACCGTTACGACACGATGACCGTGCTGTGCCTGCTGCTGTTCGTCGGCGCGATGGGCAAGTCGGCGCAGATCGGGCTCCACACCTGGTTGCCCGACGCGATGGAAGGCCCGACGCCGGTTTCCGCGCTGATCCACGCCGCGACGATGGTGACCGCGGGCGTGTTCATGGTCTGCCGCCTGTCGCCGATGTTCGAAACCAGCCCGACGGCGCTCGGCTTCGTGACCTTTATCGGCGCGCTGACCTGCTTCTTCGCAGCCACGATCGGCACGGTTCAGACCGACATCAAGCGCGTGATCGCCTATTCGACCTGTTCGCAACTTGGCTATATGTTCTTTGCAGCGGGCGTCGGCGCCTATGGCGCGGCGATGTTCCACCTGTTCACCCACGCTTTCTTCAAGGCGCTGCTGTTCCTGGGCGCGGGGTCGGTCATCCACGCGATGCACCATGAGCAGGACATGCGCTATTACGGCGCGCTGCGTAAGGAAATCCCGGTCACCTTCTGGGCGATGATGGCGGGGACGCTGGCGATTACCGGCGTCGGGCTTCCCTTTGTCGATATCGGTTTCGCCGGTTTCCATTCGAAGGATTCGATCATCGAGAGCGCGTTCGCGGCGGGCAGCTATCCGGCCTATTGGGCGGGTGTCATCGCGGCGCTGCTGACCAGCTTCTATTCATGGCGCCTGATGTTCCTGACCTTCTGGGGCAAGCCGCGCTGGGCCAATTCGGAACATGTCCAGCACGCGATCCACGAAGCGCATGGCCATCATGAAGCCGAAGATGCGCATGTCGAGCACCCGTCACAGGAAGTGCCCGACAATCCGCATGCCGAAGATGCCGGGCACGAACCGTCGACGCATGGTGTCGATCCGGCACAGTTGCCCGAAGGTACCGGCGGCTATCACCCGCACGAAAGCCCGATCAACATGCTGATCCCGCTGATCGTCCTTTCGACGGGCGCGGTGTTCGCGGGCGTGTTCTTCCACCAGTTCTTCATCGACCCGCAGGCGGGAGCGAATTTCTGGAAGGGCAGCATCTTCTTCAACGAACATCTTGCGCATGCAGCGCATGAGATTCCGGAATGGGGCAAGCTGGCGGCGACTGTCGTGATGCTGATCGGCCTGTTCACCGCGTGGTATGCGTATATCCGCAACAAGGATTTGCCGGCGCAGTTCGTCAGCCAGTTCCGGGTGCTCCACCGGTTCCTGCTCAACAAATGGTATTTCGACGAGATCTATCACACGATCTTCGTGCGTCCCGCATTCGCCATCGGACGCTTCTTCTGGAAGCGCGGCGATGAAGGCACGATCGATCGCTTCGGTCCCAACGGCTCTGCCGCGGTTGTTTCTTTCGGCAGCCGCCTCGCGGGGCGCCTCCAGTCAGGATATGTCTACGCTTATGCATTCGTCATGCTGATCGGCCTCACCGCCGCGGTTACCTGGGCAATCACGCGGTAAGGGTGGCAGAGCGATGAACGGTTTTCCTATCCTTTCGGTCATGCTCGCGATCCCGGCGGTCGCCGCTATCGTGTGCCTGTTTCTCGACGCAAAGTCGGCGCGTTGGCTGGCGCTTGCCGCTACGCTCGTCGATCTGGCGCTCGGCATTGTCATGTGGGCCAATTTCGACATCGGCGGCGCGCAGTGGCAATTCGTCGAAAATAGCGGTCCGCTGTTCGGCAGCTTCTCCTGGGCGCTGGGCATCGACGGTTTTGCGCTGCTCCTGATCATGCTGTCGGTGTTCCTGATGCCGATCTGCATCGGCGCGAGCTGGGAAGCGATCCAGACCCGCGTGCCCGAATATATGGCGGCGTTCCTGCTGACCGAGTTGCTGATGATCGGTACGTTCGCGGCGCAGGACCTGTTCCTGTTCTACGTGTTCTTCGAAGCGGGCCTGATTCCGATGTTCCTCATCATCGGCATCTGGGGCGGGGTGAACCGCATCTACGCCAGCTACAAATTCTTCCTCTACACGCTGCTCGGATCGGTGCTGATGCTGATCGCGATGCTGTGGATGAGCCAGACGGCAGGCACGACCTACATTCCCGACCTGATGGCGTACAACTTCCCGGTTCACGCGCAGACCTGGCTGTTCCTCGCCTTCTTCGCCTCTTTCGCGGTGAAGATGCCGATGTGGCCGGTTCACACCTGGCTTCCCGATGCGCACGTTCAGGCGCCGACCGCGGGGTCGGTTATTCTGGCCGGCGTGCTGCTGAAGCTCGGCGGATACGGCTTCCTGCGCTTTTCGTTGCCGATGTTCCCCGAGGCCTCGTCGCAGCTCATCTGGCTGATCTTCGGCCTGTCGGCGGTGGCGGTGATCTACACTTCGCTCGTCGCGCTGGTGCAGAGCGACATGAAGAAGCTGATTGCCTATTCATCGGTGGCGCACATGGCGATCGTCACGATCGGCCTGTTCGCGTTCAACCGGCAGGGCATCGAGGGCGCGATGCTGGTGATGCTCGGCCACGGTCTGGTTTCGGGCGCGCTGTTCCTGTGCGTCGGCGTTATCTACGACCGGCTGCACACGCGTGAGATCGACCGCTATGGCGGCCTCGCCATCAATATGCCGCGCTATGCCGTGCTGTTCCTGCTGTTCACGATGGCCTCGATCGGCCTGCCGGGCACCAGCAACTTCGTCGGCGAACTGCTCAGCCTGATGGGCACCTATCAGGTGTCGACGACGATCACCTTGCTGTGCACCACGGGTATCATCCTCGGTGCCGGTTACATGCTCTATCTCTATCGCCGCGTGGTATTCGGCGAACTGACCAAGGACGACGTGAAGGCGATGCCTGACCTGAGCAAGCGCGAGTTGGCGCTTCTCGTGCCGATCGCAGCGGTTGTGCTGTGGATGGGCGTGTATCCCGAAAGCTTCATCGCGCCGATGCGGCAGGACGTGACGATCCTGCTCCACCGCATCGACCGCGCACAGCCCAAGGGCGACTCGCTGCCGACAGCCGGCGCTCCGCAGGCGCATGCCGCAGAAGCAAGCCATGGGGAGGCGCACTGATGTCCTACGCATCGCAACTCGTCATGACGCTGCCCGAGGTGGTGCTGTCGATCGGCGCGCTCGTGCTGATGATGGTCGCCGCATGGGGCGGTCAGCGATCTTCGCGCGGCGTTAGCTGGGCCGCGGTGGCCGTGCTTGTCGGCGCGGGTATCTCGCTTATCGGCCCGGCTTCGAGCGGCGGCGAAGCGTTCTACGGCCTTTATCGCGCCGACGCTTTTGCGGCGTTCGCCAAGCTGCTTATCTATATCGCCGCGGGCGTATCGATCATTATCGCCCCGCGCTTCTTCGGCGCGACGAGCGGTGATGACCTGAAACCCGAATATCCGGTGCTGATCCTGCTCTCGGCAGTCGGCATGGGCATCATGGTGTCGGCCGCCGACCTGCTGACGCTTTATGTCGGCCTGGAACTGCAGAGCCTCGCCGCCTATGTGCTGGCGAGCTTCATGCGGCGCGACACGCGGTCGGCAGAGGCGGGGCTGAAATATTTCGTGCTCGGCGCTCTGGCGAGCGGCATCCTGCTTTACGGTATCTCGCTGGTCTATGGTTTCTCCGGCACGACGCTGTTCGACGATATCGCCGCGCGCTATGCGGCGGGGACCTCGACGGGGCTGCTGTTCGGGCTGGTGTTCGTGTTCGCGGGGCTGGCGTTCAAGATTTCGGCGGTGCCGTTCCATATGTGGACGCCCGACGTTTATGAAGGTGCGCCGACGCCGGTAACCGCGTTCTTCGCGAGCGCGCCGAAGGTTGCCGCCATCGGATTGGCGCTTCGCGTCGCTGTGGAGGCGATGGGGCCGGCGGCGGCCGAGTGGCGCCAGATCGTCATCTTCGCGGCACTCGCCTCTATCGTGCTCGGTGCGGTGGCCGCGATCGGCCAGTCGAACATCAAGCGGCTGCTTGCCTATTCGTCGATCAACAATATCGGTTTCGCGCTGATTGGCCTTGCCGCCGGGACGCAGGCGGGCGTGTCGTCGGTGTTGATATACATGACGATCTATATCGCCATGACGCTGGGCAGCTTCCTGATCGTGCTCCAGATGCGCGACGAGGCAGGACGACCGGTCGAAGACATTGCCGCGCTGTCGGGGATGTCGCAGACGCGTCCCGCACTTGCTGCGGCGCTTGCGATGTTCATGTTCTCGCTTGCCGGTATCCCGCCGCTGTTCGGTTTCTACGCGAAGTTCGTCGTGTTCAGCGCCGCGGTCCAGGCGGGGCTGTTCCCGCTGGCGGTGATCGGTATCGCCGCCTCGGTGATCGGCGCATATTATTATCTGCGTATCGTCAAGACGATGTATTTCGATGAAGCCGCGCCGGCCTTTCCGAAGACGGGAAGCGTTGTCGAGGGCGGGTTGATCGCGCTGTCCGCCGCGTTCATCTCTCCGCTTGGCTATCTGCTGATTCCGGCGCTGGGCGCATGGGCAGCAACCGCGGCACGGGCGCTGTTCTGACGCCCGAAATACAGTCGCTCGCGGAGACGGGATCGACCAATGCCGATCTGATTGCCCTTGCGCGTAGCGGTGCGCGCGAGGGCCTCTGGCTCCGTGCTGATCGCCAGACGGCAGGGCGCGGACGTCAGGGGCGGGCGTGGGAATCGCCCGTCGGTAACCTCTATGCCAGCACGCTGGTTCGGCTACGGCCCGGCGACCCGGCTCCGGCGACGCTTGCGCTGGTCGCCGCCGTCGCGCTTGCCGAAGCGGTCACGGTATATTGCCGCGCGCAGGTCACGCTGAAATGGCCGAACGACCTGTTGATCGACGGCGCCAAGCTGTCGGGTATCCTGCTCGAACGCGCGGACAACGCCGTGGTGATCGGGTTCGGTGTCAATCTGGCGCATCACCCGGTCGGGCTCGACCGTGCCACCACATCACTCGCCGAGCGGGGAGCGCAGGTCGAACCCGGGCCGTTTGCCGAAACGCTTGCCGAAAGCTTCGCGCGCTGGCTCGGACGCTGGCGCAGCGAGGGCCTGGGACCGGTGCGCGCGCGCTGGCTGGAACTGGCGCATCCGGTCGGCACTGCGCTCACCGCGCGCACGGGCGATGGCGACAGCATCGAGGGACTGTTCGACGGCCTCGACCGCGATGGTGCGCTGATCCTGCGCTTGGCCTCTGGCGAGCGGCGTGTCATTCACGCAGGTGATATATTCCTGATCTGATCTGAAGGAGATGCGGTCGTGCTGCTCGCGATCGATGCCGGAAACACCAATATCGTGTTCGCGCTGTTCGAGGACGGCCAAATCCGCACGCGCTGGCGGATCACCACCGATGCGCGGCGAACCGCCGACGAATATGCGGTCTGGCTAAGCCAGTTGCTGCACCTGGAAGGGTATCAGCGCAGCGATGTGAATGCCGTGATTATCGGTACGGTCGTACCGCGCGCGCTTCACAATCTCGAAGTGCTTTCGACCAAATATTTCGGCGTCGACCCGGTTGTCGCGGGGCAGGGCGATGCCGGATGGGGCATGGCGCTCGATGTCGAGGAACCGCAGAATCTGGGCGCTGACCGAGCGCTCAACATGATCGCCGCGCACGAACAGTTTGGCGGCGATCTCGTCATCATCGATTTCGGGACGGCCACCACGTTCGACGTCATCGACTATCGCGGTGCCTATAAGGGCGGCGTGATCGCGCCGGGCATCAATCTTTCGATCGATGCGCTGGTCAGCGCCGCGGCCAAATTGCCGCGAATCGCGATCGAGGCACCGGCGAACGACTCGGTCATCGGCCGAAATACCGTCGAGCAGATGAATATCGGCGTCTATTGGGGCTATATCGCGATGATGGAAGGCCTGACCGCGCGGATGAAGGCGGAGATCGGCCGCCCGGTAAAGGTCGTTGCGACCGGAGGACTCGCCATATTGTTCGAAAAACATACCGATATCTTCGACGCGGTCGAAACCGACCTGACCTTGCAGGGGCTGGCCTTATTGTGGTCGCGCGCCCATGTAGGGAATGCGCGCTGAATCGGCGCATCCTCGCAACCATGACAGGGATAGAGTGACTCCAGGAAACGAACTGCTTTTTGTCGCGCTCGGCGGATCGGGCGAGATCGGTATGAACGTCAATTGCTATGGCTGTAAGGGCCATTGGCTGATGGTAGATTGCGGCGTGACCTTCGCCGACCCGGCCTATCCGGGCATCGACGTGCTGCTGCCCGATCTGCAGTTCATCGAGGAGCAGCTCGACGGCCTTACCGGCATCGTAATCACCCATGGTCATGAGGACCATATCGGGGCGTTGCCCTATCTCGCGCTCGATCTCGGCGTGCCGATCTATGCGACGCCGTTCACCGCAGGACTGGTGAGGGGCAAGCTGGAAGAGGAAGGGATTGCGGACGACGTTGATCTGCACGTCATCAACCCCGGCGAGGCTTTCGATGTCGATCCGTTCCGAATTCGCTTCGTTCCCGTTGCGCACTCGATTCCCGAGGGCAATGCCGTCCTGATCGAAACGCCCTATGGCCGGGTACTCCACACCGGCGACTGGAAACTCGACGACGCGCCGGTGCTCGGCTCGCCGGCAACGGCCGACATGCTGACGACGATCGGCGATGAGGGCGTTCTGGCGCTGGTGTGCGATTCCACCAACGTTTTCAATGCCGACGCGTCAGGCTCTGAAACCAGCGTTCGGGCGGGCCTCGACAAGGTAGTGGAAGAAGCGGCGGGACGTGTGCTGGTAACCACCTTCGCATCCAACGCTGCGCGACTGAAGACCCTCGGCGAAGTTGCGCGCGACGCCGGTCGAACGGTGTGTATCGCAGGGCGTTCGCTCGAACGCATTTTGCGGGTTTCGAAGGAAACCGGCTATCTGAAGGATTTCCCGAAGACGGTCGATTTCGATACCGCGATGGGGCTGCCGCGCAAGGACGTGATGATAATCGCGACGGGCGGGCAGGGCGAACCGCGCGCAGCGCTGGCGCGTGTTGCCGACGGAGCGCACCCGCTCTCTCTCGACGCCGGCGACCGCGTGATCTTCTCGTCGAAGCAAATCCCGGGGAACGAAGTCGCGATCGGGCGAATCCAGAACCAGCTCGCGGCGAAGGGTGTCGAGATGATTACCGAGCGCCAGGCGCATGTGCATGTGTCCGGCCATCCCGGGCGCCCCGAGTTGCAGCAGATGTACCGCTGGATTCGCCCCGAATTGCTGATCCCGGTCCATGGCGAGATGCGCCATCTGATGGAACATGCGCGCTTCGGCCTTGCCAATGAAATTCCCCGTGCGCTTGTGCAGACCGATGGCGACATCGTTCGCATTGCGCCCGGAACGCCGGAAAAGGTCGGGCACGCGCCGATCGGTCGGCTCGCGCTTGATGGCGATGTCATCCTTCCGGCTGATGGCAGCACGATCAACGAGCGGCGCAAGCTGGGTTTCAATGGCCAGATTTCGGTCGCAGTCGCGGTCGATGCGAGGCGCAAGCTCGTCGGTGCGCCGCAACTGCGCCTTTCGGGGGTACCGATCGAGGAAGATCGCGATGCCTTTATCGATGAGGCGGCCGATGCCGCTGCCGAGGCGGCGGGCAAGGGCGCCGGCGATATAGAGGGCCTGCGCGAGAGCCTGAGGCTCGCAGTTCGCCGGACCGCGACTCGCTGGACAGGCAAGAAGCCTGTCGTCGATGTGCTGATCGTAGAGGTCTGACCGTACCGTGGCCTGGCAATCGGCGATTGCGGTCTATTTCCTCGTCTGGGTGCTGTGCGCACTGCTCGTGCTGCCGTTCAATGTCAGGCCCGGCGAGGAAGATCATGACCGGGTGCCGGGTCAGGCCGACGGCGCGCCCGGCCAGTTTCCGGCACGCCGGATCGCGATCCAGACCACGATCGTCGCGACCTTCGTCTTCGCCCTGTTCATTGTCAATTGGGAATATGGCTGGGTGACGGTCGAAATGCTCGACTTCTACAACTGACGCGCAAGCGGTCAGGTGCGGAGCCGCTCGATTGCCTGCGCGAGCGCGACGTAGAGCTTGCCCATATCGGACGAAAGCAGCGTGACGCCGAGCGGCGATCCATCGCGCAGCGACAGGATATGGCGCAGCATCGCTTCGAAATCGTGGATGTAGCGGTTGACCTGCTCGCGGAATTCGCCGTCTTCGTCGTACATCCGGCCGACTTCGCGCGCTTCGTGCGGTTCGAGCAGACGCACCGCACGCCGGGTGAAGACCCCACGATCGCCCTTCAGATAGGCTGCCCACGCGCTGTCGGAGACTTCGTGGCTGAACGTCTTGGTGATGTCGATCGAGGCTGAGTTGAGCGCTTCGATCAGCAGCGAGACGCGGCGCGCGAAATTGTCGCGGTCGTTTTCCTCGCGTTCGGCGCGCGCTTCTTCGATCCTTGCTTCGATCTGCGAGCTCGTTTCCGAAATGGACTGCATCTGGCCGGCAAGGCGTTCCGACGCCTTTGCTGCCATCGCCACTGCCTCTTCGGTCGTGCGGTGGAGCTCGGCAATCTGACGGTTGACCGAGCTGTCGACCGCGCGACCCAGCGCATCGGCGCCTTCCTGTTCAAGCTTGCGGGCGGCCGCGGGGATCACGCTTGCCAGCGTCGAACGCGCCTTGTCGCTCGCCGATGTAGCAGTTTCGCGGATCTTGGTGAGCGCTTCGACAAGTTGCGGCGCCGCTTCGTCGGCGAAACGCTGCGTGCTTTCGACTGTCGCATCTACGATTTTCTGAACATCGGAAATCCGCCCGCGCCCGATATCCAGATTTTCGAGAAGCGACTGGGTGATCGTTCCGAGTGTATCGCGCTGGTTGGCCACCACGACCGCAATCGCCTCGATCGCGTCGTGCGTGCTCTCGGCGGCGGTGACAAGCGCAAGGAGTTCGGGCTTGGATGCCGCCACAACTTCGCGGCTGGCATTGATGCGCTGGTCGAGCCGCTCGAGCGCGCCCGGCATCGTTTCGTCCATTTCACGCGCAGTGGCATCGAGCGCGGTGAGAAGATGTTCGGCGGTCGCGATCACCTGATGCGCGGTTTCGTCGCCCGACTTCATCGCTTCGCGCATCGCCGCGGCGGTTTCGGTAAGCGCGCTGAACGACGCGGCCAGTTCCTGCGCACGCTTCGTCCCGTCGGCATGGAGTCGTTCGAAGCGGGCGTCGGCGGCCTCGGCACCGCTTTCGATCGTCTGGAAAAGCGCGGTGCCGCTTTCGTGCTGTTGGCCAAGCTTTTCGGCAATCTGGGCGATGGCGGCATCGACCGTTTCGATCCGCTGAGCGAGCGCCGCGATACCTTCCTCGCCAGCTCGCTCCATCGCGCTCTGGTTGGTGCTGATCATCGCCAGCATCGCTTCGCCCTGTGCGGTGATGCCCTTGCGCGCCTCGTCGACAGCCTGTGCCGCGCGTTCGAGAACATGATCGACCGCGCTCGACATTTCGCCGGTCACCTGTTCGAGCCGGGCGCTAGCGGATTCGCTGGTCGCCTCCATCCGGCTGATATGCGCGGCGAGTTTTTCGGCGGCGCCATTTGCGACCGAGTCCGCTTCGCGCCCGCGCTGCGCGAGCGAGGCGAGCTGCGCATCGAGCGCGGCTGCGTGCTTGCCGGCGGTCAGCCCCGATTCTTCGAGCGTTTTCGATAGTGCGACGGTTTCCTCATGCGCCTTGGGCAGCGAGGCAAGGACGACATTGAGCGACTTTTCAGCGTCGCCGGCCGCGCTCGCCAGGGTGCGCGTCGAATTGTCGATTGCCTTGGCCTGGTCGCCCATGCCGTTGCTCACAGCGCGCAGCCGCTCCGCCGCATCGTCGCCCATCGCCATCAGCGCATTGGTCTGTTCGGCGAGTTCGGCACGGTTCGCCTCGATCTTGCGCGACAGTGCGGCGACCATCCGCTCGAGGCTTTCGGCTTCGGCGCGCATCGCACGGGCGGTCGCGCCGAAGCGATATGCTTCGGCCCGGCTGGTCCGCATGGCAAGCAGCCAGATGATGCCGATCAGCGTCGGCGGAATGCAAAGCGCCGCGATGAACTCGACAAGCGCCACCGGCTGCATCGGGGCCGAAAGCGCGGGCAGGCTGAGGTACAGCATCGCGCCGAGCCATGCCGCGGCGGCAAGAATGGCGATTGCGGGCCATAGCCACGGTGCGCGGGGATAGGCGTCAGGGTCGTCGAATTCGACCGCTTCATCCTGTTCTTCGAAAGTTTCTGCCGGCTGTTCGGCAGCAATGGGCTCCGCATCCTGCGGATCCGGTTCCTGATTGGGTCGAAGCCCGACGATCTGCGATCCCCCGTTCATGGTCACATGTTTATCACGAATTCGCGCAGGGCAAACAGTTTTGCGATACGTTGCGTTAAGCTCTTTCGGGTACCCATGGGGCATGGCTTATGATCCCGGTGCAATCGATGCGACTCTGGCGGCGGCGGTGGGCGACGAGCCCGGCCTGATCGCCGAATTGCGCGAGGCGTTCCTCGAGAGTTCCAAACGGCACATGGAAGCGATGGAAAGCGCGGACACCGACGCTGCCTGGCGCGGTGCCGCGATGCGGATAAAGGGTCTTGCGGCGAGCTTCGGCGCCGTGCGGCTGATGGGGCTTGCCGAAGAGGCTGCGCGCGCGGGAGCGGGAAGCGAAGAAATGCTCCGCAAGCTGCACCGCGCGGTATCGCGGCTCTAAGCTATTTCTTGCGGCTGAGTTCGCGCATCGCGTCATCGAGCCCGGAGAGCGTCAGCGGATACATCCGGTCGTCGAGCAACTCGCGGATCATGCGGGTGGACTGCGAATACCCCCATTGTTCCTGCGGCACCGGGTTCAGCCACGCAGCTGACGGATAGGTGTTGGTCAGCCGCTGCATCCATAATCCGCCAGCCTCCTCGTTGAAGTGCTCGACCGATCCGCCGGGATGGCTGATCTCATAGGGACTCATCGCGGCATCGCCGACAAAGATCAGTTTGTAATCGTGCCCGAACTTGTGGAGCACGTCCCAGGTCGGCGTTCGTTCGGTGAAGCGGCGGCGGTTGTCCTTCCACACGCCCTCGTACACGCAATTGTGAAAATAGAAGAATTCCAGGTTCTTGAACTCGCTCGTCGCTGCGGAAAACAGCTCCTCGCAGATCCTGATGAACGGATCCATCGACCCGCCGACGTCGAGGAACAGCAACAGCTTGACCGCATTGTGGCGTTCGGGCCGCATATGGACGTCGAGCCAGCCCTGCTTGGCAGTGTCCTCGACGGTCGCGTCGAGATCGAGTTCTTCGGCGGCACCTTCCCGCGCGAAGCGACGTAGCCGGCGCATCGCGACCTTGATGTTGCGCGTGCCGAGTTCGCGGGTGCTGTCGAGATTTCGGAATTCGCGGCCTTCCCAGACCTTCAGCGCTCGCTTATGCCGGCTCTCGCCGCCGATCCGCACGCCTTCGGGATTATAGCCCGAATTGCCATAGGGAGAGGTGCCGCCGGTGCCGATCCACTTGTTGCCGCCCTGATGCCGCCCTTCCTGTTCCTCGAGCCGCTTTTTGAGCGTCTCCATGATCTCGTCCCAGGATCCGAGCGATTCGATCTTCGCCATTTCTTCGGGCGAGAGATATTTCTCCGCGAGCGCGCGCAGCCATTCCTCGGGAATTTCGGTGGGTTCCTGACCATAGCTCGATGCGATGCCTTTGAAGACCTTGGCAAAGACCTGGTCGAACCGGTCGAGCAGCCCTTCTTCCTTCACGAAGATCGAACGCGACAGGTAATAGAACGCCTCGGGCGTGCGCTCGATGACGTTGCGGTCCAGCGCTTCCAGAAGCACCAGATGCTCCTTCATGCTCGCAGGGATGCCCGCGGCCCGTAATTCATCGACGAAGGAAAAGAACATCGAAGGCTTCCACCAGATCGGCCAAAGCCCGCATTTTGCAGCCGCTTAGTCGCCGCGTAAAGCCCGGGGACGCCTACCGGGCATAGGCGTCGAGCAGCGATGCGACATAGTCGGGATGTCTTTCGGTGAGTTCGGGCGATGGCTGCGCATCGGCGACATTGGCGCTCGCGCTTTCGCCGTAGATGAAGCCATAGGTCGGATAGGTGGTGGCGCCGAGACCGTGACTGTCGCGGTACCAGACGCGGACTTCGCTCCAATCGCCGGCCTTCGACACGTCGAACAGCGTGACATCGCGCTCGGCATGGCCGCGCTCGCCGTCGATGCGTGACCAGTTGGCATGGGTTATCATCAGCACACGCCTGTCGACGATCCGGCTGACGACCGCGACATGCCCGAGCGGCAGTTGCGGCGATTTCGCGAAGACCAGTACCGAGCCGATCTCGGGCGTCTGTCCGCGTTCATATCTACCCTTGGCCTTTGCCCACCAGGTCCAGGCGTCGCCGTGGATCTGAATCCCCGATGCCTGACGGGCAAAGGGAACGCACTGACCGACATAATCGAGAATCGATCCCGCGCTGGCAGGCGTCGCGGCCAGCGATACGATTGCGGCGAGCAAATGTGCGCGGCGAAGCTTCATCACCACGGATCATGGCGCGTTGCGCTATCCGGAAGGTTGGCGAAGCTGGTTAGTTACCGATTTACCGTGTTCGACCTCACCTTGCCTTGCGTACAATATCCAGTCGAATCCGGAGAGCGCGAAACTGCGTCGCTGGGCGATCCTTCGATAACGAAAGCCGTAGCGCGAGACCGACGCCGGTTAGCGTGTCGTCAGCCGGTCGGCGCTGCGGCGCGGGGCTGACTTCCCCGGTTCGCGATACGATCGGTTCGCTGGACGATCGATACGAGAACGAAGGAAATGATCATCAGCAGGTACCATGCGCCGAGCTTCTGGGGTGAGACCGGCGCCCAGCCTTCGCGCATCCCGGGGTAGAGCCAGGCGTGCGAGAAGGTCCCGACATTTTCCGCCAGCCAGATGAAGAGCGCGACGAGCAGCCAGCCGAACAGCAGCGGCATCCAGCGTGGCTTGCGGAAGGGCGTGAACCATATTCGCGTGCGCCAGAACAGCATTCCCGTCGCCGCGAAAAGCAAGATGCGGATATCGGGTAGCCAATGGTGCGAAAAGAAGTTGGTATAGATCGCCAGGGCGAGCGCGTAGGTCGTCCAACGCGGCGGATATCCGTCGAAGCGAAAGTCGAAGATGCGCCAGACACGCGCGATATAGCTGCCGACCGATGCATACATGAACCCGGAGAATAGCGGCACGCCGCCGATACGGAGGACGCTGGGTTCGGGGTAGATCCAAGATCCGTGGGCAGTCTTGAAGATTTCCATGACCGTGCCGACGACGTGAAAGGCCAGGATCACCTTGGCCTCCGAGATCGTTTCGAGGCGGAATGCGAGCATCGCGATCTGGATCACGAGCGCGCATAGCGTGAGGAAATCATAGCGAGCCAGCCAGGCGTCGGCGGGATAGAAAAAATGCGTCGCGAGCAGCAGCGCGACCATCAATCCGCCAAACAGGCACGCCCAGCCCTGTTTGAAACCGAACAACAGGAATTCGTATAAATGAGCCTGCCACCCGCCGGTCGGCTGCGCAGCCTCAAGCCGCGCCCGGATACGAGCGAAGCGGGTGGCACCGCGCGGCGGTGGTGGCGCGCTCACCGACCAGCGCTCCGCCCGTTAGCCCTTGCCGCCTTGCCTCCGCGCCATGAAGGCGAGGCGTTCGAACAGCATCACGTCCTGCTCATTCTTGAGCAGCGCGCCGTGGAGGGGAGGGATGGCCTTCGACGGATCCCTGGACTGCAACACGTCGAGCGGCATGTCTTCGTGCATCAGGAGCTTCAGCCAGTCGAGCAGCTCGCTGGTCGATGGCTTTTTCTTCAGCCCCGGCACTTCGCGAACATCGTAGAAGATATCCATCGCGCGCGACACGAGCAGCTTCTGGATATCCGGGAAGTGCACGTCGATGATCGCCTGCATCGTCTCGCGGTCGGGGAATTTGATGTAGTGAAAGAAGCAGCGGCGCAGAAACGCGTCGGGCAGGTCCTTTTCGTTGTTCGACGTGATGACGACGATCGGGCGTTCCTTGGCGCGGACCGTCTCCTTCGTTTCGTACACATGGAATTCCATGCGATCGAGTTCCTGAAGCAGGTCGTTGGGGAACTCGATATCCGCCTTGTCGATCTCGTCGATCAGCAGGACGGGGGTCTGTTCGGAGGTGAACGCCTCCCACAACTTGCCCTTGCGGATATAGTTGGAGATGTCATGGACGCGCTCGTCGCCCAACTGGCCGTCGCGTAGCCGAGCAACCGCATCATATTCGTACAAGCCCTGCTGCGCCTTGGTCGTCGATTTGACGTTCCATTCGATCAGCGGCGCCTCGACGGCCTTGGCGATTTCATAGGCGAGTACCGTCTTTCCGGTCCCGGGCTCTCCCTTCACGAGAAGGGGGCGGCGCAAGGTGACGGCGGCGTTGACCGCGACCTTCAGATCGTCGGTGGCGACATAGCTCTGGGTGCCTTCGAAGCGCATTGCATTCCCGATCGTGATTAGAATTCCGGGTATGCGATAACGGGCCGGGCAGGTGCAGCGCAAGCCGCATGGTCGCGTCAGAGCTGGTCGCGCGCCTCGACCCGTGTTTCAACGAGCTGCCACAGCCCGCGATGTTGTGCGAGCAACTGGTCCGCACCGAAGAGCAGCGCACGCTCCACCGACAGCGAACCCGCCAGCGCGGAAACGAGTGCTGCGCTTTCATGATCGGGAGGCAGGTCGCAATCCGGCACATCGACACCCAGCCGCCGCGCCGTGCTGTCCAGCGCTTGCCGGATGGCGTGCCACTCCAGAACGAGCGTAATGGCGGCGCCGAGCGCACATCCGATCCGGTCCGACTTCCCGAGGGTTTCAAGCGCATGATGTTGCGCCATCACTGCGGTTTCCGAATCGGCCTGACCGGGCGTGCTGGGCGGAGGACCGGCGGCCGCGGCAAGCGTCGCCAGATAGCCGCGTTCTTGCGCAAACGCATCCGCAGCGACGCTGAGCCACCCCTGGGCCGCGTCGGTGCCGGAGTGATTCGCGGCAAGCTCGATAACCCCGGGATGGCGGCCGTGCAGCACGCAGAGGAAATGCACCGCGTCGGCAAGATCGCGGATCGGCGTATTCTGATTGGCAAGATGCCAGACAGCGGCCTGAGTCGCGCTACCGTCGGTGCGAACCAACGCCCGCAAGGTTTCCCATGCGCCCCCGAATCCTGCGATTTCTGCGGAGTGGACTGACATCGGTTCCTCTGCCTTGCTTCGCATCGGGCCCTATTGCCGATGCTGTCACCCCCAAATGCACGAAAGGCATATACCGAAGCACGTAAAGACGTGGTTTACGACGCGTTAGGCTTTCCGGAACCGGAGAGATTTTCGAGCGCGATCACCACTTTCACTCCAACAACCGCAAGATTCCGTCGCAGGGGCGCAAGGCCGAGGCGTACCGGCACCGTCTGGGTGCCGTCGGCCAGCAGGTCGGCTGCAATCCCGATCGACTTCGCTTCCCTGAAGACCGTTTCGATCGCCTCGTTGACGCCGGCGCGCGACCCCATGTCGAACAGGCTCGCAAAGCGGACGCTCCGGACCATTTCGGCGTCATGGCCGATGAAGGCGGTAAAGCTTTCGGTCGGCGCGTCGACGAACCCCCTGGCGTTGATTCGGACCTCGGCAATGCCGCGCATGGCGGCCAGTGCCGAATCGAGCGCGCCAAGCGATGCCACCGCGCGGTCGCGCTGTTCGCGAATGGCGATATTTTCGCCGACGAGCGCCAGCCCGCCTCCGACGGGCGCTATTGTTACCGCGAGAGCGCGCTCCAATCCGCTTTCAAGCTCGATTTCGACGCACTCCGTCGAACCGCAGCGCGCAACGCGCTCGGCGACCTGATCGAGGCAAGTGCCGAACGGTTTGGGTAACGCCTGCGCCAGCGTCTTGCCGCGCAAGGCGACTTCGCTGCATCCGAAATACCGCCGCGCGGAGGCGTTGCTTTTCGAAATCCGCAACGCTTCGTCGAGCAGGAACACTGTTTCGCTGAAGAGGTCGAGCAGGTCGTCGGCCGCAAGCGCCGGGGCGACGCCAGGCTCTGCGCCGTCGCCGCCGTTTTGCATCATGTCGACCGAACCTAGCACAAGGTCGGGTTGACCGTTCTGGACGATATAGATCGGATGATCGTGCGCCCGGTCTTGCCAGACGCCAAAATGCCGGACGATTTCGGATGCGGTGACACATTGATGCTGCGCAAGCTGTTCATACTCGCCCGTCTGCACACTGCTGGCCATGTGATTGATACTCCCCGTTATCCGCGGAGAGTCAGTTGGACGAACCGAGAAACAATGGGTTCGAACCGAATTGGATGCGATTGTCGACGGCAGCGAAAACACGAGCGTCCGGCATGGCCGAGAAAATTGATCTGAGCCCCTGTTAGCGAGGCGCTCGTGTGGCCGGAAAAGAAAATTCCCGGCGGCTCCTTCGCGGGGCCGCCGGGAATCGATCATATCACTGGTCGAGGAAGCTCCGCATCTTGCGACTGCGGCTGGGATGCTTGAGCTTCCGCAGCGCTTTCGCTTCGATCTGGCGGATACGTTCGCGGGTCACGCTGAACTGCTGGCCGACCTCCTCAAGCGTGTGATCGGTGTTCATGCCGATGCCGAAACGCATGCGCAGCACGCGCTCCTCACGCGGCGTCAGGCTGGCGAGGACGCGCGTCACCGTTTCCTTCAGATTGGACTGAATGGCGGCATCCACCGGAATGACCGCATTCTTGTCCTCGATGAAATCGCCGAGATGGCTGTCTTCCTCATCGCCGATCGGCGTTTCGAGCGAAATCGGCTCCTTGGCGATCTTCATCACCTTGCGCACCTTTTCGAGCGGCATGGAGAGGCGCTCGGCCATTTCCTCGGGCGTGGGCTCGCGGCCCTGCTCGTGGAGGAACTGGCGGCTGGTGCGGACCAGCTTGTTGATCGTCTCGATCATGTGGACCGGGATACGGATCGTGCGCGCCTGGTCGGCGATCGAGCGAGTGATCGCCTGGCGAATCCACCAGGTCGCATAGGTCGAGAATTTGTAGCCGCGGCGATATTCGAACTTATCGACCGCCTTCATCAGGCCGATATTGCCTTCCTGGATCAGGTCGAGGAACTGCAATCCGCGATTGGTGTATTTCTTCGCGATCGAGATCACGAGGCGCAGATTCGCCTCGACCATCTCCTTCTTCGCGATTCGCGCCTCGCGTTCGCCCTTCTGCACCATGTTCACGATGCGGCGGAATTCGGCGAGCGCCATGCCGGTCTGCTGAGAAATCTCGGCGATTTCGGTGCGGATGCGGTCGACGGCATTGCCCTCGGCGTCGGCAAAGGCCTTCCACTTCTTGTCGATCTTGGCGACGGCGGTCAGCCAGCCCTCGTCGAGCTCGTGATCGACATATTGGGTGAGGAAGTCCCGGCGCTTGACCTTGTGCCGCTCTGCAAGGCGCAGCATCTGTCCGCCCAGCGCGGTCAGGCGCCGGTTGAAGCTGTAGAGCTGGTCGACGAGATATTCGATCTTCGCCTGGTGGAACTGGACGCTTTCGACCTCTGCCGTCAGGTCCTCGCGCAGCTTCTGGTACTTGCGCTCATCGGCTGCGGAAAGCTCACCGCCCGCCGCCATCGCGTCGAGCCGCTTCGACTGCATCGCCGAGAATTTCTTGTAGAGCTCGGTGATCGTCGCGAATTTCTCGAGCGCCTGCGGCTTGAGCGTCTCTTCCATTTGCGCGAGCGAGAGGGTGTTGTCCTCTTCGTCGTCATCCTCGTTCCGCTTGGCGCGGCGCTCGGTCATCGACGATTCTTCGTCATCCTCCGACTCGTCCTCGACATCGTCGTCTTCCTTGAACGACGGGCCGGCGGTCTTTTCGGAAATCTCGCCATTATCGTCCTCATCCTCGTCGGAGAGGCTTTCGGGCGCCGGTTCCTTGGTCAGCATCGCGTCGAGATCGAGAATCTCGCGCAGCTGCATTTCGCCTTCGTTCAGCGCGTTCGACCAGTCGATGATCGCGTGAAAGGTGATCGGGCTTTCGCACAGGCCGAGGATCATCGTGTCGCGGCCGGCCTCGATGCGCTTGGCGATGGCGATTTCGCCCTCGCGGCTGAGCAGTTCGACCGCGCCCATCTCGCGCAGATACATCCGCACGGGATCGTCGGTGCGATCGACCGTTTCCTTCTTCTTCGGAGCCTCGTTGGTCGAAGCCTTTTTCGAGCTGTCCGAACCCGCATCGACCTCATCGGGCGTGTCGTCGTCCGGTTCGCCGTCCTCGCCGGCTTCCTCATTCTCGACGACGTTCACGCCCATATCGTTGAGCGCCGCCATCACGTCCTCGATCTGCTCGGAGGACATCTGGTCCTGCGGGAGCATCTCGTTGAGCTGGTCCACGGTGATGTACCCGCGCTTCTTCGCACGGGCGACCAGCTTTTTGAGCGACCCCTCGTTCAAATCGATCAGCGGAGCGTCGCCCGTCTCGTTGTCAGCGACTTCCGCCGTATTCGCCTTCGCCATCAATTGCCCTCGATTACGCAATAGTGCCGCTGTCTTCGTCGCCCAGCATCAGATTTGCAAGACGCGCTTCCAGCATTTGTCGTTCCTTTACCAGCGCCACCTGCCGCGCAAAGGCCTCTTCGGTAAAGCCATTCTGCACCGCAGCCGTCGCATCGGCCAGTGCCGCATCGACCGCGGGTCGCGCTGCGAGCACTGCTATCGCCTCGTCCAGATCCGCCCGCGCACGGCTTTCGTCGGCGCCGCTTTGCGTGAAAGAGAAAGGTAGCGTGTCAGCTCGCAACAGGTCGCTGGCCATCTCGTCGAACCCGGACGATGCCAATATGGTGCGCAATCGCGCGCCATCAAGCGCCTGATCTTCAAGCGCGACGTCGATTACCGCCTCGAACAGTCTCCCAAGCGCTCCATCTGCCATTTTCAGCGTGCCGAGCACCTCCATATGACGGGCGATTTCGGCGGGATGGCGAATCAGTCCGGCCAGTACGGCTTTCGCCAGAACGCGGTCGATACCACCGCTGTTGACGTTGCGCGCCTCGGCGGAAGGGGGCGGTTCGGGCGGCTTCCACGGCCCACGGCGCTGGCCGCCCTGACGCGGCTGGAAGGCGCGGCGCGGGGGAGGCGCGAAAAGCTGGTCGAAGCGCCGCCGAAATTCGGCAAGATATTCGGAGCGTACCACCGGATCGCCGATCGTCTGCGCATGTTCGGTCAGGCGGTGGCGCAGCCCGGCGCGCGCTTCGGGCGTTTCGATCGGTTCGGCTGTGACCTCGTGCGCCCAGATGCGCTCGACCAGAGGTTCGGGTTTCTTGAGCAGCTGTTCGAAGGCGGCGGGACCGCGCTGGCGGACCAGATCGTCCGGATCGAGTCCCTCGGGCAGCACCACGAATCCCAGGCTGCGTCCGGGCTGGAGCATCGGCAGTGCTCGCAAGGCCGCGCGCATCGCCGCCTTTTGTCCCGCCGAATCGCCGTCGAAGCAGAGCAGCGGAACATCGGCCATCCGCCACAGCCGCTCGAGCTGTTGCTCGGTCATCGCGGTGCCGAGGGGCGCTACCGCTTCCTCGAACCCGGCCTGGGCGAGCGCGATCACGTCCATATAGCCCTCGACCGCTATCACCCGGCCAGCCTTGCGCGCGGCGGCCTGTGCCCGGTCGAGATTGTAGAGGTTACGTCCCTTGTCGAAGAGCGGGGTTTCGGGCGAGTTGAGATATTTCGGCTCACCGTCGCCGATGATCCGTCCGCCAAATGCGATCACGCGGCCGCGAACGTCGCGAATCGGAATCATCAGCCGCCCGCGGAACCGGTCATAGGGCTCCTTGCCCTCGACCTGGATCAGCATGCCCGCCTCGACCAGCTTGGGATCGCCGTAATTCGACAGCGCCTGGCGGAGCTTGCTGCGCGAATCGGGAGCGAAGCCGAACCCGAACCGGCGCGCCGTCTCTGCACTGATCCCGCGCCGTTCGAGCACCGCGCGAGCCTCGGCACCGGGCAGGCCGTGAAGCTGTTCGGTGAACCACTGCGCGGCGTCGGCCATCAGCTCGTGGAGCCCCTTCTGCCGCTCGGCGCGTTCCGCGGAGCGGCGGTCGGGGGCGGGTACTTCCATGCCGGCGGCGGCGGCGAGTTCCTTCACCGCGTCCATGAAGGGCAGGCCGCGCTGATCGGTCATCCAGCGAATGGCATCGCCATGCGCGCCGCAGCCGAAGCAGTGGTAGAAACCCTTGTCGTCGTTGATCGTGAAGCTGGGCGTCTTTTCCTGGTGGAACGGGCAGCACGCCTTCCATTCACGCCCCGCGCGCTGGAGCTTCACCGACTTGCCGATGAGCGTGGACAGCGTCGTGCGAGCGCGCAGTTCGTCGAGGAATGCGGGGGTGAGGGTCATGGGTTCCCCTCCCGCTTGCGGGAGGGGTTAGGGGAGGGCATTTCGACCAATACGCGCTCGATCTCCGTCACCACACCTTCGACCCGCTCTATCACATCGTTGTTCCAGAACCGGATCACGCGATACCCCTCGGCTTCCAGAAAGCGCGAGCGATCGCGATCCTGTTCCGTCTGCGAAGCGTGCTGCCCGCCATCGACTTCGATGACGAGTTTAGCACCCCGGGAGACAAAGTCGCACACGAAAGGACCAATGGGGACCTTGGCGATTGAACCGGACTCCTGCGACCTGACGCGCTCGCAGAAATTCCCATAGGCGGCGCTCCGCCGGCGTCGCATCGCGCCTGAGCCTACGGGCTTTGGTCCGAGTTTCCATTCCCTCCCCCGACCCCTCCCGCTAGCGGGAGGGGAGACCTGCCCTTAACCCAAAGACGCCTTCACCAGTCCGCTGGCCTTGCTCATGTCGAGCTGGGTGCCGTGGCGCGCTTTCAGTTCGGCCATCACCTTGCCCATATCCTTCATGCCGGTCGCGCCGACATCGGCCTTTACCTGCTCGATCGCGGCCTTGGTCTCGGCCTCGTCCATCTGGGCGGGCAGGAACTGTTCGATGACGGCGACTTCCGCCGCCTCGGCCTCCGCCAGTTCGGCGCGGCCGCCCTTTTCATACATGTCGATCGATTCGCGGCGCTGCTTGACCATCTTCTGCAGCACCTCGGTCACCAGCGCGTCGTCATCGGCCACCTCGCTGCCGCGCGCTTCGATGTCGCGGTTCTTTACGGCCGCCTGAACGAGGCGGATCGTGGCGGTGGTCTGCTTGTCGCCGCTCTTCATCGCGGTGACGAGTGCGGCTTTGATATCGTCGCGGATCATGGAACTGCTTTCGTTGGAATCAGTGTCGCGTGCGATGTAATGCAACGAGAGGCGGTTGACGACCCCGGCGGGTGCGTCTAGCGGACACGGCTTAGCGACATCGCCGGAACCTTAGTCTTTAGGAGTGCCCGCCACCATGGCCGACGCCAAACGCCACCTCGTGCCCGAAGGAGCGACGGGGGTATTGGTTCTGGCGTCAGGCGACGTGTTGTGGGGCAGGGGCTTCGGTGCCGAGGGCGAGGCCGTCGGCGAGGTCTGCTTCAACACCGCGATGACCGGTTATCAGGAGGTGATGACCGATCCCTCCTATGCCGGGCAGATCATCACCTTCACCTTTCCGCATATCGGCAATGTCGGCACCAATGCCGAAGATATCGAGGCGAACGACCCGCATGCGCTCGGCATGATCGTGCGCGAGGACGTGACCGAGCCGTCCAATTTCCGCTCGGTCGAGCGGCTCGACCAGTGGATGGCGGGCCACGCGCGCATCGGCCTTTCCGGTATCGACACCCGCGCGCTGACCCGGCGTATCCGCGAGGGCGGAGCGCCCAACGGCGTGATCGCGCATTCGAAGGCGGGCGAGTTCGACATTCCGAAGCTGCTCCAGATGGCGCGCGACTGGCCGGGGCTCGAGGGCATGGACCTCGCGAAAGAGGTCACGACCGAGACGCATTACGGCTGGGAAGGCGGCGTTTGGCGGCTGGGGTTCGGGTATGAGGGCGAGGGCGAACGTGTCTCGACTTCGCTCGGCACGAACGGAGATGTAGGCGACGACTCCACAAGCCAACCGTTGGTTTCGAGCGAAGTCGAGAAACCCGGAACCGGGGCTCGCCCCCATGTCGTCGCGATCGACTACGGTGCCAAGCGCAACATCTACCGCAACCTGGTGGAGGCCGGCGCAAAGGTCTCCGTCCTTCCCGCCACCGCCAGCTTCGACGATGTCATGGCGCTGAAGCCCGACGGCATTTTCCTGTCGAACGGCCCCGGCGATCCGGCGGCGACCGGCGAATATGCCGTGCCGGTGATCCAGAAGCTGATCGACACGGGCCTGCCGATCTTCGGCATCTGCCTGGGCCATCAGCTCCTCGCGCTCGCGGTGGGGGCTCAGACGACCAAGATGTTCCAGGGGCATCGCGGTGCCAACCACCCGGTCAAGCGGCTGAGCGACGGCGTGGTCGAGATCACCAGCATGAACCACGGCTTTTCCGTGAAGGGCGATACGCTCCCCGCCAATGCGCGCGAGACGCATGTGTCGCTGTTCGACGGCTCCAACGCCGGGTTCGAACTGACCGACAAGCCCGTCTTCGCCGTCCAGTATCACCCCGAAGCCAGCCCAGGCCCGCAGGACAGCTTCTACCTGTTCGAGCGCTTTGTGGGGATGTTGGGGTGAGCGAACAAGGGACCGAGCGAGCAGTGCTCGATTATTTTAATTCCTCTCGCGAGGATGAGAACCCGTTTCGCAGTCTAACGACGCTGTTTGAAAACGTGGCAGGTCAATCAGTTCCGTACGCAGATAGCTACGACGTGGAGGATGAAGTCTATTCCAAAGAAGCACTTCGCGTGATTCTTGACCAGATGGTTTCTGACGGACTGTTAGAGACTAAAATGGGAGAACGGGACTACGAGGCGTCTTATTGTCTGACTGACCAAGGCGTTTATGAGGCAAGCGGATTCGACCAGTTAGCAGTTGGCACACCTGCGAATTCGCTAGTCACCGAAGACGGAGTTCCAATCGTCACGGAAAGCGGCGACTTTATTATAGTCGGTGACGTTCCCGAGGCTGACATCCGTCATGCTGCCATCACAGTGAATAGTGCTGAGTGGACTGGATTAACGAAAACCATTGTTGATGCGCGTAATGCGAGAGTTGTAAGCAGTTTGATTAACAAGGCGCTGGATAGTCTGCCAGGCGCGCATGCCGACAACTTCAAAACAATGCAAGCGGCAGCTTACCTAAAAGCTGCGCGTGAATTGGTTGATGCGCCCGAACCGCCCTCCGAAGAAATCTGGCGTCTTATTAGTCGAGCTGCCGATATCATTGGATTGGCTGGCCTGTTTTTTACTATTTTTTCTCAGGCTTTCAAATAATGCCCAAACGCACTGACATTTCCTCCATCCTCGTCATCGGCGCCGGTCCGATCATCATCGGGCAGGCGTGCGAGTTCGATTATTCGGGTACGCAGGCGATCAAGGCGCTGCGCGAGGAAGGCTACCGGATCGTCCTCGTCAATTCGAACCCGGCGACGATCATGACCGATCCCGAGCTGGCGGATGCGACCTATGTCGAGCCGATCACGCCCGAGATCGTCGCCAAGATCATCGAGAAGGAGCGGCCCGACGCCGTTCTGCCGACGATGGGCGGGCAGACCGCGCTCAACACCGCGCTCGCGCTCGACCGCGACGGTACGCTGGAGAAGTTCGGCTGCCAGATGATCGGCGCCAATGCAGAGGCGATCGACAAGGCCGAGGACCGCGAGAAATTCCGCGCGGCGATGGACAGGATCGGCCTCGAATCCCCGCGCGCCGCGATCGCCGCCGCGCCGGAGATCAAGGACGAGAACGGCCGCGTTATCGGCTATGACAAGCCGCGCGGCGTCGTGCGCGCGATGGAGCTGATGGACGAGATCGGCCTGCCCGCGATCATCCGCCCGGCCTTCACGCTGGGCGGCACCGGCGGCGGCGTCGCGTATAACCGCGAGGAATTCGAACATTATGCGCGCTCCGGCATCGAGGCATCGCCGGTCGGTCAGATCCTGATCGACGAGTCGCTGCTCGGCTGGAAGGAATATGAGATGGAGGTGGTCCGCGACCGCGCGGACAACTGCATCATCATCTGCGCGATCGAGAATGTCGACCCGATGGGGGTGCACACGGGCGATTCGATCACCGTCGCACCGGCGCTGACGCTGACCGACAAGGAATATCAGGTCATGCGCAATGCCAGCCTGGCGGTGCTGCGTGAAATCGGCGTCGAAACAGGCGGTTCGAACGTACAGTTCGCAGTCAATCCGAAGGACGGCCGGCTGGTCGTCATCGAGATGAACCCGCGCGTGTCGCGTTCCTCTGCGCTGGCGTCGAAGGCGACGGGCTTTCCGATCGCCAAGGTCGCGGCGAAGCTGGCGGTCGGCTACACGCTCGACGAAATCGACAACGACATCACCGGCGTCACGCCCGCATCGTTCGAGCCGATGATCGACTATGTCGTGACAAAGATCCCGCGCTTCGCTTTCGAAAAGTTCAAGGGCGCCGAACCCGTGCTCGCCACCGCGATGAAGTCGGTGGGCGAGGTCATGGCGATCGGCCGAAACATCCACGAATCGATGCAGAAGGCGCTGCGCGGGCTGGAAACCGGGCTTTCGGGCTTCAACACGGTCGAGCGGCTGCGCGGCGCGACACGTCCGGTGATCGAGGCGGCGCTCGCTAAGCCGACGCCCGAACGCCTGCTCGTCGTGGCGCAGGCATTGCGCGAAGGACTGACCGTCGCTGATGTGCAGGCGATCACCAAATACGATCCGTGGTTCCTCGAACGCATCGCCGAGATCGTGCGTGCCGAGGAGCAGGTGTGCCGCGGCGGCCTGCCGCAGGATGCCGCCGGTATGCGCAAGCTCAAATCGATGGGCTTTTCGGACAAGCGGCTCGCCTGGCTGGCGCTGCAATCGGCGAATCTGCGCGAGGGCAGCGAGCGCGCGGTGGCGCGTGGCTCGGGGCTGATTCACGAGGCGGTCAAGGCGATGACCGGCGGTGTGACCGAGGCCGAGGTGCGCAAGCTGCGCCACAAGCTGGGCGTGCGCCCGGTCTATAAGCGCATCGACACCTGCGCCGCCGAGTTCGAAGCGAAGACGCCGTACATGTATTCGACCTACGAGGCGCCGAGCTTTGGCGAGCCCGAGAACGAGGCGATGCCGAGCGACCGCAAGAAGGTCGTGATCCTCGGCGGCGGGCCGAACCGGATCGGGCAGGGCATCGAGTTCGATTATTGCTGCTGCCACGCCTGTTTCGCGCTCGAAGAGGCCGGGTTCGAGACCATCATGGTCAATTGCAATCCCGAGACGGTTTCGACCGATTACGACACTTCAGACCGGCTGTATTTCGAACCGCTGACCGTCGAGGACGTTCTCGAGATTTTGCATGTCGAACAGTCGAAGGGCGAACTGGCGGGGGTCATCGTCCAGTTCGGCGGGCAGACGCCGCTCAGCCTGGCCCGTGCTCTTGAGGAAGCGGGGATTCCGATCCTCGGCACCGCGCCCGATGCGATCGACCTTGCCGAGGATCGCGAACGCTTTGCGGCGATGGTTGCCAAGCTCGACCTGAAACAGCCCGACAACGGCATCGCGCGCAGCCGTGACGAGGCGATCGCGGTGGCCGAACGCATTGGCTATCCGGTGCTGACACGCCCGAGCTATGTGCTCGGCGGTCGGGCGATGGAGATCGTCGATTCCACGCAGCAGCTCGAGGAATATATCGAAACCGCGGTGCAGGTTTCGGGCGACAGTCCGGTGCTGATCGACCAGTATCTGCGCGACGCGATCGAGGTCGATGTCGATGCCATTGCCGACGGCACCGACGTCGTCGTCGCGGGCGTGCTCCAGCATATCGAGGAAGCCGGCGTCCATTCGGGCGACAGCGCCTGCGCGATTCCGCCGCATAGCCTGCCCGACGACATCATCGCCGAGATCGAGAAGCAAACCGAGGCGCTGGCGCGGGCGCTCAAGGTGCGCGGCCTGATGAACATCCAGTTCGCGGTGAAGGATGGCGAGGTCTATCTGATCGAGGTCAACCCGCGCGCGAGCCGCACCGTGCCCTTCGTCGCCAAGGCGATCGGCGCGCCCATCGCCAAGATCGCCGCGCGCGTGATGGCGGGCGAGAAGCTTGCTGATCTGCCGAGGATCGACCGCGCGATCGACTATGTCGCGGTGAAGGAAGCCGTATTCCCCTGGAGCCGCTTCCCCGGTGTCGACCCCGTGCTCTCGCCGGAAATGAAGAGCACCGGCGAAGTCATGGGGATCGATAGCGATTTCGCCGTCGCCTTCGCGAAGTCGCAGCTCGGCGCGGGCGTGGTCCTGCCGACGGGCGGCACCGTCTTCATCAGCGTGAAGGACAGCGACAAGCCCGTGATCGTGGAGGGCGCGAAGATGCTCGCCGATCATGGTTTCAAGATCGTCGCGACTGGCGGAACCGCGGACTATCTGACGCAGCAGGGCATCGAGATCGAGCGGATCAACAAGGTTGCGCAGGGGCGGCCGCATATCGTCGACCGGATCCTCGACGGCGGCGTCGATCTGATCTTCAACACGACCGAAGGCTGGCAGTCGCTTCAGGACTCGAAATCGATCCGCGCATCGGCGGTCAGCCAGAAGGTTCCGTACTTCACCACGGCACCTGCCAGCAACGCGGCGGCGCAGGCGATTGTGGCACTTTCGCGCCAGTCCCTTGAAGTGCGGTCCTTGCAGACCTATTATTCGCAACCGCACAACTGAACCTCCCCAATCGATGTTAAGGTGCGGGCGGCCCGGATATGGGACGCTTGAAACAGGGGCTGTGAGACAAGGGATTCGAGATCTATGGCGACGGTCGAAAAGATGCCGATGCTGGCCGAGGGCCATGCAAAGCTGACCGAGCAGTTGAAGGCGCTGAAGGCGGAACGTCCGCAGATCGTGGATGCGATCGAAGAGGCGCGCGCGCACGGCGACCTGTCGGAAAACGCCGAATATCACGCAGCGAAAGAGCGCCAGGGCCAGATCGAGGCCTCGATTGCAGATATCGAGGACAAGCTGAGCCGCGCGCAGGTCATCGACCCCAAGGAGCTTTCGGGCGACAAGGTTGTGTTCGGCGCGACGGTGACGATGCTCGACGAGGACGACAAGCCGGTGAAGTACCAGATCGTCGGTCAGACCGAGGCCGATGCCAAGGCGGGTCGCATCTCGTACAACTCGCCGATGGGCCGCGCGCTGATCGGCAAGCGTGTCGATGACGAGGTCGAAGTGACGGTGCCTTCGGGCGACCGTTACTATCTCGTGTCCAAAATCGAGTTCATTTAAGCCGATGCGGGCGCGCGGTGCGCCTGCGACCTTTGCAATCGCGGCGCTGACCTTCGTCGTCAGCGTCGCTATCATCCTGCTGAACTGGATCGAACCCGCTGCGCTATGGGCCGGGTTCATTCCTGCGCGCGTATCGGGAACGTCCTATTTCGCGGCGCAGTACAAGCTGGCGCCGCTGATCCTGACGCCGCTTACCGCCACGCTGGTACATGGCGGCTTTCTCCACCTCGGCTTCAACCTGTTCATGCTGCTGTTCGCCGGGCAGCAATGCGAAAAGCTGCTCGGATGGAAGGCGGTTGCGGTGCTGTATCTGGTCGGCGCCTATGCATCGGTTGCTGCGCAGTGGCTCGCCGGTCCGGGTGCGCAGGTGCCGATGATCGGCGCGAGCGGCGCGATCTCGGCGCTGATGGGGACCTATGCGCTGCTCTATGGCCGTTCGCGGGCGAAGGCGATCGGTCCGATACCGGCGCGCGTTGTTCACGTCGTGTGGCTGGCGGTTGCCTGGACCGTGCTCAACCTGATGATCGGGATCATGAGCGCAGGCACCGACATGCCGGTCGCAGCGCCGGCGCATGTCGGTGGCTTTATTGCTGGGCTGGTGCTTGCCCGCCCGCTGTTGAGGTGGCGCTCCGGCGCGGCGGAGCCTCGTCCCGTCAGCTTTTCGGAGTGAGCGCGATATCGGGCTCGAGCAGCCGGTGCAGATGTACGACGACATATTTCATCTCGGCATCGTCCACGGTGCGCTGTGCGGCGGCGCGCCACGCCTTTTCGGCGCTCTTGTAGTCGGGAAAGATGCCGACGACGTCGATATCCTTCAGGTCGGTGAAATCCAGCGTCTGCGGGTCGCTGACGCGGCCGCCGAATACGAGGTGCAAAAGGCTCATCGTTCAAACTCCCGGGGGATCAGGTTCGGCGAAAGCGCATAGCCGCTCATGCGCGTCACTCAAGCCCCCGAACGCCTGAATCTCCGCCTCAGGACGATTTCTTTTCGGTCGCGGCCGATTTCCCCGCGTCAACCGCGGCCTTTGCGATGTGACCCAGGATGCCGCTGGCCTTGTTCTTCGCGGTCTCACGATCGGGGGCGAGCGATTCGAATTCTTCCTTGCCCGCGTCGCGTGCTGCGAGCGCCGCGGCTTTTGCTCCTTCGGCGACGCGCTTTCCGACCGGGCGAAGCGCTTCTTTTTCGCGTTCCGAACTCGGGATGAGCGCGCCTGCGAGCATGCCCACCGCTGCTCCGCCGATCAGAACGGCAAGCGGGTTGGCCTCAACGCCCTCGCCGGCACGGTGCGCGGCATCGCGCGTGCGCTTGCGAGCGCTGGAATAGGTTTCGCTTGCGCTTTCCTGTGTCTTGTCGATTGCCGAGCGCGCCTTGGCGCGGATTCCGCTCTTGCTCTGGGGCGGGGTCCGGGTGTCGGTCATGGACGGTATCCTTTCTTCGGGCGGTGCGCCCATTTCTAGTTCAAACTCCTGATGCGGTCAGCGGTTTCATGCCGCCTTCGCGCGGCTACCGCGACGCGATCGTTTGGACAGGAACAACACGGCGACGGTCGCCATACCAAGCAACAGTACGGGGTGTCGGGAAAGGGCGCGAGCGCCCGTTGCCACCGCGATTTCTGTTTTGTCGCGTATCTTGCCCCTGGCTTCGTCGGCCAGGTTGGCGGGCCGCATGCGGCGCTTCACCTGCTCGAACGTCGCGAGCATCTGATAACGTGCCTGCAGCGCTTCGGCATTGGCGGTACGGAGTTGCTGACTGTCGCTCAATGATTCGGCCTATAGTTTGTCGCGTGGGGTCGCCGGGCGCTTGGCGTTCTGGAAAAAGCGCAGTGCCGCGCGAACCATGAGGGCGGACATTGCGAGTGCTATGCCCGTCACAATGACCACCGCCCATATCGCGCCCACCACAGGCATGAGGATGATGATCGCGCCGACGAGCAACGCGATCAGCGCGGCGTAAGCGAGCGTCGCTCCCGCCACGCCGAGCGCCAGCGCCAGCTTCACGTCGTTGGCGCGATCCCGGGCCAGCGCCTTGTAATATTCGCCTTCGGCCCTCGCCCAGTCGCGCGTTTCGCGCGCGAGCTGTGCGAGTTGGGTGCCGAGGCCGGGCTCTTCCGGTCCGTTGTTCTGCACGGTGCCTCGTTTCAATGTCAGATCGATGTGTCCGAATCGATGCCGGACTTGAGGATGCGGGCGAAAATGAATCCGACCGCGGCCGCGGCGCCCAGCGCGATGGCGGGGCTTTTGCGAACGAACTGGCGCGCTTCTTCGAGAAGGTCGTCGACATCGGCGTCCCGCAGCCGGTCTGCGAGATCGGAAACCGAACCGGCGGCGCTGTGCGCATAGCGGCCATATTCCGAACCGAACTTGTCATCCACGCTGCCGGCTGCGTCCTTGATGACCTTGGCCGCTTCGTCGAGCGCGCCCGTCGCCTTTTCCTTGCCCTGCTCGGCATAGCCGCGGGCCTTGTCGCCTGCCTGGCGGGAGGCCTTTCCGGCTTCCTCCTTTATCACTTCCTTTGCGTTCTTGGCCTTGCCGGCGCCGTCCTTCACAGGCGCGGCGGGCTTGGGTGACGCCCTGGGCGCTTTCGGTGCAGTCGCAGTCGAGGAAGGTGTCGCACTTCCCGGTCCCTCCTTGATCGGGGTCGCGGGAGTCTTTTCTTCAGCCATTTCGGAACCCTTTCATCATTCAAGCGAAACAACCACAAGCGCGCTGGCCGGTTCCATGCCCGATGCGAATTGCCCTGTGCCGCGTGACGGCGTAGAGGGCTGCGCAGCCAACCGCCGGCCCGTCATTACAGGTAGGGAGATCATTTCGTGACCGCAATCATCGACATCCACGCGCGCCAGATTTTCGATAGTCGCGGCAACCCGACGGTCGAGGTCGACGTGATGCTCGAAGACGGCAGCTTCGGTCGCGCAGCGGTGCCGTCGGGCGCGTCGACCGGTGCGCACGAGGCCGTCGAAAAGCGCGATGGCGACAAGTCACGTTATATGGGCAAGGGCGTCAGCCAGGCGGTCGAAGCGGTCAACGCCGATATCGCCGAAGCCTTGCTGGGCGTCGAGGCCGAGGATCAGGGCGAGATCGACGCCATGATGATCGAGCTCGACGGCACCGACAACAAGGGGCGGCTTGGCGCGAACGCGATCCTGGGCGTGAGCCTGGCCGTCGCCAAGGCTGCGGCCGATGCGCGTGGCCTGCCGCTGTATCGCTATGTCGGGGGCGTCGGCGCACATCTGCTGCCCGTGCCGATGATGAACATCATCAATGGCGGCGAACATGCCGACAACCCGATCGATTTCCAGGAATTCATGGTCATGCCGGTCGGGGCCGACAGCATCGCGGAGGCGGTCCGTTGCGGTTCGGAAATCTTCCATACGCTGAAAAAGGCGCTCAGCGAACGCGGCCTTTCGACGTCTGTCGGCGACGAGGGCGGCTTTGCGCCGGCGCTTGCCTCGACCACCGATGCGCTCGACGTCATCATGAAATCGATCGAGACCGCCGGCTACAAGCCCGGCGACGACGTCATGCTGGCGCTCGACTGCGCTTCGACCGAATTTTTCCGCGACGGCGCGTACCACATGGAAGGCGAGGGCAAGACGCTCAGCCCGCAGGAAATGGCCGAATATCTCGATGATCTTATCGGTCGCTATCCGATCTTGTCGGTCGAGGACGGTATGGCCGAGGACGATTTCGAGGGTTGGAAGGCGCATACCGACCTGTCGGGCGACAAGGTGCAGCTGGTCGGCGACGACCTGTTCGTGACCAATCCGAAGCGGCTTGCCGACGGGATCAAGCGCGGGCTGGCCAATTCGCTGCTCGTGAAGGTCAATCAGATCGGTACGCTGACCGAGACGCTGGAGGCGGTCAGCCTGGCGCAGCGTTCATCCTACACGGCGGTAATGTCGCATCGTTCGGGCGAGACCGAGGATGCGACGATTGCCGACCTGGCGGTTGCTACCAATTGCGGCCAGATCAAGACCGGCAGCCTCGCGCGGTCGGACCGGCTTGCGAAATACAACCAGCTCATCCGCATCGAGGAGGAACTGGGCGACGTGGCGCGCTATGCCGGTCGCTCGGTGCTGCGCGGCTAGAAGATTCGCGAACCGTTGGCGACGGGCTGGTCGGGCGCGAACAGCACGACTTCCCCGTCGCCATCGGGCACGCCTAGCGTCAGCACCTCCGACATGAAGGGGCCGATCTGGCGCGGCGGGAAGTTGACGACCGCAGCGACCTGGCGACCGATTAGCGTTTCGGGTTCATAATGCCGGGTGATCTGCGCGCTCGATTTGCGAACGCCGATCGGGTCACCGAAATCGATGCGGAGCTTGATCGCGGGCTTGCGTGCCTCGGGAAAGTCTTCCGCGGCGATAATCGTTCCGATCCGGATATCGACCGCGAGGAACTGGTCGAACTCGATCTCGGGCGCCGGTGGAGCGCCTTTTTCCGGCGTCAGGTGCATGTCGAAAATCCTTGCGTTGTTCACATGGTTGGGCGAAAATTAACTATGGCTCGCAGTCGTCCCATATCGTCGATACTTCGCACCGCCGGACTGCCGGCGGCGGCGATCATCCTGATGGCGTTCTTCGTCTATTACGCCGTGCTGGGGCCGAACGGCATCCTTGCCTATCACGATTATCAGCGTCAGCTGGTGCAGGCGAAGTCGCAATATGCGCAACTCGACAAGCAGCGCGCGACCCTGCGCAACCGCAAGGACCTGCTCGATCCGCGCCATGTGAATCCCGACCTTGCTGACGAAATGGTTCGTAAGGAGCTGAACGTGGTGCACCCCGATGAGGTTATCATTCCGCTGAATAAATGACGCGTGCGCGGTGAACGTCGGCGGTTGTGGCGCGTTGGCGTTGCAGTCGGGCGGAAAACGAGACTATAGGCACCTCCGTCTTCCTCCCCCAGGAACGAGAAGAGGTAATTTGTGGCCAAGGCACCTGCACGCAGCCGAAAAAGTACACCCCCCAAGGACAACCGCGAACGCCCGGCAGAGCCGCAGCGCTACAAGGCGTCGAAAGACGAGCTGCTGCAGTTCTACAAGGACATGCTGCTCATTCGCCGTTTCGAGGAAAAGGCCGGCCAGCTTTACGGCCTCGGCCTGATCGGCGGCTTCTGCCACCTTTATATCGGTCAGGAAGCGGTCGCGGTCGGCGTACAGTCGGCGCTATCCGACAAGGACTCGGTGATCACCGGATATCGCGATCACGGCCATATGCTGCTGTGCGGCATTCCGCCCAAGGACGTCATGGCCGAGCTGACCGGGCGTCAGGCCGGCATCTCCAAGGGCAAGGGCGGCTCGATGCACATGTTTTCGGTCGAGCATAAATTTTATGGCGGCCACGGCATCGTCGGCGCGCAGGTGCCGCTCGGCACCGGGCTGGCGTTCGCGCACAAGTATAGCGGCGACGGCGGCGTCAGCCTTGCCTATTTCGGCGACGGCGCGGCCAATCAGGGCCAGGTCTATGAGGCCTTCAACATGGCCGAGCTGTGGAAGCTTCCGATCGTCTTCGTGATCGAGAACAATCAATATGCGATGGGCACGAGCGTGAATCGCTCCTCGGCCGAGGATCAACTCTACAAGCGCGGCGAAAGCTTCCGCATCCCCGGCATCCAGGTCGACGGCATGGACGTGCTGGCTGCACGCGGCGCGGCCGAAGAAGCGCTCCAGTGGGTGCGTGACGGCAAGGGGCCGATCATCCTCGAGATGAAGACCTATCGCTATCGCGGTCATTCGATGTCCGACCCCGCCAAATATCGCAGCCGTGATGAGGTGCAGTCGGTGCGCGACAAGTCCGACCCGATCGAACATGCCAAGCGTGAGCTGATCGAGGCCGGTGTCAGCGAGGACGATATCAAGACCGTCGAGAAGGAAATGCGCAAACATATCAACGAGGCGGCGGACTTTGCCGAGAATGCGCCCGAACCCGAGGGCGGCGAACTGTATACCGACGTGCTGGTGGAGTCCTATTGAGATGGCGATCGAACTGAAGATGCCGGCGCTGTCGCCGACGATGGAAGAGGGCACGCTCGCTAAGTGGCTGGTCAAGGAAGGCGATGAGGTCAAATCCGGCGACATCATGGCCGAGATCGAAACCGACAAGGCGACGATGGAATTCGAAGCCGTCGATGAAGGCACGATCGCCAAGATTCTCGTGGCCGAGGGCACCGACAATGTGAAGGTCGGCGCGGTGATCGCGATGCTCGCCGAAGAAGGCGAGGACGCCGATTCGATCGAGGCGCCGAGCCAGGCGGACAAGGCCGAGGCGGGCGAGGGTGCCAATGCCGCACCCAAGGAAGATCAGCCTGCTGACAAGGCACCTAACGCTCCCGAGAGCCCGACCCCGCACAAGGTAGAAACCGGCGCGCGCAAGATGTTCGACGCGGCCGAGCATGACGCGGAAAACGCCGATCCGGAAATCCCGGAGGGCACTGAGATGGTGAAGACCACCGTCCGTGAAGCGCTGCGCGACGCGATGGCCGAGGAGATGCGCTCCGACGACCGCGTGTTCGTGATGGGCGAGGAAGTCGCCGAGTATCAGGGCGCGTACAAGGTCACGCAGGGGCTGCTCGACGAATTCGGCGACAAGCGCGTCATCGACACGCCGATCACCGAATATGGCTTTGCCGGTGTCGGTACGGGCGCGGCAATGGGCGGTTTGAAGCCGATCGTCGAGTTCATGACGTTCAACTTCGCCATGCAGGCGATCGACCACATCGTCAATTCGGCTGCCAAGACCAACTATATGTCGGGCGGTCAGATGCGCTGTCCGATCGTGTTTCGTGGCCCCAACGGCGCGGCAAGCCGCGTCGCCGCGCAGCACAGCCAGAATTACGGCCCTTGGTATGCGAGCGTGCCGGGCCTGATCGTGATCGCGCCTTATGACGCGGCCGATGCCAAGGGCCTGTTGAAGGCTGCGATCCGGTCCGAAGACCCGGTCGTCTTCCTCGAAAACGAGCTGATGTACGGTCGTACCTTCGAGGTGCCGAAGCTCGATGATTTCGTGCTGCCGATCGGCAAGGCGCGGATCATGAAGCCGGGCAAGGACGTGACGATCGTCAGCTATTCGATTGGTGTCGGGGTCGCGCTTGAGGCAGCGGAGAAGCTCGCCGAACAGGATATCGATGCAGAGGTCATCGACCTTCGCACGCTGCGTCCGCTCGATAAGGCTACCGTTCTCAAGAGCCTCGCCAAGACGAACCGTCTGGTCGTGGCCGAAGAGGGCTGGCCAACCTGCTCGATCGCGAGCGAAATCGCGACGATCTGCATGGAGGAAGGCTTTGACGACCTCGATGCACCGGTGCTGCGCGTGACCAACGAGGACGTGCCGCTTCCCTATGCCGCGAACCTCGAAAAGATGGCGCTGATCGATGCCGACAAGGTCGTCGCAGCGGTCCGCAAGGTCTGTTACGTCGATTGATACCGAGTGGGAGGCACGGCTAGCCGGTGCCTCCCATCAGCAGGATGAAACCGGCGCGTTTTCGGTGTTGTAGATCTTGGTGAGGTCGCGTTTATCGCGGACCATCATCGACGCGGTTTCTATCATCGTGCGCGACGGTGATAGCGAGGTTTCGATCAACGGCTGATATTCGTAGAAGACTTCGACGAACATCGTCGCGCCGGTGTCGATTGCCGTGGCCTTGTGGTTGGTATTGCCGATTCCATCGAGGTCGGTGTCGCCCTGCTCGCCAAAGCTCGACTTATGAGTCGTGATCGCACCGCGACAACGCTGCCACTTGATCCGGAATTTCCCGCTGGTGTTGGGATTGCTCATCGGTTCGAGGTCGGAAACGATAACCCGTCCGCGCGTGTAGAGGTCTAGTGAGCCAGCCTGCAGACCGGCACCGGTTAGCAGGTCGTTGATATCGCTCTCGCTGATCGTTTTTGCCTGAAGCTGGCTGCCGGTGCCGATCCGCGAAGCGTTATCGGCAATATGCAACGCCAACTGGCTTACGCGCATCCGTGTAATAGTATAGTTCGTAATCTCGGCCCCGGTTAGACTAAGAGTCAGGAACAAGGGCAGCGTTAACGCGAACTCGATCAGCGCAAGGCCGCTTTGGTCACTGCAAAAGCGCGTGGCTCGGCGTACAAGCTGCGGAAGCGATCTTGTCCTCATGGGCAATTCCGTATCTTTGCTGTGCCATAGCTCTGTTGGTCGCCAAAGGGCTGGTTACGCAGGACGGTGACGGCCTGGACGCTGGTGGTATCGCTGCCGCCGATGAATTTCTGAATTGGGAACATACGCGGATAGGTGACCGTCACGGTGTAAACCGTCGCATCCCGCGCGCCGCCCTGACCCTGGTCGCCGCCATCCTTATCCCAGACATTGTTGAGGTTGGCGTCCTCATAGGGCTCGCCAGCATCGCAGATGCCGTCGCCGTTGGTGTCGGTCCAGTCTTCGGGCTTCGCAGCGGCGGCTTCGGTGAAGGTGCGATAGAAGCGCCGCTTTATCTGCACGTCAGCATTGTTCGCCAACGCTTTTACATTTTCCTTCACCGTGTCGTCGATGAACTGTTGTTGTTGCTGACTGCTTCCTGTTTCCAGGGCTGAGTCGCGCGCTGCTTTCTGGACAACGCCCTGAAGCGCGGCATCCATATACAAGGTGTGCGCTACGTCGAATCCCCCAAGAAGCATGATGCACATGACGGGGGCGACCATCGCGAATTCGACAACGGTAATACCGCGCCGATCCTGTGAAAGGACGCCAATCGACGTTCTGACGGGTAGCCATATCGTCATTTGGTCAGCCTCAATTGCGAAATTTCATCGGCGATCTGCTTAAAGGTCGATTGCAAGGCAGCCGCGTTCGTTGCTTTGAAATACCGGCCGGGGGTAGCGCATTTCTGAAGCCGATTTTCGGTGGAGGTTTCAAGGTCGCCGAAAGCAATTACCCAAAGGGTAATATTCTTGTTCTTTATCGCGGTGCAGAGTGCTTCCGTCCGGGCATTGACTTGCTGCGTTAACGTGCCTTTTTCGCCGCAGCCGGCACTCGGCGCACTATTTGGATCGGTTTCTCGACGGTCGAACCAATTTACACCGTAGGCGGTGTAATTATTAGTCCCGGTACATGCGTCACCGTCGGTCATGAAGATCAAGTGACGCTCAATTTCGCCGCCCTTGGCGGTCAACTTGTTGTCCGCCGCGAAAATCCCGTCGGGCGACATGAGACGCGCGCCCCACAACAGGCCGATATCGTGATAGGTGTTACCCTCCGCTTTTAGGCTGTCGACATAGTTGTCGAACGCGACAGGGTCTTTCCATTCGCTGAGACGTGTTGCTTCGGTAGGACAAGCGTAATAAATGTCCGAACCATAATTTGTTGTTGTGCCGTTTACCGGGTCGATATCGTAGTAGCCGGAAAAGCCATTATAGTAGGGGACGCGCTTTCGCGTGTAGATCAGGTCGGGTAGCGCAGGACCCCACTGAGTTCCTGACGCGCCGGTTGGAACCATATCGATATTTAGATCGTTCGCACCCGCTGGAATCGGATAATATGTGCTCTTGCGGACCGTCGCGCGCTCTTCGATGCAACCATCCCATTTGATTGTCTTCATTGTTCCGTCGTCGCCGATCTTCAACTGAAACGAATGATTGAAGGTCGAACCGCTTTTCAGCGCGGATATGTCCTTGGTTATCTTGCCGTAATTCCAAACAGCAGGATTGTTGAGATGGTAACTCTTGTGCTCTAATCTGCATAAGTATTTATTATACGTATAAGAGACTTGATATTTTGTAGATTGAGTATCCGACGGAATCTGGCTGCAATAATGCCAGCCATCGTCTTGCCAGTTTGCGTCCCAATATCCGCCGTCGTCGACGCCGCCCGAAACAAGCTCTCTCGATTGATATGGCCAGCTGTCGGCGATCCACTGCGGCTTCAGCAAATATCCGACGTTGACGTTGGTGGCATAGGGCACAAAGCCGAAGCGAATCTGGACCTGATCGGAAGTTCCGCCTGAAGGCGTGCCCGTGGTGCAATTCGCGTTCGTATCGAGCCGGGCCATGATTTCGTAAAAGCACTTCACCGACTCTTTGAGCGCCGACAATTTCGTCTGGCTGTCGCCGGGTTGCGGATCGCCCATCGATCCGGTCGTATCGAGCACGAACATCACGTCGGTATTCGGCAGGCGCATTTCGGCGTCGCAGGTAACGGTCAGCGTCTTGGTCGTCTGGCCGAATATCCGCATCAGCGTCATGGGCAGCTGCGCGGACGCCTGGCCAGCCACCTTGCCGGCGCTTTCGGTAAACGTCTTGCTGACGTTGTCGGCGCCGTACAGTGTGTCGTTGATATTCGCGATGAAGAAGCGTTCCGCCATCTTCTTGGGGTAGTAATTGTCCTGCGACCAGGCGCCGCCACCCATTGCCTTGCGCCCGGCAAGCGCCCCGGCGTCGCAGGCGTGCTGCAGGCGCGTCTTGACGATGTACATGCGCGACAGGTCGACCCCGCCACCGACCATTCCGGCGAGCGGTATCAGCGCAGCGGCCATGATCGCCAGCGTGTTTCCGCGGACGTCTCCGGCGAGCCGCGACAGGAATGTGCGAGCGCGTTTCGCCCGGCGTTCGGACTTTTTCCCCATGCAATCGCTCTTATGATATTCCGGTCCAATGTCGGGTTATGGCCGACGAAGCGATAATGTCGGTTGAAGGGTTATGGTTAAGATCGTCCTTAAAATCCGGTGGCTTGATGGCTGACGTAACGGCCAATCCGGAGCGCCAGCTTGTCATGACCTACGCGCCGAAAGATGCGCGCCGGGCACTTTCGGCGTTGCTCGGGCTCGACGACGCGCTGGCCGGCGTCCTGCGCACGACGACCGAGCCTGCGCTTGGCCAGATGCGGCTTGTGTGGTGGCGCGACGCGCTGACCGACCTCGATGAAAAGCCACCGCCGGCAATGCCGGTTCTCGAGGCGCTGGCCGAGCATGTGCTTCCCTGCGCGATAAGCGGCGAGGCGTTATCGGCAATGTGCGACGGCTGGATGTTGTTGATCGAAGAGGAGCAGCTCAACCCTGAAACACTTGCGCGCTATGCGCAGTCGCGGGGTGCCGTGCTGTTCGGCGCGATGGCGAAGTCGCTGGCTGCGTCGGACAGCGCCGTCGCTTCGGCCGGCAAGGGGTGGGCGCTGACCGATCTCGCGATCCATCTGCGCGATGCTGATTTGGCGAGCGAGGCGGCGGCGATGGCGCGACCGCTTCTGGCCGAGGCTGCGCGGCAGCGCTGGAGCAAGCGGGGCAGGGCGATCGGCGCGCTGGTACATCTGGCCCGCTTCGATAGCTCGGTCCCGCGCGGCGAGCCGATCCGGCCAGGATCGCCGGCGCGTGTGTCGCGATTGTTCTGGCACCGGCTGACGGGGCGCTAGGCGCGCTGTTCTGGTATCAGCGTTGAACGAGTACGAGGGGGACGTGCTGTATGTGGCGGTATCTGGCGGGGGCGGTTTCGGCGATGTTCTTTATCGCGGCGGGCTTGCTGCTCTACCGCGGCGACGCCGCGCCGAAACAACCCTTGCCCGGACCTCCGCCGAGCGCGGCGCCGGTCGCTGGTACAGCGCCGGACAAGGTTGCGGTCACCGCGCCGCCCAAAGCCACCGAGAAGACGCGCGAGGAGAAGCGGTTCGACCGCTATGACGACAATGCCGACGAAGCGATCACGCGCGACGAACTGCTGAAGTCGCGTCGGACGCGTTATGCCAATCTCGACACCGACCATGACGGCAAGCTGTCGTTTCGCGAGTGGGCGCACACGACCTATGACAAGTTCGACAAGGCCGATGCCGACAAGTCTGGCACGCTCAGCCGCGTCGAATTCGCCACGACGCGCCGAAAGAGCAAACCCAAACCCAGGAAACCGGCCTGTTCCTGCGCCGGCGATTAGCCGTTCATTCCGTCAGGCGGCGAGCCAGTCGTTCAGCGCTTCGCGGGCGCGGGCGGTGTAGCGCTTCTTGCGATCGGCTTTCTTCATCTTGCCGGTGATCGGCGGGAACAGTCCGAAATTGACGTTCATCGGCTGATAAGTCTCTGCCTCGGCGCCGCCGGTGATATGACCGAGCAGCGCGCCGAGCGCGGTTTCGGGCGGGGGCGGCGCCATCAGCGCGCCGTCATGCTCGACCGCGGCGAAGCGGCCGGCGAGCAGCCCGATCGCGGCGCTTTCGATATAGCCCTCGCACCCCGTGATCTGCCCGGCGAAGCGGATATTGGGCCGCGCCTTTAGCCGTAGCGTGCTGTCGAGCAGCTCGGGTGAGCGGATGAAGGTGTTGCGGTGCAGTCCGCCGAGCCGCGCGAACTCGGCATTTTCGAGGCCGGGGATGGTGCGGAACAGCTCGACCTGCGCGCCGTATTTGAGCTTGGTCTGGAAACCGACGATGTTCCACAACGTGCCCGAAGCATTGTCCTGACGGAGCTGCACGGCGGCATAGGGCCAGCGCCCGGTGCGCGGATCGTCGAGCCCGACGGGCTTCATCGGACCGTGCCGCAGCGTGTCGATACCGCGCTCGGCCATCACCTCGATCGGCATGCAGCCGTCGAAATAGGGCGTGTCCTTTTCCCAGTCCTTGAACTCGCCCTTTTCGCCGTCGATCAGTCCCTGGACGAAGGCGATATACTGTTCCTTGTCGAGCGGGCAGTTGATGTAATCCTTGCCTTCGCCCTTGTTCCAGCGGCTCTGGAACCACGCGACGTCGAAATCGATGCTTTCGCGATAGACGATCGGCGCGATGGCATCAAAAAAGGCGAGGCTTTCGGCGCTGGTCGCGTCGCCGATCGCTTCGGCGAGCGCGGGAGCGGTGAGCGGGCCGGTCGCAACGATGGTGAGCCCCTCGGCCGGAAGCGTCTCGACCCGTTCACGAACGAGCGTGATGTTGGGATGGTTTTCCAGCGCCTCGGTCACGCCGGCGGCGAAGCCGTCGCGATCGACCGCGAGCGCGGAGCCCGCAGGAACCTTGTGCTTGTCGCCCATCGCCATGATCAGCGAATCCATTGCGCGCATCTCGGCATGGAGCAGCCCGACGGCGTTGCTCTCCGCGTCGTCCGAACGGAAGCTGTTCGAACAGACGAGTTCGGCGAGCCGGTCAGTCTGGTGCGCCGGCGTCATGTCGCCAGAACCGCGCATTTCGGACAGGCGGACGCGCTTGCCGGCCTGGGCGAGCTGCCATGCCGCTTCGGACCCGGCAAGGCCGCCGCCGATGATATGGACGTCGTGATTCGTCTGGGATTGGCTTACGTTCACAGAATTCGCGTTCATCGTTGTTGAAAGTTGCGCGGCCCTGATCATTTGTTGCCGCTGCCGTCAATGATAGGGATCGGCGACGGAGTAGGACAGGGGGCGTGATGCGGATTTTGTGGTTTGCCGGATTGCTCGCCGGCGCGAGCTATTGCCTGGCGGCATGGCTTGGCTGGCACGGGCCGTTGGTCACGGTATGGAAGGGCGCGGGGGTCGGGCTGCTTGCGGCATGGGCGACGGCGCGGGTGCACTCGACCGATGGTGTGCTGCTCGCGCTGATGTTGCTATTCTATGCCACGGGTGACGTGCTGCTCGATGCGGTCGGACTGTCGGTGGGCGCGATCGCGTTCATGGCAGGGCATTTGTGCGCGATCGTGCTTTTCCTGCGTAACCGGCGGCTGCAATCGAGCCTGAGCCAGAAACTTCTCGGCCGCCTGATTGCGCCGCTGACGGTGGTGATCGCCGTTGCGCTGGTGTGGCGTGCGGGCAGCGAGATGGCGGTCGGCGTCTATTCGGGCGTGCTCGGCGTCATGGCCGCTACAGCCTGGCTCAGCCGCTTTCCGCGCTACCGAACTGGCATCGGCGCGGTGATGTTCGTCGCATCGGACCTGTTGATCTTTTCGCGCGCGGGTCCGGTCGGTGAAACGATGCTGCCCACCCTTCTGATCTGGCCACTCTATTTCGGCGGCGTGGCGCTGATGACCTGGGGAATAGCCGCGCGGTTGACTGCGGAACGCTGATTATGGCGAGTCTGCGGGGCAGGCCAGGTTGCACCGATGCGGCAAATAAGCGCGCAGATGGCACCGATGGCCCCGCAGGCGAAACCGGAGCTGGCAGTATCGCCCGCAACAAGAGCCGCCGGTCCGGCGAGCAGGGCCGCGCCGACCAGCCCCCACATCACCGGCAGACGCGCGATCTCTAGGTGCTTGCCGGCCCACAACATCAATTGTGTTCCAAACCATACTGGCAACAACGCGACGATTGTTGCCGGGATTGTCAGCATCAGCACGGACGATGCTGCCATTATTACCCCCTGCGGCGTGACTGCGACCGTGTCGTTGCTGGTCGCCAGATGCCCCAATCCGAGGATACACATGGTGACCGGTCCTGCCGCCAGCGCCGCCAGCGGCGCCCCGGAGCGAACCGTTCGGTGAGGCGAGGCGTATGCCATCATGGCATCCTTATACTGCGGGACTCGCGCCGCGTTCTTCGCTCAGCCAGTCGTTGACGGTCCGGCCAAACTTGGCGATCGCACCCATGTTCAGAAAGTGCATCAGGCCGAGCACCAAAACGGCGAGGCCGACCTTTGCACTGAGAAAGCGGATTGCCTCAGGCATGCTATGCGGTTCCGTGCCGAGACTGAGGGTCAGCGTGATGAAGCCGAGATTGATGAGATAAAATCCGACGACCAGCAGGTGGTTTGTTGAGCGCGCCAGCACCACATTCTGCCCGAAACATTGTTCGAGGAACACGATGCCGTTCTTGGACAATGTCCGAGCCACCCATATGGTGAGTGCAATCGTGATCGCGAGATAGAGCGCGTAAACGGTCTCAGTCATGGTCGTTCTCCTGTTAACAGTTGTTTCTGAAAATACCGAAATATTGGAATATTGCGGTGTGTAAGGCTGCTGATCGCAGACGGGTTCAGTTGTCCTGTTTATTGCTGCCGGGAATGAAGCGCGCGACCTTCGAGCCAAGCTTCATTAGCGTAACGAGCGTAGATTTCGGCAGCGATTTCACCTGATCGTACCAATTGGCGAGCGTGCCAATAAAGTCATGCATCCGAACGATACGCTCGCGCAGGTGTTTCGGCGCTGTAGGGTCCTCGTTCAATCGCTTCGCGAGGTCGTCGAGTAGTCGGATGGTGGGATCGATCTCACGCCGCTTCCGCTCCGCCGTAATGCGCATCAGCATTTCCCACAGATCGGTCTCGGCAATGAAATGGTCACGGCGGTCGTCCTCGATATGGACGCGGCGCACGATGTTGTACCCTTGAAGTTCTTTCAGTGCGGTCGAAACGTTCGAACGGGCGAGGCCGAGCGTATCGGTGATCTCGTCAGCAGGAAGCGGTCGATCCGAAAGATAGAGCAGCGCGTGGATTTGCGCGACAGAACGATTGACGCCCCATTGCGTGCCCATTTCACCCCAATGGAGCAGAAAGGCCTTGGCATCAGGGTGATCGGTGATCGGCATATTATCTTCCAGTTCTGTAATTACAGAAATATCTGGCTGCGCAGTTGTGTCAAGCCAGTTTCTGCCTACATCGAGGTCGAGATGAAGATATTCACGATCGGATATGAAGGCGCGACCGTCGATGAACTGATCGGCACGTTGCGGTCGGCGGGCGTCAAGCGGTTGATCGACGTGCGTGCGCTGCCGCTGTCGCGCAGGCCGGGCTTTTCGAAGACGGCGCTGGGAGCGGCGCTTGGCGAGGCCGGGATCGACTATCGCCATCTGAAAGCGCTCGGGACACCCAAGGAAGGGCGCGATGCCGCCAAGAAGGGCGACCGGGTGACGCTCGAAGCGGTCTATGCCGGGCAGCTCGACCTGCCCGAGGCGCAGGTGCAGGCGGCGCAGATGCGCGAATTGGCGGCCGAGATGCCGACGGCGCTGCTCTGCTATGAACGCGATCCGTGCATGTGCCACCGCACGCTGCTGCTCGAAGCCGAGGGCGAGGGGGCCGAGGTCGTCGACCTGTATGCCGGAGAGCCGGCATGACGCCGCCGCCGATCGAAGGGCTGCTCGAAACCGCGCTCTATATCAGCGACATGGAACGTTCGCGGCGTTTCTATGCCGAGATGCTCGGGCTCCGCGAAATGCTGGCGACCGACCGGCTAACCGCGTTCGATGCCGGATCGCGCGGGGTCCTCCTGCTGTTTCAGCAAGGCGCGACCAGCGAGGACTCGGTGAGCGAGGCGGGCACGGTTCCCGGTCATCATGGCAAGGGAAAGCTGCACATGGCGTTCGCCATCGCCGCCGGCAGCTATGACGCGTGGAAGACGCATCTCGAGTGTGCCAACGTCAAAATGCGCGGCGAGATGCGCTGGCCGAAGGGCGGTCGCAGCATGTACTTCGAAGATCCCGACGGCCACGTTCTCGAACTCGCTACACCGGGACTCTGGCCGAATTACTGACCTGCGGTTGCGCTGCGCGAAATCGCAGGTCCGCAATACGATATCGTCCGCGCGGACTTGCGACTTTCCAAAGCGGCGGCACTCGGCCACAGGGACGGCATGATCGGATTCGCACGCGACAATATTGGTTTCGTACGGGAAAATGCCCGCTGGATCGGCGGCGGATTCCTGCTGACGCTGTTTTCGTCGTTCGGGCAGACCTTTTTCATCGGGCTGTCGGGAAACGATATTCGTGCCACGTTCCATCTATCGGGTGGCGAGTTCGGCGGCTTGTACATGCTGGCGACGCTGGGGAGCGCGCTGACGCTTCCCTGGCTGGGGCGAACACTCGACCTGATGCCGGGGTGGAAGGTGGTGCGCTTCACCATGCCGATGCTGGCCGTGGCCTGTGTGCTGATCGCGGTTGCGCCGGGTATCGTGGTGCTCGGCCTGTCGCTCTACCTGCTGCGGCTGTTCGGGCAGGGCATGATGACCGAGACCTGCTATACCGAGATCGGACGCTGGTTCGTGGCGAACCGCGGTCGCGCGATGTCGCTGGTGACGCCGGGGCTGATGCTCGGCAACGGCTTGTTTCCGGTGCTGTTCGTGCTGATCCATTCGGGCGCAGGCTGGCACGCGGCATGGTTCGCATCGGCGGCGCTTATCGTGCTAGTCGGCTATCCGGCGATCATGCTGTTGCTGCGCGTTGAGCGCGTCCCGCATTCGAAAGAGGCGGCGTCCGCCAAGGCGCGTACCGCACGCGACTGGACGCGGGCTGAAGTGATCCGTGATCCGGTGCTGTACCTGTTGCTGACGGGGACGCTCGCGCCGCCGTTCATCGCGACGGTAATCTTCTTCCATCAGGGCTATCTGGTCGCGCTTCGCGGCTATGATCCGCTCGCCTTTGCCGGAGCGTTTCCGGTTATGGCGGTGACGACGGTGATCTTCGGATTCGTGTGCGGGCATCTGGTCGACCGCTTCGGCGCGCTGAAGCTGTTGCCGTTCTTCCTCGCGCCGCTGACCGTCGCGTCGCTCGCGGTCGGTCTGGTGACGCCGGTATGGGGCGTTTATCTGTTCATGCTCCTGCTGGGGATCAGCAACGGCTTTACCCAGAACCTGATGGGAGCGTTATGGCCTGAAGTATACGGGCTCGCCAATCTCGGCGGCATTCGCGCGATCACGGTGTCGGCGATGGTGCTCTCGACCGCGATCGGGCCGGGAATTACCGGCGCGTTCATCGACATGGGCGTGCCGCTTCCGACGCAGATGATCTGGATGGCGGGCTGGTGCGTGCTGGCGTCGCTGTTCCTCGGCTATGCGGCGAGAAAGGTAAGGGTGCGCGAGGCCGACCGGCTGGATTTGTCGGTAAAGGTGTAGGGCGACAGCTGAATATTGTGGTCTGCTGTTGGTGGGTTTTGCGACAGTCGTCTTATGGACAGCGAATGTCGAATAGCTGCCATCCGCGTTAGTCACATGTTGTTGTCTGGGTCCCATTCTCGAACGCTCGGAGTGACAGGTAAGCCAAGACTTTGCCCATCGAGCCATTCGACAACACGGCCATCCATGTTTCGAGCGGCGAGAAGGTCCGTGTGCGCCGTCATCATCGCAAGCAAAAGCGCTTGAACTTCATCGACACCACCAGCCCGTTTGGTCTTGCTTGTCTCTGGCCAAGCAATCTCATACCGACAGAAATAACTTCCGCCTTCCTCTTCGGGCTTGAAGAAACGACACGCCACCTCGTGCCCATCGACCTTGAACACGCGTCGAGCAATCACGTCATCAGTCATGCCAACTCCCATAGCATAGACCTAAGCTTACTTGCGAAAATCCGCAATCAGGGAAGCTGCGAGTGCGCGGGATCGGCCAACCTCGGGGCGTCAGCCGTCGCTCCGGCTTTCGGGGGCGATGACCTGCGGGAAGTGCTGCGCATCCCATTCGTCAGGACGGAATAGCACCTTTCCCCACTCAATTATCTGATCGCCTTCGCGATACGCGATAATTTGGACCGGCACCTCACCGCCCAAATCTTCCGGTCCGAGATGGAAATGATCGCTGCGCTCGCTGAGATGCTGAAGCTCGCGGACAAACAGATCGCGCCCATCCGGATTGAGCCATATCTCCAGCTCGCCATCTTTATTGGTGTTGATAGTAATGCGGGGCTTCATGGCTCCTCCTAACCTGAAGCTCGCATATTCCTTGGCAGCGCGGAAGGTCCGCTGCCGGGAAAGTCATTGAGGATTGGGAACGGCAAAAATTGGGGCGATAATGGCCCTATTTCCGTCGCGCTGCTGAATTCATTCAATTCAGCATCGATTGATCGTCACTCTCGCCAAAGACCCCGGATCAAGTCGGGGGTGACGGAGGTGAGGTGCGCGCCTCGTTGAACGTCAGCCCGCCACCGGCAGCTTCACCCGGCCGTCCTCGTCGCGTTCGAGGGGGCTGTAGGCGATGACCGTGTCGAGGCGGAGCTTGCCGTAGAGGTGGGGGAATTTCTGCCCGCCGCGCGATTCTTCCCAGCGGATCTGCGTGCCGACGACTTCGAGATCGACCTCGGCGATCCACAGGTCGGTCTGGCCCTCGAAATGCTTGTCGACGGTTTCGGTAAGCTGGTCGGCGGTCGACAAGTGGATATAGCCGTCCTTTTTGTCGATCTCCGCGCCCTCGAAGCGGTCGGCTTCGAGTGCCTGCATCTGTTCGTCGGTCAGTACCTTATAGGCTGCCTCGGGGGTCATTCCTTCTCCTCGTCGTCGCCCGATTCGTCGACGCGCTCGTCCATCGTCTCCGGCCCGGTGCCGTCATCGACGCGGATCGCGGCCTCCGATCCGTCGGGCGAAGCGTTTTCCGCCCGTTCTTCGGCCACCAACGCCTCGGCCTCGTTTTCGGGTTCCTCTTCCTCGTCGATGCGTGCGGCGGAGACGACATGCTCGCCCTCCGCGACGCGGAAGATGGTTACGCCCTGCGTGTTGCGGCCGGCGATGCGAATGTCGCCGACGGTCGTGCGGATGAGCTTCGCCTGATCGGTGACGAGCATCAGCTGCTCGCCATTATGCGCGGGGAAGCTGGCGACGACGGGGCCGTTGCGATCGGACATCACGATGTTGGTGATGCCCTGACCACCGCGGCCGGTGCGGCGATATTCATAGGCGCTGGTGCGCTTGCCATAGCCGTTGGCAGTGACCGTGAGGATGAATTCCTCGTCGCGCTCGAACTCGGCCATGCGTTCGGGCGACAGCGTGACTTCACGGTCGCCTTCCTTCCACGGCGCGGCCTTCAGATAGGCGTCGCGTTCCTCGGTCGAGGATTCGACGCCCTTGAGGATCGACATCGAGATCACCTGGTCGTCGCCGAGCAGGCGGATGCCGCGCACGCCCGTCGAGGTGCGGCTCTGGAACTCGCGCACATCGGTCGAGGCGAAGCGGATCGCCTTGCCGTCGCGCGTGGCAAGCAGCACGTCGTCGGTCTCGGTAAGAAGTTTGACGCTGATCAGCCGGTCGCTGCTGTCGTCGTCGAAGCGCATTGCGATCTTGCCGTTCGACGGCACGTTGGTGAACGCGTCCATCGAATTGCGGCGAACGGTGCCCTCGGCGGTGGCGAACATGACGTGAAGGTTCGCCCACTCCGCCTCATCCTCGGGCAGCGGAAGGACGGTCGAGATGACCTCACCATTGGCGAGCGGCAGCAGGTTGACCATCGGCCGTCCGCGCGTGGCGGGGCCGCCTTCGGGCAGGCGCCACACCTTCATCCGGTACACCTTGCCATGCGTCGAGAAGAACAGCACCGGCGTATGGGTCGAGGTGACGAAGAGCGAGGTGATTGCGTCCTCGTCCTTGGTCGCCATGCCGGCGCGTCCCTTGCCGCCGCGTTTTTGCGCGCGGAAGGTGTCGAGCGGGGTGCGCTTGATATAGCCCTGCATGGTCACGGTGACGACCATGTCCTCGCGCTCGATCAGATCCTCGTCCTCGATCCCGTCGGCGGCGGCGGTGATCTCGGTCTTGCGCGGGGTGGCGAATTCGTCGCGCACCGCCATCAGCTCGCCGCGCATCACTTCGTAAAGCTTGGCGCGGTTGGCGAGGATTTCGAGCAATTCGGCGATCGATTCGGCAAGCTTCGCCAGTTCGTCGCCGATCTCGTCGCGGCCAAGCGCGGTCAGGCGGTGGAGGCGAAGGTCGAGGATCGCGCGGACCTGCGCTTCGGACAGCGTGTAGGTGTCGCCCTCGACCTCATGCTCGACCGCTTCGACGAGGCGGATATAGCCGGCGATTTCGGCGATCGGCCATTCGCGCGCGAGCAAGGCGGCGCGGGCTTCGGCGGGCGATGCCGAACCGCGGATGATGCGCACGACCTCGTCGAGATTGGTGACCGCGATGACGAGGCCGAGCAAGACGTGCGCCCGGTCGCGGGCCTTGGCGAGTTCGTATTTCGAACGGCGGGTGATGACCTGCTCGCGAAACTCGATGAACGCCTCGAGAATTTCGCGCAGGTTGAGCAGTTCGGGGCGGCCGCCGCGGATCGCCAGCATGTTGGCGGCGAAGCTCGACTGTGCCGGCGTGTGGCGCCAGAGCTGGTTGAGAACGACCTCGGGCGTGGCGTCGCGCTTGAGGTCGATGACGATGCGCACGCCTTCGCGGTTCGATTCGTCGCGGATGTCGGAAACGCCTTCGATCCGCTTGTCCTTGGCGGCCTCGGCGATCTTTTCGACCAGCCCGGCCTTGCCGACCTGATAAGGGATTTCGGTGAGCACGATCGAGCGCCGGTCGCCGCGTGCCTCTACGTCATAGCGCGAGCGCAGCATCACCGATCCGCGCCCCGTCATATAGGCCGAGCGCGCACCCGAGCGGCCGAGCATCAGCGCGCCGGTCGGGAAGTCGGGGCCGGGGACGATTTCCTGCAGCGCCTCGTCGGTCAGCACCTCGCCGCCCGTCTTCGCATCGACGATGGCGAGGCAGGCATTCATCACTTCGCCCAGATTGTGCGGCGGGACGTTGGTCGCCATGCCGACCGCGATGCCGCCCGCGCCGTTGACGAGCAGGTTGGGAAAGCGCGCCGGCAGTACCTGCGGTTCGCTTTCGGTCGAGTCGTAGTTGGGCTGAAAATCGACCGTATCCTTGTCGAGATCGGTCAGCAGCTCGTTCGCAACCTTGGCCAGCCGCGCTTCGGTGTAACGCATCGCGGCCGGCGGATCGGGGTCCATCGAACCGAAATTGCCCTGGCCGTCGATCAACGGCACGCGCATCGACCAGTCCTGCGTCATACGCGCCAATGCGTCGTAGATCGCGGTGTCGCCGTGCGGGTGATATTTACCGATCACGTCACCGACGATGCGCGCCGACTTGCGATACCCGCGATTGTAGAAAAAGCCGCTTTCGCTGGCCGAATAGAGGATGCGGCGATGCACGGGCTTCAGGCCGTCGCGGACATCGGGCAGCGCGCGCGCCACGATCACCGACATGGCATAGTCGAGATAGCTCGACTTCATTTCCTCGACGAGGCTGATGGGGGAAATGTCCGAAGGGTCGGCGAGTACGGTCTCGTCGGTCAAGATTTCAGGCTTTCAGCTAGTGATTCAGATGATCGGTCGGGTCTAGCGGCTTGGGCCGCAATTGTCACGCGCGCGTACATACGCGCACGCGCGAGCGAGCGCGATGGATGCCGCCTGTGGTCAGGGTTGGATTTCCTCGCCGTCCCAGGCGAACAGCTTGCCCGAATCCGACGGCTTCAGCCCGTCGATCACGTCGAGAAGCTGCAGCGCGGCGCGGTCGGGATCGAACAGCTTGCCCGGTGCGACATTGCCCTGAAACGGCTTCGACAGCGCGGTATCGACCGTGCCCGGGTGCAGTCCGACGACGATCGACCGGCTGTTCGAGCGTCTGGCCTCGATCGCGGTCGAACGGATCAGCATGTTGAGCGCGGCTTTCGAGGCGCGATAGCCGTACCAGCCGCCAAGTCCGTTATCGGAAATGCTGCCGACCCGCGCCGAGAGCGCTGCGAAGACGGGCTTTCCGGCCGAGGGCATCAGCGGGACGAAGTGCTTGGCGACGAGCGCGGGACCGATCGCGTTGACCGCGAATTGTTGCGCCAGCCAGGCCGCATCGAGTTCCTTCAGCGCACGCTCCGGTCCGCGCTCGGCAGTATGAAGCAGCCCGGTCGCAACGAGGATCAGGTCGGGCGGCGGCCCCTTGGCCAGCTGGGCGGCCGCGGCGGCAATGCTGTCTTCGTCGGTGAGGTCGATATGGGCGTCGCCGTCGAACGAGCGGGCGAAGCGCCAGACGCGCTGATATTCGTCTTCTTCCGCCAGCGCCTGCGCCAGCGCGGCGCCGATGCCGCCCGACGCGCCGATGATGACGGCCGATCCGCTCATGCGCGGAGGAACTGCCAGTGATTCCCGGTGCTGGTTTCCGCGTCGAAGCGATATCCGTCGCTGTCGAACCCCTTCATCGCCTCGACGTCGGTGATGCGGTTTTCGCACATCCAGCGCGCCATCATTCCGCGTGCCTTCTTGGCGTAGAAGCTGATGATCCGCGGGCCGTTCGGGCCGGGATCGCGGAAATCGACGTTGACCACGCGCACCGTATCGGGAAGCTTGCCAGAAACGGCGCTCCAATATTCCTTGCTCGCGAGGTTGAGCACCGCGCCTGATTCTTCCGCCGCAACATCGTCGGCAAGCGCATCGGCGATCCGGCCCCGCCAATAGTCGTACAGCGTCTTTGCGCGGCCCGGCGCCCATTTGGTGCCCATTTCGAGCCGATATGGCCGCATCGTGTCGAATGGGCGCAGCAGTCCGTACAGCCCGGACAGGATGCGGACATGATCCTGTGCGAAATCGATCGCCGGACGGTCGAGCGACTGGACCTCGAACCCGGTATAGACATCGCCCGCAAAGGCGAACAGCGCGGGGCGTTCGGGCAGTTCGCCGAATTCGCGGAATCGCCTGGCGTTCAGGTCGGCGAGCTTGTCCGAAATGTGCATGAGCTCGGAAAGCCGCTTCTTGCCGAGCTTTGCCGCCGAACCGGCAAGCTTCTCAGCATCTTGTGCAAAGCGGGGCGAGCTGGGGGCGATATCGGGTAGCGCCGATTCGAAATCGAGCGTCTTGGCAGGAGAAAGTACTGCGATCATGGCCGATGCCCTAGCCGCGGTTCGGCATGTCGTCAAAGCGATGCAACCCGTCGCGTTCAAAGGACGTTCAGCCAGCGCCGGCTATAACCACGGGTGCTTGGCTTGTATGGCGCCGTAACGATCTTTAAGTCAGCGCCTCGTCAAGCGCACCCTGCAACAGGAGAGTAATCAGCATGAAATTCGTATCGAAGGCCGCGATGGCCGCGGCCCTTGCCGTCGGCATGACGGCCGCCGTTTCCGTCCCGCCGGCCTTTGCCAAGCAGGACAAGAAGGAAGAGGCTCCGCTAAAGGTCGGCAAGGAATTCCGTGTCGAGGCATTGGCCGCGCAAAAGGCGCTTCAGGCCAATGACAATGCGACGGCCAAGGCGCATCTCGAAAAGGCCGCACCGCTGGCCAAGACAGATGACGAGAAATATTTCCTGGCAACGCTGAGTCTGCCGCTCGCCGCGCGCGAAGGCGATCAGCAGGCCATGCAGAGCGCGCTGAAGACGCTTGTTGCAAGTCCGCGGGTGTCTGACGCCGACAAGGGCAAGTATAATTTCTATCTCGCCCGGATCGCGATGAACACCGACAAGGATGCGCAGGCGGCGCAGACCTATCTCGATCAGGCGAAGGCGCTTGGTTACACCGATCCCGAAATGGCGCTGTTCGAGGCCAGCCTCGCCGGCAAGAACGGCGATCCCGCAAAGGCGCTCGGCGCGCTCGACCAGGCGATTTCGGCACAGGTTCAGGCCGGCAAGAAACCGTCGGAAGATCTGTACAAATACGGTGTCGCCCAGGCGTATAAGAGCAAGAACGACGCTGAGACGATGAAGTGGCTGAAGCGCTGGATCGTCGCCTATCCGTCGCCGGAAAACTGGCGCCAGGTGATCGGCGTCTATCGCCAGAATGCCGACAAGGGCAATCTGCCCAAGGCCGACCAGCTCGACCTGTTCCGCCTGATGCGCGCGACGGATTCGCTGGCGAGCGAGCGCGACTATTTCGAATATGCGAACCTCGCGAACAACAGCGGTCTTCCCTATGAAGCGAAAACCGTGATCGATGCGGGTCGCGCCAGCGGCAAGCTTCCGGCCGACCAGCGTTCGGTGAACGAAGTCTATTCCTCGGCCAATGCCTCGATCAAGCAGGACACCTCGCTTGCCACGCTCGAGAAGCAGGCGCTTGCCGCCAGCAACGGCAAGCTCGCCCGCCAGACGGGTGATGCGTACCTTGCCAAGGATAATTACGCCAAGGCGATCGAGCTGTACAAAGCCGCTCTGTCGAAGGGCGGGGTCGACAACAATGTCGTGAACACGCGGCTTGGCATCGCACTCGCCGATTCGGGTGATCTGGCACAGGCTCAGGCGGCGTTCGACGCCGTGCAGGCGACCGGCGCGCGCGCCGATATCGTCGGCCTGTGGGAAACGTGGCTGAAGTCGAAGACCGGTGCGTCGGCATCGACTTCGGCGGCCGCACCGGCTCCGGCCGGCGGCTGATCCGGCTGAAAGACCAATGACGAAGGGGCAGCGGTTCGATCCGCTGCCCCTTTTTTTTTTAGATATCGGTGATCGGAATGCCGGGAAGCTGTTTCGATGTGCGGATCGTCAGCGATGTCTTCACGCTGGTGACGTTGGGTGCGGTGGTAAGCCGCGTCGTCAGCAGTTCCTGAAAGCTCTTGAGATCGGTCGACACGATCTTGAGGATGAAGTCGATCTCGCCATTGAGCATATGGCATTCGCGGACCTCTGGGATGCCCGCGACATGTTCCTCGAACGCATCGAGGTCGCTTTCGGCCTGGCTGCGCAGGCTGACCATTGCGAAGACGGTGATCGTATAGCCCATCGCCAGCGCATCGAGTTCGGCGTGATAGCCGTGGATCGCGCCTTCCTCTTCGAGCGCGCGCACGCGGCGCAGGCAGGGCGGGGCGGTCAGGCCGACGCGTTCGGCCAGTTCGACATTGGTCATCCGCCCATCGTCCTGAAGCAGCGCCATGATCTGCCGGTCGATCCGGTCGAACGCCATTGTAAATTCCCCCAGTTAATTGCTTTTGGTCTTAAAGGTCGCGTACAGCATAAGATAATTACGCGCAAACGCAATTGTCCCACAATGCAACGTGGCGAAAATCCCGGTTTCGGTACGCGCCGCAGGGGGTTAAAGACCGGTTACGGCGCGGATGGTCGCGGCGGTTGCGGAAAGGCGGACCTTGCGCTTCGACGACGTCATGGAAACCGTTCTGGCAGCCGACGTCTCGACCGATTTCGGGCGGCAGTCGCTGTGGCGACAGCTTGTCGACCTGATCGGGCGCCGCCGCGTTTCGCCTACCGAAGAAGCGATCAGCAAGCTGCATGAAATCCGCGATCAGGTGCCGGCCGCCGTGCGCGCGGCAAGCGCTCGCGCACTGGAACATGCCAATCCGCCGCGTGCGCTGGTCATGCTGTTCGCGGGCGACGCGCTGAATGTGGCGCTGCCCGTGCTGCGCAGCGCGCGGCTGACCTCGGAAGAATGGATCGCGCTGCTGCCGACGCTTACGCCGCCGGCCCGCTCCATCCTGCGCAACCGGCGCGATCTGGGGCCCAAGGTGCGCCGCGCGCTTGAGAGTTTCGGCGCGTCGGATTTCGTGCTTGGCGACGAAAGCGCCGAAGCGTTGGTGCGAGGCGATGCGTCTGCGGCTTCGGAAAGCGAAGAAATCGCAGAGGAGGTCGCGCCGATTGCCGAGGGGCCGCGTTCTCCATTCCAGCCATTTGGCGACGTTACGCGCGGCTTGCCCTTCGTGAACGAAGCGATGCGCACCGCGCGCCGGGACAAGCGCGCCGGTAACGACACGACGTCGGATGCCCCAAATGAGGGCGGCAAGGAGGAGCGCGGGCCGTTTCGGATCGCCGACGTCGTCGCGCGGATCGAGGCGTATCGCCGCGAACGCGACGAGGGCAAGCACGATACGCGGCGCCCCGTTCCGCAAGCCGCCCATTTCCGTTTCGAATGCGATGCAAGCGGGCTTGTCCGCTGGGTCGATGGTGTCGAACGCGAGGCGATGATCGGCCTGTCGCTGGTGCAGCCGGGCACTGACGGCGTGTCGCGCGCCGATGCGACCGCCGCCGGCGCGTTCCGCAGGCGTTCGGCATTCACCGATGCGCGATTGATCGTCGAGGGACGGTCGAGCGCGGCGGGTGACTGGCTGATATCGGCCAAGCCGCTATTCGATCCGCGTAGCGGGCGCTTCGTCGGTTTTCGCGGCACCGCGCGGCGCCCGCGCGCGGACGAACGCGCCGAACCGCGCCGGACGCGTGCGGCGGCGCAATCGCTGCGTCAGCTTGTCCACGAACTGCGCACGCCGGCCGGCGCGATCAGCGGTTTTGCCGAGATGATTGAGGGGCAGCTGTTCGGCTCGGTGCCGGCTCCGTATCGCGAGCAGGCGGCCGATATCCGCGACGAGGCGAAAAAGCTGCTCGGTGTGATCGACGATCTCGACCTGGCGGCGCGGATCGAGGACGAATCGCTCGACCTTCACGGCGGGAACGTCGCGTTGCAGCCGCTGTTCGACCGGATCGCAGACGATTTGCAGCCGCTTGTCGAACTTCGCGGCACCGAACTTGTGTTGCCCGCAACGGATTGCTCGGTCGCCGGCGATGGCCGCGCGGTCGAACGGTTGCTCGCACGGCTGCTCGCGACGCTGGTATCGGCGGCCGGCAAGGATGACCGGATCGAAGCGGAAATCGGTGAGGATCGCGAGGAACAGGTCGTGATGACCTTTACCCGTCCGTCCGCGCTTCCGCCGCTCGGCGCGGCGGATGACGAGGAATGCGAAGACCGGGCAATGCTCGGTACGGGCTTTTCGCTTCGGCTCGCGCGCAATCTCGCCAGAGAGATGGGCGGGGACCTTGGCTTTTCGTCGAAGTGCTTGACTTTGCGGCTGCCCGCCGCCGAGGATCGCGGAGTGGATCAGGCGCAAACCAACTGAGCGATGCCGGACGCGCATGCGCCCCCAAATGGCGGGCACGATCCGTTGGTTTTTTCGACCCTAGCGGAAGCCGAAATACACTGGCCCGCCGATTTCGGCACGCGCTTCACGATCTTCGTCGATACCGAGGAAGAGTTCGACTGGCGCGGGCCATTCAGCCGTGAGGCGCGCGGAACGACTGCGATCGCGGCGCTGCCCGAGGCGCATCGAAGGCTGAGCGAAGCGGGTGCGGCGATCACCTATCTGGTCGATCACCCGGTCGCGAGCGAGCCCCGGGCGCAGGAGATACTGGCGGATTTGCTGGACGACGGCCGGACCGGCATAGGCACGCAGCTTCATCCCTGGGTCAGCCCGCCGCACGATGAAGACGTGAATACCCGGAACAGCTTTCCCGGTAATCTTCCGCGCGAGCTTGAGGCGGCCAAGCTCGATATTCTCACGGACACAATCCGCAGTGCCTTCGGGCGATCGCCGCGAATCTATCGTGCGGGGCGCTATGGGATCGGGCCGAATACATTCACCCTGTTGGAAGCGCGCGGCTATCGGATCGATAGCTCGATGCGCGCCCGCTATTCCTATGCCGGGCAGGGCGGCCCCGATTTCAGCGCGGTCGGCAATGCCGCGTTTCGGGTCGGCGGGCTCGTCGAGCTGCCGCTGACGACGGTCTATACCGGCAGGCTCCGGCGATTTGCGCCGGGGCTGTATTCCGCGCTCGGTCATGTGCCGAAGGGGCGGGGGCTGTTTTCCCGGCTCGGCCTGTTGTCTCGTGTCGCGCTGACGCCCGAGGACATGCCGATCACCGACGCGCTCGAAGCGGTGCGCGTGGCAGTGGGCGAGGGGACCGGGCTGTTGAACTTCAGCTTCCACTCGCCCTCGGTCGCGCCGGGCTTTACACCCTATGTCCGCGACGCCGCCGATTTGCGCGAATTTTACCGCTGGTGGGATGCCGTTCTGGCGCTTCTCGCAAAGCTTGGCGTCCGCTCGGCGAGCGAAGCCGAACTTGTCGAGGCGATCGGGCAAAGCTGACGCTTGCCCGATCGGACCCGCCTCGGCTATCGCGGCGGCGGCTAGTGGGCCTGTAGCTCAATTGGTTAGAGCTGGCCGCTCATAACGGCTAGGTTGCGGGTTCAAGTCCTGCCGGGCCCACCAGCCGCGCGCCGCGTTTCCGTGCGGTTAGCTTCCCCAGCCCGAGCGCGTCTGCTTGATGCTCTGGAAAGTCTCGTCCACGCGCGAATCGAGCCGCTTGTCGCCGCGATCCTTCGACAGGCCGGCGGTCTGATAGAGCGTGCGGATATATTCTTTGGTCTGATCGGGATCGAGCGGCTTGTCAGTACGCGATTCGAAATCCATCTCCGCACTGTTGAGGGACTGGATCGTCTTGTAATCGTTCGCGCAAAGCGAATCGGGCTTCAGCGCGATCTGGTCGAGGAAATAGGTCGCGAACTGCCGGGCGCCATCCTGCCAGGCCTGAGCATCGTCGGAGGCATCGGGCAGCATCTGCTGGCGCTGCTTGGTGAATTCGGCGACCTGCGCTTTCGAAAAGCCGGCATAGTTCGAATCGAGATCGGCGGAGACGCAATCGGGTTTCTTCGCGACGGTTTCGTCCGCGCCCGACGCATCGCTGCTGCTGCACCCCGCGAGCAGCGCGATCGCGCCGACGGCGACTAGAGTCCGCTTCATCATCAGCATTCCTCCCCTGGTATTTTGCAGCGCCGATCATATCAGCCGGTCGCGCGCTGTCACGAGGGAGTTGTCGAGCGCCGCCGGGGCGTGTAGCAGCGCGCGTGTCGGGGAGTAGCGCAGCCTGGTAGCGCATCTGCTTTGGGAGCAGAGGGTCGCAGGTTCGAATCCTGTCTCCCCGACCATCCTGCACATATCGGCGTGATCAACACGGCGGGCCGCTGCGGCTCAGTCGGCGCGCTTGTGGGCGGGGCCGCCGCTGTCGCTGAGGTTGAAGGCACTTACGACGAGCGAGAGGTGCGACAGGCCTTGCGGGAAATTGCCGAGCAGGCGGCTTTCCTCGGTATCGAACTCTTCGGAAAGCAATTGCAGATCGTTGGCGCCGTCGAGCATTCGTTCGAACAGCTTTCGCGCCTCTTCCTTGCGGCCCTGCAGCGCATAGACATCGGCGAGCCAGTAGGTTGCGGCGATGAAGGCGCCTTCGCTTCCGCCGACGCCGTCATCGGTCTTGTCGGTCGAGTAACGCAGGACGAATCCGTTTCGGATCAGCTCGCGCTCGACAGCGGCAACGGTGCCCTCGATCCGCGGGTCGTCGGCGGGCAGGAAGCCCACCAGCGGTATGCGGAGCGCGCTTGCGTCGAGCCGTTTGCTGTCGAAAGTCTGGGTGAACGCGTTGACCTCTTCATCGAAGCCGTTTTCGCAGACGTAGTGATGAACCTTGTCGGCAAGCTGCCGGTAATGGCGGCACTTGTCCGCATCTTCATCCTCATACCACCGTGCCGCGCGGTCGAACGCGACCCAGCACATGACCTTCGAATAGGTGTGCTGTTCGGGATCGCCGCGGCTTTCCCAGATGCCCGCATCGGGTTGTTCCCAGATGTCTTCGAGCTTTTCGGCCAGCAGGCGCAACAAGGTGCCGGCGTCTTCGGTCTTGCCCAGCCCGTGTTGCGAGGCCTGGAACAGCGCGTCGATGGTCTCGCCATAGATGTCGAGCTGGCACTGACCTGCCGCACCATTGCCGAAGCGAACGGGTTTTGCGCCGTTGAAGCCTTCGAGCCAGTCGGCTTCCCATTCGATCGCGCGGCGATCGCCGCTGACCGAATAGAAAGGCTGGAGGTTGATCGGTTCGCCGCCGGTCGCACGACGCAGCCATTCGATCCATTCGCCGGCTTCCTCGGTCATGCCGGCGTCGATAAAGGCGAGGAGCGTGAAGGTCGCGTCACGCAGCCAGCAAAACCGATAGTCCCAGTTTCGCGAACCGCCCGGTTGTTCGGGCAATGAGGATGTCGGTGCGGCGATGATGCCGCCGGTCGGACGATGGATAAGCGCCTTCAGCGTGATGATCGAGCGCAGCACCGCCTCGCGATAGGGGCCGTCATACTCGCACCTGCGTGACCACTCCTCCCAATGCTCTTTCGTTTCCCGCAGTGCATTTTCGGGATCGACACGTTCGGGAATGTCCTTGTTCGAGGGGAACCAGGTCATCACGAACGACTTGCGCTCGCCCTCTTCGACGGTGAAGTGGCAGGTCGACCAGCGGTTCTCGAACGCGATCTCGGCATCGAAATCGAGCGCGACCGCATCGGGCCCGGCGATCGCCACAGCTCTTACGTCAGAAAGCGTCTGCACGAGCGGATGGATCTGGCCATAGTCGAAGCGGAGCGCGAGTTCGCTGACCATGTCGACATGGCCGCTGCGCCCCTCGACAATGCGAACGATATCGGGAGCTTCGCCGCGGATGGGCATGAAGTCGATGATCGCGGCACTGCCGGTTTCGGTCTCGACAACCGTTTCGACTATCAGCGTGTCCCCGAGATAGCGCCTGCTCGTCCCGGTGATCTTGCCTGCCGGGTGCATCCGCCAGCACCCATTTTCGGCATCGCCCAAAATGGCGGCGAAGCACGCCTCTGAATCGAAGCGCGGCATGCACAGCCAGTCGATGCTGCCATCACGGCCGACCAGCGCCGCGGTCTCACCATCGCCGATGAGCGCATAGTTCCCGATCAGGTTCTTGCCGTTCGAAGCCATCATGCACTCCGGCGCTGCGACAGGAACAGCCCGGCGGCACCCGCGACAAGGCCCGCCACTGCGCCAAGCCCGATCTGATTGCGATGCATGGTGAGCCAAAGCTGCGGGCTGCTCGTCTTGGCGGTGTCATCGAAGCGGCCATGGGCGCCGTGGTCGCCCGCCACCGGTTCGTAGAGGTTATCCTTGCGGTCGGCCGAAACGGGCTGCTTGCCCTGCTGCCCCTTGAACGCCGTCGCGCCCAGATAGCGATCGAGCAGCGGCGAGGCGAACCGGTCGCCCCAGATCGCCTCCAGCGTCGGCCAGCCGACCTTGACGCTCTTGCGCTTGTGATGCGCGGCATAATGGATCGCGCGCGCAGGGATTTCGGGCTGATAGGGCGGGCTCGCCGGCTTCGGCTGCATCGGCATGTTGGTGCGGATCCAGTCGAATTGCGGCGTGTTGACGCCGGGAAGCTGGACCATCGAGACATGAACGTCGCTCTTGGCGTGGAACAGCTCTGCACGGATCGAATCGTGAAATCCCTGGATCGCGTGTTTCGCGCCGCAATAGGCGGATTGCAGCGGGATTCCGCGATACGCAAGCGCGGAGCCGACCAATACGACGCTGCCCTTGTTACGCGGCATCATGCGCTTCAGTGCGGCATAGGTGCCGTGGACCTGGCCGAGATAGGTGACCTTCGTCACCCGCTCATAATCTTCCATCGTCATGTCGGTGAAGCGCGACAGCACACCGGCAAAGGCGACATTGACCCAGATGTCGATTGGGCCGAACTTGTCCTCGACCTTGCTGGCGGCATCGTCGACCGCCTGATGGTCGGCTACGTCGAGCGGCAGGATCAGCGCCTCGCCACCAGCTTCCTCGACCTCGCGCGCGGCGCCTTTCAGGCCGTCGCGACCGCGTGCGATCAGCCCTATGCGCGCCTTGTCCTTCGCGAATTCACGCACGACGGCGCGGCCGACGCCGGCGGATGCTCCGGTGATGACGACGACGGGCGGACGGGATTGTTTCGACATGCTTGCAAACTCCTTGGTTCTGTTCGTGGCGGAGCCTGTCGGAGCCCTTCCCCATTCGCTCGGCAGACGATGATTGCGGTTCTGGTCAGCCCGGTTGCGGGCGGCGCGGGGTCACAATTCGCCTCGCGCGGACATCTGTTTGATACGGTCGCCGGTGCGACAGGCGATGGCCTGGATCGTCAGTGACGGGTTGACGCCGCCGACGGTTGGAAACACCGATCCGTCACAGACCCACAGATTGGGAATGTCCCAGCTTCGGCAGTCGGCATCGACGACGCTTGTCTTCGCATCGAATCCCATTCGCGCGGTTCCGCCGAGATGGCAGGTATCGTCCATTTCCTTCCACCGCTCGCGCGCGCCGACCGCCTCCAGGCTCTTGTCCATGAAATCGGTCGCGTGATCGATCATCGCTTCCTCGTTGGGGCCGAGCGAAAAGGTGATGCGAGGGATTTTGAGTCCGTATTGATCCGTGTCGTCGGCCAGCGTGACGCGGTTGCGCTCATAGGGGAGGACCTCTCCAACCATCTTGAGGCCCACCGAATGGTTGTTGCGCGCCATTTCGTCGATCAGCGCCTGTCCCCAGAGGTTGCGCCCGCCCGCCAGGCTCTTGGCCCAGGTGATCGGGAGAGGACCCTGGCTCATATAGGACCAGCCGCCGTGAAAATCCTTGTCGTCGTCGTAATTCCAGTGTTCGGAAATCGCGAGGCTGGGCGGCCCCTTGTACGACCGGATTTCGTCATCGACCTGGCCCCAGGCCGCCTGGTTGAGCTGCACCATCAGGTTCTTGCCGACCAGCCCGCTGCTGTTGGCGAGGCCGTCGGGAAATTCCTCATTGGCGGAGTTGAGCAGAAGGCGCGGCGTTTCGACGGCATAGCCCGCGACGACGACGTTCCTGGCCTTCTGGAAATGCCATTCGCCTTCGCGCTGGTAATGGACGCCGGTGCAGCGGCGATTGCGCGTTTCGATCCGTCCGACCATGGCAAGGTCGCGTATCTCGGCGCCGGCCTTCAAGGCGCGCGGGAGCCACGCCACCAGCACCGATTGTTTGGCATTGGTCGAACAGCCCGTAACGCAGAAACCGCGATAGACGCAGGGCGCGGACTGTCCGATGGGCGCCGACAGCGTAGCGAGCGGGGTTTCGGTCCATTTGATGCCGAGCGCTTCTGCGCCGCGCGCGAGATATTCCGCCGCGGCGTTGAGCGGATGCGCGCGCAAGGGATATCGACCGCGCTTCGGCCCCCATGGATAGCTGACGGGGCCGGAGATGTGGAGCGCACGCTCTGCCTCGTCGTAATAATTCCACATGTCCTGCCAGTCGATCGGCCAGTCCACGCCGTAGCCGAGTGCGGTGCGCGTCTTGAAATGTTCGGGCCGGAAGCGGAGCGAGACCATCGCGAAATGGACGGTCGAACCGCCGACCGCCTTGCCCGAATTGTTGGAGCCCATCTTGATCGGGTGGTCCCCGTCGACGATCCGGTCGTCGGTCCAGTAGAGTTTGTTCTGCTCGGTTTCGTCGGAGGCGAAATCCTCAAGCGGCCGGAAATACGGGCCTGCGTCGAACGCGACGACCGAAAACCCGGCTTCCGCCAGCTTGCAGGCAAGCGTACCGCCACCCGCGCCGGTTCCGACAATGACGAAATCGACCTCTTCGTTTTCCGGATATTCGCGCATCGAAACCCAGCCGCCGGGCGTCATCACATCGGGTGCGCGGCCATTTTTGGCGCGCGGTGTCTGTTCGGGATCAATAGCCATGGCGGTTGCGGACCTTTGCGGGGATCAGTTCATCATTTTTTTGCTCGGATGCTTCCCATGGATCGTGGCGATTGGTTGTCAGCCGGACGTAGCCGCGCGGCGATGCCGGGCCGCCAAAGCCCATCGCGCTCCACGCCGATGGGTGCGCGTAATAGGCCGATACGATGTCGGGGATGAGCCGCCAGCTCCAGAACAATTTGGGCGGCAGCGTGGCCCAGTCCGGCGCCTTGACGTCACCATTCTGGACCGATGCCAGTATTTCGTCCTGCTGGTAGGCTGAACAACGAGCGAAGCCGGTATCGAAGCGCGACTTCGCCTCGGCGTCGATCGCATCCAAACCACGCGCCCATGCCTCGCGAACATCGGGAAGCTCGTGGTGGCGAAATCCGTCACCATTGTCGCTCCCGATCTTGTCGAGGACCAGCGCGGTGGCGTTGACCGGCGCGCGGTGCGCGGGCTGTGGCACGACCCTGGCTGTGACGGCGCGCAGCGTGTCGCGCTGGCGTTCGGCCAGGATGTCGGGCCGCTCGACCTTCGCCATGCGGGCGTCGATGACGTCGCGGGTGCGTTCGTTCCAGCTCGGCGTGTTGCGCTTGGCGAGTACGTCGTAATCGGGGAATGTCTCAGCCACGCGCTTTCCTCCGCTTCTTCATCAACATGAGCGCGCCGAGCCCGGCGATCGCCAGGCCGGTAAAGGCCGGCGGGGCAGGGGTGGGCGGCCCCACCAGCAAATTCTGGCGCCAGTTCTTCCAGCCGCCCATGTTGCGAGCGACGCCATAGGCATGAAAGCCCACGCCGATCAGACCCATCGCGGCGGTCGCGGCAAGAAGCGAGGTCGTGATCTGGCGGGGCTGATCGTCGACTACATCACGCGCGAGCGACGCAGCGGTAACCGGGGGCAGCGCAACGGGAAGCCACATGAACGGGTCGTGATACGCGCCGCGAAAATGGAGCAGCGTGGCCTCGGCCACCGTGCCGATCAGCCCGAAGCTTGTCAGCAGGCCGATCGCTCGGCCGGATGTCAGGTGGATCGGTCCAAGCGTGTCCTTGCCCCGTGCCAAGCGGTCGGCGGTACTTCCCAGCGCCCCCGCAAGCGCAAGCGCGAACGGAGCGCCAGCCGGTGCTGCGTAGAACAGGTTGGTGAAGGTCAGTCCGCCCGGCCGCTTCATCACATTGTAGAGATGGAAACCCAGGCCGACGACGCCGGTCGCGGCAGAGGTCAGGTGGCTGACGAGCGGGCCGGTCTTTTCATCGGACAACGGCTTTTCCAGCCGCCGCCCGTTGAAACCGATCGCCATGCTCGACGACAGCAGCGGGAAAACCATCGCGGGGTTGCGAAACGAACCGCGATAATGTTCGAGCCCGCTATCGGCCAGGACCGAAAGCCCCAGCATCGTTGCTCCGCCAGCGATCAGACGGATTGCTTTTTCGTCAGTCGCGGCGTCCATGGGTCAGTCTTCGTTACCGCCAAGGACGCTGGCAAACAGCTGCTTGGCACTGCCCGCAATCACGCCTTCTTCGTCGGGGTCGCCCTTCACCAGCATCGATGCGAAGGCGCGCGCCTGATCGATCGAGATATGCGGCGGAAGCGGCGGCACTTCCGGATCGGTCTTGACCTCGAGCAGCACCGGACGGCTGGACGAAAGCGCGCGGTCCCAAGCGGAACCAAGCTTCGAGGGATCGTCGACATAGATGCCTTCGAGCCCGATCATCTCGGCAAAGCGGTGATAGGGCACATTGGGAAGCTTCTGCGTCGCTTCGAACTTGGGATTGCCCTCCATCACGCGCTGTTCCCAGGTGACCTGGTTCAGGTCCTCGTTGTTGAGAACCAGAACGACGAAGCGCGGGTCGGACCATTTCTCCCAGTATTTCGCGACGGTGATGAGTTCCGCCATGTTGTTCATCTGCATCGCCCCGTCGCCCACACTGGCGATTACCGGACGGTCGGGATGCGCGAACTTGGCGGCGATCGCATAGGGGACGCCAGCACCCATCGACGCCAGCCCGCCGGATAGCGATGCCATCATGTCGCGGCGCATCTTCACGTCGCGCGCATACCAGTTGGCGCACGAACCCGAGTCGCTGGTGAGGATCGCGCGGTCGGGCAGCCGCTTGCTCAGTTCGCGGAACACGAGCTGCGGATTGACCGGGTTCGCCTCGACGGCGGCACGCTCTTCCAGCGTGTCCTCCCATTCCTGCTTCCAGCCGGCGATCTTGTCGCGCCACTCGCCATCCTTCTGGTCGAGAAGCGGCAACAGCGCGTCGATCGTCGCCTTGACGTCGCCGGTGAGCGGCACTTCCATCGGATAGCGCAGCGAAAGCATGCCGGGATCGATATCGACCTGCACCCCGCGCGCCTGTCCTTCCTTGGGCAGGAATTCGGAATAGGGAAAGCCGGAACCGAGCATGATGAACGTGTCGCAGTTCATCATCATTTCGTAGCTCGGCTTGGTGCCGAGCAGCCCGATCGAGCCGGTCACCCATGGCAGATCGTCGGGAAGGACCTGCTTGCCGAGCAGCGCCTTGGCACAGCCGGCGCCCGTGCGATCGGCCAGCGCGATGACCTCGTCGACTGCATTTTTCGCGCCTGCGCCGACCAATATGCCGACCTTTTTGCCCGAATTGATGACATCGGCCGCGCGCTGAAGGTCTTCGGGTTCGGGTACCACGCGCGGAGCCGTCCAGCCGACACCGGAGAATACCGCGCCGTGGCTGCGCGGCGGCTGCTGCATCTCTTCTTCCTGAAGATCGTTTGGAAAGACGAGCGCGGTGACGCGGCGCTGTCCCATCGCGATGCGGCAGGCGCGGTCGACAAGATGGCGCGTCTGCGCGGGAACCGCGGCATAGCCGGTGAAGGCGCCGGCGACGTCCTTGAACATCGCACCCATGTCGAGTTCCTGCTGATAGTGCGCGCCGACCGCGGTTCGTGCCTGCTGACCGGTGATCGCAAGGACCGGCATATGGTCCATTCGCGCATCGTAGAGGCCGGTAAGCAGATGCGCCGCACCCGGCCCGGAAGTCGCCAGACAGACGCCCAGCTCGCCGGTGAATTTGGCGTGCGCAGAAGCCATGAAGGCGGCCATTTCCTCATGGCGGACCTGGACGAATTCGAATTTGTCCTTGGCCCGGTCGAGCGCGCCCAGCAGACCGTTGATACCGTCGCCGGGGTATCCGAATATGCGGCGAACCCCCCATTGGTGAAGTCGTTCCCAGACGAAATCTCCGACGGTCTGCGCCACGATGGCCTCCTGCGTTGTTAATTTTTCGATCTATTCGGTAACGGACCGTCCGGTCGGTCGTTCCATCTGCAGCGGAGACAATTTTCTTTCGCTAGCGCAATGACATGGAGAATGAAGATGGAAGCTATCGGCAAGACGCGCTGGGTAATTCCCGAAGGCTATATTCCGCCGGCGAGCATGGTGAACGCCGATCACGCACTGATGAGCCACGAAGCGGCGTGCATCCTGAACAGCGGCGATACCGATGCGCATATCGAGATTACGGTGTTCCTGACCGATGACGAACCGATCGGCCCCTATAAATTGACCGTCGGTGCGCGGCGGACGTCGCATGTCCGGTTCAATGACCTTGAAGATCCCGCGCCGGTGCCGACGGGCACCAGCTATGCCAGCGTTATCGAATCGGACGTGCCGATCGTCGTCCAGCACACCCGGCTGGATTCGCGGGCCGCGGAAATCGCGCTGCTTTCGACAATGGCTTTTGCGGCCTAGCCGGTGGGGACGGGGATGCCCTGCATCCTCGTCATTACGGAGGGAGAGAGGGCGTCGAGCGACGACATGCCGAGCTGACCAAGCTCGTTCATCATCTGCGATTGCAACAGCTCCAGCGCGCGTTCGACGCCGTCGGCGCCGCCTGCGCACAAGCCGTAGAGCGTGGCGCGTCCGGTAAGCACGGCATCTGCGCCCAGCGCCAGCGCCTTCAGGATATCGGTGCCGTGCCGAATACCGCCGGACATGTATAGCGCCTTTTCGTCGCCGACGATTTCGCGCGCGCGCGGCAGGATGTCGAGCGCGGAGGCAGCCCAGTCCATCTGCCTGCCGCCATGGCTGCCGAGGATGATGCCATCGACACCGCTATCCATCGCCCGCGCCACATCTTCGAGATTGAGCAGTCCCTTGACGAAGAAGGGCTTGTCCCAGCGAGCGCGGATCTTCGCCACATCGTCCCAAGAAAGCGTCTTGGGCATTTGCTGGCGAATCCAGAAGGCGCTGTCGAAAAAGCCGCGGTGCTGCTTGGGGACGAAATCGATCACGTTCGCGAATTCGGGCATCCCGTGCGACAGGGTGCTGGCGGCCCAGCGCGGATGCCGCGCTGCATCGAGCATCGTCGGAATCGTCGGTCGTGACTGGTTGGTGCGCGTGCGTGCATCCCATTCGCGGTCGCCGAAGATCTGGGAATTGGTGGTCAGCACCAGCGCCTCGCAGCCTGCGGCATCGGCGCGGCGGAGCAGTTCCTGCCAGATTTCGTCGCCGCCGAAGATATATAGCTGCCACCAATGCCGCAGCCCTTCGACCTCTGCGACGCGCTCCATCGGATCGTTCGACATGGTGCTCTGCACGAAGGGAACGCCGGCTCTGGCCGCTCCCTCGGCAAGCGCGGTGTCGGCATGGCGCATGAACAGCCCGTTGAGGCCGGTTGGCGCGACGATGACCGGCAGCGCGGCCTCGCGCCCAAGAATGTCGCATTTGGTGCTGCGATCCGATTCATCGACCAAGGTATGGGGAAGGAAGCGCCATTCGGCGAACGCTTCGCGCTCACGATAGAGCGTGGCCTCCTCGCCCGAGCCGCCCTCGAGATATTCGAGGACGAAGCGCGGCATCAGTTTGTGGGTGCGTGCGCGAAGATCGGCGACCGCCTTGGCGCGTTGGAGGTTGCGACCGGTATAATAGCTGCGCCGCGGCGAGCCATCCATTTGCGCGGTACTGTGCTTGGCGGGCATTGAGGCCTCTCATTTTTGCAGCCGCCCCGCTTTGCGGGAACGGGCAAAATGCCGCGCATGTTCCGCCCAACAAAAAAGGGCGCCCCGAAGGACGCCCTTTTCCGAACTATCGAGCGCAGGCAGATCGCCCGCGCGCCAACCGATTACTCGGCGTCTTCGATGTTGTCGGCGGCCGCTTCCGCGTTGTCCGCCATGTTTTCCATCATCATCTCGTTCGCGTCGGTGGTCGCGTTGTCCGCCATCGCGTCGTAGTTGTCAGCGGTCATTTCGAGGTTCGCGGCCATGTTCTCGGCGGCGGCGTTGTCCGCATTCTCAGGCGAGCTGCAGGCGGCCAGGGTCATCAGGCCGGCGGCAGCAGCGACGAAAACGATCTTCTTCATTCAGTTGCTCCCAAATAATCTGTTTCGCGCCCGACCCGAACGCCGTCGCGAAGCGCCCCAAATAGCGTGCGCAGCAACAGCGTCAAATGGAAATTCATCGGACAGCAAGGTCGCGAAGCGCTATTTACCCTATTTCCGGGGGGTGACCGGCCCGATCTTTTCCGGTGCGTCGGCGACGATTGCCAGCATTGCGGTCCAGGCAGCCACATTCTGACGCATCTGTTCGGGATCGACTCGGTCGAGAACGTCTTCGGGCGTGTGGTGCCAGTCGAAATAACGAAGCCCCGACTGGTTGAGGTCGATCGCCGCCACGCCCTTGCGCATGATCGGGCCGACATCGGCGCCGTCGCCGCCAACGCCTTCGCCGCGGGTGATGCCGAGCGGTGCGAGCGCGCGTTGCAGGCGGTCGGCTATCGCCGAAGCATTGTCCGGAAGGTTGGTTTCGAACCGCCAGATGCGATCCGCGCCGAAATCCGATTCCGCCGCCGCGACGTGATGATCGTCGCCATGCGCTTCGGCATAGGCTTTTCCGCCGAACACGCCGACTTCCTCCGCGCCGAACCAGACGAGCCGGATCGTCCGGCGGGCTCCGCCCGCATCCATGATGCGCTTTGCCGCGGCGGTGGTGATCGCAACGCCCGATGCGTCGTCGATCGCGCCTGTGCCGAGGTCCCAGCTATCGAGATGCCCGCCGATCAGCACGATGCCGGCGTCGGGATCGTGTCCGGGCACTTCCGCGACGACATTGCCGGACTGGTGAATGCCGGTCTGCCGCGGCGTGAGGAGCAGATGAAGCCTTACCGGCTCGCCGCGTGCGACGATGCGTTCCAGGTTGTCGGCGTCCTCGGTCGAAAGCGCAGCTGCCGGGATCGGCGTCACGCCGTCGCCAAAACGGGTCGCACCGGCGTGCGGCGCACGGCTGTGGTCGGTGCCGATCGAGCGGATGACAATCGCCGCTGCGCCTTTGCGCGCGGCGATATCGGGACCGGTGAAACGCGCCCTGCCGAACTGGCCGTAACCGCTGCCGTCCGGGGTGGGCTGCATCTGGTTCGATACGAAGGCGATCTTGCCTTTCAGGCTGTCTGCGGGCGCGTTGACGAGATCGCCGTAGGTCGGGAAATAAACGACCTCGGCCGTCAGCCCTTGCGCGGGCGTCGCGCCCGAATTGCCGAGCGCGGTCAGGCGGAGCGGCTGGCGGTACGGGGCCACGACTTCCGCCGTTTCCTCGCCACGCACCCAGACCGGCATGTCGAACGGTTCGATATGGACGTTTGCGAAGCCCAGCGACTTGAGCTTTGCGACCGCCCAATCGCGCGCCCGGGCTTCGGCTTCGGTACCGGCGAGGCGCGGTCCGACCTCCGACGTCAGCCCTTCGGTGATCGAATATGCGAGATCGTCCTTCAGCGCGGCGTCACGCAATTCGGTCACCTTGTCGGGCAGCGAAACGGTGTAGCCGGCGGGAACATCCTCCTGGGCGAAGGCGGGGGCGGAGCTGAGGGCGAGGGCGGCGACGCTCGCCGCGAAGGTGGCAAGATGGATCATCGGCCTTGCCTAATCGCCGGCTGGCGGTTTGCCAACGGCGCATCGCGTCGCTATGTGCGCGCGCATATCCCGCAATCGACATGCTGTACGGAGTTTCCCGGCAATGGCCGCTCAATACGCCTTCGTGATGAAGGACATGACCAAGACGTTCCCCGGCGCGCAGAAGCCTGTGCTGTCGAACATCAACCTGCAATTCTATCAGGGCGCGAAGATCGGTATCGTCGGCCCCAACGGCGCCGGTAAATCGACGCTGATGAAGATCATGGCCGGCATCGACACCGATTTTTCGGGCGAGGCATGGCCGGGCGAGAACATCACCGTCGGCTATCTGGCGCAGGAACCGCAGCTCGATCCGAACAAGACCGTTCTCGAAAACGTCAAGGACGGTGCACGCGAAACCGCCGACATGGTCGAGCGCTTCAACGCCATCTCCGCCGAAATGGGCGATCCCAAGGACGACACCGATTTCGACGCGCTGATGGAGGAAATGGGCGTCCTTCAGGAAAAGATCGACGCGGTCGATGGCTGGACGCTCGACAACCAGCTCGAGATCGCGATGGAGGCGTTGCGCTGTCCGCCGCCGGAGGCGTCGGTCGAAAATCTGTCGGGTGGTGAGAAGCGCCGCGTGGCGCTGACGCGGCTGCTGATCCAGAAGCCGTCGATCCTGCTGCTCGACGAGCCGACCAACCATCTCGACGCCGAAAGCGTGCTGTGGCTTGAAAACCACCTTGCCGAATATGCCGGCGCGGTGCTGATGATTACCCACGACCGCTATTTCCTCGACAATGTCGTGGGCTGGATCCTCGAGCTCGATCGCGGAAAATACTTCCCCTACGAAGGCAACTACTCGACCTATCTCGAGAAGAAGGCCAAGCGCATGGAGCAGGAAGAGCGCGAGGAAAGCGGTCGGCAAAAGGCGCTTTCACGCGAACTCGAATGGATCCGGCAGACGCCGTCCGCGCGCCAGACCAAGTCCAAGGCGCGTATCCGCAAGTTCGAAGCGCTGCAGGACGCACAGGGCGACCGCAAGCCCGGCAAGGCGCAGATCGTCATCCAGGTACCGGAGCGCCTGGGCGGCAAGGTGATCGAGGCCAACAACATCTCGAAGGCTTATGGCGACAAGCTGTTGTTCGAGGATCTGTCCTTCACGCTGCCGCCGGGCGGCATTGTGGGCGTGATCGGCCCGAACGGCGCGGGTAAATCGACGCTGTTCAAGATCATCACCGGACAGGAAGAACCCGATTCGGGTTCGATCGACATCGGCGACACCGTTCGTCTGGGCTATGTCGACCAGAGCCGCGACGACCTCGATCCGACGAACAATGTCTGGGAGGAAATCTCCGACAAGCTCGATTATATGAAGGTCAACGGCCACGACATGTCGACGCGTGCCTATGTCGGCGCGTTCAACTTCAAGGGCCAGGACCAGCAGAAGAACGTCGGCAAGCTGTCGGGCGGTGAGCGCAACCGCGTTCACATGGCGAAGATGCTGAAGCAGGGCGGCAACGTCCTGCTGCTCGACGAGCCGACCAACGACCTCGACGTCGAAACGCTGGGCGCGCTGGAAGAGGCGATCGAGAATTTCGCCGGTTGCGCCGTGGTCATCAGCCACGACCGCTTCTTCCTCGACCGTCTGGCGACGCACATCCTCGCGTTCGAGGGCGACAGCCATGTCGAGTGGTTCGAAGGAAATTTCGAATCCTATGAAGAAGACAAGCGCCGCCGGCTGGGCGACGCCGCCGACCGTCCGACGCGGCTTCAGTACAAGAAGCTGACGCGTTGATGTTTAGCTAATTAGGATTCGCAGCTCCCCGGATGCGCATGCTTTAGCATTGCCTCGATATAGGCTTTATGGCTCGGCATATTGGCGACCGCCCGTTGGATATCGGATCGGATTGCATCCAAACCGTTTGCGAGACTGTCCCCGGGAATACAGTCTGTAAACGGATCGTGGGTTTCGCCGTGCAGTCCTTGACCTTCCATCACGGCTGTCCAGCTTACCGGACCGAATAGATCATCGTCGCTTTTGAATGTCCGCCCGTAACCGCGATAAAGATCGATCCGTTCGCGGAGCGTTTCGGGGATTTTCTCCGTTCGTCGATCTTGCCAGAATTTCTCTGTTCGAGCGTTGGTATGATAGTGGAGGACGATGAAGTCTCGAACGCGTTCAAATTCCGACGCGACGCTTCGATTATAGAAATCGATATCAGCCTGCCTGAAATCCTTTGTGGGCATCAGGTTCAGAAGTCGCTCAAGGCCAGTCTGCAGGAGGTGTATGCTGGTTGACTCAAGGGGCTCGATAAATCCCGCGGAGAGACCGATAGCCACTACATTGCGTTTCCATGCCGTGTTTCGACGGCCGGTTCTGAAACGGATGAGGCGGGGAGAGGCCGTCGCCTTTGTCGAAAGATTGGCCATGAGCTCCGTCTGCGCTGCTTCCTCGTCGATGTAGCTGCTGCAATATACATAACCATTGCTAGTGCGATCCTGCAGGGGAATGCGCCACTGCCAACCCGCCGTTCCTGCTTTCGCGCGCGTAAAGGGGGGAAGATCAGGCAATGGCTCCGATTGGACAACAACCGCCCGGTCGCATGGAAGAAATCGGGACCAGTCGATGAATCCTACGTCCATTGCTCCGCCGATGAGCAATGCCCGAAATCCAGTACAGTCGATGAAGAGATCGCCATGCAGTTTGCTGCCGTTTTCCAGAGCGATTGAGGCTACAGAGCCATCCTCCATGCGGTGACCAACGACTTTGCTATCGTGCCGCGTCACGCCGCGTCTTTCTGCTATTTCTGCGAGATAGGCCGCGTAGAGCGTTGCATCAAAGTGGAGAGCGTAACTCGTGAATCCCCTCTGGCCGGACGGCGAGGGTGACTTGTGATCAAACTTGCGGGCCGCTGCGGCGACGGCGTTCAGCGAATATTCTTCCAGATTTCCCGCGCGCCGGCCGCCGACAGCGCTTCGAAAGCGTCGCCAATAGTGTGGGAACGCTATGGGGCCGACAATCCGACCATATGAACCGAAAGGGTGGAAGTAGCGTTCTCCGGACTTCGCCCATCCATCAAACTCTATTCCGAGTTTGTAGGTTCCCTTCGTTCGACGAATTAATTCCGGCTCGTCTATGCCTAGCATCTGGTTTATTTTGAGAATCGAAGGGATAGTCGCTTCGCCGACGCCGACAGTTGGGATGGCAGAAGATTCAACGAGATGTATTTCGCAATATTCGCGGGGGAACCAGCGCGATAAAACAGCGGCGGACATCCAGCCCGCGGTTCCGCCGCCGACGATGACGATGTTCCGAATGGCATTGCCCTCAGACTGCATTCATTCCCCCTAATCGGCCCAAGGCCTTTCTTGCTAATGCTGGGGAGGGGTGCAAGTCCTGGCATGCGAAGATCGTCATTGCGAAAGTTTGAAACGCGACGATACGGCAAGGCTTGAGGCGATTGCCGGGCGGCGGCGCAGGCGCGCGCCGCCCGGTTCGCGTTACCGGGTTACGATCTTCACTTTCTGACCCGCCTGTAGCGTTGCATTGGCAGACATGCCGTTGAGCGCGAGGAAGCGGTCGAGCTTGTGGTCGGTGAACGCCATGCGCGCGGCGAGCGATGCGGGGGTATCGCCCGACTGCACCGTTACGACGCGGACATATTTCGGCTTGATCGCGGCTGCCTGCTGCGCCGAAAGCCGGCGGAACGACTGCACCATGCTGCCGGCCGCGCCCAGGCCCTGACCCGCCGGGGTCAGCACGACGAAATGATATGCCTGGTTCGCCGATGTTTCATAAGCGAACACCGTCACATCGACCTGGCCGGACTGCGTGTTGGCGCGGGTCTGTGCATAGGCTGCCGGGATGCCGTTGATCGTCGTGCGCTGTACAGGCGCCGATGTGCCCGAGCTGACGCCGAGATCCTGCAAGACCTTGCCGACATAATTCTGCAGGTTTCCCGAATAGGCTGCGGTGCTGAACATCGCTTGGGTGTTCGGCCCCTTGATGGTCACCGCCTGTGCGCTGTTCGACATCGTGAAACCCTGCGGCACCGTAAAGGCGATGCGCAGCTTCGGATGCAGGAAATCGCGACCGTCGATGATTCCGTTGTCGGGATTGTCGCCGTACAGCATCCCGTCGATTGCCGAGAGGTAGGCGTCTCTGTCGCGGGGCAGGGTGGTTCCGCCGATCTGCTGCGCTTCGGTGAGGGCGGCGCGAACGCGGTCTGCCGAATCGGGGTGCGTGCTGGCCCATTCAGGGACCGACCGGGTGTTGCCGCTCAATTGCTGATCGAGCGCGTCCTGCCGCGCGAGATCGTCGAGCACCGAGGCTAGCGCGCCGGTGTCATAGCCCGCACTCTTGAGATATTTGACGCCGAGATTGTCGGCCTGCGCCTCCTGGCTGCGTGAATAGCCGAGCGTTGCCAGTTGCGCGCCGGTGCCGATGCCCTGACCGAGATACTGGCCAAGGCGCGAATTGCCGGTGACGGCACCCACCAGCACCTGACCAAGCGCTCCGAGGACGCTGTTGGTCTGCGACGCCGTCTGGCGCTTCTGGCTGTGTCGCGCGGCGACGTGGGCGACCTCATGCCCCAGCACGCCGGCCAGCTCCGCCTCGTCGTTCATCAGCGCCATCAGCCCGCGGGTGACATAGACATAGCCGCCGGGGGTGGCGAAGGCGTTGTTCACCGGCGTATCGAGCACGGTGACGGTGAAGCTGCCGGGATCGGATGAGAGTCCCGACTGAACCGCGATGCGCTGGCCGACGCGCCGCGCCATCGCATCGACCCGGGCGTTCTGATAAACGCCGCCATATTCGCTGACGATCTGGTCGCGCGCCTGCGTGCCCTGTTGCCGCTCCGAGGCGCTGATCGGTGCTGCCTGACCGGCAGTTACGGGTGGTGCGCTTCCCAGTCCCGCCGCGCAGCCCGCAAGCGCGAACGGGGCGGCACAGATCAACAACCGACTTCGGATACTCATTCACTCTCTCCCTGTCATGCAGGGAGGGGAAAGCCGCGCGCGCGAAATCGTTCCGTTTGGGTGACGATCCTGTGCGCGTTCGTCAGTTGTTGCGCTGGTCCGCGGTCTTCTGGCGAATTTTCGCGAACGAGAAATCGGGACGCCATTTGGGCCATTCGCGCGAATTGGCGAGCTTGTTACCGATGTCGTAGAACAGATCGACATCCTGGGCCGCGCCCTTCAGATTCCAATCGGGCGTCCAGGCATCGCACGTCTGGTGGTAGCACTTCATGTAGGCGTCGAGCCATGCCTGGCCTTTTTCGGTGCCGCCCTGAACGAGATCGGGCGGTCCGCCGAGCGCCATCAGCAGGAGCGAGGGTACGCCGCGCTTTACGACGGAAAAGTGGTCTGCGCGGAAGAACAGGCCGCGCTCGGTAAACGTCTCGGGAACGACGGTGCGACCCTGTGTGCTCGCGAACTGTTCAAGATCCTTGTCGAGCGAAGAATTGCCCTTGCCGACCAGCACGACGTTCTTGGCCGGGCCGGCGGTCTGGAGAATGTCGAACGTCAGGTCGGCGACGGTCTTCGACAGCGGATAGACCGGATGAACCGCGTAATATTCCGACCCGAGCAGGCCACGCTCCTCACCGGTCCATAGCGCAAAGACCAGAGAACGGTCCGGCCGCGGTTGCGATTTGAACATCCGCGCGAGTTCGAGAACCGCAGCGACGCCGAGTCCGTCGTCATTGGCGCCGCGGCGAATGGTATTGCCCTCGGCATCGGGCTTGCCACGACCATAGGCATCCCAGTGCGCGCCGAACATGATCGTTTCGTCGGGGTGCTGGGTGCCGGAGATCTTGGCAAGAACATTGCTGCTCTTGATCGTCTTGCTCGTGACCGGAAGATCGGCCGAAAAGCTTTCGCCGGTCAGCGTCACCGGGTGGAAGTCGGCCGAACGGGCGGCAACGCGCAGCTTTGCCAGGTCGAGCCCGGCGGCGCTGAACATCTGCTTGGCAAGGTCGCCGCGAATCCAGCCCTGGAGCGGCACCGTCTTTTCATCGGCGCTACGGACGATGTCGTAATTCTCGCCATTGGAGGCGGACACCGTGCTCCAGCCATAGCCGGCGGCGTCGGTATCGTGGATGATGAGCGCGGCGGCGGCGCCGCGGCGCGCAGCCTCTTCGAACTTGTACGTCCAGCGGCCGTAATAGGTCATCCGCCGGTCGCCGAACCGGCCCTTGGCATCCTCACCGTCCTTCGCCGCGAAGTCGGGATCGTTCACGAGGAAGACCGCGACCTTGCCGTGCAGATCGACGCCCTTGTAGTCGTCCCACTTGGCCTCTGGCGCATCGACGCCGTAGCCGACGAAGACGAGCGGTGCCTTGTCGATCGTGATGCGCTGTGTTGGCTGGACCGTCGTGACGTTGATGTTGTCGCCCTGATCGAGCGCGATGGGCTTTCCATCGGCGCTGATACCCATCGTTCCGTCGCTGCCAACCTGCGTGTGGACCATCGGAACGGTCTGCGTCCATTGGCCGTTAGGACCGCCGGGCTGCAACCCCATCGCCTTCAGCCGCTTCACCAGATACGCGACCGTCTGATCTTCGCCGGGAGTGCCGGGGCTGCGGCCGCCAAATGCGTCCGACGACAGCATCTTAACCGTTTCGGTCATGTGCGCCGGATCGGCCTGTGGCGCCTTGTCCTGCGCAAGAGCGGGAGCAGCGAGCGACAGCGCTCCTATCACCAGAGCCAGTTTACGCATCGCATACTCCCGTTCGTCCCAATTTTACGCGTTACTCCGCAGCGGTCAGCGGCCGTGCGGTTTCGGCGTTCTTGCCGCTTTCGGCAAGGCTGATCAGCCAGATCGAAAGCCACGAGATCGCAAATCCCGGCACGATTTCATAGAGCCAGTCGCTCCAGCCGAGCGCGATCCATATGCCGACGGTGATCGCACCGAGGATCATGCCGACCAGCGCACCGTTTCGCGTCGTCTTTTCCCAGGTCAGGCTGAGGATGACCAGCGGACCGAAGGCCGCGCCGAAGCCGGCCCAGGCGTGGCTGACGATGTTGAGCACCGACGCGCCGGGGTTCCACGCAATCGCCAGTGCGACCAGCGCGACCAGCAGCACCGAAAGGCGTCCTGCGAGCACCAGTTCCTTCTGGCTCGCATTGCGGCGGAAGAAGCGGCGATAATAATCCTCTACCAGCGAGCTCGACGACACGAGCAGCTGAGAGCTGATCGTCGACATGACGGCAGCCAGGATCGCGGCGAGCAGGAAGCCCGAAATCCACGGGTTGAACAGCACGTCGGACAGGATGATGAAGATCTTTTCGGGGTCATCGACAACGACGTTGTTTTCGGTCGCATAGGCAAGGCCGGCGAGACCGACCGAAAGCGAACCGATCAGCGTCACGAACATCCAGCCCATGCCGATATTACGCGAGGTCGGAACCTCGTCGCGCGACCGGATAGCCATGAAGCGCACGATGATGTGCGGCTGGCCGAAATAGCCGAGGCCCCAGGCGATCGAGGAAATGAATCCGAGGACACCGACGCCCTTCAACAGGCTCATATGCGACGGGTCGACCGAGCGGATCACTTCGCCTGCATGGTTCCAGCCGCCCGCGCCGTTGAGCGCGACGATCGGGATCATGATCATGGCGACGAACATGATGCAGCCCTGAACGAAGTCGGTAAGGCTGACCGCGAGGAAGCCGCCGAAAAGCGTATATGCAATAACGACGCCGCCGGTCAGCAGCACGCCGAGCAGATAGCTTTCGCCGAATGCGGTATCGAACAGCTTGCCGCCGGCGACGAGCCCGGAAGCGGTGTAGAGCGTGAAGAAGATCACGATAACCGCAGAGGACACGACCTGGAGCGTTTCGCCGCGCGGGAAACGCTTGCCGAAATAGTCTGGAATGGTCAGCGCATCGCCGACCTCGACCGTGCGGTCGCGAAGGCGAGGAGCGACCACCAGCCAGTTGGTGAGCGCGCCGAAGAACAAACCGACACCGATCCAGGCCTGCGACAGGCCCGAGGCGAACATTGCGCCCGGAAGGCCGAGCATCAACCAGCCCGACATATCGGCGGCACCGGCGCTTAGCGCGGTTACCCCAGGTCCAAGCGAGCGGCCGCCGAGGACATATCCGTCGATGTCGCTCGTCGATTTGCGCCAGGCATAAAAACCGATGCCCAGCATCGCGATGAAGTAGATGGCGAGGCTTACAATCGTTCCTATTTGCATGGCAGGTCACCTAACAAAGGAATTCGATCAGGCCAACCCTCCAAAATCGGCGGCTGGCGGCGCGTGGTGTCGGCGTTTTTGTCGGTGCCGGCGCCAAAAACTATATGTGCTTCATAGCACTTGGCGCTGGTGAAACATATTTAGCAATCGCCGCGTCAGAAGAAATTTTCGTAGCGGCGTTTTTTCTCGGTGGCAGTTCGGTTTTTTGTTCCGAGCGGCGAAGATTTAGGTAAGCGCTTCCGTTACTTGCGCACGTGGGATGCTCAGCGAAGCCGCTTGACGAAAATCTGCCCGTTGTCGCGCCGTTCGATCTGGAAGTTTGGCACCGCCTCGATCAGGTCGGACAATCGGGCATAGCCGAAATTGCGCGTATCGAAGCTCGAGCGGTTTCCCGCGCGCTTGCCCACCTCGGACAGGCTCGCAAAGCCGCGTTCGTCGCGTTTGGCGGCGTTATATGCATCGATCAGCAATCGCAGAAGGTCGCTATCGACGCCGCTTTCGCCCTGATTTTTCGTCGCATCGGCGGATTCCGAAGCTTCCGCCTCGTGCGACTTGACGAGCGCGGATACGTCGATGAACCGCGTGCAGGCTTCGCGAAAGCCCTCGGGTGTGCGGTCGGTCCCGAAGCCGTATACCGGTAACCCGTCCTGGCGGATGCGCATCGCCAGCGGCATGAAATCGCTGTCCGACGACAGGATGCCGAAGCCGGTGACGCGACCGCGGAACAGCAGGTCCATCGCGTCGATGGTCATCCGCATGTCGGTGGCGTTCTTGCCCTTGGTTATGTCGAATTGCTGATACGGCTCGATGCCGTGTTTCAGCGTCATATCGGCCCAGCCCTTGAGCGCCTGCTTGCGCCAGTTTCCGTAAACCCGGCGGATGTTGACGGTCCCAAGCTCGGCGAGAACCGTCAACACCGGATCGATGGCGGATGGCGACGCATTGTCGGCGTCGATCAGCAGGGCGATGTTGCCCGTGGGCGTAAGGTCGGTCATGCGCGCGGTTCAAGCATCCGCGACGCGCGTTCGCAAGTCCGCAGGGCGACAACTTATAAGGGCCATCAGCCGCGCGCGCGGTCGCTGGGATAGGCCGCATCGTTGCGAATATCGGTTTCCTTGGTCGCGCGGGTATGCGTATCCGGCTTTTCGACGCGGTCTTCCTCGTCGGTCGTGGCAACATCGCGCTGAAGATTGCCGCCCGAGCGGCCGCTTTCGCCGGGGGCGTTTTCGGCGCGGTCGATGATCTCGCTATCGTCGTGGTCGCGCGCGCTTTCGGTGCGGGGGTTTTCCATCGCTTCCTTCTCCGTTTCCATGGTTCTGCACCAATGGCGGAAGGGCCTTGCGCGTTCCCTCAGGCGGACGGATATTCGATCGCGACGATTTCATATTCGCGCTCGCCGGCGGGCAGCGAAACGCGGCGCAGGTCGCCGATCGAGGCGCCGCGCAGCGCACGGGCAAGCGGCGCGTTCCAGCCGACAAGCCCCTTGCCCGCATCGGCTTCGTCGTCGCCCACCAGTGTGAGCGTGCGTTCGTTATCGTCCTCGTCGGCGATGGTCACGGTCGCGCCGAAGAACACCCGGTCCCGATCGGGTTGTTGCGCCGGGTCCAGCACTTTCGCCGCCTTCATGCGGCGCGACAGCCAGCCGAGGCGGCGATCAATCTCGCGCAGCCGCTTGCGGCCATAGATATAATCGCCGTTCTCCGAACGATCGCCATTACCCGCCGCCCAGGCGATCGTTTCGACCAGCCTGGGGCGCTCATCGGCGAACAGCGCGTCATATTCGGCCTTCAGCGCGTGATAGCCGGTCGGGGTAATGTAATTGGGACGATCCATGGCAGGCGTTCAGCCCGGCTGGTTCTTGCCCAGATACCAGGAAAGGTTGTCCGGCCCGTGCGACAGCGCCTTCTGCTTGTTGAGCAGGTCGTAGACGACGGCGTTCTCCAGCACGCGCTGAACGTAATTCTTGGTTTCGTAGATCGGGATCTGTTCGATCCAGGTCAGGACATCGACCGACGATGTGCGAGGATCGCCATTGGCGCGGATCCATTTGTTCACATTGCCCGGCCCGGCATTATAGGCCGCGACGGCGAGCGGATAGCTGCCGTCATAATAGCGCAGCATCCGTTGGAAATAGGACGATCCGAGCTGGATATTATAGTCCGGGTTCACCGTCAGCGAGTCCGAGCTGTAAGCGAGACCCAGCTTGCCTGCCGCCTCTCGCGCGGTTGCGGGCATCAGCTGCATCAGGCCGCGCGCACCGGCATGGCTGGTCGCTGCGCGGTCGAACTGGCTTTCCTGCCGTGCGATCGCGTGGATCATCGTCCAGTTGTCCTGGTAGCCCGGGGGGACCGCAACCGACGGATAGGCGAGCGCGGTATATTCGCTGTAGCCGTTCAGTCGCGCGCTGCGACCGATCATCACCGCCAGATCTGGACGGTTGATCGACTTTGAAAGCTCCATCGCCAGCGCATGATCGTCGTCCGACTTCGCGTTGACCGCGATCTGGCGGACGAAATCGGTCTGGTCGTCATGGTCGCCCTGTTTGCCGAGCAGTTGCGCGGCGCGCACCACCCCGCTGGAATAGAATGCCTGGCGGACGGCGGGGGCGACGGTCGGCAGCGTCGTGCCGCTCGGTTCGTGGAGCGGCTGGCCCATCCGTTCCATCGCCAATTGGCCATAGAACAGGTCGGGATGGTGCGCGGCCTCGGTAAAGAAGCTCGTCGCCTTGTCCTGCTTGCCTGCCATCTGCGCAGCGCGTCCGGCCCAATAAAGTCCCTTGGACTGGGTCTGCGGCGTGCGCGAGCCGTGCGCATAGCGCGCGAACATTTCCATCGCGTCGGCAGGGCGGTTGAGCTTCTGCATCGCGGTGGTACCGGCCAGCCAGACGAGGCTGGTATAGTCGTCGCGCTCGCCAAGCGGACGCGTGCTGACATCGGTCGCGAACGGATAGGCATCATCGACCTGATGCGCGATGTCGTAGGCGAGTTGATAATGATGGTCGTTGAACGCCCCGCGCGCATTGGCGAGCAGCACTTCGTACCAGTCCTCCACCTCGCGCGGGCGTGTCGACAGATTGTGCGGCTGTGAAAGATACTCGCGCGCCTCTCGGGCGCGACCGTTGCTGACGAGCCAGGTCGCGCGGTCGGCGATGAAGCCGGCGTCATGCCGGGCAGGACCGGTGACCGCGGCATCGAGCGCGGAGGCCTGACCCGAATCGGTGCGGAAGGCTAGCCGCGCCGCCAGCGTCGGGCGGGCGCCCGAGGAAACGAACGGCAGCGCACGCGCCGCCGAGGAGGTTGCGCCCTGCCAGAGCAGTTCGTCCATCCGGGCGTCGTAGTCGGCGGCTGTGAACGCGCCGGGGAAGGTGGACATCAGGCGCGCTTCGTCGTCCGAGCGCATCAGCCCCGCACGCCATGCGTCTCGCGCCTGCTGGTTGGCCTTGTCGGCCTGTCCGCTGGCGAGCAGCGCCACGGCGTATTTTACGCGCCCCGTAGAGCTGAGCGGCGGGAAACGGTCGAAAAAGCGAACCGCAAGCGTCGGCGAATAGCTGTTGAGGTCAAGCGCGCCTTCGGCTGCGATTCGTCGGCTTTTCTGGCCCGGCCAGTCGGGATGCGAGAGCAGGAAGTTCGCATATTCGGAAAAATCGTATCCGTCCGACTGCTGCAACCGCTTCCACTCGGCAATCGCCGAAGACAATGCGGCATCGTCGGCGGGTGGCTTTGCCTGCGGGGGCGTCGGTTGGACCATCTGGCCTTGCAGCGACACGGGCAACAGGTTGGCGGGGCCAGCCTCGGGAGCTTGCGCGGGCTGGACTGCCGCGCCGGAAACACCGGCGAGCAGGGCGACTTTGGTTACGAACGCGACTAGCATGCTGGACATGATACGGAATCCCGCCCTATCTGCCAGTACTGATTTTGCACGATCCGGAGTATTTCGTCACTCATGTTTTCCGGCTCCATTCCCGCACTCGTAACCCCGTTCCGTAACGGCGAGGTTGCCGAAGATGCTTACCGCGATCTGGTTGAATGGCAGATTAGCGAAGGATCGTCCGCGCTCGTGCCGTGCGGAACGACCGGAGAAGCGGCGACAATGCCCGCGGAAGAACATTTCCGTGTCGTGCGCATCTGCGTCGATCAGGCGAAGGGGCGCGTCCCCGTGATCGCGGGTGCGGGATCGAACGACACGCGCGTAGCGACGGCGAACCTGAAAGCGGCGAAAGAGGCCGGCGCGGACGCCGCGCTGATGGTTCCGCCATATTATAACCGCCCCAACCAGGAAGGCATTTTCCGCCATTTCGAAGCGGTGGCGAGCGGATGCGACCTGCCGATCATTCTGTACAACGTGCCCGGCCGTACCGTCACCGACATCGCGGTCGAGACGATGGGCAGGATCGCAGTGGCGTTCAGCAATGTCGTCGGCGTGAAGGATGCGACCGGCGTGATCCAGCGAGTCTCGGCGCAGCGCGCGGCATGCGGTTCCGATTTCTGCCAGCTTTCGGGGAATGACGACATGGCGCTTGCCTTCATGGCGATGGGGGGCAGGGGGTGCATCTCCGTCACGGCGAATGTCGCGCCGAAGCTTTGCGCCGAGTTTCAGGCAGCGTGCCTGGCGGGCGATTATGCAGAGGCGCTCGACTATCAGGACCGGCTTTTCCCGCTCCACGGTGCGCTGTTCAGCGATGCTTCGCCGGGACCGGTGAAATATGCGATGACGCGCGTTCGTCCCGGCTTCCCCGGTGACCTGCGTCTGCCGATGACGCCGGCAGGCGAGGCGAGCCGGAGCGCGGTCGATGCCGCGCTGGAATATGCCGGTCTGGTGTGATTCGGAGCATGGGGCCAGAGGCTAGGGTCGCGCCGGGCTTTTCCTTTTCGTCGCCACCGCCTACATCGCGGCTCCCATGTCCCGACCCAAGCCATCCACCTTCGACAAGAAGAAGACCGTCGCCGAAAACCGGCGCGCACGTTTCGACTATTCTATAGAGGATGTGTACGAAGCGGGAATCGCGCTCACCGGGACGGAGGTCAAAAGCCTGCGTTTCGGCGAGGGTTCTATTGCGGAGAGCTATGCCGAGGTGCGCGACGGCGAAGTCTGGCTGATCAATTCGAACGTGCCGGAATTCAGTCACGGGAACCGGTTCAATCACGAACCGAAGCGCCCTCGTAAATTGCTCCTTCATGACCGCGAGATAAGAAAGCTCCACGGAGCGGTCGCGCGTCAGGGCATGACGCTCGTCCCGCTGTCGATCTATTTCAACGGGCGCGGCCGGGCGAAGCTCGAGCTGGCGCTGGCAAAGGGCAAAAAGGCGCATGACAAGCGCGCGACGATCAAGGAGCGGGACTGGCAGCGTGACAAGCAAAGGCTCCTCCGCGATCGAGGCTGAACATACGGTTTTCTCTCGGGCGGTCGGCTGGATTCGTCGCAACCTTCCCCGGCGCGAGCATTTCGAACGGAACCGGTGGCTGCGACCGGTGGCGCACCGCGTCCTCGCGCCGGCGCTGTGGCGTTTCACCCGCCGATCGGTACCGCGCGGCGTGGCGCTCGGCGTCGTTACCGGTATCCTTGCTCCGGTTGCGCAGATCCCCTTGTCGGCGGTTCTGGCGCTGCCGTTTCGCGCCAACATCCCGGCCGCCGCGCTGACCACCTTCATCACCAACCCGTTCACGACGCCCGCGATCTGGGTGGGGGCCTATTGGACCGGCAAGTGGATGCTCGATTTCGATCGTGCGGTGCCGGCAGGCCGGATCGCCAGCAAGGTGGCCGAAAATACGGGATGGCTGCATTGGCTGATTGCCGATGCCGGGCCAGCTACCGCGATCGGGCTGATTACGCTTTCGATCGGCGGAGCGATACTTGGATATGCGGCCAGTTCAGTGGGATGGCGGCTGTGGATTGCGCGTAAGTGGAAACGGCGGAGCGTTGGCGTCCATTGACACCGGCGTTTGACTTCGCTGATACAGTATAACAACATAGTTTCACGCGATACCAATCTACAGCAGAGGATTCTTCATGCGGCGCACGCTTTTCGTCTCCACGATTCTTGCCGGCTCCACCCTTCTTGCATCCTGCGCAACCAGCACGGTTGCCGATACACCGTCGGCCCCGCTTGAAAAGGCGGCGGTTTCGAAGGTTACGCCGGCTCCGGCGCCCAAGCCGCAGATCGGCCAGTTCGGCTTTGACGAAGCCGGGATGGACAAGGCGGTCGAGCCGGGCAACGACTTCTACGAATATGCCAACGGCACGTGGCAGAAGGATACGGTAATCCCGTCGGACAAGTCGGCATACGGCCTGTTCACGATGCTTGCCGATCTGTCGCAGAAGCGCACGCACGGTATCCTCGAAAATGTGAAGAACGACCCCAATTCGAAGATCGGCGTTGCCTATTCGACCTATCTCGATCGCGATGCGATCGACGCCAAGGGTCTGGCGCCGATCGATCCGTGGCTCAACCAGATCCGCGGGTTGAAGTCGAAATCGGGATATGCCGCGCTCGTGGCGCAGGCGGATCGCAACGGCGTGCGCGTTCCGTTCGGCAGCTATGTCGGGCAGGACGACAAGCAGCCCGACATCTACGCCATGAACCTGTATCAGGGCGGCACCGGGCTGCCCGACCGCGAATATTATCTGTCGAAGGACGCCAAGTTCCAGAAGATCCGCGACCAGTATGTCGCGCACATGGCGAAGATGCTGACGCTTGCGGGCGAGGGCAATGCCCAGGCCCGCGCGCAGGCAATCATGAACCTGGAGACCGGCTTCGCCAAGGCGCAGTGGACGCGCGTCGAAAGCCGCGATTCGAACAAGACGTACAACAAGCTGACGCTCTCCGACCTTCAGCAGAAGGCGCCGGGCTTCGATTTCGCGACCTATCTGAAGGGCATCGGCGCCAATGTCGATTATGTGATCGTCGCACAGCCCAGCGCGGTCGAGGGCGAGGCCAAGCTGATTTCGAATACACCGCTTTCGGTGCTGAAGGACCAGTTGCTCGTCCGCTCGCTCGAAGGATTTTCCGACGTCCTGCCCAAGCCGTTCGACGACGAGAATTTCGCCTTTTACGGCACCGTCCTGTCGGGCACGCCCGAGCAGCAGGTGCGCTGGAAGCGCGCGGTCGACTTCACCAGTGGCATCCTCTCCGACGACGTGTCGAAGATCTATGTCGCGAAATATTTCCCGCCCGAAACCAAGGTGGCGGCGGACAAGATGGTGAAGAATATCATCGCCGCGATGGATCGCCGCATCGACAAGCTCGACTGGATGGCCCCCCAGACCAAGGTGAAGGCGCACGAAAAGCTCGCCGCGTTCACGCCGAAGATCGGATATCCCGACAAGTGGCGTGACTATTCGGGGCTGATCATCAAGCCGGGCGATGCGTTCGGCAATAATCTGCGCGCCAACCAGTGGCAGCACAATTACAACATCAACAAGCTCGGCAAGCCGATCTATCGCTGGGAATGGGGCATGACCCCGATGACGGTGAACGCCTACGCCAATCCGGGCATGGTCGAGATCGTTTTCCCGGCCGCGATTCTCCAGCCGCCCTTCTTCGACCCGAACGCCGATCCGGCGGTCAATTACGGCGGTATCGGCGCCGTTATCGGCCACGAACTCAGCCACCATTTCGACGACCAGGGTTCGAAGTACAACAAGGAGGGCCGCCTGGTCGATTGGTGGACGCCCGCCGATCACAAGGCGTTCGATGCGCGTACCAATGCGCTGGTCCAGGAATATGACAAATACGAGCCGCTGCCGGGCAAGCACGTCAACGGAAAGCTGACGCTGGGCGAGAACATCGCCGATCTGGCGGGCCTGACCGTGTCGCACGACGCCTATATGCACTCGCTCAACGGCAAGACGCCGCCGGTGATCGACGGGTACACCGCCGACCAGCGCTTCTATCTTGGCTGGGCGCAGGTGTGGCGGCGCAAATACCGCGAAGCCAATCTGGAACAGCGGCTGCTGACCGACCCGCATTCGCCGTCCGAACAGCGGACCTGGGTCGTGCGCAACCTCGATCCCTGGTACCCGGCGTTCGATGTTACCGCGAGCCAGAAGCTCTATCTGGCGCCCGATCAGCGCGTGCGCATCTGGTAATCGCATCGGGGAGGGCGGTTCGCCGCCCTCCCTTGCTCCTGCCGCTTGACCGCGGGCGAGCGTGCGCACATCACGGCGAAAGCCATGGCAACGCTCTCTTCTCGTTCTTCCTCGACCAAAGGCGGGCTCGCATGGCCGCTGGTCGTGACGATCGCCTCGGGCATCGTCGCGGCGGCGGCCATTGTCGCATTGTTGGGCGACCCCGTGGTGGCCGCCGGCTTTATCGGATCGGCGATTCTGATCGCAGGAGGACTGGCCGGATGGGCTCGGCTGTCGCGCGACCAGGCGGCCCCCGAAACCGAAATCGACTGGTCGCTGGCGCATGTCCTGGCAAGCGCCAGCAACGAAGCGCTGGCCGTCACCGATCGCGCCGGGCGGCTGGTATGCGCGAACGAACGCTTCGAAACGCTTTTCGGCGGGTTTCCGACACCGCCGTCGCTGCCCGTTGCCGACAAGGACAATGCAGTGCTGGCCAAGGCGGGGCGAGCCGCCTGGCGCGATGGCGAGGCATCGGCGGCGATCGCGAAGGGCGATCACAGCCCGCTCGACGTGACGCTACAGCGCGCCGGGGACGACATGCTCGTCTGGAGATTTTCGGGCGGAGAGATCATCGACATACCGTCGCGGGTGGAGGCGATGGTTGGTGGCGATAGCGGCGCTCGGCTCGGCGCGGCCGGAATCATGGTTGCGCTGATCAGCCGGCAGGGCAGAGTGCGCGCGGCCAACGCCGTATTTCGCGAACGTGCGATGGGCAGTCGCGATTCCGCGGCCGAAGGCCGGGATTTTGCGCGGCTCCTGATTACCGACAATCACGGGCTGATCCGGTTCGAGCGCGAAGGGCTGGCCGGCAACCCGCTTCGCATTCTGCAAGTGCCCTTTCTCGACGACGACGACGGGCCGATGCTCCTCGCGCTGCTCGACGAGGAGCATGACAACAGCCCTGCGCCGTCGATGAATGCGGGCGCGCATATCCGCACGCTGGTGTCGCTGTTGCCGGTGGGCATGGCACTGGTCGATCGCGACGGACGGTTCGTTCACATGAACGACGCCTTCATCAAGGCGACCGACATCTCGCCAGACAACCCGCCGCTCTATCCCGGCGATCTCGTGGTGCGCGAGGACAAGGGGCCGCTCGCCGACATTATTCGCCGCTTTGCCAACGGCGCTGCACATGCCGGCGACATGACCGTCCGCCTGAAGGAGCAGCCCGACGAGCCCGTCGCGATAACCGTGGCGGGCGCGCGCGGCATGGGCGAGGCGGCCGTACTGCTCAGCCTGAAGGACAACAGCGAGGAAACGCGGCTCAAGCGGCAGGTCGCGCAGGCGACGAAGATGCAAGCGGTCGGCCAGCTCGCCGGTGGCGTCGCGCACGATTTCAACAATATCCTGACCGCGATCATCGGTCACTGCGATCTGATGCTGATGCGCCATTCGCCCGGCGACAGCGATTATGACGACATCCAGCAGATCCGCGCCAATTCCAATCGCGCGGCGAGCCTGACGCGGCAGCTGCTCGCCTTTTCGCGACAGCAGACGCTGCGACCTCAGGTTCTGCAGTTGCCCGACGTCATTTCAGAGGTCTCGAACCTGCTCAAGCGGCTGCTCGGCGAAACGGTCGATCTGGTGGTGCAGCACGGACGCGGGCTCAGCCCGGTTCGCGCCGACCCCGGGCAGCTGGAACAGGTCGTCGTTAACCTGGCGGTCAACGCCCGCGATGCAATGCTCGCGAAGAACCCGCATGGCGGTGGTACGGTTACGATCGAGACGATGGCGGTAACGGCGTCGGAAATTCGCAAGCTCAACGACGACGTGCTGCCGATCGGTGATTATACCGCGCTGCGCGTCAGCGATACGGGCACCGGTATCCCGCAGGAATCGCTGTCGAAGATATTCGAGCCCTTCTACACGACGAAGGATGTCGGCAAGGGAACCGGGCTTGGCCTGTCGACGGTGTACGGCATCATCAAGCAGTCGGGCGGATATATCTTTGCCGAATCGCCGCCGGGCGAAGGGGCGCAGTTCACCATCTTCCTGCCGGTCCATGCCGCGCAGGCGCCGGGCCGGGCAGCGCTCCCGCAAAAGCCGAAAAAGGAAGACCTGTGGGGCAGCGGAACCATCCTGCTGGTCGAGGACGAGGATATGGTCCGCGCGATCGCCGAACGGGCGCTGACGCGGCAGGGTTATACGGTGATGACCGCCGAGAATGGAGAGGCGGCGCTGGAAATGGTGGCGGACAAGCCCGAGATCGATCTGCTGATCTCAGACGTCGTCATGCCGGTCATGGACGGGCCGACGATGGCGCGCGCGATCCGCAAGGCATATCCCGATCTGAAGGTCTTGTTCATGTCGGGATATGCGGAGGAACAGCTGCGCAAGTCGATCGACATCGACAATGTTGCGTTTCTTCCCAAACCCTTTTCGGTTCAACAGCTTGCGGAAGCGACGCGCGACGTGATGACCGACGAATAAGCTTGGCTAGTGCGACGATCTGTGCTTGGAAGCGGACTGCATGACCGCCATTACGAACATCCTCGTCGTGGAAGACGAACCGCTCATCGCCATGATGCTCGAGGACTATCTCGAGATGTTCGGGCGCAAGGTTGCCGGCACTGCCGAAACCGTCGATGACGCGTTGGGCCGCGTGAGCGGGGGCGGCATCGACGCCGCGATCCTCGACGTCCATCTTCGCGGCGGCGAGAAGAGCTGGCCAGTTGCCGATGCACTTGCCGAGGCGGAAATTCCGTTCATCCTGGCGACCGGCGGATCGGGCGACACGATCGCCGAGCAGCACAAGGGGCGACCGGTGCTCAACAAGCCTTTCACGGCCGATGGTGTGGAGGCCGCGCTCAAGGCGCTGGGCTGAGGCCTATTTCGGAAACAGATGGTCGACGTTCGGGTCCGCAGTGAGCGCGCGGGCGACACGGCGACGCGCCTCGTAATAGAATAGGGCAGGCGGGTTCTTGCCTTCGCGCTCGAGGCGAGCGGCCTGCGCGTCCGACAGCGTGCTCTCGCCTGCCACATAGTCGCAATATCCCTCCGCCTTCCAGTTCGCGACAGTGAAGGGCGCGAGCCAGCCATAGCGATGCGCGATCAGAAGGTGCGTCGTTTCGTGCGCGATCGTGCCGCTCAGCGTGCGAACATTGGCGACAGCGGCGCCGTTCGTCACCCGGTCATGGGCAATGTCGCTGCGGTTGAAAATCGAATTGCCGAAGGGCGCACGGGTGATCGCAAAGGCGTGCTGCGCGGTCGGCGCGAGAAGCCGCCAGCGCCAACCTCCGTCGGTAAGATAGATCGAGCGTTTGCCAAGCGGCGCGGCGATTGCGCTTCGCGACGTCCGCGCATCCGCCGCCGCAAGGATGGCGGCCATCCGGTCGGGAATGGGATCAACCGAATAGACCGCGACGTCGCCGAATTGCGCATGGTGCGGGAAGGCCAGCGCGGCCGGCACCGCCGCAATGACCAGCAATGGCGCCCCGACCGCGAGCAGCGTCAGGGTGATGATTCGATTGACGATCCTTCGCATGCCGCGCTCCTGTATTGCCAAACTAATACAGCATGACCGTGGCGCGGGTGTCAAAGCCGGATGGGAAAATATTTGTTCCACTCTTGTTCAAATGGAACAAATCCGATACATCGCTGTCACAGACGTTGAATGCGTACCCGACATGCTCTAGCGACGAGGTTCATCCAATGGCGGCACAGCTCAAGGTAATCGACAACAAGATGGCAGCATCCAACGACAAGGCGGCGGGCGATCGCCAGAAGGCGCTCGACGCCGCACTCGCGCAGATCGACAGGGCGTTCGGCAAGGGCTCGGCGATGAAGCTGGGCCAGAAGGAAGCGATGCAGGTAGAGGCGGTTTCGACCGGCTCGCTCGGTCTCGACATCGCGCTCGGCGTCGGCGGCCTGCCGCGCGGCCGCGTGATCGAGGTCTATGGACCTGAAAGCTCGGGCAAGACCACGCTGGCGCTGCATGTCATCGCAGAAGCGCAGAAAATGGGTGGCACCGCGGCGTTCGTCGATGCCGAACACGCGCTCGACCCCGTCTATGCCCGCAAGCTGGGGGTCGATATCGATGAATTGATCGTGTCGCAGCCCGACACCGGCGAACAGGCGCTCGAAATCACCGACACGCTGGTGCGGTCGAACGCGATCGACGTACTGGTGGTCGATTCGGTCGCGGCGCTGGTACCGCGCGCCGAAATCGAAGGCGAGATGGGTGACAGCCATGTCGGCCTCCAGGCCCGGCTGATGTCGCAGAGCCTGCGTAAGCTGACCGGGTCGATCAGCCGCTCGCGCTGCATGGTGATCTTCATCAACCAGCTGCGCATGAAGATCGGCGTCATGTACGGCAATCCCGAGACGACGACGGGCGGCAACGCGCTGAAATTCTATGCTTCGGTGCGGCTCGACATTCGCCGCACCGGCCAGATCAAGGATCGCGACGAGGTGATCGGCAACTCGACGCGGGTAAAGGTCGTCAAGAACAAGGTCGCGCCGCCGTTCAAGCAGGTCGAGTTCGACATCATGTACGGCCAGGGCATCTCGAAAATCGGCGAGATCCTCGATCTCGGCGTCAAGGCGGGTCTGGTCGAGAAGTCGGGTTCGTGGTTCTCCTATGACAGCGTCCGGATCGGGCAGGGGCGTGAAAATGCCAAGACGTTCCTGAAGGAAAATCCCGAAATGATGGCGAAGCTCGAAAACGCCATTCGCGGCAAGACCGACGAGGTCGCCGAAGAGATGATGACCGGTCCCGACGCCGAGGACTGATGACAATCGGGTCGTGCCGCTTATTCCGCGGCGCGATCACCGGGGAACGCTCCCCGACGAAAGGCCCGGCGCCCTGCGGCGTCGGGCCTTTGCGTGCCGGTGACCGAGCGACTATCGCTGTTCCCGACAACAGCACGGCAGCAGGAGGACGGACATGTCGATCATGGTGCATCACCTCGAGAATTCGCGCTCGCAGCGTATCCTCTGGCTGCTCGAGGAACTCGGGCTCGACTATGTCGTGCAGCGTTATGAGCGCAACAGGGTGACGATGCTCGCACCGCCTGAACTGAAGCGAATCCATCCGCTCGGCAAATCGCCCGTGATCCAGGACGATCAGACCGTGGTCGCCGAAACGGGTGCGATCATCGAATATCTTGTCGAAAAGGCCGATGGCAAGCTTGGCCCGTCGCCGCACCGCCAGTCGGTGCTGCGCTATCGGCATTTCCTCCATTACGCCGAAGGGTCGTTGATGCCGCCGCTCCTGTTGAAGCTCGTTCTCGGCCGCATCCCGTTGCTGGGAAAGCGTGCGCAGAAACGCATCCAGCCGATGATCGACGTCCATCTGGACTTCGTCGAGTCGGAGCTTTCGGGTCGCGCCTGGTTCGCCGGCGATCGCTTTTCCGCCGCCGACATCATGATGAGCTTCCCGCTTGAGGCGGCCCGCTCGCGCGCCGGGCTCGACCACCATCGGCCCGCGACGATCGCATGGCTCGAAACCATCCACGCCCGTCCTGCCTATCAGGCAGCACTCGCCAAGGGCGGTCCCTATGCCTATGCGTGACTGACGGGCGGCGAGCGCCTGATCGAACAAGGGGGAGCAAGCGCGTAATGGGGTTCTGGTTTCGTATTCCGCTGTGGCAGCGCGTCGTGGGCGCGCTCGTACTCGGCGTAATCGTCGGCCTGCTCTGGGGGCCGGGTGCCGAATCGATCAAGTGGATCGGCGATCTGTTCATTCGTTCGATCCGGATGCTGGTCGTGCCGTTGATCTTCTTTTCGCTGGTGGCGGGCGTCGCCGCGATCGGCGACCTGCGCAAGCTGGGCCGGGTCGGCGGGCGCGCGGTCGGCCTGTTCCTGATTACCGGGTTGATCTCGGTCGCGCTTGGCCTGTTGCTGGGGGCGCTGATCCAGCCCGGGGCGGGGCTGAACCTGACACCGGACCCGTCGGCGATTCCCGACAAGGCGCCCCCCGGGGTCACCGACATGATCCTCTCGATGGTGCCCGACAATCCGGTTGCGGCGATGGCGAATGGCGATGTACTGCAACTGATCGTGTTCTCGATCCTGTTCGGCATCGGCATCGTGATGGCGAAGGAGGTCGCGGCGCCTGTCCAGCGCGCGGTCGATGCCGGCGCGGTCGTCATGCAGAACGTTACGATGATCGTGATGGAGCTGACCCCATTCGGCGTGTTCGCGCTGATCGCCTGGGTCGCCGGAAGCTATGGCCTGAACGCACTGCTGCCGCTCGGAAAGCTGGTGCTGACCAACTATCTCGGCTGCCTGCTCATTATCGTCGTGGTCTATGGCGGAATATTGCGCTTCGTCGCGAAGCTTCCGATCGGCGATTTCTTTCGCGGCGCGGTCGATGCGCAGGCGGTCGCCTATTCGACTGCGTCGTCGAGCGCGACCCTGCCGGTTTCGATGCGGTGCGCGCAGGATAATCTGGGCGTGTCGCGCAGCCTTTCGAGCTTCGTCCTGTCGCTCGGCGCCACGATCAACATGGACGGCACCGCGATGTACCTCGGGCTGGCGACGATGTTCGGTGCGCAGATCTTCGGCATCGATCTCAGCTTTGCCGACTATATGCTGATCGCGGTGACCGCGACACTGGGCTCGGTCGGTGCGGCGGGCATTCCGGGGGCCGGCCTCATCATGATGACGCTGGTGTTCGGCGTGGTCGGTGTCCCGCTCCAGACGATCGCCTTCGTCGCCGGAATCGACCGGATCATGGACATGATGCGCACCGCGACGAACGTGACGGGCGACCTGACGGTGACGACGACGGTGGCGAAGATGGTCGGCGAGATCGATGTCGCCGAATATAAATCGGCCGAGGACGTATGATGATCGGCCGGCGCAGCTTCATCGCGGCAGCCGCGGTCACGCCGCTGCTTTGGCGAGCAGGGGGCGCCGCCGCGTCCGAAATCGACACGTCCGATCTGAGCGACATTACCGGCGGTGCAAAGCCGATCGGCCGCGAGGAACGCGCGGCACGGATCGCGCGGGCGCAGAGGCTGATGCGGGCGAACGGTATCGGCTCGGTCCTGATCGAGCCGGGATCGTCGATGATCTATTTTTCCGGCGTTGAATGGTGGCGCAGCGAAAGGCTGACCGCGCTCGTCCTGCCGGTCGAAGGCGATCCGTGCATCGTCACGCCGTTTTTCGAAGCGCCCTCGGTCAGGGAATCGCTCGGGATCGAGGCAGATATCCGTGTCTGGCAGGAGGATCAGGACCCGCTGAAGCTCGTTGCCGGCTTCCTGAAGGAGCGGGGGCTGGCGAACAGGCCGATCGGGATCGAACAGACCGTGCGCTATTTCGCGGTCAATGGGCTGCAACATGCGCTGCCAGACGCGGATATCGTCTCTGCAGCGCGCGTCGTCCGGGCGGTCAGGATGCGCAAGACGCCCGCTGAAATCGCGCTGATGCAGCTCGCCACCGATGTCACCATCGCCGCCTATCGCTGGACCTATCCGCGCGTCGAGGCCGGGATGACCGCGCAGCAGGTTTCGGCGATGATGAGCGCGGCGACGCGCAAACTCGGAGGCTCGGTGGAGTTCAGCATGGTGCTGCTGAACGAAGCGTCTGCCTATCCGCACGGGTCGAAACAACCGCAAAGGGTCGCCGATGGCGGCGTTGTGCTGATGGACTGCGGCTGTACGGTACAGGGATATCAGTCGGACGTGTCGCGCACCTGGGTGCATGGAACCGCCTCGACCGAACAGCGCAAGATATGGGACACCGTGCACCAAGGGCAGCAGATCGCGTTTCAGGCGGCGACGCTGGGCTCCCCCGCCGGCAGCATCGACGACAAGGTCCGCGCCTATTACGAATCGCTCGGATACGGACCGGGTTATGCGCTTCCGGGTCTGTCGCACCGTACGGGCCACGGGATCGGGCTGGACGGGCATGAACCGGTGAACCTCGTCCACGGCGAAGACGAGCCGCTCGACATCGGTATGTGTTTTTCCGACGAACCGGGCATCTATCTGCCCGGCAAGTTCGGCGTGCGGCTGGAGGATTGTTTCCACATGACCGAAGCCGGCCCGAAATTCTTCAGCGAACCGCCGCCCAGCCTCGACCAGCCGATGGGTTGAGCCGTGTACGCTCCAGCCGAACTCAATGCGCGAGGGGCGATCTGCGCGCCATCATTTCTTCCGCCGGAAGAGATAGAGGAGTTCGTAAAAATCTTCGCTGCGCGGGAGGCTGCTCGGCCCGGAGAAAGGCTGGAGGTCAAGTCAGTTGCTGACAGGCCACAGATCGCGCGCGTTACTAGTCTGTTGCGAAAATATCTGGGAGAAAGCGCTCGCCCGGTTCGGGTGATTGCCTTCGACAAGCACTCGCAGAACAACTGGTTCCTGTCATGGCATCAGGACCGCACGATCGAGGTGAAGCGGCGAGCGGAAGTTGAAGATTACGGTCCGTGGACACGCAAACAGGGCCGTTTGCACGTCTCACCCCCCTTCGCGGTTATCGAAAGAATGTTGACAGTACGGATGCACGTGGACGCTGTTGATGAAGCCAACGCACCGCTGTTGATTGCGCCTGGTTCGCACAAGGCTGGTGTGATTTTGGAAACCCAGATTTCGTCGGTTGTCGATCGGTGTGGCGTGCAGACATGTCTCGCCGAGGCCGGAGACATATGGATCTATTCAACACCCATTCTGCACGCATCGAAGCGTGCCGTCGGGCAACGGCGGCGACGGGTGCTCCAGATTGACTATGCAGCTTTTGACCTACCGGCCGGACTGGAATGGGCTGCCGACGACTGACACCGCGCTCCAATTACCCTCATCGAAGCGTTTCGCTTGAGCAATCGGCGGTCCGCGCCTAAGTCGGCAGCATGATCTCGACCAACGATATTCGCCGCTCGTTCCTCGACTATTTCGCGAGTGAGGGACACACCAAGGTCCCGTCAGCGCCGCTCGTTCCGCAGAACGATCCGACGCTGATGTTCGTCAATGCCGGCATGGTGCCGTTCAAGAACGTGTTCACCGGCGCTGAAAAACGCGATTATTCGACCGCGACGAGCGCGCAGAAATGCGTCCGCGCGGGCGGAAAGCACAACGATCTCGACAATGTCGGCTATACCGCGCGGCACCACACTTTTTTCGAGATGCTCGGCAATTTCTCGTTCGGCGACTATTTCAAGGACCGTGCGATCGAGCTGTCGTGGAACCTGCTGACGAAGGAATGGGGGATCGACCCCGACCGGCTGCTCGTCACCATCTATCACGACGACGACCAGGCGGCCGAAATCTGGAAACGCGTCGCGGGACTGCCTGACGATCGCATTATCCGCATCGCCACGTCGGATAATTTCTGGTCGATGGGCGATGACGGTCCGTGCGGTCCGTGCTCCGAAATCTTCTACGACCACGGGCCCGAAATCCCGGGCGGCCCTCCCGGAAGCCCTGACGAGGACGGCGACCGTTTCATCGAGATCTGGAACCTCGTCTTCATGCAATATGTGCAGGAAGGCGGGAAGATCGTCGGCGACCTGCCCAAGCCGTCGATCGATACCGGCATGGGGCTGGAGCGGATCGCCGCGCTGCTGCAGGGCAAGCACGACAATTACGACACCGATACGTTCCGCACGCTGATCGAGGAATCGGCGATGCTGACCGGCACGTCGGCCGATGGCGAGCACAAGGCGAGCCACCGCGTCATTGCGGACCATCTTCGCTCGAGCGGATTTCTCGTCGCCGACGGCGTGCTGCCGGCGAACGAGGGCAGGGGCTATGTGCTGCGGCGGATCATGCGCCGCGCGATGCGCCACGCGCACCTGCTTGGCGCGAAGGAGCCGCTGATGCACCGCATGGTGCCGAGCCTGGTTGCCGAAATGGGCAATGCCTATCCCGAGCTCGTTCGCGCGCAGGCGCTGATCGAGGCGACGTTGCTGCAGGAAGAAGCGCGCTTCCGCCAGACGCTCGACAAGGGGCTGAAGCTGCTCGATGAGGCGACCGCCGACATGGCGAAGGGCGACACGCTGCCGGGCGAGACCGCGTTCAAGCTCTACGACACCTATGGCTTTCCGTATGACCTGACCGAGGATGCGCTCCGTTCGCAGGGGCTGTCGGTTGACCGCGCCGGTTTCGACGCCGCGATGGCCGAACAGAAGCGCGCCGCGCGCGCCGCCTGGAAGGGATCGGGCGAGCAGGCTTCGGACGAAATCTGGTTCGACATTGCCGATGAGGCCGGTTCGACCGAATTCATCGGCTATACCGGGACCGAGGGCGAAGGGCAGGTCGTCGCCATCGTGAAGAACAAGGCGCGCGTCGACAGCGCAAAGGCTGGTGACGAAGTCGTCGTCCTGACCAACCAGACGCCATTTTACGGCGAGAGCGGCGGGCAGGTCGGTGACGCCGGCACGATCGGCAACGACGGGGGATTGCGCGCGGTCGTTTCCGATACGTCGAAGCCGCTCGGCCGCCTGCACGCGCATCACGCCAGGGTCGAGACGGGTGAGATCAAGGTCGGCGATACCGTCCACCTCGCCATCGATGTCGACCGCCGCGACCGTATCCGCGCCAACCATTCGGCGACCCACCTGCTGCACGCGGCGCTGCGCAACCGGCTGGGCGAGCATGTCACGCAAAAGGGCAGTCTGGTCGCGCCCGACCGCTTCCGTTTCGATTTCTCGCATCCCTCGGCGCTGAGTGCCGAGGATATCGCTGCGATCGAGGCCGAGGTGAACGCGCAGATCCGGCATAACGACGAAGTCACAACGCGGCTGATGACGCCCGATGACGCGATTGCGGCAGGCGCGATGGCGCTGTTCGGCGAGAAATATGGCGACGAGGTTCGCGTGCTCTCGATGGGCGCTGCGACCGAGAAATCCTATTCGGTCGAGTTGTGCGGCGGCACGCATGTCCGCGCGCTGGGCGATATCGCGCTGTTCAAGATCGTAAGCGAAAGCGCGGTGTCGAGTGGTGTCCGGCGGATCGAGGCGTTGACCGGCGAGGCCGCGCGGCAATGGCTGAACGCGCGCGAAGACCGGCTGCGCGAAGCCGCGGCAACACTGAAGGCGACGCCCGAAGACGTTCCCGCGCGCGTCGCGAGCCTGATCGAGGACCGCCGCAAGCTAGAGCGTGAGCTAGCCGAGGCCAAGAAGGCTCTCGCGCTTGGCGGCGGTGGCGGACAGGCTGCGGGACCGGAGGATGTCGCGGGCGTGAAGTTCGTCGGCCAGGTCCTCGACGGCCTCGACCCCAAGGCGCTGCGCGGCGCAATCGACGAGCAGAAAAACCGCGTTGGCTCGGGCGTCGTCGCGCTGGTCGCGGTCAATGACGGTCGTGCGTCGGTAGCGGTCGGCGTGACCGACGATCTGACCGGTACGCACAACGCGGTCGATCTCGTCCGGGCGGGCGTGGAAGCGCTTGGCGGCAAGGGCGGCGGCGGCCGTCCCGACATGGCGCAGGGCGGCGGACCGGACGGGGCGAAAGGCGAAGCAGCGCTCGATGCAATCCGCGATACGCTGGCAAAGGCCAAAGCCGCGGCCTGAGCCGTCAGGCTTCGGAACCCCTCTCGTCGAGTTTCGTGCGCCTGAGCCGGGGTTCGCGGTCTAGCTTTGCCGCGTCCTGGATTGCCTTGCGCATGGCGTCGCGCTTTTCGTGGATCGAGGCGATCACGGGGCCCATCGCGACGCCAAGGTCGACGAGCACTGCCTCCGACAGCTGAAGCGAGCTTTCGAGCGTCTCCGGCACGGCATCGGTGGCGCCCGCGCGGTAGAGTTCGGCCGCGTGGTTCCAGTCGCGTGCACGCGCGATGATCGGAATATTGGGTACCCAGCCGCGCACGCGCTTGGTCAGGTGGACCGATAGCACCGGTTCGTCCATCGTCAGGATCAGCGCATCGGCACGGCCGAGATTGAGCCGGTCGACCAGTTCGGAACGCGATACGTCGCCGAAGATGATCGGATAGCCTTCGCGGCGCGCGGCATTGACCGCGTCGATATCGGCTTCGACCGCGATGAATTTCTTTTCATGCGTCTGAAGCATGTCGGCGACGGTGCGACCGACGCGGCCAAAGCCGATGATCACGGTGCCCGGGCCTTCGCTGGTCACCTCGGCCTCTGGCGGCAAACTGTCCGAACGGCGCTCGATACTCCGGGAAATGAGTTGCCCGGCCTTGGCAAGCAGCGGCGTAATCGTCAGCCCGATCGCGGTGACCGTCGTCCAGAACGCGGCGGTCGATGGCAGGATCAACCCGGCGGCACTCGCAACGCCAAGGACGATCAGCGTCGTTTCGGACGGGCTCGCCATCATCACTCCGGTTTCCGCCGCCGTGCCGGTGCGCGCGCCGGTCAGCTTTACGAGCCCGGTCGTCACGGCTGCCTTTACCAGCATGACGCCGAGGATCGCGACGAGCAGCAGCCCCCAGTTCATCGCCACCAGCCGCAGGTCGAGCCGCATTCCGATGGTGATGAGGAACACGCCGAGCGCCAGCCCCTTGAACGGGCCGGTCATCACCTCGACCTCCGCGCGGTATTCGGTTTCGGCGATCAGCAGCCCGGCGATCAGCGCGCCGACGATGGGCGACAGCCCAGCCGCCGCGGTCGCAAGGCTGGCGATGATGACGACGAGCAGGCTTGCCGCGAGGAACAGTTCGGGGCTTTTCGTCCGCGCGGCCTGGGCGAACAGGCGCGGAAGGACGAGGCGACCGCCGACGAACAGAATCGCGATGGTGATGCCACCGCGGATCAAAACGCGTGCGAGGTTCGACCAGCCCTCATCGGCGGCATTGGGGGCGAGCGCGCCGAGCAGGAAGATGATCGGCACGAGCGCGACATCTTCGAACAGCAGCATCGCGAAGGCCGCGCGGCCCGACGCGCTTTGCGTGCCGGCTAGCGGAAGTACCAGCGCCGTCGAGGATAGGGCGAGCGCGAGGCCGAGCCCGATCGCGCCGCCCCATGCCTGACCGATAAAGTACAACGCGACCCCGATGATCAGTCCCGACACGAGTAATTCGGCGGCGCCGACGCCGAATACCAGCGTTCGCATCGACCATAATCGCTTGAACGAAAGTTCGAGCCCGATCGAGAACAGCAGCAGGATGATGCCGAATTCCGCAAACGGCTCGATCGCGTGCGGGTCGGAAATGGTGACGTAATAGAGCAGCGGATATTGGGGCACGAGCGCGCCGAGACCCGCCGGCCCGACGAGCAGACCGACCAGGATGAAACCGATCACCGGGCTGATCCGGAAACGGGCAAAGGCCGGGATCACCAGGCCTGCCGCGCCGAGGATCACCAGCGCATCGCTGAAACCGCCATTTTCAAGACTGAACGCCATGGCATTCATCTAAGCGGTAAAATGGTGCATTGTCATGTCGCAATGGCCGATATCGACACTGACCTGTGTATCGTCGGCGGCGGTCCTGCCGGGATGGTCGCCGGGCTGTTGTTCGCGCGTGCCGGCGTGCGGACGATGGTGCTGGAAAAGCATGGCGACTTCCTGCGCGACTTTCGCGGCGACACGGTTCACCCCTCGACGCTTGCGATATTCCACGAACTCGGGTTGCTCGACGAATTGCTAGAGCGCCCGCATCAGCGCGTGGACAGGATCGGCGCGCGCATTGCGGGCGAGCAGTTGCAGCTCGTCGATTTCACCCGTCTTCCGGTTCCCGCACCCTATATCGCGCTGATGCCGCAATGGCATTTTCTCGATTTCGTCGCGGACGTCGCGCAGCGCTATCCTAACTTTACGCTGCACCAGTCATGCGAGGCGACGGGGCTGGTCGCAGGGGCGGGCAGGGCCGCAGGCGTTCGGACGACCGACGGCGAGGTACGTAGCAGGCTGGTGCTCGCCGCCGACGGCCGCCATTCGACCATTCGTGGCGAGGTGGATCTTCCGTCGAAAACGATCGGGGCGCCGATGGATGTATTCTGGTTCCGCCTTCCCAAGACACGGCAGCCCGAAAATGATTCGATGGGGGTGTTCGAAACCGGGCGTATCTTCGTTCTGATCGACCGCGGTGATTATTGGCAATGCGCCTTCGTATTCCCGAAGGGTTCCGCCGACGGAATCCGGGGCAAGGGTCTCGACAGTTTTCGCGAGCGTGTCCGGTCGGTCGGCCCCGAGACGGCGGAAGCGGCCCATGCGATCACAAGCTGGGACGACATCAAGCTGTTGACCGTGACGGTCGACCGGCTCGAAAAATGGCACAGGCCGGGGCTTCAGATCATCGGGGATGCCGCGCATGCAATGTCGCCGATCGGCGGCGTCGGCATCAACCTTGCCGTGCAGGACGCGGTCGCCGCGGCGAATGCGTTGGCCGGACCGATGGCGGCGGGTGATGATCCCGATCCGCTGCTGCACGAGATCGAGGAGCGGCGCATGCTGCCGACACGGCTTACCCAGGCGATGCAAAAGACAATTCAGGACCGCGTGATTGCGCCGTTGCTCGAAGGCGGCACACCGCTCGAACGACCGCCGCTGATCGCGCGTGCGATCGACCGCGTCGCGGCGCTGCGCCGTATTCCGGCGCGGGTGATAGGGCTTGGGTTCAGGCCGGAGCATGTCCGTTCGCCTGAGGCGAAGCGGTGAATTGGCCCGGTCGCTCCATCTCCCCTTGTGGAAGAGGGATGCGTAGACTTGGCAGCTTGCTGCCTTAGTCGAAGCCGGGTGAGGGGTGGTGATTGCCCGGCAATCTTGCCGAGCTGCGCTCCGCTCACCCTCACCAAGCTCCGCTAGCCGTTCGCACGGCAGGCTTCGCTATCCTCTCCCATCGAGGGAGAGGATAGGTAGGATCAGCCGAGACCCTGCTTCTTCATTTCGGTTTCGAGGTTCGCACGGATCGCCTCGAAAAACTGCTCGGTCGTCATCCAGCTCTGGTCGGGACCGATCAGGATCGCGAGATCCTTGGTCATGTCGCCGCCCTCGACCGTGTCGATGCAGACCTTTTCGAGCGTTTCGGCGAACTTGGTGACATCGGGCGTGTCGTCGAACTTGCCGCGATATTTCAGGCCGCCGGTCCACGCGAAGATCGACGCGATCGGATTGGTCGAGGTCGCCTTGCCCTGCTGGTGCTGGCGATAATGGCGCGTAACCGTGCCGTGCGCCGCCTCGGCCTCGATCGTCTTGCCGTCGGGCGTCATCAGCACCGAGGTCATCAGGCCCAGCGAACCGAAGCCCTGCGCGACCTGGTCGGACTGCACGTCGCCGTCATAGTTCTTGCAGGCCCAGACGAATTCGCCGTGCCACTTGAGCGCGGAGGCGACCATGTCGTCGATCAGGCGGTGCTGATATTCGATGCCGGCTTCCTTGAACTTGTCCTCGAATTCGCTCTCGAACACTTCCTGGAAGATGTCCTTGAAGCGACCGTCATAGGCTTTGAGGATGGTGTTCTTGGTCGACAGATAGACCGGCCATTTACGCTGCAGGCCATAGTTCATCGAGGCGCGCGCGAAATCGCGGATCGAGCCGTCGAGATTGTACATGCCCATCGCGACGCCGGCATCGGGGAAGTCGAACACTTCCTCCTCGATCACCGCACCGTCCTTGCCTTCCCACTTCATGGTCAGCTTGCCGGCGCCCGGCACCTTGAAGTCGGTCGCCTTGTACTGGTCGCCGAATGCGTGGCGGCCGACGACGATCGGCTTGGTCCAGCCGGGGACGAGCCGCGGGACGTTCGACATCACGATCGGTTCGCGGAAGACGACGCCGCCCAGGATGTTGCGGATCGTGCCGTTCGGCGAGCGCCACATCTTCTTCAGGCCGAATTCCTCGACGCGCGCCTCATCGGGGGTGATCGTCGCGCACTTGACGCCGACGCCGTGCTTCTTGATCGCGTTCGCCGCATCGACCGTGATCTGGTCGTCGGTCTCGTCGCGCTTCTGCACGGACAGGTCGTAATATTCGAGGCCGATGTCGAGATACGGTTTGATAAGGCGCTCGCGAATCCATTCCCAGATAATCCGGGTCATCTCGTCGCCGTCGATCTCCACGACGGGGTTTTTCACCTTGATCTTGGCCATAGTATCTCGCTTGTTGTTTGTCTGGTTGGAAATTGAGTTGCCTCCTACGGGCATGGCGGTGACCGATCAACCTTGCAGCGGTCGGCGCGCCCGGTCGGCGGCGATATGTTGGATTGAACGTCACGGACGGCATTGTGTTGCATCAGTGGCACAGCTACACCCAAGCGCATGTCATCTCTCGATAAGCCCTCGACCACGACGACGACCGTCAAATGGCGTTTTCCCGCCGTCCATCCGGAGGGGCGCAAATATGTCCTGATCGCCGCGGTCGTCACCTTTGTCTTCTGGCTTGTGCCGTGGCTCGACTGGCTGACCTGGCCGTTGATCGGCGTGACGATCTGGGTCGCGACCTTCTTCCGCGATCCGGTGCGCGTGACGCCGGCGGGGGAGGGACTGATCGTTGCGCCCGCCGACGGCCTTATCACCATGATCCAGCGCGTTCCCGTACCGGTCGAGCTTGGTGGCGAGGACGGGCTCGGCGACGGCGAGCTGGTGCGGGTTTCGATCTTCATGAGTGTGTTCGACGTCCACATCAACCGCACCGCGATTGCCGGGACCATCCGGCGCGTCGTCTATATCTCGGGCAAGTTTCTCAACGCCGATCTCGACAAGGCCAGCGAGGAGAATGAGCGCCAGCATATCCTTGTCGAGGGGCATGACGGGATGCGCGTCGGCTTCACGCAGATCGCGGGGCTTGTCGCGCGGCGGATCGTCAGCTTCGTGAAGCCGGGGGACATCGTCGCGACCGGGCAGCGGGTCGGGCTGATCCGCTTCGGCAGCCGCGTCGATGTCTATCTCCCCGATTCGATTACCTGTCAGGTGGCGCTGGGGCAGCGCAGCATCGCCGGCGAGACGGTTATCGGCCGCGCCGGCGGATCGGCGGTCACGGGCATCGAACAGTGAGGCGCCCGCGCCGTAATCGCGTGGAGCGGGGCATTCCGCTTCGCGCCGTGGTGCCCAATGCGGTCACCGCGCTTGCGTTGTGCTTCGGCCTGACGGGCGTTCGGTTCGCGATCGCGACCGACTGGGAACGTGCGGTGCTGATGATCCTGATAGCCGGCGTCCTCGACGGTATCGATGGACGGATCGCGCGATTGGTCCGCGCCGAAAGCCGGTTCGGTGCCGAACTCGATTCGCTTTCCGACGCGATTTCGTTCGGCGTTTCGCCGGCGCTGGTCATGTATCTATGGGCGTTGATCGCGGTGCCGAAGGTCGGCTGGATCGTCGCGCTGCTCTATGCCGTATTCTGCGCGCTGCGTCTTGCGCGGTTCAACGCGCGGATCGACCTGGAGGACCAGCCCCACAAATCGGCGGGCTTCCTGACCGGCGTCCCCGCACCGGCGGGTGCGGCCGCGGCGATGCTTCCGCTCTATGCGTGGATATTCACCGGCCTCGATATCTTTCGCTCGCCATGGCTGGTGACGCCGTGGGTCGCCTTCTGCGCGTTCCTGATGGTGTCGAGCTTGGCGACCTATTCCTGGTCTTCGCTAAAGCTGCGGCGCCATATCCGGTTCGAGGCGCTTGTCGTGGTGGTCATTGCGGGCGCGGCACTCGTGACCGCGCCGTGGCAAACGCTGACCGTGCTCACCGCAGGTTATCTGCTGACGATCCCGTTCAGCATTCGCGGCTATCGCCGGATCAAGCGGCTGCGCGCCGGTACGGCGCCTGCGCTGGAGCCTGTACCCGAGCCGTGACGCGTTCGCGCGACGGCTGAATAGGCGGCAGCGGCGGCAGATGCAGATCCATCGATGCACCGTCGCGAAGCAGCGAGACGATGCGCGACATTTGCGGCCGCACGGTCGTTACGATCGTCCACAGGGCGAGCGTCAGCCCACTGCCAAAAACGAGAAATGCTATAATCGAACCCATCATCCGGCTCCTTGCCTGCCGAGCTGCTGGAACGTGCCTGCCAAAAGCGATGCCAGGCCAATTTGTTCCTCGCCCCTGTTAGGAACACTATATGTTCCATGTTCGTTCCATCGTCAACGCTTGATTTGTTTCGGCGGTTCGGCTAATCGCGCGGCCTCAATTCCACATGGGAAGCACATAAACCGGTGCCCCTTTCAGGGGTCATCGCCTCCCAGCGGACTAACCGGAAGGAGATATCCCTATGGCGGCACCTACCGTCACCATGCAGCAGTTGCTTGAATCTGGCGCGCATTTCGGACACCAGACGCACCGCTGGAACCCGAAGATGAAGCCTTATATCTTCGGTGATCGCAACGGCATCCACATCATCGATCTTTCGCAGACCGTGCCGCTTTTCGCGCGCGCGCTGGACTTTATCAGCCAGACCGTTGCGTCGGGCGGCAAGGTTCTGTTCGTCGGCACCAAGCGCCAGGCGCAGCAGCCGGTCGCCGAAGCCGCGATGCGTTCGGGTCAGCACTTCGTCAACCACCGCTGGCTGGGCGGCATGCTCACCAACTGGAAGACGATTTCGGGCTCGATCAAGCGCCTCAAGAGCCTTGAAGAGCGCTTGTCGGGCGACACCACGGGTCTGACCAAGAAGGAAGTCCTTCAGCTTACCCGCGAGCATGACAAGCTGCAGCTTTCGCTGGGCGGTATCCGCGATCTCGGCGGTCTGCCCGACATCATGTTCGTCATCGACGCCAACAAGGAAGAGCTGGCGATCAAGGAAGCCAACACGCTCGGAATTCCGGTCGTCGCGATCCTCGACACCAACGTTTCGCCCGACGGCATCGCCTTCCCGATCCCGGCGAACGATGACGCCAGCCGCGCCATCCGCTTGTATTGCGAGGCGGTAGGCATCGCCGCGACGCGCGGTGGCCAGGAAGCGATGGCGAAGTCGGGCGCCGATCTGGGCGCGATGGACGAGCCGCCGGCGGAAGCCGCGCTTGCCGAAGAGTCCAAGGCGAAGGCCGACGAGGGCAAGGACCCCGAGGCGAAGGCCGCGGCCAGCGAGCCTGAAACCGCCGCAGAGGGTGAGCGTCAGATCGACGCCTGAGCCCTTTCGCCGAATTGACATACGGGCGGGGTAGGGCGTTGGCCTTATCCCGCCCGCATCCATAGCTGATATACGAGGAAGATAGACATGGCCGAGATCACTGCCGCAGCGGTGAAGGAACTGCGCGAGCGCTCCGGCGCCGGCATGATGGACTGCAAGAAGGCGCTGACCGAATCGGGTGGCGACATCGAAGCGGCCGCCGACTGGCTGCGTACCAAGGGCCTAGCGGCCGCGCAGAAGAAGTCGAGCCGTACCGCCGCCGAAGGCCTGGTCGGCGTTGCCGTCGCGGGTCCGAAGGGCGCCGCGGTCGAGGTCAATTCCGAGACCGACTTCGTTGCCAAGAACGACCAGTTCCAGGCGTTCGTCCGCGAAGTGACGCAGATCGCGCTTGCCGAAGGCGACGATGTCGAGACGATCAAGAACGCCAAGATGCCGTCGGGCACGACCGTCGATGAGGCGCTGACCAACAATATCGCGACGATCGGCGAGAACCAGTCGATCCGCCGTGCGCAGCGGCTCGAGGTTTCGCAGGGCGCGGTCATTCCCTACGTCCACAACGCGGTCGAACCCGGCCTCGGCAAGATCGGCGTGCTCGTCGCGCTCGAATCGGATGCCGGTGTCGATGTTCTCGAACCGCTCGGCAAGCAGCTTGCGATGCACATCGCGGCGGCATTCCCGCTTGCGCTCGACGAAAGCGGGCTCGATCAGGACGTGCTGGAGCGCGAGCGCCAGATCGCCATGGAAAAGGCGCAGGAATCGGGCAAGCCCGCCGAGATCATCGAAAAGATGGTCGAAGGTTCGGTGAAGAAGTTCGCCAAGGAAAACGCGCTTCTCAGCCAGATCTTCGTGATGGACAACAAGACCCCGATTGCCGACGTCGTCGCCAAGGCGGGCAAGGATGCCGGCACGAAGATCGTACTGAAGGATTATGTCCGCTTCCAGCTCGGTGAAGGCATCGAGAAGGAAGAGGGTGATTTCGCGGCAGAGGTTGCGGCCACTGCCGGCGTGAAGAAGTAATATTGCGGAACTGACGGGCGCGGCACGGGAAACCGGGCTGCGTCCGTTTCATCGCTTGGCATCGCGGCGCGGCCCCTCTAAGGTCCGCGCCGCTTTGTTATTCCTTCCAGACAGTTTGGCTTCATGACGACCCCCAGCTTCAACCGTATCCTCCTCAAGCTGTCGGGCGAGGTCCTGATGGGCGAGGGCGAGTTCGGCATCGACCCCGCAACCTGCGAACGCGTGGCGCGTGAAATCGCCGCCGCCAAGGATGCCGGTTTCGAACTGTGCGTCGTCGTCGGCGGCGGCAATATCTTCCGCGGACTCGCCGGGGCCGCCAAGGGCTTCGACCGGGCGAGCGCCGATTATATGGGCATGCTCGCCACGGTGATGAACGCGCTCGCGATGCAGAATGCGCTCGAACATATCGGCGTCGATACGCGGGTGCAGTCCGCGATCCCGATGTCGAGCGTGTGCGAACCCTATATCCGCCGCCGCGCCGTGCGCCACATGGAAAAGGGGCGCGTGGTGATCTTTGCCGCCGGCACCGGAAATCCGTTTTTCACCACCGATACGGCCGCTGCGCTGCGTGCCGCTGAGATGGGCTGCGACGCGCTGTTCAAGGGGACGAGCGTCGATGGCGTCTATGACGCCGACCCGAAAAAGAATCCCGATGCAAAGCGCTATTCGGCGCTGAGCTTCAACCGTGTGCTCGCGGACGACCTGAAGGTCATGGACGCCAGCGCCGTGGCGCTGTGCCGCGACAACAATATCCCGATCGTCGTTTTCAATATCCGCAGCGAGGGCAATCTCGCCGATGCCCTTCGCGGCGACGGAACGTCGACGATCGTCCGCAACAACGCAGACTAGAAGAGGACGCAAACCATGGCCGCATATGACAAGGCCGATCTCGAACGCCGCATGGCTGGTTCGGTCGACGCGCTGAAGCACGATCTTGCCGGTCTGCGGACGGGCCGCGCCTCCACGACGCTGCTCGATCCGGTCACCGTGGAGGTGTACGGTGCCAACATGCCGCTCAATCAGGTCGCGACCGTTTCCGCGCCCGAGCCGCGCATGCTGTCGGTGCAGGTGTGGGACAAATCGAACGTCACGCCGGTCGACAAGGCGATCCGGTCGGCCGGGCTTGGCCTGAACCCGATCGTCGATGGCCAGAATATCCGGCTGCCGATTCCCGACCTGACCGAAGATCGCCGTAAGGAACTTGCCAAGCTGGCCGGGCAATATGCTGAAAAGGCTCGTATCGCCGCGCGCAACGTGCGCCGCGACGGGATGGACAGCCTGAAGGCCGACGAAAAGAAGGGTGAGCTGTCGGAAGACGAGCGCAAGCGGCTGGAAAATGATGTCCAGAAGCTGACCGACAAGACGATCGCAGATATCGATGCGGCGGCGCAGGCGAAGGAAAAGGAAATCCTCGGCCAGTGATTCCCAATCCGGCTCCCAGGCCGGCTTCCGGCGCGCCCGACGTTCATACGCCGCGCCATGTGGCGATCATCATGGACGGCAACGGCCGCTGGGCAAAGGCCCGGCACCTGCCGCGCATTGCCGGCCATCGGCAGGGCGTAGAGGCCGTGCGCCACATTTCGCGCGCGGCCCGCGACCTGGGTATCGAAGTTCTGACGCTGTACGCCTTTTCGTCGGAGAACTGGCGGCGGCCACAGGAAGAGGTTGGCGACCTGATGGGGTTGCTGCGCCGTTTCCTGAAAAAGGAAGTCGAAGAACTGGTGCGCGAGGACGTCAGGTTGCGCGTCATCGGCGATTATCGTGCGCTCGCGCCCGATCTGGTCGAGATGATCGACGATGTCGTCGGGCGGACCGAACGCAATGGCGGACCGTCGCTGGTGATCGCGCTCAATTACGGCTCTCAGGCGGAGATCACGGCGGCCGCGCGAGCGCTCGCGAAGCGGGTCGAGGATGGTGAGATCACGGCCGACGCCATCGACGAAGCGATGTTCGAAGGGGCGCTCGCGACGCACGACCTCCCGCCGCTCGACCTGATGATCCGAACATCGGGCGAGCAACGGCTCTCCAATTTCCTGCTGTGGCAGTCGGCCTATGCCGAATTGGTTTTTACCGACACGCTATGGCCCGATTTCGACCGCACGGCGCTGGAGGAGGCGCTGTCGGTATATGCGCGCCGTCATCGGCGGTTCGGCGGCCTGTGAACGCACCGCTGCCGCCTCGATCCGATCTTCCCGTCCGGGCGGCGGTGGGCGCTGTCCTGATCGCGCTTGCGGCGCTCGCGCTATGGGTCGGTGACTGGCTGTTCTGGATCATCCTGTCGGCGGTGTCGCTGCTGATGATGGCCGAATGGAGTGGTCTGGCGCATGCGAGTGCGCGCAACACGCGGATCGCGCAGTTCACGATCTGCGTACCGCTTGCGATCATGGCGCCGAAATGGATTGCGGCAGGGCCGGGCTTCTTTGCGCTGGGGCTGATATTCGGCGCGATGTTCTTCGTCGCCATCGTCACCCGGCGCCAGATCCTCGCGGTGGGCGCGGTGTATGTCGTGTTGCCGGTACTGGCGTTGCTGTGGTTGCGCGCACAGCCTGATGGACTGCTTCTCGCCTTCTGGTCGATGGCGCTGGTCTGGGCGTGCGATATCGGCGCCTATTTCGCGGGACGAAATCTGGGCGGCCCCAAGCTCGCGCCGCGTGTCAGCCCGAACAAGACCTGGTCGGGGCTGCTGGGCGGCGTGGTCGGCGCGGCGCTTCTCGGGGCGATACTCTATCGCTTCGGACTTCCCTTGCATCTGGCGATCGCCAGCCCGTTTCTCGCCGTCGTCGCACAGGCAGGCGATCTTTATGAAAGCTGGCTCAAGCGGCGGGCCGGGGTGAAGGATTCGGGTACGTTGCTGCCGGGTCATGGCGGCTTTCTCGACAGGCTCGACGGGCTGGTTCCCGTTGCACCGATCGCAGCGCTGCTGGTGTTTCTTCCCGAGGTCATCCGATGAAACGGGTCACGATCCTCGGCGCAACTGGATCGGTCGGAACGTCGACGCTCGATCTGATCGAGCGCGCGCCCGACGCATTCAAGGTCGTGGCGCTGACGGCCAATCGCGACGTTGCCGGCCTGGCGGCGGCAGCGAAACGCACCGGTGCCGAATTGGCCGTCGTTGCGGACGAGGATTGCCTGCCCGCACTGCGAGAGGCGCTTGCGGGATCGGGCGTCGCAGCCGCCGGTGGCGATCAGGCGGTTGCCGATGCCGCGCGGATGGAAGCCGATGTAGTGATGGGCGCGATTGTCGGTTGCGCCGGACTTGCGCCGGTCATGGCGGCGGTGGAACAGGGCAGGACGGTGATCCTTGCCAACAAGGAGCCGCTGGTTTCGGCGGGTGAGGTCGTCCTCGACGCCGCGCGGGCGCATGGCGCCACGCTGCTGCCCGCCGATTCAGAGCATAACGCGATTTTCCAGTGCTTCGATTTCGATCGACCCGAGCGCATTCGACGCATCATCCTGACGGCGAGCGGTGGTCCGTTTCGCGATCGCGACCTGGACTATATGCGCTCGGTCACGCCCGACCAGGCGGTGGCGCATCCCAACTGGTCGATGGGCGCAAAGATTTCGGTCGATTCGGCGACGATGATGAACAAGGGGCTGGAGCTGATCGAGGCCGCGCGGCTGTTCCCGGTTCCGCATGATCGGATAGAGATCATCCTGCACCGCCAATCGGTAATCCACTCGCTGGTCGATTATGTCGACGGGTCGGTCCTCGCGCAGCTTGGCCCGCCCGACATGCGCACGCCGATCGCCTATTGTCTCGGCTGGCCCGACCGGATCGATACCCCGATGGAACCGCTCGATCTGGTCAGCATCGGCCGGCTCGATTTCGCGCCGCCAGACCCGGCAAGATTTCCCGCGCTTATTCTGTGCCGCAATGCGCTTGATGCCGGCGGGGCGAAGCCGGCGATCCTCAATGCCGCGAACGAGGTCGCAGTCGCCGCATTTCTGGCACGGCGTATCGGCTTCCTCGAAATTGCCGCAATCGTCGGCGATACGCTTGATCGCTATGATCCGCCTGCTCCCGCGACTCTCGATGCGGTACTTGCCGTCGACGCCGAGGCGCGGCGAATCGCGGACGAGCGAGTTAAGGACTGCGTAGCTTGACCCAAAACCCCGGATTTCTGCTGACCATTCTGGCCTTTGCGCTGGTACTCGGGCCGTTGGTGTTCCTCCACGAACTCGGCCATTATTTCGTCGGACGCTGGTTCGGCGTGAAGGCGGAGGCCTTTTCCGTCGGGTTCGGGCGCGAGATTTTCGGCGTTACCGACCGGCGCGGTACGCGGTGGAAGTTCGGCTGGCTGCCGCTAGGCGGTTATGTGCGCTTTGCCGGCGACATGAATCCCGCGAGCCAGCCCGACGCGCAGTGGCTCGAACTGCCAGCCGCCGAACGGGCGAGGACCTTTCAGGCGAAGCCAGTATGGCAACGCGCGCTGATCGTTGCCGCGGGGCCGGTCACGAATTTCATCATCGCCATCCTGATCTTTGCGGCATTCGCCATGATCTTAGGCGTGGATCGGACCCCGGCGACGGTCGGCGGCGTTCTGGCGAACAGCCCGGCGGCAGAAGCCGGTCTGTCGGCCGGTGACCGTATCGTCAGCATGGACGGCCGGTCGATGGAAAGTTTCAAGGACCTGGCGAACTTCACCGTCCTGCGCCCCGCTGAAACGGTGTCAGTGACCTATCGCCACGACGGCGAACTCCGCAAAACCAGTCTGACGCTGGCGACGATCCACGAGCGCGACCGGTTCGGCAACGAATTCAGCCGCGGGCAGATCGGCATCGCGCCCGGCGCTCCGGTGTATCAGCCCGTTGGCGTGCTTCAGGCCTTGCCGGCGGGCGTCCAGATGACGCGCGATACACTCGGCTGGATGCTCGATGGACTCGGCCAGATCGTCACGGGCCGCCGGTCGGTCGATGAGCTTGGCGGTCCGATCCGCATCGCCAAGATTTCTGGCGAACAGCTGTCGCTGGGCCTGCCGGCGCTCATCAGCCTGATCGCGGTGATCTCGATTAATCTGGGATTCATCAACCTCTTGCCAGTGCCGATGCTGGATGGAGGTCATTTGTTCTTTTACGCGATCGAGGCGATCCGGCGGAAGCCGGTGGAGCCGCAGGTGATGGAATGGGCGTTTCGCGGCGGTCTGGCGGCAATATTGGCGCTGTTTCTGCTGGTTACGATCAACGATCTCGGCTCGTTGGGTGTGTGGCATAGCCTGGCCGGGTTGATCGGCTGACGCGGTTAGGGCAGGGCGTGCGCACGCATGCCGATGGGCAATGATTTTCTCCGACTGGGGTGGGATGTGACGGCGAACAAGTCTTCGAAATTGAGCACGGGCGCAAAGGCGCTTACCTTGGCTTGCACGATGCTTTCGGGCATCGGCATTGCGCACGCGCAGGATGCGACCGCGCAGCAAGGTCAGCCGACCGGCCAGCAGCCGGCTGCCCAGTCTCAGCCGTCGGCCCCGGCAACGCCGGGACAGGCCGCACCGCAGCAGGCAATCCCGCTCGTTCCGCAGGAACAGGAACGCGTCATCAAGTCGCTTCGCGTCGAGGGTTCGCAGCGTATCGAACCGGCGACGATCCTTTCCTATACCAAGCTGCGCGTTGGCGAGACCTACACCAACGCGACCGTCGACCAGGCGATCAAGGACCTGCTGGCCAGCGACTTTCTGGCTGACGTGTCGATCTCGGGCGTGGAGACCGGTGACCTGGTCATCCACATCAAGGAAAATCCGGTCATCAACCGCGTCATCCTGGAGGGCAACAAGCGCCTGAAGGACGACAAGATCACCAAGGAGATTAAGCTCGCGCCGCGGCAGATCTTCACACGCACCGCAGTGCGGGCTGATGTCGCGCGGATCATCGAGCTGTACCGGCGCCAGGGTCGGTTCGCCGCGACCGTCGACCCGCAGATGGTTAAGCTCGACCAGAACCGCGTCGACGTGATCTTCGAAATCCACGAAGGGCCGAAGTCGAAGGTTCGCCAGATCAACATCATCGGAAACGAGAAGTTTTCGGATGACAAGCTGCGCGGCGAAATGGCGACCAAGCAGGCGCGCTGGTTCCGCATCTTCAGCTCGAACACGAGCTACGATCAGGACCGCATGGCGTATGACCAGCAGAAGATGCGGCAATTCTATCTGACGCAGGGCTATGCCGATTTTCGCGTGACGTCAGCGGTCGCCGAACTGACCCCCGACAAGCGCGACTTCATCATCACCTATGTCGTCGAAGAAGGCGACCGCTATAAATTCGGTGATGTGTCGGTCGACAGCGGTATCCGCGACTTCGACGACAAGAAGCTCGCCCAGGCGCTGCCGTTCAAGAAGGGCGACTGGTACAATGCGAAGCAAGTCGAGGATGCGGTCGACCAGTTGAGCCAGACCGCCGGCTTTGCGGGATACGCTTTCGCCGATGTCCGCCCGGAATTCCAGCCCGATCGCGAAAATCACACGATGGATGTGACGTTCAACATCGCGGAAGCGAAGCGCACCTATGTCGAGCGGATCAACATCACCGGCAATACGCAGACCAAGGACAAGGTCATCCGCCGCGAAATGCGCGTGGCCGAGGGTGACGCGTTCAACTCGTTCCTCATCAAGCGCTCGGAAGACCGCATCAATTCGCTGGGGTATTTCCAGGACAAGTTCGAGATCGACCGCAAGCAGGGTTCGAGCGACGATCGCATCGACCTGAATGCCAATGTCGAAGAAAAGTCGACGGGCGAGCTCTCGCTTTCGGCCGGTTTCTCGAGTCTTGAACGTTTCCTCGTGCAGGCGGCGATCCGGCAGCGCAACTTCCGCGGCATGGGCCAGGATGCGCATGCGCAGGTCAACTATTCGTCCTATTCAAAGTCGGCCGAGCTCGGCTTTACCGAGCCATATCTGTTCGACAAGCCGATCGCGCTGGGGGCGACGATCTTCCGACGCGACTACAACTCGTTCAACTATATCGGTCAGAACCGCAACACGACCTATTCGCAGGTTCAGACAGGTTTCCAGATTTCGACCGGTTTGCCGCTGACCGAATATTGGACGCTGTCGGGCCGTTACAGCCTGTCGGTGGACGACGTTACGCTCGACAAGAACTCCTTTTATAAGGATTCGAATGGCGACGGGACGCTCGACACTTGCGATCCGCTTAAGGCGGGACGCTATCTCTGCGACGCGATCGGCAATCGCCTGACGTCGCTACTCGGCGCATCGCTGATTTACAGCAGCCTCAACAGCAACCTGCGCCCGACCAAGGGCACGCGCTTCGTCGCCGGTGTCGATTTCGCCGGGCTGGGCGGCGATGTCCGCTATCTTCGCGGCCGCCTGAACGCTTCCAAATACTGGAATGTCGGCAGCGGCTTCATCTTCTCGCTCAGTGGCGAGGGCGGCTATATCCATTCGCTTGAGGGAAGTCGGGGGCCGGGCGTCGATCCGGTTCGAATCACCGACCGCTTCTACCTCGGCGAGCCGCAATTCCGCGGATTCGATATCCGCGGTGTCGGTCCGCGTATTCAGCGCGTTCCCTATACCGGCACGGTGGCCAGTGGTACGCAGGCTCTCGTTACCGACAGGAAACAGATTATTGACGACGCCCTGGGCGGCAAGGCTTATTATCTTGGCAAGGCGGAGCTTGAGATTCCGCTCGGCTCGGGCGCGCAGGAACTTGGTCTGAGGCCTTCGATCTTCGTGCAGGTCGGTGCACTGTTCGGCATTACCCGGCCTCAGCTTAACACGGCCTACACGCAAGCCACCGATAGCAACGGTGTACCGCTTAATAATGCGGACGGCTCCCCTTCGTTTTTGCCGCCGCGGCTTACGGCCTCTGACGGCAGCCCGCTCTTCTACAATTCGTATCAAAATGACGCTGGGGATACGCTCACGCGACTCACTACGTGTTCTGCCGGATATTCGGATACGGCGGGTGGAACCTGTACCGGTTCGGAGGCAAATACCGCGGCCTTCAGCAATTCGACCATCTATTACGAGCGGTTCCTGGGCGACAGCGCGCGCCCGAGAATTTCGGTCGGCATCGGCACCGACTGGAATTCGCCCTTCGGTCCACTGCGTATCGACATCGCCAAGGCAATTCTTACCCAGCCCGGCGACGACACCAAATTGTTCACTTTCAACGTAGGAAGACAGTTCTAATGGCACTCAACAAGACCCTTCTGTTCGCAGCGGCCGCTCTCGCCCCGATCGCCGCCGCCGCTCCGGCGCAGGCTCAGGTGGCGGGCGTTGCCGTTGCCGATCCGCAGCAGGCGATCCAGGACAGCAACGCCTGGAAGACCGCGTCGGCACAGATCCAGACCACGTACAAGGCACAGATCGACCAGGCGCAGAGCCGCAGCAACGCCATCAAGGCGGAGCTCGACCCGCTCGTGAAATCGTTCAACGCCGCGCGTCAGCAGCCCAATGCCAATCAGGCGTCGCTGCAGACCCAGGCTCAGTCGATCCAGTCGAAGGAGCAGGCTGCCAATGCAGAGGTCAACAAGATCCTGCAGCCGGTACAGCGTGCGCGCGCCTATGCGCTGGAGCAGATCAGCAACCAGTATCCCAAGGCGGTTCAGGCCGTGATCGGCGCCAAGAAGATCCAGGTCCTGCTGCGTCCCGATGCCACGATCTATGCGGCACCGGCTGCCGATGTGACCAGCGACATCACTGCCCAGCTCAACACGCTGGTCAGCAATGTCAGCATCCAGCCGCCGGCCAACTGGCAGCCGGGCCAGCAGCAGAACGCGCCGGCAGCCCCGGCCGCGCAGCAGGCGCCCGCCACCGGCCGATGAGCGAGGAAGGCGAGCAGAAGGAGGCCATCGGGCCGCTCGACATCGGACGCGTGATGGCGGCGTTGCCGCATCGGTATCCGATGCTGCTGGTCGACCGGGTCGAGGAGTTGATCCCCGACCGGTCGATCGCGGCGATCAAGGCGGTCACGATGAATGAAGGCTTTTTCCAGGGACATTTCCCGGGAAGGCCGATCATGCCCGGCGTATTGATCGTCGAGGCGCTGGCGCAGGCCGCAGGCGTTCTCGCGGTCGAATCGCTGGGCCTCGCCGGGTCGGGCAAGCTCGTCTATTTCATGGCGATCGACGAGGCGAAGTTCCGCAAGCCCGTCGAACCGGGCGTGTTGCTGCGGCTTGAGGTCGAGTTCGTTCAGAAGCGCTCGAGCGTGTGCAAATTCGCCGGCCGCGCGCTGATCGACGGACAGGTCGCGGCGCAGGCCAATTTCACCGCGATGATCGCCGATCCGCCAAAGGCCTGACCGGCCTGGATCATATTGCAATTGTAGGCGCGGCCCTGTATCGGGCCGCGTTCCAGTCCGGCTGGTCGGTAACCAGCCAAATGACGAAAGAGACATATCATGAAGACCGATACGCACCCCGACTATCACATGATCAAGGTGCAGATGACCGACGGCACCGTGTTCGAAACGCGCTCCACCTGGGGCAGCGAAGGCGACACGCTGCAGCTCGACATTGACCCGACCTCGCACCCGGCATGGACCGGCGGCAACCAGCGTCTGCTCGATCAGGGCGGTCAGGTCGCGCGCTTCAACAAGCGCTTCGGCGGACTTTCGCTCGGTAAGAAATAATCTTCGCAAGGCATGGCTGACGGGGCGTTTCATTAACGCGCCGTTAGTCATCGTGATCTAGCTTCACCGCTATGTTGGATAGCGTGAAGCCCATTCAGTTCGCCGCAGAATTCGAACCCGCCGAGCCACCAGCCCGGCGGCGTTCGGAGCGTAGCTGCGTTTCCTTCGACGCCAAGCTGGGCCGGGGCGGCCTGGCACGTACGCTTTGCAAGGTCGTCGACCTGTCGCGGCACGGTTGCCGCATCCAGACCTATTCGCCAATGCGTGAAAACGCGCTGATCTGGCTGACGCTTCCAGGCATCGGCCCGCGCGTCGCCCGTGTGGCCTGGGCGGGAGATTTCCTGGCCGGGTGCGCGTTCGAAGAGCCGCTCGATCCGCAGGAACTGGATCACTTGCTGGCTGTCTGAGCGCGGTTGGCGGAGAGGGTGGGATTCGAACCCACGGTGAGCGTGAACCCACGGCGGTTTTCAAGACCGCTGCCTTAAACCACTCGGCCACCTCTCCGCGCTAGTCGATGCGCTTACGCTGTTCGTCGACTTTTGTGCAAGAGGCGCATTGAGGGCTTCATGCGGCGGCCATGCTGTGGCAAAGAATCGGCCATGTTTGCGTTATTTGCCTCCGCCCGCCGCTTCTCGCTGGTCGTTTCCGCCATTGGAGCGGGGCTGTTGTGCAGTACATCGGCATGCGCGCAAACCGAACAGGGCTTTCAGGATTACCTTGTCACGTTGAAATCGCAGGCGCTGGCCGCGGGGGTCAGCCGTCATACGATCGACAAGGTCTTTCCCACGCTGACAATGAACGAACGCGTGATCGAACTCGACCGCGATCAGCCGGGGAGCAATCCGAACGCACCTATTCCGATGTTCGCGCCCTATTATGCACGCCACGTCGATGCGGCGCGCATCCGCCTGGGCCGCGCGGCGTATCAACGCAACCGCGCCAAGCTTGCGAGCATCGAGCGTGAAACCGGTGTGCCCGAATCGATCATGGTGGCGATCTGGGGAAACGAGACGGCGTACGGCGCCATTACCGGTGGTTTCGACCTTCCGCGCTCGCTCGCCACGCTTGCTTATGAAGGGCGTCGTCGTGAGCTGTTTTCGCGCGAATTCATCGACACGCTGAAGATGATGGATCGCGGCATCTCGCGCGATACGCTTCAGGGTAGCTGGGCCGGCGCGACCGGCGGGCCGCAATTCCTGCCGTCGGTATATCTGCGGCTGGCGCGCGACGGCGATGGTGACGGCCGCGCCGATATCTGGAACAGCGATGCCGACACGCTGGCTTCGATCGCCAATTATTTCGTGAATGCCGGATGGCGCAAGGGGCAGCCCTGGGGGATTCCGGTTCGCGTCCCATCAAGCATCGATGTCGATGCGCTTGCCAACAAGACGGTGTCGCCGCGCTGCCCGCGCGTGTTCGAGCGCCACAGCAAATGGCAGACCATGCGCGAATGGCGTGCGATGGGGATCGTGCCCGAACGCGGCACCTGGCCCGACGACGATATTCAGGCGACGCTGCTTGAACCCGACGGCCCGGGGAAGACCGCCTATCTGCTGACCGGCAATTACCGGGTCATCCTCGATTATAATTGTTCGAATTTCTATGCACTATCGGTGGGGCTGCTTGCGGATGCGGTGGAAAAATAAGGCGAGTATTGCGACGCTGGCGGTTGCGCTGGTCGCAATCTGCGGAGCGGGCACGGCACGGGCGGATCAGAAGGCGGGTGCAAGCTATTCGCCGCCTGCGGTCGCGGCAAAGGCCGAAACTGCGTCGGGCGCGAAATTCTATCCCAATGGTGAGCCTCCCAAGTCGCCCCATGGATCTTCGGAGGCCGTTCCGGGCGAACGCCGCTATGACGAGGTTGGCTATGCCATATCGTCGAAGGACGCCGCCGGCTTTGGCGAAACCGGCGTTTATGCGGCAAGCCGCACCTTGCCGGCAGACAGCTTCGCAGAGGTCACCGAACTCAACGGCGGTCGCACGATCCTCGTCAAGATCGAAGGGAAGGGGCCGGCAGATACCAGTGCGCTGATCGACCTGTCGCCCGCAGCCGCGCGCACGCTCGGGCTGACGCCGGGTGACAGGCTTCCCGTTCGCGTTCGCCGGATGACGCCGACCGGAGAGGATATTGCGGCACTGGCGAACGGCGGTCCCGCATCGCGGCGGATGGACGCGCCCGAACTGGTCTTGAAGGCGTTGCGCAAGAAGCTGCCGGCAGCAGCCGCCAAACCGGCCGCCGCCGCTGCAGCCAAGCCGGTCGCGCCAAAGTCGGTGGCCGTGCCGGCCAGCAAACCGCCCAAGACGGCAAGGCCGCCTTCCAAGACTCCGGTCGCAGCGAAGGCAGAGGACAAGCCCGGCAAAGCCGAACCGAAGCCCTCCGCCAACGGACCCTATTACGTGCAGGTCGCAGCGCTTTCGAACGAGGCGCGGGCAAAGGCGCTGGCGGATAAGCTCGGCGGATATGTAAAGGCGGGCGGCGGGCTGTACCGCATTCGCGTCGGCGGCTTTGCCAGCAAGGCCGATGCCGAACAAAAACGTGCTCAAATCGCGCGACACGGCTATGGCGATGCGCGCGTATATCGCAACGACTGATTACCCCCACCCAAGCTCATGGACCTTCGATGAAAAAGCTTCTTACCGCCTCGCTTCTCGCAGCTCTGGTCGCTGCACCGACGACCGCGGCCGTTCCGCCGTTCCAGACGCCTGCACCGATTGCGTTCATGAAGGACATGTCTTCGGGGGCGGTGCTGTTTTCGAAGAATCCCGATGAGCGGATGCCACCCGCATCGCTCGCGAAGATGATGACGGTCTATGTCGCCTTCGACCTCATCAAGAAGGGGGACCTGAAGCTCGACCAGAAATTCACCGTCCGCCCCGAAACCTGGCAGCGCTGGCACGGTCCGCAGGCCGGTTCGACCATGTTCCTGTCGCCCAATCAGCAGGTCAGCGTCAGCGACCTTCTGTCGGGGATCATCACGGTGTCGGGGAATGACGCGTGCGTCGTGCTGGCGCAGGGAATTGCCGGTACCGAGGATGCGTTCACGTCGCTGATGAACCAGCATGCCAAGGAACTGGGCATGACCAACAGCCATTTCGGCACGTCGAACGGCTGGCCGGATGAAGGGCGCACCTATGTCACGGCGCGCGATCTCTCCAAGCTGGCGGCGGCGACGATCGAGAATTATCCGAAGCTCTACAAGCAATTCTATGCCAAGCCGAGCTTCACCTGGGGCAAGACGGCGAGCGGCGAGCCGATCACCCAGGCCAATCGCGATCCGCTGATCGGCCGGGTCGAAGGCGCCGACGGACTGAAGACTGGCCACACCGAAGAAGCCGGGTACGGCGTTACCGGGTCGGCCGAACAGAATGGCCGCCGCATCATCATGGTCATGGCGGGGCTGACCTCGTTCAATCAGCGTATCAAGGAATCGGTGCGCTTCATGGACTGGGGCTTTCGCGCGTGGAAGGCGAAGCCGCTCGTGTCGAAGGGGCGCAAGGTCGCCGATGCAGATGTCCAGATGGGCGATTCGAGCACGGTCGGCCTCGTCGCTCCGCGCGATCTGACGATGACCGTTCCCAGCGGCGTTACGCCCGACATGAACGCGAAGATCGTCTATAACGGCCCGATCAAGGCCCCGATCAAGGCCGGTCAGCATGTCGCCGACCTGGTGGTGCAGTCGCCCGGCCTGCCGACGCAGACCATGCCGCTGGTGGCGGAGAAGGATGTCGATCAGGCCGGCTTTTTCGGTCGCGCCTGGGCCGGTTTCCTCTCGCTGTTCGGCGCTTGAGCGGGCGCTTCATCTCGCTTGAAGGCGGGGAGGGCGTCGGGAAATCCACCCAGGCGACCCGCCTCGCTGAAGCGCTGCGCGATCGCGGCGTCGATGCCATCGTCACGCGCGAACCCGGCGGCAGCGAGGGAGCGGAGGCGATCCGCGACCTTCTGATGCAGGGCAGCGTTACACGCTGGAGCGCGCATACCGAGGCTCTGCTGTTCGCCGCCGCGCGCGCCGATCACGTCGAAAAGCACATCCGTCCCGCTGTCGAGGCGGGCGAATGGGTGATCTGCGACCGTTTTATCGACAGCACCCGCGCGTATCAGGGCGCCCAGGGAATCGACGATTCTGCCATTCTCGCGCTTCATGCGTTCGGCTCGAAGGGGTTGCTTCCCGATCGAACCTTTCTCCTTGAAGTGCCGCAAGCCGAAGGCGCCGAGCGCGCGACGGCGCGAGACGGCGCCGGCGCCGATCGTTTTGCCGCGCGAGAGGGTTCTTTCCACGAGGCGGTAGGCGCGGCGTTCGACCGGATCGCCGATGCCGAACCCGACCGCGTCCACAGGATCGACGCGACCGGTTCGCCGCAGCAGGTGACTGCAAGATTGATCGACGCGCTGTCGGACCTGCTGCCATGACGTCAATCATCGGAAACGAGGCCGCACAGGCGACGTTTCTGGCGTCGGCACGGAGCGGATCGATGCCGCATGCCTGGCTGTTTGCCGGTCCGGCCGGCGTCGGGAAAGCGAGTTTCGCCCGCGAAGCCGCAATTCGCATGCTCGTCAACGCAGCCGACCCCTCGGTCCCGATCGATGGCGGCGCGCCGCTTCCCGACCACCCGATAGCATCGCAGATCGCGGCGGGCTCTCACCCCGATTTCCGCGTGCTCAGGCGGCTTCCCAAGGACCCCGAAAAGCCCGACCAGAATGTTGCGCGTAGCATTCCGATTGCACAGATCCGCGCCCTGCAGCCGATGTTCGCGACGCGTCCGTCGCATTCGTCGCGGCGCGTGGTCATCATCGACGCGATCGACGATTGCGAACGTTCAGCGGCCAACGCGCTTCTCAAGAATCTCGAAGAGCCTCCGGCAGGGACGATTTTCGTGCTGATAAGCCACGCACCGGGTCGACTGCTCCCGACCATCAGGTCGCGCTGCCGCCTGTTACGGTTCGATCCTGTCGCCGACGAAGCGATCGCGACGATCCTCCGCCGCGCATTGCCCGATGCGAGCGCCGGGGAGATCGATGCACTGGTCCGCGCGGGGCAGGGCTCGCCGGGCCGTGCACTGGCCTTTGCCGGTCTCGACCTGGCGGTTCTCGAACGCGAGATGGAGGCGTTGGCACAGGGGGGCGATCCGACCAATGCGATCCGCGCCAAGCTCGGCACGACGCTGGGCGCGAAATCGGCACAACCGCGTTACGAGGCATTTCTCGAGCGCGCCCCCTCGTTCATCGCCGAACGGGCGCGTGGGCGTAGTGGCCAGCGGCTCCGCGAAGCGCTCGATGCCTATGCGGCGGCACGCGACCTTTCGGCCGCAGCGACGCGATTGTCGCTCGACGCCAATGCGACGGCGTTCGAAATGGGGGGGCTGATCGCCCGACTTGCGGACATGCCGGCGCGCGCGCACTGACCATTGCCGTGGCCGGGAGCAGGCCCTAGGAAACGCCGATGGCCGATCCCTATTATATCACCACCGCGATCCACTATCCCAATGGCCGCCCGCATATCGGGCACGCCTATGAAATGATCGCCGCCGATGCGATCGCGCGTTTTCAGCGCCAGGCGGGGCGCGATGTCCGCTTCCAGACGGGCACCGACGAACATGGCCTGAAAATGGTCCAGACGGCGCGTGATCGTGGCATGGAGGTTCGCGCGCTGGCCGATGAAATGTCGCGATATTTCCAACAGATGGCGAGTGGCCTGAACATTTCCTGCGATCGGTTCATCCGCACGGTCGAACCCGATCACTATGCCGCCAGTCAGGCGATCTGGCGCGCGATGGCCGATGCCGGCGATCTCTACCTCGACCGTTATGAGGGATGGTATTCGGTCCGCGACGAGGCCTTTTACGAGGAAAAGGAACTGATCGAGGGCGAGGACGGTACCAAGCTCTCGCCGCAGGGCACCCCCGTCGAATGGACTGCCGAGGAGACCTGGTTCTTCCGCCTGTCGAAATATCAACAGCCGCTGCTCGACCATTACAAGGCAAACCCGGATTTCATCCGCCCCGAAAGCCGGCGTAACGAGATCCTTCGCTTCGTAGAGGGCGGGTTGACCGACCTGTCGGTTTCGCGGACCAGCTTCGACTGGGGCGTACCGGTGCCCGACAGCCCCGGCCACGTGATGTACGTCTGGGTCGATGCGCTGACAAATTATATCAGCGGCGCCGGTTATCCCAATGATCCCGAAGAGTTTTCGAAATGGTGGCCCGCCGATCTTCACCTGATCGGCAAGGATATTGTCCGCTTTCACGCGGTATATTGGCCGGCATTCCTGATGTCGGCGAAGCTGCCGCTTCCCGATCAGGTGTTCGGGCATGGATTCGTCCTCAACCGCGGCGAGAAAATGTCGAAATCGACGGGCAATGTCGTCGATCCGATGCAGCTTGCCGAACTCTACGGCGTCGATGCGCTGCGCTATTTCCTGATGCGCGACATCAGCTTCGGTCAGGATGGCAGCTTTTCCGCAGAGGCGATCGTGACGCGAGCGAATGCCGATCTGTCGAACAGCTTCGGCAATCTCGCACAGCGCACGCTCAGCTTCATCGCCAAAAATCTCGGTGGCGAGTTGCCGCAGCCGGGGAAGGGCAATCCCGCCGATAACGCGCTGCTTGAGGAGGTTCGCGGCTCCTGCGCGGCCTTTCGCCGTGCGTTCGACGATCTGGCGCTGTCACAGGCGGTCGAGGCGTGGATGGCCGGTGTTTTCGCCTGCAACCAGTATATCGACGCACAGGCACCCTGGGCGCTCCGCAAGACCGATCCCGAGCGGATGCATGCCGTTCTCGGTACCTTGCTGCGTGCGATCCGCCATCTTGGCGTCACGATCGAACCCGTGGTGCCGGCCTCGGCGGCAAAGATGCTCGATCAGTTGGGCGTCGCAGATCGCGATCATGCCAGCCTCGAAACCGAAGACTGGTACGACCAACTGGCGACATCGGGGTTCAAGATCGCTCCGCCGACCCCCATCTTTCCGAGACTGGCAATCGAGGAAAGCGAGGACGCACCGGCATGAAGCTGGCCGACAGTCATTGTCATCTGAACTATAAGGGCCTGGGCGAACGGCAGGATGAAATTCTCGCCAATGCGCGCGGTGCAGGCGTTGTGGCGATGCTCAACATCGCCACGCGCGAGAGCGAATGGGACGCCGTTGTCGGAACGGCCGAGCGCGAACGCGATGTCTGGGCGACCGTCGGCATTCATCCGCACGAAGCCGACAAGCACCCCGATATCGATACCGCGAAGCTGGTCGAGCGCGCCGGGCACCCCCGTGTGGTCGGCATCGGTGAAAGCGGGCTCGATTATTATTACGAGCATTCCGACCGCGAACGGCAAAAATCGAGTTTTCGCAGCCATCTGGCGGCATGTCGTGAAACCCAGCTTCCAATCGTCGTCCATACGCGCGACGCCGAGGAGGACACCGCCGAGATTTTGAGCGACGAAATGGGGAAGGGCGCTTTTCCCGGCGTCATCCACTGTTTCACCGCCAGCGCGGATTTCGCGCGCAAGGCGCTCGACCTTGGCATGTACATCTCGATCTCGGGGATCGTGACGTTCAAGAATGCGCGCGACCTTCAGGAAACGGCCGCGACGCTTCCTATCGACCGGCTGTTGATCGAAACCGATGCGCCCTTTCTCGCGCCCGTTCCGCATCGCGGCAAGACCGGCGAGCCAGCGTTCGTCGCCGATACCTGCCGATTCCTGGCCGAATTGCGCGGCGAAGATCCTGACATGCTCGCTGAACGGACCCGCGAAAACTTTCATCGGCTCTTTGCGAAGACGACGGCGTGAAGGTCCGAATCCTGGGTTCGGGTACGTCGTCTGGCGTACCGCGGATCGGCAACGACTGGGGCGATTGCGACCCGCACGAACCGAAAAACCGGCGCACGCGCCCGTCGATGCTCATCTCGACCGATACGACGCGCATCCTGATCGATACCAGCCCGGATATGCGCGAGCAGTTGCTGGCAGCCGATGTCGCGACCGTCGATGCGGTCGTCTGGACCCACGACCATGCCGATCACACCCACGGTATCGATGATCTGCGGCAGGTGTTCCACGCGCGCGGCGCACCGGTTCCCGGCTATGCGAGGCCCGATACGCTGCAACGCCTGACGAGCCGATTCGGCTATGCCTTTTCCGGCGGGCATGGATATCGTCCGACGATCGAGGGGTGCCTGCTTGCCGACCGGCTGACGATCGGCGATATCGCGATCAGCGTGGTCGATCAGCCCCATGGTAACATTACTTCAACCGGTTTGCTGTTAGAACATGGTGGCAAGAGAATCGCATATGCCACGGATTTCAGTGAGCTTACGCCGGCAATGCGCGCGCTGTATGACGGCGCTGACATATGGGTGGTCGACGCGCTGCGCCGGCGACCACATCCGACGCATCCGCATCTCGCGCAGGTTGTAAAGTGGGTGGCAGAGCTGCGTCCGGGCAAAACCGCGCTGATGCACCTCGACAATTCGATGGATTATGCGACGCTGGCAAAAGAACTGCCCGATGGCGTGCAGCCCGGATATGACGGCCTGGAACTAACCGCATGAATGACCCGCAGGCACCTGAAATAATATGGTATATTCTGGTGCTTGTCCTCGTGCTCAGCGCTTTGACGGCGCGCCGGCTGACCTTTGGTCAGGTGCTGCGCTCGCTGATCGGATGGCTGTTCATCGGGACGATCGCCTATGTCGCGATCGACCACCGCGAGCAACTCAGCGGTTGGGCGGCGCGGATCGGGCTCGGCGATCAGAGCGTCGCGGGCGGCACCACCCGCATTCGCCAGTCGGTTGACGGGCATTTCTGGGCCGATGTCGAAATCAATGGCGTTCATCGGCGGATGCTGATCGACAGCGGCGCGACGACCACGGCCTTGTCGCAGCAAACGGCGCAGGCTGCGGGCGTCGACATAAGCGGCGGCTTTCCGGTCTTGCTCAACACCGCGAACGGCACGATCACCGCAAAGCGCGCGACGATCGACACGCTCGTGATCGGCAACCTGGAAACCGACAAGCTGGAGGCGGTGGTTTCCCCGAACTTCGGCAATCTTGACGTGATCGGGATGAACTTCCTGTCGCGGCTTGGCTCGTGGCGCGTTGAAAAGGGGGTGCTGATCCTCGAGCCCGATACATCGCAGGACGAAGACTCGAATTCGGATAGGACTTAACATAATGTATATTATCGGACTGACGGATGCGCCTGGGAGGGCCCCCTCGCTATGATCGAACGGTTGACCGCGATCATGGCGCGACTGCGCGATCCCGAGCGTGGCTGCGAATGGGACCGCGAGCAGACCTTCGCGACGATTGCGCCATATACGATCGAGGAAGCCTATGAGGTCGCCGACGCGATCGAACGCGGCGATCTCGACGAGCTGAAGGACGAGCTCGGCGATCTGCTGCTCCAGGTCGTCTTTCATTCGCGGATTGCCGAGGAGCGCGGCGCGTTCGATCTGAACGACGTCTCCGACGCGATTTCGGACAAGATGGTGCGCCGTCATCCACACATCTTCGGCGATGCGTTGCATTCGCCCGGATGGGAACAAATCAAGGCCGAGGAACGCCAGGCCAAGGCGCGGTCGGGGGCGCTTGATGGCGTTGCCCGCGGACTGCCCGCGCTCCTCCGGGCAATGAAGCTTCAAAAACGTGCCGCCCGCACCGGGTTCGACTGGCCTGATGCAAGCCGAGCGCGTGCCAAGATCGACGAAGAGCTTGCCGAAATCGAGGCTGCGCCGCCGCAGGAGATTGAGGAAGAAGTTGGCGATCTGTTGTTCGCGGTCGTCAACTGGGCACGCCATCTCGGCGTCGATCCCGAGGTCGCGCTGCGCAGTGCCAACAACAAGTTCGAACGCCGTTTCGCCGCGATGGAGGAAAGTGCCGGCGAAGGCTTCGCCGCTCTCGATCTCGACGCCAAGGAGGCGTTGTGGCAGGCGGTCAAGCGTCGCGGCGAATGAACCGCTCATAATCCCGCGGCGCCATGCGCACATCATAATTGGCGGTTTCGCCTTCGATCCACTGGTCGAGCACTTCGCCATTGGCATGCAGCCATGCCGCGCCCGCGCCGTCGGCGGTCGGTAGCGCGATGTGGTAGCGGCGGTGCCCGGCGGTGAGTTTTGCCCCGACCGTCTCGGTCAGCGCATCGACCCCTTCCCCGCTCATCGCGGAAATGGCGACGACATCATCGCGCCGAGCGGCCTCTTCCAGAACGGCTGCACGCCGTTCTTCGTCGAGCAGGTCGACCTTGTTCCAGGCTTCGACGCGCGGCGTTATCTCCGGCGACGCCACGCCGATCTCTTCGAGCACCGTCTCGACATCGGCGCGCTGCGCGTCGGTATCGGGATGCGCGATATCGCGGACATGGATCAGCAGATCGGCCGAGACGACCTCCTCGAGCGTCGCCTTGAACGCGGCGACAAGCTGCGTCGGCAGGTCCGATACGAAGCCAACGGTGTCGGACAGGATCGCCTTGTCGGTCCCGGGCATCGGCACCTGCCGCAAGGTCGGATCGAGCGTGGCGAAGAGCAGGTTCTCCGCCATGACGTCAGACCCTGTCAGGCGGTTGAAAAGCGTCGATTTCCCGGCATTGGTATATCCGACCAGCGCGATGACCGGCCACGGCGCGCGCTGGCGGCGTTCGCGGTGCAGCGTCCGTGTCTTGGCGACCTGATCGAGCTCGCGCCGCAGTCGCGCCATGCGGTCGCGGATCATGCGCCGGTCGGCTTCGATCTGCGTCTCGCCGGGACCGCCGAGAAAGCCGAAGCCGCCGCGCTGACGCTCGAGATGGGTCCAGCTCCGGACCAGGCGTCCGGCCTGATAGTCGAGATGCGCCAGTTCAACCTGAAGCCGCCCTTCCGCCGTCGCCGCTCGCTCGCCGAATATCTCGAGAATAAGCCCGGTGCGGTCGAGCACCTTGCATTCGAGTGCGGTTTCGAGGTTGCGTTGCTGAACGGGGGTCAAGGCCGCGTCGAATATGACGAGTTCGGCCTCTCCCTCGCGCACCGCCTCGGCCAGCGCATCAACCTGACCGCTGCCGAGCATCGTCGCAGGCTTGGCCTGGCGCACGCGGAAGTGATGCCGCTCGATAACCGATATGCCGATCGCCTCGGCAAGGCCGGCCGTCTCGTCGAGACGCGCATCGGCATCACGCGACGAGCCGCCGAGATCGGGCAATACGATAATGGCGCGGGCGCCGCGCGCGAACTCGCTGCGGTCGCGCTCGAAACCGGTACTCAATCGCCTTCCATCGCAGCCTGTTCGCCGGCCAGATCGAGCGGATTGGCGGGCTGGATGGTCGAAACCGCATGCTTGTAGACGAGCTGCGACATGCCGTCGCGCTGAAGCAGCATGCAGAACAGGTCGAACGCGGCGATATAGCCTTGCAGCATGACGCCGTTGATCAGGAACATCGTCACGCTTTCCTCTCCGCGGCGAACGGCGTTGAGGAAGATCTCCTGCAGCAAGGGATTTTTGGGCTGTTGCTGCGACACCGTTTCGATGATTTCGTCGAAATCGCCCTCTCCCGACGGCATGATCGTCGAAATCGCGTGCTTGTAGATCAACTGCGACTGGCCATCGCGGCGCAGCAGAACAGAGAAGTTGTCGAACCAGGTCACGATTCCCTGCAACTTCACGCCCTTGACGAGGAACATCGTCACGGGGGTTTTGGAACGGCGCAGGGCGTTGAGGAACAGATCCTGAAGCGAGCTGTGTTTTTCGGGCATTGATGGGCCTTTGTTCTTGGCGGCATGCTGGCCGCGGCGCGCTGTGCAATCAGCGTCGGGGTTTCCGCACCCTCCTTGGGTGCGTTGGGGGCAATCTAGGGATTCGACACGCCCGCGTCCATAACGCCGGTCAATCGCCGCGCGATTCGTTGATACCCAGAAGCTTCAACTTGCGGTGCAGCGCCGAGCGTTCCATGCCGATAAAGCTCGCGGTGCGAGAGATGTTTCCCGAAAAGCGGCGGATCTGCACGCGCAGATATTCGCGTTCGAAGGTCTCGCGCGCCTCGCGCAGCGGCGCACCCATGATCGCGGGCGTCGCGATGCCGTCCTCGTCCGACTGGCCACCAAGCACCTCGGACGGCAGCAGATCGACATCGATGCGGCCGATCCGGTCTCCGGGCGCTAGGATGATCGTGCGTTCGACCACGTTGCGAAGCTGGCGGACATTGCCCGGCCATTCATAGGATTGCAGGGCAACCATTGCATCGGGTGAGATTTCGGGCGTCGGTACGCGCCGAATTGCGGCGTAATGGGCCGCGAAATGATCGACGAGCGGCGGAATGTCTTCGCGCCGTTCGGTGAGCGAGGGAATCGCGACCGGCACCACGTTCAACCGGTAGAACAGGTCTTCGCGAAACCGTCCCTCGGCAATTTCGGCATTCAGGTCGCGCGCGGTCGCCGAGACCACGCGAACATCGACCTTCACCACCCGCTGTCCGCCGACGCGCGTAAAGCTCTGATCGGTCAGCACGCGCAATATCCGCGCCTGGGTGGCGATAGGCATATCCGCGATCTCGTCGAGGAACAGCGTGCCGCCGTGCGCCTGTTCGAGCATCCCGGGCTGGACGAGGTCGCCATCGCGTTCGACGCCGAACAATTCGGCCTCGACATGTTCGGGCGTCATCCGCGCTGCGCTGATGACCATGAACGGACCCTGCGCGCGCTGGCTCCACCCGTGGAGCAGACGGGCCGCGATCTCCTTGCCGACCCCTGCCCCGCCGGTAATCATCACCCGGCTGCCGGTTTGCGCCACGCGCTTCAACGTCGCCCGGACGCCGTTGATTGCTGCCGAATTGCCCGTCAGATCTTCTTCACGCCCCGCCGTCGCGCGCAGCGAAGCGACCTCGCGGCGAAGGCGCTCGGTCTCGGTGGCGCGTTCGACCATCAAAAGCAGGCGTTCGGCCTCGAACGGCTTTTCGATAAAGTCTGCCGCACCGCGTCGAATAGCGGCCACCGCGGTGTCGAGATTGCCATGGCCGGAGATCACGAGGACGGGGATCGAGGAATCGCGCCGTTTGATCTCGTCGAGCAGTTCGAGCCCGTCGAGCTTCGAGCCTTGCAACCATACGTCGAGCAGTACCAGCGAGGGCCGGCGCGATGCGATCGCCTCCAGCGCCGCATCGCTGTCGGCGGCGCTGCGGGTTTCATACCCTTCATCGTCGAGCACGCCTGCCACGAGCTCGCGAATGTCGCGTTCGTCGTCAACGACCAGAATATCCAGTGTCATATCGATCCGCTTCTGTTTCTGGTTAGCGCCGCCGGACGCTCATCGCCCGGAGCATCCCCCCGCTCCCCTGCATCGCTCAGCCCCGCCAACAGGCTGGTGTCGAACACCAGACGGACCAGTGTGCCGCCTTCAGGCCTGTCGGAAAAGCTAATTGTTCCAAAATGTTCCTCGACGATCTTCTTGACGATCGCGAGGCCAAGCCCCGTCCCCCGGGCGCGCGTGGTCATATAGGGCTCGACGATCCGGTCGCGTTCCACCGGCAATCCGATGCCGTTGTCCGCAACCTCGACCATCACCTCATTTTCGTCGGGATTGTCGCGGATGCAGACCTTGATCTCGCCGGGTCCCTCGCGGTCCTCGCGCGCCTCGACGGCTTCGACCGCGTTCTTGACGATATTGGTGAGCGCCTGTGCCAGTTGCCGACGGTCGCACACCAGATGCGGCGCGGGTTCGTCATGCTCGACGGAAAAGTCGATGCCGGTATGCGCGACCTCCTGCAGGAAGACCTGTTGCCGAACGATATCGACAAGCTGCTCGTCGCGGAAAACAGGCTTCGGCATCCGCGCGAAGGAGGAAAATTCATCGACCATCCGGCGCAGGTCGCCCACCTGACGGACGATCGTGTCGGTCAGCCGGTTGAAGGTCCCGTCGGTCGCGTCGATCTGCTTGCCATACCGGCGCTGGAGCCGTTCGGCGGCAAGCTGGATCGGCGTCAGCGGGTTCTTGATCTCGTGCGCAATCCGGCGCGCGACGTCGGACCAGGCGGCACGGCGCTGGTCGAGCAGCTGCTGGGTAATATCGTCAAAGGTCAGGACGCGGCCATCGGCATCGCTGGTGATCTTGACCGCCAGCGTCTTGGGGTCGCCATCGGGCGCGATCTGGATGATCGCTTCGCTCGTATCGCTGTCGAGCAGCGCGTCGAGTTCGGGCGAAATGGCATGCAGCGGCTGACCGACCGGGTCGCCTCCGCCGGCATTGAGCAGTGCGGCTGCCGATTCATTGGCGAGCTGGATCGTGCGGTCGGCGCCGATCGAAATGACACCTGCCGACACACCCGATACCACCGCTTCGATCAGCGCGCGGCGGCGGTCGAGTTGCGAATTGGCCGATATCAGCGCGTTCGTCTGTTCCTGAAGCCGGCTCGTCATGCTGTTGAATGCATCGCCAAGCGTGCCGACCTCGTCGCGCGAAGCGGGCTCGGCCACGCGAACAGAAAGATCGCCCTCCGCGACTTGCCGCGCCGCACCGACAAGCTCGTTGATCGGCCGGACGAGGCGATCGGCAACGGTAAGCGCGATCCACACCGTCAGTCCGATAATCAGCACCGCGACAAGGAACAGGGCGGCGTTGAATTTGAGCTGGAGCGCGCGCGAGCGAAGGATCAGCCCCTGATAATCCTTGCGCAGATCGGCCGCGGCGAGATGCTGGCGCGCAAGAAATGGCGCATCGACGCTCGTGCCGACATAAAGAAACAGATTGTCCATGTCGGGGACCTGGGTCACGACCCAGATCGTATCCGGGGTCCTGTTGATCCAGCTCTTGCCCTGTTTGCTGACATAGTTGACGACCTGCGGGGTGACGCGCTGCGAAAAGACCTGCTTCCCGGGCCAGGAGCATACCTCTTCCAGGTCGCAGACATCGACGATGTTGAGGCTTTCCTTGTCCGCCGTCGAAAACAGCACCGCCTGATACAGGTTGCGGGCAAAGGTCTGCTTGATGAAATAGGCATGCCCCTTTTCCGACCCGATCGGATACAGGTCCCGATTGTTCGAAATGTCATAGGCTTGCGCCTTGGCTTCTCGCACCCAGCGGCGGATGAACTGGTTTCGCGCATCGGTCACAAGCGCAATCGTCGAATCGAACGTCTTTTCCGCGCTGCTCGACACCCAGAACTGGTTGACCGACTGAAACATGATCGACGCGGCGATCACGGTCAGCACGATCGGAACGCTCGCGATCAGTGAAAAGATCGCGACGAGGCGCGCATGCAGCCGGCCATCGCCAGCGACATTTGCCCTAGCTGCCCTGCGTTTCGCGATGCGGCGGCCGACCAGAACCAGCAATGCCACCACGGGGAGCAGGTCGCCGAGCAGCAGCAGCGCCGCGACGCCGGGGCTCAGAAGCTGTTGTGAACTGCTATTGGCGCGGATGACGATATAGGTCACGACGCCCATCGCGATTGCCGCGGCAACGACGGCAAATTCGATAATGGGTATGACCCGCGGGCGCCACGCCCGCCGTCTGGTTTCGATATCGGTATCGACGCCAACTGTCATTGTTGCAGCGATACAACAGGTGCGGCGCAAGGGAAACGGTTTTTACGCGGGCGTCACGCGAACTGTCGCATCGGAGCAACGAAGTGTCGCCGGTTTCAGGTTTCTATGCCCAGCTTGTCGAGCTTGCTTCGCAAGGTGTTTCGATTGATGCCGAGTGCGGCGGCGGTACGAAGCTGGTTGTTGTCGAAGCGTTCTAGCAGCGCCTCGAATAGGGCATGTTCGACATCGCCGATCATGCGTTTGTAGAGCGTGCCCTGGTCGAGAGCACTAGGTTCCGTGCGGATAATTTCGTTGAGCCTTGCGCGAACGACAGCTTCGATATCCTGCGGTGCAACGGGCGGCGCGACGCTTGCCGCATCGCCGAGCATCCGTTCGATTTCGTCAGCGCCGATCCGGTCATCGCGGCCGAGCACGGTCGCGCGGCGCATCAGATTTTCCAGCTCTCTGACATTGCCCGGCCAGCTCTGTGCCTCGAGCAACGCCATGGCCGACGTATCGAGCTGCTTCCGCGGCAGTCCTTCCTTTGCCGCAAGCTCAAGGAAATGACGCGCAAGCAACGGGATGTCCTGCCGTCTTTCGCGCAGTGCGGGAAGCGCGATCGGCACGACGTTCAGGCGGTAGAACAGGTCTTCACGGAACTGGTTTTCCTTCACCAGCCGTTCGAGATTCTTGTTCGTCGCGGCCACGATCCTGACATTCGCCCGGATCGTGCGCGAACCGCCGACGGTGGTGAATTCGCCCGATTGCAGCACGCGAAGCAACCGCGTCTGCGCATCCATCGGCATGTCGCCGATTTCATCGAGGAACAGCGTGCCGCCTGAGGCCTGTTCGAACTTGCCGGCGGCGCGCGCCTGGGCACCGGTAAAGGCGCCTCGTTCATGGCCGAACAATTCGGCCTCGATCAGTTCGCGCGGGATCGCCGCCATATTGAGTGCGACGAAGGGTGCCTTCCGCCGGTGCCCGAGATCGTGGATGGCGCGCGCGACAAGCTCCTTACCCGTCCCCGATTCGCCCGAGACCAGAACCGTAAGATCGTTCGACACCACGCGGGCGATGATGCGGTACACCTCCTGCATGGCGGGCGATCGCCCGATCAGCGGAACGGCTTCCTCGGCCGCCGGTTCGGGCGTCTCGGCGACGCGCTCCCGCCGGTCGAGCGCTCGTGCCACCGTTGCCGCCAGCTCGTCGAGGTCGAACGGCTTGGGCAGATATTCGAACGCCCCGGCCTCGGTCGCCCGAACCGCGGTCGACAGCGTGTTTTTTGCCGACAGGACGATGATGGGAAGGTCGGGATGGTCGGATGCCAGCTCGGTCACGACATCCAGCCCGTCGCCATCGGGCAGCACCACATCGCTGATGAGGAGCGCGGGAATCCGCTTGTTGAGCTCGTCACGCATCCCGGCAAGCGTTTCGGCCGAGCGAACCGAATATCCCGCGCGGCGCAGCGACGCGGTCACGACGGTACGGATCGCGGCGTCGTCATCGACAACCAGAATGTCGGCAGCCTCGCTCATCCGTCGGCCCTCGGCAGGAACAGGCGAAACACCGTCATCTTTTCGGCAAATCCCTCGCGGGCATATTGCACGCGTCCCCCCATTTCCCGCACCAGCTTGTCGACGAGCGGCAGGCCGAGCCCCTTCCCTTCGGGTTTGCCCGAGACAAAGGGTTCGAACAAATGCTCGGCGATATCTTCGGGCGCGCCCGGGCCGTTGTCCATGATAGCCACCTCGATCGGCAGCGGTCGGCGCGGGTGACCGGGGCCGACGCTGATCGACATGCCGTGGCGATAGGCCGTGGCGATACGCAGGCGCGGTTCGTCGGCCGTCGCGGCCGCCTCGGAAGCATTTTTGAGCAGATTGACGAGGATCTGGAGCAGCGCATCGCGATCGACCAGCACCGGGGGCAATGAAGGGTCGAACTCTTCCTCGATCGCGATACCGCGGGCAAACCCGGCCTCGGCCACCTGCCGGGCATGGCCGAGCGACGTATAGATGTTGGTCGCCTGAAGCGCGAGTGGTCGCGTGTCGGTGAAATCTTCCATCCGGTCGATCAGCGCCGCGATCCGGTCGACCTCGGTGATGATCAGCGACGTCATGGCGTCACCGTCATCGACACCCGATTGCAGCAGTTGCGCCGCCCCGCGAATGCCCGAAAGCGGGTTCTTGATCTCATGCGCGAGCATCGCCGCGGCGCCGATCGCCGCCCGCGCGCCCGCGGTCCGGTCGATCCGGTGGCCCGGAGCCTTGTTGTGAAGCGTGACCACGCGGAAAGCGAACTGATCGGACATGGCGGTTTCGATGAAATCGGCGCGCAACGTTCCGCCGCGCGTCAATGCGATTTCGGCATCATAAGCGGCAAAGCCCAGCTCCTCGCGCCGGTCGCCATAGCCCGCCGGCGGCTTCAGCACCGATTCGAGCGGTTTGCCGAGCATCGACCGTTCGGACCGGTTGACGAGATGTTCGCAGGCGGTGTTCGCCAGCACGATCCGCCCTGCCCTGTCGAGTACCAGCGCTGCCACCGGCAGCGCCGCGATCAGCTCGGCATGTCCTGGCCTTCGCAATGTTTCGCCAGGCCCGATATCGGCCATGGCGCTCAGGCGGCGACCCGTGTGCGCCACGGCGCATAGAAGTCGGCGAGCATCGCCTTGACCTCTTCCGGATCGGGGATCTGGTTCACCCGGTTGCGGAACTCTGCCGAGCCGTGGAGGCCGCGCGTGTACCACCCAATATGCTTGCGCGCGACATTGACGCCGACTTCGGTGCCATAATGGCTTAGCATCGCATCATAATGCTCTGCGATCGTTAGATATTGTTCCTCAAGGCTGGGATCTGCGAGCCGTTCGCCGGTGGCGAACCAGTGCATCATCTGTCCCAGCAGCCATGGCTTGCCATAAGCGCCGCGTCCGACCATCACGCCGTCAGCACCTGACTGATCGAGCGCCTGTTCGGCATCCTCGATCGAGCAGATGTCGCCATTGACGATAACCGGCACGCTCACCGCCTCCTTCACCGAACGAATGAACGCCCAGTCGGCCGACCCCTTATACATCTGGCACCGGGTACGGCCATGCACGGTGATCATCTTCACACCGATTTCTTCGGCCGCGCGAGCAAGTTCGGGGGCATTCAGGCTGTTATGGTCCCAGCCCATCCGCATCTTCAGCGTGACGGGCACCGATACCGCATTGACCGTCGCCTCGATGAGCCGCTTGGCGAGGTCGGGCTCGCGCATCAGCGCCGATCCGGCATAGCCATTGGTCACCTTGCGCACCGGGCAGCCCATATTGATGTCGATGATCGCAGCGCCGCGATCCTCGTTGAGCTTTGCCGCCTCCCCCATTTCCTTGGGCGTATTGCCGACAAGCTGCATCGACACCGGTTCCTCGATCGGATCCCACGCCGCCTTGCGGATCGACTGCCGGGTTTCGCGGATCGCGGCCTGGCTGGCGATCATTTCGGTCACGTTGAGGCCCGACCCGTAGCGACGCACGAGGCGGCGGAACGGAAGGTCGGTAACGCCGGTCATCGGCGCGAGCAGCACCGGGGAGTCGATCCGGACGGGGCCGATCTGGATGGGAGCGAGTTTGTTCATAATGTGCCTGAAAAACAGGCAGCCTCTACGCGATCATCGGCAGCTTCGCAAGGCTGGCGGCGCGGGGCGGCTTGCGCTAACGCCCCGGTCCATGAACGCGCATCGCACCGTCGCGCTGATCGTCGCCGCCGGAAACGGCTCGCGGTCGGGCGCCGCCTTGCCAAAGCAATTTGTCCGCGTCGCCGGCAAGGCGATGATCGCGCACAGCCATGCCGCCATGACGTCACACCCTCGAATCGACGCGGTGCTCGTGGTTGCAGGACGCGATCAGGGCGACCAGTTGCGCAGCGCGCTGGGTGACGTCTGGACGGTAGCGGGCGGCGAAACGCGGCGCGAGTCGGTCCGGCTGGGGCTGGAAGCAATCGCAGCGGAAGGTGGCGCGGATCGCGTGCTTGTCCATGACGCGGCACGGCCCTTCCTTCCTTCCGAGGTAATCGAGCGCGTTCTCGATGCTCTCGACGACGCGCCCGGCGCGGTACCGGTGCTTCCCGTCGCGGACACGCTGGCCATGGCGAGCGGCGATCTCGGGAATGTTGTTCCGCGCGACGGCATCGCGCGCGTGCAGACGCCGCAGGCGTTCGCTTTCGATGCGATTCTGCGTGCGCATCGTGCGTGGCCCGCCGATAAGGAGGCGACCGACGATGCCCAGATCCTGCGCGCCGCGGGACAGCGCGTTGCGACCGTTGCCGGGGATGATCGTTTGAACAAACTCACCTATCCCGCCGATTTCGCGGCTGCCGAGGCGTTGTACGGGCGCCAGATTACCCGCAGCGCCATCGGCTTCGACGTTCACCGGCTTGAAGCGGGTGAGAAACTATGGCTGGGCGGCGTGCTCATTCCGCATGATCGCGGGCTTTCGGGCCATAGCGACGCCGATGTCGCGCTTCATGCCGTAACCGACGCGCTGCTCGGCACGATCGCGGCAGGCGATATCGGCACCCATTTCCCGCCCAGCGATCCGCAATGGCGCGGGGCCGACTCCGCCCGGTTCCTCGAACATGCGGCGAGCCTCGTCACGGACGCCGGCGGCATGATCGACTTCATCGACCTGACGCTGATGTGCGAGGCTCCCAAAATCGGCCCGTATCGGGACGCCATGCGCGACCGCATCGCATCGATGTTGCGGCTTGATCGCAGCCGAATTAGCATCAAGGCCACCACGACCGAGCGTCTCGGGTTCACCGGGCGCCGCGAGGGAATAGCGGCTCAGGCAATCGCCACGGTTCGAATCGCCCAATGATGGAGACTGGAATGCGAAAGGCATTTGCGGCGCTGCTCGCGCTTTCGGCGCTGACCGGCGCCACGGCGGCACAAGCGGCCGAGCCCGCCGCCCCGATACCGTGCGTCAACCGCGACGATGCCGCTTCGCTGGTGCAACTGATCGCGCCCGACCTGTTGCAGGCGGCGGGTCAGAAATGTTCCTCCACGCTGCCTGCATCCGCGCTCCTGCGGAACCAGACGGGCGCGATGCTGGGCAAATATCGGCGGGCGGCAGCGGGTGCCTGGCCGGGCGCGCAACGCGCGCTTCAGGGGGTTGCCGGCGCCGACATATCGGGCCTGCTGAGCGGCGATTTCGCCCGAACGCTTGTCGGCCCGATGCTGGCGCCGATGTTCACGCAGAATATCCAGCCGGCGGACTGCCGGAACCTCAACACCATCGTCACGATGATCGAGCCGCTGCCCGCGGAGAATTTGGGCAAGCTTTTCGTTGCCATTTACGACATGGCGGAACGCGGTCGCGTTGCGACCGCAAACGGCGCCGGCGGAATCGATCTGCCGCTCCGCATCTGCACGAACCAACAGGGTTGAACCATGGACACTATCCTTCCTCAGCAACTGGTCGACGCGGCGCGCCGCGTTCTTGACGCCAACCGCGCAGAAGGCCGCCGGATCGCGATCGCCGAAAGCTGCACCGGCGGGCTCGTCAGCGCGGCGCTCACGGAAATACCCGGCTCGTCGGACGTGTTCGAGGCGGGGTTTGTGACCTATTCGAACGAAGCGAAGCTCGAATTGCTCGACGTCAGCCTCGATCTGCTCGAAACCTTCGGTTCGGTGTCGGTAGCGGTCGCATGGGCGATGGCGCAGGGTGTCCTCGACGAGACACAGGCCGATGTCGCGGTTGCCGTTACCGGCATCGCCGGTCCCGATGGCGGCACCGAAAAGAAGCCGGTCGGCACCGTGGTGTTCGCGCGCGCCGAAAAAGGCGCCGATCCCAAGGAAGTCATCGCCGATTCGCGTTCGTTCGACGACGAAGGGCGCGGGTCCGTCCGGCTTCAGGCCGCGTTGTGCGCGCTGGAATTGTTGATGCCGGGATCGCGTCCGCCAGCATCGTCGGAAGAACCTTCGTAAAGCGCGGCGGCGCGCTTTTCGAACGCGCCGATCATCTTGCGCAGCGCACGGTCGAACACCTGGCCTGCCAGCATTTCGAACACCCGGCTCTTGAACGCGAAATCGACGCAGAAGTCGACATAGCAGCCTCCTTCCCCATCGGGGCGGAACTTCCAGTCGTTATTGAGATATTTCAGCGGCCCGTCGACATAATCCACGCGGATATGGTCAGGGCGCTGTTTTTCGACTTTTGATGTAAAGGTTTCGCGCAAACCTTTGAAACCGACGATCATGTCGGCGACCATCTGCGTTTCCGAACTCGACCGGACGCGGATTGCCGTCACCCACGGCAGAAACTCGTCATAACGCCCGACATCGGCCACCAGATCGAACATCTGTTCCGGCGAATAGGGTAGGTGGCGGGTCTCGCTATGCTTCGGCATCGGCGCTCGGTTCAGCTTCTCGCGGCGGCCTTGGCGAGCTTCGCCTCGCGCGCGGCGCGCATCTGCTCGAAATCGTCGCCGGCATGATAGCTCGACCGTGTCAGCGGCGACGAAGCGACCATCAGAAAGCCCTTGGCGCGGGCGATGCTGGCAAAGGCGTCGAACGCCTGTGGCGTGACGAAATCGGCGACCTTGGCGTGCTTCGGCGTCGGCTGGAGATACTGGCCCATCGTCAGGAAATCGATATCGGCCGAACGCATGTCGTCCATCACCTGATGCACTTCGAGCCGCTGCTCGCCGAGCCCGAGCATGATGCCCGACTTGGTGAAGATCGACGGATCGAGCTTCTTGACCTGTTCGAGCAGCCGCAACGAAGCGTAGTAGCGCGCGCCCGGCCGGATCGTCGGATAGAGGCGCGGTACGGTTTCCAGGTTATGGTTGAACACGTCGGGCCGCGCGGCAACGATCATCTCGATCGCCGCCTCGTGCTTGTTGCGAAAATCGGGTGTCAGGATCTCGATCGTCGTATCGGGCGCGTCGCGGCGAAGCGCCTCGATCACCTTGACGAACTGCCGCGCGCCGCCGTCGGGCAGATCGTCACGGTCGACCGACGTGATGACGATATGCTTCAGCCCCATCTGCACCGCGACATCGGCGACATGCTGCGGCTCCTTGGGGTCGACCATGCGCGGCATGCCGGTCTTGACGTTGCAGAAGGCGCAGGCGCGCGTGCAGGTATCGCCAAGGATCATCACCGTGGCGTGCTTCTTCGTCCAGCACTCGCCGATATTCGGGCAGGCGGCCTCCTCGCAAACGGTCGCGAGATTCTTTTCGCGCATCAGCCGCTTGGTCTCGGCAAAGCCGGCCGAAGTCGGCGCCTTTACGCGGATCCAGTCGGGCTTGCGCTGCCGCGGCGGCCGGGCGAGTTCGGTAACGTCGTTCATGACAGGCCAGATAGCGATCCACGCGCGCCCTTGCCACCCCCGCATTGCGCGCTATCAACAACCGCCATGGATGGATTTGCAACACTGCTCGATGGGTATCGGCGCTTCCGTGCCGGTGATTATGCACGCCAGCACGAACGCTGGGCCGACCTGCGCGAAGGACAATCGCCGCAGTTCATGGTCATTGCCTGTTCGGATAGCCGAGTCGATCCGGCGTTGATCTTCGATGTGTCGCCGGGCGAGATCTTCTCGGTACGCAACGTCGCGAACCTTGTTCCGCCTTATGAAGAAGGCGGCGGGCGGCACGGTGTTTCCGCCGCGCTGGAATTCGCGGTCACGCAGCTTGAGGTGCCCAATGTCGTCGTGATGGGCCATGGTTCGTGCGGCGGGTGCCAGGCCGCACTGTCACGCGGGTTCAAGGACGCCCCCGAAGGACAGGGCGCATTCATCTCGCACTGGGTCGACATGCTCGACGAGCCGCGCGACCGAATCGTCGCCGAACATGGCGACGGCGCAGAGGGCGCGCGCGCGCTCGAGCTGGAAACCGTGCGCATCTCGCTTCGCAATCTGCGGACCTTCGACTTCGTCAAGACGCGCGAGGATGCGGGCAAGCTAAAGCTTCACGGTGCCTATTTCGCAATCATGGACGGCATTCTGCACGTCATGGACGATCAGGGCGAGTTCGCGCCCGCCACCTGATCGTCGCCCAGCGCCGATCGGGCCACGCGCCGGACCTCCGGGTCCAGCGGTGGTGCGGTCATCGAAACATTCGCCTCGAGCCGGTCGGCGATGGCGGTCAGCGCCGCTATCCGGGCAGCCTTCTTGTTGTTGCCGTCAATCACGTGCCACGGCGCCCATTCGGTATGCGTGCGTGCGAACATGTCGTGCATCGCGTCGAGATAGTCCTCGCGACGGGCACGGTTGCGATAATCCTCCAGGCCCGTCTTCCAGCGCTTCCACGGGTTCTCGATCCGCGCGCGCAATCGCCTGTCCTGCGTTTTCTGCGTGATGTGCACGAACAGCTTCACGATCGTCGCGCCGTTTTCCGCCTGCTGCTTTTCGAACGCGTTGATCTCGGCGTACCCGCGACGCCACTCATCCTCGGAGGCAAAGCGCTCGACCCGTTCGACCAGCACGCGTCCGTACCAGCTGCGGTCGAACACATTGACGTCCCCCGCTTCGGGCAGTCGCGTCCAGAAGCGCCAGAGGAAATGCCGCGCCTTTTCGTCGGAAGTGGGCGCGGCGATCGGCCAGACCTCGAAATAGCGCGGGTCCCACTCGGCGGTCAGGCGCTTGACGATGCCGCCCTTCCCCGCCGCGTCCCAACCTTCGAGCACGATAATCGCCGGACGCTTGTGGACGATATGCGCGACCTGGATATTGCGCAGCCGCTTCTGGATGGCCTTGAGCGCATTGCCGTAATCGCCGTCGAACTTCGCACCCTTCTCGAAATTCGCCAGCCTGATCGTCACGCCCCGAACCATCCCTTTTCGTTCGCCTCGGCAAGCCGGGCGGACATATAATGCCACAGTCCCGGACATCCGTCACGAATCGGCGCCTCGATCCTGCGAACCACGCGGTCGTAGCTGATCCCGTTTTCGCGCCAGCTTTGGCCCTGGTTGTTCAGGTTCAGAAGCGCAGGCATCGCGCGGTCGAGCGCATTGGCGAAGCGCGCGTCGTCGCTTTCATTCGCCTCGAACTCTTCCCACAGCGCGATCAGCGGCGCAGCGGTTTCCGACGGAAGATGGCCCAGGATCCGCCGGATCGCGGTCAGTTCGTCGCGCTTCGCCGCTTCCCAGTCGATATCGGCAAAGACGATCGTGTCGCCGGTATCGATCTCGCCCAGATCATGCACGAGCAGCATCGTCACCACGCGCGAAATATCGACGGGACTGTCGGCGTGCGGCGCAAGTGCGTGCGCGAACAGCGCGATCTGCCAGCTATGCTCGGCCGAATTTTCATGCCGGTCGAGCCCGATCGGCTTGGTCTTGCGGGTGACATGCTTCAGCTTGTCGATTTCCAGTACGAAATCGACCACCTGCTGCATGCCGCCCGACGCAGTTGGTTGGGGGTCAGCCCGCATCGGGCGCGACGACCTCTGGCACATCCTTTTTCTTGTCGCCCTGCCCCGGCTGTTCGACGATCCGGATGCCGAGTTCACGAAGCTGCTTTGCGGACACCTCGCCCGGTGCCCCCATCATCAGGTCTTCGGCGCGCTGGTTCATCGGGAAGGTCACGACCTCGCGGATGTTCGGTTCACCGGCGAGCAGCATGACCATGCGGTCGATGCCGGGGGCCGAGCCGCCGTGCGGTGGCGCGCCGTATTTGAACGCGTTGATCATGCCGGAGAAGTTCTTGTCGACCTCCTCCTGGCTGTACCCCGCAATTTCGAACGCCTTGTACATGATCTCCGGACGGTGGTTCCGGATCGCGCCCGAGCTCAGTTCGACGCCGTTGCAGACGATGTCGTACTGATAGGCGAGGATATCGAGCGGGTCCTTCGTTTCCAGCGCCTCCATCTCGCCCTGCGGCATCGAGAAGGGATTGTGGCTGAAATCGATCCGCTTTTCGTCCTCGTCATATTCGAACATCGGAAAATCGACGATCCAGCAGAATTCGAAACGGTTCTCGTCGATCAGCCCCAACTCCTCGCCGACGCGTGCGCGTGCGGCACCCGCCAGCTTGGCGGCTTGCGCTTCCTTGCCGGCGGCGAAGAACACGCCGTCATCGGGGCCGAGGCCGATCGCTTCGGCCAGCTTTTCGGTTTCCTCGACGCCGTGGTTCTTGGCGATCGGTCCGCCGAACTCACCGCCCTTGCGGGTGATGTAGCCAAGCCCGGCATGGCCTTCGGAGCGCGCCCATTCGTTCATGTCGTCGAAGAACTTGCGGCTCTTGTCCGCGGTCTTGGGCGCCGGGATCGCGCGGACGACGCCGCCGCCCGACACGATGCGGTCGAACAGGCCGAAGCCCGAGCCCTTGAAATGCTCGGTGACGTCCTTGATCTCGATCGGGTTGCGCAGGTCGGGCTTGTCCGACCCGTATTTCAGCATCGCTTCCTTGTAGGGAATGCGGCGGAACGGCAGCGCGGAGACGCTGCGGTCTCCGGCGAACTCCTCGAAAACGCCGTGCAGCACCGGCTCGATCGCGTTGAACACGTCTTCCTGTGTGACGAAGCTCATTTCGAAATCGAGCTGGTAGAATTCGCCGGGGCTGCGGTCGGCGCGCGCGTCTTCGTCGCGGAAGCACGGCGCGATCTGGAAATAGCGGTCGAAGCCGGCGACCATCAGCAACTGCTTGAACATCTGCGGCGCCTGCGGCAGCGCGTAGAACTTGCCCGGATGGACGCGGCTCGGCACCAGATAGTCGCGCGCGCCCTCGGGCGACGACGCGGTCAGGATCGGCGTCTGGAATTCGGTGAAGCCCTGATCGACCATGCGCTGCCGGATCGAGGTGATGACGTTCGAGCGCAGCACGATGTTGCGGTGCAGCCGTTCGCGCCGGAGATCGAGGAAGCGATAGCGCAGGCGGATATCCTCGGGATATTCGGCGTCGCCCGCCACCGGCATCGGCAGTTCCTGCGCCGCCGACTGGACGGTCGCCTCGGTGACGCGAACCTCGATCCCGCCGGTCGACAGGTTGGGGTTCACCGCTTCCTTGTCGCGTGCGACGACCTTGCCGGTGATCGTGACGACCGATTCGTTGCGCAGGCTCTCGATGACCTGAAATGCCGGCCCGTCGACCTCGGTCACGATCTGGGTGATGCCGTAATGGTCGCGCAGGTCGATGAACACCAGGTCGCCATGGTCACGTTTCTTGTGAACCCAGCCCGAAAGGCGGACTTCCTCGCCGACATGGCCGGGGCGCAGATCACCGCAATTATGGGTGCGATAGGCGTGCATGGTCACTAGGTCTTCCAATTTTCCACGAAAAGTTGATTGGCGCGGGCAATCCGCGCCACACGCCGCTTTGTCAACCCGCACGCGGCGGTCTATGGGGGCAGGATGAATATTCACGACCTGATCGAGGACAGCGCGACCCTCGCCAATCTCTGTTCGCGCCTCGCCCAATCGCCGTTCGTCACCGTCGATACCGAATTCATGCGGGAAAACAGCTATTATCCCGAACTGTGCCTCATCCAGATCGCCGATGAGAACGAGGCTGCCGCGATCGACCCGATGGCGCCCGATATCGACCTCGCCCCGTTGCTCGACCTGCTCGTGAACAACGAGGACGTGCTGAAGGTCTTCCACGCCGGTGGGCAGGATCTCGAAATCGTCTACAACATGACCGGCAAGACACCCCACCCGCTGTTCGACACGCAGATCGCGGCGATGGCGCTCGGTCAGGGGGAACAGATCGGCTATTCGAACTTGGTCGATGCCTATCTGAATGTTCAGATCGACAAAGGCGCGCGCTTTACCGACTGGAGCCGGCGCCCGCTCGACAAGCGTCAGCTCGATTACGCGATCGCAGACGTCACGCACCTGTCGAAGATATTTCCCAAGATGCTGAACAAGCTGCGCAAGACGGGCCGCGGCAACTGGCTGAACGAGGAAATGGAGCGCCTCGGCGATCCGTCCAACTATTTCAACGATCCCGACGCCGCGTGGCGGCGCGTACGCGTCAATAGCCGCAAGGCCGATGTGCTCGGACGGCTGAAATCGTTGGCGCGCTGGCGTGAATTGGAAGCGCAGGGCAAGAACTTGCCGCGCGGCCGCATCGTCAAGGACGAAACGCTGGCCGATATCGCCTCGCACCCGCCCAAAAAGCAGGGTGACCTGCCCAAGGTTCGCGGTCTGTCGGGCGCCTGGGGCGGCAATGATATCGGCGGCCGGCTGATGGCGGCGATCGCCGATGCCGAGCCGCTTCCCGATGCGGAGATGCCGTCGAAGGGTGACCGCAAGCCCTCGCTCGGCAAAGAGGGGGCGCTCGTTGCCGATCTGCTCAAGCTGCTGCTCAAGATTCGCGCGCGCGAGATTTCGGTTGCCGCCCGCCTGCTCGCCCGCTCCGACGACCTCGAAGCGCTGGCGGCGGGGCAGCGGGATCAACTCCCGGTGCTCGAGGGTTGGCGCTATGAACAGTTCGGGCGCGACGCGGTTGCGCTCGTCGAAGGGCGGCTCGGCTTCACCGTCCGTGGCGGCAAGCTGAAGATGACGCGGACCGAGGAGGACGAATGCGACACGCCGCAATCCTGATCCCGATTGGCTTACTGGTTACGGCTTGCGCGCAGACCGCACCTCCCGAGGCTCAGCCGCCGCGCGTCGGCGCCGGAAGCTGCGATGCCAGCGGGCTTGACGACCTGGTCGGACAGACCGGCACGAGCGATCTCGCCGCTGACGCGATGGAGCGGTCGGGTGCCACCAGAATGCGCTGGATACAGCCGGGAATGGCGGTCACGATGGATTACCGGACCGATCGGCTGAACATCAATCTCGACGACCGCAATGTCGTCACCGGCTTCAAGTGCGGTTGAAGACCTCGACTCTCGGTTCGAGCTTCAGCCCGTCGGCCAGGGCGCGGTGACGCCGCTCTACCGTTTCGCTGTAGAGCGCGCGGTCGGCGTCGTCGGTCAGGCCCAGCGTGATCGCGCCGTGCTCGGACAGCAGGAACGACCGGTTTAGCGGTCCCGCCACGCCGCCGCTCCACCGTTGGCCAAAGCGCATCGCGAGACCCCATTGCACCGCACGTTCGAGCTCGTGGAGTTCGGCAAGTTCGTGAAGCGGCTCGGCGATATCGGTTCCGCCGCCAAGCGAGGTGAACAGTGCCTGCGCAACCAGCGCACGCCCCCATGCATCGATCGCGACCCAGTTGCCGTGAAGTGCGATTTCAAGCCCGCGTTCGGCGCGGAAATCGGGGTTGGCGCGCCATCCGACATCGGCAAGCAGGCACGATACATGCCGCAACCGCGTCATCTCCGCGTCTTCATCGACGAACAGCGGCGCGATCCATTCGTCGAGAAGGTCACCATGTTCGGGAAACCGGCCGAGCCGCCGCCCTTCCTCGCGCGCGGCGACGATAAGCGGGTCCTGCCGCTGCTCGTCCTTGTCGAGCGCGCCGTATAACAACCCCTCGCGCAGGCCATATGCCGAGACCACGGTGTTTTCCGATCCCAGTTCCTGCAACAGCACGGTCAGCAACGCCCCGGCGTCGCCGAGCGTCGGCACGCGCCCGCTCGACAGGTTGGGTATCGAGCGAAGCTTGCCGTTCGAGACATGCGAGATCGTCCGGCGCAACCGCGCGATATTGTCGAGGCCCATGGTGTAATTGTGGATGACGGGCAGCGGATAGCCGGTCAGGTGCATGTCGAGCCGGGCCAGCGCACGCCAGGAACCGCCGACGAGATAAAATGGCAGCCCTTTCCCGCGTCCGCTCCACCCCGCATCGCCGAGCAGCGCGGCCACGCGCTTTTCAAGGCCACGCTTACGCTTCTCGCGCAGCGCTCCGATGCGCAGAACACCAAGTGGAAAGGAGGCGCGGTCCTGAATCTCGCCATTCGCCACGCGAACCAGTTCCAGGCTTCCGCCACCCAGATCGCCGACGATGCCGTCCGCATCGGGTATCGCCGACAGCACCCCCCTCCCCGCTGCCAGCGCCTCTTCCTCACCCGACAACAGCATGACGTCGAGCCCAAGGCTGGCTGCAAAATCGAGCAGTTCATGGCCGTTGCTGGCCTCGCGGACCGCCGCAGTTGCAACGGTGTGGAGATCATCGACCTTCATCTCGCGTGCCATTGCGGCGAACCTCGCCAGCGCAGGTCTGGCCAGCGCAAGCGCCTCTTCGGCTATCTCTCCACTGTCGGAAAGGTTGCGGCCCAGCCCGGCCAGTACCTTTTCGTTGAACAGAATGCCCGGCAGACGGCGCGGCCCGCCATAGACGACGAGCCGGATCGAATTCGACCCGATGTCGATGATCGCGCTTTTCGAATGTCGCGCTTCCGCATCCGGCCTCGGCTTGCGGAACAGGCGTGTCGCGATGCCGGTGGCGATCCTACTTCTCCCGGTGCAGCGGCCGACGGCGGAGCTGAAGTTTCTTTGGCATCGATTCGGCGCTGTCCGATGCCGCCCCGCGCCCCGACAAGGAAGGGTTGGTCATGAAATAGCGATGCAGATTGAACGGCCGCGAGCCGCGTTCGATCCGCTGATAGGTGCCGTCGGGGTTCAGTTCCCAGCTCTGCTCGGTATCGATCAGATTGGCGACCATCACCTGGTCTAACACCTGATCATGGACGGTCGGATTGGTGATCGGCAGCATATATTCGACCCGCCGGTCGAAATTGCGCGGCATCCAGTCGGCCGAGGATATGAAAAGATGCGCGCCGTCGTTCGGCAGGTTTTTGCCGTTGGCGAACGCCCAGATGCGGCTGTGCTCGAGAAAGCGCCCGACCACCGATTTAACGTGGATGTTGTCCGACATGCCCGGGACGCCAGGCCTCAGGCAGCAGATGCCGCGCACGACAAGGTCTATCTCGACGCCCGCATTGCTTGCCTCATAGAGCTTTTCGATCATCGCGGGGTCGACGAGCGAGTTCATCTTGACCCAGATCGCCGCCGGCTTTCCCGCCTTGGCATTGGCGATCTCCGCATCGACCAGACCGATCACCCGTTCGCGCAGGCCGTGCGGCGAGATCGAGATGCTTTCGAGGTCGGCGGGTTCGACATAGCCGGTAATGTAATTGAAGATCTGCGCCGCATCCGACCCGATGTCGGGGTTGGCGGTGAAGAAGCTCAGATCGGTGTAGATCCGCGCCGTGACCGGATGATAATTTCCCGTGCCGAAATGGCAGTAGGTGCGAAAGCCCGATCCTTCGCGCCTGACGACCATTGAAACCTTGGCGTGAGTCTTCCAGTCGATAAAGCCGTAGACGACCTGCACGCCCGCGCGTTCGAGCGCGGTCGCCCAGTATAGATTCTGTTCCTCGTCGAAGCGTGCCTTCAACTCGACCACGGCGGTGACCGATTTGCCCGCCTCCGCCGCCGCGATCAGCGCCTGGATTACGGCCGACTGCTTGCCCGCGCGGTAGAGCGTCTGCTTGATCGCCACCACGTCGGGGTCCTGCGCCGCCTGTTTCAGGAAGGCCAGAACCACGTCGAAGGTCTCATAGGGGTGGTGGACGACGATGTCCTTCGCGCGGATCGCGGCGAAGCAATCTCCGCCATATTCGCGGATACGTTCAGGGAAACGCGGACTGAACGGCGAGAATTTGAGGTCGGGCCGATCTTCGTCGACGATCAGCGCAAGATCGCTCATCGCCAGAAATCCGCCGGTTTCGGTCAGCGTGGCCTCGATACCGCCCAACTCTTCCTGAAGCACCGCCTCCAGCTCGGGGCTCATATCGGTTTCCATTTCCAGCCGGATGACGCGCCCCCGGCGGCGGCGCTTGATCGCGCTGCGGAAATAGAGAACGAGGTCCTCGGCCTCTTCCTCGATCTCGATATCGCTGTCGCGCAGGATGCGGAACGCTGCTGCCGACTTCACCCGGTAACCGGGAAACAGCAGCGACGAGAATCGCTTGATGAGCGTTTCCACCGCCACATAACGGGCACGGTCGCCGGGAAGCCGGACAAAGCGCGGAGTCGTTGCGGGAAGCAGCACCAGTTCGCGGACGGGCGCTTCGTCCGATTCGCGGACGAGATCGAGAATTACCGACAAACCCTTGTTCGGGATAAACGGAAAGGGATGCGCGGGGTCGAGCGCCTGCGGCGTCAGGATCGGAAATATCTGCTCGCGGAAGTGGAGCTCCAGATCCTCCGCCGCCGCGGCACCGATCGATTCGGCGTCTATGACATCGATTTCCACCTCGGCGAGTTCTGCATGAAGTTCGCGCCAGATCGCCTGCTGGTCATCGACCAGCTCGCTGGCCTGTTCGACGATCGCCGCAAGCTGCTGGCTGGGCGTCAGGCCGTCGGCCGAGCGCTGTTCGACACCCTGTACCTGCTGACCCTTCAGCCCGGCGACGCGCACCATGAAGAATTCGTCGAGGTTCGATGCAGAGATCGACAGAAAGCGTAACCGTTCGAGCAGCGGATGTGCGGGATTGCAGGCTTCTTCGAGAACGCGGCGATTGAACGCCAGCCACGAAAGCTCGCGATTGAACAGCCTGCGCCCATCGTCCTGGCTTTCCTCGTCGCGTGCCGAGGGTTCCTCGATCTGTGCCGTACCGCTCTGGCTCATCGCTCCTCATCCTCTATCGGTTCGCAAAGCAGGGGACTGCCGCCCAGCACCTCTTTGGCGACGGGAATCGTCAGTTTCCGTCCGCGGCGCCCTTCGATCCCGTCCTCGATCGCGTCGACCACGCGCAGCACCGCAACATAGCTCCGCTCGATCCTGCGTGCGAGCCATTGCACCACATCGGGCCGCGCCAGAATGTGCCGTCGTTCGAACAATCTCTCGAGCAACGCCGCCATCAGCGCATCGTCGGGCGGATCGATCCGTAATACCGGGGTCGCGGCGAGGCGCGAGCGCAGATCGGGAAGCTGCACCTCCCATTCGGGCGGTACGGCGTCGGCGACCATCAGCAGCGGCTTGCGTTCGGCCTGTGCGCGGTTCCAGGCGTGAAACAACTCGGTTTCGTCATAGTCCTGCGCATCGTCGACAAGCGTGCCGCCGCTGCGTGTCGCGAAAATGCGCGCCAGCAGGCTCCGCCCCGATTTTCGCGGTCCGGTGATGATCGCCGCCATGACCGGCCATGACGCGCGGTGTTCAAGCATTCGGACTGCCCGTGCATTGGCTTCGCCGATCAGGAATTCGTCCTCGCTCGCGTCGGCGGGCCAGCCGAGCGGGAGTTCGGCCTGTCTCATCCGCCTGCAGCGTTGCTCGGCTGGCCGCCGCCCGAAGGCGCCGAGGGACGACTGATGCGAAGTGTGTTGCCGCCCTGGCTGACCTGATAGCCGCGCGATTCGAGCGCCGAGCGCAGCGCCTGGACGCTGCCCTGATACGATACCTGCATCACCGAAACTCCGCCCAGCGCGAGGCTGGTCGTAACTGCGGAACTGACGCCCGGAATACCGCGCAGAACGGCTTCGGCGCTGGTGACCGATCCGGCCGAGGGCGAATCGAACTGGATATTCACCGACAGGCTGTTGGCGGCCGGCGTCGACGGCGCGCTCGGTGTCGGCGTTTCGGTCACCTCGGGCGACTGATCGGCTTCGTCGGGCTGTTGTTGTTCTTCTTGTGGGGGACGATAGGTCAGCAGCGGATCGACGCGCAGCGCGCCATCGTTCAACGCCTTTTCATAGGCGGCGTTGATCCGCTTTACGCCCTCGTCGAGCAGCGCGTCGAGCGCATCGCCATTTTCGACGCGCAGCGAAAATTGGGTGATTCGGGTGTTGTCGGGGCCGTGTCCCGCGGTGAAGGTGGCGATGATGGGGCCGCCCGGCCATTCACGCATGATCCTGACCTGCGGGATCAGCACGTCGGACGCGCCATATTGCCGCAATACCGTGCGCCACCAGCCGCGTCCGCGCCGCGATACCTGGCCGGCATTGATCAGCAGCGGATCGGGGCCCGTTCCCGCCGGGCGCAGATAGTCGATGCTGCTGCCGCCGCTGCGGAACCGGCTCCACGCGTCCTGCCAGGCCGTGTCGCGTTCGAGTGTCGTCCCGACGCCGCCCGACCACTGGACGGGCACGATCAGCATCGGCGCCGAACGGGTCACCTGCGTGGCGACACCCAGGATCGACCCGGCACGGGCGCGGCTGAAGGTTACGCCCAGATCGGCGATGTAGCGGTTGGGGCCGATTTCCTCCTTGTCGATGACGATCGCGCTGACCAGCGAATCGAGCGCCGAATCGGACAGCGACCCGTCATGCCCGGTCAGCCGCTTCGACAGCATCGACCAGCCTTTGCGCTGCGCGATTCGCCATCCCGCCTCGCGCGCGTCCTCGGACGTCTTGCCGGTAACGTCGACATGGATGCCGTTGACCTCGAAGCTTCCCGAGTTGTCGGCGGCGGTATAGCCGCCATCCGCCTCGCTCTGCGCGAACAGGGCGCTACCGACCGGAAATGCGAGGGCCAGCCCGGCGATCAGGGCTAAAGAGGTACGCGATATCGTCATGCGCGCCTCTTTTGGCGAAGCGGGCGTGGAAATCCAAGCGCGTTCTGGCTAGTGGCGAAGGCATGAGCGACGAAACCGGGCAGGAAAGCCCTTACAGCTACGCCGATGCCGGCGTTTCGATCGAAGCAGGCAACGCGCTGGTCCGCGCGATCGGCCCGCTTGCCCGTGCGACCCGGCGTCCCGGCGCCGATGCCGATCTGGGCGGATTCGGCGGCGTTTTCGATCCCAGGGCCGCCGGGTTCAAGGATCCGCTGCTGGTTGCTGCCAATGACGGGGTCGGCACGAAGCTGAAGCTCGCCATCCAGCACAACCATCATGACGGAGTCGGGATCGACCTTGTTGCGATGTGCGCCAACGATCTGATCGTGCAAGGCGCCGAGCCCCTGTTCTTCCTCGACTATTATGCGAGCGGCAAGCTCGACAACGCGGTTGCAGAGCGTGTGGTGGCCTCGATCGCCGAAGGCTGCAAACAAGCGGGCTGTGCGCTGATCGGTGGCGAAACGGCGGAAATGCCCGGCATGTATGCCGATGACGATTACGATCTCGCCGGCTTTTGCGTCGGCGCGGTCGAGCGTGATGCCCTGCTCGACGGATCTCAGGTGTCGGCGGGCGACGTGATCCTGGGCCTCGCCTCTTCGGGCGTGCATTCGAACGGATACTCGCTCGTCCGCAAGCTGGCGGCGGACAAGGGTTGGCAGCTCGATGGCCCCGCCCCGTTCGATCAGGACCGGTCGATGATCGACGCGCTGATGGCCCCGACCCGCATCTATGTGAAGTCGCTGCTGCCGCTGTTGCGTGACAAGCGCATCCATGGCCTTGCACACATTACCGGCGGCGGGCTGCTCGAGAATATCCCGCGCGTGCTACCGAAGGGTTGCCACGCGACGGTCGACGCCGACCGGTGGGATCAGCCACGTCTCATGGCGTTCCTACAGGCGCAGGGTGCGATCGAGCCGGAGGAATTTGCCCGTACCTTCAACTGCGGTGTCGGCATGGCGGTGATCGTCGCGGCAGACGAATTCGAAGCGATCGCCGCCGAACTGCGCGACGCGGGCGAAACCGTCTTCGCGATCGGCAAGGTCGAAAGCGGCGACAAGGGGTGCACCGTGCGCGGCAGCGCCGGAACGTGGAGCGCCAAGGCGGACTGGTCCGCGAGGCACCATGGCTAAGCACCACGTCGGCATCCTGATCTCGGGCCGCGGATCGAATATGGCGGCGCTCGTCGAAGCGTCGCGATCATCCGATTGCCCGTATGAGGTCGTGCTCGTGGCGAGCGACAAGCCTGCCGCGCCCGGACTGGCATGGGCCGCCGACAACGGGATCGCCACCTTTGCGAAGTCGCCCAAGGGCATGGCGAAGGCCGAGTATGAAGCTGCGATCGACGCCGCTCTTCGCGAGGCGCGCGTTCAGACGATCGCGCTTGCCGGCTATATGCGCTTACTTTCCGACGCATTCGTTGCGCGGTGGCGAGGGCGCATCGTCAACATCCACCCGTCGCTGCTGCCCAAATATAAGGGTCTCGATACCCATGCGCGCGCCATCGCTGCCGGCGATACGAAGGCCGGAGCGTCGGTCCATATCGTAACCGAGGAACTCGACGGCGGAGCGGTGCTTGGACAGGCAGAGGTGCAGATACATCGCGACGATACGCCGGAAACGCTTGCCGCGCGCGTATTGGAGGAGGAACATCGCCTCTATCCGAAGGTGCTGGCGGAGTTCGTGACGCGATGACCACCGAAGCAACGCTCGCCCGCGTGCGCGACGTCTGCCTCGCGCTACCCGAGGCGCGCGAGAAGCTGTCGCACGGCATGCCCGCCTTCCACATCGATAAGGGCAAGATGTTCGCCTATTTCTGGAACGACCATCATGGCGACGGCGTAACCGCGCTGATCGTCAAGACGAGTGGGCAGGAAGAGCAGGAAACGCTGATCGAGATCGATCCCGACTGCTATTACCGGCCGCCCTATTTCGGTCCCTCGGGCTGGGTCGGAATGCGGCTCGATCGCGACGAGATCGATTGGGACCGCGTCTCCGACCGCGTGGCGATCAGCTGGGAACTCGTGGCGCCCGCGCGGCTGCTGGAGGCGGGCGGCCGGTGAGCGACGAAACCCCGCCGACAGAGCGTCCTCGCTGGCGGCGCTGGCTGACGCTTGGCGAAATTCTTGCCGTCATCGGCCTGCTGATCTCCGGTTTGACGCTCTGGAACAATGTGGCCATGCGCCACAGCCAGGAAGATGCGCGCACCGACGAAGCGGCGCGCGAGGCGAAGGCGAAGCAGATCGCCGAACGCGAACAGGCGCTGGTATCGTTCAACGGCACATCGAAAAGCGGCGGCGACATATTGGTCCTGCGCGATATGGCCGATCACGGTGTGCAGAGCATCGACGTGCGCTTCCCGCCCTCGCTGGGCCTGCCCGTACAGCAGGCGCTCGTCCAGCCGGAGATCAAGGCGGGCTGGTTCGAAAACAAGCTGCTTGCGATCACCGATGGCGGTCCCGACGCGGTCGAGGGGCGGCTGCCGGTCGCAATCACCGCGTCGTATTGGGACGGCGACCAGCATCGGACGGACAAGGCGATCTACGACGTGGTGTTCACCACCGAAGGCCGAATCCTGCGCGGACGCGATCTGAAATTGCGCGGGGTCGTCTTGCGCCAGCGCGTCCATGGTGACGCCGGAAAACGGCTCGACACTTTGTGGAAGGCGGAGCGCAAGCGGCTCGAAGCGCTCAAGAAATAGCGAGCGGACGGCGTCTTACAGCGCGCGGGCGTACACCACATCTTCGTGCCAGGTCTTTCCGACCAGAAATCGCCGTTCGCCGGCAAGCTCGAACCCATGGCGTTCGTAAAAGGTGCGGGCGCGGTGGTTTTCGCCATATACGCCCAGCAGGACGCGACCGCGCCCCAACGCCCGCGCATCGTCCAGCGCGCGCTCCATCAACGCCCGGCCCGTTCCCGAGCCATGGAGGCGCGACAGGACATAAATGCGCTTCAGCTCGATGTCCGCAGCGCTGGTCGTGATGGGAAGGTCGGGCGTCGTCAGCACCGAATAGCCGACCGGAGCGTGCCCCTGCCCGGCCTCAGCCAGCGTCACGACGCTGCCGGGGTCGGTGAACCAGGCATCAAAGGCCAGCTGCGAATTGTTCGCCGCGCAGTGCGCCACGATGTCGCTGCCGTCCAGGATTCCGGCAAACGCATCGAGAAAGGTCGCCGATGCGACCAGCGACAGCGCGGCGGCGTCCCCCGCCTCCGCGCGTCGCAATCGGACAGAAGGATCAGCCGACAATTTCTTCGGGCTTGAAGAAGAACGCGATCTCGGTCGCGGCATTTTCATCCGAATCCGAACCATGGACCGAATTGGCTTCGATCGATTCGGCGTAGGTCTTCCGGATCGTGCCTTCCTCGGCATTTTCCGGGTTCGTCGCGCCCATGATGTCGCGGTTGCGCTTTACCGCATCCTCGCCCTCGAGAACCTGAACGACGACGGGACCGGATGTCATGAACGCAACCAGATCGTCGAAGAAGGGACGCTCCTTGTGGACGGCGTAAAAGCCTTCCGCCTGCTCGCGGGTCATCTTGATGCGCTTGGAAGCGACGACGCGCAGGCCGGCGTCTTCCAGCATCTTGGTGACCGCACCGGTCAGGTTGCGGCGGGTGGCATCGGGCTTGATGATCGAAAAGGTCCGGTTCGCGGCCATGGCCGTGCGGCTCCTGTAATTTGATTGTGAATGAAAGGTGGCGGTTCCCTAGTCGCGCTTGCCCGCTGATGCAAGCGGCGTCAGGCCGCCTGCTCCCAGCGCCCCTGCTCGTTCTGCTTCCAGTAGCGCCGCTCGACACCCTCCCGCTCCGCAAGCGATTTCCAAGCCTGTCGCGCCTCGACGATGCGTTCCTCGTCGAAGAAGTGAAACACGCGGTCGAAACCGAGCGCGTCGTCGCGCCACACGCCGTCGACAAGCGCGATGTTCCGCGCCTCGTTTCCTGCCGATGCTTCGCCAGCGATCAGTACCGGCTGGACCGTGTCGCTGCCCGCCCCCGCCTGCGCATGCGGCAGGAAGCTGTCGGCGGCATAGGACCATAAGAGCTTGTCGAGCAGGCCGCGCTGCGTTTCGCTTTCGCTGACGATCAGCAGCCGGCCGCCGCCTTCGACCACGCGCTCCGCAATACGCGGCAGCGCGCGGTCGAGCGGCATCAGGGTCAGGTGATAGAAATCGACCTGCACCCGTCCATCACTTCTCGAAATTGTCCGAGACGAACCGGTCGAGAACGCGCACGCCAAAGCCCGTCGCGCCCTTGTCGTAGTTCGGACCGGGCTTGTCCGACCATGCCATGCCGGCGATGTCGAGATGCGCCCAGCGCACGCCGTCGTTGATGAAGCGCTGCAGGAACTGCGCCGCGGTGATCGAACCCGCCGCACGCGGGCCGACATTCTTCATGTCGGCGATCTGGCTGTCGAGCAGCTTGTCATAGGTCGCATTGACCGGAAGCCGCCACAGCTTGTCCCCCGACGCCTGCCCCGCCTCGAGCAGCTGGTCGGCTAGCGCATCGTCGTTCGAAAACACACCGGCATGGTCGTGGCCGAGCGCGATGATCATCGCGCCCGTCAGCGTGGCGAGATCGATGATCGTTTGGGGCGAATAGTTCTTCTGCACCCAGCACAGTGCATCGCACAGCACGAGGCGTCCTTCGGCATCGGTATTGATGACCTCGATCGTCTGACCCGACATCGACTTCACGACGTCGCCGGGCCGCTGTGCGTTGCCGTCGGGCATGTTTTCGACCAGCCCGCACACGCCGATGACGTTCGCCTTCGCCTTGCGCAGCGCCAGCGCCTTCATCGTGCCGGTTACGGCACCGGCACCGCCCATGTCCCATTTCATGTCTTCCATGCCGGCGCCGGGCTTCAGCGAAATGCCGCCCGAATCGAACGTCACGCCCTTGCCGACGAGCGCGAGGTCGAACTTGTCGCTGTCGGGATTGCCCTTCCACCGCATGACCAGCAGTCGCGGTGCGCGGCGCGATCCCTGCGCCACGCCGAGCAGCGCAAGCATGCCGAGTTCGCGCATCTGCTTCTCGTCGAGCGCCTCGACCTCGATCCCGGCTTCCTTCAGCTTTTCGGCGCGCTCGACGAAGCTTTCCGGGTACAGAACGTTGGCCGGTTCGGTGACGAGTTCACGCGTCAGCTCCATGCCCTGGGTCACGGCATTCGCCGCCTGCCACGCCGCTTCCGTGCCCTGCGGGGCTCCTACGACGGTCAGCGTCTTCAGCGTCGGCTTCTGTCGATCGGCCATCGTGGTGCGATAGATGTCATAACGCCATGCGCGCTGCGCCGCGGCTGCTGCGAACCGCGCGGTGCCGGTCGCGTCGACATCGGCATGACCCGCCATATCGACCGCGATGGAGGCCGCGCCCGAGGCAAGATATTTAGCCGCGACGGCACCGCCGGCACGTTCCAGGTCACGCTCGGTTCCGCTGCCGATACCGACCAGCGCATATTGCGATACCGCGTCGCTGCCATCGGTAAACACCTCTACCAGCGTGCCGGCATCGCCCTCGAAACGGCTGGCCTTTGCAGCGTTGCCGAGCAGCTTTCCCGCGGTTTCGCCAAATGCACTCAGGTCCTTTCCGGCAAGACCGCCTTTGGGAACCGGGAATATGACGACGGAAGCATCGCTGGGGCGATTGGCGGCGAACTGGATTTGCATGCGGACGTATTTCCTTGTCTTTTCGCTTTGGTTGCTTGCACAGGCGCCCGATGTAGGGAAGTGAACGCGAAACGGCAAAGCCTGCTTCGTGAGATTGCGGGATCGCCCTGCTAGTGCGATAGGGCCGGCTTTGACCGCAACCGCGGACCAAGGGGAGTTGTTCCAGTCGTGACGCGCAAGGCCCTGTTGCTTTCCGGCGCGCTGTCGCTGTCGCTGTCGCTGTGCGCGGCAACGGCGGCCCATGCGCAGGATCTGCAAGACCGTTCGGTCGAAGCGCCTCCTCCCTCGCAGGACCCGCTGCCCACCGACAGCGAGCAGATTCAGTTCAGCGCCGATACGTTCGAATATGACAGCAAGGCCGATATCGTCACGGTCAGCGGGGATGTGCGGCTGTATCGGCGCGGCGACCGTCTGCGCGCGGACAAGGTCGTGTGGAACCGCAAGACCGGCCAGATCGTCGCGACCGGCAATATCGCCGTCACCAACCCGCAGGGCGACACCGCCTATGGCGACCGGATCGAGCTGACCGACTCGCTGCGCGACGGCATGGTCGAAAACATGCTGGTCGTCCTTGAACAGGGCGGACGCATCGCCGCAAGGCAGGGCACGCGCAACGAAGACGGCACGATCCGCGTCGAGGACGCGGCCTACACGCCCTGCTCGGTCACCGATTCGAAGGGCTGCCCCAAAAAACCGTCATGGAAGATTACCGCGGCCAAGGTCGTGTACGACCCGGTAAAGCAGCGCATCCGCTATAGCGGCGCCAGCCTGGAAGTGTTCGGCCTGCCGATCCCCCTGCCCGCCTTTTCGCATCCGGTGGGCGATACCAGCGATAGCGGATTGCTCGCGCCCGATGTCCGGTACGACCGGGTCAACGGGTTCGAAGCCGCGCTGCCCTATTTCTTCAGCCTCGCCCCGAACCGCGACCTGACGGTCACACCGCATATCTTCACCAGCGCGCTGCCGATGCTGGAGGCCGAATACCGCGAACTGAACGAAATCGGCGCGTTCCGCGTGACGGGGTACGGAACCTATAGCCGGCGCAGCGACGACCTGTTGACCAGCGCCACGCCGGCCAACAGCCAGAACGACTTTCGCGGCTATATCGACGCCGTCGGGCGGTACCAGTTCACGCCGAAATGGAGCGTCAGCGGCTCCGTCCGGCTCACGTCGGACGATACCTTTCTGCGCCGCTACGACATTTCGCGCGACGACCGGCTCCGCAATAATCTGAATGTAGAACGGATCGACCGCGACAGCTATCTCTCGGTTCAGGGCTGGTACGTTCAGACGCTGCGCGCGGGAGAAAGCCAGTCGATGCAGCCGATCGCGCTGCCCGAGATCGATTATCGCCATCGTTTCGCCAATGCGCTGCTGGGCGGCAACGTGCTGCTGCACCTCAATACGCTCGGCATTTCGAGAACCGAGGGCCAGGACACGCAGCGCGCGTTCGCTTCCGCACGCTGGAGCCTGCGCCGCGTGACCACAATGGGTCAGGAGGTCACGCTCACCGCCTATGCCCGCGGCGATGTCTATCATGCCAACAATACGCTTCTCACCACGGTGCCGAGTTATCGTGGTGAAGACGGGGTCCATGCACGCGCGATCGGTGCGCTCGCGCTCGACGTAAAATGGCCGTTCATCGGCAAGTTCATGAACGGGACGCAGCGCATCACGCCGCGATTCCAGATCGTCGCATCGCCGAAGGTCAACAACATGGACATCCCCAACGAAGACGCCCGCGCGGTCGATCTCGAGGATTCGAACCTGTTCGCGCTCAACCGGTTTCCCGGATATGACCGGTTCGAGGATTCGACCCGCTTCACCTACGGCGTCGATTGGGCGGTCAGCCTGCCGGGATTCGAGCTGAACGCGACGGTGGGGCAAAGCTATCGCCTGTCGACACGACCGACCATCTTTCCGCAGGGAACCGGGCTGACCGATCGCTTTTCCGATATCGTCGGCAGGACCGAGCTTCGCTACCGCGATTTCGTCTCGGTCATCCACCGCTACCGGCTCGACAAGGACGGTCTCGCGGTGCGCCGGAACGAAATCGACGCCACGATCGGATCGCGCAAGACCTATGTGATGCTCGGTTATCTGCGGCTCAACCGCAATATCGATCCTTCGCTGGAGGACCTGCGCGATCGTGAAGAGGCGCGCGTCGGTGGGCGCGTGCAGTTCACCAATTTCTGGTCGGTGTTCGGATCGGCGACGGTCGACCTTACCGACCGCAGCGAAGACGTGCTTTCGCTATCCGACGGTTTCACGCCGATCCGTCACCGTCTTGGCATTGCATATGAGGATGACTGCCTAAAGCTTGGCCTCACGTGGAAGCGCGACTATGAAGACACCGGGGATGCTCGGCGGGGAAATAGCTATCTGCTGACATTGGCGTTCAAGAATCTCGGCCGCTAAGCGGGCGTTCAGGCGGATTTTGCGATAGACCGCCGTCACGCGCTCCGGCGCCGCACGAAAAAGGTTTGTGATTTTGCTGACTATGAAGATTTCGAAACTGACGCGATTGGGTTCGGTTGCCGCGATTGCCGGGGGGCTGCTCGCCACGACGGCGCTGGTCGCGCAGACGGTTCCGGACGATGCGACGCCGGCGGCGAATCTAGACCTGCCCGACAATCTGCAGGTGTTCGGCAAGACCGACCCCAATGTTCGCAAGCCCACCGCGATCGTCAACAATGCGGTCATCACCGGCACCGATGTCGATCGCCGTCTGGCGATGGTCGCGGCGCTCAACAACATTACCGTCACCAGCGAAGAACAGCGCCAGCAGCTTCGCTTGCAGATCCTGCGCTCGCTGATCGACGAAACGCTCGAGATTCAGGCGGCCAAGGCGCACGACATCACGGTGTCGAAGGGGGAAATCGACCAGGCCTATGCCCGCCTTGCCAAGCGGTTCAACAAGACCCCCGATGAACTCACCGACTTTCTTCAGAAGTCCGGTTCTTCGGTGGCTTCGCTGCGGCGGCAGATTGAAGGCGAGCTCGCCTGGGGCCGGCTCCTTCGCCAGCAGGTCGAACCCTTCGTCAATGTTGGCGACGAGGAAGTTCAGGCGATCCTGAAGCGGATGGAGGCTTCGAAGGGCACCGAGGAATATCACCTCAAGGAAATCTACCTCTCGGCCAATCCGTCGAACGAACAGCAGGTCTATGCCGAGGGTCAGAAGATGATCCAGCAGATGAAGCAGGGCGCGCCGTTCGAATATTTCGCCCGCACCTATTCCGAGGCGACGACGCGCGCCAAGAATGGCGATCTCGGTTGGGTCCGCCCCGCCATGCTGCCGCAGCAGCTCGCAGAGGCCGCGGGCTCGATGCAGATCGGGCAGGTTGCCGGGCCGATCCAGATTCCCGGCGGATTCTCGATCCTCTATCTGGTCGACAGCCGTCAGGTTCTGACCGCCGATCCGCGCGACGCGCGCCTCAGCCTGCGCCAGTTGACGATCAACTTCCCCAAGGGCACGACCGAAGCGCAGGCGCAGGCCAAGGCTGCCGAGTTCGGGAAGGTCACCCAGTCGATGCAGGGCTGCGGCGACGTGTCGAACGCCGCCGCGAAGCTGAATGCGGAGGTCGTCGACAACGATCAGATCCGGATTCGCGATCTGCCGCCACAGCTTCAGGAAATCATGCTCAAGCTGAAGGTCGGTCAGGCCACGCCGCCGTTCGGCTCACCCGACCAGGGCGTGCGTGTCCTGGTGATGTGCGGCCGCGACGATCCCAAGAGCGCATCGCTGCCCTCGGCAGACCAGATCCAGTCGAACCTCGAGCAGCAGCGCGTCAATCTTCGCGCCGACCGAATGCTGCGCGACCTTCGGCGCGACGCGATCATCGAATATCGCTGAGAGGAGGTAAGCGATGGTTCGGCCGCTGGCGATCGCAATGGGCGATCCCGCCGGGATCGGTCCTGAGATCATCGCCAAATCGTGGACGGCGCGCGAGCTTCATTCGCTCGCGCCGTTCTTCGCGATTGGCGACACGCGCGCGATTTCGGCAGTTGCGGATACGCCTGTCCGGAGGATCGACAGTCCGGAACAGGCCGCCTCGGTATTCGATGAGGCGATCCCCGTATTGCCGGTCGACAGTTCGAGCGAGATTCGTCCGGGTAATCCCGACCGTGACGGCGCGCGGTGCGCGCTGCAGTCGCTCGAGCTTGCTGTCGGGTTGACGCGGTCGCATGCCGCGGGTGCGCTCGTCACCGGCCCTGTCGCGAAACACCGTCTCTACGACATCGGCTTCACCCACCCCGGGCAGACCGAATTCGTTGCCGAACGGTGCGGTGTTTCGCGCGACAATGCGGTGATGATGCTTGCCGGCCCCACGCTGCGCGTCGTGCCCGTGACCACGCACATGCCGCTGGCCGACGTCGCATCGACGCTATCGGTCGAGTTGATCGTCGCCAAGGGCCGGGCAACCGCACGCGGCCTGCAACGCAATTTCGGCATCGACAAGCCGCGCCTCGCATTCGCCGGGTTCAATCCGCATGCGGGTGAGAATGGCGCGATCGGGACCGAGGAAATCGACTATCTGATCCCCGCGATCGAGATCCTTCGTGCCGAGGGCATCGACGCAACCGGGCCCTTTGCCGCCGACACGATGTTTCATGCGCGGGCGCGTTCAACCTTCGATGCCGTCTTGTGCCTTTATCACGACCAGGCGCTTATCCCGATCAAGACGCTCCATTTCGATGAAGGCGTCAACATCACGCTCGGCCTGCCCATCGTCCGCACCTCGCCCGACCATGGCACCGCCTTCGGCATTGCCGGAACCGACGAAGCCGAGCCGGGGGCAATGATCGCCGCGATCCGACTGGCGGCGAGCGCTGCCCAGTTGCGAGAGGAATATGCCGCGGGCTGCCGCGACAAATGAACGCGCCCGGGGCGCCCGATCTTCCTCCGCTGCGCGACGTCATTCGCCGCTATGACCTCGCGGCAAAGAAGTCGCTGGGCCAGAATTTCCTGTTCGATTCGCAACTGCTCGCGCGGATAGCTGCCGTGCCGGGCGATCTGCGCGATCGCGATGTCCTCGAAATCGGCCCCGGACCCGGCGGATTGACGCGTGCGCTGCTCGCTGCCGGCGCGAACGTCACCGCCATAGAGCGCGACACCCGCTGCATTCCGGCCCTTCAGGAGCTCTCAGCCGCCTATCCTGGCAAGCTGCGCCTGATAGAAGGCGACGCGCTCGACATCGACGCCCCTTCGCTCTTTTCGCAGCGGCCGCATATCGTCGCCAACCTGCCCTATAACGTCGGTACCGCGCTCCTCGTCGGATGGCTGTCGAGCGCCTGGGAACCATGGTGGGAAAGCCTGACGCTGATGTTCCAGCGCGAGGTCGCCGAACGGATCGTCGCACGACCCGGCAGCGACCATTATGGGCGACTGGCCGTTCTGGCGCAGTGGCGGACGAGCGCGCGGATCGCGATGCCGGTACACCGTTCCGCCTTCACGCCGCCGCCCAAGGTCATGTCGGCCGTCGTTCATATCACGCCGGGGGTGATGCCTGACGGCATTGATCCCGCCATGCTGGAGAGATTGACCGCGACCGCGTTCGGGCAGCGGCGCAAGATGCTGCGCCAGAGCCTGAAAGCACTGCCCGGTGCGCTCGACGCGCTGGCCGCTATCGGGATCGATCCGACGCGGCGGCCCGAAACGCTCTCTATCTCCGAATTTCTTTCGATCGCACGCTGTCTGAGCGGCTGATCGTCAGTTCTTGTCTTCCGACGTCGGCTCGGGCTTCACCGTCTGTTCGGCGACAACGTTCGCGGGCGGCCCTTTGGCGATGACCGCGGCGAGCTGATCGGCGGCGCCGCACCCCTTGCTGCCGCAGATTTTCTTGATCTTCGCGAGATTCTCTTCAGCCTTGGTAACCGCGCCCTTGGCAACCATCGCTTCGCCCTGACCGCGCAGCGCGGTAACGTCGTTCGGGTCGAGCTTGAGCGCTTCGCGGTAGAAACGGATCGCCTTGCCGTTCAGTCCCTGTGCGTGCGCCACGCCGCCCAGCGCGACAAAGGCAGCACGGTTGCGCGGATCGACGGCAAGCGCGGTTTCGTAATTGTCGTTCGCCGCTTCCAGCTTGCCGGCGGCCTGTGCGGCCTCGCCCTTCTTCACCAGGGCGACCGAACGCGCGTCGATCTGGTTGTCGGGCCGCTGGCCGTAGAGCGAGGTCGATACGCTGACCAACGTCAGGGCAATAGCAGCCGAAATGGCGGTAAACCGCATGATCGTCTCCGATAGATTACGCGCGCCCAGCGCTAGCACGGGCGCACCAGCTTCGCGACAAAAAAGCCGTCGGTGGAATCCTTCGCCGGCGTCAGACGAACGCCCCCGCCGCGATCCGTGCCCGCCGGCAGTTCGGGCTTTTCCGCCGTCCAGTCGGGGTGGCGTTCCAGAAACGCCTCGACCTGCTTGGTGCCCTCATCGTCGAGCAACGAACACACGATATAGACCAGCGCACCACCGGGCTTCACAAGCTCCGCACCGACCTCGATCAGCCTTTCCTGCAGCGACACGAAATTCTCGATCCGTCCGGGCGTCAGCCGCCACCGCGCTTCGGGGTTGCGACGCCATGTCCCGGTTCCCGAACAGGGCGCATCGACCAGCACTATATCGGCCGCGGACGCGAGATCGGCGAGCTGATCGCGTTCCTCGCCCGGATTGAGCAACCGCGTCTCGGCGATCGAAACGCCTGCCCGATTGGCGCGTGGTTCGAGCTTGCGCAGCCGCCCACGGTCCGAATCGCTTGCTACGATACGCCCGCGATTGGCCATCAGCGCCGCCAGTGCGAGCGTCTTGCCACCGCCGCCGGCGCACAGGTCGACGACCGTCATCCCGGGAGCAGCGCCAGCCGCCAGCGAGACGATCTGGCTTCCGGCGTCCTGAATCTCGAACGCGCCCTTGCGGTACAGCGGATGCTTGTCGAGCATCGTGTCGGGCGGTAGCCGCAACCCCATCGGCGCGTGGTGGAGCCTCTCGGCATCCTCTAGCTCGCGTTCGACCTCTTCGATCGTCGCCCGGAGCGGATTGACGCGGATGTCGAGCGGCGCACGCGCCAGCAGCGAAGTCTGGTCCCACTCACCGATGTTCGATTCCTGCAACGGATCGGCCATCCAGGTGGGGGCGCGTCCCTCTTCGGCGGGTGTTTCCTCTGCGGCGATCGTCGACGGACCATAGCGTTCGGCGCCGAAATGTTCGAGCAGGTCGGGCCGCCGCCGGGCAAGCGCCAGCATAGCGGCACGGCCGTTTTCCGGACAGTCGCCGAGCAACCGCACCGCGTCATAGACCAGCGACCGGATCGCCCGGCGATCTTGCGATCCGGCGTAGCGACGGCTGGCGAAATAGCGTGCGATGATCGTATCGGCCGCCGCGCCCTGGTCGCGCGCGGCCTTGATGATCTTGTCGAGGATCTCGATCCCCGCCTGCGTCCGTGCGGCTGGCGTCATTCGGTCACCGGGTCGGGTAGTTCGGCGCCTCGCGGGTGATCGCCACGTCGTGGACATGGCTTTCGCGCAGCCCGGCATTGGTGATCCGCACGAAGCGGGCGCGTTCGCGAAGCTCGGCGAGCGTTTTCGAACCGGTATAGCCCATCGCCGCCTTCACGCCTCCGACGAGCTGGTGGATGACGTCGCGCGCGGCCCCCTTGAACGGCACCTGTCCCTCGATCCCTTCGGGAACGAGCTTGAGCTGATCCTTGATGTCCTGCTGGAAGTAGCGGTCGGCCGACCCCTTCGCCATCGCGCTGACGCTGCCCATGCCGCGATAGCTCTTGTACGCACGCCCCTGATACAGGAACGTCTCGCCCGGCGCCTCTTCGGTACCGGCGAGCAGTGACCCGATCATCACGGCGGAAGCACCCGCCGCCAGCGCCTTCGCGACGTCGCCCGAGGTGCGGATGCCGCCATCGGCGATCACCGGCACGTTCGACTGGCGCGCTTCCGCCGCCGCGTCGAGCACGGCGGTAAGCTGCGGCACACCGACGCCGGCAACGACGCGCGTCGTGCAGATCGACCCCGGCCCGATCCCCACCTTGATGCCGTCGGCACCAGCGTCGATCAGCGCGCGAGTGGCATCGGCCGTGGCGACATTGCCGGCAATGACCTGCACCGAATTGGACAGTTGCTTGACGCGCTCGACCGCCCTCGCGACCTCTCGATTATGACCGTGCGCGGTGTCGATGACGACCAGATCGACCTCGGCATCGACCAGGGCGGCGCTGCGGTCATAGCCCTTGTCGCCGACCGTGGTCGCGGCGGCAACGCACAGCCGGCCCGCCGCATCCTTCGTAGCGTTGGGGTATGTGACCGCCTTTTCGATGTCCTTGACGGTAATCAGGCCGACGCAGTGGTAATCGTCGTCGACGACGAGCAGTTTCTCGATCCGGCGCTGGTGCAGCATCCGGCGCGCCTCTTCCTGCGAAACCCCGGCGGAGACGGTGGCGAGATTTTCGCGCGTCATCAGCTCCGAAACGGGCTGGTTCGGGTTTTCGGCGAAGCGTACATCGCGGTTGGTCAGGATACCCACGAGCTTGCCGCCATGATCGGTGACCGGAATACCGCTGATCCGGTTCCGCTCCATCAGCGTCTGTGCGTCGGACAACGGACGATCGGCGGTGATGGTGATCGGATTGACGACCATCCCGGATTCGAACCGCTTGACCTGGCGAACCGCCGCGACCTGCTGTTCGACCGTCAGGTTGCGGTGGAGCACGCCGATGCCGCCGAGCTGCGCCATGACGATGGCCATGTCGGATTCGGTAACGGTGTCCATCGCCGACGACAGGATGGGAATGTTGAGCGAAAGGCCCTTGGTTACCCGTGTCCGCGTGTCCGCCTGGCTCGGCAACACCTCTGATTCCGCCGGATACAGCAAGACATCGTCGAAAGTGAGGCCGAGAGGGATTTCCATGGGGTCGCCAATTCCTGATCGCGTGGGGATAGTGGCGGCCCATGTAACCAAGGCTGGCGCGCTGCGCTAGTGGGTGTCGATACGATCGATCAGCGCCCGTGCCTGTCGCACATGCATCGCCTCGATCATCCGGTCGCGAAACCGCTCCGCGCCGTCCGAAGCGGCAGCGACGAGCGCCCTCGCCTCCTCCACCTCTTCGGGCGTCGGCGAAAAGGCGCGGCGCGCGACCGCAAGTTGCCCCGGATGGATCAGCGTCTTGCCGTCAAACCCGATCGCCCGGCCCTGAACGCACTCATGCTCAAGTCCCTCGACATCATCCAGCGCGTTGAAAACGCCGTCGAGCGCCCAGCACCCGCCCGCGCGCGCCGCGAGCACGATGGTCTGCAATGCAAGCGCAAGCCCGTCGCGCGGCGCCGCTGCCGGGATACGCAATTCGCTTCGCAAGTCGTTGGTGCCGGCGATCAGGCAGGTCACGCCGTCGAGCGCTGCGATCGCCGACGCATTCAGCACGCCTTTCGGTGTTTCGATCATTACCATCAACGGCTTGCCGACCGCAGCGGCAACCTTCTTCACGCCTTCCGCCTCCTCCGCCTTGGGCAATATCGCGAAATCGGCGGCGGAGTTGGCCACCGCCGCGATGTCCGCGCCATGCTCTGCGCTTTCCGCACCATTGACCCGGATGGCGAGCAGCTTTCCGTCAAAGCCGTCTTGCGCCGCCGCCACGGCGGCATCCCTCGCCGCCTCCTTCTGCGCGGCGGGCACGGCGTCTTCGAGGTCGAGCAGGATGATATCGGCTTCGAGCGTTCGCGCCTTGGCGATCGCGCGCGGGTTCGATGCGGGAAGAAAAAGCGCGGTTCTCGGCGCTATCGCGTGGACTGTGGTCATGGCTTCGCTATGGTAACAGGACAATCAGTGCTTTGGGGAGAGTCGGGATGGGCACGACGGCTGCAATTTTCTTTCTGGTGCTGCTGGCGCTCTTCTATCTGGCCGCCAGCGTCAAGATCGTGCGCCAGGGATATGAATATACGATCGAGCATTTCGGCCGCTTCACGACCGTCGCCCGGCCCGGCTTCAACTTCTACCCGGCGTTTCTTTACCGGGTCGGCCGCCGCGTCAACATGATGGAGCAGGTCGTCGATATTCCCGGTCAGGAAATCATCACCCGCGACAATGCGATGATCTCTACCGACGGCGTCGTGTTTTTCCAGGTGCTCGACCCCGCCAAGGCCGCTTATGAGGTCTCCGACCTTCAGAACGCGCTGATGAACCTCGCCACCACCAACCTGCGCACGGTGATGGGGTCGATGGACCTCGACGAAACGCTGTCGAAGCGCGACGAGATCAACGCGCGGCTGCTGTCGGTCGTCGATCATGCGACAACGCCGTGGGGCGTCAAGATCACGCGCGTCGAAATCAAGGACATTCGCCCGCCGCGCGACATCGTCGACGCCATGGCGCGACAGATGAAGGCGGAGCGCGAAAAGCGCGCCAACATCCTTGATGCCGAAGGTGATCGCGCGTCCGAAATCCTGCGCGCCGAAGGTCAGAAACAGGCCAAGATTCTTGAGGCCGAAGGACGGCGCGAGGCCGCCTATCGCGACGCCGAAGCCCGCGAGCGTTCCGCCGAGGCGGAGGCGAAAGCGACCAAATCGGTCAGCGAGGCGATCGAGGCGGGCTCGACACAGGCGATCAACTATTTCGTCGCGCAGAAATATGTCGAGGCGGTGGGCAAGTTCGCAACCTCGCCCAATGCCAAGACGATCCTGTTCCCGGTCGAGGCCACGCAACTGATCGGCACGCTTGGCGGCATCGGCGAGCTTGCCAAGGAAGCGCTCGACAAGACCGCTCCCATATCGCCCCCCGCGGCTCCACCCGCCCGTCGGCGCGGTCCGTTCGAGCAGCAGGGCGACTGAAGCGGTGGACTGGCTACCCGGCGCCGGTGCGCTATGGCTGATCGCGGCCGCACTGCTCGGTATCGCCGAGCTGCTGATACCGGGCGTATTTCTGGTCTTCGTCGCGCTTGCCGCCGGCATCACCGGCGTTCTCACCTTGCTCTTTCCCGAACTTGGCTTGCCCGGCCAGTTGATCAGCTTTGGCGCATGGTCGGTCGTCGCCGTACTGATCGGACGGCGCTGGTACGGCAATGACGACGGGCCAAGCGCCGACCCGCGTCTCAACGACCGTATCGCGCGGCTGATCGGTGAACATGTGACCGTCACCCACGCCATAGAGGGCGGATACGGCCGGGTTCGCGTGGGCGATGGCGAATGGCCGGCGCGCGGTCCCGATGTCCCGGTCGGCACGCGCGTTTGCGTTTCCGGGGCCAGCGAGGGCATCCTGATCGTCGAACCGATCAACGATACGCCACAGCTTCCCGAGTAAATTTCCAAAAATCCGGAGTATTTCATGCAGACCAACCGCCGCACCCTTCTTGCCGCCCTCGGGGCGGGGACCGCGCTTTCGGCCATGCCGTCGCGCCTGCTCGCTGCGGAGAGCGATCCGAACAAGGCGGCGGAAAAGATGCTGTCGGAAATGGCCGACGTGATGCTGATCGACTTTCCCGAACAGGCCACCGGACTCGGCATCGACACGGGTGCGCGCGCACCGCTCAAGGCCCGGCTGACCGACCGTTCTGCACTGGGCCAACAGCTCATTGCCGACCATCTGCGCCACAATGTCGAGCGGCTCGACACGATCGACATGGATGCGCTCGACAATGCGACGCGCACCGACGTGGCGGTGGCGCGGACCTCGTTCGATCTGGCGCTGAAGGGATTTTCCTTCCCTTATGGCGATGTCTCGGTCGGCAGCTACCGCAACTCGCCCTATGTCGTGATCCAGAATGTCGGCGCCTTCCTTGACGTGCCGCAATTCCTCGACAGCCAGCATACTGTCGAAGACAACGCCGATGCCGACGCCTATCTGTCGCGCCTCGAAGCCTATGCCGACGCACTCGATGGCGAGACGCAGCGCCTGAAGCACGACGCAGCGCAAGGCGTGATCGCGCCCGACTTCCTGCTCGACAAGGCGCTCAAGCAACTCGCCATCGCACGGTCGGGCGAGCCTGCGGACTGGACCATCGTCACATCGCTCGCCGACCGGACCAAGGATATGAAGGGCGATTACCGCGCCCGCGCCGCAACGATTGCGCGTGATCTGGTCGCGCCGGCGCTCGACCGCCAGATCGCCGAACTGAAGTCGCACCGCACCCGGGCGAACCACAATGCCGGCGTATGGGATTTGCCCGACGGCGACGCATACTATGCCTGGGCGCTTCAGGCGGGTACGACGACGACGCTGTCGCCGGACGAAGTTCACCAGATGGGCCTCGACCAGCTTGCCGATCTGCAATCGCAGATGGACGTGATTCTGAAGCAGGAAGGCTATACCCGCGGAAGCGTGGGCGAGCGGATGACCGCGCTGGGCAAGGACCCCAAATATCTCTTCCCCGACAATGACCAGGGTCGCGCCGAAATCATTGCGCTGTTGCAGAAATCGATCGACGATATGCGCGCGAAGATGCCGCGCGCCTTCCATACGCTGGTGCCCGGCAATGCCGAGGTGAAGCGCATGGCGCCCGAAGTCGAACCCGGCGCGCCCGGCGCCTATGGCGGGCCGGGCACGATCGACGGCAAGGTTCCGGGACGGCTGTGGATCAATCTGCGCACGACCAAGATCTGGCCGAAATATTCGCTGCCCGACCTTGCCTATCACGAAACGATTCCGGGCCATGTCTGGCAGGGCGAATATACGTTCAAGCTGCCCCGGATCCGCTCGCTCATCGCGTTCAACGCCTATTCCGAAGGCTGGGCGCTATATGCCGAACAGCTTGCCGATGAACTGGGCGCCTATGACGACAATCCGCTCGGGCGGCTCGGCTATCTGCAAAGTCTGGCGTTCCGCGCCTGCCGCCTCGTCGTCGATACCGGGCTGCATGCAAAGCGCTGGACGCGACAGCATGCGATCGACTGGTTCGCCACCGCCAACGGTTCGACGGTCGATGAGGTGTCGGGCGAAGTCGACCGCTATTGTTCGTGGCCCGGTCAGGCCTGCGGGTACAAGGTCGGTCACACGACCATCAACCGCTTGCGCGACCGCACGAAGCAGGCGCTGGGCAGCAAGTTCGATTTCAAGGGCTTCAACGATGTCGTCGTTACCGGCGGCGGTGTGCCGATGAATGTGCTCGAGCAGAATATCGAACATTATATCGCCCAGCACACCGCATAGCCGGCAAATGGCGAGGATCAGGCGTCGGCGTCCTGCGGGTCGCCGGGGTCGTCCTCACCCATATCGCTGACATCGCCGAGGCCGCTGCGCTCCGAATGACCGTTGCGCCGCGCCTGGCGCGTGCCGCGTTCTTCCTCGATACTGCGGCCGGGCTCCAGACGCGTGCGGTTGCGCGGCAACGCCTCCGGCATCTCGTCGCGGATAAAGGCGAGCATCGCCTCGCGAATGTCGCAGCGCAGATCGAAGGCGGTCGGTGCATCCTTGGCCGTGGCCAGCACCCGAACTTCTATCGCTTCGGGCTTGGTGTCGGTGACCTGCATCACGAAACCGCGCCCGTCCCAGCGCGAGTTGGACTTGACGATTTCCTCATATTTGGTGCGCAGGCGTGAAATGTCTGCGGTTGGATCGAGATAGAAAAAGGCCGAACCGAGCAGACTGCTCGTCTTGCGCGTCCAATTCTGAAAGGATTCGTCCAGAAACTTGCTGACCGGCACGACCAGCCGCCGCTCGTCCCAGATCGCGACCACGACATAGGTCAGATGGATCGCTTCGATCTTTCCCCATTCCCCGTCGATAATCACGACATCGTCGAGCCGGATCGGCTCGGTGAATGCCATCTGGATACCCGCGATCAGGTTCTTGAGTGCAGGCTGCGCGGCTGCGCCCACGGCAAGCGCGGCGAGCCCTGCCGAGGCCATCAGCGTGACACCGACGCTCCGGACGCTGGGAATGCTCAGCAGCATCACGCAGATCGTGACGAATCCGATCGTCAGGATCGCAATGCGCGTAAGGATCGCGGAACGGGTCCGCCGCCGTCGCGCGCGCAAATTATCGGCGACCGACATATCCGATTCGATTTCGACGATCTTCGCCAGCGCGCGCACGATGACGATCGCAAGCCACCCGACGAGCAACGGAACGATCAGCCCGGCCGCCTGTGCCCAGATCGCGTTCAGCTTGTCCGAAAGGTGCAGCGCGTCACGGATAAACGCCAGAGCGACAGCGATCATGATCCAGCGCAGCGGACGCGCTGCCAGCCGGATGATGACCTGATCGTGCTCGCCCGCCGTGCTCCGCGCGATCCGACGCAGGATCTTCATCACGATGACATGGAGAATTATCGCGACCAGCCCTGCGAGCAGGACCATCGCGACATCCATGACGAGGATCGGCACTTTCCAGCCGCCGATGATAAGGTCCGTCATGCCCTAACAAAGACGGCCGGCGGAAACAGTTCCACCGGCCGCCAAAAAATTGCTGCGTCGCAGCAATGCCGGTCAGGCCGTCTCGCGCTGACGGGGACCGGCGTCGACCACCTCGGCATCGACCGCATCGGCAAACTGGCGGAAATTCTCCACGAACAGCTCAACCAGCTTTAGCGCGGTCGCGTCATATTCCGCCTCGTCGTCCCAGGTCCCGCGCGGATCGAGAATTGCGGTATCGACGCCCGGCACGCTGACCGGCACGTCGAATCCGAAATTGGGGTCGGTGCGGAATTCGGCATCGTTCAGGCTTCCATCGAGCGCCGCATTCAGAAGCGCGCGCGTCGCCTTGATCGGCATACGGCTGCCCACGCCATATTTCCCGCCGGTCCAGCCGGTGTTGACGAGCCAGCAATTGACCCCGCCCCTGGCGATCCGCTCCTTCAGCAGATTGCCATAAACCGAGGGGTGCCGCGGCATGAACGGCGCCCCGAAACAGGTCGAAAACGTCGCTTCCGGCTCGGTGACGCCGATCTCGGTGCCCGCCACCTTTGCGGTATACCCGGACAGGAAGTGATACATCGCCTGTTCGGGCGTCAGCCGCGCGATGGGTGGCAACACGCCGAACGCATCGGCCGTCAGCATGACGACATTATGCGGAACCGGCCCCATATTCTCGTCGGAAGCATTGGGGATGAAATCGATCGGGTACGCGCCGCGCGTATTTTCGGCGAGGCTGTTGTCGTCGAGATCGAGCTCGCGCGTCGTATCGTCCATCACGACATTTTCCAGGACCGTGCCGAAGCGCCGCGTAGTTGCGAAAATCTCTGGCTCCGCCTCTTCGGAAAGCCGGATCATCTTGGCGTAGCAGCCGCCTTCGAAATTGAAGACCGCGCTGTCCGACCAGCCATGTTCGTCATCGCCGATCAGCGTGCGCGAGGCATCGGCCGACAAGGTCGTCTTGCCGGTGCCCGACAGGCCGAAAAAGACCGCTGTGTCGCCCCTGGGGCCGATATTGGCCGAACAGTGCATCGGCATGACGCCCTTTGCCGGCAGCAGATAGTTGAGCACGCCGAACACCGACTTTTTCATCTCACCGGCATATTCGGTACCGCCGATCAGGATCAGCTTTTCGCTGATATTGACGGCGATCACCGTTTCGGAGCGGCAGCCATGGCGCTCAGGATCTGCGCGAAAGCTCGGCAGGTCGATGATCGTATATTCGGGGTCGAAGCTCGCGAGTTCTGCGGCGTCGGGCCGAACCAGCATCGTGCGGATGAACAGGCTGTGCCAGGCGAGCTCGTTGATGACGTGGACATTGACGCGGTGGGCGGGCTGCGACCCGCCGTACAGATCCTGCACGAACAAGGCGTCCTTATCCTCCAGCGCAGCGAGGAAATCGGCCTTCAGATTGGCAAAGGCTTCCGGCGACATCGGCTTGTTGATCTTGCCCCACCAAACCGACGATTCCGTTTCGGCGTCGCGGACCATGAACTTGTCCTGCGCCGAACGACCGGTGTGCTTGCCGGTCGAAACGACCAGCGGACCGTCCTTGGCGAGCTTTCCCTCGCCGCGCGCAAGCGATTGTTCGACCAGTTGCGGCGTATTCAAATTCCGGAAAATGGCGGCTCGTGTCTCGACGCCCATGGCACCGAGGGCCGAGCCCGACTTCGGCTCTGTCAACTCTGTTCTCCCCACGCGACCTTTTTTGCGGTGCGCATTTTTTCTGTGGTTTGTCATTTGCGCATAAGACGCGCTCAAAGTCGCGTCAAACCGCCAAAAATTGTCCATCGTTGTCTTTAATCGGCACCTATTTGCCGCGCGATGTGGCGAGGTGGTTGAGCCTCGCGTTGCTTTCGACTAGTTGGCGGAAACACCGGAACAACGCGGGTACGCCGATGACCGACACCATCGCCCTCGTCGATGACGACCGCAACATCCTGACTTCGGTTTCCATCGCGCTTCAGGCGGAAGGATTTCTCACCCGCGTCTATTCGGATGGAGAGGCGGCGTTGAAGGCGCTGGTCGAAAACCCGCCAGACCTCGCGGTCCTCGACATCAAGATGCCGAAGCTGGACGGTCTCGAGTTGCTTCGCCGTTTGCGGGAAAAAAGCACGATTCCGGTAATTTTCCTGACGTCGAAGGACGATGAGCTCGACGAGGCGCTCGGGCTCGCGATGGGTGCCGACGACTATATATCCAAACCCTTTTCGCAGCGGTTGCTGATTGCCCGCATACGCGCGATCCTGCGGCGGACCGAACAGGCGCAGCCCGACGGCCAGGATGGCGATGAGGCTGCTGCTCCGCCGCTCGAGCGCGGCCCGCTGACGATGGACCCCGCGCGCCACCGCGTCACCTGGAAGGGTGAGAATGTGACGCTGACCGTCACCGAGTTCCTGATTTTGGAAACGCTTGCCCAGCGGCCGGGCATCGTGAAGACGCGCAACCAGTTGATGGACGCCGCCTATCAGGACGATATCTATGTCGACGACCGCACGATCGACAGTCATATCAAGCGGATTCGGCGCAAGTTCCGGCAGGGCGATCCGGAATTCGACGCGATAGAAACGCTGTACGGGGCGGGTTATCGCTTCTCGGAGGAATGAGGAAAGCGAGCTTTCGCTGCGCTGGTCGGGCCGTGTCTCGCTCACGCCGCGAATCCTTGCCGTAAACATCTTCGCGCTGGCGCTGCTGGCCGGCGGATTCTTCTATCTCGACTCCTATCGCACGCGGTTGCTCGACAACCGGGTCGCGCAGTCGGGACGCGAGGTCCAGCTCATCTCGCAGGCGTTGCAGACCGTGCCGCCGGATGCCCGCCGCCCGCTGATCCTCCGGCTGGCGCTGAGCACCGGCACGCGCATCCGGGTCTATGGGCATGACGGCGCGCTCGTCGCCGACAGTCTGGCGATGGGGGTGCGCAATTTCGCGCTACGCGATCCGGCGAACGAAACCTGGCAGGAGCAATCGGCGCGGCTTCTCGACGAGGTATTCGATACCGTCGCCAACGCCTCCATCGCGCCGGATTATCCCCGCACCTCCCCGAAAAACGGACTTGCCTGGCCCGATGTCCGCACCGCGCGAACGACCCGCGGAGCGCCCGCAACGGTGTGGCGCGCGCCCGACCGGACGCCGGTCATCACCGCCGCGGCATCGATCGGCGGCGACGGCGTGGTGATGACGACCGTGAACGCGCGCGACGTGACACAGACCGTGCGGCTCGAACGATTCCGGCTCGGCATCGTGCTCCTGATCGTGACCTTGGTATCGATCCTGCTTTCGCTGTTCCTTGCGCGCACCATCGTCCGCCCGATGCGGCGCCTTGCCCGCGCAGCGGTTCGGGTGCGGCTGGGCCGTGCGCGCGAGGTCGTGGTGCCCCGCCTGCCCTCGCGCCGCGACGAAATCGGCATGCTTGCCCGGGCGCTGTCGGACATGAGCCAGGCGTTGCGCGCCCGCATCGACGCGACAGAAGCCTTTGCCGCCGATGTGACGCACGAACTCAAGAACCCCCTCGCGTCGCTGCGATCGGCGATCGATGCGCTCGCAAATGTCCACGATCCGCAATTGCAGGAACGCCTCCTCACCATCGTGCGCGACGACATTCACCGGCTGGACCGGCTGATCGGTGACATTTCCGACGCATCGCGGATCGACGCACAGCTCAGCCGAGCTGCTTTCGAGCCGGTCAATATCGGCATGATGATCGACGCCCTGCTCGCCCAGCGTAGCGAGCGCGGCATCGAACGCGGCGTCCGCGTGCAATTCGACCGTCAGGCAAGCGGGCCGATCGTCGTCATGGGCGAAGGTGCGCGGCTGGAACGCGTGTTCGAAAACCTGGTCGACAATGCAATTTCATTTTCGCCGGATGGTGGTCTGGTCGTGATTTCGGCCGATCAGGAGGGCGATACCATCGTCGTGCGCGTCGAGGACGAAGGTCCGGGCGTTCCCGAGGAAGCGCGAGAGGCGGTGTTTCGCCGCTTTCACTCGGTCCGGCCGGAAAGCGAAGAATTCGGCAAACATTCGGGGTTAGGACTGGCCATTGCCCGGACGATTGTCGAAGGGCATCAAGGAACGATCGCGGTCGAATCGAGGGAAGACCGGATCGGGGGCGCGCGGTTCGTGGTCAGGTTGCCTGCCACGGGCGCGCATTGAAGACGGAGCATTGATGGCCGAACTGTCGTCCGAAACCTTGCACGCCAGCTGCGTCGCGATCGACGGCCGGGCCGTGCTGATCGAGGGCCGCTCGGGCAGTGGAAAGTCCGATCTGGCGCTGCGCCTCATCGATCGCGGCGCGGTGCTGGTCAGCGACGATTATACGCTTGTTACGCGGAGCGGTCAGGCGCTGAACGCCAGTGCCCCCGAACGCATCACCGGCAAGATCGAAGTACGCGGCGTCGGCGTCGTCGAAATGACCGCGCAGACCGACGTCCCGGTTGCCCTGATGCTGACGATCGAGGATCGGCCCGACCGGCTGCCCGAACCCGGTTCGGGGCGACGGATCGCCGGCGTCGCCATTCCCGTTCACCCGATCGCCGCGCTCGAAGCGTCGGCTCCGATCAAGGCCGAACTCATTCTTTCCAAGATTATCGAAGACGCCGGCTGACCATGGCCGATCCCAAGGAAATCCTGCTCGTCACCGGCATGTCTGGGGCCGGGAAATCGACCGTCCTCAAGACGTTGGAGGACATTGGGTGGGAAGTCGTCGATCAATTGCCGCTATTGCTGCTCGACCGGCTGCTCGGAACATCCAACCCGGAAGGGACCGACTGGAACCACCGCCCGCTCGCGCTGGGGATCGGTACGCGAACGCGAGGTTTCGACCCCACCGACATCGTCCGCCGCATGAAGAAGCTGCGCGAGGTGCATGGACACGATATCGGCGTGCTGTTTCTCGATTGCGGCGGCGCCGAACTCGAACGTCGCTATTCGGAAACGCGCAGACGCCATCCGCTTGCCGCCGATCGTCCCGCCAGCGACGGAATTATCCGCGAGCGCGAGCTGCTTGCGCCGCTGCGCCGCTGGGCCAACCGGCTGATCGATACCACCAACCTTTCGACGAACGATCTGGCACAGCGCATCCGCAATAGCTTCGCGACCGAGAGCCTTGGCAGTCCTACGCTTTCGGTCATGTCGTTCGGTTTCGCGCGCGGGCTGCCGAACAATGCCGATCTCGTGTTCGACATGCGCTTCCTGCGTAATCCGCACTGGGTCCCCGAACTCAGGCCAGGCACGGGCCAGGACCCCGAAGTCGCCGCCTATATCGCCGAGGACCCTGCCTATGGCGAGGCCGTAGGTCGGATAGAGGAGCTGTTGCTGACGCTTTTGCCCCGCTACCGTGCGGAGGGAAAATCCTATGTCACGGTCGCCTTCGGCTGTACCGGAGGGAGACATCGGTCGGTCCATGTCGCCGAACGCGTCGCGGCACGGTTGCGCGACGCGGGATTTTCGCCCACGGTGGGACATCGCGATCTGGGCACGGCGCCCCAGGACTCGCTCGAAGGCACGCCAGCCGAACGTTGAAACGCACGGGAAGCATATTCGCATGATCGGGTTGGTATTGGTGACACACGGCCGTCTGGCCGAAGAATTCGTCACTGCCATGGAGCATGTTGTCGGCAAGCAGGAAAAGATCGTACCGATCTGCATCGGCCCCGAAGACGATATGGAGGAACGCCGCAGCGACATCGCCAGGGCGATCGAGTCCGTTGATGAAGGGACCGGCGTGATCCTGCTGACCGATCTGTTCGGAGGAACTCCGTCGAACCTCGCGATCTCGCTGATGTCGCCGGGCAAGATAGAGGTGATCGCCGGCATCAACCTGCCGATGCTCATTCGCCTGGGCGGTGCGCGAAAGAAGATGAAGGTGGCAGATGCCGTTGCCGCCGCGCGCGATGCGGGCCGCAAATATATCTCCGTCGCATCCGAAGTGCTTGGCGAGGCCGCTGCGTGAGCGAAGCGAGCCGCACTGTCGAGATCGTCAACCGCCGCGGGCTTCATGCACGCGCCAGCGCGAAGTTCGTGACCATCGCATCGGCCCAGTCGGTCGAGATTACCGTCGAAAAGGACGGATCGTCGGTGACCGGCACTTCGATCATGGGCCTGATGATGCTTGGTGCGGCAAAGGGCGATTCGATCACGATCAAGGCTCGCGGCGAAGGCGCCGACACCGCCGTCGAAGAACTCGCCGCCCTCGTCGCGGGGCGCTTCGGCGAAGACTGAACACCGGTCCGTAATGCCCAGGGAAATAACCGCTTTTTCCAACCCGCTCATTAAGCGGATGCGCCGGCTGCGCGACAAGCGCCATCGCCGCACCGAAGCGTTGTTCCTCGCCGAAGGCCTGCGCATTCTGACCGAAGCGCGAGAGGCCGGCCACCTTCCGCAATATCTGTTCTTCACCGCCGGCTCTGCCGACCATATGCTGGTCGAAGCGCTCGTCGCGGCGACCGAGGCGGCGGGCGGAGACGCCATCCAAACCAATGCCGATATCCTGTCCAAGCTCTCGGGCAAGGATAATCCGGGTGCGGTGGTCGGCATTTACCAGGAACTCCCGACCGGACTGCCCCGGCTCGACCGCGGCGCGGCGGATATCTGGCTGGTGGCCGAACGACTTCGCGACCCCGGCAATCTCGGCACCATTCTCAGGACCGCCGATGCCGTCGGCGCAGGCGGCCTGATCCTTGTCGACGACTGCGCCGATCCGTTCTCGGTAGAGGCCGTCCGCGCAAGCATGGGCGCGCTTTTCACGGTACCGATCGCGCGAGCGTCGCGAGACGAGTTCATCGCATGGCTTCGCCAGGGGCCGGGTCAGCTTGTCGGGCTCAGCCTCGACACCGACCATGATTATCGCGATCCGGCCTATACCGCGCCGGTGTTCCTGCTCACCGGAAACGAGGCACAGGGCATGCCGCAGGAATTTGCCGATGAATGCGACCTGCTCGTGAAGATTCCGATGCATGGCAAGGCGGACAGCCTGAATGCGGCGATCGCGACGGCCGTGATGGCCTATACCGTGCTCGACCGCCTGCCGCGGCGTTAGGCTGGCCGATATTCTATTCCAGTGATAGGCTCGTGTCGCTGGTGGCACGGAGAGAGGCGTTGCCCATACGAAGGACGATGGCGGTATTGGCGCTCGCTATTCTGACTGGTTGCGCGGCCAGCAATGCTCAGCCTTCCCGGTCGCCAGGCCAGGCGCGACCTCCCAAGGCGTCAGCCAGTCCCGCACCCAATGTCGACATCTCCGACACCAATTGGCGGATCGTTTCCATCGACGGCAAGAATGCTACCGGGGCCAGGCAACCGACGATGATGTTCGCCGGGGGGTGGATCAGCGGCAATGCTGGCTGCAACAGCTATTCGGGTCCCTATTCGCTGGATGGCGACAGCTTGAGCGTAGGACCGCTCATGTCGAGCAAGAAGGCGTGCGTCGGGGGCGGAATGGACACCGAGCTGACGCTGTTTCCAGCGCTGCTCGGCACATTGGTTGTCGACCGCATTTCGGCCGAGCAACTCACGCTTACCGGTAGCGGTCATCAAATTACATTGCGGCGCGCTGATTGAGGGCTATTCGGCGGCCTCCGCGTCATCGCTCGGCGCAGGTGCCGGAAGCTCTCCCACGGGTGCCCGTGCGACCGCATCGACCGGCTCGATCTCTTCGATCTCCTTGTTGCCGACATCGACGTTGAGCTCGCGGAAACGGCGTGCCGACACGAGCACGCGGCCGTCGAAGCTCGCGATGAACTTGTTGTAATTCTCGACCGCGCTGTTCAGGCCGCCGCCGACGCGCTTCAGGTGGCTCGCCGCGGTCGCCAGCCGGTCATGCAGTTCCTTGCCGAGTGCATCGACCTTGCGCGCATCCTCGACGAGCTTTTCCTGGCGCCAGATATTCGCGACCGTCTTGGCAATGGCGACGAGATTGGTCGGCGTCGCGAGCAGAACGCGCCGCTCGATCGCCCATTCCCACAGTTCCGGGTCCTGTTCGAGCGCGGCGAAGAGGAACTGTTCACCGGGAATATACATGACGACATAATCGGCCGAGTCGCCGAATTCCGACCAATAAGCCTTCGAACCGAGCTGCTGCGCATGGGTGCGAATCGCCGACGCGTGCGACCGCAGCGCACTCGCGCGGCCCGCATCGTCGACCGCGTCCGCCGCGTCGAGATAGGCGTTGAGCGAGCATTTGGCGTCGACGATAAGCTGCCGTCCGCCCGGCAGGCGAACGACGACATCTGGACGAAGCCGCCCCTCGGCACCATCGACCGAAACTTCGGACTGGAAATCGGCAAAGGGCGACAATCCCGCCTGCTCGAGCACGTTGCGCAGCGACTGTTCGCCCCAACGACCGCGTGCCTTGGGGCTGGCACGCAACACATTGACGAGCCGCGCCGCCTCTTCCTTCACCTGTGTCTGACCCGCGCGAACCAGTTCGACCGCTTCGCGCAGCCCGGCATAGCTGTCGACGCGTTCCTTTTCGACGCGCTGCAGCCCTTCTTCATAGCGTTTGAGAACATCCTGAACCGGCGAGAGCAGTGCCTTCAGCTTGGCCTCATTGGCCTTACCCTCTTCAGTGAACCGATCGCTGGCACGCGACAAAAAGCTCTTCTGCGCCTCGCCGAGCAGATTGTTGGCGACCTCGCGGAATTGCCCGGCCATCGCCTCGCGCGCTCCGACGAATTCCTTGAGCCGTTCATCCTCGGCCTCGAGCCGTGTCCTGAGCTTGGTCGATTCGATCCGCGCCGCATCGCGCTCCTCGCGAAACCGCTCGGCAGCATTTCGCAGCTCACCTGCTTCGGCCGCCTGCTCCTGCGCCCGAGCGAGATCGGCGATCGCCGCCTTGAACTCTTCCGCGCGGGCATCTCGCTCGGCCCGCGCCTGGGCGGTTCCCCGGCTGCCGAGAAACCAGCCGATGAGCACCCCGAGCACGATCGCAACCAGGATCAGAACAACAGCAACCGAGTCCACATCACCTCCCCAAAGGAACAGAATGCGAACTTACCGGTCGGAGTGCGCTCCCGCAACCGCGAAATGAGCAAGAACACGGCTTATCCGCGGCCATGCAACGGATAACGCCAGCCCGATAATTTCAAATGATCATTTGTTTGGGCGCAGCCCGTTCAGGCTGCGGCCTTGCGCATCTTGGCGAGCTTCTTGAGCACCATGTCGCGCTTCAGCCGCGACAGATGGTCGGTGAAAACCACGCCGTTCAGATGGTCTATTTCATGCTGCAGGCACGTCGCCATCAACCCGTCTAGCTCCGCCTCATGCGTCTCGCCATGTTCGTCCTGCCAGCGCGCCTTGCACCGCGCAGGCCGTTCGACATCGGCAAATTGCTCGGGGATCGAGAGGCAGCCTTCCTTGTACGTCGACACCTCGTCGGAAGTTTCGAGAATTTCGGGATTCACGAAGACTTGCGGGTCCTTGATCGGCTTGCCGTCCTCATCCTCTTCCTCCTGAAGATCAATGACGAGCAAGCGCTTTTCCTCGCCGACCTGAATCGCGGCGAGGCCGATGCCCGGCGCATCGTACATCGTCTCGAACATATCGGCGACCAGCGTGCGCAGCGCATCGTCGAACGTCTCGACGGGCTTCGACACGACGCGGAGCCGCGGGTCCGGCACCTCCAGAATGGGCATCACAGTCATGGTTGTTAGCTAAGAATTGCGCTCGTTTTCGTCAAGCGACCGGACGCCGCGCGCGCAGCGCCTGGGCAAGCGTGCCTTCATCGAGATAATCGAGCTCTCCGCCCACCGGCAGGCCGTGCGCCAATTGCGTCACGCGTACCGGAAACGCCTCGATCCGCTCGGCGATATAGTGCGAGGTCGTCTGCCCCTCGAGCGTTGCGTTCATCGCCAGCACGATCTCGTCGATCCCGCCGGCTTCGATCCGGCGAAGCAGCGCGTCTATCGTCAGGTCCTCGGGCCGCACGCCGTCGAGCGCGGACAATCGCCCGCCCAGGACATGAAACCGACCCGGAAACAGGCGCGAGCGATCGAGCGCCCACAGGTCCGCCACCTCCTCGACCACGCAGATCGAACGCGAATCGCGGCGCGTGTCCGAACAGATACCGCACGGATCGGTGGTATCGACATTGCCGCAGATCGAGCATGTCGCCAGTTTTTCGGCCACCGCCTCGAGTGCGCGGAGCAGCGGGTCGAGGGCGGTTTCGCGCCGCTTGACGAGGTGCAGGACCGCCCGTCGCGCCGAGCGTGGCCCAAGACCGGGAAGCCTGCTGAGCGCCTGGGTTAGCGTATCGATCTCGGGAGAAGCCATGGTGACAGCTAGATAAGGGGTTGCGCTCGCGCCTGCCAAGCGTTTGAGCATGTCCGCCATGCGGATCATTTTCATGGGCACCCCCGATTTCGCCGTTCCGGCGCTCGATGCACTGGTCGAAGCAGGCCATGACGTCGTTGCGGCATACAGCCAGCCGCCACGGCGAGCCGGCCGCGGCAAGGCGTTGCGCCCCTCCCCCGTGCACCAGCGTGCAGACGCGCTCGGCATCCCGGTGTTCACGCCCGTCAGCTTGCGCGACGCGGATGCGCAGGCGGGGTTCGCCGCGCATCAGGCCGATGTCGCAGTTGTGGCGGCATATGGCCTGCTGCTCCCGGCACCAGTGCTGGCCGCGCCGCGGCTCGGCTGCCTGAACATCCATGCCTCGCTGCTGCCGCGCTGGCGGGGCGCTGCGCCGATCCAGCGCGCGATCCTTGCCGGGGATACCGAAACGGGCGTCGGCATCATGCAGATGGAGGCCGGGCTGGACACGGGACCGGTGCGTCTGGAAGGTCGCACGCCGATCGACGGCAAGACCGCAGGGGAACTGACCGACGAGCTCGCGCGCATGGGCGCGGCGCTGATGGTGGAGGTCCTTGCCGATCCCGATGCCCATCCCGCACTAGCGCAAGCCGAAGACGGCGTTACCCATGCCGCGAAGATCCGCAAGGAAGAGACGCGGCTCGACTTCTCCCAACCGGCCGAGGCGGTCGAACGTCAGGTGCGCGCCTTCAACCCTCCCGGCGCGTTTTTCGAACATGACGGCGAACGCATCCGCATTCTCGAGGCGGATGTCGCTGCGCAGAGCGGCGAACCCGGCACCGTGCTCGACGACGCGCTCACCATAGCATGTGGCACCGGCGCGATCCGCCCGGTTTCCGTACAGCGCGCGGGGCGTGGCGTCATGACGCCCGATGCGCTGCTGCGCGGTTTTGCGATCCCCAAGGGCGCTCGAATCGCATGACGCGGTTCGCACTGACGATCGAGTTCGACGGCCGCCCTTTCATGGGCTGGCAACGCCAGGCGCACGGTCCGAGCGTTCAGGAGGCGCTGGAAACCGCCGCGCATGCGATCACGGGGGAAAGCGTAGTGGCACATGCCGCCGGCCGCACCGATGCGGGCGTACATGCGCTGGCAATGCGCGCCCATATCGAGATCGAGCGCGAGATCGAGCCGTTTCGCCTGATGGAGGGCATCAACGCCAAGCTTCGCCCGCACCCGGTTGCGATCCTGTCGTGCGAACCGGTCGCCGATGACTGGCACGCGCGCTTTTCCTGTATCGGCCGGGCCTATGAATACCACATCGTCAACCGGCGCGCGCCGCTGACGTTCGAATCGGGGCTGGCGTGGCGCGTCCCTAAACCGCTCGATCACGATGCGATGCACGAGGCGGCGCAACACCTCGTCGGGCGCCACGACTTCACGACCTTCCGTTCGGTCCAGTGTCAGGCGGCCAGCCCGCTCAAAAGCCTCGACCGCCTCGACGTTTCACGCACCGGAGACCGGATCGTCGTCAAGGCGGAGGCGCGTTCGTTTCTTCACCATCAGGTCCGCTCGATGGTCGGGTGCCTGGCGCTTGTCGGGCGCGGAAAATGGCAGCCTGACGATATCAGAACGGCGCTTGAGGCGCGCGATCGTCAGGCGCTAGGACTGAATGCGCCGCCCGACGGCCTGTTCTTCGTCCGCGCGCTTTACCCCGATGATGTCAGCGACTGAACGACGCCGCGAGTTCGACATGCGTCGACCAGCGGAACTGCCCGACCGGCCTGACCCAGTCGAGCCGCATTCCGCCTTCGCATAACGTCGCAGCATCGCGTGCGAAGGTGCTGGGGTTACACGATATATAGGCCACTCTGGGTGTCGTGGAGCGCGCCAGCTCGGCAACCTGCTCCTTCGCGCCGGCGCGGGGCGGATCGAGAATGACCGCGGCGAAGCGCCCGAGTTCCTGCGCCGTCAATGGCCGCCGATACAGATCGCGGTGGTCGGCGAAAATCTGGCGCTGCGCACGGTTCGCCGCAGTCTTCAGCGACAGAATCGCGTCGCGCGCTGCCTCCGCGGCATAGACCTTGGTTGCGGGCGGAAGCGCGAATGCAAAGGTGCCCAGTCCGGCAAACAGATCGGCCACCATCATTGCATCGCCGACGATCTCGCGCATCGTCTCGACCAGCGCGGCTTCACCCTCGGCCGTTGCCTGAAGGAACGCGCCGGCGGGCATCGCCACCGGAACACCGCCCAGCGTGATCGTGACCGGTTCCGGCTCCCAGCGCGTTTCGGGGCCGAGTCCCTCGTCGATCGACAAGCGCGCAAGCGAATGGCGGCGGGCAAAGCCGGTAATCGATTCGATCGTCGCCAGATCGTCCGCGCTCATGCCGGTCAGCAGCACGTCGACGCCCTGATCGGTCAGCGTCAACCCAACATCGGAGCGCCCGGTGCGCGGCAACATCGCCGCGAGCAGCCCGCGCAGCGGCGACAATAGCCGGAAAAGCTCGGGATGCAGGATTTCGCATTCCATCATGTCGACAAGCTGATGGCTGCGCTCTGCCGTGAAGCCGATATGCACCTGCCGCCCTCGCCGCTCGGCGTGCAGCGTCGCGCGGCGGCGCGAACGCGGCGGTGACAATGCGGCGTCGCGTATATCGGCCTCGATACCATGTTGAGAGAGCGCGCTGCCGATACGGTCCGACAGGAATTTGGCGTAGCTCGGGTCGTCGAGATGCTGAAGCTGACAGCCGCCGCATTCGGGAAAATGCCGGCAAGGCGGCGTCTGATGATGTGCGCCTTCGATGATGCTGCCGTCGGCTCTGACCCTGTCGCCCGGCGCTGCAAGCGGCGCATGGCGGCCGTCGGCGGTAATTCCGTCGCCGCGCGCCGCCACGCCGATTACCCGCTCGCCCTCGTCACTCATACACATTCTCCGATTGCATCCGGGATACGCCCGATCAGGTCATCGGCGCAAAACGCCGGCCCGGCAAGCGCCGCAGCGCGCGTGTGAAGCCATACCGCCTCGGCGGCAGCGTGCGCGTTCCCCTTCGCCATCCGCGCACCGCAAAGCCCCGCCAGCACGTCGCCGGTGCCCGCGGTCGACAGCCACGGGCTGCTGTCACCCGACATCACCACCCGTCCGTCGGGATGCGCGATCACGGTGTCAGGCCCCTTGTGCACGATAGTGGCGCAGATGCGCCGCGCCGCGCTGACGGTCCGGTCGAGCTTGCCGCCATCGCCATCGTCGAACATCCGTCCGAACTCGCCTTCGTGCGGTGTCAGAACCGTCTCTGCGGTACGGCCCGAAATCCGGCGCTCGGCGTCGCGACCGAGCAAGGTAAGCGCATCGCCGTCGATTACGAGCCGATGTTCACACGCGATTGCAACGCCGAGCAGCGCCTGGCTGCGTTCTCCACGCCCGAGCCCAGGGCCGATGACCACCGCCGAAATGCGGTCATCGCCAAGCAGGTGCTGCAAATCATCGGCGCTTTCGACCGAGCGGTGGACGAGGGCATCCGGTCCGTTTCCGCCACCGCCTTGCCCGGCGAGCATCACATAACCCGCGCCTCCGTGCAGCGCCGCCCGCGCCGAAAGCCGCGCGGCTCCCGGCATCTCGCCCTCGACGACCAGCACCAGTCCGCGACTATATTTGTGGCTGTCACGCGCCGGCGCTACGAGATGCGGCCGGCTCAGCGAGCAAATATCGCTTTCGCCCGGAATACCGATATCGGCGTGCAATACCGTCCCGCACCGCTCGAGCGCAGGCATAAGCAGGTGCGCGGGTTTCAGCGCGCCGAGAGCAACGGTGGCGGTCGCTGGCGCGCCGCCGAGATCTTCGCCGCTATCGGTGGCAAACCCCGATGGCAGGTCGATCGCGAGAACGAACGCCGCGGCTTGCGACAGGCGGTGGAGCGCCTTGCGCGCCTCTCCTTCCAGCGCCCGCGACATGCCCGTTCCGAACAGCCCGTCGACCAGCACCGGGCGCGGCTCTGCATCGTCCAGCGTCACCGTCTCGCCGTCCCAGCGCGATCGCATCATACCCGCCGCGCCCGCTTCCTTTCCGCCAAGCGCAGCGACGATGACGTCATGGCCCCATTGGCGCAAAAGGCGGGCAACGACATAGGCGTCTCCGCCATTGTTTCCCGGCCCTGCCAGTACGAGCACCGGCCGTCCGAACGCAAAGCGCGCAGCCTCTCGCGCAACCGCCGTGCCGGCGCGCTCCATCAGTTCCTCCTGCGAAACCCCGGCGTCGAAACAGGCCTGTTCGGCCGCGCGCATCTGTTCGGCAGTCAGAACCGGGGTACCGCGCGGAACGCGGATCATTTCGCCCGCACCGGGCCGATCGTCGCGGGCAGGCGATAGCGCGAGTTGTCTATCGTGACCTCGATCTGGTGGTCGCCGACCACCTTCACGATCGCGGGTGCCGCGCCGTCAGCCGCGACCACGCCGCGGCCGTCGCGCGTGATGCGCAGGCGGTGAAAGCCGCCATCGGGCTCGTGAAGCGTAAGGATCGTACCCTTGTCGCCAGCGACCTCGTCGAACGAGCATTGCGGCTTGAAGTCGTCCGTACCGTCCAACGCGCAGGCGACCTTGGTCTGCTTCTGGTTCGACGGGTCGCCATCGGTCCCGTTCAGCCCCTCGCCGCAGCCCGTCGCCAGCAGGCAGATCAGGATTGCGCTAGATATCCGCGTAAACATGGCGTTCGGTCCTCGCTCCGGGGTGCGTCACCGCCCCCTTACAGGCAGGACCGACATTTTGCGAATAGCGCCACAGCGCGCCGGACTGGTAATCGTTGACGCGCTGCTCCCACCGCGCCTTCCGCTCGGCGAGAACGTCGTCTTCCACGTCAAGATCGATAGTCCCGGCTTCGGCATTGATGCGGATCGTGTCGCCGTCCTCGACCAGCGCGATCGGGCCGCCTGCTGCTGCTTCGGGGCCGACATGGCCGATACAGAAACCGCGCGTGCCGCCAGAAAAGCGGCCATCGGTAATCAGCGCGACCTTCTCGCCCATGCCCTGCCCGTACAGGGCGGCCGTCGTCGCCAGCATCTCGCGCATGCCCGGCCCGCCGCGCGGTCCTTCATAGCGGATCACGATAACGGCCCCTTCGTCGATCTGATGGTTTTCGACCGCCTCGAACGCCTCCTCCTCGCAGTCGAAAACACGTGCTGGCCCTTCGAACTGCAGGCGGTGCATCCCCGCGACTTTCACGATCGCGCCTTCGGGCGCCAGGCTGCCCTTCAGCCCGACCACGCCGCCCGTCGGCGACAGCGGCGTCTTGATATCGTGGATCACCTTCTGGTCGGGGTTCCAGGTGACACGATCGATATTCTCACCAAGCGTGCGCCCGGTTACGGTCTTGCACTCGCCATCGAGGAAACCGCCCTCCAGCATCGTCTTCATCAGCATGTAGACGCCGCCCGCTTCGTACATGTCCTTTGCGACATATCTGCCGCCCGGTTTCAGGTCTGCGATATAAGGCGTTGATTTGAATATCTCCGCCACGTCGAACAGATCGAACTCGATTCCCGCTTCGTTGGCCATTGCGGGCAGGTGAAGCGCGGCGTTCGTCGAACCGCCCGTTGCCGCCACCACACGCGCGGCGTTGACGAATGCTTCACGCGTGCAGATGTCGCGCGGCCGCAGATCCTGCGCCAGCACTTCCATCACCTGCGCGCCCGCGGCAATCGCGATCTCCTCGCGGCTGCGATAGGGCGCCGGAACCATGTTCGAATTGGGTAGCGAAAGCCCGATCGCTTCGCCGACACACGCCATGGTGTTGGCGGTGAACTGCCCCCCACAGGCGCCGTGGCCGGGGCACGCCACCTTTTCGAGCGCAGTCAGTTCCGACAGCGGGCAGTTGCCCGACGCGTGTTGGCCTACCGCCTCGAACACATCGACGACCGTCACGTCCTTGTCGTGAAAACGTCCCGGCAGGATCGAGCCGCCATAGACGAAGATCGACGGGATATTCAGGCGGAGCATCGCCATCATCATCCCCGGCAGCGACTTGTCGCATCCCGCAAAGCCGACAAGCGCATCATAGCAGTGGCCGCGCACGCTCAGCTCGACCGAATCGGCAATCACCTCGCGGCTGACGAGCGAGGATTTCATCCCCTGATGGCCCATGGCGATCCCGTCGGTGACGGTGATCGTGTTGAAGCGGCGCGGCATCCCGCCCCCGGCGGTCACACCCTCGCGCGCGGCGTCGGCCTGCGCGTTCAGCGTGGTGTTGCACGGCGCACTGTCATTGCCGGCGCTGGCAAGCGCCACGAACGGCTTGGCGATATCTTCCTCGCTCAGCCCCATGGCGTAATAATAGCTTCGATGCGGCGCGCGCTCGGGTCCGACGGACACATGGCGGCTCGGCAGGCGGGATTTGTCGAATTTGCGGGTCATGGCGACAGCCTATGTCGCGGATGCACCCTTTGACGCAAGACCATTGCGCACTTCTTTCAGAACATCTTCGAGCAGCTCGGCACGGAGCCGCACGCCGGGCGCGTCGGAGATCAGGTCGTTGCGCACTTCGATCGAGATGCAGGGGATGCCGTTCGCCTCGCCGTGCCGGTTGAGCGTCGCGTTCAGCTTTCGCCCCGAATAGGGTTCGTTGTCGCCGGTATTCACCTTGCGCTCGCGCAGCGCGGACAGTGCTAGCGATGCCGCCCGGTCATCGCGGTTATAGAGGATGCCGACCTCCCAGGGGCGCTCCTCCCCGCCCCGTTCCAGTTCGGGTGTGAAGCTGTGGATGGCGACGATCAACTCGGGCCGCACCTCCGCCACGCGCCGGGCAATTGCGCCGTGATAAGGTGCAAAGAACCGGGCGATCCGGGCGTCACGATCCGCCGACCGGTTGCCGGGGATTTCGTGCCCGTCGCTCGCCACCGGGATCAGCCCGGCATGGTCGGGCTCGCGGTGGAGATCGACGACCAGCCGCGATACGGTCGCGAGGATCGCCGGCGCATTCAACCGCTCCGCCAGCGCCAGCGTGAGCGGCCCAGCACCGATATCGACGCCGATATGCTTGTTCACGATATCGCGCGTCACGCCCAGATCGATGTCGTCGGGAACATGATTCGAAGCGTGATCGCACAGCAGAAGGACGCCCGAGTCGCTGCCGGGGATGAAGGTCGGCACCGTACTCATTCGCCACGCTTCCGGTTGCGGAAGGCGGAGAGTCGTTCGGCAAATTCCTCGCTCGCAAACCGCGCGTCGAACGCGAAGTCGAGATCGTCGCCATTTCCCCGCAACGTGCGCTTCAGAACCCGCATCGCTTCCGGCGCATTCGCCGCGATGTTTCCGGCAAGCACCCGCGCCGCGGCAAGGGGCACCGGTTCGACACGCTGCACCAGCCCGATCACCTCCGCCTGCTCGCCGCCGACCGGCTCACCGGAAAACAGCATGTGCGCCGCCCACCCGGCGCCGACCGCAGCTTCCAATCGCTTCACATCCTCGCGCGGATAACTCAGGCCCAGCTTTGCCGGTGTCGTCGCAAAGCGGGCATCAGGGCCGGCGATGCGAATGTCTGCCGCCAGCGCCAGAGCAACGGCCGCTCCGTAACAGCCACCCCCGATCACCGCGATTACCGGGACCGGCAGCGCATGAATGCCATCGATCCCGGCACGCATCGCATCGCGAAAGGCTACGCGCGCACCGGCATCGCTCTGAAGTTCGTCGAACTCGCTTATATCGGCGCCCGCGGAAAAAATGCCGTCATGCGCCGATGTCAGCATGACGACGCCCGCATCCGATGCAGCGATCCCGGCGCATAGCTCGGCGAGCGTTTTCCAGTCGGCGACGCCGATTGCGTTTCTGGCCGCGGGCCGGTCGATCGCGACGGTCGCAATGCCGTCTTCATGGGTCAGGCGAAACATCGCCCGCCGCCCTGCCGCAACAGCCGCGACTTGTCACCCCGTTGCGATTCGGATCAGCTAGCGAGTTCCTTCAACGGCACCTGATCGTTCGCCAGATCGCCGCGGTCGGGCGAGGCGCCGAGCATCACCAGCTTGCGGCCTTGCGCATAATCACGCGTATTGTTGATGCAATCGAGCGCGATCACCCTGCCCTCGCGCAGGTAAATCAGCGAGAATTTGCGCGCCGCCGGATCGCCGCGCATGACGATATCGTCATAGCCGTTCGACAGCCCGACCGTCTGCAGTTTCAGGTCATACTGGTCCGACCAGAACCACGGCACCGCATCATAGGACACGTCCTGACCCATGATCGTCCTGGCCGCGACATTGGCCTGGTCGGTCGCGTTCTGGACCGACTCGATCCTGACCTCGCCCCCGCCGGCACAGCGATTGCGGTGGAGCGCGCAGTCACCGACCGCAAAGATGTCGGGCAGGCTCGTCCGGCACTGGGCATCGACCGCAACGCCGTTGTCGCCCTTTGCTCCGGCGCGAATCAGGGGAGCAACCGCCGGTTCGATGCCGATACCCACGATCACCATGTCGCAGGCGAGCAGCTCGCCGTCCGCCATCTGCACGCCGGTAACGCTGCCGTCCTCTCCGACGACATGATCGACGACCGCGCCGAGCCGCAGATCGACCCCATGGCTGCGATGCTCATGCTCGTAAAAGCGCGACAGCGGCTCTCCGGCAACGCGAGCGAGGACCCGGTCCAGCGCCTCGATCAGAACGACCTGCTTGCCCTGTTTGACGAGCGCCGATGCCGCCTCGAGGCCGATATAACCGCCACCGACAACGACCGCACGCTCGACGCTGGGAAGCTCGGTGATCATACGGTCGACGTCCGCGCGTGTGCGAACCGTATGCACGCCGACCAGATCGCCGCCCGCACAGCTGAGGCGCCGGGCATCGCCGCCCGCCGCCCAGATCAACTTGCCATATCCGATTCGCTCGCCGGCGGCAGAGGTCAGTTCATGCGCATCGGCATCGACCGCTTCGATGCGCGTGCCTGTCAGAAACGTGACCGAGCGCTCTTCCCAGAACGCCGCGGGCCGGATCAGCATCCGTTCGAACGGCTTTTGGCCCGCAAGATAATCCTTGGACAGCGGAGGCCGTTCATAGGGCAGTTCGTTTTCCTCGGTCACGATCGCCAGGCTGCCCTCGAAACCGGCCTGGCGCAGCGCGATAGCCGCCTGCGCGCCGCCATGGCCGCCGCCCACGATAAGCACATCGAAATGCCGCATTTGCGTCCTCCTTGCGCGCGCCGCTCTCGGCGATCGGCGGCAGCGCGTCAATCTCGCGCAGCCCGCTACTGACATGATTGAAAGCAATGCGGGAGGCTGGTAGCAATTTGCAACCAAGCATAACGCACCGTTCGGAGAGACCGCCATGGCACAGCCCACCGCTTATATCGTCGATGCAATGCGAACCGCGGGCGGCCGCCGCGGCGGAAAGCTTGCCGGATGGCACCCGGCAGACATGGCGGGCGAGGTCCTGAACAACCTCGTCGATCGCACGGGAATCGCGCCTGATGCGATAGAGGACGTCATCATGGGCTGTGTCAGCCAGGGCGGCGAACAGAGCTTTCAGGTCGGCCGTAACGCGGTACTTGCCTCGCGCCTTCCCGAAAGCGTCCCCGCCGTCACCATCGATCGGCAGTGCGGCAGCTCGCAACAGGCGATCCAGTTCGCTGCGCAGGCAGTCATGTCGGGAACGCAGGATGTCGTGATCGCCGCCGGGGTCGAATCGATGACGCGCGTCCCGATGGGTTCGACCGGCGCGTTATTCGCCAAGGAGGGGCTGGGCCGCGCGAAGTCGCCGCGTCAGGACGAACGCTATCCCGACATCCAGTTCAGCCAGTTCATGGGCGCAGAGATGATCGCGCGCAAACACGGCTTTTCGCGCGAACAGCTCGACCAGTACGCGCTGGAAAGCCACAAGCGCGCCGCCGCCGCGACCGAACGCGGTGATTTTCGAGAGGAAATTGTCCCCCTCGAAGTCGAAACCCCCGATGGTCCGGCGATCCATGATCGCGACGAAGGCATCCGCTACGACGCGTCGTTCGAAAGCATCCAGTCGGTCAAGCTGCTCGCCGATGGCGGCGTCATCAGCGCGGCCAATGCCAGCCAGATCTGCGACGGATCGAGCGCGGTACTCATAGTGAGCGAACAGGCGCTGAAGGATCACGGCCTGACGCCGATCGCGCGCATCCATAATCTTACGGTCACCGCCGGTGATCCCGTCATCATGCTCGAAGAACCGCTCTTCGCCACCGACAAGGCGCTCAAGCGGGCGGGCATGAAGATCGAGGATATCGACCTTTACGAGGTGAACGAGGCGTTCGCGCCGGTCCCGCTGGCGTGGCTGAAACACACCGGCGCCGACCCCGAAAAGCTCAACGTCAATGGCGGTGCCATCGCGCTCGGCCATCCGCTGGGCGCGACCGGCACCAAGCTGATGGCGACACTCGTCCACGCGCTCGGTAAACGCGGCGGCAAATATGGTCTTCAGACGATGTGCGAAGGCGGCGGCATCGCCAATGTGACGATCGTCGAACGGCTGTAGGACAGCAGCCATGAACGTCAGCGAGGCGGTCGAGACGCGCCGCTCGGTGCGCGCCTATCTCGACCGCCCCGTCGACCTCGTTCTTTTGCGCGACCTTGTCGAACGCGCCGGGCGCGCGCCATCGGGCGGCAATCTTCAACCCTGGCATATCCATGTGCTTGCCGGCGACGCGATGACGCGGTTCAAGGCGATCATGCGGCGGCGCATGGAAGAAGCGGTGATGGGCGATGGCAGCGAATATGATGTGTACCCGCCAGGGCTCGCCGAACCCTATCGAAGCCGTCGGTTCGCGGTGGGCGAGGCGCTTTACGCTCCGCTCGGCATTCCGCGGGAGGACAAGGCCGCCCGGCTGCATTGGTTTGCGAAGAACTGGCAGTTCTTCGACGCGCCGGTCGGGGTATTCTGTTATGTCGAGCGCTCGCACGGTCCGCCACAATGGTCCGATTGCGGGATGTATCTCCAGACCCTGATGCTGCTCCTGCGCGAAGCCGGTCTCGATAGTTGCGCGCAGGAGGCATGGGCCGTCCACCACCGCACCGTCGATCAATTCGTCGGCGCGGCACCCGACAAGATGCTATTCACCGGTATGGCGATCGGATGGCGCGATCCCGAAGCCCCCGTGAACCGCTTCGCCGTTCCGCGCGCGCCCATCGATGAATGGGCGACATTCCACTATTGAGAAGCAGCCTGCCGGTCGCTTGGCGATCGGGCCTCGGGTGCGACAGGCTTCGGCCCCTGGGCGGTTGCATTGAGCAGCGAATCTCCGCCCAGCACGCGGTAGAGCGTCACAAGGTTCGTACCCTTGGTCAGCTCGGCCGCGACCAGCGTGCGCTGCGCCGAATAATAGGATCGCTGCGCATCGAGGCTTTGCAGAAAGGTGTCGACCCCGCCTTTGTACCGCGCATAGGACAGCTTGTAATTGTCCTGCGACGCCGCGACCAGATCGCGTGTCGCGCCGACCTGCTCACTGATCGTGCCGCGCCGCGCGAGCGCATCGGCTACCTCGCGAAAGGCGGTCTGGATCGTGCCCTCGTAATTGGCGATGGCTGCGTCGCGATCGGCCTTGGCCTGCGCCACGCCTGCCGCCCCTGCCCCCGCATCGAAGATCGGAACCGTGGCGCTGGGCCGCACCGACCAGTTGAATGCGTCGCCGGTGAAGAGATCCTTCAGGGCGGTGCTCGCGAAGCCGACCAGCCCGGTCAGCGTGATCCGTGGAAAGAGCGCCGCCCGCGCCGCACCGATACGGGCGTTTTGCGCGCGCAATCGATATTCGGCCTGAACCACGTCGGGGCGCCGCAACAGGATCGATGAGCCGAGCCCCGCCGGCACTTCGGACAGTGTCGCCACCGCGCCCTCGATCTTGTTCGGCAACAGCGCCGGATCGACCGGACCGCCGACGAGCAGGCGGAGTTCGTTGACATCCTGCGCCACCGCAGTCCTGCTCGACGCAAGATCGGCGCGCGCCTGATCGAGGATTTGTTCGGCCTGGCGCAGGTCGGTTCGCGGCGCGATCCCGCCGTCGAGACGCGCCTGGGTCAGCTTCACGCTCTGCTCGGCGCTGTCGACGGTTTCCTGCGCGATGCGCAGCAGCGTCGCATCGGCGGCATGGTTCAGCCAGGCATTGGCGACATCGCCGACCAGCGTCAGCCGCGTCGCACGCGCGCCCGCGGCAGTCGCGAAATACTGGTTGAGCGCCGCGTCGCTAAGCGATTTGACACGACCGAAGAGGTCGATTTCGAATGCGTTCACGCCGACATCGGCGGTGTAATATTCATTCACGCCGCCGCCGACGGAGGTGACGGTCCCGCCGCCGGCATTGTTGCCCGTGCCGGTCGTCACGTTACGGGTAGTACCCTTGCTGACAGAGGCGCCCGCACTGGCATCGACCTGTGGCAGCCGGTTGGCGCGCTGGATGCGGTATTGCGCGCGGGCCGAGGCGATATTCGCGGCTGCCTGACGCAGGTTGCGATTGTTGACCAGCGCCTGTTCGATCAGGCTCTGCAATCGCGGATCGCGAAACACCTGCTTGAACGTGACCGTGGGCAGGCCTTCCTCGCTCTGCTTCAGATACGCATCGCCCACAGGCCACGAAGCCGGTACGGGCGCTTCGGGGCGGACATAGGTCGGCGCCATCGAACAGGCGCCCAGCGCACCCATCGCTGCCAGCGTGATCGCCCTGCGCATCATGCGCCCTCTCCTGCCGGCTGCCCGCCGTCATCGTCATGATGGAGCTTTTTGAGCACATCGCGCGTCGATCTGCGAACGATCACGAAGAACAGAGGGATGTAGAACACCGCAAGGATCGTCGCGGTCAGCATCCCGCCGATCACCGCCGTACCGATCGCGATGCGGCTGTTCGCACCCGCTCCTGTCGAAATCGCAAGCGGCAGCACGCCGAAGATGAACGCAAAGCTCGTCATCAGGATCGGCCGCAAGCGAATCCGTGCCGCCTCGATCGCCGCATCGATGACGCGCATGCCCTGTTTTTCCGCCTGTTCGGCAAACTCGATCATCAGGATGGCGTTTTTAGAGGCGAGCCCCATCGTCGTCAGCAGTCCGATCTGCATGTACACGTCGTTATCGAGTCCGCGCAGCGTCACCGCGAACACCGCGCCGACCAGACCGAGCGGGATGACGAGCAACACCGCCACCGGAATCGACCAGCTTTCGTACAGCGCGGCAAGGCACAGGAACACGACCAGCAGCGACAATCCGTACAGGATCGGCGCCTGTCCCGACGACAGGCGTTCCTGATACGAGATGCCGGCCCAGGCGATCGAGATGCCGGGAATTTTCTGCGCGATCGCTGCGATATGGTTCATCGCCTCGCCCGAACTATATCCCGGCGCCGCCTGCCCCTGGATTTCAAACGCCGGCAGCCCCGAAAAGCGCGAAAGCTCGGTCGGCGCCTGCGACCAGGACGTTTTGGCGAAGGACGAAAACGGCGCCATCTGGCCATCTTTCGAGCGAACATACCAGTCGCCAAGGTCCTCGGGTGCCGACCGATAGGGCGCATCGCCCTCGACATAGACACGTTTGACGCGTCCGCGGTCGATGAAGTCGTTGACGTAGCGGCCGCCCCAGGCCGCCGACAGTGTGGTGTTCACGTCGCTCTGGCTCAGCCCCAGCGCCTCCAGCTTCTGCTGGTCGATCTCGACATGAAGCGTGGGCACATCGGGTAGCTCGCTGGGACGCACGCTCGTCAGTACCGGGTCCTTCGCCGCCGCCGCCAGTACCTTGTCGCGCGCAGCGGCAAACTGTTCGCGGCTCAGCGAACCGGCATTCTGCAACTCCATGGTGAACCCGCTCGTATCGCCAAGCCCGCGGATCGCACCCGGCACCAGCGCGAATACCTGCGCATCGCGCAGCCCCGACAGTGCCTTTCGCGCCCGCTCGGCAATGGCGCCCGCGCTGTTCTGCTCCCCCTTGCGCTGATCGAAATCCTTCAGCGCCAGATAGCCGATGCCGGTATTCTGTCCGCCGCTTCCGCCACCGCCGGTCCCGCTTGCGGTGAACATCGTCTTGATGTTGCCGCCTTCCTGCTGGCGGAGATATTTCTCCACCGACATTTGCACGTCTTGTGTGCGCGCCTGGGTCGCGCCGGGCGGCAGGCGGAACTGAATGAACACGCTGCCCTGATCCTCGACCGGCAGAAAGCTCGTCGGCAGGCGGAAGAAGAGGACGACCAGCACCGCGACGACGCAGGCATAGATCAGCAGGAAGATATATTTGCGATCGACGACCGTCCGGATCGCGGCCGTATAATGGTGCACGGTCCAGTCGAAGCCGCGGTTGAACCGGGTGCGGAACCGCTCCCCGGTCCGCCGGACCGCCGGGAACCGCCGATTGAACCACCCCTCGCCTTCATCCTGCTTGCGCTTGAGAAGCGTGGCCGTCAGCGCGGGCGTCAAAATCAGCGCCACCGCAACCGACAGAACCATCGCGGACACGATGGTCAGCGAGAACTGCCGATAGATCACGCCCGTCGATCCGCCGAAAAAGGCCATCGGCAGAAACACCGCCGACAGCACGAGCGCGATTGCCACCAGCGCGACCTGGATTTCGCGCATCGATTCGATCGTCGCCTCGCGCGGCGTCAGCTCGGGATTTTCCTCCATCAACCGCTCGACATTTTCCACGACGACGATCGCGTCATCGACCAGCAGGCCAATCGCGAGCACCAGCCCGAACAAGGTCAGCGTGTTGATCGAAAAGCCGGCGATCGCGAACATCGCAAAGGTGCCGAGGATGACGACCGGCACCGCGATCGTCGGGATCAGCGTCGCCCGCCAGCTCTGGAGGAAGACGAACATCACGATCACGACCAGGATGATCGCCTCGATCAGCGTCTTGACCACCTCGTCGATCGACAGGCGGATGAAATCGGTGCTGTCGCGCGGATAGGAATAGGTGAGCCCGGGCGGAAAGTTCTTCGCCTGCTTGGCGACTTCCTGCTTCACCAGGGCCGCCGTGGAAAGCGCGTCGGCGCCGGGGGCGAGCGAGATCGCCATGCCCGCACCCGGATGGCCGTTGACGCGGCTGACCACGCCGTAACTCTCGGCGCCGAGTTCGACCCTCGCGACGTCCGAAAGACGCACGGTGGCGCCGCTCTGATCGCTTTTCAGAATGATGTTGGCGAACTGCGCGGGTGTGTGAAGACGCGACTGCGCGGTAACGGTCGCGTTCAGCATCTGCGAATCGGGCATCGGCTGGCCGCCGATCTCACCCGCTGCGACCTCGGTATTCTGCGCCTGTATCGCCTGGATGACATCGCCCGGCATCAGCGAATAGCTTGCCAGCCGGTCGGGGTTCAGCCAGATGCGCATCGCATATTGCGATCCGAACACGCGCGTATCGCCGACGCCGTTCACCCGCCCGATCGGGTCCTGCAGGTTCGACGCGATATAATCGGATACGTCCTGATTGGTCCGCTGGTCGGTCTTGTCATAGACCGCGACGATCAACAGGAAATCGGGATTGGACTTGGTGACGCGCAGGCCCTGTTGCTGGACCTGCTGCGGCAGTCGGGGCAGCGCCTGCTGCACCTTGTTCTGCACCTGCACTTGCGCGATGTCGGGATCGATGCCCTTGCGGAAGGTCGCGGTAATCCGCGCCTGCCCGCGCGAGCTCGACGACGAACTGAAATACAGCAGACCGTCGATCCCGGTAAGCTGCTGTTCGATTACCTGCGTCACGCTGTTTTCCAGCGTTTCGGCCGATGCACCCGGATAGTTGGCGCTGATGTTCACCTCTGGCGGCGCAACATCCGGATATTGCTCGACCGGCAGCGTGTAGATCGCCCCCACGCCGAGCAGCATCACGATGATCGCGATCACCCACGCGAAAATCGGGCGGTCGATGAATACGCGTGACAACATCGGCGATCAGCCCCCCGCGTTGGCGGCAGCGTTCGCCTTTTCGTCACCCGGCTGCTTCACCTGCAGCTTTTGCGGAGTGTCCGCCGGAACGGGCTTGATCGGCTGGTTCGGGCGAATCTTTGCCGTGCCCTGCACGATGATCTTGTCGCCCGCATTCAGCCCCTTGGTGACAACCCATTTGTTGCCCTGGGTGCGCGGCGCGGTAACGCCCTGCTTCACCGCCTTGTTGTCCTTGCCGACGATCAGGACGCTCGCATTGCCCTTGGGATCGCGCGTCACGCCCGCCTGCGGCACGAGGAATGCCTTGGTGTCGACCGCCTGCGAAAAGATCGCGCGGACGAACATGCCGGGCAGCAGCACGCCTTCGGGATTGGGAAAGCGCGCGCGCAGCGTGACGGTGCCGGTACTTTCGTCGACCATCGCCTCGGCGAACTCGACCGTGCCCGTCTGGCCGTACATGCTGCCATCTTCCAGCCGCAGCCGAACGCTTGCGCTTGCCGGGACGACGCCGTCATCGTGCTGCAACGACCGCCGCAGCGCCAGCAGATCGGCGCTCGACTGGCGGATATCGACATAAATGGGGTCGAGCCGCTGGATCACGGCAAGCGGATCGCTCTGGTTCTGCGTGACGAGCGCGCCGACCGTCGCCAGCGACCTTCCGATCCGGCCGGTAATCGGTGCGGGAACGCGTGTGAACCGGACGTTTATCTGCGCGGTGCGAAGTGCCGCCCTGGCCTGTTCGACAGCCGCCGCCGCCTGTCGTGCCTGTGCCTCGGCATCGGTATAGTCCTGCTGGCTGACCGCCTCGATCTTGGCGAGCGGCTTGTACCGATCCGCCTTCGCTTGCGCGGCGGCAAGCGTCGCTTGCGCGCTGTGCAGGTTGGCGCGGGCCTGGCTGGCCGAAGCCTCGTACAGGCTCGGGTCGATGCGATAGAGCGTCTGCCCCTTCTTCACGACCGAACCTTCGGTGAAATAGCGTTTCTCGATCACGCCCGACACCTGAGGGCGGACCTGCGAGGTTTCATAAGCCGATGTGCGCGCCGCGAGTTCGGTGACCATCGGTACGCTGGTCGGCTGCACCGTCACATATCCGACGGTAACCGGCCCCTGCGCACCGGGGCCAGCCGGGCCGCCCTTGGCGGCGTCATCACCACCGCCGCAGCCGGCCAATCCAAGCACCGCGACGCCGATGAATGCAGACCGCACAAGCTTCGCCAGCGCGGCTGTTGGCCGTCCATGGCGAACGGTTGCGATCGATTGGGAAAACGCAGGGATCATGACGGCCTTTGCGAAACGAATAACAGCGACCGCCAGCCAACGCCGACGGTCAGGTTGCTGTCGCGCGCATCCCCCTATTGCGCCGCAGCATCGGCGGCCCCTAAAACAAAACGCTCGCGTTCACAATCCTGCCTGCGGTAGAAAATCTTTTCCCGCGGCAACGATCATCGACCGGAAAATTCCGCCTCCCGCTTCTCCAGGAAGGCGCGCCCGCCCTCCATCGCGTCGGACGTGCCGCGTACATCGCGCTGGCTCTCCGCCTCTCGCAGCATCGCCTCATCATAACTGTGTTCCAGCGCGTAGGCGACGTTGCGTCGCATCAGTCCCAGCGCGACCGTCGGGCCGGCGGCGAGCCGTTCCGCCAGCGCGAACGCCTGATCGTCAAGAACGTCGTCGGCGACGAGCCGGTGGACCAGCCCCCATTCCAGCGCGCGTTCGGCGGGAACACGCTCGCCCAGCATCATCATCTCCAGCGCGCGCGATCGTCCGATGATGCGCGGCAGCATCCAGCTTGCGCCGCCATCGGGAACCAGCCCGATATTGACGAACGCCTGAAGGAAATAGGCCGAGCTCGCCGCGATGCAGAAATCGGCCGACAGCGCGAGGCTGCACCCGATGCCCGCCGCAGGTCCGCGTACCGCGCTCACGACGGGAACCTGCAGCTCCGCGATTGCCTTCAGCGTCGGATTGTAATGTTCGGTCAGCGCCTTGTAGGTCGCGGCCTGCGGATCGTCCGAACCCAGCGCTCCACCCGCGACATCCGCGCCAGAGCAAAAGGCCCGCCCTTCGCCACGCAACAGCACCGCCCGCGCCCCCGACAGATCATCCAGCACCTCTCGCACGCGGTCGAACATCACGGGCGGCGCTGCGTTCAGCCGGTCGGGCCGGTCGAGCGTGATGATGAGCACGTCGCCGCGCCGTTCGGTCAGGATCATCTTTTCTTCGCTCATCGGTTTGCCGTCCCTTCTCGTCCGTGCGATACTCGATCTTCAAATTCGCATATATCCGGGAGAGTGCAATGGCGACCGCAATTCTCGAAAAGTCAGGCATCAGCGAGGCCGAATGGGAAGCCCGTCAACAGCTCGCGGCCTGCTACCGCGTTTTCGACATGCTCGGCTGGTCGGAAATGATCTACAATCATATCACGCTGAAGGTTCCTGGTGAGGACGGTGCATTCCTCATCAATCCGTTCGGGCTGCATTTCAGCGAGGTGAAGGCGTCGAACCTCGTCAAGATCGACATCGACGGCAACAAGCTCGACGACAATCCCTATCCGGTCAATCAGGCCGGTTTCACGCAGCACTCGGTTTTTCATCGCCATTTGAGCGATGCGCACTGCATCATGCATACCCACACCACCGCCGGAATGGCGGTAAGTTCGGTCGAAGGCGGCCTGCGTCCGACCAATTTCTATGCCTGCAATTTCATCGGCCAGCTCGCCTATCACGATTTCGAAGGCGTCACGGTGCGCTCGGAAGAGGGTGAGCGGCTGATCGAACATCTCGGCGACAAGCGCGCGATGCTGCTCAGGAACCACGGCATCCTCGTCATGGGCCGCACGCTACCCGAAGCGTTCATCAAGCACTGGGCGCTCCAGCGCGCGTGCGAGATTCAGATCGCGACGATGTCGATGGGCGCCCCGGTCGAGATTTCGGACGAGGTCGTCGCCGTGCACCAGCGCGATCTTTCGAAGGTCTCGATACCGGGCGGCCCCGGCAAGGCGGACTTCGACGCGATGGTTCGTCTGGTCGACCGCATCGACAAGAGCTGGCGGGATTGATTGACGGCGCGGATGCAATAGACCGGCGCACATGACTCGCTTCACCGTCAACAACCAGCCGGTGCATTACAAGATGGACCCGGAGACGCCGCTGCTCTGGGCGCTGCGCGACGCATCGAACCTCACCGGCACAAAATATGGCTGCGGGACCGGCGATTGCGGTGCCTGTACGGTCGATGTCGACGGTGAAGCGGTGCGATCGTGCCAGATGACGATCGCCAAGGCGGAAGGCACGTTTGTGACCACGATCGAAGGGCTTTCGCGCGACCGCTCGCATCCGGTGCAGGAAGCGCTCATCGCCTCGAACGTTCCGCAATGCGGCTATTGCATCCCGGGTATCGTCATGGCTGCCGCTGCCCTGCTGCGCAAGAACCGCAATCCGTCGGACAGCGATATCCACAAGGCCGTCACCAATATCTGTCGCTGTGGGATCTATCCGCGGCTGGTCGATGCGATCCAGCGGGCGGGACGCATAGCGCGCGGCGATGAAACCATTCCGCCGCCGCCCAGACCCGGCATCGACCCGGCCGAGGCGGCGAAATCGGTGCCCGCGCTCAGTCCCGGCGGCAAGTGAATACTTGCTGGTTGCTTTCAGCCGAATTCAGCCACGGCTCATCGCCGCCATGGCATACCGTATCCACTGACCACCGGCTTGCGCCGGCCAGCGGAGAAACACCATGAAGAAGACCTTTATCCTGGCATTGCTTGCCGCCACGGCATTGGCGCCGGCGACCGCGATGGCCCAGAACCGTCACGACCGCGCGCAGCGTGAGCATCATCAGCGCGCCGACCGTCCCGAACGCCCCGCCCAGGTGCGCCAGCGCGCGAACATTGGCCGCAACGATGCTCGTGTCGAGCGCCGCAATCGGCGCGTCGAACGCCAGGCGCGCCGTGCCGAGCGCCCGCGCACCGTCACTCCGCCCGCCAGCACGGCACCCCGCTCGAACGTTACCGTGCGCAGTGCACGCGAAGCGCGGGCAGGCTCGGCGACCGATCGTTACAACGCGGCGCGGGCGCAGCAGCGCCATGATCGCGAACGTCGCAACTGGGATCGCAACACCCGCCGCGATCAGCAGCGGGCGGAACGCCGCGATCACGACCGCGAGCGCCGCTATCGCCATGACGACCGCAACGATCGCTATCGTCAGGCAGAGCGGCGCTACCAACGCCGCGTGGAACAGGCGCGCAACCGCTACGACTTCCACGACCGGGCGCGCTGGAACCGCAACTGGCGGGAAAATCATCGCTATGACTGGCGCGATTACCGCGCGCAGAATCGCTATGCCTATCGCCTGCCGCGTTATTACGCGCCGCGAGGATATGATTACGGCTATCGCCGCTTTTCGATCGGCCTGACGATCGGGTCGATGCTTTATCAGGATCGCTACTGGATCAACGATCCGGGCTATTACCGGCTGCCGCCGGCCTATGGTCCCTATCGCTGGGTGCGCTATTACAATGACGCGTTGCTCGTCGATGTTCGCGACGGCATGGTCGTCGACGTGATCTACGACATCTTCTGGTAAGATCGCCTGAACGACAGGTGCTCTGGCCCGGCGGCTTCAGGTCGCCGGGCCTCTTGCATTTGGTGCGCAAAAGAGCAGATTGCGCGCGCTATGTTAGGTACCCGCAAGAACAACCCCGCCTCGCCGCTCCGTGCCCAGATCGGGCAGAGCGTTTCTCAACGGCTGGAGGCGAACCCCGGCGTAAAGAAGGCGAAGATCACCGCCGCCGACGTCTATTATTATCCCAATTATCTCAGCGATCGCGACTGCGACATGCTGATCGACAAGATCGACGCCGGCCGGCGCCGCTCGACGCTGCTGTCCGACACGCACGACCCCTATTTCCGCACCAGCGACAGCTGCGATCTCGATCGCTGGTCGCCCGAAATCCGCCCGATCGACGAGCGTATATCCAATCTGCTCGGCATCGACACGGTGAAGGGCGAAACGCTGCAGGGGCAACGCTATGCGCCCGGTCAGCAATTCCGCGCGCACCACGACTATTTCCACACCACCGAAAGCTATTGGGAGCGGATGAAGCAGGAGGGTGGTCAGCGCACCTGGACCGCGATGATCTACCTCAACGATGTCGAAGAAGGCGGCGCGACCTGGTTCCCGCAGGCCGGCATCCGCGTCGCGCCGAAGCGCGGTCTCTTGCTGATGTGGAATAACATGAAACCCGATGGCAGCCCCAACGACCTCACGCTCCATGAGGGCATGGCCGTCGTCAAGGGCACCAAGTACATCGTCACCAAATGGTTTCGCGAGGACGTCTGGCTGAAATAGACTGAACGTCGTGGCCACTGTCCTCAACATCGAAAAGTCGATTCTCGGTCAGCCTTGGCGCTGGCGCGGGCTCGCTGCGGATGCTCGCGATCCGGGATTCGCGCCCGACGATCTCGTCACCCAACTCCTTCTGACGCGGGGTTGCGCGCGCGAGGATCTCGATGCGCATCGCACGCCCAGCATTCGCGGCTTCATGCCCGACCCATCGATTTTCCGAGACATGGACCGCGCTGCGGAGCGGATCGCCGATGCGGTCGAAAAGGGCGAGCAGATCGCGGTGTTCGGCGACTATGACGTCGACGGCGCCACGTCGGCCGCGCTGATGATCCGCCTGCTGCGCGATCTCGGTACCGAAGCGCGCCCCTACATCCCCGATCGCCTGATGGAAGGCTATGGCCCCTCCGGCGAAGCGCTGGTGCGCCTGAAACAGGAAGGCGCCGAGCTGATCGTGACGGTCGATTGCGGCGCGCAGGCATTCGACGCGCTCGACATGGCGCGCGAGGCGGGCGTCGATGTAATTGTCGTCGATCACCACAAATGCGCCTCCGAACTTCCCTTCGCGCACGCACTGGTCAATCCCAACCGCCTCGACGAGGTAGAGGGTGCGGCACATGGCCATCTCGCGGCGGTCGGCGTCGCGTTCCTGCTCGGCGCAGCGATCGTCCGCACGCTTCGCAACCGCGGCTTTTTCGCGAACCGGAAAGAACCGCGCCTGATCGAGCTTCTCGATCTCGTCGCGCTGGGCACCGTGGCCGATGTCGCCGCACTGAAAGGGCTGAACCGCGCATTCGTCGCCCAGGGGCTCAAGGTGATGGCGCAGCGCCGCAATATCGGCATGAACGCGCTGATCGAGGCATCGCGCCTGACCCGCGCCCCCACCGCCAGCGACCTCGGCTTCGCGCTGGGTCCCCGGATCAATGCCGGTGGCCGCGTCGGCCGGTCGGACCTCGGCGTCCGCCTGCTCACCACGCGCGATCCCGAAGAAGCCCGCTCGATCGCTGCCGAACTCGATCATCTGAACGAAGAACGCCGCGCGATCGAAGCCGCGGTTCAGGAAGCCGCCGAAGCGCTTTGTACGACCGGTGGAGGTCACTCCGTGGCGGTTGTCGCCGGACGCGAATGGCATGCCGGCGTCATTGGTATCGTCGCCGGACGGTTGAAGGAAAAATTCGGCCGCCCCGCCATCGTCATCGCGCTCGACGATCAGGGCATCGGAAAAGGGTCGGGCCGATCGATCGCGGGGGTCGATCTCGGCGCGGCGGTCCTCGCGGCAAAGGACAGCGGCCTGCTCCAGGCAGGCGGCGGACACGCGATGGCGGCCGGCCTCACCATCGCCGAAGACGCCATCCCCGCCTTTGCCGATTTCCTCGAGGAATGGCTCTCCGATGCGGTCGCGCGTTCGATCGCCGACCGCGCATTGCTGCTCGATGCGGTTCTCGCACCCGGCGGCGTCAATCCCAGCCTTGTCGAATCGCTCGAAGCCGGTGGTCCCTACGGGATGGGATGGCCCTCCCCGCGTGTCGCCGCCGGTCCTGTGCGCATCATTCGCGCGGATGTCGTCGGCAACGGCCATGTCCGCGCCATCGTCGCAGGCGATGACGGACCGAGCATCAAGGCGATGGCGTTCCGCCAGGCGGAAACCGAACTCGGCCTTGCACTTCTCGGCGCTCCGAAGCACCGCAAGCTATGGCTCGCGGGCCGCGCGAAGATCGACGATTGGGGGGCGAGGCCCGCCGCCGAACTGCACATAGACGACGCCGCCTGGGCCGACTGAAATTTTCTTGCACAGGCGCTTGACCCCGCCAGCGCATTTGCCTAGGTCGCGGCTCCACGCTTCGGCATGGCCCCTTCGTCTAGCGGTCTAGGACGCGGCCCTTTCACGGCTGAAACACGGGTTCGATTCCCGTAGGGGTCACCACCTCCGCCCGGAACTTCCGGGGCTGGCGGTTTTTATGCGATGGCGCCGCCGTCGCCGAGCGGCAAAACCGGACCTCAGTAGTCATAAGCGATTTTCAAGTCTGGACGCACACCAGCGCAACGACGCTGCGCCGCGCACGCTGCACCAAATCGCTGCAAGACATCACATGCGTGGTCCGTGACAGGCCCCCACTCGCTCAAGCCGACTTCCAACTTACCTAATATAAGCGCCTCTTAAGACGACGACTTCATCTCCGCGCCGAATGCTGGCTGCGTGCCGCTCTTCCCGCCCTGTTGGCGGCGGCGAGCGGATCGGTCTGGCGAGCAATATTGCGCAAAGGATTTTACATGAAACGGACCTCGATATTCGTCCTGATCGGCGCCGTCCTGGTGTTCGGCGCGGCGCTGCTGTTCCGGCAGGGCACACCCGACAAAGCCAACGCAAAGCCCGTCGCAGCCCAGCAGCAACAGCAGCAACAGCAGCAGCCTGATCCCGCAGAGGTCGCCGCGGCACGCAAGAAGGTGACCGACGATCCGGTTGCGCCGAAGGTCGCGCCCAAGGGCTATGACGTCACCGTCGTGACCTATACCGACTATCAATGCCCCTTTTGCCGCAAGATGCACCCTGCGCTCGACAAGCTGATCGCGAACGACAAGAAGGTGCGCGTCGTCTATCATGACTGGCCCATCTTCGGCGCCCCGTCGGTCGAGGCGGCGAAACTGGCCATCGCCTCGCAATGGCAGGGCAAGCACAAGGCGTTCGACGACGCGCTGATGCAGATCCAGGGGAAGCTCAGCAGTGAAAAGATTCGCGCCGCCGCCGACAAGGCCGGTGTGAACTGGAACCGGCTGCAGGCCGATCTCAAAAAGCATTCGAGCGAGATTGACGGGCTCCTCGCCCGCACCGGCCAACAGGCCGCCATGATGGGGCTGAGCGGTACGCCGGCGGTCCTGATCGGTCCGTATCTGGTCCCCGGCGCGCTTGATTACGACCAGCTCGTCAAGGCGGTGGCCCTGGCCCGCAAATATCCGAACGGCAACGCACCCGCCGACTCCTGATCGGCCGTGGAACCGAACCAATGGTCATGAAGCTTCTCGTGCGGTTCCTGTCGCTGCTGGCCGCGCTGGCGCCGTTGATCGCGGCGCCGCCGGCCACGGCCCAGATTGGCGGCGGTTCGCGGCATATCGCGGCATCGCTGGAAGTCGCCACGCAGCGTCCCGAGCCGGGAAGCACCACCAGGCTCGTCATCCGGATGACCCCGGAACCAGGCTGGCATGGCTATTGGATCAATCCCGGCGATAGCGGTCTGCCGGTTTCGGTGGACTGGTCTGCGCCGGACGGCGTTTCGTTCGGGACGTTGAAGCACCCGGCGCCGGCCCTTCTCGATATCGGCGGTATTCGCAGCTACGTCCATGAAGGGCCGTTCGCCCTGGTCGGGAACATCACAATACCCGACGCGATGAAAAAGGGCACGACGCTGCCGATCAAGGCGTCGCTGAGCTGGCTGGCCTGTTCGGATACGCTGTGTGTTCCCGAACGCGCCGTGCTCACGGCGAATCTTACGGTCGGCGATGGTGCGCCGTCGGCCGATGGAGCGGCCGCCATTGCCAAAGCCGTGGCACGGTTGCCGAAGCCGCTCCCCGGCGACGCGCACCTGGCGCGCGGCAACGGCACGCTTTCGTTTCTGCTGCCTGCCGCCGCGGGTCTCGACCCTGCAAAAACCCATATTTTCCCGGCGGGCGACGGCTGGTTCAGTGCCGATTCCCGGCAACATGCAAGCCGATCGGACCGCGGCGTCCTGATCCGCGTCGCCACCGAGGGTTCAGCCAAGCCGCCGTTTATCGGCGTGGTTTCGGATGGTTCGAAATCCTACCGCGTCCGCGTCGGGAAAGTCGCCGCTTCGCTTCCGGGCGTCGGCACACCCGCATCGAAAAGCGACACGCGCAGCGACGCGAACGGAAACGGCGCGGCCACAACGAACCTCGAAAGCGGTCGCGAAGCCGGTTCTCCCGAAGCAAAGGCGACTTCCCCCGCAACCGATTCCGCTGCCGGTACCACTGCCGCGCCTGCTGGCGAAAACGGCCCGGCAAACGGACCAATCCTTCTGACGGCACTGCTCGGCGCGATCATCGGCGGATTGCTCCTGAACCTGATGCCGTGCGTATTCCCGATCCTCAGCCTGAAAGCGCTCAGCCTTGCCCGCGCCGGCGCGGACCGCGAGGAAGCGCGCCGCGAAGGACTCGCCTATGCGGCAGGCAGCATCGCCACCGCGCTGGCGCTGGGCAGCGTACTGCTGGCGTTGCGCGCGATGGGGCAACAGGTTGGCTGGTCGTTCCAGCTTCAATCGCCGCATATGATTCTCGTCTTGCTGATCCTGACGACGGCAATCGCGCTGAACCTCGCCGGACTCTTCGAATTTCGCGCACCGTCGCTGTCGGGTGGCGCCGCGATGCAGTCGGGATGGAAAGGCGCCTTCGCGACAGGAGCGCTCGCGGCCATCATCGCCACGCCGTGCAGCGGCCCGTTCATGGCCGGGGCGCTCGGCGCCGCGCTCGTTCTTTCGCCGGGGGCCGCACTCGCGATTTTCGCCGGGCTCGGCTTAGGCATGGCGCTGCCATTCGTCGCGATCGCCTGGATACCTGCGCTGCAGCGTCGCATGCCGAAGCCCGGTGGCTGGATGGAAACCTTCCGCCGCATCCTCTCGCTCCCGATGTTCGCAACCGCCATCGCGCTCGCCTGGGTGCTCGGGCGTCAGACCGGCGTCGGCGGCATGACGATCGGGCTTGTACTCGCGGTGTTGGGCGGTGTGACGCTCTGGTGGTTCGGGCACCGCCAGCGCCGCGGTGCGCGGGCCTGGTACGTTCTGGTTCCGGGTGCGCTTGCGATTGCCGCAGCGATGATGGTCGAACTTCCCGCGCCGCGCGCCGAAGCGGCCCCCGCTGCCGATGCACTGCACGAACCGTTCGATACCGCAAAACTCGCCGAATTGCGCGCCGCCGGAACGCCCGTCTTTCTCGATTTCACCGCCGACTGGTGCATGACCTGCAAGGTGAATGAGAAACTGGCCATCGACACGAGCACGACGCGCCGCGCGTTCCAGCAGGCCGGCGTTGTCACGATGACGGGAGACTGGACCGACGGCGATCCCAGGATCACCCGGTTTCTTGCCGATCATGGGCGCAACAGCATCCCATTTTACCTTTATTATCCGCCGCACGGCGAACCTCGCATTCTGCCGCAACTGCTTTCGCCCGAACTGCTCGCGCGGCAAGCAAAAGGCGATGCCTGAATAGTCTGGCCCGAACACGTCGGATAACGCGGCACCGTTCAGTCGGGTAAGCCCGACGCCGAGCCAATCGACTCACAGCGACCGGGCGCAGACGATCGCCGGTGCAGTTGCAACAAATCGGTCACCCGCGCCGCCTAGGGGGAGCACTCCGCTCCTCCAGCCGTCTTCTTGGAATTTTCCCGATGGACCGTCGCGCGTTTCTGCACAGGATTTCTTCGCTGGCCGCGGCGGGAGCGCTTCCCGCCCCTATCGCCCGCGCGCTCGCCCGGCCTGCGAAACCGCGGACAGGCACGATCCGCGATGTCGAACATGTCGTCATCCTGATGCAGGAGAACCGCTCGTTCGATCATTATTTCGGAACGCTCGCCGGGGTACGCGGCTATGGCGATCCACGCCCGATGCGGCTGCGCAATGGACAATCGGTATTTCACCAGCCCGACCCCGCGGGCGGCGCCGTCCTTCCCTTCCACCTCGACAGCCGAACGACCAGCGCACAACTGCTCAAAAGCCTCGATCACAGCTGGAAGGGCGATACTGCCGAATGGGCCGATTACGATGTGTGGATAAAGCACAAGACGGCCATGTCCATGGGCCATTTCCGGCGCGCCGACATCCCCTTCTATTACGCGCTTGCCGACGCATTTTCGGTCTGCGACGCCTATTACGCCTCGATCCACGGCCCGACCGATCCCAACCGGATGTTCCTGTTTTCAGGCACCAGCGGACTGGCGGCAGGCAACGCCGGGCCACAGGCCGTCTCGAATGCGGATGACGGCAACTGGACGGCCGATGCATCGCGCGACAACGATGCGCAGCCAGGCTATTCGCCGGGAACGTGGACGACCTATGCCGAGCGGTTGCAGGCGGCGGGCATCAGTTGGCGGCTCTATCAGGAATATGACAATTACGGCGACAATTCGCTCGCCTATTTCAGGCAGTTTCGCGGCCTCGACCCGGCGTCGCCATTATACCGGCGCGGTCGCGCCATCGTCCCCGGATCGACGGCGGAAAACGCCGATGACAGCGAGGCAAAACATTTGATCGCCGCCTTCGCCGCCGATGTCGAAGCGGATCGTCTGCCACAGGTCAGTTGGCTGGTCGCGCCGACCAAATATTGCGAGCATCCCGAAGCCCCGCCTGCATATGGCGAGTCGCTCACCTCGCGGATCATCGACGCGCTTCTGGCGCGCCCCGATGTCTGGGAAAAGACCGCCCTAATCATCAACTATGATGAAAATGACGGCTTTTTCGATCATATGCCCGCCCCGCTTCCCGCGACCAACCGCGCGATGGGTTTGAGCAGCATCGATACGCGGGGAGAGGTCTATCAGGGGCAGTCGGTCGGACTCGGCGTCCGGGTTCCGCTGATCGTGGTATCGCCGTGGTCGCGGGGCGGCTGGGTGAATTCGCAGGTGCATGACCATACATCGGTCATTCGCTTTCTAGAGCGCCGCTTCGGCGTGATGGAACCCAATATCACTCCGTGGCGGCGTGCGGTCACCGGCGACCTGACGGGCATGTTCGACTTCGCCGATCCCGATGGCGCCGCGCTTCACGCCTTTCCCGACACGACGGGGTATCTGGAGCGTGTTGCTGCCGAGGCGAAGCTGCCGCCACCCGCCATCCCGGCCCGGCAATCCGTCCCGCGCCAGGAACCGGGTCGCCGCCCTGCCCGTCCGCTGCCCTATGAGCTGGAAGTCGAGGCGGAGGCCCGGGACGACGGGCTGCACTTTCGCTTCGTCAACCACGGTGCTGCAGCCGCAGTCTTCAACGTCTATGCGGATGGCGATGCGGGGCCGTGGTTTTATACGGTGGGCGCAGGCGGTGAACTGACCGATCGCCTGCCTGGCCATCCGGTCGACGGTCGCCACGACATACGCGTCCATGGTCCAAACGGATTTTTCCGCCAATTTGTCGGCGTAATATCGGAACACGATGCCGCCGCGCCGATCGCGACGCTCCGCCGGAAGTCGCAGGACATGCTCGAACTGGCGATCGCCAACCACGGCGAGCAGCCACAAAGTTTCGTGCTCGACGCGCCGACTTATGGCGAAATTGCCGCCGATCGCTTCACCCTGCTTCCCGGCGCACGCCGCCTCGTGAACGTGCCGCTCGCCGCGAACGACCACTGGTACGACCTCCGCCTTGTCCAGCAGAACGCGCACTTCGTCCGCCGCTTTTCGGGGCACATCGAAACGGGGCGTGCCAGTCGTTCGGACCCGGCGCTTGGATAATCCAGAAGCGTAAAACCGACGCCAACCCGCCAAAAACTGCCGCCACCTTCACAAGTCCTTTATCGCCGCCTGGCCAGACAGCCACGCGCGAGGCGTGATCCCTTGCTCATGCGGGGCGGCTCGCGACAATTTTCGGAATGGTCACAGGAATGACCGCGAACCGTCATCGCTGTGAAGCACTCACCCCCCAATGCGGCGCCGCACAAACATCGCCGCCGACAGCGGCGCACCAGGGAGCTCACGCAATGACATTCGGCAAGTCGTATCTTTGTTTCACTGCAAGCCTGTTGGCGCTCGCGGTTCCGGTCGCGGCGCACGCGCAGAGCACCACAGGTACGACAAATGCCGATGCGGCTACCGTGAACGCTTCCGATACTGCTTCCACACCGTCGACCGATATCGTCGTGACGGGGCAGGCGACCACCTACAACAATTCCGAAGTCAGCAAGGAAATGCTGATGCAGGTGCCGCCGCTCACCGGCCCGCTTTCGGCGATCAACAAACTGCCCGGCGTCAATGTCAACGAAGGCGACACGTTCGGCTTTGACGACTGGTCCGCAGCGGTCGAAATCCGCGGCTTTCAGGACAATTTGAACGAACAGCAGATCGGCATGACCATCGACGGCATGCCCAACGGCAATTCGAACTATGGCGGCGGTTCCAAGGCCAACCGGTATATCGATTCGATGAATATCGGCGGAATCGCCGTCGCTCAGGGCACCAGCGACATCGCGTCGCGATCGACCGAGGCGCTGGGCGGTACGATCGACTACCGCACGAGCGATCCGCTCGACACGCAGCGGATGCGCGTATCGGGGTCGCTGGGCCAGTTCCAGTCGAAGCGCGCCTATGCCCGTTACGACACCGGCCTGTTGTTCAACGACCAGTTCAAGGCCTGGATTTCGGCTTCGCATCAGGAAGCGACCGACTGGGTGAACGGGTCGGCGGGCAATCGTCGCGACAATATCGCGGCCAAGATCCAGGCCGATCTCGGCAGCGTCAAACTCACCAGCTACGGTTCTTACGATGACGCGGTCGAAAACAATTACCAGCGGCTCTTCAGCGCCGCCGACTATGCCGCCGACCCGCATTGGGACCAGTTGATCGGAAACTGGACCGGCGTGCCCTATGTCGACCAGCTTTACCGCCCGGCCTGGGGAACGCTGCGCACCAACTATTTCGCCTATCTGAAGGCCGATGCACGGCTGAGCGACACGTTCAACCTCCACCTCGGCGGCTATTATCATCACAATAACGGGCGCGGCGACTGGGCGCCTCCCTATCTCGTCGACGTCCATAATGACGGCGCGGGAAATCCGCAGAGCGAATATACCGGCGGCGTGACCTACAAGGGCGGCGCGCCTCTCGGCACCTTCGTCTATGTCGACTCCAACGGCGCTGCGCTTTCGCCCGCCGACGGATGCACGTCGACCATCACCTTCCCCTATGGCGGCGCGGGACCGAAGTACGATCCTTCCTGCTATCCGGCCGGTGCGATCCCGGTGCAGTCCTACCGCAATACGGTCTACAAGAAGCGGCGGCTTGGCTTCACCGCCGATTTCGACTGGGAAACGCAGCTCGGAGCCGCCGACAATTTGCTGCGCGGCGGCGTCTGGTACGAAGATACCCGCCGCACCGAATCGCGCGAATGGCACAAGGTTATCGACGCGCGCATCGGCGACAATTGGGACCGTCAGCCCTATTGGATCCAGTATAGCCGCGTCTATCCGCAGACCGTGTTCAAATGGTATGCGGAAGATCAGGTCACGCTTGGCAGCCTGACGCTCACCGGCGGGTTGAAGCAGTTCTCGACCACCCTCAAGCGCAACGATCTGTTCGGTGAATCGAGCAACATCTCGGTCAATTCGAAGTCGAAGGTGCTGCTGTCCGGCGGCGTCCAGTGGCGCCCCGCAGTTCGCGGTCTGGAATTCTTCGCGGGCTATGCGGAAAACTTCAAATCGCTCAGCGACAACCTGCTCGAGGTTTCGACGACCGATTTCACCCGGCTCAAGCCCGAAACGGCGCGCAATATCGACGCCGGCGTCCGGTACAACCACCACGGCATTTCGGCCTCAGCGACCTTTTTCGACATCAAGTTCAACAACCGCGTGGTCTATCTCGCGCCGGGTGCGACGGGCGGTCCGAATTATCTGAATCCGCTCGACGGCAGCTATTTCAACGCCGGTGGTATCAAGAGCCGCGGTGTCGAACTGGCGGCGAATGTTCACCTGTTGCCGACGCTGGCGCTGTACGGGTCGTACACCTACACCGACTCGACCTATCTCGGCACCGGCGCCACCGAAATCGACCTTGCCAACAACATCTACCCCGGCACGCAGGTCACCGGCATTCCCAAGAACATGTTCGTCACCTCGCTCGACTGGCACAACGGGCCGTTCCGCGCGGGAATTTCGGGCAAGTACACCGGCTCGCGCTATGTGAATTACCGCGCCGACGCGAATGGTCAGGTAAATCTCGCCAATAGCTGGAAGGCCGACGGGTATTTCCTCGCCGACCTGTATGTCGGGGTTCGCGGCGAACGGATTTCCCAGACGCTCAAGGGCATGGAGCTGACGCTCAACGTCAACAATCTGCTCGACAAGGACTATCTGGGCGGCATCTCGGGCGGCGGTGCCTGGATCGGTGCACCGCGCACCACCGTGCTGACCGCCACGTTCGACTTCTGACGAACGCCCGCATTGCGGAGACGAAGGGACCGTGTCGGAGATTATCTCCGGCGCGGTCTTCTTCCTGTCGCGATAAAATGGGCGGCGCTACGTATCGCGGACAAAAATTTGCCCGAACGGCCGAACCGTAACATCTCCAACATATTGCGCGCCTAGCTGCGAGGCATGTCGAAAATCGCACGCGTCCGCAGACACAGCTATTGTCTCCTTCCTCTCGCCCTGATGACGGCATTTCCCGCCGGCGCGCAAAGCCGGATCGTCACGGCGCAGCCACCGTCCGCCGACAAAGAGACGGCGCGCTATTTCATCGACCCCGCCACCGAAAATTCGCCGGCGCGCGACAAGATCATTCAGCTCCTGCGCAAGCGGGTCAAATATGTCTTCGTGATCTTCAACGAAAACGAATCGTTCGATCACGAATACGGCACCTTCCCCGGCGCGAACGGTCTGTATTCGAACGGCCAGAAGCCGCGCGATGCAGCGCACACCCCGGGCTTCGTGCAAAGCTATACCGACCCGGCGACGGGCACGCGCGTCAGCGTTCGGCCGTTCCGGCTCGGCCCTGCACAGAACGCCACCGTTCTCGACAGCGTCGATCACAGCCACAAGGCGCTGGCGCGCAAGCTCGATGTGACGGGCGGCGTCGCCCGGATGGACGGGTTCGCGCAAGCCGAGTTCTCGGGCAAGTCAGGTCCAGCAAAGACCAAGGCGCAGATCGCGCGGGGGCGTGAATTCGCCAATCTCGTGATGTCCTATCTCGATTGCGACACCATCCCCTTCTTCTGGCGCTACGCCAACCGCTTCACGCTGTTCGACAATATCTTCGCGACCGAAGACACGCCCTCCACTCCCAACGCGATCGCGATGATCGCGGGGCAGGCCGGTGAAACCCAATGGGTGAAGCACGGCCCCTCTGGCCATAACGGCGCGATGACGGGGACGATCAACGGCGACAGCTATTCGGGAACCGGCGCGATGCAGGGCGTGCCCGTCGTCAACGATCCCAATCCCTATTGGGGGTCGCAGTTCACGCCGCCGAACGCAGCGCCGGAACCGACATCGCCACATGAAAATTACGGCAAGCACGGCGATGGCCCGTACAACATATCGACCAACCTGACCTTCGCGACCGTGCCGCTGACCGCGATGGGATCGGGCATTCGCAAGACGCTGTCGGGCGATCGCCATCCCGAACAGAACCAGGCCGATATCCGGCACGACATCCCGGCCATCGCGGCTAGCGGACACGCTCCGGTCGCATGGCGCTGGTACCAGAACGGATATGACCACGAACCGACCGACCCGCCCGGCGTCGCCACCCACGATCATTTCGTCGCGCACCATGAAGGCCCGCAATATTTCGGTTATCTCGCCGACAACACGATCGCGCGCACGTCGCTGAAGGGGCTTGGCGACTTTTTCCACGATGTCGCGCATGACGCGCTGCCTGCGGGCGGCGGCATCATCTACATCCGCGGCGGGCTCGGGAATATCGACGGCATGAAAGTGCCGATCCAGAACCCCGATTTCCCGGCAAAGCTCACCCCTTCGGACGTGAAGGCCATTCGCGATGCCAAGGGTGGCGACGACGACCATCCCAGCTATGCCGACCGTCAGATCAGCGAGGCGATGAACGCACGCGTCATCAACGCCATCGCGTCGAATCCGAAGCTGTGGTCGCAAAGCGCTATCGTCATCACCTATGACGAATCGGACGGCTATTACGACCATGTCCCGCCACGGATCCTGTCCTACGGTCCCGATGGTCTGCCGCTGTCACGCGGAGTCCGGGTGCCCCTGCTCGTGATCTCCCCCTATGCGCGGGCGCATGTCGTGTCGCACGCCGAGGGCGACCACAATGCCGTGATCGAAACGATCGAGGACATTTTCGGCCTTCGCCCGCTCGCCAGCCTTCCGGATGAAAAGGCCGCGCTGAAGGCCGGCGACAGCCCCAGGTTCAACAAGTTCGGCCCGCCGGGATTTCACCAACGCCATCTGGGCCCGCGCGACATCAATTCGCCGGTTACCGACAGTCTGCTCTCCGCCTTCGATCCGAAGCGGCTGGCGGGTACGGCGCCGATCCTGCCGGGCAGCTATGCGATGATCCCGACCGACGTGGTCGCCAGCCTGCCGCATTACGGTGGTCAGGGATGCCAGCGCATCGGCATGACGCCCGAGGACGTTCGCCAGGGCATCAACACCCGCATCCCGGCCGGTTTCAACACGCTTCCCGCAACGCTTCCCCAATATAACCATCCGGCGCCATGATCGGTCTCGCGCTGCTGCTCGCCGCGAGCGCGCCGCTGTCTTGCGGCGCGGTACCGCGCCCCGGCATTGCCGATCAGGGGGCGGACGGCATCTGGCGCGGCCGGGCGGTCGATCTGTGCCGGACGCTCGCCGACGGCGCGCCGGTCGCGTTCCAAGACTATGCGAGCGCAGCCGACATCGCATCGGCAAACGACCGCATCGCATTTCTGTCGCGCGCCGAACTGGACCTGCCCCAGGCGGCGCATTGGCGCGCGGGTCCGGTGATCGCGGTTCAGCGTCAGCTTCTGGTGGTTCCCGCCGCGTCGGCGGTGCGCCGGCCGGAAGACCTTGCCGGAACGATGATCTGCTTTATCGTCGGAACACGCGCCGAAGATGCGCTGGACGAATGGGCGGACGAAACGCGCACGCCGATCGAACGGCTTGCCTTTCAGGAACCGGTCGAAATGCGCGACGCCTATGATGCCGGAAAATGCGCGGCGATGGCGGTCGATGCGGCTCATGCTCCGACGGGGCCGCGCGATCGCGCACTTGCGCAGCCGCTGGCGGAAACGCCAATCTTCGCCGCGACACCGGAATCGGCAAGCCCCGAATGGGTACGCGGTGTACGCGATGCCGCAAATGTCTTGAAGGAACGCAATCGATGATCGCTCTGGCCGCCCTGGCGCTCGCAACCGCATCTCAGGCAGCCCCGCCGCAGGATGCCGCGCATACCGCGATGCTATCCACGTCGAAGCGGATCACGCCGACAGCCGCGCCGGGCGCGCATTTCCAACCGCTCAACCCGGGCCTCGAACGCTTTCCGAATTATACCGCCGATCACGCCGTCAACACCGCGCTCAGCCCGGACGGCAAGACGCTGCTCGTCCTGACCAGCGGATACAACCGAATATATCGCCCGCCGGTAAAAACCTATGACAAGGACAAGGGCCAGTTCGTCTTCATCTATCCGACCGGCGAAACGATCGCCGATGCGTCGAACGAATATGTCTTCGTCTACGCGCTGGACCGCGGCGACCGTCCGGTGCTGGCGCAAGTCATCCAGGTACCGGACACGTTCAGCGGCATCGCGTGGAATCCCGACCAGACGAACCACCCGGAATTCTACGTTGCGGGCGGCGTTGACGACAATGTCCATGTCTACCGCCAGGATGGCGATGAATGGCGGGAGGACGGCACACCGATCGCGCTCGGCCATTCGGCAGGGCTTGGCATAGGCGACAAGCCGATGGCTGCCGGGCTGGCGGTCAGCCCAGACGGCGCCCGGATGCTGGTCGCCAATCTCGCCAACGATTCGGTGTCGCTGATCGATGTCGCCACGCGCAAGGTTCTGGCCGAGCAGGATCTGCGTCCCGGCAAGATCGATCCGGCCCGCCACGGCATTCCCGGCGGCGAATATCCGTTCGACATCACCTTTGCCGGTCCGGACCGGGCCTATGTGTCGAGCCTGCGCGACCGGGAAGTCGATATACTCGGCATCGACCCCGCGGACGTCCGCGTCACAGCGCGAATCCACCTCAAGGGGCAACCCAACCATCTGCTGCTGAACCGCAGCGGCACCCGCCTGTTCGTCACTTCCGACAATTCGGACACGCTCGACATCATCGACACGGCCCGCAACCGCATTGTCGAAAGCGTTCCCACGGTCGCACCCCCCAATGTCTTCCCCGACAGCACCGGGCTGAAAGGCGCCAACCCGAACAACCTCGCGCTTTCTCCCGATGGGAGGACGATGTTCGTCACCAATGGCGGCACCAATGCGGTGGCGGTCGTCGCGCTTGGCAGCGATGCGATAGGGAATGCCTCCGATGCCCGGCAGGACGATGACGAGGACGCGGGTATTGCCACCGCCAGCCATGTCATCGGCCTGATCCCGACCGGCTGGTATCCCGACGCGGTCGCCGTGGCGCCGGGTTCGAACCGGCTTATCGTCTTCAATGCCAAAAGCCCGCCCGGCCCCAATCCGGGTCACTGCAATACCGAAAGCTACAAGCAGGTCGTCGGCCCCTGCGACACGAAGAACCAATATGTCATGCAGCTCGAAAAGGCCGGGATGCTCGACATGCCGATGCCCGACGGTGCGGCGCTGGCGAAGCTCACCCGGCAGGTAGCGGCGAACAACGGGTTCGACCGCGCGGATGAAGATGCGCGCGATGCCGATATGATGGCGTTCCTGCGCAAGCACATCCACCATGTCATCTATATCGTTCGTGAAAACCGCACCTACGATCAGGTGCTGGGCGATCTGGACAAGGGCAATGGCGATCCGTCGCTTGCGATCCTCGCGCCCTTCGCGCCGAATGCGCATCGCTGGGCCGACCAGTTCGTCGATTTCGACAATTTCTACGACAGCGGAGAAGCGAGCAATACCGGCTGGGACTGGACGACCGCCGCGCGCACCAACGACTATCTCGAAAAAAATGCGCCGGTGAACTATGCCGGACGCGGGCTGACCTATCCGTCCGAAGGCACCAACCGCAACATCAATGTCGGTTATGGCGACCTTGCGCAGCGCCGCCGCGCCAATCCGGACACGCCCGACGACCCCGATCTGCTGCCGGGCGCGCGCGACGTCGCCGAACTCGACGGGCCTGGGGAGGGCGAAGCCGGCCAGGGCTATTTGTGGAACTCGGCGCTGCGCGCGGGGCTTAGCATGCGCAATTACGGGTTCTTCGGCGATCTCGCCCGCTATTCACGCGACGACCCGGCGTTCGTGCCGATGCCGCACGACCCGTTTGCCGCGCATGTCCGCCAGTATTTCCCTACCAAGGCGGCGCTCAGGACGCACAGCGACCCCTATTATCGCGGGTTCGACAACAAATATGCCGACTATTGGCGCTACCGCGAATGGAAGCGCGAATTCGACCTCTTCACCGCGCAGAATGATCTCCCGACGCTCAGCCTCGTGCGGTTGATGCACGATCATTTCGGCAATTTCGCCGATGCCGCAGACGGGGTGAACACCGTCTCCACCCAGATGGCGGACAACGACTATGCGGTCGCCCGGGTGATCGACGATGTCGCGCACAGCCGCTACAAGGACGATACGCTCATCTTCGTGATCGAAGACGATGCGCAGGCGGGCGCCGACCATGTCGATGCGCATCGCAGCGTCGGCTTCATCGTCGGTCCCTATGTAAAGCACCACGCCGTCGTTTCGACGCATTACACCACGGTCAACATGCTCCGCACGATCGAGGATGTGCTTGGCATCGCGCCGCTCGGCCTCAACGACGGTCTCGCCAGGCCGATGACCGACGCCTTCGACACATCGCGTGCCGACTGGACCTATGATGCCGTCGTCCCGGCCGTGTTGCGCGGGACCGAACTGCCGCTGCCCGCCGGCAAGATCACCGCATCGGCAGATGCCTGCGGCACGCATTCGCCGCGTGACGCCGCTTACTGGGCCGCCGCCATGAAGGGCCAGGACTTCTCACAGGAAGACCGGCTCGATACGCCGCGCTTCAACGCAGCGTTGTGGCGCGGACTGACCGGCCAGCGCTTCCATCCGCAAACGCGCGGCGGCGCCGACCTGCGAACCGATCGCACCCGTCTGCTCGCCCACACTCGTGCACCCGGCGCAGGCCTTTGCGGCCACTCACGATGATCCGGTCGCGCCCCCGTCAGGCGACAAACGCAAGGAAGATCGCGACCAGCGCGGTAGCGCTCAGCGCCAGGCCCAGCAGGAAAATGAATGGGCACGTGCCGATGTCAGGACTCATGCGGTCCATAAGGCTCCTCTCCGCCCGGTGGCCGGCTCTTATGGCCGATCTACCGGGATCACCGCAGATGATAGGCTAAACGCCCGAGTCGGAGCAAACGGGCTCAGGGAACGCGGTACGGCACCACCGTTCGCCGGTCGGGGTCGAGTTCGATGCGCTGCGCGACCGGCGGAAAGGCGCGCTGGCTGCACGACGATCGCGGGCAAATACGGCACGACACCCCGATCGGCGTCGCATCGCGCCCGCCGCTCAGGTCCAGTTCGTCGGCATAGACGAAGTTCTTCGCGTCCCCCACCTCGCAGCCCAGCGCCACGGCATAGCGGCGCGGCGGCGTCGCATAGGTGCTCGCGGGCTTCACGATCCCCTTCGCCATCGAAACATAGCGGATACCGTCGGGCGTTTCGGCAAGCTGGATCGCGATGCGGTCGGGGATCGCCACCGCCTCGTGGACGATCCATAGCGGACACGCGCCGCCATAGCGTGCGAACTGCAGCGGCGTCGCCGAATGGCGCTTGGTAATGTTGCCCGCCATGTCGACACGGCAGAAGAAGAACGGCACCCCGCTTGCCCCCGGCCGCTGCAGGGTCGACAGCCGGTGGCAGACCTGTTCGAAACTGACGCCGAAGCGGGTACGCAGCGCATCGATATCGTGCCGCACCTCGCGCGCCGATGCGCGGAACCGGCCATAGGGCATCAGCAGCGCGCCCGCGGCATAATTCGCCAGCCCGACCTCCAACAGCGTGCGCGACTGTTCGGCGGTGAAGTGCGCGCGCCGCGCCACCTCGCCGATCAGGTCGATCATCTCCATCCGCACGAGCTGATGTGCGAGCTGGAACTGCTGCGTCTCGAGCGGCACCAGCCGGTTGATGAGCAACAGCCGCGCCACCGGATCATATTCCCGCAGTTCGTTGTCGCGCTTCGGAAAGCCTTCGGAGGTCACCCGAACGCCGTGGCGCTCGTGCAAGCGTTGGCGGATCGCCGGCAACATGCCCTCGCCCTCGGTCGCCAGTTCTTCGGCGATGCGCTCGGCCGCGCGGTCGAGCGTATCGATGTAATTGTTCTCGGCATGAAACCAGTCGCGCACCTCGTCCCAGGGCAGCGGTGCCGCCTCGCCCCCGCCGCGATCGAGCGCGTCGTCGATGGTGCGAAGCTGCTCCTGCGACCGACGCAGCGCCGCATGCAATGACACGATCCGTTCGGCGAGCCGCGGCTGGCGCTTTATCGCCATGCGGATGCCATCGTCGGACAGCGGATCGCCCGCGATCGCCGGGTCGCTCAGCGCTTCGGTCGCCGCCGCCAGCAGCGCTGCGTTGTCCTCGGGCGTAATCTCTGCCCAGTCGTTCGGGAACTCGCGCGACAGCGCCATCAGCACCGCATCGGTCATCGGCCGGTCATTATTCTCGATCTGCGACAGATAGCTGACGGATATTTCGATGCGTTCGGCCATTTGAGACTGGGTGAGCGCCAGCCTGTTCCTCAATCCCCGGACTTTCTCGCCGGCGAAGATGCGGCGCGGTTGTTGTGCCATGACCCCTCATATTTGCAAACATCGATGATCGATTCTGCAAATTCACATTTGCCCGCCCGCCTGTAAATCTGAAAGAAGCAGGATCAAAGGAGGCCCGACCATGCTCGATGTCGTCGAAGAACTGGAAAAGCGCCGTGCGGGCGCGCGTGCCGGCGGCGGCCAGCGCCGCGTCGATGCGCAGCACAACAAGGGCAAGCTAACCGCGCGCGAACGGCTGGAAGTCCTGCTCGATGCCGGTTCGTTCGAAGAACTCGACATGTATGTCGAACATAACTGCGTCGATTTCGGGATGCAGGATCAGGTCATCCCCGGCGACGGCGTGGTCACCGGATCGGGCACGATCAACGGCCGGCTGGTCTATGTCTTCAGCCAGGATTTCACCGTGTTCGGCGGGTCGCTTTCCGAACGCCATGCCGAGAAGATCTGCAAGATCATGGACATGGCGATGAAGGTCGGCGCGCCCGTCATCGGCCTCAACGATTCGGGCGGCGCGCGCATTCAGGAAGGCGTCGCCTCGCTCGGCGGCTATGCCGAGGTGTTCCAGCGCAACGTGCTGGCGTCGGGCGTGGTCCCGCAGCTTTCGCTCATCATGGGCCCGTGCGCGGGTGGTGCTGTCTATTCGCCCGCCATGACCGACTTCATCTTCATGGTGAAGGATTCGAGCTACATGTTCGTCACCGGCCCCGATGTGGTGAAGACGGTGACCAACGAGGTCGTGACGCAGGAAGAGCTTGGCGGCGCCGTCACGCACACGACCAAGTCCTCGGTCGCCGATGTCGCGTTCGAAAACGATATCGAGGCGCTTCTCGCCGCGCGCGACTTCATCGACTTCCTGCCCGCCTCCAACCGCGAGCATGTGCCCGAACGACCCAGCGAGGACCCTTGGGACCGGATCGAGGAAAGCCTCGACACGCTCGTCCCGCCCAACGCCAACCAGCCCTACGACATGCACGAGCTGATCCGAAAGACGCTCGACGAGGGCGATTTTTTCGAGATCCAGCCCGCCCACGCCGCCAACATCATTTGCGGTTTCGGCCGCGTGGAAGGGCGCACCGTCGGCGTCGTCGCGAATCAGCCGATGGTTCTGGCGGGCGTGCTCGATATCAATTCATCGAAAAAGGCCGCGCGCTTCGTGCGCTTCTGCGACGCCTTCGACATTCCGATCATCACCTTCGTCGACGTGCCGGGTTTCCTGCCGGGCGTCGGGCAGGAGCATAACGGCATCATCAAGCACGGCGCGAAGCTGCTGTTCGCCTATGCCGAAGCGACGGTGCCGAAGATCACGGTCATCACGCGAAAGGCCTATGGCGGCGCCTATGACGTGATGGCGTCGAAGCATCTGCGCGGCGACCTCAACTATGCCTGGCCGACCGCCGAGATCGCGGTGATGGGCGCCAAGGGCGCGGTCGAAATCATCTTCCGCCAGGACGCCGACAATCCCGAGAAGATCGCGGAAAAGACCGCGGAGTACGAGGCACGCTTCGCCAACCCGTTCGTCGCGGCGTCGAAGGGCTTTGTCGACGAGGTGATCCAGCCGCATTCGACGCGCCGTCGCATCGCGCTGGGCTTGCGCAAGCTTCGCAACAAGGCGCTCGAAAATCCGTGGAAGAAGCACGACAACATTCCCTTGTGAGGAATCATGCAGGCTGAGATAAGTGCAGCAATTATTGGTTTTGGCGCCGCTATTCTTGGGGGCTCTCTCCAATCAGCCGTAAGCTGGTTTCAGTCGCATAGGCAGTTCGAACGTGAATCGCGGCAGCGGGATTACGAACTGTTCGTTGAAGCTGTCGCACAAATGTCACAGGCACCCATGGATTCGCCGGAGCGAAAAGTTGCTGTAGCTAAATCCATTGAAGGAAAAGCAAGAATACTCCTGAATGGTTCATTGAATGTGGTTCGCGCACTCGAAAAACAGTCACGCCACGCAGTTCTGTCTGACGAAACTTCATTTGAAGACTTTTGTGCATTGGTCGAAGCAATGCGCAAAGATGTCGGCGGAAAATCGTCTCAATGTTTTAGACGAAAGGCCCGTTCAGTCCTCTTTGAGCAAAGGGAGGCATAGCGATGTCGAGGACACGCAAACGCGCAATTCCGGCGATGCTTATCGCGCTGGGGGTCGTCGTCGTTCTGGCGGTCGGTCTCGCGATCTGGATGTCGATCGAAATCGACAACCGCTCCTCGGAAACGCCGGTCGAACAGCCCTCCCCCGTTCCCACCGCGACGGCAACGCCAGAGGCCAGCGGCGTGCGCGCGCTGCCGGCGGGTGAGCAGCAGGCGCTCGCGACCACGGCCGCACTCGGCAAGGATGGTCAGTCATTCGGCGAGAAGAATGGCGACCGCACGATCACCCGTCCGGCAAAGCTGTTCTGGAACGGCGACCGGGCGATCCTCATCACCTCGATGCAGATCGAGGATGGCTGTCATGGCTGTTCGGGCGCGCTCGGCGTCTATTATCTCGCGCCCAAGGGCGACGATGCCTTCGCCGTCACCGGCAAATGGCCAGAGGCGATCGACGGATCGAGCTGGGGTGCCCCGCCCGCCAACTGGCGCGTGTCGAACAAGTTCACCGACGACCCCGTCATCTATGCCACCGGCGGCGGCACATGGCAGGGCTATACCTGCTCGGTCGCGACGCTTACGCGGCTCGCCGATACGGGTCCGAAGACGATGGTCAGCATCCCGCTCAGCTATGACAATAGCGGATCGGTGATGGCCGATACCAAGGTGAGGCTCCACGGCACGATCGCGAACATCCTCAAGAACAAGTCGTTCGACGTTCGCTACACCGGAACCGAGACCTTCACCGACCACTATATGCGCCAGGGCGACCAATATGTCGTCGAGGGCAAAGCGAGGATGCAGTCATGCTAGGCCGCCTGAACCATGTCGGCGTCGCCACGCCGTCGATCGACGATGCCGTTGCACGCTACCGCGATGTGCTCGGCGCGACGCAGATCGGCGAGGCGTTCGACCTGCCCGCGCAGGGTGTGCGCGTGTGCTTCGTCGACACGCCCAACAGCCAGATCGAGCTGCTCGAACCACTCGGGCCGGAATCGCCGATCGCCAAATTTCTCGAAAAGAACCCGCTCGGCGGGCAGCACCATGTCTGTTTCGAGGTGCCCGACATCCACGCCGCCAAGGCCGAGCTGGAAGGCAAGGGCGTCCGCATCCTCGGCGAACCGCGGATCGGCGCACACGGCACGCCGGTGATCTTCGCGCACCCCAGGGACATGGGCGGGATGCTGACCGAATTCATGGAGACGCCCAGGGAGGGCGCGCACTGAGATGGCCGATAAGCCGACGATCGACGACTGGAAGGCCGCCGCGACCAAGGAAGTGAAGGGCCGCGATCTCACCTGGGCGACGCCCGAGGGGATCGACGTGAAGCCCGTCTATACGGCTCAGGACGCCGGCGATCCGGGGCTTCCCGGTTTCGCGCCCTATACGCGCGGGCCCTATGCCAGCATGTATGCCGGCCGGCCGTGGACGATCCGCCAGTACGCCGGTTTCTCGACCGCCGAGGAATCGAACGCCTTTTACCGCCGCAACCTCGCCGCCGGACAAAAGGGGCTGTCGGTCGCGTTCGATCTCGCCACGCACCGCGGCTATGACAGCGATCATCCGCGCGTCACCGGCGATGTCGGCAAGGCGGGCGTCGCGATCGACACGATCGAGGACATGAAGATCCTGTTCGACGGCATTCCGCTCGACAAGATGAGCGTGTCGATGACGATGAATGGCGCGGTGCTGCCATGCATGGCGTTCTACATCGTCGCGGCCGAGGAACAGGGCGTGTCGCAGGATCAGCTTTCGGGCACGATCCAGAACGACATCCTCAAGGAGTTCATGGTCCGCAACACCTATATCTACCCGCCCGAGCCATCGATGCGGATCGTGTCGGACATCATCGCCTATACCGCCGACCACATGCCGCGATTCAACTCGATCTCGATCAGCGGCTATCACATGCATGAAGCCGGGGCGACGGCGGTGCAGGAGCTCGCCTTCACGCTCGCCGACGGCATGGCCTATGTCCGCGCGGCGCTCGAACGCGGGCTCGATATCGACAAGTTCGCCGGGCGGCTGAGCTTCTTCTTCGGCATCGGCATGAACTTCTTCATGGAGGTGGCAAAGCTCCGTGCCGCGCGGACGCTGTGGAGCCGGATCATCGCAGATTTCGGCGGCAATGCCCGCAGCCAGATGCTTCGCACGCACTGTCAGACATCGGGCGTAAGCCTTACCGAACAGGACCCGTACAACAACGTTATCCGCACCACGATCGAGGCGATGGCGGCGACCTTCGGCGGCACCCAGTCGCTCCACACCAACGCGCTCGACGAAGCGGTGGCGCTGCCCACCGATTTCTCCGCGCGCATCGCCCGCAACACGCAGCTGATCCTGCAAGAAGAAACGGGGATGACCAACGTCGCCGATCCGCTCGGCGGCAGCTATTATGTCGAGGCGCTGACGAAGGAACTCGCCGACAAGGCATGGGCACTGATCGAGGAGGTCGAGTCCGCCGGCGGCATGACGCATGCGGTCGAAAAGGGCATTCCCAAGGAGCATATCGAACGCGCCGCCGCCGCACGTCAGGCGCGCATCGACCGTGCCGAGGACGTCATTGTCGGCGTGAACAAGTATCGCCGCGATACCGAGGACGAGATCGACATTCTCGACATCGACAATGCCAAGGTCCGCGCCGACCAGATCCGCCGCATCGAACAGGTGCGCGGTGCCCGCGACGAGGACAAGGCGCAGGCCGCGCTGGATGCGCTACGCGACGGTGCGAAGGGCGACGGCAACCTCCTCGCGCTTTGCGTAGAGGCGGCACGCGCGCGCTGCACGCTCGGGGAGATGTCGAGTGCGATGGAGGACGTCTTCGGCCGCCACGGCGTCAGCGTGACGCCGGTGAAGGGCGTCTACGGCCCCGCGCACAAGGACGATGCCGGCTGGGCGCGCGCGGTCGACGGCACGAAGGCGGTCGAGCAGCGCATGGGCCGCAAGCCGCGCATCCTTGTCGCCAAGATGGGCCAGGACGGCCACGACCGCGGCGCGAACGTCGTCGCGAGCGCGTTCGCCGATCTCGGCTTCGAGGTCGTTTCGGGACCGTTGTTCCAGACACCGCAAGAGGCCGCCGAACTGGCGATCGAGAAGCAGGTCGACGTCGTCGGCGCGTCGAGCCTTGCCGCCGGTCACAAGACGCTGATCCCCGAGCTGATCGCCAAGCTGAAGGATGCCGGCCATGCCGATATCAAGGTCGTCGCCGGCGGCGTCATCCCGCCGCAGGATTACGGCTTCCTGCGCGACGCCGGCGTGCAGGCGATCTTCGGCCCCGGCACCAATCTGGTGAACGCGGCCAGCGACGTGCTGAAACTGCTCGGCCACAACATGCCCCCGATCGATGAGGCTGCTGAATGACGCTGAACGAAACAAACTCCCCCTCCCGCTTGCGGGAGGGGTTAGGGGAGGGAAATGCGGCAACCGCATCCTCCGACAATCAGGCCCTCCCCCAACCCCTCCCGCAGGCGGGAGGGGAGCCCCGCACCGACTGGACGCGCGCGGAGATCGCCGAACTCTTCGACCTGCCGTTCACCGAGCTCCTCTACCGCGCCGCGACCGTTCACCGCGAACATCACGCGCCCGGCGAGGTGCAGCTCTGTACGCTCCTGTCGATCAAGACCGGCGGCTGTCCGGAGGATTGCGGCTATTGCTCGCAATCGGCGCATCACGATTCGGGCGTGAAGGCGACGAAGCTGATGGACGTGCGCCAGGTGCTGCAATCGGCGGCGCAGGCGGCCGATGCCGGGTCGAAGCGCTTCTGCATGGGCGCTGCGTGGCGCAACCCCAAGGACCGCGACATGCCCGCGATCGTCGAGATCGTGAAGGGCGTGCGCGAGATGGGCATGGAAACCTGCATGACGCTCGGCATGCTGACGCCCGAACAGGCCGCGCAGCTCAAGGAAGCGGGGCTCGACTATTATAACCACAATATCGACACCGCGCCGGAGAATTACGAAAACGTCATCTCGACGCGCAGTTTCGAGGAGCGTGTCGACACGCTGTCGAACGTGCGTGACGCCGGGATCAACGTATGTTCGGGCGGCATCGTCGGCATGGGCGAGACGCGCGAGCACCGCGTCGGCTTCGTCCACGCGCTCGCGACACTCGAGCGCCATCCCGAAAGCGTGCCGGTCAACGCGCTGGTGCCGGTAAAGGGCACGCCGCTCGGCGACATGCTCGCCGACACGCCGATGGCCAAGATCGACGATATCGAATTCGTCCGCACGATCGCCGTCGCGCGCATCACGATGCCACGCTCGATGGTCCGCCTGTCCGCGGGCCGCGAGAGCATGTCGGAGGCGACGCAGGCGATGTGCTTCATGGCCGGTGCGAACTCGATCTTCACCGGCGACAAGCTGCTGACCGCCGCCAATGCCGGCGACGACGCCGACAGCGCGATGCTGGCTCGGCTGGGTCTGAAGCCGATGGAGAGCGAAGAACCGATGCGCGCCGGCTGCGGCCGCACCCCGCACGTCGAGGCCGCCGAGTGACCCTTACCATGCCCGTCATCCCGGACTTGATCCGGGGCCAGCTTCTTCTTCCTTCTTTACTCGCGAAAGAAGCGGGAAACCGGATCAAGTCCGGCATGACGACGGGTTGGTGATCGAATGATTGGTCAGAACACCCGTCATGCTGAACTCGTTTCAGCATCCACTCTTCAACTTGAGCCGTCAGCGCATGTGGCGCGGTGGACCCTGAAACGGGTTCAGGGTGACGGCCGATATTCGCTTTGCGCCAAATAGGGGCCGTCATGTTCAAGAAAATCCTGATCGCCAACCGTGGAGAGATCGCCTGCCGCGTCATGCGGACGGCGAAGCGTATGGGGATTGCGACCGTCGCGGTCTATTCGGACGCCGATGCGCGCAGCCCGCATGTCGAGATGGCCGATGAAAGCGTCCGCCTCGGCCCCGCGCCGGCGGCGGAGAGCTATCTCAATGCCGACCTGATCCTCGCCGCGGCGAAGGAGACCGGCGCCGATGCGATCCATCCGGGCTATGGCTTCCTGTCGGAGCGTGAGAGCTTCGCAAAGGCCTGTGCCGACGCCGACATCACCTTCATCGGCCCGCCGCCGAACGCCATCGCGGCGATGGGCGACAAGATCGAATCGAAGAAGCTCGCGCGTGATGCGGGCGTGAACACCGTGCCCGGTTCCGAAGGCGCGATCGCCGATACCGAGGAGGCGGTGAAGGTCGCCGGAGAGATCGGCTATCCGGTGATGATGAAGGCATCGGCCGGCGGCGGCGGCAAGGGCATGCGGCTCGCCTGGAAGGAACAGGACGTCCGCGAAGGCTTCGAAGCGACGCAGCGCGAGGGCAAGGCGAGCTTCGGCGACGAGCGCGTCTTCATCGAGAAGTTCATCGAAAGCCCGCGCCATATCGAGATTCAGATCCTCGGCGACCAGCACGGCAACATCCTCTATCTGGGCGAGCGCGAATGCTCGATCCAGCGCCGCCACCAGAAGGTGGTCGAGGAAGCCCCCTCGCCCTTTGTCGACGAGGCGATGCGCAAGAAGATGGGCGAACAGGCCGTCGCGCTGGCAAGGGCCGTCGGCTATTACAGCGCGGGCACGGTCGAGCTGATCGTGTCGGGCGCCGACAAGACCGGCGAGAGCTTCTACTTCCTCGAAATGAACACGCGGCTTCAGGTCGAGCATCCGGTGACCGAGTTCGTCACCGGCGTCGACTTGGTCGAACAGATGATCCGCGTCGCCGCCGGCGAGAAGCTGGCGATGACGCAGGACGACGTGAAACTCACCGGCTGGGCGATCGAGAACCGCGTCTATGCCGAGGACCCGTATCGCGGATTCCTCCCCTCGACCGGCCGCCTCGTCCGCTACCGGCCGCCCGAAAAAGGCGACGGCGTGCGCGTCGATGACGGCGTTGCCGAGGGCGGCGAGGTTTCGATGTTCTACGACCCGATGATCGCCAAGCTCGTCACCTATGGCGACACGCGCATCGAGGCCGCCGACAAGCAGATCGAGGCACTCGACCGGTTCGAGCTCGACGGGCTCGGCCACAATATCGATTTCCTGTCTGCGATCATGCAGCACCCGCGCTTCCGCGAGGGCAAGCTCACGACCGGCTTCATCGCCGAGGAATATCCCGACGGCTTCACCGGCGCCCCCGCCGACGATGCGCTGTTGACGAAGCTCGCCGCGCTGGCGGGCGTGCTCGCGACCATCGAAACCGCACGCAATGGCCTGATCGACGGCCAGCTATCGCCGCGCGGCGACGAGACGCTGCAGCGCCGCGACTGGGTCGTGTCGGTCGACAAGGTCGATCACCGCGTCGTCATCGAAAACGGCACCGTTCGTGTCGATGACACGCCCGTCGAGGTCGACATCGTCTGGACGCCGGGTCAGCGACTGGTCGAGGCCAGCTTCGACGACGAACCGCTCGCGGTTCGGGTCGAGCGCCGCCGCACCGACTGGCGCCTGACCACGCGCGGCGCGTCGCACAGCGTCCGCATTCTGTCGCCGCGCATCGCCGAACTGTCGCGGCACATGATCGAAAAGGTCCCGCCAGACCTGTCGAAGATGCTGCTCTGCCCGATGCCCGGCCTCGTCACCCGCATCGAGGTTTCGGAGGGAGACAAGGTCGAGGTCGGCCAGCCGCTCGCGGTGGTCGAAGCGATGAAGATGGAAAACATCCTGCGCGCCGAAAAGGCCGGCACGGTCAAGGAAATCAAGGCCGAAGCGGGCGACAGCCTCGCCGTCGACGCGGTCATCATGGAGTTCGAGGACTAGGCCCGACCGCTGCCCGCCAGCGCTGCTGCCTGCTCAGCAGTGGTCGGGCAGGACTGCCCGCTTCGCCTCAGGCCTCCTCGCTTTCCTTTTCGGGGTGCGGCAGGTCCTGGCGCGGTTTGAAGCTGTCGGCGTCCGCCGCCTGCCAGTGCCGCGCATAGATCGTGTCCTCGGGCGCATCGAGCAGTTCGTTCGGCTGAAGAAATGCCTTGGCCGCGTCGAAGCTGCGCGCATCGGTGGGATTGTCGCGGATTGAGATATGATGCGGACGCAGGTCGCGGGGATGCTCGACACCGGCTGCGGCAACGATGTCGGCGAGCGCGTGCAGTGTCTTCTTGTGAAAACGCGCCGCCCGTTCCGCCTGGACATCGACGACCAGCGCACGCTGGCGGATCGGGTCCTGCGTCGTCACGCCGGTCGGACAGGTGCCGGTATGGCAGCGTTGCGCCTGGATGCAGCCGATCGAAAACATGAATGCGCGCGCCGCGTTGCACCAGTCGGCGCCCAGCGCGATATTTTCGGCGATTCCGTATCCCGAAAACACCTTGCCGCTCGACCCCAGCCGCACCTTGTCCTTCAACCCCGTGCCGACCAGTGCGTTGCGCATCAGGATCAGCCCTTCGCGAAGCGGCATCCCGACATGGTTCGACAGTTCCAGCGGCGCCGCGCCGGTCCCGCCCTCGGCACCGTCGACGACGATGAAATCGAGATGGATTCCGGTCTTCAGCATCGCCTTCATCACGGCGAAGACTTCGTGCATCTGGCCGACACACAATTTGATACCGACCGGTTTTCCGCCAGACATCTCGCGCATCCGGGCGGCGAATTCCATCATTTCGACGGGTGTCGAAAACGCCGTATGCCCGCGCGGCGACAGGCAGTCCTCATGCGCCGGCACCTTGCGCGTCTTCGCGATTTCCTCGGTCACCTTCGCACCCGGCAGCATGCCGCCATGGCCCGGTTTGGCGCCCTGGCTCAGCTTGATCTCGGTCATGCGGACCTGTTCGCGGGTGGCGCCCTCCTTGAACAGTTCGGGGTCGAACGAACCGTCGTCGTTGCGGCATCCGAAATATCCCGAACCGATCTCCCAGACGAGGTCGCCGCCATGTTTCAGGTGATAGGGGCTGATCCCGCCCTCGCCGGTGTCGTGGAAGAAACCGCCCTGCTTCGCGCCCTTGTTGAGCGCCTGAATGGCGTGCGAACCCAAAGCGCCGAAACTCATCGCCGAAATGTTGAGCAGCGAGGCCGAATAGTGTTGCGAACACTGGTCGTTGCCGATTTCGATCCGCGGTTCCTTTTCGGGGTTCTCGGCAGGCGCGATCGAATGGTTGGCCCAGCGATATCCCGGCTGCAGCACGTCTAGTTCGGTGCCGAAGGGATGCGCCTCCTCGCCGCCCAGCGCGCGCGCATGGACCAGCGACCGCGCTTCGTAGCTATAGGGTTTCCCCTCCAGATCGCCCTCGACGATATATTGGCGCAAATAGGGGCGCAGATCGAAGAACAGCCAGCGCAGATGCGCCGCGACCGGATAGTTGCGCGTCACCGTCCAGCGCCGCTGGATCAGGTCGTACACCCCCATCAGCGCAGGGGGCAGCGTGAATGCCAGCCCGATCAGCCACCATGGGCTCACCAGCCACGCCAGCACGGCAAAGCCGGCCGACAGCACCACCACGCCGATAAAGACCAGCGCACGCGACACGAAAGACAGGAATGATTTCAGATAGCGCAACGCGGACGCCCTCCCCTGTTGAAGTTGATTGTCATGCTTATCGCAGCACCCAGATCGCCGCGATCAGCGCGGCAGAGGCCGCACCGACGATCGAGGTCATCACGCCAAAGCGCGTCCGCGGCATCCCCTCGATCTCGTGCCATTCCAGCCGTTTCGCCACAGACACGGCGCGGCGCCATGCCATGAAGGCAACCACGATGCCGAGCAGGATGAACACGGTGGCTATCGCCTTGGGCACCCAGACCGGCTGCATCGTACGAAACAGCGCATTGAAGCCGACGCCGATGCCTACCGCCGCAAGCGCGGTGCGCAGCCACCCGCCAAAGGTGCGTTCGTTGGCGAGCAGCGTCCGGTCCTCGGCCAGGTCGGTCCGGTCGAGGGCCAGTTCGTCGCGGCTGGCATTGTCGGCATGGTTCATGGCGCCACCATATGCTCAATCGCGGTCGCGACCCCGGCGAAGCGGACTCCCGTAATCGGGCTTGCCGCCATCGCTGTCGGGATAATCATCGGGTGAAACCACGCTCTGGTTGCGCACCGCCTGGCGCTCTTCGGCGGCCAGCGCGGAATCGCCTTTCCGGTCGGGCTTGCGGGGATTGTTTTCGCTCATGCTGCTAAAAAGCGGTCGAAGCGGCATCGGGTTCCCGCATCGCGACGAATGGCGGAACCGCGTCGATCATGGTATCTGTTTCTTATGCGAAACCAATTTGACGCGATCATTGTCGGCGGCGGCCATAACGGCCTGGTTTCCGCCTTCTACCTAGCCCGCGCCGGCTGGAAGGTCTGCGTCTTCGAACGCCGCGAAATCCTCGGCGGCGCGGCGGTGACCGAGGAATTTCACCCCGGTTTCCGCAATTCGACGGCAAGCTACACGGTCAGCCTGTTGCAGCCGAAGGTGATCGCCGACATGGGCCTGCACCGCCACGGGCTGCGCATTGTCGAACGGCGCGTCTCGAACTTTCTGCCGCTTCCCGACGGCCGCTCGCTGATGATGGGTGGCGAGGCCGACGACCACGCTCAGGTCGCGCAATTCTCGCAGCGCGATGCCGATCGGCTGTCCGCCTATGGCGCCCGCCTCGAAGCGATCGCCGACGTGCTGCGCGACCTTGCGCTAAGTCCTCCGCCCGAAATCGGCCACGGCGGCATCCGCACGCTCATATCCGCGCTCAAGGACGGTCGGCGCATCTCGCGGCTTACGCTCGAACAACAGCGCGATCTGCTCGCGCTCTTCACCAAATCCGCGCGCGAATTTCTCGATCCTTGGTTCGAAAGCGAGGCCATCAAGGCGCTGTTCGGATTCGACGCGGTGGTCGGCAACTATGCCAGCCCCGACACGCCCGGATCGGCCTATGTGCTGCTCCACCACGTCTTTGGCGAGGTGAATGGAAAGCGCGGCGCGTGGGGCCATGCGATCGGCGGCATGGGCGCAATCACCGGCGCGATGGCGGCAGCGTGCAGCGAACAGGGCGTGACGCTGTGCACCGAAACGTCGGTCGCACGGATCCTGACCGAGGCCGGGCGCGTCACCGGGGTACGGTTGGGCAGCGGCGATGAACTCCACGCCGACACCGTACTCGCCAATGTCGGGCCAAAGCTGCTCTATGAAGGCCTGCTCGACTCCGACGACCTCCCCGCCGATTTCGCCGAGCGCATCGCCGGCTATCAGTTCGGATCGGGGACGTTCCGTATGAATGTCGCGCTGTCCGAACTGCCGCGCTTCACCGCCAGGCCCGAACCGGGACCGCATCTTTCGGGCGGCATCATCATGGCGCCCAGCCTCGATTACATGGACCGCGCCTTCACCGACGCCAGGCAGCATGGCTGGTCACGCCATCCGATCGTAGAGATGCTCATCCCCTCGACGCTCGACGACAGCCTTGCGCCCGCCGGGCAGCATGTCGCCAGCCTCTTCTGTCAGCAATTCGCGCCCACGCTTCCCGACGGTCGCAGCTGGGACGATATGCGAGAGGCTGCCGCAGACACGATCTTCGACCTCATTGAAAGCTTCGCTCCGGGCTTCCGCGCCTCGGTCATCGCGCGGCAGATCCATTCGCCGCTCGATCTCGAACGAAAGTTCGGGCTGACCGGCGGCGACATCTTCCACGGACGCATGTCGCTCGACCAGCTTTGGGCGGCGCGCCCGGTGCTCGGGGCCGGCAGTTATCGCGGGCCGTTGAAAGGCCTCTATATGTGCGGATCGGGCACGCATCCCGGCGGTGGCGTCACCGGAGCCCCCGGACACAATGCCGCGCGTGCCGTGCTGCGAGACCATTCGCGTTTCGCAAGGCTCCTCGGCCGCTGAACGGCGCGAACAATCGCGCTGCATCAACACAATCCGGAACGCCTCTCCGCGCCGGACGTTCGCTTGATGGTGGACAACCGGAACCGACCAGGAGCCCGCTTCATGACCGATCTTTCCGTCACCCAGCCTGTCGAACGCATCGCGCGCGTGCTCTGCGCGCAGGATTTCAACGAAAAAGGCGAGAAGGTCGGCCCCGGCCGGGGCGCCGCCATGTCGGCCGCGGTCAGCTCGCATTGCGACCGGGCCTGGCAGGACGAAATCGTCCGTGCCGCCGAAGTATTGCGCACGATCCGCGAGCCGACCGAAGAAATGGCGCGGGTCGGCGATTCCACCGAAGGCAGCGCCGCCGACAAGTGGAACGCGATGGTCCGCGTCGCGCTCGGCGAACCAAACTGAGCACATTGCGCCCGGACCGGGCCACGGGCTAAGGCGCACTGCATGACCGTTGCGCCCCTTGTCCTGTACAACAGCCTTTCGCGGAGCCTCGAACGCTTCGAACCCCTCGACGCCGAAACCGGTGTGCGGATATATTCGTGCGGCCCGACGGTCTATAATTACGCGCATCTCGGCAATTTGCGCGCCTATATCTTCACCGACACGCTGTCGCGCGTTCTGACGTGGAAGGGCTACAGCCTCACCCATATCATCAACATCACCGATGTCGGACATCTGACCTCGGATGCCGATGCCGGTGATGACAAGATGGAAGCCGCTGCAAAAGCGCAGTCGCAGAGCATCTGGGATGTTGCGGCGCACTATACCCAGGCATTCAAGGACAATGTCGCGGCGCTCAATATTCGCCAGCCGACCCGCTGGTCGGTCGCGACCGACCATATCGAAGAAATGATCGACTTCGCGAAGCGCATCGCGCCCGACCATTGCTACGAAATCGACAGCGGCCTCTATTTCGACGCGACGACGGTGCCCGAATATGGCCGCCTCGCCGGCGCGCGCGACGATGCCGGCGAGGGCCGCATCGATCCCGTCGCGGGGAAACGTCATCCGCAGGACTTCGCGATCTGGCGCAAATCCGCACCGGGCGAGAACCGGCAGATGGAATGGGACAGCCCCTGGGGCAAGGGCGCACCGGGCTGGCATCTCGAATGCTCGGTGATGAGCGAGAAATATCTCGGCTTCCCGTTCGATATCCATACCGGCGGCATCGACCACCGCGAAATCCATCACCCCAATGAAATTGCCCAGAATCAGGCATTCTGCGACTGTATGGATGCGCAACCCGGCTTCACGGGCGCGCATTTCTGGATGCACAATAATTTCCTCGTCGATCGCTCGGGCAAGATGTCGAAGTCCAAAGGCGGTTTTTCGACGCTGTTCTCGCTGGTCGAAGCGGGGATCCATCCGCTCGCCTATCGCCTGCTATGCCTTCAGGCGCATTATCGCAGCGAACTCGAATTCGGCGCCGAGCACATCCTCGCAGCGCTTACCCGGCTCAAGCGGCTTGTGATGGCGGTCGACGCGCTGCGCAAGCGTGCGGAACTCGGCGATGAGCTGCCGGCGCCGAACGCGCAAACGATTGAAGAACTCGACGCGGCGGTCTCGGACGATCTCAATACGCCCAAGGCGCTGACGATCCTCGAGACGATGCTTGCGAACAAGAAACTCTCGCCCGAAGAGCGTCTCGGCACGCTCCAGCCGTTCGACGCCGTCCTCGGCCTGACACTGCTCGAACTGCGGCGCGAGGATCTTCGCCTTCAGCCCGAAAATGCGACACTCACCGAGCTTGATGTGCGGCAGCGCATCGAAGCGCGGCAGGAAGCGCGCTCGGCCAAGGACTTTACCAGCTCCGACCGTATCCGCGACGAATTGGCCGCCGCCGGCGTCGAGGTCATGGACGGCGACCCGTTCGGCTGGGACTGGAAGGTCAGGCTCGACTGACACCGCGCATGCGGACTAACCCGAAAGTGCGGACTGCAAAGTGACTGCCTAGCGCGATCGGGCGATGTGCCTGATCTTGTCCGCGTGTAGCGATCGACCTGCGACCAAAAGCGCGGCCCCGGCACCCCATCGCCGGGGCCGCAACCTATTTCTTTTGGTTGTTCGACGCGCACCAAGACGCTGGCGAGTCCCAAAATGCGACAATATGGTTGCGCTGCAGCATAACGCCGTGAATTTCGCGATTCCATCTACAGTATTGTAATTCTGCACTTTCCGAATATTGTTCGGTTACGACAGCTTGTTTGGCGCCTTACGAATCTGGGGGGAGGGTCGGCGCGAATGACTGATATTGGGACATCAATGCAACTGTCCGCGCTGCGCGCGGCGTTTGACGAGGCCGCGCTTACGCCCGCGCGTTGGGCGGATGCGCTCCACAAACTCGCCGAAGCATGCGGCGCCCCCCACGGCCAGTTGATTGGCCTTGGCGGCCCGGCAGCGGTGATGTTCAATTGGGTCTCTGACGGATCGGACGGTCTGAATGCGATTCTGCACGATCCCAGCGCACATGATCCTTCGAGCAATTATCGCATCATCGCCGGCGTAAAAGCACCAGAACGGGAAGTGATCGGAGAGGACAATTACCGCGCGATCATCGACGGCCTGAAATCCCAGGACTATGTTCGCCTCGCCCAGGAACACGGCATTCCCTGGGGTCTTCAGGCAAATCTCAGCACGGGGAACGGTCAGATCGTGGGACTCGCCACGCTGCGGCCCGACGTCACGACCGACAAACAGCGCCGGATTTTCACCCAGGCAATTCCGTATGCGCAAACCGCCGTGCGCATCCAGGCCGCGCTCGACCATCAGGGGACGCAGCTCGTCGCCGGCACGTTGGAAGCGATGCACCTCGCGGCCTTCGTGATCGACGGCGCGGGCACCGTCCAGTCTATGACGCCAGAGGCCGACCGGCTGGTCTCAACCGGAAAGCCGTTCCGCCTTCGCAACAACATGCTGGTCGCTAATAATCCGGATGATGACGAGCGGCTGCAGGCGTTCCTTGCCGCCTCGCTCTCGGCGGAGGGGAACGGGTCGGCGCATCACGCGATCGTGCTGAAGGGCTGCGGAGGCCCCCGCCCCTGTGTCGCCGATATCGTCGTCATGCCCGCACGCGAATGGACCATGCACTTCCGGCCGCGCGTCATCGTCACGAGCCGCGATCGCCCTGCCGGGCAGGATTCGGCAATCCTCCTGCGTGAGGCGTTCGGCCTGACTGTAACCGAGGCGGAGATCGCGCAAGCGCTCGTCTCGGGCACGTCGCGGGCGTCTATCGCCGAACGTCGCGGCATCAGCGAGCACACGATTCGCGCGCATCTGAAGAGCATTTTCGGCAAGGTGGAGGTCAACCGCGAACTCGAACTCGCGGCGCGCCTGCGCGACTTTGTCGCCGAACCCCGGCAACCATGACGCCACAACCGCCTTGCCGCACGCCGCCGTGCGCGATAGCCAAGCGGTCATGAAAGCAGTCCTCCCAGCGCTCGCCCGTCCGCTTCTCGAAGAAAAGCTGCCGTCCGATCTCGACGCCCACTGGTTCGAGAATCGCGAAGAGGCCGGCGAGATGATCGTCGATGCCGACATCGCCTGGGTCGACATGCAGCGTTCGAAGCACACCGCCGACACCATCGCAAAGGGCGAGCACCTCAAATGGGTGTTCACCATCTATGCCGGCGTCGATCCGTTCGACCTCGACCTGCTGCGCGAGCGCGGCACGATCGTCACCAACGGCGTCGGCATCAACACCATCGCAGTCGCCGAATATGCGGTGATGGGCGTCCTTGTCGCCGCCAAGCGCTACGACGATGTCGTCCGCCACGCCGACGGCCATGAATGGATGACCGACGCCCCCGGAAAGGTAGAGCTTTACGAAACCAAGGCGCTCGTCATCGGCTACGGCGCCATCGGCAAGGCGATCGGCGACCGGCTCTCCGCCTTCGGTGTCGACGTCACCGGCGTCACGCGTTCGGGTCGCGACGACACGCTCACCCCCGACCAGTGGCGCGAGCGGCTCGGCGAGTTCGACTGGGTGATCCTCGCCGCCCCCTCGACCGACCAGACACATGCGATCATCGGCGCGGACGAGCTTGAGGCGATGAAGAAGACCGCCTGGCTCGTGAACATCGCGCGCGGCGACATGGTCGATCAGGATGAACTCATCCGTGCGCTCAAGAAGAACCGCATCGGCGGCGCGTTCCTCGATACCGTCACGCCCGAGCCGATGCCCGAGGACCACCCGCTTTGGTCCGCTCCCAACGTGCTGATGACGATGCACCTCGCCGGCCGCAGCCAGACCAAGATGTTCCAGCGCGCAGCCACGCTGTTTCTCGAAAACCTTGAGGCCTTCCGCGAAAGCCGGCCGATGAACAACGTGGTGGACCTCTCCGCCGGCTACTGACCCCCGGTCCGACGGGACGCCCGCCCCACGCTGCCCCCGCCCCAAACCGTCATCCCGGACTTGATCCGGGATCCAGCTTCTTCTTCCTCGTCCGGCATGACGAAACGAGATTTGGGGTAAATGCGCCAATCCCTCTTGCGCATCATTACCCAACCGGGGTAAACGTTCTCGCATGACAACGCTAGCAGGCTCCAAGATCCGCCGCTTCCGCGAGGAGCGCTCCATCACCCGCGCCGCGTTCGGTGCGTGGTTCGACACGCCCGGCAGCACCGTTCAGGGCTGGGAGGAGCATGGCAAGCGCGCCAATGCGAAGGTCGTCAACCAGATCGCGGCCAACGGCATCGCGCACCATGCCGACTGGTATGTCGAGCTTGCCGCTGCCCCCGCCGACGCGCGCGAATGGTCGCCGTCGAGCTGGACCGCGGCGGAGGCGCGCCAGCTCCCCGAATACCCGGACGCCGAAGCCCTCTCGACCGCCACCGATCAGCTCTCCGCCTTCCCGCCGCTGGTCTTCGCCGGAGAGGCGCGCAACCTCACCGCCGATCTGGGAGAGGTCGCCGCGGGCCGCGCCTTCCTGCTGCAGGGCGGCGACTGCGCGGAGAGCTTTGCCGAGTTCCACCCCAACAATATCCGCGACACCTTCCGCGTCATCCTGCAGATGGCGGTCGTCCTCACCTTCGCGTCGAAGCTGCCGACGGTGAAGCTCGGACGCATGGCCGGCCAGTTCGCCAAGCCCCGCTCCGCCCCCACCGAGCGTCAGGACGATGTCGAGCTGCCCAGCTATCGCGGCGACATCGTCAACGACATGGCCTTCACGCCGGAGGCCCGCGCCCCCGATCCGCAGCGCATGATCCGCGCCTACAGCCAGTCGGCGGCGACGGTGAACCTGCTGCGCGCCTTTGCGCAGGGCGGCTATGCCAATCTCCACCAGGTCCACCGCTGGACGCACGATTTCCTCGGCGCCAGCCCCTGGGCGAAGAAATATGCCGAGACCGCCGACCGCATCGGCGAGGCGCTGGAGTTCATGGAGGCCTGCGGCATCGACGCCGACAGCGTGCCCCAGCTCAAGGCCACGCAATTCTACACCAGCCACGAGGCGCTGCTCCTCCCCTATGAGCAGGCGCTCACCCGGCAGGACAGCCTCACCGGCGACTGGTACGACACCAGCGCCCATTTCCTGTGGATCGGCGACCGCACCCGCTTCGAAGGGTCGGGCCATGTCGAGTTCCTGCGCGGCATCGGCAATCCCATCGGCATGAAGTGCGGCCCCAGCCTCGACCCCGACGAGGCGCTGCGCCTGCTCGACACGCTCAATCCGCAGCGCGTCCCCGGCCGCATGACGCTCATCACCCGCTACGGCCACGAACAGATCGAGAAGCACCTGCCCGCCCTCGTCCGCGCGGTAAAGCGCGAGGGGCATCCCGTGGTATGGAGCTGCGACCCGATGCACGGCAACGTCATCAAGGCCGCAAACGGCTTCAAGACCCGCCCCTTCGACCGCATCCTCGACGAGGTGCGCGGCTTCTTCGCCGTCCACCGGGCGGAGGGCACCTATGCCGGCGGCATCCATACCGAGATGACCGGCCAGAACGTCACCGAATGCACCGGCGGCGCGGTCGCCGTCACCGAACAGGCGCTGGCCGATCGCTACCACACCCACTGCGACCCGCGCCTCAACGCCAGTCAGAGCCTCGAGCTCGCCTTCCTCCTGGCCGAAATGCTCAATGCGGAGATGGCGGAGCGGCGCAAGGCGGCGGCCTGAACCGGCCCGCCGCCCCGCCGCGGCTCACGCCCTCGCCGCGATCGCGCGCGCCTCTTCCTCGCTCGCCGCGGCCGGGGCCGATCCTTTCAGCCGCCTGCCCGCGGGTTCCTGGATGAACCAGATCGACACCAGCCCGACCGCGCCCGCCACCATCAGGATATAGGCCGGCATCATCAGGTCGCCCGTCGCCTCCACCAGCGCGGCGGCGATCAGCGGCGTCGTCCCGCCGAACACCGACACCGAAATATTATACCCCACCGACGTCGCGCCGTACCGCACCCGCGTCGGGAACAGTGCCGGCAACGTCGACGGCTCGGTGCTCATGAAGCACACCAGCATCAGCCCGATCGGCAGCGTCCCGATAAACGCCGACACGTAATTGCCGCTCTGGATCAGGTGGAACAGCGGTATCGGCAGCACCAGCAGCATCAGCGATCCCGCCCACATGATCGGCTTGCGCCCGATCCTGTCGCTCAGCAGCCCCAGGAACGTCACGATCGCCAGCAGGATCGCCATCACGATCACGATGATGATCAGCGCCGGGTTCGCAAATATATCGGCAAACTGGGGCGAGCAGCACGGCCGCGAGGTATCCATTTATGATCGAAGCCTTCATTTTCGAAAGTGATCCCGCCCGATTAAGCTTGGTTCTCGCAGTAAGAATGCAGCAATAAGACTCGACGCTTGATGATGAATGTCGGCTTTCAGGGATCAACGTCGGCCAGCTAAATGACCGATATTGGGGCGCTTAGCTGTCGCCACAATCGCCTTTCCTACAACCCCCGCCCTGTGCCATGTTCCCGGTATGTCCACATCCGCGAACCCGCCCGACCTGCTCCTCTTCGAGCCCGTGCCGCAGCGGCGCGTGCGGGCGAACGGGTGGTCGGCGGAGGTGCAGCGCGCCTTTATCGACGGGCTCGCGCGCACCGGCGTCGTCGCCCGCGCCGCGCGCAGCGTGGGAAAGTCGGCGCGATCGGCCTATGCCTTGCGCGACCGCGACGGTGCGCAGGACTTTTCGCGCGCCTGGGACCAGGCGATGCGCTGCGCCCGCGATGCCGCGCTCGGCGCCGCGCGCGACCACCTCATGGCGCCAGAGCGCGTGCCCGTCCTCTATCGCGGCCGCATCGTCGGCTGGCGAGAGCGCGTCAACGACCGCGTCCTGATCGCCGCGCTGCGCGCGATCCATGCCCGCTCCGCCCCGCCGCCCGCGCTTTCGCTGGCAGAGGGTGCGGCGCGCGCTGCCGAGCGTCGCCGCGAAGCCGCTGCCGAGCGCAAGCGCGTCCAGGCCATTCGCTTTGCGGAGGCGCGCCACCGCTACGGCGCGCCCGCGCTCTGGCCCGACGATCTGCGCGAACAATATGCCCGCCTCCACGGCCGCGCCTCGGTGCGGCTCAACCTGTCCGCGCGTGGGGGTGCGGAGTCCCCGCCCCGCTCGGCCCCGCCCCAGGTTCGCGGGATATGAAATTTCCAACATCGGCAATTTTTGCAAAGCGTTAGCGCGAAACATGTGAAGCTAAGCGCATCGCCGGTTCAATTTCGCGGTTGCACAATCGGCTTTCCACTCCTACCTGCCCGTGCTGATAGAGAACGCGCGCGTCCATTAATTGCCGGCGCGCATGGCACAGGCAGGGAGCCGCATGGATCAGCACAGCGACGCAGAGCCCCGGGACGAGCAACCCGAGTCGGCAGCAGACGGCAACGGCAATGACGGCGCCGACACGCAGGACGCCAACCAGCGCAAGACCCCGGTCTACAAGCGCCCGCTCTTCTGGGTCATTGCGGTGGTCGTGGCGGCGGTCGTCCTCATCGGCGGCACGCTCTACTACCTCCATTCGCGCAAGTTCGAATCGACCGACGACGCCTTTATCGACGCCCATATCGTCCGCCTCCAGCCGCAGATCGCCGGCCAGCTGACCTGGGTCGCCGATGCCGACAACAAGCATGTCGAGGCGGGCCAGCTACTGGCAAAGATCGAACCCACCGGCCCCGAAGCCCAGCTCCAGCAGGCACAGGCCGGCGTGGCAGAGGCAGAGGCCGCGATCGAACAGGCCCGCGGCCGCCTTATCGCCGCCCGCGCGCAGGTGCAGCAGGCTCAGGCCAACGCCGCCGCCCCCGAAGCGCAGGCGACCAAGGACGCCCGCGACCTCGACCGCTATCTGACGCTCAACAAGGTCGACGACGCCGCGGTCTCCGGCTCGCAGCTCGACGCCGCCCGCGCCCAGGCACGCGCCAGCGCCGCACAGGCCTCCGCCGCCCGCCGCCAGGTCGACACAGCTCAGGCCAATGTCCTGGTTGCCCAGCGCGCCGTCGCCGCCGCCCAGGCACAGCGCAAGGCAGCGCAGGCCAAGGTCGACCAGGCAAAGGTTACCGTCGGCGATCTTCAGGTCACCGCCCCCATCGCCGGCCAGGTCGTCAACCGCGCGGTCAATGTCGGCAGCACCGTCTCGCCGCAGTCGCAGCTGATGGCAATCGTGCCCGACCACATCTGGGTCACCGCCAATTTCAAGGAAACGCAGATCACCGGCATGAAGCGCGGCCAGCCCGTCGATATCAAGGTCGATGCCTTTCCGAACATCAAGTTCCACGGCCATGTCGACAGCTTCCAGCGCGGCGCCGGCCAAGCCTTCGCCCTGCTGCCGCCGCAGAACGCGACCGGCAATTTCGTGAAGGTCGTCCAGCGCGTGCCCGTGCGGATCGTCTTCGATCGCAAGGATGGCGGCGCCGACTGGCACAAATATCCGATCGGCCCCGGCATGTCGGTCGTCCCCACCGTCCGGGTGCGCTGACGCCATGGCAAGCGCCGCCGCCGATCAGCATCACGGGTGGGACGCCGGCCGTTCGGTCGCGGGCGCCAACAGCCCGTGGCTGATCGTCGCGATCATCAGCCTGCCGACCTTCATGGAGGTGCTCGACACCTCCATCGCCAACGTCTCGCTGACCAACATCGCGGGCGGTCTGTCGATCACGCTCGATCAGGCGACCTGGGTGCTGACGAGCTACCTCGTCGCCAATGCCGTCATCATCCCGATCTCGGGCTGGCTGTCGGACGTGATCGGACGAAAGCGCTATTTCATGATCTCGGTCGCGCTGTTCACCGGCGCATCGTTTCTGTGCGGCATGGCGCCGAACCTTCAGTTCCTCGTCATCGCGCGAATATTGCAAGGGATCGGCGGCGGCGGCCTCGCGCCCGTCGAACAGTCGATGCTCGCCGACACCTTTCCGCCATCGAAGCGCGGCATGGCGTTCGCCACGTTCGCGATCGTCGTCGTCGTGGGTCCGGTCCTCGGTCCGACGCTTGGCGGCATCATCACCGACAGCGCCAGCTGGCACTGGATCTTCCTGATCAACGTGCCCGTGGGAATCCTGTCGCTGGTGCTCGTCCAGCTCTTCGTCGACGAACCCGAACAGGTACAGCAGGACCGCCGCGAGCTTCTGAAGAACGGGGTTCGGATCGATTATATCGGCTTCGCACTCGTCGCCGTCGGTCTCGGGCTACTCGAATACACGCTCGATCGCGGCGAGAGAGAGGCCTGGTTCCAGAGCAGCTTCATCGTCACGACCAGCGCACTTTCCGCACTCGCACTCATCGGACTGGTGATCTGGGAGCTGAACCATGACGACCCGATCGTCGACCTGAAGCTCTTCAAGAACCGCAACTTCGCGGTCGCAAACGCCGTGATGTTCACCGTCGGCATGATCCTGTTCGGCACCACGCAGCTGATCCCGCAGATGCTGCAACAGGTCCTGGGATACAGCGCGACCGATGCCGGCATGGCGCTGACCGTCGGTGGCATCGCTACGCTTGTCGCCGTGCCGATCGCAGGCCGGCTGACGGACAAGGTCGATGTCAGGATGCTCCTGTTCCCCGCCCTGCTGGCGCAAGGTTTCGCGCTGTGGAATCTGTCGCTGCTGAACGCCAATATCAGCTTCATGGATGCAGCCATGGCGCGGATGTACCAATCGGTTGCCCTGCCCTTCCTGTTCGTGCCGATCAATGCGGTCGCATATCTGGGCCTTCCGCAGCGAAAGACGGCGCAGGCATCGAGCATGCTGAACGTTTCCAGAAATCTTGGCGGCACCGTCGGCATTTCGGCGGCGCAGACGATGCTGGCCGGGTATCAGCAGACCGAACAGGCACATATGGTAAATGGCCTGAATCCGCTGAATCCGAATTATGTTCAGTGGATGAATCAGGCCGGCGCGGCGCTTGGCGGGTTCGGGCAGAGCATGGAAGCAAGGCTCGGCATCCTGTACCATCAAGTACAGCAGCAGGTCGCCATGCTCGCCTTTCTCGACATCTTCCATACGCTGATGCTGTTTGTCTTCATCGTCAGCCCGATCGCGCTTCTTCTGCGCAGCAATCCGGGTGCCAAGCCGCCCGCCGGAGCTCATTGATGCAAAAGTCAGTCGCCCCCGTCACCCTGGCCATCCTGCTTGCAGGATGTACGGTCGGTCCGGACTATACCCAGCCGAAGGTCGAAACGCCGGCCTCTTTCGCCGAGCCGACGCCCGTGAATGCGAGTGCCGACAGTGTCGACCTTGCCCATTGGTGGACAGCGTTCGGCGATCCTGAACTGGACCGCCTGGTCGATACGGCGCTCGATCAGGGGCTGGACATCAAGGCGGCGGCTTCGCGTATTCGCCAGGCACGCTATGCCGAGGCGACGGCCCGCTCGCGCTTCCTCCCGCAAATCAACGCGAGCGGCGGCGTGAACCGCGTGGACTTTTCGAAAAATGCGGGGTTCGCTTCGCTCGCGAGTCTGTTCAGCGGCTCGGGCGGCGGAGGTGGCGGCGCGGGGAGTTCGGGTGGCGTGGCGCTTCCCGGCGGCGGCATCACCACCTACTCCGCGGGCTTCGACGCGAGTTGGGAAATCGACCTGTTCGGAGCCGGCACCCGCTCCGCCGAGGCGGCTGCAGCTCGTGTCGGTGCCGCCGAGTGGAACGCGCGCGATGCGGCGGTTTCACTCGCGGCCGAAGTAGCCAACAGCTATCTCCAGCTGCGGACATTGCAGAAGCGAGAGGCAGTGCTGCGCGAGGAAGCTGCGCGCCAGCAGAGGCTTTCGCTGCTCCAGTCACACCGCGCCCAGGTCGGCCTAACCCCGGAGACGGACTCCATTCGCCAGCGAGCGTCGCTATCCGCAACCGAAGCGGCGATCGAGCCCGTAATCGTGCAGGAACGCATCCAGATGCACGCAATCGCGGTGCTGCTCGGAAAGCAGCCCGGCGCGCTGATCGACCAATTGTCGCAGCCCACGAACGCCACCGACACGCCGCCCCCCGTGCCACCAGGCCTTCCGTCCGACCTGCTCCGCCGCAGGCCCGATGTCCGCGCGGCCGAACGCCGTCTGGCTGCTGCAACGGGCGATGTCGGCGTCGCGGTGGCCGATCTGTACCCGCATTTCAGCCTGACCGGCGTTGCGGAATTGATATCGTCCAGCCTCGCCAGCCTGTTCGAAAGTGATAGCCTGCAAACGACTGCGGGTGCAAAGGCGATCTTCCCGGTCCTCGATTTCGGGCGTCGGCGCGGGCAGGTCGATATCCGGCAAGAAGACAGGCAGCAGGCCTATATCGCCTATCAGAAGACGGTGCTCGGCGCGCTCAAGGATGTCGAAGATGCACTGGTCCGCGTTCAAGGCGAGCAGAACCGCAACAAGCGGCTTCAAGCCAGCGTTAGCGATGCCGAGCGCGGCCTGAAAGCGGTGCGCGCGAAGTACGACACCGGCCTTGTCGATCTGTCGGCGGTATTGCAGGCGCAGGCATCGGTGCTCGACGCGCGAAACCAGTTGGCGGAAAGTGATGGGGCGCTGAAACAGGCGCTGGCGTCGCTCTACAAAGCACTCGGCGGCGGTTGGGACGAAGCCACGATCAAAGGTATAGAAGCGACGCAGCCAACCCCGCTTGACGCGTCCCAACAACAGCCCTAAACGCCCGCCTTCGCGATCAGCGAATGGCCCCTTCGTCTAGCGGTCTAGGACGTCGCCCTCTCACGGCGAAAACACGGGTTCGAGTCCCGTAGGGGTCACCAGAGCATGGCTGGGCGCCTTGCCTCGATATTCGACCGCGTGATTTGCCGATAAACACTGCTCGATCGGCTGGCTAAAGCAGCGCGCGCAGCTTCACGTCGCAACCTGCTCTTGACGAGCACCCGATTTCTTCGACACGCGACCTAGCGAATTCCGCGGACTTGACCTATCTCGCACGGCATCACCAACCGACGGCGCATTTTCCGCGCTGCCGGGCTGTCGTCATTGGAGGAAGGATGGACCGCGAAAATCGCCTCAAGCGTCTGCGCTTTCGCGCCTGGCACCGCGGCACGAAGGAAGCCGACCTGATGATCGGCGGCTTTTTCGACGCGCATCACCTCGCCTGGGACGATGTCGAGATCGACTGGTTCGAGACATTTCTCGAGGAACAGGATGTCGACATCATGGCCTGGGCGATGGGCGTGCAGCCGGTCCCGCGTAAATATCAGGGTCCGATGATGGATAGCCTCAAGACGCTGACCTACGTCCCGATTGCGAAATAGCCATCGATCTGCGCTCGCCCTGAACTCGTCGCGAGGCCGTTTCATCCATTCCCCAATCAAGAAAGGCAGTGCTTCGACAGGCTCAGCGCGAGCGCCGAGGCGCCAACAACGTCCGACATGCCCGACCTGAAGACCATCATCTCGGCTGCGAAGCCGCTTACGCTTTCCGGCGTGCCGACCGGCTTTCTGCCGTCGCTGCTCGCCGATCTGGCGCGCGCGGCGTCGGGTGGCGCGGTGTTCATCGCGCCCGACGAGGCGGCGATGCGCGCAGTGCTCTCGACCGCGCCCTATTTCGCGCCCGAGCTCGAGGTCATCGGCTATCCGGCGTGGGACTGTCTGCCCTATGACCGCGCCTCGCCGACATTGCGAGTGATGTCCGAGCGACTGGCCGCGCTCCATGCGCTCCAGTCGAGGGGCAGCAAGCCCCGCCTGTTCGTCACCACCGTCAACGCCGCGACGCAGCGCACGCTCACCCCGTTCCGCGTCCGCCAGCTCGTTGCCCGCCTTGCCCCCGGCGAACGCATCTCGCTCGCCAAGCTCGCCGAACTGCTACAGGCCAATGGTTATGTCCGCGTCGACACTGTCGCCGACGCCGGCGAATTCGCGATCCGCGGCGGACTGGTCGACCTGTTTCCCTCGGGCTCCGAAACCGGTCTGCGCCTCGACTTTTTCGGCGACGAGATCGAAAGCGTGCGCACCTTCGACCCCGCCGACCAGCGCACCATCGGCCGCATCGACGGCTTCACGCTGCTCCCCGCATCCGAAGCGCTGCTCGATGCGGAAAGCATCAAGCGGTTCCGCGCGCGGTACCGCGAAACCTTCGGTGCGACCGCGACCGGTGATCCGCTCTATCAGGCGATTTCCGACGGCCGCCGCCTCGCCGGCATGGAGCACTGGCTGCCACTGTTCGAGGAACGGCTGGAAACGCTGTTCGACCACCTGCCGGGCGACGCGGTGATCGTCCGCGACGCTGGCGATGCCGGTGCCGCCGAAGCGCGGTTCGACGCCATCGCCGACTATTTCACCAACCGCGAGCGCGCGCAGTCGAACGACCCAGGCAGCTATCGCCCGCTCGAAGCCAGCCAGCTCTACCTGTCGGCCACCGAGTGGCAGGCAAAGCTCGACGCCGCGCCCGCGCATCTCACCTCGCCCTTCCACGAACCCGAAAGCGCCACGGTCGTGGATTTCGGCGTCGACGGCCCGCGCGATTTCGCCCCCGAACGGGCGAGCGGCGCCAATGTCTATGACGCCGTCGTCACGCATGTTGCCGACCTGCAGAAACAGGGCCGCAAGCCGATCCTCGCCAGCTATTCGGAGGGCGCGCGCGAGCGCCTCGGCGGTCTGCTTCGCGATCACGGCATGATCGGGCTGGCCGAGGCCGATGGCTGGCAGAAGGCGCTGGGTATCGCCGCGAAGGGCGTGGCGCAGATGGTGCTGCCGCTCGATCACGGCTTCACCACCCCCGACATCGCGGTGCTGACCGAGCAGGACATGCTCGGCGACCGCCTTGTTCGCAGACGCAAGCGCAAGAAATCGACCGACGCGTTCCTCAGCGAACTCGCCACGCTTTCTGTCGGCGACCTCGTCGTGCACACCGAACACGGCATCGGCCGCTACGAAGGGCTGACCTCGATCCCCGTCGGCCAGAGCCCGCACGACTGCGTCGCGCTGACCTATGCCGGCGGCGACAAGCTCTACGTTCCGGTCGAAAATCTCGAAGTTCTCTCGCGCTACGGATCGAGCGAGGAAGGTGCCACGCTCGACAAGCTCGGCGGCGAGGCGTGGCAGCGGCGCAAGTCGAAGATGAAGGAGCGCATCCGCGAGATAGCGGGTGAACTCATCGCCACCGCCGCCAAGCGCGCGCTGCGCAAGGCCGAAGCCGTCGAACCCGACACCGGCGGCTATCCGGCGTTCGTTGACCGCTTCCCGTTCGAGGAAACCGAAGATCAGGACCGCGCCATCGCCGACGCGCTCGAGGATCTCGGCGCCGGGCGGCCGATGGACCGGCTGGTCGTCGGCGATGTCGGCTTCGGCAAGACCGAGGTTGCATTGCGTGCTGCCTTCGTCGCTGCGATGGCGGGAATGCAGGTCGCCGTCGTGTGCCCGACGACGCTCCTCGCACGCCAGCACCATCAGAATTTCACCCAGCGGTTCGAGGGCTTCCCGATCAACATCGGTCGCCTCTCGCGCCTGGTCCCCGCGGCCGAGGCAAAGGCAACGAAGGAAGGGCTGGCGAACGGCCAGATCGACATCGTCATCGGCACGCATGCGCTGCTTGCCAAGACCGTCGATTTCAAACGCCTCGGCCTCGTCATTGTCGACGAGGAGCAGCGGTTCGGCGTCACCCACAAGGAGCGGCTGAAGGCACTCAAGGCCGACGTCCACGTCCTCACCCTCACCGCCACGCCGATCCCGCGAACGCTGCAGATGGCGATGTCGGGCCTGCGCGAACTATCGGTCATCCAGACGCCGCCGGTCGATCGCCTCGCGGTCCGCACCTATGTCATGCCATGGGACCCGGTGGTGCTGCGCGAAGCGCTGCTGCGCGAACATTATCGCGGCGGTCAGAGCTATTTCGTCACTCCGCGCATCGCCGACCTGCCCGATATCGAGCAATATCTGCGCGAGGAAGTGCCCGAGGTGACCTATGTCGTCGCGCACGGCCAGATGTCGCCGACCGAGGTCGAGGAGCGCATGTCGGCCTTTTACGACAAGCGCTACGACGTGCTGCTGTCGACCACCATCGTCGAAAGCGGCCTCGACATCCCCAGCGCCAACACGATGATCGTCAACCGCGCGGACAAGTTCGGCCTTGCCCAGCTCTATCAGCTTCGCGGGCGCGTCGGCCGGTCGAAGACGCGCGCCTATGCCTATCTGACCACCTCGGAACGGCAGATGACCGATGCGGCCGAAAAGCGGCTGAAGGTACTATCCGATCTCGATTCACTCGGCGCCGGGTTCCAGCTCGCCAGCCACGACCTCGACATCCGCGGCGCGGGCAACCTGCTTGGCGACGAACAGTCGGGGCATATCAAGGAGGTCGGGTACGAACTCTACCAGTCGATGCTCGAGGACGCGATCCTGGAGGCGAAATCGGGCGGGCTGGCCGACGCGAAGAAGGAATATTCGCCCCAGATCACGGTCGACGCGCCGATCCTCATCCCCGAGGACTATGTCCCTGATCTCGACCTGCGCATGGGCCTCTATCGGCGTCTCAACGAGGTCGAGGACAAACAGGGGATCGAGGCCTTCGCTGCCGAGCTGATCGACCGCTTCGGCAAGCTGCCTCAGGAAACCGAGAACCTGCTGCGCCTGATCGAGACGAAACTCAACGCAAAGAAGGCCTGCATCGCCAAGATCGACATCGGCCCGCGCGGCGCGCTGGTGACCTTCCACGAGGACAATTTTCCTAATGTCGAAGGGCTGCTCGGCTATGTCGACCGGCTGAAGGAGACGGCGAAACTGCGTCCCGACATGAAGCTCGTCATCAACCGCGCCTGGGGCGACCCCAAATCGCGACTCAATGGCGCATTGCAGATCTCGCGCGGACTGGCGAAGGCGGCAGGCTAACCCCCTTCGTCATGCCGGACTTGATCCAGCATCCATGGACCAAGACTTGCCAGTCGCGACCGGCTGACGGCCCCACCATGGACCGCGGGTCAAGTCCGGGGTGACGATCCGGTATAGTGTCGGGTGATTGCGTCCGGCCTAGTCGCTATGATCGGCGATAATCTTCCACCCGCCCGCCTCGCGGTGAAACACCAGGCTCGTCATCCCCTCTGCAGCGTCCTCGTCGCCCGCGGCATCGAGGTGCCATTGCGCGATCAGCAGTGCGTGGTCGGTGCCGAGCATGCGGAAATCCTCGGGCGTGAACCAAAGCCGTTGCGGCTTGCCGTCTGCTTCGGGTCCGAAGACTGCCGGATAGCTCTTGATATAGCGCGCGCGGATCGCCGCCTTGCCGCGCTCAGTCCCCTTCGAGCCGGTGAAGGTCGTCGAAGGATCGTCCGAATATACGGCGAGGAAGCGATCGAGATCGCCCGCATTCCAACCCGCCGCCGACGCTGCCATCGCAGCCTCGATCTCGGCCCTGGCCGGCGCGTCCTGCGCCGCCGCCGGCACCGCGAATAGCATCAGCGCCAGCCCCGCCAGTATCATCCGTATCATGCGCCCTCTCCCACCAATTCGGTCAGCGCCGCCACCGTCAGCGGTTCGGCGCACAGATAGCCCTGAAAATACTGGCAGCCTTCCTTGGCCAGCAGGTCGAGCTGTTCTTCGGTCTCCACCCCTTCGGCGATGACCGCGAGGCCAAGCGAACGCGCCATGTCGATCACACCGCGCACCACGACGCGGTCGCGCACCGTTCCGGTAATGTCCTGGCTGAGCTTCTTGTCGATCTTCAGATAGTCGAGCGGCAGCGCCTTCAGATAGGCAAGACTCGAATAGCCCGTGCCGAAATCGTCGATCGCAACGCGGCACCCCGCGGTTCGCAACGCGGCGAGCAATTGTGCCGCCTCGCCCAGTTCCGACATCAGCCCCGATTCGGTAATCTCCACGGTCAGCCGAGCGCGCGGAAAACCGCTCGCGTCTATCCGCCCGAGCAGCGCGTCGACAAATCCCTGCCGTCCAACGTCCTGCGCGGTGATATTGACCGACAATCGTAGTTTGCGAAGCGCCGCCGGCCATCCCGCCGCCACTTCCAGCGCGACGCGCTGAACGTGCTCGGATACCGCGATTCCCAGCCCCGCTCGGTCGGCAGAGGCGAAAAGCATCTCGGCGCCCAGCTCACCCAGCTTCGGGTGCCGCCACCGCGCCAGCGCTTCCACGCCGGTAATGGCGGCGCTCGCGATTTCCACCTGCGGTTGGAACAGGATTTCGATTTCGTCCTGTTCCAACGCCCCGCGCAGGTCGACGGCGAGTTGATCGATCGCGACATGGACACCCGGCGGAAAGGATTGCGTACCCGAATGCCGGGCCTCGACAAGCGCCTCGCTCGCGCGCCGCAGCAAGCTCGTGGCATCGTCCTCCGCCTGCGACGTCACGGACACCACCTCCGCCCCAAGCGGTGCGTCGCCGCCCGAGGTGGCAAACGGTCGCGCAAGCGCTTCCTGCAACTGCGCCGCGGCAACCTCGACACGGGCATGCTCGGCCTCGCTCGCAACGAGAAAGTCCGATCCGCCCATCCGGGCGACCAGCGCGTCTCGGCCGAAATCCTCGCGCACAACGTCCTGCACCCGCCGGGACACTGCACGCAGCAAGGCGTCGCCCGCCGCGCGGCCGTAGGTCGTGTTGACGAGCGCAAAGCGCGACAACCCGATCAGGATGACAGAGACGGGCCGCCCCCGCGCCGCCAGCCTGCGGTTCAGCCAGTGTCGCGCACCCTCGGCATCGCGCGCGCCGGTCAGCGCGTCGCGGATCGCCATGCGGGCATCCGGCGCCTCACCCAACGCTTCGACCAGCGCATCGACGCGCCCGTTCTGAGGATCGCGCTGAAGATGCTGAACGACGCGTCCCATCCCCGGCATCTCGTGCGCAAAGGCGGTCGTAACCGCGCCCGATCGCAGATGCCGAAGCGCCGATAGCGCGAGCTGCCGGTCATTCGGGGCAATTCGGTGCAGCGCCATTCTAAGCGGCTCGGCCTCGGGCGCCTCGATCGCACTGCAAATTGCCGGCGTATATTCGACCTGACGGCGGGCCGGGTCGTACCGCCAACCAAGCACATCGATCGCGTCCGCCTCTCCGCCCAGCCACGCATTGGCGCGGCGCCGTGCGCGCGCCTCGGCAAAGCGAACGGCATAGACGAGTTCCGCCTCCGACACCGGGCTTGTCAGGAATTGCGTGGCTCCGGCAGACAGGAAATCGCCCAGCCGGTCCGTTTGATTGCGCGACACCATGACCAACAGGACGCCGCCCTGTGCTTCCACGAGTCCGGAAAGCGCTTCGGTCGCGGCGAGCCCCGGATCGAGCGCACCGCGCGCATCGACGATGACGACCGACGCTCCGCTCGCAAGCCAGCGCCGTTCCACGCCGTCGCTGCGCCGCGCGGCGACAACGCGCCAGCCCGCCCTGGCCAAGGTCGCGGCAAGTTCGTCACGCTGCCGAAACGACAGAATGAATACCGGTGCGGCAGCGCCTCCGTTCGCTTCGGTTTCGTTCACCCGTCCCCCTGTCGCGCGGAGCGTCTCACCCGCGGGTGTTAAGGTCTAGCGCACAGCATCGCACTCGCCAATCACCCTCGCAGCCTTGTATGGCTGTCCTCAAGCGCTTAGCTGTCTGATCTATGGCCAGCGCACCCTCCCTCATCGATCGTCACGGCCGCAAGATCAGCTATTTGCGGATTTCGGTTACCGACCGATGCGATCTTCGCTGCCGCTACTGCATGGCAGAACATATGACCTTTCTGCCGCGCGACCGGCTCCTTTCGCTCGAGGAGATCGCGACGATCGCCGAGCGTTTCATCGAGCGCGGCGTGCGCAAGATCCGACTGACCGGCGGCGAGCCGCTCGTGCGCCGCGACGTCGTCGAACTGACGCGGTGGCTCGGCAAGCATCTTGGTAACGGTCTCGACGAGATCACGATGACCACCAACGCCAATCGCCTGGCCGATCATGCGCGGGCACTGCGCGAAGCGGGGATGAAGCGGATCAATGTCAGTCTGGACAGCCGCGACCCCGACACGTTCCGCTTCATCACGCGCCACGGTGACATTCACAAGGTCATCGGCGGCATCATGGCGGCGCGCGATGCCGGGATTGCGGTCAAGATCAACATGGTCGCGCTCAAGGGGCTGAATGAGCACGAGATCGCTCCGATGCTCGCATGGTGCGTCGAGCAGGGATTTGACCTGACGCTGATCGAGACGATGCCTTTGGGCGCCATCGACGAGGATCGCACCGACCGGTTCCTGCCGCTCACCGCGGTGAAGGATGATCTGGACACCCGCTTCGACCTCGCCCCCTCCGCGCACGCGACCGGCGGTCCCGCGCGATATTGGACCGTGGAGGGGAGCGGCACCCGGCTAGGCCTGATCTCACCGTTGACTGCGAATTTCTGCGATGGCTGTAACCGCGTGCGCCTCACTACCGAGGGCAAGCTCTACATGTGCCTGGGCCATGACGATCAGGTCGATCTGAAGGGCGCGCTCCGCGAAGGCGGGATCACCGCTGTCGATGATGGCATTGACCGCGCCATGGCGAACAAGCCGGCACGCCATGACTTCCGTATCGAACGCGACGCCGCACCCGCCGTCGAACGCCATATGAGCGTGACCGGCGGATGAAGGAACCGCCTCGCCGCGCTCTCGTTGCGTCGAACGCCAAGCCGGCGCAAATCGCTGCGGCGGAGCTTCGCGACGCGCTCGACTGGGTTCCGCTGGAGGAGGCCGATATGGTCGTCGTCCTGGGCGGCGACGGTTTCATGCTCCAGACGCTGCACGCGATGCTCGAACGTCACCGCATCGTGCCTGCTTTCGGCATGAACCTCGGCACCATCGGCTTTTTGATGAACGACTGGCGGCCGGAGGGTCTGATCGACCGGCTCGATCGCGCGAAGCCGTTCAAGGTCAGTCCGCTGGTGATGTGCGCCGAAACGATCGACGGCGAACGCTGCGAAATCCCCGCGATCAACGAGGTTTCCCTGCTGCGTGAGACCCGCCAGACGGCAAAGCTCGAAATCACCGTCAACGATCGCACCGTGCTGCCCGAATTGGTTTGTGACGGTGTGCTCGTGGCCACGCCGGCCGGTTCGACCGCTTACAATCTGTCGGCCAACGGACCGATCCTGCCGCTCGGATCGTCGCTGCTCGCCCTAACGCCGATCAGCCCCTTTCGGCCGCGGCGGTGGCGCGGTGCGATCCTGCCCGAAAAGGCGCGGATCGGCATTCGCGTGCTCGAAGCGGACAAGCGGCCGGTAAGTGCGGTCGCCGACCAGCGCGAGGTACGCGACGTGGCGCGGATCGACATCGCGATCGACCATGTTCGCGACCTTACTTTGATGTTCGATCCCGAACATGCGCTCGACGATCGCATCACGATGGAACAGTTTATCGCATGATAGGCTTGCATCGCGAAGCCACGTCATTATAGAGCCGCGCACGGCTTCGTTCCCTGATAGCTCAGCGGTAGAGCTCTCGACTGTTAATCGAGCGGCCGTAGGTTCGAATCCTACTCAGGGAGCCAGCCGCCCCAGTGGCGGCAACCAGGCCGGAAATCCAGGCATTCCCCGGTAGCTCAGTGGTAGAGCAATCGGCTGTTAACCGATCGGTCGCTGGTTCGAATCCGGCCCGGGGAGCCACCTCCTTCGACAGTCCGTGTTTCGATTCTCAAGCTGCGACGCCGATCTATTGCGCCGGGCGGCAATTCGGTCGGTCGATGTTCACATGGTGGTGGCGGAACTGCCAGAACAGCATGATGCTCAACACCGCCGCGTACAGGCACCAGACCGAGGTGAAGGCATAGCCCTTTACCAACAGCACGATGGTAAGGCCGATAACATTGGCGATACCGAACCATCGCACCACGCGGTGACTCGACAGCAGCAACGCCGCGCACGTCGCAACGACATAGGCGCCCGCAATCCACGCCGCATCGGTTCCGGCATTGTGATAGGCGATCGAATGGTGCTCGATCACCGCCCGGGTCGGCCTGGCAAGCACCGCATATGTCGCCCGCGCAAAGACGACCGCACCCAGCGCGGTACACGCGGCAATCGCATGTCTGCGCCAGCCTCGTGGCTCCAGCAGCAACACTGCAAGCGGCATGAGCAAGGGCAGGATGCCCTGCGCATACAGCATGAACAAAAACACGGCCCATTCGAACGCCGTCGTTCCGATCCTGCCTTCAAGTCCCAGCCAGACGAACGCTTCGACAAACTGGTGCAGCGCGAACAATAATGGAGTCGCGCCGAACAGGAGCGCCCGCGACCGTTTGACCTCGCGCAAGGTCGCGATGCCGACACCGCCTATTCCGGCTGAGGCGATGAAATTAGCGGTTGCCGAAAAGCAGATGCCATGCCCCCTTTTGGTTCAGCGCTCGTGCTGGAAACGAGTTACCGCCGAAATTGCTCGCCAATCGCCGAAACTGCTGTGCTCCCATCGATTTTTCCGATGATCCCCTTCTGTTCAGGCTCCGTCAAGCCTCGATCCGGCACAGTTCGTCGCAACGGGTTCGGGAATGTTTCCGAATCAATCCGTTTGACTTGCGAGCATGTCGGCGCGATTCCTGCGATCCACGCCGACAACTGGAGAAACACATGTCCCACCGCCGAACCAACCGCCTGAAAAAGGGCTTGATCGGTACCGCGCTTGTCGGCGCGCTGCTGACCGCCGGGTGCGCCACGCCAACGCCGTATCGCCCCGCGACCGGCTATGGCTTCAACCAGACCGGCTATGCCGACCAGCAGATCGAAGCGAACCGCTATCAGGTCAGCTTTTCGGGCAACAGCGTCACCTCGCGCGAGACGGTCGAGCGCTACCTGCTCTACCGCGCCGCCGAACTGACCCTGCAGCAGGGTTATGACTATTTCATCCTGTCAAACCGCGACACGGAAAAACAGTCGCGCACCTATGCCAGCGCCGATCCATGGGGCGGCCCCTATGGCTATTGGCATCCCTATTGGCGCTATTACAGCCCGGCCTGGGGATGGGGCGCATGGGGACCGTATGGCGATCCCTTCGGCCGCGACATCGACGTTCGCACGGTCGATAAATATCAGGCTATGGCGGAAATCGTGATGGGTAAGGGACCGAAGCCCAAGGACAATCTTCGCGCCTTCGATGCCCGCTCGGTCGTCGATCATCTCGGCCCGACCATCGAGATGCCGCGCCGCTGAACGGACGACATCGACACCAAAAGTGAAAGGGCCTCTCCGATCCGCTCGGAGAGGCCCTTTCTTTGTGCAGAGTGGATAGGCTGACCGGTCAGGCGGTCAGCGCACCGTGGCAGTGCTTGTACTTGCGGCCCGAACCGCACGGGCACGGCGCGTTGCGGCTGACCTTGCCCTTCCACTGTTCAGGATCGTCGCCCAGATCGGATGCGCCCTGCTCGGCAGTCTGGAACGGCGGCATCGTCTGCGGCGCAAAGGCGAAAGCGCCGGCATCGATATCGTTGGTGTCGTCCTCACCGGTCAGCGGGTCGAAATGCGACGTGATGAAGTCGGGAACCTCGGGCAGCGGCGGCGGTGCCATGTTGAACTGCGCATGCGCCAGCGTGCGCGTCACATCCTCGCGAATCGCCTCGAGCATCCGCTCGAACAGAGCAAAGGCTTCCTGCTTATACTCGTTGATCGGGGTTTTCTGCGCATAGGCGCGCAGATGGATGATCGATCTCAGCGCATCAAGCATCGCAAGATGCTCTTTCCAGTGATGGTCGAGATTTTGCAGCAGGATCGACTTCTCCACCTGGCTCCAGGTGTCGGCGTCGTTCAGCTCTTCGGCCTTCTTGTCGACGACCTCGTCAGCCGCCTTCTGGATACGCTCTTCCAGAATTTCGACTTCGATCGCTTCCTCTTCGCGGATCCACTGGTCGACGTGAACCTCGACATTCAGATATTCCTGCGCGCGCTCCATCAGCCCGGCCACATCCCATTGTTCGGGATAGGTGTTCGGCGGGCACGCCTCGGCGACGAGCGCATTGACGACCTCAGTCCGCATATCGACGACCATGTCGCTGATGTCCTTGGCATCGGCGTCCATGATGTCCGAGCGCTGTTCGTAGATCACCTTGCGCTGGTCGTTCATCACGTCGTCATACTCAACGACCTGCTTGCGGATGTCGTAGTTGCGCGCCTCGACCTTTTTCTGCGCGGTCTCGATCGCCTTGGTCAGCCATTTCGACCCGATCGCTTCGCCATCGCCGATATTGTTGCGCATCATCTTCGCGAACAGCGTGTCCGGGCCGAAAATGCGCAGCAGGTCGTCGTCAAGGCTCAGATAGAAGCGCGACAGGCCGGGGTCGCCCTGGCGCCCGGAACGACCGCGGAGCTGGTTGTCGATGCGACGGCTTTCGTGCCGTTCGGTGCCCAGCACGAACAGGCCGCCGGCATCGAGCACCTTCTGCTTTTCCTCGACGATCTCCTGCTTGATGCGCTCGATCGCGGCATCGCGCTCGGGACCTTCGGGCATATCGCCCAATTCGTCGTTGACGCGGAATTCCAGGTTACCGCCAAGCTGAATGTCGGTACCGCGACCGGCCATGTTGGTGGCGATCGTCACCGCGCCCAGACGGCCCGCCTGCGCCACGATATGCGCCTCCATCTCGTGATAGCGCGCATTGAGAACCTTGTGCGGCACCTTTTCGCGCTCGAGGAATTCGCTCAGCAGCTCGGACTTTTCGATCGACACCGTGCCGACCAGCACCGGCTGCCCGCGCTCGGCATGTTCCTTGATCGCGCGGGCGATGGCGATGAACTTGTCGTTCAGCGTCTTGTAGAACTCGTCGTCATTGTCGATCCGCTGCACCGGAACGTTGGTCGGGATGGTAACGACGTTCATCTTGTAGATGTCGTAGAATTCGGCCGCCTCGGTCGCCGCGGTACCGGTCATGCCGGCAAGCTTTGGATACATGCGGAAATAGTTCTGGAAGGTGATCGAGGCGAGCGTCTGGTTCTCAGGCTCGATCTTGACGCCCTCTTTCGCCTCGACCGCCTGGTGAAGCCCGTCCGACCAGCGCCGGCCATCCATCATGCGGCCGGTGAACTCGTCGATGATGACGACCTTGTCTTCCTTGACGATGTAATCGATGTCGCGCTTGAACATCTTGTTCGCGCGCAGGCTCTGGTTGACGTGGTGGACGACCTGCGTGTTCTCGAAATCATAGAGGTTGGAGCCTTCGAGCAGCCCCGCATCCTCCAGCATCCGTTCGACTTTCTCGGTGCCGTCCTCGGTCAGCACGATCGACTTCTGCTTCTCGTCCTTTTCGTAATCGTCCTCGCCGAGCTGCTTCACGATCTTGTCGACCGCCATGTATAGCTCGGATCGGTCATCGGTCGGGCCGGAGATGATGAGCGGCGTCCGCGCTTCGTCGATCAGCACCGAATCGACCTCGTCGATCAGCGCCATGTTGAACGGACGCTGGACCATCGACGCACGATCCGACTTCATGTTGTCGCGCAGATAGTCAAAGCCGAATTCGTTGTTCGTGCCGTACGTGATGTCCGAATTATATGCATCGCGGCGTTGCTGGTCGGTCAGGTCGGGGATGATGACGCCAACAGTCAGCCCGAGGAAGCGATAGATCTGCCCCATCCATTCGGCATCGCGCGAGGCGAGATAGTCGTTCACCGTGATGACGTGGACGCCCTTTTCCGCGAGCGCGTTCAGATAGGTGGCGAGCGTTGCGACCAGCGTCTTGCCCTCACCCGTCCGCATCTCTGCGATTTCGCCGCGGTGAAGCGCGATACCGCCAACAAGCTGCACGTCGAAATGGCGCATGCCCAGCACACGTACCGACGCTTCGCGCACCGTTGCGAACGCTTCGGGCAGCAGATCGTCGAGCGTCGCACCATTCGCCAGCTGTTCGCGAAACTTGACCGTCTGGTGCGCGAGCTGCTCGTCGCTCATCGCCTGGCAATCGGGCTCGAGCGCGTTGATCTTCCTGATGATCGGCTGCAGCGACCGGACATAGCGGTCGTTGGACGAACCGAAGAGCGATTTGGCGAGATTGCCGAACATGTTTTCTTCCTGTGAAACTGATGACGCTTTGGCTCGCCGCGCGGGTAAAGCCGCGGCGCAACCGAATGGCCCGGTGGGGCTCGAAAAACGTGAAAGGCCGCCGCAAAAGCAGCAGCGAACGGCTTATTCCAGCCGGCGCTCGTCGACCGGTGCCAGCGAAGCGAGCGGACGGCTGTCGGGCGTTACAAAAACCGGCGACGTAGCAAGAGTGACGAGCGAATGGTGCCGCTCCGCCACAAACATCCGATGCGCCGCCGGCGCGGTCCGCGCTTCGGACAGAAGGTACACTGCGGCAGCGAGGTTCGACCGTTCGATCTGTACCGGCTGCGCCGTCCGCTCAGCCGCAGCCGCACCGGAAAATCCGGTCAGAAGCGCGGTAAGGAGCAACAGCAGACGCAAGTTCATCCCCGTTCGTTGAGCGGTGCCCCGGACACGCCGGAACGCGCACGACATAGTGATGCGATGGCGGTTCGTCTAATGATAATAGCGGCAGATGTTATCCACATTGGCTGGCAGACCTAATTATCATCCGGCTTCACCGTCTGCTGAAATGTTCTGATCACATGGTATCGGATCGGTTCGCCGTCCTTTGTGACTTTGGGTTCCTTGTGCTTGAGCGCGCTCGGACAAAGGCCGCGATCCCCCGGAATGACGTTGCCGTCGGCATCCTTTGCAACACAACTGAGCGGAGTTCCATCCACATCAACGAGAACGTCAAACTTCCAGTAGACCGGGCCAACCGGTGGCTCACCGAGTTCGAAAGGCCCCGGGTTCACATCATCCAACTGCCACCGGAATTTGCTCGACCAGGTTGACGCGACGGCACGTCCCGCAGCATCATGCGCCGGTTTGAATTTCGCCCGTTCGCTGATAACTTCGCATGCCCGGTCGTCGAGCAACTGATGCCCCGAGGACTTGACGATCGTGCATTCGGACACCGTGCCCTCTGGTGACACGGCAAGCTTGAATTCGACCGCCCCGGTCCAGCCGGCACGTTTGGCCTCTGCCGGATAGTCATTGTCACTCACCCAGACAGCCGGATTGACGGGTTCCGGCTCCGTGACCGCATCCTGCAGCATCGCCACCATCACGGCCAACGCCATCACGAACATTCCATCCCCCCTATTCCGTTGATCGACAACCATAACTATAGCCGCAATCATGTCCACTGATCGTTCCCCGCTCGCGCCGGATGGCTTTCCCGAACTACCTTCCATCGCTGGCGTCACCCCGCGCGTCGCTCGCGCGCGGTACAAGGACTGGGATCGCTGCGACCTGACGTTCGTCACGCTCGACCCCGGCACCACCGTCGCAGGCGTGACGACGCAAAGCAAATGCCCCTCGCCCGAGGTCGAATGGTGCCGCCGGGCGCTGCCCCTGGGCTCCGCGCGGGCGCTCGTCGTCAATGCGGGTAATTCGAACGCCTTTACCGGCAATCGCGGACGTGAAGCGGTGGAGACTATTGCCGCTCAGGTAGCGCGCCGTCTCGACTGCGAGCCGTCGGACGTATTCGTGTCCTCGACCGGGGTGATCGGCGTGCCACTGCCAATCGACAAGGCCGAAGCGGGCCTCGTCGCCGCGTTCGAAGCATCGCCCTGTAACTGGGAAGACGCCGCTGCGACGATCATGACGACCGACACCTTCGCCAAGGCCGCGACCACCAGCGCGGTCGTCGATGGCAAAACAGTCAATCTGGTCGGCATCATCAAGGGGTCGGGGATGATTGCGCCCGACATGGCGACGATGCTCGGCTTTATCTTCACCGATGCCGCAGTCGAGCCGGGCTTTCTTCAGCACGCGCTGAACGACGCCAACAAGGCCAGCTTCTCCTGCATCACCGTCGACAGCGACACCTCGACCAGCGACACCGTGCTCGCCTTCGCCACCGGTGCCGCGGACAATGCGCCGCTCGAGGATGACGACAGCGACGGCGCCGACGCCTTCCGCGCGGCGCTGTCAGACCTTTGCCTGCAACTCGCCCACCTCGTCGTGCGCGACGGCGAAGGCGCATCGAAATTCATCCGCATCGATGTCGAGGGTGCCGAGAGCGACGAGAGCGCCCACCGCGTGGCGCTGTCGATCGCCAACTCGCCACTCGTGAAGACCGCCATCGCCGGCGAGGACGCGAACTGGGGTCGCATCGTCATGGCGGTGGGCAAAGCCGGCGAGCCCGCCGAACGCGACAAACTCGCCATCCGCTTTGGCACGACACAGGTCGCGCGCGACGGTCTGGCGGTCGAGGGCTATGACGAAGCCCCCGTCGCCGCGCATCTAAAGGGAAGCGAAATAGAGATCGGCGTCGATCTCGGCCTAGGCGACGGCCGCGCGACCGTTTGGACGTGCGACCTCACCCATGGCTATATCTCGATCAACGCCGACTATCGGAGCTGAGTGTCAGCGCCGCCGCGATCACGATCGCGATGCCGCCCCAGCGGATCATCCCAGCTCGCTTTCGAGCCACGCCTTGAGCTGGCTCTTCGGCTCGGCGCCGACCTTGGTCGCGGCGATCTGGCCGTCCTTGAACAGGATCATCGTCGGAATGCCGCGCACGCCGTACTTGCCCGGCGCCTCGGGATTCTCGTCGATATTGATCTTGGTGATCGTCACCTTGTCGCCGAGTTCGTCGGAGATTTCCTCGAGCGCGGGGCCGATCATCTTGCATGGGCCGCACCATTCCGCCCAGAAATCGACCAGCACCGGCTTGTCGGCGCTGATGACGTCGTTTTCGAAGCTGTCGTCGGTAATTGCGGTCGTACCCATGTCAAATCTCCTGTGATTGACCCTCTATCTATGAAGCCTTGAACGCTGGCTCAACCTTCCGATGCCAAGCTTTGTTCGCCTTCCTGCAACCCCGGCTTGTGACGCGCGAGCAACTCGGGCGGCAGCGTGAACAGAACCGGCGTCGCGGTATAGAGCAGCGCCGCCTCGACCTCGCGATCGGGAAAGATGACGCCGAGCGCCGCCGCATAGGCCGCCATCTGCCGCAAATGATAGTCGGGTACCGCTTCCAGCGACGACGGCGCGCGCCTGCCGGTCTTGAAGTCGATCACGCGCACGGCCGTGTTGGTGACGAGCAGCCGGTCGACCGTTCCCGACACGACCTCGCCCTCGACCACCGCGACGATCGGTGCCTCGGCAAGCGAGTCCGGCCCGAACAGCTCGGCGAAGCGCGGATCGCCGATCACCGCCAGCGCCGCCTCGGCAATGTCCTCGCGCCGCTTCTCGTCCGCGACGCCCCGCGCCTGTTCGAGCCACCGCAGTGCCGCCGCAGGCCGGTCGCTTTCCGCCACAGCCGGCAAGCGTTCGAACAACCCGTGCAGCATCCGCCCGCGCTCGGCGGCATCGCGCATCGCCGGGGAAGGCGGCGGATCGGCCACCGCATCCTCGCCAAGCGACGACGGCGCCAGCGGACGCGGCGGCCGCGCCTCGACCGGGGCCGGCTTGCGCAGCCATGTTGGAAGATCGATCACGCCCGCCTTCTCGCGCGACACCCGCGCCTGTTTCGCCACTGGACGCTGCGGAACGCGCCCCTCGAATATGCGCGGCCCGTCTTCGACTTTCGGAACACCGAGACCATCGAGCGCCAGCCCGGCAACGGCATGCCAGCTCATCGTCGGCACTTCGCCCTTGCTGCGCGGGCCGAGCGCACCGGTAATCAGCAACCGTTCCTCGGCGCGCGTGGCCGCCACGTAGAACAGCCGCCAATGCTCTTCCAGTTCGCGCGCATCGGCCTGCGTCAGCACCGCGTCGAGCGGACCGCCGCGTTCCTCGCCGCGCGGGCGAAAGATCGGCAGGCGAACATCGCCCAGCTCGTCCTGCTTCCACATCAATATGTCGCGGCGGTTGTTGGTCGGATCGACCGTCGCGTCGGCGAGGATCACCACCGGTGCCTGCAAGCCCTTGGCCCCGTGCGCGGTCATCACCCGCACCGCGTCGCGTGGCTGAGAGGGATCGCGGACGATCTCCACCTCGCCGCGGTCGAACCAGTCGAGAAAGCGTTGCAGCGACGGCGTTGCCAGCCGCTCGAAATCGAGCGCGGCGCTCAGCAGCTCGGCCACTGGATCGCGCGCTTCCTCGCCCAGCCGCCGGATCAGCTTGCGCCGTCCGTCAAGCGGACCCGACAGGATTTCCTCAAGGAAGCGATAAGGCGTCGCGATGTCCGCGCGCCGCAGCATCGCGCGCAGCGGCTCCAGCCGCTCGCCCGGCTGCGTATCCTGCAGGTGCTTCCAGAGGCTGCCATGCTTGCGCGGCGCGGCAACCATCAGCTCGTCCTGCGTCCAGCCGATCAGCGGCGAGACGAGCAGGCTCGCCAGCGACAGATCGTCCTCGGGCTGCAGCACGAAGCGCACCGCCGCGAGCAGGTCCTGCACCGCGAGCGGCGCGTTGAGCCGCAACCGGTCGACACCGGCCACCGGCACCCCCTCGGCATAAAGTCGCGCGACCAGCAACGAGGCAAGTTCACCGCGCCGCTTGACGAGGATCATTACATCCTCTGGCCTGATCGCCCTGCCCTTGCTTTCGAGCATCAGCCCGTCGTCGAGCCACCGCCGGACTTGCCTGGCGATCCGTTTCGCCACCTCGCGCGTCGCATCGTCGACCCAGGCTTCTTCGTCCGCGTCGCTGTCGCCACCCTCGACCACCGGCGGCCACAGTTCGACCCGGCCCGGCCCGGCGACCTCGCTCGCATGCGCCTCGGCATCGCTGTACGCACCCATGCCCGGTTCGGGCAGCGCACCGATCGCTGCATCGACGAATTCGAGCACCGGCCGCGTCGAGCGATAGCTCGCCGTCAGCGACATCGTGTCGAGCGGTCGCGCCTCCGCATCAATCGGAGGATTGCCCGCCAGTCGCTCGAAATGCCGATGCGCCAGCGCAAAATAAAAGGGATCGGTACCCTGAAAGCCGAAGATCGCCTGCTTGTAGTCACCGACCGTGAACAGCGTGCGGATGCCGCCATGCGGCGCGCCTTCGCCGGCGAAAAACTCATCGGCCATCGCACGCACGATCGACCACTGGTCCCAATTGGTGTCCTGCGCCTCGTCGATCAGGACATGCTCGGTCGCCTGGTCGAGCTTGAAGCGAACCCAGTCGCCCATCCCCGGCTGCTGGAGCAGCGCCAGCGCACGGTGAATCAAGTCATCGAAATCGACCGCCCCTGCCCGCCGCTTGGCCAGCGCATAGGCCGCGGAATAGGCGCGCCCGGCCTCCAGACCCTTCGCCAGCAGTTCCGCATATTCCGTCCGCGCCCGTATCGACAGCAGCTCGGCACAGCGCGCGCCCAGCTCCCCGGCGAGTTCTGCATAATCCGGATCGGCAGCGCTCAGCTTCGCCGAATATTTGCGCGGTTCGCCCTTGCCGGTGTGAAAAACGCTACGCAGCGTCGCCAGCTGTTCGACACGGTCGGCACCGCCCGCTGCCAGCCAACGCTCAACGATTTCGGCATGGCCCGTTCCCGTCGCCGTCCCCCATGTGCGATTGGCGTCGGCTATGCGCCTGAGTGCTGCGACATCGAACGCAGCATCGCCGCAGCAATTCTCGATCTCGGCCTCGATGTCGCCGCTCGGCAAATCGAGCTGGCGGCGTAGATACGGCTCGATTCCAGATGGCAGCGCCGCCATCGCGTCCTGCGCCCGCGCACAGGTCTGAAGAAACGCCTCGGCTTGCCCCTCGCCCAGCCGCAGGCTCAGCGCACCGATCGCGTCCGCGAAGTACCGTTCGCCGCGCACCGCCTCGTCGCTCAGCAGTTCGGCAAGCGCCTCGCGCGCCATGACCGCTTCCTCGCGCGCTTCGAGCGGACGAAACCCCGGCACCAGCTCCGCCTCGACCGGAAAGGCCGACAACAGCGTCTGGCAGAAACTGTGGATCGTCTGGATGCGGATGCCTCCGCCCGGCGCATCGAGCAACTTGGCGAACAGCGTCCGCGCCCGTGCGCGCAACCGCTCGTCGTTCGCATCCTCGCCCAGCGCGAACAGGTCTTTTTTCAGGTCGTTCTCGGGCAGCCGCACCCAGCGCGCGAGCCGGTCGCTGATCCGCGACGCCATCTCCGCCGCGCCCGCCTTGGTAAAGGTCAGGCACAATATCGCGCCCGGATCGACGCCGCGCAGCAACAGGCGGAACACGCGCGCCGTCAGAACCTGCGTCTTGCCCGTGCCGGCAGACGCCGACAGCCAGACATGACGTCGCGGATCGCTCGCGTCGCGCTGCGTGTCCGCCAGCGGCGGAAGGTTGCCGGGCCTAGCTCCGCTCACGACCATACCATTCGTCGCGCCGCATCAGCTGGTCGTAATCGGCATAGGGCGCATATTCGGGATGCAGCTTGGCGATGAACGGCTCGACACCGGTCAGATATTTCGCCGCCTCGGTGCGGAAATTGTCAGCGGCGATGGCAACGAAATCCTCCGCGGGGATCGGCTCGCGCTTCTTCGGATCGACCGGCGATTCGACATAGCCGAAGCCGCCATCGCGGTTGCGCGACAGCGACCAGTATTCGAAGCAGCGCGCGGTGCCCGAAATTCCCTCGAATCCGCCACGCTCTGCAATCAGGCCGAGCAGCCCGAGCTGCAAGCTGAACCCAGCGCGCACCGCCCTCGCCGATGGCGGCTTGCCGGTCTTGTAATCGACGATGCCGAGCATTCCGTCGGGCAACCGGTCGATCCGGTCGAACGTCCCGCGCAGCTCGACCCCTTCGATGTCGATCTTCCCCGAGCGCTCGACGCCGAGCACGCGGCGCCCCTCGCCCTCCTGCTGCACCATCTGCAGCGCGATCCAGTCTATCGCCTCCATCAGCCGCGGCGCCCATAGCGCGCGCAACAGCGGATGGGCATCGGCTAGCATCGCCGCCGCGCGGGCGTGCAACTTCGCCGTGTCGCATTCGTCCTCGCGCGCCCACACCTCGAGCACGCGGTGGACCTCGGTCCCGCGCCACGCCGCGCTCGCATCGGCATCGACCGCATCGAGCGGCATCAGCTTCAACTGGCGTCGCGCGTAAAAGGCATATGGATCGGCCTTCAGCCGGTCGACCTCGGTCACCGAAATCCGCCGCGGCCGCGTCTCCACCGGCGGCGCAGGCTCGGGCCGATCGACCGGCGCATACTCGCCCGGCGCGTCGAGCGCATGCGACCAGCCGGCAAGTTTTTCGGCCTGCGCCAGCCCGCCCGACAACGCCTCGAGCCGCAGCCAGAAGCGCGAGGCGATCGTCGGCGCGCTGCTGTCCCGCCTCGCGCGCGTCAGCAGCACCTCGGGCGCGCCGAGCGCATCCGCGAAGTCGTGCGCCGACAGCCCGATCCGCCGTTCGAGCCCCGGAAGGCCGATCTCGCTGCGGATACGCGGCGCGAGCCACGGATCGGGCGCGGGCAAGCCCGGCCATACGCCTTCGTTCAACCCGCCGAGGATCATCAGGTCGGCGGTCTGTAACCGCGCCTCGAGCAGGCCGTAGATGGCAAGCCGCGGATGCCCGCCCTGCGGCGGTCGAACCGCCTGTTCGTCCATCAGCGTCCGCAGCATCGGCGCGATCGAATCGGGCGACACCAGCGCCGGCCCGTCGACCGCGCGATGCTCCAGATCGTCGAGCAGTTCCGCCGCCGCGCGTCCCTCCGGCCGCGACCACAGCGCGTCGCCGCACAGCAGCGTCGCCGTCTCGCGCAGCGCCGCGACGAACTCGCCGAGCGGCCGCGCATCCGCGCCGAAGACCTTCGCCAGCGGCGCGAACCACGCGCTGACCGGCTCCCACCAACTCAGCGCACGTTCGCGGATCGCTGCATCGCGAATATCGGCCTCTCGCAGATATGCCGCGAGCCCCTCCAGCCCCGCCGCCGGACGCGGCCCGCGCAACGCGCGGTCGAGCGAACGCGCGCCCGACAACCACGGCGCGCGCGCATCGCCCGATTGCACCAGCGGATGCTTGAGCAGCGCCAGAAGCGGCACCGGCGCGAAATCCTGCGCCGCCGCATCGGCAAGCGCCAGCAGCAGCGTCCCCGGCGGCAACACCGACAGCGGCTGCCCCGCCGAATCGTCGATCGCGACGCCCCAGCGCGACAGATGCGCCGCCACGCGCCGCGCCAGCGCGCGGTCGGGCGTGACCAGCGCCGCGGTCTTGCCGTCCTCCTCGAGCACCTGGCGTAGCGCGATGGCGATCGCCTGCGCTTCCTCCGCCGGGATCGCCACGCTGAGCGCCCTCACCCCGCTCAGCCGCCGTTCGCTGCTCGGCAGGTCGGTCCAGCCATGCGTGAAGTCGGCGGGCGCCAGCGCATTGTCGATCGCCTTGCGTCGCGCGGGTGGTGCGTCGAGATCGCTGCCGCCGCGCCAGGTCGCGAACTCGCCGCGGTTCACGCCCATCCGGTCGAGGAGCAGCTTGAGGTGAAATTGCGGGTGCGTCTCGATACTGCGCGGACGGCGGCCGGTATTTGGGTCGGGTTCGTGCGGTCCGAGCGCCTGCCACTCCGCCTCGTCCATTTCGGTCGCTAGCGCGGGAAGCACGACCATGCCGTTCCGCAGCTCGGAAATGCTGCGCAGCAATTTCGCGACCGACGGCGCCGAAGTGGTGATACCCGCGGCGCAGACGAACCCCGCCGGCGGCCGTTCGCGCCAGTGCCTCGCGACCCGCGCGAGCAATCGGCTGCGTCGCTCGGCAAGGTCGATCCGGCCAAGCTTCTTCAACTCCTCCGGCCAGCGATCGAGGACGATCCCGAACAGCGCCAGCGATCGCTGCCAATGTGCCGACAGCCCTTCCTCGACCGCGAGATCGCGCAGCGCGCGGGGCGGCACTTCCTCGACGAGCAACTGATCGAGCGTCCGCGCCAGATCGCCCGCCAGCCGAACCGCCTCCGACGCGTCGACCGGTTGCCCGGCGCGCTGCCGCTCCTCGCTCACCAGCCGCGCGAGGATCATCCGCCTTTGCAGCGGCTCGACTGCGGGCGGGATCGGATCGGCATCGCCTGCGGGGTCGATCAGCGGCCCCGCCGCCTCGTCGAGCTCGGGATCACCGATCGCGACCATGCGCGGCAGCAGCAATCCGCCACCGCTCGCCCGCACGAACGCATCGGTGATGGTGCGCTTGGCGCGGTTGTTGGGGAGCAGCACGACGCCGCGCGCGAACGCCAGCCGGTCGTCGCCGAAGCGCTTGAGCAACCCGGCCACCAGCGCATCGGCAAAGGCCCGGTGCGCCGGGATCGTATAGAGGCTGGGCCGCGCGGCCTCAGCCATCGGCGAGCATCGCCTCGGTCGCTCCGATCGCTTGCGGCGTGCCGACGTCGAACCACAGACCCTCGTGGACCAGCCCGTAGGCGCGTCCCGCCGCGATCGCCCGCTCCCAGAACAGGTTGGTCGAAAACGGTCCCTCGGGCCAGTCGGCGATCACGCGCGGCGACAGCATCTGGACGCCGGTGAAGACATACGGCGCGAGCCGCCCCGGCATCCGCCGCTTCGTGATCCGGCCGAAGCTGTCGATGTGGAAATCGCCCTGCCCGCGATGGTTGTTCGCGCGCGCCAGCGGCACGAGCAGCAGCAGAGCATCCATCCGCTCGTCGTCCCACTCCGCCGCCAGCGCACGGATCGCGTCGGTCGGCCCGTCGATCCAAAGATTGTCGCTGTTGACGCACAAGAACGGTTTATCGCCGATCAACTCGCGCGCCTGGACCAGCCCGCCGCCCGTCTCCATCAGCTTCGCACGCTCGTCGGAGATCGCGATGTCGATCCCGTCGATCTGGTGCTTCAGATGCGCCTCCAGCGCGTCGGCGAGGTAATGGACATTGACCACCGCGCGCTTGACGCCGGCCGCGCGCAATCGATCGAAGACATGGTCGATCAGCGGCTTGCCCGCCACCTTGATCAGCGGCTTGGGACGCGTTGCGGTCAGCGGCCGCATCCGCTTGCCGAGCCCCGCTGCCATCACCATCGCGGTTTCGGGGACGGCAACCCCGGGATCAGGCCGTATCGCGAGCGTGCGCTTGGTCGTCATGGCTTCGCGATCTCCATCGGGTCGCCGCGCATTTCGGGCGGTATGTTGGCGTCGAACCACCGCGCCACGGGAGCGAGCGCCGGGTGATTCAGATCATGTTCCAGATAGCGCCAGACCCGCGGACACAGCGCTGGGTAGCGGGGCTTGCCGTCGCGCTGCCACAACCGTGTGAAGATACCGATGATCTTCGCGTTCCGCTGCGCTCCGAGCACGTGATAGGCGGTATCGAAATCGTCGCTCGCGCCGGTAATCCGGCGATAGCGGTCGAGCATCGCATTCTCAAGATCACGTGGTACATCGCGGCGCGCATCCTGCAACAGCGAAACGAGATCATAGGCGGCATGCCCGGCAAGCGCGTCCTGAAAGTCTAGCAGGCCCAGCGCTTCGCTGCCCTCGATCAGCATGATGTTCTCGGCATGATAGTCGCGCAGCACGGTCACCGCGGGCGCGTCGAGTACCGGCGCGAGCACTTCGTCCCAAGCCGCCGCATAGCCCTCGACATCGGCATCGATGCCGATCGCCGGGCAGTACCACTCGGTCAGCAGCCCCGCCTCGCGCTGGTACACCGCGCGATCATAGGGCGGCACATCCGCAGCCGGCGCTTTGTGCAGCCTCACCAGCAGATCAACCGCTGCCTCGTACAGTCGCAACTCGCTTTCGGGCGCCCCATCGACCGTTTCGCGCATCCGCGCGTCACCGAAATCCTGAAGCAACACCAGCCCGCGATCCAGATCGCGCGCCAGGATACGCGGCGCGGCAAAGCCATGTTCGACCAGCCATTCGGCGATGTCGATAAAGGGCTTCGGGTCCTCATGCGGGGGCGGAGCATCCATCAGGATCGCACTGCGTCCGGGCGCTGCGATACGGAAATATCGCCGGAACGAGGCATCGCCCGCCAGCGGCAGGATCTGCCCGTCGCCCCATCCGGCGCGGTCTAGGAATTGCGGAGCGGCGGGCGGGGGATTCAGGTCAGCGGCCATCGCCCCTTCCATGCCTGCGGCACCCGCGCTGTCAAGGCGCGCGTGCCGTCCGGTTGCATTTCCAGCGTGAGCCACAGCGCATCGTGCCAATAATTGTTGTCGACCCGCTCGGGCCATTCGACGACGATCACCGCATCGTGGCGCGCATCGTCCAGCCCGAGTTCGTCCAGCTCGTGATCATCCTCTATCCGGTAGAGATCGACGTGGAGCACCGGCAACCGCACCTCGGGCGGGTCATAGGGCTGGACGATCGCAAAGCTCGGCGACGGCGCTTCACCGGCGAGGCCGAGCGCCGAGAGCAGCCCCCGCGCGATGCTCGTCTTACCCGCGCCCAACGGCCCCGAAAGCGCGACGACATCGCCCGGCTGCACGACGTCGGCGAGCCGCCGGCCGAGCGCATCGCTCGCCTCTGGTGAATCGAGGATCATCCGCGCGGCAACTCGATCGTGATCAGCGCACCCTCGCCCGGTTCCGAAACCAGCCCGATCGTTCCACCATGCGCTTCGACGAAGCGCTTCGCCAGCGGCAGGTCGAGGCCCAGCGCGCGCTGGCCATCGGGCATGATCCCCACCTGTGCGAACTGGTCGAACGCCCGTTCCGCGGTCCGGCTGTCCATTCCCGGCCCGTCGTCGGACACGATGATCCGCGCCTTTTCCTCATCGCCGTCGACATGCAGTAGTACGCGACCGCCCTCACTCAGCGAATTGACCGAGTGGCGCAGCAAATGCTCGACGGCTTCGCGCAACCGTCGCTGATCGCCCTTCACGCTGCCGGCGGAGCCCTGTACGTCCACGACCAGTTCGACACCGCGTTCGTTGACCATGTTGGCGACCGCCCCTGCTGCTGCACCCGCGGTCAGTTCGAGGTCGACCCGTTCCACCGGGAGAGGCTTTTCCTCGCCCTCGGTCAGGTCGAGCACATCGTCGATCAGGCTGCCCAGCCGGCCCACCGATTCAAGGATCGCCTCGGTATAGCCGGTGCCGCTTTCGGTCAGTTCGCCTGCATAGCCGCCATGGAGCATTTCTGCGAAGCCCTTGATCGACGTCAGCGGCGTGCGCAGCTCATAGCTCATATTGGCGACGAACGCGGTCTTCACCCGGTCGGCGGCTTCCAGCGCCTCGTTCCGGTCGCGAAGCGCCTGCTCCATCATCCGGCTGTCGGTGATGTCGAGCATCGTGAACAGCGCGTTGCCGTCGGGCAACGGCACTGCGGTAAATTCGAAATGCCGACCGTCGGCGAACTCTACGCGCCCGCCGCGCTGCTGACGATCGACCGTTGCGGAGCGCACCAGCGCCCCGATCAACTTGCCGCGATCGGGATTCTTCAGCTTCGGCGCGCCCGCCTCGGCCAGCGCATCGACGCGTGGATGCGTGGCCAGCATCTCCTCTTCAAAATCCCAGATCAGGCGAAATTTGTTGTTCCAGAGCTGCAACCGCCCATCGGCGGCGAATACGCCCAGCGCCTCGAACAGATTGTCGAACGTCGCGGTCCGGACGCGCAACAGCGTATCGCGCGCGCTGGCGAGCTGGACCTGTTCGGTCCGATCCTCGAAGATCAGCAACAGGCCGCCTTCGGGAAGCGGCTGGCCGACCACGCGCAGATGAACGCCGCCGGGCAGGTGCCAGCTTTCTTCGATCTCCGCGCCGGCGGCCTGGAACCACTCGCGGTGCTCCGCCTTCCAGCTTGGGAAATCGCGGACCTCCGGAAGCCGCTTGGCTTCGCGCATCCGTTCGAGCACGCGATCGAACTCGGGTCGGTCGGCGATCCATTCGGGTCGCATCGAAAACATTCGCTGAAACGGCTGGTTGCAGAAACGAAGCGCCCGGTCGGCACCGAATTGGGCCACGCCCGCGGAGAGGCGGTCGAGCATCGCGCGTTGTGCCTCGCCAAACCGCTTCAGCCCGCCCCTGGCCTGTTCAAGGTCCTCGATATCGACAGCAACCCCTGCCACGCCGCCATCGGGAAGCGGCACGTCATGAATACGCAGCATCCGCCGTGCGCCGCCAATCGTTGCGGGCATCGCACTGACCTGCGGTTCGTCGGTATCACGCGCGATCGCGGCATTGGCCAGCGGTCCGCCGAGACCCGAATCCTCGACAAGCTCGATCTGCTGCCTAACAACATCGGCAGCCTTGTCCGCGTCGACCGCCCGAACATAGGCGCTGTTGACCATCGCCAGCCGAAGGTCGGCGCCGCGATACCACATCGGCAACGGGGCAGCCTCGATCAGCCCGGTCAGCGAATCGAAAGCGTCGCGCAGCTCTTGCGTCTCGCCCACGAGCTGCGCGATCTCTTCCTGCATCTCGGAGGCATCGAAGAACCAGACCAGCACGCCGCCCGGGGCGTTGAGGCCGTCCGGCGCGCGCTCTCCGACAGCGAACAGCGCACGCTTCGCCCCGAGCGCGCGGATCGGCAACCGAAAAGGCCGCGCGGCCTTCTGCCCCGCAACGACCGCGTCTCGAAGCGCAGCGGCATCGCCGGGTTCCAGTGCTCCGTCATCGGCAACCAGTTCGGCAAGATCGTCAACCGGCCCGTCCAGCCCGAGCCACTGCGCAAGCCGTGTCGGCATTTCCAGCCGACCATCGGCACGCACCACCATCGGCACCGCCGGCGATCCCGCCATCAGCAGCTCCAGCCGGCCCGTAACGCCGTGCTGCTCCGCCGCCTGCCGCCGCCACCGCCAACCCGTGAAAAACGCGGCAAGGCCGACCGCCAGCACCAGCGCAAGCACCGCGCCGACGGCGACCGGACCAATTTCGCCAACTTCACTCAATCGTTTTTACCGCGTGCCAAGAATCCATCTGGTTGAACGTCATACGCAATGCTGCCTTCGTAACAAAGGGGTCGAGGACCTCGCTGGAGCATTTCGATTTTGCAGGTGACCGACTATCATAGTTACACACTGTTGCGCTTTCGCCACATAAGATACGCCAAAACGTGCCGTTGATGACTTCGCAGTTGCGATACCGCATTCGCGCGGACAAGCTAGCTGAATGTTCTATTAACGGGGGTTTTATGAAGAAGAGCATTTTTCTTCGGTCGAGCGCACTCGGGACTGCATTGCTGATTTCCGTAACGGCGTCTGGCACTGCATTTGCGCAAACCGCGGACGGCAGCGCCACGGATCAATCGTCGCAGTCAACCGCTGATCAAGATCAGACCAGCGCTGAGCAAGCGAGTGATGCAACGGCATTGCAAACGCAGCAGCCGGAGTCTGACCAAGGGAATGCGCTCGTCGTAACAGGCACCCGCATTCGGGCAACGACAGCCTTCAATAGCCCCGATCCGGTTTCGATTATCGATCCCGAAATCGCGATGAAGGAGGGCAAGCTCGACACAGCGTCAATGCTGCAGAGTTCCCCGATCGCGGCCGGATCGACGCAGATCACCGCAGCACTATCGTCGAATTTTGTTACGAATGGCGGGCCGGGTGCGCAAACCATCGATCTACGCGGCCTAGGCCCGAACCGCACCCTGGTGCTACTCAATGGTCGCCGAGCCGGTCCCGCTGGTGTTCGCGGCGGCGTATCGTCGTTCGACCTCAACGTGCTGCCGCAGTCTATTGTCAGTAATATCCAGATTCTGAAGACCGGCGCATCCTCGATTTACGGTTCAGACGCGATTGCCGGGGTGGTCAATATTATCACCAAGAAGGACACCAATGGCCTTCAACTCGACGGCAATGTATCGGTGCCTTTCGATAGCGGTGGTGAAACGTACCGTCTGAATGCCATCTGGGGTAAGACATTCAGCCGTGGCCACATCATGGTCGCCGGCGACTATTCGCATACCAACGAATTGAAGCGTGGGGACCGCAGCTATCTTGCTTGTCCGGAGGCGTACACGTTCCGCCCTGACGGCAGTCGCGCAGACATCGTGGATCCGCGGACCGGCCAGTACAAATGCGAAGACCTTCGCTGGGGTCATGTCTGGACCTACAACCTGATCGACAACATGCAGCTCGACGGGCCGGGCGGACCCAATACCGGGTATAACACATCGCCGCGGGGTCAGACGATCCTGATGCAGTATCAATATCCTGGAGAGAATTTGGGCATCCCCGCCTACGGTGCCCCCGCCTACCCCGGCGACTTTGGCGCCCCTCCGGGATGGTATCCGACAGGGTATAACACCCAGTCGCTGGCGGTACAGAACGCGTACCATCCGTTCGTCGAGGAACAGACAATCATTCCGAAGACGGATTTGTACACATTCTACGCGGATGGCGCGTACGAAATCGCCGATTCGGTCGAGTTGTTTGGCGAATTTCTTTTTAACCGCCGGGAAACCTATCAGAATGGCTGGCGCCAGTTCTGGAGTTTCGGATACACAGGCGACCTGTATGGGACAGGAACCACTTACAATGTTTGGGCGCCGGGATGGACTGGCCTGAACCTCATCAGTCCGACCGCGATCACGAATCATGCCGATAGCAGCCAGAAGGTTGACTATTATCGCGGTGTCGGCGGCGTCCGAGGCGATGTCCGCAGTGGTGGGTTCATGGACGGTTGGCACTGGGAGATGTACGGCCAGTATAGCCGCAGCATCGGTCGTTATCGCAACGAACGGATCCTGCAGGACGTCTACGACATCAGCACGCAGCAGGGCTTTGGCTCGATTGGTTCGTGCGTCGGCATGACGACGCCGGTCTCCGGCAAGCAGTGCATCGATCTGCCGTGGACAGATCCGAACTTCCTGCGTGGCGAACTCACGCCCGAGCAGGTCGCTTATATTTTTTCGTGGGAAGAGGGTAAAACGACCTATAGCCAGCTCACCGCGGAAGCATCGGTTTCAGGCGATCTTCTCACCTTGCCCGCCGGCCCCCTTGGCGTAGCCGCTGGTTTGACTATCCGCCGCGACGAAATCAACGACGTGCCTGGCGCAATTACTCTCGCCGGGAATGCCTGGGGTTCGTCCACATCGGGGATCACGGCGGGCAACACCGTGACCAAGGAAGCGTTCGGCGAGTTGAACATTCCGGTGATCAACGACACGCTTTTGTTTAAGGAACTCACTCTGTCCGCCGCTGGTCGCGTCACGAATGTGACCGCAACCAGGGCATCCGATGGGTTCCAAGACAAGAACACGGGTAACTATACCTACAAGCTCGGGGCGAACTGGGCATTGACCGACTTTCTGCGGTTTCGTGCAAGTTATGGAACATCATTCCGCGCTCCCGCCCTGTTTGAACAGTTCCTGTCGGACCAGACGAGTTTCCCTCGACAAACCGATATCGACCCGTGCGTGAATTATGACAATGCGCTTGCACAAGGTGCAATTACACAACGTCAGAGGGACAATTGTGCCGCAGACGGTATCCCGTCGAATTACAATGGAGCAGGCGTTACAGCTACCGCGATTTCACAAGGCGGCGTGGGCGTTCTTAGCCCCGAAACGTCAAAGGCCTTTGTCGTCGGTGGGATCCTTACACCGAAATTCGGCTTCCTGCCGCAAACCGACATCAATATCGCGGTCGATTATTTCGACATCCGCGTAAAGGGCGAAGTTGCACAGCTTGGTGCACGCAATATTATCTATCAATGCTACAATTCGCTTGATTTTCCGAATGACCCGCTGTGCAGTCTGTTCACGCGCGGTCAGACCGGCGCACCGTACAACATCGCAACGGTTCGCGACAAATATATTAATATAGCTAGCCAGAAGAATAGCGGCGTCGACGTTACAGTCCAGCTACGCCAGAATCTTGGAAGTTTGGGTCGGTTGACCCTTCTTGCTGACATGACCTGGCAAACCCGCGACAATTATAAGCTACTTCCCGATTCTCCTCTTGAAACGGACAACGGAGAGGCAGGTTCACCGCGGTGGGTGGGCGATTTCCGCCTGAGCTGGGAGAACGCTGATCGCGATCTCAACATCTTCTATGGGATGAACGTCATCGGAGGCACCTCCAATGTCGGAGATTTTCTGCGCGATAATGGAGGCGATCCATGCATCGACTCGTATCAACCGGACGGTACGCCAATCCGGGGGACCTATTGCCCTGATCTGACGGCTCCAGCGATTTTCTATCATAACGTCTCGATCACGAAGGACATCGGTGAGAGCTATTCAATTACACTGGGCATCAGCAACCTGTTCGATACCCGTCCGCCGCGCGTATCGGTTCTGAACGGCGGCGAAATCAGCATGCTCGGGCCGGTTGTTGCAGCTTCGCAGTATAGCTTTGTCGGACGGCGAGCGTTCCTGAACGTCTCCACCAAGTTCTGATGAGGCGATGATATGGGTGGGGCGGCGCGATGACGCGTCGCCCTACTCCAAACGAAAAGTTCTGAATCATAAATCGAAGCGTTGTATCGTAGCTTGCATGCCCACGGTAAATGTCCGCCCCGACACTCTGGACGATGAAAATCGGCGCTTTACGCACGCCCCGCTTCGTCGACCGGTATTTCTAAACAGTGTTCCCAAGAGTGGTAGCCATCTGCTGCGCAACGTGCTTCGGATGTTCGTACCCGTTGAGCAACAATATTCGCGGGACTTTATTCAATGGGCGAACCTCCAACAACACCTCGCTGCCTTTGACCCCGCTGCACCGATGCTTAGTTGGGGGCATTTGTTCCTAGCCGACGCTTCGGTGATCGAGACCGCATTTGCCCGAAAAATATTGCTGTACCGAGATCCCTATGACTGGGTGATCGCTCGCGCCCGCTTCTTCATATCCGAGCAGTTCAGTAGCAACATGGATCACCTCAAGACCGGGGCGCTCAAAGTCGATGATCTGCTTACCATGATGATCTTCGGCATTCCGGGAAAAGCGCCATCTCTGAACGATATCTATGAAATGAATGCGGCCGCGTGGTTAGGTACAGAGATTGAAGTGGTCAAATTTGAAGAGCTAACTCTTCACGTTCAAAATCTGGGAAGCGAAGAAGCTGATAAATTCTTCGCCAAATTGCTTAATGCGTGCGAAATTACTAGACCCCACGATTGGCGAGAACGCGTTGCAATCGGTTCCGATCGCAAACAAAGTGGCACCGCCAGAGAAAATTTGACGGGCATTGGGCTGGAGTTGCCTGACACGCTCGACGCGCGACATCGTGCATTGGTTGATTATCAGGCGCCAGGCCTCCGAGCTTTGCTTGGTTATCATTGAATTAGGTCCGCAGAGCAAGATCATGACAACCGCAGACGATCGTATCCGTCTCTACCCGCTGCTCGGTGAAGCAGAAACGATCATGCATGACGGGCGGCTCGAGGAGGCGGCACGGCTCGTCATGTCGCATCTTGGCCGACATCGTAACGAACCCCGAGGAACAGCGCTACTAGGTCGAATAGCCATGCGGCTGGGCGCTCTCATGCAGTCAGAGCTATTTCTAACTAGGGCGCTGGAGGCGGGAATTCGGGACTTCGAGGTCCGTTACGAACTCGCGTCCGTCCTCGACCAGCAACAAAGATTGACCGAAGCAGATCAGCATTTTGCCCAGCTCGTCGAGGAGACAAACAACGTTGAGTTGAAGGCGCGCCGAGCACTCGTTCTAGACAAGCTCGGTCACCATGAAAGAGCGTTACAACTACTGCAGGAAACGACAGCGGACCGCCCTGACGATCCACAGTACTGGATCGGATTGGCGACCAGCCTTCGCGCGGCGGGGCGTGTCTCCGAAGCCGTATCCGCATATCGCAGAGCACTGTCCCTCGACTTCGAGAGAGGTGAGGCCTGGTGGGGACTGGCCAGCATCAAGAAACAGATATTTGGCGACGATGACATTAAGCGAATGCAGGAAGCCATTCGCATTGCCGTCGACGTGCGCAACATTGCTCCTCTCAACTTCGCGCTTGCCCGTGCGCTGCATGATCGCGGCGACCATCGTGAAGCATTCGAGCATTATTCCGAAGGGAATCGTTTGCGCGCAGAGGATCTGGCTTACAACTCGAATGAGCTGACCAAAGAAGTGGCCGAGTTGAAACAAACGATCGACGCCTCCACCGTTCAGTCGTTTAGCAAAACTCCCGTCGGTGAGGTAATCCCGATCTTCATCGTTAGCCTGCCACGATCGGGGTCAACCCTGTTGGAACAAATGTTGGCCAGCCACAGCGATATCGAAGCGCTTGGCGAACTACCGTATATTCCTGCAATCCTTCGATCTATGATGGAAATGGTAACACGCCGCTCGCGCATGACGGTGCCCCAGCTTCTGACGGCGCTAACGCCGGATCAGGCAGAGGCAATGGGTCAGGACTATTTGCGACGCGCGTCCGTTCACCGCAAGACGGATAAGGATTACATCGTCGATAAGCTTCCGCATAATTGGAGCAATATTCTTCTAGTGCGCCGTATGCTTCCACAAGCGCGATTTATCGATATTCGGCGGAATGCGATGGATTGCTGCTTCTCGAATTTCACACAATCCTTTTCAAGCGCCCATGCTTCGTCATTTCGGCTTGCGGACATCGGGAAATGCTACCGCGACTATGTCGATTTGATGGACCATATCAACGATATCGCACCAAATTTGGTACATCATGTCGATTACGAAGCACTGGTGGAAAACGCGGAGCCGCGATTGCGCGAGATTTTTGCTTATCTCGGCCTGCCGTGGGATCCCGCAACACTAGAGTTCCATAAGCTCGATCGAGTCGTTCGCACGCCGAGCAGCGAACAGGTCAGGCGGCCGTTAAATCGCGACGGGATTGCCGTTTGGAAGCCCTATAAAGAATGGCTCTCTCCCTTGACCGAAGTGCTTGGACCACTAGCGCTAAAATAGATATGCAGCGCAACAAAAAAGGCCGCGACTGTTTCCAGCCGCGGCCCTTGGCTTTGAGCGCGATAGCGCGCGATCAGTAGCGGTAGTGATCCGGCTTGAACGGTCCTTCGACCGGCACACCGATATACGCCGCCTGCTTCTCGCTCAGTTTTTCGAGCTTCACGCCCAGCTTTTCGAGGTGCAGCTCGGCGACCTTCTCGTCGAGATGCTTGGGCAGGACGTACACGTCGTTCTTGTAGTCGCCGGCGTTGTTCCACAGCTCCATCTGCGCGAGCGTCTGGTTGGTGAAGCTCGACGACATCACGAAGCTCGGATGGCCGGTGGCGCAGCCCAGGTTCACCAGGCGGCCGCGAGCGAGCACGATGATCTTCTTGCCGTCGGGGAACTCGACCTCGTCGACCTGCGGCTTGATCTCGGTCCACTTGTAGTTCGACAGCGCCGAAATCTGGATCTCGGAATCGAAGTGGCCGATGTTGCAGACGATCGCCATCGGCTTCATCGCCTTCATGTGCTCCGCGGTGATGACGTCGGCATTGCCGGTGGCGGTGACGAAGATGTCGCCGCGCTTGGTCGCCTCGTCCATGGTCACGACTTCGAAGCCTTCCATCGCCGCCTGCAGCGCGCAGATCGGGTCGATTTCGGTCACGAGCACGCGCGCGCCGCCGTTGCGAAGCGACTGCGCCGATCCCTTGCCGACATCGCCGAAGCCAGCGACGACCGCGACCTTGCCCGCCAGCATCACGTCGGTTGCGCGGCGGATCGCGTCGACCAGCGATTCCTTGCAACCATACAGGTTGTCGAACTTCGACTTGGTGACACTGTCGTTGACGTTGATCGCCGGGAACGGAAGCTCACCCTTCTTGGCGATGTGATACAGGCGGTGAACGCCCGTGGTGGTCTCTTCCGACACGCCCTTGATGTTCTTCACCGACTTGGCGAGGTAGCCGGGCTTGCGCTTCACGAACTCCTTGAGCGCGCGCTGCATCTCGACCTCTTCCTCATTTTCCGGTTCGGGCAGCGTCTCGCCATTGTCGAGCTTGGCGCCCATCAGCGCGAACATCGTCGCGTCGCCGCCGTCGTCGAGGATCATGTTGGCGGTTTCGTCGTCGCCCCAGTCGAAGATACGGCCGACATAGTCCCAGTAATCGGCCGTGCTTTCGCCCTTTACGGCGAAGACGGGAATGCCCTGTTCGGCGATCGCGGCGGCGGCGTGGTCCTGCGTCGAATAGATGTTGCAGGTCGCCCAGCGGACCTGCGCGCCAAGCGCGGTCAGCGTCTCGATCAGCACCGCGGTCTGGATGGTCATGTGCAGCGATCCGGTGATGCGCGCGCCCTTCAACGGCTGCTTCGCACCATATTCCTCGCGCAGCGCCATCAGGCCCGGCATCTCGGTTTCGGCGATCTCGATTTCCTTGCGGCCCCAGCCGGCAAGGCTGATGTCCTTGATGACATGATCGGGGCGTTCGGCAACGGTTGCCACAGCTACGGTCTCCTGGGTGATGAATGTCATGTGCGCGGCCCGGGAAAATACCCGGCCGCCGATGCGTCCCACCTAAGCCTTCGCGCCCGCGAAATCAAATGGAATATAAAGATTTCTTTATATGATAGTGAGCATGCGCATAACGGTCCTGTCGCGGTCGAGGTAGCGCAGGACGCCCCGAAACTACCGCGAATAGGAAAGGCTGAGCATTATCGTGCGCGGAGCAATCGGCGTGTATTGCCGCTCGGCGAAGATCGAAAAGGGATTGCCGAAGGCGAAACTGTCGCCGCGTATGTTGAGCGCGTTTCGCACATCGAGGCCGACACGCCACCGATCCATCGCGAATTGCACATCGGCGCCAAGCACCGTGTAGGACGGGGTCCGGCGATCGAGCCCAGGATCGAAGCTCAACCGCGTCGGACCGATGAAGCTGACATCGGCTCCGACGGTCGCCTGCCAGGTGCCCAGGCTGAAATCATGCGCCAGCCGGGCATTGCCGCTAATGTCGGGCACGATCGGCATTCGCGAATCGCGGACCATGTCGAGCGCGCCAGATGCCCGTTCCAGCCGTGAACGCTGCAGCGACAGGCCGGTCTCCAGCTTCCATCCGAAGAGCGGCAGCCAGCGCACCGACATGTCGATGCCAAGCGAGCGGGCATCACCCGCGTTGCGCGTCGCCACCAGACCGTTATCGAGCAGATAGTCGGACTGCACATGCTGCCACACCGACCGGTACGCCGCCGCGTCGATAGAAAGCCGTCCCGATGGGCTTTCAAGACGCGCGCCGAGGTCGATATTGCTGAGTTCGTCGGCGTCATAACGCTGGCCGCTGCCGCCAATCGCCACACCGCCGGGGCGCACGGCGTTGGCATAGCGCAGATAGACGAGCAGCGGTTCGACGGGCCGCCAGCCGAGCGATAGGCTGGGCGAGAAGCCGATGAACTGCCCTGCCTCGACATGGCCTTCCGAACGGTCGGTCTCATCCTCGATGAGATTGCGAAACAGGCGTGCGCCCAGCGACGCGGTCATTCCCGGGAGAGGACGAAGGTCGGCCTGGCCGAATACCGCCATTTCGCTGACCTTGCGCCGCACATCGACGATCGTGTGCTGGTCATCCGAAGCCGCAAACAACGTGCCCTTCCCATAAGTTGTGGCGCTGAGATAGGAAATGCCTGCCATCCAGCGCATTCCCTTCGCGCTATTGCGTTCGACCCGGACCTCCTGGTCGAAGACCCGGTATCGCCGCGCGTCGGTCGCGCGCAGCGGCGGCGCCAGCGCAAAGGCATCCGCAGCGGCGCTCGCATCGAACGTCCGCCGGATATTCTGCCAGTCCATGCTGGTCGCGACGGTCAGGTCGAGCTTTCCCACCGGCCCCTGCAACCGTGCCGACGCCATCGCGAAGCGGCTGCTGGACGGTTCGCGGATGCGCACGTTTCGCGACAGGGTTTCGGCGTCCGCGACGACATATTGGCTATCACCCGTCCGCACGTCCTGAAGCAAAGCGCCCGCGTCCAGCGTCCAGCCTGATACCGGCGCATAGCGAACGGCAAGACGCCCACCCGCGACCCGCGACCAGTTGGCGTTTTCGGCAAGTCCGACATCCTCGATCCAGCCGGGCCGATAGCTGGCATAGCCGACACCGCGCAGCGCAAGCGTGTCCGACACGAGCGGCAGATTGATGACCGCTGACCCGCCGCCGCCAAGCTGACCGTCATAGGCAAGGTCGCCGTGGAGCATTCCGCTTGCCGAAGCCGCGCCAAGTACCGGCTTTCGCGTAACCAGACGGTACACCCCGCCAAGTGCGCCGGTTCCATAGAGCGGCCCCTGCGGCCCTTTCAGCACTTCCACCCGGTCGATATCGACCAGTCGCAGATCGGGGTCGGGGCCGTCATACGTAGCCCTTCCCTCGTCGATCTGGATCGCAACGGTCGACTGCCCGAAACCCGAAAAGGGGCTGTCGGCGATGCCGCGAATAAACAGGCGATTGCCCCCCGGCCCGGCATTGGTCGCGACCAGTCCCGGCGTCTGGCGCGCGACATCCCTGCTTCCCGTGGCATCGGGGGGCAGCGACGTAACTCGCCCCGGCACGAACACCGAAAGCGGCGCCGCCACGTCCGAAAGCGCTTCGGACTGCTTGCGCCCGGTAACGACGATATCGGCAATCGGCGGTGATGGTGGCGCGGTGGTCGCAGGCGATCCGCCACGTCGCGCACGGCCGGTCGGTTCTAGCCGATAGACATCGGGGGCGATGCGGCGCGGCCGCAGCCCGGTCCCGCGCAACAGACGCTCGAGCGCCTGATGCGCGGTCAAGCGGGCGTGCAGCCGCTCGACATGCTGTGTCGGCACGCGCCCCGGCATCCCGACCGAAATGCCTGTTTGCGCTGTAAACGCGGCGATACTCTCGTTCAGAGGGCCAGCGGCAATGTCAAACCGATAGCGCGCTTCCCGCGCCTCCGCCTGCGCGGGCAGGCTAGTCGCCGCCGCCAGCGGAAAGGCGCACCACATCGCCTTCGCGACGAAGCTGGAGGTCCATGAGCCGGGCAAGATTCGCTACCGCTTCCCCGCGCCCGCCAAGCGCGAGCGAACCCGAAAAGCGACGCTGTCCAACCCCCGGTTCGAGAACGATCCTGCCATCGGTATATTGCCCCAGCTCCGCGGCCACCACGGCCAGCGGAACGTTGTCATACACGAGTTGGCCGCGACGAAAACTGCCGACATTGGCTGGCGCGACTTTCAGCGGCTCGATGACATTCTCGCGATCAAGCGCCAGCATTCCCTGCCCCGCCGATAGGCGCATCGGTTTGGTGAGCCGGGGCGAACGAACCGAAACATTGCCCTCCGCCACCGTCACACGCAGCGAATTGGCGGTACTGGTCACCTCGAACCTTGTCCCCAGATCGACGATCCGGAAATCGCCCGCACGCACGGTCAGCGTGCGATCGGTTCGGTGCGGCACGTCGAAATACGCCGCCCCCTTCAGCGTCAGCGTGGTCGCATCGCCCGCCGCGACACTGAGACTTGATCCGCTCGCCAGCGCGACCCGAGCCCCATCGGGCAACACAATCCGACGGGCACCATCGCTTGCCAGATACTGCTTCGCGGGCGGTGATGCCGGTTGCTCTCCCGGGACCATGATCATCGCGGCAATGCCTGCGGCGATTGCAGCTGCGCCAGCTCCGCCGGCCCATCGCCACCAGCGCAATGAATTAGCGCCGGTCGCAGGCCAGTCGTCATTGGCGGTCACTTCGTCGTTGCTCGATCGGGCAATATCCACCGAGCCACCCTCAAGCGCCGCCGCCACACCCGCCCGGCAATCGGCAAGCGCCGCGTCGTCAAGCGCCACCGCGTCGAACGCCTCGCGGTGGCGCGCATCCGCCTCCAGCCAGTTGGTAAAACCATCCCAATCCATATCGTCGGACGGGGAGCGCACATGCCACCGGGCGGCGGCGAGGAGATGGTCCTCGCTCACCATGCTAAGCGCTCCTTGGGCGCTGTCCCGGTTGAAAATTTCCACATCAGTTCAAAAGACGCCGCCACCTCCATCAATCCTCACCTGCCAGCGACCGGCGCAGATGCACCATCGCGCGGGCGATGTGCTTTTCGACGCCGCTGCGGCTGATTCCCATCGACGCCGCCACTTCCGCCTGACCGAGACCGTCGATCTTGTTCAGCCGAAACGCCCTGCCCGTGGCGGGGGGAAGCGCAGCGATGGCAGCGGTGAAGCGCGCCACTCTCTCGTCCTCGATCATCTGTTTTTCGGGATCGCTACGGTCGAGATCGGCGCCGTGTTCGTCCGTCCGGCTCGACGACCACTGAAGATCGCGCGCCATCCGGCGCCGCTCTTCCTTCAGGCGGTCGAGCACCAGATTCTGCGCCATCCGGTAAAGATAGGCCCGAGGATTGCCGATCGACACCGGACGCCCCTCGCGCACGCGGAGCCACATTTCCTGCATCAGATCCTCGGCAAGCGCGCCATCACCCGTTCGCGCCGTCAGAAAACGCAACAGTTCGGGCCGATGCGCCGCAAGCGCCCCGGCAAGCCCCTCGATGGAGGCGGTTTCGGATTCGTCCCCGCGCTGCACGCTTCCGCCATAGCCGTTTCGCTATCGGGATCAAAAACACTATATGATGGGGTGAGGACCATGCTTGTCCGCGTCGTCGCATCAGCGTACGCCCATTTCCGAAGAGCAATCCGCCCGAATGCCCCGCACCACCATGCCGCCCAACCTGCTGGTTTCGATACATGATGTCGGCCCGAGTTCGGAAGGCGCGACCGATCGGCTGCGCGACATTCTGGAACCCGCCACGGGTGAATATCGCTACGCAATGCTGGTCGTGCCGAACCACTGGGGTCGCGCGCCCATCGTTGCCGGCAGCCCGTTCGCCAGCCGATTGCGCGACTGGTCGGACCGTGGTGTCGAGATATTCCTGCACGGCTGCTACCACCGCGACGATACCAGCCACGACTCCGCCGCCGCCCGTTGGAAGGCCAAGCGGATGACGGCGGGCGAAGGCGAATTCCTCGGCCTCGACTATCAGACCGCGTTCAACCGGATGCGCGACGGGCGCGACATGCTGCAAGACATCATCGGCAAGCCGGTGGCTGGCTTCATCGCGCCAGCCTGGCTTTACGGCCCCGATGCGCTTGCCGCGATGGCCGATTGCGGCTTCGCGCTGGCAGAGGACCATTTTCGCGTCTGGAAACCGTCGGACGGAACCATCGTTGCGCGCGGACCGGTCATCACCTGGGCGAGCCGCACGCGGATGCGGCAGGCATCGTCGCTGGCGGTGGCTGCCGCTGCGCGCGCGCTGATGCCTGCCCGTCGCGGAATGCGGCTCGCGGTTCATCCCGGCGATGTGACCGTACCACGGCTGGTCGACAGCATCGCAAAAACCGTTCGCGCACTCGCCAACCGCGCGCCAATCGGCCGCTATGCCGATCTGCTGGGCACGCCGACCGTTTCCAACGCCGTCCCCGAGATAAACCGAAACCGCCTTTCCTCCACCGAGACATCCAACTGATGACATCGATATCCACCGCTGAACTCGACCCTGCGGAAACGCTCACCAGCCCCGCCGTAGCGCCGGAGTTCGAATTTGCCGATCTCGCCAGCCCGTTTCGCGGCTGGGTAAAGCTGATCGGCCCCGCCTGCGCCGTCGCCTTGCTGGCAGCAGCGTTCTGGATGGCCGGTCGCGGCGATCTGGACAGCACCTTCCGTCTGCTTCCCGCGCGTCCGCAGCTCTGGCTGATGCTCGCCGCCTATCTCGCCATTACACCGCTGTGCGATTTCGTCATTTTTCGTCGCCTCTGGAAAATTCCGGGCTCCGGCCTTGCGGCCCTGTTCCGCAAATCGGCGAGCAACGACGTATTGCTCGGCTATCTTGGCGAGGTGCAATTCTATGCCTGGGCACGGCGCCATGCCGACCTAGCCGGCTCTCCGTTCGGCGCAGTAAAGGACGTCGCGATCCTGTCGGCAATGGTCGGCAATGCTGTCACGCTGGCGCTGCTGTGCGTGGCGTGGCCATTTATCGGCCATGTCGTCATCGGAAAGGCCGTCTCACCGATATTATGGTCGATCGCGGTGCTGCTCGGCTCGTCGATGGCGGTCGGACTGTTGCGCAATCGTATCCTCTCGCTCGGCGCGCGCGACTGCTGGTATGTTTCGGGTATCCATCTGCTGCGGACGTTGCTGGCGACAGCGATGGTCGCGCTGCTGTGGCACGAAATCCTGCCATCGGTCGCGGCGCAATGGTGGCTGCTGATGGCGGCGGGCCGGCAGTTGGTGACCCGACTGCCCTTCCTGCCCAACAAGGACGTCGCCTTTGCCGGACTCGCGGTGCTGATAACCGGCAGCTCGACCGAGGCGACCTCGGCCGTGCTGCTGGTGGGGACGCTGATCTTTGCCGGACAAGTCATCGTCGGTAGCGTTCTTGCCCTCGCAGAGCTTGCCCGTTCGGCGCGCAAGGCCAGCTGAGGAGGAAGCGATGCGGATCGTCGACGTAAACGCGTTCTACACACCCAGCGGGGGCGGTGTGCGGACCTATGTCGAGCGCAAACTGGCGGCGCTGCCCGCGCTCGGGCACGAAATCGTCATCCTGGCGCCGGGCGAGCGCGAAGAAACGCAAGAGATCGCGCCCGGCGCGCATATCGTGACGATCCCCAGCCCGCGCTTCCCGCTCGACCGGCGCTACGGCTATTTCGATGATGAAAAGGCGCTGCACCGGGCGCTCGACCGACTGAAGCCCGATTTCGTCGAAGCATCCTCGCCATGGGCCAGCGCCGCGATGGTCGCGCGCTGGAACGGCGCGGCGCCGCGGGCGCTGGTGATGCATGCCGACCCGCTATCGGCCTATGCCTATCGGTGGTTCGGCCCCATCGCCCCGCGCGCCGTCATCGACCGCGGGTTTGACCGGTACTGGCGCCATTTGCGACGCCTCGACGCCGGTTTCGACCATGTCGTCGTCGCCAGCCGAGACCTTGCCAGGCGCATGGCCGAGGGCGGTCTGCGCAACCTTCGAACCGTCCCGATGGGTGTCGAACCCGGGGTTTTCGATCCCGCGCTGCGCGACGAGGCATTGCGCGCCAGCCTGCTCCGCGATTGCGAGCTCGGCGACAATGCGACCCTGCTGCTGACTATCGGCCGCTTTGCCCCTGAAAAGCGCATTCCGATGGTGATCGGCGCTGCGCTCGCCGCCGGTTGCCGCGCCCCGATCGGCTTGATCGCCGTTGGCGAAGGTCGCGACCAGGCGGCCGTGATGCGGGCAAGCGGGCACAGCCCCCATGTCCGCATTCTCGCACCGATCCGCTCGCGCGAACGAATGGCGCGGTTGATGGCCAGTGCCGACGCGCTGGTGCATGGATGCGAGGCCGAAACATTCTGCATGGTCGCCGCAGAGGCGCGCGCCAGCGGCCTGCCGCTGATCGTTCCCGACCGCGGCGGCGCGAGCGATCATCATCGCCACGGGGCGGGCTTCCGCTATGCGGCGACCGACCGGGCCGATCTTGTCCGCACGCTCCACCAGCTGGTTGATGCCGACGGCGCCGCACTGCGCGCCCGGGCCGCCGAAGCAGCCCCTGCCGTCCGCACGATGGACCGTCACTTTACCGAACTCGCGGCCTTGTACGAGGCGTCGTCGGAGCTGCGCGATGCCGCCTGACGGAAGCGATTTCTTCAGGGATTCGGGCGATGGCCCGCCGCTACGCATTCTGACGCCGCTGCACAGTTTCGAACCCGGCGGGGTCGAACGCATCGCGTTGCGGCTGCATCGGGCCTGGCGGGCGGCGGGTGTCGACAGCCATCTCGTCGTCGGCCGCACCGACGGAGCCATGCGGCGCGAGTTCGACGGACTGCGGTATTTCACGCTCTCGCCGCGATGGCTCCCCACGGCGAGCTGGGAAACGCTTTGGATGATCGCCAGCCTGCCGCGCGCAATCAGGGCCGTCAGACCCGACATATTGTTCTGCGCCGGCAACACCTACGCCATCGTCATGGTCGCCATGCGCATCTTGCTGCGCCAAAACTGCCCGCCGATCATCTGTAAGATCAGTAACGACCTGCATCGCCACGATCTTCCCCGCCCGGCCCGCCCCTTCTACCGCCTCTGGCTGCGGCTCCAGGCCCGCATGATCGACCGGTTCGTGGCACTGGCTCCGGCGATGGAGCCCGAAATCGTCGCGTTGACCGGCGTTCCGGAAAGCCGCGTCGACACGATCGAGGACCCTGCCCTTACTATCGATCGGCTGTCCATCGCGCCTTCGTCCTCGCCTGGTCCCGGCACGCACTATCTGGCGGTCGGCCGGCTCGTTCCCCAGAAAAACTTCTCGCTTCTGCTCAAGGCATTTGCCCGCGCGCGCCAATCGGGCGACCGGTTGACGATCCTCGGCGACGGCGCGCAGCGCGCCAAGTTGGAAGCGCTCGCGGAAAGCTTCGGCATCGCCGAAAGCGTCACCTTTGCCGGACATGTTTCCGATCCTACCGACTATATGAAGCGCGCCGACATTTTCGTGCTGTCATCGGATTATGAAGGCGTCCCTGCGGTTCTGCTCGAAGCGCTCGCGGCCGGGCTGCCGACCGTCTCCACAGACTGTTGCGCCAGCATGCGCTCGCTGCTTGCCAATCCCGATCACGGGATCGTGACGCCACCGCGCGATGCCGAAGCACTCGCCGCCGCGATGGCCGCCGCCCGCAACATCCGTTTCGACCGCCCGGCAGCGCGGCGATTGCTGCGCCGCTTCACGATGGAACAGGCTGCTCCCGCCTATCTGGCGAGCATGCGGCAAACCTCGCTGGCGGCAGCAAGGCGCCATGACGCTTGACCGACTAGTCGGACGGCAGATTTTAAGGCGGTTCACCGCAACCTTCATCGTTGTCGTCGCGCTGCTCCTGGTCGAGCATCTGCCATCGCTTCTTCATCTGTCGGAAGCCGTCAACGACCGTGCGCGATTCGTCACCGAAAGCCTGGTCGCGCTTGTTCCCGAATATGCCGGGCTTGCGCTGACGTTGGGTCTGTTCGTGGGTACGGCGTTTACGATCCGTGCGCTCGGCCAACGGTCGGAACTCGACATATTCGCGGCGATCGGCGTGTCCGACCTGCGCTTGCTGCGGACTCCGCTGCTGATCGGACTCATCACGGCTATCGCATCGCTGGCGATCCAGTTCCAGCTTCAGCCCGCCGGCGAACACTGGCTGCTTCAAACCGGAAAGCGGCTGGCCGAGGGGGAATATGGCTTGGGGCTGAAACCCCATGAAATGCACCATCCCGCACCCGGAATCTCGCTGACCTATGACCGGACAAGTCCCGATCAGCATGCGATCGAAGGCATCTTCGTCCGTCGAAAGGGCGTGATCTTCTCGGCAAAGCGAGGCTCGATGTCGCTGGGAGCAGGCGGTGCGTGGGATCTCGATCTGAGCGACGGCGTGATGCTCGACGGGACGAACCGCGGCTTGCGCTTCGATCATCTGTCGCTCAGCTTTCCATCCGGCCAGCGGCCGGCAGAAACGGTGTCGAAAGACGATCGCTGGGCGACCATGAACCTCCAGGACCTCGCCAGCAGGGCGTTCGGCAGCGCATCGCCAAGCGAGCGAAACCGCGCGCTTGGCGAGATCGGAGCACGCGCCACTATGGCATGGTTCATCCTTCTGCTGCCGCTACTCTCCTATATCCTCGGCGTACCGGCGAAGCGAAGCGGCGGGATCGTGGGAATAGCTATTGGACTGGTGCTCATCGTCCTCGCGATACGCGGCAGCGATTTCGTGCGCCACGCCGGAGGATTTGCCGCGCCCGGCGTGTACGCCCTTGCATGGGGTATCCTGGCGCTCCTCCTCCTTCATCTTCACCGCAGGCTGGGACCGGGATTTATCGAACGCGCGTCGGAACGCTCGGTCCGCTTCGCACGTCCCTTGCTCGTGCGAATGTCGCGCCTTCTTCGCTCCGGCTACGCGAAGCCAAACCTGCGGGCGTAGCCCCCAAGCACGTCCGCGCAGGTTACAATTTCCCAACCTTCAGGTGTAACCGGAACGGCAGCAACAGGTGCGCTTTGGTTCTTTGCAACAGCCAAAGGAACCCGCAATGAAGTCGCCAGCATTCGCTTCCGCCGCCCTCGCCCTCGGGCTCGCCGCGTGTAGTTCGGGAAGCCCGAACAACCCGACCGCGAACACCCTCAGCGTGCCGAGCAACGTCGGCTCGACGATCCCTAGCGCCCCGCAACAGGATGCGGATGCGAGACGATCTTCGCTGATGGCGGCGGCCGAACCGTTCGAAGCGCTCACCGAGCAGGCCGAAACGGCCTCGCCGCAAAAGCTCGTCGAGTTGATCGCAAAGGCGAAAGCAAGCGCCAATGGTGCCTCGTCTCTACTCCCGGCGGACGCGTCGAAGCAGCTTTCGCAGCGGGTATCGAACATGGAAACCGCGCAATCCAATGGCCAGCCGGTCGATGTCGCGCTCCAGTCGGTCGAGGCCTATCGGCTGCTGGTCTCGAACGCGGGCAACACCGGCCCGGTCCCGACCGCGGTCAGCCTGCTCGACTATTCGGGTTTTCGCTATCAGGCCGATCTGAAAGCCCAGCCGGCCCGCTGGAACGATGCGGGCAAGGCGGCGGCCTTTGCGCAGAACCAGTGGGATACGCTCGGCTCACAGGTACAGGACGCCAAATTGCGAGACCAGATGGCGAACAAGATCTCGGACATGCGAAAGGCGGTTGCGAACCGCGACATGAAACTTGCCATGTCGGCATCGACGAAGGAACTCGATCTCGTCGATGCGCTGGAGAAATATTTCAACGGCAAGTGACCGCGAAGCGGTACGGAAATGGTGGCGCGGCTCGCCGCTATTTCCGGCCGAACAGCTTTTCGACATCGGCCATGCCCAGCTTCACCCAGGTCGGTCGGCCATGGTTGCACTGGCCCGAATGCGGCGTGACCTCCATTTCCCGGAGCAACGCATTCATTTCGGCGACCGAAAGCACGCGCCCCGCACGAACCGAGCCATGACAGGCCATGGTCGCCGCGACATGGTCGATCCGCTCCTTCAGGCTGAGCGCCGAATCATAGGCCGCCAGTTCGTCGGCGAGATCGGTGACAAGCCCGATGACATCGCCCTGGCCGAGCATCGCGGGCACCGAGCGAACAAGCATCGCCTTGGCACCGAACCGTTCGAGGTCGAGGCCGAATTCGGACAGTTCCTCGATCCGAGCTTCCAGCCGGTCGCAGGCACTTTCGTCCAGTTCCACGACCTCGGGCAGCAGCAGCGCCTGCGACTTCACCCCGCCTTCCGCGAGCGACTTGCGCATCCTCTCGAGTACCAGGCGTTCGTGCGCCGCATGCTGATCGACGAGCACCAGCCCGTCCTCCGCTTCCGCGACGATATAGGTCTTCGCCACCTGCCCGCGCGCCGCGCCCAGCGGATAGGTGGTGGCGACGGGCGCGTCCGTGGTTGCCGGTTCGGCCCGCGCCTGGGGCGGAGCGGTCATGAAGCCGGGATGTTCGTCCTGCACCAACGCGGCCGACGGAGGTGCGGGCCGGTCGATCAGGCCCAGGCCGCCGCCGGTCGGGCGCGACTGGCGAAGGCCCACCGGCTCCTGCCGCCATGCGCCAAGCGACGCTTCGCTCGGCCGCTGCACGCTGCGAAACCCTTCGGCGTCGAGCGCGCGGCGCAACCCGCTGACGATCAGCCCGCGCGCAAGGCCGGGATCGCGAAAGCGCACTTCGGTCTTTGCCGGATGCACGTTCACATCGACCGCATCTGTCGGCACGTCGAGGAACAGCGCGACGACGGCGTGACGATCGCGCGCCAGCATCTCGGCATAGGCTCCGCGCACCGCTCCGGTCAGCACCCGGTCCTTCACCGGCCGACCGTTGACGAACAGATACTGGTGATCGGCAACGCCGCGGTTGAACGTCGGCAGGCTGGCGACACCGCCCAGCCGCAGCCCTTCGCGCTCGAAATCGATCGCGACGCTGTTTTCGGCAAGCGCGCGGTCGGTAAGCGCGGCGACACGCGCAGGCCGCGATTCGTCCTGTTGGACGTTCAGCACGCGGCGCCCATCATGTTCGAGCGAGAAGGCTATGTCGGGCCGCGCCATCGCCAGACGACGCATCACATCCATGCACGCGGCATATTCGCTACGCGGAGTCCGCAGGAATTTCCGCCGGGCGGGAACGCGCGCAAAAAGCGATTCGACGCGAACCCTGGTACCGGGCGGAAGTGCCGCCGGTCCTTCCGCCTCGACAGCGCCGTTATCGACGATTCGCTGCCATCCTTCCTTCCCGCGTATCCGGCTTTCCAGGGTGAGCCGCGCGACACTCGCGATAGACGGCAGCGCTTCACCGCGAAAACCCAACGTCTCGACCGCCTCGATGGCATCGCCCGGCAGTTTAGACGTCGCATGGCGCTCGAGCGCAAGCGTCATATCCTCGGGTGACATGCCGCACCCATCGTCGATGACCTCGATCAGATCGGTGCCGCCAGCCGCGATCCGCACGGCGATCCGGCTCGCGCCGGCATCTATCGCATTCTCAACGAGTTCTTTCAGCGCGCTTGCCGGGCGCTCGACCACCTCGCCGGCGGCGATGCGGTTGACAAGATGTTCAGGTAGACGGCGTATTGACATGGACGCCGCTGTAGCCCAAGCGGCGCCATCCCGCGACCCGTATCCGCCAGTTTTGCCAGGCCGGATCTGATCCGTCCCCGGAGGGTCCCGGTCAAAATTTTGTGCGAACGCCCGCGCCAGGGGCTGGGTGCGGATACGACGGAAGAAATGGATGGTTTTCTCCAAACTTTTCAAATTCATGTCACACGACATGGCAATCGACCTCGGTACCGCGAACACGGTCGTTTACTTGCGCGGGCGCGGTGTCGTGCTCAACGAGCCGTCGGTTGTGGCGGTGGAAACGCTGCAAGGCGTTCGCAAGGTGAAGGCGGTCGGTGACGACGCCAAGCTGATGATGGGCAAGACGCCCGGCACGATCGAGGCGATTCGTCCGCTGCGCGACGGCGTGATCGCCGACATCGATGTCGCGGAGCAGATGATCAAGCACTTCATCCAGAAGGTGCATGGACAGCGCAAGTTCCTGCGCTGGCCGCAGATCGTGATCTGCGTGCCGTCGGGTTCGACCTCGGTCGAACGCCGCGCGATCCGCGACGCCGCGTCGAACGCGGGCGCGAGCCAGGTATGGCTGATCGAGGAGCCGATGGCCGCCGCGATCGGCGCCGACATGCCGGTGACCGAACCGATCGGATCGATGGTCGTCGACATCGGCGGCGGCACGACCGAGGTCGCCGTCCTGTCGCTTCGCGGCCTCGCCTATTCGACCAGCGTTCGCGTCGGCGGTGACAAGATGGACGAGGCAATCGTTTCCTATGTCCGCCGCAACCATAATCTGCTGATCGGCGAATCGACCGCCGAGCGCATCAAGCAGGAAGTCGGCGTCGCCAAGCCGCCGGCCGACGGCATCGGCGAGACGATCCACATCAAGGGCCGCGACCTCGTCAACGGCGTGCCCAAGGAAATCCAGATCAACCAGGGCCAGATCGCCGAAGCGCTGTCCGAACCGGTCGGCACGATCGTCGAGGGCGTCCGTATCGCGCTGGAAAACACCGCGCCCGAACTCGCTGCCGACATCGTCGACCAGGGCATCGTCCTGACCGGCGGCGGCGCGCTGCTGTACGGAATTGACGAGGTTCTGCGCGACGAGACCGGATTGCCGGTCACCGTCGCCGAAGAGCCGCTGACCTGTGTCGCGCTTGGCACCGGTCGGGCATTGGAAGACCCGATCTACCGCGGCGTGTTGCTCGCGGTCTGATTCAACGGGGGACGCATGGCGCCGCCACGTAACCGGCGTCCGGGATTTTCGCGTCGGGCGCAATATGGCTTGTTTCTGAGCTACGTCGTGGCAATCGGCGGCGCGTTGATCGCGGTCGTCCTGATTGCGCTGTCGCAGCTCAACGCGCCCGCCTATTCCGCGCTACGCGGCGCGGTGCGCGAGGTTACGGCACCGATTTCCGCCTCACTAGGCGGAGTCCGTCGCGGCATAACCGGCGTGCCATCGGGGATCGGCCAGTATTTCGGCGTCGTGTCGGAAAATCAGCGGCTCAAGAAACAGCTCAGGCAGAGCGGCGACCTCGTCCAGCGCGCCCGGACGCTTGGTCGCGAGAATGCGCGACTGCGCCGCCTGCTCCAGCTTCGCGATCGCGATCCGAAAACGGTCGCCGCCGCGCGGCTCGTCAGTTCGTCACCGGGCAGCACGCGTCGCTATGCCGTGCTCTATGCCGGATCGCGCCAGGGCGTTCGCAAGGGTCAGCCGGTGCGCGGTCCGGAAGGACTGATCGGCCGCGTTCTTGAAACGAGCCCGAACACGGCGCGCGTGCTGCTGATCCTCGATCCGGAGAGCATCGTGCCGGTACAGCGGACTCGCGACGGGCTGCCTGCCATCGCGGTCGGGCGCGGAGACGGCCTGCTCGACATCCGTTCCGCCGACATGGCCAATGCGCCGTTCCTCGCCGGTGACGCGTTCGTGACATCGGGAACCGGGGGCATCTACCCACCCAATATCCCGGTCGGACGCGTCACGCGCAATTCCCGCGACAGCGCGATAGCACGGCCGTTCGCGGGGCCGGATTCGGTCGACTTCGCGCTCGTACAGCAAATCTTCATGCCCGAGGCGCCACCCGAGCCGGAACCGACCGGCGAAGCCTCAGACCAGCCGTCGTGAAACCGTCAAGCCGCCTCCCCCTCGGCTCTTCGCAGCCATCATCGGGGCCTCATCGCTGGCGCGCCTATATCTCGGTGATCGTCGCGTCGCTGCTGAACACCCTGCCCTTCGTCGCCACAATCCCCATCCTGCCTCCATTCGGGCTGATGGTGCTGATGAGCTGGCGATTGCTGCGGCCCGATGTCTTTGCGCCATGGTCGCCGCTACTCCTGGGACTGTTCAACGACCTTGTCAGCGGGCAGCCGCTGGGCAGCGGAATGTTGCTATGGACCCTGTGCTTTCTGGCGGTGGACGTGATAGATAGCCGTCTTGTGTGGCGTAACATCTGGTACAACTGGCTGATCGCCGCCGGCGCGATCGGATTTTGCCTCAGCGCCGGCAGGTTGATCGCAACTCCGCTCGGCGCGCATGTTGATACTGCGCTGCTGTTGCAGATCATCGTTTCCATCGCGCTGTTCCCGGCCGTGTTCCGGATTTGCGCGCGCCTCGACTATCGTCCGCGCAAGCTATGAACCGCCCGACCAAGATCGTCACCGCCGCAGCACAGGGCTTCAGCTTCTCGCGCCGCGCGATGGTGCTGGGAATCGGCCAGGCCGCGGTCGGCACGCTGCTCGCCACGCGAATGGGCTGGCTCGCCGTTGCCGAGAACGAGCATTACAAGCTTCTGTCTGAAAGCAATCGCGTCAACATGACGCTGATCCCGCCGCGCCGCGGCTGGATCGTCGACCGCTATGGCGCGCCGATCGCGAACAACCGCACCGATTTCCGTGTCGACATCATCCCAGAGCGGCTCGAAAACAAGGCGCACGTCCTGGGCGAACTGCAACAACTGCTCGCGCTGACCGCAGACGATCTATCGCGGATCAACACCGATCTGGACCGGGCAGCGGGGTTCAAACCCGTTCAGGTCGAGGAAAATCTGAGCTGGGACAAATATGCAGCCGTGGGCGTCCGCCTGCCCGACCTTCCCGGTGTCCAGCCGACACGCGGCTTTGCCCGCAACTATCCGCTCGGCGCCGCCGTTGCGCATCTGACCGGCTATGTCGGCACCGCATCCGCCGAACAATATAAGAAGGAACGCGACCCGCTGCTCGTGACGCCGGGGTTCAAGCTCGGCAAGGACGGGCTCGAAAAGGCACTCGAACAGCGGCTGCGGGGCAAACCCGGTGCAAAACGGGTCGAGGTGACGGCGCGCGGCAAGCCGGTGCGTAACCTCGACACACGGCCCGACCAGCAGGGGCAAACCGTTCGACTGACGATCGACGCCGGCCTGCAGGAATATGCCGCGCGCAGGCTCGCCCAGAATTCAGGCTCCGCGGTCGTGCTCGACGTGCTGACGGGCGACATGCTCGCAATGGTGTCGATGCCCGCCTACGACCCCAACAGCTTCTCGCAGGGCATCGGCAAGCTCGAATGGAAGATGCTGTCGGAGGACGACCATGTTCCGTTGATGAACAAGGTCCTCCAGGGCCTCTATCCGCCGGGGTCGACGGTGAAGCCGATGCATGGGCTTGCACTGCTTCAAAACGGCATCAGCCCGGATCAGACGGTAAACTGCCGCGGCGTGTTGCAGGTCGGCACGGGGCGCTTTCACTGCTGGAAGCGGGGCGGGCACGGCCCCATCTCGATGCGCCGCGCGATCGCGCAGAGCTGCGACATCTATTTCTACACGATGGCGCGCGATCTCGGTTATGACCGGTTCGCACCGACGGCCCGCGAAATGGGGCTCGGCGCACGGTACGACCTGCCCTTCCTGACGCAATATTACGGCACCGTCCCGGACAGCGCCTGGAAGGAGAAGAAATACGGCAAGCCGTGGACCGTGGCGGATTCGATCAACGCCTCGATCGGTCAGGGCTATCTTCTCGTCAATCCGATGCAGCTGGCGGTAATGGCGGCACGGCTGGCTGGCGGACGTGCAATCGTGCCGCGCATCCTCCTCGACCAGCCGCACCGGCCCGCGGCGTCGCTCGGCCTCGATCCCGAGCATATCAAGATCATACGTGAGGGCATGTGGGCGGTCGTCAACGGCGGTGGCACCGGCGGCCGCGCGCGGATGCACATCCCCGGAGTCGAGATGGCGGGCAAGACCGGCACCGCGCAGGTACGTCGCATAACGCGGTCGGAACGCGCCAGCGGTGTGCTCGGCAACGCCGCCCTCCCCTTCAAGCTGCGCGACCACGCACTGTTCGTCGGTTTCGCGCCGGTGGATAACCCGCGCTATGCGGTTTCGGTCGTGCTCGAACATAACGGCCACCTGATCCCCGATCAGGACGCTCCACCGACCGCTTCGGACATTCTCAGCTATCTGTTCGACCGCGAAAAGGCGGTGGCACGGCTGATCGAACTGGAAAAGACCTGGGGCGGCGACATCCAGACGCGGATGAAGACGAAATGGGACGCGTTCCTCGCCGCGCAAAAGGCACCCGTCCCGCCGACGCCCGAAGACGTCGAAAGCGCAACGAGCAACGTGGTGGAAAAGGCCGCCACGACCGACCGGACCGCCAGCCCGACGGCAGCGCAGAACGGCGTGCGAGGGGAAGGCAATGACTAGCCCGGGCCTGATCCCTGCCCCGCTCGCCCAGCTGCCCTGGCGCATCATCTTCCTGGTGGTGGCGATCGGGACGTTCGGGCTGGTCGTCCTCTATTCGGCCGCAGGCGGCAGCCTGACCCCCTGGGCCGCGCGTCAGGGCGTCGTCTTCTTCGCCTTCCTGTGCATGGCGATGCTGATGTCTCGCATCCCGTCGAGCTTTTGGGGGAAGATCGCCTTTCCACTCTATGGCGTTTTAATCCTGCTCCTGATCCTGGTCGAACTGCTCGGGGCGGTGCGCGGCGGCGCCCAGCGCTGGCTCGACCTCGGGTTCATCCGGCTTCAGCCGTCAGAGTTGATGAAACCGGCGATCGTGCTCGCCATGGCCAAATTCTACGACATGCTGCCGCCCAGCGAGATCCGCAAATTCGGCGCGATCTGGCCGGCGGCGATCATCATCGGCATTCCCGCCGGGCTCGTCATGCTGCAGCCCGATCTCGGCACCGCGCTGATGATAACCTTTGGCGGCATCGTCGTGATGTTCCTGGCCGGCATTCCGCTGCGGCTCTTCATCGGCGGCGCGCTTTCCTTTGCGGTTGTCCTACCGCTCGCGGTCAATTTCCTGCTCCACGATTATCAGCGCAAGCGCGTGTTGATCTTCATGAACCCCGAAAGCGATCCGCTGGGCGCCGGTTACCATATCAGCCAATCGAAAATCGCGATCGGCTCTGGCGGCATTTTCGGCAAGGGGTTTTTGCACGGTACGCAAAGTCACCTCGACTATCTGCCCGAAGGACATACCGATTTCGTATTCGCGACCATGGCGGAGGAATGGGGCCTGATCGGCGGCGTCCTGCTGATCCTTGCCTTCTTCCTGCTGATCCGCTGGGGGGTGAATGTCGGCGTGCGCGCACGCACGCGGTTTGAAAAGCTGGCGGCGGCGGGCCTTGCCACGACGATCTTCTTCTACGTTGCCATCAACCTGGCGATGGTGATGGGCCTGGCGCCCGTCGTCGGCATTCCACTACCGCTCGTCAGCTATGGCGGATCGGCGCAGATGACGGTGCTTTTGTGTATCGGGATGCTGATGTCGATCGACCGCGCGTCCCGAAAAACGGTGCGCTGGTAAAAAGCTGCAAATTAGGGTTTGCAATGCACCGATTCGGGTGCTAACCGCGCCCCTCCAATCGCGGTGGCACACACCAATATGTGCCTCTGACGCCCGGAATGGACGCATAGCTCAGTTGGTAGAGCAGCTGACTCTTAATCAGCGGGTCCTAGGTTCGAGCCCTAGTGCGTCCACCACTTTTCAAAGACTTAGAAACATTCTCATCGCACCTTCGTGGTCGAAGGTAACGTGCTAGGTATCGGTAGCCACCAACATATCGGATATTCTGTGCACCTGTACGGAAAGGCGATGAGCCCATTTCGTGCTGAGTACCATCTTAGCTATGGGGATAGTGTCGACGGCGAGTTCTCCGACGGCGGTAGCTTCATATGTCGCAAAAACGATCATCTCAGGGTCCGATTTTAGGGATCCGCGGCAACTGGCGTGAGCTACCGTGTTTCGTGGCCCGACCTGCTGTTCATACGCTCGTCGAATCTTTTTGATCTCTCGCACGACTTCCATTTCGCCGTCGAGGCGATAAAGATTCTGAAGCTTGAGCAGCTTGGATTTACCGTCTGAGCGGCCTAACAGTATGGCGTTCTTGTGGGCGGCTATGCCAAAACGGGCGCCGACCCACATAGACAATGCGCCGTCCAAGTGGGCCCAAGCCAATACCAGATCGAGCATGGCGTCCCGCGCGCGATCAGAAAGCACTAGCTTATCGAGATCAGCGATAACGAACCTTTCAGCCATCGGCATAGCTTATAGGATCGGGCTCGGTAACGCCAAACCTGCCCGGCCGCCGCTCGCACGTCCCGTCGCTGACAGACTCCGCCTCGATCACCATGCGGTCCGGCCCGTCGACCTCATCACACAGCAGGTTTGCGATCGCGGCGGCAGCCTGGTCGCTGGCAACGGGTAGCTTGCCGCGGAGCGCCGCCAGCAGGTGCTTCGGTATGCTTTTCACGGTCACATAGAGGCGATCGTGCAGGTCGGCGCGGCTGATTCGGTGCATCGCCACATAGAGAACGAACCACGAACGGTTGGCAAGGCGCTAGTCTTCGTCGCTGCGTCCGCCCTCAATCACCGACAAGGGCGGCTTCCAGGGGGTGCCATCGATCGCGTTCTCGATCGAGGTGCGCAGACTTTTCGCCATGGTCTTGCCAAGCTCAGTCGAAAGACCGGAGCCGTCAAACGTCGCCGCATAAGCTCGGCCGTCCAGCATGCCTTCACGGTGCAAAATGGCCACCAGTCCGGCGATTGCCCCGGTATATATGCCCGCGACTTCTGCGAACTCCAGACCTAGCTCGATGTTCACCCTATCAACCACGATTACCCCCTAAATAGACGCTCGCGGCGTTTACCGAGCCGCTCATCGTGTTGCGCAATGCCGATCTGCACGCCTTGGGCCACCCATCCTTTTACGGTGTGCGTCAGCACCGCGTCCTGCGCGTTCACGGTCACGTTGATATCGCCAGTGCCGACGCCGCCTGCTTTAGCGGCCCTCAACCGATCGTTCGGAATGATCGTGCCCGATGCGCCTGGCACCATCAGCTCCGGTCCCTGCTCTCCGACGATGTACGGTCGCATCGCGCGAACGTCACCACCGCTGGCGCGCGCGCCGTCCGGTTGCCACCACGACCCGAGCGGCGGTCCTTTTGCGCCACCGAGCAGCGATCCGAACAGGCCGCCACCCCCGCCGCCGCCAAACAGCGATCCGAACAGGCCGCCACCCCCGCCGCCGCCAAACAGCGCGTTCGCCAGCGGCTCGGTAATCGATCGCTGGATCATGATCCGCGCCAGATCGGCGATGATCTGGTTGGTGACGTTCTTGAACACGTCGCCCAGCGACTTCGTGCCGGTGATTGCCGCTGCTAGCCCGTCGTTGAACGACGCCAGCCCGTCCGCCGCTGCCGCCTGATAGGCCTCGTTCGCCTGCTGCGCGGTCTTCGGCAGACTGTCGAGGTAGCGAGCAAGCGGTCCCGCGTTCTGGCGGTTGATCTGCTGCGTCGCCATTGCCTTGATCTGTCCGATCTGCGCAAGCTTCGCCTGTGCCGTCTGCTGTTCAGCCAGGCTGGAGCTGTGCAGGTCCAGAACCTCCTGCTGCGATATGCGAAGCTTTTCCATCGATACGTCGAGCAGTTTCAACGCCACAGCTCTCCGTTCTGCTTCGGTTTGAGCAGCCGCATATTCATACTGGAGCTGTTCGGCGCGCATATCGAGCAGCGCGAGCTTCTGGCGGTTCTCCTCCTTGGTGAGCTTGTCGTCCAGCTCCCAATTCGTGGCGGTATCGCGCTTGGCCGCGTTCGCCTCATAGGCGAGCTTGAGCTGTTCGCCCTGCGCCTTCGTCAGTTCCTTTGCCTTTACGCGCTGATCTACTGACGCGTTATAGGAATCGCGGTCGGCGCTGATCTGTTCGTGCTGCAACTGCGCGCGGGTGCGAAGATCGGTCGTCAGCTGGCCCTGAAGCTGCCGTTGATCCGCCTGCAAGTTATCCAGCTCATTGAGATAGCGGCTCTGGTACTCCGCGCTGCGGTCCTTCTTCGGCTTCGACTTATCGGGAGTGCGAAGCTCCTTCGCAAGCGACCCGCTATCCAGCGACTGGTCGATCAGGTCGGCAATGCGATTCTTATAACGGCTCGATGCCGCATCCATGATCGCCTGCTTGAACGCCTTCTTGTCGACGCCGGACCCTGAGAAATCGAGTTTCTCGGATATTTTTAGGATTTCGTCAAAGCGCGCCCTCCGCTCATCGTTTTTCTTAATTTTGTTAGCTTCTTGCGCGAGGCGACCGAGATTTTGCACCGGTCGGTTCGTCTTCAACAACCAGTCGGCAAGCGGCTTTCCGGTCAGGCCAAGACCAGTCGCCGCGGCACCAGCTGCGCGACTCCCTGAACTGGCATAACCAGCGTTCGCGAAAGCATCGCGCGACGATTCCTTTTCCGCCAGGGCTTGCGCACGCATGTTGCTGGCCGTCAGCCGCGCGTTGAGCAGCAGAAGTTCGTTCTGCGTCTTCAGCTTGCCGCTAACGGTATCGAACACGTTACCGAGGGCGCTTTGCGCGTCAGCGAGCGCATTCGATCCAGTCTCGGCGAGGTCGAGCGCATCGTGCGTCTCGAACAGCTTGGTCACGAATGGGGCAAGGACGAAAGTTGCAGTCGTCAGCGCCATTCCCCACGGGCCACCCAGGAAAGCTGCGAACTTGCTCGCGCCGCCACCCATCAACTGAACGGACTGCGTAACCTGCCCGATCTGGCTGGCGAAAATCTGTGTCGGCCGCGCGCCCATCGCGAACATAGTCGCAACGTCGTTCAGCTGATAGCTCAGCTGCTGCATACCTGCCCGCGTCGAACCGGCCGCGGTTGCGACCGTCGCCATCGACTTCGAGCCTTCTTCGTAACGTGCTTTCAACCGGCCCATCAGGACGGTGTGCTGGTCGATCGACAGCTTGCCGCGCTTCAGCGCGTTGTCGAGCATGTCCTGCTGCTTGTTGAAGCGAGCAGTTGCCGCCGCCGCCGGGTCAAGCGTAGCGATCAGCGAGCGCAGCCCGCCGCGCGATTCCTTGATAGCGCTGAGAAACGACGCGCTCTCGCCCGAGAAATAGGTCGTCAGGTTAGCGAGTTGTGACATTTATCGACCTCGCAATTTAACTTGCACGCGCAAAAAAACAGCTGGTGCGCGGGTTTCCCGTTTTCGCTGTCGATCAACATTCGAATGCCGCCCCAGGGAGTGCGGGGCGACGGCCAAGGAAAAACCGTCGCCCCTAGGCGCCCTCACGCCTGTTCGGTTACGCCGCGGCGATCTTGAGCGCGCGGATCGCATTCGGATCCTTGAGCCCGCCGCCGACGCGCTTGGTTGTATAGAAGTGCACGAAGGGCTTGTTCGTGAAGGGGTCGCGCAGCACGCGGACGCCCTGCCGATCGTTGATGACATAGCCGGCCTGAAAGTCGCCAAACAGGATCGGCAGCGCATCCGCCGCGATGTTTGGCATGTTCTCGTCGATCTCGACCCGGCGGCCGAGCAGCGTTGCCGGTTGACCCGCAGCGAGGCTTTCGCGCCAGATGAAATTGCCGTCGGCGTCCTTCATCTTGGCGATCGTCGCGGCAGTCTGGCTATTCATCAGCCATGCCGCATTCTGCCGATACGGAGCAGGCAGCTGATAGGTGAAGTCGACCAGGCCATCGACCGTCACCGTGGCGGCGTCTCCGCTGGCATCGACCTGGATGGCCCCGCCGGGGTGCTGACCCTCATGCGCGCCGCCCACGGCATAGCCGAGCAGGCCGTAGGGCTTGTTCGACCCGTCGCCGGAGATGAACGCGATGCCCTCCTGCTTGTCGAACTCCTCGCTGACCTCGGTCGCGAGCCATTCCTGCACGTTGATCGCGCCGTCATCGAGCAGGCGCTGCGTGATCGCCGGGTTGGCGTAGATTTCGCCGTGCCCGAAGGTGATCGATGCGAAGGTCGGCGTCGAAGTCGCCGGCCGCGAAGCCGTCTCACCGACCCAGCCGGAACCGGGGCCGGTCAGCTTCCAGAGCGTCGAATATGCGCCGGTCGTCGTGACACGGACATCGCAGAGACGGCGCAGTGGCGAGCGGATGCGCTGCGCCTGGCCGATCTGACGGTCCCACTCGACCGGAGCGAGATAGCCGCCGTCGCTTTCGCTGCCCGACTGCATCGAAGCCATGATCTGCGCGCGCTCGCCGGTCGCCTGCGCGGTGCGGACGGCTTCCTCGCTGACACCGCTGCGGAAGTAGTTGGCGAAGGTCGCCGAATAGTCGGGGTCGGCCGCGCGCAGCGTTCCGATGCCGCCACCGCCGCCGAGCTTGTCTGCCGCGGTCTGCTTTGCCTGCGCGTCCAGAAAGGACTCGAGGCTGTCCAGCCGGCCGTTGTATTTCGCCTTGAAGTCCTCGAGCGCCTCGAGAACCGTGTCCATCGTCGCCGTGGCGCCCGGGCGACCACCGGCGGCGTTTACCGCCACCAGGCCGCGGGGCAGAGAAATAAGGGGCATATTCATCGGTCGTATCTCCTTTTCGAGATCGACCTTGCGCTGGCCGGGCTGGTGAAAAACCGGGTTTACGCCAACTATTTTCGGTTGCCGGAAAGGTGTCGCCGATACCGCTCAGCGAGCCGCTGCCCGACCTCTGCGCAGACGGCCTCGTCCTCGGTCATGGCCTCCGCAGGCAGCAGGCGCCGGAAGCCGCGCGCCTCCAGCCTCGCCAGTCGCGCCGCTCGCACAAGCGCCGCCGTGTCGATGTCGGCGCTGGTCGCCAGCGCGCGCACTGGGTCGTCGTCATAGGTCCGCAGCAGGTCGAAGATGCGCTCGCCGGGATCGCGGTCGACGGCTGCCAGCGTTTCTCGAGCAACGCGGCTCGCCAAGCGCTGGGCGCGCGCCTTGGCCGATCCTATATCGCCGGCCGCTCGCCGCACCAGGTCGCGCTCGGCGATTGGTCGCCGCGGGCGTGCCATCGCATACACGGCACTCAATCCGCGCGGCCAGTGCCTCACGCGTTCGGCTCCAGGGCGATGATGTCGAACGCCTCCATGAGCGCTCGCACGACAGGGCGCCGCTTCGATCGAGGAATGCCGGCACGTGCGAGCGCAACATCGATCTCGCCCACGTCGAGCGGTCGGCTGATTTCGTCCAGCGCAGCCGTTGCCGATGCTCGCGCTGCCGGAGACAGGGCGGCCAGGCGTTCGCCAGCGGTCAATGTTTCGTTCCCAGCGCCTGCCGCTCGATCGTGTCGAGCGCGTCGCGCATCCATTCGACCGCCGCGACCGGATTGCCGTGCAGCTTGGCGGCGAGTTGATGCGTAGCATAGAGCGAGGCAATCAGAGCGTCGATCGGCGCGACGCCTTTCTCGATCAGCTTGTCATGCAGCGATCCATGGAGACGCTGCGCCATGTCGATAACCGGGGCGATGCGCTCGAAGTCGTCATTTTTCATCGTCGTTATTCTCCGTTGGAACGCTCTTCAGATATTGGTCGGAGGCGCCCGGCTTGCGTGACCGCCGATTGACCTTTCCTCCGCTCGCGCGTCGCCTGGGCGATAGGGTGAGCTCAGCTTCGATCGCGTTCGCCATCCGGCTCGCATCGCGCATTGCAGTCGCCCAGGGGGAGTGCATCGGGGTTTTCGTTCGCGGGGCCGGGACGATCGGCCCTTCGCGGATGACCTCAACCGCCGCCCGGTCGTAGAGAATGTATGCGATGACGAGCCGCTGCAGCGCGTGCCCGTTCACGACCGATAGCTTTTCGGTGGCGCGCAGGTCGGCGATGGCATCGTGCCAATAGCGTGTTGCGTTGGCGCGATCGGCCGCGATCGATTTCGCGCGACCCGGGAAGACTGCGGACCAGTCGGGCTCTGGCGGAATGCCGGAACCGCCTTCAATCAGTTTCATGATGCTCCTTTCGGGAAGGTCCCCCCTGAGTTTCTGCTTTCGGTGCGCACGGAGGATGGGCGCCGGTCAGGGCGCGACCGCCTCCTGAACTTTCGGGACCGGGGGTGGTGTGCTTGCAAAGCCGTTGAGATCGCTGCAGTCTTCCCGCCAAATTGGGGAGATGCAGATGGCTTGGTATCGAGACGACCAACGTAGTGTCCCAACATCGGCGAGCGGCGATTGGTGGTCGTTCGTCAACGGACCCGGCGAAACAGTGCACACCTCTGGCATCTATCGCTGCCTCGGTTGTAACCGCGAGATAGCTGCCAACAGTGGTGATCCGTTTCCACCTCAAAACCATCATCAGCACGGCCTCTCGCAGGGGGATGTGCGCTGGCGACTTCAGGTGATGGCCGACCACCAGGGAAGCTGACAACACTACGCAGCCTCCTGCTGTTGCCGTGCGAGCTCGATCGACAGCGCCACGAAGTGATGACGAGCGAGCGGCCGACCGGCGATGAACTTGCTGAGTGTGCCGCCGGGAATGTTCGCCCGTTCGGCTATGCGTGACTGAGTGCCGACCGGTGATCGTTCGAGCAGGCTGGCGAGGCTGCGACGCAGCGCGATGCTGTCGGGGTCCGAACCGTCCGCGGAAACGCCGCTCGCAGAATTGGCTTGTTTCCGTTGAGCGGATTCGGCGCCGTGCTTCGCTACCCCCAATGGCATTGTATGTGGTGTAGTTTCTGCACCAGTAGGCCGAACGGAAACATGCGGCGTTTCCACGATCGCGGGTTCACTTTCTGCACCCGTCGCGGCGTTTGTTTCCAAGGTCGGTGCAGATTTTGCACCCGCGCGGGTATCATTTTTGCACCCGCGATTTGTTTCCACCGGCTTCCATTTCCGCCAGTCGTCGGTCGGTCCCATTGCGCCGGGGACTGGCCGCCATGTGAGGCGATACGAAGTCGCGGGACCACCCTTCACATGGAAGTGGCCCTTTTCCATTTCAGCCAGGAAGCCCTTGTCGATCAGCTCGGCGAGCGCGGCGCCGGCAGTGCGACGGGAAACGCCAATGCCGGTCGCGAGCGCGCTCCATGACATAAACAGCGAACCGTTCGGCGAGCTCTTCTTTTCGAAGCTGGCGATGTGCAGCAGCGCCTTGACGGCAAAACCGCCAAGGTGCTGCCACGCCTCGCTGTTCTGCATCGCGTCGTAGATGCGAACATGCGAAGCGTCGCCTTTATTGCCTCGTTTCGTCTGGCCCACCTTACGCCGCCTTGTCCCCGTCGAGGGTCAGGTCGACGACTGGCCAGCCGGTCGCGCTGCCGAAGCCGCGGGCATAGGCGCGAGCGGCACACACGCATCGAAAACCGCGATCGTGACCGACGCCTTCGGGCGAGGGCGACACGCGCACGTCAATCTCGCTACCGAACGCTTCGCGCTGGATCGTGATCGTATGGCGCAGCTCGCGGCCGAAACGCAGGCAGAGGGTAGGGCGGTTCATTTCTGCCCTCCATCGTCGACCAGGAGCAATTCAAGCCGGTGGCCATCGCTGGCGGCATCAGCAATCAGTGCGCCTGGGATATCGGGGAAAGCAATGTTGCCGACATCAGCCGGCAATGCGCGGTCGGCAACAAGCTCGACGCGCTCGCCGGCAAAGGTCGCGATTGTCCATCGCTGCGAATGCTGAACGGTCAGCTTGCAGCCAAGCGCTTCGGCGATGTGCGAGAGGCCGATCATACGCCATCCTCCTGCAAAGGATCGCAGGGCCGGTCGTCCACAGCACAGTCGGGATCGCTGATCGGGCAGCCGGCGCCTCTGTCTGCGTAGCGCCGTGCCATCGGTGAGAGGTCGTGAGCGTCCTCCGCGTCGGTTTCCTCAAGGTCGGGATCGCCGTCGAGCGCATTGCGCAGCTCGATTAACGCTTCGATCGCGCAGTCGAGTGCGCGAATGTCAGGGAGTTGCACCGGGTAGAGCCCGAGTCCCCCAAGTTGCGCCGGGGAAAGGCTTGCGCTAAGAGATTCGGTGTTCGCCGCCAAGTGAACAACCGAAACCCCTGCGCCGCTGGCGTGGGGGTTTTTCATTTCCATCACGCCGCCTCCCGCTCAGCCAAGCGATCGGAGATCCAGTCGGCGATTTCGTTTTCAGACCAAGCGTTTATGCGGCCGCCGATCTTGGCGGGTCGCGGAAAGCGCCCCTCACCCATCAGATCGTATATGGCGGAGCGAGACAGCGCGGTTCGCGCCATCACTTCTGGAAGTCTCAATAACGTCATGTCGTCGCCCTTCGTTTTGTTGGACGACGAACTATCTATACGGACCTTTCCGACGAGGCTTAGCCAGCCGTGTCAGGTTTTCGTATTCTCTGGCGCACTGTGTGAACTTTATCGCTCAGATTCAATTGCTTAACCACCGCCTCCGCCACGGACGGCGCCGACAGCGTTGGGCGGCGCTGCCAGATTTCATCTGCAACCGCTTGCCAGCGCGCGTGTTCTGAACTGCGTTCGGCTTTCCGTTTTGCGTTGGCTGCATTGCGAGTATCGGTCAAAATTTGTCGTTGCTTTTGACCGGTGCTCCACGCCGCCTCGTGAGCAAACTTTAACTGTGCCTCGGCGTGCAAGCTGCCTAAGTGCATCGCCTCATGCGCTGCCCAGCCCGCACTCCCGTTTCCTATGTGAACGTCGACTAATTCGGCGCGTCGAACGATCTCCTGCAGATACCACGCTTCGTCCACCCGCTCGCGCAAGTTTGCTTTTCTCCACTTGTTCCAGGCGTTCAGGTCAGTGGCAATATCGGGTGCGTCAGCTAGCAACTCGTCACGACGGCGCTTCAGTGCTTCGAAGGCTGGACGGTGAATTTTCCAAGGACCGTCTGGGGGAGTGTTCATCTCCTTCCAATGCTCGGCCCATGCTCTCAATCCCGCCTCAGTCGGTAGCATTTCATTATCGTTCCAACGGCGCCGGGCAGTCATGCCGGCTCCCACTGTTTTCCATCCGTCAGCCATGTAGCACCACCACATTCCCGCGATCGTCGCCGCAAACGATCCGCGCCAAGTCAGCCGCCCATGCTTCGAGCGCGTGCCGCTTTTCCGCGTCGAAGCTATGGCGCTGATAGACGCCGACGATACCGGCCCGCGATCCTGAAACGTGGTTCAGCACCGCCTCGGTTACTTCAACCCGTATGCCCAGTCGCTGCAACCCGGTCGCGACCGTGCGGCGAATATCGTGCAGGGTCCAATCTGGCACCGCCTCAGGCTCCTTGTTCAGTTTCTTGGCCAGCGATACCCGGAACCGCGCCTGTGCCTTGCTGAACCCGCTAGGGGCGTTCATGGGGCGACTGCGCGCCGGGAACAGCTTGGGACTGGTCGCCTCGCTGCCGTCCTCTGCGGTCATCGCTATCGCCGGTATGCTTTCGAGCACGGCGACAGCCTCGCCAGCAAGCGGCACCCGATGCGCGACGCCGTTTTTTGCCCGGTCGGCTGGGATAGTCCACACGCCGGCTTTCAAGTCGAACTCGTCGCGGTCGGCTGCAAACACTTCCTCACGCCGCTGCCCGGTCAGGATCAGCAGCTTCAGCCCCGCCCCCCAGGGCAAAGCCTCTTCCTCTGCCACCTGCCATAGCGCTCGCAATTCGCTCTCCGATAGCACCCGGTCGCGCGCTTCCGGTTTCGGCGGCCGTCCCGCGTCCCGGCACGGATTGGCTGGCAGGCGGTCCAAGCGCGGCATAGCCCACGTGTAGAAGGCGGATAGCTGCGCATGGGTCGCGCGAGCCATAACGGGCGCGGTTGCGGCGATATCGTCGATCAGCCGCGTTACATCGGCGCGGGTCACGGCATCGGCCATCCGGTCGCCAATTTCGGGCAGGACGTAGCGTTCCATGATCCGCTTAACCTCGCCAACCGAACGCAGGCCCGATTTCGCTACCAGATAGTCGGGAAGCATATTGCGGATAGTCTGCGCCCCCTTCCCTGCCCGCCGTGGCGTTGCAAGCGTGGCAGTCGGATCTCCCCCCGCTTCAATGTCGCTCAGCAGCGAACGCGCCTTCTTGCGAGCATCGGCAATCCCGAAGCGGGGGCCATAGCGTCCAACCGTGATGTTGCGCACCTTACCGCCGACACGCTTCCGCAGAATGAAGGTTTGCGCGCCGCTCGCCCCGATGCGGACGCGAAGCCCAGGCACCTTTGCATCGGACCATTCGATCTGCCCCGACGCCGGGGGTTTCATGCCCTTCAGCTTCGCATCGGTGAGCGCCACCGCCGCCTGTCTGTTACCTACCGCCATCGCCTGCCCGTCCGTTCAGCTGGTCCCGAAAATGTTGCCTTAGGTAACACTTGGGGCCACTGCTGCTCAGCCTCGCACTTACCGATCTCGGCCTCCTCGGCGCGCGGATCGTGTTCGCGCATCTGATGGTGATCGCACTCGCGCTGACGCTGCTGCGTCGCAGGATGAAGGAGTCGAAGCGCTGGACCGAGGCGCAGGAGGCAAAGGTCGCGCGGCCGCCGCTGTCCGAATTGTTCAAGCCGAAATATCTGACCTCGCTGCTCGGCCTGGTCGGCATGTACGGCTTCTGGAACCTGTGGGCCGGCACCAACGGATTCTTCTTCCCCTATATCCTGCGCACGATGGGCGCGGCGTCGCAGGCGGAAAGCGTCGCGATACAGGCGACCAGTTTCGCTGTCGGCATGGCGTCGATCTACTTCGTGTTCATGCGGCTGGCCGACCGCGTCAACCAGCGCACGCTGTTCGCGATATCCGCGATCGTTCAGGTCGTCGGCATGTCGCTGCTCGGCCTGTTCCAGCTCAGCATCCCGATCGCGCTGCTCTATGTCTTCCTCCTCCAGTTCGGCGGCGGTTTCGGTGCGCAGAGCTTCTTTCAGCTCTGGAGCGCAGAGATGTTTCCCACCCTGCTCCGCAGCACAGCGCAGGGCCTTGCATTTGCGATGGTACGGATAAGCCTCGGCATATTCAGCTTTTTCGTGCCGCTTCTGACGGCGACGGGCTTTACCACCCTTGCCTGGATCCTTACCGGTTTCCTTGTCATCAGCGGAATTATCGGCTTCGCCTGGGCGCCGCGAAACGAAGGCAAATCGCTCGAACAGCTCGAAGCAGAGCGCGGTTAGGAACGGGAGACGACATCCATGCACGCGGCGGAACGCGAACGGCTGATACTGGAGCTGCTCTCGCACAACGGCTTCATCAGCTATCGCGATCTCGAGGCACATCTCGACGCTTCCCCGGCCACGATCCGGCGCGACCTGTCGCGGCTCGAAGGAAAGGGCAGGCTGCACCGCGTCCATGGCGGTGCAGAACTGCCAGGCAAAGGCGAAGACGACTCCCGCCGCGGCCTTTCCGGTACCCCGTTCACCAAATCGATCACGCAGAATCTGGCTGCCAAGCGCGCCATCGGCAAGGCGGCGGCGGCGTTGTGCGAGCCGGGCGAAGGCATCATGATCGACGGTGGCACCACGACGTTGCAGATGTGCCCGCACCTGGCCCCGCTCGGGCTTCAGGTCCTCACCAATTCGCTCCACATCGCCGATGCGCTTCTGCCCCAGGATAACACGCGCGTCCTCGTCCCGTCGGGAACGATCTTCCGCGAACAGAACATCATCCTCGCGCCTGCCGGTGAAGAGAGCATGCCGCGTTTCTACGCACCCAAACTGTTCATGGGTGCCGCCGCGGTCGGCCGGCAGGGCGTGATGCAGGCGGACGTGATCCTCGTCGCCGCAGAACGCCGGCTGATCGACCGGGCCGAAAAGGTCATCCTGCTTGTCGACAGCTCGAAATTCGCGATGTCGTCCGGCGCCGTCGTTTGCGGTCTCGGCGAAGTCGATATTCTCGTAACCGACGACGGAATCGACGCAGCATCCGCGAAGATGATCGAGGACGCGGGCGTCGAACTGATTATCGCCCCCTCGGCATGACCCACGCTGCCCGCGGATCGTCGATGTTGCGGGAGCAGCAAGCGGAACCTGGCGCTTTCCGGCCGGCCGTCGTCGGGAACTGGAAGATGAACGGGACCCGGGCGGCACTGCGCGAGCTCGACGAAATCGACCGGGCCGCCCGGAGCGCGAGCAATGTCGATGTCGTGATCGCGCTGCCTTTCACGCTGCTCGATGCCGGATCGCGCCGGATGACCGCTGTTCAGATCGCCAGCCAGGATGTGCATGTCGAGCCGGGCGGCGCGCATACCGGCTGCATCTCGGCACCGATGGCAAGCGATGCCGGTGCCGTATTCACCCTTGTCGGGCACAGTGAAACACGAGCGCGCGGCGACACATCGGCGACCGTCGCCCACAAGCTACGTGCTGCAACGAAAGCCGGCATGACCCCGATCCTGTGCGTCGGCGCCGATCTGAACGGACAAGCCCCCTACGAAGCATTCCGCCGGTTACGAGACGAAATCGCACCTGTCGCCGAAACGAACGGACAGATGTGGGTCGCCTATGAACCCGAATCGGCGATCGGGGCGGACAGCGCAGCCGACAGTGATCAGATCGCCACCGTCCACGCCAGATTGCGCGAGCATCTCGGTCCCTCGGCCCGCCTCCTCTATGGCGGATCGGTAAACGCCGACAATATCGCGCAGATCCTTTCGCTGCCGAACGTCGACGGCGTGCTCGTCGGCAGGGCGAGCATGCAGGCATCGACCTTCGCGCCGATGATTACCTTTGCCGACCAATCCGCCAGGCGCGCCTAGAACGACGACAAGATCTGCGGTCTGGGGCAGGCATCGCAGTTTTGACAGGCTGGCAATATAGCGAAAGCAACGTTTAGCGCTTCAGCAACTGGTCGATCGCCGCCTGGTCCATCTCGGGATCGAATTCTAGGCCGAAGGTGCGGTCCTTTACCCAGCGCACGCGCGCGGTGACCTGCTCGTCACCGACGGTCAGTTCGACCAGATCGCCGACCTTGGCCGTAAACGAACCAAAGGTGCGCGCGCCGGCCTGCGATATGTCAAGGATATGGACGCGCTCTTCGCCCGAATGCAGCAACATCTTCGACGGCACGAACACCTTGTGTCGTTTCGCCGCGCGCGTGACGGTCAGGGTCTTGCCCTCGCGATTTTCGGCGGCATTGGACATGGATGCTCCAATTCGACAAGCGTCGACCGGCCCGACTTCAGGCGGCGGCGTCCTGTGCTATCAACTTGACGAAGTCCCGTGCAGGGACCGGGCGCCCGATGTGCCATCCCTGCGCATAATCGCAACCCATTTTGCGTAGCATTTCGAGTATCGCGGCATTTTCGACGCCTTCCGCCACGACATCGAAACCCAGTTCGTGCGCCAGATCGATACTCGATCGCACCATCGCCTGATCGCTGGCGCTATCCTCGATCGTCAGGACAAAGCTCTTGTCGATCTTGATTTCGCGCGCGGGCAGATGCTTCAGATAGCTGAGCGTCGATTGCCCAGTCCCGTAATCGTCGATCGAAAGCCTGATCCCCATATCTGCGAAGCGGCGCATGCCCTCTAGCGCGCGTTCCGGATCTTCCATGCTCGCGGACTCGGTGATTTCGATCGTCAGCAATTCGGGTGAAAGCCGTCCGTCGTCGAGCCGCTCGCGTACCGCATCGACGAAACCCCGCTTGGTCAGAAGAGGCGCCGAAACATTGACGGCAACGTTGATCGCGGCGCCCTGTTCGCGCCAGTGCTGCGCCTGTTTCATCGCGCGGTCGAGCACATAGAGCGTCAGGTCGAGGATTCGGCCGTTCTTCTCAAGCTGGGGGATGAACGAGTCCGGGTAAATGTCGCCGCGCTGAGGGTGAGTCCAGCGCACGAGTGCCTCGGCCGCCACGATGCGTTTCGTGCGCAGATTCAGTTTCGGTTGATAGGCGACCCACAAATCCTCGGCAGCCATTGCCGCGTCGAGCTCTCCGACCAGCGACAATTTCCAGTCGAGGCTACCTTCCATCTCGCGGCTATGGTCTTCCCAGACCGCGCCATGTTCCCGCGCCTGATCCGCGGCGAGCAGCGCGCGGTCTATCGCGGCGCCGACACCGTCCTCTCCCACCAGCGCTCGTCCGAACGAGCAACCGATCTGCACCTGCCGCGCTGCCACCTCTGCCGGGGGTCGCAATATACTGGCGATATGCGCGAAAAACGCCTCCACATCGGTATTGGCGAGTTCGGGCGGGGCGAAAGCGAGCGCATTCTCTTCGACGCGGTAAGCGGCCTCTATGCCGCAGGCATGAAGACGGTCGGCAACGCGCTGGACCAGTTCCGCGCCGCGCGCCGGGCCGAGCAGCGACGCCAGATCGGCATATTCGCCGATACGCAAGGCGACAACCGAACCGGCGCTTTCGCTTTCGAGATCACGCTCGAGCGTGCGGCGGTTCGGCAGTCCCGAAATTTCGTCGGTGCCGCGAATGTGATTGAACGACGCCAGCGCGTCGGTTGCACCCATCCACGCACTGCCGACGATGATGCTGACCAGCGCAGGCGCGACTCCGACCGTTCCCCAGTGCAACATCTCCATCGCGAGCGGCAGCCCCAAAATACCGATCGTGGCCGCGACCAGAATCGCCGCGCGTTTTCGCCCGCGATAGCGCGACGCCAGCAACAGAAGCGCGAGCGTAATCCCCAGCGGAAGCCACGGGCCGTGGCCGACAGGGCTGCTGCCCGCCATCAGCGTCTCTGCGGCGAGCAACTGGATGGCCGGACCGGATATCACGCCCCAGCCGGGAACAGGGTATCGATCTCCCAATTCGATCGCGGAAGCGCCGATCAGCGCGGTCTTGCCGGCAAGGCTACCCGCCGGGACATGGCCATCGAGCAGATCGACATAGCTGATATGCGGGATGCTGGCGGGATCGATCGCCGTGTCGATCGGAAATGCCTGCCCCGCTTTCCCGGTCGCCCCGGCAAGCATCGCACCGATCGAAGGTCGCGGAACGCCGGCCGTAATCACCGCCGAGGGATAGGATCGAACGAGCCCGTCCGAATCGGGAAAGATATTGACCGCAGCGAGTTGCGCATGCCTGCGAAAGGCAGGAAGCGGTAAGCTCTCGACCTCATGTATCGCACGCTGCGAAGCGTATTGGCGGAATGTCGGGAGGATAACAGGCACCCGGGCCGCTTCGATAGCGGCAGCAAATCGGGCGTCCTGCTGCGGGCTGCTGTGCGACGAGACGTCGACGTCGAACGCGACCGTCGATGCGCCGGCTTTTTCAAGTGCGCGCAATGCCTTGGCATGGATATTTCGCGGCCAGGGCCAATCGTCGATTGCCCGTAGCGACTTCGCATCGATTTCGACAAGCACCAGCTTGCCGCTGGCGGAATGTACGCGGATTGTATCGCGCGCGCTGTGGAGCGCCCGTTCGACGCCTGTACCCGCGCCGGACAGATAGACGGCAAGCCCGGCGACCATCGCTACCAATAGCGGGAGGTGGCGCCAGACCATGTTCCGCCCGTATTTGATGGGCCAGCCCACTCCACTTCCCCCCGGTAATATTCGGCTCAGTCGCCCGAGCCGCCACCGTCCCCGTTGCCGCCGCCGTTCCCGTTGCCGCCACCGTTTCCGTTGCCGCCACCGTTTCCGTTGCCGCCACCGTTTCCGTTGCCGCCACCGTTTCCGTTGCCGCCACCGTTTCCGTTGCCGCCGCCGTTTCCGTTGCCGCCACCGTTTCCGTTGCCGCCACCGTTTCCGTTGCCGCCACCGTTTCCGTTGCCGCCACCGTTTCCGTTGCCGCCGCCGTTCCCGTTGCCGCCACCGTTTCCGTTGCCGCCACCGTTTCCGTTGCCGCCGCCGTTCCCGTTGCCGCCACCGTTTCCGTTGCCGCCACCGTTTCCGTTGCCGCCACCGTTTCCGTTGCCGCCACCGTTTCCATTGCCGCCACCGTTTCCGTTGCCGCCACCGTTTCCGTTGCCGCCACCGTTTCCGTTGCCGCCACCGTTTCCGTTGCCGCCCTTGCCGGCTGCCTTTTCAACCGCCGCCGGCGTCGCGCCCGACGCGGCAACCGCCGCCCCCATCCCGGTCGAACCCGCAACCAGGCCGTCGGTGATCGTGGCGAGCGACTTGGGGCGCTCCGCCACGGCAAACTCAATTACGGGCTGGGCACGAGCGGCCGCGCGTGCGCCGGCAATCGAACCGGCGTCCTGAACGATCGACGTGGCCAGTGCAGGCGTATCCATCGCCGCTGCATCGGCGACCACCGCGTCGTCGGCTGTCGCATCGCTCGATTTCGCATCGGGCGTCTCGACGGGCGCATTGGGGGATTGCAGCGTTCTCGTTTCGCGCCCCTGCACCGTCAGCCGGCCGAGATTGTCGGCACCGATGATCGCGACGTTGCCGGGCAGCACGAGGTCGCGCGCGCCGCCGTCAAGCGTCGATACTTCGACCGCGCCTTCGACCACCTGAACCGAAGAACCCGAGCTGTCGACGGTGACGCTGAATGTCGTTCCTTTGACCACGGCTGCAAGATAGGGCGTCTTTACCCCGAAATGCGCCTTGGTCTTCTTGGTCACGCTGAAGACGACGTTGCCGACCTTTTCGAAAAATTGCAGCAGGCCGCTGCTTGGTTCGGGGTCGGCGATCTGCAACCGGCTGTTCGGCGCCACCACGGCATATTCGTCGCCATGCACCAGGACCGCGCGCGAATTTTCGCCGGTCGATACGATATCCCCGATATGAAGCTGATTGCCCCGTACAGCGATCTTGCTCTGTCCCGCATGGGTGACGGTCACTCCGGCGGATGCTTCGGATACGGTCCAGCCCGTCGACTGGGCGTGCGCGGTTCCGGCAAGGAAAACGGTGCCGAGAAGCGCGATTTTGGTCAGTCGCTTGTACATCATAAGCTGTGTCCCGGGTTACTCGAACGCGGCGAAATAAATCGCATGATCTCATGAAGTAGCACTGGGACGTAAAAGGATTATAAACGAACACTGGTTAATGGCGTTTGCATGTTTCGCTTTCGCCTTGCAGTCGCCGCCTTGTGCGCGATCACGATATCCCAGACCGCCCTCGCCCAGCAGGTTCCGCCCTCGCGGACTGATCCGGGCGCGGTAGGGCGCGCCTCGGTAAAGCCGGAATCGCGCGAACCCGCGCAGGATCAGAGCGACATAGAAAGCTCGGCCCAGCGTTCGAACAACGCGTTGACCGGTGTTACCGTGGGCGCGGTGCACGTCGCAGGCGCTCCCGACATCGACCAAGCGGAATTTGCCCGGGCCATCACCCCATTCGTGGGCAAGACCTTTGCAGGTGACGATACTCAAAAGCTTTTGAGCGCGATTTCCGACGTCGCGCGAAACCACGGCTATATCTTCGCGACGAGCAGCATACCGCCGCAGACGCTGACGGCGGGGGTGCTGACGGTCATCGTTTCCGAAGGACGGATCGACAGGATTCGGCTGGAAGGGCAGCAGCGCACGGAAGTCGCGAAGCTGTTGAACGGCCTGGTCGGCAGGCCCGCACGCGAGGAACAGCTCGACCGCGCGCTGATGATGGCGACCGACCTTCCCGGCATCGGCATCGGCAAGGTGCGCTATAGCGTCGAAGACGGCCAGGGCGTCCTGATCGTCCCCGTCAGCTATGACCGAGTCCGTGGCTGGGCTTCAGTGGATAATCGCGGTTCCGAAGCGCTTGGCCCCATCCGCGCACAGGTCGGGGTTGAGGCGGCCTCGCTGCTCGCAGCCGACGACCGCGTTACGCTGCAAGGCATCGTGACGCCGGCCGAGCCGGACGAACTGACGGTGCTGTACGGCCGTTACGCCTATCTGCTGCCCGATGCATCGACCGAGCTTGCGCTTTCGACAACATATAGCCGCACCAATTCAGGCGGCCGGTGGGAAAGCTATGACCCGCGCGGCAACAGCATCGGTTTCAACGCGAGCATCACCAAGACGCTCGAGCGCGGGCGGCGCGAAAGCCTCTGGGCCTCGGCCGATTTCAACTATGTGAAGGTCAACCAGTCGTGGAACGGAACGCCCAGCCAGCGCGACCGCGTCGCATCGCTCGGCATTTCGCTGAACGGATACACGCCGTTGGCCGGCGGAAGGCTGCGCGCAGGCGTCGGCATCCGGCAGGGCCTGAACATTCTCGGCGCGACGCGTCAGGGCGATCCCCTCGCCTCCCGCGACGGCGCCGGATCGCATTACGCCATTCTTCAGGCATGGACGAACTGGGTCGGTACGATCGCCGGACCGGTAAGCGCACGCTTCGCCGTCACCAGTCAGTTGAGCAGCGATCCGCTGCTCGCGATCGACCAGATCACCATCGGTGGCCCGTGGTTCGGACGCGGCTATGATTTCAGCGAGCGCGCCGGCGACGAAGGCGCTCTGGCCTCAGCCGAGATCCGGACCGATCTTCTGGATAAGGACGATGGCTTGCTGCGCTGGGCGCAGCTTTACACCTTCGCAGATGCCGGCGTGGTTCGCGACCTGCGCGACAATTACGGGACCGGCGACCTGTATTCGGCAGGCGCCGGTGCGCGATTCAAACTGGCGAACGACCTCCGCGTCGAGGTCGAGGCCGCCTTCCCGATCAACGAGCCGCGCTATGACGCTGGCGACAAGAGCCCGCGCCTCTCCGCGACCGTCGGGATCGGCTTCTGACCCGACCGTCCCGCGATCAATGCGGCTTCCAGGTGATGACCCGGTAGAGATAATATGCGACGATCCCGCCGACGATGACGTTGGAAACCGGGTTCAAATAGCCTTGCACCAGCCGGTATTTCTCGCCCAGAAAATATCCAGCAAGTGTAAGGATCGTCGTCCAAGCAACTGTTCCGATACTGGAAAATAGCAGAAACCTGTCGAGGCGCATTTCGAACAGGCCGGCCGGGACCGAAATCAGCGTCCGCACCGCGGGAACCAGGCGTCCGATCAGCACCGCCTTTTCATTGTGCCGATCGAACCAGGTGTTGACGTGATCGACATCCGACGCGCTGAGCGTCAGCAACCGGCCGAACTTTCCCGCCCAGCGTTTCAACCGGTCCTCGCCGATCCAGCGGCCGATGAAGTACCAGAGCGTCGCACCCGCAAGCGACCCGATACTGCCCGACAATATGACCAGAAAGATATTCATGTCGCCGCGCGCCGCGTCGAAGCCGGCAAGCGGCATGATGAGTTCGGACGGGATCGGCGGGAATACGTTTTCCAGGAACATCAGCAGCGCGATACCGACATAGCCGAGCTGATCGAGAAGATGCGTAATCGCATTGAACATCAGGCGCTTCGCTCCTGTTTCTCATGCTTGTTCGAGGCACCGGGCAACAGCGAGACGAGCGCCGGAAGAAAAATCAGCACCAGCGGCACCGCCGCCGTCAGGCCGAAAATAATCGCCGTCGCCAATGGCCGCTGAAGACCCGCACCGCGGCTCATGCCCAGCGCAAGCGGGCTGAGCGTGAGAATGGCGATCAGCGCCGACATCAGGATCGGCCTAAGCCGCTTTGCCCCCGCCTCCTTCAGGCTCGCGAAATCGACCGTTCCATCGGTGTCGATCTCGGCAAAGAAGAACACGATCAATTCGGTCACCATGCCGACGACCATCGTCAGTCCCATCAGCGCTGAGATGTCGAGTTCGATGCCCGTGATCCAGAGTCCGCACAGAACGGTCGCTGCCGACAGCAGGACCGTCGCCAGTGCCGACAATGTCCATGCGATCCGTTCATAGAGCAGCGTCAGCAACAGCGCCGACAACAGCAATGCGGCTGAAAAGACGATCGCGAGGTCGGTGAAGCTCTTTTGCTGCTGGGCGTACATGCCGCCATATTCGACGCGGATCGAACGCGGCAGATTCATCCCCGATACGGTCTTGCGCACTTCCTTCATCGCCGAACCGAGGTCGCGCCCTTCCAGCCGCGCGGTCACATCGATGAACGGAGCGAGGTCTTCACGGGTACGCTGTTTCTGTCCGGCCAGGATGGAAACCTTGGCGATCTGGCTGACGCGCACGGTATGTCCGTCGGGCGCGGTGATCGGCAGGTCGGCGATCTGGCTCGCACGTTGCCGCATATCGGCTGGGCCGCGCACGCGCACGCCGATCATCTGTTCGCCGACGCGCACCTGTGTCGATTGCGTTCCGCCGACCAGCGCTTCCAACTGATTGGCGACGGCGTCGGGATCAAGCCCTTGCTGCAACGCGGCGCCGGGATTGACCTTCACACCGATGGCGTCACCCGCGACGCGCAGTCCATCGACCACTTCGCCGACGCCCTGAATTTTCGAGATTTCGCTGCCGACCTTTCTGGCGGCGCTGGCAAGCTGTTGCGGATTATCGCCGAACAGCTTGATCTCGATCGGCTGCGGAACCGCCGTCAGATCGCCGATCAGATCTTCCATCAACTGCGCGGTTTCGATCTCAAGCCCCGGAACCTGGCTGTTTATCTGATCGCGAATTTCGCTCATCACCTGCCAGATCGGCTTGCGCGATCCGCTTTTCAGCCGGATGAAATAATCGCCCTCGTCCGCCTCGGTCAGGCCGCCACCCAGTTGGACACCGGTGCGCCGAGAATAACTCTGGACTGCCGGATTGGCCTGAATGATCTGTTCGACCTGCTTGAGCAGCCGATTGGTATCGGTCAACGCGGCGCCCGGCTGCGCCTTGTAGTCGAGGATGAAGCCCCCCTCGTCCATTTTCGGCATGAAACCGGACGGGACGTGCTTGTAGGAATAATAGCCTGCCCCGGCGAGGCCGATGCCGACAATGGCGACGACGATCGCCGGACGGATGAACGCCTTGTCGAAAAGGCTTTCGTAAGCCCGGCTGAGACGCCCCATGAAACCGCCGGCATTCTCTGCCGCCTCGGCGTCCTTTGGCTTCAGCCAGTGCGCGGAAACCAGCGGAATCATGAACCGCGCATAGATCAGCGAGATCGCGAGCGCGGCGACCATCGTCACCGCCAGCGCCTTGAAGAACCCGCCCGTGACGCCAGAGATAAAGGCGAGCGGGAGGAACACGACGATCGTCGCGCCGGTCGATCCGAACAGCGGCTTGCCCATCTCCGCCGCCGCCGAAAGCAGGCCCGGCGGATCGGTCGCCTCGCCCTCCTGCATGCGCCGCATCATATGTTCGAGCATCACCACCGCATCGTCGATGATGAGGCCGACCGCCGCCGCCATACCGCCCAGCGTCATCATGTCGAAATGCATGCCGAGCGCGAACAGGATGACGCAGGTCCCGGCGAGCACCGCCGGCAGAACGGCCGCGGTGATCGCCATCAGGCGGAACGAGCGCAGGAAAACGAACAGCACGATCCCCGCCAGGACCGCGCCCAGCAGGATCGCATCGCGGACCGCGTTGGCCGCGCCGGTGACGAGTTGCGACTGATCGTAGAAGGGCGTGACCTTGACGCTGGGCGGCAGGCCGAGCGTCTTCATCTTCGCCGCGACCGAATTGGCCACCTGTACCGTGTCGCCGGTAAAGGTCTGGCGCACATTCACCAGAACGGCGTTCTGGCCGTTGGAGGTGACCAGCGTATAGTTCGGCACCGATGCCGAACGCACCGTGGCAATATCTCCCACAGTCACCAATCCGCCGCCCTGCGCGCTGGCCGCCCGGATCGTCGTCGCGGCAATGTCGCGCGCATCCTTCAGACGATTCTGGACCAGCAGCAGATAGAGGCGATGGCGGTCCTGCAACCGGCCGGCACCGCGAACGACGTTCGCCTTGCCAAGCGCCGTGCTGACGTCATCGGGACTCAGGCCCAGCGCGGTAAGCTTTCCGGGGTCGATATCCACTTCGAAGGTTCGCGCGGAGCCGCCCAGCACATCGACCGCCGCTACCCCGGTGATCCCGGTCAGTGCCGGTCGCACCTTCAGCACGGCAAGCTGGCGAAGCGCTTCCTGGTCGAGCGTCGGAGAGGTCAGTGCGATGCCATAGACCGGAAAGATCGTCGGATCGGCCCGCCACGCATTGTAGCTGACGCCCGACGGCAGGTCGGGTCGGATTTCCGAAATCGCCCCCTGCACCGCCAGCAGCGCCTCGGGCATGTTGTGGCCCCAGTTGAAGTTCAGCTGAATCTCGGCCGAGCCGCGGCTCGTCGTCGAGCGGATGCGCGTTACGCCGCGTACCGAGCGCAGCGCGATCTCCATCGGCCGCGTGATCGATGCTTCCATCTGCGCGGCATCGCGTTCGCCCGCGTCGATCGAAACGACGACGCGCGGATAGGCGATGTGCGGAAACAGGCTGACGGGCAGTTTCATCGCGCCGAAAACGCCGCCAAGCGTCAGCAGGATCATCGCGAGCCATAGCGCGCGGGCATGGCGGGAAAGGCGAGACTTCACTTGGTGCGCGCCTTCTTGTCGCTGGTACGGACCTTCATCCCGTCCTCGACACCGGTCCCGCCGGCAGTCACCACCTTGTCGCCCGCCGATACGCCCTTTTCGATTGCGACGCGGATATTGCCTGCCGGGCCGGTGATGACGTCATGACGGTGTGCGACGCCGTTCTTGACGACATAGACATAGGGCTGCCCGCCATCGTTGAGCAGCGCCTCATAGGGAACGGTGACCGCACCCGTGGCGGTCGTTACGGGCACGGTTGCGGTCAGCGTCTGCCCCGGCCCCATGCCCTGACCGGATGGCACGCTGACATAGACCGAGGCGAGGCGCGTCTGCGGATCGACGGTGGGATCCACCGACAGGATGCGGGCGCTGAACGGTGCCCCGCCCTCGCTCGGCGTTACGCGGAGCGATTCCTGCGGTGACAATTTCTTCGCCGCAGCCGGATCGATACCGAACCGTGCGCGCAGCGTACCGAGGCGCGAAATCGTCGCGACGGTCGTGCCGGCCGAAACAAGGTTGCCGGGATTGACGGCAACCGACTGAACATAGCCGCTTCCTTGCGCCCGCAGCGCAAGGCCGTTGGTCTGGCTCTGCAGACTGTTGAGCATCGCCTGTGCGCTCTGCGCGGTCTTGCGGGCGCTTTCGACATCGGCGTCGCTCGCCAGACCGTCGCTGCGCAGCCGCTTGGCCCGCGCCAGCGCCTGGCTGGCCGCCTGATAATCGCTGCGCGCCTGCATAAGCTGTGCGCGGGTCGACGGGCTGGGTCGCAACCGGACGATCAGCTGACCCCGTTTGACCGGGGTGCCGGCGGGCGCGGGCACGCTGGCGACCACCGCTTCGGCCGGTGCCGAAAGCGTATATTGCGCCTCCGCTCCCTGCTCGACCGCGCCGTAGAGCGTCGTTTGCTGGCCGACAGCCTGCTTGGTCGCGGCGCCGAGCGACACGAGCGCCACCGGAGCGGTGGAATTGCTCTGGCCCCCGCCGCCGCCCGAACATGCGGCGAGCGTCAGCAGACAGCAAAATGCAAACGGTCGGTTCATTGCGGCCATGCCTCCCTTGGCGCGCCCGTAAGCATTTCGAGCGCAATCATCTGTTGGACGATGTCGTTTTCGCTTTGCGCGATCAGCGTTTCGCGGTCGCGCAGCGCCTGTTCGGCGTTCAGCGCCGTTTCGAGCGAAAGATCGCCGCGATTGGCGGCGCGGCGTGTCGCCTCTGCGTAATGGCGGATTTCCGGCAATCGCTTCTGCGCATCGGCCAGTTGTTGCCGCGCCACGCGAATGCCCGCCACCGCAGCGCCGATATCGGCGCGCGTCTGGAACAGCCGGGCATCATATTCGGCCTTGAGCGCCGCTCGCGTCGCCCGCTCTACCGCGATCCCGCCACGGTTCCGGTTCCATAGCGGCAGCGTGAAATCGACCGCCGGTCCGAGCAGGAAATTGCCCGCCGAATCGCGATTGGCGTTGATCGTCAGGTTGAGCGTAGGGAACTGATCGAGCACCGCCTTGTGCACCGCCGCTTCCTGCGACTGGTATCCCGCCCGTAGCGCGGCGAGATCGGTGCGGCTGTCGCGCGCCAGCGCGAATAGCGTTTCGACCGCCGGCGGCGGTCCGGGCAATCGTATCGACGCCAGCCCGACCGAGGTCCCCGGCGGAAAGCCGAGCAGTTGATCGAGCTGTTCCTGTGCCGCGACCAGATTGCTTTGCGCCTTGCGAAGCGCATCGGCGGCATTGACCGCGGCGACGCGCGCAGCCTGCAACCGGTCGCCCGCAACATCGCCGCGTCCGGCCGCTTTCTGAAGGCGCGACAGGAGCGACTGCGCAACCTCGTTCGAGGCCTTGTCGAGTGCCACGATCTGCGCCAGCCCCTCGATCTTCGCGGCCTGCAAGCGCGCCTTTCCGGCGGTCTGCCATTCGGCCCATGCGAGATCGAGCCGCACCTTGCGCGCGTCGGCACGCGCCTTTGCACGCGTTACGCCCCGCGTGCGGAGCGCGTTGATGTCGAGGCCGAGCGCACTGGTCAGGTCGACGAACGGATCGGGGCCGGTAATCACCTTGTTCGCGCCGAGGCTGACCGATGGGTCGGGGAGCAGTCCTGCCGCGAACACCTGCGCATCCGAAACGCCGGCGCGGACGCGCTGCGCCTTCAGGTCGGGATTGTTGATGACCGCAAGCGTCGCGATCGCGTCCGGCGTCAGCGGCTTCGACAGGTCGAGGTCGACGGGCTTCAGCCACGGTCGCCGGATCGCATCCGCCTTCGCCTCCAGCACCGCCGCGGACGGCGGCGAAAGCATTGCCGGCGCCGAATCGAGCGGATGGGGCGTGTACGCCGCGCAGCCCGACAGCAGCAGCGCCGCGGGTATGATCGCCCTGTGCAGGGTCATGCCTTCTCCTCGGGGAACAGAATTGCCGCCTCCAGGCCCGGCTCCCGGTCGCTCAACCGCAGATCGGCGCGGTGCGCGGCAGCGATCGCAGCGGCAAGGCTGAGGCCCAGTCCATTGCCGGGGGTGGAGCGTGACGCTTCCAGGCGGACGAAGCGCTGGACGACGCGGGCGCGCTCATGGGCGGGAATACCGGGGCCGTCATCTGCTACGAACAGGACCGGTCGCCCCGCTTCGCGTCGCACGCCAATTTCGATCGTGCTGCCGGTCGGCGTGTGTCGCAGCGCGTTTTCGATCAGATTGACCAGCGCCTGCGCCAACAGGTCGCGGTCGCCATCGATCGTCGCCATGGTATCGATCCGAACCGTCAGCGTTCGCCCGCTATCCTCGGCTAGCGGCTCGTGCGCCTCACCAATGTCGGTGAGCAGCGCGACGAGATCGACGGATGAGAAATTGCGGCGCAGATTTCCTTCTTCGAGCTCGGAAATCCGCAAGATGGCGTCGAAAAGCTTCAGAACCTCATCGGCGCGTTCGACAGCCTCGTCGATACGCTGTGCGCGTATGTCGTCTTCGCTCGGCCCGTGTAGCGCCTCAAGCCGATTGCGCAGCCGCATCAACGGCGTGCGAAGGTCATGAGCCAGATCGCTCGTCACCTGGCGCAGATTGTCGATCAGCCCGGCAATGCGGTCGAGCATCGCGTTCAGCGATGCCGCCACGCGGTCGAATTCGTCGTCGCGCGGACCCACCGACATGCGCTGGCTCAGATCGCCGCCCGCGATCGCCCCCGCCGTGGCTTCGATCCGCCTCAGACGACGACGAAGATACGCGCCCAGCACGAGCGCACCGATCAGACCGATCAGAAGCAGCGCCAGAAACGCGACGCCGAATATCGTCAGGATCGTGGCGTCGATCGCCTCGAGCGGTTCCTTGTCGGCGGCCACCGTCAGGCGATACCCGTGGCGAAGCTCCACCGTCTTCGCCCGTGCCGGGTCCGGTCCCTCGACGGGATCGTTGAAGGTGATATCCGACCAGCCGAGATCGGGCATCGGCGTATCGAGCGCCCCCTCAACCCGGTGCCCGGCAGCATCGAACACGGCGTAGCCGAGCGCATTGGGGCCGCCCGATTCGCGGCTATGCACGGCCTCCTTCACGCCTTGCACGCCTTCGTCCCGCAGTTCGGCGGTCAGGCCGGCAATAGCCTGTTCGATGCTCGCTTCCATCTGCCGGGTAAAGGCGGCGTGCGCGGCGTAGAACACCGCGATGCCCATCAATGCCGTCGCCAGCGCGAAGGCCAGCGAGGAAGCAAAGGCGATACGATAGGCCGCGCTGTTGAACAGCGCCCTCACGCAGTGCGTATCCTGTATCCGACACCGCGCTCGGTCTCGATGACATCGGGCAGATCGCCCTCGTTGAGCTTCGAGCGCAGCCGGCTGATATGCGTCTCGACGATCTTGGTCTGCGGATCGAAATGAAAATCCCAGACCCTCTCGAGAAGCATCGTCCGCGTCACATATTCGCCTGCGTGGCGCATCAGTTCCTCGAGCAGCCGAAACTCCTTGGGCTGCAACAGGATGGACTTTCCGTCTCGGTGCACTTCCCGCGACAGCAGATCCATCTCGACCGGCCCGGCCTTGAACCGCGTCTCCATCGCCTGCGGCGTCCGTCGTCGGCCGAGCGCGTGAACACGCGCGGCGAGTTCGCTGAAGGCGAAGGGCTTGACCAGATAGTCGTCCGCCCCGGTATCGAGACCGGCCACGCGATCCTCGATGCGGCCGAGCGCGGTCAGCATCAACGCCGGTATCGTGATGTCGGCGGCACGCAGGCGTTTCAGCACCGACAGGCCGTCGAGCCCCGGCATCATGCGGTCGAGGATCAGAAGGTCGAAATCCTCGGTCAGGCCGAGATGGAGCGCATCCTCGCCATTTCCTGCGATAACGACATTATGGCCAAGTTCGCCGAGCCCTCGCTCGACGAACCCAGCCGTTTCGGCGTCATCCTCTGCAATCAGGATGCGCATGCGCCGCCGTCAGTCCTTGTCGCCAGCGGTTTCATAGCTGCTTTCGACGATCTTGCCGGTGAAGGCATCCACGCCGACCTCGTGAATGCGCTGTCCCTGGCGGATGTCGAACGAATAGCGCCAGCTGCCATCTTCCTTCTCATAGTCGGATTCGACGATCTTGCCGGGCGCTGCCTTCAGCGCGATGGCTTCGGCCTGCGCCTTGCTGATCTTGGCTGCGGGCTGCTGCGCCTGAACGGCGAACGGAACCGCTGCCATCGCGACGGCAACCGGCAGGAATTTCATAAACTTGTTCACGAGCTTTCTCCGTTGTCGTGCAACCATTGCACGTGAACCGGTCTAGCGTTCTATAGATTGGCTGGCGGTCGCGTTGGGGTTACAATTTCCCAACCTTCGCATGTCGGCCTTTGGCATGGCGGGTCCGGCGTCCTGCGCCGGCGCTATCCAGGGCGACGCAGGCGCACAAAAACAATTGAAGCCAAAACGCATCCGACGCTGTATAGCGCGACGCGAAGCCGCCGGTTCGAGCGGCCGAGCACGCCGCAGCGCTCCGCCCATGGACGGATGCGAGCGGTGCCAGTAACAATCCATACCTCGCCCGCCGTTCTTGCGGCCCGGCCAATTCGCGAGCACCATGACCTTTCCTTCCCTGCCGTCCGTCCTCGGCGATGCACTTGCCGAGCGTGGCTATACCGACGCCACCAGCGTACAGAGCGCCGTTCTGGCCCCCGAAGCCCGCGACCGCGACCTGATCGTTTCGGCTCGAACCGGCTCGGGCAAGACCATCGCGTTCGGACTTTCGCTGGCCGACGGGCTTCTCGATCGCTTCTCCGCCCCCGCGCAGGCGCCGCTCGCGCTGATTATCGCGCCGACCCGCGAACTCGCGTTGCAGGTCAGCCGCGAACTCGACTGGCTCTATGCAAAGGCCGGCGCGCGGATGGCGACCTGTGTCGGCGGGATGGATGCTTCGCGCGAACGGCGCGCACTTCGCGGCGGCGCGCACATCGTGGTCGGAACGCCGGGGCGGCTTCGCGACCATCTCGAACGCGGAGCGCTCGACCTCTCCTCGACGGCCGCGGTCGTGCTCGATGAAGCCGACGAGATGCTCGACATGGGCTTTCGCGACGATCTCGAGGAAATTCTCGATGCCACGCCAGAGGGCCGGCGGACGCTGCTGTTCTCCGCCACGATGCCCAAGCCGATCGTCGCGCTCGCCAGGCGCTATCAGCGCGACGCCCTGCGCATCTCGACCGCGGGCGATGATCGCGGGCACGGCGATATCGACTTTCAGGCGGTCACCGTTTCTCCGGCCGAGATCGACGCCGCCGCGATCAATCTGCTGCGCTTTCACGAAGCCGAAACCGCGATCCTGTTCTGCGCCACGCGCGACAATGTCCGCCGCCTTCACGCCACGTTGCAGGAACGCGGTTTTGCCGCCGTCGCGCTGTCGGGCGAGCATTCGCAGTCGGAGCGCAACCAGGCGCTTCAGGCGCTGCGCGATCGCCGTGCACGCGTCTGCGTCGCGACCGATGTGGCGGCGCGCGGGATCGACCTGCCCAGCCTCAGCCTCGTCATCCATGTCGAAATTCCGCGCGATGCCGAAACCTTGCAGCATCGCTCGGGCCGCACCGGCCGCGCCGGCAAAAAGGGTACGGCGGTACTGATCGTCCCCTATCCCCGCCGCAAGCGGGTCGAATCGATGCTGCGCGGCGCGCGGATCAAGGCCGACTGGATCGATGCCCCGACACCCGAAGCGATCCGCGCACAGGATCGCGAGCGCCTGCTTGCCGACCTGCTCCGCCCCGTCGAATTCGACGAGGAAGACCGCGCCCTTGCCGAACGCCTGCTCGCAGAGCGGACCCCGGCCGATATCGCGGCGGCGCTCGTTCGCGCGCACCGCGCAGCGATGCCGCAGCCCGAAGAATTGATCGAAAACACGCCAGAGGCCCGCCGCGCGGCGCAGAAGGAACGGCACCGGCCGGGATTCGAGGACGTCGTCTGGTTCCGCCTCGATATCGGGCGCAGGCAGAATGCCGATCCGCGCTGGTTGCTCCCGCTGCTATGCCGGCGCGGCCATATCACCCGCAACGAGGTCGGCGCGATCCGCATCGGCGCCAACGAGACCCATTTTCAGGTTCCCAGCGCGATCGCCGACAAGTTCAACGCCGCGCTCGCCCGCACGGCGAAGGATGAAAGCGGTGAGGACAGCGTTCATATCGAACCGTCCGATGGCCCGCGCGAGGCTGCACGCCGCCATCATTCGGGCAAACCGACGAAATTCCGCGCCGACAGACACAAGCCGCGCTCGCCCGGTCCGCGCGGGCGGTTCGACGCGAAAGCGAAGCGCAAGCCGCGCAAGGGCGGAAGCTGATCCCGGCTTAGCCGGTCGCCATCGGCAGGCGCGTGCGAGGTCGCCGCGTCAGGCCGCGTGCTGCATCCCGCGCCGGACCGTCGCTTCATCAGGCGCGATACAGACGCGGTTGCGACCGGTGCGCTTCGCGGCATAGAGTGCCTTGTCCGCCTGCCGCATCGCGCTGCGCACGCTCGCGCCGGTATCGAATGCGGCGACCCCGAAACTTGCACTCAGCGTACCGGCCTCGCCGACGGCCGGGTGTTGGAATTGCTGAAAGCGACAGCGGATTGCGTCTGCCGTCTCGCCCGCCTCCTGCGAGCTGGCGCCGAACAGCAACAGGGCAAATTCCTCTCCGCCGACGCGGCCGACATGCCCGGCATGTCCCTTCAGGATAGCGGCGAAGGACTGGATGACCTCGTCTCCGACATGGTGGCCGAACCGGTCGTTGATCGTCTTGAACCGATCGATGTCGCACATGACCACGGCCCCCGCGGTCGCTGCCGGACGGTCGAGCATGCCGCCGAGCATCCGGCGATTGAGCAGGCCGGTCAGGTCATCGCGTTCCGAACGGTAGCGATAGCTCGCCATTTCATTGGCCACGATCCGCGCGATGATGAACAGCGCGAGCCCCGTCGTCAGCACGCCGAGCGAATTTACGAAGACACGCTCGAACGTCTCTGCCGACATGATCGGAAACGGTGTCGGCTGGCCGAGCAACAGCGGAAACATCGGAATGCGGATCGCAATCCCCGTCATCGAACAGCAGCACAGCACCAGCAGACCGTTGCCCAGCACGCCGCGCCGCTTTTGTCGCGCAAGCGCCAGGACGGCATCGAGGAACATGACGACACCGGCAAGCTGGAACGGAAGACATTGGACGAAAGGAACGGCGTCGACCGCAAGCAGCACCAGCGACAGTCCGGTCAGCACGGCGGCGATGGCGACCAGGCGGCGGCTCGTCACACCGGCGCCCATGCTCAGCCGGATCGCCTGTGACGCGCACAGATATGCCGCGGGCACCAGAAGGCTGATCGCCGCGACACCCAGCGTTGAGTGCGAAGCATAGCGCAACACCAGCGTTTCGGTACTGACGCAGACCATCGTCGCCGCCAGCCAGGCGAGCGCCGACCCTTTGCGAAGCGCCATGTGGATCAATCCGCTGACGATGGCCAAGGCGCTGAGCAGGCCGAAGACCACCAGATTCAGATCAACCGAAATTTCCACAAACGCTTCCCGTTACTTCCCCACGCAGGACCGCAGATACGCGACGAGGATAAACGCAATCTTACGAAGCAAAGACTGTGGCCGACGAAAGCCCGTGCTCGATCAACGCGGTCAGTTAGCGTCCGGCATGCATTCGCCGAAGGCCAGCTTCAGCTTAGACGTCAGGTCGGACGGCGTGCTCGGCTTGGAACAGAAATCGGCATCGGGAAAACGCTTGCGGATTTCCTTTTCGATCGCGTGCCCGGAATGAAAGATCATCGGCACCGACAGCTCGGCGAGCTTTTCGGCAACCGGGAAAACCTCTCCGTCCAGAAGCTGTACGTCGAGGATCGCGCAAGCGGGAACCTGCCGCTTCAAGGCCTCGGTCGCGTCCGCGACCCGCGCATATGGACCGTCCACGGAAAGGCCCGCTGCGGTCACGATGTCCTCGAGATCGAGCGCGATCAGCATCTCGTCTTCGACGAGGAGAACGGTCTTATCCATGCGCGAACTTCTCGGCCGGGATGTGAAGCGCAAGACGAAGTTCGCAATCCATCACCTTCCGCTCGACCTTCGCACCGAGCTGGCGCGCCGAGGTTTCGACCAGCAAGCTGCCGAACCCGCTGCGTGGCGGTTCGGGGATCGGCTCGGCATTCTTTTCGTTCCAGACCAGACGAATCTCACCGTCTTCAGCGGCCCAGCTGATATCCAGCCGACCGTCGCCGTTACGCAGCGAACCGTATTTGACGGCATTGGTCGCCCATTCGTGAAGCAGCAGCGCCATCGGCGACAGATGTTGTCGCTCGACCGCGACGTCCGGCCCGGAAATATCGATCTGCGCATGGTCGCGGTACGGCTCGAGCGTCGTCTCGATCAGCGTATCAAGTCCGATGGCGGGAACGTCGGCATCGGTCGAAGCCAGCGAATGTGCGCGACCCAGCCCCGCGATACGCTCGCGCATTTCGTTGGCGAATTCCCTCACATCGTCGTGCGACCGCGCGCCTGCGGAGATCATCCCGCCGATAATGGCAAAGAGGTTCTTCACCCGGTGGTTCATCTCGCGCAGCATCAGCGCGCGCGTTTCGGCGAGCGTGTTTTCCGGCGTCACGTCGATCGACATTCCGACGATGCGGCGCGGATCGCTATCGGCGACCAGCCGGCCAAAGCCCTTTATGTAGCGCGTCTCGCCATACTGGGTCTGAACCCGGAACGAGGCTTCGAAGTCGCCTTCGCCGGCGACCGCCTTGCGCAGGGACGCCTCGACGGCCGGACGATCCTCGTCGAATACCCGGTTCAGCTGCCACTGGATATCGTGCGGCGTGTCGGATGACAGGCCCAGTATCCGGCGCTCGGCGTCATCGAGCACGGTTTCGCCGGTATCGACATGATATTCCCATATCCCGATCCCGCCGGCATGGATTGCCATCGACAACCGTTCGCGCTCGCGCTCCAGCTTGCGCTCTAGCGACAGCGCATCGGTGATGTCGGTCAGCATCAGGATCGCGCCCTCGGTTTCCCCCTTCTGCGTCTGATAGGGCACGATCTTCAGCGAATAGGTCCTATCGCCATCGCGCAAATTGACGCGGTGGTGCACCGCCGGGCCGCCATTGGCGACCGAGCGCGCATCGGCGAGATAGCTGTCGGTATCGAGCCGGGTGGACACGTCGGCGAGCGGGCGCCCCCGGTCGCCCGGCTGGAATGGAAAGACCGGCTTGGCCGCTTCGGTATAGCTGCGGATGTTGAGGTTCGCGTCGAGCACGACCACCGCCAGTTCGGTCGAATCGAAGAAATTGCGGAGGTCGGAATTGGCAATGGTCAGCTGGTCGATCTTGTTCTTCAGCTCGTCATTGACCGTCGAAAGCTCCTCGTTGGTCGATTGAAGCTCCTCGTTCATCGACATCATTTCTTCGTTGGAGCTCTTCAGCTCCTCGTTCGCGGTCTCCAGTTCCTCGACGGTCGAACGCAGCCGATGCCGGGTTACCCGAAGCTCGTCTTCGAGCGCATCGGCATCCTGATCGGCATCGCGAATTTCATGCGCGTCGGGCTCGAAATCGGTTTCGAACGGCGCCGAATCGCGCAGCACGAGCAGGAATGTCCGGTCCGCCAGCGGATCGCAGATCGCATCGACCCGCTGCATTCCGAACTCGGACACGACCTCGACATCGCGTGCGACCACGCGCTTTCCCGAACTTCGGCACTCGCGAAGCAGCCTTCCCAGCGCGTTTCGCAGCCCCGGCCGCGCCAGCGTTATCGCGCTCGATCCGCCGACGCGGGTAACGGGAAATTCGAAATAGCGCGCCAATCGGCCATAGGCCTCGATGATCGACCCTTCCTGGTCGAGCACCATGCTGGGCGGCGCGTATCGCTCGACCAGTCGGCGTGTCGCCACGTCCTCCTGCATGTTCCGGCGACCGGAATCGCCCGACCGCGAAGACTTCTCGCTGCGTTGCGAGAGGCCCGACGGAAGGTCGATCGGATATTTCGGAGCGCCGGGTGCGCGTTGGAAAATCCGCGATTGCTGATCGACAGGGGGAAACAGGCTTTCGAAACGGCCGACGCTTTCCGACGGTCCCAGGAACAGAAATCCCTCGGGCCGGATGGCATAGTGCAGCAGCGGCAGCACCGATTGCTGAAGCTTGTCGCCGAAATAGATCAGCAGGTTCCGGCACGACACCAGATCGACGCGCGAAAATGGCGGGTCCTTGACCACCGAATGGTTGGAAAAGCGGACCATGTCGCGGATCGCGGTTGCAATGGTGAAGCGATCGGTGTGCGGCGTCGTGTAACGCTCACGCAGCGCATATGGAATATCGCCCAATGCCGCCGACGGATAGGTCCCGCCGCGCGCGATATCGAGCATCCGTTCGTCGATGTCGGTGGCGAATACTTGCACGTTGATCGATTTTTCGCTCTGGCGCACTGCCTCGGCGAACAGCATTGCGATCGAATAGGCCTCTTCGCCGCTCGAACATCCCGGCACCCAGATCCGCAATTCGCGACCCTTGGGCGCGTCGTCGACTAGCTTTTCGATAACCTCCTTGCGCAACACCTCGAACGCTTCGGCGTCGCGAAAGAAGCGCGTGACGTTGATCAGCAGATCGCGGAGCAGCGCGTGGCATTCCGCCTCGTCGGTCTTCACGCGGCTCAGATAGGCGCGACCCGTTTCGATGTTGAGCACGTTCATGCGCCGCTCGATCCGGCGGACCAGCGTCGAACGCTTGTAACCAGAAAAATCGTGCCCGGTCGCATCGCGCAGGACCTTGCAGAGCTCATCGACATGGTCGGCGACGACCTCTGCCTCTGCCTCATCCGCGCCGCCTTCGATGACACGCGCGAAGAACCCGCTGAGGCAATCGACGATCGCCGCGGGTTCCTTCACGAAATCGACCAGACCCGTCGCCACCGCCGAAAGCGGCATGCCGTCATAGCGCGCGGTATCGGGTTCCTGCACCACGCACACACCACCATGTTCCTTGATCGCGCGAAGCCCGGTCGTGCCGTCCGCCCCCGTACCCGACAGGATCACGCAGGCCGCATTCGCTTCCTGGTCCTGTGCAAGCGAGATGAAGAAATCGTCGATCGGGCGGCGCAACCCGCGCGGTTGTTCGAACTCGGTCAGTTGCAGGTGCCCGTCCTTCACCGCCAGCCCGTGACCGGGCGGAATGATATAGACGTTTTCAGCCTCAAGCTTCTCACCGCCCTCGCACTGCAGCACATCGAGCGCGGTGTGCCGGTCGAGAAGTTGCGCCAGCATGCTCTCGTGATTGGGATCGAGGTGCTGGACGACGACGAACGCCATGCCGCAGCGGCCCTGCACCGATGAGACCATTTCGCGAAGCGCCTCCAGGCCGCCCGCGGAGGCGCCGATTCCGACGATAGGAATGCTAGGTTCGCTATCGTCCATCAAATGAGCGGCTCCCGAACCTCGCGGCCGCCATTCGGCCCGACCGATTCGAGCGTCAGTCGCGCCTGGGCGACCGTCGCTGCGGTATTGGCAATCATCGTTAGAGATCCTTGAAGAATCGCGCCGGTATCGTCGATGCCGGGCGACATCGTCTTGAGCGCATGGTCGAGCTTGGTGTCATACGCCTCCAGTTCCTCCGCATTGCTGCGGCTGACGTCGAACTGGGAGGCAAAAATGCAGGCGACTTCGCCGCCCATACGCAGTTTGGACATGTAAAGCAGGTTGACGAACGGCCGGCCGTCCTTGCGGAAATTCACCAGCGTGGTGCGCACATTCGGCTGGCGCTCGGATCGCAGAAACTGCCTGATCCGGCTCCGCGCTTCCGCGTCATCGGCCTCGCCCTGCAGGAAGCGGCAGTTCCGGCTAACAACCTCGTCACGCGAATATCCGGTCAGCTCCTCAAACCGCGCATTCACCACCAGCAACGGATTGTCGTCGCCGACATCGGCGATCGACAGCGCCACGCTGCTCTGTTCGAAATAGGTCAACAGGGATGGAGGAAGCTGCAAACACCTTACTCATCAAACGCGTTGGGCTGGTCCAACGGCCGCACATTGGCGACGACAATCGACATAGGCAAGCCAACTCATCGACGCGAAACGCGCTGAGCGTCCAGAAACGACCCGCACATATCATTCGGTTGAGGAGAAAATGAAAATTGGGCCCCTCACCGTGCAAATCGATTCGTCGACCGCACCGCAAGCAAGCCAAACTCTTTAACCGACAGATGGTTCCGCGTGACGTCGCGACGTCGCGTAAGAAGCGCGATCATCCCATATTGCTGGGAGCGGCTTGTGCGACTGTTCGGCGTTATTGCAGCCGCGCTGCAAATGCGACCCGCAGTACAGCAGACAGGCTGCGCGCCTCCAACTTTTCCATGATGTTGGCGCGGTACACCTCCACCGTGCGCGGACTGATCCCCAGGTCATAGGCGATCGACTTGTTCGGAAGGCCGTCGGTCAGTCCTTGAAGCACGTCCAGTTCGCGCGCCGTCAGCCGCCCCAGCAGCCGCTGCGCCTCGATCCGGTCGCGCTCGAGATCGACAAGAATATCCATCGCCGCGAACGCGCGGTCCACCGCTTCTTTCAGGGCAGCAAGCTCGAAGGGTTCTTCGAGAATCTCGACCAGGCCCGATTTCACGGCCTGCACTGCGCTCTGCACATCGCCCTGGCTCGTCAGCATTACGATCGGCGGCATCAGCCCCCATTCGATCAGTTGCTGTTGAACGGCGAGACCTTCATGGCCGGGCGCACGCCCGTCGAGCAAAAGACATCCCGGCGCCACGGATCGAACGACGCGCAACATGGCCTCGGCGCTCCGCCAGCGTTGTACCTTGAAACCGCTCGCGGCCAGCTTGCCGACCGCGCGCGACATCAGCGCCGCGTCGTCGATCACCACATGCACCAGCCTGCTCGCCTTGCGATCACGAACCCGGGGACGACCGCTCGGTCCGTCGATCTGTGGCTCGATCCCGGTTTGTGACGCTATATCCGTCGCGGCCACGACATGCGGCGGCGCAGGCACGAAAGGCCATCCCGGCCCGCCCCGCCTCGCTGCTGTATGCCGAGCCAGTTTCCATGTCGCTGGAAGCGCGGCCCTGAGAACCTCTTGATATGCTGGCGTGTCCTCGCCTCGCGACAGAAACGTCATGGCATCCCCCAATTCACAGTGGCTCGCAAAACATACTCTACGGCCTACCCGGCCCGGCCCATTTGCGATCTGTCAAAATAGAGATTGCCTTATATTACCATTTTCTAATAATCTGAACTCAGAAGACGAAAGTGTTAGCGCAATCTATTCGTACAAGAGGATTGCAGCCCGCGATCATCGTTTCGGGCAAGAAATTATCCTGATCGAGTCAAATCCGTATCTTTACGGACTCAACCACCAGTATCGGCAGCGCTATACCCCACAACGCTTCGGCCAGACATGCCGGGGCGGGGACTCCTGGGTCGTGATTCCTACTGCGGCACTGCAATAGCAGGCCGTGCCTTGATGTACCGCGTACAAGGTCAGGTTGTTACGGGACAGGAATTATGGCCGAGAGCACGCTGCTCTTTTCGGAAATCCGCAATGTGCAAAAGTTCATGCGAGACGAGACCATCGTCCCGCAGGGCGAAAGTGCGACTTGCTGGTATGAAGTCGTCCACGGCGCGGTCCGCGTTTGCCAGTATCACAGCGACGGCAGACGACAGATCATCGGATTTGCCTTCCCCGGCGATGTCGTCGGCCTCGAATGGGGCATGCGACAGAGTTGCGCCGAAGCGCTGGTTCCATCGCAATTGTTCCGGCACGACCTCAGCGATCTTTCATTGCGCATGGGCGGTGTTCCGACGGCGGTAAACGGCGAGCATCCCGCGCTGGAAAGCGCGTTGGCCGCCGCGCATCAGAGCATCGCGCTGCTCGGGCTGCCCACAGCACTTGAACGCGTCGCCGGGTTTCTGCTCGCGCTGGCCCGGCGCCTGAATTGCGGCACCTTGCTGTGCCTGCCCATGCCCCGCGTCGACATCGCCGATTATCTGGGCCTGACGATGCACACCGTCAGCCGGACGATGTCCGAACTCGTCCGTCGGGGGCTGATCGCGCTCGACGCACCGAACCGGGCACGCATCCTCGCCCCCGAACATCTGGGTGAGCTAGCGGGGTTCGATTTTCCAGAAGATACCGTCGGCGAAGCGCAACTCGTCGCCTGACATCAGAAAAATAGAAGAGGGGGAACCGAAGATGGCGAAGTGTTCTGCAATTCGGGGCGCGACCGCTTTGTGGGTGGTCGCGACGTTGTCGGTTACGGCGGGAACACCCGCAGCGCACGCTCAGGACGTGGCTAAGCAAATCGAGCTCCTGAAGGCACAGATTTCCAAACAGCAAGAGCAGATCGACGCGCAGCAGCGAACGATCCAATCGCAACAGCATCAGCTCGATCTGTTGCAGCGGATATTGAACGGTGGCGAACTGGCGACGTTGCAGGCGCGCGGCCTGCCCTCCCCGTCCATCCTGCCGCAAACCACGCCCGCGCCCGCTGCATCGCCACAGCAGGATTCGGGGACAACCGATCAGGCAATGCCCGACCGACCGGTCGGCGACGTGCCCGATGTCGAACCCGACACGCGCATTCAGGCGGCCGCGCTGCCCCAGGAACAGGGTGTCCTAACGCCCGCCGGCACACTCGTGCTCGATCCCAGCTTCGAATATACGCAGTCGGCCACCGACCGGCTGGTATTCCGCGGGTTCGAACTCATTCCGGGAATCCAGATCGGCGTGATCGAGGCCAGCCGGGCGCGGCGCGACACCATCGCCAACACGCTGACGGCTCGCTACGGCATCACCAGCCGCTTCGAAGCGGAAGTTCGCGTGCCGGCGATCCACCGCCATGACCGGATCGAAGTCGCGCAGCAACGCGACGAAGGGATCGTGCGTTCGATCAGCCTCGACGGAAACAGCATCGGCGATATCGAATTCGCGATGCGCTATCAGCTCAACAGCCAGCACGGCCAGGACCCGATCTTCATCGGTTCGCTCCGCGTAAAGAGCGATACCGGCCGCGGACCGTTCGACATCGGGTACGATCAGTTCGGCGTGGCCACCGGGCTCGCGACCGGTTCGGGCTTCTGGGGCGTGCAGCCGGGCATCAACATGCTGCTTCCCTCCGACCCCGTCGTCATCTTCGCGAGCGGAAGCTATCTCTGGCATATCGCCCGCGACGTGAATAAGGACGTGGGCGGGGCCTATATCGGGCGTGTCGATCCCGGCGACGCGATCAGCGGCAGCCTGGGATTCGGGTTCGCACTCAACCCGCGCTTTTCCTATTCGCTCGCCTATCGGCACAGCTATATCTTCCCCACGCAGACCGAAATCGGCGGCTCGATCGAAAAATCGAAGCCGCTTCAGGTCGGTTCGCTTTCGTTCGGCATGTCCTACCGCGTGACCGAACAGTCATCGATCAACACGTCGTTCGAAGTCGGCGTAACCGAAGACTCGCCCGATATCGGCATCACGATCCGCGTTCCCTGGACCTTCTGATGGCGCCTGGCTGAAGGCGCCTGGGATCTCGGTCGCGCCTTCGGACGGTCAGGCGGTCCCGGCGCTGTTCGCGAGCAGGCTGGGATCGATTCCGGCTTCGGCAAAGCCCTTCGACCAGCGCTTTTCGGCCGGCGTATCGTAAAGCAACGCCTCGTCGCCGGTGACGTTGAACCAGCCATGGCGAGTCATTTCCTCGTCGAGCTGGCCCTCACCCCAGCCGGCATAGCCCAGTGCGACGACCCAGCGGCTCGGCCCCTTGCCTTCCGCGATCTCGCGCAGCACGTCGATCGTCGCCGATAACGACCAGCGTCCCCCGACATCGACCGTGTCGGCGCCGCTCCAGTCGTTCGAATGCAGGATGAAGCCGCGCCGGGGTTCGACCGGCCCACCGAAATGCACGGGCGCGTCGGGTGCTTCGCCGGGATCGATTTCAAGCTGTTCGAGCACGTCGTGCAGTCCCAGTCCGTCGATTGCGGCGCCGATGCCGATGCCGAGCGCACCATTATCGTCATGCGCGCAGATCGCGATCACCGCCTGGTCGAAGCGAGGATCGCCGATGCCGGGCATCGCGAGAAGAAACTGGCCGGTAAGATACGGAGTCGTTGCCATCACCGTTCAAACATAGGAGGCGCGACCGCGATCCGTCACGCTTGAAAATATTGCCTGCGCGCCCAAGCTATCGCGGACCACACACCCGATCCATTTCAGGGAGAACAAGCCAATGACCATCAAAGCCGGCGACCGCCTGCCCGATACCACGCTCGTCAAGGTGACCGAAGAAGGCCCCGACAAGGTCAGCAGCGCCGATTATTTCAAGGGCAAGAAGGTTGCGCTGTTCTCCGTGCCGGGCGCGTTCACGCCGACCTGTTCGGCCAAGCACCTTCCCGGTTTCATCGAAAAGGCCGACGACCTCAAGACGCACGGTATCGACGAAGTCGTCTGCACCGCGGTCAACGACGCGTTCGTCATGGGCGCATGGGGCAAGAGCGCCGGCGCGGATGGCAAGGTCACGATGCTCGCCGACGGCAATGGCGAATTCGCCAAGGCTGTGGGGCTGGAAATGGACGGCAGCGGCTTCGGCCTCGGCACGCGCGGCCAGCGCTATTCCATGGTCGTCAATGACGGCGTGGTCGAACAGCTGAATGTCGAAGCACCGGGCGAGTTCAAGGTCAGCTCGGCCGAACATATGCTCGACCAGATGTGATCCCCGCTCCCGCGGCCGGCACCGATCCGGCCGCGGGAACCTCGCAGAGGTCCATGGGTTGTTTCGTTGAAAGAACGGGAGCAATTCATGACCGACACGAAAACGCCGCCCAAGAAGCCAGCGCCGGCCAAGAAGAGCGCGGGGCCGACCAGCCGCCGCAAGGCTGCGGCCTCGAAGGCGAAGGCAACGGCAAGTTCCGCGCGCAAGAGCGCGACCAAAGCGGTCAACAAGACCGTGAAGTCCACCGAAAAGGCGGCGGGCAAGACGGCGAAGGCCGCAAGGACCAATCCGAAGACAGCCGCTGCCATCGTTGCCGGCACCGCCGCTGCCGTCGCGGGCGCTGCCTACGGCGCGACCAAACTCGTCGCTTCGCGCAAGAAAAAGAAGACGGCGCCGAAAAAGCCGAAGGTGAAGCCATCGGCCACCTGATTTCCGGCCCGGCGCTGCGATCGCGTGCCGCCGACGGTCTTGCCAGAGTCATTTTCAGGCTTTAGCCGCGAACGATGACGCAAGCAGAACAGATCGTACAGGAACTCGACCGACTCTACACCGGATCGGTCGAACGGCTGAAAGCGGCCCTCGACACCTATCTCACCAAGGGCAAGCCGCCCGCGCCGGAATCGCGGCGCGACGGCTCGTTCGCCTATCCCGAAATCCATGTCCGCTATCGCGGCGGCAACGACAACCCGACGCCGCCGCGGTCGTTCGGCAGGTTGGTCGAACCGGGATCGTACCGGATCAGCGTGACCAAGCCCGGCATGTTCGCCGACTATCTCGCCGAACAGATCAACCTGCTGATGGAGGATTACGAGGTCGAGGTGGAAGCCGTTGCCGGGCGGCAGGAAATTCCGTTTCCCTATGTCCTCGATCCCGGCCACGCGCTTAGCCTGGACGAGGTATCGGCTGCCGAGCTGGCGCGCTTCTTCCCCGCCACCGAGCTAGCGCATATCGGGGATGAAATCGCCGACGGACTTTGGGAAAGCGATGAGGAAACGCGCCCGCTCGCGCTGTTCGACGGGCTGCGTACCGATTTCTCGCTCGCGCGGCTGAGGCATTACACCGGCACCCCGCCCGAGCACACGCAGCGCTATGTGCTGTTCACCAACTATCACCGCTATGTCGATGAATTCGTCCGCTGGGCCTGCACCCAGCTTGGCGAAGGCAGCCGGTACACCGCCGTTTCCGGCGCGGGCGGCGTGATGGTCGAAGCGGGCGACGATGTCGAAAAGCTCGTCACCGACAGCGCGTGGCGGCGGCACCAGATGCCCGCCTATCACCTGATGGCGCCCGACCGCACCGGCATCACGCTCGTCAATATCGGCGTCGGCCCGTCGAACGCCAAGACGATCTGCGATCATCTCGCGGTGATGCGGCCCGAGGCTTGGCTGATGATCGGCCATTGCGGCGGCCTGCGCCCCAGCCAGCGGATCGGCGACTATGTGCTCGCACACGCCTATCTGCGCGACGACCATGTTCTCGACGAGATGCTGCCGCCCGAAATTCCCGTGCCCGCGATTGCTGAGGTTCAGCAGGCGCTGGCCCGCGCAGCGGAAACCGTGTCGGGCCAGTCGGGCGACAAGCTGAAACGGCGTCTGCGCACCGGCACCATCGTCACCACCGACGACCGCAATTGGGAACTGCGCTTCTCGCACTCGGCGCTGCGCTTCTCGCTCAGCCGCGCGGTCGGCATCGACATGGAATCGGCGACGATTGCCGGCCAGGGTTATCGCTTCCGCGTTCCCTACGGCACGCTGCTATGCGTGTCGGACAAACCGCTCCACGGCGAGCTGAAGCTGCCCGGTCAGGCAAATCGCTTCTACGAACGCGCGATCAACGAGCATATGCGGATCGGCATCGAGACGTGCGAGGAGCTGCGGCGCGAGGGGCAGAAGCTTCACAGCCGCAAACTCCGCGCGTTCAACGAACCGCCCTTCCGCTAAGGCGAATGGCGGGAGCCGAACGCGCGCTGCCGCGTTCAACCATGACCGACCAACAGGAGGCGATCATGGTGCAGGCTCCCGCCGGAAAGCTCTACAACCCGGCCGACAGACTCGACGAACCGAAGCGCAAGCGCGGATGGTGGCTGGCAGGGCTTGGCGCCATCGGCGCGCTGGCCGCGACCGGGCTGCTCCGCAAACGCAAGCGCGGTTCCGGGCACAAACACGCGCATCAGGCCGACGGCACCGATTCGAGCGGCTCGTTCGAAGCAGGCATCGCTGACGAGGGGACGATCCCGGAGGCGATGTGATCGCCGCTATTTCGGTACCAGCGCGAAATCGACCCAGACGTTGATCTGCTGCCGCATCTCGCCGCCCGCGACCGGTGGCGGAGGTGGTGGCGGAGGGGGCGGAGCGCCGACGCGCGAGGCCGTCACCGTCACATAATTGACCGGCCGTGCCGAATTGCCGCGCTCGCTGACGCGTATGACGCGCGACACACGCATTCCCAGGCTGTCGGCATAGGTCGCTGCCTCGGCACGCGCTTTCGCGATCCCGTCGCGCCTTGCCGCGTCCAGCGCGTCATGATCGTCGAGTAATGTCAGATTGGGGCCGGACACCGAATTGGCGCCCGCACCGAAAGCGGCATCGATCACTTTCGAAGCCTTGCCAAGATCGGTCACCGTCACGCTGACGCTGTTGCGCGCGACATAGCCGGTGATACGCGCCTGCCCCTGATAATCGTTCGCGCCGTCACGCGCGAAACGCGGACTCACATTGATTTGCTGCGTGCGGATATACCGGTCTTCGATCCCCGCGGCCTTTATCGCCGCCACGACCTTCGCCATGTCGGTGGCATTGGCGCCCGTCGCCTCGCGCGCGGTCGTTCCCGTGCTCACCACACCAACGCTGATCAGCGCGGCGTCGGGCAGCGTCACCGTCTCGCCCTGCGCCTGTACCTCCAGCAGCGTTTCGCCCGGTTGCAGCGCCAGATCGGCCGCCTGTATTCCCGATGTCGTCGTCAACAGCGCGCATGTCGCAAATACAAGCCCTCGCATCGGCACCTCGCTGTTGGTCGGTGCCGACGATGCGCCTGCGCGCGAAGCCTCGTCAAGCGGCCAGGAAGTCGGCGATCGTGCGGCCCAGTTCGGGGCGGGTGACGGCGCTCATGTGATTGCCCGGCACCTCCCGGTAGATCGCGTTCGGCATCAGCTCGGAAAGCGCCTCGGCCGAACCGTTGTCATGGTCCTCGGCACCCGACAGCACCAGCGTCGGCTGCGCAATCTCCGCGATTGCTGCTTCGGGTGTGTCGACAAAGGTATCGAGCACGCGAAGCAGCGCCTTGGCGTCGCCGTTCGTGGTCTTCAGGAACGCCTCGGTCATGAACTCTGGCGTCCCGCGCTCGAAACTGCCCAGACTGTTGAGCACCTTGCGGAAATATTCGCCGCGTCCGGCGGTATCGACCAGCCCGGTCAGCCCCATGCCGGAAATCACCACCTTGCGCGGCGCAGCCCCGCCATTGGCGAGCATTCGCACCGTCGTCCGTGCGCCCAGCGAATATCCGCCCAGATCATAATCGCTCAGCCCCAGCTGCGCGATCAGCGCCAGCCCGTCCTGCATCAACACATCGGGGGGATAATGCGCCGCGTCATGCGGCTTGGCGCTGTCACCGTGCCCGCGGAGATCGGGCATGATGACGCGAAAGCCCGCATCGGCCACCTTCTGCGCATGGCCGTATTTCAACCAGTTGACCGCCGCGTTCGAGAAATAGCCGTGGATCAGGACGACGGGCCGCCCCTCGCCTATCTCGCGCCAGGCAAGCTGGGTGCCGTCAAAGCTTGAAAAGAAGTGTGGTGCTGGAACTGGTTCGCTCAACGGAAATGCTCCGGTTTTCGGTGTCGTCGCCCGCCTATCGCGTGGCACCGCCGCTGTCGAGCCGCCGCTGCGCGGCGTGCAACGATGATTGTGCACTGCGCAATCTGATAACGGGTGGCAATATATAAGCATGCTTACTATATCGCCCGTCATGACCGAAACGCTCGGATTCCTGATCAGCGACGTATCGCGCCTCCTGCGCCGCCGGTTCGACGAGCGCGCACGGACCATCGGCGTCACGCGTCCGCAGTGGCGCGCGCTGACCGTGCTCGCCCGCAACGAGGGCGCGCATCAGGGCACGCTCGCAGAACTGCTTGAGGTCGAGCCGATCTCGCTGTGCCGCATGATCGACCGGCTGGAAGAGGCCGGTCTTGTCGAGCGCCGCCGCGATCCCGCCGACCGCCGTGCATGGCGCATCTATCTGACCGACAAGGCCAAGCCCGTCATCGCCAAGCTGAAGGTGATGGGTCAGGAACTCACCGAGGCCGCGCTGGAGGGCATTTCCGATGCCGACCGTGCCCGCCTGACCGCATCGATCCAGGCGATCCGCGCCAATCTAAACGTCACCGACGATATTTCCGAAGAGACCGCCAATGGCTGAAGCCGACCCCAAGATCCGCGCCGAAGATTCGCCGGCGATCGACTATCCTGCCGAGCCGGAGGAATTTGCCGCCGGTGCCGCCGTCGCGCCCGACAGAAAGAAGCGCCGGTGGAAGCGCCCGCTGCTGATGATCTCGCTGCCGCTGATCGTGGCGGCGATCGCCGGCTATGTCTGGCTGACTTCGGGCCGCTTCGTCTCGACCGACAACGCCTATGTTTCACAGGACAAGGTTGCGGTGTCGAGCGATGTCGCCGGCCGCATCGTCAAGGTCGACGTCGATGAGAACCAGCATGTGAACAAGGGCGACCTGCTGTTCCAGATCGATCCCGACCCGTACCGCATCGCGCTCAATCAGGCGAATGCGCAGATCGCCGACGCGCAGGTCCAGGTCGCGACACTCCGGTCCAACTATGCCGGCACCAGCGCCGATATCGAGGCTGCCCGCGACCGCATCCAGCAGGCTCAGGAAGATTATGACCGCCAGGCGGCGCTGATGAAGCGCGGCTTCACCACGCGCGCGCGGCTTCAGGAAGCGCAGCACGCCGTCGAACAGGCCAAGGCGCAGCTCCAGAGCGCGCAGGCCAGCGCGGCCGAGGCAAAGGCCAAGCTGTCGTCCGGTTCGGCCGTTCCCGGCGAGAATCCAGCGATCGCCGCGGCCAAGGTCGCCCGCGACAAGGCGCAGCTCGATCTCTCGCGCACCAAGGTCTATGCCCCCGTCGCCGGCACCGTGACGCAGACCGACCGGCTGGTCGTCGGCCAGCAGATGATGACCGGCCTGCCCGCCGTCACCATCGTCGCCGACAACCGCTCGTGGATCGAGGCCAACTTCAAGGAAACCGACCTTCAGAAGATGCGCCCCGGTCAGCCCGCGGAAATCACCTTCGACGCCTATCCCGACGTCAAGCTGAAGGGCCATGTCGCCAGCATCGGCGCGGGCACCGGATCAGAATTCTCGGTCATCCCGGCGCAGAACGCGACCGGCAACTGGGTGAAGGTCACGCAGCGCGTACCGGTCCGCATCGCCATCGACGACAAGAGCCCGCGTCAGCTGATCGCCGGCATCTCGGCAAGCGTGACGGTGGACGTGCGCGACCATGGCCAGCGCTAATTCGGCTTCCAGACCCGGCGCGGCGGCACCCTCCCCCGCCTCGCGCCAGGCTGCGGCGGCGCCCAAGGCTCCCTCTCGGGGCGTCGCCGCACTTCCCGTTGAAAATCGCGGGCTGCTGACCGTCGGCGTCATGCTGGCGACGATCATGCAAATCCTCGATTCGACGATCGCCAACGTGGCGCTGCCGCACATGCAGGCCTCGCTCGGCGCCACCGCCGATACCGTCACCTGGGTGCTGACGAGCTATATCGTCGCCTCGGCGATCGCGATTCCCGCGGCGGGCTGGCTGTCGGACAAGATCGGGTCGCGCAACCTCTTCATCTTCTGCATCGTCGGCTTCGTCGCCTCGTCGATGCTGTGCGGCCTCGCCACCGGCCTGACCGAAATGGTCGCGTTCCGCTTCGTCCAGGGCACCTGCGCGGCGTTCATGAACCCGCTCAGCCAGACGGTGATGATGGACATCAACCCGCCCGAAAAGCAGGCGCGCGCGCTGTCGATCTGGGGCATGGGCATCATGATCGGCCCGATCCTCGGTCCCGTGATCGGCGGCTGGCTGACCGAAAGCTATAACTGGCGCTGGGTCTTCTACATCAACGTACCGCTCGGCATCGCCGCCTTCGCGATCCTGTGGGCACTGCTCCCTTCGCGGCCGCAGCGCGAGCGCCAGTTCGACCTGTTCGGATTTTCGATGCTCGCCGTCGCCGTTGCCGCCTTTCAGCTCATGCTCGACCGTGGTCAGAACCAGGACTGGTTTTCGTCGTGGGAGATCATCGTCGAGGGCCTCGTCGCGATCTCGTGCTTCTGGGTATTCCTCGTCCACCTATTCACCGCGAAGAACCCGCTGTTCGACAGGGAAATCCTGCGCGACCGCAACCTGATGACCAGCGTCGCCTTCATGCTCGTCGTCGGCATGGTGCTGATCGCGACGATGGCGCTGCTGCCGCCGATGCTCCAGACGCTCTATGGCTATCCCGTGCTCGACACCGGCTTCCTGATGATGCCGCGCGGTGTCGGCGTGTTGATTTCGATGTCGATCGCGGGTCAGCTGCTCCAGCGCAATTTCGACGCGCGCATCCTTGTCGGGACCGGCCTGGTCATCGCGATCTGGTCGCTCTACGACATGACCGGCTGGACGCTGATGATGGGCACGATGCCCTTCATTCTGACCGGCCTGATTCAGGGGCTTGGCCTCGGCCTGATCTTCATCCCGCTCAACACGCTCGCCTTCGGCACGCTCGACCCGCAATACCGGACAGAGGGCACCAGCCTGATGAACCTCGCGCGCAATGTCGGCGCGTCGGTCGGCATCTCGGTCGTCACTGCAGAGCTTGCCCGCAATCTCCAGCAGAGCCATTCGGACATCGCCCAGCACATCACGCCGCAGGCATTCCCGTTCGATCCCGGTCTTGCCCAGGCGCTGGGCAGCGCCGGCGACGCCGCGGCGGCGATGGTCAATGGCCTTGTAACCCAGCAGGCGGCGATGGTCGCGTATCTCGACGACTTCAAGCTGATGATGGTGATGACCGCCGTCGCGATCCCGCTGGTGTTCCTGCTGAAGCGCCCCGAAGCCCGTCAAGGCGCCAAGGCCGAGCCGGTGGACATGCACTGACGCACAACTCGGCACCGTCACCCCGGACTTGATCCGGGGTCCACGGCGCTACGCCAACCTGAACGAGCGCGGCGAATGTGCCTGCCTCGATGCCGGATCAAGTCCGGCATGACGGCTGGAAGATGCGCCTATGCTGCGCGACAGTCCCTACGCCGCCTTCTTCAAATGCCGCCGCCCGAGCAGTTCCGCGATCTGCACCGCGTTCAGCGCGGCGCCTTTGCGCAGATTGTCGCTAACGCACCATAGCGCGATGCCGTTGTCGACGGTGGGGTCGTCGCGCACGCGGCTGATATAGGTCGCATATTCGCCGACGCATTCGACCGGGGTCACATATCCGCCGTCCTCGCGCTTGTCGACGAGCATCACGCCCGGCGCCTCGCGCAGGATTTTCTGCGCATCCTCGGCCGACAGCTCTTCCTCGAACTCGATGTTGAGCGCTTCGGAATGGCCGACGAATACCGGCACGCGCACGCAGGTGGCGGAGATCTTGACCTTGGGGTCCATGATCTTCTTGGTCTCGACGACCATCTTCCACTCTTCCTTGGTCGATCCGTCTTCCAGAAAGACGTCGATGTGCGGAATGACATTGAAGGCGATCTGCTTGGTGAACTTCACCGCTTCGGGCTGGTCGCCGACGAAGATGTTGCGGCTCTGCTCGAACAGCTCGTCCATGCCCGATTTCCCGGCGCCCGACACCGACTGATAGGTCGCGACGACGACGCGCTTGATCTTCGCCGCATCGTGCAGCGGCTTCAGCGCGACGACCATCTGCGCGGTCGAGCAATTGGGGTTGGCGATGATGTTCTTCGCGCGATAGCCGTCGATCGCTTCGGGGTTCACCTCGGGCACGATCAGCGGCACGTCCGGGTCCATGCGATAGAGCGACGAATTGTCGATCACCGTACATCCCGCGGCGGCGAATTTGGGCGCGTAGATCTTGGTCGCTTCCGATCCGATGGCGAACAGCGCCATGTCCCAGCCGGTGGGATCGAAATGCTCGATATTCTTGATCTTCAGCTTCTTGCCGGTCTCGCCATATTCGACCTCGTCACCGGTCGAACGCGACGACGCCAGCACGGCGATCTCGTCGGCCGGAAATTCGCGTTCGGCAAGGATGTTGAGCATTTCGCGCCCGACATTGCCGGTCGCGCCCGCCACCACCACACGATAGCCCATTGTTCTTGTGCTTCCCTTCTCGATCGTTCGCGTGCGCCCTATCGCGGCAACGCGCCGCTTGCCAACAAAAATACGTTTGCCGGGGCAAAGACGCACGATTTGTGCTAAGACATGCGCCTGCGATCGCACATGGCGACGCATCCGCCAGACATCAAGCCGACGGAGAGAATGTTGGGAGAATAGGTCATGGCTATCACGAGCGATATCGGCGCCACCGCACCCGAAACCGGGCATTCGCGGATACGAACGATCACGTCCGCCGATCTGAGCGCCGCACTGCGCGACGGCTGGGCGGATTTCTCGGACAGACGCGGCGACCTGATCCTGCTCGGCCTGCTCTACCCGCTTGTCGGCTTCCTCGCCGTGATGGCCAGCCTCGGCACCTTCCGCCTCGACATGATCTTCCCCGTCTTCGCAGGGCTGACGCTGCTCGGCCCGCTCGTCGCCACCGGCTTCTACGAACTCGCCAGGCGGCGCGAGGCGGGCGAGGATGCGAGCTGGAACCACTTTTTCGATGTCATGCAAAGCCCGTCCTTCCCCGCGATGCTCGGCATCGGCGGCGGGCTGTTCCTAATATTCGGGTTCTGGATGATCGCGGCAGCGGGTATTTATGCCGTGTTCCTCGGCGAGGTTCCCGACACGATCGGCGGCCTGCTTTCGCAAGTCTTCGGCACATCGGCAGGCTGGCAGATGATGATCGTCGGCAATCTTGTCGGGCTTGTGCTCGCGCTCGTCGTGCTCGCCGTCAGCACCGTCTCGCTGCCGATGCTTGTCGATCGCAATGTCAGCGCGGCCGAAGCGGTTTCGACCTCGGTCGCCGCCTTCCGTGCGAACACCGCGGTCATGCTGCGCTGGGGACTGATCGTCGCGGCACTGCTGGTGCTCGGCGCGATCCCGCTGCTCATCGGCCTCGCTGTCGTGCTGCCCGTGCTCGGCTACGCGACATGGCACCTCTATACGCGGCTGGTCGAACGAGAGACGGGGATCCGCTGACGCCGATCCCCGCCGTGCCCGTTATTTCCGGTTCTTCACCGTGCGGTCGAAGAAGTTGAAGATCGTCGTCCAGACATGGATGTCGCTACCCGCGGTATGCGTCTTGCCGGGGTAGAACATCATTTCGAACGGAACGTCGGCGGCCTGCAGCTTCGCCGCCAGCAGCGTCGAGTTTTCGAACACCACATTGTCGTCCGACATGCCGTGGAGCAGCAGCATCGGATCGGCGATCTTCGGCGCATCGGCGATGGCGTCGGCCGCGGCATAGGCTTCGGGCACCTTGTTCGGATCGCCCATATAGCGTTCGGTATAGTGGGTGTCGTACAGTTCCCACTTGGTCACCGGCGCGCCCGACACACCCGCTGCGTACACGCCCGGATTGGCCTCGAGCATCTTCAACGTCATGTATCCGCCATAGGACCAGCCATAGGTCCCGATACGCTTCGGATCGACGAAGTCGAGCGACTTGAGATAGTTCGCACCAGCAAGCTGGTCGCGCACCTCGACCGATCCCATCGCATGCCAGATCGCGTCTTCGAACTCGGTGCCGCGATTGGCCGATCCGCGATTGTCGATCTGGAAGAAGATATAGCCCTTGTCGACGATATACTGGCGCATCGGCCCGCCCCATGCGCGGCTGACGGTCTGCACATGCGGTCCGCCATAATGCTGGAACCAGACCGGGTATTTCTTCCCCGGTTCGAGCGGCGGTGTGATCATTTCCCAGTGCAGCACCGCGCCGTCATCGGTCGTGATCGTGCCGAATTTCGTCTCGCGGTGGCTGGCGAGATAGGGATGATAGGGATGGTTCTCTGCCTCGACGCTGTTCTGGCTGATCCATTCGAGACGCTGCCCGTCGGCATCAGCAAGATAGACCTGCTCGGGCTGGTCCGAATTCGACCGCGTGACGATCATCCTGCTGGCATCGGCATCCATCTTGGCGCTGCTCCACCAGCCCGCCTGCGTCAGCCGCGTGACGACGCCCGGATTGGCCAGATCGACCGAATAGACGTCGCGCTCCAGCACATCGTCCTTGTTGGCGGTGAAATAGACGCGCCCCTTGGTCTGATCGACGCCGACCAGACCGGCCACGTCCCAGTCGCCCTCGGTCAACTGCGTCCATTTTCCGGCATTGAAGCGGTAAAGGTGACCGTGTCCGTCGCGCTCCGACCACCAGATCAGGCTGCCGTCCCTCAGCGGGCGATAGGCGTCGGACAGGTTGATCCAGCTATGTTCGGCGGCCTTTTCGCTGAACAGTATCTGCGACGCGCCCGAAATCGGGTTCACGGCAAGCATGTCGAGCTCCGTCTGCGCCCGGTTCTCGCGCTGGACGAGCAGCGTGCGCCCATCGGGCGTCCAGTCGACCCGCGCGAGATAGATATCGGGGTCACTGCCCAGATCGACCTTCACGCGGCCCGTCCCGTCGGGCTTCATCACATAAAGCGAGACCGCGACGTTTGGCGTGCCCGCCGCCGGATAGCGCTGGTTATACACCTTCGTCCCGTCGGCGCCGATCGCCGCGCGCGTGACGACGCCGACGGGCGCCTCGTCGAAGCGTTCGACCGCGATGCGCTTGTCGCCTGGCGACCACCAATATCCGGTCGAACGGTCCATTTCCTCCTGCGCGACGAATTCGGCCTCGCCCCAGTGAACGGTGCCCTTGCCGGTCTTCGTCACGTCGCGCGCATCACCGCCGCCGATCGGCTGGACGAAAAGATTCTGGTCGCGCACGAAGCTGACATAGCCGCCATCGGGGCTGATGACCGGGTTCAGCTCGCTCGTCTTGGTATTGGTCAGCCGCCGCACGGACCCGTCGATCCCCGCCAGGTACAGGTCGCCGTCGAGCGGCACGAGCAGCGACTTGCCGTCGGGCGCCCAGTCATAGGCGACGATCCCCTTCAGGTTGGTGATCCGCGCCCGCTCGCGCTGCATCTTCTCGGCCTCGGTCAGCTCGGCCCCGGTGCCGACCTTTTTCGAATCGACCAGCATCCGCCAATCGCCCGTGGTCGTGTCCATCGCCCACAGGTCGTACCGGTCCTTCTCGTCGGGCCGGTTGCGCAGCACCGTGACGAGCTTTCCGTCGGGCGACAGCTTCAGCGCGCGCGGACTCGCACCCGACAGGTTCGGGCTGCTGAACAACCGGTCGAGCGTGAGCTTCTTCGCGGTCTGCGCCTCTCCTCCCGCATCGGCCGGGCTGGTCGCGACTGTTGGATTGGCGGGCGTCGCCGGCTCTTGCTGTTCAGCCGCCATCGCCGACCCTCCCACCATCGCCACTGCCAGCCCGAACAGCCATATCCGCATGCCTTCAATCCTCGAAGAAATAGGCGCCCGCGACTGCAAGCGCATGGTGCCGTGCGTTATTGCCGGGCAAAGGTTCCGCGTAAAGGCCGCGCTTTGGCAACGCCTCGCCGCGCTTGCGGCCAGTCATCGCCTGAAAAAGCCGGTTGGACGCAACGCGGCTTGACCGCCAGCCGCCCCCAATCCAGCCGCGAGACGTATCGTTTTTCCGCGCTGCCGCCATTTCGGCGGGCGGCGCCTCCAGCGTAAAGTCGAATCCTGCATGCGTTTTCCCAACCCGTTCAAGTTCCGGTCGCACGACATCGCCATCGACCTCGGCACGGTGAATACCGTCGTTTATGCCCGCGATCAGGGCATCGTTCTCAACGAACCGTCGGTCGTCGCGCTGGAGACGCGCGCCGGCGTCCGCAAGGTCCGCGCGATCGGCGCCGATGCGAAGCTGATGCTCGGCAAGACGCCCGACAATATCGAAACCATCCGTCCTTTACGCGACGGCGTGATCGCCGACATCGATGTCGCCGAACAGATGATCAAGCATTTCATCGCCAAGGCGCATGGCGGCAAAAGCCGCCTGCCCCGCCATCCCGACATCGTCGTCTGCGTCCCTTCGGGATCGACGATGGTCGAACGCCGCGCGATTCGCCATGCCGCGACCAATGCCGGCGCGGCGAAGGTCTTCCTCGTCGAGGAACCGATGGCCGCCGCGATCGGCGCCGGCCTTCCGGTAAGGGAGCCGGTCGGCGCGATGGTGGTCGATATCGGCGGCGGCACGACCGAGGTTGCGGTGCTCTCGCTCCAGGGGCTCGCCTATTCGAACTCGGTCCGCGTAGGCGGCGACAAGCTCGACGAGGCGATCGCCTCCTATATCCGGCGCAAGCACAATCTGATGGTCGGCGAAGCGACCGCCGAACGCATCAAGCACGAGATCGGCACCGCGCGAATGCCCTCGGGCGACGACATCCCCGTCATGCGCGTCAAGGGCCGCGACCTCGTCGCAGGCGTCCCCCGCGAAATCGGCGTCGACCAGAGCGAGATTGCCGAGGCGATTTCCGAACCGGTCGGCCAGATCGTCCATGCGGTGATGGTCGCGCTCGAAAACACCGCGCCCGAACTCGCCGCCGATATCGTCGAGCACGGCATCGTCATGACCGGCGGCGGCGCGCTCCTCCGCGACATCGACAGCGTGATGGGAGAGGCCACCGGCCTTCCCGTCGTGGTCGCCGAGGATGCGCTTATCTGCGTCGCGCTTGGCGCGGGCCAGGCGCTTGAGGACCCGACGCTCAAGGGCGTTCTGATAGAGGCCTGAGCCGATTGAACATCGGCCGCAGCCGGTGCGTTGAGGCTGTATGAGCAGAGCTTTTGTCAAGGAAGATTCCGACGCCCCGCCGCCCCCGCCGCTGCCGCGAACCGTCAGCGATGCGCCCAACCGCGTGACCCCGCGCGGCCTCCGCCTGATCGAGGAGGAGGTTGCCCGGCTCGAGCAGCAACTTGCCGCAGCGGACGAGGAGGGCCGCCCGCTCATCGAGCGCGATCTCGACTATTGGCGCCTGCGCCGAAACACCGCCCATGTCGAACGCCCGCCCGAAGACGCATCGTCGGTGGCCTTCGGCACCCAGGTAGATCTCATCCGCGACGGCAAGCCGATGACGATCCGCATCGTCGGCGAGGACGAGGCCGATCCGAAGACCGGCGACATCGCCTGGACCTCTCCGCTCGTCACCGCGATCGAAGAACTCAAACCCGGCGACACGACCGAATTCGAAGCCGGCGGCCGCATCCAGGAACTCGAAATCGTTTCGGTTTCGGCTGTCGATCGCTGACGCGGTGGTGACGAGCGGCGTACAATCGTATCGATAGAAGGTCGTCGACTTCCTGAACCGTCGCACGAAATATGCTTGCCTTTCGCGAAAGGTCGTGAAAGTTATATCCCTGATATAAGGGGGATTTTCATTTGGTTCGCGCTGAAATGTTGCGGAGGGGCGCTGCCTCCGCACTCGCCATTGGTATCGTCACACTTACCGCTTCGTGCGGCGGCGGCGGAGGAACGACCCCGACGCCAACCGCTGCGAACCACGCACCTGCCTTCACTTCGGCAGCAAGCGCCTCGGTCGTCGAAAACAGCGATGGCGTGGCCTACACAGCCACTGCGACCGATGCCGATGGCGATCCCGTGGCGATCACCATCTCGGGCGGAACGGATGCCAATGCGTTCGATCTGACCGATGGCGATCTGACCTTCGTTTCAAGACCCGACTTCGAACGACCGGACGACGCCAATGGCGACAATATCTACAACGTCACGCTGACGGCATCCGACGGCAAGGGCGGCAAGACTTCGCTTGCAGTCAGCGTAGAGGTCACGAACGATCACGAAGGCGTCAATCTTTCCAAAATAGCGGACGGGTTCGGCACCGACGCCGTGATTGCCGCTCGTACCGACAAGAGCGGCCTCATCGTCATTTCGCAGGACGGCTCCGTGCATCAAGTCGACGCTGCGACCGGGACTGTCAGCGACATCGGCAACGTGTTCAAGGCAGGCGAAACAGGGCGTGTTCTCGCTGTCGCCGATTTCAACCGATACGGCGTCGCAATGCTCGACATCGCTTCGCGTGGAGTGATCGTTCGCTCGGTCCCGCTTCTGGATTCATTGAACCAATATACGATCGATGCCCAAATGGCGGCACCTTCGACAATGTAGGCTCGCGGTACCCTGTTTATCGGCGGCGACGGCTTCCTGTTCGGCGCGCTTGGCGATCCGTCTGGCAACTTCGCGCAGGACGCGGCGTCAGGCTATGGCAAATTTTATCGGGTGCAGGTCGATCCCTATTGTGGGGCGTCATTCTATACCTACTGCATTTCCGCAGAACTGTTCGGCGACGGGGTTCATGCCCCGGCGGGTGGAGGCGCATTCCAGGGTTACAGCTTTCTCCTCGACCGTGGGACCGATCAGCAGGAGGAAGTCGACTATTTCAATCAGAATGCAAGGCCTCTCGATTTCGGCTGGCCCTATCGCGAAGGCACCTATGAGCGCGTTGCCAATCCTCCGGCGGCCGTCATCGGGCCATCGCTTACCTATGCGCATGGCGACGGGACTTTCGACGGCACGGGTCTTACGGGCGGCATCGCATATTCGGGTTCGATCGGCAGCCTCGACGGTAAGGTGATCGTGACCGACGAAACCGGAAAGTTCTTCACCTTTCCCGCCACATTCCTTTCAGACGGTTTTTTGCACCGGGCAGACGAAATGGAAAACCATACCGCCGATTTCACGCCCGAATCGGGGGCTATAAAGCGCCCCGCAGCAATTGTTCGCGACTATGCAGGCCGTCTGTTCGTACTTGGTGGCGACGGGGCGCTGTACGGCACCAACTGATCCCGCGCGCTACCGCGACATGCAACGAAAAAGGGCGCGGAAGCCATCGCTTCCACGCCCTTTTCATGTCGCAGCGCGAACCGCTTATTCGGCGGTCGCGGCTTCCTTGGCCGGGCGCGTGTCGCGGCGCTCGGCGATGCGGGCGGCCTTGCCGGTGCGGCCACGCAGATAATACAGCTTGGCGCGACGCACGGCGCCCTTGCGGACCACCTGGATCGAATCGATGTTCGGCGAATAGAGCGGGAAGACGCGCTCGACGCCCTCGCCGAACGAAATCTTGCGAACGGTGAACGACGAACCCATGCCGCGGTTCGAACGCGCGATGCACACGCCCTCGAAATTCTGAACGCGGGTGCGCTCGCCTTCGACAACCTTCACACCGATCTTGACGGTATCACCGGCGCGGAAATCGGGAATCTGCTTCGCCTCGTTGAACTTGGCGATCTGCTCCTGCTCGAGCGTCTGGATAAGGTTCATGGTATTCGCGTCCCTAATCTTTTCGCTGCGCACCAGAGGGAGACACGGCCCGAGCGCCCTCGTGGCGCTCCCAAAGGTCCGGCCTCCTTAGCCGTGTATCTTCCGCGGCCCTGGCGTTGCGCCATGCCGCGATCTTCGCATGATCCCCCGATCGCAGCACTTCGGGGATCGTGCGCCCTTCCCATGTCTGAGGTCGGGTATATTGCGGATATTCGAGCAGACCCGTTTCGAAGCTCTCCTCGACTCCGCTTGAAGCCGCGCCCATTACGCCGGGAACGAGGCGAATGCAAGCGTCGAGTAGCACCAAAGCGCCCATTTCTCCGCCCGACAGCACATAATCGCCGATCGACACCTCTTCGATCTCACGCCCTTCGAAAATGCGCTCGTCGAACCCCTCGAACCGCCCGCACAGCACCGCCACCCCCGGCCCGGCCGCCAGTTCGCGCACGCGTTCCTGCTTCAACGGCTTGCCGCGCGGCGTCATCGCCAGCATCGGCACCTCGGCGGTCACGCTGTCAACTGCACGTGCCAGCACATCGGCGCGCATCACCATACCGGCACCGCCACCCGCCGGCGTTTCATCGACGGTACGATGCTTGTCCTCGGCAAAATCGCGAATCTGCACGGTGTCGAGCGACCACAGCCCCGCTTCCAGCGCACGCCCGGCAAGCGAAATTCCCAGCGGGCCGGGAAACATCTCCGGGTAAAGCGTTAGAACGGTGGCGGCGAAGGTCATGCGCGCTCCTTCGCCGCTCGCCGCCGCAATGGCAAGGGTATGCGAGGATATGGACGCAATCGACGACTGCATCATCATCGGCGCCGGGCCTGCGGGCCTGACCGCGGCGATCTACCTTGCCCGCTTTCATCTGAAGATCCGCCTGTTCGATTGCGGCAGCAGCCGCGCCGCGCTGATCCCCAGGACGCGCAACCATGCCGGCTTTCCCGACGGAATTGCGGGCATCGAGCTGCTGCGCCTGATGCGCGAACAGGCGCGCAAGTTCGGCGCGGTGCGCGTCGAGGGTGAAGTCACGCAGATCAAGCCCGAAGACGACGGCAACTTCCTGGTTGCCGTCGGGGCCGAGGGCTATCAGGCGCGCAGCGTGCTGCTCGCGACCGGCGTCATCAACCACCGCCCCGACATCGACGACGCGCTCCATGATGAAGCGCTCGCCGCGGGCCTCGTTCGCTACTGCCCGGTCTGCGACGGCTATGAGGTCACCGACCGGCGCGTCGGCGTCATCGGCACCGGCGACCACGGGATGCGAGAGGCGCTGTTTATCCGCGGCTATACCGGCGATGTGACGCTGATCTCGCCGAATGCTGAGCACGACCTCGATCCGGAATGCCAGCGCGCGCTCGACGATGCCGGAGTCGCGCAGGTCGCAGGGCCTTGCGGTGGCTGGTCGATCGAGGGCGGTCGGCTCGCGCTGGACACCGCGCGAGGGCGCATGGCCTTCGACAGCGTCTATCCCGCGCTAGGCTCGACGATCCGTTCGCAACTTGCCATCCATGCCGGCGCGCGGGCGAGCGATGAGGGCTGTCTGGAGGTCGACGCGCATCAGCGCACGACCATCCCCGGCCTGTACGCAGCAGGCGACGTTGTGCTCGGGCTCGACCAGATAAGCCACGCGATGGGCGAAGCCGGAGTCGCCGCGACCACCATCCGCAACGACCTCGACCAGCGCCGTCCGATCAGGCGCTAGACGGCGTTACCCGTCCGGGCAGGCGCGCGTGGTGATCTTGGTGATATTACCGCTGGCGTCACGTTCGACCTGGCGGCTGGCGGTGCAATCCTGCCCGCCGACCTTTCCCGTCTCGCGCAGGAACGCCCAGACGAACATGATCGCCGCGCCCAGCACGATCGCGTAGATCAGACGCCTGCGAAATATCGGCTTGTCGCTCATCGGGCCTCCCCTGCCACGCTGCTCCGCGACGATTAGCGGCAGTGGGCCCGCCGTCGCAAGCATGCGCTGTCGACGCGCGGCTCTTCAACCGTGGCCGAATGCGCGCACCACCGACAGCATCAGGTAATAGAGCCCGCCCGACAGCGTCATCGCCACCGGCAGCGTCAGGAACCACGCCAGCCCCATATTGCGGATCGTGCGCCCCTGCAGCCCCGCCCCTTGCCCGACCGCTGCGCCCGCGACGCCCGATGTCAGGATATGCGTCGTCGAAACCGGCAGCCCGTATTTCTCGGCGAGCAGGATCGTCGATGCGGCGACGAATTCCGCCGACGCGCCCATGCCATAGGTGAACTCGGTCTTGCCGATGCGTTCGCCGACCGTGCGCACGATGCGCTTCCATCCGACCATCGTGCCCAGGCCAAGCGCGATCGCCACGATAACCTTCACCCAAAAGGGGATGAAGCGCGTTCCCGCTTCCAGCATTGTCTGGAACCTGTCGATCGTCTTCAGATCGGTCGCACTGAACCTCTGCGACGTCTCCACCGACTTGGTGATCAGGCGGCTTGTATCGAGCACCAGATACATGTCGTTGCGCAGGTTGCGCGTCGCCTGCGCGGGCACCTTCGACAGCGCGCCATAATGTTCGACCGACACGCTCAACTCGTGCGACACCGTGCCGAGCGCGGCATAGACGGCGGGGCTGTCCGCCTTGCGCTTCTGCAGCGCATCGGCCAGCACCTTGCGCGCATCGACGATCGGAACGTTCGCACTGCCGCTACGTCCTTCGAACAGTTGCGACGCCTGATTGGCGACCTGCACGAAGCTTGCCGTCTCGGCGGCGGGCATCGTCCGGTTGAGCGCATACGCGGTGGGCGCGCAGCCGATCAGGATCAGCATGATGAGCCCCATGCCCTTCTGCCCGTCATTGCCGCCATGCGCAAAGCTGACGGCGGTGCAGGTGAAGATCAGCAGCGCCCGGATGCCCCGCGGCGGCTTGTCCTGCGCGGTGTGCGGCGCCTGAAGCAGCACCTGCTTCTTGGTCCGACGCGAAATCACGCGGATCGTGAACATCAGCACCAGCGCCGCGCCGAAGCCGAGCATCGGCGAGAACAGCAGCGCCGACAGCACCTTTTCCGCCTGCCCCCAATCGACGCCCGCCGTGCCGCCCTTGCTCCCCGCCTCGATCAGCTGGTTGGCAAGGCCGACGCCGAGGATCGACCCGATCAGCGAGTGGCTCGACGAGTTGGGCAGCCCGACATACCAGGTCGCCACGTTCCAGATCACCGCCGCCAGCAGCAGCGCAAAGATCATCGCGAACCCCGCCGCCGACCCGACGTTCAGGATCAGTTCGACCGGCAGCAGCGTGATGATCGAATAGGCGACCGCCCCCGACGACACCATCACGCCCAGAAAGTTGAACGCGCCCGACCATATCACCGCGACGGCGGGCGACATCGACCGCGTATAGATCACCGTCGCCACCGCGTTCGCCGTGTCGTGGAATCCGTTCACGAATTCGAATCCCAGCGCGATCACCAGCGCCAGCCCCAGAAAGGCGAACACGCCGAGCGCCAGCGTCTCGCCCACGCCGCGCGTGTCGGACAGCACGCTCGTCGCGGCATAGATCAGCCCGCCGACAAGCGTGCCGGCAAATATCCAGGTGGCGATCGGGCGGTTGGGAGTGTCGAGGCGGATTCGACCGGCCTCGGATGATTGCGGTATCGCAGCGGTTGCCATGCGCCAGCGCCTGCGCCTCGCATGTGAACTTATTATGACGCCTGCCCCCCGCGGCGAAATCGGCACGGCCAACCTGCCGCTTGCCCCGCGCGCCCGCGTTCCCTAACTGTTCGCAGGTGACCGAGCTTGCCCCCACCCCGTCCGAACCGCCCTATCTGCGCGGCCTGAACGAGCCGCAGCGAGAGGCCGTGCTCACCACCGACGGCCCCGTCCTCGTCCTTGCCGGCGCGGGCACGGGCAAGACCGCCGCGCTCACCCGCCGCCTCGCCCACATCCTCTACCAGCGCAAGGCGTGGCCGTCGGAGATCCTCGCCGTCACCTTCACCAACAAGGCCGCGCGCGAGATGAAGGAGCGCGTCGGCCATCTCGTCGGCGACGCGGTCGAGGGGATGCCCTGGCTCGGCACCTTCCACGCGATCGGCGCGAAGATGCTGCGCCGCCATGCCGAGCTTGTCGGGCTGCAGTCGAACTTCACCATCCTCGACACCGACGATCAGAAGCGCCTCCTGAAACAGCTCATCCAGGCAAACGACCTCGACGAGAAGCGCTGGCCCGCGCGCCAGCTCGCCGGGTTGATCGACAATTGGAAGAACAAGGGGCTGACCCCGAAGGACCTCGACGCCGGCGAGTCCGAGCAATATGCAAACGGCCGCGGTCAGGAGCTGTACCAGCAGTATCAGGATCGCCTCCGCGCGCTCAACGCCTGCGATTTCGGCGACCTCCTCCTCCACATGCTCACCATCCTCAAGGAGCATCGCGAGGTGCTGGAACAGTATCAGCAGCGCTTCAAATACATCCTCGTCGACGAATATCAGGACACCAACGCCGTCCAGTATCTCTGGCTGCGCCTCCTCGCCCAAGAGCGAAAGAACATCGCCTGCGTCGGCGACGACGACCAGTCGATCTATTCGTGGCGCGGCGCGCAGGTCGAGAATATCCTCAAGTTCGAACGCGACTTCCCCGGCGCAAAGGTCATCCGCCTCGAACAGAATTACCGCTCGACCCCGCACATCCTCGGCGCCGCATCGGGCGTCATCGCCAACAATGGCGGCCGCCTCGGCAAGACGCTGTGGACCGAGCTAGACGCGGGCGAAAAGGTGCAGGTCACCGGCGTCTGGGACGGCCCCGAAGAGGCCCGCCGCGTCGGCGAGGAGATCGAGAGCGCGCAGCGCGGCGGCGCCAGCCTCGACGACATCGCCATCCTCGTCCGCGCGCAGCACCAGACGCGCGAGTTCGAGGACCGCTTCATCGCCATCGGCCTGCCCTATCGCATCATCGGCGGCTTCCGCTTTTACGAACGCGCCGAAATCCGCGACGCGCTCGCTTACCTGCGCATCGTCAATCAGCCCGCCGACGACCTCGCCTTCGAACGCATCGTCAACACCCCAAAGCGCGGCCTTGGCGACAAGGCGGTGGCGCAGATCCACCAGCTAGCACGCGCGGAGGGCATCCCCCTCCTCACCGCCGCCGCGCGCCTGATCGGCACCGACGAGCTACAGGCCCGCGCCCGCAACTCGCTCGCCGCGTTCATCGGCGACATCGCCCGCTGGCGCGACATGGCATTCAGTTCCTCCCCAAGCTCGCTTGGAGAGGGGGACCGCGCGGAGCGCGGTGGAGGGGCCGGCGAAGCCGGAACGCCGTTCGCCGACGCCATCCCGCACCCTGAACTCGCCCGCATCATCCTCGACGAAAGCGGCTACACCGCGATGCTGCAGGCGGACAAATCCGCCGAATCCGCCGGCCGCCTCGAAAACCTGACCGAGCTTGTCCGCGCGATGGAGGAATATGAAACGCTCGGCGCGTTCCTCGAACATGTCAGCCTCGTCATGGACAATGACGCGGTGCAGGAGGATGCGAAGGTCACCATCATGACCATCCACGCGGCCAAGGGACTCGAATACGACACCGTGTTCCTCGTCGGCTGGGAAGAAGGCCTCTTCCCCTCGCAGCGCGCGCTCGACGAAGGCGGCCTCGCCTCCCTCGAAGAGGAGCGCCGCCTCGCCTATGTCGCGATCACCCGCGCGCGCCGCCGCGCGGTCATCCTCCACGCCGCCAACCGCCGCATCTACGGCCAGTGGAACAGCAGCCTGCCGAGCCGCTTCGTCGGCGAACTGCCCAAGGAGCATATCGAGGAGGAAACGACTATGACCGGCGGCGAGAGCCTGTGGCGCGCCAACTGGTCCGAACATAGCGATCCCTTCGCCGACACCAGACGCGGCACCGGCAGAGGCCCCGGCTGGCAGCGCGCGGCGGGCAAGATCGGCGGCGAATGGACCAGCCGCACCTTCACCCGCGAACCCACCCGCGTCCTCGAAGCCCGCGCCAGCGCCGTCAGCCTAGGCAACAAGGGCCGCGACGATATTGCGGTGGGGATGCGCGTCTTCCACCAGAAATTCGGCTATGGCCGCGTCGAGGAAATCGAAGGCAACAAGCTGGAGATCGAGTTTGAGAAGGCGGGGCGGAAACGAGTGATGGATAGTTTCGTGACGGTTGGGTGAGGTCGGATTAATTTTTCTGATTAAGATTATGAACGTTACCTGATCCTTTAGTGGCATGGGCCTTATCCCACACAAGGTCGTTCATCATCGTGGTAGCTCTCATTGCTTCCGTCAGAGAATAGACTGACAAAAATAATATTATAGCCAAAATCCACTTGGATATTTCAGCCCCAATAGGAAGAAGAAGCGATATAAGCCCTGCAAAGCTCATAATTGCCGCAGACGCTAGAGTGATATGCACAAGTGATATAAACATAATATGCAAATCGAACATATTATATCGCTTTAGGAATTCAGAAAACTCTTCTTCCGATATCGCATCATAAATACGAGAAAAAGCATTCCAGCCCACAGCTAACAGCAACGCGTTGAACGCGAGAATGCCGCCGTAAAGCGTAGCCATCGCGCCAAGATTATCACTTCTCCAAGCGGTGTCCGGAACAAATCTTGACACACCTATCCCAACCGCCAATGTCAAAATCATTCGAACAGGAATAAATGCCCGATATCCGCGCTTTTTAGCGGATATCTGCAGTGCCTTGGCAAAGGTTTGGGCCAAACTAGGCCTAGACGGAATTTCATCCATAGAATTTGATGAGTGTTCGGGCGATTTCCTGTCTGCTGGTTGCACCATCATCGCCGTCCTCAAACATAATTTTCAAAAAGCGGGGCTTTTCCCGTTCGGCAAAGTTCTTAGCTTTGTCCATGTGGAATTTAGGTTTTGGCACGCGCGCTTCGTCGCCATCCGGTGTATACGCGCGACCACCACTCTGCCCGTAACCGGCATCCACCATTTCTTGGGTCTCAGATACTGAACCGCCATTGGCAGCCATGGTTCCTCCCTTAGCAGGACGTAGCCGCCCCGAATCGGTTGCAACCTTGTCGGCCTTCATAGCCTCCGAGCGCATTTCGTTATAGTCTGACAGCCGGATGGGGTTAAGCGGTCGGACAACATAGTCGTACTGTATCAACTCCCAGGTGGTGAGCACCTCACTGTTCCCCGTCAGCGCCAATGGCACAGATTTGAGGTTGTGATTTAAGGAGGATTTGGGCTTCGTCGTAGTGACGAAGGAACGAAGATGAAGCCCAAATCCTCCAATGCAAAATCGCCTGCCGAGCAGGTGGTCAAGGACATCCGCCGCAAGACCCGTCGGCACTTCTCAGCCGAAGACAAGATCAGGATCGTGCTTGAAGGCTTGCGCGGTGATGACAGTATCGCCGAGTTGTGCCGCCGCGAAGGGATTGCGCAGAGCCTGTATTACACCTGGTCCAAGGAGTTCATGGAGGCTGGCAAGCGCAGGCTCGCTGGCGATACGGCACGTGCCGCGACCACAGACGAGGTGAAGGATCTGCGCCGCGAAGCCCGCGATCTGAAGGAGTGCGTGGCCGATCTCACTTTGGAGAACCGGCTGCTCAAAAAAAGCATCATCGCGGATGGGGACGACGACGCATGAGGTATCCCGCATCCGAGAAGCTCGAGATCATCCGGATCGTTGAGCAGTCGCATCTGCCCGCCAAGCGCACGCTGGACCAGCTCGGCGTGGCGCGGCGGACCTTCTACCGCTGGTATGACCGTTATCTCGAAGGCGGACCGGGGGCACTGGCAGACCGGCCATCGACGCCGAGCCGGGTGTGGAACCGTATTGCGCCCGAGGTGCAGGACCAGATCGTCGAGATGGCGCTGGAGCAGACCGAGCTGTCCCCACGCGAACTGGCGGTGCGCTTCACTGACGAGAAGCGCTACTTCGTGTCCGAGGCCACGGTTTACCGGCTGCTCAAGGCCCATGATCTGATCACCAGCCCGGCCTACACCGTGATCAAGGCGGCAGAAGCGTTCCACACCAAGACCACCCGCGCCAATGAGATGTGGCAGACCGACTTTACCTACTTCAAGATCATCGGATGGGGCTGGGTCTACCTCTCGACCGTGCTCGACGACTTCTCGCGCTATATCATCGCCTGGAAGCTGTGCACGACGATGAAGGCTGAGGACGTCACCGACACGCTGGACATGGCGCTGGCAGCCTCAGGCTGCGACCATGCCAACGTGCTGCACAGGCCGGGCCTGCTCAGCGACAATGGCCCCAGCTACATCGCGGGCGAGCTGGCCGAATACATCGAGGCCAACAGGATGAGCCATGTGCGCGGTGCGCCCTTCCATCCGCAGACCCAGGGCAAGATCGAGCGCTGGCACCAGACCCTGAAGAACCGGGTACTGCTGGAGAACTACTTCCTGCCCGGTGATCTCGAACAGCAGATCGAGGCCTTCGTCGAGCATTACAACCACCAGCGCTACCACGAGAGCCTCGACAACGTAACGCCCGCCGATGCCTACTTCGGCAGAGCGCCGGCCATCATCAAACGAAGAGAAAGGATCAAGCGAAAGACACTCGCATATCGGCGCTTGCAACACCGCAGGCTGGCCGCCTAAACATCAAACCGAGACGAGGCCCGCACTCCGCTGATCTACGCCGCGAGTTGTGCCAAATGTTCTGACGACGGACACACCTCACGAGCTTCTGCATCGCTTAAGTGAATTACAGACACTTCGGCATCGTCAAACACTGACTTCGCAATCGACCCCAGAGCCTTCGCCGCAACCCTCTGCGGAATATTATGTTCGCCAGTTCGGTCCTCGATGGCCATGCAGCCCAGCGTTGGAACAGCGATTATGTGCGCCGACTTGATGTGATCGTCAGGAACGACGTTAGTGGTTCGCTTCTGCTTTCTGGAATCGTAACCTGATTTCGTTCGATACCCCGGCTGATACCCGATATAAAATTCAACCGCATTCAAGCCGTCGGCTTCGAAAGGATCCACCTCCATAAGAAGTGCATTTGCGTTTGGCCGTTCGCCGCGGGTCGGATGCTCCATCCGCTGCCCCTGATTTTCAGCTAGAAACGAAAGCTGACCAGATTCGTCCAAAATTTGACCATCTGCCTCGATCTGATACCTACAGAAAAGATACGGACGTCGAGCCATTAAGAATTCCTCCCCGATATTTCGAATAAAGTGCTGATATCGTTCGTTGTCAAATTCAGCACAAAAACGGTCTAGAAATTGTTGATACCACTCCGTGAGTACCGTGATCTGCGAGTTCGCCACCCCCCTTCCGGAACCCGCCCCATGCCCAACCCCACCTCCCGCCCCCGCGCCTGGCTGCTCAAAAGCTGCCCCTTCTGCCTGAAGCTGCGCATCGCGCTCCATGAGATGGGCCTCGACGACCGCTTCGACTTCGTCCTGTTCGATCATGGCGACGACACCGAAGCCGATCTCCGCCGCCGCCGCTCCGCCGCGCGGACGAAGCTCGGCTATCGCGCCGCGTAGCCTTCGATCAGGCGGTGTGCCAGCACGCCGGCGGGCGTGTCGGACACGTTGCTCAGCACCACCACCGTCAGCTTCCAGTCGGGCAGATAGCCCAGATAGCTGCTATAGCCCTCGATCCGCCCTTCATGCTCGATCAGGCGGTGGCCCCGAAATGCGCCAACCTCCTGCCCCAGCCCGTAATCGCCGGGGCCTTTGCGCGTCATCGCCGCCAGCGATTCCGCCGACAGCACGCGCCCGCCATACAGCGCCCGCGCCCAGTCCAGCAGGTCGTGACTCGTCGAATATACGCCGCCCGCCGCCCATGGCACGCTGATCGAAATGCCGCGCGCGCGCACCAGCGCGCCGTCCCGCCAGCGATATCCCGCCGCGCGGTGCGGCAGGACCAGCGCATCGCTGTCCAGCCCGCTGTCGCCCAGCCCCAGCGGCGCGAACAGCCGGTCGTGCAGCAGCGCGCCATAGGCTCTGCCCGTCACCCGCTGCAAAAGCAGCCCCAGCACCTCGTAATTCGAATTGCTGTATTCGAAGCGGCTGCCCGGCGCGAAGTCGAGCGGTTGCCCGCGAAAGAAACCGACAATCTCGTTCGGCTCGCGCGCCGTCATCGCCCAGGCGTCGAAACCGTCCATCGTCGTGAAATTGGGAATGCCCGATGTGTGCGCCAGCAGGTCGCGCACGCTGACCTTCGCCCAGCCCGCGGGCGCATCGTCCAGATAGCGCGCGATCGGGGCGTCGAGATCGACCTTGCCGTCATCGACCAGCTTCAGCACCAGCGCCGCCGTGAACTGCTTGGTCAGCGACCCGAGCCGGAACCGCGTATCGACGCCATTGGCGATTCCCCATTCGCGGTTCGCCTCTCCGAATCCCCGATCGACCAGCACATCATCGCCCGCAGCGACGAGCACCACGCCCGAAAAGCCGTTCTGCTCCGCCGCCGCGCGCGCAATCGAAACCAGCCCGGGCGCCTCCGCCTGCGCACTGGCGGCGCTCGGCACGACCAGCATGAGCGGCAGCAGGACGGCCAGCAATCTCCGCATTCGCGGCTCTCCCGAGGATGAAACGCCAGCGTGTGTTATAATGATAATACGCCGCGCGCAATTCCTGCGATGCTCCCGAGCCACGGCCGGGCGACTATGCACCCGAGCGCGATGTCGCGCTGGCCCGCCACGCGCGCGAGGCCGGGGGCGGTCCCGAAACCGGTGCGCCGCTTCTGACGATTGCGAAGCCGGCGTCTCCGCCGACCGTTCAGGAAGCCGGAGGACCTGCGCGAGCAAGCAACCCTCCCGACGCGCGCGGGATCGGCCCCCACCCCGCCACTCGCCCCCTGCTTCGCTCGCCCCTGCGCCGCTCGCCCCGCCCGTTCCGCTTACCCATGTGCCGCAACACGCCCCCGAATGTGCCCTCGACGCGAAACCGCTGTCCTACACGACACCACGCGCGCTAGCATCGCCGCACGCTCTTTCTCACCGTCGCGCGCCCGATTTTCCGATGCGCAACAAGCCTGCGCCCACGCGGAACTTTCTTTCACAAACAGCGGGAAAAGTGTGAAGCTAAGCCCGCGCCGGGCTGGCATCGCACCGCGCCGCGCGATAGCGCTGGCCGCCCGTTCCAGCCACGAAAGCCGCCATGCCCTTCTTCCTTCTCAAAGCCGCGCTGTCCGGCATCATCATCGCCATCGTCTCGACGCTGGCAAAGCGCTATCCCGCGTTCGGCGCGCTCGTCGCCTCGCTGCCGCTCGTCTCGGTCCTCGGCATGATGTGGCTGTGGCGCGAGCGCCCCGACGCCGCCAACATGGCCGCGCATGCGGAGGCGACCTTCTGGTACGTCCTCCCCTCGCTGCCGATGTTCCTCGTCATCCCCGCGCTCATGCGCCACGGCATGCATTTCTGGCCCGCGCTCGGCCTGGGCTGCGCGCTGACGGTCATCCTCTACCTAGCCATGACCACGCTAGGCCCGCGCATCGGCATCCCGGTCTAGCCTGCATCAACAAAAGCGGCGCGAGCCCCATCGGACCTGCGCCGCTCTTGGTCAGGCGTTCTGCCCGATCGTTATTCGGCCGGCTCGACCTGCTTCGTCGATTCCGCCGACGCCATGCCCGGCTGGTCCGACTTGCCTCCCAGCTTCTCGCGAACGCCCTTTTCGATCCGGTCGCCCGCGTCCTTGTCGACATTGCGCCAATATTCGAACGCGCGCTGCAGCACCTTCTCGCTCACGCCCTGACACAAATGGCCGACGACGTTGTTGACAAAGCGGTCGCGCGCGGCGTCGTCCATCACTTCGCGGACCAGCTTGCCCGGCTGGCTCCAATCGTCATCATCCTCGCGCAGCGTATAGGCCTGGCGCACCATCTCGCCATCCGAATACCAGAGCCCGGCCTCGCCCTCATAAGGCTGCGCCGCAGGGCCGCCATAGCTGTTGGGCGCATAGACCGGGTCCTCGACCTTCTCGACGCGCATCGCGCCGTCCTTCGAATAGCTGTGGACGGGGCAGACCGGCTTGTTCACGGGGATCTGCTTGTAGTTGACGCCCAGCCGCGCGCGGTGCGCATCGGCATAGGAAAATCCGCGCGCGAGCAGCATCTTGTCAGGCGATAGACCGACGCCCGGCACCATGTTGTTCGGTTCGAAGGCAAGCTGCTCGATCTCGGTGTGGAAATCGGTCGGGTTCCTGGTCAGCGTGAACCGGCCGACCTCGATCAGCGGATAATCGTCGTGCGGCCACACCTTGGTCAGGTCGAACGGGTTGATGCGATACGTTTTCGCATCCTCGAACGGCATGATCTGCCAGTACAGCGTCCAGCTCGGATGATCGCCGCTGGCAATGGCGTTGAACAGGTCGCGGCGGTGATAGTCGCTGTCCGCGCCCGCCATCTTGTCGGCCTCTTCCTGAGTAAAGCACTCGATGCCCTGATCGGTCTTGAAGTGGAACTTCACCCAGAACATCTCGCCCTCGGCATTGACGAGGCTGTAGGTGTGGCTCGAATATCCGTTCATGTGGCGCCACGTCTTGGGGATGCCACGATCGCCCATCAGCCATGTGACCTGGTGCGCGCTTTCGGGGCTAAGCGTCCAGAAATCCCACTGCATGTCATGGTCGCGAAGGCCGTTGTCCTGCCGGCGCTTCTGGCTACGGATGAACTGCTGGAACTTGATCGGGTCGCGCACGAAGAAGACCGGCGTGTTGTTTCCGACCATGTCGAAATTGCCGTCCTCGGTATAGAATTTCAGGCTGAAGCCGCGCGGGTCACGCCACGTGTCGGGGCTGCCGCGCTCGCCAGCCACGGTCGAAAAGCGCGCCGCCATGTCGGTCTTCGCGCCCGGCTGGAACAGCTTTGCCTTGGTATATTTGGTGACGTCGTTCGTGACCTCGAAATGGCCGAAGGCGCCGCTGCCCTTGGCATGCGGCTGCCGCTCGGGAATCCGCTCGCGATTGAAGTTCGCCATCTGCTCGATCAGATAATGATCGTTGAGGACGATCGGCCCGTCTCGACCGACGGTCAGCGAATGTTCGTCACTCTGTACACGAATGCCGGCAGTGGTCGTGGTGGGGGGAACTGTCTTATCGGCCATGGCGAAACACCTCGGTTCGTTGGGAAAAAGGGGGCATCCCACCTACCAACGGCGCCGCGCGAAGTTCCGCGTCTCATCGATTTCCGCGACCGGCCGATACCGAAGCCGCGTTGGACAACTCCAGCGTCGGCTCAACGACCATGGCCGGACGGCGCGCGATCAGTCCTCGACCTGAAGCAATATTTCGCCCGCGAAGCGTTCATCCCCACGATCGAAAACCGGGCTAACCGCAAAGTCGCGGTCCATCGCCCGCAAATCGCCAAGTCCGTCGACCTTGAAGATGCCGACCTTTTCCTCGCGCGGAGGATTGCCGTCGCGCGTTACCGTAACCGCGGCGATGTGCAACTCGCCGTGGCGCATGAAGGCGGCGTGCGGGGCCAGCACCACCTCACCACGGTTATAGGTTGCCGCGACGCAACGCTTGCGCACGATCGCTTCGAAAAGAGTCGGGGCCGGGCCGCTGGGTGCGGTCATCGTCTCATTCGCATCTTCGCTTCTGTACATCGGTCGAAGATATGAACTTTGCTGCACCGCAGCAAGAGCCTTTCGCGCTACTGTTCGGTCTTTGCCTGTGCCACTTCGGTCGGCAGCAGCAGCGCCGAGACCGGATGGATCGCGCCGTTCGAAGCCAGCGTCTGACTACCCGTAAGCGTCGCCTTCGCACCATTGTCCGCGGTTACGACCAGCGCGCCGCCTTCTTTTGAAAAGGTCAGCTTGCCATCGGCCATTGTCGTCATTTCGACGGCGCCGTTGTTCGCGGCAATCGCGTTCTCGATATCCTGCGTGGTCAGAAACCCCGGCACGATATGCGCGGTCATCAGCGATGCATCCTGCGCCTTCATCGCATCGCTCTTCAGTTCCGAAATCCGGTCATCGCCCATCGCCTTGAACGCGGCATCGGTCGGCGCGAAGATCGTGTACGGACCGATACCGCCCAGCACATCCTCCAGCCCCGCGTTCCTGGCGAGATCGTTCACCGTGTCGAGGCCATCTGCGCTTCCCAGCTGATCGGCCAGCGTCCGGTCACTGGGCCGCTCGGCCGCCGTGCCGTTCGCCGCTGCATCATTGCCAGCACCGCTGCCACATCCGGCAAGCGTCAGCGCCATCAGCGGTACGGCAAGCGCGGCCATCGCTCGTTTCGAAAACACAGGCATTCCCCTTCCTACCCTTGTTCAATGGTCTGATTTTGCTGGGTGCCGATCAGGTCAGCAACTGGATCGCCGCCTGGACGATCCGCGTCGTCGGATCGACCTGATAGATATAGCCATCGCTATACCGGTACATCGATTGGGGCGTATCGCGATATTGCGACCGATACTGGTAGGGCACGTTGTAGACGCCGTATCCCGACGGCATTGGCTGACCGACATTCCAGTTGTCGCCCGTCAGCAGCGCAGCAACCTGTTCGATCATATTGTTCTGCGGATTGACACCGTACATCACCCCGTCGGCGTAACGATAGTCATAGGGCGTATCATAGCCGTAATACTGGCGGTAATAAGCCGGAACCTGCGTTCCAGAAAATCCACTCGGCCAGACGTTGCCGACCGACAGCGCACCGCCGAGCAGCGGGAGATAGGATGCGACCGTGTTCGTGCCGGGCCGCATGCGATAGAGATACCCGTTGTCATACCGGTAATTCGCGTCGCCACCGTCAAGCCGGCGCCACCAATTGCTGTAAAAGGGGCGCTCCGAAGCCAGCTTCTTTGCCTGACCCGGTGGCAGACAGCCATCTTGTTTCTTGGCAAGGCCCGGGGGGCAGCCATCGACAAATCGTTGGCGGACGCGCTCGATACGATAGATGGGGCCGTTATCGCGAACGATCGATGCACGGCGTTCGAAATGCCGACCCCGATCATTTACGGCGCCAGCGTCACGACGATCTTCGCGGCGCACCTTCTCCTGCTGCTTGTGCTGCCCCGGCACCAAGCGATCCTGAATCCGCGCGACAGGTTGCGGGCCGCCTCGGTCCTCGGCCATTTGCGGATGCGCCCTTACCGGCTGCGCCCTGGCGCGATCCTGCGGCCCGGGCTTTGCCCCATGCTCACGGACACGCTCGGGCGGGCCGCCGCGCTTACCCTCGTCCGCCGATTTACCGGCATGCTTTTCCGGCCCGTGCGCGGCATTGCCGTTCCCATGGTCGTTGGCGTGGCCCTTGCCATGGTCTTGAGCGATCGCCGGAGCGCCGACAGAAAACGCCAGCGCGGCGGTAGCGAGAAGAACGTTACGCATGAGAAACCTCCATATCGACCTTCACAACCGAAAAGGCCGAATGGAGGTTCCATCAAATCAGAATACCGCCCTGGGCTTGTCCTCACCCATCATCTGCTGACGAACCAGCGGAATCGGCGGCCCGCCATAGCTGAGGAACTTGTCGTGGAATGCCTTCCACGCCTTTCTGCCGCCATGCTGCGCGGTCCAGTCGGCGCGCAGCCGCCGGATCATCAGTTTGCCGAGCGTGTAGTTGAGATATGCCGGGTCATAGGTGCCCCGTGCCGCCTGCTGTTCGGCGTTGCCGGGATCGATATAGCATTGCTGCTCGAACATCTGCTGCGACTGCGCCTGCGTCATGCCGCCGGCGTGCAGACCGATTGCCGACAGGAAACGGCAATCGCGCAGCAGCGCGTTCGACAGTTCGCCGATATGCGTTTCGGGGTCGCCATTGTTCAGCCCCGCTTCCCACATCATCTCTTCGGTGTAATGCGCCCAGCCTTCGGCAAAGCCGTAACCCACGAACAGCCTGCCGAACATGAAATCGGACTGGTTCGAATGCAGAAACTGGACGAAATGTCCCGGCATCACCTCGTGGATCGTGGTAAAGAGCAGGTCATCCTTGCCCGGAATATAGGCGTTCTGCTTTTCCTTCGACCAGCTCGCGTCGGGCGGCGAGATGTAATAGACCGACGGAATATTCTTCTCATACGGCCCCGGCGGGTCGATATAGGCCGAATTCTGCCGGTTATACGGCGGCGATTCCTCGACCTTGGCCTCTTCGGTACCGGGAATGGACACTAGGTCCTTTTCCTCGACGAATTTGCGCAGTTCGGGAATCTGCCGGCGAGCCGCCTCGACGGGACCGCCTTCAGGCTTGTCGGCGCTCATCTTGGCGACGCATTGCTGGATCGTTGCACCGGGAGCGAACTTGTCGCACGCCGCCTTCATCGCGTCCTGGTTGCGCTTCAGGTCCGCCCGGCCGATCGCGGTGAGCTTGTCGAGCGAAATGTCGACCGCCTCGGTCGTCTTCAACATGCGCAGAAAACGCTCGCGCCCGAGCGCATAATCCTGCGTCGCATCGGACTGATGGTCCTCAAACCATTTCTGCAGGCCGCGCATCGCCTGCGACGCCGCCTCGGACGACTGCGCGAACTGCTTTTGCAGATTGGCGTCCTTCACATCGGCAAAGGCCGCACGCGCATCGTTGACATAATAGTCGGCGAGCCCACCGAACCCTGCGATGCCGTATTTGATGAAACTCGCGGGCAACGGCATCTGCAGATTGTCGCGGATATTCTTCGCGGCGCCCGGCACCGCATTGAAGAAATCGATCATCGCGCGCATCCGCGTTGCCGGATCGGCATAGTTGCGCGCGACATAGACATTGGGGTCCAGTCCACCACCGATATAATAGGCCGGATTGCGATGCGGCTGGTCCGCATCCTGCAGCCAGAACAGCTGCCCTTCGGCAACCTTGATGATATAGCTGCGCTCGAACTCCTGCCGTGGCGTCAGGTTCTGGAAGGTACGCGCCTTCTGGACCACCTGCTTCAGGAATTTCGACTTCCTGTCGAGCCCCGCCTGGCTCCAGTCGGGCAGCTTGCCGTCGAAATCGTGACGGCCCTGATAGACCGCGAAAGAGGGATCGAGTGCGAACCAGCCCTCGATCGTATTGTCGACGAAGCCCGGCCAGGTCGCATCGGCCTGGGCGGTCGCATTGTCCGAACCGGTGAGCGGATTATCCGATGAAGAACATGCCGCCGCGAGCAGACAGGCCCCCACAGCGGTCAACAACTTCAAACGCATCCGATCCTCCGTTCGCTCTCGCCGTTTCGGCTTTTGACAGATGACGTTACGGCGCGCCAGCCCGTGCGTGACCAAATCGGGTAAAAGCCGCTCTGCCCGGCGATCGGTCACGCCATAGTCCAACATCGGGTCTAAAGCGCTGCCATCAGGGCTGAAAGCCATTCGCACGTTGCCGAATCCCGTACCTCCGGCCTACAGCACCCGACATGGCGGCCCATCCCTTTACCATTCCCAATTTCCGCGCCTATTTCCTGGCGAGGCTCGCGACCACGCTGGCACAGATGGCGATGGTGATCGTCATCGGCTGGCAGGTCTATGACCTCGCGCGCGAAATGATGAGCGTGAAGGCCGCGTCATTCCAGCTCGGCCTGATCGGTGTCGCCCAGTTTTTGCCGTTGCTCGCGCTGACCCTGTTCGCGGGCTGGGTCGCGGACCGGATAGACCGGCGCTGGATCGCCCGCGCATCGGTCGCGCTTGAGGCAGCGTGCGCCTTCACGCTCGCCTGGACGACCTATAACGGCACCGTCACGCTGGGCATCCTGTTCACGGTCGCGGCGCTGTTGGGCGTCGCACGCGCCTTCGCGAGCCCTGCCTTGCAGGCGCTTTCGCCCAATCTGGTTCCTTCCGACGTGCTGCCGACGGCCATCGCGATCAGTTCGATTGCATGGCAGACCGGGTCGGTGATCGGCCCGGCAATGGGCGGCTATCTTTATGCGGCGGCGCAGTGGCTGCCCTATGCCGTGTCCGCCGGATTGTTCACCTTCGCCTTCATCATGCTGCTGCTCATCACACCAGTACGCCGGTCGCAGATCGCACGGCGCAACCCCTGGGCGCAGATGATCGATGGCCTTGCCTATGTCCGGCGCAACAAGCTCGTCCTGGGCGCGATTTCGCTCGATCTGTTCGCGGTGCTGCTCGGCGGCGCTACCGCGATGCTGCCCGTCTATGCGCGCGACATCCTCCATATCGGTGCCGACGGCCTCGGCCATCTGCGCGCTGCACCGGCGCTCGGCGCGGTGACGACGGCGCTGATTTTCGCCTGGAAGCCGCTCAGGACCAATGTCGGTGTCAAGATGCTGCTGGGCGTCGCCACCTTCGGGGTCGCCACGGTGGTGTTCGGCCTCTCCGCAATCCTGACGACGCCCATTTTCGGTGCGGCCGCGACGGGAAGCGATTTCGCGCCGGCCGCGATCGTGTCGCTCGCCGCGCTATTCGTCCTTGGCGCAGCGGACATGGTGTCGGTCTATGTCCGCCAGACGCTCATTCAGCTTTACACCCCCGACGACATGCGCGGCCGCGTCGGCGCGGTTTCCACGCTTTTCATCTCCGGATCGAACGAAATGGGTGAAGCGGAGTCGGGCTTCCTCGCGGCGCTGATCGGCCCGGTGGCGGCGGTTGTCGCAGGCGGCGTCGGGGCCATATTGGTCACTGCGGCCTGGGCGCGGCTGTTCCCGCAGCTTCGCCACGCCCGAACATTCGATCCGCCCGAGACACTGGAATTCACCGAACCCGAGGAGAAGGCAGCATGAAGGCCAACACCATATTGGAAACGATCGGCAATACCCCGCACATCCGCGTCCAGCGGCTGTTCGGCGATGCCGAGGTGTGGATCAAGTCCGAGCGTTCGAACCCCGGCGGATCGATCAAGGACCGCATCGCGCTCGCCATGATCGAGGATGCGGAAAAGTCGGGCAAGCTGAAGCCCGGCGGCACCATCATCGAGCCGACCAGCGGCAATACCGGCGTCGGCCTCGCGATGGTCGCCGCGGTCAAGGGATATAAGCTGATCCTCGTCATGCCTGAAAGCATGTCGATCGAGCGCCGCCGCCTGATGCTCGCCTATGGGGCCAGTTTCGACCTCACGCCGCGCGAAAAAGGCATGAAGGGTGCGATCGAGCGGGCGCAGGAGCTTGTCGACCAGACCGAAGGCGCCTGGATGCCGCAGCAGTTCGACAATCCCGCCAATGTCGATGTGCATGTCCGCACCACCGCGCAGGAAATCCTGAACGATTTCCGCGACAACCCGATCGACGTCATCATCACCGGCGTCGGCACCGGCGGCCATATCACCGGCGTTGCCGAAACGCTGAAAAAGGAATGGCCCGACCTGAAGGTCTATGCGGTCGAGCCCGAACAATCGCCCGTCATTTCGGGCGGTCAGCCGGGTCCGCACCCCATTCAGGGCATCGGCGCAGGCTTCATCCCGTCGAACCTGCATACCCAGGCGATCGACGGCGCGATCAAGGTCGAAGCCGAAGTCGCCAAGGACATGGCGCGCCGCGCCGCGCGCGAGGAGGGCATGTTGGTGGGCCTCAGCTCGGGCGCGACGCTTGCCGCGATCCTGCACAAGCTGCCCGACCTGCCCGAGGGCAGCCGCGTCCTCGGCTTCAATTACGACACGGGCGAGCGCTATCTCTCCGTGCCCGATTTCCTGCCCGAAGAAAGCTGATTTGCCATATCGGGCAAAATAACGTTACGGTCCCTCCGGAAATCGGCAAGGCTTTCCCGGGGGGACCATGCGAAATGCGGTTTTGTGCATCGGCGCGATGCTTGCGATGCTGTTGTTCTGGCCGACGCTTTTCGGCGGCGGCAGCAGCAGCCCGGCAAGGGCCGCACCGGTCTCTTCCGAACTTGCGGGCCTGAGCGATGACGATGCCAACCGCGTCCGGATGAACGTCCCGCCCGCGCTTCACAGCAACCCGAGCTGCACGCATCGCTATGCGACGCAAATCGTCGATTGCCACAAGGGCCGCCGCTGCGTCGCGGCAGTAAAGACACGTCGCGACCTGTGCGAAGCGACGGGCTCCTGGCAGGATTGAGCAGGCCAAGCCAGCTACGTTTTACGCGCCCGCGAAATGGGATATGCGGTGGCGGAGCACTGAAAGGCGAAGCGCATGCCCCGACGACATATTGCAGTTCGCCCGATTGCTGAAATCGCGGTCTGAAACGATCTTCGCGTAATGCGCTCCGCTGATCCAGGCTCTTCGCGACGACTGCAATCTCTGCTGCTGTCCATCGCCTTGACCGCGATAGCGGCGCCGGCGCTGATCGTGGCGAACGTCCACACGCCAGCCCCCCACGCCGGGCAGGCCGCCGCACCCGAACAAGCATCGGCCGCGCCGCTATCGACCCCGCCGCCGGTCGAGCCGTTTCGTATCCGCGATCTCGATCCCGATCAGGCCCGCGAATACAACGCCTCCATTCCGTTCGTCAGCGGCGCATTGCAAACCGCCCGCGCCTTCAACTGGTCGAGCGGAAGCGAAGACCGTGAACGCGCGCTCGACTGCCTGGCGACCGCTGTACTGTATGAGGCAGGCGACGACACCACCGGAGAAAAGGCGGTGGCGCAGGTTGTCCTCAACCGGGTACGCCATCCTGCCTTTCCCGACACGGTTTGCGGCGTCGTATTTCAGGGCGCCGAACGCAATTCCGGGTGCCAGTTCACCTTTACCTGCGACGGATCGCTTGCGCGCACCTATTCATCGCCGGCATGGGACCGCGCCCGCACCGTTGCACGACTGGCGCTGCAAGGAAGCGTGGACAAGGCCGTCGGCAATGCTACCCATTACCATACCGACTGGGTCGTTCCCTATTGGAGCGCCCATCTAGACAAGATCGCACGGGTCGAAACGCATCTGTTCTTCCGTTGGTCCGGCTGGTGGGGCACGCCTGCCGCCTTCAAGGCCAGCTATCGCGGCGGAGAACCGCGCATCGAGAAACTTGCGGGACTGTTCGACGCGCATAAGAGCGCCGAGGAACTGGCCAAAGCCAGTGTCGGCACGATCGACGCAGCGACCATCGCCGGATCGGCCCTACCCCAGCCACTCGACAGCAATCCCGACACATTTCTCGTTACGATAGACCCGGCGCTCGATCCGGCTACCCTTCCGGCGCTCGCCCGTCGCGCCTGCGGCGACCGCAGCTACTGCAAGTTCATGAGCTGGGCCGGCAACGCCCCATCGAAACTGCCCTTATCCGCGAACGATATTCGGACGATGGCGTTCAGCTATCTCCGCAACCGTGCCGGTAATTTCGACAAAGCGCTGTGGAACTGCGACCTATTCCAGCGTTCGGATGCCAGCCAGTGCATGCGCCGATCTGCGCCCATGCCGGAAAATGATTTCGCGCTCGAAAATCTGCCGGGTACGCGATCGGTCTCCGTACCCGGCCCGTTGAAGGGCGTTCGGCGCAAGACGGGCAGACTGATGCCCGTCCCGGCCGACAACGCCAGCGGCGATTAGGCCGCCTGAAACATCGCGGGATCGAGCGCCATCAGGCTTTCGCTCCCGCCCTCGATCTTGCGGCGCAGCGCGCCGGCATCGGGCATGATCCGTTCGGCAAAGAATCGCGCGGTAACGAGTTTGGCCTCGAGGAAGTCCTTGTCGCCCTCGCCCGCTGCCAGGGCGTCGGCCGCTGCCTTCGCCATGCGCAGCCACATCAGCCCGGTAGCGACGATGCCCAGCAGGTGCATATAGCTGTGCGCACCCGCACCGACCTGATTTGGATTCTGCATACCGTTCTGCATGAACCACATCGTCGCCGTCTGTAGCTGACCAAGCGCCTTTTCGAGCGCGGCGGCGAAGTCGGCAATCTTCTCGTCATCCTTGGCGGCAGTGGTTTCTTCGGTCACCACCTTGAAGAAAGCCTGGATCGCGCGGCCACCATTCTGGGCGAGCTTGCGGCCGACCAGATCCATCGCCTGCACCCCGTTGGTGCCTTCGTAGATCATCGCGATCCGCGCATCGCGAACATATTGCTCCATGCCCCATTCGGCGATGTAGCCGTGCCCGCCATAAACCTGCTGCGAATCCGTCGCGATGCGGTAGCCCATGTCGGTGCCATAGCCCTTGATGACCGGGGTCAGCAGACCGATCAGGTCGCCGGCAAGCTGGCGAGCTTCCTCGTCCTCGGCGGCGTGTTCCAGATCGACCTGCAATGCGCCCCACAGGCACAGTGCGCGCAGCCCCTCGGTCAGTGCCTTGCCTTCCATCAGCATGCGCCGGACATCGGGATGAACGAACAGCGTGTCGGCCTTTTCCTCCGGCTCCTTGGGACCGGTCAGCGCCCTGCCCTGCCGCCGGTCTCCAGCATATTGCACCGCGTTCTGATAGGCCGTTTCCGCGACGCCAAGTCCCTGCAAGCCGACGCCAAGGCGGGCAGCGTTCATCATGATGAACATCGCGGCGAGGCCCTTCATTTCCTCGCCGACCAGATAACCGGTCGCGCCGTCGTAATTCATGACGCACGTCGAATTGCCGTGGATACCCATCTTGTGCTCGATCGAGCCGCAGGTGACCGCGTTGCGATCCCCGAGCGAGCCGTCGTCGTTCACCATGAACTTGGGCACGATGAAGAGCGAAATGCCCTTCGAACTGTCGGGCGCACCCGGCGTCTTCGCCAGCACGAGGTGGATGATATTGTCGGTCAGGTCGTGCTCGCCCGACGAAATGAAGATTTTCGTGCCGGTGATGCTGTAGCTGCCATCGGCCTGCGGCTCCGCCTTGGTGCGGATCAGGCCGAGGTCGGTGCCGCACTGCGGCTCGGTCAGGTTCATGGTGCCGCCCCATTCGCCCGACACCATCCTGGGCACATATTTCTCTTTTTGCTCCTGAGACCCCTTGGCGAGGATCGCCGCGATCGCGCCGTGCGTCAGCCCCGGATACATGGCGAACGCCATGTTCGAGGAAATCATATATTCCTGGAACGCCGTCGCCACGACATGCGGCATTGCCTGGCCGCCGAATTCTTCCGGCGCCGACAGCGTCGCCCAGCCGCTTTCGACAAATTGCTTGTACGCGCCCTTGAAGCCTTCGGGCGTCGTCACGCTGCCATCGTCATGGCGGGTGCACCCCTCGCTGTCGCCCACCTGATTGAGCGGGAACAGCACCTCGGCAACGAACTTGCCACCTTCTTCGAGCACCGCATTGACGACGTCGGGCGTCGCATTGGCGAAGCCGGGCAGGTTTGCATAGCGATCGAGCCCGATGACGGAATCGAGGATGAAACGGGTATCGCGTACAGGCGGCGTATATTGCGGCATGGGTCGTCCTATCGGTCGTTGGTCGCGTGGGTGTTCTCGAGCATGGCCACGAAATCTTCGAGTTCGTTGATCGCGGCGTCGATGTCCTTGCGCTGGTTCTGGAGAAGAACGATCCGCTCGCGGCAACGCTGCATCGTTACCTCGCGCTGGACCTTGCGCCCGTCCCCGACATCATAAAGGTCGATCATCTCGCGAATCTCGGCGAGGCTGAAACCGACACGCTTGCCGCGCAGGATCCAGGCGAGCCGGGCACGGTCGCTATGCGAATAGATGCGCGCTGTCCCGCGGCGTTCGGGGCCAATCAGCCCCTCATCCTCATAGAAGCGCAGTGCGCGCGGGGTGACTTCGAATTCCGCACAGAGATCCGAAATCGTGAAACTGTCACGATCCGTCCGCGGTGCGATCGGAGCGAAGCCAACGGGGTTCGTGGAACCAGCAGCCATGGGCCATCCAATAGCTTACCTTTACGTCAACGTCAATCAGTCAAACATGGCCGTCAGTCGTCCGCGCCGGTCTCGCAAAGCAACCGCCCCCGCGCATCGCGCAGAGCGGAGGCTTCCGATTTTGACCCGCTCAGCCTTCCTACCTCCAGCCCAGCGAGCGACGCACGCCCCCGGCATAGCGAAGCGCACCCGTCGGGCAGCGCGCCGGGGAACCGCACATGCTGCCCGTCGAACCGCGCCTCGAACTTGCATCCGTTCGCGAAAGCAAGATGCAGCGCTTCGCCGTCGCGCTGGGCCGTGCCCGAACCGCTGCACGTCAGCGCTTCGCCGTAATCGACGAACACGCCGACCCGGTATTCACGCTTTGCAGGGAGGACGCACAGGCGGTTGGTGTCGCGTGCGTACAAACCGACGGGGTCGGTGTCGCCGGGATCACGAATGACGCCGCGTTCTATCGCCGCGCTCTCGAGATCGCTGGATCGGGACGAATGCTTGCCGCCCGATTGCGCATCGCCCGAGCAACCGGCCAGCGCGAACAGCACCAGCAGCCCGGCACGTCTCATCGCACGCGCACCAGCTCACCATTCTCGATGCGGCGGTAGAAACAGCTCCTTGCGCCGGTATGGCACGCCGGCCCTGCGGGTTCGCAGCGCAACCACAGCGCATCCTGATCGCAGTCGATCCGCGCCTCGACGACGCGCAGAACATTCCCCGAGCTTTCGCCCTTTTTCCAAAGCTTTTGGCGGCTACGCGACCAGAAATGCGCCTCGCCGCTGTCCAGCGTCCGGGCGAGCGCCACGTCGTTCATATGTGCAAGCATCAGCACTTCGCCCGTCCCGGCGTCGGTCACGACAGCGGTCAAAAGGCCGTTGGCATCGAATTTCGGATCGATCGTGTTTCCGGTTTCGCGGTCAGTCATACCCGCAATCTACGCGACGCTACGCAATGGTGGAAGCGCCTCAGTGCGACCGAATTGCGTCGATCAGCTCGTCCTTGGTCATCTGGGACCGCCCCTCGATGCCAATCTCCTGCGCTTCCTCGTACAGTTCGTCCTTGGTGCGATCCTCGAGCTCGGTTCCCTTGTGATCGAGGCTGCCATTGGATTTCGCATTGGCGATCCGCGCCGCCTTTTCCTTCGATTCGCCCTGTTCGCGCAGATCCTCGTACAATTTGTCGTTCTTGATCTGGTTTCCGTGGTCCTTCGCCATCGCAAATCTCCTTTCCACTTCCAAAAACGCGTGGATAAACCGTGGGTTCAGCGAAACATGACAAAAGGGCGACAAACCGTCCGCGCTTCCCTATATGGCGGGCAGGCACACGAACCCCGTGGGATCGCATGTTCAGTACCAATCCTTTCGACGACGACAAGCTACGCGAAGAGTGTGGCGTTTTCGGTGTTGCAGGCGCAGACGACGCGGCAGCGCTCGCCGCACTCGGCCTCCACGCGCTCCAGCATCGCGGGCAGGAAGCCGCCGGCATCTGCAGCTTCGACGGCACCCAGTTCCACACCCACCGCGCGATGGGGCATGTCGCGGGCAATTTCGACCGCGACGACGTGATCCGCGCGCTGCCCGGCAGCGTCGCCGTCGGCCACGTCCGCTACTCGACGACCGGCGAGACTGCGCTGCGCAATGTCCAGCCGCTCTATGCCGACCTCGCCAGCGGCGGATTTTCGGTCGCGCATAACGGCAATCTCTCGAACGCGATGCGCCTGCGTCGCGATCTCGTGCGGGCCGGTTCGATCTTCCAATCGACCTCGGACACCGAAACGATCATCCACCTCGTCGCGACATCGAGCTACCGGACACTGCTCGACAAGTTCATCGACGCGTTGAAGCAGGTCGAAGGCGCCTATTCGCTGATCTGCATGACGCCCGAGGGCCTGATCGCCTGCCGCGACCCGCTCGGCATCCGCCCGCTGGTGATGGGCCGGCTCGGCGACGCGGTGATCTTCGCATCGGAATCGGTGGCGCTCGACGTGGTCGGTGCGACCTATGAACGCGAAGTCGATCCGGGCGAGCTCGTCATCGTCCAGGGCGGCGAAGTCCGCTCGATCCGCCCCTTCGCGCCACAGGCCGCGCGGCCGTGCATCTTCGAATGGGTCTATTTCTCGCGCCCCGATTCGATCGCCGACGATCGCTCGATCTATTCGGTGCGAAAGGCGATCGGCGCGCAGCTCGCGATAGAGGACCCGGTCGATGCCGACCTCGTCATCCCGGTTCCCGATTCGGGCACCCCCGCCGCGATCGGCTATGCCCAGCAATCGGGTATTCCGTTCGAACTCGGCATCATCCGTTCGCATTATGTCGGGCGCACCTTCATCCAGCCGCGCGACGAGGTCCGCCACTTGGGCGTCAAGCTGAAGCACAACGCCAACACCGCGCTTATCAAGGGCAAGCGCGTCGTACTGATCGACGATTCGATCGTGCGCGGCACCACCAGCCTGAAGATCGTGCAGATGATGCGCGATGCCGGCGCGGCCGAGGTGCATATGCGCATTGCCAGCCCGCCGACGCGGCATAGCTGCTATTACGGCGTCGACACGCCCGAACGCGCCAAGCTGCTTGCGGCGAAGCACGATACGAAGGGCATGCGCGACTATATCAAGGCCGACAGCCTCGCCTTCATCTCGATCGACGGGCTCTACAAGGCGCTGGGCGAGGAAGGCCGCGCGAAAATCCGCCCCAAATATTGCGATGCGTGCTTTACCGGCGACTATCCGACGACGCTGACCGACCAGGACGATGTCGCCGCGGTCGATCAGTTCGCAATGCTTGAAGAGCGAGTGAGCTGACGGGCGCGCCCGCCGCCCCCTTGATCCGACGCCGCTTCCCCGCCATTCGGCATACCGAGCGATAAACGGCGCCGCAGCTGTCGGCGCGCGATGGAGACCGATGTGACCGACAAGCCGCTAGCCGACCGCCTCGCCCTCGTTACCGGAGCAAGCCGCGGCATCGGCGCTGCGACTGCAAAGGCGCTGGCGGCGGCGGGCGCGCATGTCGTCCTCACCGCGCGGACCGTGGGCGGCCTCGAAGAGGTCGAGGATGCGATCCATCAGATCGGCGGGTCGGCCACGATCGCGCCGCTCGACCTGACCGAAACCGACAGCGTGGCGCGCCTTGGCGCGGCGATCGCCGACCGCTGGAAAGCGCTCGACATACTGGTGCTCAATGCCGCAGCGCTGGGCTCGCTCGGCACGGTTTCATCGTTCGACCCCAAGGAATTTTCGCGCGTAATGACGCTGAATGTCAGCGCGCAGGCAGCGCTGATCGGTTCGTTCGACCAGATGCTGCGAAATTCGAAACATGGCCGCGTGATCGGCCTGACAACCACGCCCGCTCGTGAACCGCGCGCCTATTGGGGCATGTACGGCTCGTCCAAGGCGGCGTTCGAAAATCTCGTCCTGTCCTACGGCGCCGAGGTTCAGCATATCAGCGCGGTACGCACCGCGCTGCTCAACCCCGGCGCGACGCGCACCGAAATGCGCAAGCGCGCCTATCCGGGCGAAGACCCTGCGACCGTGAAACCGCCCGAAGACGTTGCGACGCGTATCGTCGCAATGCTGACCGAAGACTTCGAAACCGGGCATTACGAAAAGCTCGACTGATCTTCGACCGTTATCCCGGCGAAAACCGGGATCGCTCGCCAATTTCCAACCGGTGCCAGCTATCGCTGGAATGACGACGGGCTTACCCGCCGTCTTTCACCAGCGTTACCTGCGCGACATCGATCCCGCCGCCGCGAAACCCGCCTTCACAGTACATTAGATAATAGCGCCACAAGTCTATAAACCCGCGGTCGAAATCGTGCGGCAGCTTGCCCGCAGCGACCGCCGCGTCGAACCGCTCGCGCCAGCGCTTCAGCGTTTCGGCATAGCTCAGACCAAAACCGCGTCGGTCCTGCCAGCGCAAGCCGGCGGCCTCCGCGATCTGGCAAAACCGCGATTCCGAAATGAGCATTCCGCCCGGGAATACATAGGTCTGGATGAAATCGACATTCGCGGCATAGGCGTCGAAAATATCGTCGTCGATAGAGATGAGCTGGATCGCCGCATGCCCGCCCGGTTTCAGCACCCGCGCGATGGTTTGCAGGTAATCGGGCCAATATTCCTCGCCGACCGCCTCGACCATCTCGATGCTCGCAACCGCGTCGAACGTCCCTTCGACATCGCGGTAATCGGTCAGCGATACGGTCACACCGTTCAGACCGGCTTGCCCCATCCGCCGCTCGACATAGGCTTTCTGCTCGCGCGACAATGTCAGGCCGTGGACCTTGCGACCGCCACGCGCGGCGACCTCGGCGAACGACCCCCAGCCGCAGCCAATCTCCAGGATCGTATCGCCCCGCTTCGTTTCGGTACGGCCGAGGATCGCCTGCAATTTCGCGTCCTGCGCGGCCTCCAGCGTCTGCTGACCATCGGCATCGAACAGCGCGCTCGAATAGGTCATGCCTGCATCGAGCCACAGCGAATAGAAATCGTTGCCTAGGTCGTAATGATATTCGATGTTACGCCGCGCACCGGCCCGATCATTGCGGTTGAGCGCATGAAAGATGCGCCGTCCTATCCGCGTCCAGCGATTTGCGCGTGCCGAATTTCCCAGCCCGTGACGGTTGCGTACGAACAGTTCGAACAGCGGCACCGGATCGGGGCTGGTCCATTCGCCCAGTGACCAGGCCTCGTACCAGCCAGCCGATCCGCCGCTCATCAACCGCCAGAGCGCACGCCACTTTACGATGGTGACGATGGCGAGCGGCCCTTCACCTCGACCGCCGAGCATGCGCCGTTTACCACCGGGTAACGTAGCCTCGATCGCCCCCTCACCCAGGCCTGCGTCGATCCGGTCGAGCAACCTGCGTAGCAAGGGATGCAGTGCCGCCGACGATATCCTGTCGAGAATGCCGACGCGCCGTTCCCCGCCGAACCGCCTCCCCCTGTTCCGCTCGCTGATTTGCATGCGCGCCTTCATGCACGCAGCCGCGCGAAGGGCAAGGGGTCAGCGTATCTTGTCGTTTGCGGCGAGCGCGCGTTCGCGCGCTTCCCTGTGGCCGATCAGCTTTGCTGGATAGTCGTGCGGCCGGCATCCGGCTGCTTCCGGATCGTGGATGGCGCCATCTGGCAGATGACCGAGTTCGGGTACCCATTCGCGGATATATGCCGCCGCATCGAATTTTTCAGACTGTTTCAGCGGCGCCATGATGCGGCCGAACATGTTCGAATCGATGCCCGTTCCCGCGACCCACTGCCAATTGCAGCCGTTGCTGGCATAATCGGCATCGACGAGCGTATCCCAGAACCACTGCTCTCCCTCGCGCCAGTCGATCAGCAGATGCTTGATGAGGAAACTCGCCGCGATCATTCGGACGCGGTTGTGCATCCACCCCGTCGCCCATAACTGCCGCATTCCGGCATCGACGATGGGGTAGCCGGTGCGGCCCTTCGTCCAGGCCCGATACTCACCGCGTACCGCCGAGGACCGGAAATCGCGCCATTCGAAATCGTCGAACCGCTCGCGCGCATTTTTCGACGGATATTCGGGGAATTGCAGAATGACGTTCTGCGCATAGTCGCGCCATGCGAGTTCGCCGAGAAAGGTCCAGACCGATCCGCCCGCATCCGCCGTCCGGTGCCAGACAAAGGAAGGCGAAACCTCTCCAAAATGCAGGTGCGGCGACAGGCGCGACGTGCCCTCTTCCGACGGCAGGTCCCGCCTGCCCTCATAGTCTGACGCACGATTCAGAAAATTGTCGATGCGGTTGCGCGCGCCATCTTCTCCCGGCGTCCAGACCGGTTCGAATCCTGTCGCCCAGTTCGGCTTGGTCGGCAGCAGATCCCAGTCGTCGAGATCGTCGCTCGTCGGCCATTTGGATGGAGCGGCAATCTCGCGCGGTCTGTTTAGCGGATCGGCAGGCGGCATCACTTCCTTCAGCGCGCGCCAGAAGGGCGTGTAGATCTTGTACGGGTCGCCGCTTCCCGTCGTCACCGACCCCGGTGGCGTCAGATAGTTGCCGTCATGGCAGACGAGATCGAGCGACTTCGCGATGGCGCGTTCGGCGTTGCGCCACCACGGCTCGTAATGGCGAACGCAATGCACCCGTCCCGCGCCGACGTCCTTGGCCACCTTGGCGAGTTCATCCTCCGATTTTCCGCGCCGCAGGATCAGCCGCGAGCCCTTTTCGCGCAGGCTCTTGTCGAGCGATTTCAGACTATGGTGGAGCCACCAGCGCGACGCTCCGCCCATTTTGCGGTGCTTCGCGGTCTCGTCGTCGAGGACATATACCGGCACCACCGGACCTTCGCCGGCGGCTGCAACGAGCGCGTGTTGATCGGAAAGGCGCAGGTCGCGCCGGAACCAGAGGATAACGGGATCGGACATGCGCCTGCCTACGCGCGTGCGCTGCCGGAGGTTCCGCTACTCTACCCGGGGCTCCTTCGTCACCTGCCAGGTCTGCCCCTTGGCGACGAGCTTTTGCAGATCGGCCACCTTGCCTTCCGACGCGGCCCGGTTCTGTTCTACCACCGCGCTTTCGAAGGTCGGTGCCGGATCGTCGTAGAGCACGCCGAGCGCCATCGGGAATTCGCCGAACGGCATTTCGATGAGCAGGTGCGCGATCATGCGGTTGGTCTGGTCGTGGACGAGCACGCCCGCGCCCTGCCAGTCGCCATCGGTCACGTCGACGATCTTTAGCGACAGCGTATCGCGGTCGAGCGCGACGCCCTTGGTGCCCTTTTCGAACAGCATCGGCTCGCCATGCTCGACCCAGAGCTGGCTCGTCGCCGCGTTGGGCTTGGCCGCGAAAGGCGCGAACACGTCGTCATTATAGACGATGCAGTTCTGGAAAATCTCGACGAACGCCGCCCCTTGGTGCGCGTGCGCCGCCTTCAGCACCGCCGGCAGGTTCTTGTTGACGTCGATGCCGCGCGCAACGAACCGCGCGCCCGAACCGAGCGCGAAGGCGCACGGGCTAGCCGGCCGGTCGACCGACCCGAACGGCGTCGACGGGCTACGCGTTCCCACCCGGCTCGTCGGCGAATATTGCCCCTTGGTCAGGCCGTAAATTTCGTTGTTGAACAGCAGTACCTGCGTGTTCAGGTTCCGGCGCAGCAGGTGCATCATGTGGTTGCCGCCGATCGACAGCGCGTCGCCGTCGCCGGTGATGATCCACACGTCGAGTTGCGGGTTGGCGAGCTTCACCCCCGTCGCCACCGCCGGCGCGCGGCCATGGATGGTGTGGAAGCCATAGGTTTCCATGTAATATGGAAAGCGGCTCGAACAGCCGATGCCCGATACGAACACGGTATTTTCGCGCGCGACGCCCAGGTCGGGCATCGTCCGCTGCACCGCCTTCAGCACCGCATAATCGCCGCAGCCCGGGCACCAGCGGACCTCCTGGTCGCTTTCCCAGTCCTTCAGCGTCGTCTTGACGGGGGTCATCTCGTTCATGGCTTCTGCCTTCGTCTCACTTCGTCATGCTGAACTTGCTCCAGCATCCAATCATCACCTTCGCACCGCGTTTGATCCTGCACGGTGGACCCTGAAACAGGTTCAGGGTGACGGTCACATACTATCCTAGCGTACTCTCGATCGCTTCCTCGATCTCGGCGATGCGGAAAGGCTGGCCCGATACCTTGTTGAGCGGTTTGGCATCGACCAGGAACTGGTCGCGCAGCAGCGTCTTCAACTGCCCGGTGTTCATTTCGGGTACGAGCACCTTGTCATATCCCTTCAGCAACTGGCCCAGATTCTTCGGCAGCGGCCAGATGTGGCGGATATGGATGTGCGCGACATCGAGGCCCTTCTTGCGCGCACGGCGCACCGCCTGCGTAATCGGGCCGAAAGTCGACCCCCAACCGACGACCGCCAGCTTGCCCGAGGTCTCGCCCTGCTCGACCTCCTGATCGGGCACCGCAATTCCGGCCACCTTGTCGCGACGCAGATCGGTCATCTGCTGATGGTTTTCAGGGCTGTAATCGATATTGCCCGTGCCCGCCTTCTTCTCGATGCCGCCGATGCGGTGGAGAAGGCCCGGCGTACCCGGCTTGACCCACGGCCGCGCGAGCTTCTCGTCGCGGGCATAGGCCTCGAACCCGCTCTCGGGCGCTTCCTCGAGGAATTGCACCGGAAAGCGCTCATAGCCCGCCATGTCGGGCACCTTCCACGGCTCGGCCGCATTGGCGATATAGCCGTCGGTCAGCAACATCACCGGCGTCATATATCGCGTCGCGATCCGGCACGCCTCGATCGCGACGTCGAAACAGTCGGCGGCCGAGCGCGCGGCGATCACCGGCATCGGCGCGTCGCCATTGCGGCCATAGACCGCCTGATAGAGGTCGGACTGTTCGGTCTTGGTCGGCAAGCCCGTCGACGGCCCACCGCGCTGCGAATTGACGACGACGAGCGGCAGCTCGGTCATGATCGCCAGCCCGATCGCTTCGGTCTTGAGTGCGATTCCCGGCCCCGACGAACTCGTTACGCCCAGCGACCCGGCATAGCTCGCGCCGATCGCGGCGGCGACAGCGGCAATCTCGTCCTCCGCCTGAAAGGTCGTGACGCCGTATTCCTTGAAGCGCGACAGATGATGAAGGATCGCCGACGCAGGCGTGATCGGATAGCCGCCGAAGAACATCGGCAGCTCCGCAAGCTGCGTTCCTGCCACAAGCCCGAGTGAGATCGATTCCGCGCCGGTGACGGTGCGGTACAGCCCCGGCTCCACGGGAGCGGCGGGCATGTGAAGCTGTCCGACCTGCCCACCAATCTCAGCGGTTTCGCCGTAAGCATGGCCGGCATTGAGCGCGGCGATATTGGCTTCGGCAATGTCGGGAGCCTTGGCGAATTTCGCCTTCAGCCAGTCGATGATCGGCTGGCGGTCGCGGTCGAACATCCACAGCGCGAGGCCCAGCGTCCACATATTCTTGCAGCGCAGCGCTTCCTTGTTGCCGAGGCCGAACGGCTTCACGGCGTCGAGCGTGAGCTGCGAGATGTTGAGCTTCATCAGCTGCCACTTGGCGAGGCTGTCGTCCTCCAGCGGGTTGGATTCGTATTTCGCCTTGGACAGATTACGGTCGGTGAACTCGCCCTCGTCGGCGATGATGAGCCCGCCGGGCTTCAGCACATCGACATTCACGGCGAGCGCGGCCGGATTCATCGCGATCAGCACGTCGGGCGCATCGCCTGCGGTCTCGATCGAAGCGGAGCCGAAATTGATCTGGAACGCCGAAACGCCGAACAGCGTGCCCTGCGGCGCACGGATTTCGGCCGGAAAGTCGGGGAAGGTCGCAAGGTCGTTGCCCGCCAGCGCGGTCGACAGCGTGAACTGACCGCCGGTCAACTGCATGCCGTCGCCAGAATCGCCTGCAAAACGCACCACGACCGCTTCGGGCGGCGGGTTCGCATTCGCTTCTTTGGGGGTAACCTTGTGGGCGGCGGTTGCCATGTCGGCGCTTCCTGCTGTCATGTTCGTGTGATGTCGGGGCGCACCTCTACGCCCGTGACGCGTTCTTCTAAAGGTAGAAATGCGCTGGGGGCGTGCAAACTATGCTTTTCGAAAACGCCCCCAAGCGCAAGGATCGCATCGGCATGACGACGCGCTACCTCCATCGCGTCGGTGCCATAGCCGCCGCCGACCGTGCTGGCGAGCGGGATGCCGCGTTCGACCGCGGTCTGCGCAACAAATCGCTCGCGTCGAATCAAACCGTCGCTACTGAGTGCCAGTCGGCCCAGCCGATCCGCTTCGAACGGATCGACCCCGGCCTGATACAGGATCAGTTCGGGCCGGAACCGGTCGAGCATCGGCGTCAACGTTTCCGCCAGCGCCGCCATATAATCATCGTCGCCGATACCGTCGGCCAGCGGCACATCGAGCGTCGAGCGAGCCTTCCGCACCGGAAAATTCTTTTCGGCGTGGATCGAATAAGTGGCGATTTCCGCGCTGCCAGCCATCAGCGCCGCGGTGCCGTCGCCCTGATGCACGTCGCAATCGACGATCAGGATGCGCGCGACCGCCCCCTCCTCGATCAGCCGGTGCGCCGCGATGGCAAGGTCGTTGAAAATGCAGAACCCCGCACCGGTATGGGCGAGCGCATGATGGCTTCCGCCGGCGCTGTTCGCTGCAAAGCCGCGCTCCAGTGCCAGCTTCGCCGCCAGATAGGTTCCTCCCGGGACCGCAATCGCCCTTGTCGCGACCTGCGCTGTCACCGGAAAGCCGATCCGGCGCGTCTTTTCGCGCGGAACATCGGCCGCCGCGATCTGCGCGACATAGTCGGGGTCATGCACCGCCGCGATCCATTCGAGGGGCATCGGTTCCGGCTCATGCCACGAAATATCGGCCTCGCTGGTGCGCAGCAAATCCCGGATCAGCCCGTTCTTGTTCCACTGGTAAGTGCTGCGGGCCGGTGCAGGCGCGACATAATCCGGATGATGGACGACCGCGATCATCTTTCCTAACTAGGGCGTACAGCGGCGAATTTCCATCCGCGCCGCCATGCGGAGAGCCTGATGACCGAACCCTTTGTCCGTCCCGATGTCCGTGCGTTTCTCGATTTCCTGGAAACGATACCGGGCCCGAAGATGCACGAGATGGAGGCTCCGGCCGCGCGTGCGCAATATGAAGCGATGAAGGATGTCGCCGATCCTCCCATCGGCGATCTCGCCGTCCAGAAGAACCTCACGATTCCGGGACCCGGCGGCGACATCCCCGCGCGGTTGTTCGACGCCACGGCAGAGCGCGACCCCGGCCCGGCAATGGTCTTCTTCCACGGCGGCGGCTTCGTCATCGGCAATATCGAAACCCATGCGTCCTTCTGCGCGGAAATGGCGCGCGTGCTCGACATCCCAGTCATCTCGGTCGATTACCGCCTTGCGCCAGAGCATCGCTGGCCGGCGGCTCCCGACGATTGCGAGGCCGCCGCACGCTGGGTGGCGGGCAGCCCCGACGAACTCGGTCGCCATGTCACCAGCCTGGTGCTGTGCGGCGACAGCGCCGGTGGAACGCTGGCCATCACCACCGCGATGGCGCTGCGCGACAAGCCGGCAAAGGTCCCCGTCATCGCGCAATTCCCGATCTATCCGGCGGCCGATATGGGCACCGAATATCCGTCCTATACCGATTTCGGCGAAGGTTTCCTGCTGACGAAGGACAGCATGGAATGGTTCAACGATGCCTATCAGGCCGATCTGACGCATATGCGCGGATCGCCGATGGAAGGCGATGTGTCTGGCCTGCCGCCCGCGCTTATCATGACCGCCAGTCTCGACCCGATCCGCGATCAGGGCCGCGCCTATGCTGCCGCGCTCATCAGGGCCGGTGTGCCGACGAGCTTTCGCGAGGCGAAGGGCAATATCCACGGCTTCGTCAACATCCGCAAAGCGATCCCCTCCAGCCAGGGCGACGTCGCAGGCGCGCTCGCCGTGCTGCGAGAGATCATCAACGAAGCCGAAGGCGACCGCGTAATGGCGCAGGCGGCCGAATGATGGCCGACGGCAGCGAACTTCCCTACCGTCCCTGCGCCGGCGTGATGCTGGTCAATCGCCACGGCAACATCTTCGTCGGCCAGCGGCTCGATTCGACTCTCGAAGCGTGGCAGATGCCGCAGGGCGGGATCGACAAGGGCGAGGCGGCCGAGGCCGCGGCGCTGCGTGAACTGGTGGAGGAAACCGGCGTCACGCCCGACAAGGTCGAACTGGTGGCGAAGGCCGAAGAAGAACTGTTCTACGATCTTCCCGACGAACTGATCGGCAAAATCTGGGGCGGCAAATATCGCGGACAGCGACAGCGCTGGTTCCTGTACCGCTTCACCGGCGCCGATCACGACATCAACATTCGCACGCCACATCCCGAATTTCGGGCGTGGCGCTGGGCCGAACCGGAAGAGGTGCCGCAGGCGATCGTCGGGTTCAAAAAGGCGCTGTATGAAAAGCTGTTCGAAATCTTCGCAGAACCGCTTGATGAAATGATGAAACGATAAATCGCGTCGTTACAAGGGCGAAAGCGCTTGCCCGCGCGCCGCATCGCAACATAATAGCCTGACCGTGCGCAGTCTGCTCCTCCTCCCCGCCGCGTTCCTGCTTCTCGCCAACAGCGAGCCGCAGGAGATTCCGGACGACGTTCCACCGACGATCGCGGCGATGCTGCGCGATGCCATGAAGTCGGGGCGCGAAGGCGATGTTGCGACCATCGTCAAATATGCCCGCAAGGCCGCACCCGATGTTTCGAAGGAAATTGCGGAGATCGCATCCGACTGGACCCGCGCCCGGCGGGAGGCAGCAACGCGACGCCTGCAGCATTCGGACTTTTTCGAACTGGTCGAGGGCAAGGCCGAACTCGGCGGGTTGATCACGACCGGCAACACCCACATCGTCGGTGTGACCGGCACGGTCGATGTGAAGCGCGAAGGGTATAAATGGCGGCACAAGCTTCACCTGATGGCCGATTATCAGGAAAGCTCCGGCGTCGAATCGCGCGAACATTATCTCGCGGCCTACGAACCCAACTACAAGATCAACGACCGGGCCTATATCTACGGCGCGCTCCAGTACGAAAGCGACAAGTTCCTCGGCTATTACGACCGCTATTCCTTCTCCAGCGGCGCCGGCTACAGCGTCATCAAGGACCCGAACATGACGCTCGATCTCGAATTGGGTCCGGCATACCGGAACACCAATTTCACCGACGCGACGGTCGAATCGAATTTCGCCGGTCGTGGATCGTTGGCGTTCAAATGGAAATTGTCGCCGATGCTGACCTTTCGTCAGGACGCCTCGGCTTATCTTCAGGCGGCGAACAGCACCGCCACATCGAAGAGCGCGATCAGCGCCAGGCTCTTCGGGCCGGTGTCGGGCCAGCTTTCCTACCAGGTCCAGTATGAAAGCCGGCCACCCGCCGGCCGCGTCAGTACCGACACCACCAGCAGGGCCTCTCTCGTCTACGATTTCTGACCGGCGGGGCAGCCCTCTTCACCCCGAGGGCGGTTCGCACTACACCCTCGGCGCATGACGCTATCCAATCATGAACACACCGCGATGGAGATGATCGCGGACGAGCCCATACTGGCCAATGTCGAACGCTGGGTCGCGGTCAACAGCGGCACGGCGAACCTCGATGGCCTCGCCACCATGGCCGATTTGCTGAGCGACGCATTCGGTGCGCTTCCGGGCGAGATCGAACTCGTCGCCCCCGAACCGCACGAGGCGGTGACCGCCGCCGGCGAGACGGTCGCGCTCGACCATGGCAAGCACCTTCACCTCACCGTTCGCGCGGATGCACCGGTGCAGATGCTGTTCACCGGCCATATGGACACGGTCTATCCGGTCGACCATCCCTTCCAGACCGCGACATGGCTGGACGACGGCAGCCTCAATGGTCCCGGCGCGGCCGATATGAAGGGGGGCCTCGCGCTGCTCCTCGCGGCGCTCAAAGCGGTCGAGGCGACACCGCTTGCCGAAAAGATCGGCTATGAGGTCGTCATCAATTCCGACGAGGAAACCGGCAGCTTCTCATCGACCAGGTTGCTGGAGCGCGCCGCACGCGGCAAGGTCGCTGCGCTCACCTACGAACCCGCGCTTGCCGACGGCACGCTCGCCGGCGCGCGCGGCGGCACCGGCAATTTCTCGATCGTCGTCCACGGCAAGAGCGCGCATGCGGGGCGCAACCCCGATGATGGACGCAACGCCATCGTCGCCGCATCGGACATCGCTCTGCGTCTGATGGAAGCGAAAGCGCCGACGCTCTCGGTCAACCCGGCGAAGATCGACGGCGGCGGTCCCAACAACGTCGTCCCCGAACTCGCCGTGCTGCGCGTCAATTTCCGGCCCAAGGCGCAGGAAGAGATCGACCGTGCGCGGGCGCATATCGACGCTACCGTCGCCGCCGTCGCAAGACAGCACGATGTGCGGATCGAGGTACATGGCAGCTTCAATCGTCCGCCCAAGCCGATCGACGATGCAGCCGCGAAGCTGTTCGCCCTGGTGAAACAAAGCGGCGCCGATCTCGACATTCCCGTTTCGTGGCGCGACACCGGCGGGGTATGCGACGGCAACAACATTGCCGCATGCGGCGTGCCCGTGGTCGACACCATGGGCGCACGCGGCGGCTCCATTCATTCGAGTGAAGAATTCATGATTCCCGAAAGCCTCAAAGAACGCGCGAACCTATCCGCGCTCACCATTTTGCGCATTGCCGAGCGGGGGCGCCTGTGAGGGAGACCGCACACCCGTTCCGTATCCGCGCTGCGCAGGACGGCGACCTCCAACACCTCTATGAGATGGCGAAGCTGACCGGCGGCGGCTTTACCAACCTGCCGCCCGACCGCGATGCGCTTCGCGGCAAGCTCGCGCGCAGCAAGGAGGCGTTCGAGCGCACCGAGGATACGCTCGGCGACGATCTGTTCGTGCTGGTGCTGGAAAATGTCGTGACCGGCGAGGTGCGCGGCACCTGCCAGATCTTCACCCAGGTCGGGCAGCACTGGCCTTTTTACAGCTACCGCATCGGCACGCTGACGAAGCATAGCGAAGCGCTAAACCGCACCTTCCGCGCCGAGCTCCTCAACCTGACCAACGACCTCGAGGGCTGCTCCGAAGTCGGCGGGCTGTTCCTCCATCCGAACGAACGCGCCGGCGGGCTCGGCATGCTGCTCGCGAGGAGCCGCTATCTTTTTATCCGCGCCCACCGCGCCCGCTTTGCCGAGCGCGTGCTCGCCGAACTTCGCGGCATCATCGACGAAAGCGGCGGGTCGCCCTTCTGGGACGGCGTCGCCGGTCGCTTCTTCGGCATGAGCTTTCAGGAGGCCGACGAGTTCAACGCCATCCACGGCAACCAGTTCATCGCCGACCTGATGCCCAAGCACCCGGTCTATGTCGCGATGCTGCCAGAAAGCGCGCGTCAAGTAATCGGCCTTCCCCACCCCTCCGGCCGCGCCGCAATGCGGATGCTCGAAAAAGAGGGCTTCGCGTACGAGAACTATGTCGACATCTTCGATGGCGGTCCGACGATGCTCGCGCGCACCGATCAGGTGAAGACGATTCAGGAAGCACATGACGCGAAGGTTGCCCATGTCGCCGGCGGCGGCGAGCAGGCGCTGATCTCGACTGGCCGCCTCGCCGATTTCCGCTGCGCCTATGGCGACATTCAGGCTGGCGAGGACAGCGTCACGATCGATCCCGCCGCCGCCAACGCGCTCGACATTGCGGAGGGCGGCAACATCACATGGGTGGCGCGCTGATGGCTGTTACCGAGATCAATTTTGACGGCATCGTCGGACCGAGCCACAATTACGCAGGCCTCAGCCCGGGCAACCTCGCCGCCACGCGCAACCGTGGCATGGCGTCGGCACCGCGCGCGGCAGCCCTCGAAGGCATCGCCAAGATGCGCGCCAATCTCGCGCTTGGGTTGGCGCAGGGATTCTTCCTGCCGCAACCGCGCCCCGACCATGGCTGGCTCGAGGGTCTGGCGACAGACTATGCCGAGGCACCGCCGCACCTCCAGGCGCAGGCGCTGTCGGCCTCGTCGATGTGGGCGGCCAATGCCGCGACCGTCTCGCCAGCACCCGACACGCTCGACGGCAAGTGCCACCTGACCGTCGCCAATCTCGTGACGATGCCGCACCGCAGCCACGAATGGCGTTTCACGCTCGCCCAGCTCGAAGCTGCATTCGCCGATCCGGCCTTTGCCGTTCACGGCCCCGTCACGCCGCCATTCGGTGACGAGGGCGCGGCCAACCATATGCGACTTGCCACCGCCCATGACCGGCCCGGTGTCGAAGTCTTCGTCTATGGCCTGACCGGCGGCCCCTTCCCCGCGCGCCAACACCGCGACGCCAGCGAAGCGATCGCGCGGATGCACCGCCTCGATCCCGCCAGTACGATCTTCGTCCAGCAGTCGGAGCAGGCGATCTCCGCCGGCGCGTTCCACAACGACGTCGTCGCGGTGGCGAACGAGCAGGTGCTGTTCACGCACGAGCTCGCCTATCAGGATCGCGACGCCTTCTACGCCGAGCTTCGTGACAAGATGCCGGATATCGAGATCATCGAGGTGCCGGCATCGCGCGTCAGCCTTGAGGACGCGGTCGCTTCCTATCTGTTCAACGCACAGCTTGTTACCTTGCCGAAGGGCGGCATGGCGCTCGTGCTGCCCGCAGAGGCGCGCGAGAACGCCAATGTCTGGAGCTGGCTGCAGGAACTCGTCGCCGGCAACGGCCCGATCCGTCACCTCGAAGTCGTCGATGTTCGCCAGTCGATGGCCAATGGCGGCGGCCCCGCCTGCCTACGCCTGCGCGTCGTCGCCGATCCCGCAACGATCGATCCGCGCTTTCTGGTCGACAATGCCAAGCTCGACCGGCTCGCCAAGGTCGTCGAGGAATATTGGCCCGAACGGATCGATCCCAGCGAAATAGCCGACCCGGCGCTGATCGCTCGGATCGAACGCGCCCACCGCGCGCTGCTCGAAGCGACCGATTGTGTCGGTTTAATTGACAGTTAACCATGTTCGGAAATCCGGAAACCCCGGATTTTCGCCATTGGTATGGCGCTTGCTTAACCTTTCGGCATGTGGACCAAGGTTAAACGACTCTTCACCATCAAGACCAAGTTCGAGGCGTTCCTCGTCATCTACGGACTCGGCACCGGCGCGGTGGAGCGCGGCTTTCACTATCTCCACCAGTTTCCGGGCTATGGCGGCTATATGTTGTTCGCGGTGTGCCCCGTCGCGGTGTTCATGGCCGGTGGCCGCCTGCTCGATTCGGTAGAGCGCGGCTACGGAATCTGAAGCGCAGCCCTACCGTTTCAGCCGTTCGGCGTGCCAGCCGACATGTTCGCCGAGAAAGGTCGAGATGAAATAATAGCTGTGGTCGTATCCCGGCTGCATTCGCAGCGTCAGGTCGATCCCGGCTCGCTTGCACGCGTCGCGCAACAGATCGGGATTCAACTGTTCTTCCAGGAAATTGTCGGCATCGCCCTGATCGACCAGCAATTCCTTAACCCGCGCGCCATCTTCGATCAGCGCGCACGCATCATATTGCCGCCAGCCTGCCCGATCCTCGCCGATATATCGGCCCAGCGCCTTCTCGCCCCAGGGGCAGTGGATCGGCGACACGACCGGCGCGAAGGCCGAGATACTACGGAACCGGTTAGGATTGCGCAGCCCGATCGTCAGCGCGCCGTGCCCGCCCATCGAATGCCCCGTGATCGACTGGCGCGTCATGTCGGCCATGGGGAACTGCGCGGCGATCAGCGTCGGAAGTTCCTCCTCGACATAACTGCGCATACGGTAATTGGCGGCCCAGGGCTTCTCGGTCGCATCGACATAGAAGCCCGCGCCCTTGCCAAAGTCATACCCATCCTCGTCGGGCACGTCGTCGCCGCGCGGGCTCGTGTCGGGCGCAACGAAGATAATCCCGTGCTTTGCGCAGGCCTCGCGAAATTCACCCTTTTCGGTGACGTTGGCATGGGTGCACGTCAGCCCCGAAAGGTACCAGAGCACCGGCAGCCGCGCGCCTTCCTCATGCGGCGGGACATACACCGAAAATGTCATGTTGGTGCCCGTCGCATCGGATCCATGACGATAGATACCCTGCGTCCCGCCATGCGCCCTGTTGGTCGAAACCGTTTCCATGCTCATCGAAATACCACCGTCTTTCCACCGTTCAGAAACAGCCGTCGTTCGCCATAGGCATTGACGGCGCGCGCCAGCACCTGCGCCTCGATATCGCGGCCGATGCGGACCAGCGCATCGATATCATCGCGATGATCGACGCGCTCGACCGCCTGCTCGATGATCGGTCCCTCATCAAGATCGCCTGTCACGAAATGCGCGGTGGCACCGATCAGTTTCACACCGCGCGCATGCGCCCGGTGATAGGGTTTCGCACCCTTGAAGCCGGGCAGGAAGCTGTGATGGATGTTGATACATCGCCCGCTCACCCGGGCAGCCAAGTCTTCGGACAGCACCTGCATATAGCGCGCCAGGACCAACAGCTCGGCATCCGCGTCCGCCATCACGCCCAGCAACGCCTGTTCCTGCGCCGCCCTCCCCCCAGGTTCGATCGGCAGATGATGAAAGTCGATGCCGTGCCATTCGACGAGTTCGCGCGCCGCCGCGTGGTTGGAGACCACAGCCGCGATCTCCACCGACAGCGCTCCGGAGCGTGCGCGGTGGAGCAGATCGTGGAGGCAGTGAAGCCCTTTCGACACCGCGATCACCGCGCGTGGGCGGTGGTCGGCGGGGCTTAGCGACCAGTCGAGCGCCAGTTCGCCCGCGACCGGAGCGAACGCCTCGCGCAGCGCATCCGCACCATCGGGAAAACCGCCGCCACCGCGCTGAAATACGACGCGCATGAAAAAGCGCCCGGTTTCAAGATCAGCATATTGCTGGCTATCGACGATGAAGCCCTGGTTGCGGCTCAGGAACCCGCTGACGCCCGCGACGATGCCGACGCGGTCCTCGCAGGTCAGCGTCAGGATCCAGCGCCGGGGCTCCATCAGCCGCCGCGATGCATCGCGCAGACCTTGTTGCCGGCGGGATCGCGCAGATAGGCGAGATAGAGCCGCATTCCGCTTCCCTCGCGCCAGCCCGGCGCATCCTCGATCGGCGTACCGCCCGCGGCTTCACCCGCCTTGTGCCAGGCATCGGCCGCTTCGGTCGATTTCGCCGCGAACCCGATCGTGCCGCCATTGGCGCACGTCGCCTCACCGCCATCGATCGGCTTGGTCAGCAGGAAGACGCCGCCGTCGTGCATGTAAATGACGCGCCCCTTGGGATCGACCCGACCCGGCTGAATGCCGAGTTCGCCCAGAGCCGCATCGTAAAATTTCTTCGACGCCTCGATATCGTTGGCGCCAAGCATGACGTGACTGAACATCGGCATTTTCTCCCTTAGTAAACGACGACGCTGCGGATGCTCTCACCGGCATGCATCAGGTCGAACGCCTTGTTGATGTCTTCGAGTTTGAAGGTGTGGGTGATCATCGGGTCGATGGCAATCTTGCCGTCCATATACCAATCGACGATCTTCGGCACATCGGTGCGCCCGCGCGCGCCGCCGAACGCGGTACCCTTCCACACGCGGCCGGTGACGAGTTGGAACGGGCGCGTGGCAATCTCCTTGCCCGCCTCGGCAACACCGATGATGATGCTTTCACCCCAGCCGCGATGCGCGCATTCCAGCGCGGTGCGCATCACCTCGACATTGCCAGTCGCATCGAACGTATAGTCGGCGCCGCCATCGGTCAGTTCGAGCACCTTGGCGATGATCTGATCGCGGCTCATGCCCTTGGTGTTGAGGAAATGCGTCATCCCGAACTTGCGGCCCCACTCCTCGCGGTCGGGATTGAGGTCGACACCGATGATACGGTTCGCGCCGACCATCTTCGCGCCCTGGATGACGTTCAGGCCGATACCGCCCAGCCCGAACACGACGACGTTCGCACCCGGCTCGACCTTCGCGGTGTTGACCACCGCGCCGACGCCGGTCGTCACGCCGCAGCCGATATAGCAGCTCGTCTCGAACGGCGCGTCGTCGCGGATCTTGGCAACCGCGATCTCTGGCATCACGGTGAAATTCGAAAAGGTCGAGCAGCCCATATAATGGTGCAGCATCTGCCCCTTGTAGCTGAACCGGCTCGTCCCGTCGGGCATCAGGCCCTTGCCCTGCGTCCCGCGGATCGCGGTGCACAGGTTGGTCTTCTGCGACAGGCACGACTTACACTGGCGGCATTCGGGCGTGTAGAGCGGGATGACGTGGTCGCCTTCCTTCACGCTGGTCACGCCGGGGCCGACCTCGCGCACGATGCCGGCGCCTTCATGGCCGAGGATGCTCGGGAACAGTCCTTCCGAATCGAGCCCGTCGAGCGTGTATGCATCGGTGTGGCAGATGCCCGTCGCCATCACCTCGACCAGCACCTCGCCCGCCTTGGGTCCTTCCAGATCGACTTCGACGATCTCGAGCGGCTGTTTCGCTTCGAAGGCGACGGCGGCGCGGGTCTTCATGGCTGTGCTCCATCTGCTTGGTTGCAACAAGCAACTGGACAGCCGATCCGCCCGCGTCAAGCGGCGAAACCCGAACAATTCCGACAATGGAGAGGAAATGGCGCGCCCGAAAGGATTCGAACCTCTGACCCCCAGATTCGTAGTCTGGTGCTCTATCCAGCTGAGCTACGGGCGCGCAGTGGGAGGCCAGATAGAAGGGCTGGCCGGGCAACGCAACCCCGTTGCGCAACCTTTTTCCACCTCATACAGCAAAACCATGCGCACTTCGCTGATTTTACCGCTTCTCGCCATGCTCGCCGGATGTTCCGGCGCGACCGCGAACGCACCCTCGCTGCTGCCCCGCCCGATCGAAAGCCGCAGCGACGCCGTCGCGGTGCATCCGATTCCCGCGCCCGAACCCGATCCCGCGCTCGACGCCAAAATCGCGGTGCTTTCGAACCAGGTGGACAAGGCGGTCGCGGATTTCGACGAAGCGGCTCCGCAGGTGAAACAATCGGTCGAAGCGGCGTCGGGTGCCGAAACCGGCAGCGAGCGCTGGATCGCCGCACAGGCCGCGCTGTCCCGGCTCGACGGGTTGCGTACCGGCATCCTCAGCCCATTGGTCGATCTCGAGGATCTGGCCATCGCGCGGGCACAGTCTGGCAAGCCTCCCTATCCCGCGCTCGAAACGGCGATTTCGAACGCCGAAGCCGCCGATGCGAAGCAGGCGGAACGCCTGCAGGCGATCGAGGCGCTGGCGCCCGGCTATTCCTCGCCGGGTTGAAGCGCGCGGAGCAGCGGGACCACCGCTGCATAGTCATCGGTCCAGTGCGCCGCCCCCGCGCCGACATGCAAAGCACGCCAGTTGCCGCCGCGCGCAACCAGCGCGTTCAGCTTGTCCGCATCGCGCGACATCGCGACCCAGATCGAGGGCAGATCGCCCTCGACATCGGCGTGACCGGGATAGGCGAGCGCCGCGGTTGCCCAGCCGCCGCTTTCGGCCGCGCCAGCTATCACCGGTTCGAGGTCCAGATAGCGGTTGGAAATATGCACCATCAGCAACCCGTCACCGGCCAGCGCACGGCCATAGGTCGCGAATGCCTGCTGCGTCAGCAGATGGATCGGTACCGTGTCCGACGAAAAGGCGTCGAGGACCAGCAGGTCGAACGAATCGGCCTTCACCGCACCCAGCGAAAGGCGCGCATCGCCGATGGTGATCGGTACATGCGGGCGGCAGCGGCGCAGAAAGCTGAACTCACCCGAATCGCGCGCGATACGCACGTCGGTCGGGTCGATCTCGAAAAAGCGCCAGCGCTGCCCCGGCTGGGCGTAGCAGGCGAGCGTTCCTGTTCCCAGGCCGACGACCCCGACCCGCGCCTGATTGCCATATAGCGCCCGTACCGCGCGCATCGCGCGGCCGACGCCCGACGCTGCAACATAATAGCTGGTCGGTGTCCGCTCGCGCTCCGGCGAGCCGAGCAATTGCATCCCATGCAGCGTCGTGCCGTTGCTGAGCCAGCGAACGTCGCCGTCCTGCCGCACGGTATAGACGCCGAAATAGCTCCGCGTCCGGGCGCCGTCGGCGGAAAGCAGCAAGGCGCGATAGCCGCCGAATACGAATAGCGCCGCCGCCAGCACGGTAATGAATACGCCGCGCCTGCCGATCGCCATGATGCCGAGCGGCATCAGCAGCAGATAGGCGAGACTGTCGTGATGCTCGCCGAGAAGATTGCCCGGATTGATGGCGCCGATGATCGCCACGACCAGCGCCAGCGCGATGACGCCGTAGCGAAATACCCTGCCGCGCATGCCACGCCACAGCGCGGCCATTTGCGGCACGAGGAAATATTGCGGCGCCAGCGCACCCGCCGCCAGTACCAGCAGCGGATATTCATAGGTCCAATCGAACAATACCGGTGCGACCAGCCCGGCGAAGACGCCGCCCAACGCACCACCTACCGCCATCGCCAGATAGAATTGCGTCAAACGCTCCGGGTTGGGACGGAGCGTATACATCCGCGAATGCAGCGCGACGGCGACTGCAAAGAGCAGCGCCAGCGCCATGACGACGTTCAGGAACGGAAACTGCTCGTGCCCCGCCATCATCACGCCGCCGAACACCAGCAGCACGAGCGGGGCGAAATGGGCGATGAATTCGGCGGGTCCGCGCAGCTGGGCAAAGGCGACGGTGAAGCTGAGCAGATACAGGCCCAGCGGCAAAACCCACAGCAACGGGACCGCAACGATATCGACGGTGATGAAGGTCGTCGTCGCGAGCATCAGACCCGACGGCACGAAGGCGAGCATGATCCACCGCGCGACGACGGCCGGCGACGACGGCGGTCCGGCATCGGTTCGCGCTTCGGGAGGCGCCCCCCGTGGTATCCACAGCGCAATCACCACCACACACGCAAACAACAGGATATAGCCCGCGGTCCAGACGCCACTCTGCCCGCCCAGCCCCAATTCCGGTTCTACCAGCAGCGGATAGGCAAGCAGCCCGGCAAAGCTGCCCAGGTTGGATGCTGCATATAAGGCGTATGGGTCGCGCCCGCCCGATGCCACCGCATACCAGCGCTGCACGAGCGGCGCCTGTGCGGCGACCGCGAAGAACAACGGTCCGATCGATGCGCCGAACAACCAAGGCACCCAGATCGCCGGTTCCGCACCGGCCGGTAGCTCCATCGACAAAAGGCCGATCGGCAACCACAACGCGCCTAGCGCCAGCACCACCAGATGTACCGCGGCCTGTCGCTTCGGCGACAGATAGCCGAGCGCATGGGCATAGCCATATCCGGCGAGCAACAACGCCTGATAGACGAGCATCGCCGAATTCCACACGGCCGGCGCGCCGCCCAGCCGCGGCAGCGCCATGCGCGCGGCCATCGGCTGAACAAGGAAAAGCAGGAACGATCCGATCAGGATCGTCGCGACATACAGCCATGCCGGCCGACGGAAGCGCCCGGCTCCGGCGGACACCGTTTCGCTCATACAGCCGCGGTTTCGGGCGCGGTTTCGGGGCGGTCGACGAAATAGGTGATGCAGGTCTTGAGCGGGCTGCCGTCGGGCACCGCGGGATGTTTAAAGGTCCCGGGCACTCGCTGCATGCCGAGACGCTTCATCAGACCCCAGCTCGGCGCATTTGCCTCCACGGTGATTGCACCGATGCGCGGCACGGCAAGATTGCGCCAGCCCCAGTCGAGGCTCGCCATCGCCGCCTCGCGGGCATAACCCCTGCCCCAATATTCGACACCCAGCCGCCAACCGATTTCGATCTCCCCATATAGGGGCGTTCCTTCGCCACCCGGCTTCAGCCCGCAAAAGCCCAGCAGCGCTTCATCAGATCGACGCTCGACCGCCCAGAAGGAATGGCCGTGCTGCTCCTGGCAGTCGCGCTGCCGCGCGATCGCGGCATCGGCCTCGTCCTCGGACATCGGCGGGCCGAGAAATTGCATGACCCGCGGATCGCGCCATTGCTCGAGAAAAACCGCGCGGTCACGATCTTCCCACGGCCGTAGCACCAGGCGTTCGGTCGTGATCATCGCGGCCGTCCAATCGAATAGATCACCGTGCTCCGGCGTCCGTCCGCTGCATCGAACAGCGGATGATCGAACCGGTCGGCAGGATCGTGCCGCATCCCGAGCCGGTCCATGAGCTTGCGGCTGCGCATATTCCGCTCGGCAGTGATCGCAACGATCCGATCGGCATCGCGGGTGCGCCAACACCAGTCGAGCACCGCGCGCGCGGCCTCGGCGGCATAACCCTTGCCCCACCACGGCGTCGCGAGCATCCAGCCGATTTCGACCTCACCCTCGATAGGGGTGTTCTCCGCCCCCGGTTTCAGCCCCGCAAAGCCGGCGACCGTGTCACCGTCTCGCGGCACGACGACCAGAAAGCCAAGCCCCTGCTCGCGGTAGCCGGCGTGCCGCGCAAACGCCTCTCGGCTCTGCACCTCGTCCTTCACCGGCCCCAGATCCGCCATCACCACGGGGTCAGCCCACATCGCGGCGAGCGCTGCGAAGTCGCCTTCGTCGGGCACGCGCAGCAACAGGCGCTCGGTCTCGATCATGCGCCCATCAGACGCGCGGCATGGGCGGCGTGATAGGTAAGCACACCCGAACATCCGGCGCGCTTGAACGCCATCAGCGTCTCCATCACCAGCGCATCGCGCTCGCCCGCCTCGGTCGCCGCGGCGGCCTCGATCATCGCATATTCGCCCGACACCTGGTACGCGAATACAGGCACTTCGAAAGCACTCTTCACCCGCAGGATGATGTCGAGATAGGGCAACCCCGGCTTCACCATCACGCTGTCCGCGCCCTCGGCAAGGTCCAGTGACGCCTCGCGCAGCGCTTCCTCGGCATTGGCGGGGCTCATCTGGTAGGTCTTCTTGTCGCCCTGCAGCAGCCCGCGGCTGCCGACCGCGTCGCGGAACGGCCCGTAGAATGCGCTCGCATATTTGGCGGCATAGGCCATGATCTGGACATTGACGTGCCCGCCGCCTTCCAGCGCGCTGCGGATCGCGCCGACGCGGCCGTCCATCATGTCGCTCGGCGCGATGATGTCCGCCCCCGCCTCTGCCTGTACCAGCGCCTGGCGCACCAATACCTCGCTCGTCGCGTCGTTGAGTACATAGCCGCGATCGTCGATCAGACCGTCATGGCCATGGCTGGTATAGGGATCGAGCGCGACGTCGGTCAGCACGCCGACCTCCGGCACCGCATCCTTGATCGCACGGATCGCGCGGCACATCAGATTGTCGGGGTTGAACGCCTCCGCGCCGTCGTCGCTGCGCAACGCGTGCGGCGTGTTCGGAAACAATGCGATGCACGGAATACCCAGCGAGCGCGCCTCCTTCGCCCGTTCGACAATGCCCGCCACCGGCCAGCGCGATACGCCCGGCAGGCTCGCCACCGGTTCTTCGGCATCGCCCGCGCTGACGAACATCGGCCAGATCAGGTCCGCTGGGGTCAGGACATTTTCGGCGAACAGGCGGCGGCTCCAGTCGGAAGCACGCGTGCGGCGAAGGCGCAGGGCGGGAAAGGTCGCAGTCATGGCCGCGGGTTGTGCGCCAAGCCCACTGCCGGTGCAAGCGGGTGTGAGACGGATTGCGGGACCGAAAACCGTTTCGGACGTTATACGACCCGATGACCGAAATCCGCACCGCCGCCATGATCGTCAACGCGCAGTCGCGCCGCGGCCGCGACCTCTTCAAACAGGCCTGTCAGGCGATGAAGGACCTGCCCTTCCATGTCGATGCGCGCGCGGTCCGGGACCCGGAAAAACTGGACGAGACGATGGAGGCGATCCTTGCGAACAAGCCCGATCTCCTGATTCTCGGCGGTGGCGACGGCACGATCAGCGGTCTGGTCGATCATATCGTCGGCACCGACACCATTCTTGCCGTCCTTCCCTTCGGCACCGCCAACAGCTTTGCGCGCAGCATGGGCATCCCGCTCGATATAGGGGGCGCGGTCGATGTCATCCGTACCGGCGAGCCGCGCCGGATCGATCTCGGCATGATCGACGACGACTATTTCGCCAATTGCGCCGCGATCGGCATCTCGCCGCAAATTGCCGAAACGGTACCGCACCGTCTGAAACGCTATCTTGGCCGGGTCGGCTATCTGGCCTGGGCGACGCTGCAATTCATCAAATTCCGTTCCTTCGTCGTCATCGTCGGCGAAGGCGACCACGAAAAGCGTGTCGAGGCGGTCGAGCTGCGCATTTCCAACGGCCCGTTCCACGGAGGCACCGAACTGGTCGACGCGGCGGAAGTCGATAGCGGCCAGATCGTGGTCGAGGCCGTCCAGGGGCATTTCAAGCGCCGCCTGCTCAAAAACTGGGGCGCCAGCGTCCTGCGACTGCCCGCGCGCAGGGAAGATGTGATCGACTTCCGCGGCAAGGAACTGCGCGTGCGCACCGAACCACCGCTCCCCATCTCGATCGACGGAGAGGTGCTGGCCAAGACCCCGGTAACCGCCCGCATCGCCGCCGGGGTGATCCGGGTGATGGCGACCAGAACCTCGTGAACCGACCGCCGCGCGCCTCGATGCGTGACGCCGGTTCCGCTACCTTCTATCCCAGCCGCGCCAGCGCTGCCTTCAACCGGTCGGCCTCGGCGGCCTTGTCCGCGTGGTCGGCGCGCGCCTTGTCGACCGCTTCGGGCTTCGCCTTTTCCACGAAGCTTGGATTGTCGAGCCGCTTGGAGAGGCTGTCGCGCTCCTTCTCGACCGCGGCGATCGCCTTGGACAGGCGGCCACGCTCGGCTTCCAGGTCGATAACCTCGGCAAGCGGCAGCATGTACGTCACGTCATCGACGACGAAGGTGGCGCACCCTTCTGCCTGGTGCGTTACGTCCGAACGGTCGAGCCGCTCGTGCGTCGCCATGTCCATGACCGTGCCGGAGCGGAGAAATTCGACCTGATCGATGCGGGCCAGCCGATTGAGATAGATGGCGTTCGCCTGGATACGCCCCTCCAGCTCACTGACCACCGGAACGTCGCCGCCCATCTCTGCACGCTCGGTATCGGCATCGAGCCACAGGTTCGTGCGCGCGCCCGGCGGTACGTTGAGTTCTGACCGCGTGCTGCGGATCTCGGTGATGAAGCGGATCAGCCACTGCATCTCTTTAACAGCCGCTGGATAGAGCGCGCGAGCATCGGCCATCGGCCATTTGGCAACGATCAGGTCGTATTCGCGCTCGCCAAGTGCGTGCCAGAGCTCTTCGGTGATGAACGGCATGAAGGGGTGCAGCATGACCAGAATCTGGTCGAGCACCCAGCCGGCAACGCTACGCGTCTCGTCGGCGTCGAGGCCGGCATGGCCCTGCAATATCGGCTTGATGAGTTCGAGATACCAATCGCAGAACCGGCTCCACACGAAGTGATAGATCGCGTTCGCCGCCTCGTCGAAGCGCAGGTCGGCAAAGGCGAGGTCGATCGCCTGCACCGTCTGGATCGTCTCGGCGATGATCCAGCGGTTGACCGCGAAATTGGCGTCGGGCGCCTCGACATGCTTGCTGCCGCCGATTCCGTTCGACTGGCAGAAACGCGCGGCGTTCCACAGCTTCGTCGCGAAGTTGCGATAGCCCTCGACGCGCTTTTCATCCATCTTGATGTCGCGGCCCTGGCTTTCCATCGCCGCCATGAAGAAGCGCAGCGCATCGGCGCCGAACCGGTCGATCAGGCCGAGCGGATCGACGGTGTTGCCCTTCGATTTCGACATCTTCGCGCCGTCGGCGGCGCGCACCAGCCCATGCAGATAGAGCTTCCTGAACGGCACGTCGTTCAGGAAGTGCATCCCCTGCATCATCATCCGCGCGTCCCAGAAGAACAGGATATCGAAGCCAGAGATCAGCACGTCGTTGGGATAGCGTCCCGCCGCCTTCACATCGGCATCGGGCCAGCCCATCGTCGCAAACGGCCACAGCGCTGACGAGAACCAGGTGTCGAGCACGTCCTCGTCCTGGCGCAGCGCAACACCCTCGCCCGCCTTCGCCTGCGCCGCCTCGGCGCTTTCGGCGACAAAGATGCTGCCGTCCTCGGCATACCACGCCGGGATGCGGTGCCCCCACCAGAGCTGGCGGCTGATGCACCAGGGCTGGATATTCTCCATCCAGTTGAAGAAGGTCTTTTCCCAGCTCTTGGGCACGATCTCGATCCGGTCCGACCGCACCGCCTCGATCGCCGGCTTGGCGAGCGTTTCGGCATCGACATACCATTGGTCGGTCAGCCACGGTTCGATCACTGCGCCCGAACGGTCGCCGAACGGCGTCTGGATGACGCGGTCCTCGACACGCTCGAGCAGCCCTTCGGCCTCGATCGCCGCGACCACCGCCTTGCGCGCCTCGGCTACGTCGAGCCCGAGATACTGATCGGGGATCAGTCCGTCGGCGGTCTGCACGACCGTTGCCTTGGCGCTCAGCATGTTGAGCATCGCGGCGGGCTTCACGCCGGCGCGTTTGCCCACCTCGAAATCGTTGAAGTCGTGTCCCGGCGTGATCTTCACCGCGCCCGAGCCCAGTTCGGGATCGGCGTGTTCGTCGGCAACGATCGGGATTTCGCGCCCGGTGATCGGCAGGCGTACCTTCTTGCCGACCAGTGCCTTGTAGCGCTCGTCCTCAGGGTGCACCGCGACCGCCATGTCGGCGAGCATCGTTTCGGGCCGAGTCGTTGCGACATGGATGAAGCCGCCACCGTCAGCGAGCGGATATTTGAAGTGCCAGAACTTGCCCTGCACTTCCTTCGTCTCGACCTCGAGATCGCTGATCGCGGTGCCGAGGCCGGGGTCCCAGTTCACCAGCCGCTTGTCGCGGTAGATCAGCCCCTCGTCATGCAGGTCGACGAACACTTTGAGGACGGCCTTCGAAAAGCCCTCGTCCATCGTGAAGCGTTCGTTCGCCCAATCCATCGAACAGCCGAGCCGGCGCAACTGCTGGGTAATCTGGCCGCCGCTTTCGGCCTTCCATTCCCAGACCTTGCCGACGAAATCCTCACGGGTGAAATCGGTGCGCTTCTGCTGCTTTTCGTTGAGCTGGCGCTCGACCACCATCTGCGTGGCGATGCCGGCATGGTCGGTGCCGACCACCCATCGCGCGTCCTTGCCCTGCAACCGCGCATGGCGGACGAGGATGTCCTGCAGCGTGTTGTCGAGCGCATGGCCGATATGCAGGCTGCCGGTAACGTTGGGCGGCGGGTTGACGATCGTCCACGGTTCCGCGCCGTCACGTTCGGGCCGGAACGCGCCGGTGTCCTCCCAATGCCGATACCAGCGGTTTTCGATGTCGGCGGGGTCGAAGGTCTTGGGCAGTTCGCTCATGCCTGCAGCACTTAACGGACATGCGCGACGGTGCAAGCGTCTCGGTCAGCCAATCCGCGTATATCGTCGAGAATCGCCACCGTGTGGGCGATCCGCCGCCTGAAGTTCAGGCGTCTCGTTCGGTGATTCGTGAAATTTCGCGCGCGACCATACGCTCGACAATGCCGGGCAGATTGGCGTCGAGCCATTCGCGCAGCATCGGACGCAGCATTTCGCGCACCAGTCCTTCGAGCGTATCCGAACCCGGCTGGTCGGGCTTCACGATCATGCGCGACAGCGCTTCGAGAGGGCCACGACTGGCCTCTGCCGTCTGACGCGACAGCAGGGTGTCGCGCGACACCGCCTCGCGCTCGCCGGCATCGCCCTGATCCGAAGGTTCCGCGTCGTCGAGCATCGACTTGCGTGCTGCCTGACGGTCGGGGTCTGCGATCGCATCGGCCACCGCCTCGCGCAGTTCGAGCACTGCTTCGGCAGGATCGCGCGCAGCTTCGGGCTGCTCGTCGCGGCCGGACGCATTTTCCTTTGGTTCGGGCGCAGCCTTGCGCGAGGAGCGCTTCTGCGCGCCCTCACCCTCTTCTGCGATAATCCGCTTGATGGAAGAAAGAATGTCTTCCATCGACGTATCGCTGCTGATGTCCCCCATAGCCAAATCCTCGGGATAGCTGGCGTTAACCCGTTTTCCCTGCGGGATCAGGGGCTATGCTGTCAACGACAAAGGCGATTACTGACCGTTGGGCGGATTGGTCGTCTGTCCGGGCATCGTCGCCGGATCGATCGCGAGATCGCCCTGCAACTGCCCGTTGACGTCTGAGGTCTGCGGCGCGGTCTGGTCGGTATCGGTCGCCACCGGCTTGGGTGTCGGATCCGAATCCCAATCCCAGATCTTGCCGCGCACACGCTGGTAGTTGATCGTCGGATCATATAGCGAGCTGCTGTCGAGCTGCAGGTCCTGTGCCTCTGCTTTCCCCATTGCGGCAAGCAGCGCGAAGCCGGCGACATAGGCGTTGCGCTGCGCCGTGACCAGATTGACCTGCGAATTGAGCAATTCCTGCTCGGCATTGAGGATGTCGAGAATGGTCCGCGTGCCCACGCTGTTTTCGGCGCGAACACCCTCCAGCGACAGGCGGTTGGCGCGCACCGCCACCTGTGACGAATCGATCAGGTCCTGCGCGGCCTTCCAAGAGGCATAGGCCGATCGTGTGTCGGCGATGACGCCGCGCTGGACCTCGGTCACGCGTTCGATTGCTGAGCTTTCCTGCGCCTGCGCCTTGCGGACCTGCGCTGCCGGACGGCCGCCCTGAAAGAGCGGCAGCGACAGTTGCAACCCCGCCGTCGCGGAGGTCGAGGTCTGGTCGGCCACGGTGCCGGCGCCGGGGATCGACCCCAGAGAGCCGAGATAATTGTTGTAATTGGCGCCGACGACGACGTTCAGCTTGGGCTTCGTACCGGCACGCGCCGTGCTGACATCGAACGCGCTCGCGCGGCGCGCCTGTTTCGCCGCTTCGAGTGAGGGATTTTCGTTGAGCGCAACCGACACCGCCTGTTGCGGACTGTTCGGAAGTGTCGGCAGCGGCGGTGGCGGCTGCAGGTCCTGCGGCGCATCGCCGACCACCTGGACATAGGTCTCGCGGCTGGAAATCAGTTGCGCCTGCGCATTGCGAAGCTGGCCGCGCGCCTGTGCGAGCCGCGCTTCGGATTGGGCGACATCGGTCCGCGTCAGGTCGCCGACCTGAAACCGGTCCTGCGTCGCCTGCAGGTTGACGTCGAGGACGTGGACATTCTGCTGATTGAGCTGGACGATCGCCTGATCGCGGATGACATCCATATATGCCGCGACCACCCGCGTGAACAGATTGGCCTCTGTCCCGCGCAAGCTGGCGCGACCGGCAAGAACGCGCGTTTCGGCCGCGCGTACCGAATTCTTGACCGCGCCGCCCTGATAGATCGGCACACTCAGTTGCGGACGAGCGGTCAGAACGCGCGCCGGGGCCAGATAGCTGTCCTGCGCGCTCACCACATTTTCATTATACGCGCCCGTAACATCCGCCGAGGGCAGACCCGACGCACGCGCGATCGGGACATTTTCGTCGGTCGCGCGGAGGTCTGCGCGCGCACCGGTGATCGTCGGGTTGGTCTGATATGCCTTGAGAAGGGCCTCGCGCAGCGTATCGGCGCTCGCGGGAGCCGTGGTCAGCGCAAAAAGGCTAGCGCCCAGGATCCAGCGATGCGTTCGTTTCATCTCGTCTCGCGCCTCAGAACTTGAATTTCTCGGGTTTGGAAAAGCCCGGCAGCACCGCACATTCCGCATCGGCGAAATCGAACAGGCCGAACCCGCCCTCGGTCTTGGTGCCCGCTGCCAGTCGTGTCACGCCGCGATCGACCAGGCCAGTGGTCACCCGCGCACCCGGCTTCGCCTGGCTGACGATCGTACCGGGCAGTTCCTGAACGGCGCCGTCGACGATAATCGCGTCATAGGGCGCGCCCTTGCTCCAGCCCGCATTGAGCGGTCCTTCGACAAGGTCGACATTGGTCGTGCCGGAAAGCGACTCGCGCGCCGCCGAAAGCAGTGCCGGATCTTCCTCCAGCGCGACCACCGACTTGACCAGCAGCGAAAGCACTGCCGCGGTATATCCGCCCGCGGCGCCGATCAGCAGAACATGATCGCCCTTGCCCAGTTGCGCTTCGTTTAGCAGTCGCCCCGTCGCCATCGGCAGATTCTGGTACCGCCCGGCGCCGATCGGCAGCAACGTGTCGCGATATGCGATATCGCGAACGCCCTCGGGCAGATACCGTTCGCGCGGCACAACCGCCATCGCCTCGACCACCCGACGGTCGCTGACGGCAGTGGTCCGCAGCTGACTGGCGACCATCGCGCGGCGCATCGCTTCGAAACGGGAGAGATCGGCCTGGTTATTCATATCGACTTTCCTGTTCGCACAACTGTGTTAGCCATGCAATACACATTTTGGGTTTGCAGTTTGTATCGCGGACCGAAGCACAGGCCAAGCGTTCGCGATGCCCTTTTTCGGGATAAACGGTTTCTCTGCCGCCACGAACCGCGCCGACATGGCGGTTCGGTGCAATACCCGGCCCCCGCGGCTGGCTATTCTGTCGCAGCAATCGAAAGCGGCAGGGCCGATGCTCACCTCTCCGCCACCCTTCACGGTCGAACAGACCACCGACGATGCAACCTCGCTGTCGCAGGACGCGGGTTTCGATCTCGCGCAGGAGATTCTGTTGCTGCTCGCACAGAGCTGGCCCGGCGGCCGATCGCTCGACCCCGACGGGTTGCATCTTCCATCCGGCGACGCAGCGGATCGCCTTTTCCTCGTGACGATTCAGACACTCAGCGACCACGGCCTGTTGATGATCGACGCGCTTCTGCTGGGCGTCCACCAGCGTCCCTTCGTACTCGAAGCATCGATCACGCCGCGCGGGCGCGATCTTCTGGCGCTTCTGGGCGCAAATGGTTGACCGCTTCGCGATCAGCCACTGCCCCGGTCCTGCAATCGTCCTTTTTCCTGCAATTACCATCGACGAAGCACTTCAATGGTTGACAGGCGCGACGCACCCGCGCAAATCGCGCGGCTCCGGCCCGATGGCGGAGTGGTGACGCAGCGGACTGCAAATCCGTGTACGCCGGTTCGATTCCGGCTCGGGCCTCCATCCCTTCTTTAGAAGGCGCGCATTGCCGCGGATTTCGCGCGGTGACAGCCATCGCACCGCCCCTCCCCTTCGCGGCGCTCCATCCGACCGTTCGTCAGACTATCGTCAGCATCTTTCACTAGCGATAGGCTGATACCGAAGGGACGTCATTCCATGCGGGTGCTGGTAGTCGAAGACAATGAACGGTTGGCCAGGCTGACCTGTGAGGGACTGAGGAATGCCGGTTTCGCGGCGGACCCGGCAGGCGATCTCGAAGCGGCTGACGAGGCGCTGGCAGCGGCGAATTTCGATGCGCTGATCCTCGATCTCGGCCTGCCCGACGGCGATGGGCTGAAATGGCTGCGCGACCGCCGACAGTCACGGTCCATCCCCCCCGCCCTCGTCCTGACTGCCCGCGGTGCGCTGGAGGACCGCGTGGCCGGACTGGACGCCGGTGCCGACGACTATCTGGTCAAGCCCTTCGAACTGGCGGAAGTGGCTGCACGGCTTCGGGCGCTGCTGCGGCGCCCTGGAGCGCGCGGCGATGTCGAACTGGTGATCGGCCCGATCCGTTTCGACACCAACCGGCGCGAGGCGGTGGCGCATGGCGAGCGACTGGAGCTTGCGCGGCGCGAGGCCGATCTACTCGAACTGCTGATGCGCAAGGCCGGATCGGTCGTTCGTCGCCAGACGATCGAGGACGCGCTGTATTCGTTCGACGCATCGGTTACACCCAATGCGGTAGAGGCGACCGTATCGCGACTGCGGCGCAAGCTGGAACAGGCAGATTGCGGCGACATGCTGCATACGGTTCGCGGCGTCGGCTATCTGCTGGAGGAACGGACGTGAGCGGAGTTCATACGTCGCTTGAACGCAGGCTCATCTCAGGCCTTGCGCTGGTCGGCGCCATCGGGGCGCTGTGCCTCCTGCTGTTCATCGGCATCGAATATGGGCTGACCTTCTCGGTGCTGTTCGACCCGGCCGAGCTCCCGGTCGTCACGCACGAACTCACCGAGCACGTCCTCATCCCGATCCTCGTGCTGATTCTCCCTATGACGCTGGCCGGACGCTGGGTCGTGCGGTCGTCGCTGCGTCCGCTCGAGCATCAGGCGCGCGAGATCGACGAGGCGTCGGAGAACGAACGCGGATTTCGCGTGGATGCGACCAGCCTGCCGCGCGAGGTCGTGCCCTTTGCCGACGCGGTGAATGCCCTGCTGGAGCGCATCGACTTGGCCTCGCGCGAACAGGAAGCGTTCGCCGCGGATGTCGCGCACGAATTGCGCACGCCGTTGAGCGTGCTCGCACTCGAAATCGAACGCCTCGACCACCCCGCCTCGGAGCGACTGAAGGAAGATGTCGCCCGAATGCGCCGCCTGATCGAGCAGTTGATGATCCTCGCCCAGCTCGACATCGACACGCCGCAGGTGGCGGACGAACGCGTGCTGCTCCGCGATGTCGCCGAAGATGTCGCCAGCCTGATGGCGCCGGTCGCGATCAGGCAGCGACGCAAAATCGCGGTCGAATCGGAGGGCGGCGACTATGTGGTCGGGCGACGCGAAGCGATCGCGGCAGCGGTACGCAATCTCGTCGACAATGCCCTGCGCGTCACGCCGGAAGGCGGCACGGTCACCATCGTCATCGGGCCGGGGCGGCGCATTTCGGTTCGCGACGAAGGACCGGGTCTAGCGCCCGAAAAGCTCGATCAGTTGCGTCACCGGTACAAGCGCGCCGACCATGCCAGCAACAGCGGCGCCGGGCTGGGGCTGGCAATCGTGTCCCGCATTGCCGCAGCGCACGGCGCCAGCTTCACGACGATCCCCGCGGAAAAATCGCTCCGGCTGCAATTCGCTTAGCTCGTCAGGCTATGGTCAGCTTCAGCCCATAGCACCTTCTTCATGCGGTGTTCATTCCGACCTTTTCTGGGATTGTCCCTGGTGCTGGCGCTTGCCGGCTGCGGCGGCGACACCGAAGCGCCGACGCAGAACCAGACGGCGGCTGCGCCGGCCGGGGTAATCGCGGTTTCCCCGGCGCAGGAAAAGAAGCTCGGCCTTGAATGGGCTGTGGCCGAAAAGGCCGACAAGGCGCCGATCGCCAGCCTGCCCGCCACCATCGCCCCACCGCCAAATGCGCGCGTTGCGGTCACGGCAACCTATCCCGGGATCATCCGCCGTATCTTTGTTGCCGAAGGCGATCCCGTGCGGGCGGGGCAGTTGCTCGCAACCGTCGCGAGCACGGATATCCTTTCGCACAGTTCGGACCTCACCCGGGCCGAGGCACGGCTGCGTGTAGCAAGAGCATCGGCTTCACGACTGGCGCAACTCAGCCGCGAGGGCGTGATCGCCGGCGCGCGAGCGGATGAAGCGCAGGCCCAGCTTCGTCAGGCACAGGCTGACGTCACCGAACAACGCCGCCTGCTGGCGATGAGTGGCGCCTCCGGGCGCGACGGCACCTACCGGCTGACCGCGCCGATCGGAGGACGCGTTTCGAAGGTCGCCGCCGAAACGGGCGACCGCGTCGATCCGATGCAGGCGCCCTTCATCGTCGATTCGGCGAGCCGCTACGAAGTTCGCGCCCAGCTTCCCGAGCGGCTGATCGGCAGCGTCCGGCCCGGAATGACGGTGCAGGTGGCCGATGGCGTCGGCGGACAGGTTACCTCGGTCGGCAACACGATCGACCCGGAAACGCGTTCGGCGCTGCTAAAGGCCCGCGTTCCGGCGGCTCCGGGTATTGTCAGCGGCGGCGCTACCAATGTGGCGCTTTATGGTCCCGCGCCGGAAAATGCGGTCACGATTCCCGACGCGGCGGTGACCAATCTCGACGGCAAGGATATCGTCTTTGTCGAGGCCAAGGGCGGCGTGCGCGCGCAAGATGTCAGCAAGGGCAACACGATCGACGGCCGCACGCTGATCCTGTCCGGACTCAAACCGGGCGAAAAGGTCATCGCACGCGGAACCAGCGAACTGAAGTCGCTGGCCCTGGCGCAATAGGACGATGCTGAAACCCCTTGTCGCCTGGGCGCTTTCCTATCGCATACTGATCCTTGCGCTTGCCCTTGCGGTGGCGGGGCTTGGAGCATGGGCGTTCAGCAAGCTGCCGATCGACGCCTATCCCGACATTTCGACGACGCAGGTGAAGATCATCCTGAAGGCGCCGGGCATGACGCCCGAAGAGGTCGAAACGCGCGTCATCACGCCGATCGAAATGGAAATGCTCGGCATTCCCGATCAGTCGATCCTGCGCTCGACCGCGAAATACGCGATCGCCGACATCACCATCGACTTCAAGGACAGCACCGATATCTATTGGGCGCGCCAGCAGGTCGCCGAGAGGCTGGCCGGGGTGATGGGCGATCTTCCGGCCTCGGTGCAAGGCGGACTGGCGCCGATCTCCACGCCGCTTTCGGAACTGTTCATGTTCACCATCGAAGGGCCGCAGACGCTTCAGGAAAAGCGCACGCTCCTCGACTGGACGATCCGGCCCGCGCTGCGCACGGTGCCGGGTGTCGCCGATGTCAATTCGCTCGGCGGCTATGTCCGCACTTTCGAGGTTCGCCCCGACGCCGAAGCGATGGCGGCCGCCGGGATCAGCATCGCAGAACTTCGCGATGCGATCGAAAGCGGAAACCGCAACGACGGATCGGGTCGTCTCCAGACGGGCGAAGAGGCGCTGATCGTGCGCGCGGTCGGCGCGATCAAGACGCTGGACGACCTGCGCGCGGTGGTCTTGCGTTCCTCACCCGGCGGGATACTCCGTGTCGGTGATGTCGCGCAGGTCGCGACGGGCAGCCTGACGCGCTACGGCGCGGTGACGGAAAAGGGAAAGCACGAAACGGTCGAGGGGCTGGTCATCGCGCTGCGCGGCGCCGATGCCCGGGCAGTCGTCAGCGGAGTAAAGGCCCGGCTTGCCGAAATCGAGCGCACCCTGCCCGCCGGAACGCATCTGAACGTCTTCTACGATCGTTCCGACCTTGTCGAAAAGGCCGTCGGCACGGTCGAGGAAGCGCTGCTCGAAGCCACCGTCCTGGTCGTGATCCTGCTGATCCTTTTCCTCGGCGATTGGCGCGCCGCCGCGATCGTCGCGGTAACCCTGCCGATGGCGGCGCTCATCACCTTCCTGTTCATGCGGGGGATGGGATTGTCGGCCAATCTGATGAGCCTTGGCGGGCTGGCCATCGCGATCGGAATGCTGGTCGACGGTGCCGTCGTCGTGGTCGAAAACATCGTCGAGCGGCTGAACCATGCCGAACACAGCGACACGCCACGCCTGCACCATGTCTTCAAGGCGACCGCCGAAGTAATCGTGCCGGTGACGGCGGGCATCATCATCATCGCGCTGGTATTCCTGCCGCTCCTGTCGCTGCAGGGGCTGGAGGGCAAGCTGTTCGCACCGGTTGCGCTGACCATCGTGTTCGCGCTTGCCGGTTCGCTGCTGCTGGCGCTCACGCTGGTTCCGGTACTGTCGTCTTTCGGCCTGCGCGCGCACAGCGGCCGGGAACCGTGGATCATGCGGCAGATCGCGCCGCGCTACGAACGGCTGCTGAACGGCGCCTTTGCGCGCAAGTCGCTCGTTTACGGCCTTGCGGGGGTGGGTCTCGCGCTTGCCGTGCTTGCCTATGGTTCGGTGGGCAAGACCTTCATGCCGACGATGAACGAGGGCACCATCGTCATGCAGCTTACCAAGCTGCCGTCGATCGGGCTGCAGCATTCGATCCAAGGCGACATGGCGGCGCAGCGCGCGGTGATGAAGGCGGTTCCCGAAATCTCGAACATCATCAGCCGGACCGGCTCCGACGAACTCGGGCTCGATCCGATGGGGCTCAACGAAACCGACACCTTCGTCGTCCTGAAGCCGCGATCCGAATGGACCGGCACAATCGACGACATCGTCGCGCGCATGCGTGAGGCGATGAAGGATCTGCCGGGCATCGAGCCAAGCTTCACCCAGCCAATCGACATGCGCGTGTCGGAAATGCTCACCGGATCGCGCGGTGACCTGGCCGTGAAGATCTTCGGCCCCGACCTCGACACGCTGTCCGATCTTGCCGGACGCATTCAAAAGACCCTGTCGGGCATTCGCGGTGCGTCGGAAGTCATGACCATGGCGAACGATCAGGTCGATTACATGCGCATCGACATCGACCGGGCGGCGGCAGGCCGTGTCGGGATGCCGGTCGATCAACTTCAGGACGCGCTGCGCGCCCAGGTCGAAGGACTGCATGCCGGCGTCGTCGCCGAAGGGCAAAAGCGGGTTCCCATCGTCATTCGCGGCGACAAGGCGATCCGCGACAATCCCGCGCGCTTCACCGACCTTCAGCTTCATACGCCGGCGGGAATGACGGCGCGCGCCAGCGACCTGGCCCACATCACCCGCACCGAGGGGCCGGTGAAGCTCGATCACGAGAACGGCTCGCGCTACGCGCTCGTCCAGGCGTTTGTGAGCGGGCGCGATCTTGTCGGCTATGTCGACGAAGCAAAGGCCGCCGTTGCGCAGCAGGTTCCGCTGCCACCCGGATACCGCCTCGTCTGGGGCGGGCAGTTCGAGAATCAGCAGCGCGCATCTGCGCGGCTGATGCTGGTGGTTCCGATTGCGCTGCTGCTCATCTTCTTCGTTCTGCTGGCAACGCTGCGATCGCTGCGCGCATCGACGCTGATCCTGCTCAACATTCCCTTCGCGATGGTCGGCGGCATCGTGTCGCTCTGGCTGTCAGGCGAGTATCTGTCGGTTCCGGCTTCGGTCGGCTTCATCGCGCTGCTCGGCATCGCGGTGCTCAACGGCCTCGTCCTCGTTTCCTATTTCCGCCAGCTCCGGAGCGAAGGGCATTCGATGGCGGAAACGGTGCGGATCGGCGCCGAACGGCGGCTGCGCCCGGTGCTGATGACGGCCACGATCACGGCGTTCGGGCTCGTGCCGCTGCTGTTCGCGACCGGCCCCGGCTCCGAAATCCAGCGCCCGCTGGCGGTGGTGGTGATCGGCGGCCTCGTCACGTCGACACTGCTCACGCTCATCCTTCTGCCGATCCTGTTCGAACGCTTCGGCGAAGGCCGCAGCGAGAAGGAAGCGTTCGATGGCTGAACTGCGCGTCACCCTGTATGCCGCCGCCTCGGACGAAGCCGCGCTGATCGCGGCGCTTCGCGAGACCGTCGAAGCCGCGATCCATGTTCGCAAGGAAATGGTCCATGGACGCGACTTCAGCGACGCCAGCACCAGTGAGCGGGTGACCGGAACGCTCGACCGGATAGCGATGGAATTTCTCTGCGCCGCCGAACAGCTGGACGCGATCGTCGCAGCGATTGACGACAGCCGGCGCAGCTATCCGGTGCGCTGGCTCGCGACCGATCTCCATGCCAGCGGGAGGCTGCCATGAAATCCGCGCTGTTGCTCGTTACCTCCTTCTTCGCGCTGGCGACTACCGCCGTGGCGCAGGAACGTCCCGATCTGCCGCCCGCCCCGGTCGTCGCGCGTGTGCTCGATACGCACCCGATGGTCGAAGCAGCCGCGGCCGATGTGTCGGCCGCGCGCGCCGATGCGCGGATGCTCAGGAAGGGGCCGCACGAAGTCACCGTCAGCGGAAGCTATATCCGCCGTTCGGTCGATCGCGAGGGCGGGTTCGACGAATTCGACGGGACGGTCGCTCGCGCGTTCCGCCTGCCCGGCAAGGCGCGGCTCGACCGAAAGGCTGGTGCGCTGGGTATCGAGGAAGCCGACAACAACCGCGAGGATGCACGGCACCAGACATCGCTGATGCTGATGAATGCGTGGCACGACTGGCTGCTCGCCGGCGCGCTGCTGCGCAACGACCGTGCAGCGGTCGCCAATTATGAGCGGCTGCTCGCTGCCGTCGAACGCAGGGTTGAATTGCGAGACGCGGCCCGGCTTGATGCGGAGCAGGCACGCTCCGAACTGGCGCTGGCGAAGACGCGGCTGGCGAACAGCGCCGCCGACATGCGCGCTGCCCGCGCGAAACTGCATGCGACCTTTCCCGATCTGCCGCTTCCAGAGGACCCCCCTGCCCCGGCAACGCCCGAACTACCCGATACCGCGCTTGGGCGATTGCGCGACCTGGTCATCGAGCGCTCGCATGAAATTCGCGCCGCCGAGTTTCGCGCGGATCGCTACGACGTGCTCGGGCGGCGCGCCCGGCGCGACCGGGTTGCCGATCCGTCGGTCGGTGTCCGCTTGTTCAGCGAACGCAGCGGTGCAGAACGCGGCGCCGGCATGGTCTTTTCGATGCCGTTGGGCGGCGGTTATCGCAGCGCGGCCGCCGACAAGGCGGAAGCCGAGGCATCTCGCGCGCGCCTTGAACTAACCAATACGCGCCGAGAGGTTATCGCCACCGCAGACGCCGATCTGAGCAACGCGACAGACCGTTTCGCCGCGTGGCAGGCAAGCGCTGCCGCGGTTGAAGGCGCCGACAGCGCAGCCGACCTGTCGGAGCGCGGGTACAAGGGCGGCGTCACCGACCTCTCCGATCTGCTCTACGTCGATCGCCAGGCACTGGCTGCACGGCGCGAAGAAATAACCGCACGCGTGGCTGCCCTCAGGGCAATCATGAAGCTGCGCGTCGATTCGCATGACATGTGGGCGCCCGACGAAGGCTAAGCATGTCTGCGCTTAAGGATTTCGCCTGCGGCCGGAGTTTCGGCGTCGAAGGCACGCCCTTTTTACGGATCAGTTGAGTGCGCCGATAAGGCCTTGATCGACCGTTCTTGAAATTCCGGCAATCGCCGATGCGCTCACCACGTCGCTGCGGAACCCGTCATAGCCCGAAATGTCGAGCTGAAGGTCGGCTTCCTGTCGGATGTTGGCGTTGTTCGCCGTGTTGATGAGGATGTTCTGCAAGCCGCCGTCGGTCTTGTGCGCAAGCGCGGTCTGCCCATCATTTGCGAGATACACAGACTGGTCGCCGACCTTCATCGTGATACTGCCGGTGTTGAGAAGCCCGGCCTGCAACTGCTCAGCGGTCGCCTTAGACAGCACCGCCGAGACCCATTCGGTGCGCTCGGGCGGGCCATCCTGCCAGTTTATCGTGGTCAACAGAGCGAGTTCGCCGTCGAGATAGGTGCGGAACTCGGCACCGAGCGAAATGTCCATTCCGTCGACGGTGAATCCGCCGCGCTGCTCGGACAGCAGTTCGTCGTCGAGCGTCTGAAGCTGTTCGAGATCGAGTTCGCCATCGGCGCGGGGGGCGGTCGCATTTCCCAGCGCCATCAAAGCAAGGAGCGAAAGCGCTGCTGCCCGGATTACGGGCGTCCTACCAACGGCGCGCATGACATCCTCCTTAATTTACCGTGCCTACCCGCACGTCGAGCAGGAGCAGAGGTGTGATCTGGTATTGCGGTGGCAGATAGGTCGTCAGGTCGGCAATCGCCGTCGTAGTCCCCGCCTCCGCATCGAGTGGTGCACGCGCCCACGGGTTCCAGTCGCTCGGCAGGTTGTAGACCGGCCGATCCTTATAGGGGCCGGCGAGGATCGCCAGAACGACGCCGTTCCAATAGCGCGCGAATTGCTTGCTGTCATATTTGGTCAGACCCAGCATGGGGTCGCCGGTCAGCACCTGCCCGTCGGCCATTCCCTTGACGACCGCGAAATGCTTGTAGCCGTGCAGGTCTAGCAGCACGATCACCGGTCGCTTGAGCTGCGAAAGCTGATCCATGGTCAGCTTGAACCCTTCGACGCGATAACCGATCGACTGCAGATAGGCGCGCATGTCGAAGAGCGAGAAACCCTTTTTGCGGATCATTTCGCGGTCGCCGACCTTCCACATCGCAGCGAAGCTCTCGCGCTCGGTCGTCGGGCGGTCATAGCCATAGGTCAGAAGCGTCGCGACCGCTGCCGAGCCGCAGCTGAAATCATATTGCTGGCGCACGACAGTCCGGAACGGGATCGCCCACCAGCTCATCACATGGACGGTCGAGGGCGCGCCGGTTTCGGGGCCAAGGCGAACCTGAGCGTGTGCAGGTGCCGCCGCCAGCATGGCGGAGCTGATCGCCAGAACAGTCGATTTTCTCCACCCCATCTTTCGTCACCTAGTCGGTAATGTTGACGGTGAGGATCATCGCGGTCTGCAGGTTGTTCTGCGCGCCGGTATTGATCGTGAAGTTGCCGATGCCGGAAAAGTTGGACAGGGCGTTGTCGGCAAAGTTCACATCGCCCGCGCTATAGTCGCCCAACACATTGCCCGAGACGATCGCATTCAGCGTCTGCTGGTTGATGACGATCGACGTTCCACCGTCGCCGGTGCCGCGTGTCGTCCGCAATTCGTCCTCTGGGATAAGGATTGGAAGCGGTCGCTCCGCCTGGACCTGGTTTCGCTCGGGATCGGAGGGCGTCGTTTGCGCGATCGCGGCTCCAGCGTTGAAGGCGGCTGCGACAATCGCAGCGGCCGAAATGCTTTTGACGAACATTTTCCCCTCCTGTTGAACCGGACGTGGAGAGTGGGCCGGGACGCTTGGGGGTGTTGTCCCGGCCCCTCCCGCGGGAGTGTCGATCAGTCGCCGCTGGTGGATCCGGCCGAGTCAGTTCCGCTTACGCCGAAGTTGATCGTGCCGCGCGCGGCGATGTTCGTGGCGGCTTGCGTGTTCGCATTGATGCCCGAATTCCAGGCGGCATTGGAAATGCCCGCGAACGCCGCGAAGGCATTATCGTTCACCGATTGCGAACCACTGTTATAGCCCACACTCGCACGCCTATCGTCAGCGCCGTCCATATCCACCACTTCATCGAGGTGATGGTTGATGTTCATCGCCTTCAGCTCCTGATAGGCGACGACCGGCGAGTTCGACCACGAGTTGTTGTTCGCCTGATAGGACATCGACGTGCTGTAGCTGTCGGCCGCATTGTCGACCGCAAAAACGTCGAGCAGATCGTTCACGATCAGGTTGTGGTCGGAACCGTTGTTGAAGGTCCCGCCGACACCACCGCCCGTCGTCTGGGCGAAGGAAGGCGCGGCGATCAGGAGTCCGGCGGTGCTTGCGCAGGCCAGGATTAGGGTTTTGGTACGCATGAGTTCTTCTCCTCTTCATGGGCGCCAAGGCCTCGATCGAAGCTGCGGCGCTATCTCCCCCTGGTTGGTGAGGGCGAGGAGAACGGTACGCTAATGGCCCCGCCGCGCTGTGCCATTGGGCATGTTCGACGGTCCGTATCTGTCCGGGTTTGTATTTGCCTTTTGGCAAGCGCGGACGAGTCGTTCGGCGATTTCCTACAATCGCGCTACCGAACGGCCGCGATGCCGGCACCCTAGCGTCGGCGGCCTAGATCACGACACGCGTGTCTTGCCGAAGGGATATATCAATTCGCGATAGGTCGCTTCGGGGGAGCCGTATGAATCGCCGGCCGCCCTTTCGAGGCCCGCCCGGTTTCGAATAGCAACACGGCCGCGCGTGCAATGTAGAATATGCTCACCTTCAAGAAGGTGCAGACAGTCGGTTACCGTCGCACGGCGGACGTTCAGCACGTCGCCGAGATCGGCATGCGTGACCGATAGCTCGTCGCCTTCAATCCGGTCGTGCAGCATCAGCAGGCGGCGCGCGAGACGCGCTTCGACCTGATCGCGACGTTCGGACAATATCGTCCGCGCCATCTGTTCCTTCAGATAGAGCGTGTAACGCAGCAACAGATTGCGAAGCTCGTCATCCTGTTCGGCAAGTGCCTTTACGACATCGGATTTCGCGACGAGCGCCGAGCCTCCGCTGATCTGAACCACCGTCCGGTGAGGAGAAAGTCGGGCGCCCAGCAGAGCGGAAACGCCGATCATGCCCTCGCGCCCGGCCATCGCGACTTCGAAGCCGGAGTTTTTGCGATCCACCACGCACAGCGAAACAACGGCATTTTCGGGAAAATATATGTTCTGGCTCGATTGTCCGGCCTCGCTCAGCACATCGCCGGATGAAACTTCGATGCGCCGCACATGCGGTTTCAACAGCGCCGCGCCATGCGAGGAAAGCGCTCGCAGAAGTAAGTTAGGTGTTTCCAGACAATCGCGATTTTCAATCGGTTCGACAACGGCGCTCAACATCAACCTCTCGATTCATAGAACTACGCTAGCAGCTTCGTTGCAAAGTCCCGATCGGATGCATTGCAGTACGCGCGCGTACGTAACCCCCAGAAATTGAAACCGAAATTCTACGCGGACCGTTGCTCGACGTGCAAATATTTCAGGAGAGGCGCGATGACGGACGACACGATGCTTGCCGACGCTTTCGAAGCGAGAGAGAAGCGACGAGAGGAACGGCGCGGTTTCTTCAAGGCATTAGGCGTCGCGGCTGCGGTTGGCGGGACCACGGTGGCGGGCCTTCGTGCCACACCGGCGTCAGCGCAATCCGCCCCTAGTGACGGTGATGTTCTGAACTTTGCCCTCAATCTCGAATATCTTGAAGCTCAGTTCTACTATCACGCCGCATTCGGGCAGGCGCTGCCCGACAATCTGCTGACCGGCGCGGGTACGCAGGGAACCGTCAATGGCGGCCGAATGGTGAATTTCTCCGATGACGCAGTCCGCAAATATGCCCGTGAAATCGCGCGCGACGAAATGCACCATGTCGAGTTCCTCCGCTCCGCGATTGGCGGTACCGCGGTTGCGCAGCCCGACCTCGATATCAGCAGCGACCCGAACGGCGCCTTCTCATCCGCGGCACGCGCGGCGGGCCTGATAGGGGCAGGACAGTCGTTCGATCCCTATGCCAATGACGAGAACTTCCTTCTCGGCGCGTTCATATTCGAGGATGTCGGCGTCACCGCCTACAAGGGTGCCTCGCCCCTTATTTCGGACAAGACGTTCCTCGAAGCGGCTGCCGGAATTCTGGCCGTGGAGGGGTACCATGCCGCCATCGTTCGCAGCACCCTGTACGCGAAGGGCATCAACGCGCCTTCGCTCGTTCAGGCCACGCAGAAGATATCGGATGCGCGCGACAGCCTCGACGGCCCGTCGGATGACGACCAGGGTATCGCGCCGATGCAGATCGACGGGCAGACGGCAAGCAACATCGCGCCTCTGAACGAAGACAGCATCGCCTATAGCCGGTCGACGGGACAGGTTCTGAACATCGTCTATCTGAACAATATGGCGGTCGATCAGGGCGGCTTTTTCCCCAGCGGCGTGAACGGCGCCATCACCACCAGCGCCGCCAGCTAAATCACTGCGCCGAGATCAGGGAGAACAGCCATGAAACAAGACGATATCATCGAAATCCTCGACGCATGCGATCAGCGTCGTGAGGCTCGCCGCTCATTTCTGCGCCTGGCAGGTAGCGCCGGTGCAGCGGTCGCAGGCGCAAGTGTCCTCGCGGCGTGCGACAGCAACAATGGCTATCCGCCTGTCAAGGCACCGCCGCCCCCGCCTCCCCCGCCGCCGCCACCGGCGGGCGTTACCGACGAGGATGTGCTCAACTTCGCCCTCAATCTCGAATATCTCGAAGCGCAATTCTACGCCTATGCCGCAACCGGCACCGGTCTTCCGAACTCCATGCTTGGCGGAACGGGTACGCAGGGCGCTGTTTCCGGTGGCAAGAAGGTCAACTTCACCGATCCAGTCGTTGCCCAATATGCCCGCGAAATTGCTCGGGACGAGCAGAACCACGTGGCCTTTCTTCGCGGTGCGCTGGGGTCGGCGGCGGTGGCGCAGCCTGCCCTCGACATCAGCGCCGATGCCAACGGCGCATTTTCGGCGGCAGCTCGCGCGGCTGGCCTAATCGGCGATGGGCAGTCATTCGATCCCTATGCCAGTGACGAGAATTTCCTACTCGGCGCTTTCATTTTCGAAGATGTCGGCGTCACCGCCTACAAGGGCGCGTCCCCGCTGATCACCAACAGCACATTTCTGGAAGCAGCAGCGGGAATCCTAGCCGCAGAGGCCTATCATGCCGGTCTGGTTCGCACGACGCTGTATAGAAAGGGTCTGCAAGCGCCGAGCCTCATCCAGGCGACCGAAGATATCTCCGACGCGCGCGACAGCCTCGACGGTCGAGACGATGACGACCAGGGCATTGCCGAGCGCGATAACGCTGCCAACCTGGTCCCGGCGGACGATAGCGGGCTCGCCTACAGTCGCACGACCGGACAGGTACTGAATATCGTCTATCTATCGGCTGCCCAGAGCACCAAGGGCGGATTCTTCCCCGACGGCGTAAACGGGACGATCATGGAGAGCGACGCCAACGGCGCCGCTGCCTGACCCCGCCCATCTCCAGATCCTCCGCGGAACGGCCCGTGTCTCAGACGACGCGGGCCGTTTCTCATTTTCGCAACCCCAGCGGCGCTTGCTACGCGATCCGGGCTGAACCAGTGTGGGCATCAACCACAATATGGGAGGATTGCATGGCGCTGTACGAGATCGAGGGAAACCGGCCTAAACTTGGCGACGGCGCATGGGTGGCACCAAGCGCGGATCTGATCGGTGATGTACGCCTTGGCGAACAGGCCAGCGTCTGGTTCGGCGCTGTCATTCGCGGCGACAACACGCCGATGCTGGTCGGCGCTCGTTCGAATTTTCAGGACGGCGCCATGGGGCATTCGGATCATGATGCACCGCTCACCATCGGTGAAGACTGCACCATCGGCCACCACGCGATCCTGCACGGCTGCACGCTCGGCAACCGCGTCCTGGTCGGAATGGGCGCAACGATCCTAAATAATGCCGTCATCCCGGACGACTGCATCATCGGCGCCGGCGCGCTGGTGACGGAGGGCAAGACGTTCGACGCCGGAAGCCTGATCCTCGGCAGCCCTGCCCGGGCAATCCGCAAGCTCGACGATCAGGCGCTCGCGCTGCTCAAAATGTCGGCCGCGCATTATGTCGAAAAGGCGCGCCAGTTCGCCGCCGGGCTGAAGCGGATCGATTGATGAAGGCAGCGTGCTGGACACCGGGTTCAGTTGCGCTATGAAACGTACATGGCACTTCCACCGCTCTTCGATCGTCTGCGGCTGCCGGTCATCGGATCGCCGCTGTTCATCATCTCGGTTCCCGACCTTGTCATCGCGCAGTGCAAGGCCGGGATCGTCGGATCGTTTCCGGCGCTCAATGCACGGCCACAGAGCCAGCTCGATGAATGGCTTCACCGGATTACCGAAGAACTCTCGGCCTGGAATCGCGACAATCCCGATCGACCGGCCGCGCCCTTTGCGGTCAACCAGATCGTGCATCGGTCGAACGACCGGCTGGAAGCCGATCTCGCGACCTGCGCCAAATGGCAGGTGCCCATCGTCATCACCTCGCTAGGCGCGCGCGAGGACCTGAACGATGCGGTGCACGGCTGGGGCGGGATCACGCTTCACGACGTCATCAACGACCGGTTCGCGCACAAGGCGGTGGAAAAAGGTGCCGATGGCCTGATCCTCGTATGCGCGGGCGCCGGTGGCCACGCCGGACAGCTCAACCCGTTCGCATTCGTGCAGGAAACGAGAAGCTGGTTTGACGGGCCGATCATCCTGTCCGGCGCGATCGCCAATGGCGGAGCGGTGCTCGCGGCCAGGGCGATGGGCGCCGACCTTGCCTATATCGGATCGCCCTTCATCGCGACGGCGGAAGCGAATGCCGGCGAAGCATATAAGCAGGCGATCGTCGATAGCGGAGCGTCGGACATCGTCTACACCAACCTGTTCACCGGGGTGCACGGCAATTACCTGCGCTCGTCGATCGAAGCAGCGGGCCTCGACCCCGACAATCTGCCCGACAGCGATCCGAGCAAGATGAATTTCGGATCGGGCGGGAACAGCAAGGCCAAGGCATGGCGCGATATATGGGGCTCGGGACAGGGCATCGGCGCAGTCCATGCGGTGGAGCCCGTCGCGGCCCGCGTCGACCGTCTCGAGAAGGAATATCGCGAGGCGCTGGCGCGCCTCAACGCGAAATAGGCAGCTAGAACGCGCGGTTCAGCCGCGCCATCATGGCGCGAGCGGGACTTTCGACCTCGACTTCACCCGCCTGGGCGCGGTCGAGATGCGATGCCCGTCGGTGAAGATCGATGCTCGCATCGATGATCGATCGCGCCTGTGCCGGCATCCGGCCGGTCAAATCCGCATCGCTTTCGGGCGCCTCTCCCAATCGGCGCGAAGGGTCGAGTGCTTCCCTCGCGGGCAGTTCGCCACAATCGATCGCGCGCTGGGTCAGGAGCCAGGCGATGACATGCATCAGGCGTGTGGTCACCTTCAGCGATTCGCACGAAAACGCCACCCGCGTTATCGCATCGAGCGTGCTGCGCTCCTCACGACCGGCCGCGTCGAAATAGCCGCGCGCCTCGTCGGCCAGAAGCATCGCTTCGGTATAGAGCGTGTCGATCAACCGGCGATGGATTCGATTCATTTCGTCGCGCGCGTGCATCCCGATGGAGTGCCAGAAAGCGCCAGCAAACGGAACGGCAAATTCGGCCCTCGCGCCAGCAGAACTTTCTCAAAACGGTTCACCGAACCGCGGCATTTGGTTCAAGCGATGATGTCGGGGATCAAACGATCTTCCAGATCCGCGATGCGGTCGCGAAGCCGCAGCTTCTGCCGCTTCAGGCGCGCGATGCGCAGTTGATCGGGATTGGCACCGCGAAGCAGCGCGTCAATCGCGGCGTCGAGATCGCGGTGCTCGATCCGAACCTGCTCCAGCCGCGCCTCGATATCCTGATCGTCCAACCCTGCCCCCATGGTCGCTAACTGGTGCCGAATACCGCACGCCCCGTCGAAAGCACATCACAAGGATAGCGACAATCGGCCCGAAGCGTGGTTTATTATGTTCCCCCAAGCTCGAAAGGAGAAGCATTGCCATGCAGAATGCGCATATCTCGTCACTCGAGGCCAAGCACCACAAGCTCGACCGCCGCATTTCCGACGAAATGCACCGGCCCCGCCCGGATCAGCTTCTGGTTGCGGAACTCAAGCGAGAGAAGTTGCGCGTGAAGGAGGAAATGCAGGCGCACTAGCGCCCTTCGCGCCCTGCCCCGCGCCGTTCAGCGGCGCGGGAGTATGGCTTTCGTGTAAACGGGCGACTTCGCCCCCTTGCCAACCGGTTTGCGGGCCAGTTTCGGATCGACCTGCCGATCAAAGGCAACCCCGACACGTTCATCGGTGCACCAGGCAACGCTGCCGGTAACCTTGCCGATACCGCGAATCTCCACCGATACCGGCGTGCCCACCGCCAACCGCTCAGGATATTCCGCCATCAGGCCGCCCGCAGACAGATTGCGGATGCGAACAACCTGCGCTTCCGAAAGCCCGTCATGGCAAAATTTCGCCGACAGAAACATGCTGTCGCGCGCATTCGACCGGCTATGCCCGCCAGCAGCGGTGGGCTTATCCCCAAACGCATCGGAACGGTGCTGATTCATTGCTGCTCGGCTCGATCGAAAATCCACGTGGCCGACAATAGACCAGCAATCATTATCGAAACCGTTAACCGCCGGCGGGTTTCCGCAGTAACATCAGTCCTCGCGCGACACCTTCTCGTTGCGCTCGTGCCGTTCCTGCGCTTCGACCGTCATCGTCGCGATCGGCCGCGCCTCGAGCCGTGCGAGCGAAATCGGCTCACCGGTCACTTCGCAATAGCCATATTCGCCTTCTTCGATGCGACGAAGTGCTGCATCGATCTTGGAAATCAGCTTGCGCTGGCGGTCACGCGTCCGCAGTTCGATCGACCAGTCGGTTTCGCTCGATGCGCGGTCGGTAAGGTCCGCCTCGCGCAGCGGTTCGGACTGGAGTTGCGAAAGCGTACCCTCTGCCTCGCGACAGATCGCGTCCTTCCAATCGAGCAATTTGCGGCGGAAATATTCCTGCTGCCGCGGGTTCATGAACGGCTCGTTCGCGCGCGGCCGATACCCATCAAGGTCGTTGGCGGCACCGCGATGGCCCGAAGGTTCGTCGCGTAGATCCAGAACTGTTGCCATCCCCACTCTCCATACTAGCGATCCAGCCGGCTGTTACCCAGATGGACCGTCCTTCCCCTCGCCGGCCCTATACGTTCAAGCGGGCCGCTCGACAAGCATGCGAATCGGCAGAAATTCGCCATAAATCCCTAGTGACATGGGGGAAATTAGATGGCGCAGGTGGTCAGAACGACCTATCCCGGGACATGCGTTAACCATGTTGGCGAAGAAGTGCGGGCCGGAACGAGCGCAATTATGTCCCGAAATCGGACGTTATCCATATCGCGTTGCTGCCGCGGCGGCATTTTCCCAAAATAGACCAGCAGAGCATGGTTAACCGCGTTGCGCTTAATCTTTTCTTCTGACCTCCTAGGCCATCAGCGGCGAAAGGATCTGGCTCTCTTGCCTGTCCTTCGGGCCCGCGAAAAGAAGAGAATAGGACGCTTTATGTCGGTACGGATGGCCTTGGCAAAATTGTGCGCCTGCGCTTGCGGCGGCGCAATCGTCGGCGGCGGCGCGGTACACGCTCTCGACACGTCGCCCAAGCGCGTGCACGTGAAGCGGGTGGCGAGCAAGAACCACAGCTATCATCGCCCGGCGACCAAAGTCACGAAGCTGACCAAGGTCCACCGGACCAAGCGCATCGTCAAAACGGCGAAGCCGGTTGTGCCGAACTGCCAGCCGGCAGTCGTGACGGTGACGTCGCAAGGCGCGCCCATTCCGCTGCCTCCGCGCCGCGACGTCCCGGTCGTGTCGAGCAGCGGCGGCGGTGCGGTTCCGGTCGTCATCGGCGGCAGCGGCGGCTTTGGCGGCGGTTTTGGCGGAGGCTTTTTCGCCGGCGGGTTCTTCGGTGGCAGCAGCGGCGGCAGCAGCGGGATCGTCATCTCGTCGACGTCGAGCGGCAGCAATGTGAACATCGACAATTCGAACAGCAGCACCAACAACAACGATAATTCGGCCGATAATTCGAACACCAACAATCAGTCGAACGACAACAACAACAACAATTCGAGCAACAGCTCGTCCGAGAGCAACAACACCAACACGAACAACAATTCGAATTCGAATACGAACAACAACTCGAACGAGCAGTCGCAAAACCAGAACCAGGATCAGAACCAGCAGCAGAATCAGGACCAGAACCAAAATCAGGGTCAGGGCCAGAATCAGAACCAGGACAATCATGGCTGGGGTTCGAGCCACGGCTGGGGTTCGAGCGGCTGGAGCTCGAGCGGGCATCATCATGGCCATCATGGCGGATCGAGCGGAACGCCGACGCCGGTGCCCGCACCGCCGATGGTATTGTTGTTCGGCGGAGCCGCGGCAACGCTCGTCGCCCGCAAGCGACTGAAGCGCAAAAAAGAAAAGGCCGCCTGAGCGACCCTTTGAATTCATGCGAGGTGGGGGAATCGCCGCTTCGGCCGATGGGCCGGAGCGGCGATCGTCATATCAGGACGCTGCGATAAGCGACTTTTCGATTTCGGCAACAGGGTGGCCGGTCAGGTCTTTGTCGAGTTCGCCCTTCAGGCGGTCGAGAACCTCCTTGTGATAATGTTTGCGCAGCTCACCCAGCGTACGCGGCGGCGCGACGACGATCAGCGATTCAAAATCATTGTTATAGGCCCGCTTCTTCAGGATTTCCGCGGTCTCCGCGGCAAACCTGTCTTCTTCCAGCTGATGGAAGTCGGTTTCCTGATAGGAGCTCCGGCCGTTACCCTGACCCGAAAAGGTCGTGCCGGGTCCGTCGGTCGACTGTTCGCGGTCGGGTGGATTGTCCTGCTCGCGCACGCGGTCCACAACCAGATTGAGGTGCTCGGCATCACCTTCGTTCCTGAGGAAGAGCATTTTTCGTCCATCGGCGACCACCACAAAGCTGTCGTGGGGAACCTGCATCGCGTTTCTCCTTTTCGTTGGCTCGATTGTGTAAGGAAATAACGCGCGGACGCCTGACGGGTTGCGCCTTTCCGCCAGTGACGCCATAGCCCGCGTCATGCACGATATTCGCACCATCCGCGACAATCCCGCCGCATTCGACGCAGCCCTTTCACGGCGCGGTTTCGATGCCGCCGCCGACCATCTGCTCGCGCTCGACGAAAAGCGCCGCTCGCTTATCAGCGAGGCGCAGGCCGGACAGGCGCGGCGAAACGAAGCGTCGAAGGCGATCGGCGCCGCCAAGGCAAAGGGTGATGAGCAGGCCGCGCAAGCGCTGATGACCGAGGTGGCGGAGCTGAAACAGCGCCTGCCCGCACTCGAAGCCGAAGAAAAAGCCGCGAGCGAGGAACTGAACGCAGCGCTTGCCACGATCCCCAACCTGCCCATGGGCGACGTTCCCGAAGGCGAGGACGAAGACGACAACGCGCTGATCGCGACGCATGGCGACAAGCCCGATTTCAGCTTCGCGCCCAAGGAGCATGACGAACTCGGCCCGCCGCTGGGCCTTGATTTCGAAACCGGGGCAGCGATGTCGGGCGCGCGGTTCACGCTGGTCCGCGGCGCTGCTGCGCGTCTGCACCGCGCGCTTGGCCAGTTCATGCTCGATACGCTTGCCGGTGAGCATGGCTTCGAACAGGTCGTGCCGCCGCTGCTGGTCCGCGACGAGGCCGTTTTCGGCACCGGGCAGCTGCCCAAATTCTCCGAAGACCTGTTTCGCACTACCGATGGCCGGTGGCTGATCCCGACCGCCGAGGTCAGCCTGACCAATATCGTGCGCGACCATATCTGGGGCGAGGAGGAACTGCCTATGCGCTTCGCCGCGCTGACGCCGTGCTTCCGCTCCGAAGCGGGTGCCGCCGGGCGCGACACACGCGGCTATATCCGCCAGCACCAGTTCGAAAAGGTCGAAATGGTGTCGGTCGTCACGCCCGAGGCGTCCGAGGACGAGCACGAACGGATGACCGTTTGTGCAGAGGACATCCTGACCCGGCTCGACCTGCCCTTCCGGCGAATGAAGCTGTGCACGGGCGATATGGGCTTCACCGCCGCGCGAACCTATGACCTGGAAGTCTGGCTGCCCGGGCAGGATCGCTACCGCGAGATTTCGAGCGTATCGACCTGCACCGATTTTCAGGCGCGCCGCATGAACGCACGCTTCCGGCGCGAAGGGGAAAAGACGACACGCTTCGTCCATACGCTCAACGGCTCTGGTCTGGCGGTCGGGCGGACGCTCGTCGCGGTACTGGAAAACTATCAGCAGGCCGACGGTTCGGTATCGGTTCCGGTCGCGCTGCGCCCCTATCTCAAAGGGCTCGACCGGTTGGAGCCTGCTGCCTGATGCGCATTCTCTGCACCAATGACGACGGATACCACGCGCCGGGCCTGAAAGTTCTGGAGGAGATCGCAGCCAGGTTTTCCGACGATGTCTGGGTGGTCGCACCGGCGGAGGAACAATCGGGCGCCGGCCATTCGCTGACGATCACCCGCCCCTTGCGGCTGCGGCGCTTTGCCGAAAAGCGCTTTGCGGTGTCGGGCACGCCGACCGACGCGGTGATGATGGCGCTTGCCAAGATCATGAAGGACGATCCGCCCGATCTGATCCTGTCTGGCGTCAACCGCGGGGCGAACCTTGCCGAGGACGTGACCTATTCGGGCACAGTGTCGGCGGCGATGGAAGGAGCGCTTGCCGGCGTTCGGTCGGTCGCGCTCAGCCAGGTCTATTCGCGTGAAGGGATGGGCGATACCGTACCATTCGAAGCGGCGGCGCGGTGGGGTGAACGTGCGCTGCGCCCGCTGCTCGACATGGACTGGGCGCCGCGAACACTCGTGAACGTCAACTTTCCCGCGCTTGCCGCCGATGCGGTAAAGGGCATCCGTGTCGCCGCCCAGGGCCTGCGCGACTATGGCCGTCTGCAGATCGTCACCAACCGCGATCCGCGCGGATATGAATATCACTGGTTCGGCCTCGGACCGGCAGTGAGCACGCCGCAACATTCAACCGATCTGGAGGCGGTAGCGGACGGTTTCGTCGCGGTGACGCCATTACATCTTGACCTTACACACCATAAATCGCTGAATAATCTAACCGAAATCTATCGCTAACACGGTCAGGGGGGACCATGGGGGGGCGAACGACGAAGCGCGCAGCGATCGCGGCGATGGCAATATCGCTAAGCGGATGCATTCCTGCGGGATATGCGCCTTATGATTACAGACCGGCGCCCAAGCGGAGCGACGCGCAGACGGTAAGCCGCCTGCCATCGACGCCGCCCGCCTGGGAATTGCGACCGGTTTCGGCCGATGCGAAGCTGGTTTCCGCCTCGACCTACACGGTCAGGCACGGCGATACGCTGCGCGGCATCGCCAACAAGACCGGTGCCGGATCGGAAGCGATTGCGCGCGCCAACCATCTCTCGGCCCCGTTCACCATCTATACGGGTCAGAAGCTGACAATCCCGGGGGGGCGCTATCACCGCGTCAAGCAGGGCGAAACGGGTATCGCCATCGCCCGCGCCTATGGCGTGCCCTGGTCGCAGGTGATTGCGGCGAACGACCTAGAATCGCCCTATATCCTGCGCGTCGGTCAGCGCATTTTGATCCCCTCCACGGGACCGATGACGGTCGCCGAACGCGCTGCCGCCTTCAACCTCGACATCGAGGATATTGTCACCGGCGGCGAACCCGCCATCGGACGTGGCGACCGACCCGCCAAGGCCACCGCATCGTCAGCGCGCGTCCTGCCGCCGACCGTTGCGGTCCAGCCCCCGGCTCGTCTCAGCGGCCCGTTCGCCTGGCCGGTCGAGGGTGCCGTCCTGAAAGGCTTCGGCCCGGGCAAGAGCGGTGAGCGCAACGACGGCATCACGATCGCGGTGCCGTTGGACACCCCGGTACGCGCTGCCGCCGACGGGGTGGTCGTGTATGTCGGCGATGACGTTCCTGCGCTGGGCGGCATCGTGATCCTGAAGCACGGCGACGACTATGCGACGGTCTATGGCCATGCCAGCCAGTTGCTCGTACAACGGGGCCAGTCGGTAAAGCGCGGGCAGGAAATCGCCCTTTCGGGCGACACCGGCTTTGCTGATCGTCCCGAACTTCATTTCGAGATCCGCAAGGGTCGCAAGCCGATCGATCCCATGACCAAGCTGCCCCACCGTTCATGACCGAGCAGAGGCGACCGGCAACGCTCCGGCGCCAATCCTCGCTGCCCGTCTGGCTGTCGATCGGGTGGCGTGTCGCGGGCGTGTTCGCGCTGCTGGCGCTGGCGGTCGGCGTCCACTGGTTCGACCGAGCGGGGTTGCGCGACACCTATGACGGCCATGTCAGCTTTCTCGACGTCATCTATTTCACGATGATTTCGATCACGACGACGGGCTATGGCGACATCGCCCCAGTCAGCGAACGCGCGCGGATGTTCGATGCGCTGGTGGTCACTCCGATCCGCGTGTTCGTGGTGCTGCTGTTCCTCGGCACCGCCTATAATTTCGTCCTCAGACGGACATGGGAGAAATGGCGCATGGCGCTCATCCAGAAGAATCTTCACGACCATGTCATCGTCGCCGGGTTCGGCACGACTGGATCGGAAGCCGTCGATGAACTGATCGCGCGCGGCACCGAACCGCGCGACATCGTCGTGATCGAATGCGACGCCGATGCGCTCGGCCGCGCAGAAGCACTCGGCTGCAACGTCCTTCTGGGCGACGCCACGCGCGATGCGACCCTCGAAGACGTGAAGCTGACTCGCGCCAGGTCGATGATCGTGTCGGCGGGACGCGACGATACCTCGATCCTCATCACGCTGACCGCACGCCACCTTTCGGCGGACCTGCCGATCAGCGTGATCGTAAAGGCCGAAGACAATGAGGTACCGGCACGCGCGGCGGGCGCGAGCACGGTCATCAACCCGGTCAGCTTTGCCGGGCTGTTGCTGGCGGGATCGTCTTCGCATCAGCACATCGCCGATTACATGATGGATCTCGCGTCGATCCGCGGACGCGTGTCGCTGCGCGAAAGAGCCGTTACCGATGCTGAGATCGGGCAACCGTTACGAACGATCGACACCGGGCTTGGCGTTCGTATCTATCGCGACGGCCAGCCGCATGCCTTTTGCGACTCCGAATGCGATATGCTGCAGTCTGGCGACACGATCGTCGAGATCGTTCGCCGCAACGGCGACGCCATCTAGGCGTCGGCGGCAAACAGGCTGAAATTGCGCGGCAGTTTCTTGTGTTTCTTTCCATCGGCGACCGCTTCGATCGCATCGATGGCCGCCAGAAGGTCGCGCGGCGAATAGGGTTTGGCGAGACAACCGGAAGCCAGTTCCCTCGCCTCTGTCGGGCAGTTTCCGGTGACGAAGAGGACGCGCATGCCGGCATCGTGCGCCGCCTTCGCCACGTCGATACCGCTGCCGTCCTTCAGCTTCACATCGACCAGCACCAGATCGACGGGCATGTCGCCATCGATCACCGCGATGGCTTCTGTGACCGAATCGGTCGTGTCGACGATTTCGAACCCCTCGTCGCCCAGCAGATGTTCGTTGTCGAAAGCGACCAGCGGTTCATCCTCGACGATCAGGATGTTGTGAATCCGTCGCTTCTTCTTACCGAACAACATAAGCCGACCTGTACGCTCCCTCGACGCCCAACCGTTTCGCCTGCGATTGAATCAACGCCATAGCCGCATGATCGTTGCGCGCAGCAAAGTTTTTGCACCAACCGCCAAAAGCTCTACACGTGCCCGCGATATGTCCGCCGATCGCAAATCTCCGCCGCGCAAACGCCGCCCCGCTCGCCCGTCCCGCCCCGCGCAACCCAACCCCGGGTCGCGCGCGGAAAAAGAGGAGCAGCGCATCGCCAAATTGCTGGCGCGTGCCGGGGTCGCTTCGCGGCGAGAGGTCGAGCGGATGATCGGCGAAGGTCGCGTCGCGATCGACGGCAAGGTGCTGGAAACGCCGGCGACACTCGTCGCATCGCTGCGCGGCGTCACGGTCGATGGCAAGCCGGTGGCAGAGCCGGCGCCCGCACGCCTGTTTCTCTTTCACAAGCCCACCGGCTGCCTGACCACCGAGCGCGACCCCAAGGGCCGCAAGACGATCTACGACGTGCTGCCCAAGGATTTACCGCGCCTGATGCCGGTCGGTCGCCTCGATTATAATACCGAGGGGCTGCTGCTGCTGACCACCGATGGCGAATTCAAGCGCCAGCTCGAACTCCCCGCAACGGGTGTCGAGCGCACTTATCGCGCGCGTGCATTCGGACAGATCAGCCAGGAACAGCTCGAGGAACTGATCGAAGGGGTAGAGATCGACGGCATGCGCTATGGCCGGATCGACGCCAATCTGGAGCGGCGCACCGGCGCCAATACCTGGGTCGAACTAACCCTGACCGAGGGCAAGAACCGCGAGGTACGCCGCGTTCTCGAATATCTCGGCCTGGAGGTGAACCGGTTGATCCGCACACGCTATGGCCCGTTCGAGCTTGGCGACCTGCCATCGGGCGGGATCGGCGAAGTCCGGCGCCACGACCTGATCGTGTTTCGCAAGTCGCTTGAGCGCAAGCGGCCCGGCACATGAGGATTATCGCCGGCCAATGGCGCGGCCGCCCGCTATCGGCGCCGCGCGGCGCAACGACACGCCCGACCGCCGACCGCACGCGCGAGGCATTGTTCTCGATGCTGGCGAGCAGGCTAGGCAGCTTCGAAGATCTGCGCGTCGGAGACATGTTCGCGGGATCGGGCGCGCTCGGCCTGGAAGCACTGTCGCGAGGAGCGGCGACATGCCTGTTCGTCGATCAGGATCAGGCTGCGATCGAGGCGCTGCGTGATAATGTCTTGCGGCTGGGGGCACGCGGAGCGGACATCCGTGCGCAATCGGTCATGGCGCTCGGTCCCGCGCCGCAACCGCTCGACCTGATCCTTATGGACCCGCCCTATGGAACCGGTGCCGGCGCGGTCGCGCTCGACCGGCTCAACCGGCTTGGCTGGATCGGCGAGCATAGCTGGATCAGCATAGAGACCGAACGCGGCGAAGACGTGACGGTAACGGGCTTCGAGGCCGACGCCGTTCGCGCACACGGCAAGGCGCAGATATCGCTGCTGCGACCCGCCTAAAACTCAGCGAACTCGGCCGACACCACGAGGCGGCCGCCATTCCATTCGGGAACCGCTTCGGGCCGCATCGGCACCATGAAGCGTTTGCCCGAGGGGCGTTCTATCTCGACCACGTCGCCGGCGCCGAAATCGTCGACCGCGACGACGCGGCCAAGCGCCTCTCCGTCTGCGGAGACCGCCGGCAAGCCGAGAAGATCGACATGATAATATTCGCCGTCATCAAGCGGCGGCAGCGCCGAACGCGGCACTGTCAATTCGGTCCCGCGCAGCCGCTCGGCAGCGGTGCGGTCGCCGATTTCGGCAAAGCGCGCAATCGCGCCGTTCGGCCCTTTGCGGACCGATTTCAGCGTCAGCGCGCCGCCGTTGAAGCTGCGATAGCGGCCGATGTCCTCGGCAAAGACCTTCAGCCGGACTTCCCCCGTCACGCCGTGCGCGCCGATAATGGCGGCCAGCGTGACGGCGAAATCGTCCTTTCCGCATTCCTGCGGCGCCGGGGGAGGGATTGTTTCAGACGGCAAGGTCGATGCCCTCCCCTGATCCCTCCCGCAAGCGGGAGGGATTCACCGATCAGCCCTCGGCGGGCGGAGTTTCTTCGGCCGTCGCTTCGGCGACCTGCTCGGCTTCGGGCGTGGGCTCTTCGGTGGCCGCTTCGACCTCGGCCGCGACAACTGCCTCGGCTTCGGCTTCTTGCGCTGCCTTCAGCTTTTCCTCACGCTCCTCGGCGCGCTCCTTGGCCTTCTCGCCCGGCTCACCCTTTTTCGGGTTGCTGCGGGCAGCGCGTTCCTTGATGCCGGCGGCGTCGAGGAAGCGGAGAACGCGATCGGTCGGCTGCGCGCCAAGGCCCAGCCAGTGCTTCGCACGGTCGCCATCGAGCACGACGCGCTTTTCGTCGTCTTTCGCGAGGAGCGGGTTGTAGCTGCCGATCTTTTCGATGAAACGGCCGTCGCGCGGGCTGCGCGCATCGGCAACGACGATCCGGTAATAAGGACGCTTCTTCGAGCCGCCCCGCGACAAACGCATGCTGAGTGCCATTTTCTACTTTCTTCCTTCTTCAATACCCATCCGGCCGGGCCGGGAGTTCGTTTTCAAAACCAAACGCTTTCGACGGCAGCGTTATTTCTTCTTCTTGACCATATTTTCGAAACCGGGCGGGAGTTGCGGCATGCCGCCTTTGCCCGGGAGGCCGGGCATTCCGCCCATCTTGCCCATCGCATCGCCCAATTCGGGGCCGCCCATGGCGTTGCCGAGGCCGCCGAGCCCACCGCCCGGCCCGCCTTTTCCGAGCATTGCCATCATGCCCTTGATGCCGCCCATCTTCTTGATCTTCTTCATGGCGGTGGACATTTCCTGGTGCATCTTGAGCAGCCGGTTGACGTCCTGCACCGTCGTGCCCGAACCATTGGCGACGCGGCGCTTGCGCTTGGCGTTCAGGAGCGCGGGCTTGGCGCGCTCCTTCGGAGTCATCGAGGTGATCATCGCATCCATGCGGAGCAGCAGGCGTTCATCCACCGCGCCCGAAGCCATCGCCGCCTGCGCCTTCTTCATCCCCGGGATCATGCCGGCAAGCGCGCCGAGACCGCCCATCTTGCGCATCTGGGCAAGCTGCGAGCGCAGGTCGTTCATGTCGAACTGCCCCTTGGCGAGCCGCTGCGCCATGCGCTCGGCATCTTCCTGCTCGATCGACTGCGCCGCCTTTTCGACCAGGCTGACGACGTCGCCCATGCCCAGAATCCGTCCGGCGACGCGCTCGGGATGGAAAGGCTCGATCGCATCGAGCTTCTCACCGACGCCGGCGAACTTGATCGGCTTGCCGGTGACCTCGCGCATCGACAGCGCCGCGCCGCCGCGCGCATCGCCGTCCATCCGGGTCAGGATGACGCCCGTCAGCGGCACCTGTTCAGAGAAGTTCTGCGCGACATTGACCGCATCCTGACCGGTCAGCGAATCGACGACGAGCAGGATTTCGGCCGGGTTGGCGACCTCTGCCACCGCCTTCATCTCATCCATCAGCGCCTGATCGACGTGCAAGCGGCCCGCGGTATCGAGCATCAGAACGTCGTGGCCCTGAAGCTTCGCGGACTGAAGCGCACGCCGAGCGATATCGACCGGCTGCTGGCCCTCTATGATCGGCAAGGTCGCGACTTCGGTCTGCGTGCCGAGCGTCGCAAGTTGTTCCTGCGCCGCCGGGCGATTGACGTCGAGCGACGCCATCAGAACCTTCTTGTTCTGCTTGCCCTTGAGCATCTTGGCCAGCTTGGCGGTGGTCGTCGTCTTACCCGAACCCTGAAGCCCGACCAGCATGACGACCGCCGGTGGCGTCGTGCCGATGTCGAGTTCGGCCGTATCGGGGCCAAGCATCTCGACCAGCTCGTCATGGACGATCTTGACGACCTGCTGACCGGGCGTGACCGAACGCAACACGTTCTGACCGATCGCCTTTTCGGTCGCGCGCTCGACAAAGGCGCGCGCGACGGGAAGCGCCACGTCAGCCTCGAGCAGCGCCACGCGAACCTCGCGCATGGCGGTGCGGACATCGGCCTCTGTCAGCGCGCCGCGCCCACGAAGCCTGTCGAATACTCCGCCGAGCCGGTCGCTCAAACTATCGAACATGCGCACTCCAATTTCCTGTCGCACCCGCGTAACGCAAAATGCGCCGGCGGACGAAACCTCGTCGGCCGGCGTCGCCCCATGGGACGGTACAAATATACGTGTCGCGATTGCGAACGACGCGGCCTTTAGCGCCTTCCGGGCAAAAGCGCAAGTTCGACCGGCTTAACCCGATTTATACCGATCGAGTCGATGATCCCCCGATCGAAGGAAGGGGAAGAACCGACAATGACGCCGGGTTCGGAACGAACGCCAGCAAAGGCGCGCCGCGCAAGCGGAGAACTGCTGAGCGGCGCTGTCGCCATCGCCGCGATCCTGCTGTTCGTCGGCACGGGCAGTTCGGTTCTGTCCGCTACCCTTGCCTATTATTTCGAGGGCGGCGAGCCTGCCGACCGCACGATCGTGATCGCCCTGCTGCTCAATGTCGCGCTGATCCTGATCGGCTGGCGTCGCCATCATTACCTGTCAGAGGAAATCTCGCTTCGCACTGCCGCCGAGGAGCGCGCGCAGTTGCTGGCATCGCGCGATCCGCTGACCGGATTTCTCAACCGCCGCAGCATGGCCGAAGAAGGCGCAGCGCTGCTTTCACGCGGGACGAAGCGCGGCAAGGCAACCGCACTCCTGCTGCTCGATCTCGATCATTTCAAGAGCGTCAACGACATGCACGGCCATACCGTCGGCGATGCGTTGCTGCGCGCGGTTGCCGAGGAAATGACCCATATCCTGCCGCAAAGCGCGCTGATCGCCCGTTTCGGCGGCGACGAGTTCGCCTGCGCGATGCTGTTCGATCCCGAACATCCCGGCACCGTCGACCGGATTGCCGACCGGCTCGTCAGCCGGATGGCACAGCCGTTCACGGTCGAAGGGATCGGCTGCCATATTTCCTGCTCGCTGGGCCTGGCCCGGTCCGATTTCGGCTGCCCAAGCATCGATGCGCTGATGCGCTCGGCCGATATCGCGATGTATTCTGCGAAGAAATCGGGCCGCAATCGCTTCGCCTGGTTCGACCGGTCGATGGAGCGCGAGCTGGAAGCGCGCAACGAACTGGAAAACGGGCTGCGTTCCGCGATTCCCCGGCAGGAGATCGTTCCCTATTTCGAACAGCAGATCGACCTAGCCACGATGCGCCTGCAGGGGTTCGAGGTATTGGCGCGCTGGGAACACCCGACACGCGGCCTGATCTCGCCCGAAGAATTCATCCCCGTGGCCGAAGAAACCGGCATGATCGCCGAATTGTCGATGTCGATCATGCGTCAGGCCTTTGCCAGCGCGCGCGATTGGGACAGCTCGATCTCGCTCGCGGTCAATATCTCGCCCTGGCAGCTCCGCGATGCGTGGCTTGCCCAGAAGATCATCAAGCTGCTCACCGAAACGCGCTTTCCGGCAGAGCGGCTGGAGGTGGAAATCACCGAAAGCGCCCTGTTCGACAATATGGCGCTGGCGCAGTCGATCATCGGCAGCCTGAAAAACCAGGGTATTCGCCTGGCGCTCGACGATTTCGGTACGGGATACAGCTCGCTCGCGCATTTGCGTGCGCTGCCGTTCGACAGGATCAAGATCGACCGAAGCTTCATCGTGTCGATGTCCGAAAATCCCGATAGCGCGGCAATCGTCACGGCGATCACCAAGCTCGGCGAAAGCCTGAACCTGCCGGTCACCGCCGAGGGGATCGAGGACGAGGCGGTCGCCGCCCGGCTGCTCGCGATGGGCTGTTCAAAGGGGCAAGGCTGGCATTTCGGCAAACCGCTGTCGATGACGGGCGCGCGCCGGTTGCTCGCTGAAAAGCGCCTGCTCACGGCAGCACCCAACCCCGATCAACCTCCCGTCCGCGTAGCTACCAACCAGCGTCTGGCTGGCTGAGATATTCCTGTTCCTCGGGCGTCGATGCACGTCCCAGCGCAGCATTACGGCTTGGGAATCGCCCGAACCGTTCGATGACGGAATGGTGATCGCGCGCGAACCGAGCCGCCTGCTCAAGACCCAAGCTTTCGAACAGGCTGACGCTGCGATTCTGCAAGGCCATATCCTCGGCATGCATCAACGGCATGTAGAGAAACTGGCGCTGGTGGTCGGTCATCTGCCGGTCCCACCCCCGATCGAGCGCGAGCAGCGTCAATTGCCGGGCAAGCTCGTCGCCGGCATAGGCCGCAGCCGCGCCGCGATGAATGTTGCGCGAAAACTGGTCGATCGCGATCACCGCGGCGAGCAGGGTTTCGGGGTTGTCGCGCCACGAGGCGGCACCTCCCGCAATCAGCATGTCGCGCGTCGCGGCGAAACGGCGAGCGATGGCCGCGTCGATCTCGGCGTCCTTGGCGAACCACTGTTCGGGCGACAATTCCTTGAACCAGAAGTCGAGGATATCGCGCGCGACTGCGTGGACTTCCGCCCCTGCGCGCCCTAGATCACCGGCCATGTCGTTCCTTTCCGTTCAGACTGCGCTGTAACGCATGGCAGAGATTATCAGCCTGGGCTGCCGCCTCAACATCGCGGAAAGCGAAGGCGTCCGCGCACTGATCGGGGACCGCGATGCGGTCGTTGTGAATAGCTGCGCGGTCACCAACGAAGCGGTGCGCCGAACCCGCCAGGCGATCCGGCGAGCGAAGCGCGAGCGCCCGGATGTCGAGGTGATCGTCACCGGATGCGCGGCGCAAATCGACCCGCAATCCTTTTCCGCCATGCCCGAAGTCGACCGAGTGATCGGCAACAGCGACAAGCTCTCGCCCGCAGCGTGGCGTTCGGACGATGCCGTTGTGGTGCGCGACATCATGGCGCTGGAGACGACGGCTCCGCAATTCGCCGCAAGCTTCGCCGCACATGCCCGCGCCTTTGTCGAAGTGCAGAATGGCTGCGACCATCGCTGCACCTTCTGCGCGATCCCCTATGGCCGCGGCAACAGCCGCTCGGTACCGGCGGGCATCGTGGTCGATCGCATCGCGGCACTTGTCGACGCAGGGCACCGAGAAGTCGTGCTGACCGGCGTAGATCTGACGAGCTATGGCCCCGACCTTCCCGGTGCGCCGTCGCTGGGAATGCTCGTCGAACGCATTCTGCATCATGTGCCCGCGCTCGAACGGCTGCGTCTCTCGTCGCTCGATTCGATCGAGATCGACGACCGGCTGTTCTCGCTGCTGACGCAAGAACGGCGGATGATGCCGCATGTCCACCTGTCGCTTCAGGCCGGCGACGACATGATCCTCAAGCGGATGAAACGCCGGCATTCGCGGCGCGATGCAGTGGCGATCGTCGAACGGCTGAAATCAGCCCGGCCGGAAATCGCCATCGGCGCCGACATCATCGCCGGCTTCCCGACCGAAACCGACGCGATGGCGGCGAATACGTTGGCGATGATCGACGATTGCGACATCGTCCATCCGCATATCTTTCCCTATTCGGCCAGGGACGGCACCCCGGCTGCGCGAATGCCGCAGGTGCCCGGTGACCGGATCAAGGTCCGTGCGGCGTCGCTGCGAGAGGCCGGGTCGCGGCGCAGGTCGCGGTGGCTGGCTGCGCAACATGGCACCGTTCAGCAAATGCTGGTGGAAAGACCGGGCGACCGGGGCCATGTGGGAAACTTCGCAGAGGTCGTCCTCGAACGGCCGGCACGACTGGAAATTGGGAGTATCGCCAACGTGGCCATTACCGGCACGACCGACGGCAAGCTGACAGGCACCGCGGCATGAGCAACGGAAGCTGGCACGACCGCCTGATGGGCGGATTCAAGCGCACGTCAGACCGCCTGATGGGCAATCTTGCCGGCCTTTCGGGGGCGCGCCTCGACGACGAAACGCTCGACGAGATCGAAGAAGCGCTTATCGCATCGGACCTCGGCCCCGAAATGGCCGCGCGCGTTCGCAAGCGGCTCGCCGAAGGTCAGTTCGAACGCAACATGGAAGAACTCGGCATCCGGCTGGTCGTCGCCGAAGAGGTCGAAAAAAGCCTCACCCCGGTAGCCGAACCGCTGGAAATCGACGCCTTTCCCCGGCCGCAGGTTATCCTCGTCATCGGGGTCAACGGATCGGGCAAGACGACCACGATCGCAAAGCTCGCCAATCTGTTCCTCGAACAGGACTACAACGTCCTGCTCGCGGCAGGCGACACGTTCCGGGCAGCCGCGATCGGCCAGCTCAAGACATGGGCCGACCGTATCGGCGTGCCCATCGTGTCCGGCCCCGAGGGCGGCGACGCGGCCGGAATTGTCTATGACGCGGTAAAACAGGCCACCGCCATCGGCACCGACGTGCTGATCGTCGACACGGCGGGGCGCCTGCAGAACAAGCGCGAGCTGATGGACGAACTCGCCAAGATCCGCCGCGTGCTGGGCCGCCTGAACCCCGAAGCACCGCACGATGTCGTTCTGGTGCTCGACGCCACGACCGGACAGAATGCGCTCAACCAGATCGAGGTGTTCAAGGAAGTGGCGGGCGTGACAGGACTGGTAATGACGAAACTCGATGGCACCGCACGCGGCGGTGTTCTCGTCAATGCGGCGGAGAAATACGGGCTACCGATTCACGCGATCGGCGTCGGCGAAAAAGTCGATGATCTGCGTCCTTTCGATGCCAATGAGGTTGCGCGCATCATCGCCGGCGTGGACAAGGCGGTCTGACGATGGCGAAGGAACAGACGCCCGCTTCGCCCGGGCTCCGCATGGCGATCGATTTCGGCCCGCTGGTCATATTCTTCGCGGTCAATTTCCTCGCCAAATATATCCCGCTGCCCGGGCCGGTCGAAAGCATCGGACGGCTGCTGCTGGCCACCGCCGCGTTCATGATCGCAACGCTGGTCGCGATGCTCGTTTCGCAGATCAAGACTCGGCATATCTCGCCGATGCTCTGGATATCGGGCGTACTCGTGATCGTGTTCGGCGGGCTGACGCTCTATTTTCACGACGAGAACTTCATCAAGATGAAGCCGACGATCGTCTATGCGATCTTCGCCGTCGTGCTCGGCTATGGCCTTATCAGCGACAAGCCGGTGCTCCAGATGCTGCTCGAAACCGCATATCCGGGCCTGAACGCGCGTGGCTGGCGCCTGCTGACGATCAACTGGACGCTGTTCTTCATCGGCATGGCGATTCTCAACGAAGTCGTCTGGCGCACCCAAAGCACCGATTTCTGGGTCGCGTTCAAATTATGGGGTGCGGTGCCGCTGACACTGATCTTCGCCGCAGCGAACATCCCGATGCTGCTGAAACACGGCATGGGCGAGGAAAAAAGCGAGGACCCGCCGATCCCGCCCGAAGGCTGAGGCCGAAGAAAAAGGGCCCCGGTCGCCCGGAGCCCCTTTATTTGCAGGTGAACCGCAAGGCTTAGCCAAGCGCGGCTTCGTAATTCTTGTTCGCCTGGTCCCAGTTCACGACATCCCACCACGCCTTTAGATAGGCGCCGCGGTCGTTGCGATAGGTCAGGTAATAGGCGTGCTCCCACACGTCGTTGCCGAGTACCGGCGTTCCCGAAACATCGGTGATGTCCATCAGCGGGTTGTCCTGATTGGGCGTGCTGGTGACGGACAGCTTGCCGCTCTTGTCGGCGACGAGCCATGCCCAGCCGGAACCGAACTGGCCGGCGCCCTTGTTGTTAAATTCGTCCTTCAGCTTGTCGAGACCGCCGAATTCGGCGACCGCATCGGCAAGCTTGCCCGACGGCTGACTGCCGCCCGGGGTCATGATTTCCCAGAAGAAGGCGTGGTTCCAGAAACCGCCACCATTGTTGCGCGCCTTGGTCGAATATTTCGAAATCTGCGCAAGCACGTCTTCGGCGGACTGGCCGTCGAAGCCCTCTTCCTTGGCGGCCTCGTTGAACTTGGTCGTATAGGCATTGTGGTGCTTGTCGTGGTGGAGCTTCATCGTCTCTTCGTTGATGGTCGGCTCCAGCGCGTCGTAAGCGTAGGGAAGCGGCGGAAGTTCGAAGGCCATCTTTATCTCCTTTGGCGTAAGGGTTGGGGTTCTGTCTGACGAACGTCGCAGAGCCCAGATGGGTCCGGAACAATCGTTACGCAAGCGAACGATTCAGCGCAGTCGCGCTACAGCAGATCGTGTTTGCGGAGCGCGTGACGGAGCTGATCGTAGCTCAGCCCCAATGCTTCCGCCGTCGCGCGCTGGTTGTAGCGATGATCGGCCATCGCCTGGGTAAGCAGCCTGCGTTCGAAGCGCGCGACGCGCTCCTTGAAATCATAGGCGCCGGGCTCCGAAAGCGTCACGGTTTCCGGATCTTCCTGCGGAGTGCCTCCAGCATCGCCCGGCGCATCCTCCGCAGCACGATTCTCTGGGCGATAAGGAGAGGCGAACGGGTCGATCTGAATTTCGTCAACAGGCCCTTCGCGTTCCCAGCGATACACGGCGCGTTCCACGACATTGCGCAATTCTCGGACATTGCCCGGCCACGAGTAGCTCGTCAGCATGTCGACGGCGTTGGGCCCGAAACCGGGCCATTCCTCATAGCCGATCTCTGCCGCCATCCGCCGAGCGAAATGGTTTGCGAGCACCATCACATCCTCGCCCCGCGCGCGGAGCGGCGGCAGCGTGACCACCTCGAACGACAGCCGGTCGAGCAGGTCGGCACGGAACGTGCCCTTTCCCACTTCGTCGGGCAGGTGAACATTGGTCGCGGCGACGATTCGGACATCGACATTGATCGGTCGCGACGAACCGATGCGCGAGACTTCGCCATATTCGACGACGCGCAGCAGGCGTTCCTGCGCGGCCATCGAAAGCGTACCCAGCTCGTCGAGGAACAGCGTACCGCCATCGGCCTCTTCGAACCGACCGGCGCGCGCCTTGGTGGCGCCGGTAAAGGCCCCGGCCTCGTGCCCGAACAGCTCTGCCTCGATCAGCGTTTCGGGAAGCGCGGCACAATTCATGATGACGAGCGGCTGGTCCCAGCGCGAGCTGAGCCGGTGGAGGCGCTCGGCGACCAGTTCCTTGCCGGTGCCGCGCTCGCCGATCACGAGCACCGGCCGGTCGAGCCCCGCCGCCCGGCTGGCGCGTTCCAGCACGTCCAGAAAGGCGCTCGATTCCCCGATGACCTGCGATACCCGCTCCATGGGCGAGAGGTTTGGCGTATTTTACCAACAGTTGGCAACAATAAACGTCGCCACCCTGTTGCCTCACCCAAAAATCAACGCATTTCTGCCAAAACTGAAAACTGGCACGCCCCATGCAAAGCTAAGGGCAAACGCCCAAAGCGGCGCGACACACCACCAGGGTTCAGGGAGAACCGACATGAATATGAACGCAAACACCGCAGTCCGCTCGCTCTCCAACGTCGCGCTTGCTGCAATGTGTTGCTCCATCCTCGTGATGGGCGCAGTCTCGCCGGCGATGGCCGTAAAGGTTCCGGCGGCTCAGCACATGACGGTGGACGGCGATAGTCATGTCGCACTGCGTTGAACTTTACCGGCCGCTGTCTCCGGACGGCGGCACACCGACCGGGGCGGAGCCGCCCCACCCGCCCCGGTCGCCCCGATACGAGATTGCACGAAGGAGTAATTTGATGGGTATCTTCTCACGAACGCGGGACATCATTGCCGCCAACGTCACCGACCTGCTCGACAAGGCGGAAGACCCGGCGAAGATGATCCGCATGATCATCCTCGAAATGGAGGAGACGCTGGTCGAGGTACGTGCGTCCGCCGCGCGTACCATTGCCGACCAGAAAGAAATGCGCCGTCACATCGCGAAGCTGGAAAAGCTTCAGGACAACTGGACCGAAAAGGCCGAACTGGCGCTGTCGAAGGACCGCGAGGATCTGGCCAAGGCCGCGCTGATCGAGCGCCAGAAGGCTGCCGACATGGCCGACCAGCTCAACGAGGAAATCGCCGTGCTCGACGATACGCTCAAGAGCTCGGAAGCGGACATCCAGAAGCTGCAGAACAAGCTGCGCGAAGCGCGCACGCGGCAGAACTCGATCATGACGCGCCTCGAATCGGCGAACAACCGTACCCGGATGCGCGAAGTCTATTCGGGATCGCGCACGCAGGACGCCTTTTCGCGGTTCGACGTTCTCGAACGCCGCGTCGATATGGCCGAAGGCCGCGCCGATGCCGCCGGAATGGGCGAGAGCCCGAAGAGCCTCGAAGAGGAAATCGCCGAGCTGAAATCGTCGGAAAAGGTCGAAGCCGATCTCGCCGAACTGAAGGCCCGGCTGAACAAGGAGGGCTGATCCGATGGAAGACGTCTTTCTGCCCATCATCATTGTCGGGATGCTGTTCATCGGCCTTCCCTGGGTGGTCATGCACTATGTCACCAAGTGGAAGCAGTCGGCGACGCTGACCGGCGAGGACGAGAAGCTGCTCGACGAACTGCACTATACCGCCCGCCGACTGGAGGACCGGTTGCAGACGATCGAACGCATCATCGCCGCCGACAATCCCGACTTCCGGCCGCAGGTCCCCACAGCGCCGGAAATGCCCGAAATCGATTATTCCCGGAGGAACTGAGCCATGTCCGCCAGCCGCACCAAACTCTATCTCGACAAGCAACATGGCAAATGGTCGGGCGTCTGCGCAGGCATCGCCGACTATACCGGGGTCGACGTGATGTGGATCCGCATCGGTGCCGTCATCCTGACGCTCGCCGGTGGCTTCCCCTGGACTGTCATCGCCTATTTCATGATTGCATGGATGGCGCCGACCAAGCCGATCGGCCTGTACGAAACGGCCGAGGACGCGAAGTTCTGGCAGGGCGTGCGCTCCAATCCGAAGCGCTCGACCGGCGAAGTCCGCTCCAAGATGCGCGACATCGACCGCCGGCTTGCCGACATCGAGACCTATTACACCAGCCGCAATACGCGCCTCGCCAACGAGATCGACAGCCTGCGCTGAGGCGAGCCCGCTCTGAGGAGATAACGCCATGTTTCCGTTTGGAGAATTCGCCCCCGTCGTCGCCATCGTCGGCATCTGCGCAGTCGCCGGTTGGGTTCTGACCACCTGGATGCGCATTAAGAACGGCTATCCACTCGACGGCGCCTGGGGTCAGGCGGTCTATCCTCGCAAGAACGACGAAACGGTCGAACGCGTAAAATTGCTGAGCCAGGAGAATGCGCAACTTCGCGCCGAACTGGGCGCGGTAAAGGATCGCCTGGCCACCGTAGAACGAATTGTCACCGACAGCGGCAGCCTGCTCGATCGTGAAATCGAACAGCTGCGCGGCAAGACCAACTGAGGAGCGGACCATGCTTAGCCCAGTCCTGATACCGATTATCGCCGTCACGCTCGGTACGCTGATCCCGATCATCGTCCTTGTCGCCAAACTGATCGTGCAACCCTGGTTGCAACACCGCGAAAAGCGACTGGAGATCGAGGCGAAGCTGATCGCCGAGAAATCGGCGCAATATGCGGCGCACACCGAACGGCTGGAACAGCGCGTCCGGGTCCTAGAGCGCATCGCGACCGACAAGGGGGTCGATCTGTCCGATGAGATCGAAAGTCTGCGCGACCAGCCGCTCAACTGACAAATCAAGAATAACAAGAACAAGACAAGAGGGAGTTTGAGATGAATCCGTTCGAAATGGTCGTAGCCATCATCATTGTGGTGACCATCGGCAAGGTGTTGCAGGCCCGGTTCAAGGCCGACGCAGACCGCGGTGCACGCGGCGCCGACACCGCCGAAGCGATGCGGGCTCGCGAAGAAATCCGTTCGCTCAAGGAACGCATCGCCGTCCTCGAACGGGTCATCACCGACAATCACAGCAGCGTGAATCTCGACCGCGAGATCGAACGCCTGCGCGACAGCGATCGCGTCTGACGACAGGGAGACGACGCATGACCGAAGCAACCTTCTATCTGATCCTGGCATCGGCGTCGCTGGCCGGTCTGGCGATGCTCGTTGCAGCCTCGCTGATCGGCTGGCGCGGGTGGCTCTCGCTCAAGCAGCAGGAGCTTTCGTTGGCCGGGCGCCATCACGACGGGGACATGCCGTCCTCCTCCGCCGGTGCGCGCATCGAGATCGCCGATCTGAAAGAGCGCATCCGCAAGCTGGAAGCCATCGCAGCGGGCGTGGACCTCTGAGAGGTCCCGCCCCGCCCCTCGCGGCGCGCGGTTTCATTATAGGCCAGGCTCGCTATATCGCTGCCCATGCAAAGCCTGAGCGACCTGCAAGACGAATATGAATTCCTCGAACCCGACGACCGTTATCGGCTGCTGATCGAACTGGGCCGCGAGCTGGAGCCGATGCCCGATGCGCTGAAGACCGATGCCACGCTCGTCCGTGGATGCTCCGCCGCCGTCTGGGTTTACCCGACCACTCGCGACGACGGTACGCTGCATTTCCTCGCCGACAGCAATGCGGCGATCACCAAGGGGATCATCGCGCTGGTGTTGCTGACGGTTCAGGACCAGCAGCCGGATGCCATCCTCGACACCGATATCGAAGCCGCGCTGGCGCCGTTCGACCTGAGGAACCAGCTCAGTTCCAACCGCACACAGGGCATCCCCAACATGATCGCCCTGATCCGCGAAACAGCGCGCCGCTACGCAGACTAGCCGCCCGCTGTCACCTGCAGATCAAGCTGGTCAACAACTTCATCCAGATCGGCGCCCGCGGGCACCAGATGCCAATGGCGGCTGTCCGCGGCATTGATGACGGTAACAGCTCCCTTTGGGCAAACCCCGAGGCACTTGACCTCGACGATCCCGAGCTCGCTCTTACGCCCCTTTTTCAGCCGGAGATGCTTGCGCAGCGCCTTGGCCAACGGCTTCTTTCCCTTGGCGCCGAAGCCGCCGCCGATCTTCTTCGAACATTTCGCGCAAACCATAACATGGTTCGACCAGCCTGCACGAACGCCCGTCGTCACTCCTCGGGGCGCCATTGGCGACGTTCTTCGGCGCTTTTCAACACGTCGAATGCGGCCTGGATCGCGTGAAAGCGCTTCGCGGCCTCCTCATCACCCGGCTTGACGTCAGGGTGGTTTTCCTTGGCCAGCTTGCGCCACGCGACACGCACCGCCGAAAAATCCGCATCGGCCTCTAGCTCGAGAATTTCGAGCGCGTGCATCTCGTCGCGCGACCGGCTGCCATCGCCTGGCCCCGCCCAGCCATGGTGGCTGGACTGCGCATAGCCGCTGGCGTCGCGCATCTCTTCGGCGGCGCGGCGCTTCGCTTCCTCGTCCGACAGTCCTTCGAAATAGTTCCAGTTGCGATTATATTCCGCCGCGTGGGTTTCGCAGAAATACCAGCGTTCCGAACTATTGGGCGATTTCGGGGCGGGCCGGTCGCCCGGTTCGTCGCATCCCGCCCGGTCGCAGATGCGCACCTTCACGGCGTCGCGCTCGCTGCCATAGCCGCGCCAGCGCGGAAATCCCCAATCAACTGATCGCTTAGAACGTGCCATAGCGTTTCCAGATAGTGGCCCAAACGGCCAAAGGCCAGTTTGCCGGAACATTATGACGTCAAGAATTCGCCAGAGGGCCTGTAAGCCGGGTTCTGTCCACGCCCTTGCGGGCGCTGTGCGGCCATTCCTCTAGGACGGTGCTTGCGCACCGCCTCAAGCAACCAACCCGGGCGACGGGCCGGAAAGATGCCCATATGCCGCCCCTATTCGGTCTTGCTCCCGGTGGGGTTTGCCGTGCCGCTTCCGTTACCGGTCGCGCGGTGCGCTCTTACCGCACCCTTTCACCATGACCGGGCGAGTTCCCGGCCGTCTGCTCTCTGTGGCACTTTCCCTGGGGTCGCCCCCGCCGGGCGTTACCCGGCACCGTCATTTCCGTGGAGCCCGGACTTTCCTCGTGTTTCCACGCGGCCGCCCGGCCCTCTGGCGCGACCTATCTAGTCGTCGCCCTGCGGTTTGGGAAGCAGCAAGGCAAGCAGGATCGAACGCAATTCGCCGTCGATCACGCCGTCGATCCGTTCGGGCCGGAAACGCCGCTGAAACGCAATCACCGCAGCCTCGGCGTCGGACACATCGTAGCCGAAGCGTTCGAGCGCGAGCATGAACCCGCCATCGGTCCAGTGCGGGTCGGCAAGATTGCGCGTCGGGCGCGGCAGCGCCAGGCGCAGGCGCGCAAGCTTGCTCCACGGGAACAACTCGCCGGGGTCCTGCTTGCGCGCAGGTGCGACATCGGAATGACCAACCACATTCCCGCGTGTGATCTCGTGCCGTTCGACAATATCGGAAACGAGAGGAATCAACGCAGAGATCTGTTCCGGCGGAAAGGGACGATAGCCGAATTCATGGCCGGGATTGACGATCTCTATCCCCACGCTTGCGCTGTTCACGTCAGAAATACCGCGCCAGTGCGAGCGGCCCGCGTGCCAGGCGCGCTTGTCCTCATCGACCATCCGCAAAACGGTGCCGTCCTCCGCCACCAGATAATGCGCAGATACCTTGGCCTCCGCATCGGTGAGCCGCGCTATTGCCGACTCCGCATCCTGCATCCCGGTATAGTGCAGCACCAGCATGGAAACCGGCAACGAGCGATCGTCGAAATTCGGCGATGGCGTGTCGATGATCTGCATGCCGCTCCGCTTTGCTCCGGTCGCTCAATCGATGGGACGAAGCGCGCGGAAAGGCAACCGATTATGCGACGCAGTGAGAGGCGGCATCCTTCGCGGGTGCCAGGGTGTACATGCCGCGAAACTGCTGGCTGGGCTTCAGGAGCTCGGTCTGCCCGATAACCGTCTCGCCCGCGCCAAGCACCAGCAATCCTTCGGGCCGGATCGATTCGGCTAGCTGGCAAAAGACCCGCCGCCGCAGCGCTGCCGAGAAATACATGAGTACGTTGCGGCAAAGAATCACGTCGAACCGGCCCGGCGGCGGCTGGTCGCCGACCAGGTTTGCCTTCCTGAACTGGATAAGCCGGGTGAGCTCGGCCTTGGTCTGCCACTCCTCGCCTTCGGCGTCGAACCAGCGGATCATGCGCCGGATCGGCATTCCGCGCTGAATTTCGAATTGCGAATATCGTCCGTTACGGGCGCGCGAGATCGCCGCTGCGGAAATGTCGGTCGCGACGATTTCGGGAAAGGTCGGCGATGCATCGCCCAACCGTTCGGACAGCAGGATCGCCAGCGAATACGGCTCTTGTCCGGTCGAACAGCCTGCGCACCAGATTCGAAGGCGGCGGCCACCGACCGTCTGCTGGAGCGCCACGACCGCGTCGGCTATCTGGTCGAGCACGGCGGCATCGCGGAAGAATGAGGTTTCCTGATTCAGCATTGCATCCACGACCGTCTCCGCGAGGTTGCCGTTCTGACCCGCCATCAGCGCCGCCACCAGTTCGTCGAGCGTTTCGAGCCGGTGCTTGCGCAGGATCGGCTTGAGCGCGGTTTCGATCCGCCAGCTTCGGTTGGCAGCGATCTGCTGCCCCGTGCGCTGCTCGAGCATCGCTGCGATTACGCCCATGGCGCTGGTCGATGCGACCTGGGGTTGATTGCCAAGCATCATGCGGGCCTGCGCCGATGTGCGATCAGCGCGCCGATCTCTTCGGGCGGCAATATGGCGGATGCGTCGCCGCGCGAAGCGATCGTCCCGGGCATTCCCCAGACCACCGAACTCGCCTGGTCCTGAACAACCACCGCGCCGCCTGCATGGCGAATGGCGGCCGCTCCGACGCTGCCGTCACGCCCCATGCCGCTGAGCACAACCGCAAGCGCACGCTCGCCGTAAATTTCGGCGACCGATTCGAGCATCGGGTCGACAGAGGGCATGCAGCCGCTGACCGCCGCCTGCGCATTCAGCCGGATCGATGTGCCGTCCGACATGCGCGTACAGCGCAGATGGGCATTGCCGGGCGCGATGATGATACGCCCGGGCAGGATACGGGTGTGATCGCGCGCAACCTCGCAAGGCCGGTTGGCGAGCAACGCCAACTGCGTCGCGAAATAGCTCATGAAAGACGCGGGAAGGTGCTGGGTGACCAGGATCGGCACGTCGCAGTCGTCCGGTACCGCACGCAACAATTTGGTGAGGGCGTGAATGCCCCCGGTCGACGCGCCGATCGCCACGATATCGAAATCATGTACCGGCGCATCGTTGATCTTCGCCGGAACGTCGGTCGGCTCGGCGATTTCGGCGGGGCCTACCAGGCGGCCGAGGCGTTCTTCGAGAACTCGGGAAAACTTGCCGGCAAAATTTCCCATGCCTGGCTTCACGAGCGTGTCGGCCGCACCGAGCGCAAGTGCCTGGACCATCGATGCGCCACCGGTGTCGCAGGACGAGGACACGATCAAGATCTTGGCTCCGTTTCCGACACGAACAAGATCGGGAAGCGCGGTCAGGCCATCGACACCGGGCATCTCTATATCCAGCAGGATGACTTCGACCGTGTTGACGGCGAGGAAATCGAGCGCGGCCCGCGCATCGGCGACCGCGGCGGCAACCGTAAAGCCGTGCGTGGCGGAAACCATGCGAGTGAGCACGGTCCGCGCGACCATCGAATCATCGACGATCAGCACCCTGGCCGGTGCCGGCCTGGTCCTTTTGAAGGGACCGAAAAGTTTGTCAGGAGCGCCCATCGCCGACAGGCGTTCAGGCCATGCCGACGATCTGGAGCTTGCTTTCCAGCGTTTCCCTGTCGAACGGTTTCATCACATATTCGTCGGCGCCGGCTTCGATGGCAGCGCGGATGTGACCCATGCCGTTTTCGGTCGTGCAGAACACCACCTTCGGCTTGTTCTCGATTCCGCTGTCGCCAAGCGCGCGCAGGAAATCCATTCCGCTCATTACCGGCATGTTCCAGTCGAGCAGCACGACATCGGGCACCGCCGCCATGCAGCTTTCCAGTGCCTCGCGACCGTCGCCGGCTTCACGCACCTCGAACTCGAGCGTTTCGAGAATATGGCGGGCAACCTTTCGGATCACCTTGGAGTCATCGACGACGAGGCAGGTCTTCATAAAATACACCCTGTTGGAAGCACCGATTCGTTCTGGCACAAAGTTCGTAAGCTTCGCGTTAATTGCCGGACTATGCAGCGATCTCCGACGGCCCCGGGATCAGCGCGGCGGCGTTGACGATCAGAATCGGCTCGCCGTCACGCTCCACGACGCCTTCAGCAACCGCGTCCCAGCGTTCATCCAGCGTCACGCCATTGGCGAGCGGCTGGCGATCGAACGGCGTTACGTCATCAAGCGCCTCCACGAGGACGGCGTAATAGTGATTGTCGACCTGCGTGATGACCGCGCGCGTCGCCGAAACGCTCTTGCCAAGGCCGAGCGCCGCCACCGCGTCGATCACGGTGACCACGCGGCTGCGCAGCGCGGCCAGGCCCCGGATATGCGAGGCGGCCCGCGGCACCGCAGTCACCTCGCTGATATCGACGACCGATTCGACCTGATCGGATGGAATGGCGACCGGCCGTCCGCTGATCATCGCGATCAAGAAAAGCTCACTCATGCCGCATCTCCGGAAATACGTGCCGCGATGGCGGACAGGAGTTCCTTGCGATCGTAGCGGAAGACGCTGCCATCGGCCGATCCCGTGCGGCTGTCGCGCAGCCTTATGACAGAGGCGCCGTCGGTGACGGAGCCGGGCGAATCGTCTTCGGTCAGCACGATCGCTGCGCGTTCGCCTTCCTTCAGAGTATTGACGACGCGGTAGCCCGCCTGTTCGAGAAGCGGACGGACGAACGTCCGCATCCAGCCATCCCGGTTGGAGGCGAGCAGGCAGGTCGGCGCCGTCGCCTGGTCGGCATCGGCACATTCAGCGTGCGTGTCGAACATCCAGTTCGCATCGATCAGCTCGATATGTTCATCGTTGAGTAGCACGGCGCCTGCAACGGGTCCGTATTCGGGCGCCGGCACGACATCTTCCGTGATGGTGACGATATCCATGGCCTCCGCCACCGCATAGGCCACCTCGCTGTCGCCGGAATGCAGGCGAAGCAGTGCGATCTCGGTGCGGTCGCCAATGTCTCCCAGCGCCGCGACGGGCAGGATCTCGCCGTCGATTGCGATGCGCAGCCGCCCGGCGGAGTAGCGAATGGCGTCAGCACCGACCTTCTCGATACGATCGACGACCGCCAGCGGCACGGCACGGTGAGCGCCATCGAGGTCGGCGACCATCAGCGCCGCAAGGCCCTGCGATGCCGCGGCCTCGGCTTCCTCTTCTTCTTCATCGGCAAACATGTCGCCCAGGCCGAAGCGCAGACCCGCGGTGCTCGCAACGCCGGCACAATCGAGCACCAGCATCGGCATTCCCGTGTCGGGAAGCGTCTGTCCGCCATAAACGCCGGTCGCCATCACGCTGGGTGCCGCGGGCTTGATAACCAGTTCCTCGTTGTCGATCACGCTGTCCACCGCAAGGCAGAAGCTGCCCGTTCCGGTGCTGACGATGACCAGCATGGCGCAGTGATCGTTACGCGCGCTCGGCACGCCGAGCAGTTCGCCCAGATCCACCATCGCGAGCTTGCGATCGCGAACGGTAGCAACGCTGCCCTTGCCCAGAACATCGACGCGAACATTGCCGGCCCGCTCGCTGACGATCTCCTCGACCGCCTGCCGCGGAATGGCGAAACGCTGCTCCCCGATGCCGACGACCACCGCCGAGATAATCGACAGGGTCAGCGGGACGTGAATGGCGATCCGCAACCCCTTGCCCGGCGCATTGTCGAGTTCGATGCGACCGCCGATCTGATCGATCGACGAACGCACCACGTCCATGCCGACGCCGCGACCGGAAATATTGGTCACCTCGTCCTTGGTACTAAGACCCGGTTCGAAGATCAGGCCCAGCTTGGCGCGGTCGGACAGACTACGAAGTTCCTGCTCATCGCGTCCGGTATTGCCGGCAAGCTTGCGTATCACCTTGGCGACATCGATCCCGCGCCCATCGTCGACGATTTCGATCACGATCTGGTTGCCCGACTGGCGGGCGGCGACAGTCAGGCGGCCGTTTTCGGGTTTGCCGGCGCGGCGCCGATCGTCCGGCGTTTCGATGCCATGGTCGATCGCGTTGCGAATGATGTGGACCAGCGGGTCGCGCATCGCCTCGATCATCTCACGATCGAGTTCGACGTCGGCGCCTTCGACGCTCAACTTGACCTGTTTGCCGACGCCGGCCGCCGTATCGCGCACGACGCGCGGCAGGACCGAGAACAGCGTGTCGAGCTTTTGCATGCGGGTTCGGGTGACGGTTTCGCGCATATCGGCCACGCTTGCCGACATGCGTTCGAGCGCCGCTTCGACCTGCGGATCGATGTCGTCCTCGCGCAACCGGCGAGCGAGTTCGTTTCGAGCGAGCACCATGTCGGACATGCCGCTCATCATCCGGTCGAGCAGTTCGACATTCAGCCGAACGCTGCGCGAAGTGGTGCGAGTAGCAGGCGCCGTAGTCTGCACCACGGCCTCCGCTCCCTCTTCGAGTGCTGCGATCAACAACTCCTCGCCCGAATCGGGAAGCGCGTTGCCGGCATCGATCGCCTCGACGATTTCACCGATCCGGTCGACGATCGCCAGCACCGCGTTGACGAGCGCGGGATCGGGCACGCGAGCACCGTCGCGGACCTGTGCCAGCACGTCTTCGGCAGCATGGCTCAACCGTTCGAGACGCGGCAAGTCAAGGAAACCGCAGCTTCCCTTGACCGTGTGCACGAAACGGAAAATGGCATCGAGCCGCGCCCGATCACCCGGCGCAGCTTCCCACGCAACGATCTCACCCGCCAGGGTTTCGAGCGTCTCGCGCGTTTCGGCAATGAATTCCTGAAGCAGATCGTCCATGGGTCCCCGCGACTTGGCCGCGAACGACCATGGCCGCGAGACGGTTAAAGCTAGGTTTACCCGGCGCGGAACGACGCTCCGAACACCAGCATCTCTGCCTCGGGTGGCGAAACCTGCAAGCTGCCCTCTGCATCGTCGACCAGTTCGCGAACGAGATGTGCGGCCACCGAGCGCGGCGTCACCGGCGCTTCGCCACCGTCACCGGTCAGCGCGTTGCGCAATTCGGGGTCGAGCATGATCCGCTGACCTTCGGCGCGCACGCCTATCTCCAGCATGCCGTCCACCGCCTCGGCGCCGATATCGAGCTGCCCGCCGCGCACGAGCGCATCGCCGCCGATCAGTGCGAGATTGAGAAGAACCTTGATCGCCTGTTTGGGCAGCACCGCCTCGCTGACCATCCAGCCGACCTTGATCCTGGGATTATCGACGAACAGCCCTTCGATCGCCGCCTGCGCCTCGCGCGCATCGACCGTCTCGCCGAAACCGCCCGCCGCGCCGAAGGCGAGACGGAAGAATTTCAGCTTGTTGGCAGAGGCGCGTGCGCTCTCGCCGAGAAGCTCCAGGCACCGCGCCCGCATCTCCGGATCATGTTCGTCCGCCAGCAGCTCGAGGCCGTTGTTGAGCGCACCGACAGGACTGAGCAGATCATGGCATAGCCGCGAACAGAGCAGGCTGGCGAAATCAGTCGGGGAAATGGTCAAATTCAAGGCTCCACCGCTTTTGCGCGCCGAGCAGCCGAACGCTCGCCACGGATCGTGTCACCCGCTTACCAGTCACGATATCGAAAGCAACCGGATCGAAGCGGCCATGGACCGCGCCATTCGACACGGCGCGCCACATCCGCGCCGTGTCGTGCGTCGCGATCAGCCACAGCCTGCCATCAGCCACCGCATGTTCGGCGTCGCGCGGCGAAGGATCGGGGCTGCCGGCAGGATGCGAGTGAAAATAGCCGAGCAGTTCGAGGCCGTTCGGCTGTCTCGCCTGCCGATAGGCGGCGATCAGCCGCGACGGGTCGATCTCGAAGAAGCCCGACGGATCGGCCGCGCAGTTAGCCGTCGATTCCGCGCTGCGGATAACGGCTCCGCGCCCTCTCAAAAGCCCGCAAATCTCGGCGTTGGGAGACCCCCTCGCCTCCTGCATTATTTTGCGCAGCAGCACGCTTGATATTTGCGGGGTCATTACCCATCTCGCCTACCAGAATGGACCGGGGGGTTTCCACCATAGAAGCGCAGATTTCGGAGGGCGCACATGGCTGGCGGCTCGACCGTGCGCTGGCCCAGGCCCTTCCCAGTATTTCACGAGAACGCCTGAAGGCGCTGATCGCCAGCGGGCAGGTCGTCGATCCGAAGGGCGTCCCGACGCGCGATCCGTCGAAAAAGGCAAGCGCGGGAACGATCTTCAGCATCACGATTCCCGCGCCAGAGCCCGCGCACAACGAACCGCAGCAGATCGCGCTTGATATCGTGTACGAAGACGAGGATCTGATCGTTGTCGACAAGCCCGCGGGCATGGTCGTCCATCCTGCGGCAGGCAATCCGGACGGCACGCTCGTCAACGCGCTACTGCACCACTGCGCGGGGCAACTGTCGGGAATCGGCGGCGTTGCGCGACCGGGCATCGTCCACAGGATCGACAAGGACACATCGGGCCTGATCGTCGCTGCAAAGCACGACCGCGCGCATGAAGGGCTCGCCCGCCAGTTCAAGGCGCATACGATCGACCGGCGCTATATCGCCATCGTCAATGGCCAACTGACCCAGGGCGAAGGCGTTATAGAGGCGTCACTGGCGCGGTCGCCGGCCAATCGCAAGAAGGTCGCGATCGTACCCGGCGGCAAACACGCGGTCACACGTTACCGCCTGTTGTCACCGCTGAAAGAAGCGGCAATGGTCGAATGCCGGCTGGAAACCGGGCGGACGCATCAGATCCGCGTTCATATGGCGTCGATCGGCCATCCGCTGCTTGGCGACCCGGTTTATGGACGGCCCCGTCCGGCGCACCGTGCGTTGTTGGAAACACTGGGTTTCCGCCGCCAGGCCTTGCACGCGGCCCGGCTGGGGTTCATCCATCCCATAAATAGTAACGCTTTGGCGTTCGATAGCGAAATTCCTGCGGATATGCAGGAACTGTTCAACCAACTTCACGTATAAGTTTAGGCAGGGTCGATCCGAATCGACCGACCGCCTCAAAGGGAGAAACGATCATGGCCAGCGGTAGCAACGTCCCTGCGACGATCCCCGCGCTCGGCGGCGAGGCGAGCCTCAACCGCTATCTCGCCGAGATCAAGAAATTCCCCATCCTGAAACCCGAGCAGGAATATATGCTCGCCAAGCGGTTTCAGGAGCATGGCGATACGGAGGCTGCCGCCCAGCTGGTTACGTCGCATCTGCGCCTCGTGGCGAAGATCGCGATGGGCTATCGCGGTTATGGCCTGCCCGTTTCCGAACTGATCTCGGAAGGCAATATCGGCCTGATGCAGGGCGTGAAGAAGTTCGAGCCCGATCGCGGATTCCGCCTTGCGACCTATGCGATGTGGTGGATTCGCGCGTCGATCCAGGAATTCATCCTGCGCTCGTGGAGCCTGGTGAAGATGGGCACGACCGCTGCCCAGAAAAAGCTGTTCTTCAACCTCCGCCGGATGAAGGCCAAGCTCGATGCGTTCGAGGACGGCGACCTGAAGCCCGAGGACGTCGCCAAGATCGCCACCGATCTCGGCGTGACCGAGGAAGAGGTCACGAGTATGAACCGGCGAATGGCGATGGGCGGTGACACGTCGCTCAACGTTCCGATGCGCGAGGATAGCGAGGGCCAGTGGCAGGATTGGCTTCAGGATGACGAGCCGCTGCAGGATCATGTCGTCGCCGAGGCGCAGGAAGCCGATGTTCGCCACGAGATGCTCGTCGAAGCGATGGACGATCTCAACGAGCGCGAGCGCCACATTCTGACCGAGCGTCGCCTGACCGATAATCCGCAGACGCTCGAGGAACTGAGCCAGGTATATGGAGTCAGCCGCGAACGTGTTCGCCAGATCGAGGTGCGCGCGTTCGAGAAGCTGCAGAAGGCGATGATGCGCATCGCCGGCGAGAAACGGTTGCTCGCCACCTCCTGATCCGCTTATCCGGTCTGCCATGGGCAAGCCGAAAAGACGAAAGCCGAATACGCGCCGCCGGCAGAGCCTGCCGGGGCGCGTTTTTCGTTTGCTGGCGATGGCGTTTGTCTGGTTCGTCCTCATTTCGGTGGCATGGGTAGGCATCTACCGCTTCGTCCCGCCGCCGATCACCGCGACGATGATCGGCGATATCGTCGCCGGCCGCGGCGCCGCGCGGCACTGGATGTCGTTGTCGAAGATGGACCCGGACATGGCGCGCGCCGCGATGGCGGGCGAGGATTCGGGATTCTGCGAACATCACGGCTTCGATTACGAGGCGATCAAGAAAGCCTTCGAGCGCAACCAGAAGCGCGGTCACGTAATCCGCGGCGGATCGACGATCAGCCAGCAGACCGCGAAGAATGTCTTTCTGTGGCAGGGCGGCGGATATTTTCGCAAAGGCCTGGAGGCGTGGTTCACGGTCCTGATCGAGGGGCTCTGGGGCAAGCGCCGGATCATGGAAGTGTATCTGAACGTCGCGGAAACCGGCATCGGGACCTATGGCGCGGATGCCGGCGCACGGCGGTATTTCGGGCACGGGGCCGATCACTTGACCACACATGAAGCCGCCCAGATCGCGGCGGTTCTTCCCCTGCCGAAACAGCGCCCGGGAACATCCCCGACGGGATTTACCCGCCGTTACGGAAATACCATCGCAAGACGGATGGCCACGATCCGTAACGACGGGCTGGATAGTTGCCTGAACTGACTCAGTTCTGGACGGCGTCGCCCGCCTTTTTCGCGGTATCGCCGACCTGATCGGCGGCACCGCTGACGCTCTTGGCGGCACCGACCACGGCATCGGTCTTCATATTGTCGTTCTTGCTCTGATTGAGCAGGAAAAAGGCGCCGACAACGACGAGGATCAGGACCGCCAGCCCGATCAACAGGCCGCCGCCACCGCCGCTGCGGCGCTCGATCACCGTCGTGTGACCATTGCCGTCATTGGTGTGGGTTTCGGTCTCGGTTACGCGTTCGTCACTCATTGCAGTCCCTCCGATTAAAGACTGGCGTCTAAACGGAGGGCCGCAAAAAATTGTTCCCGTTGTGTAATGTTCAGAAGGGGAGCTTGAATCCCGGCGGCAGCTCCATGCCGCTCGTCATCTTCGACATTTCCTCCTGAGAGGCCGCATCGGCCTTGGCCCGCGCGTCATTGAACGCAGCGATCACCAGATCCTCCAGCATGCCCTTTTCGGAAGGCTGGAGCAGCGATTCGTCGATATCGAGCCCAACGATACGGCCCTTGGCCGAGGCGGTAACCTTTACCATGCCCCCGCCCGACTGGCCTTCGACCTGTATATTGTCGAGATTGGCCTGCGCATCCTGCAGTTGCTTCTGCACATTCTGCGCCATCGCCATGATGTCTTCGAGCTTGTCCATTTTACATACTCCGCTTGGTCTTTTCCCAATCGATCGCAGCATCGGGAAACGCCTCGAACGCTGCGGATACGACGGGATCGGCGCGTACCTGCGCCTTGAAATCGTCGTCATCCTGCTTCTCGCGCTCACGCAAGCTCGGCTCGCCCGGCGCGTTGGCAGTGGTTATCTTCCAGTTGGTATCGGTTATCGCGCGCAACTCGTTCCCGAGATCGCGGGCAAAATCGGCAGGCAGCGGCCGCAACGCGCTGATTTCCAGCTCGGGCGGTTCGAACCGTATGGGGCGCAGATGATTGCGCACCTGCGCCTGCAGTTCGTTGCGGCCATGGTCGCCGAGCAGCTTCCACAGCGCGCGGACATCGCCCGGAAGCGGCACCACCTCCGGCTGCGGTTGCTGAAGTTCGGCAGTCGCCCCGGACGGTGCGGGAGCGCCGACCTGCTGCGGCCGCGAAAGCCCCTCGCCTCCTTCGGCCAGCCGTTTCGCCAGATCGCCCGGATCGGGCAATGTCGCGGCATGGACGACGCGCAGCAGCGCCATTTCGCACGCCTCGATCGGAAGCGCCGCGCGCGACACTTCCTCATGCCCCTTCAACAGCAACTGCCAAAGCCGGTGGAGCATCGGAAAGGACAGGAGCGTGCCCCAGTGCTGAAGCGCCTCACGCTCCTCGGTCGATTGCGCGGCCTCGGGCGGCGTACCGACTTTGGCGAGCGTAGCGCCGTGCACCGTCTCCAGCAGCGTCTTCAGCACCGCCTGCGGATCGACACCATAATCATATTGCCGCCGCAGCGCCTTGAGCGCGCCTTCGGCATCACCACCAAGCAGCAAGCCGAACAGTTCACGAATGGCACCACGATCGGACAGGCCGAGCATGTCGCGCACCGCACCTGCGCGCACGCCGCCGCCTTCCATCCCGGCATGCGCGATCGCCTGGTCGAGGATCGACAGCCCGTCGCGGGCCGATCCTTCGGCCGCGCGGGCAATCAGTGCCAGCGCCTCTGGCTCGGCATCGACGCCTTCCTTTTCGACCACGCCGGCAAAATGCTCGGCCAGCTGATCGGCGGAAATACGGCGCAGATCGAAACGCTGACAGCGCGACAACACCGTCACCGGTACTTTGTTCACTTCCGTGGTGGCGAACAGGAACTTCACATGCGCCGGCGGTTCCTCGAGTGTCTTGAGCAGGCCGTTGAAGGCCGGCTTCGACAGCATATGGACTTCGTCGATGATGTAGATCTTGTAGCGCGCCGAAACCGCCGCATAGCGAGACCCCTCGATGATCTCGCGAACGTCGTCGATACCGGTATGGCTGGCGGCGTCCATTTCGATCACGTCGATATGGCGCCCCTCGGCAATGGCGCGGCATGGCTCGCACACGCCGCACGGATCGATCGTCGGCCCGCCCTCGCCGTCCGGCCCGACGCAATTGAGCGCCTTGGCAATCAACCGCGCGGTCGAGGTCTTGCCCACGCCGCGAACGCCGGTGAGCAGAAAGGCGTGCGCCAGCCGGTCGCGCTTGATCGCGTTGGCGAGCGTGGTCACCATCGCGTCCTGTCCGATCAGCTGCGAAAAGGTCTGCGGACGGTATTTGCGCGCCAGCACCTGATAGGCGTCGGCGCGTTCGGGCTGCGGCGGTTCGCCGAGGTCGAGCGCGGAATCGGTCATCGGGATCGGTTTAGCTCAACCATGCGGCGATGTCAGCGCCGTGCGGAAGTTAGCGAAGTTAGCGACACGTCCCCCTTCGATGCCCCTCCCCGCCAACGACGACGCTGTTCGGCCGAACTGCAGTCTGGCTCGTGACATTGGCAGGAGACCTCGTTTTGTTCTTCATCCGGGTGCCAGAAACCGACGCTGTAGGAAAGCGACGAGACGCGGCTCCTCCGCTAAAAGGGGCCGGCAACCGGCACTATCGATGTCGCTCTCCACCTGTTCGAGACGAGAAACGCCATGATTTTGTGGCGGCCCGACGTCCATCAGCTATTGTGCCTATCGGAGGGGAAAGACGATGCGGCTGATGCTGATATTGTTCGGGTTCCTGCTGGTGCCTGCATCGCAGGCCAGCATGGCGGATCGGTCGATCGACGCATTCATCGAACGCGAGCTGCCATCATCCGGCGCTCCAGGCGTCGCATATGCGATTGTCGATGGCGGCGCATTTCGCTCTGGCGGCCGGGGCACCATTCTGGCGGACAGCGGGCAATCCATTACGCCCGACACCCCATTCCTGATCGGATCAATCTCGAAAAGCTTCACGGCCGTGGCGGTCATGCAGCTGGTCGAAGCGGGAAAAATAAGGCTAGACGCGAGCATAGCGACGTACCTTCGTGCCTTTCAGGGGCGCCCTTCGGGCGCAATCACCATTCGGCAATTGCTCAGCCACACCAGCGGTTTTTCAACCGTCCAGGGAAATCGCGCGCACATGGACACGTCGCTGAGCGAGGGGAGCCTTGGCGATTATGCGTCGCGAGTTGCGAAATGGGAACCGGTCCATCCCCCTGGCAGCCGGTGGGAATATTCCAATACAAACTACCAAATTCTCGGCGCGCTGATCGAGGCGACGAGCGGGCAGCGCTATCCCGACTATGTGCAAGCACATATCCTTGCCCCGATCGGCATGAAGAACAGTTTTGTCTCCGACGGCCAGACGCCGGGAAAAGTCGCCGTCGGCCATCGGCCCTGGTTCGGCGGCAAGCGCGCATATGAAATGCGGAGGACGAACCGCGTAAGCGCTCCCGCGGGCGGCATATTCGCAAGCGCCGACGATCTGGCGCTCTATCTCGCGATGATGCTGAACGGCAAAGACGATATTATCAGCGCCGCAAGCAAGGCGGCGATGCTGCGCCCGGCGAGCGAGACGTCGCCCTTTTACGGCTTTGGCTGGTTCCTCGATAGCCGAACCGGCACGGCCTATCATGATGGCCTGGTCCCGGGGACGGAAACGCTCGCCACCCTCTTGCCTTCCCAAGGGAAGGCGGTGGTCGTGCTGGTCAATGCGAACAGCGGTATCGGCTTCGGCGAAACCCTGAAACTGCGCGAGGGCATCACCGCGAAGGCGCTGGGGCTCGATTATGCGGGCCACGGGTCAAGGCTCGTGCCGAAGATGACATATCTGCTGGTGATGCTGCTTCCGCTCTTCTTTCTGGCCAGCATCGTCTGGGCGTGGTGGCACCGCGAAAAGCTGCGGACCAAGTCCGGTGCGGCAGGCATGTTCAGCCTGTGGTTTCCGCTGGTCGCCATGCTCGCGGTAGCGGGACTTTTGACGGTAGTCATACCGGCGATGTTCGGAGGATCGATCCGGACGCTTTTGCTGTTCCAGCCCGATTTTGCCGGGGCAATGGTGGCAGCCGCAGTCATGGGGCCGATATGGGCGATCGTCAGGCTGGCGCTGGCGTATAGTCGCCGAGCCAATCCAGTCTGAAGCGCGTGCCCGCAATCACCGCGGACCGGAAAACCGCCGCTCTTCGCTATTACATATTGCTGGTGGTGGGAGCCGGAACGACCCGCAGCGAAATCGTTACGGCTGCTTCCTTCCGGACCTGACCGGGTTGGCGACGGCTACGTCCGCCCGACTCCCGCGCGGGCATATGGTCGATCGGCGCGGCCGACGCAAGAGGCGGCTGCGCCCGCCCCCTTAATCGCGCAGCGGCAGCAGCACCTCGTTCCGGCGCAGCCGCGCGGGTACCATCGGCGAATTGTAATAGGCGTGCTCGACCGGGCCGACAGGAATATAGCCCTTCATCGCGAGCCAGCTTCGCAGTTCGCGTTCCTTGTCGCGCAAAAGCTCGTCGGTCGGCTTGCCGTTGAAGCGGATCGCGGCGACGCGACGCGCGGGGATGCGTTCGAACTGCACATCGGCATCGGTCGGCGGCACCGATCCGCGGCGCAGCTTCGCCGGCATGATGAACCGCGTCCGCCATCGCCTGCTGTCGTCATGATTGTCCGACAGTACCGGCGCCGTCATCGCGATCTTGTCGCCGTCGCGGTCCTTGGCGAAGATATAGCTGGCGAGCCGGCGAAACCCCTGACGAAGGCTCTGCTCGCGGGCACCGGTGACGGTGGTTTCGGCGACGAGCAGTTCGGGATAATCGCGAATTTCGATCGCCTTGTCCTTGTCGCGCGTGCGATAGGATGGCTGTTCGACCGAGCGTTCGCGCGCAACCAGATATCCGCCGATCCCGGCCACTGCCGCGACACCGGCGCCGAGCAGCGCCCATCCCGTATTCTTGCGCATTCTTTCTCTCCCCAATTCGAAGTTGGCGTATCAACGCATCGACCCGCCCGCGATGTTCCGCCGCCGATGACGATCACCCGCCGCCGGAAAAGAAGTCCCGGAGCCAGCCGGCGGCCTGCTCGACACTCCAGTTATCGCTACCGTCGCCGATATTGATTTCGGCGAGCGCATGCCCGGCAATCGGCGCCGGCTGAAAGGCATTGAACAACCACACTTTATGGTCCTCGGCAAAGCGACGGTTGCGATCGGTCAAATCGGCGGGATCGCCCGGCACGATAATCTGAAAGGCATGTGCATGCGGCTTGGCGGGATTTACCATCACGCCCGGCATGTCGCGCAGCGCGGCGGCGAGTTCGCGCGCCCGGGCGACGAATTCGGGCATGCGCGGCAGATAGCGGTCGAGACCGTCCAGCGCCGACAGCGCATAGGGATGGACCGTGTAGAGATTGCCGAAATAGCGTTGCTGCCAGATCGCGGTCGCGTCGATCAACCGCTCGGGGCCAGCCAGCATCGCACCACCGAGCCCGCCCAGCCCCTTGTAGAAGGAGACATAGATGCTGTCGGCGAGCGTCGCCAGCGCCTCGAGCGGCATGTCGTATCCGGCCGCCGCCTCCCACAGCCGCGCGCCGTCGAAATGAAGCGGCACCTTGTTCTCGCGGCACCAGGCGGAGATCGCGCGCAGTTCGGCCAGCGGGGGTAGGAGAAAGCCCGCACGGCGCAGCGGCAGCTCGACCACCACCGCGGCGAGCGGCTCAGTAATGCGGCGAAGGTCCTCGACACCGAAAGGCATTGTCGTGCCGAGCCGGATCGACCGCAGTCCGCATGCGCGCTCGATAGCGTCGCCTTCGTCGAGATTGATATGGCTCATCCGGTGGACCGCGACGTTTCGCGTGCCGCGGTCATCGGCATAGACGGTGAGCGCCGCCGCCTGCGCCATCATGCCCTTGATGAAAAACCGCGCCGCCGACGTGCCGAGCAGCCCGGCGCAGCGTTTTTCGAGCAGCGTTACCGCGCCGCTGTCTCCATAGCTGTCCGCATCGACCTCGGCCGCATCCAGCGCCGCGAGGCGGCGTAGCGTGGCGGCCGGCGTTTCGGGCACATGCATCGGCAGAAAATGGGTGCAGCCGCGTTTCGCGGCACGATCTGCGTCGTTCATCGGCTCTCCTCTCCTGCCAGCGCGGTACGGCGGCGCAGCGGGCCGCGCAAGGCCGGCCAGCTTGTGTTCATTTGCGAACGGTACGGAAATGTGGTTTCCAGCGATACCACTTGCCAAGGACGACCACCGCATGACGACAGCCGAAGCGACGCCCGAACTCGACATACTGGAACATGGCGACAAGGCGTTCTTCGGACATCCCAAGGGGCTGGCCTACCTCGCCTTTACCGAGGCGTGGGAACGGTTTTCCTATTACGGGATGCAGACGCTGCTGGTGCTCTACATGGTCCAGTATCTGCTGAAGCCCGAGCATATCGACCATGTCGCGGCGTTCAGCGTCTTCCATTCGCTGCCCATGTATCGCGGTCTGCACGGCGAGGCGCTGGCATCGGCGATTTTCGGCACCTATGCCTCGCTCGTCTATCTGACGCCGATTGCGGGCGGACTCATCGCCGACCGCTGGATCGGCAAACGGCTGGCGGTGCTGATCGGCGCGATCACGATGGCGCTTGGCCATTTCCTGATGGCGTTCGAAGCGAGCTTCCTGTTCGCGCTGCTGGCGCTGGTCATCGGCAGCGGGCTGATGAAGGGCAATATCGCCAGTCAGGTCGGCGCGCTCTACAAGCCGGAGGATCTGCGCCGTGCCGATGCGTTCCAGATCTTCTATCTGGGCATCAATGCGGGCGTCATCCTGTCGCCGATCATCGTCGGCACGCTGGGCCAGGATGTCGGCTGGCACTGGGGGTTCGGCGCCGCCGGCGTCGGCATGCTGGTGTCGCTCGCTATTTATATTTCGGGCCAGAAATATCTGCCGCGCGAACATTTCCGGGCGCAGGGCAAGCGCACCGACGCCGCGCCGCGCGCCAAGCTGACGCGTGCCGACATCCCCGCGCTCGCCGCGGTGCTGCTGCTCATTCCGGTGATGGCGATTGCGCTGATTCCCAACATGCAGATTTTCAACATCTACCTGATCTGGGGAGATCAGCATTTCGCGCTGAGCCAATTCAACGTGCCAGCGCTCGATTTCCGATTTCTGTCCTCCTACCTCATCACGATCGACTCGATCGTTTCGGTATCGTTTCTGTTCCTCGTCTCGCTCTTCTACCGGTGGTACGCGAAGCACTGGCAGGAGCCCGACGAACTGACCAAGATCATCATCGGATCGCTGTTTTCGATCGGCGGGATGCTGTGCCTGTTCATGGCCGCCGCGACGACGCCCGCGGGGCACAAGATTAGCATGTTCTGGCCGATGATGTTCGAAATCATGAACTCGATCGGCTTCGCGCATATGCTTCCGGTCAGCCTGGCGCTGTTCGCGCGGCTGGCACCCAAGGCGCTGAATGCGACGGTGATCGGCTTCTATTACCTCGCCTTTACCGCCGCCAATTCGCTGATCGGCTGGCTCGGCGGCTTCTACGTGAAGATGCCGACAACCGAATTCTGGCTGATCCACGGCGCCTGTGCGGCGGCGGCAGGCGTGGTGTTCCTGCTGTTCAAACTGTTCCTTTCGAAGCGGCTGATGGGCGAAGCGTCAACCGAACCTGTCGGGGCGGATCACTGAAGCCGCTTCGTCAAACCTCGGCAGGTTGCGTGGTCCAGCCGAGATGCGGGAGGCTGATCGAGCGTTTGCCCGCAAGATCGACGCGGGCGACGAACAGGTCGCGGCTCTCGATATAGCCGAGCAGGCGGCGCACGCGGCCGAGCGAGCTGGTGCCGTAGGTCTCGGCGATTTCGGAATCGCTCGGGCACGGCGCATTTTCGCGCGCGGCGCGTGCGACGAGGAGGAACGCGCCGAGCATGTCGTCGGGCAGGCTTTCGGCGAGATCGAGCGCGGGCGCCCAGTCCTCGCCCGGCGCGTCGAATATCCCGGCGCGCGCGCAGGCGAGGCGACGGGTGAAACCGGCGATGTCGAGCGGCGGCGGCGCTAGCCCCGCCATCCGGCAGCGGACCTGGAAATCCTGATAGAGCACTGCCGCCGAGCGCATTGAGGAATCGGCATCGCCGACGATCGCGCGCAGCACATCGGCAACGATCGTCTCGACCTCTTCGGGGTCCTTGTCGGGAAGCGCTGCGACCGGGCTCGGGACCGAAGCCGCGAGCTTTTCCATCAGCGCCTCCGACGGCGGGCGCTTGGGCGGTGCGGGCGGCGGCGGTGGCGGCGGCGCTTCGTCGGCGAAGGAAAACAGCAGCTCCTTCATGTCCTCGGGCGGCGCTTCGGGAAGCGGGGTCAGCTTGGGGCTGCCGCTGCGTGCCGAGGTTTCGACGTCGCCGATCTTCACCGCGACCGGACGGCGCGAGACCGCCGGGCCGAGCGCGAGAAACGTCCCGCGCTGGAGATCGCGGATCTGTTCCGCCTGTCGCCGCTCCATGCCGAGCAGGTCGGCGGCGCGCGCCATGTCGATGTCGAGAAAGGTACGCCCCATCAGGAAATTCGACGCCTCGGCCGCGACGTTCTTGGCGAGCTTGGCAAGCCGCTGCGTGGCAATGATGCCTGCCAGACCGCGTTTGCGGCCGCGACACATCAGGTTGGTCATCGCGCCGAGCGAGGCGCGGCGTACTTCCTCCGAAACCTCGCCGCCGCCGGTCGGGGCGAAAAGCTGCGCCTCGTCGACCACGACGAGCGCGGGATACCAGTGTTCGCGCGGGGCATCGAACATCCCAGACAGAAAAGCGGCGGCGCAGCGCATCTGCCCCTCCGCCTCGAGTCCTTCGAGGTTGAGCACGACCGAGGCGCGATGTTCGCGGATGCGCTCGGCGAGCCGCGTAACCTCGCGCTCGCTATGGTCGAGCCCGTCGATGACGACATGGCCGTACGGTTCGGAGAAGGTAACGAAATCGCCTTCGGGGTCGATGATGACCTGCTGGACCTGTCCCGCGCTCTTTTCGAGCAGTCGGCGCAGCAGGTGCGACTTTCCCGAGCCCGAGTTGCCCTGCACCAACAGCCGCGTCGCGAGCAGTTCCTCAAGGTCGATCGGAACCGACTTCCCGGTCCCGTCGGTGCCCATGTCCACCAGAATCGTCATTGGATGCTTATTGGCCGATCGGGGTGGGTAGCGGCAAGGGTGTGGTCATCGCCTTTGGTGTCAAATCGCCTTAATCAGGCCTGTCCGAACAGCGTGCCGACCAGCGACCCTACACGCTGGTGAATCTTGTTCGCCGCATCGCCGCCGAGGCCCGGAGCATCGAGATAGCAGGCGATCAGGATCGGCTTGCGCCCCGGTGGGAAGGCGATGGCGATATCGTTGAACTTGCCATCGCCGCTGGTCCCGGTCTTGTCGCCGACGCGCCAGTCCTGCGGCAGGCCAGCGCGCAGGCGCTGCAACCCGGTCTTGCTGTCGACCATCCATCCGATCAGCTTCTCGCGCGACTTGGGACCCAGGATGTTGCCGATCAGCAGGTCCTGCATCAGCGCAACCATCGCGCCGGGCGTCGTCGTATCGCGTTCGTCATCGCGCGCGACATGGTTCAGATCGGGTTCGGTCCGGTCGAGCCGCGTCACCTGATCGCCCTGTTCGCGCAGAAACCGCGTCAGCCCGCTCGGCCCGCCGATCTGCGCGAGGAGCAGGTTCGCCGCGCTATTGTCGCTCTGCTCCACCGCAGCTTTCGCCAATTGCTCGACGGTCATCGATCCGCTCGCAAGATTGGCCTTCACCACCGGCGCATAATCGAGCACGTCGCGCTGGCTGAAATTGATCCTACGGTCGAGCGGCAGGTTGCCGCGTTCCGATTTCAGCAGAACATCGGCGGCAAGCGGCACCTTGAACGTCGAACACAGCGCGAAACGTTCCTCGCCGTGCCAGAACAGCCGGTGGCCGTTGCTGGTGTCGAGCACGGCAAGGCCCAAGCGGCCCTTTGCGTCGCGTTCGAGCACATCGAAGATCGACGACTTGCCCTGGAAGGCGGCAGCCGGTGCCGCCAGCGCGGCAAGGCCAAGCGTACCCGAAGCGGCGATCAGCGTGCGGCGGTTCATCATCAGACTTTTCCCTGCATGTCATGGGCCTCCACGGGGATGCGTACCGTGAGCCCGTCGAGTTCGTCGGTAAGGCATATCTGGCAGGCGAGCCGACTGGTACGCCCCGCGCCGGCCGCGAGATCGAGCATATCCTCTTCCTCCTCGCTCGCGGGGGGAAGCTTGTCGAAATCCTCGGGCGCGACGAGGACGTGGCAGGTCGAACACGCCATCTGGCCTTCGCATGTTCCTTCAAGCGGCTGGCCGTCGGCCTGCGCCACATCCAGCAGCACATCGCCGGGGCGGGCCTCCACCTCGCGCACATGCTCGCCCTCGCGGTCTATGAAGCGGACGCGGATCATGCCGCGGCCCGCTGAGCGCCCGCCGCCCGGTCGATCCGTTCGAGTGCTTCCAGCAATTCGCCCTTCTCCGTGTAACGCCCGAATCCGAGGCGGATGCTCGACTTCGCCTCGGCATCGGTCAACCCGATCGCGCGCAGCACATGGCTCGACCGGCCCGACCCGCTGGCGCATGCCGAACCGGCCGAAAAGGCGATGTCGCGCAATTCGCTCATCAGCCGGTTCACATCGAGTCCCTCGCGGCGGATGTTCAGGTTGCCGCGATAGCGATGTTCGGTTGAACCGTTGATGACCCATGCCTCGTCAAGCTGCGCAACGGCTGCGGCAAACAGGTCGGCGACATGCGCTGCATCGGCGTCGCGGCGTTCGGCCGCCAGCGCCGCGGCCGCCCCGAAGCCGGCACAAAGCGCGGGCGACAGCGTGCCCGAACGGCCACCCTTTTCCTGCCCGCCGCCGTGGAGCAGCGGCGTGAGCGTCACCCCATCGCGAATCCACAGCGCGCCGATGCCCTTGGGCCCGTGTATCTTGTGCGCGGACAGCGCGATCAGATCGCAGCCGTCCGGGATCGGTACGCGGCCATAGCCCTGTACCGCATCGCACAGCATCAGCGCGCCCGCTCGGTGCGCGAGGTCGGCAAGTTCGGCGACGGGCTGGATCGTGCCGATCTCATTGTTGACGAGCATAGCCTCGACCAGCGCGGTACCCGGCATGATCGCGGCGCGGGCGGCATCCATGTCGACCAGGCCGTCACGATCGACGGGGAGTATGACGACATCACGGCCGCCGGCACGCAGCGCCTCGACGGTGTCGAGAACCGCGGCATGTTCGGTGGCGATGGTGACGATGCGTCCCTGGCCCACGCCTTTCAGCGCCCAGTTGAGCGACTCGGTCGCGCCGCTGGTGAAGCTGACGCTGCCGCCTTGAGGAAGGAGCGCCGCGACCTGTTCGCGCGCGACCTCAACCGCGGCATGCGCGGCACGGCCGGCCTTGTGCGGCGAATGCGGGTTGGCGTGCTGGCTCTCGAGCCAGGGCAGCATTGCTGCAAGCGCTTCAGGGGCGAGCGGCGTCGTCGCCTGATAATCGAGATAGATCACGCGGCGCGGCTCCGCGCCCTTTGCGCGATCTGCTGCCAGGCCCCGGCAAAACGGGCGATGTCTTCGGCCATCGTGTTCCAGCCGACGCTGACGCGGATCGTGCTTTCGGCGACCTCGGGCGGGGTCCGGATCGCTTCGAGCACATGACTGGTCTTGAGCGAACCCGACGAACAGGCGCTGCCAGCCGAAACCGCAAACCCCATCGAATCGAGCTGGATGAGCTGCGCGGCTGCCTTCACGCCCGGCATCGCTATCGCCGCGATCGCGGTTCCCGCCCCATCCCCGCCAATGAAATTGCCACCGGCATCGGCCACCTTCATCCTGAGGCCGAGCAGCGCAGGTTGCAGGTCCGCCAGCCACCTGGCGGCGCCATCGCCCATGCGTTCGGTCGCATCGAGAGCAGCCGCCATTCCAAGCGCGCCGGGCAGATTCTCGGTACCGCCGCGATAGCCGAACTCCTGACCGCCGCTCGGATCGAGCATGGCGAAATCGCGCACGAGCAGCGCACCAATGCCGATCGGGCCACCGAATTTGTGCGCCGACAGGGCGATCAGGTCCGCCTTTGGCAGCGGATGCTTGCCCGCCGACTGGCTCGCATCGCAGAAAAACAAACCGTCGCGGGCGGCGACCATCGCGCGGATGGCAGCGGCATCCTGAAACGCGCCAAGTTCCGAATTGACGTGCTGTACGGCGACCAGCGGCGATTGCGCGCGCTCGATCAGCGCCTGCAGAATATCGAGGTCGATCGTACCATTGGGCCTGACTGGAATGCGCGCCGCATCGCCTGCCACTCGCAGCACCGAATCATGCTCGATGGCGCTCACCAGCCGGGAACCGGCCTTGGCCCGCGCCATCGCGATCGCGATCGCTTCGCTGGCGCCGCTGGTGAAGATCAGTTCGCCGTCCCAGCCCAGCGCGGCCTTGATGCGCGCACGCGCGTCTTCGAGTGCGGCGCGCGCGGCGCGGCCTTCGGCGTGCGGCGAAGACGGATTGGCCCAGCGGCGCATCCCTTCCTCCACCGCTGCGATGGCTTCGGGCCGCATCGGCGTCGTCGCGGCATGATCGAGATAGATGCGCTGAGCCAAGATGGTTTCCGATGATTGCGCGGATCGTCACCGGGCCTATATAGCCTCCACGTCTCATCGCGCCACCGCGCGCGCTCCATCACTTGCAGGTCGCCAATGCCCGAAGTCATTTTCCCCGGTCCCGAAGGTCGCCTCGAAGGCCGCTTCGCCCCTGCGCCGAAGCCACGCGCGCCGGTCGCCCTGATCCTCCACCCGCATCCAGCGTCGGGCGGCACGATGAACAACCACATCGTCCAGGCGCTCTACAAGACGTTCCAGCAGCGCGGATTCGCGACGCTGCGCTTCAATTTCCGTGGCGTGGGCCGCAGCCAGGGCACGTTCGACAACGGCATCGGCGAGCTGTCCGACGCGGCGAGCGCGCTCGACTGGGTGCAGAGCTTCCATCCCGAAGCATCGACGACCTGGGTCGCAGCGCCCAGCTTCGGCGCATGGATCGGCATGCAGCTATTGATGCGCCGGCCCGAGATTCGCGGCTTCATCTCGATCGCGCCGCCGGCGAACCTCTACGATTTCAGCTTCCTCGCCCCCTGCCCCTCCTCGGGCATCATCATCAATGGCGAGGCCGACGAGGTGGTTACCCCGTCGGGCGTGCAGCGTCTGGTCGACAAGCTGCGCACGCAAAAGCACATCACGATCCACCACGACACGATTCCCGGCGCCAACCATTTCTTCGAAAACGAGATGGATGCGCTGATGAAGAGCGTCGACGATTATCTCGACATGCGGCTCGACCCGAACTCGCCGATCAAATAGCATGAGCGGGGATCACCTGGCCTGTTCAAGGTCCGCCGAATAGAGGTGCCAGCGCCGCTGTTCGGCGGTCGATCCCGGAACGTCGTTGACGCGGCGCAGGACATAGCTGCCGGTAAAGCGCTGATGCGTACCGTTCCGCAACTGCGCTCGGACCGTGACGGGCACGGTTATGTAGATCGATCCGGCGGCGCCTTCGCTCCTTCCAGGGTCGCCGGTTGAAACGTCGGTCGATTCGGTATTCGCGAAGCCGTCGCGAAACTGTTCGAGGGTCTGCTTGCTGTCCTTGCCGCCATCGCCCCACAGCGCATAGGCCGCGCGGTAGTCGCCACTGTCGATGTCGGCGTAATAACGCTTCACGACATCGGCCGCCGCCTTTGGCGCATCCGCATCCCCGGCTTCGTCCTGAACGGGCGATTTCGGCGTCGGGCGCGACACCGGTTCGGTGTTCGTCTCACCGGCGCTGTTGGTCTCAACGTCGTCAGCGCTGTTGATAGTTGGGGTGGTGGCGTAAGCGTTGCCCGTTGACACCGAATTGCTATCGGCCGCTTGCGACCCGGTCTGGCCGCAGGCCGTCAGTGCCAACGGCGAAAGCGCGCCGATCAGCCAGAGTTTCGCGATACGCATGAGGTAAATCCCTTCCAACGGTGGAGCCAGCCAACGCTCGCACCGCCGACGGAGTTCACTGCGTCAGATCGTCCAGATCAGCACATTCGCCAGAACGACTGCGGCGCAGACGAGCATCAGGATGCCCTTCTGACGGTTCTGCGCGCCCCGGCGCACCAGCGTTATGCCGCCGATGACAAGCGCGAACACCGCGACCATGGCGATTGCGGGCGCCGCCTGCCCTATCGCGGTCAGACCGCTACCCATCGGCGAGAACCTTTGCATATTGGTCGATATCGACATTGCCGCCGGACAGAATCACCACCAGTCCCGGTTCGGGCGCGACCTTCCCGGTCAGCAGCGCGGCAAGCGCGACCGCGCCGCCGGGTTCGACCACCAGCCGCAGCTTCGCCGCCGCCCAGCGCTGCGCCATGCGGATATCGGACTCGCTGACGGCGAGGCCGTGCGCATCGCGCTTGGCGAGAACGTTGAACGTGCGCTCGCTGACGCGCTTCGTCATCAGTGCATCGCACGCGGTCGGCGGAGCGTCGTCGGGAACCGATTCGATCCAGCCGGCCTCCAGACTGCGGCGCATATCGTCCCATCCTTCCGGCTCGACTAGCGTGATGCGCGCGTCGGGAAGCGCCAGCGCCAGCCCTGCGCCCAGCCCGCCGCCGCCGCACGGCGTAACGACATGCACCGGGTCGGGAAGCCCGCGCTCGACGAGCTGGCTCATCGCCTCGATCCCCGCGGTTCCCTGCCCTTCGATGATCCACGGATCGTCGAAGCTCGGCACGAGCACGGCGCCCCTTGCATGGGCGAGGTGCGCGGCGATCTTTTCCCGGCTTTCGGTCGCCCGGTCATAGCTGACGACCTCTGCCCCCAGTGCGAGCGTCGCGTCGCGTTTCACCTTGGGCGCATCGGACGGCATCACGATGACCGCCGGCATTCCCAACCGTTTCGCGGCCCACGCGACTCCCTGCGCATGGTTGCCCGACGAAAAGGCGACGACCCCGCGTTCGCGTTCCTTGGGATCGATCGCGGTGAGTCGGTGCCAGGCTCCGCGCAGCTTGAATGCGCCGATCGGTTGCAGACACTCGGCCTTGAACGCAACGGTCGTTCCGTCCATGTCATGGGTCAAAAGCGGTGTTCGGGGAAGGATTTCCGCCAATTTGGCTGCTGCATCGCGCACGCCGGCGCGGGTTGGCTGTCTTACTATGGTCACAAATCCTCCCGGCTTTGGAACGGTGTGTATCCGAAACGCTTTACATAGGAATAGCTGGTCCCTATGTGGGCGCTCCGCTGCCCCAGGGGACTTCCTAACCGCAAGGCAGCACGTCGTGTCGAACTACCCTGTGGAGGTCCCTTGAATTGGCCGAACATAATAGCGCGCTGGGGCTAGCAACCGCCCCCATTCATGTCACCCGTGGCATGGACATCGCTAAAAGCGCGCCGGTCCAGCCGGTCACGCTTATTCGTCCCCATGCCGCACAGCGGGCTGCCCAGTATTTCGTGAGGAATTTCCCGGGCCGTTCGATGTACGCGGTGAAGGCGAACCCTTCGCCCGAGCTGATCCAGACCCTCTGGGAAGCCGGCATCACCCATTATGACGTCGCTTCGATCGGCGAAGTACGCATGGTCGCGCGGACGATTCCGCAGGCGACGATGTGCTTCATGCATCCGGTCAAGGCGGAAGAGGCTATCGCCGAGGCGTATCACACGCACGGCGTGCGCACCTTTTCGCTCGACACGATGGAAGAGCTCGACAAGATTCTGCGCGCGACCAACAACGCCAAGGATCTGACGCTGTGCGTGCGTCTGCGCGTCTCGTCCGACCTGTCGCGGTTGAGCCTTGCTTCGAAGTTCGGCGCGCATCCGCATGAAAGCAAACAGCTTCTGTTCGCAGCCCGCCAGGCGGCGGACGCGCTGGGCATCTGCTTTCATGTCGGCAGCCAGGCGATGAGCCCGGAGGCCTATGGCAACGCGATGGAGCTGGTCCGCCAGGCAATCGTCGAGGCGTCGGTGACGGTCGACGTCGTCGATGTCGGCGGCGGATTTCCGTCGAGCTATCCGGGCATGGAACCGCCTGCGCTCGAAAGCTATTTCGAAACGATCTACCGTGCGTTCGAAAGCCTGCCGATTTCCTATTCGGCCGAACTGTGGGCAGAACCCGGCCGCGCGCTGTGCGCCGAGTACAGCTCGCTGATCGTGCGCGTCGAAAAGCGCCGCGGGGACGAACTCTACATCAACGACGGCGCGTACGGCGCGCTGTTCGACGCGGCGCATATCGGCTGGCGGTTTCCGGTGCGGCTGCTCCGCGAGACGCCGTCCGACGTGCGCGACATGGAGTTCAGCTTCTACGGTCCTACCTGCGACGATCTCGATCATATGGCAGGTCCGTTCGAACTGCCGGGCGACGTGCAGGCGGGCGATTATATCGAGATCGGTATGCTGGGCGCATACGGATCGGCGATGCGCACCGCATTCAACGGCTTCGGTTCGGACGAGACGGTGATCGTCGACGACGAGCCGATGGCGAGCCTCTATCTGTCCGATGAGGATCGCCGCATTCCGTCGAACGTCGTAACGCTGTAACGCCTCTCGACAACGACTTTGACGGCGGCGGGTCTTTGCCCGCCTCCGTTCGACGGGTTATCCGCGTCCCCCTTAACGACTGCGGACCTTCCTGGACGATGGGAGCACCCATGACCGACACGCAAATCAACGACACCCGCAAGAAGGAACTGCTCTCGAAGCAGGTCGAACACATCGACATCACCAGCTTCGACGCGCGCCCGATCATCGATTCGATGGGCAAGATGAGCTTCACCAGCCGCGACCTCGCGCGCGCGACCGGCATCTACAACCAGATGCTGAAGGACAAGGACTGCACGATCTTCCTTGTCATCGCGGGATCGACGAGCGCGGGCGGGTGCATGGACCTTTATGCCGAGCTGGTGCGCAACAACATGGTCGATTGCGTCGTTGCGACGGGCGCTTCGATCGTCGACATGGATTTCTTTGAAGGGCTTGGCCACAAACACTATCAGGCCCTTGAAATCCCCGATGATAACACGCTTCGCTCGCTCTATATCGACCGCATCTACGACACCTATATCGACGAGGAGCAGCTTCAGGACTGCGACCACACGATCGGCAAGATCGCCGACGAGCAGCCGGCCAAGGGCATGTCGAGCCGCGAGTTCATCCGCGCGATGGGCAAATATCTTTCCGAGCACGGCAAGAAGGAGAACAGCCTCGTCAAGCTCGCCTATGAGCATGACGTTCCGATCTTCTGCCCGGCATTCGTCGACAGCTCGGCGGGCTTCGGCCTCGTCAAGCATCAGGTCGACCGGATGAAGGAAGGCAAGCCGTACCTGATGATCGACGCGGTCGCGGACTTCCGCGAACTGACCGACATCAAGATCGAGGCCGGCGCATCCGGCCTGCTGATGATCGGCGGCGGCGTGCCCAAGAACTTCATCCAGGATACCGTCGTGTGTGCTGAGATCCTTGGCCATGACGATGTCGAGATGCACAAATACGCCGTGCAGATCACCGTCGCCGACGTCCGCGACGGCGCCTGCTCGTCCTCGACGCTGCAGGAAGCGGCGAGCTGGGGCAAGGTCCAGACCACCGAGGAACAGATGGTCTTCGCGGAGGCCGGCAGCGTGATGCCGCTCCTCGCCTCCGACGCCTATCACCGCGGATACTGGAAGGACCGTGAAAAGCGTCGCTGGGCGAAGCTGTTCGCGGAAGACTAATTCCGTTGCACATCCGAACCGATTGATGCAGCCTCCCCGCACAATATGAGCGGGGAGGCTTTTTCATGCACAGCGACATTCTGAAACCGGTGGTCGTGCTGATCGCATGGTCGCTGTTCATGCTGTTCTGGATGTTGATGACCCGGATGCCCGCGATGAAGGCGGCTGGCGTCGATCTGACCCGGCTGACGGGCAGCAAGGGTTCCGACGCCGATGGCATGCTTCCCGACCGGGCACAGTGGAAGGCGCATAATTACAACCATCTGATGGAACAGCCGACGCTGTTCTACGCGGTCTGCCTCGTGCTCGCGGTCGCCGGCTGGGGCGGTGGCATCAACGCAACGATCGCGTGGATCTATGTCGGCCTGCGCATCCTCCACAGCATCGTGCAGGCGACCTGGAACCGGGTCGCGGTCCGGTTCATGTTGTTCGGCCTGGCGACGATCGCGCTGCTTGCACTGACGGTGCATGCCGCGATGGCAGTTTTCTGAGGCCCGAAACGTGCGGCAACCGGAAGCAACGGGCGCCTTCGGGATCAGCCCGAAGCGCCCCGCCCGCCTCATTTCAGATACGGCCAGCCATCGCCATCGAAAGCGAGATCGTTGAGCCCGAGCTTCGGCGCCCCGTTCGCGCGTGCATCGTAGAAGTGATAAACGAGCTTCAGCTTGCCGTTCACATCGCGCACGCTCTCGCCACCCGGCCCGACGACATAGTCGTGCGTGCTGACAAGGATCGTTCCGCCGCCGTCGCGCAGGTCGAGGCCGCCGCGATCGAGATACGGCCCGGTCGGATTTTCGGAACGGCCCATGACGACACGGTAGGTGCTGTCGGCCGAACAGCACGGATTGATCGACGCGAAATAATAGTACCACTGCTTTCCGTTGACGACGCGCGGAAGGATGAACGAGCCCTCCTCACCCGCGCCGCGCGCGGCAATCGAAACGGGGGTGGCGTCGGGGTGCAGGCGCAACCCGGTCGCGGGATCAAGCTCGAGGACATGGATGCCGTCCTGCCATGAACCGAACGACATCCACCAGCGCCCGTTCGCGTCGATAAACGGCGCGGGGTCGATGGCGTTGAACGTCGTCGTGCATCCTGCGGCGTCGCCACATGATTCGATGATCTTGCCCGCATCGGCCCATGGGCCATTGGGGCTTGTGCTCGTCGCCAGCGCGATCAGTGCCTGGGCACCCTGATTGGTCGTCGGATCGGACGGCGTCTGATAGATCGGGATCGAATAATAGAGATAATAGATGCCATTGGCGTGCAGGATGCTCGGCGCCCAGATATCGGTCCTGCCCTGCCATGTCGTGTTCTTCGACGCCCACCACGGGAAATCGGGCGATATGATCGGCGATCCCGTCGATGTGAAATGCTGCCCGTCTGTCGAGGTCGCCAGCGTGTTGTGCGTGCCGTAGAGCCAAATCTTGCCGCTGGTGTCCTGGATCAGATCCGGGTCATGAACATCGATCCCCGAGCCGGTGAGCGCAGGCGGCATCGAATACACCGGATCGGTCCCCTGAACGAGCGACCATTCCTGACAGGCGCACCCTGTTCCGCTCGTCGCACGCTCGCCCTGATCGATCACCGCCTTGCCGCTGCTATCGGTATCGGCCTGCAGGTACAGGCCGCTATTGGCGTTCTTGATGAGGTAGTTGCCGTTCTGGAGCTTGTAGAAGGTCCAGAGATGGTCGCTCGTACCATTGTCGGCCCATTGCACCGCCGCCGCGCCGGCCGTTTTGGCGGCCGCGCTTATTCCCATCACCTGATGGCTGAGCATGTTTTCGATATTATACTGGCGATTGGGCATGGGAATGGCGTGCCAGCCCGTGGCGCTGCTGCTTGTCCCTCCGGCCTGCGCGATCGCCGCACCTGCCGTCTGGCTGTCGCCGTCAATCGTCAGATACTGACCCGTATCGGCATTCTGGATGCGGATCGCGACGCTGTCATCGACGGTCGCGACGGTACCGGCGTCGGGCGTCTGCGTACCGCCGGTGGGTGGCGGCGTCGGGCTCGGCGCCGGAGAGCTGACGCTCCCCGACCCGCCTGCACCTCCGCACGATGCCAGGCTTGCGGTTGCGATCGCCAGCGCGCAGGCGCGCGTTACGGCAACGATCTTGTTGCGACTCATGACCTCTCCCCATGTCGTTCTTGTATTTTGACCAGTCTGAGACTCATTTGTCTGAGTTTCAACCCCTTCAAAATATACGGCAGGACTCCGTTTTACAGGACTATAAGGAATATCGTTATCGAAACACGGATAGCCTCGCCGATTTCATCTGACATATAGGCAGCCCGACCAGCGCGCCGAACATCGCCCTTTTCTTGTCGCAAGCGGCGGTTAGAAGGGGCAGCGATGCATCGGGACCAGATCTTCGCCGTGCCGCACCGTGGCTAACGCTCCTCTATCGACAGAACGGTTCCGGCTTTGGCCCGAAACGCCGCCGGGCGGCCCGCCCGCGGCCAACCGCAAGGGTACGGCGGAGCCGACCGTTTCGGTCTATCGCCCTCCCCGGCCCGATGGACGAGGCGTCGTCGTATTCCCGGGCGGTGGATATGTCTTCGTGTCGCAGGTTGGCGAAGGCGCGAACATTGCGCGGGCGCTGGCGCCGTTCGGCATCACCACCTTTGTCGTCGATTACAGGTTGCCGGTCGATGGCTGGAACCGACGCTATGATGTGCCGCTGCAGGATGCCCAACGGGCGATCCGACTGGTTCGACGCCATGCCGACCGATACCGTATCGACCCGAAAAAGCTGGGGATCATGGGGTTCAGCGCGGGCGGCCATCTGGGGTCGGTTGCGGTCACAGCCTATGACGACGAGGTCTATAAGCCGGTCGATTTCGCCGATACGCTATCGGCACGGCCTGCATTTGGCGGGCTGTTCTACCCCGTAACGACGCTGACGGTCGTGCCGCCGCGCAGCCAGTCGCGCAGGAACCTGCTGGGGCCGGACCCGGCGCCGTCGCTGATTACCAGATACAGCGCGGTCGAACGCGTGACCGTGCGCACGCCGCCCCTTTTTCTGTGCCATGCCATGGACGATCCGATCGTACCCTATTGGATGAGCACCGGCCTGGCCAAGGCAGCGCGAGCCAGGGGTGTGGCGGTGGAAATGCACCTGCTGGAAACCGGTGGTCACGGCTTCGGAGCATCGCTCCCGCCCGATCTGACCGGATCGCGCTGGCCCGAGATGTTTGCGCTCTGGACAAAACGCCATACCCGATAACGAAGGAGAGACAGCCATGAGGATCGACCGCCGGACGCTGATTGGAAGCGCGCTCGCAATGACGCTCGCCAGCCGCGCCAATGCGCAGGAATGGGGCAAGCCGACCCCCGCTGCCACCTCCGTCGACCGCCCCGACTGGCCACCGCCCGAACATTTCCCGCTCTGGCCGAACGGCGCGCCGGGAACGCCCGATACGCTGCCCGTTCCACACAATACGATGAACGGCCCGGCCGGTGACCGCCAGCTCTGGCTGTACGGCGTGCCGGAGGCGTTCGTCGCGGTCTATCGACCCAAGACGCCCAACGGGCACGGGCTGATGTCGATTCCGGGCGGCGGATATGGATTCCTGTCGGTGCAGAATGAAGGGATGGATATCGCGCGCTATTACACCCAGCGCGGCTATACCGTTTTCGTGCTGATCTACCGCTTGCCGGGCGAAGGATGGGCGCAGCGCTGGGACGTTCCGCTTCAGGATGCGCAGCGCGCCATGCGGCTGATCCGCGCGCGCGCATCGACCTGGGGCATCGATCCAGAGACGCTGGGCATCGTCGGATTTTCGGCGGGCGGGCATCTGGGTGCATCGCTGGCGACGCTATACGACACGAAGGTGTACGAGCCGGTCGATGCCGATGACGAACGGTCGGCGCGCCCCGCCTTTGCCGGGCTGTGCTATCCGGTCATCGACCTGTCGATCGACAAGAGCCATTCCTCGCAGAACCTGCTCGGCCCCAACCCGCCCGCCGACGCGGTGGCGCGCTACGACACGAGCAGGCAGGTCACGGCGAAGACGCCGCCGCTGTTCCTGGTGCAGGCGCTCGACGATCCGCTGGTCAATCCCGACAATTCACTGGCGATGCTCGCTTCCGCGCGCGAGGCGAAGGTGCCGGTCGAAGCGCATTTCTTCGAAGAGGGCGGGCACGGCTTCGGCATCGAGCATCTTGCCGAGGGGCTGCCGGCCAATCTGTGGCCCGAACTGTTCGCGCTGTGGATGGCAAAACATGGCGGAGGCGCCGCCACACCGGCTTAGAGTACCGCCAGAAAATCCTGGTCTCAATCGCAGCTTGTTTCGAGCCTAGCCGAGAAACGGAAGCTGGCGATTGCGGGGCGGTTTCTCGACTGCGCTCGAAACCAGCGGGGTGGGTATGCGCTTGTGTAGTGGTGGTGTGCCTTAGCCGAACAGCCGGCGCGCCGAGCGTTCGAGCATCATCAGTTGCCACAAGGTGCGACCGTGATCGGCGCGGCCTGCCTTGTGGTCGGTCGCGATCCGCTCGATCGCCTTGCGGTCGAACCAGGCGGTCAGCATCGGCGACTGCGCGAGCGCCATCGCCTCGCCGGCGAGCGCCTTGCGGAACCACGCGCTTACCGGTGTCACGAACCCCATTTTGGGGCGGTAGAGCACGTCTTTGGGAAGCCAGGGTTCCATCGCCTTCTTCATCAGCCACTTGCCCTCGCCGCCCCTCAGCCGCATCGACACCGGCAGCGTGGCGGCGAATTCGACGAAGCGGTGATCGAGCAGCGGCTCGCGCGCTTCGAGGCTGACCGCCATGCTCGTGCGGTCGATCTTGGTCAGGATATCGCCGGGCAGCCAATGGCGGAAATCGGCATATTGCGCGCGGTCGAGCGGGTCGCGCGCAGGCGCGTTCCGCATCGCCTCGATATAGCGCGCCTCCGCACGGTGGCCACCGATCCGCTTGCGCATGCTTTCGGTGTATAGCCGGTCGCGCAGTGCAGGCGTCGTGACGCCGACCGCCTTGGCATAAGCCTCGTCGCCCTCCCCCGCCAGCGCGAGCAGCGTCGTCTTGGCGCGCAAGGGCCGCGGAGCCCAGTCGGCCTTGGGATAAACGCGGCCCAGCGTACCCAGCAGCGATGACCGCACCCCCTGGGGCAGCAGCCCGCGGACGCGCTCCTCGGCATGCTGGAACTTGTAGCGACGATACCCCGCCATCGCCTCGTCTGCGCCGTCGCCAGACAGCGCCACCGTCACCTGCTCGCGAGCGAGCGCGCAGACCTGATAGGTGGCGAGCGCCGAGGCATCGGCAAAGGGCTCATCGAACGCTTCGACCAGCGTATCGATAAGCGCGAAATCGTCCGACGCGACCGTGCGCGTCCGGTGATGCGTCGCAAAGCGCTCGGCGACGCTCCGCGCATAGGCGGTCTCATCGTGATCGGCCTCATCGAAGCCGATCGTACAGGTCTCGACGGGCTTGGCGGTAGCCTCGGCCATCAGCGCGACGATTGCCGAACTATCGACGCCCCCCGACAGAAACGCGCCAAGCGGCACGTCGGAAACCATTCGCGAGCGCACGCCCTGCCGCAACAGCTCGGCGAGCTGAGCCTCGAGCTCGCGCGCCGATCCCTTTGCCCGGTTGGAAAAGTCGATGTCCCACCACTGTACTGGTTGCGGCACCGGCTTGCCGCGTTCGAGAAGGAGGAAATGCCCGGCGGGAAGCTTGCGAACTCCGGCGACCAGGCTGGCGTCGTCGGGGACATAGCCAAGTCCCATGAAATCCTCGATCGCCGTCAGGTCGGGATTGCGCCGGACGAGCGGGTGCGCGAGCAGCCCTTTCAACTCGCTGGCAAAGGCGATCGCGCCGTCGGAAAGCTCGACATAGTGGAGCGGCTTCACGCCCATCCTGTCACGCGCGAGGAACAGGCTGCGACGCGCGGCGTCGTAGAGCGCGAACGCGAACATGCCGTTGAGGCGCGACAGCATATCGGGGCCCCAGGCGCGCCAGCCATGCAGCAGCACCTCGGTATCGCTGTCGGTTACGAACTCGGCGCCCTTCTCCTCGAGCTCGGCGCGGATTTCGCGGAAATTGTAGATCTCGCCATTATAGCTGACGACATATTGACCATCGGCGCTCGCCATCGGCTGTGCGCCGCCTTCGAGGTCGATGATCGACAGGCGCCGATGGCCCAGGCCGACGCCCGGTGCGGCCCAGACGCCCGATCCGTCCGGCCCGCGATGCGCCAGCGCCTCGGTCATCGTAGCGATGCGAGAGGGTTCGATCGGCTTTGGCGTGGCGGGATAGAACAGCCCGGCGATACCGCACATCAGCGCGGCGTCCCGGCGGTTCGATCGGCCAACCTGTCGAGCGGCCCCAGCGCCTGCACGAACTTCGCCATGTCGGCGCGCGCGTTGCGCCCCGGCTGGCGCTCGGACGAGACGAGAATGGCGACGGCACGTTGCGGACCGCCGAGGAGCCTGGCTTTGAGCGTCTGCAATTTCACCTCGCTGGCGCTGGACGTGACGACATCGCCCACCCGGTACCAGAGCGCAACCTCTCGCTCCACCGGGCCGGGGGCGGTCATGCGCAGCATCTTGCCACCGGCAAGGTCGGGTTCGTCCATGACCCGCACCCAGACGTCATTCTCCCGGATCGGCCCGAGCCCGAATCCGACCAGTTCCTTGCCCTCCTGCTGGTCGGCGAAGACCGCGATGGCAAGCGTCACCGCTGCCCCTTGCCCGTTCGCATAACGACCGATCAGAAAATGGTCGGCGCGTGGATAGTTGGGCGTCCAGGGCGCGGTCTTGCTGAGCTGCGTCCGGTGCCAGCCGGGCACTTCCGGCAGCGACATCTGCGCGGGTAAGCTATCGCTCCTACCGGCAATGGCGGCCGACCAGGCGAAGAAGGCAACCGCAATGCCAAGCACCAGCCCGGCAGCGGTCGTCAGGTCGGCACGATACCGGACCGGCAACGGGAAGCGCGTCGGATCGAACCAGCGCGCATCTGGATCACGGTCGAACCAGCGCCAGCCGATCGCCAGCACCGCAGCCATGACGAGCGCGAAGAATATCCAGCCATAGACGATGTGGTCGAAGCCCGTCGCCGCCTCCACCGACGTCAGATGCGCGGCATAGATCGTGCCGAACGCGCGCAACCCGTTCGCGATGACCGGCACTACCAGCGCCATCGCCATGAAGGCAGCGCGCCTGCCCCATGAGACGTAGCAGACATTGGCGACGAGCGTGCCGAACGCGATCATCGCGATCAGGAATTTGGCGCCGGAACAGGCCTCCGCCACCTCGAAATAGCCGTTCGGGATCGTGATGAGGACGCCGTCGACGAGCGAGGGCACGCCCGACAGGTGCAGCAGCTTCATCGTCATTGCTACGGTGAAGGACTGGAGCGGCGCCTCGAACATCTCCCCGAAGGGCACGAGGAAGAACAGGTAGAAGATCGGAAAGGCCATCGCGCGCGCCACATGCGGACCGAGGAGCGTGATCGCAGCGCCCTGCAACATCACGATCAACCCGAAATGGCGGAACAGCGCGACGCCCCCGGCCGAACCGAGCAACCAGGCGAATCCCCCCGCCGCAACCACGGCAAGGCCCGGCCACCACGCCACGGGGTCGAGGCGCGAAAGTTCTTCGCGACGCTGCCAGACCAGCCAGCCGATCACCGGCAGGACGAAGATGCAGTGCCCGAAGGTCGTGCTGTTCCAGTAGATATAGGCGAGGTCGCCGACATCGCGGTAAAAGAGCAGCAGCAATGCCGCCCAGATCGCGGCGAGCATCCCCGCCTGCCGACGCCATTTCGCGTTGAAATGCACCGGCTGCGCATCGGACGGCGCAGTTTGGGCGATCGCCGTCATGCCGCCGACTTCCGGTCGCGAGCGGCATCGCCGAGCAGCACGTCGAGCGGTGCCAGCCGGGCCGCCCAGCCATAGCGCGCAAGGACGCGCTCGCGCGCCGATGCGCCAAGTGCTTCCGCCGCTTCGCGATCCGCAAGCAGCGCGCAAATGGCCGACGCCATCGCCGCTTCGCCGTCAGCCACGCGGATCGTCCCGGCGTCGTCGACTCCTTCGGCGGCAGCGGCCGAGGCGACGACAGGACGCGCCATGGCCATCGCTTCGAGAACCTTGTTCTGAATACCGCGCGCCAGCCGCAGCGGAGCCACCGCAACCGATGCGGCGGCAAGCCAGCCGCGAACATCGGCGACTTCGCCGGTCACGAGCACGTCTTCGCGGCTCGCGAGCGCAACCACGGCATCGGCCGGCCTGCGCCCGACCACCGCGAAGCGCGCGCGCGGATGATGTTCGCGAATGCGCGGCATCACCCGGTCGGCGAACCATTTCACCGCCTCGACATTGGGACGATAATTCATCTGGCCGGTAAAGGTGAGCAGCGGCCCCATCCCCGATATCCGCTCCATCGCTGCTTTCGGATCGTAAAAGTCGGTATCGATGCCGTTTTCGAGGACCTGGATGTTGCCGCCGCGGGCCCGGCTGCGGAACAGCGCAGCCTCGGCCTCGCTTACGAAAAGCCCGGCATCGACGCGACGCGCGACCGCGCGTTCATACCCGCCGAGCAGCCTCGCCTCGCGCGCGTGCATCCAGCGCATCGGCCAGCGCGCCTGCCCGGCATAGGCTTCGAATTTGGCCGAATCGACATCGACAAAATCCATCAGCACGCGCTGCCTGGGCTTTGCGGGCAGATATTGCGCCATCTGGCTGGAAAAGACGTAGATCGTATCGATCGGCCGCGTCTTGAGCGCCTTGGCAACGGTCGCCGCCATCTCGCGATTGTCGAACGCACTGATAGACGCCGCGCGGTGCGTCGCCAGCGATTGCAGCGCGGCGACGATATTGTGCTTACCGCGCCAGATGACCTGACAGCTTGCCACATGCCCGGAAAGCACCGCCTGATGCGCCAGGTCGCGCTGATCGTCGGCAAAGGCGATGAGATGCACGCGGTGGCGTCGGGAAAGATGCTTCAGGATGTGGAAACCGCGCATCTTGTCGCCGCGATCGGGCGGATAGGGAATGCGATGCGCGAGGAAGAGGATATCGCCCATCAGCCGAGCCCCCGCGAGATATGCGGACCGACACGGTTGGCAAGCCACAGCGGAAGCTTCTGCCACGCCTCGACCTTCTTGCGATATTTGGGATCGAGCGGATTGATCTCACGCGGGGCTTCACCCTTGGCAGCGCGCTTGTAATAGGTCAGCGGCTGCGGTTCGAACCCCCAGTTCTTCTTGAACGCCGCCGGACCGGTTCCTGCCTTCGAACGCCCGAAATCGAACCGCGAACAGCCACGTTCACGCGCATGGTTCATCAACGTGAAATACATGCGATCATTGGCGCGCAGCCCACGCGCAGCATGCGTTCCGCCGCCCCAATAGGGATAGACGCAGCCGCGCCAGTACAGGCTGAGCACCGCTGCGACGCCCTGTCCTTCGTGCTGGACGAGAAGGATGTCGGCATCGTCGCCGAACGCATCGAGCGTCTCGCGGAACAGCCGCGCCGGAAATACGGGCGTACCAAGATTGCGCACTGATTCGGCATATACGGCATAGTGCGCCGCACGGTGCCGCCCATCCCGTCCGACCGACACGTCGAGATCGAATTTCAGCGAGCGGCGAACCTCGGCGCGCTGCTTGCGCGGAATCGCCTGAAGTTCGGCGTCGGGATCGTCGGCAAGCGCACGAGCGAAACCGAGATAGGTGTCGTCATCGACCAGCCATTCATTACCCGGGTTCGGCCCGCCGCGAAGCTCCAGCGTCGGACAATCCAGCCGCTCGGCCATGTCCCAGGCTGCTGCTGAAAGCGCATCAACCGCTGCTGGATTCGTCGCCAGGATTCCGCCACCAACCGCGAAGCCCGACGAAACGAGCGCGCGCCCGAACAGCAGCGAACGCACCTCGGTGAGCGGAAGCACGCCCGCGAGCGAACCGTCGCCGCGCTCCGCGATCAGATAATGGCCGCGCTGTCGGCACCCGCGCGCGACCGCGCGAAGCCATTGCGGTAGGTGGAACGGCGTGGCTTCCGGATGTTCACCGATAAACGCCTCGATACGCGCGCAATTGCCCGCATCGGCCAGATCGACGGTGCGGATTTCGAGGGACGGATGGAGCGTCGGTGCGTTCATGCCAGCCGCTTCGCCTCCGCCGCGACGACTTCGTCCACCCGGCCCCATTGGCGGCGCTTCATCAGCGTGCGGAGCTTATCCGCCATTACGGGCAGCCGGCTGTAATGACGTAGCTTTGACTTCAACGGCGCGCGCGCGACGCGCGGCTGGTCGGGGTCGATTTCCCATGGGTGGAAATAGAATATAGCAGGGCGGCCCTCACGCCCGTTGACGGCGTCAAACGCCCAATGGGTAAGCGCACCGGGCAGCAGGCGGAAGAAGCCGCCCCCCGTCGCCATGTTGCGCCCGGCGACCCGCGCGGTCGTCACCGGCAGCTCGATCAGGTCCGAATCCGGCAGCGGCCGGTGTGCGAAGCGCGGCGCTTCGGGCCATCCATAATGGTCATGCACCACGGGCGCGACGCTCGACGAATAACGATAGCCCGCTTCGGCAAGAATGGCGTGCGCCCAGGGCGTGCGCTTGTCGATCGAAAAGCTAGGCGCGCGGTACCCGGTCACCGCTATGCCAGAGGCATCCTCCAGCGCCTTGCGCGCGCGCTCGAGATCCTTGCCGAACATGTCGGAATCCATGGTGAAGACTCGCCGGTGGTCCCAGCCATGGCTGGCAAGTTCGTGCCCCGCTTCGACGATCCGCCGCATCAGCGCCGGATAGCGCTGCGCAACCCAGCCAAGCGTGAAGAACGTCGCCTTTACGTCCGCTTCGCCGAACAGCGAGAGTACCGCATCGGTATTGGCCTCGACACGGTGTTCGAGCGAATTCCAGTCGCGCCTGTCGATCACCGTTTCGAAGGCGCCGACCTGGAACCAGTCCTCGATATCGACCGACATGCCGTTCAGCATCGGGGCTCCCCTCAGGCGGCGCTACCCCGGATTGCCGACAGGTCCGGCCGGCTGGCATCGCTCTCGATCCAGTCGACGAGCAGCGTAAGAACGCGTCGCAGCGCCTTGTCCTGCTCCTCCAGCCGGTTCTCGATGGTCGCGATCTGTCGCGTCAGCGCTTCGACCTGCTCGCGGCTGGCGGCATCGGCCACCTGCTGCGGCGGTGCCGCCGGAGCCGAGGCCTCGACCGCGGGCTTTTCGGTATGGCCGGTCATGTCCGCTTCGAGGTCGGCGACGACGGCGTTGACGTCATCCTCTCCGAAACAGTCGATATTCTCGATCGCGCCGAACAGCATCACGCGGCCGGCAAGCTGGTTGAGGCGACGCGGAACACCGCCCGAATGACGATAGAGCGCATCGACCGCTTCCTGCGTGAAATCCGGTCTCCCCTGCCAGCCGACGACCGACAGGCGGTGGACGAGATAGTCCTCGACCTCGTCGGGGCCCATCGGATCGAGATGATGCATGGCGATGACGCGCTGGCGCAACTGCTCCAGCCGATCGCCACCCTGCATCACGTCGCGAAATTCGGGCTGACCGACGAGCAGGATCTGCAGCAACGGATGGCCGCCCGCCTGAAAATTGGACAGCATCCGCAGCTCTTCGAGCGAGCCGACGGGAAGCCCCTGCGCTTCATCGACGATCAGCAGCGAGCGCTTGCCGGTACGCGCGACGCGGTGCAGCCCGCGCTCGATCTCGGTCAGAAGCTGCGCCTTGCCCATGCCGTCGGTCTTCACGTCGAGCCCGGCCGCGACGAGGTGAAGCAGATCGTCAGGCTCGATACGCGTGGTCACGATTTTGATGACGTTCAGCCGCTCTGGATCGATCTGCGCGGTCAGATGGCCGATCAGCGTGGTCTTGCCGGCACCGGGGTCGCCGGTGATGACGATGAAGCCCTCTCCCTGGCTGAGACCGTAGCCGAGATAGGCCATCGCCTTGCGATGCGTCGCCGTATCGAACCAGAATTTCGGATCGGGCGTAAGCTGGAAAGGCCGCTCGCTCAGTCCGTAATGGTCGTCGTACATTGCTTCCCTGCCTCTTCTCAGAACCGATAGCCGAGCGCGAGCATCGCCTGGGCGAACACATCGTCCGCCGATTGCTGGTCGTACCAGTAAATCCCTACCGATGCGTTCGCGGCGAGCCGGCCGAACGAACGGTGGTAGGAGGCGTTGGCGCCGCCGGTCCACACGACCGGCGCAGCGATGATGCCGCTGTGATAGCGGCTGACATAGACATTGCCCTCCAGGCTCGACACCGAATCGAGCGCGCGTGCGGCAAAGGCCTGTGCGTAATAGGCGTCGTCATCGACGCCGTTGACCGTGAACCCCGGCCCGGTATCGGGCGCATAGAAGCGACGATTGGCATAGCCGGCGCCGACGCCGTAGCGCGTCCGGCCGCGGTTGAACGCGATGATGCCGTTAACGCCGCGCGCACGGTAGTTGGCGGTCGCGATCGACTGGAAGATGCCGTTGAGGCAGCCCCCGGCCGCATTGCCGACCGTCCCGAATACGCAGCCATTATAGTTGTTGCTGAACGGGTCCTGTGTCGAGGTGAAGCTGGTCGGCAGCGCCGCCAGCCCGTCGTTCAACTGACGCCCGAAGCTCTGCACATTGTCATAGACGCCGATCTGGATACCCGAACCGGGGCCGATTTCGTGGCTGAACGAGCCGGTATAGGTCCAGCTGTCGTAGCGCCGGCCAACGCGTGCTTCCAGTTCGGTTCGCGGGCTGGGCCGCCAGATGATGCCGGCATCCCAGAAGATCGGATTGTCGGTTTCATAGGCGGTACGGCGCGGCGAACCGGGGTCGGTGACGAAACGTCCGTTGCGGTCGAGCACCGGCACGCCATTGGCGTCCAGCAGCGGATCGCGCTGGCTGATGCGGATATGCTCGTACCCAGCGCCGGCGACGAGTGCGAGCTGGCGGCTGACCGGCTGAACGATGTCGATGCGGAGGAAGCCGCCCTGATAACGCTGGTCGAGCTGGCCGGCATCTTCGCGCTGGCCCGCGCCGCTGAGCGTGATGCCGAAGGGCGCGATGTCACCAGCCTTGGTCCCGATGCTCGCCATGGCGAGCTGGCTGGTGGCGTCGTCATAATAATCGAGCCGCGGCTGGCCTGCCGGAACGCCGGTAAAGCCGGGCGTCTCCACCTTCGTATAGCCGAGGCGATAGAGCGCGGTCAGGCTGGCGACGCCGACATGCGTCGCGACATTGGGGCCGAGATAGCCCGAATAGACCTGCGACGTATTGGAATTGTCGCCGAAGAAGAACGAATCGATCCCGCGAATGTCGGAACGCGCGCGCGTCGCGATCCCGCCCGCTTCGAACGTCACGTCGCGCGTCACATGAACGTTGGCACGCGCCAGTCCGCTATGGACGTCCGAATCGCCGCTGCCGTCCCAGGAGAAGGCGTGTTCGTACTGATAGCTGAGCTGGACCTCTACGCGGCGAGTCTGGACGCTGGCATCGACGCCAGCACCGATCGTCGAATAGGTCAGCACATCGCCGTTCTGCAGATCGGCGGTCAGAACCTGACTCGCCTCGATATACGGCGTGACCTGGCTATGCTGCTGCGCGGACGCTGCGCTCGGGGTGCAGAGCGCGCCGGCGGCAACGAGGATCAGAAGCCGTTTCATGCCGCCTTCTCCTCACCATAATAGGTGCCGAAGCGCGGCCCGCCGGGAGAAAAGGACACCGAATTGAGCACGAGCTGGATATGCTCGCAGGCCTCGAGCAACTGCACCGTCTCGCGCAGGTCGGATTCGGTGGTGCTGTCGGCGCGGACGACAAGCATCACCTGCCCGACATGCGAGGCAAGGACCGAGGCCGGCGACGCGGCGAGCGCTGGCGGCGAATCGAAAATCACGATGCGACGCGAATTGGCGGCGGCCAGGCCATCGAGCATCGTGCGCGCACGCTCGCTCGCGAGCAGCTCGGTATCGGTGCTGCGCGGCGTGCCGGCGGGAAGCACCGACAGCTGCGGAATATCGGTGCGGACGACGCAGTCCTCGACATCGACCGTGGGGTCGGCGAGCGCGTCGAGCAGACCCGGACCATCTTTCAGGCCGAGCGCCTTCATCAGTCCGGGCTGAACGAAATCGGCATCGACGAGCAGGATTTCGACGTCCTTTTCGGCAGCCATCGAGATGGCGAGGTTGATCGCACAGAAGGTCTTGCCGTCATTGGGCCGCGCCGAGCAGACGAGCACCATCCGCGCACCTTCGGGATCGTTCGCCGACACCGCGCGCGAGGTCGTCAGAAGGTGACGCTTGATCATGCGGAACTCTTCGGCGAGCACGGTGACCGGACCACCGGGGATCAGCATGCCCCTGCGCGCCAGCCGCTTGCGCGAAACCGCGCCGCCAGCCTGCAACGGCTCGAGAAATTCCTCCTCGGCCGCATCGGGCATGGTATTGGTATGAGGCTCATCACCACCTTGCTTGCGACGGAACCGCATCGCGATCTTGCCGCGAATGGTGGAAAGAAGCGAAGGCCGATCCTCTTCGGCGGCCGGCTCCATCCACGGTTCGGCCATGTCCGCATCGGCGGCTTCATCGTCGCGCGCGACGGGCTCGGGCTCGCGGTGGAGCGGCAGAGGCTCGGCCGTCTCGGCGACGAACCGCACTTCTGGTTCTTGCGGCCCCTCGGACACCGTCTCGCGCTCGGGCACCGGGCGCAGTGCCGGTTCCAGGCCGAACGGATAGACCTCGGCCGCGCGTTCGAGCAACGAGCCCTTGAACTTGCGTGGTGTGGCGTCATTCATCGCTTGATCCCCCTCACGCCACCAGGCCGCGCTGGATGAACTCGACACCGAGCAGCGCGACATAGGCAACGCCCAGCGCCGCCAGACCGCCATAGAAGATGCGCATCCTGCGGCGCCGAAGCGCGGTCTGCGCCGCTGTCACGACCTCACCGATCGAACCGATCACCGGCATCCCGCTGGCGCGTTCGAGCTGTGGCACGGTGGCAAAGCGCGTCTGCAACTTGCTGAGGCCGAAGGCGACACCGACACCGCCGGCCAGCCCCATGATAAGCACAGCGGTAAGCAGCAGCGGCCGGTTGGGCGCGGTCGGCGCGGTCGGCGCGGTCGGCGGGTCGATGACCGAGAATTTCACGGCATCGGTCTGGTCCTGAACCTGCGCCTGCAGTTTCACCTGCTCGCGGTCGGCAAGCAGCTTGTCATACTGGTCCTTGAGCACCTGATAATTGCGTTCGATGTCCGCCTGTTCGGCGGCGACCGCCGGATCGTCGTTCATCTTGGTCTGCAACTGCTGCAGATCGGATTCGAGCTGGTTCTTGCGTTGCTGCAGCGATGCGACGGTCGAAGCCTTGTCGGTCTGCATCGACTGAAGCTGAAGGAACAGCGGATTGGTCGCGCCGCCGGCAACGACATTCGGCTCCTTCTTCGCCGCCGCCTCCGCATCGGCAAGCTGCTGTTTCAGCGCGATCACATCGGGATGGCTGTCGGTCCAGCCACGCGCGCGGGCATCGGCAAGCTGCCCCTTGATCGCCGCGACACGGGCATGCGCAGGGCCGGCGGTGGCCGTGCCGGGGCTGGTGCGCGGCGTCGCCGCCATCTGCGAATTGACCGCATTGAGGCTGCTTTGCGCGGCGGCAAGGTCGGAATTGACCTGCGCCAGCTCGGTGCGCGCAGCCGATATGCGGTCGTTGAGCGACCCCGTGCCGGGCAACGCTGCCAGATAGCGGTTCCGGAAGTCGGCGCGCTTCGCCTCGGCATCCTGAAGCTGCTTCTGGCGCTGGGCGAGCTGCTGGTTGAGGAACTGGAGCGACTGGTTGGTTTCGTCGCGGCTGCTGGCGAGATTGTCCTCGACGAAGATGTCGATCAGCTTCTGAACGATCTGCTGCGACAGCCTGGCGCTTTCGGCATCCGACCCGCCGGCGACCGTCGCCGAAATCTGGAACAGATTATCCTGCTGCGCGGTCAGCTTTATCATGTTCTGAAGCGACGCGACCTTCGCGGCGACATCGCGGTCGTTGGCGACCGAATTGGCGAGATCGGTACCGCGCACGACCTTTTCGAGATTGACCGCAGAGGTCAGCGTCTGGCGCACGCGGTCGATCTGCTTCGACTGCTCGACCGAACTCATCCCGCTGGTCTGACCGGGCAGGATGTCGCGCACCTGCACCGATACGCGCGCGGTCGAGGTATATTGGTTGGGGATCTGCGACACGACCAGCCAGCCGGCGAGGCACAGTGCCCACGCTACCGCCAGCGCGATCCAGCGGCGTGACCAGACGGCATGAAGCGCCGCGCGGATTTCGTTGTAGAGCCCGTCCACGTCAGAACATGCTTTCCGGAATGATGATCACATCGCCCGGCGCCAGCCGGACATTCGCGCTGACATCGCCGTCCTTCAGCAGGCTGTTGAGCCGGATGTGGTATTCCTTCTGCTTGCCGGTGTCGGGATCGAAGCGCACGAGGCGGGCACGATTGCCCGCGGCATATTGGTTCAGCCCGCCAACCGCGATCATCGCATCGAGGAGCGTCATGTTCGCGCGGTACGGGATCGATGCCGGCTTTTCGGTCGCGCCGACGATGCGGATCTGCTGGCTGAACGTGCCGGAGAAATTCTCGACAATGACCGAGACGATGGGATCGTTGATATATTCGCTGAGCGCCAGCTTCATGTCGCTGGCCAGCATTTCGGGGGTCTTGCCGACCGCGGGCATGTCGCTGACCAGCGGCGTGGTGATGCGCCCGTCGGGGCGAACCTGTACCTGCGCCGAAAGTTCGGGATTGCGCCAGACGAAGATGTTGAGCTTGTCGAGCGGGCCGATGATGTAATGCTCGCTGGGCGCCTGGCTTCCGGCGACGAAACTCGCCGGCGGCAGTTCGGGACGGCTTCCGCCCATACAGCCGGTGAGTAGCAGCGCAGCAGCCACAGGGGCCGCCACCAGCTTACCGAAAGACACCAATCGCATCGTCGTCCAACTCCCCGCTCTGGCGCGCCGATGCCGGTGACGTCACTCCGGCAAGGCGCGCAGGATCGACGATGCTATGGGATGGAGAGGTTAAATTAGCGTTAGGTCTGCCCGGAATTGGCCAGCAACTCCGCGGGCTTGGGGTGGCCGAGAAAGACCGTGGGACTTGCCGTCAGGCCGTAAGCTCCGGCGAGGAATATCGCGGCGACGTCACCGACATCCGCCCGCGGCAGCGCGACTCGATCCGCCAGCCGGTCGAGCGGCGTGCAGAGGCAACCGACCACGGACACCGTTTCCTGCGCCTCTTCCGCCATTTTCGCGGCAATCGCAGCGGGATAGTTGCGGCGAACGACGGTGCCGAAATTGCCGCTGGCGGCAAGCTGGTGATGCAGCCCGCCATCGACGACGAGAAAGACCTCGCCCCTGCTCTCCTTCCGGTCGACGATCCGCGTCAGATAGACGCCGCTTTCGCCGACCAGCCAGCGGCCGAGTTCGATAGCGAACTCGCTGGTGCGCAGAATATCGGGTGCCGCATCGAGCCGCTCGCCGAGGGCCGCGCCGATCCTTTCGACGTCGATCGGCGTGTCGCCGGGAAAATAGGGAATCCCGAACCCGCCGCCCAGATTGACGAGCGGCGGCGTGCGCCCGGCCGCTTCGGCCAGCCGCGCGGCAAGCGCGACGGTGGCTGCCTGCGTTTCGGCAATCGCATCGCTGTCGAGCGCCTGCGAACCGGCGAAGATATGAAAGCCGCGCCAATCCGCACCGGCTTCGCACAAGCGCTGGACGAGTGCGGGTACATGCTCGGCATCGACGCCGAAGGGCGATGCGCGGCCACCCATCTTCATCCCCGATCCGCGCAGGTCGAAATCGGGATTGACGCGCACCGCCAGACGCGGTGTGACGCCAAGCCGCTCGCCGATCGCAAGCGCACGGTCGGCCTCGCCCTCCGACTCGAGATTGATGGTCACGCCGGCGGTGATCGCCGCTTCGAGTTCGGCATCGCGCTTGCCGGGGCCGGCAAAGCTGATCGCACCGGGCTGCTTGCGCTTGAGCGCAAGGTCCATCTCGCCCGCCGACGCGACATCAAGCCCGCCGACCAGCGGCGCAATCGCCTGAACGAGCGGCGGAAAGGGATTGGCCTTGATCGCATAATGGACGCCGACCCGGCCCGGCAGCGCGTTGAGGAGCCGCGCTATCCGCGCCTCGACCACGCTCATGTCGTAGACGAATACGGGCGTGTCGCCGGCGAGATCGAGCCAGTGCGAAAAATCGCGGCCGCCGATCGTCAGCCGCTCGTCGCCGGCAAACTCCGGCGGAATTGGTCCCATCGGCTTCATGGCGTCAATTCCCTGCGCAGCGCCGCACGGTCGAGCTTGCCGTTGGGATTGCGCGGCAAGGCGTCGCGCCAGACATAATAAGCGGGTTGCATGAAGCTCGGCAGATCGCGGCGCAGCCGCTGGCGAAGCGCCACCTCCGCCGCCTGCGGATCGGCGGCGCGCGCGACGACCGTGATCGCCTGTCCCAGCCGATCGTCGGGAACGCCGAACGCCGCCGCCTCGGACACCTCGCCACCGACGAGCACCGCGTCCTCGACCTCGGTGGGGCTGATGCGGTTTCCCGCGCTCTTTATCATTTCGTCGTCGCGCCCGACGAACCGCAACAGGCCATCCTCGCCTTCGATCACCGTGTCCCCCGACCACACCGCCATGCCGGAGCTTTTGGCATGGCGCGGCGCGGGACGGAAGCGCTGCGCCGTGCGTTCCGGGTCGCGCCAATAGCCCTGCGCGACGAGCGGACCGGCATGGACCAGTTCTCCCGCCTCGCCTGCGTCTGCGCGGCTGCCGTCCGGGCGCAGCACCATGACCTCGGCAAAGGGAACCGCCTTGCCCATCGCATCGGGATGGTCGTCGATCAGCGCAGGATCGAGCCAAGTCGAACGGAACGCCTCGGTAAGTCCGTACATCGCGTAGAGGTCGGCAGCCGGAAAGCGCTCGCGAAGGCCGCGCACCAGCCGCGGCGTCAGCGCACCGCCCGAATTGGTCAGCCGCGTGAGTTTCGCCGCTACCTCCTCAGGCCATTCGCTTTCGAGAATCTGGACCCATAGCGGAGGCACACCCGCGATCGTCGTCGCATCGTGGCGATCGACCGCCTTCACCACATCGCGCGCGGTCAGATAGTCGAGCGGAACGACGCGCGCGCCCGCTGCCCAGGTCGAAAAAAGCTGATTCTGACCGTAATCAAAGCTGAGCGGCAGGACCCCGAGCACACGGTCGGCAGGCTGAAGCTTCAGATAATGGGCGACCGAGATCGCGCCGAGCCAGAGATTGGCGTGGCTGAGCATCACGCCCTTGGGCCTGCCGGTCGAACCCGACGTGTACAGGATGGCCGCCAGCGTATCGGACCCAGCGTTCGACGGCGGCATGGCGTCAGTCGCCTCGAGCTCGGTTTCGAGCACTGCGCGGCATTCACGCGGCACATCATCGGATTCGAGCGATTGCAGGCGGGCCTGCTGCGACACGAGCAACTCCGCGCCGCTATCGGCGAGGATGTATGCGACCTGCGCGCGCTTCAGCACGGGATTGATGGGCACATGGACCAAACCGGCGCGCGGTGCCGCTAGCGGCAACAGGCAGGCTGTCCGTGTTTTCGGAAGCCAGCTCGCAACACGCGCGCCCTCGCCCAGCCCCAGCCGGTCCAGTGCAGCGGCAAGTCGCCCGACCGCCGCTTCCAGGCCGGCATAGTCGAGCTGACCGTGCCTGTCCTCGAGCGCAACCGCGCCCGCGGCGCCGCGCGACGGCAGGCTGTCGATGGGATATGGCGTCGGATCGGGCGCAATCATGCGCGCCTTGATAGCCGTCCCACAGCGGCTCACAAGTCCGCGTGCGACGGCACTGCTCTTGGCAGCACAGCCGCCCGGCTGTAACGCGTCGCGCATTGGCAATGGTCGCGACAGGGGAAGGCTTTGCGTCCGGAAGGCACGATCGAGGTAGAAGAGACGCTTCGCGCGACGCTGCGCGACGTGCTGGGGCTGTCGCCCGAGCGGGTGGCCGCGTTCGACGCGGCGACACCGCTGTTCGGCGCGCTTCCGGAACTCGATTCGATGGCGGTCGCCGGGCTGCTGACCGAACTCGAGGACCGCCTCGGCATCCTGATCGAGGATGACGATATCGACGGCGAGACGCTGGAGACCTTCGGCGCGCTCACCCGCTTCGCCACGGACAAGGCGTTACAGTGATCGACCATTACGACTGGCCCGGCGGGCGCGAGGCGATGTTGCGCTTCGGACCTGCCGACGGCCCGGTCGTCGTCATGCTCCTCCCGCTGTTCGAGGAAGCCAACCGGACGAGATGTTTCGCGGTCACGCTGCTCCGCTTGCTGGCGGCGCGAGGAATCGGCGGCATGCTTCCCGATCTGCCCGGTCAGGGCGAGAGCGAAATTTCGGTTGAAGATACGTCGCTATCGTTCTGGAACGATGCAGTTTCGTCAGCTTGCGAAGCCGCCGGACAAGATCGTTATCTTGCCACGGTCCGATCCGGCGCGCTGCTGGATGGAGAGCCAGTCGCAAAGGGGTGCTGGCGCTTTGCACCGCAGCAGGGCGATCAGTTGCTTCACGAACTCGGCCGCACCGCCCGGGTCGCCGCGGCGGAGGGCGGTCAGCCGATCGATCTGAACGACATCGACCTGCCCGGTCCGCCAATGGAGATTGCGGGCAACCGGCTGCCGCGCGCGATGCTGCGCGATATTCGGCTGGCGCGCATCGGCGGGCCGGCGCCGACGCGCACGGTTCGGCTGGCGAGCGATCCACAGCCCGCGGACCGCCATGTCGAGGGCACCCCGCTCTGGCGCCGCGCTGAACCGGATAATGATGCGGCACTGGCAGCGCTGCTCGCGACCGATCTCGCGGACTGGGTGCAGTCATGCGAAGGCTGATCGATTTCGACTGCGAAGGCGAAACGCTGATCGGTTCGCTCGACGAGGCCGATGGCGAAACCGGCCTGCTGATCGTCTCGGGTGGAAATGAAGTGCGGATGGGCGCGCATCGCGGAATGGCTGAACTGGCGCGGAGCATTGCCGGCGAAGGCCATCCGGTGTTCCGGTTCGACCCGCGCGGCGTTGGCGATTCGACCGGAACCAATGGCGGATTCCGACAGCGCCGCGATGATATTGCCGCTGCGCTCTCAACGTTTCGAAAGCATGTTCCGCATCTTCGTCAGATAGTTGCGATGGGAAATTGCGATGCAGCATCAGCATTGGTGCTATTCCAGAACGGCCTCGGCTCTGACGGACTGGTCCTGACCAACCCCTGGCTTGAAGATGCCGCCGGTCCGGACGATGCGCTTCCCGCCGCGGCGGCGATCAGGGCGCGCTACGCAGCCCGCCTTCGCGATCCGCGGCAATGGCTGCGGCTTGCACGCGGCGGCGTCAATATCGGACAGCTTTACAATGGCCTTGCGAAGCTTGTTCGCAGCAGGCTTGAACAAATGCCTGCGTTGGTCAGCGAGATCGAACAGGCAATCGCCAACGCGGACTGCCCGATAACGATCCTGCTCGCTGAACGCGACAATACCGCCATCGCGTTCGCCGATGCGTGGAAAACCGCTCCGCCGGCCGCCCGGAGCAGCGTCACGCTTCATTGCTGCGATACGGGCAGCCACAGCTTCGCCCATGCAAGCGACAAGCTGTGGCTCCGCGATCGCGTGCTGGAGGCGCTCCGAAACGCGGCCTGAGCCGCGCCGTAGTTACGCGCCGTAGTTACTCGGCGGCTTCGGCCACGCCTTCGAATTCGGCCTCGGCAAGGAAGCGCTCGGCATCAAGCGCTGCCATGCAGCCTGTCCCAGCCGCGGTCACCGCCTGACGATAGACCTTGTCCATCACGTCGCCGCACGCAAAGACGCCCGGCACGCTGGTGCGCGTGCTGCCCGTTTCGACCTTGATATAGCTGTCATCATCGAGGTCGAGATGACCGCGAAACAATTCGGTCGCCGGATGATGGCCGATCGCGACGAAGCCGCCCTCTACCTCAAGCGTCGAGAGTTCGCCCGTCACTGTGTCCTTGAGCTCAAGCGCGACCAGCCCTTCGGGCGTGCCGCCGCCGACGAAACGCTCGACCGTCTTGTTCCACAAAACGCTGATACGCTCGTTCTTGAACAGACGCTCCTGCAGGATCTTTTCGGCGCGGAGCGAATCGCGGCGATGGATCAGCGTCACGTCGGGCGAGTGGTTGGTCAGGTACAACGCCTCTTCGACCGCGGTATTGCCGCCGCCGATCACTGCGACCTTCTTGCCGCGATAGAAGAAGCCGTCGCAGGTCGCGCAGGCGGATACGCCCTTGCCCTTCATCGCCTCTTCGCTTTCGAGGCCGAGCCATTTGGCCTGCGCACCCGTCGCGATGACAAGCACATCGCCTTCATAGACGTCACCGCCGTCGCCGGTCAGCCGGAAGGGACGCTGCGAAAGATCGACATCGACGATCGTGTCGTAGATCAGCTTCGTGCCGACATGTTCGGCCTGCGCCTGCATCTCCTCCATCAGCCACGGCCCCTGGATGACATCGCGAAAGCCGGGATAATTTTCGACATCGGTCGTCGTCATCAACTGCCCGCCGGGCTGGATTCCCTGGACGAGGATCGGCTGCATTCCCGCGCGCGCGCCGTAAATGGCAGCGGACAGACCGGCAGGGCCGGAACCGAGAATGAGCATGCGGGTCTTGTGCGTGGCGGTCATGGAATCTCTTCGTTGATGTTCGGGGTCGATCCAGCGATTAGGCGCTGATCGCCTCGGCTTCAACTCGGGAGCTTTGCGCAAAATCCACGCTGCGGAAAAAATACCGCGTTCAAAGCGGGTTTCAGTGCAACGATCCGGCCGCTGCCGCATTTTCCCTACGGGAACCCTTCAGGAGATGCTGCCATGGCCGAGCGCGACGACGTAACCATCAAGGATTATAAGGGCGCCGCCGGCGGATGGGGTTCGATGGAGGGCATGGCGCATGTCCTGCCCGAGGAGAAAATCGGCCCGGACACGCTCGACGCGCTGCGCCGACAGAACAAGCCCGGAGGCGTGATGTGCGTCAGCTGTGCCTGGGGAAAGCCGGCCAAGCCGCATATCGCCGAATTCTGTGAAAACGGCGCGAAGGCGACTGCGTGGGAACTGACGACGCTGCGCAACACGCCCGAATTTTTCGAACAGCACACGGTGAGCGAGCTTCAGGGCTGGCGCGACCACGACCTCGAACAGGCTGGCCGCCTTACCCACCCGATGAAATATGACGCCGCGACCGACAAATATGTCGCGGTAAGCTGGGCCGAGGCGTTCGATGCGATCGGCGCGAAGCTGAACAAGGTCGATGCGAAAAAGGTCGTATTCTACGCATCGGGCCGGGCGAGCCTCGAGACCAGCTACATGTATTCGCTGTTCTGCCGCCTCTACGGCTCGCACAACCTGCCCGACAGTTCGAACATGTGCCACGAAACGACCTCGGTCGGCCTGAAGAACGCCACCGGATCGCCGGTCGCGACGATCCAGATGGAAGATTACGAACATTGCGACGCGATCTTCTGCTGGGGGCAAAATGTCGGCACCAATAGTCCGCGCATGCTCCACACGCTAAAAGCGGCGCGCAAGCGCGGCGTCGAGATCGTCGTGTTCAATCCCTTGCGTGAGCGTGGCTGGGAAAAGTTCACCGATCCGCAAAATCCGTTGCAAATGGCGGGCGCGCCGGCGACGCAGATCGCGACGCAATATCACCAGGTCCGCGCCGGCGGCGACATTTCGGCGATCCTCGGCATCCTGAAGATCGCGATCGAGGAGGATACGAAAGCGCGCGCCAATGGCGGCGAGCCAATCCTCGACCATCACTTCATCGAGCAGCACACCGTACGGTTCGAGGAGGTCGCCGATTTCGCGCGCAAGGCAAGCTGGGACGACATCACGCGCGAAAGCGGCCTGACGCGCGAGGCGATCGAGGACGCAGCGCGCGTCTACCTGAAATCCAAGGCGCTGATCGCGGTCTATGGCATGGGCATCACCCAGCACCGCTATGGCATGGATTCGCTCTACATGGTGGTGAACCTGCTGTTGGCGCGCGGGCATATCGGGCGTCTGGGCGCCGGCCCCGGCCCGGTGCGCGGCCATTCGAACGTGCAGGGCCAGCGCACCGTCGGCATTACCGAAAAGCCCGAACTCGCGCCCAATGACCGGCTGAAGCAGCTTTATGAATTCGACCCGCCCGAATGGCAGGGCTGGGACACGGTCGAAAGCTGCCGCCACATCATCGACGGTACCTGCGACGGCTTCATCCAGCTGGGCGGGAATTTCCTGCGCGCGACCCCCGAGCATGAAAAGATGGTCAAGGGCTGGGAAAAGCTGCCGCTACAGGTCCATATCGCGACCAAGCTCAACAAATCCCACCTCCATCCGGGCGAGGAGTCCTGGTTGCTCCCCTGCCTCGGCCGCATGGAGCGCGACATGCAGGAGACCGGTCGGCAGGCTGTGTCGATGGAGGATTCGTTCAGCCACATTTATGGCTCGGTCGGCAAGGCGGAGCCGGCAAGCCCGCACCTGTTGTCGGAACCCGCGATCGTCGCCGGCATGGCGAAGGCGACACTGGAGCCCAATCCCAATGTACCGTGGGACGAGTGGGTCGGTGATTACGGACTCGTTCGAACCGCGATCGAGAACACCTATCCCGACAAGTTCGCCAATTTCAACGAACGGCTGTGGCAGCCGGGTGGCTTCTGGAAGGGCAACCCCGCCGCGCACCGCAAATGGCAGACCGAAAGCGGCAAGGCCGAATTCAACGTGCCGCGCGCACTGAACGCCAGCGGTTTTGCCGACAAGGACGGGCGCTTCGCGCTCGTCACGCTACGCTCGAACGATCAGTTCAACACTACCGTCTATGGCTATCACGACCGTTTCCGCGGCATTCACGGCACGCGCGAGGTGGTGATGATGAACAAGGCCGACATGGAAAAGCTGGGCGTGGCCGAAGGCGACAAGGTGACGCTGGAAAGCGATGCCGATGACAATGTCGATCGCTCGGTCGGCAATCTGATGGTCGTTCCCTACAACATCCCCGAGGGATGTCTGGGCGGCTATTATCCCGAACTGAACGTGCTGATCCCGCTCGAACATCACGCGCTGGAAAGCCATGTGCCGGCGGGCAAGTCGGTGCCGGTGCGCGTGCGAACGGCGTGAGCCATATCGTCGGCGCGGTGCTTGCCGGCGGAAGCGCCAGGCGCTTCGGCTCGGACAAGGCACTCGCGCTGGTGAATGGAAAGCCGCTGATCGAACATGCCGCCGACGCCCTGCGGCGACATGCCGACAGCGTCATCATCGTCGGCCGCGAATATCCCGGGGCGGAATGCGTGCCCGATCTTCCGCGACCGGGACAGGGGCCGCTGGGCGGAATATGCGGTGCCCTCATGCACGCCTCCGCGACCGGTGCTCAGTCGGTGATGACCGTGCCGTGCGACGTCCCCTTCCCGCCCGAATCGCTGTTCGAGGCGCTCGCACAGCCGTCATGCTGGTGCGAAGACCATCCGGTATTCGGCCATTGGCGCACCGGCATCGCCGAACGCCTGTTCGAATGGATGACCTTTCGCGAGGAACGCTCGGTACGGGCATTTGCGGTCGAAGCTGGAGCATCGCCGATCCGCTCGCCCAAGCCTATACGCGACGTCGATACGCCCGAGGACATGGAGCAATTGTGACGACCAGCCGGGAAGAAACGGTCCGCAGCCTGAGCCGCGACGCAACCGAAGCAGGACAGCGTGCCATCGCCGTCGAAGCGCCGGTCGCGGTGGAGTTCAACGGCATCGGCTATGCCGTGATGATGATGACGCCGGCCGACCTGCCCGCGTTCGCGCTGGGCTTTGCGCTGACCGAACGGATCGCTGCGACACCCGATGACGTGATCGACATCGATGTGGCCGACGTGCCCGCGGGCATCGTCCTGCGCGTCACCGTATCACCCGATGCGGCAAAACGGATCGGCGAGCGCGTCCGCCACCGCACCAGCGACACCGGATGCGGGCTATGCGGGATCGCCAGCCTCGAAAGCCTCGAGCGCCCCCTCCCGCGCCGGCCAAAGCCGATGGCGATCGACCGGCAGGCGATCTTCGTGGCGCTGGAAGCGATGCGCGCGCACCAGCCGCTCAACCGCGCGACCGGCGCCACGCATGCCGCGGCATGGGCCGGCGATGACGGCACGATCGCGGCGGCGGCAGAGGATGTCGGACGGCACAATGCGCTCGACAAGCTGATCGGGATGATCGGCGGCAGCGCGCCCGGACCGGGCTTTGGACTGGTGACGTCGCGGATCAGTTTCGAAATGGCGGACAAGGCGCTGGTCGCGCGAATGCCGCTGTTGGTGGGCATATCGGCGCCGACGACGATGGCGGTCGATCATGCGCGCGGCAACGGACTGGGCGTCGTCGCGCTTGCGCGCGGCGATTCGATGCTCGTCCTGCACGATCCCGCAGGCGCCGCAAGCGAGGTTATTGATACATCCAGCTGAGGATCGGGTGCATGAACGCCTCTACGGCGCCGCAAACCGCATGAAGCTGTTCCAGCGACTTCGCCGTTATCGCTCCGTGATTGAAAAGCTCGTCCGCCGCCACCGCAGCCGCGGCGCTGGCCAATAAAGCCGCTTTCATGGCCCCTTACCCACCAATCGACGCATCGCGCGCCTTTGGCCGGACATTATCCGCCATTGCGGTAAACAAATTGTGGATGGAAAAAATGGTAGCGGAGGAGGGACTTGAACCCCCGACACGCGGATTATGATTCCGCTGCTCTAACCAGCTGAGCTACTCCGCCACACCATCTGCGCCGGTGGGCAAGCCTGTCGGCGAGCCGGCGACATAGGGCCAGCCTCGCCATCGGTCAAGCGAACATATGCCGCGAAATCGCTTCCCATGGTCCGTCGCGATAATACCAGGTCGCCAGGCCGGCCACCGCAACGCTGCGCGCGCGGAAATCCGGCTCGAGACGCGCCAGCAATGCGCGAGCCATCTTCGCGTTGACCTTGTTCTGAATCGTGACGTGGGGCCGCCAGCCCGCGCTGTCCTGCGCGGTCAGCATCGGCGCGAACGCATCGGCGAGCCGGTCGCGAATATCTTCGAGCGCGGGTGATTCGATGCGATACGCCACGCCGCGGCCGAGATTGAGGATGCCGGCAAGCCGCGCGTGCGGGGCCACGACACCCCGCGTTTCGTCGTTCAGCCGCTGTTTGAGCTCAGGCAGCAGGCGGGGCGGCAGGTGGTGGAACATCGTCAGATGCGCTGACAGGAAATTGCGCTCCGGCGGGAAATGCTCGCGGCGCATCCGGTCGAAAAACGCCTGATCCTCGCCGCCGAACAGCGCCGACACGATGATCGGCGCGGGTTCGGTCAAATCTCCACCTGGCTACCCAGTTCGACGACGCGGTTGGTCGGCAGGCGGAAGAACTCCATCGCGCTTTCGGCGTTGCGCAGCATCCATGCGAAGATCTTTTCGCGCCAGATCATCATCCCCGGCCGCTCTGCCGGAAGCAGGGTCTGCCTTGCGAGGAAGAAGCTGGTGTCCATCATCTTGAACTCTTCGCCGCAGGTATGGACCTGCTTGAGCGCGGCGGGAACGTCGGCGTCCTGCATGAAGCCATAGCGGATCACCATGCGGTGGAAGCCCTGCCCCAGATCCTCCTGCTTGATGCGGTCGGTATCGGGCACGAAAGGCGCATCCGAAATCTTCACGGTCAACAGCACGACGCGCTCGTGCAGCACCTTGTTGTGCTTCAGATTGTGGAGCAGCGCGTGCGGCACGCCGTCGGGGCTGGAGGTCATGAAGACCGCCGTTCCCGGTACGCGCGACGCGGAATTCGCCGCCGACTGGATGAAGATCTTGATCGGCATCGCCGCCTCGCGCATCCGCTCGATCATCAGCTTGCGGCCCTTGGCCCAGGTCGTCAGCATCGTGAAGACGATGAAGCCGACGAGCAGCGGGAACCAGCCGCCATCGGGAATCTTGGTCGTGTTGGCCGCGAAATATGCGCCGTCGACGATGAAGAACAGCGTCAGCAGCGGGATCGCATAGCGCTTCTTCCAGCCCCACAGGCGGAACAGCACCACGCCCAGCAGGCAGGTGTCGATCAACATCGCACCGGTGACCGCGATGCCATAGGCCGAGGTCAGGTTCGACGAGGTCTGGAAGAACAGGACGAGCAGGATGACCATCGTCATCAGCAGCCAGTTGACCAGCGGAATGTAGATCTGGCCCGCGGTCGCGGCGCTCGTATGGTCGATACGCAGACGCGGAATGAAGCCGAGCTGTATCGCCTGCTGCGTGACCGAGAAGGCGCCCGAAATCACCGCCTGGCTCGCGATGATTGCGGCGGCGGTGGCGACGAGCACCAGCGGAAGCTGAAGATTGGCCGGCGCAAGCAGGTAGAAGGGGCTTTCAAGCGCGAGCACACCGTCGCGGATGAGGAGTGCCCCCTGCCCCATATAATTGCACATCAGCGCCGGCACGACGAACCACAGCCAGGAGATGCGGATCGGCTGACGACCGAAATGGCCCATATCGGCGTACAGCGCTTCAGCGCCGGTCACGGCGAGCACCACCGAGCCGAGGGCGAAAAACGCCTGGAGCGGGCTGATGAGGAAGAATTCGATCGCGTGATTGGGCAGCAGTGCCCACAGCACCCACGGCGTCTGCACGATGCTGATGATGCCGAGCACCGCGATGACACCAAAATACAGCAACATGATCGGGCCGAAGAACGCGCCGACGCGCGACGTACCGCCCTTTTGAATGGAGAACAGACCGATCAGGATCACGACCGCGATCGGCACGACGAGATTGCCGAACGCGGGCGCGGCCACGGCGAGCCCCTCTACCGCGCCGAGCACCGAAACGGCGGGCGTAATCATCGAGTCGCCATAGAACAGCGCGGTCGCGAAGACTCCGAGCAGGATGATCCCGCGCGTCCAGCGCTTGGACTTGGTGCGCCCCGACACAAGCGCGAGCAGCGCCAGGCTGCCGCCCTCGCCCTTGTTGTCGGCGCGCATGATGATGGTGACGTATTTAAGCGTCACGACGATCATCATCGACCAGAACATCAACGAGATGACGCCCATGATATGGGCGGTGTCGAGCGTCAGCTGGTGGTGACCGGCAAAGGTTTCGCGAAACGCGTAGAGCGGCGACGTACCGATGTCGCCGAACACGACGCCGATCGCCGCGACAGCGAGCTTCCAAAGCTTCTGTTCATGGCCATGGTGGCCAGCGGGGCGATCCGCCGGCTCCAGCGCCGCCCCGTCAAGGGCATCATCGTTGGAAGTCACAGGCCGGTGCTTCGCGCCTGGAGTAGTACGGAACGGGCCATTGCGACCTGCATACTCGCTTTCATTTCTCCGACCGGCGGCGCGGTAGCACGGGGGATGCGGTCTAGCAACATCATGGCCATCATGCCGCCCCGCTGCCGAACAGCGCATCGGCTTCGCTGCGCGTCGGCACCGAGCGCAGAACGAAGCTGGAGTTGATGGTGATGACCCCCGGCAAGCGACCGAGATGTTCGCGGTGGAGCCGCTCGTAATCGTCCAGATCGCGGCACAATATCTTGATCCGGTAATCCTGCGATCCGGAAACCAGCGCGCATTCAACGACGCCGTCTATCGCAGAAATCTCCTGCTCGAAGGCGGCGAGATCCTCTTCGACCTGCGTGCCCAGCGTGATGTCCACCAGCGCGGTCACGTGAAAGCCGAGCGCGCGACGGCCGAGCCGTGCGGCATAGCCCTTGATCCGCCCCGACGCCTCAAGCGCCTGAATCCGCCGCGTGCAGGCCGACTGCGAAAGTCCGGCAGCGGACGCAATCTGGCTGACGCTCGCGCGGGCGTCGGCAGCAAGCGTGGCCAAAATCGTCTTGTCTATCCGATCCATTGCATGATTTTACGATCTTATAGCCTACCTGTCGACATATCATGCACGATTGCCGAATTCAGCCGATGACTTTGCATAGAAGCAGCAGCCGATTCGGTGGTATGTCCGCGCAACCAAGCAAAATCGCATAGCCAAGGATCGGATCATGAAAGTCGGCGTCCCCAAGGAAATCAAGAATCACGAATATCGAGTCGGGCTGACGCCGCCGTCAGTCGCGGAACTGGTCGCAGCCGGGCATGAGGTCATTGTCGAGACCAGCGCAGGCGGCGGGATCGATTTCGAGGACCAGGATTATGTCGATGTCGGTGCGCGGATCGCGCCCGACGCCAAGTCCGTCTTCGCCGAAGCCGACATGATCGTGAAAGTGAAGGAGCCGCAGCCGAGCGAAATCGCGATGCTCGAGCCGCGCCATATCCTGTTCACCTATCTCCACCTCGCCGCCAGCCAGCCGCTGACCGAAGGCCTGCTGAAGTCGGGAGCGACGTGCATCGCCTATGAAACGGTGACCGGCGCGAAGGGCGGCCTGCCGCTGCTCAAGCCGATGTCGGAGGTCGCAGGCCGCATGTCGGTTCAGGTCGGCGCGCATTATCTGGAAAAGGAACAGGGCGGGCGCGGTGTTCTGCTGGGCGGCGTACCGGGCGTGGCGCCGGCACGGGTCGCGATCCTCGGCGGCGGCATTTCGGGCGTCAATGCCGCGCAGATGGCGGTCGGCATGCGCGCCGACGTGACGATCTACGACATCAACAACGAGCGGCTGGCCGAACTCGACATGTTCTTCTCGAGCCAGATCAAGACCGCCTACGCCTCGAAGGCCGCGGTCGAGGCCGCGGTGGCCAAGGCGCACCTCGTCATCGGCGCGGTGCTGGTGCCCGGTGCAGCAGCGCCCAAGCTGGTCACGCGCGACATGCTGAAGACGATGAAGCGCGGCAGCGTGCTCGTCGATATCGCGATCGACCAGGGCGGCTGTTTCGAAACGTCGACGCCGACGACGCATGACGACCCCGTGTATGAAATCGACGGCGTGACGCATTATTGCGTTGCCAACATGCCGGGCGCCGTCGCGCGCACCAGCGCCTTCGCGCTCAACAACGCGACGCTGCCCTTCGTGCTGAAGATCGCGAACATGGGCGCGGAAGACGCGATGCGCGCCGACCCGCACCTGGCGGCCGGCCTCAACACCTCCGACGGCAAGATCCGCTACAAGGCGGTCGCCGATGCGTTCGGCATGGAATATGAGGCCTGGAACGCCTGATCAATCTGCGGCGCGGGCGCTTCGGTGAAGAGTCCACGCCGTTCAGGCGGCCAGCGACAGGCGATTGCGGCCGGCATGTTTGGCATCGTACAACGCCGCATCGGCGCTGCGCAGAAGGTCGGCGCGTGAACTTTCCGGGCTAAGGCTTGCGACACCGGCGCTGACCGTCACGCAGATATCGCGGCCATTTTCGATCGTGGTGATCGCCGAGCCGAACTCGCCGCGAACGCGTTCGCATACGCGCGCCGCCGCCTCCAGCGACGCCCCACGGAGCAGGAGCCCGAATTCCTCGCCACCCAGCCGCGCCAGCAAATCGCCTTCGCGCGTCACCTGGTTCGCCACCTGCGCGAATTTCTGCAACACGCGGTCGCCCGCGTCGTGCCCATATTCGTCGTTGACGCGTTTGAAATGATCGATGTCGAACAGCGCCAGACAAGCCGGTCCGGCGACTTCTGCATCGATCAGCGCGTCGACCGCATCGTTGAAGGCACGGCGATTGGCCAGGCCGGTTAGCGGATCGGTGAGCGCTGCCTCCTTCAAGCGATGCTCGACATCCTTGCGGCGCGAAATATTGCGAATGACGCTGACGACGCCGGTCGGCTTGCCGTTCGAATCGATCAACCCGCGCGTGTTGGTTTCGAACCATTGATATTCGCCGGAGGCCGTGCGGCCGCGATATTCGACGCTGTGCGCGCGATCGGGCTCGGCCAGCGACAGAAAATGGCACTTGCGGACGGCATCGACGTCTTCGGGATGGACCAGCCCGCTCGCATAGGTCCCGGTCAGATCGTCTTCGTCATACCCTGCGAGCGCTTGGATCGACGGCGACACATAAAGGACGCGACCATCGACATCGAGATTGACGACGATATCGGTCGCATTGTCAGTGACGAGGCGATAGCGCGCCTCGCTCGTCTGGAGCTCCTCGAAAAGCTGCTTGCGATGTTTCAGATCGGCGGCGATCGGCAGCGTAATCAGTACGAGGACCGCCGTGTAGAACTGATAGAATTGGGCGTGGAACAGCGCACTGCCGACAATCAACGTCGCCGGCCCGCTGCCGGTCAGCGTAAACAGCCCGCCAAGAAGCGTGACCAGCAGCAGCGACATCGCCGCACCGAAACGACCGAACCGGAATGTCGCCACGATTACCGGCAGGATCGGCAGAAACAGCAGCGGCAGATCATCCTGTGCGAATACGAAGGTCGTCGTTACGGCAACGAAAATCATCAGCGCCAGCGCTTCGAACCGCATCCAGCCGCCCGAGCGCCGATACCATTGGCTGGTTTCGCCGCGCATGACGAGTATCGCGATCGGCAGGATCGTAATCGCCCCCAGGCCGTGGCCGGTCAGCCAGTTCAACCAGTTGGTCCAGTACGACGTCCCACTCGCCACCATCGATGCCTCCGCACCGGCGATGCCGGTTACCGCCGGCGCGATGAGACCGGCGAAAAGGATGAGCGCGGCAACCTGTGGCAGCGAATCGAGGCCCGCTCGCAACCGCGACCGATTCATGAGCCATGCCGCCAGCGCCGATTCGGCCATGTTGATTACGGAAAAGGCCGGCGCCGCGGCGACCCCAAACCCGAACAGCGCGGTCGCAAGCCAGCTTGCGATCGCGCAGGCAATCAGCGGCGGCCACCAGTTTTTCGGTTCGGTTTGGGTCAGATAGGCAACGAGAATCGGTGACGCGATCCAAAGACACGCGACACCGCCGCCGAAACGTGTCGAAACGATCGTCGCCGACGCGGCAATGAAATAGGTGACCGCAAGCAGCAGCAGGTCAGGAAACTTAGGCTGCCGAGGGGGAAGCGGAGACGCGGTGAACATCCCGGCACCCTAGGGCCAAAGGGTTAACACGCGCCTTAGGGGTTTCCGTTTTCGGCGGCGAGAAACTGATCGAGCAATTGCAGCCGCAGCCTCAACCCATCGCGGTATTTGGCGTCCTTCGGCGCAAGCTGCACGGCACGCTGCCAATAGGGCCGCGCCGCGGCAAATTCGCCTGCCCGAACAAGCGCCATGCCGTAAAAGAAGGGCGGACCCGGATGGCCTGGCGCCAGTTCGATCGCATGTTCGAACGCCATCCTGGCAGCCGGCGACACATAGCCATCGTCGTGCTCGGTATAGGCAAGGCCAAGTCCGGTCCACAACGCGATGTCGCGCGGCGAGTGGCGGATACCGCCCAGCACTACGCTGACCGCCGACCTGGTGCGCCCGGCACGGGCCAGCGCATCGGACGCGACCAGATAGGCGTTGGCAAAGGTGATATGTCCGAACATCTGGTGGCGAAGCTCGAGCAGCCCCTGATCGATCTCGCGAATCTCCGCCTCGCGCGATACCGGATGGCCGGGCAGCATCGGGCTTCCCTGCAACGCATATCCGGTCGCCCCCAGCATCACTGCCGCGCCGGCGAACATCCAAAGGGTGCGCGGCACGCCAAGCAGCCACAGCAACGCGACCGTGGCGATCCCGATTGCGGCGAGCATCACCCACCCCATCAGTTCCGCCCCCTTCGCTTCAGGCTGCGGCGAGCGAGGAGCAGGCCGAGCGCGACCAGCACGATCGGTGTCAGCCATAGCGGCGCCGTCAGCCAGTCGAACGGCGGGTCATAAGTCACATAGTCGCCATAACGGTCGATCAGCCATTGCCGGATTGCGTCGGGTTTCTCCCCCGCGGCGATCCGTCGGCGGACCAGCGCACGCATATCGCCCGCCATGTCGGCATCGCTGTCGGCGATCGATTGCCCCTGACAGACGAGACACCGCAACTCTTCCATCAGCGCCTTTGCCTGCGCTTCCTGACGCGGGTCGGAAAGCTGTGTATTGGCGTAGTCGACGGGCGGGCGCGACGTGTCGGCCAGCGCCGGCCCGGCCGCCACGAGCGCAACCGCGCACAATATCGCAAACCGGTTCATTTCGCGCGCTCCAGCGCAGCCATGATGTCGGGAATATCGTCGCGACGGATCGCGCCGATATGCTGCATCGCGATCTTGCCCTGCCCGTCGATCACGAAGGTTTCGGGCACGCCCGACGACCCGATTTCGAGCTGAACCTCGCCCTTCGCATCGTCGCCGATGCGGGCATAGGGGTCGCCATGCCGCGCCAGGAATTTACGCACATCGCCGGGTGTGTCCCGCACGGCGACCGCGTCGATCGCGACGCCGCGCCTTTTCAACTCCATCAGCTCGGGCGCCTCGGCGATGCAGGGAATGCACCACGTCGCGAAGACGTTGAGCAATCTCGGCCCACCCTCACGAAACCCCTGTGGAGACAGGCCGGGCTTGTTCGCGACCATCGGCTTCAACGTAAAGGCGGGAAGCGGCTTTCCGACCATGCGCGAATGGATCGTGCGGTCGCCGGGCTTGACGATTCCCGTCGCGACCACGACGAGCAATATCGCGAACAGCGCAAGCGGTAGCCAGATGAGGATGCGCGTCACCTTCATGTCCAGGCCTCCTCACCCCAGTCCGCTTCTTCGCGCGCCCGTTTTCGAGCACGGCGGGCGCTGCGGGTCTCGCGAAGCAGCCTGCCGAGCAGCGACAGCAGCCCGCCCAGCGCGATCAGTCCACCGCCCAGCCAGATGAGCGTGACGAACGGCTTCCACCACAACCGCAGCTGCCGCCGCCCCTGCCCGTCGGCATCACCCAGCGTCGTATAGAGCTGCCCGTCGAACACGGTCTTTATCGCGGCTTCGTTGGTGACGGTGGGCGGCGCGGAGAAGAACCGTTGTTGGGGCCCCATCGGGAACGGTGCACCGTCACCGCGCTGCGCCTCCAGCACGCCCTCGATCGCCGACCAGTTCTCACCTACCGCAGGTTTCAGGCCTTTCAGCGTTACGCTGTACGGCCCAACCTGCACAGCTTGCCCGACGCGAACGGCGACCAGCCGCTCTACGGTGAAGGCGCTGTCCGAAGCCATGCCCGCCAGGCTGACCGCGACGCCGAGATGCGCGACAACCATGCCATAGGTGAACAACGGTGTCCGGCGCAGGTCGCGCTTCCACAGCGGCGCCACGCTGGCCGCCGCAAGCCCCGCCGCCAGCCCGAGTCCGAGCGTCGGCAGGATGCCCGCCCGCGGTGCGAGCACGAAGATTCCTGCAATCGCCAGCGCGGCGATCGCAATCGGCACGGTCAGCCGGTTGAACACCGCCTGCACCCGGTCGCGGCGCCAGCGGAGCAGCGGCCCGGCATATAGCAACGCCACGAGCACGAGCGCGAACGGCCCGACGGTCTTGTCGAAAAAGGGTTTGCCGACCGAAAGCTGTACCCCCATCGCCTGCGCGACGAGCGGATAGAGCGTGCCGATCAGCACGATGCCAAGCATCACCGACAGCAGCAGGTTGTTGGCGACCAGCCCGGCTTCCCGACTGACCAGCTCGAAGGTATTGCCCGCCCGGACGGTGCCGATCCGCCATCCGAAAAGCGCAAGCGCACCGCCGATATAGATCGCGAGCAGCGCGAGGATGAACGTGCCGCGCTCGGGATCGACGGCGAAGCTGTGAACGCTGGTCAGGATGCCGGAGCGGACGAGGAAGGTGCCGATCATCGACATCGAAAAGGCGACGACGGCGAGCATGATCGTCCAGGCGCGCAACCCGTCGCGTGTCGCCAGCACCGTTACCGAATGAAGCAGCGCGGTCGCCGCGAGCCACGGCATCAGCGACGCGTTTTCGACCGGGTCCCAGAACCACCAGCCGCCCCAGCCGAGCTCGTAATAGGCCCAGTAGCTGCCGGCCGTGATGCCGAGCGTCAGGAAAATCCAGGCACCCAGCACCCAGGGCCGCATCGCGCGGGCGAAGGCGGGGCCGACGTCGCGCATCACCAGCGCACCGACCGCGAAGGAAAAGGCCACCGAAAGCCCGACATAACCGAAATACAGCGTCGGCGGATGGAAGGCGAGGCCGGGGTCCTGCAACAGCGGGTTGAGCCCCTGCCCGTCCGCCGGCGGCGGCCAGATGCGTGCGAACGGATTGGAGGAGATCAGCAGAAAGGCGTAAAACCCCATCGCGATCAGCGCCTGCGCGCCCAATGTCGCCGTCAGCGTACGCGGCTCGAGGCGTTTTTCGAACAGCGCGACCGCGCCGCCCGCGATGCCCAATATGGTCACCCACAGCAGCATCGACCCTTCATGGTTTCCCCATGCGCCGGCGATCTTGTAGATCATCGGCTTCATCGAGTTGCTGTTTTCGGCGACCAGCAGCACCGACATGTCCGACCGCGTGAACACGGCGATCAGCAACAGCATTGCCAGCGCGGTCAGAACGCCCTGCGCGATCGCCACGGGGCGGATCGCCGCGCTCAGATCATCGCGGTCGAAGCGGATGCCGGTAACCGCAAGCGCCAGCTGAAGCAGCGCGAGCGCGGCGGCGATCCACAGCGCGGCAAGACCGGCCTCTGCGATCATTTGTCGAGCGATTTCGTCTTGTGCATCGCACCGGCGACCTGCGGCGGCATGTATCGCTCGTCATGCTTGGCGAGGATATTGTCGGCGACGAACCCGCCGCCGGGTGCCAGATGCCCTTCGGCAACGACGCCGCTGCCCTCACGGAAAAGATCAGGCAGGATACCGCGATAGACGACCGTAATCTGGTCGACATTGTCGGTAACGGCGAAGCGCGTGGTCACGCCATCCGACAATTTCGCGACCGATCCCGTCACCACCATGCCGCCCAGCCGGATATGCTTGTCGGTGGAAACATGGTCGCGCGCGAGGTCGCTCGGCGAATAGAAGAAGGATGCCTGGTCGCGAAGCGCCGACAGTGCGAGGACGGCAGCGCCCACAATCGCCGCGACCGCGAGCAGCCCGAGCGTCAAGCGCTGATGTTTCGCCTTCATCTGCGTCGCAGCTCCTCTGCCGCGCGCTCGGCGACCACCATCGAGCGCCAGCTCGCGAACGCGATAGCGGCGCCGGCAATGGCCGTCAGCACATAGGCCGCGGCAACAAAGGGCCAGGGGTTCATCCGCGCGCCATCCGGCGCATCCGCGCCTCGACCTTTTGCACGGCCAGCATGGTCCGCATCCGCATCAGCACGATACCGGTGAAAAACAGGGTGAAGCCAGCCATCGCATACCATAGCGGCCATAGCATCGACGCGTCGATCGTCGAACCGGTCAGGCCGATGCTTTGTCCCTGATGCAACGTGTTCCACCACACCACCGAATAATGGATGATCGGCAGAAGCACCGACCCCGCGATACCGAAAAGCGCCGGGATGCGCCCATCGCCGCCGCGCTCGGCATCGGCGCGGTTGAGCGCGAGATAGGCAAGATAGACGAAGAAGAGCAGCAACATCGACGTCAGCCGCCCGTCCCATTGCCACCAGGTTCCCCAGGTCGGCCGCCCCCAGATCGAACCGGTGACGAGACATAATGCGGTGAACAGGGCGCCGGGCACCGCAATTGCGCGCGCTGCCAGCGCAGCAAGCGGATGGCGCCAGACGAGATAGACAAAGCTCGCCGTGGCAAGCCCCGCCCAGCCGCCAAGGCCGAGCCAGGCGGCTGGGACATGAATATACATGATGCGAACGGTCTCGCCCTGCAGATAATCGGGCGGTGTCCGGGTGAGCCCGCCCCATGCCGCGAACAGCATCAGCGCGACGCCCGACCAGAAACAGACCGGCGTTGCGGGACGCGCGATCTTCAGAAAACGCGTTGGATTGGCTAGGGCGTGGATGCTCGGCACGTCGCTGGCTGGTTAGGCGAAATTATCGTGCATTTCCACTAGGTATTCGCCCGCATGAGGACGCGCCCTCAGCCGCGCCCGATCAGTCGCTTGGCGATGGTGTCGGCCACTTCGGATTCGGGCGCGCCGGAGCTTGCGCTCTCGTCCCACACCTCGATCAGGCGGTCGGGAATGCGCGCAATCCGCGCCTCGACCTCGGCGCGGTCGCCCTGCCCAAGATATTCGAGCCCGACATTGATGATGCCGCCGGCATTGATGACGTAATCGGGCGCGTACAGGATACCGCGGTCGTGCAGCATCTTGCCATGTTCGCGCCGGGCAAGCTGGTTGTTCGCGCCGCCTGCAACCGCCTTGCACTTCAACGCCGCGATCGATTCCTCGGTCAGGATCGCGCCGAGCGCGTTCGGGCTGACGATATCGGCTTCGACGCCCAGGATGGCATCGGGCGCGACAACTTCGCCGCCCAGCTCCTCGCCCAGCGCCTTTGCCCGGTCGGCATTGACGTCGGCAAGCGTGAGCTTCGCGCCGTCCTTCGCCAGCAGCTTCGCCAGACCGCCGCCGACGCTGCCCAGCCCCTGGATCGCGACATGAACGCCCTTCATGTCATCGGCGCCCAGCGCGCGCTTCGCCGCAGCCTTCACGCCCAGATAGATGCCCTTGGCCGTGAACGGCCCCGGATCGCCCCCGGCGGCGCCCTCCCCCACCGGCAGGCCCGAAACATGGCTGGTCTGCGTGGCGATGACCTTCATCCGCGCTTCCGACATGCCGACATCTTCGGCGGTGACGTAGCGCCCGGCGAGCGATTCGACCGCGCGGCCGAATGCCTCGAGCTGCGCGGTGGTGATCGTGTCGCCCGGATTTTCGGCGATGACGACGCCCTTGCCGCCGCCCATCGGCAAGTTGGCCATCGCATTCTTGAAGCTCATTCCGCGCGACAGACGCAGCGCATCGGTAATCGCAGCGCCCGGATCGGCATAATGCCAGAAGCGCACGCCGCCCGCCGCCGGACCGAGATGGGTCGAATGAACCGCGATAATCGCCTGGAGCCCGGACTCGCTGTCGGTGAACAGGTGGACGCCTTCATGGTCGTCGAAGTCGGGAAAGCCCCAGTCGATAGACACTGTCGATGATCCGGATTTGTTGCGCGGGAATGATGGGGCGACCGATGGGACTTGAACCCACGACCCCTGGTACCACAAACCAGTGCTCTAACCAGCTGAGCTACGATCGCCGTGAAGCCGCGCGCTTAGCGGCATGTTTGCCGTGCCGTCAAGCATATCAGGCACAGTAAACCACGCAAAGCAATCTTCGTGCGGCAACGCCACCCGGAAAGCGCCCGTGGGATCAAAAAAGCGCGCCGGGCAGCGCTGGAATTACGCGACGCGAACGTGCAGATACGCAGCATGGAACAGACGAACCAAACCGTCGAACCGATCAATCTCGGTTCGGGCTACCCTGCAGAGCCGGTCATCGACCATATCGGTCGGCAGGAAGGCGTTCAGAAGGTGCCAAGCCCCAAGCTGACGCTGTTCATCCGCAAGCAGTTCCTGGAACCGAAGCTTTGTCGCGATCTGATGGCGCTGATCGACACGAAGCGCCGCCCTTCCACCATCGGCGATTCGAATGGCGACCCGACCTTCCGCACGAGCGAAACCTGCGACCTCGATTCGGACGAGCCAGCGGTTGCCGAGGTAGAGGCGCGCATCAATCGGTTCATCGGCATCGACCCCGCGCATGGTGAGCCGGTCCAGGGGCAACGCTATGATGTCGGTCAGGAGTTCAAGGCGCATACCGACTATTTCGAACCGAGCGGCCTCGACTACGAGAAATATTGCAGCGTCGCCGGCCAGCGCACCTGGACGGCGATGATCTACCTCAACGAGCCGAACGCAGGCGGCGCCACGCGGTTCAAGGCGATCGACAAGATCGTGAAGCCCGAAACCGGCAAGCTCCTCGCCTGGAGCAACCTTCGCCTCGACGGCACCCCCAACCCTACGACGCTGCACCATGCGATGAAGGTGCGCAGCGGACTGAAATACGTCATCACAAAATGGTTTCGCGAACGCCCCTGGGGCTGGTGAGCGATAAAAGCCCGACTTCATGCCGGTTTCGGAGTGTTGTAACGATAGCGTCACATAAGAGTCTCTCGACCGTCATTTAACGACAACAAGCCTGTCACACAGCGTCCCTAGGTGCGGCCTCGAAGGGGGCGAGGACGAAAGCTGACTCGCGCCCGCTTCAACATATTCTGCGGGTCCGATCGACGGACCATCCAAGGGATGGAGACAGGGAACATGCTCAATCGTAATCTGCACCGCCTGCTGGTGGCGGGCGCTTCGCTCGCCGCGCTCAGCGCGTGTAACGGTGCAAACGACATCGCCTCGCCGGGTGCCGGCGGCAACATCACGATCAACAATCCGCCCGCTCCGACTCCGTCGCCGAGCCCGACCCCGACCCCGACTGCAAAGATCACTGCTGCTTCGGGTTGCCCGACGATCGCCGATCCGCAGGGCCTGACCGACGACGGCACGATCACCAACCCGAACACCGGCAGCTACCGGGTCTGCACGCTTCCGGCGCGCATCAACAAGAGCATCACCCTGCCCTATATTCAGGGCGTCGTGTACCAGCTCGGCGGCCGCGTCGATGTCGGCACCGATGGCGGCCCGACCGCCAGCGCGAACGACACCAACGTCACGCTCACCATCGAACCGGGCGTCATCGTTTACGGCGGCACCGGCGTTTCGTGGCTCGCGGTCAACCGCGGCAACAAGATCAACGCAGTTGGCACGGCGACCAAGCCGATCATCTTCACCAGCCGCGACAACATCCTCGGCCTGAACACCGACAGTTCTTCGCAGCAGTGGGGCGGCGTCGTGCTGCTTGGCCGCGCGCCGATCACCGACTGTAAGGACACGAACGCGACGCCGGGCACGGTCGGCTGCGAACGTCAGACCGAAGGCGCCATCAGCGACGCGCTGTACGGCGGCGCTTCGAACGACGATTCGAGCGGCAAGCTGAGCTATGTCCAGATCCGCTATTCGGGCTATGTCCTTTCGCAGGGCAACGAACTCCAGTCGCTGACGCTCGAAGGTCAGGGCACGGGTACGCAGCTCGACCACATCATGTCGTTCAACAGCTCGGACGACGCGGTCGAAATGTTCGGCGGCCATCCGCGCATGAAGTATTTCGTTTCGGTCGGCGCCGAGGATGACAATCTCGACACCGATACGGGTGTGAAGGCGCAGCTCCAGTATGTCCTCGCGATCCAGCGCCCGGGCATCGGCGACGCGATGATCGAAGCCGACACCGACAATTCCGCTCAGACTGACATTCCCCGTCAGAACACGAAGCTCGCGAACTTCACCTTCATCGACCGCGCTCCGAACAATTCCGATCAGGCGACCATGCTGCTTCGTGGCGGCACCGATTACACGATGGTAAACGGTGTGGTTTCCAGCGCGGATAATTCCTGCCTCCGTATCAGCGGCGCGCAGACTGCTTCCACGACCCCCGATGCAAATATCGACGAGGCCGGCGCGCCGGTCTTCCATTCGGTCGTGATGGCATGCGGAACGCCGCCCTTCATCGGCGGAGACCCGACGAAGTCGGCTGCCGATAATGCGAACCAACCCACGAACGCCGACGTGGCTGCGATCTTCGGTTCGGGTTCGAACAACAACGACGCATCGTTCACGCTCAGCCTGGTCAACCTGTTCATCGACGGCAGCAACGAACAGGCGGTCACCGCTTACGACCCGACCCAGCTCGGCAGCTTCTTCGACAAGACCGATTATGTCGGTGCGGTCAAGGACGCGAACGACACCTGGTATCAGGGTTGGACCTGCTACAGCTCGACCGCCGATTTCGGTGGCGGCGAAAGCGAGTGCACCGCGCTTCCGATCTACACCAGCTAAATCACTACCGTGTGTCGGGGGCGGGACATGCTTGGCATGGTTCCGCCCCCTTTCGGCTTGATACCCAGGGGGTCAGAACAATGAAAACCATGCCGGCGCTTGCCCGCCTGCTACTCGCGAGTTCGGCGCTTATCGCGCCGGTCGCCGCCCATGCGCAAAGCACCACTACCACTCCGCCGCCGAGCGATACGACGGCGGTTCCGACCCCCGCCCCCGAAGCCAGCCAGGCGGCTGACGATGCGCAGCAGCAGACCGACGTGTCGATCCCGGGTGCGGCCATCGTCGTCACCGGCCGGCGCAACGCCAATATCGAACGGTCGGCCGATCAGGTCGTTTCCGTCCTGTCGTCGGAAGACATTGCGCGCACCGGCGAAGGCGACATTGCCGGCGCGCTGTCGCACGTCACCGGCCTCAGCGTTGTCGGCAACGGCTATGTCTATGTCCGCGGCCTTGGCGATCGCTATTCGCTGGCGCTGCTCAACGGTCTTCCGCTGCCCAGCCCGCAGCCTTTGAAGCGCGCGGTTCCGCTGGACATCTTCCCTTCGACGGTCATTGCTTCGGCATTCGTGCAGAAGAGCTATTCGGCCAACTTCCCCGGCGAATTCGGCGGCGGCGTCATCAACCTGACGACCGATGCGACGCCGAAGGAAAGCTTCCTCGACGTCGGTGGCAGCATTGGCGGCGACACCATCACCACCGGCCAGCTCGGCTATACCTATTTCGGCAGCCCCTGGGATTGGACCGGCTTCGACAACGGACAGCGCGACACGCCCCCTGCACTTCGTGACTTTATCTCAAGCGGGGAACCGGTCACCAGCTATGCTAACAAGGCCGATGTCGCGAAACAGCTTGTGCTCGGTCGCACGGCAGTTGTTCAACGCAACAAGAACATCCCGATCAACACCGCGGCAAATATTACGGGCGGCACGTCGGTCGATATCGGCGCGACCCGGCTCGGCATTTTGGCGAGCGCAGGGTACAGCAACGACTGGCGCACGCGCGAAACGTTGCAACAAACCGCGCAGGATGCAGCGCTGACTCAGCCAAGCCTGAGCTACGACCGGGTCATCACCGACAACCATATCGTCGCGAACGGCCTGCTGGGTTTCGGTCTCGAATTCGGGCGGAACAAGATTCGCTGGACCAACCTGTATATCCGCGACACGCTGAAGCAGGCGCGGATTGCCTCGGGCCGCAACAATTACGAAAATCTCGACAGCATCATTCAGGACACTGCCTGGTTCGAACGCCAGCTGATCGACTCGCAGCTCGTCGGTGAGTTCAAGTTCGACCCCGTCGATGTCGATGTCCGTATCGGCTATGCCAATTCGAAGCGGCGCTCGCCGTACGAAACGAGCTTCACCTATTCGAAGGTGCGCGCCGGCCCGTATGAAGGCCTGTACGTCAACGTGCTCGACAATTCGTCGGGTGCCGCTTCGGTCGCATTCTCGCGGCTGAACGAGAACCTCTGGTCGGGCGGGCTCGATTTCACGATCGACGCGGCATATGGCCTGAAGATCGTCACCGGCATGGCGTATACCGACTCGCGGCGCACCTCGACGCGCTACAATTTCGGATATTCGCTGACCAACCGCACGCCCGACGGCTTCGGCAACTTCCAGAATCCGGGCCCGGTTTCGCTGTTCCGCCCCGATTACCTGCTCGAACCGACGGTGATCGACTATTACGGCGTGGTGCTGAACGACCTCGAACCGAACAGCGCGTTCAATTCGAGCTTCACCAATCAGGCCGCCTATATCCAGGGCAAGTGGCAGGCGAACGACGCGATCAACCTCGACGTGGGCGTCCGTTTCGAAACCGCCAAGCAGCTCGTTACCCAGGCCAATTCGCGTGGTGCGGGCTCGATCTCCAACAAGATCGACAAGGATTACTGGCTGCCGTCGGCGACCCTTACCTGGGCACTCGACTCCGATATGCAGGTCCGACTGAGCGCATCGAAGACGATCGCCCGGCCGCAGTTCCGCGAGCTGCTCTATCAGCTCTATTACGATCCGGAGGCGAACCGCACCTATACGGGCAACCCGTTCCTGGTCGACAGTCAGCTGTACAACGCGGAAGCCCGGTACGAATGGTATTTCGCGCGTGACCAGCACGTCTCGCTCGCCGGCTTCTACAAGCGCATCGACAAGCCGATCGAACAATATCTTTTCCTGCAGAACGACACCGAGGTCCGTTCGAGCTTCGGCAACGCGCCGAAGGCCGATCTGTACGGCGCCGAGTTCGAACTGCAGAAATATTTCAACCTGTTCGACACCCGTCGGATCGCGCTCAACGCGAACTACACCTACTCGCATTCGGTGGTGAAGGTCGCGGACGGCGATACGACGATCAACAACAACGGCACCGTCATCCCGGCGACCAACCTGTTCCTCGACGGGCGGCCGCTGACCGGGCAGTCGGACCATGTCGCCAACCTGCAGATCGGCCTGGAAGACAAGGCGGACCTTTCGCAGCAGACGTTCATCCTGAACTATGCCAGCAAGCGCCTGACCGCGCGCGGTCCGCAGAACCAGCCCGACATCTACGAATATCCGGGCTTCACGCTCGATTTCGTCGCTCGTCAGGCCGTCCATGTCGCAGGCATCAACTTCAAGCTGAAGCTCGATATCCGCAACATCACGGGCACCAAGTACAAGGAATATCAGCAGAGCGGAGACAACCGCATCTACTGGAACCGCTACAAGCGCGGCACCTCCGGTACGATCGGCCTCAGCCTCGACCTCTGATGCCCCCTGCCCGGTGCGGCCGTTGTCGGTCGCACCGGGTCTTGTTGCTTCGCTTACCGGCGGACGACGCTACCGCCTTGCATCACCAGCGTAACGCTGCGTAGCGCCGTCATATCGGTTGCCGGATTGCCCTCGACGGCAACCAGATCCGCCAGCAGCCCCGGTGCGATCTTGCCGATGCGGTCGCCCATGCCGAGAATGGCCGCATTTCCCGATGTCGCGTCGCGCAACACGGCCTCCGGCGCCATTCCCCACGCCGCCATCAATTCCATCTCGCGAGCATTGTCGCCGTGCGGGAAAACACCTGTGTCCCCGCCCACGCACATCGGTACGCCAGCCTTCAGTGCAGCCGCGAAACTTGCCTTCTTTCGCCGGATCGCCTCGGGGATCGGATCGCTGCCGCTCCAGCCGCGATAGCGCGCGATCGCGTCGCTTGCCGCCAGCGTCGGGCAGAGTGGTATGCCGCGCTTCGCCATCAAGGCAAAAATTTCGGCCGTGCCGTCATTGCCATGTTCGATCGTGTCGGCCCCCGCCAGGACGGCGCGACGCATCCCTTCCGCGGTGGATGCGTGTACGGCGACCTTGCGCCCGGCGTCATGCGCGGCTGCGACCGCCGCCTTCATTTCCTCCAGCGAGAAGGTCGGTCGGCTGGCCTCGCCCGCGCCCCAGCGGTAATCGGCATAGAGCTTCACCCAGTCGGCACCGTGGCCGATCTGCCGCCGGACGGTTGCGACAATGTCGCTGCCGCTGGTTTCCTCCGCTCCCTTCGGCGCCTCGAACGCATAACCACGCGGGCCATAGGCGCCGGTGGCGACGATCGCGCGATTGGCGCTCAGCAACCTTGGCCCCGGCACGATGCCCTGCCCTATCGCCAGCTTGAGGCCGTAATCGGCGTCGCCCGCCCCTTCCGTCCCCAGATCGCGAACCGTCGTGAACCCCGCCATCAGCGTCCTGCGCGCAGCCGCCACCGCGCGCGCGGTTCGCAGGCTCACCGGCTCTGCCAGCACCTGATCGTCCCAACTGGTTTCATTGTAGGGGTGGAGGAACAGATGGACATGCAGATCGATCAGCCCCGGCATCAAGGTCGTCCCGGGCAGTGGAACCGTTTCGGCATCCACCGGCGCTGCGACCCGGGGCCCTACCTCCGCAATCGTCTCGCCCCGCACCAGGACGCGCCAGCCGGAATGCATCGCCTCGCCGTCGAACACGCGATCGGGAATGAGAAGCACCGCGCGATGCGCTTCTTGCGCATGCAATGGCAGGATCGTCGCGATTGCGACGATCAGTGCCGCAACCAGTGTCAAAATACGCGCCATTCCATCCCCCTCCGTTCAGTCGCAGAGCAGAATGGTGCGCGTCAAAAAATTTCATCGCAAGGCGCGTTTGCTGAACCCCGCTTACGGTTCATTAACTTGACCCGTATCAAGAGATACCAATGCAGCCCGCCAACGCCCGTCGTGAGATTCGTCACAACGTCTTTCTCTCGGCGCTGGTCGAACGCTTTGGCGCGAAGGAAACGAGCAAGCACCGCGTCCGCAACATTTCGCGCAACGGCGCATGTATCGACACCGCGCAGGCATTCAAACGCGGAGAAACGGTGCTCATCACCGTTGGCGACCTTGAATGCGTCGGATCGACCGTTCGCTGGATCGAAGGATCACGCGCCGGTGTCCAGTTCGCCATGGCGATCGACATATCCTCGGCAACCGCAAAGACGGTAATCCGATCCGAAGCGATGCATGCCGAACAGCAGGGCGACAAACCCCGCTTCACCTTCGCCCGGTAGAGTTTCCGCCTAGGCGGTTCACAGACACGAACAACAGAAAAGGCCCGCCGGAATGGATCCGTGCGGGCCTTGTCTTAACTGGTGGGCGCGGCTGGGATTGAACCAGCGACCCCTGCGGTGTGAACACAGTGCTCTACCACTGAGCTACGCGCCCAATGCCCACCGTTGGGGCGGACAGGACGCGTGCCTCTAATCCGGCACCCGTCCCTTGTCCAGTATGGCGTTACGCCAAATCGAAATTGATTAGTTGACCGCGTCCTTCAGGCCCTTGCCGGCCTTGAACTTCGGCTGGGTCGACGCCTTGATGGTCATCGGCTCGCCGGTACGCGGATTACGGCCGGTCGAAGCCTTGCGCTTGCTGACCGAGAAAGTGCCGAAGCCAACGAGACGGACCTCGTCGCCCTTCTTGAGCGCGCCCGTGATCGAATCGAAAACTGCTTCCACCGCCTTGCTGGCATCGCCCTTGCTGAGGCCCGAGTGGTCGGCGACCTGTCCGATCAATTCCTGCTTGTTCATGTCTTTCTGCACCCCTGTCTTGTTACACGGTACTGCGATTAAAAATTTTCACGGCGCTTGGGCCGGTGGCGCAGTAAGGCGGCTCGCGACCCCAGAGTCAAAGCAATTCCGCGGATTTTGCGCCAATTCGACGAAAAAAGATGGTGTTAGTGGTGCATCATGCCCCCGACACCCCCCACGCCGGCAGGTGGCTGGGCCGCAAGCTCGTCGGCATCGGTCCAGTCGATGGGCTCCAGCGACTCGGTTAATGCGAGCTTGAGCACCTCGTCGACATGGCCGACGGGGATGATCTCGAGGCCTTCCTTGATATTCGCCGGGATCTCGACAAGGTCCTTCTCATTTTCCTGCGGGATGAGCACGGTCTTGATCCCGCCGCGAAGCGCGGCCAGCAGCTTTTCCTTCAACCCGCCGATGGGAAGCACGCGACCGCGAAGCGTTACTTCGCCGGTCATCGCCACATCCTTGCGAACCGGCACGCCCGACAGCGTCGAGACGATCGAGGTCACGAGGCCGATACCCGCCGAGGGGCCATCCTTGGGCACCGCACCTTCGGGCAGGTGGACATGGACGTCCTTGCGCGCAAACAGGCTCGGCTTCACGCCGTAAGTCGGCGCGCGCGCCTTCACGAAGCTCATCGCCGCTTCGACCGACTCCTTCATCACGTCGCCCAGCTTGCCGGTCGTCTTGATGCCGCCCTTGCCGGGAACCGTGACCGATTCGATCGTCAGCAGCTCGCCGCCGACCTCGGTCCAGGCGAGCCCGGTGACCGCACCAATCTGGTGCTCCTCCTCGCCAATGCCGAAGCGGTATTTGCGCACGCCCGAGAATTCGTGGAGGTTTTCGGGCGTCACGGTGACACTCTCGACCTTCTTCTCGAGGATCTGGCGAAGCGCCTTGCGCGCCAGCTTGGCGATCTCGCGCTCGAGCGTACGGACGCCCGCTTCGCGCGTATAATAGCGGATCAGGTCGCGAAGCCCTGCCTCAGTCAGCTCGAACTCGCCGTCCTTCAGTCCGTGCATCTCGACCTGCTTGGCGATCAGGTGCCGCTGCGCGATCTCCACCTTCTCGTCCTCGGTATAGCCTTCGAGCCGGATGATCTCCATACGGTCGAGCAGCGGCTGCGGCAGGTTGAGTGTGTTCGCGGTGGTCACGAACATCACGTCCGACAGATCGACGTCGATCTCGAGATAATGATCCTGAAACTTGTTGTTCTGTTCGGGGTCGAGCACCTCGAGCAGCGCCGAAGCCGGATCGCCGCGGAAATCCTGGCCGAGCTTGTCGATCTCGTCGAGCAGGAACAGCGGGTTCGACGTGCCGGCCTTTTTCAGGTTCGATACCACCTTGCCTGGCAGCGAACCGATATAGGTCCGCCTGTGGCCGCGAATCTCGGCCTCGTCGCGCACGCCGCCCAGCGACTGGCGGACGAACTCGCGTCCGGTCGCGCGCGCGATCGACTTGCCGAGCGAGGTCTTGCCGACACCGGGAGGGCCGACGAGGCAAAGGATCGGCCCCTTCAGCTTGTTGGTGCGCGCCTGAACCGCGAGATATTCGAGGATGCGATCCTTGACCTTTTCCAGCGCATAATGGTCCTGATCGAGTACCTTTTCCGCCTCGACCAGATCCTTTTTCAGTTTCGACTTCTTGCCCCAGGGAAGGCCCAGCAGGACGTCGAGATAGTTGCGCACGACGGTGGCTTCAGCCGACATCGGCGCCATCGTCTTCAGCTTCTTCAGCTCGGCCTGCGCCTTGGCCTTGGCTTCCTTCGAAAGCTTGAGCTTGTTGATCTTGGCGGTCAGCTCGGCGATCTCGTCGCCCTCGCCTTCCTCGCCCTCGTTGCCCAGCTCGCGCTGGATCGCCTTCAGCTGTTCGTTGAGATAATATTCGCGCTGCGTCTTTTCCATCTGACGCTTCACGCGGCCCTTGATCTTCTTTTCGACCTGCAGGACGCCGAGCTCGCCCTCCATGAAGGCATAGACCATCTCCAGCCGCTTGGCCGGATCGCGCTCGACGAGCAGCGTCTGCTTGTCGGCGACCTTGATCGCGATATTGGCGGCCACCGCATCGGCAAGCCGCGACGCCTCTTCCAGTTCGCCGAGCTGGACCGCGGTTTCGGAAGGCAGCTTGCGATTGAGCTTGGCGTAGTTTTCGAACTGATCGACGACCGACCGCATCAGCGCCTGCACTTCGGCGCCGTCGGCCTCTTTCTCCTCGACCGGCTGGACATGCGCGGTCAGGTAATCGCCGGTCACCTCGATCTCGTCGAGCGAACCGCGCTCCTTACCCGCGACGAGCACGCGGACCGTACCATCGGGCAGCTTCAGCAATTGCAGCACCTCGGCCGAGACGCCGATGTCGTAAAGGTCCTCGCGATCGGGATCGTCCTCGCCGGGATCGAGCTGCGCGACGAGGAAAATCTGCTTGTCGTCCTCCATCGCCGCTTCCAGCGCGGCGACCGACTTGTCGCGGCCAACGAACAGCGGCACGATCATATGCGGGAAGACGACGATGTCGCGAAGCGGCAGAACGGGATAAGACTTCTTCATGAAAACTCCGGTGCGACCCAGACGGGCAATATTGAACATTATATGGGGCGCGCGCGGCAGGCATCAATCGTCGCGGCAACAAAGCATCGCGATGTTCGCCTGTGCCGCGCTGATCGCGACGCCGCTGACGGCGGGCACGCCGCCCGAAAAGGGCCAGCCGCCGATCACCGAACAGACCGCGAGGTCGGGCGGGCCGATCGACCCCGAACAGGCTCGATTGCGCTTCGACCATGCCGACCTGGCGATCGAGGTGTTTCCCGACCGCGAAGCGATCAGCGGTATCGCGACGCTGGATTTCACCGCACGCGCGCCGCTGACGCGGCTGCTGCTCGATCTCGACCGCAACCTGCCGGTCAGCGCGGTTTCGATAAACGGTGCCCTGCTCGAGCGCAGCGCCTGGTCGAATCCCCAAGGCCGACTGGCGATCGAACTGCTGCATCCGCTGGCACGCGGCGAAAGCGTCGTCGCCAGGATCGAATATGGCGGCACACCGCACGTCGCGGTGCACGCTCCCTGGGACGATGGTTTCGTCTGGTCGAAGACGCCGCGCGGCGCGCCATGGGCGGCGACGACGGCGGAGGGCTATGGCTGCGACCTTTTCTGGCCGTGCCTCGATTTCCCGACCGGAGAGCCGGCCCGCGCCGATCTGCACATCACAGTACCCGAAGGACTGAAAGCGCCGAGCAACGGCGTACTGAAAAGCGTCGACACCCTGCCCGATGGCCGAACGACCTGGAACTGGAGCGCGGCGCAGCCAAATACCTACGCCATCGCACTGAACGTCGCGCCCTATGACGAATTGAACGGCGACTATGCCAGCCGCTTCGGCAACCATATCCCGCTGCGGCTCTGGTATCTGCCGAGCCATGCCGAAGGCGCGAAGCGGCTGTTCGCCGAATTCGCCCCGACGCTCGATTTCTTCGAGGCGATGATCGGCCCCTATCCGTTCGGCGCCGAGAAGGTCGGCGTTGTCGAGACGCCCTATCTCGGCATGGAGCATCAGACGATCAACGCCTATGGCAATGGCTACCGCGCGACGCCCGAAGGCTTCGACACGATCTTCCAGCACGAACTGGCGCACGAATGGTTCGGCAACCAGCTGACTGCGGCCAACTGGGACGATTACTGGCTGCACGAAGGATATGGCACCTATATGCAGCCGCTCTATGGCGAATGGCGCGATGGCGAAGCGCGCTATGCGACGATGATGGCCGACCTGCGCATGAAGATCATGAATCAGGCGCCGATCGTCTCGGGCCGCGAACTGACCGAGGAACAGGTTTACGAAACCAAGAATGGCGGCCCCGGACAGGATATCTACAACAAGGCCGCCTGGATGCTGCACACGCTGCGCAATACCATCGGCGACAAGGCGTTTTTCGAGGTGACGCGGCGCATCGTCTATGGCCGCCCCGATCCGAAGCCCGGCAATTTCAGGCCGCGCTACGGCTCCACCGGGGAATATGAGCGCATCGTGCGCGAAGTTACCGGCAAGGATTATGGCTGGTTCTTCGACGTCTATCTGCGGCAGGCGGCGCTGCCCGATCTCATGCAGACGCGCAACGGCAACAGATTGACGCTGACGTGGAAGACGCCCGGCGACAAGCGCTTCCCGCTACCCGTCGAGGTGAAGGTCGGCGACTCGATTCGCAAACTCCCGATGACCGGCGGCACCGCCACGCTTACGATACCGGCGGGCGAGCATGTCGTGGTCGATCCCCATAACCGCATCCTGAAACGCGACCCGGCGATCGAACGCTACAAGCAATGGCAACACGACCGGATGATTGCGGGTTAGGCGCGTGGTTTGCGAGCGCTAAAGAGGCTGTGATCGCTCCCATAGGCTGCGGATAGAACGTGAACTGGCCCGCCCGCGAGCGGCGAAGAACGCGTTGATGATTCTTCCCTTTTCCGCCCGCTGCCAAGACATGGGCGCGAACGGTAGTGCTGTCGATGCTGTAGTGGCCGCTGTCCGCCATAATCTCAGCCAGTGTTACCGCCACGGTCTGCCAGACTCCGGCCTCGCTCCAGCGGCGGAACCTTCGATAGATGGTGTTCCAGCTTTCGTATTTTTGGTGGAACGTCACGCTATGGCGCTCCGCACCGAAGCCGCCAGAGTATGTCGTTGACGATCGAACGGTTCTGCTCGGGCGGCCTACCGCGACCACGGTTCTCGGGCTCGATCGGCAGTATATCATTCAGGACGCGCCTCGCCCCAATCTGGTCCTTGAATCACGATGGGCGGGCTTCTTTGCGAAGGCAGAGCATTGGGCTACTCACTACTAATGACCGATGGCAGATATAGAGGTGGGGCGACAGTCGAAGGCCGTTGGGGTTGTATAGCCTCCGCTCTCCTAGGCGTTCCTGTCTTCATGTTTCTGCTCCTTATCGATGCGTTGGGCGACTGCGTGCCGGACACCGCGTGCAAGAAGGGCTTTCTGGTCTAAGTCTTAATACCCTCCGCTGTCATCGCCGTCGGCGTTGGTCTTCTCGTCCGCTGGGCAGTCAAAACAGCTAGGCGGAACAACTCCGACTGAGCGCTGCTGCGCTCATCGGAATTTTCCACGCGGCCTAGGCCGAGAAGTTGCTGTAAGCCAGGTTTGAATGGGCCCGAACCGGGAGATGCTAGTCTGAAAACCACCGATGGCGGCCGTGACTAGCCGCCGTCATCCTTCGCTCGCAGCATCGACCAGAAGCGCGGGCCGTCGGTGCCGACGCGCCATTCGTCGGTAACGGCAAAGCCGAAGCGCTGATAGAGGCCGAGATTGCTCTCCGTCGCCGTCTCCAGATAGGCGGGAAGGCGTCCAGCGGCGCGCTCCAGCCCGGCGCGGATCACGGCACCGCCGAAGCCCCTGCCCTGCTTTTCGGGCGCGCATCCGGCGATGTGGAGATACCAGAAGGGTTGGCCGGGAAAATGCGCTTCTATAGCATTCGCGACCCTGAGCGCACGCGCCGTAGCGAAACCCAGCGCATGCAGCAGGGGGATCGCCTGACGCAGCAGCGCGAACGTTCCGGTGGCGGCATGGCCGGGGCCGCGCCATAGCGTCGCCGCTTCGATGCCGGGCGTTACAAGCTGGAGCCCCGCGCCGGCATCGTCTTCGATCATCAACGAAAAAAGCCGCGGCAACCGTTTTGCGCGGTCCGCGGCATTGGGAAAAATGTATTTGAACGCCGGATCGTCGGCGAAGGCGCGCGCGAGCATCGCGGCAAGCGCTGCCCGGTCGGCCCGCCCGGCCAGTCGGATATCCGACATGGCCGGGCGGCGATCGGTCATGCGGCGTCGCCGCTCGCCTTGCTATCCTTCTTCGAATAGACGCGCACCGGTTCCTTGCGGCCCTCGATCACGTCCTTGTCGATCACGACCTCGTCGACGCCTTCCATCGCGGGAAGGTCGAACATCGTGTCGAGCAATATCCCTTCGAGGATCGAACGCAGACCGCGAGCGCCGGTCTTTCGGTCGATCGCCTTCTTCGCGATCGCGGTCAGCGAATCGTCGTTGAAGGTCAGCTCTACGCCCTCCATGTCGAACAGCTTGTGATACTGTTTGACGAGCGCGTTCTTGGGCTCGGTAAGGATCTGGATCAGCGCCGCGGTGTCGAGATCCTCGAGCGTCGCGACCACCGGCAGGCGGCCGACAAATTCGGGGATCAGCCCGAATTTGAGCAAATCCTCGGGCTCGACCTGACCGAGCGTCTCGCCGATCCGGCGCTCCTCGGGTGCGGCGACATAGGCGCCGAAACCGATCGACTTGCGCTGCAGGCGATCGCCGATGATCTTGTCCAGGCCCGCGAACGCGCCACCGCAGATGAACAGGATGTTGGTCGTATCGACCTGAAGGAATTCCTGCTGCGGATGCTTGCGACCGCCCTGCGGCGGAACGCTGGCGACGGTGCCTTCCATCATCTTCAGGAGTGCCTGCTGCACGCCCTCACCCGACACGTCGCGCGTGATCGACGGGTTCTCCGCCTTGCGCGTGATCTTGTCGATCTCGTCGATATAGACGATGCCGCGCTGCGCGCGCTCGACATTATAGTCCGACGCCTGAAGCAGCTTCAGGATGATGTTCTCGACATCCTCACCGACATAGCCCGCCTCGGTCAGCGTGGTCGCGTCAGCCATCGTGAACGGCACGTCGAGGATCCGCGCCAGCGTCTGCGCGAGCAACGTCTTGCCGCAGCCGGTCGGCCCGACGAGCAGGATGTTCGACTTGGCCAGTTCGACATCGGCGCCCTTGGCGCCGTGGTTGAGCCGCTTGTAATGGTTGTGGACCGCGACCGAGAGCACGCGCTTGGCGCGAGTCTGGCCGATTACATAATCGTCGAGGAAGTCGCAGATTTCCTGCGGCGTCGGCACGCCGCCGTCCTTCTTGGACACGAGCGCGGACTTGGTTTCCTCGCGGATGATGTCGTTGCAGAGCTCGACGCATTCATCGCAGATGAACACGGTCGGGCCGGCGATCAGCTTCCTGACCTCGTGCTGGGACTTGCCGCAGAACGAGCAATACAGAGTGCTCTTCGAATCGCCGCCGCTCAATTTCGTCATAAATTACATTACCTTTTCAGTCCGGCCTTACCATGCGGGGACGCCATTTCATACACGCGCCCATGCGCCGGACTCACGCATTCTATCGGCAAGACTGCCGTGCCGATAGCCAATATGTCTACCCGTCAATTTGAAACAAGGCGTTGACGCCGGGCGCACTGTCGCAAAAGCGGACGCCCGGCGCGGGCTATCAGTCGTCCTTCTTTTCGGTCTTCGCATCGTCGCCCGAAGCCGAGGTCGGGCGCTTTTCATACACCTCGTCGACCAGCCCGAACGCCTTTGCTTCCTCGGCTTCGAGGAAGGTATCGCGGTCCATCGCCTTTTCGATCTTTTCGAGCGGCTGGCCGGTATATTTCGAATACAGGTCGTTCATCCGCTTGCGGATGCGCAGGATTTCCTTGGCCTGAATCTCGATGTCCGAGGCCATGCCCTGCGCGCCGCCCGACGGCTGGTGGACCATGATGCGCGCATTGTTGAGCGCAACGCGCATCCCCGGTTCACCGCTCGCGAGCAGGAAGCTGCCCATCGACGCCGCCTGGCCGATGCAGACCGTGCCGACGCGCGGACGGATATATTGCATGGTGTCGTGGATCGCCATGCCGGCCGTCACCACGCCGCCCGGCGAGTTGATGTACATCCAGATGTCCTTGCTCGGATTTTCCGATTCGAGGAACAGCAGCTGCGCGGTGATGAGCGCCGCCATGCCGTCTTCGACCGGCCCGGTCACGAACACGATCCGTTCGCGCAACAGGCGCGAGAAGATGTCGAAGCTGCGCTCGCCGCGGCTCGACTGTTCGATGACGATGGGAACAAGGGCATTCATGGGATCAAATTGGTCGGTCATGTAATCCGGTCTCTTATTTCGTTGGCCGAGTGCGAACATCGGCGCTCGCGCGCACGGGCGCAAGGCCTTGACAGAAATCTCACGCTCCAGGTGCGGGATGGGCGAGATAGGCGAGCCTGCGCACCTCCCTGCGCCCGCGAACGACGGTGTCGAGAATCAGCCCGGTAAACCCGCTGAGCGATGCGAGGATCATCAGGCCCGTCACCAGGATCGCGGTCGGAAATCGCGGCACCAGGCCGGTATGCAGATAGGTCAGGCCCAGCGGAAAGGCGAGGATGATCGCGGCAAGCGCAAGGATCGCCCCAAGCGCACCGAAATACCAGAGCGGTCGTTCGATGCGGTACAGCGTGGCGATGGTGCGGATGATCCGCCAGCCGTCGCCATAGGTGCTGAGCTTCGACGCCGAGCCTTCGGGCCGGGCGAAATAGCGTGTCTCCACCTCGCCCACAGGCATTTTGAGTTCGAGCGCGTGGACGCTGATCTCGGTTTCGATCTCGAACCCTTCCGACAGCGAGGGAAAGCTTTTGACGAAACGCCGCGAAAATACCCGGTAGCCGGAAAAGATGTCGGTGAAACTGCGCCCGAACAGCCGCGCGAGAAGACCGGTCAGCATGCGGTTGCCCATCACATGCCCGCGGCGATACGCATCCGCCGCCTCGTGCACGCGGGTTCCGACAATCATGTCGAGCTGTTCGGCCATCAGCCGGTCGACCATCGCCGGTGCCGCCCCGGCATCATAGGTCGCGTCGCCATCGGCCATGACATAGATGTCGGCATCGATGTCGGCGAACATGCGCCGCACGACATTGCCCTTGCCCTGAATACGTTCGCTGCGGACGATCGCGCCGGCTTCGCGCGCGGTTTCCATCGTCCGGTCGGCGCTGTTGTTGTCGTAGACGTAGATCGTCGCCGACGGCAGCGCCTCGCGGAAGCCGGCGACCGTCTGCGCGATCGCCGCTTCCTCGTTATAGCAGGGCAGGAGCACCGCGATGCGCGGATCGCCTACGGTCATTGCCCCTGCCCCCTATATTCCGCCCGGTATCAGGCGTCCTTCTTAGCCGCTGGCTTCTTAGCAGCAGGTTTCTTCGCCGCCGGCTTTTTCGCGGCTGCGGGAGCAGTCTTCTTCGCAGCTGCGGGGGCAGCCTTCTTGGTCGCCGCAGCCTTGGCCGGGGCCTTTTTGGCAGCTTCCTTCTTGGCCGGCGTCTTGGCGGCAGGCTTGTCCTCGTCGGCATCGGCCTTCTTCGCTGGGGCCTTCTTGGTAGCAGCCTTTTTGGCGGGCGCCTTGGCCTCGGCCTTGTCGCCTTCGTCCTTCTTGGCGGTCGAGGCCTTCTTGGCAGCCGGCTTCTTCGCGGCGGCCTTCTTCTTCGGCGCGGCCTTCGCCTTTTCGCCCTCGGCCGAATCCTCGGCTTCGATCGCGGCTTCCAGCTCCTCGCGCGTTACTTCGCGGTCGGTGATCTCGGCCTTTTCGAACAGGAAGTCGACGACCTTGTCCTCATAGAGCGGCGCGCGCAGCTGGGCTGCGGCCATCGGCTCCTGCTGGACATACTGGATGAACCGCTCGCGGTCTTCCGGGCCGTACTGCTGGGCAGCCTGCATGATGAGGCGGCTCATTTCCTGCTGCGTCACCTCGACGCCGTTGGCCTGACCGATCTCGGACAGGAGCAGACCCAGGCGGACGCGGCGCTCGGCGATGGCGTGATATTCATCGCGCTCGCTCTCAAGCTCCTTCTTCGCCGCTTCGGGATCTTCCTCATGCTCGGCTTCATGCTCGAGCTGGTGCCAGATCTGGTTGAATTCGGCCTCGACCATCGACGGCGGGACCGGGAAGTCGTGCCCCGCGGCGAGCTGATCGAGCAGCTTGCGCTTCATGTGCGTGCGCGTCAGGCCGTTGAGCTCCTGCTCGATCTGGCCCTTGAGCAGTTCCTTGAGCTGGTCGAGGCCTTCGAGGCCAAGCCCCTTGGCGAAGTCGTCATCGACCTTGGTCTCGCCCGGCACCTTCACCGCCTTGATGGTCAGGTCGAAGGTCGCGTCCTTGCCCGCCAGGTTCTCGGCGCCGTAATCCTTGGGGAAGGTCACGTTGATGGTCTTTTCGTCGCCGGTCTTCACGCCGACGATCTGATCCTCGAAACCGGGGATCAGGCGGCCCGAACCGATCTCGACGGCCATGTCCTCGCCGGTGCCGCCCTCGAACGCTTCACCATCGACCTTGCCGACAAAATCCATGACGACCTGGTCGCCTTCCTTCGCCTTGTGGCTCTTGGCGGCGTCCTTGAAATGCTTCTGCTGCTCGGCGAGCTTCTGCGCCTGCTCGTCGATCTGTTCGTCGGTCGCGGGCACCGTCAGGCGCTCCAGCGTCAGACCGTCGATCGACGGCGTGGGAACGTCCGGCAATACCTCGAGCTCGACCTTGACCTTGGCATCCTTGCCGGGTTCGTATCCGTCCTGAAGCTCGACCGAGGGCTGCATCGCGGGGCGCAGATTATTGTCGGCGATCACCGACTGCACGCCCTGCTGGATGGTGTTGTTCAGCGCATCGGCGGCCAGTGCCTCGCCATGCATCTTGCGGATCAGGTTCGCAGGAACCTTGCCCGGGCGAAAGCCCGGCATGCGGATCTGCGGGGCAACGCGCTTTACCTCGGCATCGACCTTGGCGTCGATATCCTTGGCGGTGATCGTCAGGGTGTAGGCGCGCTTGAGGCCTTCGTTCAACGTCTCGACAGTCTGCATTCCTACGCTTTCAAATCTAAAAAGAATTTCGGATCACGGCGTCCAGCATCCACGCAGCGCGGCGAATACTGGTGCGGGCGAAGGGACTCGAACCCCCACATCTTTCGATACTGGAACCTAAATCCAGCGCGTCTACCAGTTCCGCCACGCCCGCTAGCGGACACCGCCGGTCGGCGGCGGTCTATACGCACGGCGGACCGCCGGGGCAAGGTGCGAAGCAACCCATGTCGCGTCGAGGCGTTTCTAACCGGGAATCACGGAGACGCTCAATGGCGAACAACGCCCCCGAACCGACGCCCACGCCAAAGCCCGAACCCTTTCCGCTGCCCGGCACGAATCCGCCCGAAACGCCCAACCAGCCGGAGCCTCAGCCGACCACGCCCCCGCCCGAAACGCCGGGCGAACCGCAACCGGGGCAGCCAAGCCCGGCACCCCCCGAAGTCAACCCGCCGAGCCCCGACATCGACGTTCCCGAACCGGGGCACACGCCGATGCCGTCCCCCGCGCCCGGCCAACCCGTCGATCGAAAGGAAATGTCATGACCGACCGCAACCGCGATCCGCACCCCGACAGCCCACCCGACGCCGATCACGACGAACGCAGCGATATCGAACAGATCGTCGAAAGCAGGTCCGACGCCGTCGATCGTGGCGAAGGCGGCGACGAACCCGACACGTTCACCGAACCCGGCCTGCCCGACGGCGTCGGCGGAACCGGCGGGCGGGTGAAGAACCAGGACGACGACGCGCAGTAGCGGCTGGTCCCGCCACCGTCACGCTGAACGCCGTTCAGCATCCAATTGCGCTGCGTCCGAAATGCAGAGGATCCTGACTTTCGTCGGGATGGCGGGTCAGCCCGCTGTCTGCGTGTCCGCCGGTGCCGCGGGCGCAGACTCGGGCGCACCCTCGACCTGAGCCGGAGCCGGCACGCGCCGCGCGGAGATGATCGTCACCGGATCGTCGGGCATCTGGCCCTTGAAAGCGCCGTTTTCCTTGGCGTTGTCGGGATCGACCGGCGTGTCGAGGATCTTGATGAGCGTGTCGCGGCCCGACACGATATGACCGAACGCCGCATAGCCGAGATTGTCGCCCGGCTTCGACGGATCAGCATCGAACGAGGCGCGGTTATCGCCGACGACGATCGTGAACTCACCGCGCGCACTGCCCGGCTTCAACCGCGCGATCGAGATCGTGCCGTCGGTATGGTGCAGCCCGGTTTCGGTCGTCGGCTCGTGCTTGATCGGCGGAAAGCTGAGCTTGGGATTGCCGTCCATGCCGAACTGAACGAAGCCGAATTCCTTGTCGACCTTCACGATGCGATAGAATTCGCGCCCGTCGAGCCGCTTGGTATCGACATAGTGGAGGAAATTCTTCGCGGTGATCGGCGCCTTTTCGGTCTCGATCGCCAGCGTCATCGGCCCCGCGCTCGTATCGAGCTTCACGAACACCTGCCCGTCGGCGTCGGGCGCAGGCTTGTCCTGCGCGAGCGCCGGCAGTGCGATCAGCCCGGCAAGCAACAGCAAAACGCCACGGAGCAGATGTTTCATCGCGCTTATCCCAGTGCTTTCTTCAGCAGTTCGTTGACGACCTGAGGATTGGCCTTGCCCTGCATCGCCTTCATCGTCTGACCGACGAAGAAGCCGAACAGCTTGTCCTTGCCGCCGCGATATTCGGCGACCTTGTCCTGGTTCGCCTCGAGCACTTTGGCGATCTCGGCTTCGATCGCGCCGGTATCGCTGGTCTGCTTCAGCCCCTTGTCCTCGACGATCTTGCCCGGCGCGTCCCCAGTCTCGAGCATGATTTCGAGCACCTGCTTGGCGATGCTGCCCGAAATCGTCCCGTCGGCGACGAGGCCGAGCAGTTCGGCGCCTTGTTCGGGGCTGACGGGGCTGTGCTCGATATCCTTTCCGAGCCGGTTGAGCGCGCCGAACAGTTCGGAAATCAGCCAGTTCGACGCGGCCTTGGCGACCTCTGCCTCGCCCTTCTTCTGAATGCGAGCGCTCTCTGCGAGCAGCGCCTCGAACCAGCGCGCCGTCTCCGCCTCGGCGGTCAGCACGGCGGCGTTATAGGCCGGCAGGCCGAGATCGGTCTCGTAGCGGCGGCGCTTTGCGTCAGGCAGTTCGGGAAGCGTTGCGCGGCATTCGTCGAGGAACGCGTCGTCGAGCACCAGCGGCAGCAGGTCGGGATCGGGGAAGTAGCGATAATCATGCGCTTCCTCCTTCGACCGCATCGACCGCGTCTCGCCCTTGTCGGGATCGAAAAGCCGCGTTTCCTGCACGATCTTGCTGCCGCTTTCGAGGACATCGACCTGGCGCATCGCCTCATGCTCGATCGCCGCCATGACGAAGCGCACCGAGTTGACGTTCTTCGTCTCGGTCCGCGTGCCGAGTTCCTCGCCGGGCTTGCGCACCGACACGTTGACGTCGGCGCGCATCGAACCTTGGTCCATGTTGCCGTCGCAACTGCCGACATAGCGCAGGATCGAACGCAGCTTGGTGAGATACGCGCCCGCCTCCGCCGGCGAGCGCATGTCGGGGCGGCTGACGATTTCCATCAGCGCCACGCCCGAGCGGTTGAGATCGACATAGGAGCGCGTCGGATGCTGATCGTGCATCAGCTTGCCGGCATCCTGCTCGACATGGATGCGCTCGACGCCGATTTGCTTGATCTCGGCCTCGGGGTCCTTCTCGTCGAGGCTCACTTCGATCACGCCCTCGCCCACCAGCGGGTGATAGAGCTGCGAAATCTGATAGCCCTGCGGAAGGTCGGCGTAGAAATAGTTCTTCCGGTCGAAGCGCGACCATTTGTTGATGACGGCATTGAGCGCCATGCCCGTGCGCACCGCCTGGCGGATGCACTCCCGGTTCGGCACCGGCAACATTCCCGGCATCGCCGCGTCGACAAGGCTGACCTGCGTATTCGGCTCGGCCCCGAACGCGGTCGACGCGCCCGAAAACAGCTTCGCCTTCGACGTGACCTGCGCATGGACCTCGAGGCCGATCACGACCTCCCACTCGCCCGTTGCGCCCTGGATGCGGTAACTGCTCATCGATTCTTCCGTTTGTTCTCACGCGCAGTTGCGCGCCTCTTCAGAATTTTCTGTCGCTCCCGTGAAACCGGGCCTCGACGCGCCTTACCGAACTTATGCCGGATGCCGTCGGCCAGCCCTTCACCAACGAATTGGACAAAGAGATCGCCGAGCCAATTCACCACCAGGCCTCCGGTCGCGCCCTGAACCCGGCGCGTTCTTCCAGCGCCAGTCCGGCGTTGAGCACGCCCTGCTCGTCCATCGCCTTGCCAATGACCTGAAGCCCCAGCGGCAGACCCTGTTTGTCGAGTCCGCCCGGCACGCTCATCGCCGGCAGGCCGGCGAGCGAGCTCGGCACGGTGAAGACGTCGTTCAGGTACATCGCGATCGGATCGTCCGACTTTTCGCCCAGGCCAAAGGCGGCGCTCGGCGCGGTCGGGGTCAGCAACAGGTCGCAATCCTGCCAGGCCATGTCGAAATCGCGCGCGATCAGCGTGCGGACCTTCTGCGCCTGCGTGTAATAGGCGTCGTAAAAGCCCGCCGACAGCACATAGGTGCCGATGATGACGCGGCGCTTCACCTCGTCGCCAAAGCCGTGATCGCGCGTCGCGGCGTACATTTCCTGCAGGTTCGCACCGTCGGGCAGGTCGCGCTGACCGTAGCGCACGCCGTCATAGCGCGCGAGGTTGGACGACGCCTCGGCGGGCGCGATGATGTAATAGGCCGGCAGCGCGTATTTGGTGTGCGGCAGCGACACCTCGAGCACCTCGGCGCCCGCATCCTTCACCCAGTCGATACCCTGCTGCCACAGCGCCTCGATCTCGGCGGGCATGCCGTCCATCCGATATTCCTTGGGAACACCGATGCGCTTGCCCTTGAGGTCGCTCGACAGTCCGGCTTCCCAATTCGGCACCGGCGCATCGAGCGAGGTCGCGTCCTTGGGATCGAAGCCCGCCATCTGTTCGAGCAGGATCGCGCAATCGGTTACGTCGCGTGCCATCGCGCCTGCCTGATCGAGCGAGCTGGCAAAGGCGATCACGCCCCAGCGCGAGCAGCGGCCATAGGTCGGCTTGATCCCCGAAATGCCGGTGAACGAGGCCGGCTGGCGGATCGAACCGCCGGTATCGGTCCCCGTCGCCGCCGGGCACAGCCGCGCCGCGACCGCGGCAGACGATCCGCCCGACGATCCGCCCGGCGTCAGCACGGCATTGCCGCCGTCGCTGCGCCGCCAGGGCGACTTCACATTGCCGAACGCGCTCGTCTCGTTCGACGAGCCCATCGCGAACTGATCCATGTTGAGCTTGCCGAGCATGCCGGCGCCCGCGTCCCACAACCGCTGCGACACGCTCGATTCATAAGGCGGCTTGAACCCTTCGAGGATGTGGCTGCCCGCGGTCGCCTCTACGCCCTTGGTGCAGAAGAGGTCCTTGATGCCCAGCGGCACGCCGGCGAGCGGGGCTAGCGTATCGCCCTTCGCCCTGGCATCGTCGGCCGCCTTGGCAGCGGCGAGTGCATGGTCGGGGGTTTCGACGAGAAAGGCGTTCAGCTCCTTCGCCCTCGAAACCTGGTCGGTATAGGCGTCGGCGACTTCGCGAGCCGAAAATTCGCCCCCGCGAATGCCGTCGCGCAGCGCGCGGACGCCGAGATCGGTCAATTCGGTCACTATTCGATCACCTTCGGAACGGCGAAAAAGCCGTGTTCGGCCTGGGGCGCATTGGCGAGCACGTCGTCGCGGCAATCGCCGTCGGTCACGACATCCTCGCGCAGGCGCAGCGTATTGGGGATGACGGCGGTGGTCGGCTCGACATTGGCGGTATCGACCTCGCCGAGTTGCTCCACCCAGCCGATGATGTTGTCGAGCTCGGGCGCGAGGCGCTCAAGCTCTTCCTCGGTCAGCGCGATCCGGGCGAGATTCGCCACGCGCGCAACGGTTTCCTTGGTCACGGACATGGCCGAAGCGGCTAGCACCGTGCGCGCGGGTTGCGCAACGGCAAAGCGCGTGCGCGCGACACTCGCCGAACTTGCAACTTCGGCAACCATGCCGCACGGGATCGAAATTGCGCGCTCATGCGTTATGTTGCACTGCACAATGGAGCCGGTTTTGGCCCGCAAATTCCTTTATCTGGTCGCGATACTCATCATGCTCGCTCTCGCCGCTGCCTTTGCCTATCGTTATTTCGGCGCCGAAATCCTTCGGCAGACGATGGTGCCGCGCGTCGGGTTCAAGGCGCAGGCAAAGACCGGCACGGGCGCTTATGCCAGCGCGGGGATGTGGGTCGCCCGCCCCGACAAGCCGGGCAATCCCGCGCTGTGGACGCCACCCGGATACAAGCCTGCGGCCGACCCCGAAGCGGCGTTATTCTTCATCCATCCGACCACGTTCCTGCGCGGTTCGGCATGGAACGCGCCGCTCGACGACAAGGAAGCCAATGCGCGAACCGACCTTTTCCTGCGCGGACAGGCGAGCGCCTTCAACGCGGTTGGTGCGATCTGGGCACCGCGATACCGCCAGGCGACGTTCGGAGCGTTCCTGACCGACGAAAAGGCGGCCGGACAGGCGCTCGACCTCGCTTATGGCGACGTCGAATCGGCCTTTGACGAATTTCTGAAGGAAGTCGGCCCCGACCGTCCGATCATCCTGGCGGGACACAGCCAGGGCGCGCTCCACCTCGCCCGCCTGTTGAAAGACAGGGTCGCCGGCAAGCCGCTCGCAAAGCGCATCGTTGCCGCCTATGTCGTCGGCTGGCCGGTATCGAAGACCGCCGACCTGCCCGAAATGGGCCTGCCGGAATGCGAAACCGCCGATCAGTCCGGCTGCATTCTGTCGTGGCAGACCTTCGCCGAGCCCGCCGATCCGTCGCTGATCTTCGACACATTCGACAAAAGCGACGGCTTCACCGGGGCACCGCGCAAGGGGACCGAGCTTATCTGCACCAACCCGCTTACGGGAAATGCCGGCGACAGCGCACCGGCAAGCTCCAATCTCGGCTCGCTCTATCCATCGTCAGACCTGCGCAGCGCCGACATCATGGCGGGCAAGGTTCCGGCGCATTGCGGCGGTCGCGGCATCCTGCTGATCGGCACACCGCCCGAGGTCGGGCAATATGTCCTGCCCGGCAACAACTACCACGTCTTCGACTATTCGCTATTCTGGGCAAATATCCGAGCCGATGCCGCGCGGCGGCTGAAGGCGTTCGACGCCGGGGCGGCGAAATAGGAACGGTCCGTCGCGGAAGTGCCACGGCCCGGCAGCACTTCGGTTGATCCAGGGGCTGGCGAAGCAGACCCGCGCGGCATTCACCCGAAACCGGAGATTTCCATGAAAACACCGATCAAATCGGCGCTCGTCGCTGCCGCCTGCACGCTCGGCGCCTCGGCCGCCATTGCCCAGCCGGCCCCGCAGGCGCAGCAGCAGGCGATGCCGCAGGTCCAGGCGGCGACGAATGTCAGCGATGCCGAAGTCAACACGTTCGCATCGACCGTCGTGAAGCTCAACAAGATCCAGGCCGATTCGAACATCGCCAAGGCCGACAAGCGCAAGCAGATGATCGCCACGCTCCAGGCGAGCGGACTGAAGCCGCAGCGTTTCAACGGCATCGCCAAGGCCGCGCAGACCAACGACAAGGTTCGCGCCCGCGTAAAGGCGGCGATGATGGCGAAGGAAGCCGGCGCCAAGTAACGCGCTTCGGGGACGCGGGCCGCATCGTCTGGCCCGCCCCCCGCCTCTCGCATCGACAGGCTTGGCCGCGATGGCTAGAGCCGAGCGATGATTACCACCGACCGAGCCGAATTCCGCACCGCGCTGCCCGCCGGAGGGCGGCTGATCGGGCTCGATGTCGGCACCAAGACGATCGGAACCGCGCTGTGCGACGCGGGCTGGAGCTTCGCCAGCCCGGCGCTGCTGATCCGACGCAAGAAATTCACCACGGACAAAGCGGCGCTGACCACGCTGATCGGCGAGCAGCAGGTAAAGGGGATGGTCATCGGCCTGCCCCTCAATCTCGACGGAACCGATTCGCCGCGCACGCAATCGACGCGCGCCTTTGCCCGCAATTGCGAGGATATCGGGCTGCCGATCCTGCTCTGGGACGAACGCTGGTCGACCCAGGCGGTCGAACGCCAGATGATCGCGGAGGACCGCAGCCGCGCCAGCCGCGCCGAACTGGTCGACAAGCTCGCCGCCTCCTACATCCTGCAAGGCGCGATCGACGCGCTTGCCAACAGCTGAGGCGGGCCTTGCCACCCTGCCCGCTCGCCGCTACGCGGTCCCTTTAATGCCAGCTTCCGATCATCGCCCCGCCGCCGTCCTCAATGGCCGCGAAGCCTTTCCGCACCGGCACCTGACCGGCATCGCGGGATTGCAACCGCACGAGATCATGTTCCTGCTCGACGAGGCGGAACAATGGGTCGATGCCAATCGCACCCGCGCCAAGAGCGATCACCGGCTCGACGGGCTGACGCAGATCAACGCCTTTTTCGAAAATTCGACGCGGACGCTGCTGTCGTTCGAGATCGCCGGCAAGCGGCTCGGTGCCGATGTCGTCAACATGCACGCCGCGCAGTCGAGCGTGAAGAAGGGCGAGACGCTGATCGACACGGCGATGACGCTCAACGCGATGCGCGCCGACGTGATCGTCATCCGCCACGGCAGTTCGGGCGCGGTCCAGCTGATCGCCGACAAGGTCAACTGCCCGGTACTCAACGCGGGCGACGGGTGGCACGAACACCCGACCCAGGCCTTGCTCGACGCGCTGACCATCCGGCGGCGGCGCGGGAGCATCGCCGGGCAGCGCGTGGTGATTTGCGGAGACATCCTGCACAGCCGCGTCGCCCGCTCCAACATCCTCGCGCTGACCGCGCTCGCCGCCGAGGTGCGGGTCGTTGCGCCCTCCACGCTGATGCCCGCCGCGGTCGAGCAGATGGCGGTGACGCCCTTTCACGATTTCGACACCGCGCTAGACGGTGCCGATGTGGTGATGATGCTGCGCCTTCAGAATGAACGCATGTCGGGCGCCTTCATCCCGTCGACGCGCGAATATCACCTGCGATACGGCCTGACGCCCGAACGACTGGAACGCGCCAAGCCCGACGCGCTGGTCATGCATCCGGGGCCGATGAACCGGGGGGTGGAGATCGTGTCGAGCGTCGCCGATCATCCCGAACGCTCCGCCGTTACCGAACAGGTCGAAATGGGAGTCGCCGTCCGCATGGCGTGCCTCGACGTGCTGACGCGCGGCGAACGCGGCGTGGAGGGCTGGGCATGACCGGGACGACCACCTTTACCAATGCGCGGATCGTCTGCCCGAAAGGCGGTGAGCGTGAAGGATCGCTGACGATCGCCGGCGACGTGATTTCGGGCGAGACCGGCAAGGGCGAAACCATCGATCTGGGTGGAAAGCTGCTCGCACCCGGCATTGTCGACATGAGCGTCTTCGCCATCGACAAGGCGGCCTTTGCGTTCGGCGGCATCGTCCGGGTCGGACTGATGCCCGATCAATCGCCCGTGCTCGATGATCCCGGCCTCGTCCAGCGCGTCGCGCAGATGGGCAAGCCCGACCTGTGGGTCCATCCGATTGCGGCAGCGACGCGCGGGCTGGAAGGCGTCGATATCGCCGAAATGGCGATCAATGCCGCGGCCGGTGCCAAGGCAGTTGCGACCGGCAGGTGCTGGATCGCCGATTCGGGCGTGATGCGCAAAGTGCTCGCCTATGCGCGCGAATGCGGGCTGACGGTCATCGCGCATGCGGAAGATGGCGGGCTGGCGAACGGCGCGGTTGCCACCGAAGGCGAAACGGCAACGCGGCTCGGCCTGCCCGCCGCGCCGGCAATCGCCGAATCGATCGCCGTCGCGCGCGACATCGCGCTGGCGGAGGACACCGGTGCACGCCTGCATTTCCGGCAGGTAACGACCGAAGCCGGATTCGACCTTGTCCGCCGCGCAAAGGCACGCGGCGTCGCCGTGACCTGCGGCATTTCGCCCACCCATTTGCTGCTGTCCGATATCGCGGTCAGTGATTTCCGGACCTTTGCCCGCCTGTCTCCGCCGCTGCGTAGCGAGAGCGACCGGCAAGCCGCACTGGCAGCGCTCGCCGACGGGACGATCGATGTGCTCACATCGAACCATGATCCACGCGGACCGGAGGAAAAGCGCCTGCCCTTTGCCGACTCGCTTCCCGGTGCGGCGGGTGCCGAAACCTTGCTGGCGCTGGGCCTCGGGCTGGTGCGCGACGACTATGTCACGCTGGAGCGTCTGTTCGCGCTGCTCGCCCGGAATCCCGCGCGCATTCTGGGGCTCGATAGCGGGACGCTGGAGCCGGGCAAGCCCGCCGACCTTATCGTCATCGATCGCGACAAGCCGTGGCGGATCGACACGGGCGCAATGGCCGCGCAGGCGGGAAATACGCCGTTCGACGGCCTTCCCGTGCAGGGCCGCGTTCTACAGGTGATGAAGGGCGGCGTGACGCATTATCGCGCCGCCCGGTAGCGCAAAAGCGTCAGCGTGACGCGAGTTGCACGCCCTCGCGCGTCCAGCTCGCCACCTGTTCGCCCGCACCGGTGCGAACGAAGCAACGGCCGCCCGATGCGCGGACGCGGTCACACAGGCCAACCGCGTCATTGCGGGCATAGCCGCCCACCGACAAGCGATAGAATTGCTGGCCATCCACCTTGGCATTCATGCCCATCGGCGTCAGCGCAGCGAGCGTGTGCACCCGGCGGCGCATATGCTGCCATTTTTCCTGCGCGACGGCGGCGTTTTCGAATGCACCGAGCTGAACGTAATAATTGCCCTTGGCGAGTTCCGCCGGCTTGGACGCCGGTTTCGGCATAGCCTTGGGAACGTCACGCGTCGCGACGGCAACGGGCTGAACCTTGGGCCCGGAAACGGGGATCGGCTGCACGATCTCGCGACGCGGCGCGAACGATACCGCCGGGCCGGACGACGCGAGCACCGCCGCAGGCTGCGGCTCGGGCTTCGGCTGCGGAGCGGGTTCGACCGCTGCCGCGACCTTCATTTCGGGCTGGTCAGCAGCGTTGGAATCGGCAGGTGCAAAAGCGTCGGCAGGCGCAACCGGGGAAACCGCCGCAAGCTGCGTGTTCGTGTCGTTCAGCGCGAGCTGTACGGGCTGTCCCTGATCGGCAACCGGCACGACACCCAGCAGCGCGGCAACCTGATCCGACGCGCTCTTGGGCCGGGCAAACGCCGCCCATTCCATGATCCGCTTATCGACCAGCGCGGGCGAGACATCGACCGACGCGACGGACTTCGCTTCCTTCCACTTGCCGTCGAGTGCGAGCGCAAGTGCCAGATTCTGGCGGGTGGTCGCATTTGCCGACGGACCGCGCGCCACGACGCTGAGGATCTGCACCGCAGTCGCCGGGTCGCCGGCAAGCGCAAGCGCAAGGCCGCGGTCGGCCGGCGCGATCTGGTCGGAATGATCGTTCAACGTCTTGCGCGCCGATACCCAGTCGCCAAGCGCGGTCTGCGCCAGCGCCAGGTTGAGCGCGGCCTTGCCATTGGCGGGGTCGAGCGTCAGCGCGTCCTGCAATGCCTGACTGGCAGAGGTGAAGCGCCCCGCCTGAAGATATACCTGCCCCAATAGCGCGCGGTGCTCGCCATTTTGCGGGGCATAGGCGACGGCCTGTTCGGCCGCCTCGACCGCCTTGTCGGTCCTGCCCTTGGCGAGTTGCTTGCGTGCGTCGCGCGCGCTGTCGTCGGCCTTGCGTTCGGCCTTGGTCATGTCGCGCGTGCCTGCGCTGGCGAGCATCGTGTGCGAGGCAGAACATCCGACCATCGTGCCGCCCAGCAGCATCGCGGAAAGGCCAAAGCTCAGGATCGTGCGGGTCTTCATGATATCCCCCTAGAGATCAGCGACCGCGCCCGTCGCCGACCTGGCGAACCAGACCATCGACTTCAGGCATCGTTTCGAGAAAGGCGTCGAGCGCTTCGGTTACGAGCATCTGCGCGGAAGTGCCGGAAATCGCCGAAGCAAGCCGCAGCCGCAGATGGCGCTCCTCGTCGAGGCGCAGCGTGAACGCCGCCGATTTGCCGCGCTTGTGACGCGTCTCGCGGCGAATACGCTTCGCGGTGTTGAGCGAGACCGAGCGCTGCTCGGGTTCGGACTCCGCCTGGGCCTGCTGCGCAGGCTCGGGTGCCGGTTTCGCTTCCTCGACAGCATGCGCCTCTTCCTTCGCGGGACCGATATCCGTTTCCGCTTCGGGCATTTCGGGCATGTCCTGCACGGCAGGCTTGGCGAACTGTTCGTCGAGTCGCTCACGCTGGCGAAGCACCTGCGGTACCTCGCGCGCGGCGGGTTCAGGTGTAAGCTGGCTCGAAACCTGGTCGATCGGCGCCTGGTCGCCCATGTCGTTCCAGCCGAGATCTTCCAGCGACTCGTGCGTCATGCCCACAAATCCCTGCGGGCGCATCGCGGGACGCGCCTGTCCCTTTCGCGCGAGCAGGCCGGAAGAGAGCGACGCGGTGGGTTTCGTGTTGAACATGTTCATGGGCTCAGCTCACCACCCTGCGGCCGAAGCCGCCTGCCGGTCGCGGCGCACCGAAACCGCTTGCCGCCATCGGCGCGCTGAAAACGGTGCGACGGAAATTCTTTTCGAGCCGATCGGCGACATAATCCCACAACTGGCGGACTTCGCCAGCGGAGCGGCTATTGGGATCGACCTCCATCACCGTGCGGCCGTCGATCATCGACGACGCGAAATCGGTGCGCTGATGAACCGTGACCGGCGCCACGGTGCCGTGCTGCGACAGCGCGACGGCTGCTTCCGACGTAATCCGCGCCTTGGGCGTCGCGGCGTTGACGACGAAGATCAACGGCTTGCCCGCGCGCTCGCACAGATCGACCGTCGCACCCACGGCGCGCAGATCGTGCGGGCTGGGGCGCGTCGGAATGACGATCAGTTCGGCGACCTGGATCACGCTCTGGATCGCCATCGTGATGGCGGGCGGCGTATCGATCACCGCGAGCTTGAAACCCTGCTGGCGCAGCACCTCAAGATCGGCGGCGAGCCGCGCGACCGTGGTCTGCGCATAGGCCGGATAATCGGAGTCGCGCTCGTTCCACCAGTCGGAGAGCGAGCCCTGAGGGTCGATGTCGATCAATACGACCGGACCGTGTCCCGACAACTGTGCCTGTACGGCCAGATGCCCGGACAGGGTGGTCTTTCCCGACCCGCCCTTCTGTGATGCCATCGCGAGAACGCGCATTGAATCCCCTGAAATCCCGGTAATCCTGATGCTGGGATGCCATGCAGGGGATAAGAACAGGTTAACGCATTTGCTCGCCGGGTCCGATCGGGCCGCCCGTAAGTTAGCAAAGACGAAAGCTTTGCCGTCTATGGTTAACGCGAGTTACCCGAGGCGTTTGAAGGGATTGCCGTAGGTATGAAGCATTTTGTCATTGCAGCGGCCACCACCGGCATTCTGCTTGCCGCCCCCGCGCACGCCGATGTGAAGGACGGCGTCGAGGCCTGGCAGCGCGGCGATTATGCTGCGGCAGTGGCCGAATGGCGCGGCCCCGCCGAACAGGGCGATGCCGATGCCCAGTTCAACCTCGCCCAGGCGTACAAGCTGGGCCGCGGCGTTCCCGCCGATCTGAATACGGCGGAGGAATGGTACCGCAAGGCCGCACTGCAAGGGCACGAACAGGCCGAGGACAATTACGGGCTGGCGCTGTTCCAGAACGGCAAACATGCCGATGCGCTGCCATGGCTGGAAAAGTCGGCCGCGCGGGGCGAACCGCGCGCCGAATATGTTCTGGGAACGATGTATTTCAACGGCAAGGCGGTGCCCAAGGACTGGGTCCGCGCCTATGCACTGATGACGCGCGCCTCCGATGGCGGCTTGCCGCAGGCTTCGCAGACGCGCACGCGGATGGACCAGTATGTCTCGCTGGACGACCGGCAAAAGGCCACCGATCTCGCGCATGAGTTCGAACGCACGGGCAAGATGCCCGAAAGCGTCGCTCCATCCGCTACCGCGAATATCCCTCCCGCGGCGACGGTGGCGGAGACCGCACTGCCAGAACACCCGAAACCTGCACCGGCTACAAAGCCGACGCCGCCCAGGACTGCGCATCCGCAAGTGACCGATGGCGGCTGGCGCGTGCAGCTCGGCGCCTTCGGACAGGCCGGCAATGCCCGCTCGCTATGGAAGGATTTCGGCTCGCGCATCGCGATGTTCGCTGGCCGCGAGCCATATTTCGTGTCCGCCGGTAAGCTCACCCGCCTTCAGGTCGGCCCCTTCGCCTCCCGCGCGGAGGCTGCACGCGCCTGTCAGCAGGTCAAGGCCAAGGGAAAACCCTGCCTGCCCGTCCGCAAATGACGCAGCACGCCTTAATCGGTTACCCAATGCGCGCGAGCGATGCCCTGAGCATATAGAAGCGCGCTGAGATTACCGTGATCGATCCGCGCTCCGGCGGCGGCGGCAACGACGGGCTTGGCGTGATAGGCGACGCCCAGTCCCGCGCGGCGGATCATCGCAAGATCGTTGGCGCCGTCGCCAACCGCCAGCGTCGCCTCTGCCGGAAGCGCCAGCTCCGCCATCGTCTGGTCGAGCGTGCTTTCCTTGGTCGAGGAATCGACGATCGGCTTGGCCACCGTGCCGGTCAGTGCCTCGTCCTCGATCAGAAGTTCGTTGGCGACCACGCGGGCGAACCCGATCTCCTGCCCGACCGGATCGGCAAAGCGCGTAAACCCTCCGGAAACGAGCACGGCATGACCGCCGCGCGCGCGCATCGTGCGGACCAGTTCGCGCGCGCCGGGGGTAATCCGCACGCGTTCGGCAAGACAGCGATCGATCGCCGATGCCTCCAGCCCCTTCAGCAGTGCCACCCGCGCATCAAGCGCCTCGGCGAAGTCGAGCTCGCCGCGCATCGCGCGCTCGGTGACGCTCGCAATCTCCGCCTTGATCCCGGCATAATCGGCGAGTTCGTCGATGCATTCGACGGTAATCATCGTCGAATCCATGTCCGCGATCAGCAGCTTCTTCTCGCGCCCTTCGGCCGGCTGCACCACGACATCGACGCCGTCAAATGCGCCTTCGAGCCCCACGCGAGCCTCACTCGCGCCCAGGCCGAACGCGATGTCGGCAGCCTGGCCTTCGTCGATCCAGCCCCAGGCGCCGGGCGCACAGCCCGCATTGGCGAGCCGATCCGACGCCGCCGAAATATCGCCCGCGCTTAGCGTTCCGTCTGCTATCAGCGTCGCGATGAACATGGCGCTCCCTTCCAATCTGCCGAAGCTCGCGCTCATCGCAGGGCCGACCGCCAGCGGCAAGTCCGCATTGGCGGTGGCGCTCGCGGAACGTCACAACGGCACCGTCATCAACGCCGATTCCGCGCAGGTATATCGCGACCTCCGCGTCCTTTCCGCGCGCCCGAGCATGGAGGAAGAAGCGCGCGCGCCGCACCGCCTGTTCGGCCATGTCGACGGTCCCGAATCCTATTCGGCCGCGCGCTGGGCGGGTGAAGCAAAGGCCGCGATCGCCGAAGCGCACGAGACCGGACGATTACCCATCCTGGTCGGCGGCACGGGAATGTATCTTCGCACGTTGCTCGACGGAATTGCGCCCATTCCCGAAATCGCCCCCGATGTACGAAACGCGGTCCGCGCGCTTCCCGTCGCCGAATCCTACGCGATGCTCGAACGGGCCGATCCACAGGCCGCCAGCCGGTTGCGGCCAACCGACACCACGCGCGTCGCCCGCGCGCTCGAGGTTGTTCAAAGCACCGGAGTGCCGATCGAAGAATGGCAAAAGCGGCGCGAAGGCGGGATCGGCGGCAGCGTTGCGCTGATGCCGGTCGTACTTCTCCCCGACCGCGCATGGCTGTTCGAACGCTGCGACCGCCGTTTCGGCGCGATGGTTCGGGCGGGCGCGCTGGACGAGGTGCGCGCGCTGCTCGCGCGCCGCGACATCCCCGCATCGGCCCCGGTGCGATGCGCCATCGGCGTCGAAGCGCTGGCAAAGGCCGAACGCGGCGAGTGCGACCTCGACACCGCGATCGAGGCGGCGCGGACCGACACGAGGCGCTATGCGAAACGGCAATATACCTGGTTCCGCAACCAGCCACCCGCGACATGGACACGCACTGACGAGACACAAACGAACGATCTGATGAGTTATTTTGAAAGATATTTTCTCTAGCATCGGTTGACGCACAGTTTTTTGACCGGTAGCAGCGCGCCTTCAGTCATCATGTTGCGCGCAAGGCAGCGAAGGAGACACGACGTGACCGAGAAGAGCGGAGCAGACATTCTGGTCGAGGCGCTGTGCGATCTCGGCGTGGAGGTCGTGTTCGGCTATCCCGGTGGCGCGGTCCTACCGATCTATGATGCGCTGTTCCGGTCGAAGCGGATCCGCCACGTCCTCGTGCGGCACGAACAGGCGGCAACGCACGCGGCCGAAGGCTATGCTCGTTCGACCGGCAAGCCAGGCGTCGTGCTCGTCACCTCGGGTCCGGGCGCCACCAATGCCGTGACGGGCATCACCGACGCGCTGATGGATTCGATCCCGATGGTCGTCATCACCGGGCAGGTGCCGACCCCGTTGATCGGCACCGACGCCTTTCAGGAAGCCGACACCGTCGGCATCACGCGGCACTGCACCAAGCATAATTATCTGGTGAAGGACCCGGCGCGGCTGGGCGGCGTGCTGCACGAAGCGTTTCATATCGCGACCTCCGGGCGCCCCGGCCCCGTCGTCGTCGATATTCCGAAGGACGTGCAGGTAGCAACCGCGCGCTATCAGAAGCCCGGCCCCATCCAGCACAAGACCTATCGTCCGCAGGTCAAGGCCGACCAGCAGACGATCGAGGCCGCGGTCGAGATGATCGCGGCGGCAGAACGGCCCGTCTTCTACACCGGCGGCGGCATCATCAATTCGGGGCCCGAAGCGAGCCAGTTGCTGCGCGAGCTGGTACGGATCACCGGCGCCCCGGTGACATCGACGCTGATGGGGCTCGGCGCCCTGCCCGCCTCGTCGAAGCAATGGCTCGGCATGCTCGGCATGCACGGCACGTTCGAAGCCAATATGGCGATGAACAAGGCCGACCTGATTGTGGCGCTCGGTGCGCGGTTCGACGACCGCGTGACCGGCAGGCTCGACGCCTTCGCCCCGCATGCGAAGAAAATCCATGTCGATATCGACCGGTCGAGCGTGAACAAGAATGTCCGCGTCGATCTGCCCGTCATCGCCGATGTGGGTCGCGCGATCGAGGACATGACCCGTGTCTGGAAGGCACATCAGCATCCCAAGCCCGACTTGTCCGAATGGTGGCGGCGGATCGAGGGCTGGCGCGCGGCGCAATGCCTCGACTTTCCCGAGGACGGAGAGGGCATCATGCCGCAGCGCGCGATCCGTGCGCTGTACGAAGCGACGAAGGGCGAGGCTCCGATCATCACCACCGAAGTCGGGCAGCACCAGATGTGGGCGGCGCAGCATTTCGGCTTCGAAGCGCCCAACAAATGGCTGACTTCGGGCGGCCTCGGCACGATGGGATATGGCCTGCCCGCCGCGATCGGCGCGCAGCTTGGCAATCCCAAGGCGCTGGTTATCGACATTGCCGGTGAAGCATCGATCCAGATGAACATCCAGGAACTGGCGACCGCGACGCAATACCGGCTGCCGGTAAAGGTCTTCATCCTCAACAACCAGTATATGGGCATGGTCCGCCAGTGGCAGGAACTGACCTATTCGAGCCGCTATGCCGAAAGCTATTCGGAGAGCCTACCCGATTTCGTGAAGCTGGCCGAGGCCTATGGCTGGAAGGGCATCCGTATCGAAGGGCGCGACCAGCTCGAGGCCGGGATAGCCGACATGCTCGCGCATGACGGGCCGGTGCTGGTCGACTGCGTCGTCGAACAGCTCGCCAACTGTTTCCCGATGATCCCTTCCGGCGCCGCGCATACCGAGATGATCCTGCAGGCGAACGAGGTGTCGGGCGAAATGGACGACGAAGCGAAGGCGCTGGTGTAATGACCTGTCCCGATCCTTCACCATTCGCTTCGATCGCAGCCGAGAAGCGTATCCCGGCATCAACGTGTCTCGACTTCGCTCGACACGAACGGGGCGTTTAATATGCACATCAAGGAAGAAGCGATCGAGCGTCACACGCTAGCGGTCATCGTCGATAACGAACCGGGCATTCTCGCGCGGATCGCGGGCATGTTCACCGCGCGCGGATACAATATCGAAAGCCTGACGGTGACCGATATTTCCGAAGACGATCTCGTCAGCCGGATCACCATCGTCACCTCGGCCAGCCCGCATGTGATGGAACAGATCATCGCCCAGCTCGACCGGCTGGTGCCCGTTCACAAGGTCAGCGACCTGACCGCGCTGGGCGAACATGTCGAGCGCGAACTGGCGCTGGTAAAGGTCGCCGGAAAGGGCGAACACCGCATCGAGGCGCTGCGCCTCGCCGATGTCTACCGCGCGCGCGTGGTCGATGCGACGATCGAGAGCTTCGTTTTCGAAGTGACCGGCGGCAGCGAAAAGATCGACAAGTTCGTCGAACTGATGCGCGAGGTCGGGCTGGTCGAAGTCGCGCGTACCGGCGTCGTCGCCATTTCCCGTGGGAAAGAGGCGGCTTAAGGATATCCATCAACGTCCCGTCACCCCGGCCACAGAGCCGGGGTCCCGCTTCATCTTGATCGCGGGAAGGCAGCGGGCCCCCGGATCAAGTCCGGGGTGACGAAGAAAGGAAGAGAAGCACAACATGCGTGTCTATTACGATCGCGATGCCGACCTGAACCTGGTGACGGGCAAGAAGATCGCCATCATCGGCTATGGCAGCCAGGGCCATGCCCATGCGCAAAACCTGCGCGATTCGGGCGTGAAGGACGTCGCGGTAGCGCTTCGCGAGGGATCGGCGACCGCCAAAAAGGCAGAGGACGCCGGTTTCAAGGTCATCACCCCGGCCGAAGCGGCGGAATGGGCCGACATCATCATGATGCTCGCCCCCGACGAGCATCAGGCGGCGATCTGGGACGCGCATCTGAAAGGCCGGATGAAGCCGGGCAGCGCGATCGCCTTCGCGCACGGCCTCAACGTTCATTTCGGGCTGATCGAGCCCGAAGAGGATATTGACGTCGTCATGATCGCACCAAAGGGCCCGGGTCATACGGTTCGCAGCGAATACAAGCGCGGCGGCGGCGTTCCCTGCCTGATGGCGGTCGAGAACGACGCCAGCGGCAACGCGCACGACCTGTGTCTTGCCTATGCCTCCGCCATCGGCGGCGGGCGTTCGGGCATCATCGAGACCAATTTCCGCGAGGAATGCGAAACCGACCTGTTCGGCGAGCAGGCGGTGCTGTGCGGCGGTCTCACCCACCTCATCACCGCCGGTTTCGAAACGCTGGTCGAGGCCGGCTACGCGCCTGAAATGGCGTATTTCGAATGCCTCCACGAAGTAAAGCTGATCGTCGATCTGATGTATGAAGGCGGCATCGCCAACATGCGCTATTCGATCTCGAACACCGCCGAATATGGCGACATCACCACCGGCCCGCGGATCATCACCGACGAGACCAAGGCGGAGATGAAGCGCGTACTCGCCGACATTCAGGGCGGGCGGTTCGTGAAAAACTTCGTCCTCGACAACCGCGCCGGTCAGCCCGAACTCAAGGCAAGCCGCAAGGCGGCGGCGGCACACCAGATCGAGCAGGTCGGCAGCGAGTTGCGCGCGATGATGCCGTGGATCGGCGCCAACAAGCTGGTCGACAAGGACAAGAACTGAACCGCACCGTTTCGTACAACGCGGTTTACAGCCGGGCGGCAGCGGGTCACGCTTCCGCCCGGTTTTCATATCTGGGGATGTTCGTGATGCGCCGTGCCGTTTTCGCTCTTGCCCTCGCCCTGACTGCCGCTCCCGTCCTCGCCCAGTCGACGCCCGATCATCTATCGGGTGCCGGTCAGGCCAGCGACGTAACGCCCGGCACCTATCTGGTCGAGCCGAACCACACACAGGTGGCGTTCAGCGTCAGCCATATGGGGATTACGCCGTTCGCTGGGACGTTTTCCGAAGCCCGCGGCAGTATGACGCTCGATCCTGCCGACCTGTCAAAAACGCAGCTCGACGTCACCATTCCGATCGCCAGCGTCCAGACGACCAGCGCGAAGCTCGACGGCGAATTGAAGAGCGCCGATTGGTTCGACGCCGCCAAATATCCCGAAGCCAAATTTCACGCGACAGATGTGCAAAGGACTGGTGACGACACTGCCCGAATAACCGGCAACCTTACGCTGCATGGCGTAACGCAACCGATCACCATCGGCGCGAAATTCTTCGGCACCGCGCCCAATCCGTTGAACAAGAAGGTCGGCATCGGCTTTCTCGGCCGCGCCGTCATCAAGCGATCCGATTTCGGCATCGACAAATATGTACCGCTCGTCTCCGACGAAACGGTGCTGATCTTCAACGCCGCGTTCGACGCGGAATAATCGACGTTCGCGGTCAGGCCGCGTTGCGCACGCTCGCAAAGCCTTCGAACGTCGCACGGACATTGGGCGATGCGGAGCGGACCATTTCACCAACTCGCGCGATGAAGCCGGCGCTGTCGGCCCCCGGCTGGCGGTGCGCCATGTCCCAGTCGCCGAATTCGCGCTGTTCTATCGTGCGCCTTGAAAGGATCACGATGGCGCGGTGGCGGCTGTCTTCGCCGATCCGCGCGACCGCTGCCTCTACCGCTTCCTTCGGCCCCTCAAGCACCTGCAGGAACCGGTTGCAGTCGCTGTAGAGCAGCCCCGTCAGGCCGTCGCGGCGATTGTTCCGGCGCGATACGTCCAGAATATCGGCAACATCGACCGCGCTCACATGGCGCGTGGCGGTGCTGACATAGACGATCTGCAACATGGTCGGTCCTTCTGCGTGATTCCCGACGACTCATAGCTTTCAAGGCGTTAAGCAAATCTCTACTGCGCGAGAAGGCTTTTTCTGGACAAGAACGGTCGTCTTTGCCATGGAGCGCGCATGATGATTACGTCGACCTCGACGCTGCTACGACTTATCCGCCCTTAGGACGGATGCGGCGACGCACGCCTGTCCTAAGGGAGAGCGCCGACCGACCCTGACAGCTTCGCCGCGCACAACCGACGAAGTCCCCGTTTCGAGAGACATCATCATGCTTCGCAATCCTTCCGTGAAATACAGGCCGTTCCCGCAGGTCGACCTGCCAGACCGGCAATGGCCCAACCGCACGATCACCACGCCGCCGCGCTGGCTTTCGACCGATATGCGCGACGGTAATCAGGCGCTCATCGACCCGATGAATGCGGAGAAGAAAGAACGTTTCTTCGACCTGCTTGTGAAGGTCGGCATCAAGGAAATCGAGGTCGGTTTCCCCTCCGCCGGGGCGACCGAGTTCGATTTCATCTCTGGCCTCGTAAAGGCGCACCGCATCCCCGACGACGTGATGGTCCAGGTCCTCACCCAGTCACGCCGCGACCTGATCGAGACGAGCTTCGAAAGTCTGCGCGGAGCTAAGCAAGCGATCGTCCATCTCTACAATGCCGTGTCGCCGGCGTGGCGCCGCATCGTGTTCGACATGAGCCGCGATCAGGTTCGCGACATCGCGGTCACCGGCGCCAAGATCCTGCGCGACGAAGCGGCGAAGCAGCCCGACACCGACTGGCATTTCGAATACAGCCCAGAGACCTTTTCGACCGCCGAACTCGATTTTTCGGTGGAGGTCTGCGCGGCGGTGATGGATGTGCTCCGCCCCACGCCCCAGCGCCCGCTGATCCTCAATCTGCCGGCGACGGTCGAGGCGGCGACGCCCAATATCTATGCCGACCAGATCGAATGGTTCTGCCGCAACGTGCCGAACCGCGACAGCGTCGTCATCAGCCTGCACACGCACAACGACCGCGGCACCGGCGTCGCGGCGTCCGAACTCGGCCTGCTCGCCGGCGCCGACCGTGTCGAGGGCTGCCTGTTCGGCAATGGCGAGCGCACCGGCAATGTCGATCTCGTGACGCTGGCGCTCAACATGTACACCCAAGGCGTCAATCCGGGGCTCGACTTCTCCGATATCGACAGCGTCATCGGGACGGTCGAATATTGCAACCAGCTTCCGGTCCACCCGCGCCATCCGTACGCGGGCGACCTCGTCTTCACCGCCTTTTCGGGTAGCCATCAGGACGCGATCAAGAAAGGCTTCGCCGCTCAGGAGGCGCGCAACGACGAACAGTGGGACGTACCCTATCTGCCGATTGATCCCGCCGATCTCGGCCGCAATTACGAAGCGGTAATCCGCGTCAATTCGCAGTCGGGCAAGGGCGGCGTCGCCTGGGTGCTCCAGCAGGACAAGGGGCTGAAGCTGCCCAAGCGATTGCAGGCGCATTTCAGCCGCCACGTCCAGCATCTCGCCGACGAGACCAGCCGCGAACTCAACGCCGCCGACATCTGGGATGCGTTTTCCAAGGCCTACCGTCTCGAGGGCGAGCAGCCGATCGAGCTGGTCGACTGGGACGAGCGCCGCACAGCGACCGGCGAGCGCATCTTCACCGGCACCGTCGACGTCGCCGGCGATCAGATGCGCCTCAGCGGACGCGGCAACGGCCTGATCTCGTCGGTGCTCGGCGCGCTGCAGGATGCGCAGGGCATCGCGCTCGAGGTGCAGAACTACAGCGAGCACGCCATCGGCCAGGGCTCGAACGCCCGCGCCGCCGCCTATGTCGAGACCACCGACGCCGATGGCCGCACCCATTGGGGCGTCGGCATCGACGAAGACGTCGCAACGGCGAGCGTGCGCGCGGTGCTGTCGGCGGCCAATTCGGCGCGCGCGCTCTAGCGGGTTATTCGAACCCCATCAGGGCGAGCACTTCCTTGCGGCTGCGTTCATCGTCGCGGAATGCGCCCATCATGCGGCTGGTAGTCATGGTGACGCCCGGCGTGCGGACGCCGCGCGCGGTCATGCAGGCGTGCGTCGCCTCGATCACCACCGCGACGCCGCGCGGCTTGAGATGCTCCCAGATGCAATCGGCGACCTGTGCGGTCAGCCGCTCCTGTACCTGCAACCGCCGCGCATAGCCGTGCAGCACGCGGGCGAGCTTTGAAATGCCGACGACCCAGTTGTCGGGCAGATAGGCGATGTGCGCCTTGCCGATGATCGGCGCCATGTGGTGTTCGCAATGCGACTGGAAAGGGATGTCCTTCAACAGCACGATCTCGTCATAGCCGCCCACTTCCTCGAAGATCCGCGACAGGTGATGCGACGGGTCCTCTTCATAGCCCTGGCAATATTCCTTCCATGCGCGTGCGACGCGTTTGGGTGTGTCGACAAGCCCTTCGCGAGTCGGGTCGTCGCCGGCCCAGCGCAACAGCGTCCGGACCGCCTCGGCCACATCATCGGGTACCGGAATCTTGCCGCTCGAACGTACAGTATCCCCATCGTCCGGGCTGGCGTCGTAATCGGTCGTCAAAAATTTTCTCCAAGCTTATTCACCACATGACGCTACGGAAAGCGCCCGAAGTCCGGCAATTGATGCCGAAATAACACGCAATCGCCGCATAATCGCGCGCGGATCGCGGAAATCTGCGCCGTTATCCCGTTGACGCGCTAGAATCTCCAGCGTTAGTTTCGAAATGTTGGTACGAATTGGTGAACCGGCAAAAGATCGGCGCCAATTTCGACTCAGGAGGGGAATAGCATGAAGAAGTTCGATCTGCTCGCCGCCACTGCTCTGACCATGCTGGCGGTGGCGCCAGCGCATGCGCAAACCGCCGACGATACGAGCCAGTCGACGACGGATCAGAACACCGGCCAGACGACCACCGATACGACCGACACCCAGCAGACCAGCAATCTGGAGGGGTCCGGTTTTGGCGACATCGTCGTCACCGCGCAGCGGCAGGCGCAGCGCCTTCAGGACGTTCCCATCGCCGTCACCGCCTTCACCTCTAAGGCGCTCGAAGAGCAGCAGATCGTCAACACCAGTTCGTTGCAGCAAACGCTGCCGAACGTGACCTTCACCAAGGGCAACTTCACCAGTTCGAGCTTCACCATCCGCGGCATCGGCGACCTGTGCGTTGGCGTGACCTGCGACTCCGCGACCGCGATCCATGTCAACGACATGCCGCTGCTGTCGACGCGGCTGTTCGAAACCGAATTCTATGACCTGGAACGCGTCGAAGTGCTGCGCGGCCCGCAGGGCACGCTGTTCGGGCGCAACGCGACGTCGGGTGTGGTCAACTTCATCACCGCCAAGCCCGATCTTTCGGGCATCCACGCCGCCGGCGAATTCGAATATGGCAATTTCGATTCGAAAAAAGCCAAGGCGATGTTCAACCTGCCGATCACCGATACGGTGGGCGTGCGCGTGGCGGGCCTCTATCTGAAGCGCGACGGCTATACGCGCAATCTGTACGACAACAGCCGTATCGACGGCCGCGACATCTATTCGGTGCGCGGGACGCTGTCCTGGGAGCCGACGTCCGATACGCGGCTCGACCTGATCGGCTATTATTTCCATGAAAAGGACGACCGGTCGCGCATCCAGAAGCAGCTTTGCCACCGCGATCCGACCGGCATTCTGGGCTGCGCCCCCGATACGCTTCGCAACGAAACGACCAACGGCCTTTCCACGCTTGCCGCTGTGCTCAGTTCGAACGAACTCTTTGCGCTGCAAAATCCCGCGCTGGCGCCGTTCGGCCTGCAAAGCCTCTTCAACCCCGCCGCCGATCCGTATCTGGGCGTCGTCAACCCGGCCGATGTTCGCACGGTCAACATCGACTTCAACCCGACCTATTATGCCGAGGAAGAGCAATATACCGCCAAGTTCTTCCACGATTTCGGACCGGTTTCGCTGAACCTAACCGGTGGCTACGCCCGTAACTCGGTCGATAGCCGAACGGACTATAATCTGGCGGTGGAAAAATCGCTGGTCGGCAATCAGGGTCTGACCAACCTCTATAATTACAGCCACGCAGTCCCGGCCTACGGGTTTCTCCAGCCCGTCGCCGACATCCTGATGCCGAACGGCCCCGGCGGTCCGTTTTGCCAGTCGGACGCCGATCCCAACGATGTCGGTGTCTATGGCGGCAATGCGATCGGCTGTTACAATGAAAGCCTGGATTTCGACCGGTCGCGCATTTCGACGCGGCAATATTCGATCGAGGGGCATATCGACAGCGCGTTCGACGGCCCGTTCAACTTCCTGCTCGGCGCGATCTATTTCGACTCGAAGAGCCGCCACAACGACTATTTCGTGAACGCCTTCGGCCTCGATTACGGCGCCGGCGTGCTGGGATCGGCTGCTTCTGCCGCGATCCCGGGCGTGAATGGAAACACCTTCCTCGCCACACCGTTCTACCGCAACGATTCGGACACGTTTCGTCTGAAATCATATGGTATTTTCGGCGAAACCTATTTCGACTTCAGCAACAAGCTGAAGCTGACGCTCGGCCTGCGCTGGAACCACGACCAGAAATATGTCAAGGCGCGCAACCTGACGCTCGACGTACTGACCCCGCTCGGCGCCAGCGACATCACCCAGGGCCTGAACTATTCGTCGACCGACTTCGACTCGGCGACACCGGGCGTCCAGAGCTACGCTGTCAACAACGTCTCGTTCGGCCGGCTGACGGGTCGCGCGGTGCTCGATTATCAGATCACGCCCGACAATCTGCTCTATGCGTCCTATTCGCGGGGCTATAAATCGGGCGGCATCAACCCGCCGCTGCCCGCGAATTTCGACGTGCCGCGGACCTTCGAGCCGGAAAGCGTCAACGCATTCGAAATCGGCTCGAAGAACACCTTCGGCAACGGTGCGCTTAGGCTCAACCTCACCGCCTTCTACTATCAGTACAAGAATCTGCAGCTCAGCCGGATCGTCGCGCGCACGTCGGTCAACGACAATGTCGATGCCGATATCTACGGTCTGGAAGCCGAAGCGGTCGTTTCTCCGATCCCCGCATTCGTTGTGAACATGAATGCCAGCTACCTGCACACCAAGGTCACGACCGACAAATATCTCGCCAATCCGCGCGATCCGTCCGGCGGACGTTCGGATGCGGTCATCATCAAGGACATCACCAACGCCTCGAACTGCGCGGTCGGTTCGGGCGGTGCCGGTGCGGCGGCGACGAATGCCTTTGTTGGCGCAGTCAATCAGGTGTTGGGGGCTGGTTTGGGCGATCCGAACGCCTTCCCTGCGCCGCAACCGGTGCCGGGAACAAGCACCACCGGCGCCTATTCGGTTTGCGGTTATCTGCAGGCGGCAGCCGCCGGAGCGCTGGCGTCGCTCGGTGAAAACGCAGCACAGTCGGCGCAACTCGCAGCAGCGCAGGCGCAGATCAACGCTGCCTTCACGGGAAGCCCGACAGGCACGCTGCCCTTCACCTATTATGGCAGCGGCGTTCCGGTGAACATTCGCGGCAATCAGTTGCCGCAGGCGCCGACCTACAAGTTTGCCGTGGGTGCGCAGTACACGATCGACTTCGACAATGGCATGTCGCTCGTGCCGCGCGTCGATCTCAACTATACCGGCAACGCCTATGCCAGCATTTTCAACATGAATGTCGACCGGATGCAGGGCTATGAAGTCGTCAACGCGCAGGTCCAGTTCAACGGCCCGGACGACCGCTGGTATATTCGCGGCTTCGTTCAGAATCTGACCGACAACGATGCGACCACCGGTCAGTATGTCACCGACCAGTCGTCGGGCCTGTATACCAACATCTTCACGATCGAACCGCGCCGCTACGGCATTGCCGCCGGCTTCAAGTTCTGATCCGAACCCCAATGCGCAGGAGGCCCGCGGAGCGAAGGTTCCGCGGGCCTTTTTCATGTCAGTGGAAATCGCGCGAACGTGGAAGGACACGGACGTTGCGCGGATGTTGCGGATGAACGAATGCGTCCGCGCGCGACAGCGGCTGTTCCGTTCTGTGCGTCGAGGACAGTCGGGCGAGTTCACCGGTACGGTCGTGCACGCGGGCGGCCATGACGTGGATTACCCCCTCGGGACTTTTCTGTACCTCGCCTTCGACCAGCATCAGCCGCGCTGCCATTACCGGGCGCCGCTGCGCTTCGAAGGTCCGCGCCCACAGCACGATGTTGGCGATCCCGCCCTCATCCTCGATCGTGACGAAGATGGCATTCCCCTCCCCCGGCCGCTGGCGGACAAGGACGACACCGGCGACCTTTACCCGCGCGCCGCCCTTCAGGTCGCGCAGGCTCGCACAGGGCGTCACGCCTTCGCCCTCGAATAGTCCACGCAAAAAGGACATGGGATGCGCCTTCAGCGACAGCCGCGTGGTCTGGTAATCGGCGGCGACATGTTCGCTGAGCGCCATCGCCGGCAGCGATACCTGCGGCTCCTCGCCAAGTTCGCGGGCGCGCGCGGCGGCAAAAAGCGGCAGTTCGTCGGGCGGTGTGCGCCGTGCCTCCCATAAGCCCTCGCGCCGGTCGAGGCCCAGCGAACGCAACGCATCTGCATCGGCGAGCAGATTGAGCGCGCGCCGGGGCAAACGGGCTCGGCGCGCGAGTTGCTCGACACTGTCGAACGGTGCGGCGGCGGCAATGGCATCGCCCCAATCCTGTTTGAACCCGGTAATCTGCCGAAAGCCGAGGCGAAGCGCGGGATCTCCGTTCCGTCCTTCCAGGCTATTGTCCCAATGGCTGTGGTTGATGTCGATCGGCCGAACCTCGACATCATGGTCGCGCGCGTCGCGAACGATCTGCGCCGGTGCGTAGAATCCCATCGGCTGCGCGTTCAGAAGCGCGGCGGCGAACACCGCCGGATAACGGCACTTGATATAGGCCGACACCCAGACGAGCCGGGCAAAGGCGATGGCGTGGCTTTCGGGAAAGCCATAGCTGCCGAACCCCTGAATCTGGCGAAAGCAGCGTTCGGCAAAGTCGCGCTCATACCCCCGCGCGACCATGCCGCCGACCATCTTTTCTTCAAAATTGTGGATCGTGCCGAGATTGCGAAACGTCGCCATCGCACGGCGAAGCTGATTGGCCTCGGACGGCGTGAAATCGGCCGCGGTGATGGCAAGGCGCATCGCCTGTTCCTGGAACAGCGGCACGCCCAGCGTCTTGCCGAGCACGCCGCGCAGTTCGTCCGGATCATGCGGTTTCGCGGGCGACGGATATTCGGCCTGTTCCCTTCCCTGGCGGCGGCGAAGATAGGGATGCACCATATCGCCCTGGATCGGCCCCGGCCGCACGATCGCGACCTGGATGGCAAGGTCGTAGAATTCACGCGGACGTAAGCGCGGGAGCATGTTCATCTGCGCGCGGCTTTCGACCTGGAACACGCCGATACTGTCGCCGTCGCACAGCATGTCCCACACCGCCTTGTCTTCGTCGGGGATGCTGGAAAGGGTGTATTCCTCTTCGGGCCGGGCAGAAGCGATGAGGTCGAACGCCTTGCGGATGCAGGTCAGCATGCCCAGCGCCAGCACGTCGACCTTCATCAGGCCGAGTTCGTCGATATCGTTCTTGTCCCATTCGATGAAGGTGCGATCCGCCATCGCGGCATTGTGGATCGGCACCGTCTCGTCGAGCCGGTCCTGCGTCAGCACGAAACCGCCGACATGCTGCGACAGGTGACGCGGGAATTGCAGGATGCGCTGGACGAAATCATTGACCCGGGCAATCTCCCGATTGTCGGGATCGAGCCCGCCCTCGACACAGCGTTCGCGGTCATAGGTGGAGGAATAGCTGCCCCAGACAGTGCTCGACAGCCGCGCCGTCACATCTTCGCTCAGCCCCAGCGCCTTGCCGACCTCTCGCACCGCGCTGCGCGGGCGGTAATGGATGACGGTGGCAGCGATCCCGGCGCGGTGGCGGCCATAGCGTTTGTAGACATATTGCATCACCTCTTCGCGCCGCTCATGCTCGAAATCGACGTCGATATCGGGCGGCTCGCGCCGTTCGGGCGAGACGAAGCGCGAGAAGAGCAGATTGTGCCGCGCCGGATCGACCGCGGTGATGCCGAGCACGTAACAGACCGCCGAATTGGCCGCCGATCCGCGCCCCTGGCAGAGGATACCCTGCCCTTGCGCGAAACGAACGATGTCGTGAACGGTCAGGAAATAGGCGGCGTAGTTCGCCTCACCGATGATCGCCAGTTCCTCGCGCAGTAACTTCGCCAGATCGTCGCGCCCGGCATATCGCTCGGCGAATTTCGTCCAGACCAGTTCGGTCAGCCAGCCTTGCGGCGTGTAACCGGGCGGCACCGGCTCGTGCGGATATTCATAACGGAGCTGATCGAGCGAAAAATCGATCCGCGACAGGAAAGCCTGTGTCTCGGCAATCGCTTGCGGCGCTTTCGCAAACAGCCGCACCATTTCCTCCGGCGGTTTCAGATGCCGTTCGGCATTGGCGGCGAGCTTGCGGCCAGCGGCCTGCACGGTCGTCTTTTCACGGATCGCGGTCAGGATGTCATGGAGCGGCCGCGCCTCAGGGCCGGCATATAATGCATCGTTGAGTGCGATCATCGGTACGCCTGCCTCGTCCGCGATGCGCTGCTGCCGCGACAGCATCCGCGCATCGCGCCCGGCGCGCGGCATCACCGCACCGAGCCACAGTCGCCCCGAAAATGTTGCGCACAATCGGCGCAGCAATTCGGCCGTAGCGCCGGGCATGGCGATCAGTGCGAGGTCCCGATGATGCTCGATCAGGTCTTCGATGCGGAGGATGCAGTCTCCCTTTTCAGCACGCAGATTTCCGGTGGTGAGCAGCCGTGTCAGCCGTCCCCAGCCCAGGCGCGTCACCGGATAGGCGAGAATGTCGGGGGTGCCGTCGGCAAAGGCCAGTCGCGCGCCGACAATCAGCCTGAAATCGGGGAAGGCACCGCCGCCTTCCTCCACTTCTTCGCGCAACTCGCGAAGCGCGGCATGCGCACGAACGACACCCGCCACCGTGTTGCGATCGGCGATGCCGATGCCGCTATGGCCGAGCAGGATCGCCGCCCGGACCATCTCTGCGGCATGACTCGCCCCGCGCAGGAACGAGAAGTTGGTCGCCGCCGCCAGTTCCGCATAGCGCGTCATGCGAACAGCCCGTGCAGATACCAGTCCGGCGTGTCGTCCTGCTCGCCGAACAGGCCGTGACGGAACACCCAGAAACGATGGCCCTGCTCGTCCTCGACCCGGTAGTAATCGCGCGTTGGCCCTTTTCCCTCGGGGTGCCGCCACCAGGGATAGGCGAGCCGTTCGGGCCCTTCGGCCAGCGTCACGCGGTGCTGCCGCCCTTTCCACTGGAAACGGTAGGGCGGCCCGTCGGGGACCTCGGCAAGGACGGTGATCGCCTGCGGCGGATCGAACAGGGTGAGCGGACGCAGCGGCGGCTCGCCGGGTTCGGGGCGGTGCCAGGCAAGCTGCGGGACAGGCGCGCGTGCGGGCCGCGTGGTCGCAGCATATTCGGGAAAATGATGGTCGCGCGGATGGAAGCGGCGAACGCTTTCGGCGCCGAAGCGGACCGCCAGCCGGTCGAACAGCGGCCCCGGATCGGGCTTGTCCCCAGCCCTGTCGGCAAGGCCGTCCTGCTTTGCATCGAGCGTTTCGGCATGGAGCACGGCAAAGCGCAGCATGTCGTATCCGAAGCCGGGGTCGAGCGGATCGGCGAGCGCATCGAGCCGTTCGTGAAAAAGCCTTTCGATCGCAGCCGGCGTTCGCGTCGGCGCACCGGTTTCGACCGAGAGACGTGCGACATGGCCATCGACGCGGAACAGCGCGACGCCGAAATGCCGCCCACCCTGACCGCGCCGACGCAGGTCGTCGCACGCCTCACCCGCAAGTTCCGCGATCCGCCCAAGCAGCGGGCCGGTGGTCATCATCGGTTCGGCAAAGCGGCGCTCGGCAACGACAGGCGGGAGCTTTCGCCGCGGCGTGATCCGCACATCCTCTTCCTCGAGCAGGCGCGCGAGCATGGTCGGCAGCTCTGTCCCGAACCGCGCGGCGAGCGGCGTACGCGGGCGGGCGGCAAGATCACCGATGGTGCGCAATCCCGCGCGCATCAATGCGATATGGACACTCTCGTCGAGTGCCAGCGCCTGCACCGGCAGATCATGCGGGTTTGAACCGGCAAAACATGCCAGTGCATAGGCCGTGTCGGGCGTGGCGGCGAAAGCCAGTCTCGCGGTTAGCTGCTGTTGTGAAAGACGGTCGGCAAGATCGCGGGCAATTGCCCTTTCCGCTTCGTCATCGTGGCGAAAACCGGGACTTTCTTGCGCAAGCACTGCTTCCATCCCACGGGATTCCTGCTTTTGCCGGAAGGATGGCCCGCACCCCGTCAGGTCGAGGATCAGCCCTGCCTCTCCCTTCGTCGCGACCATCGGCGTATAGCGTTCGCAGGCATCGGCGAGCCATGCGAGCAGCGCCGCATCCGCCTGTCGGTCGTGCGGATGGGCCGGCAATTCGGGCACGCGCGCGCGCGCATCGGCGAGCGCCATTCCGGGGGCAAGGCCAAGCGCCAGGGCAGCCGGTGACAGCGCGGTGATACGCATCGCGCCGCGTTTCTTTTCCACCAGCGCGAACGGCGTATCAGGCGGCGCGGCGCCCGTCCGCGCGATCCGTTCCGCCGACAGATGGGGCAGATAGGCCGCCAGATAGCGGCGTTTGGAAACAGCCTTTGTCACGATCCCATTCCAGCCGACACTGCAATCCCTCGCGTCCGCCGCGATGGCGCAGCAATTCCAGGTCGAAGGCGGGCAGCCCCGGCGCGTTCGCCTCCAGCGCAACCGACGGCGCGCTCGCCACGCGCCAGCGACTGTGTGCGACGCTGGCGGCGGGCTCGGTATCGCTGCGCACAAGCTGGACCATCACGTCCGACCGCGCCGCCGCCAGTGCCAGTCGCCGCGATGCCGTCAGGTCGAGTGCAGGCGCCTTGCCATGCACCTCCAGCACTACCGAAGCGGCACCGCCATGCCGCACGCTGTCGGCGGCCGCGCGCAGCATCGCCGTCACATCGCCGAGCCGCAGCAGCACGATCGAATCGGGATCGAGGCCCAGATCGACCAGCCCGGGACCATAGGGGTGCCCCGCCCCGCGTTCGCCGCGTCGTTCGCGCAGCCACAATATCGACTGCCGTTCCTCGCGCCGCCGCTCGGCGAGCAACAGCGCCATCGCGGCAGCGCAGGCACCGTCCTCGATGCTTGCCGCATACCATTCATGGACACCGTCCCGCCTGACCCCGCCACCAAGCCATTCATCGACCTCGGCCGCGCCGAACGCCGTCCGCCGCGTTTCCGAATCCATGGCAATACCGGCCGACTGCCGGAGAAGCGCCGATAGCGAATCACCCATATGTTCACCTTATGTTCTTAATCGGACTCTCAACGCGCGGAGTCAACACGGGGTCCGGTCATCGGGCGTGACGCAGGGATGATCTGTGGCAGCTGGTGCCCCGGAGAGGATTCGAACCTCCGACCTTCAGATTAGGAATCTGCTGCTCTATCCTACTGAGCTACCGGGGCGGCGGCTGGAGGCCTAGTCGGCGGCACGGCGCCGGTCAATTGCGCGAATTGGGTGGCAGCACCGGGAATGGCAGCGGCGCGACCGAAACGCCGTCCTCGATCAGTGCCTTGGCCTGTTCCACGGTCGCCTGACCATGGATCGGGGCCGTATCCTCTTCGCCGTCATGCATGGCACGCGCACGCTTTTCGAACGCCATGCCGACCCATTCGGACCCTTCGAGCGCCTTGTTCTGCGCCTCGGCCAGCGCCTTCATCGCCGTCTTTACCGCATCGGGCGACGGCTTGGCTTGCTGACGCCCGGGTACAGGCGCATCCGCCTTGCGATTGCCCTTGGTCGCGACATTGGGAGCCATGACCGCCTTTTCGACATGCTCGTCACCACAGGTCGGACAAACGACCAGCCCGCCCGCCTTCTGCTCCTCGAAGGCGGCGCTCGATCCGAACCATGCCTCGAACACATGGCCGTTGCCGCAGCGCAGGTCGAAGACGATCATGACAGCCGCTCGACATCCGGAATCGCGCGGCGGTGGCGCAGCGCCGGCACCCGCGAGCGAACGTCCCCCAGACGGGCCAGATCGATCTCGGCATAGCCCACGCCGGCAGGCTCTCCCATGTCGAGCAGTACCTCGCCCCAGGGATCGACCACCATCGAATGCCCCCATGTCGCACGGCCATCGTCATGTTCGCCGGTCTGCGCGGCAGCGACCACGAATGCCGCACCCTCGATCGCGCGGGCGCGCAGCAAGATTTCCCAATGCGCCTTGCCCGTCGGACGTGTGAAGGCGGCGGGAATGCTGAGCAGCTCTGCACCAGCATCCGTCAGCGCGCGGTAGAGATCGGGAAAGCGCAAGTCGTAGCAGATCGACAACCCCAATGCACCCGCGGGGCTGTCCGCGACCACCGCACCGTCGCCCGCCGCATAGACCGAAGATTCACGCCAGCTTTCACCGCTCGGAAGATCGACATCGAACAGGTGCAGCTTGTCGTAACGCGCGCGGATCATCCCCTTGTCATCGATCAGGAACGACCGGTTGGCGAGCTTGCCGTCCGCCCGGCGAAGCGCCAGCGATCCCAGCTCTGCCCAGACGCCGTGCAGCGCCGCCGCTTCGCGCACGGCCTTCAGAACAATATCGTCGTCCTCGCCGCGCAGATGCGCATCGGCACGCTTGCGGTCGCGGTCGAGCAGGCCGGACATTTCGGGCGTGAACAGCATGGCGGCGCCCGCCTGCCCCGCCTCGGCAATCGCATCGGTGATGACACGCGCATTGGCCGCGGGATCGATCCCGCTCGTCATCTGCAACAGCGCGATCTTCATTGTGCGAGCAGCGGGTCCAGTCCACCTTCGCGATCGAGCGCGACGAGTTCGTCGGAACCGCCGATATGCCGGTCGTCGATGAAGATCTGCGGTACCGTCGTGCGACCGTTCGCCCGCTGGATCATCTCGGTGCGTTTCTCACCGCCCATGGTGATGTCATATTCGGTGAATTCGACATCCTTGCCGCCCAGCAGCCGCTTGGCGCGGATGCAGTAGGGACAGAACATCTTCGAATAGATTTCGACCTTTGCCATGGTGGAGAGGTGTGGCGGGCGGGCTGCAATGTCAATCTTCCGCATCGCCCAGCACCCGCGCCCAGGTAAGAATCGCCACACGCGACGCACCTGCCCGCTTCAGCAACCGGACGCATGCATCGGTCGTCGCTCCGCTGGTATAGACGTCGTCGACCAGTCCGATGGAGCGCCCCTTCAGCCTGTCCTGCGCATTATCGGAAAGCGAAAAGGCCCCGCTGACCGCCTTGCGCCGCGCTTTACGCCCCAGCCCGCGCAGCGCCGGCGTCGCGCGGGTTCGGTGCAGAAGCGCGCGATCAACCGCAACGCCGCGATGCCATCCGAGCGCGTCCGCGATCAGCGCCGCCTGATTGAAACCACGATTCCAGATGCGCCAGCGATGGAGCGGAACCGGCACGAGCAGATCGGTATCGGCGGGGATCACGCGAACCATCTGCCGCGCGATCGTATCGGCAAATGCCATGCGACCACCATATTTCAGCCGCAGCGCGAGCGTGCGCGCGACCTCGCCATAAGCCACCGGTGCGAAAATGCCGTCATGCCGCGGCGGATCGGCGAGGCAGGCGGCACATCTCGCAGTATCGCCCCGGTCAAATTCGAACGGTGTGCCGCACGAAGCGCACCATGGCGGCGCGAGAAATCGCAACTGTCGCCAGCACGGGCTGCAGAACCGGTGGTTGGCTTCGGTGATCGTGCCGCAGGCCGGGCAACGCGGCGGCAACGCGAAATCGGCGATGGAACGCAGCACGGATGCGGTTGCCTTCATGCCCACCTTGTCGCGGGCCGAACGAAGCGGCACAAGGCCCGCGTGACCGCTCCAGAGATATTCGACCGCCAGGCCCGACGCCTGCGCCGTGACCGCGCCGCGCGAAACTTCGCCGACCATGATTTCGTCCACCGTTTCATGGCCGAAGGGGTGATGGAGCGCCTCGGCGCGGTGAAGCGCCAATTTCTCGACGTTCTCGACCTTGGCTGCTGGGATGCCGATCTTCAACCACCGCCCGGCGCGCGTATAGTACGGTGCGACCCCGGCAAGGGCTTTGCCATTGCCGCGAATGGTGTGCGGGCCGATGAAGACCGCCTTCCCTTCGCCGATGGCGCATTCGACCTCGTGCTGTCGGTCGGCACACTCGACCAGGTCAACGACCTGCCCGGTGCGCTCACACTCATCCGCCGCTCGCTCCGCCCCGACGGACTTTTCCTCGGCGCATTTCTCGGTGCCGGAAGCCTCGCCACGCTGAAATCGGCGTTCATGGCCGCGGAGCGCGAGCGCCCCGTCGCACGGTTTCACCCCCAGATCGACGTGCGCTCTGCCGGCGACCTGCTGATGCGGGCAGGCTTTGCACTGCCCGTCGCGGATACCGAAACGCTCAATGTGCGCTATGGCGATATTTTCGGGATCTTCCGTGATCTGCGCGGAATGGCGGCTACCAACCTTCTCGTCGATCGCACGGCGTTGCGGCGCGATTCGCTTGCGGCTGCAGCCGGAGCATTCGCCGATAGAGCCGACGATGACGGTCGCGTTCCTGAACGGTTCGAAATCATCTACCTGACCGGCTGGGCGCCCGACGACTCGCAACCCAAGCCTGCCCGGCGCGGCAGCGGCACAACCTCGCTGGCCGAAGCGCTGAAACCGCCGACGCGCTAGATCAACGCTTCGAGAAGCCCGATCAGCGGCCGGTCAGCGGGCGGCATGTCCAGCGCGTGAAGTTCCACCGGACGAACCCATTTGAGCGCCGATGCGTGCAGGGCACTCGGCACGCCCGACCATTTACGCAGGACATAGAGCAGCAACAGCAGATGCTTGTCGCCCAACGCTTCGCTGGCAAAGGCAGCGGGCGCCAGGCACGACGCCTCGGTCTCGATCCCCAGTTCCTCGCGCAGTTCCCGGACGAGCGCCGCTTCGGGCAATTCGCCCACCTCGACCTTTCCGCCGGCAAATTCCCAGAGGCCAGCCATTGATTTGCCCTCGGGGCGCTGCTGCACCATCACCCGTCCGTCGGCGTCGATCAGCGCGGCCGCCACCACGATCAGCAAGGGCCTGGCCACTCGTTTCGGTTCGTCAATCAGCACTTCCTTAATCATCCTCGCCTATGCGTCGCGGTCGCTCGCTGGAGAAACCGCCTTGATGCAAACCCTTTTCCACATATTCCAAAAGTTGCGGCACGATACCGCTGCCGCGACCGCGGTCGAATACGGACTGATTCTCGCGCTGGTCGTGCTAGCCATGATCGCCAGCCTGACCCAGTTCGCCACCAGCACGACGACGATGTGGAACAATGTCAGCGATGCCGTCCAGTCCGTGACCAACTGATCCGCTTTCCGGCTTTAAACTTTTGTCAATTCACACCGCGTAGAACCGAAAGCGCCTGCCGGGCCCTCTCCCGGAAGGCCGGGTACTGAAAGCTTTTTTTTGGAACGATGGAGACCGGTATGCAGAACATTCGCAAGTTCATTCGCAATTCCAAGGGTGCGACCGCGATCGAGTACGGCCTGATCGCCGCGCTGATCGCCGTGGCCGCGATCGCCGCGATGCAGGGTCTGGGCAACAACCTCAGCTCGACCTTCAACACCGTCAGCACCAAGCTGAAATAAGCTGATCGCACGAATTACGCGAGCGGGGCGGCGGGGCTTAGGCTTCGTCGCCCTTTTTCGTATGCGTGGTTCCGAAGCGCGATCAGCCCGACGGATTCACGCCGTACCCTAGACGCGTCCCATCTTGAGGAACTTCTCGCGCCGCTCGCGGCGCAGCTCGTCGCCTGACAGCGAATCGAGCCCATCGAACGCGGCCCATATCGCGTCGCCCAGCGATTCGATCGCTGCGCCATGGTTGCGATGCGCGCCGCCCAGCGGCTCGGGCACGATCGAATCGATCACGCCCAGTGCTTTCAGGTCCTGCGCGGTTACCTTCATGGCTTCGGCCGCATCCGCCGCCTTGTCGCCGGTGCGCCAGAGGATCGATGCACAGCCTTCGGGCGAGATCACCGAATATACGGCGTGTTCGAACATCAGCACCCGGTTGCCGCTCGCCAGCGCCACCGCGCCGCCCGATCCACCTTCACCCAGAATGGCACAGACCAGCGGCACGCGGAGGTCGAGGCACTGCTCGGTCGCGCGCGCAATCGCTTCCGCTTGGCCGCGCTCTTCTGCCTGCACCCCGGGGAAAGCGCCCGAAGTATCGACGAGCGTCATCACCGGAAGCCCAAATCGGTCGGCAAGCTGCATCAGGCGGATCGCCTTGCGATAGCCCTCGGGCTTGCCCATGCCGAAATTGTGTTTCAGCCGGCTCGCGGTGTCGTCGCCCTTTTCATGGCCGATCACCATCACCCTGCGGCCACGGAAGCTGCCCAGCCCGCCGATGATCGCCTGATCGTCGGCAAAGGCGCGGTCGCCACCAAGCGGCATGAAGTCGTCGATCAGCCCGGCGACATAATGTTTGAAATGCGGGCGTTCGGGATGGCGTGCGACCTGAGTCTTCTGCCATGGCGACAGCTTCGCATAGGTCTCGCGCAGCAGCCTGTCGGACTTGCCCTGGATGCGTTTGACCTCCGCGTCGATGTTCACTTCGCCATCGGCGGCGGTTTCGCGCAATTCGTCGATCCTGCCCTGCAGTTCGGCGATCGGTTTTTCGAAGTCGAGAAATGTCGGCATCAGGCGCTTGCGGTTAGGGCCGCTTGGCGCTCACGTCAACGAGCGGATGGCGGCTGTTGACGAGTTCGACCAGTCTGCGGCTGTCGACATGCGTGTAGATTTCGGTGGTCGCGATATCGGCGTGCCCCAGCATCGCCTGCAATGCGCGAAGGTCGGCACCGCCTTCGAGCAGATGCGTCGCAAAGGCGTGGCGTAGCACATGCGGACTCACCCGGTCGGGTGGAATCCCGGCCTCTGCGGCGATCTGCTTGAGGATCTGATAGAGGCGGATGCGCGAAAGATGCCCCTTGCCCGAGGGAAAAAGCCATGGCCGTGCGCTGTCGACATGGTTGCGCCACACCGCCGCGGCGGCGCGGGCGCGGTCGGAAATCGGAACCAGCCGCTCGCGCCCGCCCTTGCCGCGCAGAATAAGATAGGGTCGATCGGGCGCGATCGCGTTTCGCGGCAGCGATACCAGTTCGGTCGCACGCAAGCCCGATCCGTAGAGCAGTTCGACAAGCGCGGCGAGCCGCAGGTCGAGCGGGTTGACCGGTTCCTTCGACAGCCGCTCGCCTATCGCACCGAACAGGCGATCGACATCGGCGACCGACAATATCTTCGGCAACCGTCGCGCTGTTCCTGGTCGAGGCAGGTCACCGCCCGGATCGTCGTCGCGCAATCCTTCATCGGCGAGAAAACCGAAAAACCGCCTCAGCGCCGCTGATTTGCGGGCTACGGTGGCGCGGGACAAGTCACGCCAGCTATCGCCCAGCCGGGCAATTGCCGCACTGTCCGCCTGCGCCAGCGCACCGCCAAGTTCCTGCGACGCCAGCCGCAGATCGGTGCCATAGGCGGCAAGCGTATTTTTCGACGCTCCCGCCTCGGCCGCCATCATTTCCAGGAAACGCTCGATAAGCGCGCCGTCCCGGTCGGAGGTCACACGCGCGCCACCGCTTCGGCCGCGATCATGCGGGCATAGCCTTCCAGACCTGCGGCACGCAGCGCCGATACGATATGAAACAGCGCTTCGGGCGGAACGCCACGCCAGTCGGAGGTCTGCATCCCGATCGCCGCCAGCAGCATGACTGTCGCGCCTTCACGGCGTTGCCCCGCCTTGTCGATGGCCTGCGTCCAGGCGTTCGACATGCCGATTTGAACGTCTAGGTCCTTGGCGAGATCGGCGACATCTTCGCTGCGAACGCGGCCGAGGCCGGCCAGTCCGGCGAGGAACATCTGCGCCTTGCGCCGGTCGGCGGCGGCACCATTGTCGCGGTACGCTCGGACATCGCTCCCGCGGAGCATGGCCACTCCCTCGGGATCGCTCAGCGCAAGCAGAGCCCATCCCTGGCTGCCGCGTTCGACCACCGGCGCCCAGCGAGATGCAGCGATATCGAGCCCCGCCGTCAGCATCGATGCGATCAGATCGTCGGCTGCCTGCGCATTCGCCTTGTTCGGCGCGATGCGCTCTGCCGCTTCCGCCGTCAGCACCGTTCGCGCAAACCGGCCCCGGCGCGTCGAGGGCTCGCTCCACAGGCGGCGCAACATCGCGATACGGTCGGCAGCGGCGGGCTCGGTATAGGCGCTGCGCAAATCCCGCGCGGTCGCGATCTGGGCCGCGGCATCATCCGCTTCGGCGTCGATTTGCCCGTACAGATCGACCAGCGCGGCGCTTGAAAAGACGCCCTGCGCGGCCGCCGACTCGGCGTCGGGCAACCGCACGCTCGGCGCCAGATAGGGCGAAAGCGCCCGCCAGTACCGCACCTGTGGCCCGGCATTGTCGATAAGGTCCCTGGGAATATCGACGCCCGTTGCGATCGCCAATCCATACCGCCAGGCGGTCAGGTGCCCCACTCCGTCCCATTCGATCGAGACATCGCGCCGCCCTTGCGACCCGCGACCCACGACCTTCTCGGCCAGACCGATATCGATGCCGTGTGCAACGCTCTTGCGGCGCGCGGCATCGATCATGTCGCCCGCCTTTTTCGGTTCACCGCCCAGCGCCGCGCACATCGCGGCCGCCAGCGTCCAGCTCGTTTCGGAAGATACCTGCTGCGCCGGCGCGACCAGCGGACACATTCCCGCCGGATCGCCGGTGGCAAGCGACGCCTGCATCGCGATCTGAAACAGCTTGGGTGTGTAATTGTCGACATCGACCGACTGAACCACACCGCGCGCGGCGTTCGCCTCTCCCATCCGCAGGAGCAACCAGGCGCGTTCGGCGGCGAAATCGGCGCCGTTGACGCGTGGCGGTGTCGTCATCGATGCGGTCAGCGCGCGCCGCAGCCCGATCGATAGCCAGCGCGACGGAAGCGGCGCATCGACTCGGCGCATCAATGCTTCGAGCAGCTGGCCGTCGCTGCCGCCATAGCCGTTCGCCGTGAAACCGAGCTGGCGCGGCGCAGCGAATCCGACACGTTCGAGCGACCGCTTCGCCGATGGCGGCAGCTCGTACTTCATCATTTCCTCGACGCTCTGCGTCGGTGTCGGCGTGGGCGTCGGCTCTGGCGTCGCCCCGGACTCAGGCGTTGCCGCAGGCGCGGGCGTCGCCACCGGAGACGGAACCGGCGTCGGCGCGCGCCGCGTCGGGCTGGACGTCGGTGCCGGTGTGGGCGCTGGTGTCGCCGGTTCGTTGAAGCCGGGCGGCAGCAGCGATTCGGGCACGTCCTGCCCGACAGCGGGGATGCCCGCCGCCGTCAGCGCGACCGCAATAGCGCCGAGCGCGACGCTAGTCCGTGAGATTTTCAAGCGAAACCGCCTTTTCGACATGGGTCGGCTGCTGTTCGGTGTTGCGATTGGCGAGGAAGAACAAGCCGCCGACCACCACGATCAGCAGGATGATAAGGATGACGAGAGATCGAGACATGAACCCATCCGAAAAAAGCGAAACCCAGTGTCGCGAGGCCTTTTGCCCGAGACGCAGGCTCGCTGTATAGCCCCCGCGACCATGTTACAAACCCACGACCACAATCCCCGCTGGAACGGCAAGCCGATCGTGCTGATCGGGCTAATGGGCGTGGGCAAATCAACCGTGGGTCGGCGGCTCGCGCAACGGCTTTCGCTGCCCTTTGTCGATGCCGATCAGGAAATCGAGGAAGCGGCGGACCTCAGCGTCTCGGAAATCTTCGAACGCTATGGCGAGGCGTATTTCCGCGACGGAGAACGGCGGGTGATCGCGCGGTTGATCGACGGCACGCCAAAGGTGATCGCCACCGGCGGCGGCGCGTTCCTGAACGAGGAGACCCGCGCGCTGATCCTCGATCAGACGATAGCGATCTGGCTCGATGCCAAGCCAGAGGTGCTCGCCGAACGGGTCCAGCGACGCGACACACGGCCGCTGCTGCGCGGGAAGGACCCGGTAAAGGTGCTGACCGAGCTCGCCCGCGTTCGCAATCCGATCTATGCGCTTGCACCGATTCGCGTGGCGAGCCAACAGGCGCCGCACGAAGCGACGGTAAGCGCAATCCTGGAGGCGATCGGCCAATGACCACCATTCCCGTGTCGCTCGGTGCGCGCAGCTATGACGTTCGCATCGAACCCGGCCTGCTGCACCGCGCGGGCGAAGCACTGCGCGCGGTCGCGGGCGGGCGACCGATGCCGATCGTCACCGACGAGAATCTGACGACGCATCTCGACACGCTCGTCGCGTCGCTGGACGCAAGCGGCATCGCAACGGAGGCGATCGTACTGCCCGCCGGTGAAAGCAGCAAAAGCTGGGCGACGCTGGAGACACTGACCGACCGGCTCCTCGAACTGGAGGTCGAGCGCGGCGATCACGTCATCGCGCTGGGCGGCGGCGTGATCGGCGACCTTGTCGGCTTCGCGGCGGCAATCCTGAAGCGCGGCTGCAATTTCATCCAGATCCCCACGACGCTGCTGGCGCAGGTCGATTCGTCGGTCGGCGGCAAGACCGCGATCAACACGCGCGCGGGCAAGAACCTGATCGGCGCCTTTCATCAGCCGTCGCTCGTGCTGATCGACCCCGAAACGCTCGATACGCTTCCCGCGCGCGACCTCCGCGCCGGTTATGCCGAGGTCGTCAAATACGGGCTGATCGACGATCCCGAATTCTTCGAATGGTGCGAGGCCAATGGCGCGAAGCTACTGGCTGGCGACATGGCGGCGCGCGAATATGCAATCGCGCACTCTGTCGCGGCAAAGGCCAGGATCGTCGCCGAAGACGAACGCGAAACCACAGGCAAGCGTGCGCTGCTGAACCTTGGCCACACCTTCGGCCATGCACTGGAAGCGGAGGCCGGTTTTTCCGACCGTCTGCTCCACGGCGAAGGCGTCGCCGCAGGCATGGCGCTGGCGTTCGGATTTTCGGTCTCGCAAGGCATCTGCAGCGGCCAGGACAGCGAGCGCGTCGCCGGTCATTTGCGGGCTACCGGCCTGCCCGACGGCCTGGCCACGGCCGGTATCGGCGCCGACGGGACGACATTGGTCGGCCATATGAAGCACGACAAGAAGATGGCGGCAGGCACCCTGCCCTTCCTGCTCGCGCGCGGGATCGGACAGACCTATGTCGATCGCAGTGTCGACCTTGATGCGGTCGCGGCATTCCTCGACGCGCAACCGCGTCGCTGATCTCAGCGATCGGCGTCAGCCGCCGGCGCGCAGTCCGGTCCAGGCGAGCCACAGCCAGCCGATGATCAGTGCGGCGCCGCCGATCGGCGTGATCGCACCCAGCCAGCGCGGCAACCCCACCGCCATCAGGTAGAGCGTCCCGGCAAACACCAGTCCGCCGCCAAGGAACAGGATCGCCGGCCCTTTGGCCTCGAACCGCAGCGCGACGAGCGCGGCAACTGCATGAATCAGCTGATAATGTCCGCCGGTCTTGAGCCATTCGGCGGCATCGCCGCTCGCCCCGTGCGCGCCGAACGCACCGGCGGCCACCGCCATCGCGCCCGAAAGTCCCGCAAATATCAACAGCCAGTTCATCCGCATTCCCCCTGTTCGCGAAGATCGGGCTCGGTGCCATCGCGGTCGAACATCTCGTCCTGCCCCGCGTGCAGGTCGCCGGTCTCGATCTGCGCCTTCATCCGCCGCGCATCACGGTCCCGGTATTCAGCCTCGGTATCGTCGATCTCGCCTTCGTCGACACCGACTTCGTGCATGGCGGCTCGCGCCATCTTGATCGCCGATTCGCGCACCTCGCGAAATACCCCGGCGATCGGCGCATCGGCCATCCGGATGACGCTGCGGCGATCATAGGCGCGCACGAAGATCGCGGCGTCCGGAAAGGCATGGTGGACGCCGTCCAGCGCTTCGGTATCGAGCCCATCCTTATCGTGGCAGAACAACAGCAGCTGTGCGTCGCCCGCCCCCGCCTGACGCAGCATTTCCAGCCGCGTCCCATCGCCATAATAGACTTTCATGCCGAACGATCCGGCGGTTTCGATCATCTCCGGGTCAGTGTCGATGATCGTGACGCTGATCCCCTGACCGATCAGCATCTGCGCCACCGTCTGGCCGAACCGCCCATAACCGACGACGAGCGCGCTGGCCCCGTCCTGCCGCGGTTCCTCCAGCCCGTCATGCTCGCTCGGCGGCTCGGTACGCACGCGCCTCGTTATCATCATCAGAAACGGCGTCGTCGCCATCGAAAGCGTTACCACCGCGCCAAAGATGCTCGCCGCCTCGGGCGCGATCAGATAGGCCTGCTGTGCCTGCGCAAACAGCACGAAACCGAACTCGCCGCCCTGGCTGAGCAGCAGGCCGAGCGCGAGCGCCTGTCGCCAGCGCATCCGAAAGGCGAGCCCCAGACCGGTAATCATCACCGCCTTGGTCGCGATCAGCGCGATCGCCAGCCCGATAACGAAAAAGGGGCGCTCGGCGATGGCGTGCAGGTCGAGCATCATGCCGATCGCGACGAAGAACAGGCCAAGCAGGATCGAACGGAACGGTTCGACATCGGCTTCCAGTTCGTGCCGATAGGGACTGTCGGCGAGCATCACGCCCGCGACGAACGCCCCCAACGCGGTCGACAGGCCGAGCATGTCCATGATCGCCGCGCTCGCGATCACCGTGAACAGGCCGGCGAACACGAACATCTCGCGCTCTCCCAGCACGCCGATCAGGCGGAACAGCGGGCGCAGGACGAAACGCCCCGCCAGCACCAGCCCGGTAACCGCAAGCACGGTGTAGAGCGCGAGCAGCCAGCCGGGCGGTCCGCCGGCATCGGCCGGATTGCGCGACAGCGCGGCAACGATCGTGATCAGCGGAACGATCGACAAATCCTGAAACAGCAGGATCGAAAAGGCGCGCTCACCGAACGGTGTGCGCAACCGACCCGCCGATTGCAGCATCGGCAGCACCTGCGCGGTGGATGACAGCGCCAGCGGAAGGCCCAACGCTATCGACGCCGCCAGCGAAAAGCCGGTGATCGTCCACAGCACGGCGATCAACGCGACGCCGCAGATCGCGACCTGCAACAGGCCGAAACCGAAAATGTCGTGCTTCATCCGCCATAATCGCGACGGGTTCAGCTCAAGCCCGACGATGAACAGCAGGAAGGTGATGCCGAGTTCGGCGATGCTCATCTTCGATTCGGCGCCGCCGACGATGCCGAGCACTTCGGGGCCGACGACCGCACCGGCGACAAGGAAACCCAGCGTCGCGCCGAGGCCGAACTTGCGAAACACGAGAACGAAGAACAATGCCGCGCCGAGCAGGGCCGCGCCTTCGCGTACCAGCGATACGGCGTTATGCGCTTCCATCAGCCAGCGCCGCGCCCGTCGCGCGCCTCGGCAGCGGCTTCTGCTGCGGCTTCGAAGGCGAGACGGATCGACGGATGACGCGCGCTGTGCGGCAGCGCGGGGGTGAACAGCTCCAACCCTGGCCATTCGGGCGGTCCATCGCCGCCGGCGAGCCAGTCGGTCAGCGCATCGCGCGCCGCTGCAAGTTCCTCGGGCGACTTGCCGACGATTTCCGCGGCCAGAAGCGAGGCCGAGGCCTGTCCCAGCGCGCAGGCACGCACCAGCATCCCGACCTCCGACACCCGCCCCGCATCATCGACATTGACGTCGATGGTCACGCGGCTGCCGCAGATCGGAGAGCGCTTTTCGGACGAGGCCATCGCCCCTTCGAGCCGCTGCTGAAAGGGGATCGATGCGGCAAGGCGCAATATCTCGGCATTGTAGAGCGGTGCATTCACGCCGCCCATTTAGGGCCGGTATCGGCGAAGTGCGAGGGCGCGCGAGCTTATTGCGCGGCGTTATCGGCCCCGGCGGCTCCCTCGATCGCTCCGAATACCGGCTCACCCCGCCGTCTGCGGTCGACGAAATCGGCTATGCTCGCGCTGGTCGCATCAAGCAGCGGATAGGTTCGCGAACTGCGAATCCAGTCAGGCCGGGCATTGGGGCCGCCGTGGAGCGTATCGATGACGAGGAGCATCAGCGAAAAGCCGAGACTGGCGAGAATCAGCCCTTTCAGCGCGCCGAACCCGAATCCCAGCGCGCGGTCGATCGGCCCGAGGATAGAGCTTCGCGTGCGCGAACCGATCCCGTTCGCCACCATCCGTCCGGCGAAATAGGTCGCACCTGCGATGATGACAAAGGCCAGGACCGCGGCTCCCGCGGCCGTGCCCACCGGCCCCACAAGCATCGCCGTCAACGGCGTGTGGAACAGCTTGATCGCGAAAACGATGAATATCCACGCGATCAGCGACAGCACTTCGGTCACGAAACCGCGCATGAAACCAAGCACGGCCGCGCCGCCGACGAGCAGCAGGACGATAATGTCGAATGCGGTCAGACCCATTGTTCCGCGCCGCTACCCCCGCCCGAGCATATGGTCAACGAAACTTGAAAGCGTCTTGAAGCCGGACAGCGCCATTGTCGCCTTCTCCCCGGCCTGAGCCAAGGGCAGGAGCGCGCGCTGGAAACCTAGCTTTCCGGCCTCCTTCAACCGTATCGGGCCGTGCGAAACCGGCCGAACCTCGCCCGATAGGGCGATTTCGCCGAACGCGACCGCATCATTGGGCACCGGCCGTTCCGAAAGCGCCGACACCAGCGCTGCGGCAACCGCAAGGTCCGCCGCCGGGTCCTGCAAGCGATACCCGCCGGCGATATTGAGATAGACCTCGCAGGTCGAAAAGCTTAGCCCGCACCGCGCCTCCAGCACCGCGAGAATCATGGCGAGCCGCCCCGAGTCCCAACCGACGACCGCACGCCGCGGGGTTGCACCGCTCGCCAGCCGGACGGTCAGCGCCTGCACCTCGACCAGCACGGGACGCGTCCCCTCGAGCGCCGGAAACACCACGGTTCCCGTCATGCTCTCATCACGGTTGGTGAGAAACAGACTGGAGGGGTTGGCGACCTCGCTCAGCCCCTCGCCCGCCATCGCGAAGACGCCGATCTCGTCGGTCCCGCCGAAACGATTCTTCACCGCGCGCAGGATGCGGTATTGGTGGCTGCGCTCGCCTTCGAAAGCGAGCACGGTATCGACCATATGCTCGAGCACGCGCGGGCCGGCGATGCTGCCGTCCTTGGTCACATGGCCGACAAGGACGAGCGCGCTGCCATTCTCCTTGGCGAACCGGATGAGTTCGCCCGACGAGGCGCGCACCTGGCTGACCGTGCCCGGCGCGCCTTCGATAAGGTCCGAATGCATCGTCTGGATCGAATCGATGATGACGAGGTCGGGCGGACTCCCCTCACCCAGCGTCGTCAGGATATCGCGGACAGAGGTCGCGGCGGCGAGTTGCACCGGCGCCTTGCCGAGGCCGAGCCGCCGCGCGCGCAGCCGGACCTGATCGGCGGCTTCTTCACCGGAGACATACGCGACCGACTTTCCCGCATTCGCGAGCTTAGCCGCCGCCTGCAACAAAAGCGTCGATTTGCCGATACCGGGATCGCCACCGATCAACGTCGCCGATCCGGTGACGAAACCGCCGCCCATCGCGCGGTCGAATTCGGCAATTCCGGTCGCCATGCGCTCGGGAAGCGCAACGTCGGTGTCGAGACCCGACAACAGGATCGTGCGGCCGCCGGACTGGAGATTATGCTTGGCCTGAAACGGCGTAACCACCGCGCCGGCATCTTCGACCAGCGTGTTCCACTCGCCGCAATCGCTGCATTGCCCCGCCCAGCGCGAGGACACGGAACCGCATTGCTGGCACACATAACGTTTCTTCGGCTTTGCCATGGCACCTTCATAGCAAAGCGGAACGAAAAGGGAATATGCGCGTGCAAAGCCGCACACTACTCAGGCCGCTGACGGCTCCGATCCGCGCTTCGACACGTCGTCGCCGTCGGGCTGTTTGGTGGAATAGGCCAGATTGTCGTCGATACCATGCCACGCGTCGTTACCATGGCAATTTCGGGCGCGCCTCTCTAAGTGGCGGGCATGCAGCCTTCCGACCTTCGTGTCGCCCTGTTCAGCGGCAACTACAACTATACGCGCGACGGCGCGAACCAGGCGCTCAACCTGCTCGTCGGCCATTTGCTTTCGCGCGGGGCACAGGTCCGTGTCTATTCGCCGACCGTTGCCGAACCTGCGTTCGAACCGACCGGAGATCTGGTCAGCGTGCCCGCGCTGTCGCTGCCGGGCGGGCGCGGCGAATACAAGCTGGCGCGCGGACTTCCGCGCCGGACGCGCGACGACCTCGCGCGGTTCGCACCGAATCTGATCCATGTATCGGCGCCTGACATTCTCGGCCACCGCGCGCTCAGCTATGCGCGCAAGCATGACCTCGCCTCGGTTGCGTCGCTGCACACCCGGTTCGAGACCTATCCGCGCTATTACCGCGCTGGCTTCGCCGAACCGCTGATCGAAAAGCTGCTGACGCGCTTTTACAACCGCGCCGACCGCGTCGTCGTCCCGACGCCCTCGATCGCCGATCTGCTGACATCCTGGGGCGTGCGCAGCCCGATCGGATATTGGCCGCGCGGTGTCGATCACGACCGCTTCACTCCGACGCGGCGCGACCTTGATTGGCGGCGCCAACTCGGCATCGCCGACGATATGATCGCGGTCGGCTTTCTCGGGCGGCTCGTACTCGAAAAGGGGCTCGGCGCCTTTGCCGACGTGATCGAACGACTGCGCGCGCGCGGTATATCGCACCGCGCGCTGATCGTCGGCGACGGGCCGGCGCGCGAATGGTTCGCAGAGCGCGTGCCCGACGCGGCCTTTGCCGGGTTCCAGCGGGGCGACGCACTGGGCCGTGCGGTCGCGTCGATGGACGTGATGTTCAACCCCAGCGTGACCGAAACCTGGGGCCAGGTCACCTCCGAAGCGATGGCGTCCGGCGTGCCGGTAGTGGCAGCCCGCGCGACCGGTGCGATGGATCTGGTGGTCGATGGCGAAACCGGGTTCCTCATCGAACCGGGCGATACGCAAGGCTATGCCGACGCCATCGCGCGCATCGTCAGCGAACCGGGCCTGCGCGACCATATGGGCCAGGCCGCGCACGCCCGCGCGCAGGGATATCGCTGGGACGACGCCAGCCAGTCGGTGCTCGACACCTATTGCGAGTTGATGGCTGCAAGGGCGCGGTGACCGGGCCGGTCGGCGGCCTCCCCGCGCGCGTGCCGCGGTATGAATCTCGCCGGGTCTTTCCTATCTTCTGACCGATGGCCGATCTTTTTGCCGAATTCGAACCCGATATGCCGACCGAGGACGTGCGCCCGGACGCGCCGCTGGCGGACCGTCTGCGCCCGCGCCAACTGGACGAAGTCGTCGGTCAGGAACATCTGACCGGACCCGATGGCGCGATCGGCCGGATGGTCTCGGCGGGCAAGCTGTCCTCGATGATCCTGTGGGGGCCGCCCGGCACCGGAAAGACGACCACGGCGCGGCTGCTCGCCGCCGCCGTGGGTTTGCGCTTCGCCTCGATCAGTGCGGTTTTCTCCGGTGTCGCCGACCTGAAAAAGGTTTTCGCAGAAGCGCGCGACCACGCCAGGATCGGCAAACGCACACTGCTGTTCGTGGACGAGATTCACCGCTTCAACCGCGCCCAGCAGGACGGCTTTCTGCCCTATGTCGAGGACGGGACGGTAACGCTGGTCGGCGCGACGACCGAAAATCCCAGCTTCGAGCTGAACGCGGCGCTGCTCAGCCGCGCGCAGGTGCTGATCCTGCACCGGCTCGATGCCGACGCACTGGCTACGCTGCTCGACCGGGCCGAGGCCATCGAAGGCCGCGACCTGCCGCTTACCCCCGAAGCACGCGCCTCGCTGATCGCGAGCGCCGATGGCGATGGCCGTTTCCTGCTCAACCAGGCCGAAACGCTGTTTTCGGTGGAGATCGAGACACTGCTCGACCCCAAGGGACTGTCGGACTTTCTCCAGCGCCGCGTCGCCGTGTACGACAAGGATCGCGAGGGGCACTATAACCTGATCTCCGCGCTGCATAAGTCGCTGCGCGGTTCGGACCCGCAAGCCGCGCTCTATTATCTCGCGCGAATGCTGACCGCCGGAGAGGAGCCGCTTTATGTGATGCGCAGGCTCACGCGGTTCGCAAGCGAGGATATCGGCCTTGCCGACCCCAATGCGCTCGTCCAGTGCCTCGCCGCCAAGGACGCCTACGACTTTCTCGGTTCTCCGGAGGGGGAACTGGCGATCGTTCAGGCCTGTCTCTACTGCGCGACCGCACCCAAATCGAACGCGGCGTACAAGGCCGCCGGCGCGGCCTGGCGGTCGGCCAAGGCGACCGGATCGCTCATGCCGCCGCAGAACATCCTGAACGCGCCGACCAAGCTGATGAAGGACATCGGCTATGGCGAGGGCTATGCCTATGACCACAGCGTCGAAGGCGGGTTTTCCGGAGCCGATTACTGGCCCGAGGAGATGGAACCGGAACAGTTCTATACGCCCACCGAACGCGGCTTCGAAAAGCGCGTCGCCGAGCGAATGGCGTGGTGGGACGAACGGCGCAGGCAGATCAACGGCGAGTGACCCAGCGTCCCGACCCAGCACCCGCCCATTTCTCCCGCTTCGCGGCGATCGACTGGTCGGGAGCGAAGGGCAATCGGCACAAAGGGATCGCCATCGCGATCTGCGAGGCCGGTGACGCCGCGCCGGCGCTCGTCAGCCCGCCGAGCGGCACATGGTCGCGCCGCGAGGTGCTCGACTGGGTGCGCGCGCAGGCAGACACGCCGACACTGATCGGTTTCGATTTCAGCTTTGCTCCGCCGATCGCAGAGCGCGGCGCCTATCTGCCGGGAGAAGAAACGCCCGCCACTGCGCGCGAATTCTGGGCCTATCTCGATGACGCGTGCGACGATGTCGATCTCGGCGCGGCGAGCTTCTTGGAGGCGCGGCGCGGCCGGCACTTCTATTTCGGCGCCGCCGATGGGGTGAAGGCGGATTTCATGCATCTCCGGCGCTGCGAAGCCCATTTCAACGCTGGCGGCGGCGGCAAACCCTCAACGGTCTATGACGCCATCGGCGCCGCGCAGGTGGCCAAGGCAAGTTTTGCCGGAATGCGGCTGCTCCACGCGCTGCGCGACAATGTGCCGATCTGGCCGTTCGATCCGCCGCCTCGTTCAGGCGCGCTGGTTGTCGAAATCTATACGAGCATAGCAGCCCGCGCCGCCGGCATTCGCAAGGGCCGCAGCAAGGTGCGCGACGGCCAAGCGCTGGACGATGCGCTCGGCGCGCTGGAGACGCGCCCGCACCACCCGCTGGCACGCTATGACGACCATGCGACCGATGCGATCATGGCGGCGGCGTGGCTGCGAATGCGTGCGAGCGATGACGGGCTCTGGCGTCCAGCACCGCTCACCAGCCGGCTCGCGGCGACCGAGGGCTGGACATTCGGCGTCGCCTGAATCCGACTTACTGACGCGGCCGGACACGGGCGCCGTCCTCGATCCCGTCGCCGGGATTAAGGATCACCTTCGCGCCCTGCGCGACACCATGCAGCACTTCGGCATGTTCGTCGTTCAAATGCCCGATCCGAACGGAGCGCTCGCGTGCGCGGCCGCCCTCGACGACAAAGACATGCCAGCCGCCTTCCCTGCCCCGAAACAGCGCACCGATGGGCAGGCGAAGGGCATGCGGATCGCTCCACAGGATAATGGTCGCATCCACCTGATACCCATGGCCCAGCCGTGCGGCCTCGCCCGCGGCTTTCGGATCGAACCCGATTATGACGTTGACCCTTTGCTCCTCGATTCCGAGTGCGGAAATCTTCAGCCTGCCATAGGGTTCGACGCGGGTTACATGCCCGATCAAGGGATGCGGCCCGCCCCACTGCGTGATCTCCACCCGGTCGCCCGGCGAGACGCGAACGGCTTCCCTTGAGAGCAAATCGATCACGACTTCGATCTTTGCCGGATCGCCGATCATCATCAGCGGAGTGCCTTCAGCAATGATATTCTCGCTGTCGGCCGGGACCAGCAGCACGGAGCCACTCACCGGCGCGGTCACCGGTACCGGGCGGCCAGGCGCGGCTCGGCCCGGATCGTCGAGAGCGCCGGAGATACGGCGAACTTCGGCGCGACTGCGTTCCAACGCTGCCCGGTCGGTCGCCACGCGCGTCCGTGCGGCTTCGTGGTTCGCACGCGACACGAATCCGCGGCCGGCCAGTTCCTCGACCCGTGCGAGGTCGCGGCGCGACTGGGCAAGCGCCGCCGCCGCACTTCGTTCCGCCGCCCAGGCGGAAGCAAGCTGGCCGCGCAGGTCTTCCTGGGTACGCTGATCGAGCGGCGTTGTGGGGCGCCCGTGCATGCGCGTGATGACCTGACCTTTGCGGACATGATCGCCGGCTTCCAGTTCGATCCGCGACGCGAACCCCGTAACCGGGGCGGACACGACATAGAGTTCTTCTTCCCGCGTCACGCCGTCATCGGTTACCCCGACCGCCATCGGCCCCCGGTCGACGACGCCCACATCGATCTCGCGCGCCCTGGGCCACAGGCTGTACCCCAGGACCACAACCAGCAAGCCAAGAATCAATGCGGCCCAGCGCCAGCGTTTGAGTACATTCCACATCAGTCGCGAGCCTTCAGAACGCGGACCATGTCCAGCCGCATCACGCGCCGCGCCACCACCAGCGCGGTGGCGATCCCCGCGATCAGGACCACGATCGCGGCCAAGCCGTAACTGGCGCGCGACGCGGCAAAGGGCAGACGAAAAAGATCGGAGCTGAACATGGCGAGCATCAGCTTCGCCATGCCGTATCCCAGCAGGCAACCGGGCGGCAGCGCGAGCACCACCAGCAGCGCGATCTCGCCCAGCAGGATTATACCCACCTCTCCGCTTTGATAGCCAAGCACCCGCAACGTCGCGAGTTCATGCGCACGTTCCGAAAACAGGATGCGCGCACTGTTGTAAACCACGCCCACGGCAATCGCGGACGCGAAGGCGACGTAAAAGCCTATCATGGTCAGGATGTTCTGTTCGATCATCTGCGAAAAACGGGTGAACGCGGCATCGCGCTCGGTCACCCCGAGCACGACCGGCATGTCCCTCAGCCTCGCCAGAATATCGTCGCGGGCCGCCGGGTCGGTCTTGAGCAGCGCCGCCCCGATCGGCGCCGCGTCGCGCGTTATCCGTCGCAAGGTCGAATTTTCGGCATAGGCGCGCGCACCGACGATCTCGTTCACGATCCGCGCGACCGGCTGCACGGTCCGTGTGCGACGGCCGCCAAGCTGTTCGACCTCTATTCTGTCGCCGGCCTGCACGCCCAGTTCTTTGGCCAGTTGCCTGCTGAGCATCAAACCGGCCGGCGGCATCTCTACCTGTTGTCCGTCCATGTCGATCCGCGCCGACAGAATGGCGTCCGGCTCGACGCTTTCGATCGCGGTGCGCTCGCTGCGGTTGCCGAAGCGCAGTTTCACGGGGATCGTGCGCGTCGCTTCGACGCGCATCACACCGGGAATCTGCCCGAGCGCGTGAATAACGTCCTCATTCTGCGCTTCGGTGAATGTCACCGTGAAGCTCTGTCGCTGCGCACGGCCAAAGAACTGGTCGAGCATGGCATGGCTGGAATCGATGAATTGCACCGTTGCGAACAGCAAGCCCATCGACAGAGAGACACCGATAACGGTTATCGCGGAGCGCAGCGGCCAGCGTGCGACATGCCGGACGATCATCTCGCCGATCGTGGTCAGCCCTGCCCATCGCCCGAGCCGTTCGACCGCACCGGCGCGATAGATCGGCGGTGGCGGGGGAAGCATCGCGACAGCCGGGCTCAGCCGTCCCGCCGACCGCGCGCCGCCGATTGCGCCCAGCGCGGCCGCACCGACCGACAACAGGCTGGCGCCGACAAACACGCCTGGCGAAAGGCGGTAGTCGAGAAACGGAAAATGATAATATTCGGCGTAAAGCGCGGTCATCGACCGGCCCATCCAGATACCGGCCACTGATCCGATCGCGATGGCCAGCACAGCGATTGCGAGCGCGAATTTCAGATAGTGCCAGCCAATGTCGCGATTGGAATAGCCGAACGCCTTGATGAGGCCGATCTGGCCGCGTTCGGTTCGGATCATCCTCCCCAGAACGATATAGACGAGGAAGGTCGCCACCAGCAGGAAGATCGGCGGGATGACCCGCGTCATCGCGCTGAGCTGTTGCAGCTCGCTGTCGAGAAAAGCGTGCGACAGATGGTCCTTGCGGCCATAGGCGCCAGTGCCGCCATAGGGTTCGAGTATCGTGTCGACCTTGCGGATTACCTCCGCCTCCGAAGCGCCGTGTTCCAGGGTGAGCGAAAGCGTGTTGATCGCTTCACGCCGGTCGGTTGCAGCTTCCAGCCCCTTGCGTCCCATCCACAGGATGCCGAAGCGCCGCTCGTCAGGGATGATGTCGCCGGGTGGCAGCGCATAGATGTAGTTTGGGGCGAGACCGGTCCCGACGATGCGCAGTATCTGCTGGCGGCCATAGATCTGCGCGGCAATCGTGTCGCCCGGATGCAGGGCGTTCGCCTTTGCAAATGCCTCGTCCACGACGACATCTTCCGGATGATCGGGACGGGGAAGCCGCCCTTCGGAAAGGGTCAGCGCGTTGAGATGGTCGCGTCCCATTTCGTCCACCGAACTCACCAGGGCGCGGATCGGCTCGGTGCGCAGGGGCAGTTCCAGCCGGGCATATTGTACGATGCCGCCTTGCGCGCGCCGAACGCCCGGCACTTCCGCCACGCGCGCCACGATACTGCGCGGCGCGCGGGTCATTCCGGCAAAAACATCGGCGAAATGATTGCGGGCGTAATAGGCATCGCGCGTCGCGACGAGCGATTGGTGAACGCCGACCGAAAGGACATAGGTGGCGGTTGCCGCCGAGAGTACCAGCGCGATTGCCACGACCTGGCCGCGCATTCGCCAAAGGTCGCGGAAGAGCTTCAGATCGAGTGCCCTCACCAGTGAATGTCCTGTGCCTGAACCGGATTGTCGTTCGTCTCCAGCCGCGCAATGGCTCCGTCGCGAAAATGGATCACCGACCGGGCCATCGCGGCGATGCCGACATTGTGGGTGATGACGATCACCGTGGCGCCCAGCTCGTCATGGGCTCGCGCGAGCGCTTCCAGCACACGAACACCGGTGATGCTGTCCAGTGCTCCGGTCGGCTCGTCGCACAGCAGCACGCCGGGGCGCTTGGCGATTGCGCGCGCGACTGCGACGCGCTGCTGCTCCCCACCCGATAGCTGTGCGGGATAGTGGTCGCGCCGCTCGGCAAGCCCCACCAGCGCCAGCGCTTCTTCGGGCGGCATCGGGTCGGCGGCGATATCGGTCACCAGCCGGACATTTTCCTGCGCGGTCAGGCTGGGGATAAGGTTGTAGAACTGGAAGACGAAACCGACATTGTCGCGCCGATACCGCGTCAGCGCCCGATCGCCCAGCGCGGTAAGTTCGGTGTCGTGGTAGAAAAGGCGACCGGAGCTCGGCCGGTCGAGCCCGCCGATGATATTGAGCAGCGTGGACTTTCCGCTGCCGGAGGGGCCGAGAAGAACGATCATCTCGCCGGCCGGAATGGCAAGATCGACCCCGCGTAGTGCCTCCACACGCGTTTCGCCGGTCTGATATACTTTACCGAGCGCTTCTGCGCGGAAAACCGTACCTTCGGGCGTTGCTGGTGCGGATTGCACGACGGCAGGACTCAGCATCGTCATCTCCCGATCCGTTTCAGGGCTCGGATAGCACGCCCCCCTTCAGCCGCGGCTTCGCAGTGCACCAGGATTTACACCTTGGCTTCAACGCGATGGACAGACACTTCGCAATGTTACGGACGGATGCGGTCGATACGAAACGGCGCAATTTGCGCCATCAGTCCTCGCGTTTCGTCCCCGGATCCTCATCGTTCAGGATTCTCATCGCTGCGCCGTCCAGGTCTTCGAACTGTCCATCCCGGGTAGCCCAGAAGAAGGCGCCCAGACCGCCCAATCCCAGCAACAGCGCAACCGGAATCAGGATTACAAGGCCGTTCATCGCGCTATCCTATTGAGGCGCAGGGCGTTGCCAACGACTAGCAGCGACGATCCCGACATGGCCAATGCCGCGATAAGCGGTGTGACGAAGCCCGCGACGGCAAGCGGCACGGCAAGCAGATTGTACCCGACGGCGAGCGCGAAATTTTGCTGTACGATACGCCGCGTCCGCCGCGCCGCGGCGATGGCGGTGGGAACGCTGGTCAACCGCTCTCCAAAGAAGATCAGATCGGCGGTAAGTTTGCCGACATCGGTCGCCGATGCCGGCGCCATGGAGGCGGTCGCGGCACCCAGCGCGGGGCCGTCGTTAAGGCCGTCACCGACCATCAGGACGCGCCTGCCCTCACCTTCGAGCGTTTCGATGACGGCAAGTTTATCGGTGGGCTGCATCCGTCCCCGCGCCGAGATACCCAGTGCATCGCCAAGGCGTTCGACGGCGACGGTTTCATCTCCCGATACGATGCTTGCGTCGATACCCATCGAACGCAGACGGGCGACCGCGGCTGCACTGTCGGCATGGGCGGTTTCGACCATGTCGATGGCGACTGGCGACCGACCATCTGTCGCCAGCACGGTGCCGCCGGGCACGCCCGCCGCCCATCGCGCCTTGCCGAAACGCGCCTCAACGCCGTCGAAACTACCCGCGACGCCGCACCCCGTTTCTTCGCGGATGCACACTCCCTCCGCCGCGATCACGCCTTCGCGCGACAGCGTTTCGGCGACACGACGCGACAGGGGGTGGCGGCTGGCACGAGCAAGCGCGAGCAATATCGCGCGGGCCTGCGCGTCGAGCGTGGCGAGGACCGGTGCTTCGCGGGCGGTGACGGTCCCCGTCTTGTCGAGAAGGACGGTATCTATGGTCGCCAGCCGTTCGAGCGCCGCACCGTCCTTGACCAGTATCCCGGCGCGCATCAACGCGCCCGATACGACCACTTGCGCGATCGGGACCGCAATGCCGATCGCGCAGGGACAGGTGATGATGAGGACCGATACGGCGACGAGCACCGACTGGTGCAGCCCGGCACCGGAAATGAACCAGCCGGCGAAGGTCAGCGCGGCAAGACTATGAACGACGGGCGCGTAGAGCCGCGCGGCGCGGTCGGCGATGCGGACATAGCGCGATCTCGACTGGCCGGCATTTTCCATCAGTCTTGCAATGTCGGCAACGACCGTCGCAGCACCGCTGGCCGTCGTGCGGATCGTGATCGGCTGGTCGAGGTTGATCGTCCCCGCGAGGACCGGGTCGCCCTCACCGATCGCGACCGGATCGCTCTCACCGGTGACGAGCGAACGGTCGACGCTGCTCGCGCCCTCGATCACCTCGCCATCGACGCCGATGCGTTCGCCGGCGGCGACCAGCACACGCATCCCCGGCGCGATCTCGTCGGCGGCGCGGCGTTCGGCGGTTCCGTCCTTGCCGAGCACCAGCGCATCGGCGGGAACGCGGCGGATCAGCGCGGTTACGCCGTCCTCTGCCCGCGAGCGCATGACGCTGTCCAGAAAACGCCCGACAAGCAAGAAGAAGAGCAGCATCACCGCGCCGTCGAAATAGGCGTGCTCGCCGCCGGTCGCGGTTTCGTAGAGGCTCACCCCCGCCGTCAGCACCAGGCCGATGCTGATCGGCACGTCCATATTGGTCCGGCCGCGCCGAAGCGCCCGCCACGCGCTGGCGAAGAAGGGGCGCCCCGAATAGGCGATCGCCGGCAGCGCGATCAGGGCCGACAGCCAGTGAAACATCGCACGCGTCGCCGTATCGGCGCCCGACCAGATCGCCACCGACAGCAGCATCACGTTCATCGCCGCGAAACCGGCCACGGCAAGCGCCAGCACCAGCGAACGACTTTCGCGTTTCACCGCCCCGGATACCGCCTCGACATAGGGATGCGCATCGAAGCCGAGCGCGGCGATGGCATCGGTCAACGCATCGTCGTCGAGCGCCGGTTCATGTTCGACGCGCACGCGCCTGGTGGTGAAATTAACGCGCGCCATCGCGACGCCTGGCACCGCGCCCAGCCCGTGTTCGAGCTTCGCGATGCACCCGGCGCAGCGCAGCCCCTCGACCGCGAAGAGCGACGTCGAAAGCGCCTCTCCCTCGGCCGGAGGGGCAACGGCGTTCACAGCCGGATTTCGTCGTCGAAGCGCGCGTCATGCCCCTGCGCGCGGATGTCGATCTTCAGCAGCCAGCGCCCGGCAGGAAGCGATTGCCGCGCGACATAGCGGCCGCTGCCGTCGTCGCTCAGCACCAGTTCGCGCGCTGGCACACGACCGAGCGGATGGCTCGCCTCGATCCGCACCGTCGCGCCCTCGATGATGCCCTCCGGCCCGGTCAGCAGCACCGCGGGGCGCCCGTTCGCGACCTGCGGCGTCGCGTGCCAGCCGAGCTTGTCCTGCGCGCGCGCCTTGGCGAGCCAACCGTTGAAGCGCTGGCTGGCGACATAGCTGTTTTCGACCACGACACCGCCGAAGCTGTGGATCGCCTCGCGCGCCATGAAGAAGTTGACCGCCATCACGACGCCGAAGAACAGCACCATCACCCCGGTCATGTGCCAGCCGGTAAATTGCCGCTTGGTCATTTCTCTGGCCTTTCGAAGAAGCTGTCGTCGCTCGCCGTCTCGCCCTGCCCGTCGAGCGCATGGGCGGTGAAGACGACGTCGTCGCGGTCGGTATCGGCGGCCGGCGCAGCGACGAAGAGTTGCGTTTCGGCAACCTTGTCGGCCGGGACGGTGATGGTGACGCTGCGCCCTGCCGCCTCGCGCGAGCCGTTCTCGTTCCACATCACGCCCGGCACGCCGTCGATGGCGATCCGCACCTGGCGCGGGCGCGCCTCCATATTGCGGACCTTGACCATATAGGTGTTGCGGATGCTGCCGTCCGACAGGCGCACCCATAGCGGGTTGCGGTTCTGGACGACGCTGATGCCGAGATGCTGCCGGGCGCCGACCGCGAACAGCATGCCGAGCCCGATGCCCGCCCAGACGAGGAAATAGATGATGGTGCGCGGACGAAAGAGCCGCTTGAGCGGCGACAGCGTCGGCTGCCCGGCGACGGCGCGTTCGGCGTCGGCCTCGGTCGTGTAGCCGATCAGCCGCGGCTCGCGGCCGATCCGTTCCATGATCTGGTCGCACGCATCGATGCACAGGCCGCAGGTGATGCAGCCGATCTGCGACCCTTCGCGGATGTCGATGCCGGTCGGGCATACCGCTACGCAGGCGTTGCAATCGATGCAGTCGCCGACCTTTACCGCCGGGTCCTCGTGCGCGCGCTTCGTGCCATGGGTGCGCGGTTCGCCCCGCCAGAATTTGTAGGTCACGGCGAGCGAGTTTTCGTCCATCATCGCCGACTGGATACGTGGCCAGGGGCACATATAGATGCACACCTGCTCGCGCATCAGCCCGCCGAGCGTGAAGGTGGTGAAGGTCAGCACGCCGATCGTGCCATAGGCGATGAATGGCGCAGTGCCGTTGAACAACTGATGCGCGAGCGTGGGCGCATCGGCGAAGTAGAAAATCCACGCGCCGCCCGTTGCCATTGCTATCGCGAGCCACAGGGCGAACTTCGTTCCGCGCTTGGCAAGCTTTTCCACATTCCAGGCCGATCGATCGAGTTTGATCTGCGCGTTGCGATCGCCCTCGATCAGCCGTTCGACATGGACGAACAGGTCGGTCCACACCGTCTGCGGACAGGCATAGCCGCACCATGCGCGCCCCACCGCCGAGGTGACGAGGAACAACCCGATCGCCGCCATGATGAGAAGGCCGGCGACGTAGTAGAATTCGTGCGGCCAGATCTCGATCGAGAACATGTAGAAACGCCGGTGCGCCAGATCGAGCAGAACCGCCTGATCGGGGGCATAGGGCCCACGATCCCAGCGCAGCCACGGCGTGACGTAATAGATCGTCAGCGTCGCCGCCATGACCGCCCATTTCAGGCGGCGAAAGGTGCCGTCGATCTTCTTGGGAAATACCTTGCGCCGCGCCTCGAAGAAGCGCTGGCGCGGTCCGGTCAGGTCGTCAGGGCTGGCCATCGGCCTTCTCTGCGGAGACGTTCGTTTCCGCCAGTTGCTGCTGCGCGGGGCTCGCCTCGCCGCCGCCCAGCGAGTGGACATAGGCCGCGAGCATCTTGATCGTCACGGGGTCGAGGCGCCCATGCCAGGCCGGCATGATGCCGTAGCGGGCATTCGTCACCGTCTGGGTGATCGTGCCGCGATCTCCACCGTACAGCCAGATCGCGTCGGTCAGGTTCGGCGCGCCGACCTTGCGGTCGCCCTTGCCGTCCGGGCCGTGGCACACTGCGCAATTGTTGGCGAAGAGGGTCGCGCCGCGCCTGGCCGAAACGCTCGCGGGCTCCTGGTGCGAAATATAGCGGACATAGGAGACGACATCCTGAATCTCGTCTGGCGTCAGCAGCTGGTCGCGGCCGAATGCGGGCATCTGCGACATGCGCGTCTGGTCGTCGCCCGGCTGGCGGATGCCATGTTGCAGCGTCTGCTGGATCGTGGCGAGATCGCCGCCCCACAGCCAGTCGTCGTCGTTGAGGTTGGGATAGCCCTTGCCGCCCGCGGCCCCCGACCCGTGGCACTGCACACAATGGACCTTGAACGCCGAACGGCCGCCGATTTCGGCTGCGTGCAGCAGCTTCGGATTGGCGGGAAGGTTTTCGATGGGCGTCGTGGCGAGCGCGTTGATGATGGGCGCGCGCTTCTTGTCGGCCGCCGCCATTTCCTGGCGCAACTGCTTGTGGCTCGTCCAGCCGAGCACGCCCGCTGTGGCGCGGTTGAGCATCGGCCAGGCCGGATACATGATCGAATACCCGATCGCGAACACGATCGTGGCGTAGAAGATGATCAGCCACCAGCGCGGCATCGGTGTGTCGAGTTCCTCGATGCCGTCCCATTCGTGACCGACGGTCTGGGTGCCGGTTGCCTTGTCGACGCGCTTGTCAGCCATCGATCTTATCCTCTTGTTCGAAGATGCTGTGGGCCGCGCGGTCGTTGCGTTCACGCCGGCCCGGAAGAAACGCCCAGCCGGTGAGCACCACAAAGGCGATTGTCATCAGGACGAGCGCCCAGCTGTCGGCGAAATGACGCAATGTGTCATACGCGCTCATTCAGGCTGCTCCTGCGCTGCGGCGGACTGGAAATCGACATGGGTGCCAAGGCTCTGGAGATACGCGATCAGCGCATCCATTTCGGTCAGCCGGCCGGGATCGCCGTCAAAGTCCCGCGATTGCGCGTCGGGATAGCGTTTGACGAGATCTTCGGTGTCGCCGTCGCCATATCCCTGGGTAATGATGTCGGCGGCGGCTTTTGCGATGTCTTCATCGCTATAGGGTACGCCCTCCGCACGCAGCACCTTCAGATGATCGGCGATATTGGGCACGTCGAGCGCCCGGTCGGCGAGAAAGGCATAGGGCGGCATGATCGATTCGGGCACCATCGAACGCGGGTCCTTCAGGTGCTGCGCGTGCCATTCGTCCGAATAGCGCCCGCCCACCCGGGCCAGATCCGGCCCGGTGCGTTCCGACCCCCATTGGAACGGGTGATCGTACATGCTTTCCGCCGCTAGGCTGTAATGGCCATAGCGTTCGACCTCGTCGCGGAACGGGCGGATCATCTGGCTGTGGCAACCGTAACAGCCCTCGCGGATATAGATGTTGCGGCCGGCAAGCTCGAGCGGCGTATAGGGCCGCACGCCCTCGACATGCTTCACCGTGGTGTCGATCCAGAACAGCGGCGCGATCTCCACGATGCCGCCGATCGCGACGGTGATGAAGGCGAGCACGGCGAGCAGCGTGACGTTGCGTTCGATGAACTTGTGGCGGTTTGCCCAGGTGGACATGGTTCGAGCTTCCTTATTCGGCTGCCAGCATCGCGGGGTTCGCCGCGCGCTGCTGGCCCTGGGGCAGCGGATGGTCCTTGGCCGGATCGTATGCGGCGTCGCTTAGCGGCGCTTCGGCGCGCAGCCGGCCGCGGATCGTCATCCACACATTCCAGACCATGAAGATCGCGCCGGTGAAGTAGAGCAACCCGCCGACCGTGCGGATCAGGTAATAGGGGTGCAGCGCCGCCACGACTTCGGCGAAGGAATAGACGAGATAGCCGTCGTCCCCATATTCGCGCCACATCAGCCCCTGGGTGATGCCCGCCACCCACATCGAAGAGGCATAGAGCACGATGCCCAGCGTCGCACACCAGAAGTGCCAGTTGACCATGCGCAGCGAATAGAGCCGCTCGCGTCCCCACAGGCGCGGCGCCATGTAATAGATCGCGCCGAAGGTGATCATGCCGTTCCAGCCGAGCGCGCCCGAATGGACATGGCCGATCGTCCAGTTGGTGTAGTGCGACAGCGAGTTGACCGACTTGATCGACATCATCGGGCCTTCGAAGGTGCTCATCCCGTAAAAGGCGAGCGCGAAGACCATCATGCGGATGATCGGGTCGGTGCGGATCTTGTCCCAGGCGCCGTTGAGCGTCATCAGGCCGTTGATCATGCCGCCCCAGCTCGGCATCCACAGCATCACCGAGAACACCATGCCGAGCGTCTGCGCCCAGTCGGGCAGCGCGGTATAGTGAAGGTGGTGCGGACCCGCCCAGATATAGAGGAAGATCAGCGACCAGAAGTGCACGATCGACAGGCGATAGCTGTAAATCGGGCGCTCGGCCTGTTTGGGCACGAAATAATACATCATGCCGAGGAAGCCCGCGGTCAGGAAGAAACCGACCGCGTTATGGCCGTACCACCACTGGGTCAGCGCATCCTGCACGCCGGCAAAGGCGGCATAGGATTTCGACCCCACCAGCGAGACCGGCAGCGAGATGTTGTTGACCAGGTGGAGCATCGCCACCGTGATGATGAAACCGAGATAGAACCAGTTGGCGACGTAGATATGCGGTTCGGCGCGCTTGACGATCGTGCCGACGAATACCGCCAGATAGGCGACCCACACGATGGTCAGCCAGATATCGACATACCATTCGGGCTCGGCATATTCGCGGCCCTCGGTCACGCCCATCACATAGCCGGTCGCGGCGAGGATGATGAAAAGCTGATACCCCCAGAAAACGAACCGGGCGAGGCCCGGCGCCAATAGCCGCGCGCGGCAGGTGCGCTGCACGACGTAGAAGCTCGTCGCGATCAGCGCGTTGCCGCCGAACGCGAAGATCACCGCCGAGGTATGCAGCGGCCGCAGCCGCCCGAAGGTGGTGAACTCCGAATGGAGGTTGAGCAGCGGAAAGGTCAGCTGCGAGGCAATGACGATGCCGACGAGAAAGCCGACAATGCCCCAGAAAACGGTGGCGATCAGGCCCCAACGGATCACGTCGTCATAATAGTGCGACTGAAGCGCGGCCTCGCTAGGTCCTTCAGGCTTGCCGAGCTGGTTCATCGTGTACGCGGCGGCGGCGAGCGCGGCCAGCGCAGAGATCACCATGTGCACCGAAAAGGCATGATCGACGGCGGTAGCCGCAGCGAAGATGCAGATGAATGCAAGCAGCGCCCATGCCCCGCTGCGGGTTACGATATCGTCCATTTTGCCCCCGGTTAGCCCCGTGGCGCGCCTTTAGCCGAGGCTCGGCCGCGGGCGCGCTACGTGTTGTTCCGTAATTCGCCCTCTCAGCGCGTGCTGAGCGTCGTTGCGTGCGGCGGATACGGCACCGGCGCCCTGTCGATCGCGGCGTCGCCGGCCAGCGTGTCGGCAAACCCGTGATTGACGTCGCGGTGATGAGCCTCATCCTGGCGAACGACTTCGACCACATCGCGCAGCGTCGCGTCGTCGGGAAGCTGCCAGTAATGGCGCGCAATCTCGGGCGCGGGCACATTGGCCGAACGGCCTTCGTCGATTTCCTTCAGGTACAGCGTGTAGCTGAGTACCGCTTCTTCCTCGAAATATCCGACGACGCGGTGCGCGGTCTTCGCCGAAACCAGATAGAGCAGGAAAAAGCCGACGTAGAAGATCCACTGAACCGCCAGGATCACCAACCGTTCGAACAGCGTCGGCTTTGCGACCTCGATGAAGGTCATCAGATGCATTCGCTCGTTTTCGGCCTCTTCCATCAGCGTGCGGATCCAGCCATCATCTCCGCACATGCGGCGCAGGCACTTCAGGTGGTTGATCGTCGCACCCACCATCCCCGGCACGGCGGCAACGGTTTCAAGCACGATGGCCCGATGCCCGTATCGCTTCGCGAAGAACGTGTCGGCACACAGACGCAGCGCCTTGGTGAAGCCATAGGCAAAGCGATCCGAAAAGCCCTGCGGCCGGTGGTGCGTCGGCACATGCGCCTGCCTTTCGGCAGCGCGAGCGGCAGGATCGATGCGAAGCAGCTCGTTGGTCACGGTAAAACTCCTTTCAGCGACCGGAAGATGCCTGATCGGGCGCGTCGGATGCGTCGACAGGCAGACGGAACCAGAGCGCTAGCTGCAGGCTTTGCGCGATACGGCCGGCCTTTTCCTGCAAAGCGACCGCGCGCGGACCGGGGACGAGTTCGTCGGTCACGGCGCTCCACAGCGCCAGCCAGCGATCAAACATTTCGGGTGAGAGACTATCCTTCAACCGCACATGGGCGGCCATCGGATTGCCCTTGTAGCGGCCGCTGGTGAGCATCACCGAGGACCAGAATGCGATCAGCTTTTCGAGGTGCGGGCCCCAATCGGAAATCGTTTCGTTGAACAAAGGGCCGATCAGCGGGTCACGTCGCACGCGATCGTAAAAGGCCGGGATAATCTGTTCGAGGTCGCACTCTTCGACGGATTTCGACGCGGTCATGATATCGGCTCACCAAAAGATGTATTATTGATACATCTATAACGCGCGAGCATAACATGCAAAGGAAATGCATCATTTCTGGGTAAGGAGATTCCCGGACATGCGCCTGACGCGCTATTCAGACTATGCGATGCGGGTTTTGCTTCATCTCGGGGCAGAGCCTTCGCGGCTCTCGTCAATCACCGAAATCGCCGACGCCTACCAGATTTCGCGCAACCATCTGACAAAGGTCGTCCACGGCCTTGCCAAGGCGGGCTTCGTCGACAGCATCCGCGGGCGCGCCGGTGGAATCCGGCTCGCGCGACCAGCCGACCAGATCAACCTAGGCACCGTGCTGCGCCTGACCGAAGAGGGTTTCGATCTCGTCGATTGCGCCAACTGCGTGATCGCCCCCGCTTGCGGCCTGACCGCGGTCGTGAACGAGGCGCTGTCGGCGTTTCTCGCCGTCTTCGACAGCTATTCGCTGGCCGACATACTGGGCCGTCGCGACCAGTTGCTGAAAATATTCGAGTCGCAACGCACAGCTCTATAGCGTGAACGGGCCACCAGCAGAAATCCCGATCAACGAAGTCGCAGCCGCTTGGTCAATTCGCGTCGTATAATTTGGCGAGCGCCGCCTGACAGGCGAGATCGTCCGCCATCTTATCGCAGATCTCGGTCGCCGGCGCCCGGTAGGTCGCTTTCGCCGACGACATTTCCGCGGGCGGCGTCCATCCCGGTGAAGGCGGCGGAGGCGGCGGGGCCGGCCCCAACGGGATATCGTGCTCCACCGAGTATTTCAGGAAGGCATAGACAAGCTTGCTTCGTTCCTGCCGGGATTCGACCAACTCGCCTTTTGCGAAGGCATCGTGTTCGCGCTGATAATATTGCGCCAGTTCCTGAACGACCGACGCAGGATAGCGATCGTCGCCGGACAGCATATCGACGAACTGCTGCTTCCTATCGAGAATCTGCGCAAGCAGCACATCCTTCGCCTTCTCCGACGTGATACACGCGGTATATCTGTCATAGATGGCCGGGGCATCGGCCGGCGCGACCTGGCTGAATATCGCCGCTCTCAGTGCCTTCCGAGATCCGGCGGACAGCCCGCCATGCCCCAGGTCGAAGCGCAGTTGGACGGCAAGGTTCTTTTGAATCTCGATGCCACCTCCGCATCGCGCGATCTGCTGCCGCGTTTCTTGCGTTACGTCGGGATCGTCGTGCGGGCCGAAACAGGCGGTCGCGCTCAACAGCGCAGCGATGCAGATTGGAAGACGCAGCATGCGTCAGCTACCCGTCCGAATGTCCTTCAGACACCCGAGATAGCTATCGTAGATATGGGTTCTGTCGCCAGGCAGAATGTTGGGATCGTTGGTGATCAGCCCCTTTATCTCCTGCTTCACCTCGCCCGACAAGCTGCCCGAACGCAGGTCCTGAGCGATCCGTGCCTCGATCTTGGCGCCGGACACGCTGCTGATGCCGCCGCCGCACTCGGCGATCCGGTTATAGGTTTCCTGATCAATTTTCGCTGCATTAGTGCCCGAGCTTCGCACCTCATCGCCGTGGTCGGGTTTGCACGCGGTCAGGCTGCAAAACGCGCTCGCAGCAATCAGGATCGCATTCCTATTCATATCGACTGTCCCCCTTGGCATTCGTCCTTTCGAAGGCCTTGCTAACGAGGATGACAGTTTCCGGCGCCTGTCAATCGCCGGATCGGGGGACGCTTATGGCAACGATATCTGCGAACGGTGCCCGCGTTCAGCAATTGACTGTCCTCGAGTGCCCGTCCGCTCCCGTCATGACGATCTGGGCGGTGAGCATCCCCGGCGAGAGTTTGATCGCCAGGCTATTGGCTATGACGCTTAGGCGTTCGTTCGCCAGATTGAGTGAACCCGTCGTCTTGTCTTTAAAGTCTATCCGGGGTCCAATGCCCGCGACGCTCAATTCGGCGCACATCGAAGTCCAGTATCACGCGATGCGATCGCCGCAATACCCTCTCAGGAATTCCTCGTGCGCCGGCATCGCGTCTACCGCGGCGGCGATATCGGCCCGCAGGCCGTCGAGCACGTCGCGCAATCGTTCGCGAGGCATGATCTGGCCCATATGATGATAGCCCTGCGGGTCGAGGCGCTGGCCGAGCATCACCTGCAACCATGAATCGACGCGGAACAGTTCGTCCGAAGCCTGATACGCCTGTGCGCCTTCGCGGAACAGTTCGATCCGCGACGCCAGCGTGTCGGGAATATCCATCGTTCGGCAATGTTCCCAGAACGATGAATCGGTGCGCTCGGTAAGGTGATAGTGGAGAATGATGAAGTCGCGCACGGCCTCAAGCTCGCGCCTTGCCAGATCATTGAACCGGTCGCGCAAGGCAGGGGTCACGCCCGCGAACGGGAACAACTGCAGCAACCGCGTGACGCCGATCATGATCAGGTGGATGCTGGTCGATTCGAGCGGCTCGACGAAGCCGGACGAAAGGCCAAGCGCGACACAATTCGCGTTCCACGCCTTTCGCCGTTGCCCGGTGCGATATGCGATCAAGCGCGGATCACTTGTCGGTTCGGCGTCGATGGCGCCGAGCAGCAAGTCGTGCGCGGCGGAATCCTCCATATGCGCGCTGCTATAAACCAGCCCGTTGCCGATGCGCTCCTGAAGCGGAATGCGCCAGCGCCAGCCCCCTGCATGTGCAATCGCGCGGGTATAGGGCAACGCCGGACCGGTCGGTTGCGTCTGAACGGCAAGCGCACGGTCGGTCGGCAACCAGTGCGACCAGTCGTCGAAGCCGGTTTGAAGTGCGTCCTCTATCAGCAGCGACCGGAAACCGGTGCAGTCGATGAACAAATCGCCCGCGACGCGTTCGCCCGATTCGAGGGCCAGCGCGGTAATGAGTCCGCTCTCCGAATCGCGCTCAACACGCCGAATGCGCCCCTCGATACGGCGCACACCTGAACTTTCGCCGATGGTGCGGAGAAACCGGCCATATGCGGTAGCGTCGAGGTGATAGGCATAGTTCAGCGTTGCGCCGTCACCAGTCGCGAAACGGCCGCGCTCGGCCGCCTGCAATTCGAAGCAATAATCGCCTAGCGGCCCGGCTATCCCTTCTTCGCGACCGTGCAGCCAGAAGTGCTGGAACCCGCCCATCCATGTCGAACGTCCGACCTCGCCGAACGAGTGGATATATCGGTCGCCCTCGCGCGCCCAGTTTTCGAACGCGATGCCGAGTTTGAAGGTGGCTTGCGTCGCGCGCATGAATTCGCGCTCGTCGATGCCGAGAAACTGGTGGAAGGTGCGAATTGTGGGGATCGTCGCCTCGCCGACGCCGACCGTGCCGATCGCGTCGGATTCAACGAGTACAACCTCGACCAGCGCACCCAGTTGCCGCGCGATTGCCGCCGCCGCACACCAGCCCGCCGTGCCTCCGCCGGCGACGACGACTTTGCGGACCTGTTGTTCGGTCATCCCCCTCCCCTTCAGCGATTGAGCCGATTGAGCAACTGCGCGCGCAACCTGCGGGCGTTCATCGCATCGAGTGGCGCCAGCGGCCCGCGCGCGGCTTCGGGAAGATGCGCGCCAGCCTGCCCGGCATCTCCGAACACGTAATAGTTGAACAGCGCATGCCAGCCTCGCTTCTCCTCTTCGGGCCGGTCACGCAGGGAAAGGAGGCCGTGGAGCAGCGTATTCATCGGCGTATCCATGAATGGCGGGGAAGCGTTCCACCAATAGTTGATGAGGATGTTGAAACCGTCCAATGCTTCGACCTGGTGCCACCACAGCGCCGGAAAGAAGATGGCGTCGCCCGGCTCGAGCTCCGCTACCTCGCCGGCGGCAACGGCTTCTGCAAATCGCGGATAGCGATCGAGGTCGGGCGCATCGAAATCGACCATGCTGATAACCTGTCCGCCCGGCGTCGGCTCCAGCGGTCCGGGGTAGAGATTTTCCACCTGATCCGGCGGAAACAGCGTAAATCGGCGGCGTCCCGCAACGCAGCATGCGATGTTGTTCGACATGTCGAAATGCGCGGCCGCAGTCGTTTGCCCGCCGATCCAGATGCTGACCAGCGGGGGCACCGCTTCGAATACAGGATGATCGAGCGACAGATCGTTTTCCGACCGCAAGCCGGGAAGGTACAGATCGCAATCGGTTGATCCGATATAGCGGGCGGGCGTCTGATCGCCCTCATCGCTCCCTACGATCCGCTCGAGAAACTCGCCGAGCGGCACGCGTTCGCTCGTGAAGTTCATCCTGGTCGCGCTGTCGTCGTAGAAAAAGCGCGGCCCTGCGCCCGGCTCGCCAGTATAGGCAGTCACGGGGCGTCCTTCGTAGAAGCGCGCGAGATATTCCGTCGCGGCGCGTGGTCCCGCAATCCCGGCGCGGGTGAGCGGCCAGTCGCCAGCGACCCCTTTCAGCACCGTCGGACGGTTCTCGGCGATCAGGGACTCGAAGGGGATGGCGCAGGGGTCGACATCATCGAGCACCCTTACCGCACGCGTGACCTTCAAGTTTCCGTGTCCGCCCATGACTTACCCGGCGGCGCCGATTCGGTTCTTGCGTTCGATCAGGCGTTGAACGTTGCCCAGCGACGACATCGCCCAAACGGCGGGCCGTAGAAAATCCTCCGCATTGAGCCGAGCAAGCGCATCGCCGTCCAAGGTCGCGAACCGATCCTGCCCGATGGTGAAAAAGCTCGTCAGGTCGATCTGCTGCTCGTCATTCAGCCGGATTTCCACCGACACCGGCTCGACAAGGTCATGGGCGGCAAAGGCGTCAAACATCGGCTTGTTACGCTGAAGCCCGACGTAAAGCCGACGCAGCGCATCCGACATACCCTCCAGCAGCGGGGTGTTACCGCCATGTTCGAGGAAAATCGGTTCGCCCTCATCGCGACTGACCCGCGGGTGATCGAGGTCGATCTGGATCATCGGCTCGGCCGCCTCGTCGTCCTCGCCGCGCTGCAATCCGATCGAAAAAGGTCCTCGTTGCTGGATCGCGGGGATATAGCGCGCATCCCAACGCTCACCATCGAGAAACAGATTTTCCTCCGGCGCGAGCCCGAGCAGCGCCACGGCCTGGAATTCGTCCTGCTCATCCTTGCGGAAAAAGATGGGATATTCGCGCGCCACGGCCTCGAACTCGGTCGGAAAAATCAACGCTTGCGAAATCGCGTCGCCAAATTCCGCGCCATGGCCCGTCCGAATGCGCAGATCGTGGTGGTCGACATTGTTCAAAAGCGCCAGGTTGGCCATGTCTCGATCAAGCCTTTCATTGTGCCGGCGACACGATAACAGGTTGCGGCGCATAGTGGAAAAGGCCGCTGCAAGCAGCGGCCTTCCCCCTTTTATCACCTCCGATGCATGGCATCAGAAGCGATAGCTGAGCCCCAGATAATAGCGGGCATCAAGCTCTTGCGCGAACCACATGTCGTTTACGTCACGACCATATGTCCGCAGATCTTCGTTGGTCATGTTCACGCCTTGGACCGATACCGTCATGCTCGGCGTGATGTCGTAGCTGACGCTCATGTCGAGCGTACCGAACGGCGCCACGAACACCGGGTTACGGTCGTTCCCGCCGCGGTTGGTCTGGGTAAGGTATTTGTCGCGCCAGTTGTAGCTGAGACGGGCGGAAATACCGTATTTTTCATAGATCAGCGTCCCGCTCGCGGTATCGGACAGGCCGAGCAGGGCGAACTGGTTCACCGATGGCGGCGCGCCGACATCGATCCCGACATCTCCGCGCACGATGGTATAGGCGCCGGCAACACCGAAGCCCGTATTGCCGATGAACCATTGCCCGGCGATTTCAAATCCATGGAGATGCGCCTCGCGATTGTTGATCGGACGCGAGACGGCGAACTGGAACAGCGGGTCGTTGGCATTCGGAGAAATGTCGTACGCACCCAGCGTACTGTCGACAAATCCCTGATCGAGCGCTCCATTGGAGTAGTGCGCCTGGAACTGCTGAAGTGCCGTATTGAGGTTTCCGGTATTCTGATAGAGCGCCGCCAATGTGAACAGGTTCACATCGGTCGTATCGACATTGATGTCGCGCAGCGCCTGGAACGCGTCGCCCGACAGAGTTCCGGGCTGAGCGGAACTCGGATCACGCAGGCCGAACAGCGGCTCCGTTGTCTGCCCGGTGCCGACGAAGTTGCGCACGCGTTTGTCGAAAAAGCCAACCGAAAGATAGCTGGATGGCTTGAAATACCATTCGAGCGACGCGTCGAAATTGTTCGACAGCAACGGTTGCAGGTTGGCGTTGCCGGTTGATCCTGAAGCCACGCCGCCATTTGCCGTCGGCCGTGGCGGCGTGCCAACCGTGGTGGCGACGAACAGGTTACCGTAATCGGGCCGGGCGAGCGTTTCGCCCCAGGACACGCGACCGACCAGTTTGTCGGTCAGGTTGATCTTGAAATCCATCGCCGGCAACAGCGCGGTGTAACCGCCCTTTTGCGTCACCGGCTGCGTGTCGTTGCTAAGCTGGACGGTGAAGTCATTGTCGCTCAGCCAGACGATCGCCTGCGGAACCGCCAGCAGCGACGTGGATGTCACACGGGTATCCGCATAACGTGCGCCGATGACGAGGTTGGCATCGTGATCGGCAATAGCGCCGTTCCATTCCAACTGGCCGTAGAAGGCAAAAGTGTCTTCCTTGACCTCGTTGTTTTCCTGGTTGGTCGTGTTCACCGGATTGCCCATCTGCGCATAGACCGGCGACAAGGCATTATAGAGCTTGGTCGCGTCGGCGCGGAAGGACGTCAGGAGCGGCTGCGCCGTCCCTGGCGTGAAGTGCTTGAACTTGCACACTTCGCAAAAGGTCGTGATGAGGTCGCCGGCATATTGCTGCACATCGCCGACGTTGAGTATGCCCCAGTCGCCGAGTGTCTGCTGGGTCTGCGTCCGGGCCTGGTTCATGCGCGTCGTGCGGTATTCGGCGCCAGCGGAGAATTTGGTGTCACCGCCGAGATCCCAGCCGAAATCGCCTCGGATTTCCTTGATCCGCTGCTCCTGGCTGGACGTAACGGTCCGCGCGACCTGGCTGCCGAGATCGCCGAGATCGATGGCACCGTTGCCATTGCCCTTGATCGCATCGTTGACGGTGATGTCCTGCACCGGGAAGCCGCTGCTGTAATCGACCGACTGCGCGGCCACGACTGGCGCGCCGATGCTGACGAGCGTCGAGCTGTTGCCGTTGGGATTGTCGGGATCGCTCGTCGACTTGCCGATATGACCGTCGAGCGCGAAGGTCATGTTCTCGGCAAAGTCCCATTTGACGTTCAGACCAACGTCCCAGAGCTTGTTCTTCTGCGCACGATATTGCTGTTCGAAGCCTTCATCCTTCACGCCGTTGATATTTTCGTGAAGGAAGACCGTCGTTGCCACGGGATCGGCAGCGTCGAAGCGCACCTGATCGAACGGGCGATTGAACCAGTTGGTCTGGTCGCCGCGCTGCTCGGTCTGACGATTCTGCGCATATAGTCCATCCGCCGTGATGGTCAGCGAATCGATCGGGCGAAACTGCATGACCAACTGCCCGTTCAGGCGCTCGCGCGTGCCTTCCGAAAAATCGTACCGGCTATCGTTCGGCACGGCGACGAGCGTATTGGGGTCGCTCGGCGCATTTTCGATCTGCGTCGTGCCGTCCGACTTCACGAAGCCGTTGGCCGGGTCGATGAATTGCGAATAGGTTCGGATGTTCCACGCGTTCGACGTCGCCGATGCGGTAGCGTAATTGCGCTTCTGATACGCGCCGAACAATGCCACGCCGAAGCGGTTCTCCGGATCGGTGTAATTCACGAAACCCGAAAGCTCGGGCGTGATTTTCGATCGGTCGCTGACCCGCCGGTCCATGCTGGTGTCATAGAGCGCCTTGGCCGCAACGCTACCGCTCAGGCCCGACTTGGTCGCATCGAGCGGATGGCGCGTGATGATGTTGATCGTCGCGCCGATCCCGCCGGATGGGACCGCAGCGCGCGCGGTCTTGTATACTTCCAGCGTCTGCACGCCCTCGGAAGCGAGATTGGCGAAATTGAACGACCGCCCCGTGCCGCTTGAATAATCGGCGTTCTGATCGCCGCCGACCGTGGCGACATTCGCGGTCGGCAATTGTCGACCGTTCAGCGTGACCAGGTTGAAGCTCGGTCCGAAACCACGAACGGTGACTTCCGAACCCTCTCCATTGGTACGGTCGATCGATACGCCGGTAATGCGCTGGAGCGATTCCGCCAGATTGTTGTCGGGGAACTTGCCGATGTCCTCGGCCGAGATCGCATCGACGACGCCGTTCGAATTGCGCTTGATGTCGATCGCCTTGTCGAGGCTGGCGCGGATGCCGGTGACGACGATTTCGTTGTCGGTCGCATCCTGGCCCGGCGTCGCGGCCGCTGCGGGCGTTGCCTGGGCTCCGCTGTCGGCATCGGTGGTCTGCGCCATTGCCCCGGGCACAAGCGCACACAAGGCGAGCGACGACGCACCCGTCAACAACGCCGCCCGAGCCGGTGCAGCAGACATAATTCTGGCGTAAAGATTGCCCATCAGTTCTCCCCTCTTGTCCTGCCGGCCCGCATGGGTCGGCGATTTGCGCCGACTTTTGTCGATCGCGATTGATAGCGCTATCGTAACAGGAATTTTTGTCAACCGGCAAGCGACGGGCAGTTACTTACTTGCGGGTCGATTATTTCGTTATTTGCTTATTTGTCCGATCCTTTCATATCTTGACATGTCGCTCTGGTAGCGAAACCATAACCGCAAATAACTATTTCGTCCGGGAGGGGGCATCATGTGGAAAGGCCTGGCCTTTTTGGCCACAGCGGCAGTCGTTGCGGCACCGGCGGCGGCTCAGGAAAGTCCCGCCCGCCTCAACGATTCGGGATATTACGAAGCGCCGGCGATCAACTATCTGGTGTTCAGCAACTGGTACGACGGTCTGTTCGCCGACTCCAAGATCAGCGGTGTCGAAATCATCCAGCAGGACGAACGCATCGCCACCAACGGCGATGTTCGCCTTTCGGCGACGCCCGGACAATGGGATGCAATCGGCAGGCTCGTCGATCGCACGGTCGATCCGAAGACGGGGGTGATCGAGGCAACGCTGGAATATCCCGACTATGGTTTTCGCTACATCATCCGTGCAAGGCCAAAGGGCGACGCCCTGATCGTCAGCGTCGACCTGCCCGGGGCGCTGCCACAGGCGCTGGTCGGAAAGGCGGGTTTCAACCTCGAATTCCTGCCATCGGCTTATTTCCACAAAAGCTATCTGGTCGATGGTAAGGCGGGCGGCTTCCCGCTTTATCCCGCAAGCGCGATGAAGCGCACGCCGACGCGCAACCCTGCGAGCGGCCGCAGCGCCGGCCCCGGCGCCGAGCCGCTCCCCATGGCGCGCGGCAATGATATCGTGCTCGCGCCGTCGGACACGTCACGCCGGGTCGCCGTCCATTCGGACACACCGATCGCGCTGTATGACGGACGTAATCAGGCGCAAAATGGATGGTTCGTACTGCGCTCGCTGCTCCCCGCCGGGAAGACGGGACAGGTTCTGCAATGGACGGTGAAGGCGACCAGCGTACCCGGCTGGCTGCGCGCACCCTCGATCGGCCATTCGCAACTCGGCTATGCTCCGGCGCAGAAGAAGGTTGCGACGATCGAGCTAGATCGCAACGACCCGCGCCGCCCGCAGGTGCAGCTCCTCCGCGTCGACGCCTCGGGAAACGAAACACCCGTCAAAACGGGCAAGGCAAGCGATTGGGGGGATTATCTTCGCTATCACTATATGCGCTTCGATTTCAGCGACGTGCGCGAACTGGGCCTTTATGTCCTTGCCTATGGCGACACGCGCACCGCCCCGTTTCGCATCGGCGACGATCTGTACGGCGACGCATGGCATCCCACGCTCGACGTCTATTTTCCGGTGGCGATGGATCATATGGAGGTCAACGAGGCATATCGCGTGTGGCACGGTCCCGCGCACATGGACGATGCGCGCCAGGCGCCGGTCAACCATGAGCATCTCGATCTCTACGCGCAGGGCCCGACAACCGACACGCGCTTCAAACCCGGCGAGCATATTCCGGGGCTGAATATCGGCGGCTGGTTCGACGCGGGCGATTTCGATATCCGCACCCAGACGCAATATGCCGTCGTGCGTTCGATGGTGCGCAGCTGGGAACGCTTCCACCCCGGCCGCGATACGACCAGCGTTGATGAAGCGACCCGCCGTGTCGAGATGCACGTCCCCGACGGCAAGCCAGACCTGTTGCAGCAGATCCGCCACGGGACATTGCAACTCGTCGCGCAGTTCGATGCGGTGGGCCATGCCATCAACGGCATCATCTCACCCGATGTCGGCGAATATACGCATCTGGGCGATGCCGGCAGCAAGACCGACCGAAAGATCTACGATCCGTCGCTGAAACTATATGAGGTGAAGGACGACCGCAGCGGCACGCCCGACGATCGCTGGGCCTTCACCAGCAAGTCGTCGGCGCTCAACTATGGCTCGATCGCCGGCCTTGCCGCGGCCAGCCGCGCATTGAAATCGTTCGACCCGGCGCTGTCGCAAAAGGCGCTGGCGATCGCCGAACGGGTCTGGGCCGACGAACAGAGCCATTCGCCCGACCTGTGGCGCCACGGTAATACAACCGGCGGCCCGCTCGATGCCGAACACTTCGCTGCGGCAGTCGAACTCCTCAAAACTACCGGCGGCAAGCAATATGCAGCCGCGGTCGACAAACTCTGGCCCGAGATTGCCAGGAGTTTCGCGCGCAACGCAGTCACCGCTGCCGAAGCGATCCCGTATATGCCCGCATCCTATCGCCAGGCGATGGAACCGGCGGTGCGCGAGTGGCTGACCAAGACCGACCAAACGATCGCTGGAAATCCTTACGGCGTGCCGATCACCGAAGGCGGATGGGCCGGAAACGGCACAGTCATGGCCTATGGCCTGACGACCGACGCGCTGCACCGCGCCTTCCCTGACATCGTGACGCCCGACGCGGTATTCCGCAGCCTCAGCTATCTGCTCGGCAACCATCCGGGTTCCGACATTTCCTTCGTGTCGGGCGTGGGGTCGCAGTCGAAGGAGGTCGCCTATGGCAACAACCGCGCCGATTTCAGTTTCATCGCCGGCGGCGTGGTGCCGGGCGCGCTGATCATCAAGCCCGATTTTCCCGAAAATCACGAGGACTGGCCGTTCTTCTGGGGCGAAAACGAATATGTCGTGCCCGAAGGGTCGGACTTCATCGAACTGACGAACGCTGCACACGCGCTGTTGCAGCAAGATCGCGAGGGAGAGAAGCAATGATCGCCCGGCGCGCGGCGGGAACGCGCGCGGCATGAACGCGAAAGCGCGGTTGCTGGCAGCGCTCGCCCTGCCGGCGCTTGTGGCGGCGTCCGATGCCGCGGCGCCGGCGCTCCATCTCGATCCCGCGGGCTATCTGTCGGCGCCCGGGCTCGACGTCATCGTGTTCGACGACATCTATCCGGACGGCCACCAGACCGGCGTAACCGTGATCCAGCAGGGGGTTCGCGTCGCAGCGAATGGCGATGTGCGGCTGAGCCCCGCGCCCGGCCAATGGTCGCCGATGCCCGCGAGCGGAAAGCGCACGGTCGACAAGCAAACCGGCACGATCACGCAGACGATGCATTTCCCCGATCCGGCGAAGAACGGCCACGGGTTCAATCCGATCTTCTATCCGGACCTCGATCTCGGTTATGCCGTGCGCGTGACGCCGCTTGCCGGCGGCAGCTTTCGGATCAGCGTCGATCTCGACAAGCCGCTTCCTCCCGAATGGGTGGGAAAAGCCGGTTTCAATCTCGAACTGTTTCCGGGGTTGTTGTTCGGCAAGTCCTGGCTGATGGACAAACAGTCGGGGGTGTTCGCTCCACAGCCCGAAGGGCCAATCCGCTTGCAGGACGGTGGCACAGTACCGGTCCCGCGCAACGTCACCGGCGACGGGCCGACGCCCGATCCCAATGGCGAACCGCTGCCGGTGCCGATGGCGACCGGACACAAGCTGGTCGTGGCGCCTGAAACCGATGCTCAGCGGATGACGATCACCAGCGACGGTGCACCGCTCGAACTGCTCGACGGGCGCTTGCCGCATAACAATGGATGGTTCGTCATACGCTCCGCCATTCCCGCGGGTGCGACGAAGAATGCGATTACGTGGACGGTGACGCCGAACACCGTTCCTGACTGGCGCTATACGCCGGTCATCCAGGTTTCGCAGATCGGCTACGCGCCCGCGCAACCGAAACGCGCGGTGATCGAACTCGACGGGCGAACGACCGATGCGCAGCTGAAACCGGTGACGCTCTTCCGCCTCACCGACCATGGCCGCGAACAGGTGATGGCCGGCAAGGGCGAACCATGGGGCAAGTTCCTGCGCTATCGCTATGTCACGCTCGATTTCAGCCGCATACGCGATCCCGGGATGTACCAGATCGGCTATGGCGATCAGCTGTCGCATCCATTCCGCATCGACGGCAACGTCTATGCGCGCGGCGCGTGGCAACCGACGCTCGAATATTTCCTGCCCGTCCAGATGTGCCATATGCGCGTGAACGAGAAATACCGCGTCTGGCACGGCCTCGACCATCAGGACGACGCGCTGATGGCGCCGACCGGGCTCAATCATATCGACGGCTATGCGCAGGGCCCCTCGACGCTGACCCGGTACAAGCCCGGCGATGTGGTCCCGGGACTCGATCGCGGCGGCTGGCACGATGCGGGCGATTACGATCTGCGCGTCGAATCGCAGATCGGGACGACCTGGATGCTCGCCAAGATGGTCGAGGAATTCGGCCTGAACTACGACGCGACCACGATCGACGAAAAGAACCGGATCGTCGAAATCCACGATCCCGACGGCACCAACGACGCGATCCAGCAGATCGAACACGGTCTTCTGACGGTGCTCGGCGGCTACCGGGCGCTCGGCAGGCTCTACCGCGGGATCATCACGCCGTCGCTAAGGCGCTATGTGATGCTGGGCGATGCGGCGAACCACACCGACAATGTCTCCAAAAAGCCCGTAAAGGGCCTCGGCCTCGATACCAATGGCGACCCGATCAAATGGGACGACCGCTGGGTCTTCACCGAAGACAATCCCGACCGCGAACTCTATGTCGCCGGCGGCCTTGCCGGCGCCGCGCGGGTGCTGAAGGCGGCCGGTCGCCCGATGGCGGATGAGGCGCTGGCAGCGGCGAAGAATATCGCCGCCAGGGCGCTGGGCCGCGAAAAGGACAACAGTAAGGCGGTGTTCGCGCTGGCCGAGCTGATCCATACGACACACGATCCGGCCTATGTAGCCAGACTGGCCGCGCTGGAGCCCTATATACTCGCGCATATCGACAGCACCGGCTGGATGCTCGCGGAGATACAGGATCAGCTTCCCGGCAAATTCCGCGCCGATCTGGCTCAGGCGGTGGCAGACTATCAGGCGAAAGTCGCAGCCGATGCAAAGACCGATTCACCCTATGGCATTCCCTACAAGCCCAAGATCTGGGGTGCCGGCTGGGACATCCAGCAGCGCGGCGTCGAGCAGTATTTCTTTCACAAGGGCTGGCCGCGGGCGACGTCCACCGACAGCTATATGAACGCGCTTGATTTCGTGCTGGGCGTTCACCCGGGCGAAAACACCGCCAGCTTCGTATCCGGAGTCGGATCGGCGTCGGCAACGGTCGCATATGGCGCCAACCGCGCGGACTGGAGCTATATTCCGGGCGGCGTGATTTCGGGCACCAACCTGATCCGCCCCGACCTGCCCGAACTGAAAACCTGGCCATATTTCTGGCAGCAGACCGAATATGTGATGGGCGGCGGCGCGACCAATTACATGTTCCTCGCGCTTGCCGCCGACAGGCTCTACGGCGGAAAGCGATGACGCGGCCCACCGTCATTTCCGCTGCGCGCGCATCGCCGGTGACTGGATGATCGACCGGCGCCGATTCGTCGCGGCGGGCGCGCTGCTGGGCGCTGTTGCGCCTTTTGCGGGGCTGGCGCATGCCGCCACCGACACACGCGACCACGGCGCGATGATCGCCGACCTTCTCCGGCGAATGAACGTGACGGAAAAGGTCGGGCAGCTCGTCCAGCTTGCCGCCGGGCGGCAGAAGACGCCCAACTCCAAACTCGACGACGCGCTCCTTGCCCGCGTCCGGCGCGGCGATGTGGGGTCGCTGCTGAACGCGGCCGGCGCGGATGCGCTGCACGAATTGCAGCGAGTGGCGATCCGCGAAAGTCGGCTCGGCATACCGCTGCTCTTCGCGATGGACGTGATCCACGGCTATCGCACGATATTTCCCGTGCCGCTTGCGCTGGCGTCGAGCTGGGACCCGGCGACCGTCCGCGCCGCGGCGCGCGTGGCGGCGACCGAGAGTTTCGTTGCGGGACTTCACTGGACGTTTTCGCCCATGGTCGACATCGCGCGCGATCCGCGCTGGGGGCGCGTCGTCGAAGGTGCTGGCGAAGACCCGTATCTGGGCAGCGAAATGGCGCGCGCGCAGGTGCTGGGATACCAGACCGAAGATCCTAGGAACCGTGATGCGATCCTTGCCTGTGCGAAGCATTTCGTCGGCTATGGCGCGGCGCAGGGCGGCCGCGATTACAACAGCGCCGAACTGTCGGATCAGACACTGAACGAAGTCTATCTGCCGCCATTTCACGCCGCGGCCAAGGCGGGGTGCGGCACGTTCATGACCGCGTTCAACGATCTGGGCGGCGTGCCGATGACCGCCAATGTCGATCTCGTCCGGCATCTGCTGCGCGAACGCTGGGGCTATGGCGGACTGATCGTCAGCGACTGGAACGCGATCCGCGAGCTCATCGACCACGGCGTTGCCGCCGATGACGCGCAGGCGGCGGTGCTGGCGCTGAAAGCCGGACTCGACATGGACATGGCGAGCGAAAGCTTCGCCACCACGCTCGCCGCATCGGTGACGGCGGACAAGGCACTCCTGCCCCTGCTGGATGAAGCGGTCGGCCATGTGCTCCTCGCCAAGGCGCGGATCGGGTTGTTCGACGATCCACACCGATTCGGCGATGCCGGGCGCGAGGCAGCCGAAATCCTGTCACCAGCGCATCGGCGGGCGGCGCGCAAGGCGGCGGAGCGCTCGATCGTGCTGTTGCGCAACGAGGACGGTCTGTTGCCGCTCAGGCCCGGTACGAAAGTCGCGCTGATCGGCTCGCTCGCCGACGACAAGAGCTCGCCGCTGGGGCCGTGGCGGTGCCGCGGCGAAACGGGCGATGTCGTGACACTGAAGGACGCGATGGAAAGCTCAGACATCGATGTCACCTATCATCCCGGCGTCGGGCCGCGCGATGCGCAGGCCGACACGATCGCGCCGGCGGTGGCGACCGCGAAAGCAGCGGACGTGGTGGTCGTCGTGGTCGGAGAGGATTACGACTATAGCGGCGAAGCACGCAGCTATACCCATATCGGCCTGCCCGGCCATCAGACGGCAATGCTTGAAGCGCTCAAGCAAACGGGCAAGCCGCTGGTGGTCGTGCTGATGAGCGGGCGGCCGCTGGCGATCGAAGCGGCGTTGCGGGGCGTGCCCGCAGTCGTGCAAAGCTGGTTTCTGGGCATCGCGGGCGGCCCCGCGCTGGTCGACATGCTGACCGGCAAGCTCTCGCCCGCCGGGCGGCTGCCGATCGCGATGCCGCGCGATACCGGCCAATTGCCGATGACCTATGCCGAACGTCCCACGGGCCGCCGCGCCGAACCTGATCTTTCAAAGGACAGCTCGCGCTATCACGATGTCGCCATCGGGCCGCTGTTCGCATTCGGCCATGGGCTGGGCTACGCAGATTTCCGCTATTCGGGCGTGGCGGTCGAACCGCGCGGCGACGCAGTGCGCATCAGCGTGACCGTCACCAACACGAGCGACAGGACCGCCGAGGAAGTCGTGCAACTGTACCTGCGCGATCCGGTCGCGAGCATCGCGCGACCGGTGAAGGAACTGCGCGGCTTTGCCCGCGTGCCCTTTGAACCGGGCCAGACACGCAGCATCGCTTTCACCGTGCGGCCCGAACAGATGGCGATCTGGAAGCGTGGCGAGTGGGTGATCGAACCGGGAAGGATCGACTGTTTCATCGGCGCGTCCTCGGCGGATATCCGCGCGAGCGGCAGCTTCACGATCGCACGCGGCGGCAACGGGCGCGACCCCGCCGCCGCCATTCCGACGACGGTGGAGATCGATTGATGTCGGGCGGGTTCACGCTGCTGCTCGTCGGCGCCAGCATCGCCATCGTCATCCTGCTGGTGCTGCGCGTAAGGCTGCCGGCGGTGCTTGCACTCCTGCTGATGGCGCTGCTGACCGGGCTGGCGATGGGCGCGAGCCCGGCAGACGTGCTCGCCGCGGTGCAAAAGGGGACGGGCGAAGCGCTCGGCTTCGTCGCAGTGGTGATCGCACTGGGCGCGATGCTGGGCGGGTTGTTGGAAGCGAGCGGCGGCGTCGGCGCGATCGCGCGCAGGTTTCTGGCCATCTTCGGAGAAAGGCGTGCGCTCTGGGCGCTGCTGGCGGTCGGGATCGTCGTCGGCATTCCGCTATTCTTCGACGTCGCCTTCATCATTCTGACGCCGCTCATCACGACATTATCGGTGAAGGCTGGGCGTCGTGTCGTCTATTTCGCCATCCCCGTGCTCGCAGGCCTTATGTCGATGCACGCTCTGTTGCCGCCGCATCCGGGGCCGGTCGCGGTCGCCGGACTGCTCGGCACCGATTACGGGCTGATGGCGATGTACGGCCTTGCCTGCGGCATCCCCGCCGCGATCGTTGCCGGTCCGGTCTTTGCCAAGCTGGCGCACGGCACGCCCGGCATGGGAGACTATGCCCCGCCGGTCATGCTCGACGAGGAAGCGCCGCGGACGGCACCGGTCGGTTTCGCCATGGCGATCTTCGCGATGCTCGTGCCGCTCGCGCTCATCCTGCTGGGCGCGGTGGCGACCGCGACAATCGCAGACGGCCCGGCAAAGACGGCGCTGACCTTTATCGGCCACCCCTTCGTCGCGCTCGCAATCGCCTGTCTGCTCGTCTGGGGCGTACTCGGGTCGCGCGGCACGCCGCTTGCGACCACCGCGACGATCATGGGCAAGGCGCTGGAGCCCGCGGGCGTGCTGGTCCTCGTCGTCGGCGCCGGGGCTGCCTACAAGGAAGTGCTGATCCAGTCGGGCGCGGGCGCGGAAATCACCGCCGCGGTAACGGCGGCGAACCTGTCGCCGCTTGTCTTCGCCTTTCTGCTCGCTGGCTTCGTCCGCGTGGCGCAAGGTTCCGCCACCGTGGCGATGGTCACCGCAGGCGGACTCGCAGCGCCGCTTGTCGCCGCCGCCTCGCTATCGCCCGGGCGGGTCGCGCTGGTAACCGTGGCGATCGGCGCGGGCGCCTCGATCGCGAGCCACGTCAACGACACCGGATTCTGGCTGGTCAAACAATATCTGGGCGTGACCGAAGCGCAGACGTTCAAGAGCTGGACCGCGGCATCGAGCATTGCAGGCGCGACCATGTTCGTTATGGCGCTGATCCTGTGGCCTTTCGCCGCCTAGGGAGACGAACCATGCAAAGCCGCCGCGCCCTTCTTGCCGCCAGCGCCGCGCTGCCGCTCGCCGCGTGCGCGTCGCGCCTGGTCGAAGCCGGGCGCCGCACAATCGGCAGCGTCACCCGCCTCGATCCGCGACTCGATGCGATCCTCGACGCTTCCGCGCCGATCGAAGTCTTGGCGACGGGGCACCAATGGGTCGAAGGGCCGAGCTGGGTAACGGGCGGCGGCTATTTGCTCTATTCGGATGTGCCGAAGAACCAGATGTGGCGCTGGAGCGAGCATGGCGGCGACGAACTGTTCCTCCAGCCGTCCGGGCTGGCCGGCACGGTTCCTGCGGCAATTCGCGAAGCCGGATCGAACGGACTCTATTATGCCGGTGGCGATACGCTGCTGATGGCCGACAGCGGAACGCGCGCGATCGCACGGCTGAACCTCGCCACCGGGGCCAAGACGATCCTCGCCGACCGCTATCGGGGAAAGCGGTTCAACAGCTGCAACGATCTCGTCCTGTCGCGCTCGGGCGCGATCTACTTTACCGATCCGCCTTACGGGCTGGCTGATGGCGACGATTCGCCTCTCAAGGAACTTGATTTCAACGGCGTCTATCGGCTGAGCCCCGATGGCGATGTGACGCTGATCGACAAGCTGACCCGGCCGAACGGGATCGGCCTCTCGCCCGACGAACGGACGCTCTATGTGTCGGTATCAGACGAAAAACGGCCGGTGATCCTCACCTATCGGCTCCGGGAGGACGGACTGCCCGAGGCAGAGCCGAAGCTGTTGCGCGACTTCTCCAGAGAGCTGGCTGACGGCGGACCGGGGCTGCCCGACGGGATGACCGTACACAGCGATGGCTGGCTATTCTCCAGCGGCCCGGGCGGCCTGTACATATTGGCGCCCGACGGAGCGAAGCTCGGCCTGATCGCCACCGGCAAGCCGATCGCGAACTGCTGTTTCGGCGGCAGCGACGGCAAGATGCTGTACATGACATCGAGCGACATGCTGATCCGAATGCCGGTCCACACGGCCAGCGCGTAGAGAACGCGTCCAGCAGCCAGACAGCCGCATTTTGCCTTTGGAACGCTGGTGACGCGCGACTGTCTGCCCGGGACGACGACACTAAGAAGGTTCCGCCTTCCGCGACAATAATACTATCATTTCCTTTCCTCAGCTTGGTGGATAGAAGCGCTTCAACCTTGCGCAGATTGGCGCGTGCGGCGACTTTAAACGCACGCACCTCGATATTGGTGTGCGTGAGGATGATCCGGCTCGCTTGCGGAGCTGCATCGCGGTCGCGCTGCCAACGCTCGATAAGCGCACGCGCGTGGCCGCCCGCTGCCAGTCCGTACGCCGACGCGAGGCAAGGAGCGGAACAATTAAGGGCGCTACGTCTGTGTAAATGCCTGGGATCGCCATGAGCCTCAATATCGGTCATTCGATCGCCCCGGGGCCGCGCTCCCGGAAGCCGCCGCAAGACGCGAGCATGATGGGGAAACGCAACGGCTGTTGCTCTTGGTGCAGCTTCGGAGCGTTGCTCTGGTGGCTTCGCTTCAAGCAGCTCTCACTCGCCGCGATCTTCAATGAAAGCGGATGCCGTCAGGCCTTCGGCAGGGAATGCCAGACCTCCGAAATTGCAGAAAATACTTCCTTGCGCGTGAGATCTTCGCCGAACCAGTAGACCATCCTGCGTGCAAGGGCATTGTAATCGGTCAACGTGTAATCGGGTGCAATTGTTCTCAGACGAATTAACGTGGCAAGCGCATCATTCGTCCGGCCCGCCACGGCTTGTGCTGCCGCCAGCGTCACGAGATTGAGGCTATAGCCAGGGTTACGGGCTTCGCCATTTTCGTACGCCTCAATCGCTTCCTCGGCTCGGCCGAGCCTGATCTCGCAATTCCCACGATAGTGCGCCCAGACCGAATAGCGTGGATGATGCGGGGCGCGCTTCTCTGCGGTTTCGATCATCCGCAAGCCTTCTTCTTCGCCAGTCAGCCAGCACTGTTGCCAACCCAGCACCGCCAGAGTGTGCGCATTGTTCGGGTCCAGTTCCAACGCGGACCGCAAATGGCGTACCGCGAGCCGGGAATTTCCCATCATCGTTGCGGTTATTCCAGCGGCAGCCAAGACGTCTGGATCGTGCGGCGAAAGGGCGAGGCCCATGTCGATGTGGCGCTTGGCAAGCGAGAAGGTTTCTGTTGGCGCGTCGCAAAACTTGCTGGTTACGTTCTGTGTGTGTTGCACAGCCAAGGCCGCATGCACCGCGCCGTCTTCTGGATCGAGCACCAACGCTTGTTCCAAAAGCATAACAATTTCGTGTGCTGTTTCGCCGTTATAGTTCAGCCGCAGCGCCTCGGCCCGTTGGACAAGTTCATAGGCATTGAGTTGAAAGGGCCTGCGGTTTTGAAGCGTTGCCGCATGCGACAGGTGCAGAGCCGATGAAAGCGAGGTCGACACATCGAGCACGATCTTGTCCTGCACCGAATAGAACTGATCAAGACGGGCGTCGATCCGCTGCGCCCAGAGCTGGGCATCGTCGACGCCGTCCATCAGCGCCACTCGCAGCTGAAAATTCTCCCCCTGTCGCGCAAGCGAACCCGATACAAGATAGCGCACATCGAGCTGATCCGAGATGACCGGCGCGCGGTCTGTCCCTTCGCGCACGGTCTGGGCTGAGCTGTACGCAGCGACGCGAAGGCGCGGAACGCGCGAGAGCAGCATGGTAAGATCTCGGGTCAGGCCATCGGCCAGGTAGATGTCATGTTCTTCCATCGACTGCCGACGGAATGGAAGCACGGCCACCGCAAATTCGTCCTCCCGCGCATGAACATGGCACAGGGCACGCGCATGCGACGTGGTAGACAGTGGCGTTACCGGAGCGGTTAGCTTGTAGCCGCGTTTCCAGAAGGTTTCGATGTAATGGCCCGCATGCAGGTCTTGCCGAAAAATTCTACGCAGCAGTGAGATGGCACGGGTCAGACTTTCGTCCGCATACGGATTGAAGAACCAGACATGCTCGATCAGTTCGTCGCGCGAGACCGTATCGCCAGCCCTCTGTGCGAGCAAGCAAAGCACATCCATGACCAGTGGCTCCACGGGGTGGGCCGCCCCCGCATATTCGAGCAGGTTGCTTGCCGGATCGACTGTGAAAGCGCCCACGCGAAAGCGCACTGAAGCGACCGCCGGGGCGCCTTTCGGGCCAACGGATTTGCTGGTTCTATCGCTCCCAGCAACGATCATCTTGCCAACTGCATCTGTGTCCCTCCTCGAGAGAAACCCGCAGGTGTTGCAAGGATTATGCCCGAAAGTCGTGAATAATCAACGTGAGCCACGCCAGCATCGGCGCCCTCAGCTTTCCCTCAGGACTATTCATTTTCCAACTGCCACACAAGGCAACGCGGGCGCCGTCTGCGAACCGCGAAGTTCAGGAAGTAAGGGAGCATCACGATGAATTGTAAGCACCTGTTACTATCCGTTGCCGCAGCAGTGTCGGCGGCAGCCATGTCGGCACCGGCATCGGCGCAGATCGAACTCTACAAGGATTACGAACCAAGTCCGCAGGTCGTCGAAATGACCACGGTGCAAGTCGATGACGGTCAGTTCGAGACCTATTTGCAGGGCCTGAAATCGACCTGGATCGCCAGCAACGAGGTCGCCAAGAAACTTGGCATCATCAAGGACTACCACATTTACTGGAACACGGCCCCCACGGTCGGCACCTTCGATCTGGTGCTCGAGATCGTCTATCCCTCCGTCGAGGATTGGGCGGGAAGCAAGGCGAATTACATGAAGTTTCTCGACGCCTACGGCAAAGCCAATATCGATAAGGGCGATGAGACCGTGAGGAGCCTCTACAACAAGATCCGCGAGATCAAAGCGACCTATGTGATGCGCGAAGTGATCGTGCATTGACGAGAGCTGTTCCAGGGAGCGGCCGCGGATAGCCGCGCCGCCGCTCTTCAATAGCCGCGTGCACGCGGTCCAATGGTCCACACCATGAGAAGCGAACCTTCGCTTCGTTGCTTGTATGACCGCTTGGCGAGCGTCTCGAACGACGCCCAAATATAACGACATTCAAGTGACTTGGTAGGCATCTATGGTGGATTTTCAGCCTTGGACCGCGCGCCTGCAAACTCCGTCGAGCACAGCGGCCATTTGAGGAATTGATCCAAAGCCTGATCGTCCTCGCCCGCCATGCATCGACTCTGGTCAGGGTAATCGCCTTATGAACCAACAGACCAAACCACCCAGGGTTGTCGGCGTGTTCGGGGCCAGCCTGATGAGCGTCAACGGGATGATCGGCGCGGGTATCTTCGCCTTGCCCGCACTGCTCTACGACAAGACCGGCGCCTTCGCCCCGTGGATGTTCCTGATCTTCGGAGCGCTCTTTGCCTGCGGCACCCTGATCGCGGCTCAGCTTGCGGCCATGTTCCGCTCGTCAGGAGGGCCGCAACTCTATGTACAGGCGGCGTTTGGCCCGGTTCTTGGTTTCCAGGTCGGCTGGCTCCACGTAATCGCCATGGCTGCCGGGCGCGCAGCGACGCTGCATGTGCTGGTGTCTTACCTCGCCGTGTTTTTTCCGGCGCTCGACGGACCGGTCGCGCGTCCGGTGGCGGTGCTGTCATTGCTCCTGGCGCTGGGCGGAGTGTCGCTGTCGGGGATGCGACGGGCGATCGACGGGCTGGCCGTGGGCACGGTGCTCAAGGTGACTCCGATTGTGGTCCTGTGCGCCGCCGCCTTTGCCAAGGGAGGCATGTCCTTCAGCTTCAGACCGCCGGACTTGGGGACCTTCGATTCCGTCGCGCTGCTGGTATTCTTTGCCTTTTCGGGAGCGAGCAACGCGGCCAATTCCGCCGGAGAGGTGAAGGAGCCCCGTAGAACGCTCCCCGTGTCGATGCTGCTTTCCTTGGCGATGATCGTGGCGTTCTACATGATCGTGGAATGGGCCTTTATTGCCGCGGGCGCACCATCGAGCGGCAATGGCACTCCGCTGGCGGCCGCCGCGGGCAAGGTGATGGGACCTGCGGGGGCCGTCGCGCTCACGCTCGCTGCGGTGTTTTCAATCGCCAGCAATTCGCTGACATATTTCGTTGGTGGGCCGAGGGTCATCTACGGCATGGCGGAGCGTGGACTGCTGCCGGACAGGCTCACGCATCTGTCTCCCCGGTTCCTTACTCCGGATTGGGCAATAATATTGTTCACGCTCATGGTGGCCGTCGTGTCGCTAAGCGGAACGTTCGCCTTTCTTGCAGAGGTCACCGCCTTGGGAGCGCAATTTATCGGCCTGTGCATGATAGGGGCCTTCGTCCTTTTCCGCATTCGGGGGCGAGGGGAAGAGAGCCGAGGCCTTTCGCCATTCTGGATCGCCATCGTCGCTGTCACTGTCGCCTTCGCAATCTATGCTGCGCTGCAGGCGACGCTTGCGGCGTACATGCTGATCGTCGCGCTCCTGCTGGTCGGCAGCGTCTTGGGCATGCTCGCTCGCCGCGGCGGCGTGGCGAGGCCAGCGCCGATCTTCGAATAATCCGCAAAGCGTATGTGGAGGCTGAGATGCTGTAGATTGCAGCAGCATCCTTCGTTCAGCCACGCGCCCCGCGTGCTACCGGCCAGCTTTCCGGCCCGCGGCCGATAGCAGATCGACCGCGAACGGCCGGATGGCTGCCGGAGGCTCGCAATCGAAGCCGCCAGTCGGCCATGTGCCCCGTCTCGGCCAACAGATCGTCCGGGCCCGGCTCGCGATCACGCGACCTGGCGCACCGCATCGGCGCCAACCGTCGGGCCATCTTTGAGAAGATAGCAGTGGGAGGAACCCGTGGCGACGCATTTTGGCCTGTCAGTGGCTCGCGGATGATCGCCCAGCGCTCGCAGCTTCGGCAGCGTATTCCGCCGCGTCGTTAGCTAAACAGCCTTCTCAACCCTCTGTACAAAGCCCGCGCGGCTCATTCGGCGCGAAGCCATTCTGGAAAATTCTGCTCTACCCAGTCCCGCCGATTGGCAGCCAACCAGTCTTTGGTAGGACGGATCTGCTGCGAAAGATCGAGATCGCGATCCACCTCTTCCGCCTTGTCATAGAGGACGTACCGGACCTTCTCCTTCTCCATGCGCGCCTTCAGCGGGTCGGAAAAGAATACCTGCCCGGCAAGTATCAGACGCCCTACCCACAAGTGGCGGCCTCCGATCGCGGGCCTGCTCAGCACTAGGTCGCTCGCGGTACCGTTGAGGAACGGCATGCCTTTCCACTCGCCCGCCTTCTTTTCGGACCAGTAGAGAGACTTCGACTGGTCGGCTAGAATGGCGTCGAAGCGCTGGCACGCGTTGAAGATGAAATACTTCTCATCGTAAGGCGTGCCATCCTTCGCCTTGAGCGAGATCGGGAAAAACTGGTGCGTGTCGGGCTCGAACTCTTCGACGATCGCCTTGAACTTCGCGCTGACGGCATTCAGGCCCGGCATCGGGAAGACGTCGCACAGCTTCTTTTTATCGTTCTGGGTCGCTGTGGTCGGAAGCAACGATAGATCGTCGACCGCACCGCCATGGCTGAAGCCGAACAGCGCGAGGACTTTCGGCCTGTCGTCCCACTTGAAGTCCGGTCGCCGCGGCGCGCCGTATTCCATCTGAACCGCCCAAGCCATCGTAGCTCCCTCCGATCCAAAAGCACTATTGCAACTCCGCGGTGTTCCGCTCGCGACAATGTCTATCGTCGCAGCAAATGGGAGTGAGTCAACTCAAAGGGGGAGGAGCGTCGATCGTTGCAAGAAGGGCAATGTGCTGATTGTCGATAAAAGCACTGTCCAAGTCATCCACTGCTCGCGGAACAACGGGCGGCTGTGTCAATTCTCGTAGCCCGTCGTCAGAATGGTCGTCGGGACCACCGCTAGGGTCGGCTCAGCTCGGTCGTATTTTATGCACATTCAGAAGCGCGCCGGACGGGTTGTGTGCTTCAAGCGACCGTCCAGAACTCCCTCGCCTCGAGAAGCTCCTGGAGTCTTCGGCCAGCGCGCTTCGCCTGTCTGGCATTGCCGCTCGGCACGTTGCTGCCGTCCAGCTCGGCGAGCATCGCGCGCGCGACCGCCAAATCGTTTAGTTTGCCAAGTTCTTTTTGCAGCCGGTTCAGCGTGCGCAGGAAGCGCTCGGTCCGGCGCGGATGATCGTATTCGAAAAGCGACGCGAAGGAGTCACTCGCATATCGGAGATGCTTTGCCGCAATTCGGACGCGGTGACGTTTCGCCGGCGCTAGCTTCGAAAAGTGGCGCGCGCGCCGCGCCAGGCGATTGCGCGCGCGCGTGAGCGCCTCGGTTGCGAAGCCAGTGATCGGACCATCACTTTCGGTCCGAAGCCGTTCCAACATATTCCGGCGCGACCCGGCCCACTCGATCAGATCGAGCGGCAGCGCGCGTGCCGCCGGCGCACGCAGCACGCCCACCAATCGAGCATAGGCATCGGTTCGCCGCTGTCCGAGAATATCCCTATGGCGCTCGAACATGCTGCTGCCGATCGCTACGTCAATGTCGCGCAGCCTGCCAATCTCCCGCGCGAGGTCGCGCACCATCTCGTCAAAGCGATCCGCCCGCACATCGAGCATGCCACCGAAAAGCGCGAGAACCGATCGCAACCGCCTCAGGGCGACACGAGCCTGATGCACGGCCTCAGGCTCGTGACGATCCAGCAACACCGTCTCGTTCAGCCGATATTGCCGCAAGCAGGCGGCGATCAGTTGGGGAAATGCCTCACGAATGGTGAGTGCCGGAGAAAGCGCGATGGATTCGGCCGGATACCCTCTTCTTAGCGGCTCTAGAAGGCGAAACCCACGCTCTGCCTTGCTCGATACGCTGATACGTATCGGTACGACACGATCGAGCTTGCGAGCCAAAGCGAATCCAGCGGTTGCATCGCCGCTGGCAATTTCCACTTCCACTTCGCAGAAAGCGCTCTGACGCTCATCTGCACGGATCAGTGCCTCGTCGACTACCAAGCAGAGGGCCTTCTGCTCTCCAACCATCCAGCGGGAACGCGCGGTTTCAATGTCGAAAACCGATGCTAGCTCCGCCACCATCCGCGGATCGAGTATAAGCTCCGTGATGCGATCATCTGCGACGGGCGCCAGCGAAGCCACCCGCTTTTCCCATTCGGCCCGATCAAACATGCCCGCAGCAGAAGGGCTGAGCGTCTTGACGGTCTGGACCAGGCCGTTGCCACACGAGCGGATACGCAGCACCAAATCGGACGCGAATAGTCGACGATCAGGCGTGTCGAAATAGACAGAATGTTGGCGGGCGCATTCCGGGCTTCCCCGCAAGGCGAGCCACTTTTTGAGCTTTCCGGCATCTTCGATGCCCAAATCGAGCTTTATCTCCAGTTCGCGCGGCCAGGAGGCGCGCGCGGTTCGATGCATGGTCATTGCGAAAAGATGGCGGCATCGGTGCAGCGCTGCCAATCAGGATCTACCCGGAACCTTCTCGGCCAAGCGCCATCGGTGAAGTAAAATCTATAACATTCGAGCCGACCATGAGAGTATTTCAGATGACCATGGGACGGACTGGTCTGTCGCTTCCCCATCTCGCTGAGAACGTCCTTCCTCGCGGCCATAAAGCCGAGGAGGTGTTTTCAAATGTTAATGGTGCCGGTTGCAGGATTCGAACCCGCGACCTTCGGTTTACAAAACCGCTGCTCTACCAACTGAGCTAAACCGGCGTCGCGATGACCGCGAAAGCGTTGGTGCCCCTGGCCGGACTCGAACCAGCATGCCTTGCGGCACTCGATTTTGAGTCGAGCGCGTCTACCAATTTCGCCACAGGGGCTCCGTCGCGAAAAATGGGCCCTAGCGCAGGCCGGGGCGGGCCGCAACGATCACGTCAGCTGAAAATTTCGTCGACGTCCTGCCGGTCGGTTGGCTCCTTGGGATCGGGGCCGAAGCGGTTAGTGCCCTGAGTTCCGTCAAGCAGCATGAATATCAGCAGCAGAATCCAGCCGAGAACTGGCACGAATATCAGCAAAAGCCACCAGCCCGACCGGTCGATGTCATGCAGCCGGCGCACGGCCACCGTGATGCCAGGAATGAAAAAGAACAGCGACGCCGCCGTGCTGAACGGTCCATCGACCGTCCAGTGGGCGTACACACCCCAGTCGAACCCGCTCGACCACAAGGCGCCGACACCGATCACCCGGTCCGCCATCGTCGCGGCAACGCCGACCAGAATCGTGAACAGATAGAACATCCAATATTCCATCCTCCGCGAACGCCCGGAAATCTGAAAATACCGCTTTAGCGGCAGCAGCATCCATTCCACGTCTTCCCCCTCTCCTTCCTGACCTGACTACGCCACCGGTGCGCGGCGGCGATAGCTGAGCGCCTCTGCGATATGGACGCGCCCGACCTCCTCCGCACAGTCGAGATCGGCAATGGTGCGTGCGACGCGCAGGACACGGGTATAGCCGCGCGCCGACATGCGCATCGCCTCCGCCGCTTGGGCGAGCAGCTTGCGTCCCGCTTCGTCGGGCGTCGCAAATGTTTCGAGCAGATCGCCGTCGATTTCGGAATTCGTCCGCGCCGCGACATCGGCATATCGTTTCGATTGGGTTTCGCGCGCCGCCGCGACCCGTTCGGCGACCTCGGCCGATCCTTCGGCGGGCGGCGGCAGGACGAGGTCTGCCGCGCTCACCGCCTCGACATCGATATGCAGGTCGATCCGGTCGAGCAGCGGCCCCGATACCTTTGCCTGATAATCGGCGGCGCATTTGGGTGCCCGCGCGCAGGCGAGCGCTGCGTCGCCAAGGTGGCCGCATCGACAGGGATTCATCGCCGCGACGAGTTGGACGCGCGCGGGAAAGGTCACATGCGCATTGGCGCGCGCGACGCTCACCTTGCCCGTTTCGAGCGGCTGGCGGAGCGAATCGAGCACCGCGCGCTGGAACTCCGGCAGTTCGTCGAGAAACAAAACGCCGAGATGCGCCATGGAGACCTCGCCAGGCTTCACCTTCAGCCCGCCCCCGGTCAGCGCCGCCATCGACGCCGAATGATGCGGGCTGCGAAACGGGCGGGTCCGCGTCAGCCTGCCGCCGTCCAGCGTTCCGGCGACCGACGCCACCATCGACACCTCCAGCGCTTCCGCCGGATCGAGCGGCGGCAATATGCCTGGCAGGCACGAGGCGAGCAGCGACTTGCCCGCCCCGGGCGGTCCGACCATCAGCATGTTGTGTCAAGCTACACCTCATGGTAGCACAATAAATATGGATACCATCATCTATGTCCGTTGGTCCAGTGCGGAACAATCCAAGGGTCAGTCAGAAGAGCGGCAGCTCAGCCTGTGTCGCGCTCATGCGCAGCAACGCGGCTGGAATGTGGTCCGAACCTTCATCGACAACGGCATGTCCGCATTTACTGGTGAACATCGGCAGATGGGTGAGCTGAGCAAGCTAGAACAGGAGATCAGGGACAAACGCTATCCGAATGGCGTCATCCTCCTTGTTGAACGTCTCGATCGCCTCTCGCGGGAAGCGCCAAGCCAATTCTACCTCTGGCTTGATGCGATAACCCGGAACGGCGTGACGGTGGCCACCGTTGATGGCGACCGCACTTACAGCGGCAGCTTAGATATGGCCTCTATTATCGAGGTTGTGGTGAAGGCCTCGTTGGCTAACGACGAATCGGTCGCGAAGAGCAGGCGGGTTGCATCCGCATGGGCGAGCAAGAGGGCACGGCTAGCGGCGGGTGACAGGCACGCGATGACAATGCGCGTTCCGGCGTGGCTTTCGGTGAACGACGATCGCACCTTCTCGCTGCACGCCGGCAGGGCGGCAATCATAAAGCGCATCTTCGAGGAAACCGCTCAAGGTTCTGGCAAGCACACAATCGCCCGCCAGCTCAATTCCGAGGGCGTCCCAACCTTTGGGCGATCAGCAGCTTGGCACGCTTCATATATTCAGAAAATATTGAACAGCCCTGCCGTGCTTGGCGAGTTTCAACCTGGCGTAAAGCCGAGAGGAGCCAAACGGAAGCTGGTCGATCAGCCGATAAGCAACTACTATCCAGCCGTAATTGACGCTGATCTTTATTCTAGAGCTCGCACAAGCATGCAATCCCGCTCTCGAAAGAGCTTAGGTCGTGGCCGAAGAATCGCCAACCTTTTCTCGGGACTTGCCCGATGCGGCACCTGTGGTTCTAAAATGACACTCCGCAGCAAAGGGAAGAAGACCCGTGCGGACGGCCGTGTCGTGTATGAGGACTACTTAGTGTGCGACAAAATGCAGCGCGGGATAATAAGCGAAACTGGGGAGAAGTGCCGCAATAATCTGCGCTACAATTATAGCATTTTAGAAAAAGGCGTCCTAGATGCCATCTTATCGGACGCGATGGACGACACTCATTTCGCTGATGTAACGCTAGTACATCAACTCGCGATTGAGCACGCGGAGAAGAAGATAGAGTGGGAGCGACTCAAGCGGAAGTCGAAGTCGATGCTTGAGCTCTGGGAAGATGACCGTGACGACGAGGACGCTAAGCACGCATATCGCAAGGCCAGGGAAGATCATAAAGTCCTGAAGGCTGCTATCGACGAAATCGCGGTCAAGCTGATGACCGCCAGAGGCAAGGCCACTCCCGAGGAACATGCTGCTCGTATTGCTTCCGTTCGTGCTGATATGAGCAGCATGGACGAAGAAACCCGCCTTCGTGCTCGAACGACCGTTCGGCTAGCAATCAGTGAGCTCGTTCAAGAACTGACCTTTCACAGGAAAGCCAAGAGAATAGGCGTAAAACTTCTGAGCGGATCGCGCAATATCACGATCAGTGCGGATGATGGCCGCGTGACGTTCGACATCATCCCGCCCATGGTGAGCGCGCCCGTCGATGGACTTTCTGAGCGGCAAGTGCGTGTACGCAGCCGCGTGCTGAGGTCGAATCGCGCGAGGCGCCCAACGAAGTGATCCGGCGGCAATTGATTGGTGAGGTCAGCGAACGGCGATCGTGGGCAGTGTTTCAGTTTAGTCTTGATAGGTGCTCGGTGCCACGCTGGTATTGAGGCTTGAGGATCATCATATCGAATACCGTCGGCGATTAACCGAATGGACATAACATTCCGAATCATCGTGTAGAGCGCGCGCGTTTTCGGCCTCGGATTGACGATCAATCAGCGCAACGTAGGCGATATCTCCACAAAAGTTTGATTGACATTCAATCATTTTACGACTACGTGCGGTCATGCGCACGTAGTCGTTATGCTTCCCCCACCACGGCGCTACGCGTTTGTACGGAAATGATTTCCGTTGCCAAATTGGCCAAAATAGATAAGCGACGGACATATCATTCGGTGTTGAGCGTTGAAGAATTGGAGTTTCCAATTTGTCAACCTTCATTCAGATACGATCTCCGATAACGTTATCGGAAGTGAGGACTGAAATGATCGGAAGTGAGGACTGAAATGCCCAAGGGTCCGCAAGGACAGAAGCGACCTGCTGACGCGATCGGCCTTGCCGTTCATGTGGCGCAGATCGCTACGGGCGACGTTGAAGACGATATTTAGATTTCCGGACGGGCAGGAGGTAAAACCGCCGGAGGTGTCGCGAGGGCCGCCAAACTCGCGCCGAAGACAAGGGCAGATATCGCCAACAAGGCTGCAAAGGCTTCGTTGGTCAAAGAGAGAAAGAGACAGGTGATATGAATATGCAGACGAAGGAAGCCGGCGCTGACGGCCGCGAGGCCGTCCGCATGTATCCAAACAACAGCTTGCGTGAGCCGGTTAACCCGTACCGTAACCGCTTCGCAGATGTGGTGAAAAGCACCTTTACGAAGTAATTTTTCATCTACACAATACGGAGCCCCCTGTTCGAAAGGATGGGGGGCTCAAGCGTTTCTGGGGGCTAGACTTTGGTTGCGAATATTCTCCGCGAGCTTCAAGGCGAAGACTTTTTTGTAGACCAAGTCGGAAGCCACTTTAGAAACACAGATGATTACGGCGATATGCTATCATGCGCAGTCACCGTTGACGAAGATCGGCTGAAGTGGGCTCATACAGAGTACCAGCAAGGAGTCAGCGAATTTTCAATTCGTTTGGACTCCGGCGACCCAGATCATTATAAAAGATGCGGCGCACTTTTGCGTGCGCTCTATCGCATCAAGCCAATAACCGTCGTCGAATTTGATCCTCCACTAGACGAATTCGATAGCTTGTTTGCCCCAGTCGGTGTTTCGTACTCTGACGCAGAATATGCACTTTCCTTGGGCAGGACTTTTAAGCTTTATCATAATGAGATGATGTCGTTCGGATATGCATATAACGTATGCACAATGTACGAGGAAAACCCCGTAGCCATAAGCGATGCCTACATCCACACAATGTGCGCCTATCTGTCATCGAGCGATAATCTGTCTGCCGACTCACTCTACATGGTATTCAAGAGTCTTATGCTTGCATGAGCCATAATGGTTCATTGTGAAATGAGGCGCCAACATGCTGCCTCTCGTCAAGCCCCCCAAATTCTCGTCAAGCTGTTCGAAGGGTCGTCTATGCGGTCGATCAGCGGAGTTGCCGACGTTTAGATCAACACCGCGTGATCGCGCGGATCAATTCCGATGCTCCGGCACCTAAGCCGCGCGGCTCCTACAAAAGCTAGCGGCCTAAATTTCGACACCACCTGCTCTTATCACGCGTTTATAAGGGCAGAAGCCGCACGTCGCCGATGAAGCTTTCTAGCGTCTGCAGGTGCGGTCGAACGTCCTTAGGAAACGTATCGACGATACCCGCCGGCACCACGAGTTGCACACCGGCATGGGTCATTTCACGGAACTGCGACTCCGAAACACCCTCCTGCAACGTCAACAGGTGCTTTGCAGGAATTCGGTCAGCCTCGTTGAGGATTTGCCGCCAGCGATCCTTGCACGTTGTCTTGACTGCTAACATTCGAAGCCGATCGGCTGGGAAGCTCATATCGCGATACGCGGCGACCGAAGGGAACAGAAAGTCGGGCCGCTTCCCAGGTTCGGACTCCGGCTGATGCGCGAAGTGCATGCCCTCAACCAGCCGCTCCTCTATGAAGATCGCCCGGGTATGCAGCTCCAGCGATCGGCCGGATCGGGCCTTACGGCGCTGGAGAACGGTCTGTGCGCGGGCAATGAAGTCGTCCACAGTTGCGAAGCCAGCTTGAATGAAGGGCAATTCGATCGCCTGCTCCACGCTGCGAAAAATCTCGAACTCGCAATCGCGACGGCGCATCAGCCGTTTATCGGGGTCGAGGCAGGCGTCGGCGCGCAGCTCGACTGCCCTACGGATGATGTCGGCCCCGGTCGGGAACTTCGCCCGCCATGCCGTCGGAATCTCGTCATCGGCCAACCAGCAGCTCGCTCGCACAGGCGGTGGCTGTAACAGACCGAGCAATCCGCCCTGCACTGATGGCCACAGCGCCCACTTGCCGGGCTCTACCGGCCCGATGCGGTCCTCTACCAGATCTTCTTCTGTCTCATGCCTACAGACCCAGACGTGGCAGTCAGGAATCTTCGGCGGCTCTGGCCTGTTGAATGCGAAGATGGTCAGCGCGCCGGTACTTTCCGGATCGAGCAGCGCCGACGCCTGACCGCCGAAGTTAGTTAGCCGCGTCTCGTTGCGTCCACTCTTCGGATTGCCGTGCAGTTTGTTGTTGTACCAGACCGCCCTAACCTGCTGATGATCGGGGTGGGAATCGACGTAAAGATCGAACCACACGTCCGGGTTCTTTACGGTCGGCCGATTGAGCGTCGGGAAGAAGTCGAAAAGCACATCTCGTGGGACGTAAGGTCCTGCCTGGTGGCTTTCGTTCGCCAGCGTATCGTTGCCCGATAAGCGTTTGACATACCAAACGAATCCTGATCCGCAATATTCGTCCAACCATTCGACAAGATCACTCACCGGCACGGTCCGCCCCCCCTGATCTCGCCCTCGCGTCGATCGGATTGCAACCAGTCAGCGGCAAGCGACACAACGGCATCGGCCCCGATCCGGCCGGAGCCCTTCATCGCGCATTCCCAGATTTTCAGCACGCGCCATCCGGCTTGGTCAAGCGAGACCTCCACCTCCGCATCGCGCTCTCGGTTGCGCCCGATCTTCTGCCGCCAGAACTCCTGCCGTGTGCCGGGCCACCGGAACAACGGGCAATCGTGTGCGTGCCAAAAACAGCCGTGAATGAAGATGACCGCGTGCCAGCGCGGCAGCACCATGTCGGGCTTGCCGGGGAGCGCGCAATCGTGAAGCCGGAACCGGAAACCGACAGCGTGAAGCCCCCGTCGCACCACTAACTCGGGCTTGGTGTTCTTGCCCTTGATACTGGCCATCATGCGGCTGCGCGTTGCCGCATCAACTATGTCACCCGGCAAGAGGCAGCTTCCGCTGGAGCTGTTCCGGCTCGATCTCGGAGCGATCAATCAGCCACGGCAGCATATGCTCGGCGACAGCCTTCACCACTGGCACCACGACGGCATTGCCAAACTGGCGATAGGCCTGCGTGTCCGACACGGGGATGATGAAATCACGCCCACTTGGCTCATCGAATCCCATCAGCCGGGCGCATTCGCGCGGTGTCAGGCGGCGGGGATTGTCGCCCTTCTGCTCAACGAGGATTTCCGACCCGTCCTTGTAATATCGCGCCGACAGGGTGCGGGCGACGTCGTTCGGCCCGACCAAGCCAAATCCAAAACCGTTCCCAGCCGCTTTGTGCTTTGCGGCATATCCCTGCAGATAACGCCAGAGGTGATCGGTCAGGGTGTATTTTTCTGAAACCGAGGCGATGTTGCCGCGCGTGTAAGGTGGGTCGAGCTCCTCGGTGCCGTCCTCGGGATGAAGAATGGTGCCGAGCTTCGGCCCGTTCAGCGGGTCGGGCAGCACGAAGTCGGCAAAGGTGAAGTCGTTCGGATCGCGGAAGCCGACGATGAAGATGCGCTCGCGCTGCTGGGGCACGAACGACTTAGAATTGATGACCTTCCAATGTACCTGATAGCCCAGCTCGGAGGTCAGCGTGCGGTGAATCACCTCGAATGTCCGGCCCCTGTCATGGTTGACCAAATTCTTCACGTTCTCCAACAAGAACGCGCGCGGGCGATGATGCTCGATGATCTTTGCCACGTTGAAGAACAGGGTGCCCTGTGTTTCGTCGGCGAAGCCGTGCGGCCGGTTAAGCGCGTTCTTCTTCGACACCCCTGCGATCGAAAACGGCTGACAAGGGAAGCCCGCCAGCAACAAGTCGTGCGCGGGAATGCTTTTCACCGGCACTTTGGTTATGTCGCCGGCGACCTCGTGCTCGCACTCGTAATTGGCTAGGTAAGTTTTCTGCGAGTAGCGGTCCCATTCGCTGGTGAATACGCATTCGCCCCACTCATCGAAGCCTCGGCGCAGGCCACCGATACCCGCGAACAGGTCGATGAACCGAAAGGCTTTGCGATGCGGCCGCACCGCCCTACTCTCCCGGATCATCCCATCGAGTAGCTTGAGGGCCGCTCGACGGGGCGGAACGTCGCCCTTCTCCCACCGATATACAGTTCGGCGCGAGAAGCCGGAACTCTCAGCGAACGCATCGACGCTGATGCCCGCGCTTGTGCGAAGGCGGGAAAACTCTGACACGTTAGAACGCAAGCAGCACCTCTGGGACAATTTGTGCCACTGTGGCCTAGCAATTCCCTACGTGCAAGAACAAAAAGAGAAGGTCGATGCTTGTTGCGGCGCACAACAGGCTCGGAAGGATTAGGCGTCGATCGCGAAGCCTCCAATCACAACGGGCTCGGGGACCGTTAGCGCCGCCGCTCCCGTCTTGACCAGCATCTCGTCAATGGCACCAACCTGCGCGCCATCTCGCCCCTCGATCACAGCTACAAGCCGCTTGCGGTCGTCGGTATAGATGGACGCGTGCTTCTTTGCTCGCGACACGGCGACATAGGCGAGGTTGGCGTCGACGTTGCGGCGGAACGATTTCAGGTGCACCATAACCCGATCGCACGTTGCCCCTTGCGCGGCATGGATGGTGGACACCCAGGCGGGACGGATGTGGCGGTCGGCGACGTTGGTCATGTCGAGGGTCTGGCGCTTGCCGCCCTTCATGCCGACCACGACCAGCCCCTCCTTCACGTCGATCGCGAGCACCTCGGCGGTGCGCCCGTTGAGGCGCTTGGCGGCATAGTTGTTGCGGGTGAACTGGATGCGGTCGCCGGTGCGCAGTTCCTTTTCGACCTCGGCGAAGGCGTCTGCCTGGGCGCCGCTGCCGTCGCCGGGGAACCAGAGGAACGGCTTGTCCTCGGGGTCGAGCAGGCGGACGGTGCCGGCCTCGGCGTCGACGGCCTCGACACGATAGCCGGTGTTGCGGCGCGGCGCGCCGTCCTCGCCGCCTTGGCGGAACGTCAAAACGGTGCCGGGACGGTAGCTGGCGGCACGGGCGCGCTGGGCCTCGGTCAGCCCGAGCGATTCGAGCACGAGCACGGTCATCGCGCGTGTCCCCAGCGTGCCGTCCCGGACCAGCTCGGCGCGGATGGCGTCGGTGAGCGCCTGACGGCCCTCGCGGGTCGGATCGAGGACGAGCGTACGGGCGCGCTCCTGCCGCGACAGGCGCGCGAAGTCGCGGGCGAGCCGCGCGCGCCGCACGTCGTCGTCGGCGTGCTGGATGACCTCGCCGCCTCCATCATCAAGCGCGACGAAGGCGGTCTCGGCATCGCCGGCGAGCAGATGCTCGACCGCGCGGCGGGTGTCGGGGTTGGACTGGCGGACGATCTCGGCGAGCTTGTGGGTTTCCATGCCGGCGTCCTGGAGCTGGCCGAACGCGCGGCCTGCGGCGACGCTGCCCAATTGCTTCACGTCGCCGACCAGCACGACGCGCGCGCGCTGGTTCTGCGCCTGGGCGAGCAGCGCCTCGGTGTCGCGGGCCCCCGACATGCTGGCCTCGTCGACCATCCAGATTTCGGGCTTGGGTGGCCCGCATGGGGTCGTGGTGGGTCCGGTGGTGAGCATCAAAGCGACGGTCATCGGCTCGGCCCCGATCGCGCGCGCCAGTTCCTCAGCGGCTGTCGCCGTGGGAGCGAGCGCGCGGACGGTGTGGCCGCGCGCCTTGGCGGCTTCGGCATAGACACGCAGCACCGTGGTCGTCTTGGCGGTGCCGGCGCTGCCCTGCACGCCGGCAACGCTGTTGGTGGAGACGAGCAGCGCCTTGGTGGCGGCGCGCTGTCCGTCCTTCCATGCGTGGCCCATCTTCGCGGACGCGGCCTCGGCGCGGGCGACGATGGTGGCCGCGTCGAAATGGTCGGCGAGCGGATCGAGCGTGCCCCGTCCGGCGCGTTCCAGCCCGAGCATCCGCTCCTCGGTAGCGATGGCGTCGCGGGTGGTGAAGCCGACGACACCGCGCGCCATGCCGGGGGCGGCGCGGATGACGATGTCCTGGATGCGCTCGGCACGGGCGATGGCGGCGACGATATCGCTGGGGAAGGCCTTGCCGAAGGCGTGGTCGCCGGCTTCACGTTCAAGCGCGGCAGCGGCGAACACCGCGTGGCGCTCGCCGATATGGGCGGTGGCCCAGGCGACGGCCTGGTCGGCGACGCGCATCCTGGCGCGGGTGCCGGGGCTGGCCTCGGCCGCGCGGGCCTCGGCTTGGGCGACGAGGGTGCGGCGCACGTCCTCGGTGAAGCCCAGGGCATGGGCGCGCTCGCGCCATGCGGCGGTAAGCTGGCGATGGTCGACGGCTTCCTTGGGCGCGCGGGTATCGAGCGCGACGACGGCCTTCTCGGCTGCGGTCGCGCTGGCGCGGGACTGTCCGCGCGAGTCGAGCGCCGCCTCGATCTGGCGGGAGCGGTTGGAGAAGGCCTCGTGGACCTCGGGCGTGATGGCGTCGATTTGGAACAGCCCGTTCTCGCCGGTGATCGTGACGGTATAGCCCAGACGCTGCGCCTCGGCCGCGAGCTGCTGGTGATAGACGGCGCCGACCGCCATCTGGAGCGCGTAGAGGGGTTGCGTCTCGGCGCTGCGCCATGTGCCGTCGTCGTCGCAGGTGGCGTTGAGGATGACGCAGTGGGTGTGGACCTGCGGGTCGGGCACCTCCTCGGTCTCGCGGGCGGTGAAGTGCGGGAAGGTGGCGATGGCGAAGCTGTTGGTCGCGACCCGCTCGACGGTCTTGCCGTGACGGATGCGAGTGACGGCCGCGTGCCGCTCGGCATAGTCGAGCGCGACCCGGACGGCGCGGTCGTGCGCGTCGAGCAGGCGCCGGTCGCCCGCGACCAGCGCCGCGACCGATACGGACTTGGGTGCGGAACACGTCAGGTCCCATCCGGGGCGATGCTGGCGCTCGCCATGGCGGACGGTGCCGAGCACGGTGCCCTCGGGCAACCTGCCGTGGAGCATGTCGGCGAAGGTGTCCGGCTCGACTTCGCCGCGCAGGCCCAGCTTCGCGGCGCCGCGCCCGTGCCATGCGGAGGGAGCCTTGGCGTCGCCGACATAATAGTCATCCGCCTCGTAATAGCCGAGGGCGTCGTCGGGGTTGGTGAGCTCCTTGAGGGTGGCGACCATCAGCAGGGTCCTGCCATGAGCCAGTCGTCGCCGTCCTCGATGCGAGCGGGTGCCGGCGCGGCGTCGTCCGGTGCCGGGGCGATGTCGGGCATGATGATGGGGGCCGGCACCCATGCGGGCGCGATGGGCGGGAGGGCCGGTCCCTGGTCGATGGTGATCTTGGCTAGGGGCGAACCCGACACGCGCAGGAAAGCCTGGCCGGTCTTCAACGCCATGACCTCACTGTCGAGGATGAGCGACTTGCGCTCGCGGTGCAGCGCGAACGAGCCGCGCTCGCCCTTGGCCTTGTCGTCGAGCGATTCGGTCGTGCGCTGGTTCTCGACCTCGACCTGGCCGCACAGCTCGACCGCCCATGTCGCGGTGGCATGGTCGCCGACCGCCATGATGAGCTGGGTCGCGGTCTGCCCCGTGATGATGTGGACGCCCTCCTCGCCGTATTTGTCGCGGAGCTGGGCGACCGACTGGAAGGCGATGGTGATGGCCGCGCCGTATTTTCTCCCCTCCGGGAACAGGGTCATCAACGAGGTGATAGGCGGCAGCGAGGGCAGCTCGTCGAGGAAGAGCCAGGCCCGGCACGGCGCGTCGGTGCCGCGCTGGAGGATGGCGGCTGCGGCCGCGTCCAGCCATGCGGTGACCACGGGCAGGCCAGCGTCACGGTAGCGGCGCGGGGCGGTGAGGAAGATCAGGGGCTTGTCCCCCTCGTGCTGGTCGAGGGCGGCGTAGAACGCATCGAAGCTGAACGGTTGCGCCGACATCGGCACGGCCGCGAGCATGGCGACGATGCGGGCGGGTTGGCTGAGCATGAAGGCGACGCTGGAGCTGGCCTTCTCGGCCCCCGGTTCGAAAGCGCGCGCGGCTTCGGTTCTGGCGACGAGTTCGCGTAGCTCGTCCACGTTGGCGACGGTGAGCGTGGTGGCGAGCTGGTGGAGGTCGGTGCGGCCCTCGCGCACGAAGCGGTAGATGATGCGGGCGATGACGGCGCGCGCCTGCTCATACCAGATATCGTTGTCGCTGCGTCCCTTGGGGAGCGGTAGCAGAATGGCGGCGAGCCGATAGGCGTCGGCCGGGTCGGCGATGTCGGCCAGCGGATTCCAGCGGGCGGTCCTTGCGTCCCAGACATTGAGGATGATGTCGCCACGCTCCGGGCGGTAGAAACTGCGGATGTAGGAAGTGTCGGGGTCGTAGAGGAGCGCGTGTTCGCCGCGCGCGGCGATCTGGCGGACGAGGCCGCGCAAGGCGGTCGACTTGCCCGACCCGGACTGACCGACCGCGAGCAGGTGCCGGGTCTCGTTCGCGGGCGGAATGGGCACGCCGCCCAACTCGATGGGGGTGCCGTTCTTCCGTGCCCATGCGAGCAGCGATGCCAGCTCCTGCGCCGTCACCATACGGTTGCCGCGCTTCACCTGGTCGCGTGCCGCCTCGCGTGACGCCCTGACCCACTGGCGCGCCAGCAACGCCGGGATGCCGATCGCGAACAGCACGGCGAGCGGCACGCCGATATAGCCGAGCCTGTGCAGCATCCCGGTCGCGGCGACCTGTTCCGGGGACGGCACCGCCTCGAACCCGGTCGGCATGGTCTGCTGCGCCCGCAGCATCGCGGCCGGGTTAAGATGCTGGTTGATCTCATGGCGCAGCCACGCTTGCGCCAGCACCCGATCCCCCACACGGGTGGTCGTCCAGGTGAGCACGGCACCGAGCACCATGCCGAGCAGCCCGCCCAGCGCCGCGACGCGCAGCAGCGTCAGGACCGCGTTGGAACGGTGCGCCTCGATGACGCGGCCCCGGCTTGCCTCAAGCGCGCGGCTCATGGCTGCACTACGCGCGCGACATTGGGGGCGAGCTGTTCGACGAACGGCCGCTGCTGCTCCTGCGGTAGCATCTTGAGCGCGTGGAGGCGGGTCGTTGCGTAGGCCGCGAACGCGTTCACCGCCGCGTGCTCGCTGGCCTCGCTGCACGCGTCGACCTTGACGGCGAGGCGGGCGAGCGCGTCGAGGATGCGGTCCATCAGCGGGTCGATGGCGGGGACGCTCGGCTGCGGGGTGGCGAGCGCCGCTGCCAGCAACTCGCGCAGGACATCGGCGCGGCTCATCTTGGCGCTGGTCGCGCGCTGGTCGATGGCCTTGACGAGGCTGTGGTCGAGCCTCACTTGGACGGGAACGGTGACGGACATAGGCGTCTCGGTGTCTCGGGATTAATACAATTTATTCTCAGTGACTTATCTGCTCGCGCATACAGGGCGATACAGCTAGGGATCTGAGAACGCTGGCGGGTTTGCGCTGCACGGGTGCGTGAGGTGTGAATTCCGAAACTCGGATGCGAAGCATCCTCGCGGAGCGACTCCACACGATTGCTAGCGCCGGTCGGTCAGGAGGTGGGCGTCGAAGAACGACGGCTCACGCTCTTCGGTCGGTTCAACGTAATCGTTGTTTGCCCAAGGCTGACGCGAGGCGAAGTAAAGCGCGGTCGGCTCCGTATTCGTGTTCGCGGCGGTCGACTCGTCCCGGCAAGTCGAATTGCGCAGCGTCCCAAGGACCTCGACTGCGCGCCGGTCCAGGTCGTTCCGGCTGACCAGGAACTCGTCTGGAAACGAGGGGTGCTGCGGGTCCACCGTCAGCCAGTAGCCGCCCCCCCCATCCCGGAGGACCACCTCATATTTCACAAAAAGATTCTGGCTCATAGAAAGCTCCACCATTCTGCCGGCACAGATCGTGGCCGACTCGAGGGTGTAGCTTTATTTCACCTCAGCAGATTATGGCCGCCCGCCGCCGCGATCTCGAGCGCGCGCTTCGCGGTCTCCTGCCCCTTCACCTGTTTCAGGTCCGGGCCGATAGCCGGCAGTTCAGCCTCGCCGGGCGCCGGGGCTGCGAGCAATTGATCGCCCTTGAAATGATTGAGCAGTCCGATCAGGTCGGACGCCGCGATCACCTCCACCGATCCGGCCCAGGCGGCCTCCGCGCCCTGCGCTGCCGGACATACCAGTCCCTTGTCCACGGAACCGGCGTGCAACGCCGCCAGAAGAACGCCCGGCGACGGCGCTACCCGTCCGTCGAGGCCAAGTTCGCCGACAACGACATATTGCGACAGCGTTTCCGCATCGACAACGCCCATCGCCGCGAGCAGCCCCAGCGCGATTGGCAGATCGTAATGCGAGCCTTCCTTCGGCAGGTCGGCGGGCGACAGATTGACGGTGATCCTTTTGGGCGGCAGCGAAAGGCCGATCGCCGCCATCGCCGCGCGCACGCGTTCCCTGCTTTCCGCTACCGCCTTGTCGGGCAGTCCGACGACGACGAAGGCGGGCACACCGGGCGCCACCTGAACCTGCACCTCTACGGCGCGCGCTTCCAGGCCAAGATAGGCTACCGTCGATACGATCGCGACCATGCATTCCCCCCAACCGGCTTATGCATAACGGCTTTTCGCCGACAGGGAACCATCCGTCGCCTCCGCGTCTTGCGAATCTAACACAGTGGCACCAGATAGGATCAGTGCCCCGTACCCCGCGTCCCAACACCATTGCCCGGATCACGCTGCTCTGCCTCGGCGTGATCGTGATGCTCGCCTCTCCCCTGGTCGGCGCGATTCCGGGGCCGGGCGGAATCTTTGTCTTCGCGGCCGGACTAATCCTCGTTCTGCGTAATTCGCTGCTCGCGCGGCGCCTGTTCGTGCGCGCCAAGCATCGCTGGCCAAAGCTGGGCCATGTCGCCGAGCACGCGCTGCAACGGCGCAGCTTCAAGCGGCGACGCGCGCGCGACCGGAAATCTGCGCGTTGACTTGGACGCCCACCTCGCTTATGGCCTCGCGCAACGTGGTCGTCCTGTTGGGGCGACCCTTTTCTATTCAGAATTCGTAAGGATGAACGATGAAGCGGACCTTTCAGCCGAGCAACCTCGTGCGTGCACGTCGTCACGGCTTCCGCGCGCGGATGGCGACCCCGGGCGGCCGCAAGGTGATCCGGGCGCGCCGGGCGCGCGGTCGCAAGAAGCTGTCGGCGTAAGCGGACTCAAGAAGCGTAGCGAATATCTGGCGGCGAACCGCGGCAAGCGGGCGCCGATGCCGGGTTTCGTTCTGCTTGTCCATGATCGCGCCGATGGCGACCCGTCGATCCGGGTCGGCATTACCGTATCGAAAAAGGTGGGAAACGCCGTCGTCCGCAACCGGATGAAACGGCGTTTTCGCGCACTTGCGCGGGACATTCTGCCCGAACGTGGCATTGCCGGCGCCGACCATGTGCTGATCGGCCGACAGGGCGGCATAGAGCGCGACTGGTCACGGCTTCGCGCCGAACTCGGCAAGGCGCTGGGAAAGATCGCGCGATGATCGCGAAACTGCTCATCCTGCTGGCAAGATTATGGCAACTCGGCCCCTCGGCGATGATGCCGCCGACGTGCCGCTACTCGCCATCCTGTTCGGCCTATGCAATCGAGGCACTTCGCCGCTATGGGGCGCTGAAGGGGAGTTGGCTCGCCATCCGGCGGATCGCGCGCTGCCATCCATGGGGCGGGTTCGGGCACGATCCGGTGCCATGATCCCAGCCGCTCGGGGCAAAGTCATTCGGGGAACGAAGTGAAAGACGAACAGAAAAATCTCGCCATCTTCGCGGTGATCGCCGCCGCGCTGCTGTTCGCGTGGCAGCCGATTGTCAATCGCTTCTTTCCGTCCAACCCGAAGCCCACGACCGTCGAAAGCGGCGTCAAGGAAAAGCCCGCGCCCAACCCAAAGGCCGATCCGACCGCCGACGCGCCCAAGGCGCTGCGCGACCGCAAGGCGGTTCTTGCGTCGACCCCGCGTATCCCGATCCGGACGCCCAGCCTGCAGGGTTCGATCAACCTGAAGGGCCCGCGCATCGACGACCTCGTCCTGTCCGACTACAAGCAGACCGTCGCGAAAAACTCGCCGCCGATCCGTCTGCTATCCCCGGCAGGTGCTGAGAAATCCTATTTCGCCGGATTCGGCTGGCGCAGCGACGGCATCAAGGCGCCCGGCCCCGATACGGTCTGGAAAGCGCAGGGTGACGTCCTTTCGCCCGGCAAGCCGGTAACGCTCGAGGCCGATAACGGTCAGGGTCAGCGCTTTCGCATCACCATCGCGGTCGACGACCAATATATGTTCACGATCAAGCAGACGGTCGCGAACACCGGCGGCGGACCGGTTCAGGTACGTCCCTATGCACTGGTAAATCGCAGCGGCGAATCGGCCGACAAGGATACCTGGACGATCCACACCGGGCCGATGGCAGTACATGACGGCGCGGCCGATTACGATATCGATTTCAAGGATTTGAAGGACGCGCCCGCCAAGTTCGACACGACCGGCGGCTGGCTGGGCTTCACCGACAAATACTGGCTGACCGCGCTCGTCCCGGATCAATCCTCGGCGACCAGCGCGCAGTTCCGCTCCGGCGCGAACGACACTTTCCAGGCCGATTACACACCGGCCTCTCCCGCCCTGCTCCAGCCGGGCCAGCAGACCAGCTACACCTCGCGCTTCTTTGCCGGCGGCAAGGAAGTCTCGGTACTCCAGCACTATCAGAATGACGGCCATATCGCGCTGTTCGACAAGGCGATCGACTGGGGCTGGTTCGAAATCGTCGAAAAGCCGATCTTCTATTATCTCGACTGGCTGTTCCGCCATATCGGCAATTTCGGCGTCGCGATCATCCTGCTGACGCTCACGATCCGTGGTTTGATGTTCCCGATCGCGCAGCGCCAGTTCCGCTCGATGGCCGGCATGCGGGCGATCCAGCCGAAGATGAAGGCGTTGCAGGAACGCTATAAGGACGACAAGCCGCGCCTCCAGCAGGAGATGATGCAGCTTTACAAGGATGAAAAGGTCAATCCGCTCGGCGGCTGCGCCCCTACCCTCCTTCAGATCCCGGTGTTCTTCGCGCTGTACAAGGTGCTCCAACTGACGATCGAGATGCGTCACCAGCCGTTCGTCCTGTGGATCAAGGACCTGTCAGCACCCGACCCGCTGACGCCGGTAAACCTGTTCGGGCTGCTGCACTTCACCCCGCCGCACATCATCGCGATCGGCGTTATTCCGATCCTGCTCGGCATCTCGATGTTCTTCCAGTTCCGCCTCAACCCGGCGCCGATGGACGACACGCAGAAGCAGATTTTCGGCCTGATGCCGTGGGTGCTGATGTTCGTGATGGCGCCGTTCGCGGTTGGTCTGCAGATCTACTGGATCACCTCGAACCTGGTGACCATCGCGCAGCAACAATATCTGTACAGCCGCCATCCGCAGCTGAAGAAGCAGAAAGAGGAAGCGAAGGCGAAGGCATGATGGGGAACCGTCATGGCTGACGCCTTCGATCCGGACCTGATCGAGCGCGCGCGCAAGACCTTCGCAGGGCCGGTCGCGTTTCTTAAGTCGGCGCCGCAGCTTCAGCACCTGCCCGATCCGCAGGTGCCCGAGGTTGCGTTCGCCGGCCGATCGAACGTCGGCAAGTCTTCGCTGCTGAACGCGCTTACCGGGCGCAACGGGCTTGCGCGTACGTCGGTCACGCCGGGACGCACCCAAGAACTCAATTTCTTCGACGTGGGCGAACCGCTCGCTTTCCGGCTGGTCGACATGCCGGGATACGGCTTTGCCAAGGCGCCCAAGGATGTCGTCAAGAAATGGCGTTATCTGGTCAATGATTTCCTGCGCGGTCGCGCGGTCCTGAAGCGCGCGCTTGTGCTGATCGACTCGCGTCACGGCATCAAGGATATCGACCGCGAAATCCTCGACATGCTCGACCAGGCGGCGGTGAGCTACCGGATCGTTCTGACGAAGGCCGACAAGGTGAAGGCAAGCGCGCTGGCCGAGGTTGCCGAACGCACTGCTGCGGAGGCACGCAAGCGCCCTGCCGCGCATCCCGACATCCTCGCCACGTCGAGCGAAAAGGGCATGGGCATCGCCGAGCTGCGCGCGGCTGTCGTCGAAGCAATCGGTTAAGCGCGCCGGCGCTTTGCCTCTGCAAACGAACGCTTGGCCGCAAAATGGCAGGGTTTCCGCGCCTTCCAGAGGCCCGGCTGCGAAAAATTAACGTTTCGTTTACCAGTCGATCTTAACTTTTCGGTAACGCGAACCCGTGACCGAAGGATCGGCAGATGCGCCCCCGAATTCTGATATTCTCACTGGCGGCAATGCTCGCCGCCTGTGCCCAGACGACCACCCGGTCCGTCGCAACACCGGCCGCGGAAGAACCCGCGCAGCCGGCATGGCGCTCGATCGCCAAACCCGAAGACGCGACCATGCTCGACGGGCTAGACGAAATCTGGTCCACCGGCCTCGCATTCGCGACCGAACATTCACCGGCCAAGGTGAAGGCCGAGGGCGCCATGATCGAACCCGGCGCGGCACTGGATCATCCGGCGTTGCCGCCCGGCTCCTATCGCTGCCGCGTCATCCGCATCGGCCGTTATGCCGACAAATCAGGATTCAAGAGCTTCCCGCCCTTCTTCTGCCATGTAAAGAGCGCCGGCCCGGATCAGCTGACTTTCCTCAAGCAGACGGGGACCGACCTGCCGAGCGGCTGGCTCTACCCGGACGGGGACAAGCGTTATGTCTTTCTCGGTGCGCAGCAGGACGAACCGGGCGACAATTCACTCGCCTATGGCCGTGACCGCAGTCGTGACATTGCAGGCTTTGTCGAACGTGTCGGGCCGTTCGAATGGCGGCTGGTCGTGCCGCACCGCGACCCCGACGGGCTCGATATCTATGCGCTGACCCCGGTTCCGCCGAATCAGCAACCGGACTGAGTGCCGATACGCCCGGCTCCGTTGCCCCGGCTGCTGCGGAACGGTATCAGCGACGGCATGCTAAAACTCATCATCGGCAACAAGGCATATTCCTCCTGGTCGCTGCGCGGCTGGCTGGCCGCGAAACAATCGGGCCTCCCGTTCGAGGAAGTGGTCGTTCCGCTTTACGATGATGAATGGGATCGCCGGCGCGAGGGCGATGAATTCGCGCCATCCTCGGGCAAGGTTCCGATCCTTTGGGATGGCGATGCCGTGGTCTGGGACAGTCTCGCCATCATCGAATATCTCGATGACAAGTCTGGCGGGCTGAAATTCTGGCCGCAGGGAGACGCCGCGCGCGCGATGGCGCGATCGATGGCGGCGGAAATGCATTCGAGCTTTCCGGCGCTGCGCCGCCAGCACCCGATGAACATCCGCCAGACCTTCGAACCGAAAAAGCCGGAACCCGAAGTCATCGCCGAACTGACCCGCATCATGGAGCTGTGGGCGCAGGCGCGCGCCCGGTTCGGCGGCGAGGGCGAGTTCCTGTTCGGCGAATTCGGGGCTGCCGACATCATGTTCGCGCCGGTGGTGACGCGAATCGTCACCTATTCGCTGCCCGTCGCGCGCTTTGCCCCGGCCTATATGCAGGCCGTCATCAGCCACCCCTTCATGCAGGACTGGATTGCCGCTGCCCAGGAAGAGGACTGGGTGATCGAACAATATGAGCAGCCGACACGGTGAAGCGCCGCAAGGACAAGCTGGCCACCGGCATGGGCCTGGGCATCGCCATCGGAGCCGGCATCGGCGTCGCGATGGGCAATATCGCGATCGGTGTCGCCATCGGCGTCGCGCTGGGCGCAGCCTTCGGCACCAGCGCAGGCGAGCAGGACGACAAGAAGAACGACGAGGACTGAGGTCCTAGAAGCTGCTGCCGTCCTTATGGACGAACCGGCCATCGGTCAGGTGCATATCGATGTCGGGATAATGGCAATCGGTCTGCGAAGCCCTGCCTACCGCGATAAACGCGCAATCGGCGCCGCTGCGGTTTTGCAGAACATGCCCGTTACCATCGCCCTTCGGAAAAGCGGCACAATCACCTGGAAGCATGACGGTTTCTCCGGCATCGTCGACCAGCACCGCCTCTCCGGAAAGCATGACGACGAATTCGTCCTCGCCCTCATGCCAGTGCCGCTGCGACGACCATGCACCGGGTTTCAGCACAACATGGCTGACACCGAAATCGTCGATACCGCTCGCGGGTGCCAGCCGCCGGTACCAGCGGCCCTGCACGGGCAACGCATAATCGCCCGGATATCCGGTCGCATTGCTTTGCGGGATTGTATCGAGATCAAGCTTGGGCAATGCCCTCTCCCATGAAAGCCGATACTACCATGCCCGACGTCGTCTCTCTCGCCAAGCAGCTGATCGATGCGGAAAGCGTCACCCCCGCGCGTGGCGAAGTGTTCGACGTGCTCGAAACCGCGCTGCGATCGGCCGGCTTCGAAATCGACAGGTTCGTGAGCGGCGAAGCGCCCGACGGTCCGGTAGAGAACATGCTCGCGACGCGCGGCTCGGGCGGGCGTCATTTCGCCTTTGCCGGCCATCTCGATGTCGTCCCCCCCGGTGACGGCTGGAGAAGCGATCCCTTCGACGCGGAAGTACGCGGCGGCCTGCTATACGGGCGCGGTGCCGTGGACATGAAGGGCGCGATCGCTGCGTTCGCGGCCGCCTGCGCGCATGCCGACCCCGATGGCACGACCAGCCTCATCATCACCGGCGACGAGGAGGGACCGGCGATTTTCGGCACGCGCGCGCTGATCGACCGGATGAACGAACGCGACATTCGCCCCGATATGTGCCTGGTGGGGGAACCGACCTCGGTCAAGCGGCTGGGCGATACGATCAAGATCGGGCGACGGGGATCGGTAAATATCTGGATCGATATTCCCGGCAAGCAGGGGCATGTCGCCTATCCCCACCTCGCCGCCAATCCGATCCCCAAGCTCGTGGCGGCGCTCGCGGAAATCGACTCGATCACGCTCGACACCGGCACCGAATGGTTTCAGGCGTCGAATATCGAAACGACCGATCTGACCGTCGGAAATACCGCGCACAACGTCATTCCCGGCAAAGCAAGTGCGCGGATCAGCATCCGGTTCAACGATCTTCATCGCGGCGACGACCTCGGTCGCCGGATTACCGAGATCGTCCGCAGCCACGCCCCGGACGCGATCGTCACGCCAAAGGTGTCGGGTGAAGCGTTCCTGACCGAACCGGGCGAGCTGTCGGACATCATGTGCGCCGCGATCCAGGCCGAACTCGGCATGCAGCCGGAACTGTCGACAAGCGGCGGCACGTCCGATGCGCGCTTTCTGTCGAAGCTGTGCCCGGTGGTCGAATTCGGCCTCATCAACGCGACGATGCACAAGCTCGACGAGGCAGTGGCCGTGGTCGATCTAGAAGCGCTCGAGCGCGTCTATGCGCGGGTGATCGACAGGGTTTTCAGGCGCTGACCGCGGCCCGGTCGTCACGGTTGCGCGCCCATGCGATGAACGCGTCCTCGGGCATGGGCCGGGCGACGGCATAGCCCTGGAGCACGTCGCAACCGATCACGCCCAGCACCTTGGCCTGTGCGGACGATTCGATCCCCTCTGCCACGACTTCATATTGCAGGCCGTGAACGAGGCTGATGACCGCCTGGATAACCGCTCGCGCCTCCGTGCTTTCGACGACATTGGCGATCATGCTGGGATCGAGCTTCACGCGGTCGAGCGGTAGTTCGCGCAGCCGGGCGAGATTGGAATAGCCCGTGCCGAAATCGTCGATCGATATGGTCGCTCCGTCGCGGCGAAGTGCTGCAATCGCGTCGATCACATCCTCGTTGCAATTCATCGCAAGCGTTTCGCTGATCTCCAGTTCCAGCATCGCTGCGGGTGCGCGCGCATTCTGCATCGCCTGACGGAGCCCGCGGAAAAACGCCACATGGTCGAGCTGGCGCTGGCTGACATTGATTGCCAGACGCTGTTCGACACCTGCATCCGCCCAGCGCGTGATCGTCTTTGCAACCTCGGCGACCACCCAGTCGCCGATCTCGACGATCAGCCCGGTTTCCTCTGCCCGCCTGATAAAGCTCGCCGGCAGCCGCTCGCCGTCGGGATGGCGCCAGCGCAGCAATGCCTCGGCAGCGACGATCTCTCCCCGGCGCACGCTGATCTGCGGTTGAAAGACAAGTCCGAACTGCTGCTGGTCGATCGCCTCTCGCAAGTCGCTTTCAAGCTGGATGCTGTCGGCAATTTCGGCGGCCAGATTATCGGAGAAATGTTCTACGCGCCCTCGGCCTGCCGCCTTGGCGCGGTACATCGCGGCGTCGGCCGCGCGCATCAGATCGGCAAGCGTCGCGCCGTGATCGGGCCGCATCGCGATCCCGACCGACGCTCCGACCGTGATTTCCTGCTCTGCGATATCGAACGGTTCGTTCATCGCGAACAATATACCCCGACCGATCCGCGACGCTTCCCCCGCGTTCGCGACCGCGCCGAAGAACAGCGTGAATTCGTCACCGGCCAGCCGACCGATCAACGGAGCCGCGCCGGTGGTAGCCGCATAGCGATCCGCGACCGCACGCAGCCGATTGGCCACCATCCCCAGGAGCGCGTCGCCCGTGGCATGGCCGAGCGTGTCGTTGACAGTCTTGAAGCGGTCGAGATCGACGAAGAACAAAGCGGCCTTGCCGTCGCGCGGCAATTCGGCGAGCTGCCGCTCGCAATTACGGCGAAAACTGACGCGATTGGGCAACCCGGTCACCGGATCGAACATCGCCAGCCGCTGTACACTTTCCAGATTCGCGTGAAGCTGCTGAAACAGCCCGTCCATCGCATCGGCAAGCTGCGGAACTTCTTTCGACACGGCGCCGGGAATCGGGCTTTGCAGATCGCCATTGGCGGCTTGCGCCAACCGCTCGATCGCCGAATCGATTGCCGAGGCGGTGCCCGCGACGGTCCGCTCCGCCGCCGCCCAGCACATCACCGCGCAAACGATTGCCGGAATCAGCGCGGTCGCCGCATGCTCGGCGCTCCAGCTGCCGTGCGACGTTGCGAACAGCGCGAGGATGAACGCCAACGCCCCTGCGCAGATGGCGAAGACCACCGCACGGCTGGTGAGCGAAAATCCGTTCATCCGGCTGTTTGCAATCCCGCTTCTGGACGCGGATCAGGTCGCCCGCGCTTCATCGGCCAGTATAATCGCGCAGAAGAGTTAAGATTTTCGGGACGCGGTCGTTCTTGTACGGCGGAGCACGATATAGAGCGCTCCCGCACCACCATGCCTCGGATGGGCCTGGCGCACTGCGGCGATACGCGACGAATGACGCGAAACCGCCAGCCAGTCATGAATTGCGGCACGAATCGCACCGCGCGCATGCGGGCGTTCCGACCCGGCACGCGGCGGCTTTCCGGTCACCAGCAGCAACACCCGCTCTCCGCGCGTTATCGCCGCATCCAGCCCGGCATCGAGCATCGCATGCGCCGATGCCAGCGAATGACCATGGAGGTCGATGATCGTGTCGGGGGCGACCTGACCACGCCCGATGCGCCGGTCCCATCCCGAATCGAGCGTCGCATGTTGGGGCGCGGCCTTGCGTACCGGTGCCAAGGTGCGCGGCGGCATCGGCAGCGGGCGTTGCGCAGGTTTCTTGACCCGAGGCTCTGGCGGCGAAACGAACGGTGCGGCCTGTTTCCGCTCAGCGCGCGGATGCAGCGGACGCACCTCGGCTTTCACCCTCGCCCATAACGCCGCCTCTTCGTCGCTAAGGCGTCGTCCGGCCATCGGCACCCAGCCTTGCCATTACGCTGCGCGGCACGAGAATGAACGCCGTGCCGTGCGCGGACATGCCGCCGGCTATCGCGCGAGCCGTATCGCCGGCGCCCCAGAAAGTATCGAAGCGGTTGGCACCCTTGATCGCGCCGCCGGTATCCTGCGCCACCCACAATCCCGTGGCGTCCGAACGGTCGAGCGAGAGGAATACCGGAGCGCCAAGCGGCATGAAATCGGGATCGGCTGCAACGCTCGCTTCTCCCGTCACCGGCAGCCCGAGCGCGCCAAGTGGTCCGGCACCGGTCAATCGGCGAAAGAAGACGAAGCTCTTGTTCTCGCGCATGATCGCCTGGCCCTGCGCCGGGTGCGCGTGGAGCCACGCGACCATGCCCTGCATCGAAGCCTGTCCGGGCGCGAGCAGCCCGCGTTCGCGCATCAGTTTGCCGATGCTCGTATAATCGCGGCCATTCTGCCCGGCATAGCCGACGCGCATCACCGATCCATCGGGCAGGCGCAGCCGCCCCGAGCCCTGGATCTGCAGAAAGAATGCCTCGACCGGATCGGCTGCCCAGGCGAGTTCCAGCCCGCGCCCGGCAAGCGCGCCCTCCTCTATCTGGGTGCGGTCGTAATAGGGAATGAAAGCATCGCCCTGAACGCGCCCGCGAATTTTCTTGCCCTGCAGATTGTCGGTGAACAGCCCCAGATCGACATCGATAAGGTCGTCGGGCTTGGCGTAGATCGGGGTCTGATAGGCTCCGCCGCGGTGGCGCGAAGCATGAATTTCAGGCTCGTAATAACCCGTCGCGAATGCTTCGCCGCTCCCCACCTGCACGGTGGCGAAATTCTGCTGGAAGAATCGCAACGCACCGGCGTCGCCGACCGAATCGGCTATGCGGCATACCCTGGCCCAGTCATTCGCGGTCGTAAGACCCGAAATATCGTTGCGCGACATGAGCGAGGGGCAGGACCGCCGAAACGCCTGCAACGCCCGCGCGGCGCCTACCTGACCTATCGGAAGCTGCGATACCGCCGGTCCGGCGACGATCCCGCTCTGCGCGGCAGTAGCGGCGCCTGTCGGAGCGGATGGTGCGGCAACAGGCGACATCGGCGTTGCCGGCGGCGGTTGGCGGACGGGCAGCGGTCTGTTGCTGCCATAGCCATATCCGGCGGTTGCCGGAGGCCCTGCCGCAGGAGGAACGATCCCGCCGGTGCAACTGCCCAGCAGCACCGCGAGCGCCGCCACCCCCCATTTTTTCATGCCCGTCAGGCCTCGTCGGTTTCCACCAGTTTCCAGTTCGGATCATCGCTCTTCAGCGTGCGCCCGAAGGTCCAGAGATCATGCGTTTCGACGGCATCGCTCAACGATCCGGCGACGACATTGCCATCCGCATCGCGCGTGACCGCCGCAATATCCGCGTCGAAGCGCACGGTGATCTGCGCTGCGCCGCGTTCTACCGAGGCATCGACGATATTGGCGCGCTCGATCGAGACGAGGCGGTTTTCAAGCGTATGCCCGGCCTTTTCGCGCTCGTCGATCGCGGTGACGAACGCTTCCTGCACATCGCCGCCCACCAGCCATTCCAGCGTCTTGCGGTCGCCCTTCCAAAAGGCTTCCAGAATCATCCGATATGCCGATTTCGCGCCTTCAAGGAATTGCGCGACGTCGAACTCCGAATCGGCCGCGACCAGCGCACGGATGCCCTGTTCCGCATTGCTGTCGACACTGCGCGTTCCTGCGTCGCGCAACTCGGTCGGCATGTCGATCGTGCGCGGCGTCGGTTGTGTCGCAAGCCGTTCTTCGGCCGGCTTCACAAGCGGCTGTTCATGGCCGGTGCGCTTGCCGAGCACCGAATAGAGTCGCAGCGCCAGAAAACCGGCGACCATGGCGAGGAGAACGATATAAAGCACTATTCCTCCGAACTTCTGACCGAATACATAAGGGCAAGCGCGCGCCGATTCAAATGCCGCGCACCGACCGTTGAACTGACGGCGACCGCCTGCTACGCGCGGCGCGATATGGAATGCGGGTACCCCGCTTCGATTTTCCGACGAAAAGGATGATGAGATGGCCGAGCAGGAAAACGGCAACCCCAATGGCGAACCCGCAGCGAACGGCGCCGACACCGGGCCGATGGTCAACATGATTTCGCAATATGTGAAGGATTTCTCGTTCGAGAATCCTAATTCGCCGGCCGTTTATCAGCAGACCGACGCGCCGCAGATCGATGTTCAGTTCAACATCGGCGCCAACCAGGTCGGCGACGATATGCACGAAGTGATCCTGAAGATCGAAGCCAAGGCGGAGACGAACGGCACCGCCTCGTTCCTCGTCGATCTCAGCTATGCTGGCCTGTTCGGCATCCGCAACGTGCCCGCCGAGCATCTGCAGCCGTTTCTCTTTGCCGAAGCGCCTCGCCTGCTCTTCCCCTTTGCCCGCCGCATTCTGGCCGACGCGGTTCGCGACGGCGGCTTCCCGCCGCTGATGCTCGAGCCGATCGATTTCAACGGCCTTTATCTGCAGCAGTCGCAGCAGCAGGGCGGCAATGTCGAAGGCACCGGCTCGGTCAGCCCGGAAGCCGGCAACGCCTGACGACCCCGTAGCGGGGGATTGCCGCGATGAACCTCGCCAAATCGCTGGGATCGGTCGGCGGACTGACGCTCGTCAGCCGCATCCTGGCGCTGGGCCGCGACACGCTGCAGGCGACATTCGTCGGCGCAGGTTTCGCATCCGATGCGTTTCTGGTGGCCTTCCGGCTGCCCAACATGTTCCGTTCGCTATTCGCGGAAGGCGCGTTCGCATCGGCCTTTATCCCGATGTTCAACCGCAAGGTCGGCGAGGCGGACGATCTGAACGCGGGACTGCGATTCGCCGAACAGGCGCTTGCCGTCCTGTTCCCCGTGCTGCTGGTGATGACGATCGTCATGCTGGCCGCCGCGTGGCCGCTGACCTGGATGCTTTCGCTCGGCTTCAAAGAGCAGAACCCCTCGCCCGAACAGTTCGACTATGCGGTGACGCTGTCGCGGTTCACCATTCCCTATCTGATGCTGATCTCGCTCGCCTCGCTGCTGGGCGGAATCCTCAATTCGCTCAACAAATTCTGGGTGAATGCCGCGGCCCCTATTCTGCTGAACGTCGCAATGGTCAGCGCGCTGTGGTTTTTCCACGGCGATACGCCCGAACAGACCGCGCGCATCCAGGCCATGTCGGTAACGATCGGCGGGATGCTCCAGCTCGGCTGGCTGATGCTCGCCTGCCACAAGGCCGGGGTCAGCCTGAAATTGCGCCGCCCCAGGCTTGATCCCGATATCAAGCGCCTGCTGAAGCTGATCCTGCCCGCCGCGGCGGGCGCCGGTGCGACGCAAGTCAATCTGCTCGTCTCGACGGCGCTCGCCGGGGGCCTGCTCGGCGCAGGGTCGATCTCGGCGATCTACTATGCCGACCGTCTCAACCAGCTTCCACTCGGCATGATCGGTATCGGGCTGGGCACGATTCTGCTGCCGACGATCTCGCGCCAGCTCGGCGCGAAGCAGGATGCGCAGGCGATGGACACGCAGAATCGCGGCATCGAACTCGCGCTGTTCCTGACGCTTCCGGCGACCGCAGCCTTCATCTTTGCGGCCGAACCGATCGTGCGCGGACTGTTCCAGCATGGCCAGTTCGACGCCGCCGACACGGTACGCACGACCTGGGCGCTCGCCGCGTTTTCGCTCGGCCTGCCTTCCTATGTGCTGGTGAAGGTACTCACACCTGGCTTCTATGCCCGCCACGATACGCGCACGCCCGTGCGCTTCGCGATCATCTCGGTCGGCGTGAACATCGTCGGCAACCTGATTCTGATTCCGACCATCGGCACCGTCGGCCCGCCGCTCGCCACGGCGATCGCAGCGACGGTCAACACCGCGCTCCTGTATCGCACGCTGGTCCAGCGCGGGCATTTTACGGCCGACGCCCGGCTGAAACGCCGCATCCCCAGGCTCGCGCTCGCGGCGGCGGTGATGGGCGTTGCGCTGTTCTTCCTCCGCAGCCCGATCCGGCCCTACACGCACGGCTCGCTGTTCATCACGCTGCCGACGCTCGGTGCAATGGTGGCCGCAGGCATTGCCATCTACGCGCTGGCCTGCTTCATCACACGCGCATATGGCGTCGCCGACCTTCGCGCGATGCTGCGTCGAAGCCCCGCAAACTGACAAGGACCACCATGCGTATCGTCTCCGGCATCCAGACCACCGGCAATCTGCACCTCGGCAATTATCTGGGGGCGATCAAGCAATGGGTGGCGATGCAGGACGATGTCGCGGCAAAGGGCGGCGACTGCCTGTTCTTCCTCGCCGATCTGCACTCGCTGACCGTCGCGATTCCGCCGGCGGAACGCGCCGCGACGACAATCGAAATGGCCGCGACGCTGATCGCCGCCGGCATCGATCCGGCCAAGGCGATCCTGTTCAACCAGGCACGCGTTCCAGCCCATGCGGAGCTATGCTGGATTCTGCAGGGCACCGCGCGGATGGGCTGGCTGAACCGCATGACGCAGTGGAAGGACAAGGCGGGCAAGAACCGCGAGGGTGCAAGCGTCGGCCTGTTCACCTATCCGGTGCTTCAGGCCGCCGACGTGCTCGTTTACAACGCCACGCACGTGCCGGTGGGCGAGGATCAGAAACAGCATCTTGAGCTGGCGCGCGACATCGCCACCAAGTTCAACACAGATTTCGACACCGAACTCTTCACGCTTCCCGAACCGTTCATCTCAAAGGCCGCGCCGCGCATCATGTCACTGCGCGATGGCCAGGCGAAGATGTCGAAATCCGATCCTTCGGACATGACGCGCATCAACCTGACCGACGATGATGACGTGATCGCGCAGAAATTCCGCAAGGCGCGTACCGATCCCGAACCGCTTCCGGACAGTTTCGACCAACTCGAATCGCGTGCCGAAGCGCGCAATCTGGTCACGATATTCGCTGCACTCGCCGATCACGAACCGCAATCGGTGGTGGAAGAATATGCCGGTCAGGGCTTCGGCGCGTTCAAGCCGGCGCTGGCCGATCTGGCCGTCGCCAGGCTCGGCCCGATCCGCAGTCGGCTGAATCAGCTGCTGGCGGACAAGGCGGCGGTCGCGGCGCATCTGAAAGAAGGCGCCGAACGCGCCGATGCACTCGCGGCGCCAATCCTCAAACAGGCACAGGAAGCGGTCGGCCTTCAGGTCTGAGCGTCCGCTTACAGCGCTGGACCGATCCTAGGTCGGGGTGGAAAGAAATCGCGAGCGACCCGACTTCAGCGTTTTCCACCCCGACCCGCCCCCAAGGGGGATCCGGTCAGCCGATCAACCTTCCAGTTCGCGCATCAGCGTACGCACTGCGCCGTCGATCTCCGCGTCCTTGCCGCGCAAATCCTCGATACGCCGTACTGCATGAATGACGGTCGAATGATCGCGGTTGCCGAATTTGCGCCCGATCTCCGGCAGTGAGCGAGTCGTCAGCCGTTTGGCGAGATACATCGCGATCTGGCGCGGGCGTGCGATGACCACGGCGCGGCGCGCAGATACGAGGTCGAGCTGGCGCACCTCGAAATGCGCGGACACGGCGCGCTGGATCTCGTCGATCGTGATCCGCCGCTGCGGCCCGCGCAGCACCTCGCCCAGCGTCTGCACGGCAAAGTCCATCGTGACCTTCTCACCGATAAGCTGCGCATAGGCGATGACACGGTTGAGCGCGCCTTCCAGTTCACGAACGCTGCCGCTCAGCCGGCTGGCGAGCAGGTCGAGAACATCCTGCGGAACTTCCGCACCCGGCGTATCGGCAAGCTTGCGATCGAGGATCGCGCGGCGCAGGTCGAGCTCGGGCGCCTTGATGTCGGCGACCAGCCCCGATCCCAGGCGCCCGACGAGGCGGCTGTCCACCCCGTCGAGCGCCTGGGGATGGCGATCGGCTGCGATTACCAGCCGCTTCCCCTCGCTCATGAACTCGTTGACGGTGTGGAGGCATTCCTCCTGCGTCGAATCCTTGCCCGCGATGAATTGCAGATCGTCAATCATCAGCAGATCGACGGCCCGAAGCCGCGCCTTGAACGCAAAGGTGTCGCGCGATCGCAGCGCCTGAACGAACTCGAACATGAAGCGCTCGGCGGGCATGTAGATCGCGGTCGCTTCGGGGTTCGCGTTCAGGAACTCGTGCCCGATCGCATGCATCAGGTGCGTCTTGCCTTGCCCGGTCGTGCTGTGGAGATACAGCGGGCTGAACCGCGGCCGCCCCGCTTCGGCAAGCGCGCGAGCCGCGTTGAACGCGACCCGGTTCGAAGCACCGACGACGAACCGGTCGAAGGTGAAGCGCGGATCGAAGCGATAGCGCTCGCCAACCGGCTTTTTCGGCGCAGCGAGCTTTTCGACACGCGGCTGCGGGTCGACACGCGGCTGCGGGGCTTCCTCGGCCTTTACGACGCGCGGTGCCTTTTGCTCGCGCACCGTTTCGACCTGCACGCTGCGGACATGCGGCAACAGCGCGCGAAATTCATAGGTTAGCCGGTCGGCATAGTGGTTCTTGACCCAATTGGTCATGAACGCCGACGGCAGCCCCAGACGCACGACATCGGGGTCGGCGCAATCGATCAGCGCAATCGGCTTCAGCCACTGGTCGAAGAGCCGCTGGCCGGCCGAGGCGCGGAGGTTCTCGCGAATGCGAGTCCATGCCTGGGTCTTGTCGGCGGTCCTCTCCAGTTCAGCCTCCCGAATCACAGTTACGCATCCCCCTGTCACGGGCGCCGCCCCCGCCGCCCGAATCACCGGCAAAACCTCACCCCCAGCCGGAATCGACATCCGGCTGACGTACAAAGCTTCGTTTGACCCCCACACGGCGAGAACATCGCCTGGGAGAGATTGTTTAGAGAGAGCGGAGCGAGTCGATCAAGAGGCGGACATGTAACGAAACCGAAATATAGTTGTTGACAGCCCGGCGACGTAGGAAATGCGTCGAATTTCTTCGATTATGCCTATTTTTCAACTAGTTATCTCCTGGTTCACGCTGCCAAGCCAATCCGACTCGTGGAGAGTCCGTCGCTATGATTGAGGATCGTCATTGCGGAAGCAGAACGACGAAAAGCCCCGCCGGCGATGCCGACGGGGCAATTGCTTTTCGATCGGTGAAACTGTCGGCTGTCAGCCGAGCGCGGCGACGCGCTTCGTCAGTCGCGAGAATTTCCGCGCAGCAGTGTTCTTGTGCAGCACACCCTTGGCAACGCCGCGCGCCAGTTCGGGCTGGGCAGCCTTCAGCGCGTCGGCAGCAGCGGTCTTGTCACCGGCGGCGAGCGCGGTTTCGACCTTCTTCACCTGAGTCCGGATGCGGCTGATGCGGGCGCCGTTGATCTCGGCGCGACGGGTGTTGCGACGGATGCGCTTCTTGGCCTGCGGCGTATTCGCCATGCTTGCTAAATTCCTGATCTGCGTAAAAAGAGGTCCCGGCAACGCCGAAGCGCTCGGGAAAGCGCGCCCATTAGCGGCTGTTGCCGCCGCGGTCAACCGGTTCAGCGCTGGCAGGCCGGGCACCAGAAGGTCGAACGCCCGCCTTCGACATAGCGGCGCACGGTTCCGCCGCACTCGCACGCCAGCCCTTCGCGGCCATAGACGAGGAATTTCTTGGAGAAATATCCCAGCTCGCCATCGGGCCGCGCATAATCGCGCAGGGTGGAACCACCCGCCGCTATCGCCTCTTCGAGCACGCGCCGAATCGCTGTTGTCAGCGCCGCCAGCCGCTGTCGTGAAATACGCCCGCCCGCACGCTTCGGCGAGATGCCGGCAAGATGCAGCGCTTCGCAGACATAGATGTTGCCGAGCCCGGCTATGACCCGTTGATCGAGCAGCAACGTCTTTACCGACGCCTTGCGACCGGCAAATGCCGCGGCAAAATAGTCGGCAGTGATATCGGGGCCGAGCGGCTCGGGCCCCAGCGCGGCAAAGGCGGGCCATTCGGCAAGCGAATCGGTCGGCACGATATCGAGCGAGCCGAAACGTCGCGGATCGTTGAGCACCGCGACGCTGCCCGATTCGGTTTCGAGCAGGAAGTGATCGTGCGGGAGCAACGCATCCGGTTGCAGCCGCCAGCGCCCCGACATGCCGAGGTGAAAGATCAGCGTGTCGCCCCGATCGGTATCGATCAGCCCATATTTGGCGCGGCGGCGAAGCCCCGTAACGACGGCGCCGGTCAATCGCTGGACGATATCGACCGGAATCGCGCGACGCAGATCGGCTCGCCGTGCCTCGACACGGGACAGGCGCTGCGAATCGAGGACCGGGCGAAGGCCGCGGACGGTGGTTTCCACCTCTGGAAGTTCGGGCATTGCGAAACAGCAGCTAGGTAGCGTTTGCCCCCGCCACAAGCCTTGGCTAGAGCGATCGCCATGACCGATACCGTCTCCTTCGGATATGAAGATGTCGCGCCCGGCGAAAAGACCCGCCGGGTCGGCGGCGTGTTTTCCAGCGTGGCGTCCAGCTACGACATCATGAACGACGCCATGTCGGGCGGCATGCACCGACTATGGAAGGACCGTTTCGTGCGCCGCGTGAAACCGCGCGAGGGCGAACAGATCCTCGATATGGCGGGCGGCACCGGCGACATCGCGTTCCGGCTTGCCAAATCCGGCGCGAGCATCACCGTGGCCGACATCAATCCGGCGATGCTGGAAGTGGGCATTGAGCGCGCCCAGAAGCGTGGCTTCGACGGGCTGGTGTGGACCGAAGCCAATGCCGAGACGCTGACCTTTCCCGACCGGTTCTTCGATGCCTATACGATCGCATTCGGCATCCGAAACGTAACCGACATTCCGGCGGCGCTTCGCGAGGCGCACCGCGTGCTGCGGCGCGGAGGGCGCTTTTTCTGCCTCGAATTCTCGACCACGCTCTGGCCCGGCTTTGCCGATGTGTACGATGCCTATTCGCACCATCTGGTCCCGAAGCTCGGCAAGCTGCTCGCCAACGACGAGGACAGCTATCGCTACCTGATCGAATCGATCCGCCGCTTCCCCGACATGGAAAGCTTCAAGGGCATGATCGCGGAAGCGGGCTTTACCCAGACCAAGGTCGAGCCGCTTCTCGGCGGGCTGGTCGCGATCCACAGCGGCTGGAAAATCTGAGAAGGATGAAAAAGGCGTGACGGCACCAGCGGTGCATCTCTGGCGGCTGCTCAAATGGGGCCGCATCCTCGCCCGGCACGGCGCGCTGAGGGGGATCGAACGCGATCCGCTGACGCCCGCCCCGGTACGACGCCTTGCGCGGATTGCCCGCTTCGGCGCGCGGGTGCCCAAAAAGCCACGCTACGCCGACGCCTTCCAGGAATTGGGGCCCGCCGCGATCAAGCTCGGGCAGACGCTTGCCACGCGCCCCGATCTGGTCGGAGAAGAAGCCGCGCATGATCTGATGCGGCTTCAGGACGCGCTCCCGCCGGTGCCGTTCGACACGATCTGCCGGCAGATGGAGGCAGAGTTCGGAAGGCCGATAAACGCGCTGTTCGAATCGATCGACGAGGAACCGATCGGCGCGGCGTCGATCGCCCAGGTCCACCGCGCGGTCACGACCGACGGCCAGCACGTCGCGGTCAAGGTCCTGCGCCCGGGCATCGAGCGCGAATTCACTCGCGCGATCGACACCTATCAATGGGCCGCGGCCCAGCTCGAGGCACTCGGCGGCGAAGCTGCTCGCTTGCGGCCCCGGCTCGTGATCGAGACGTTCCGGCGCTGGACTGCGCGCGAACTCGACCTGCGCCGCGAGGCCGCGTCCGCTTCCGAACTCGCCGAAGCGATGGAAGCCGAGCCCAATTATGTCGTGCCCAAGATCGACTGGCAGCGAACAACGGGCCGCGTGATGACGCTGGAATGGGTCGAAGGCGTCAAGATCTCCGACCGCGAGGCGCTTCACGCAGCGGGGCACGACACCAAGGCGCTGGCCAAGACACTGGTTCATGCCTTTTTGCGCCAGGCGATTTCCGAAGGCTTTTTCCATGCCGACATGCACCAGGGGAACCTGTTCGCACTGTCCGACAGCAAGATCGCGGCGATCGATTTCGGCATCATGGGACGCATCAACCGCCGCGCGCGCGTCTGGCTCGCCGAAATCCTCTATGGCCTGATTACCGGCGATTATGTCCGCGTCGCCGAAATACATTTCGAAGCGGGCTATGTACCGGCGCATCATGATGTCGGCGAATTCGCAACGGCGCTTCGCGCGGTCGGCGAGCCGATGCGCGGGCTTCCGGTCAAGGACATGTCGATCGGCACGATGCTCGAAGGGCTGTTCAACATCACCCGCGACTTCGACATGCAGACGCAGCCGCACCTGTTGCTGCTGCAAAAGACGATGGTGATGGTCGAAGGTGTTGCCACGGCGCTCGATCCCGACATCAATATGTGGGACACCGCCGCACCGTTCGTGAAGGAATGGATCCGTTCAGAACTGGGGCCTGAAGCGGCGATCGCGGACCGTCTCGTCAAGGACCTGAAGACAGTGGCGCGGCTTCCCGAGCTGATCCGCAATATCGAATCGCGCTATCCTTCCCCCGGCGGCGCGCCCCCTTCCCCGCCGCTCAAGGATGTCGAGGTCGTTCGCATCGGCGGGCTGCGGTACGTTCTGGTGGCGATCATCTCCGCCGCGATCGCGGTGGCGGCGACGCTGCTCCTGACCTGATGGCGCGCAAGGCCGCCCCGCTCTGGCTTTCCCAGCCGAGCAGGTTTGCCGGGGCAAGCCGCGGCAAGGCCTTGATCGTTGCCACACTTGTCGCAGTGCTGTTCGCCGCCTGCCTGACATTGCCGTCAGCGCCCGACGCCGCCGGGGGGCTGCCCGATTTCGGGACACCGGCGCCGCAACAGGACATCTATCTGTACGGATCGATCGTCGATGGGATGCGCGCCGGCGGTGACTATTACACGGTCGCCGCTTCGGCACTCAGCGCGACCAAGCTGCCGCTCGACCCGTTTCTCGATTTTCGCCTTCCGACACTCGCGGTCGTCCAGGCCGCGATGCCCGGCTGGGCGGTCTCGTCGCTATTGTATCTGCTGGCGGCGCTGGCACTTTGGGCCTGGTTCCTCCGATTGAGAGAGGCAGTGGCGCGTCCCGTCCCGCTTTATGGCGCAATCGTGCTCGCCGCGGCTGGCATGATCTCGTGCGCGCAGGCAGGCATGGCGCCGATCCATGAAATCTGGGCCGCGTTGCTGATCGCGCTGTCGCTCGCGCTGCGCCGCCCCGATCGCTGGATCGACGCCGCCGCGATCGGACTGATGGCGGTGCTCGTGCGAGAGACTGCGGCGTTCTACGTCATCGTGATGGGCGCGATCGCGATTTACGAAGGCCGTCGCCGCGAAGCCTTGGGATGGGCCGCAGTGCTCGCGATTTTCGCCGCCGCGCTGACGCTCCATGTGCTCGCCGTAGCGAAATTCGCCGGACCGCTCGACCATTCGACGCCGGGTTGGTTCGGGATGGACGGGTTCGGATTTTTCATCAACGCGGTATCCGGCGCAACCGTGCTTCAGGTGTTCCCGCTCTGGCTTACAGGCCTGGCCATCGGCATCGCGCTGTTCGGCTGGGCATGTTGGGAAAGCCCGCTGGCGCTCCGCGCATGGTCTGTCTTGCTGACCTATGCGCTGCTGCTTTCGGTCGCAGCGCCGATGGGCGCCATCCATTGGGGACTGATGATCGCGCCGCTGGTCCTTGTCGGCATCGTCTTCGCACCCGACGGTCTGCGCGATGTGGCACGGGCAGCGCTCGACAGGCGCCGCGTGACGGTGCAGAGAATTTCCCGATGAAGCAAATCCTGCTGATCGTCGGCGGCGGCATTGCCGCCTACAAGGCCTGCGAGCTGATCCGCCTGGCGCGCAAGGCGGGCATATCGGTACGCTGCGTCCTGACCGAAGGCGGCGCGCAGTTCGTCACGCCGATGACGCTTGCCGCGCTGTCCGAAGCGCCCGTCCATACCAGCCTGTGGGACCTGAAGGACGAAGCGGAAATGGGGCATATCCAGCTCAGTCGGGAGGCCGATCTGGTCGTCGTCGCTCCCGCGACTGCCGACCTGCTGGCGCGGATGGCGGGCGGCATTGCCGACGATCTCGCCACGACGCTGCTGCTTGCGACCGACAAGCCGGTGCTGGCAGCGCCGGCGATGAACGTCCGGATGTGGGAACATCCCGCCACCAGGCGCAATGTCGAGACGCTGCGCCACGACGGCGTAACGGTACTCGATCCCGATAAGGGGGCGATGGCGTGCGGCGAGTTCGGGCCCGGCCGACTGCCCGAGCCGGCTCAAATCCTGGGCGCTATCGAAGATGCGCTTGGCGACGCGACGCCGCAGCGACTGGCTGGAAAGCACGTCCTCGTCACCGCGGGCCCGACGCACGAGCCGATCGATCCGGTTCGCTATCTCGCCAATCGTTCGTCGGGTCGCCAGGGCTTCGCGATCGCCGATGCGCTCGCCCGACTGGGCGCCAAGGTTACGCTGGTGAGCGGGCCGGTCAGCCTGCCGACACCGCCGGGAGTAGAGCGCACCGACGTCGAAACCGCACAGGAAATGGCCAACGCGGTCGCAGCCGCGCTTCCCGCCGATGCCGCGATCATGGTCGCGGCGGTTGCCGACTGGCGTGTCGACGCCGCCGGGCAGAAGCTGAAAAAGGCGAATGCGCCCACGAGCTTGGCGTTGACCGAGAACCCCGATATTCTCGCGATGCTGGGCAAAAGCCCTCGCCGCCCGGCCCTGCTGGTCGGCTTTGCGGCGGAAACGGAAAAGGTGATCGAACACGCGACCGCGAAACGCGCGGCGAAGGGAGCGGACTGGATTGTGGCAAACGACGTTTCGGGCGACGTCATGGGGGGCGATGCGAACAGCATCCACCTTGTCAGCGCCGACGGTGTCGAAAGCTGGGAGCGGCTCGACAAGCGCGAAGTCGCGCGGCGTCTGGCGGATCGGATCGCCGATGCGCTCTAGCTTTCTCCTTCCGCTTCTCTTGCTTGGCGGCTGCGCGATGGGAACGGTTCAGCCGCCCGCGCAACCACTCAATCTTTACTCGCGCACCTTTTCCGAGACCAAACCAGGCAACGTCCGCTCACTGATCGTCGTCCTTCATGGCGACGCACCGGATGCGGCATCCGACAGCTATCATTTCGCGCGAACCGCTTCGCAAAAGATACCCGATTCGGCGGTCGTGACACTGTTACGCCCCGGCTATTCCGATGCCGAAGGCAATCGCTCGCCGGGCGAGCGCGGTCACATGACTGGCGATGCGCTTACCCCCGACCGCATTCGCACGGTTGGCGACGATATCGAACGGCTGAAGACGCGCTATCCGCAATCGGACGTTATTCTGGTCGGGCATTCGACAAGCGCCGCGATGGCGGCCGACCTGGCGGGCACGCGCGGCGGCCTGATCGACGGCATGGTCCTTGTCTCCTGCCCCTGCACATTGCCCGAATGGCGGAAATACATGGCCGGGCGCGATCCCGATGGCGGCTATGCGCTGCCGAGCAACAGCCTCGATCCGCTTCAGACGGCGGGCGGCATTGCATCCGACATGCGCGCGGCGATCCTGGTCGGCGGTCGCGACGAGACCACGCCCGAACGCTTTTCGCGCACCTATGCCGAAGCGATAGCGCTGCGCGGGATCGACACCGATTACCGAGTGCTGCCGGCCCAAGGACATGACATCTTCAACGATGCAGACGTGCTGAACGCCACCGAACGGCTGGCGGCATCGTTACCGAGAAAGACACCATGACCGACCCGATCGACATCCTTATCCGCAGGCTGGACCATGGCGTGGGGCTCCCCCTGCCCGCTTATGCAACAAAGGGGGCAGCAGGCATGGACGTTGTCGCGGCAGAGGAGCTGGTACTCGCCCCGGGTGCGCGGCACGCGGTTGCGACGGGGTTCGCCGTGGCGATCCCGCACGGCTATGAGGTTCAGGTTCGCCCACGCTCCGGGCTTGCGCTGAAACATGGCATTACCTGCCTCAACACGCCCGGCACGATCGACAGCGACTATCGCGGCGAGGTGAAGGTCATCCTCGCCAATCTGGGTAGCGAGCCCTTCGCTGTCGCACGCGGCGACCGGATCGCCCAACTGGTGCCAGCGCCGGTGCAGCGCGCCGAACTGATCGAAACCGCCGATCTCGACGAGACCGCGCGCGGCTCCGGCGGATTCGGATCGACAGGACGATGATCCGCACGGCGGCCCTCGTCTTCCTGTCGGCCTCGGTCGGCCAGGCCGGGGCGCCGGAACTACGCTTTCCGGTCGATTGGGAAACCCTGACGCCGCTGCCCTATCGCGATCCTCCGAAGATCACTTCACAAATGACCGATTTCGTCGGCCGCGAGATTTTGACCGGCGGGTGCTCGCGCCCGACGAAGGTCAACGGCCACCGCGAACTGCGCGTCGATGTCGCCGTGCTCCTGTCGGCAGATGCCGAAATACGCGCCACCGTGCCCCACGCCGTACATTGTCCGACGGTCGAACAGTTTACCGCGGGTCTCGTCACCACGTTCGCGCGCAACAATCTGAAAGCCGATCCCGGCGCCGCTGCCGGCTGGTATCGGGCAACCGTGGTCTATGTCTGGGACAATTGATCGATGCTGAGCGATGCCCAGCTCGAACGCTATGCCCGCCATATCGTGCTCAAGGAGATCGGCGGCGGAGGACAGGCGCAGCTCCTCAAGTCGCACGTCGCGGTGATCGGCGCGGGCGGCATCGGCTCGCCCGCCATCCAGTATCTTGCCGCGGCGGGGGTCGGACGGCTGACCATCATCGACGATGACATGGTCGACCTTTCCAACCTTCAGCGACAGACGATCTTCGTCACCGGCGATCAGGGCAGCCCAAAGGCCGATTGCGCAGCCGACCATGTCGCGCGCCTCAATCCCGAAATCGCGGTAACGGCGCGCCGCGAGCGACTGGAAGACGATAATGTCGCGGGCCTGCTCGACGATGCGGATGTCGTGCTCGATGGGTGCGACAATTTTGCTACCCGGCTTACGGTCGCCGATGCCTGCCTTTCGGCGCGGATACCGCTGGTATCGGCTGCAGTCGGTCAGTTCGAGGGGCAACTCGGCGTGTTCCGCGGGTGGGAAGACGGCAAGCCATGCTATCGCTGCTTCGTCGGCGATCGGCCCGACCGCGAAGCGGTCAGCTGTGCCGAACAGGGCGTGTTGGGTGCGCTGACCGGCGTGATCGGCAGTCTCGCCGCGCTCGAGACGATCCGTCAGCTCGTGCCGTTCGGCGACGACAGCGCGGGCAAGCTCCTTATCGCCGACACGCTAAGCCTGCGCTTTCGCACGCTTAGCCTGCCAAACGACCCAGGATGCCCGGCATGCGCGGGCTGACCATCATCGTTGCAACGTCCGACCATGATCGCTTCCACGCAGCGCTCACGCTGGCGAGCGCCCATGCTGCGCTGGGTGCGCGCACGCGAATCTATTGTCACGGAGCCGCCGTGGAATTGCTGCAACGCGGCGACGGCCCGCACGGACCGCTTGTAACGACCGCCCTAGAAACGGGTGTGAAGCTGCTTGCCTGTCAGACCGGGCTTGCGGACGCAAACCTTTCGACCGACCGGTTGATCCCCGAAGTGGAGATGACCGGCATGGTCAGCCTCCTCGCGGAGCTGGCCGATGATAGGCTGGTTACGGTCTAGTGCCAACATTCCTCAGACAGCGATTTTCTGCATTTGCTATGTGCAGGACTTGAATTGCAGCAAGCTTTCGCCCAAGCAGCTTTCGTCTGGGTATCGCGGCTGTCCGTCGATTCAGATTCAGACACCCACAACCGAGGTCGAAGAGTGTTTCTATTTCGTGGGGTCGAAAGCCACCCTCGTTCGCTGGTTAAAGCGCTGTCTTGGCGGGTTCTCGGTAGTATCGATACGTTCATCCTGAGCTGGCTGTTCAGCGGCAACCCTGCAATCGCTGTTTCGATTGCTGGTACGGAAGTGTTCACGAAAATATTTCTTTTTTACTTTCATGAACGCCTGTGGGCGATGGTGCGATGGGGACATGTCAGGCCATCGATGGAGAATAATCCACAGTCGTCGGGACACGAGCGCTCCGACACTACTGAGCAGCCGCTAAGCAGTGAGAGGTAGGTGGTTCTCCGACCTGGTTCAGCGACCCGGGAAGAGCATCGCGATCAAGACTTAAATGCAGTTCACTCGGTCGAGGCTTTCGTCCGCGCCATCAAAGTAGTTCTTTTGCGAAACTGCGAACTTTCGCCCCGAGGTCATCGCGCTGTAGGGCCAGAGCAAGGTTTGCGCGAATGAAACCCGCCTTGTCACCGCAATCATAGCGTTCACCGTCGAACGTGTAGCCATGGAAGGGCTGCTTGCCGATCAGCTTCGCCATCGCGTCGGTCAGCTGGATTTCACCGCCCGCCCCCGGGTCCTGATCGTTCAGGATGGTCATCACTTCGGGCTGAAGGATATAGCGTCCGGGGATCATCAGGTTGGACGGTGCCGATCCCGGCGTGGGTTTCTCGACCAGCGCCTTCACCTCCGTCACGCGTCCATCACGGTCGCCCGGGGTAATGATGCCATATTTGTCGGTCTCGCCAGGATCGACCTCGAGGGCACCGATCACATTGCCGCCGACGCGCTCATAGGCGGAGATCATCTGCTTTAGAAAGCCCGGCTTTCCTGCCATCAGTTCGTCGGGCAACAGAACCGCGAACGGTTCATCACCCACGATCTCGCGCGCGCACCAGACAGCATGGCCGAGCCCTAGCGGCTCCTGCTGACGCACATAGACCGGCGAACCGGGCGTCATCCGTGTCGATGCGAGCGGCTCAAGCGACTTGCCGCGCTCCTGCATCGTCGCCTCGAGCTCATAGGCCATGTCGAAATGGTCCTCGAGCGCGGTCTTGTTCCTGCCGGTCACGAAGATGATCTGCTCGACCCCGGCTTCCAATGCCTCTTCGACCGCATATTGAATCAACGGCTTGTCGACGACGGTCAGCATTTCCTTGGGCATCGCCTTGGTCGCGGGCAGGAAACGCGTTCCCAACCCGGCAACGGGAAAAACTGCCTTGCGGAGCGGCTTGAAAGTCATTCGAGAGTTCTCCTTGTTGACGGCGAGATAGCGAGAGCCGGACGCGCTAGCAAATGCGCCGACATGATTAGTGCGGAATTAAACCTGGACCACTATCGACACATATCATGACGACGAGTTCCAAAATCATGGTGGTCTTCGGCACCAGACCCGAAGCGATCAAAATGTTTCCGGTGGTCAATGCCTTGCGCGACACTGGCGAGGTAGAGGTTCGCGTCTGCGTCACCGCGCAGCATCGCGGGCTGCTCGACCAGGTCCTCGAAATCGCCGGTATTACACCGGATATCGACCTCGACCTGATGGAGCCGGGCCAGTCGCTCGACGCGCTCACCGCCCGCCTGCTGAACAGCCTTGGCGCGACGCTGGATAGTGAAAAGCCAGACCGGGTGATCGTACAGGGTGACACGGCGACTGCGATGGTCGCGGCACTGGCCGCATATTATCGCAAAATCCCCGTATCGCATGTCGAGGCGGGGTTGCGCTCGGGCGACAATTATCAACCCTGGCCGGAAGAGGTGAACCGCCGCATCGTCGCAACGATCGCCGACCAGCATTTTCCGCCGACCACGACCGCTGCCGATAACCTGCGGCGCGAAAATATCGACCCGGCGGCCATGCTCGTTACGGGCAACACCGTGATCGACGCCCTGCATGCCACGCGCGCCCGGATCGACGCCGACCCCGCCCTTGCAAGCGGTCTCGACGGTCTCGCCGAACGATTTTCGGGCAAGCGCATCATTCTCGTCACAACGCATCGTCGCGAGAATTTCGGAAGCGGCATGGCAGAGATCGCGGATGCGATCGGCAAGATCGCCGCGCGCCCCGATACGGCAGTTATTTTTCCGATCCATCCCAACCCGAACGTGGTGTCGGTGATGGATGACTTGCTTGGCGACCGGCCCAATATCGCACGAATCGACCCGCTCGATTATCCGCACTTCATCCGCGCATTGTCGCTCGCCGATATCGTACTGACCGACTCGGGCGGCGTTCAGGAAGAGGCCCCGGCGCTCGGGAAACCCGTGCTCGTCATGCGCGACACGACCGAGCGCCCCGAAGGTGTTTCCGCCGGCACCGCGAAACTCGTCGGTCCGCATGCCGATCGCATTGTTACCGAAATCTCAACCCTGTTGGACGACAAGGCAGCTTATTCGGCAATGGCCCGCGCCCACAATCCGTTCGGCGACGGCCATGCCGCAACACGGATTGCGAGGGTTGTCGTCGATGGTTTCGGACACTGAACTGAGGGTTGCCGTTCTCGGGCTCGGCTATATCGGCCTTCCGACTGCTGCCGTAATCGCCCGATCGGGCGCGCAGGTGCTCGGTCTCGACGTCGATGAAACAGTGGTCGCGACGGTCAATTCGGGCAAGGTACATATCGAGGAGATCGATCTGGACGGGCTGGTATCGGGTGTCGTCGCTCGCGGAAATCTTCGCGCCTCGACGCAGATCGAGCCCGCCGATGTCTTTGTCATCGCCGTTCCGACGCCCTTTGCCGAGGACCATGCCCCCAATATCGGTTACGTGCTTCAGGCTGCCACCAATGTCGCAGCAGCAATCAAGGCGGGCGATGTCGTCATCCTCGAATCGACGTCACCGGTCGGTACGACGGAAAAGGTTGCCGAACTGCTCGCCAGGCTGCGTCCCGATCTGAAGGTCCCGGGCCACTGCTCAGGTACCCCCGACATTGCCATCGCCTATTGCCCGGAGCGGGTGCTGCCGGGCCGCATCCTGGTCGAACTGATCGACAATGACCGCGTCATCGGCGGCATCACGCCGCGCTGCGCGCGCAAGGCGCTGCAATTTTATCGTCGCTTCGTCCGCGGCGCCTGCGTCACTACGACCGCCAAAGCCGCCGAGATGACCAAGCTTACCGAAAATGCGTTCCGCGACGTCAACATCGCCTTTGCCAACGAGTTGTCGATCGTTGCCGACAATGTCGGCGTCGATGTCTGGGAAGTCATTCGCCTCGCCAACCGCCATCCGCGCGTGAACATTCTGTCGCCCGGCCCGGGTGTGGGTGGTCACTGTATCGCGGTGGACCCGTGGTTCCTGGTCCATGGCGATCCCGAAAATACGCCGCTGATCCGCACTGCGCGCGAAGTGAATGACGGCAAGATCGGCTATACGATCGGCCGGACCGAGGCCCTGATCGAAACGATGCCGGGGGCGCCGGTTGCCTGTCTCGGCCTCGCCTTCAAAGCCAATATCGACGATTTTCGTGAGAGCCCCGCACTGAAGATCGCAGCACATCTCGCCGCCCGCTTCGGCGACCGCATTCGGATCGTGGAGCCATATGCGAAATCGCTGCCGGCTCAGTTCAACGGCACTGGCGCGACGCTGATCGACATCGACGAAGCGATCGAAGATTGCCCGATCTTCATCACGCTGGTCGATCATGAGGTCTTCAAGTCGATCCCCCTCGACGAGCGCAGCGACAAGATCGTCTATGACGCGCGAGGCATCTGGCCCGATCAGCCAAAGAAGGAAACGCACCCAGACGCGCTGCGCCTGACGGCATAACAGTCTCCGCAAGGCAGTCCGCCTGCATGATAGCCGCTATAGGGAGCCAAGTTTCGGCTGAAGCGTTGGCATGGTGCTTGAACTTGCACGTTTTTGGGCCGATCACTATCGGGTGGGCGCAACATCGCATTGATGCGGAGAATCACTCTGTCCTTGGGGGAAAATCCTGCTGAACGTCTGGCTGACGGCGCGGAGTCGTTTCGGTCCCCTGAGCCCATGCTTATCGCAACTGGTTCCGAGGCTCCGAGACGATCCTCCCGAATTCTACGGGTTCGCGCGGCGATAGGCCTCGTGTTGATCGATAGCACTGCGTTGCTGGCAAGCTTCACGATTGCGAACTGGGCACGATCGGGTCCGCTGCAATCGTCCCCGATCTTGTTCGCCGTCTCCGCGTTGATTTTTTATTTCATCATCGCCGGTGATCGCCATGCTTACTCGGCGGAAAGCCTTAGACGTGCTTCGGTTGCGGTCAGGCGCAGTATACAGTCGCTGACCTGGGCCATGGGCGTCGCCTTGCTGATAGTCTTTTTCACAAAAACAAGTACGGCATTCCCGCGACTGACTATCGGAGCGGGGTCTGTTGGCGCCTTTTTTCTCATGGCGACGATGCGCTATTATTTTGTTCGGAACCTCGAAAGAGCGATTGGCGGCAATCCTTTCCAGTCGCTGCTGATCGTCGACGGCGACGCTCGAAAGCCGAATAGTCCGTTCACGTCCGTTATCCAGGCTGATCGGCGGCTCGACCCCAATCTCAATGCTCCGGAACTATATGGGCATATGGCCGCATCAGCTCGCAGCGCTGATCGCATCGTCGTGGCATGCCCACCGGAACGGCGCGCCGCCTGGGCTCGTGTACTGAAGGGAGCGGATATCCAGGGCGAGATTTACATGCCGGAACTATCCGTCTTCAAACCACTGGGCATGGAGAATGTTCGCGGCGAAACCTCCCTGATCGTCGCGGCGGGACCGCTCAACCTGATGGAACGGAGCATAAAGCGGGCGTTCGACCTGTCTGTCGCCGTTACCATGATAATTCTGCTGTCCCCCATCCTCCTGATGACGGCTATCGCCATCAAGGTCGAAAGTCCTGGCCCCGTCCTGTTCCGTCAAAAGCGTTTCGGGCGCGGTAACGAGATGTTCTCGGTGCTGAAATTTCGCAGCATGTACGTTGATTCCAGTGATCATAGCGGCAACCGATCGACGGCACGCGATGATCGGCGCGTCACGCGGGTTGGCCGTTTTATTCGACGGACGAGCATCGACGAGTTGCCGCAGCTGTTCAACGTGCTCATCGGCAATATGAGCATCGTCGGGCCCCGCCCCCACGCGGCCGGTTCGCGCGCAGAGAACAAGTTGTTCTGGGAAGTCGACCGGCGGTATTGGGAACGGCACACGGCCAAACCCGGCTTGACGGGGCTTGCACAAATCCGCGGTTTCCGCGGCGCGACCGAACGCGAACGCGACCTTCTCGACAGGCTCGATTCAGATCTTGAATATTTGCAGGGATGGACAATCTGGAGCGATATAAAGATCGTCATTCTGACGATCAAAGTGGTCCTTCACCGCAACGCGTTCTGATACGATCGACTACGCGCCATCGCGGGCTTTGCCGTTGATCTCCAAAGGCTTGTCCCGATCGTTCAACAGTTGCATCCAGATCGGAGCTTTTGGCTCGGACTGATATCGGGTCGACATTTTGCGCAGCAGGCTCGCGCGTTCTTTCCAGCCGTCGTGCGTCCCGTCGGACAGGAAGCCGCCCAGCTTCCGCCCCGGCCCTTCCCAGAAATCCGCTGCAGCGACGGTCCGATACCCCGCGTTGCCCATAAGGAATATGCTCAGAATATCAGCCTGCCGCTCGGTCTCGCGGATGGCCGAGCCGTTTGCGCCGAGGCCCGCGAATATTCCGTGCGACACCCCCGCCCTGTCCAAGCGCTCGGGATGGTTGAGTACGACGTGAGCAAACTCATGCGCGATCACCGCCGCAAGCTGATCGTCGTTCGGAATCATGTTGAGCAATCCCGATGTCAGTTGCACGGTCGACCCATCGGTGCCGGCATCGCGACTGCCATCGACGTCCAAATCTATTTCTCCGGCGCATGCACGAACTGGCGACATATCGACGACCTGTTTTGCGCCTCCACGCACGACTACCAGGTCTATCTCACTCTGCGCCGCATCGAGCTGGCGGTTGACCGCCGACACCAGGTCGACTCCCGTGACATCGGGTAGCGGATGCCCGGCAACGGATACGATCGAATCGCCTTGTTTCAGGCCCGCCTCGGCCGCCGGCCCGCCGGGCACAACCGCTTCCACCCCCAACCTGGTTTTGAAGCCATAAGTTCGAACCGCCAGGCTGCGATATTTTCCTTCATATTGCCCCAAGGCATGCAGAATGACGCCGAAATCTGCCTTATGAGCTTCGCAATAGTCGCTGTTCGCCCTCGCAAGCCGATCAAAAATCGTATGAACACGCAGATCGGCCGTTCGCAAACCGACAAGCTGCTGCACGGGCGACACATTGGTGTTGACCGCACAGCCGGACAGCAGGGCGCCCAGAATTCCGCATACCGCAAATCGCAACCTCACCCTCTGTCGTCTCCACTGTGACGAGGCCAAATCCTAAGTTGTTGCAAAACTATCGCGCTGGGGGAGCATTTCGCAGCATGTCCAACGAACTGCGGTTGCTTTTTAAGGTGAATCGCGTATCGCATTGGACGGTTTTACAAAATGAAGGAGCCGACGTAATGCGAATTTTGAAGATGGCAGCAACGCTTGGCGCGGCGGCCGGATTGATGGGTTCTACGGTGGCGATGGCCGCCCCCGCAACGCGCGCGAACACCGCGCTTCCGACGGCGAACAAGACCGTGGCAACCAACGGCGTTCGCACCTCGGCAGCGGTCAAGAAGGACAGCAAGCTGTCGTCCACCGGCTATGTCGTGGCAGCTCTGGCCGCGGCAGCAGTCGTTGGCGGCATCGTGGCTGCGGCCAGCTCGGACAGCAATGCGGACAGCCCGGGCTAAGGTATTACTGTCGATAGAATAGGAGCGCGCGCGGATAGCCGCGCGCGCTTTTTTTGATTTCTGTGGAAAATTTTCCGCTTAAATTTTGGCGGGTCAGCACTTTCCTGCTTCTGGACGGATTGGCTGGAAGCCGAAGTCATCTAGAGCGCTGGAGCTTTAATGGTTGTTTTGCGTCGAGCGATATTGGCCGCTAGTGTTGTTATGCTCGGCGGTTGTCAGCACTCCATGAACGCGAAGGGCTTGCCGAGCGGCGACGCCGCTTACGCGATGTTCCCGGAACCAGATTTGACCAGACAGGCAACATCGTATGAAATCGGCCCACTCGATGTTCTTAGCATAACGGTATTTCAAGAGCCTGACCTCAGCTTCTCAGGAACTGGAAACCAGCTCCAGGTCGATGCGGCGGGGAATATTTCATATCCGTTGCTGGGTACTGTCCGGGCGGCTGGCAAAACCGCGCTCGAGCTGTCGAATGAAATCGCGGCGGCGCTTGGCCGCAAATATCTGGTCGACCCGCAGGTATCTGTGACGGTGGCTGCATCGATTTCGCAGCGAGTGACGGTGGAAGGCGATGTCAACAAGCCAGGCACCTATGAGATCAATGGCACATCGACGCTGCTCGAGGCGCTGGCGCAGGCGGAGAGCCCGACCGAAGTGGCAAAGCTCGACCAGATCGTGATTTTTCGGCGCGTGGACGGTAAGCGGATGGGCGGTGTGTTCAACTTGAACGACATTCGCGAAGGCAAGGCGGCGGATCCGGAGATAAAGGGCGGCGACGTCATTGTGGTCGGGTTCAGCGCGGTGAAGGGAGCCTTTCGAGACTTGTTCAAGGCCGCGCCGTTTTTCAATGTTTTCCGTTATTTTTAAGATCGGGATTTTCTTTTCGTGAACTACGAGACCCTGCCTTCGCCTGATCGTCCCGCAGCGGTGCGGGATCCGGATATCTATCCGGAAAGCTATGGCGATCATACGGGTGGCTTCGGGATCGACTTTCACGCGATCTGGCTGATCATCAAGCGCAATCTATGGCTGATCGGCGGGATCGTCGCGGTGGCGGTGGCGATCGGTCTGATCGTCACGATGCTGATGACACCGCAATATGTGGCGACCGCGAGCGTTCAGATCGACCAGCAGGCAGCGCAGGTGCTCGACAGCAAGCAGGATGTCGAGCCGGCGGCTTCCTATCAGGACGCCGACCGTTTCCTGCAGACGCAAGTCGACGTTCTCAATAGCCGTGCGATGGCGGTGCGCGTGGCGCAGGCGCTGGGGCTGTTCAGCGACAGCGACACCTTCTTCAAGCAGATGGAGATGACGCCGCCCATCCCTGACCCGGCGATCAAGCGCGAGACCCAGCTGCGCGACGCGGTGCTGGAGACGATCGCGAACAATCTGTCCGTGACATTGCCGCGAAACTCGCGCGTCGCGAGCATCTCCTTCGAGAGCCCGGACTCCAATTTGGCGGCGCGCATCGCCAACAGCTATGCTAGCGAATTCATCAAGAACAATCTGCAGCGCAAGTTCGACAGCACCGCCTATGCGAGAAACTTTCTCTCGCAACAGCTGGGCGAGGCGAAGGCGCGGCTCGAACAGTCCGAGCGCGATCTCAACGCCTATGCCCGCCAGGCGGGACTGATCAAGACCGACCAGACCAACCCTGACGGAACTGTCACGAGCAAACCGGCATCGGTCACCACTTCCTCACTGGTCCAGCTCAACCAGTCGGCAAACGACGCGACTGCGGCGCGGATCGCGGCCGAGGAGAAATGGCGCACGGTACAAAGCACGCCGCTGCTCAGCATCCCCGACGTGCTCGCCAACAAGGCAATTCAGGACCTGCTCCAGCAGCGCGCGACGACCAACGCCAATCTCAATGACGAGCTTGCCCGGCACCGTGAGGCCTATCCCACGGTGATCCAGCTCAAGGCGCAGCTTGCCGAGATCAACAACCAGATCAACTCGATCGCGACCAGCATCAAACAGTCGATCAAACAGCAATATGAAGCTGCACGCGATCTCGAAACCTCGCTCAACCGCCAAGTCAACCAGCTCAAGGGCGAGACGCTCACCGAGCAGGACCGTTCGGTGCGCTACAATATCCTGGCGCGTGAGGCGGACACCAACCGTACCCTGTACGAAGGGCTGCTCCAGCGCTTCAAGGAAGTAAGCGCGGCCGCCGGCATTACCGCGAGCAACATCTCGGTGGTCGACGAGGCCAATGCGCCGATCATCCCCTCCTCGCCCAAGCTCGTGCTCAACCTGGCACTCGCGCTTCTTGCCGGACTCGCGCTTGCCGGCGGCGTGGTGTTCATCCGCGAACAGCTCGACGACGTCATCCGCAGCCCCGAGGATATCGAACGCAAGCTGGGTCTGACGACGCTCGGCGTGATCCCGACGTCAGAGGCCGAGGTGCTGATCAAGGATCTCGAAAACCCCCGCTCCTCGGTATCGGAGGCTTACAACTCGCTGCGTACCGCGCTGCTCTACTCGACCGCCGACGGCCTTCCCCAAGTGCTCCACATCACCAGCAGCGGCCCGGGCGAAGGCAAGTCGACCACCAGCTACGCGCTCGCCACCAGCCTCGCCAAGCTCGGCAAGCGCGTCGTGCTGGTCGATGTCGACCTGCGCCGCCCAGCCGTCCATCAAACGTTCGGCATACCCGCCGAACCCGGCCTTACCGACCTGCTTACCACGGACCGCGACATCACCGGCGTCGTGCGCGAAACCGGTATCGACAATCTCACCATCGTTCCGTCGGGTCCCGTTCCGCCCAGCCCCACCGAGCTGCTCGGCCACCCCCGCATGCTCGAAACCATGGATCAGCTGAAGCGCCTGTTCGACGTCATCATCCTCGACGGACCGCCCGTTCTCGGCCTCGCCGATGCACCCCTGCTCGCCTCCATCGCCGGCAACACCATCTTCGTTGCAGAAGCCAATCGCGGCCATCGCGGCGCCGCCAAAACCGCCATCCGCCGCCTGCAAACCGCGCATGCCCATATCCTCGGCGCCGTTCTCACCAAGTTCGACCCCAAAAAATCCTCGTCCGACTACGGCTATTACGGATACAGCTACTACCGCTACGGCAATGAATAACCCCAACAAATCGTCGCTGATACGCCCCATCGCGGCGACCATCGGGGCCCTATTTATCGCTATCCTATCCATGATGAGCGGCACCGACCGCATCATCGCAGAAAACGGTCTCGCCAAGGCACCCTTTTTGGGCGGCAAGGCGGCCGGAGCCTACTCGACCGCACTAAGCAGAGCAGGAGACCGAACCGGCGCCATCGTCGCAGCGGAGCAATTCGTGCGCACCGACCCAATCGATCCGGCAGCAACCGCGATTTTGGGTTCCACCTTGCTCACCGACGGTCAGGACGAAGCTGCGCAGCGCGCGTTCCGGGTGGCTGGGCAGTTAGGTTGGCGCCAGGTGTCGGTGCAGCTCTACTGGCTGGCTACAGCCCTTGCCCTGAACGACACGAACATCGCGCAGCAGAGGCTGGACGCGCTGATGCGACTGGACGTCAACAATGAGCAGGTCAATTCCGCGCTACAGCAGCTCGAAGCCACCCCCGAGGGGCGCCGCGCACTGGCCGGACTGCTCGTACAGGATCCGCCTTGGATGCCCCGCTTCCTCGCCGACGCCGGACATCTGAAACCCGATGAACTCGTCACGCGCGAGAGGACCATCGCGCTTGCACGCAAGCAGGGTGCCGATCTTGATTGCGGGAGTCTTTCGCGCGGCGTTTTCTATCTGATCTCGCGAAAATATATCAAGGAAGCCAAGCAGCTCTGGCAGAGCGGCTGCGGAAGCGATTCTTCGAAATTCATTAACGACGGCGACTTCGAACAATCGACGCCGGAAGAGAAAAACCCGTTTACATGGAACTTCCCCAAGGAAGCGGGTATCGAGGCGAGCGTCGAACCCGCGCCACGTCCGCTTTCGGGACATGCTCTCAAGATCAAATCGACACTGTCGGTGCGAAAGGTCGGGGCCTATCAAATCCTCTATTTGTCACCTGGCGGCTATCGTCTTTCCTGGCAGAGCTGGAGCCAAGGCCGAGCGCCTGATTTCAGTATTATACCCCAGGTCATCTGCAATCAATCGCGGCGCGAAGCGACCGATCCAGCAACGACCATTTCGAACGATGACCTGACAAGTAGCCTGATCTTCCATGTGCCGAATGCTGACTGCGCAATACAGACGTTCTCAATCGTCAAGCAGGCGGCTGGATTTGGACAAAATGATACGGGGTGGGTCGACAAAATTGCCATCACACCAGCACCATAAATCGCGGCCAAGGCACCGGGGTCCTGTGCATCGGCCGCCGGCAATCTTCATCTGGTCAGAATGGCGCACTCTGATCGCCGCTGCCCTGCTAGTCGTTGCGATTCTGTTCGGTGGCGGCGGAACACCCGCGCCCGGCAGCGAATTAGTGGTGGAACTTGCCGCAATTGCCGCGGCAATTGCCTGGTTCTGGCTGGCCTATCTGCGCGGAGAAGCGATCGCACCCGTGCGCGATGGCAGTTGGCTGGTTGCGCTATTCGCGCTTATCGCAATTCCCCTAATGCAACTCCTCCCGCTGCCGCCCTCTCTGTGGCATGCCTTGCCGGGACGCGGCACGGAAGTCGAGGCGCTTGGCCTTGTGGGACGCGCGAATACATGGATGCCGATTTCGGTATCTCCGACACGCACATTCGCCTCGCTTCTGTCGCTGGTTCCCCCAATCGTCCTTGCGATCATGGTGGCCTCCCTGTCGCGCGGTCAGCGAACAATATTGATAATATGCCTGGGCGCGCTAGGCATTTTGTCAGCGTTGATCGGCACCGTTCAACTCGCAAGCGGGAACGCCAACTGGCTTCGTTTTTATTCCGACACTCACTACGGCTTCTCGACTGGCTTTCAAGCTAATCGCAACGCCCAGGCGGACATTTTGTTAATCTCTGCTACGGCCATGATCGTCGCCTTCTGGCAGGCCGGACCCTCACAAAACAACCGGTTACTGCGGGCCATCATGCTGGCGGGTGCAGCGCTTCTGCTGCTTTCTATCATTTTTACCGGGTCGCGGACAGGCCTAGCGCTGATCCTTATTCCGCTAGTCGTGGCTATCATGACATTGGTGCCGAAGAAGGCACTGCTCGGGCGCAAGGGGTTGCTAATGATCGGCGCTGGACTGATGGTAATCGGCGGTTCGGCATATGCGCTACATGGAAACAACCGGGTCAACAAAACGCTGCAACGGTTCGACGATTTAGAGGATGCGCGCCCGAAAATCTGGGAAGATTCATTGTACACCGTTTCCCAGACTTGGCCCATTGGAACCGGGGTTGGAACGTTCCAAAGTATCTTCCCGTCCGAAGAGCGCCTCGAATATGTTCGCCCCAACTTCGCCAACCGCGCGCATAACGATTATCTTGAGTTCGTTATCGAATCAGGCGCTGTCGGCATCCTTTATTTGCTGGCGGTCCTCGTTATCGCCGGAATCCGAATAATTAAACTTAACCGGAAAATCGGACACGAAGGATTTTATCAAGCGGCTTTCGTAACGGGCAGCTTTCTCATATTATTTTTTCATTCGATCGTAGACTATCCGCTGCGCTCAATGTCGCTCGCTTGCATTGCGGCTCTTTGTGCGGGGCTGCTTTCGGGTTCGACTGTTGATGACGTTGAGTCTGAACCGTAACCAGCGGAATGCCTGAACCAGCATTGGTTCATGAGCCTCGATGACGCGGTTCGAAAATGCGAGGCTTGGCCTAGAGACTACAACGAAGTACAACCACACAGCGTTATCGGGAATAAACCGTGCATATCGCTGTAAACCGCCCCGAGATTGCCGGAGGCCCAACTCCTGAGAGGAAGGGTCAAGGAGCAAGACGACGAACAAGTTCTCACCTGAGGTTCGCGAGCGAGCAGTCCACTGGTGCTGGACATGGTCTGAGCCCGAAGTTTCTACCAGCTACGATTAGAGCCGAGCGGTTGTTTGCACTGCTACCCAACATTGGACCAAGCCGGTCTGGAGTTTTCCGCCTTTCCCAGGTCCGGTGGGCTGGTCTCACCGGCTGAGGGTGCCAGCTGGGGGTCACGTCAGCTACACTCGGCTATTGTCGTTGTGCGATGCGGCACGAATGCGCTAGGCGAGGGGATCAATTCGACGTAGGAACCGGCTAACTTGGGATAGAGTCAAAATTGGGATTTGTAGCATGACTGGAAAGACCGCTCTCGTGACAGGAGTGACCGGCCAGGACGGGGCCTATCTAGCGCAGTTACTGCTGGAAAAAGGCTATGTCGTCCACGGCGTCAAGCGCCGCTCCTCCTCATTCAACACGGGCCGGATCGAGGATATCTATCAGGACCCGCACGTCGATGGACCGCGTTTCCATCTCCATTACGGGGACATGACTGACAGCACCAACCTGATCCGGATCATTCAGGAAACCCGCCCCGACGAGATCTATAACCTCGCCGCCCAGAGCCACGTTCAGGTCAGCTTCGAGACTCCGGAATATACCGCCAACGCCGACGGCATCGGCACGCTGCGCATGCTTGAGGCGATCCGCATCCTCGGTATGGAGAAGTGGACGCGCTTCTACCAGGCTTCGACGTCAGAGTTATATGGCTTGGTTCAAGAGGTCCCTCAGCGCGAAACCACCCCGTTCTACCCGCGATCGCCCTATGCCGCCGCGAAACTCTACGCCTACTGGATCGTTGTCAATTATCGCGAAGCCTATGGGATGCACGCGTCGAACGGCATCTTGTTCAATCACGAGAGTCCGCTTCGCGGTGAAACCTTTGTCACGCGGAAGATCACCCGAGCCGTTGCCGCGATCAAACTCGGGCGACAGGAAAAGCTTTATCTCGGGAATCTCGACGCGCAGCGCGACTGGGGCCATGCACGCGAGTATGTGGAAGGCATGTGGCGCATGCTCCAGCAAGACATTGCCGACGACTATGTGCTGGCGACCGGTATAACGACGCGCGTTCGCACCTTCGTCGAATGGGCTTTCAAGGAAACGGGAATCGAGATTGCATGGAAGGGCAAAGGCGTAGACGAAAAGGGATATTGCGTGGAAACCGGCAAGTGTCTGGTCGAGGTCGATCCTCGCTACTTCCGCCCGACCGAAGTCGATCTGTTGATCGGCGACCCCACCAAGGCTCGCGAGAAGCTTGGCTGGACCTACCAGACGACCCCACAAGCCCTAGCCGCCGAAATGGTTCGAGCTGACCTCGAAGTCATGCTCGAAGCACCGATCGCTAAGGACGCATGATGTACGCCTTGGAAGGAAAGCGTGTATTCGTCGCTGGCCATCGGGGGATGGTCGGCAGTGCGATCGTCCGGCGCCTCGGCTGCGAAAATTGCAATATTCTTATGGCCTCGCGAGACGAACTCGATCTGATGGATCAAGCTGCCGTCCGCCAGTGGTTCGATGCCAATCGGCCCAATGCAGTGTTTCTTGCTGCGGCCAAGGTCGGAGGTATCCAGGCTAACAATAACTATCCGGTTGATTTCCTTTACAACAATTTGGCCATCCAGACCAACGTGCTGGATGCGGCGCACCGAACCAACGTGGAAAAGCTTCTCTTTCTCGGGTCATCCTGCATTTACCCGAAGCTGGCGCCGCAGCCGATCCCGGAAGAGGCACTGCTCACTGGGCCTCTGGAACCGACGAATGAATGGTATGCGATCGCGAAAATTGCCGGGATCAAGCTGGCACAGGCTTATCGAACGCAGTTCGGTGACGATTACATCTCGGCAATGCCCACCAACCTTTACGGCCCAGGTGACAATTACGATCTTTCCAACAGCCATGTCCTACCTGCCCTGATAAGAAAAGCGCACGATGCCAAGCAATCCGGCGCCGACGCCATCACCATATGGGGCAGCGGCACGCCGATGCGTGAATTTCTTCATGTGGATGACATGGCGGATGCGTGCGTCTTTCTTATGAAAAGTTACTCCGGTGATACGCACGTCAATGTCGGCTACGGTTCCGACATCACGATCCATGATGTTGCACGATTGGTTTGTGAGGTCATCGGTTTCGAGGGCGACATCTTGCTTGATCCAAGCAGACCCGACGGCACGCCCCGTAAGCTCATGAATTCTGACAAATTGCGCGCGATGGGATGGCTTCCCAAGATCGGCCTAAGCGAGGGCATTGCCGATGCATATCGGGCATTTCAGCAGGCCAATTGCTGATGCGGATCCTGATAATTAGCTTGAACTACGCCCCCGAACCGACCGGAATCGGATTGTACAGTGGCGAACTTGCGCAATCCCTTGCCGAGATGGGCCATGATGTGTCGGTGATCGCGGCAAATCCACATTATCCCTACTGGAAGCTGTTCGGCGGCTATGGCCGCTACGGCTGGACCAGCGCGAGCGAATCCGGCGTTCGTGTAACGCGCTGCCCGATCTACATTCCGAAATCCGCCAGTGGCGGCAAGCGTATCCTCCATTATTTCAGCTTTCTCGTTAACGCGCTGATTCCGACGCTATGGAGAACGATCACCGACCCGCCGGACGTAGTTTTCTGTGTCGCGCCTTCACTGATTTCGGCGCCCTTGGCTTTGCTGGCGGCTCGCCTGTCGGGCGCGACGTCATGGCTACATGTTCAAGACTTCGAGGTCGAAGCTGGCTTTGCGACGAAACACATGTCCGAAAGCGGTAAAATCGCAAAGCTTGCTCGACTATTCGAAGCACAGATGATTGGCGCTTTCGACCGGGCAAGCAGTATTTCTAGAGAAATGTGCGCCAAGCTGGTCGAAAAGGGCCGGGCCGCTGACGGCGTATATGAACTTCGGAATTGGGCGGATATTTCGCGAATACATCCGCAGTCAAGCTCGGGGTTTCGAGAGCGCTGGGGCATCGCGACGGAACATGTCGCGCTTTACTCTGGCAGCATCGGCAGAAAGCAGGGCATCGATCTCATCGTGGACGTCGCTCGTAAAATGCGCGATCGGAACGATCTGACCTTCGTCATTTGCGGAAATGGGCCCACGCGTGGGCCAATGGAGGCAGCCGCCCAAGGGATGGACAATATCCAGTTCCACGACTTGCAGCCGATCGAGGACCTCAACGAGCTGCTCAATCTTGCGACGATCCACCTGTTGCCTCAAAGGGCCGATGCGGCTGACCTAGTTCTACCTTCAAAAATGGCAAATATGCTTGCATCAGGTCGACCGATCGTGGCGGGCGTCACAACCGGCCACGGGCTCGCAAGAGAAGTCGAAGGTGCAGGGCTGGTTTGCACGCCGGAAAATGCTGATGCAATGGTCGATGCGATAGAGCGACTGATCGATAACCCATCAAGCTATCGTCGCTACGCCGACGAGGCCGCTGATCGCGCGCGCAAACGCTGGAGCCGCGCCGAAATCATCGGTCGCTTCGCTCATGTTCTCGGTGATCTGATCGCCGCCAAGGACACGAGTCGGCTCAAGAACCATGGCCAAAGAGCCTAGCGCATGGTTTGACCGATTGGATAATCCCATCGGGCGAGTGCGCATGATAAGCGCCTGATGAACTAAAGAAGGGTCTGCAAATTGAATAGGGTTCTTGCTCCTATCTACCCTGAAGTCGGAGCCGGGGGCTTCACGAAATTTGACGGCACCGTCGAGTTCTATGCCCGGATCAATGCCTTGCTCGAGCCGGGCATGGAGGTGGTCGACCTGGGCGCCGGTCGCGGATGCCAGTTCGAGGACGAGGTCAGATATCGTCGAGACCTGATCACGATCCAGGGTAAAGTCGAAAAGGTGATTGGACTGGACGTCGATCCAGCTGTCATGAAAAATCAGCATGTCGACGAGCGATTGACTTATGACGGCGGCAAAATGCCGTTGGCCGACGGTTCGGCCGACCTGATCTTTTGCGACTGGGTTCTTGAGCACATTGAGAATCCAGGGGTCTTTTCCTCGGAAATCGGTCGAGTATTGAAATCCGGGGGCTGGTTCTGCGCCCGTACGCCGGCCAAGCACTCGTTAATCGCCACGGCGAGCCGAGTCGTACCCAATCGACAACACTCCAGCACACTCGAGAAAATACAAGACGGGAGCCGTAAAGCTGAAGATGTCTTTCCCGCCTTTTATCGTCTAAATACGATCGGTGCGGTCAGGGCGCATTTTCCTGCTAAGAAGTGGGAAAACTACAGCTACACCTACTCGTCTGAGCCATCGTATCATTTTGGAAAGACTTATGTAGCCCGACTGATTGCTGCGGTTCAGTATCTGAAGTCACCCTTCGGCGGAGAGAGCCTGCTGGTATTCGTTCGCAAGCTTTGAGACATGTCGAGTGTGTATTTTAGCAGGTGAAATCATCGCCTCAGAGCGCAAAGCGCAGCCAATTCGGCTTTCAAACGTTATCTGCGTCGGACAACATCAAATATCGTTTGGCTTGGACTGATATGGGTGAATTCAGCCGTAGGTCTATCTTGATCGCTGGCACGGCGGTGCCGGCGATTGTTCTGATCCGGTCCTTTGGAGGAAGGGCTGCCGCGTCCCCCTTCAAGCTAGGGCTGTTCACCGAGGCGACAGGCGCTTCGATACCTGCGGATCAGGATGTCGTAATGACGTCTGGCCATGGCCGGGTCGGGTTGGGTGCGGCAACATACCATTTCGATTCCGCTGTAACAGCGGCGCAGCGTGCGGCTTATCCGAATGCAATCTTCGTCGCGGCGGATGGCCGCCCCTTTCGCTTGCAGGGCAACCGGCCTGAACTCGCCATGTTCGGTGGTCGCCCGGATTGGCGTGGATCGCTAAATTCGAGCGGCGACGTTATTACTCGGTCGGGAACGAACAACGCAACTACGATCCAGCGTGCGCTCGGATATTTGCAAGATTTCGGCGGTGGTACACTCGAGATCGCAGGAAGCTACGGCTTTGATTGCCCCGTCGGCATCATCATTCCCGAAAATGTCAGTATCGCTGGAAATGGTCCTGAAGAATCGAAACTCGTGCTGACTGGCAAGCGGCTCGCCCCGGTCTTTTTGTGGGGCACTTATGGTCCCGCGATACGGACGCAGATCACACCAGTCGCTGAAACGCGCTTCGACATTGAGAATGCCCCGAGTGGCTCGCTGCAAATTCGACTTCGAAACCGGAACGACGCATTTGCCTTTCACGCAGGCATGATCGTTTACATCGAAGGAATGCGGGAAAAGACGCACGGCAATTTGACGACGCCGAATTTGCTGCGCCGGATCACCGGCGTAAACCCAAGCGACGGCAGCATCGCGCTCGCGCAACCATTGGACGATAACTATCGGTCCAGCGCTCTCGGCTCCGCTGGCGTTCGTCGCCTAAATATGGGTACCCTGCCCTCGACGGATCAATACACGACAGATGTCACCGGCAGGAAATGGCCACTTTTCGTCGCTACAAGAACGTCGATTACCGACATCGCGTTTGTGCAAGGGCGCGGAATCGGCTGGCCGACGCTGTATACTTCAGCATTTGATTTCACAGTCGACAACGTCGTCATGGAGGGGACCTATTACTGGGGCATGGATCCGGCAACTAACGGTCGCGTCACCAATACGCGCTGGACGTTTTCAAATCGAGCTCTCGAAGCAGCGTATGGTTCGAGCGACGTCGTGTTCGCCGACTGTGCAGCCAGCCGGATGGCGGGCGGTAAGGCTCAGGACAATGCACCTTTGGTCTGGACCAACCCTGCGGAAGGGGGAAAATCCCTCGTATTTGAACGGTTCATATTGAAAGATCCGGCGAACAAGCGGATCGGCGACGGCCACGGCACGAACGTAGCCTTCGGGCTAGTCAATTCTCAGTTGATCGATTCGGCTTCGACCGCACCCGCAGGTGGAATTGGGTTCTTCATCGGTCAATCGAGTGTGGTCAGGGGTTCGCAATTCGTCGCGAACCGAACCTCGCACCAAGCAGGCATCTCGTTTCCATCCGCGATGATCCGCGATGGCTTGTTCGAGCACAATATCGTGAACGCTGCTGGGGCTGGCGATGCATCGATTGTGGTCATGGGAAACGGGCAGGTCCTGAACAACGAAATTGGGCCTAGTGGCCGAAAGTCGCCTGCAGACCGGGTCATTCGGGGAAAGGGGCCCGGTAATCCAGCTATAAGCGGCAATCAGACGGGCGAGTGATCCGAACACCTATTGCGGCGCAACATGCTTGTTGCTAGGCCGTCACCGGGCACGAGATCCTGAAAATGCTGGAGGGTACGAGGCATGCAAGTCGTTTTGCTATGCGGTGGCAAAGGAACGCGACTAGGCGAAGTCACCGGCAATTCAGTACCCAAGCCGATGGTGCAAATTGGGAGCAGCCCAATACTATGGCATATAATGCAACAGTACGATGCTGCCGGGTACAGGGATTTTGTGATTTGCGCGGGTCATCTAAGCTGGTCGATAAAAGAGTATTTCTTAAACTTCCACGCCCAGCGGGCTGATGTAACGATTTCGACAGCTGCGGGCCGTCCTGTCAAGTTTCACGACAGCTCCGATGTCGAAAATTGGAACGTGACGATTGCCGAGACTGGTGAAGAAACGATGACCGCGGGACGCGTGAAGCGCATCGCCAAATATATCGATGGCGATGATTTCATGCTTACTTACGGAGACGGCGTCGCTAATGTCGATCTCAACGCCCTTGTCGAATTCCATAAGTCACATGGGAAGATGATGACGATGACCGGGGTAATTCCGCCCGGGCGATTTGGTGAGCTGGTGATCTCGGGAGACCAGATTTCCGAGATGAACGAAAAACCGATGGCGTCGGATCGGTACATCAACGGCGGCTTCATGGTCGTTAAAAAAGCGTTCATCGAGCGATTTTTGTCCGGCGATGTCGACGATATCATGCTGGAGCGGGAACCTATGATGGAAGCCGCCAAGGCCGGCGAGATGATGCTATTTCGCCACAACGGTTTTTGGCAGTGCATGGATACGCTTCGTGACTGGCAATATCTGAATGCACTTTGGAACGAAGGCAGGGCGCCGTGGAGTCGCGACCGGTGAGTGCCCCCTTTGACGGTGCGTATCGCGGCCTGAACGTGCTTGTAACCGGGAACACCGGTTTCAAGGGAAGCTGGCTCAGCCTATGGCTCAGCAAGCTTGGTGCGAAGGTAACCGGATTTTCGATAGATGTGCCGACGAACCCGTCGCTGTTTGAGCTGGCGCATATCGCGGAACTGGTCGATCATCGCTTCGGCGACGTCGGTGATTTCGAGGCAATAAAGCGGCTCATTTCTGAGGTGCAACCCGATCTTATCTTCCACCTGGCGGCGCAACCGCTTGTCCGCCTGTCCTATCGAGAACCGCTCGCAACGCTGGCAACCAATGTGATGGGAACCGCAAACCTGCTTGATGCAGTTCGAACATGGGGCGAGAAATGCGACGTTGTCGTCGTCACATCCGACAAATGTTATCATAACGATGGCCGGATCGAGGGGTATCGCGAGACGGATCCCATGGGTGGTTACGACCCCTATTCAATGAGTAAAGGAGCTGCCGAGCTGGTCGTCGACAGCTGGCGAAACAGCTATTTTCGGGCTCCAGACAGCAGCGCTCGAGTGGCCAGCGGTCGCGCTGGGAATGTGATTGGCGGGGGCGACTGGGCGGCGGATCGCATCATTACCGATTGCATCGCAGCGCTCACCAAAGATGAGCCGATCGGCACTCGCAATCCGCTCGCAACGAGACCTTGGCAACACGTGCTTGAGCCGCTGAGCGGTTATTTATTGCTTGGAAGTCAATTACGCGGCGGCGCCCCGGTCGACAAAGGTTGGAACTTTGGCCCCGATCAGGACAATATCAGAAATGTACAGCAACTCGTCGATACCCTCTTGACCAAATGGGGATCGGGATCCGCTATTCACTTGAATGAAGCTGGCGCGCCAAAAGAAGCGATCGCACTTTCGCTAAACATCGAAAAAGCAAGAACGGAGCTCGATTGGTTTCCGGTATGGGAATTCGATCGGACGATTGCCGAAACTGCCTTCTGGTACAGAAAATGGTTCGAAGGCGCCGACATTCGTTCACTGACGGACGCACAAATCGATACCTACATGGCCGACGCTGCGAAACTCGATGTGCGCTGGGCTCGACCGGAATCGGCCTGATCAAATGACAATCCGGGTCTTGATGATATGCCCGGGCATGCACCCGCGTAACGGCGGACCGCCGCGCGTGGTCAATGGCAGTGCGGTGGCACTTGCTCGGGCCGGATGTCAGGTTGAAATCGTCGCGTTGGGATTTCCACAGGACGAACCCGACACGCGATCTGCATGGCCTGATTTGCCGGATGCTGACATTGCGTTGCACCTTTTCCGACCTGACTTTCCGCGTCAGATCGGTCGCAGCGCTGCGCTTCGGCGCTATATTGCCCAGCGTACGGACGATTTTGACGTCCTTCACATCCATTGCATCTGGGAAACAGCGCTGGCCGATGCCGCAGCCGTATTTCGCGCGGCAGGTAAGCCGGTGTTGGTATCGCCACATGGCATGCTTGACCGCTGGCAGCTCCGCCAATCTTCCTGGAAGAAAAGGATTGCGCAGCGTTTCTTCGGTACTGGCGCTATGCTCGGTCGCACAGATGCCATTCTGTATGGTACCCAGGATGAAGCCAACGAAGCTGCGCATCTCGGCTTGCCTGGCAAGGTGGTGATCATGCCGAATGGCTTTTCGCCGCTGCACATACCAGATCCGCAATCAGCACAGGCAAAGCTGCTGCGGCAATACCCTGAGTTGGGCGACTGGGACCGGACGGTTCTCTTCTTCAGTCGCCTGCATCCCAAAAAGGGGCTCGACCTGTTGATCGACGCTTTTGGCCGAGTACGCCATGAATTCCCCAAGGCCGGCCTCTTTGCGGCTGCCATCGCCCAAGACCGCGAATATGAAGCAAAAGTCAGATCGCAGATCGCTCAGCTCGGTGGGGCGAATATTGCACTGACGACCGAGTTGTCGGGGCCTGAAGCGAAAAGCGTCTTCATTGTTTCCGATATTTTTGCATTGCCTTCGCATCAGGAAGGCTTCTCAATCGCCATTGTCGAAGCCGCGGGCGCTGGCATCCCGCTGTTGATCACGAATACTTGCCACATGCAGGAGGTCGAAGATGATGGCGCCGGATATGTGGTTCCAGCAACCGTCGACGGCCTGGCGAACGGTCTCCGGCAAATCTTATCCGCAGACGATGCCGCCCTCGAGCAGATGAGTGGATGCGCGAAGAACGTCGTCGCGGCACGCTATACGTGGGATCGGGTCGCAGTGCGCCTGATCGATGCCTATGAGTCTATTCTATCCCAGAGGCGGCATGGCTAGCCTTGGCCGTGAAATCGGCAGAATTGCCGTTACCGGGGCTAGCGGCTTTATCGGTCGTCGGCTCGTGCGCCATCTCGAATCGAACGGCTGCACGGTCAGTCCCTGGTCCCGGCCACAGACGGACCTGCTCGACGCGAGATCAGTGGCACGGGCGATTGAGCGCGACCAGCCGGATACGATCTTTCATCTCGCTGCCACGGGCGTTTCCGCTTCGCAAGCTCATGACGCAACGGTGATCGGCTGCGACGTAGCCATGGTGGCGAACCTGATCGCGGCGGCGCCTTCCGGTACTCGCATCCTCTTGGCCGGCAGCATGTCGGAATATGGTCGCGCCGGAAGGCTAATTGAAACCGATCGGTGCATGCCAAGTACTGCTTACGGCATCGCCAAGCTTGCCAGCGGAAGATATGCTTTAGCCTACGGTCCAAAATACGGGCTTGACATCGCAGTGTTGCGCTTGTTTGGCGTATATGGTCCCGGCGAGGCGCCAAACCGCCTCTTTACTGCACTCATCGAGGCGCTGGATGCCGGCCGTCCGGTCGACCTTTCGGACGGTACCCAACGTCGTGACTTCGTTCATGTCGATGATGTATGCGCGACAATGATGCATCTCGCCGGCATCGTCGATCTGGGCAGTGATCCGGTTATCAACATCGGCACCGGACAATCGGTTTGCATTCGCGACGTCGCCACCTGGATTGCCGATTCCGTGGGTGCGCCGCATGACCTGCTTCGTTTCGGCGCACGACCGAGGTCGCCGGGAGACGAAGCGCTTCTGGAGGCAAATGTCGCCAGGCTCACTCGTCTTGCCGGGAGTGTGCCTCCACAACGACTTTCCCGAGGCCTTTCTTCAAACCTGTTGCGGGAAGGAGCCGACTCTTATTTGCCCTTGCCGAACAGATCCGGGTCTTTTTCGCGCAACCAGGCGACCGTCTCTGCAACGCCGTCTTCAAAAGACACCTGAACCGGCCCGGCCAGCCGCAGGGTACGATCGAGATCGACGGCGCTGGATGTGCTCATTCGAAAGGCTCGTCCCGAATCGATCGGGGACGGGAGGCCCAGCTTCTTGACTAGGTCCCCTGCCCGGCCCATCAACAACAGCAGCCATTTCGGAATTCGGCGAGCGCGCCGCCCCGCGAGCTCGACCGAGAACGCATCGGCCCAGCGATCGTAATCGATGGTATCGTCACCGAGATAAAAGACCCGTTGATTGCTCGCAGACGCCGGCATTTCCATGAACCAAACCATCTGGGCGGCGACGTTTCGGACATAGCCGAATGCGCGCATGATTGGCTCCGAACCTTTCGGATGCAGATAACGACCCGTGGCGATATGGCGGAAAATCTGGTTGGCGAAGCTTGGATGGTGTGGTCCCCAGATGATGGTTGGCCGCAAAATCACCCAAGGCACCGACAAATCGGCCACACGCAGCCGGCGCTCCGTCTCGGCCTTGGCTTCTCCATACACCGTATAAGGTTGCAAATAGCTCTCATCCGGCGGCGCAATGCCCGGCATTACGGTGAATTGTGTCGATATGTGAACAAACCGCTTCAGGCTTTTCGCCTTGGCCACCGCTTCGATCACGTTGGACGTGCCGTCGATGGTCGTCGTGAATTGATCAAGTTCCGTAATTGCGACGTCGATGTCGCTTGCCAAATGGATCAGATAATGCGGGTCAAAGTTCGCCACCTCCAAATCGAGACGTTGCTTGTCCCTAACGTCGGCTTCGATCCAGCAGTCGGTCTGCTCCGGGAAATGTGGAGGCGCGATGTCGTAGTTCGCGATCTCGTACCCTTTCGACTGCAGAATCTTGACGACTTCCCCGCCGATAAAGCCGGAGGCTCCCGTCAGAAAGACCCGCATTCCAGGAGTACCTCCAGTCACAGGAATCTGCTCCTCTTGCGTATCTCGACCGCAGGATTGCCGGCGTAAACCGTCCAAGGCTCCAAATCCTTCATGGCCACCCCGCGCGCACCCAACACAGCGCCTTCACCCACAGTTACGCCGGGGCCCACGAAGGATGACGAGGCTAACCATGCGTGGGAGCAAATGCGGATCGGACGGGTCTGAAGCTGAAACGTCTCGCTATCGAAATCATGAGTGCCGGTGACCAGATGTACAAATTGCGCGACTTCGGCGTAAGGTTCAAGAACGACCTTCGCCATACAATAGCAGTGAACGTTCCAGCCAAGAACGGCGCCTTCACCTATTTCGAGATTGGACGGATACCAGATATAGGCAGATGGATAAACGCGGGCACCCTTGGCGACTTTCGCACCCCATAGATTGAGAACAAGTCGCCGCCAGGCATAGAGTTGCGGCGGGTTCCAGCGGCAAAGCAGCATCCAGCACAATGCCCAGAGCGCCCGCAAAATGATATTCTTCCAGGTGAAGCTGCGGGATCTCCGCTTTGAGTCGAACCGTCCGCCTGGCAAGATTTCGGTCATCTTGCACTCGCCGGCGCGTGGTCGGCCTCCACCACGGTCTCGGACGCCAATACGTCATGAATGTATGCGAGGCTTTCGTCTGTCAGCGACGCATCTACGGCCTTGATCGCCGGCAGCATCGCTCGCCGAACACGTTCGCGGAGATCGGCCGAAAACAGACTGCGGATCCGTCGCTGGTAAAAATTCGATGTGATGAACGCCTGCATCGCCGGGTTTTTAAGCCGCTTCGCCTCGTCGGCGCGGTTGGCGATGTTCGAGGGATCGATCGCGGGAAGCGCCGAAGGGTCGAGGCCGAGAAATTCGATTACCGCAGCCGCGCCGAGCGCGCGATTTTCCGAATAGGTGGCTAGGTCTACTTCGAGCACGTTGGCATCACCAAATGCCCTTTTCCAAGGTTCGATCTGCCAAGCGTAGCGGCTGTAATCGATCAGACGGGGAAAGCGATGGATCGCATCGTTGATGTCACCCGTCACGGTTCCATGAGCTAATTCATGGCGATAATGACTGACGAGGCGCTCGACGGGATCGCGCTTGATATAAATGATCTTGAGCTGAGAACCACAAACTGAAAACGCGCGTTCGGCTATGCCTTCATGGTCGGGACGCTTGGCGTAGGCGGTCGAAGCCTCCCCCTTTATCTGACCCGATTTTGCATCCGCGAACAATCGGCTCCAGTCATCGCGTATCTCCCCTGGCTCGGCAAACCGCACCAGCGTGTCAGGCTCTTTCTGGGAAGGAAGAAAGACGAGCGGATGCCGCAAAATATCACGGTAAAGCGTTGTCGTTCCGGCCTTCATAGCGCCAACGACAAGGAAATCTGGGAGCTTCAAAGGGTTCTCCGGTCCATCGGTACGATCTTATCCCGCAAGGCGAAACCAATTTCAAGCCTGTCGCAACGCAACAAACCGTCCAGCCCAATGCTCTGCCACCCGAATCCTGGACCATTTCGGGTTAGAGTTTTCCGCCGTAGACATCCTTGGCTGGACGAGGAGCTACGGCATGAAGGCATCGAAATTCACGGACGCGCAGAAATCGTTCGTCATCAAGCAGGGGGAGGAAGGCACGCCGGTGGCGGAGATCTGCCGCAAGGCGGGGATCAGCCAGGCGACCTACTTCGACTGGAAGAAGAAGTACGCAGGGCTGATGCCATCGGAGACGCGGCGGCTGCGTGAACTGGAAGACGAGAACGGCCGGCTGAAGAAGATCGTGGCCGACCTGCCACTGGGTCGCGAGATGCTGCAGGATGTTATCAAGCGAAAGCTCTGAGGCCGGATCGGAAGCGCGAGCTTATCGACGCGGTTCGGCAGGACTGGCAGGTGACTATCCGCCCGGGCATGTTCGGCTTTGCAGTTTGATCGTTCGACCTATCATTACCGGTCCCGCCGCACTGATCCGGCCATTCTGAAGAAGCGCATCAAGGAGATCTGCGAGACGCACGTCCGCTACGGCTACCGGCGGGTGCACTACATCCTGCGCCGGGATGATTGGGCTGTGAACCTGAAGAAGGTTTATCGGCTTTACAGAGAGTTGGGCCTGCAGTTGCGGAACAAGACGCCCAAGCAACGGGTCAAGGCGAAGCTGCGTGAGGATCGTGCTCCAGCGATCAGGCCGAACGATGTCTGGGCGACGGACTTTGTGCATGACCAGCTGGCGACAGGTCGAAAGCTGCGCATCCTGACGGTGGTCGATACCTACTCCCGGCTATCACCGGTGATCGATCCCCGGTTCAGTTACCGGGCGAAGACGTAGTTGCCACGCTGGAACAGGTATGCAGGAAGATCGGCTATCCGAAGACGATCAGGGTGGACAATGGCAGCGAGTTCATCTCGCGGGACATGGATCTGTGGGCTTACCAGCGCGGTGTGATCCTGGACTTCTCCCGCCCTGGCAAGCCCACGGACAAAGCGTGCATCGAGGCGTTCAACAGCGAGCTGCGCAGCGAGTGCCTGAACGCCCACTGGTTCCTGTCGCTGCAAGATGCTTGCGAAAAGCTCGAGGCCTGGCGTAGACACTACAACGAAGAGCGACCGCACAGCGCGATCGGGAATATCCCCCCCGATCATGCTGGCACCCTCAGCCGGTGAGACCAGCCCACCGGACCTGGGAAAGGCGAAAAACTCCAGACCGGCTTGGTCCATTGTTGGGTAGCAGTGCACAACAACCGCCCGGCTCTAATCCCAGCTGGGGGAGATATGGGGTCACGTCAATTGCTAACGATCCGGCGCAGGCCAGTATTGTCAGAAATCTCGAGCAGATGCGAATAGCGGGATGGAGGCCAATTCGCGACAAAATCACGAATTAGCCGAAGAACGGACCGGGCGACTTCCCGAACGGAACCGGCAACGCGCTATTTGGTCGTCGCCAGCATGTCGCTGACCGCATAATCGAGGATCTCGTAGTCTTTACGGAACATCATCGCGACTTCCTCTCGGTCCGCGTTGGTAATTACCGGCGGTTCCATGTCGGCCGTGGTATTGTGCTTGGGCAGTCGCTCAAAGTCTAAGCCGACATTGCGAGATAGATCGCTCATATCGGTCGAAATATCTTCTAGCCTGTAAACACGGTCGACCAGCATTGAACCATCCCGATCCAATATGAAGTCTGCCTGAGGCTTCCATTGCACATGACTTTTCTTGCTTATCAAATCCAGATAATGAGAAAAGGAATCGTTTTCATTCATCTTGATCAATTTTCGGAGATCGTGGCGTCGCTTCATATATTTGTACTGAGACACGATCCGCGCAAGCGGTTCTCGAACGACGGCAAACCTAAAGCAGCCACAAAACAAGTCATGACCTATCTCCTGACGGATTTGCTGTGCGGTGAGATGTTGTAGTCCGCCGGTCTGATATTTATTTCGAGTTGGTTTCCAAAACGGGTACTTTACGCCCATCCAAAGATCCTGTTCGGTGCGCTTCGATTTGTCGCCCGTCCAAATACAATCTTCGACTGAAGTTCCGCCGCACTTAGGGATATGAACGAAAATAATTTTGCGCTTTCGACAAATCATTTTATTTTCCATTCCGGCCATTGAAAGGACGTGGTGCGAACCGAACAAGCAGGCTGCCAATAGGCTGGCGCCGGTCGCAAATGCAATAGCTTGGTGACGTACTTCCCTGATGGTTGCCGGTCAAAGGTTGGCCCGCTG
>NZ_JAGRQC010000010.1 GCF_018122655.1 Stakelama marina
ATTCTTCCCGATTGAAATCGGACTCCATCGTTTGCCGCTCGTCAAACGCGATTTTGCAAATTTCTATGAAACGGCAGTGAGGGGCAGAGTGCCCAACGCACGCTTTTGGCAGATGGCATTCACCGGTGTCTACCACCGACTACAGGAGGACAAAATGGAAAAAATTTCCCAAGCCGAGCTCGATCAAGTTTGCGGCGGTGTAGAAATCATGCCGATTAGCTGGAGCCTGCCCGCTGGTCCTGGTGGGTCTGACGTGACCCTGTATGGTGTTGGAGTGGACACCGGCGGCGGGACGCAGGTCGGGGGTGGCATTTCCGAAGGAGGGGGTACGGTCGGGATACGTGTAACGATCAAATTCTAACTTGATCCTATCTTATAGCGGCGCAGAGCGATCTGCGTCGCTTTCTCCATAGAGTGTAACGCATCTCCAAGTCATCGCCACCAACGGCCGCGCAAGGACTATTCTTATGATTGGCAACCGCCATCAAAGCTCGATCGAGCGATCCATCATAGCGTTTCTGCTAATCGCAATAGCGATCCCTATTGTTCCGGTTTCGTCGCAAACCTTGAACCACCGGACAGAAGAGTTCAGCGCTGCCAAACATCCAAGTGAAGCAAACAACGATCTCACGATCGACAAAAATGGGTTGCTCATCGCGAACGTCATTGTCGACGGATCTGCTCAAAAGGCTTTCTTGGACTCAGGCTCTTCAGTGATTTTATTTGACATCAAATTGGCGGAGAGGCTGAGTCTTAGCCGATATGGCCGAACCACGGTGGATACAGCCTCGCATACCGCTGATCTAGAGAAAACCTCCGGTTTCGATATTTCGATGGCGGGAGTTCAGTTGAATGGATTGACGGGTCGCGCATCGGATCTTTCCACGCTTAGTAGCTCATCGGGTGCAGCATTTTCTCTCATACTGGGCTTCACTCCACTCAAATCCAACTCGATTTTTCTCGACTTCAGTAGGATGCGAATCAGCATCAACGCGCCGAGGCCGAGCACCCAGGCTAGCGGCAGAGATATTGTCAAAGTTTATAAACTTGACATCGGGAATGGCGTGCCGGTTGTTCAGATCCCGGTAAATGGAAAGGTTTTGAGGGTTGCATTAGACACGGGAATGAATTCTGATTTCGTGGTAAGTCCGAGCTTGTATAGTTCGATGGTTCCCGCGGGGAATTTACAAACCACCCTGGCATCCGCATCTGTCGACGGAACGATTCAAATCAGCCATTTCAGCATCGTTCCAGATATGAATGTCCTTGGGTCCGATTTACATGACATCGGTCTACAGGAAGATGCTAACAATGGCTTAACTAAAAAACTCGGAGTGGACGCCATCGCAGGGCTTAGAGTTGTTAGGCGATTTAATTCGTATTTGGATTTCGCTCACCATGCCGCATCTTTCTCTCCCTCTGGCAATCGTCCTGATCCTGTTCAGAAGTCGCGCAGTGGACTTCAAGTTGCTTACGGCAAAAATGCGGCGCTAGTCGTGCATGTGATGGCTAACAGTCCTGCTGAGCGGTCGGGGTGGCATGCAGGCGATGAAATCTGCTCCGTCAACGGCCACCCCGCCGGAGAGGTTGCAAGCTCTCCAATGTTGCAGGACTGGGCTAAACAAGCGCCGGGAACAGTGGTCAAACTGGGCCTATGCAATGGTGAAGCCAAGCAATTAGTGTTACAAAAGTTTTATTGAAAATGCTGAAAAATATTGCGCTTCGTGATACGCACATAGGTTAAGAAATTTATTATCACGTAGTCAGAATATAATCATCGCTACGATCGATTCATAAGCGCACTTCAATTGCTCATCCATAAAGCATCTATCGGAATTTATTTATGAGAAGGCGATATTTTGCGTTTCTATGTCTGTCAATGACAGCACTATGCGGTTGCGCGGAGGATATACACTTCAAGAAAAATGACATTCTTAGTCATTCGCAAGTGGATCAAAATCAGTCTTGGTATCGTAGCATGCTCTGGTGCCGTAGCCACCAGAATTCTAACAAATCGAAAACTAAATTGTGCGATTCTAATGCTAGATATTAGCACTACTTTGGCAGAACTGTGATTTTAGAGCGAGTAGCCCCTAGATTTCTGGACGCCTTCTATCCTAATTTTGAGGACAGGAGGCGACGATGGGGAAGCCCAATTTCAGCGATGAGTTCAAGCGTGATGCGGTGGCCCAGATCACCGAGCGCGGGTATCCGGTAGCGGAGGTTTCCGAGCGGCTCGGCGTCAGTCAGCATTCGCTGTACGCATGGAAGCGACAACTGGCGAAGGTGGTGTCTGGCGATGCCAGCAAGGATGCTGAGATCCGCCAGTTGAAGCGCGAGCTGGCCCGGGTGACCGAGGAGCGCGATATACTAAAG
>NZ_JAGRQC010000011.1 GCF_018122655.1 Stakelama marina
GGCGGCATGGACATGGGCAGCATGTCGATGCGCGACACGTCGAAGCTTCCCGCCGACGTCAAGGTCGGCCCCGGCGTCGGCATGGTCGCGATGCATCCGGTCGACCGGATGGGCGATCCGGGCATCGGCCTGTCCGATGTCGGACACCGCGTCCTAAACTACAAACAGCTTGCGGCACTCGAGCCGAACGCGGATCTGCGTGTGCCGTCGCGCCTGCTGGAAATCCATCTCACCGGCAGCATGGACCGTTATATGTGGTCGTTCGACGGGCAGAAATTCTCCGCCGTCAGCGACGACCCGATCCGCTTCGCCAATAATGAACGCGTGCGGGTGAAGCTCGTCAACGACACGATGATGGCGCATCCCATCCATCTGCACGGCCATTTCTTCGAGCTCGTCAACGGCGCCGAACCGGCCCATCAGCCGCGCAAGCATACCGTCATCGTTCAGCCGGGCGGCATCGCCGAATACGACCTGACCGCCAACGAGTTCGGCGACTGGGCCTTTCACTGCCACCTGCTCTACCACATGCACGCCGGGATGTTTCAGATCGTCACGGTCGCGGCACCCGAGGAGGACGCGGCATGAAGACGATGCTTTTCCTGTCCGCCGCCCTACCCGCCATCGCGCTCGCCAGCCCGGCGCTTGCGCAACATAGCGGGCACGACATGGCAATGCCGCAACCGGCCCCCTCGCCGACACCGGCGCCGCCCGCATCGCACGACCAGCATGGCGCAATGGAGATGCCCGCGGCCAAGCCCGACGCCGAGCCGGCGCAACCGATGCCCTCGATGCAGCAGATGGACATGGGCGACCGTCCCCGGGCGCCGACCACGCCCACCCCTCCTCCGCCCGAAGCAGGCACCGGCCCCGCGCGTGCGGCCGACGCGATCTGGGGCGCCGACGCGATGCGCGCCTCTCGCGACGAACTGAAGCACGGGCTTGGCGGGCAGACCTATGCCAAGGTGATGGTCGACCGCCTCGAATATCGCGCGCGCGATGGCGCCGACGGCTATTTGTGGGAAGGCCAGGCCTGGTACGGCGGCGATATCGACAAGCTCTGGATCAGGAGCGAGGGCGAAGGCACCTTCGGCGGAGAGGCCGAACAGGCCGAGGTCCAGGCATTATGGAGCCATGCGATCGGCCCATGGTTCGACCTGCAGACGGGCGTGCGCCATGATTTCGCCGGCCCGTCGCGCACCCATGCGGTGATCGGCGTACAGGGATTGGCGCCCTATCAGTTCGAAACGAGCGCCGAGGCGTTCCTGTCCGACAAGGGCGAGCTGACTGCGCGGATCGAGGGTGAGCTCGACCAGCGGATCACGCAGCGGCTGATCCTGCAACCGCGCGCCGAACTGAATCTGTCGGCGCAGGATATTCCCGAACTGGGTGTCGGCGCGGGCCTCGACAAGGCGGAAGCCGGGCTGCGGCTGCGTTACGAATTTGCGCGTGAATTCGCGCCCTATATCGGTGTGGCGCAGGAATGGCGGGTCGGCCATGGCGCCGATTTCGCCCGAGCGCGCGGCGACAGCGTCAGCACGACCAACCTCGTATTCGGGCTGCGCGCCTGGTTCT
>NZ_JAGRQC010000012.1 GCF_018122655.1 Stakelama marina
CAGTTCGGCGGCGAACGCCGCCGGTGTTGCGTATCCGAGAGACGAGTGCGGCCGCTCCCGGTTGTAGTCCTCCACCCAAGCCGCGATCTCGACCCGGGCATGTGCGAGGCTCATGAACAGGGTCTCGTTGAGCAGCTCGTCGCGCATCCGTCCGTTGAAGCTCTCGACGTAGCCGTTCTGCATCGGCCTGCCCGGCGCGATGTAATGCCACTCCACCCCGATCTGACCGCACCACGCGAGTACGGCATTGCTGGTGAGCTCGGTGCCGTTGTCGCTGACGATCATTCCGGGTTTGCCCCGCTGGGCGATCAGATGTGTCAGCTCGCGCACAACACGGTGCCCGGAGATCGAGGTATCCGGCACCGCGGCCAAGCACTCCCGGGTCACGTCATCGACCACGTTGAGCACGCGGAACCGCCGACCCGACGCTATCTGGTCATGCACGAAGTCGAGGCTCCAGCGCTGGTTCGGCAGCGCCAGCACCGGAGCAGGCGCCCTCGTGCCGACAGCACGCCTGCGGCTGCGCCGCCGCCTGACCGCAAGCCCTTCCTCCTGATAGAGCCGCTGGGTCTTCTTCCGATTGATCATGATTCCCTCCCTGCGCAGCAGGATATGCAAACGGCGATAGCCGAACCGGCGGCGCTGGTTGGCCAACTCGCGCAGCTTCTCGCGCAAGGCGGCATCATCGTCCCGTGTGGAACGATAACGCACGCTCTTGCGATCGGCATCGATGACACGGCACGCCCGCCGTTCGCTCATCCCGTGGCATGCCTGGAGATGAGCGACAGCTTCCCGCTTGGCGGCGGGCGTCAGAACTTTTTTGCCAGAAGATCCTTCAACGCGGCCTGATCCAGCATCGCATCGGCCAGCAGCCGCTTGAGCTTGGCATTCTCGCTCTCCAACTCCCTCAGCCGCCGGGCCTCGGATACCTCCAGCCCGCCATACTTCGACTTCCAGTTGTAGATCGTTGCTTCAGATACACCGTGCCGCCGGGCCAGGTCAGCGGTCTTCGCGCCCGCTTCTGCCTCCTTCAGCACCCCGATAATCTGCTCTTCCGAAAACCTTCCACG
>NZ_JAGRQC010000013.1 GCF_018122655.1 Stakelama marina
GGGCTTCGTCGCGCGTTTTGTAGGTCCGGCGCCGGATGCGCTCTCGCTTGAGCGACGAGAAGAAGCTCTCGGCTACCGCGTTGTCATGGCAGTTGCCGCGCCGGCTCATCGAATGCTCAAGATTGTGAGCCCGGATGAAGGCCGCCCAGTCCATGCTGGTGAACTGCGAGCCCTGATCCGAATGGATCAGCACCCGCTGCTTCCGCTTGCGCCGCCATACCGCCATGTGCAGTGCTTGCAGCACCACATCGGTGGTCTGCCTGCTCTGCATCGACCAGCCCACCACGCGGCGGGAATAGAGATCAATCACGACAGCCAGATAGGCAAAGCCCTCCAGGGTGCGGATGTAGGTGATGTCGGTCACCCAGGCCTTGTCGGGGGCAGCGACGTCGAACTGCCGGTCCAGAGTATTGTCGACCGCCAGGGATGGCTTGCCGCCATAGCTCCCCGGCCGACGCTTGTAGCCGATCTGCGCCTTGATACCTGCCAGCCTGGTCAACGGTTCGGGCAGCAGGTCTCGCCTTGATCCAGTAGGTCGTCGTGCAACTTGCGGTAGCCATAGACTTTGCCGCTGTCGTTCCAGGCTTGCCGGATCAACTTCGTCTGCCGAACGTCTTCCCGGGCCCGTTGGCTCAGTGGGTTCTTCTGCCAAGCATAGAAGCCGCTGGGCTGGATGCGCAGGCACCGACACATCGATCGAACCCGGAACTGGTCACGATGCTCGGCAACAAATGCGTATCTCACTTTGCATCCCTGGCGAAATACGCGGTGGCTT
>NZ_JAGRQC010000014.1 GCF_018122655.1 Stakelama marina
CTCAACATCACCAACACGCTCGACACCGATACCTCGATCCACTGGCACGGGCTGCTCGTGCCGTTCCAGATGGACGGCGTGCCGGGCATCAGCTTTCCCGGCATCCCCGCGGGCGGCACCTTCACCGCTACCTTTCCGGTACGCCAGTCGGGCACCTATTGGTGGCACAGCCATGCCGGGCTTCAGGAACAGGCGGGGCATTACGGCCCGATCGTCATCGATCCCGCCGGTCCCGATCCGGTGCAGGCCGACCGCGAATATGTCCTGCTGCTGAGCGAATTTTCACCGCTTTCACCGCACACGATCTTTGAAAAGCTCAAAAAGGGCGAGGGCTATTTCAATTACCAGCAGACGAGCTGGACCGACGATTACCCGCTCACCGGAAAGCAGCGCCGCGAATGGGCGAAGATGCGGATGATGCCGACCGACATCTCCGACGTGACGGGATCGACCTATACCTATCTCGTCAACGGGCATGGGCCGAAGGAAGGCATGGAATTCGCCTTCAACCCCGGCGAGCGGGTGCGGCTGCGGATCATCAACGGCTCGGCGATGACCTTGTTCAACATCCGTATTCCCGGCCTTCCGATGACGGTGGTCGCCGCCGACGGGCAGAATGTCCGCCCCGTCGACACCGACGAGTTCCAGATCGGCGTTGCCGAAACCTATGACGTGGTGATCGAGCCGGG
>NZ_JAGRQC010000002.1 GCF_018122655.1 Stakelama marina
GGTCACGTCAAGCGGGCCTGCATCGAATACCAGTGTGTTCAACGTTGCGCCTGTCTCCACTCTGCAGCCGCGATAAAATCGTAAAGATTCTCTAAAATCTTGCAGCGATGAGCGTCGCTCGAAGGTGTCGAGATTTTATTGGAGATCAATTTTTCAATGTGGGCGGCAAAACGATGTCCATCATCTGAAAGTCCTGCACGATCGTGGGTGAAAGCGCCACCGCCCTTTTTGCATCGGCTTTTGCTCGCTCTGTTTGACCGAGCTCAGCCTCAGCGATCGCGCGACCCATTAGCGAGCTGGAATTGTTCGGGCTCTTTGCCAAAACGGCATCGTAATCGACGATCGCATCCCGGTTACGATGCATCCTGAGCAGCGTCAGAGCTCGGCTGTCGAGATAGGCGGGATTGTCCGGAAACTTTATCAGGGCAATGTTACAATATTTCAGCGCAGCATCTAGCGCGACACCTGCGGACGCCAATTCGTAACAGATATTGTTGAAGTCGCTGGATTCTTTCGCTTGAGCCGCCGCCGCCGCGAAATCACTTTGCGCGCCGGCCCTGTTTCCGGCTTTCCACTTCGCAATGCCCCGTCCGACTCCATAGTCTTTTAGATCATCGGGGTGTTTGGCAATTAACTTGTCGTACCAATCAATCGCACCCCTATAGTCACCTTTCTTCTCCAAAAGACCCGCAATATAGGACTGTGCACTCTCCATGTTGGGTTGCAAAATAAGGGCTTTTTGCGCTTCCGCGATACGACCGTCCAAATCGGTCGGATCCATTACGTCGGCACGATTGAGATAAATATAGGGCTCAGGTTCGATTTTCAGCGCCGCGTCGATTTCGGCCAGCGCTTCTTTGCGCATGTCAAAGTGCGAATAGATTTTTGCTGCGACAACATGGCCGTAGCCGTTTTCGGGAATCGCCTCGGCCACCTGCTTGGCGACATCGACGACCGCCGCCGGTCGCCCCATCGATGAAAGAATATTAGCCTTGAGCAAATAGGCGTTGCCGTCCTTGGGATTGAGCGAAAGAACTTTGTTCACATCTGCCAGAGCGCCGGAAAAATCGGACTGCTGCCGCCTCAGCACTGCGCGCGCCATATATGCAGCGGGTTCGTCAGGCTTCAGTGCTATCGCTTTATCCAGATCGCGTTCTTTCGCCTCCACGTCAGAATCGTCGTGCAGCATTGATTCCAGATATGCCCGTTGCGCTGGCGATACATCGGTTGATTGGCTACTGAGCAGCGCCCGTGCCTTCTCTTTCTGATCGAGTTGGGAGTACATCGATGCTGCGTTAATCTTTGCTTGAGGATCGTCAGGTATCGCCGCAAGCATCGTCTTTATCACGTCTTCCGCTTGCGCCTCGTCATCGAGCCCAAGAAAAGCTTGGAATTTTAGCCAATATGCCTGGCCATTCTTCGCATTTCCCGAAAGTATCTTGTCTGTATCTGCGATTGCTCCATGAAAATCGGAAATGCTGAGCCGAGCAGATGCGCGATGGGCCAGTGCAAAAACATCATCCGGTTGCGATGCGATTGCGGCCGAAAATTCGGTGATCGCCGTCTTGTTGTCCCCCTGCAGTTCCGCAAGCAAACCACGACCGTGATGAATATAGATCGTCGCCGGCCCCTTGGATGCGGCGCGATCGAGCGAAACGCTCGCCTCTGGAAATTTTTTTAGCCACGCTTCGGCAAGCCCGCGGTCCGTCCAGGCCGTCTGATCATCGGGGGCCAGATCGGTCGCCCTTGTAAATTGTTTTAGGGCATCTGCATATTTTCCAGCATCGAGAAGAACGTTCCCGTTGCTCAGAAGTTTGTCGACGCTCTGGTCGTCGGATGTCAGGGTCTTGATATCGGCGGCAGACGGCTTGTAACCGGGCGGAACGCGTAGATAGACCGTCGCGTCGTTCAATGCTCGAAGCCGCTTTTGCGCGGCCTGTGCATCGCTCGCTGGAAATTCGGGAGCTATGCTGCGCGAAGAGCGCACGATGACGAACTTGTCCTTGTCGAGCGTCACCTTTCGTTTGTAGGTCACCCCAGCCACGGTTTCGTCGACATTTGCCGACGCGCCGATAGCGCCTTTCGGAAAATCGGGCGGCAACAGGATCGTTTCTTGTGTCCGGCTGAACGTCGGATAATCGACGCGGAACGGCGCATCTTTGTTCGAACCGTCCATTCGCGAGAAATCGGCGCGATAGCCGACGCCCGTGCCGTCGGTTTCGTAATATCCACCGCTCAAATCGAGCGTCGCGATCCCGTCCAAAGTGACCAGCGCTTCGCCGGTTGCCGGATCATAGGAGAAATCGGTTTTTGTCGGCTTGATGAAATCGAACTGGTTCGACCAATAGTCTCGCAACGCCTTTTCCCGGGCATCACCGGTCAGCGCCGATGTCGACTGCTGCAACGAATATGCCGTATCCCCGCGCAAGATCTCGGAGATATGCGCGGGAACGGGACCGAACAGACCGTTGCGACCATCCAGTTCAATCGTGAGATCGTCCGATGGCTTCACAAGGGGTGGTGGGAGGATCCTGATCAGGTCGGCGGCACCGGTGCTGATCGGCAGTCCCCAGCCGAAATTCGGAACCTCGATGCGGTCGAGGTTATTGTCTCCTTGGCGCGTGCCATCCAACCAATAAGACTTCCCGGCAATCGTCGCACGCACCAGGATATGATCGAACAAGGCAACGGACGGCAATCTTTCCGGCAATATGTCTCCAAGAACGCTGTTGACCACCACTGGTTCGGCCTCGACGCCAAGTTCATGCAGAATGCCGAGCAATAGCGCTGTCTTGCCCTTGCAATCGCCATAGCGGCGCGACCAGGTATCGGTGGCATTGGCAGGCACCAGCCCGCCCTGCCCCATTTCCAACGCGACATACCGCACCTGACCCTGAACAAGCTTTAGCGCCGCTTCAGCGCGCGTCTTGGGGTCGGAGGAAGCCGCGCGGATCGCGTTGATCGCATCGCGTAACGATCCGGATGCAGGGATTTGGGACGCCTTTGCATATAACGGTGCAAAGAGATGCGACACATCGGCCCAGGATGCGAAATCGCTCGCTTCCGCGGTACGCATAATGGAATAGCGGAGGGGAGCGCCGCTGGGCGGAACGATCGGCTCGACATTGGTCAGCGATAGCGATGCGGTGGCGAATCCGTTCTGGTCTTTGCGCTGCCAAGGCGGCATTTCCTTGCTTTCGGCGAGACGCAGTTTCTCTCCATCGGGCCAGCTGATCGAGAACTTGACCTGATTGGCGCGAAAATTGACGGGGCCGAACAGCGCTTCCTTGTGGTCGCCGAGAACCGGCTGTTTGGATATGATGGTGGTCGCCAATTCGAGAACGTCGCCCACCTGCAACCCGGCCGGAAAAAGCGTCGCGGTGAGCGCGCCATCCAGCGTCGCCTGCTCAAGATTTTGTTCGCGGCGGAGGATTGTCAGTTTTTGCCCCTGCTGCAAAACATCGATTACGCTGCCGCCGCGATGGATCAGGATCTTATGCACCACAAGCTGCTGCGTCTCCGGCAACCATGCAAGCGCGACATTTCCCAGCTGAAGACCCTGGGCATTGTTGATCCGGATCATCGAATCGGTAAATCGCGACTCCACGCCGTGGTCCTCCCGGACCTGCACGTCGAGCGAGAGAATTGAAACGGGCCCCGAATCGTTCGCTTTCACGTCGCTTTGTACGGGATGCTCGATCACCCATGCGGGCGGCGGCGCATAGGAAACCTTGTCGCTCGCGCGCGCCATACTCGATCCCGCGACGATCATAGCCGCCGTCGCCAACAACATCCGTTTCATGCAAGCCCTCCCGGCTCCCTTGATTAGCTTTACAGGACTTCCTGGCAAGGGACTTGTAAGGGATACGTCCAACTAGTTCTTCATGGAAACGGAGGGCGTCGACCGATCGATGGGCGCGCGTTTATGGATCTCGAACATTTCATGCTCGAAAATTTCTTAGAGAAGTTCGGCGACAAATCCCTGATCATCAAGATTCACGAGCGGGAACGCCATATCGAACACATCTTCTCTGGCGACTGAAGGCGTCCTTTTGACAATCGGTCGAGCATGTGTCTTTGACAGATCAGGCCGTCGGAGCGGAACGCGTGATTCAAGGATTACCGGAATGAGTGACCGTTCTTTGACACGAACGGCAGAAGGTCCGCTTTCGAGCGCATCGCCTTAATTCGGCCCGTCCGCAAGCGGCCCATCAGCTGCCTTCCGAACTTGATTCCCGCGCGCTTTGCGCGGCTCGGATTGTCCAGGCGTCTCAACATCGCCCACCAAAGCCTAGGCAAATGAGGGACCAGAATGAGGGACGGATTCGGGGGCTCCCCCTAAGGGGAATGATATTCAACGCATTTTTTGCTTGAATGGTGGAGCCGAGGGGGATCGAACCCCTGACCTTCGCAATGCCATTGCGACGCTCTCCCAGCTGAGCTACGGCCCCGTTCCCGGTGGGAAGGCGTCGCCCTTTAGTCAGGCGACGCCGGCTTGGCAAGCGGTGCGTTGGCACCGCCGCCAAAAAAATCAGTTTTCGTCGTCTTCGTCGTCGGGGCGCTTCACGCCCAGATCGTCGTCGCCGCCGAGATCGTTGTCGTCGTCGGGCGAACCTTCGTCGTCCTCATCGATGTCGAGATCCTCGTCATCGCTGAGATCCTTGTCCTGATCCTTTTCCTTATCGGCCTTTTCCTTGTCGGTCTTGGCCGAATCGAACGGCAGCGGCTGCTTCGACTTCAACACCGGCTCGGGCACCCATTCGTTGCCGCACTCGATGCAGGTGACGGGATCGTCCTTGCCGAGGTCGTAGAAGCGCGTCGCGCATTTCGGGCAGGTCCGTTTCGTGCCCCATTCCGGCTTCACCATGTGCCGCCTCTTACCTTTCGAAATAAATGAAATTCGGGATCGTCCCGTCAAAGTGGCGCGCGCCTTGCCATAGCGCAAGCGCGCTGTCAAAAGCCGCGTCCGATGTCGCACCCCCTTCCCCGCCCGCTAACCGTCCTGCCGCGCGGCCCGCTGCGCGGGACAATCGCGCTTCCCGGCGACAAGTCGATCAGCCACCGCGCACTGATGTTTTCCGGCCTGGCGGTCGGCGAAAGCCGAATCACCGGGCTGCTGGAGGGCGAGGATGTGCTGGCCACCGCGGCGGCGATGTGCGCGATGGGCGCGGACATCCGGCGCGGCGATGACGGCGTCTGGCAGGTCGCGGGTGTCGGCGTCGGCGGGCTGCTGCAACCCGAAACCGCCCTCGACATGGGCAATTCGGGTACCTCGACTCGCCTGTTGATGGGCCTGATCGCCAGCCACCCGATCACGGCGACCTTCACCGGCGACGCCTCGCTTTCGAAACGGCCGATGGGCCGAGTGATCGAGCCGCTCGGCCGGATGGGCGCCGATTTCACCGCCAGCCCCGGCGGACGCCTGCCGCTGACGATGCGCGGCCTGTGCCCCGCGGTGCCGATCGAATATACGCTGCCCGTCGCATCCGCGCAGGTGAAGTCGGCGGTGCTGCTCGCGGGCCTCAACACGCCGGGCATCACGCGCGTGATCGAGCCGGTCCCGACGCGCGACCACAGCGAACGGATGCTTGCCGGATTCGGTGCGGAGGTATCGGTTGAGCAGACCGATGATGGCCGCATCATCTCGATTCGCGGCGAGGCCGAACTCGCCCCACAGGAAATCACCGTTCCCGGCGACCCGTCTTCGGCCGCGTTCTGGATGGTCGCCGCGTCGGTGGTGCCCGGCTCTGATGTCACCATCACCAATGTCGGCATGAACGCGACGCGCGCGGGTCTGGTCACCGCGCTGCGCATGATGGGTGCCGATATCGACTCGCTGGACGAGCGCGAGGTCGGCGGTGAACCGGTTGCCGATCTGCGCGTGCGCCATGCCCCGCTATCGGCGATCGAGGTACCGCCCGAACTCGCACCGAGCATGATCGACGAATATCCGGTGCTGTTCGTCGCGGCGTCGCTCGCCGAAGGACGCACCGTCGCGCGCGGGGCCGAAGAACTGCGCGTCAAGGAATCGGATCGCATCGCTGCGATGGCGACCGCGCTCGGGGCGTGCGGCGTAAGCGTCGAAGAGTTCGAGGACGGACTGGCGATTACCGGCACCGGCGGCGATCCGATCCGCGGCGGTGCACGGGTCGCCTCGAAACTGGATCATCGTATCGCGATGAGCATGGCGGTGGCTGGACTCGCGAGCGACAGGGGAGTCACGGTCGACGATGTGTCGCCGGTCGCCACCAGCTATCCGGCGTTTTTCGATACGCTTGACGCCATCTGTTCCTGAAGGTCTTTTACCATCCCATGATTATCGCCGTCGACGGCCCTGCAGCTTCGGGCAAGGGCACCATCGCCCGCGCACTCGCCAAACGGTACGGCTTGCCCCATCTCGATACCGGGCTTCTTTACCGCGCAGTCGCGGCGACGGTGCTGCGCGAGGAACTCGATCCGGAAAAAGAGGCCGATGCCGTCGCGGCATGCGATTTTCCCGACAGCCTGCTGGACGATCCGTGGCTGCGCACCGACGATGTCGGCAAAGTCGCCTCAGTCGTGTCGGCGCATCCGCTGGTGCGCGCATCGCTGCTCCAGCGTCAGCGGCGCTTCGCCGGCCAGCCGGGCGGCGCGGTGCTCGACGGGCGCGATATCGGCACGGTCATCGCGCCCGATGCCGATGTGAAGCTGTTCGTGAAGGCTACGCCCGCGATCCGCGCGCGGCGGCGGCACGACGAACTGCGCAGGAACGGCGCGAATGTCAGTTACGATCGTGTCCTCGCCGACATCCGGGCGCGCGACGAACGCGATTCGCGCCGCGCCGATGCCCCGATGCGCCAGGCCGACGATGCCGCCTTGCTCGACACGAGCTTTCTCTCTATAGACGCGGCCGTCCAGCGGGCGGTAGAGCTCGTGGAAGCTCGGAAAGCGGCGCAGGCCTGAACGCCTCGCCATGGTGAGCGCGAAACGGAACCGGCAGGACCGGTCCGTTGTCGCGCCATTTGCGTTTTGCCGAAATCCACGACCACCAATGTCCTATGGATGCCGTGACCGGCATTCGGCCGCCGCGGCAGTTCGGCCACAAAGACCGCCGGAACCAACCGGCTGGCCGGAAAAACGACGAAGACAGGAAACACCAACCAATGGCCACTACGGCAAATCCCACGCGCGATGATTTCGCGAAAATGCTCGACCAGACGCTCGGCGATACCGACAGCTTCGAAGGCCGCGTCGTCATCGGCACCGTTACCGGAATTGAAAACGACCTCGCCGTCATCGATGTCGGGCTGAAGAGCGAAGGCCGCGTCCCGCTGCGCGAATTCGCCGCTCCCGGCCAGAAGGCAGAGCTGAAGGTCGGCGACGAGGTCGAGGTCTATGTCGATCGCGTCGAGAACGCGAACGGCGAAGCGATGCTGAGCCGCGACCGCGCCCGCCGCGAAGCCGCCTGGGATACGCTCGAGGCCGAATATGCCAAGAACAGCCGCGTCGAAGGCGTGATCTTCGGTCGCGTGAAGGGCGGCTTCACCGTCGACCTCGACGGCGCCGTGGCGTTCCTGCCCGGCAGCCAGGTCGACATTCGCCCGGTTCGCGACGTCACCCCGCTGATGGACATGCCGCAGCCGTTCCAGATCCTGAAGATGGACCGCAAGCGCGGCAACATCGTCGTTTCGCGCCGCGCGGTGCTCGAGGAAACCCGCGCCGAACAGCGCCAGGGCCTGATCCAGTCGCTGCACGAAGGCCAGGTGATCGAGGGTGTGGTCAAGAACATCACCGATTACGGCGCGTTCGTTGACCTGGGCGGCATCGACGGCCTGCTCCACGTCACCGACCTTTCCTACAAGCGCGTCGGCCACCCGACAGAGATGCTGAACATCGGCGATACCGCGACGGTGCAGATCATCCGCATCAACCGCGAGACGCAGCGCATTTCGCTCGGCATGAAGCAGCTCGAGAGCGATCCGTGGGAAGGCGCGTCGGCCAAGTATCCGGTCGGCATGAAGCTCAACGGCCGCGTCACCAACATCACCGAATATGGTGCGTTCGTCGAACTGGAACCGGGCATCGAAGGCCTGGTCCACGTCTCCGAAATGAGCTGGACCAAGAAGAACGTCCACCCCGGCAAGATCGTCTCCACCTCGCAGGAGGTCGAAGTCGTCGTGCTCGAGGTCGACGAGGACAAGCGCCGCATTTCGCTCGGCCTCAAGCAGGCGCAGGCCAATCCGTGGGAGAAGTTCGCGGAAGAGCATCCCGTCGGCTCGACGGTCGAGGGCGAAGTCAAGAACGCCACCGAGTTCGGCCTGTTCGTCGGTCTCGACAACGATGTCGACGGCATGGTTCACATGTCGGACATCGCCTGGGGCATTTCGGGCGAAGACGCGCTCAACCTGCACCGCAAGGGCGAGCAGGTGAAGGCGGTCGTGCTCGCGGTCGAACCCGACAAGGAGCGTATCTCGCTCGGCATGAAGCAGCTTGAGCGCGGTGCTCCGACGGTCGGCGCGCCGGCGTCGGGCGACAAGCTCAACAAGGGCAATGTCGTCACCGTCTCCGTCCTCGAAGTCCGCGACGCGGGTCTTGAGGTTCAGGCGGGCGAAGACGGCGCCACCGGCTTCATCAAGCGCAGCGACCTTGGCCGCGACCGCGACGAACAGCGCCCCGACCGCTTCCAGGTCGGTCAGAAGTTCGACGCGATGGTCACCGGCTTCGATCGTTCGAAAAAGCCGACCTTCTCGATCAAGGCGCTGCAGATCGCCGAAGAGAAGAGCGCGGTCGCCCAATATGGTTCGTCCGATTCGGGCGCATCGCTCGGCGACATCCTGGGCGAGGCCCTCAAGGCCCGCGACGGCGAGAAGTAAGCGTGTTGGCGGCGAAAACAGAACGTTTTCGCCGCCAATCGTTCAAAAATTATGCTGGTAGCGTTCGCAAAGGCTTGATGGAGATCAATATCCTTGCTTAGGGTGGTCCTATTGGGGGTCGCAAACGAAGCCGGACAATATGCCGGATTCGAACCAGGAGGGCAGGATGATCAGATCGGAATTGGTCCAAAGTCTCGCCGATGAGAACCCCGAACTCGCGCTCCGCGATGTGGAGCGCATCGTTTCCGTTTTCTTCGACGAAATCACGCAGCGGCTGGCCGACAATGGCCGCGTCGAACTTCGCGGCTTCGGAACCTTCACGACGCGCCAGCGCGATGCACGCGTCGGGCGCAATCCGCGAACCGGTGAGGCCGTAAAGGTCGACGCCAAGCGCGTACCCTATTTCAAGCCGGGCAAGGAAATGCGCACCGCGCTCAACGTTTAAGCCGCACATGGCTTGACGTGGCGCTCCGCATCGGCTTGCGTCCGCGCGCGCCCAGTGCATGCGGACGTGGCGAAATCGGTAGACGCAACGGACTTAAAATCCGTTTCCCGAACGGGAGTGCGGGTTCAAGTCCCGCCGTCCGCACCACAGCGCGCAAGCTGTAATCACAGTTGCGAAAAGGCCGCACATCCGGGGCCGTTCTGATGATTGTTTCCCGACATTATCCCGGCACCGTCTGGCCCTGCACCGCCTCGATCCCCCTAAACAATCTCCCTTAGCTGGATCGCGTCCGCGCGACTGAGCGACAGCGCAGGCTTACAGAATGACGCCTGGCACTCAAAGTTGATGTGAGCGACCATTAACCGGCTCCAGGAGGGGGCGCTTTGACCGATGCCGGAGTTGTATCCATAGTCACAGCTTAGAAAACCATGGGCACACCGGGGGGATGGTGATGGGCATGATACCCAAACAGCTGTGGGACGATGGACGCTGGACGCGCAAAGACGCGATCACCGCCATTTCGATTGCAGTCATTGGCGGGGCCTGGGTGTCCGTCTTCGCCATCCTCTTCAACGGTCACAAGATCGACAGCGGCGACATTCTGACTTTTGCCGGCGCGGGGCTCGGCCCGGCCCTCGCCTTCTATCTCGCCACTCAATATGACGAGCGGCGCGAGCGGCTGCGCGGCAGTCGGAACTGCAGCGCGCTGGTCAGCACAGCCACGTGGATGCAGGACGCCTGGCGAAAGATCGAGACTTCGCTCGCGTCATCGCAGGGCGACGATCGCATCAGACTGCTCAGTCACGGCCTCGCAACCTTCGACGCTTTCGAGGCGATGACGAACGATTTCGGCCCGTTGGTCGAACTGGGCAAGTTCGAGGCCGTAAACTGCGCCAACCGTCTTCGTCTTGTCATCCGGCTCAATAAGCAATTCATCGTCGCGGAACTCGATCCCAGACAACGCGATGACACGAAGCGCGCGGAATTCGACGAAGGTTTGACGAGGATCGCCAGCGAAATCGACAAGCTGCTGAGCGCGCTGCTGAATGATCTGACTAGCTAGGCTGCGCAATCCGCCTCTTGGCAGCACGCCGGTGCGCACATACACCCGCGAGGAATTCGTCCCCCGGGAGACACGATGACCCGCGCCGCCCTTCCCCTGCTGCTCTCCGCGCTTCTGGTCCTCGGTGGCTGCAACCGCCATCCCGACGATACGCCCGTGACCGTCAGCGCGATCGGCGGCCCCGCCAAACTGGCCGATCCCAGCCACACGCCCCTCCCCTATGCGAGCAAGGTGCTGATGGGGGCGACAGCGCAGGGGCTGGTCCGCTTCGATGCCGCGGGCCAGGTCGAACCCGCGCTTGCCGAGCGCTGGATCGTGATCGACGGAGGCCGCAGCTATATCTTTCGGCTGCGCGATGCCCAGTGGCCCGACGGCACTGACGTTACCGCCGACGCGGTCGTACGAGTGCTCGAACATGCGCGTGCGAGGGGATCGCGCAATCCGCTGGCCCCGTTCCTTGCCGTCGTCGATGATTTCCGGGCGATGACACCGCAGGTCGTCGAGATCGACCTCAATCAGCCGCGCCCGGACTTTCTCCGCCTGCTCGCGTCGCCCGAACTTGCGATATTCCAACCGGGGACGCTTCGCGGCAGCGGGCCATTCCGCCTCAACCCCGACGACCATGCCGGCCGATTGCTCGTGCCGGTCAGGGACATGAGCGGAGACGAGGGCGATGACGCGGCACCCAATCCCGAGGAGCAGGTCCGCCTGTTCGGAGATCGCTCCTCGCTGGCCATTGCCCGTTTCGCCGAGGGTGACGCCGATCTGGTCATCGGCGGCACCTTCGCCGACTGGCCGATCCTCGATGTCAGCGGTGTCGAGACAAATGCCCGGCACATAGATCCGGCGACCGGACTGTTCGGCCTGCGCGTCACGTCGCGCGGCGGCTTTCTTGCCGATGCCGACAATCGGGCAGCGATCGCGATGGCGATCGACCGCGTGTCGCTGCTCGATTCGTTCCGGCCCGATTGGCCGTTGGTCGAAACGGTCCTTCCACAGCAGCTCGATTCGGCTCAGGCACCCGCAGTTCCCGACTGGGCCGACCGCCCGCTCGACGAACGCCGCAATACCGCGCGCGCGCGCGTCGCGATCTGGAAGGCCGACCGCGCGCGCAGGAACAAGACCCCGGTTCCACCGATCCGCGTGGCACTGCCCAAAGGACCGGGCGGCAACCTGGTCTGGAACCATGTCGCCCGCGCGCTCAATGCCATCGGTCTGCCGGCGCAGCGCGTACCGATGCGCGACGACGCCGATCTGACGCTGATCGACCGCGTTGCGCCATTCGACAATGCCCGGTGGTATCTGTTGTCGGTGTGCGGCCTGTGTTCGCCGGATACGAAAAAGCTGATCACCGACGCGCTCGACGCGCCCGACCTGCAGGCGCGGTCGCAGCGGATCGCCAAGGCGGACGAAGCGGTAACGGCGGAGGCTGCATACATTCCGCTGGCGCAACCCTTGCGCTGGTCGCTGGTGTCGCCCCGGCTCAGCCAGTGGCAGGCCAATGCCCGGGCATGGCACCCGTTGAATCACCTTCGCGACGACACCAGATAAGGGGCATGGTCAAACCCACCAGAATGCAGTCCGGCGGAGCGGAAACGCTTGCCGGCATGGCGTCGCTCGGCGGTGATCCCGCCTCGGTCCGCAAGCGCGTCGAGGCGATGGAATTCCTCCTCGAAAGGTCGATCCGGATCCCTGGCATCAAACGTGCGGTGGGGCTCGACGTCGTGCTCGACCTGCTACCGTTCGGCGGCACCACGATCGCCGCACTGATGGGCAGCTACATGATCTGGGAAGCACGCAATCTGGGCATGTCGAAGATGCAGATGGCGCGGATGAGCGGTAATGTCGCCGTCGACTGGCTGTTCGGCATGATTCCATGGGTCGGGGCAATTCCCGACTTCTTCTTCCGGTCGAACTCGCGCAACCTGCGGATCATCAGGAAGCATCTCGACAAGCATCACCCCGCCGACGTGACGATCGAGAACACGCCGCACGGCGGAGCGAACGACAGCCCCTAACGCTGCCCGCGCCAGATGCGGACCGGCGCGCTGGCGGCGAGGCCGCCCTGATGCGCCGGACACGCACGATAGCGAAAACGCTTGTCGAGGCAGAACCAGACCTCCTCCAGCCAGCCCTCCCCGTTCGCCGTAATCCGCATCATGTCGGCGGTCATGCCGGGATTGGCGCCGGCAATCGCGGCGGCAAGCTGACCGGCGGTAAGATTGCGGCGCCGCGACAGCGCCTGCATGTCGGGATAGCGCAGCCGCCCATAGAGCCGGTTCGACTGCGTGAAATACGCTTCGGGCGCCAGCCCCATACAGGTGCCGTGCTTCGCATATTCATGCTGGAGAAGCTGCGGCGACGGGGTCGTGCAAATGTGTCGCCGCAATACTCGCTGCGACAAAATGGGCGCCGGGCGACAATATTGCGGCCAGACCTTGCCCTCTCCGTCGGGCCAGAGGCCGTGCAGTGTGAAGCCGAAATGGTTGTGGCCGCCGCACTGAAACTCGGCGTCCTTCGATCCGCCGTCGTCGAAGCAATGCTGCGGCGACCAGATGATCGCCAGCGTATAGCCGCCGATCGGCAGCACGCGCTTCGGCTGGCTGGGCGTCGGATTTTCGGGATGCGGCGCCGTGATGCTGTCGGGCACCGAGCATTGATAGGCCTGGGCCAGTGCCGGGGCGGGCGCCAGCGCGAGCGCCGCCGCGGCCAGCATCGCTGCACGCATTATTCGAACGTCTCCGCGTCCTGCGCGGGAGGCGTGTCACGCTTGAACCAAGCATTGGCATCGGGCTGGAACAGCATCACCACGGCAAGCGCGTTGAGGATATAGCTGGTCACCGCGACAATCCCGGCCAGTCCGCCGGGAAACTGCCCGGTCGAAAGCGTGTAGAGCAGCGACAGGATACTGAGCCCGAAAAAGACGGTCAGAATCCAGCGCGCGACATTGCTCGCGCGGCGGGCGGTGAAATACCATAGCAGCAGCGAAATCAGGATGCTGATCGCGGCGCCCCCGGCAACCATCGCCGGATAGAAGGCGGCGGCTTCGGGTGAAGACTGCTGCACCTTCTCAAGCCCGGTATTCCAGTTGATCGCGGTGCTGATAAGGCCGACGGCAATCGACAGCAGGTAGAAGATTTCGAAGCGGACGATGGACTTAGGACGCATGAGCGGTAGCTCCCCTGTTGCTCGCGGTCGATCCTAACGCCGGTGGCGCGGCGGGCAAGCTCTGTCGCTAGCCCCGTGCGCTGAAATCGAGACCGATATCGGCTGCCGGCGCCGACTGGGTGAGCCGCCCGACGCTGACATAGGTCACCCCCGTTTCCGCGATCGCGCGTATCGTCTCCAGCCGAACGCCGCCCGATGCTTCGGTCGGGACTCGTCCGCCGATCAGCGTCACCGCGCCACGAAGCGTTGCCGGCTCCATATTGTCGAGCAGCAGATGCGTCGCGCCCGCCGCGATCGCCGGTTCGATCTGATCGACCCGATCGACCTCCACGATGATCTCGTCAATCCCCGCGGCTACCGCGCGGCGCACCGCTTCGCCCACCGATCCTGCGACTGCGACATGGTTGTCCTTTATCATCGCCGCATCCCAAAGGCCCATGCGATGGTTTTTCGCCCCGCCCATGCGCGTGGCGTATTTTTCCAGAAGGCGAAGCCCGGGCAGCGTCTTTCGCGTGTCGAGCAACGTTGCACCGGTACCACGTATCCGATCGACATAGCCGCGCGTCATCGTCGCGATTCCCGATAGATGCTGGACGGTGTTGAGCGCCGAGCGCTCCGCCGTCAGCATTGCCCGGGCGCGTCCGCGAAGGCGCATCAGGTCGGTACCGCGCGGCACCGAATCGCCCTCACCCACCAGTCGTTCGACCGTGACGTCCGGATCGAGCGCGCGGAAAAACGCCTCTGCGATCGGCAATCCGGCGACGGTGATGGCGTCGCGGCTGTCCATCGTGCCTTCGAACACCGCCTCCTCGGGAATGACCGCCTGCGATGTGATGTCGCCGCGATCGCCCAGATCCTCGGCGAGCGTGGTACGGACAAAGGCGTCGAGGTCGAAACCGGGAATGTCGATCATTGCAACCGCTTGGCACGAAATGCGGCGGGCGCAAACCTGCTTTATGCCGCCAGCGTCAATCGACCGGCCGGTCGTGCTCGAACGCATCGACCGTTTCGCGAAGTTCGTCGAGCGCGGGGCCGTGCAGAGCACCCTCGGCCTGATCGAGCAGCAACCGCGCTTCGTCCTTCAACAGCCGCTTGCGCTCTTCGGAAGGACTCCCGGCCGCTGCGTCGGCGAGCGATGCGACGAACACGCGCGAAGCGATCGCGCTGCCGGCCGCGGAGCTTCGAACCGAGCCGAAACCGCGTTCGACGAAATGTTTGAAGTCGTCGGGCATGGCATAGACGTTGTTCTGTCCATAGGGCCGGCCATCCGAATCGCACGCAAGATCGCGCATCGCGAGCGAGGCCGTCGTCGCCGACAGCCAGTGCAGGCAGGTGATCGCGGTAAACGGATCGTTGATACCCGGCGACAGCGCACGCAGCGCGATCTCGACCAGTTCGTCGATCAGATATTCGATATCCTGCGACGGTGTTCGGCTCTCGCCAGTGGCAAAGGCGGAACGCAGCTTGTCGGGCACCTCATCGCCCGCCGTCCCCTCTATGTGCAACACCACCATGTCGGGGTGGATGAAGTCGCCGGGCCGCACGCGAAGGCGGACGGCGATGCCCTGCTTTTCACAGATTTCGCCAAGGCGACGGAAATCGATCACTTCGACATAACCGGCACGCTTCGCGCGGACCGGCGCCAGCTCGCCGGCTACCGGACGCGCCATCCGGGTGCCTTTGTCGTCCTCGGGAAAGCGTTTCTCTACCTCGTGAATGGCGCGCTTGCCGATGCTGGCGACGACGCTGTTGATGCGGATACTGTCGGGCACATGGTGGAGGAAGAAGACGAGCACCGCCACCGACAACAGGGTGAGCGCCAGCGCGACGATCAGCGACAATTCGGGCACGAAGCCGGGATTTCCCGGCGTCTGGAACAGCCCCGCCTCGTCGGGCTGGCGGATCGTCCGCAGGATCATCAGGCAATAGACGAAATCGGCGATGAATACGCCCAGCGAAAGCTGGTTGCCGCGATCGGTCATGAAATTGGTCAGCAGCCGCGGGCCGTAATTGCCCGATGCATAAACAACCGCGGCGATGGTGATCGCAAAGACGGTACCCGCGACCGAGATCATCGATCCCGCGATCGTGGAAAGCAGCGACCGCGCGCCGTCGGGCTTCGAACTGTGCAGCCAGCCGACATCCTTCAGCCAGTCGGTGCCGAGCCGCGTATCGATCCAGAAGGTTACGAACGACAACGCGATCGCACCCAGCGTCAGCAACGCGGGAAGGAACCAGTAGCTGGCGTTGAGCCGTTCGACGGTTTGACGGAACCAGGCGTTCATGCAGCCTAGAACGTAGCGCAGGCGAAACGGTTCATCGGAGCGTGATCATCAGCGATAGCGGTAATAGCGAACCCGCTGGATCATGGGCTTGCCGGGCGGCAAACGGATATGGCGCCCCTGATGCGTTTCGTCGCCGTTGAGGAGGCGACCCGGCTGCCATTTTCCGTCGACGAAGCTGCCTTCCCAGGCGCTTGCGATGCCCGCCTGCCCTTGGCCATCGGCGGGCGATGCGGTGACGGTGATGCCCGAACCCGCAACGATGAAGGCGCCATCGCCGGTGCGGATGATGATACCGCCATGTTCGGCCGGCTTCTGCGCATCCTTCGCGGTGAAGGGATCGACCATCGTCACCGTGAAGCGATAGTTGCCGAGAACGACCTCGCGCGGCGTAGTATCGACGCTGCCGTCGAAGCTGACGGGAGCCGCGAACCCGGCAATATTTCCGCTCGATTGCGCGGCGAGGATCTGGGGTTCCAGAGAGCCGAGCACGGCATAGGTATCGGCGATCCGCTGCGCATCCGCGCCGCCGACCGAATCGATCGAGAACGGGCTGTAGCCGATGGCGTCGCGCGCGCCGAAGGCGGTCCACGCATTTGCCGCGACATGGCTGTCGCTGGCGCGCTCGGCTTCGGGCACGAACAGCGCGTTGAACGCGGCATAGCGACCGCTCAATTCCCAGAAATTGGGGAAATAGATGTCGGGCGCGAGCAGGTCGATAGACGGCGTCGCCGCCTTCCACAGGCCCAGCAGATGCGGCAATGGTCCGCCGGAGGGATATTCACCGGGCCGCTTACTGGGCCTGTTCAATGCGGCATTGACGTAGAAGGGCAGATCATATTCGACCTTGCCCGCAGCCGCGACCGCATCGACATAGCGCGCAAGATACCAGGCTATGAACGCCTCGTCGGTCGCATCGCCCGCACCGAACAGGGTTTCCCAATCGCCCGCGCGCTTCGCACCGTTCGCCCGCCAGCGACGGCGCAGTTCGCCGAGCCCCGGCGCGCCCGATGCCAGCGCGTCGACCAGCTTTTGCGGAACCGGACGGGCAAAGGCTGCGTCGGCGGCGGGACCATGTTCGCGAGCCGCGGGCAGCATCGCGACCTCGTTTTCCACCTGAACCATCAGCACGCTGTGCCGGTCGCCATCGACCGCCTTCAAATGGCGCATCAGCATGGCGAAGGCATGCGCATCGGCCTTTTTCGCCGCGTCGGAAAAGGGGGAAATGATCTCGATCGGCTTGCCGTCGGGCGTATGGACGCGCGGAAAGCGCCGCCAGTCGCGCTTCACCCAATCGGGGACATAGCTCGACATGCTGTTCTTCCACGTGCCGAACCACAGCAGCACGAGGTGAAGGTCATGTGCGCGCGCATCGGCGATCAGGCCATCGACCAACGAAAAATCGAAATGGCCCTCCCGGGACTCGATCTGCTCCCAGCTCACCGGCAGCAGCACGGTGTTGAGGTGCATATCGGCAAGCTTCTGCCAGCGCGCGTCCATATAGGCGCGGCTCGACGAGCTCGAATTGGCGAGTTCGCCGCCGAGGATCAGGAACGGACGACCATCGACGACAAGCTGCGTCGCCTTGCCGCGTGCCGCCAGATGCGGTGCGGGTGGCTGAGCATTGGCCGGCGCCGCGCACATCATCATCCCGAACGCCGCCAGCGCGGTGCCCCAAAGCCGCATCGTAACCCCCTCCGGTTGATTCGTAGATTATCCGCATCCAGTTTGCGGTAACGCTACCATCAGGGCAAGGAAGAGCTGCGCGCGGACGCAAGGGCCTGCGCCCGCGCCGCTGCGGGCCGGATCAGTCGCCGGTGACCCTCACGGGGCCGAGATCGCCCATGCCGACGGTGCCGCTCGCCATTGCCAGCATCCGGTCGAGGCTGGTCTTGGCCTTTAGCCGGACATCCTCGGCAATCTCGATACGCGGTTCGAGGTCGCGCAGCGCGACATAGAGTTTTTCCAGCGTATTGAGCGCCATATAGGGACAGATGTTGCAGTTGCAGTTGCCGTCAGCACCCGGCGCGCCGATGAAATCGACATCGGGCTTTGCCTTGTTCATCTGGTGGATGATGTGCGGTTCGGTCGCGACGATCAGCGTGTTGCCGTCCATTTCCTCGGCGAATTTCAGGATGCCGCTGGTCGATCCGACATAATCGGCATGGTCGAGGATATAGGCCGGGCATTCGGGATGCGCGGCGACCGGCGCTTGCGGATGCTTCGCCTTAAGCTTCAGCAATTCGGTCTCTGAGAACGCCTCATGCACGATGCACACACCGGGCCAGAGCAACATGTCACGCCCGGTCTTCCGCGCGAGATAGCCGCCAAGATGCTTGTCGGGGCCGAAGATAATTTTCTGATCGGCCGGTATCTGGCTGAGAATTTTCTCCGCCGAGGATGAGGTGACGATGATGTCGCTGAGCGCCTTTACCCCGATCGAACAGTTGATATAGGTCAGCGCGATATGATCGGGATGTTCGGCCCGGAACTTCGCGAACTGATCGGGCGGGCACGAATCCTCCAGGCTGCATCCCGCATCCATATCGGGCAGCACGACGACCTTTTCGGGCGAGAGGATTTTCGCGGTTTCGGCCATGAAGCGAACGCCGCAGAACGCGATCACGTCGGCATCGGTATCCGCCGCCTTCTTTGACAGGTCGAGGCTGTCGCCGACAAAATCGGCGAGATCCTGAATTTCGGGCTTCTGATAGTAATGCGCCAGGATGACGGCGTTGCGCTCCTTGCGCAGGCGGTCGATCTCGGCGAGCAAATCTGTGCCGGCGGGAATGGTCGGTGCGTTCATCATGCCTCCTGTCGCGCCCGAGATGGCGTCCCGACAGACAGCAATCAAGCCGAAAGACGTGCCGCGAGGGTGAGAAACAACGGTGTCGATGCCAGTGGGCGCATCATGGCAGTCAGCGCGACCATGACAGCCCCGCCCCACAAATAGGCCGGATGAACCATGCCCCGTGCGCGCCAGTCATAGAGCACCGCGACGGCGAGGTAGAGGAACAGGGGCGCGAACGCTGCCCAGAGCGCCCAGCTTCCCAATAACGGCAATGGCAGCAATCGTCCCCATGCCGGCGCCATGAAGAAGATCATCGAACACAGCATCAGGCGGCGATGCCAATCGGTTCGGCGGCGCAGTGCGATTCCGGCCCATGCCAGCCCTGCCGCTCCCGCAACGAGCGTCCAGTCCATCGCCAGAAAGACATTGGGTTCGAAAAAGAACGGCACGCGTCCCATGGTGACCGCTCGCGCGGTGGTGAACACCCCGATCACGACCATCCAACCCAACCATGCTGCGCCGACAGCGCCCAACCGCCGATGAAGCGCCGTCGATCCGCGATAGACGAGCAGCGTCTGCGTCACGAACAGCGCCAGATAGGCCATGAACGATAGGGCATGAACATGCACCCACCACGGCGAATCCAGGCTGGAGCGTCCCATTGCGAACTGCAGCAGGAACACGGACGCGATGGTCGCGGCAATCGCGATCGCCATCGCCAGAAAAAAACCGCGCTCGCGGGCCTCAAAACCCGCAATTCCACCCACTCTCGTAGCCATGCCAGCTTCTCCCAAGCCAGCGACCCGGTCGCGACGATACGCTCAGCCGGGTATCAGGTCGAGATACATTCGCAGCCGGCCGGCCCGATCATTCGGGCGCGCCCGACCGGTTGCGCAGAACCTCCGAGATCGGCTTGCTGACGTCCCAGCGCTGCCGCTCAGCCGCGCTCCGTTCGCCGGGGAAGGTCGCGCGGACATGGGCGTCGATACCGGCAGCCTTTAGCGGCATCGCGAAGCTGTGCTCGATGGCGCGGCGCGTCGCTTCTCGCGCCAGTCGCATCGGTGTGGGCTGACGTGCCTGGCGGACGAGCTCGGCCTGCGCCGCCTTCTTGTTGGCGGCGTCGAGCTTGGCCTCGGCGTCGGTCAACGACATCAGGATACCGCCTTCGCCATATTCGCGGATCGCGTTCAGTTCGACATGCGGGCCGTCGAGTTCGATCGGCGGCAGATGCACCGACAGCGTTTTCGTGTCGGCGTCCCAGGCAACGTCACCCTGTTTCAGCTTCGACAGATCGACATCATATTCTACCGATCCGGGCATGATGATCGTCTTTTGCGCCGTCAGGCCAAGCCGCGACTGCTTCGATGTGACCACAGCGACATAGCGCGCGGCAAAGGCGGTCAGCTTGTTCTGTTCGCGCAGCCCCGTCAGGCTGGCGCTGGCGATAGTCACCGGATCGGGATCGACGGTGCGATCGATATAGCGCGTCACCGCCCAGAAACCGGCGGCGACGAACAGCATCAGGACGATCAGCGCCCCGACCGCGGAGAAGCAGCCGATGCCGGGAAAGCGGCGCGGAGCGGCCGGTGCAGGGGCAGCGGCAGGTGTCGGTTCGGTTTCGCTCATGCCGCTGGTTTCCATATGCCGCCGTCCTCGGTAGCGAGCCCGCGCGCGCGCAGGTCGATCAGATGCGCGAGGACCGACCGTTCTGCCGCGGGCAGCAGGCGCCGATCGAGACCGACATACATCCGCTCGACCATCGCCGGAACCGCGCCGGTGCCATCACGCAACAGCCGCAAAATCTGCCCCTCGCGCTGCTTTCGGTGGCCCATCAGTCCGCGCACCAGCCGCTGCGGACGTTCGATCGCCTCACCATGCGCGGGGTAGTAGATCCGGTCGTCACGCCGCATCAGCTTGTCGAGGCTCGCCATATAGGCGCCCATATCGCCGTCGGGCGGGGCGACCACCGTGGTCGACCAGCCCATCACATGATCGCCGCTGAACAGCGCCTTCGCCTCGGGCAGCGCGAAGCAGAGATGGTTCGAGGTATGCCCCGGTGTCGCCACGGCCTCGAGCGTCCAGCCCTCCCCGCCGACGCTTTCGCCGTCGGCAAGCACACGGTCGGGGGCATATTCGGTGTCGAAGGCGGCGTCCGCCCGGGGCCCGCCATCGCTGAGCACGAGCGGCGCACAACCGACAATCGGCGCGCCGGTACGTTCCTTCAACGCGGCCGCCAGCGGACTGTGATCGCGGTGGGTGTGCGTGATGACGATCGCGGTGACCGGGCGCCCCTCGATCGCGGTGAGCAGCGTGCCGAGATGCGCCTCGTCGATCGGCCCCGGATCGATCACCGCTAGGTCGGTCGTGCCGACGATATGCGTCTGCGTCCCACTATTGGTGTAGGGCGACGGATTGTTCGCGAGTACACGCGCAACGAGCGGTTCGAGCCGAACGATCTGCCCCGGACTGGCCTGGTTCATGTTTATTCAGATGGCCGCTGGCGGATGACGGCACAAGGGGCGAACCGCCATCCGCCAGTGGTTGCGAGCGTGTCGGGCGGCACGAAGGAAGGTAATCGCCCGGTCTCGCATGTCCGTACCGAAAGGAGCGCCGGTGCGGACTTCCCTCCCCAGGGGAACGCTTGTTCAACACGCCTGTGAAGGCATTCGGTCGCGGGTGCCGCCGTCTGGAGCTGGCGGCACCCCCTCCCGGTCCCCGCTCTGGCGGCGGGTGTATTCGGGTCAGTCGCCCTGCGACATCTCCTGCCGCATATTGCTGATTTCCTGATCGATATCCTTGAGCGCGTCGGCACGCTCCTTGTCGGTCAGATGCGGTTCGGAGGCGATGGAAGCGCGGGCGGTACGCAGCCCTTCGAGCGCACTGCGCAGCGCGACATGAGTCGTCTTCACCGCTTCCATGGCGATCTTCTGAGCATCAACGCTGCGTGCCACCGCTTCCTTGCTGATCCGCTCGATCCGGTCGGTACAGACGATCATCTTGCGCGCCTTGTCCTTGTTGCCGGGCGCGGTAATCACCTTCACCGTCTCCGTGCCCTCGCCGCAATTGCCCTCGGTCACTTCGGGAATGTCGGCCATCCGCTGCCCATCGGCACCGCGAAAGACATAGCTGTGGACTTTCTTGCCATCGGCGCTGGTCCAGACATAGCTGCGCTCCTTCACCTTCGCCTCGGGCGCAGGAGGTGCCGGGGGAACCGGAGCTGCCTCAGGGGCCGGCGGCGGAGGGGGCACGTCATTCTGTGCGGCCGGGGGCGCCGCAGGCGCTTCGGGCGCGGCGGCAGCAGCCGGCGCAGCAGGGGCCTTCGGCGGATGAGGAAGCTTCAGATCGGCGAGCTTCACACCGGTCGCATCCTCGACATTGGTGCGCAGCGTTTCGGCGGCGCTCGTTCCCGACGCGGTGACGCCAAGCGCAGCGACGGTCAGCCCCGCCAGCCCGGCCACACCCGCGGCGAGCCGCCTGCGCGAATTCCGATGGTTCTTCGACAGCATCTTCAGCCTCCCTTTCAGGTTATTTATCGTGTTGAGGTGACAGGCAGCCGAAACCGCGCCGCCATGTGCGGACTTCACGATCGCCAGACCATATGCGTGGCGCAGCGCCTGCGGACGGCCGGCGAGCACGACGGCATCGCAGGCCATTTCCTGATCGGCGCGGAATGCGCGATAGGCGCGCCAGGCAACCGGGTTGAACCAGTGGAAGGCGAGCATGACGAGTGCCGCCCAATTGGCGTAGAGATCACCGCGCTGATGGTGGCAAAGCTCGTGCGCCAGCGCGAGGTCGCGCTCGGAAATGTCGTAGCGTTCGGAAAAATCGCGCGGAAAGGCGACATATTTGCGCAGGACGCCAAAGGCGAGCGGCCCCGTTGCCGCATCGGTTTCGAGCACCTGCACCCGCCCATCGGCCACTGCCTGCGTGCTGCGGCTGCCACGGATCAGGCGCTGGCAGAAACGACCATGCGCGATCAGGTGATAGCCGAGAAAGCATGCCGCTCCCACCAGCCAGAGGGCGATTAACAACGCGATCACCGGGGCGCCGCCCTGGCTCGCGGTCGGCGGTACGACGGCAAGCGTAGCACCGCCCAGCGACATCGTGGACAGGGCATGGTCGGTCGCGCCGGCCGGAAGTGACGCCGGGTTCAGCAACCCCATCACGACATGACCGTCATTGGCACGGTCGATGGCGGGCGCCAGCAGGCCGCTCAGCCGCCAATTGCCCGGCAAGGGCGGCAATATCATGCGCAGCGCGGGAAGCGCCCAAAGCAGATAGGCGAAGCGTGGTCCCATCGCCTCTCGCACGGGCTTGCGGATCGCGAGCACGAGCAACATCATAATCGTGGTCGCGGCGGCGGTTTCGATGGCCCAGGCGATCATTGTTTCAGATCCTTCAGCAGTGCCTCGATCTCGGCGATGTCCTGATCGGTGATCTCATCGCGCTCGGCGAGGTGCGCAACCAGCGGGGTCAGCTTTCCGCCGAACAGCCGGTCCATCAGGCGGCGCGATTCACCCGACACGTAATCGTCGCGGGCGACGAGCGGGCGATAGAGATAGCGCCGCCCTTCCGCCTCGTGCGCGATGACCTTTTTCGAAAGCAGACGGCCCAGCAGCGTCTTGACCGTGTTCGCGCTCCAGTCGCGGTCGGGCGCGACGCGCTCGGCCACCTCCTGCGCGGTGAGCGGGCTTTCATCCCACAGCACTTCCATCACGGAATGTTCGGCATCGCTGATACGTTCGGCCATATCCACCCTTTCGACTACATCTGTAATCGCATCGATTACGAATGTAGTCAATAGGTGATTTCAGGCCTGAACCACAGATGAACGATCACCAAGCGCCGGGTGTCGGATCACTTTACACGCCCGCCCCGCGGTAAGAACTCGTTAACCCTCGCAATGTACCTGTTTCAGCCGACGCCGCCTCTTGGCACGTCGTGTGCAACGATTTCGACACCCCAAGCGGTTCCCGCTTTCAGGACGGGTCGGCAGCTCGAACTTTTCCGGTCTCGCGCCGACCCGTCCAACCCGGTTTCCCGACAAGCGCAGCGCTGCTCACGCCATTCTAGTTGAAGATCCAGCTATGATCCTCGCCCATCAGCGAGGGCACGGGCCTGCCGCTGGCGTCGAGTTTGGGCTGAAAGCGAAAGCGTTTTTCGATCAGGCGGCAAGTGGCGTTGTCGAGGTACACATTGCCGCTCGACCGCGCGATCCGGCAGTCATGCGCCCGGCCATCGACGCCGACTTCATACACGACCGACACGGTGCCTCCGCGGCCCGAACGGACCGCTTCGGGCGGAAAGTCTGCGGCTGAAATCCGGCCGCTTATCCGGCGCGGTGGCCGTACCGCGCCGCCGCCGGTGCCGTCGCCCGAACCGCCGCCGCCCAGACCGGCGCCCTGCCCGCCGGCGCCGGTTCCCGGTCCCGGCTTGTCGGCAGCGCCGGCCATGGCGTCGCTTTGCGTTCCCTTGATCGGCGCAGCGGGAACCGGCGGCGGCTTGGGCAATTCGATTTTCGGTTTGGGCGCGACGACCTCGGTCGGCTTCGACTTTATATTGGGCGGAGCGGCAGCGCCTTCGGGCTTGGTATCCGGCTCGGGCGGCGGCACCGACTTGTCCACCGGCGGCGGCGGATCGGGCAACACGTTGAACACCGCCAGACTGTCATTCGCGACGCGGCGGATATCGACGTTCATACCGACGATCAGGCCATAGCCCAATAACCCCACCAGCACAGCCGCACCCGCCGCCGAACGCATTCTGGTACGTCGGTCGGATGCGATAAATCCGGTAGTCGATCCTGCCATTTCAGCACCTTAGCAGACCGGCGCTGAACACAGGCTTGCGCCGGCGGACCGACGCGGGGGTCAGCCGCCGACCGCCTGTTTCAACTTGGCGAAAAAGCCGGTCGCCTGCGGACATTCCTCGCCGGTTTCGGTTTCGCGGAATGCTTCGAGCAGCTCGCGCTGCTTGGCGGAGAGCTTGCGCGGCATTTCCACCTCGAGATGGACGACCATGTCGCCGCGACCGCGTCCCTGCAGCACCGGCATGCCCGCGCCGCGTTTGCGCACCTCGCGACCCGACTGCGTGCCCGCGGGAATCTTGATGACATGTTCTTCGCCGTCGAGACCTGGAATCGCGATCTCCCCGCCCAGCGCCGCCGTCGTGAAGCTGATCGGCGCCTTTGCGTGCAGCGTCGTTCCGTGGCGTTCGAACAGATCGTGCCGCTTGATATGGAGAAAGATATAGAGGTCGCCCGACGGCGCCCCGCGCGCGCCAGCCTCACCCTCGCCCGACAAGCGGATGCGCGTGCCGTCATCGACGCCCGGCGGAATGTTGACGGTCAGCGTCTTGGTCTGGTCGACGCGCCCTTCGCCGCGGCATTCGGCGCACGGATCGCTGATGATCTCACCCGATCCTCCGCAGGTCGGGCAGGCACGCTCGACGACGAAAAAGCCCTGCTGCGCACGCACCGCACCGGCGCCGCCGCAGGTGTTGCAGGCGCGCTTGCCGGTGCCGGGCGTGGCACCACTGCCCGAACAGGCTTCGCAGATGCCGGAGACATCGACCGTGATCTCGGTCGATTTGCCCTCGAACGCGGCGTCGAGGCTGATTTCCATGTCGTAGCGCAGATCGGCGCCGCGGCGCTGCTGGCGCCCGCCACCGGGGCGTCCACCGCCCATGAATTCGCCGAACACGCTTTCGAAAATGTCGCTGAACGCGCCGAAATCCTGCGCCCCGGCATGGCCGCCACCGCCGCCGCCCATGCCCTGCTTGAACGCGGCATGGCCGAACCGGTCATATGCAGCGCGCTTTTGCGGGTCCTTCAGGACCTCATAGGCTTCGCTGACCGCCTTGAACTTGGCTTCGCTGTCCTGACAACCACCGGTACGATCCGGATGGTACTTCATCGCGAGCTTGCGATACGCCGTCTTGATCGTGGCGTGATCGGCATCGCGCGAACAGCCCAGCAACTCGTAATAATCGACTTCAGTCATAATACCCCGCCCGGAAACGTGCCTCGACCTCACCCGAACCGAGCGGCGGGGCGAACCCCGGTCCGGCCGGTCCAAGCGAGGTCGAGAACCGTTTCACGGTCTCTTACGACTTGTTGTCGTCGTCGTTCACTTCGGAGAATTCGGCGTCGACGACTTCTTCCTCGTCGCCGCCTTCGCTCCCCGCAGCCGCGCCGTCGGTGGCACCTTCGCCGCCACCCTCGGCCTGCTGCTTCTCGTAGATCGCCTGGCCGAGCTTCATCGCGACCTGGGCGAGCGCTTCCGATTTCGCCTTCATCGCTTCGGGATCGCCGCCTTCGACCGCGGTCTTGGCTTCGGCGATCGCTGCCTCGATCTCGGACTTCAGCGACGCGTCGACCTTGTCGCCATTGTCGGCAAGCTGACGTTCGGTGGTGTGAATGAGGCTCTCGGCGTTGTTCTTCGCCTCGGCGCCCTCACGCCGCTTCTTGTCCTCGTCGGCGAACTTCTCGGCGTCCTGCACCATCTGTTCGATGTCGGAGTCGGAGAGACCACCAGAGGCCTGGATGCGGATCTGCTGTTCCTTGCCGGTGCCCTTGTCCTTGGCCGACACGTTGACGATGCCGTTGGCGTCGATGTCGAACGTGACCTCGATCTGCGGCACGCCGCGCGGCGCCGGCGGGATGCCGACCAGATCGAACTGGCCGAGCAGCTTGTTGTCCGCCGCCATTTCGCGCTCGCCTTGGAAGACGCGGATCGTAACCGCCTGCTGATTGTCGTCGGCAGTCGAATAGGTCTGCGACTTCTTGGTCGGGATCGTCGTGTTGCGGTCGATCATGCGCGTGAACACGCCGCCCAGCGTCTCGATGCCGAGCGACAGCGGCGTCACGTCGAGCAGCAGCACGTCCTTGACGTCGCCCTGAAGCACGCCCGCCTGGATGGCGGCGCCGATCGCGACGACCTCGTCGGGGTTCACGCCGACATGCGGTTCCTTGCCGAAATAGTCCTTCACGACCTGACGGACCTTCGGCATGCGCGTCATGCCGCCGACCATCACGACCTCGTCGATCTCGCTCGACTTCACACCGGCATCGGCCAGCGCCTTCTTGCACGGGTCGAGCGTGCGCTGGATCAGGTCGTCGACCAGCTTTTCCAGGTCGGCGCGGCTGATCGTCTTGACCAGGTGCTTCGGACCGTTCTGGTCGGCGGTGATGAACGGCAGGTTGACCTCGGTCGACTGCGCCGAGGAAAGCTCGATCTTCGCCTTTTCGGCGGCTTCCTTCAGCCGCTGCAGCGCGAGCTTGTCCTTGGTCAGGTCGATGCCTTCGGCCTTCTTGAAGTCGTCGGCGAGGAACTGGACGACCTTGGAGTCGAAATCCTCACCGCCGAGGAAGGTGTCGCCGTTGGTGGCCTTCACCTCGAACACGCCGTCGCCGACCTCGAGGATCGAGATGTCGAACGTACCGCCGCCAAGGTCATAGACCGCGATCGTCTTGTTCTCGTTCTTCTCGAGACCATAGGCGAGCGCCGCCGCCGTCGGCTCGTTGATGATGCGCAGCACTTCCAGACCCGCGATCTTGCCGGCATCCTTGGTCGCCTGGCGCTGCGCGTCGTTGAAATATGCGGGCACGGTGATGACCGCCTGCTCCACGGTTTCGCCGAGATAGCTTTCGGCGGTTTCCTTCATCTTCTGAAGGATGAAGGCGGAGATCTGCGACGGCGAATAATCCTCGCCGCCTGCCTTCACCCAGGCGTCGCCGTTCGAACCCTTGACGATGGTATAGGGCACCAGCTCGGTGTCCTTCTTCGTCACGGGATCGTCGAAGCGGCGGCCGATGAGGCGCTTCACCGCGAACACGGTATTGTCAGGATTGGTCACCGCCTGGCGCTTGGCCGGCTGACCGATCAGTCGCTCCCCATCCTTGGCGAAGGCGACGATCGAAGGCGTCGTGCGCGCGCCTTCCGCGTTTTCGATCACCTTGGGCTTGCCGCCCTCCATCACTGCAACGCAGCTGTTGGTGGTGCCGAGATCGATACCGATTACTTTAGCCATATTCCCTCGTTTGGCCCCCGGTTGATATACAAAGATTTATCCCGCGCCCCGATTGGCGACGCGGGCGGTTCACGAGGCGATATAGGTGGGGTTCGCAGCACCGCAAGATGGCCCCCCGATTGTGAAAATCGCGCTACCCTTCCCGAAACGGGATGCGCCTTGCGCACAGCCCGCCCGCCGCCTAGGGCACGCGAGGCCCGCAACCGACAAGGAATGCCCATGCGCCTGCTCGCCCTGCTTGCCCTTCCCGTCCTTCTGGCAAGTTGCAGCCACCCGGCCGAACTCAGCGCCGATCAGGCCTGGATACGGTTGCCAGCGGTGAAGGGCAGACCTGCGGCCGCCTATTTCACGATGCACGGGGGCAAGGACAACGCAACGCTCCTCGCCGCCGCCACGCCAATCGCCACGCGCGCCGAACTGCACCAGAGCATGCGCATGGACACCGGCAAGGGCACGGCCATGGATACGATGAAGCCAATCGCCAATGTCGCGGTTCCGGCCGGCGAGACGGTGAAGTTCGAACCCGGCGGCAAGCATGTCATGCTTTTCGATATCAGCCCCAAGGCAAAGCCCGGCAACGACACCCGGCTGAGCCTGAGCTTCGCCGGCGGCCGCACGCTGGAAATCCCGGCAAAACTGGTCGCGGCCGGCGACCCGTCGCCCTATTGAGCGCTACTCCGACGACGCTGCCGCCGCGTTCTGGACCTACGAAACAAAAACGCCCGCCGCCGCGATCTGCGACGACGGGCGCTTGATTTTCAGCGAACAGGCCGGGTCAGGCGGCGACGCCCTTTTCCTTCATCAGCTCGGCGAGTTCACCCGATTCGTACATTTCCATCATGATGTCCGATCCGCCGACGAATTCGCCCTTCACATAGAGCTGCGGAATGGTCGGCCAGTCCGAATAGGTCTTGATACCCTGACGGACGTCCTGGTCCTGCAGCACGTCGACGCTGTCGAATTCGACATTGAGGTGCTGGAGGATCGCCACGGCGCGGCTCGAAAAACCGCATTGCGGGAAAAGCGGACTGCCCTTCATGAACAGCACCACGTCCTTGTCCTTCACCATCCCGTCGATCCGGGTCTTCACGTCTTCACTCATAATCTTACTCCTTTGCCGGCGCTGCCGTCGTCAGCTGCAGTGCGTGAAGCACGCCGCCCATCCGCTCGCCCAGCGCGGCGTACACCGCCTGATGCTGCTTCACGCGCGGCATCCCGCGAAAGCTTTCCGCGGTCACTCGCGCCGCATAATGGTCTCCGTCGCCGGCCAAATCGGTAATCTCGACCTCGGCATCGGGAATGCCTTCGCGGATCAGCGCTTCGATTTCATTTGCTGCCATCGGCATGGGTTACATCGACTCGATCGTCTGGCGCCGCGCCTCGACGGCCATTTCCTCGAGCGCCTTGCGGACCTGACCGTCATCGATTTCGACGCCGGCGGCCGTCAGGTCGCCGACGATCTTGCGAATGACGTCCTCGTCGCCAGCTTCCTCGAAATCGGCCTGAACGACGGCCTTGGCGTAGGCATCGGCCTCCTCGGCGGTGAGGTTCATCTTCTCCGCCGCCCAGGCGCCGAGCAGCCGATTGCGGCGCGCGGTGATACGGAAAGCCATTTCCTCGTCGCGTGCGAACTTTGCCTCGAAGGCCCGCTCGCGATCATCGAAGGTCGTCATCTGGTCGTCGTCCCCTGCCAAAATTGCTGCAAACCGAGATAGGGGCGACCTACGTCCGGCGCAACGGGCGCGAAAGACATCCCCGCGCACCGACGGGAGGACGCGTCTTGCAGCTCGATCAGCTGTCGAACGTAACCTTGCTTCCATACCATGCGGGTTCTTCCCGCTGCGGCGGCACAGGGCGCTTTACCAGTTGCAAGACCATCGCCGCGACCAGCTTTTCAAGGTCGAGGCACGATTTCTGCTCGACAACTATCCGTCGGACCGCGCCATCGGGTGCGACCAGCACCGCGAAGCGCACAGTCAAATCGTGAAAATCGTCGGCTGTCACGTCGCCCAGATCGCATTTCTTGCTGCGAATGATACGCTTCAATTCAGCCCGGGCAGCGGCGCCGTTGAACGAGCCTGCTTTCAGCTTCAGGGGCTGGAGCGCTTCCCATTGTGCGCTGCCGATAGAGATTTCTGGCGCCGCCTGCGACGAAAGCGCCAAGGCGACCGCCCCGACAAGAATGTCTTTAATCATCGCTCACATCCCCTGATCGTCCCGTCAATAGCAGCAGGATGACCAGATGTCGCGCCTAGCCGCCGACCTCTACCACCAGCTTGCCGATCGCGCCGCGCGCCGCCATTTTGGCGATCGCCTTGCCGCCATCCTCGAACGCAAAGGTGTCGGTGACGCGCGGTGCGATCTTGCCCTGTTCCCACAGGCGGAACAGGCGGTCGACATGCGCGGCATTCGCCTTTGGATCGCGCGCGGCGAAAGCGCCCCAGAACACCCCGCACACGTCGCAGCTTTTCAGCAGCGTCAGGTTGAGCGGCAGCCGGGGGATACCAGCAGGGAAGCCCACGACGAGGTAGCGTCCCTCCCAGCCGATCGAACGCAGCGCGGGTTCGGTGTAATCGCCGCCGACGGGGTCGTAGATCACGTCGGCGCCGTTCGGCCCGAGCGCGTCCTTGAACTTGCCCGCCAGCGCCTTCGACTGGCCCTTGTCGAACGGCGCACGGTCATAGATGACCGTATCGTCAGCGCCGGCCTCTCGCGCGGCCTGCGCCTTTTCCTCCGACGATACGGCGGCAACGACGCGCGCGCCGAACGCCTTGCCGAGTTCGACCGCCGCCAGGCCGACACCGCCCGCCGCCCCCAGGACGAGCAGCGTATCGCCCTCCTTCAGATGCCCGCGATCGAGCAGTGCGTGGATCGTCGTGGCATAGGTCAGGAGCAGCGCCGACCCTTCGGCGAAACTGCGCCCCTCGGGCAGACGGTAGGCGCGGTTCGCATCGAGCACGACCTTCTCGGCCAGGCCGCCATGGCCGACCGTGGCGAGCATCCGGTCACCGGCTTTCCAGTCGGTGACGCCCTCGCCCACCGCTTCGACCACGCCCGAAATCTCGCTGCCCGGAGCGAAGGGGCGCTCCGGCTTGAACTGGTATTTGTCCTCGATGATGAGGACGTCGGGATAGTTGATCGAGCAGGCCTTTACCGCGACCAGCAACTGCCCCTTGGCGGGCGTCGGGTCGGGAAGTTCGGACAGTTCGAGCGTGTCAGGCCCGCCCGGCGCTTTCGACAGCAATGCTTTCATCTCGGCCCTCTCCTCCGCTTTGCGGTACGAGCCAGGGCCGCGAATTCGCGATACCGGACTCGTATTTCGAAATTGCGGTATCCTTTGCCAGTGTCAGACCGACTTCGTCCAGCCCCTGCATCAGGCAATCGCGGCGAAAAGGATCGAGCTCGAAGCGGAACCGGTCCTGAAACGACGTCGTCACCGTCATCGTTTCCAGATCGACGGTGATCTCGTCGGTCTTCGCGACCTCCATCAGCCGGTCGATCGCGTCTTGCGGCAATACCACGGTGACGATGCCGTTCTTGAACGCGTTGCCCGAAAAGATGTCGGAAAAGCTGGGCGCGATCACCGCCTTCACGCCCATGTCGGCAAGCGCCCAGGCGGCATGTTCGCGGCTCGACCCGCAGCCGAAATTATCGCCGGCGATCAGCACCGGCGCGCCGGCATATTCGGGGTTGTCGAAGACGTTGCCCGGCTCCGCCCGCACGCTTTCGAACGCGCCCTCGCCCAGTCCGTCGCGCGTCGTCGTCTTCAACCAGTGCGCAGGAATGATGATGTCGGTATCGACATTTTCCGCACCGAACGGATAGGCGCGGCCTTCGACGGTTCGGACCGGTTCCATTTACTCACTCCCGCATTTGTGCGGACGCTCAGCGAGCGACGACAACGCCCCCGGCGCTGCTCGTCGGTGCGAAGTCCACCGGCACGTCGTCATGGGTGATCGTCGATGCGTAAGCGGCAGCGACGCCGCTCAGCACGGTTCCGGCCACAAGGGCCACCAAAGCACGCTTCATACTGTCCCGTCCCCAAGAAGGTCCCGCACGTCCGTCAGGCGACCCGTGACCGCCGCTGCTGCCGCCATGGCCGGCGACACCAGGTGCGTTCTTGCCCCCGGACCCTGCCGCCCTACGAAATTTCGGTTCGAAGTGGAAGCACAACGTTCACCCGCCGGTACCTTGTCGGGGTTCATCGCCAGACACATCGAACAGCCGGGTTCGCGCCATTCAAAGCCTGCCTCGATGAAGATACGGTCGAGTCCTTCGCCCTCCGCCTGCCGCTTGACCAGCCCCGAGCCAGGTACGACCAGCGCCTGTTTCATGCGGTCGGCGACCTTGCGCCCCTTCACCACCGCCGCCGCCGCGCGCAGATCCTCGATCCGACTGTTGGTGCAGCTGCCGATGAAGACATGCTCGAGCGCAATGTCCTGCATCCGCGTACCGGGGGTCAGCCCCATATAGTCGAGCGACTTGCGGGCCGCTGCACGCTTGGCAGGGTCGTCGAAGCTGTCCGGGTCGGGCACCACGCCGGTGATCGGCACGACATCCTCGGGACTCGTCCCCCAGGTCAGCGACGGCGCGATATCGGTCGCGTCGAGCGTGACGGTGCGGTCATATTCTGCGCCAGGATCGCTCGGCAGGCGGCGCCAGTAATCGACCGCCCAGTCCCACGCCTCACCCTTCGGCGCCATCGGGCGTCCCTTCAGATAGGCGAAGGTCGTTTCGTCGGGCGCGATCAGCCCGGCGCGCGCGCCCCCCTCGATCGACATGTTGGACACGGTCAGCCGCCCTTCGAGCGACAGACTGCGGATCACATCGCCGGTATATTCGATGACATGGCCGGTCCCGCCGCCCGCGCCGATCCGACCGATGATGGCGAGAATGACGTCCTTTGCCGACACGCCGAAGCCGAGCGCACCTTCGACGCGCACTTCCATCGTCTTCGACTGTTTGAGGAGCAGCGTCTGCGTCGCGAGCACATGCTCGACCTCGCTCGTACCGATGCCGAAGGCGAGCGCACCGAGCGCGCCATGCGCCGACGTATGGCTGTCGCCGCAGACCAGCGTGGTGCCGGGCAGCGTGAAGCCCTGTTCGGGGCCGACGACATGGACGATGCCCTGTTCGGGCGCGACCGCATCGAAATAGGCGATGCCGAAATCGGCGGTGTTGCGCTCGAGCGCCGCGAGCTGCCCCGCGCTCGCCGGGTCGGCGATCGGAAGCCGCGCACCCCGCGCATCGACGCGCGCCGTGGTCGGCAGATTGTGGTCGGGCACCGCGAGCGTCAGGTCGGGGCGGCGCACCTTGCGCCCGTTCGCCCGCAACCCTTCGAACGCCTGCGGACTCGTCACCTCATGAACGAGATGGCGGTCAATATAGATGAGACAGGTGCCGTCGTCGCGCCGTTCGACGACATGATCGGCCCAAATCTTCTCGTACAGCGTAAGAGGTTTGCTCGCCATGGCGCGCGGTCTATATGAATATTGCTGCAACGCAAGCCCGTCGCTTGCTCGCCACGCCACGAACTCCGCGGCCAGGCTACGACTTCAGATAATCAGCCCGATGGCGTTCCCGAAATTGTGAATGACGACCGGGAACACCACACTGCCGCTTCGCAACCTCAACCAGACCGCGAGCAGCGACGGAATAGCGGTCAGCGCGAACAGCATGGCATCGAAATGATAATTCCCATCCCCATATCCGAGGCCGTGGGCGAGGCCGAACGCCGCACACGACAATATCGCGCCCCAGCTCGATTCGGCCTACCGCTCCTTCGGCGAAACATAATTGGCGTCATGGGCGGCTTGCAGTTCTCCGCCCCGTTGCATCGCGTCGAGAATCGCGGCGAAGTCCGTCTTGCAGCGAAAGCCCATGTCGCGCTCGATCCGCGACGCGTCGTACACCCGGCCTAACGTATCGGGCAGCACCCAGCCGCGCGCTGCATATAGTGCCTCGGCATGCGGAAAATGCCGCGCAATCACCGCGCGGGCGTCGCGCTTCAACTCGGCGACCTCGTCGCGGGCGAACGGCGTTGGTGCGGACACGATGTAAGTGCCGAAACCGATTTCCGGCGCCCGGTCGAGCGCCGCGACATGTGCCCGCGCCATGTCTTGCACCGTCGCGCGACGGTTGAGAAATTCGTTCGCCTTCATATTCTCGCCCGACAGCGTGCGATGCGTGTCGTCTTCTTCGGGGAAGAAGCGCGCGGTACGCAGGACGATGCAGCCCATCCCGCTTTCCCTCGCCAGCGTCCGGCAAAGCTGTTCGGCCGCATATTTGGTCACGCCGTAGATGTTGCGCGGCGCGATCGGCCCGCTCTCCTCGTCGAGCCAGATCGCCGCGTCGCCGGCTTCATCGCGGATCGCCTGACTTATCATCAACGAGGTCGTCGAGGTGAAGACGAAGCGATCGCAGCGGCGTTCGGCAGCCGCCTCCAGCAGATTGAGCGTGCCCGTCACGTTGACATCGATAAAGGCCTGTTTCGGATAGCGGGCGATGTCGGGCTTGTGCAGCGCCCCCGCATGGACCACGGCATCGATGCCCCGTTCGTCGAACACCCGCTCGACGAGAACGCGATCGGCGACGCTGCCGATAACGTCCGTGTCCGCCCCCGGCGCCACGTCGAGCCCCGTCACGACATGGCCCGCCTGCCGCAGCATCGGCGCGAGATGGCGGCCGAGCCAGCCTGAAGATCCCGTCAGCAAGATTCGCATGACGGTACGCTTAGCGGCAATCAGTGACCGACGACACCCAGCGACTGGAACGGCTTGTCATGCTCGCCGAATTTCTCGACGAGCGTCGCGCTCGCCTCGTTCAGCCCGATGACCTCGACATCCTTGCCCTCGCCGCGCAGCCGCAGCACGACCTTGTCGAGCGCACCGGTGGCCGAGATGTCCCAGAAATGGGCGTGGGTCAGGTCGATCACGATGCGCTCGACATCCTCACGGAAACGCACCTCCTCGACGATGCGATCGACCGAGGCGAAGAAGATCTGGCCCGAGATCACATAGCGCCGTTCCTTGCCGTCCGGGGTCAGATGGCTTTCCATCGTGACCAGGCGACGAACCTTGCCGGCGAAGAAGATGCCCGACAGCAGCACGCCCACCAGCACGCCGATCGACAGGTTGTGGGTCCACACGACCGTGACGACGGTCGCCAGCATGACGGCGGTCGAGGGAAGCGGGAAATGGCTGATCTCCGCAAAGCTCTTCCAGCGAAAGGTGCTGATCGACACGAAGATCATCACACCGACCAGCGCCGGCATCGGCACCCGCGCGACCCACGGGCCGAGCGCGACCATCAGCACCAGCAGCATCGCGCCCGCGACGAAGGTCGACAGACGGCGGCGGCCACCGCTCTTGATGTTGATGACCGACTGGCCGATCATCGCGCACCCGCCCATCGCACCGATGAAACCGGTGAAGAAATTGGCGACGCCCTGCCCCATGCACTCGCGCCGCTTGTCGCTGCGCGTCTCGGTCATGTCATCGACGATTGCAGAGGTCAGCATCGTCTCGAGCAGCCCGACCGCCGCCATGCCGAGCGAATAGGGCGCGATGATGCGCAGCGTTTCCCATGTCATCGGAACGGCAGGCAGATGGAACATCGGCAGCGTCGAAGGCAGATCGCCCATATCGCCGACGGTGTTGACGTGCGTGCCGCTGATCATCGTGTAGGCCGCAACCAGCACGACCGCGACGAGCGGCGCCGGCAACGCCGTGGTGATCCGGGGGAAGCCGTAGATGATCGCCAGCGTCACCGCGACGAGCACATAGGTTACCCACGGCACGCCGATAAGCTGCGGCAACTGCGCCATGAAGATCAGGATGGCGAGCGCATTGACGAAACCGGTGATGACCGACCGCGATACGAAGCGCATCAGCAGGTTGAGCCGAAGCACGCCGGCGATGACCTGGAACACGCCCATCAGGATCGTCGCGGCGAACAGATATTCGACGCCGTGCCCGCGAACCAGCGGACCGACGAGCACCGCCACCGCCGCCGTCGCCGCGGAGATCATACCCGGCCGTCCGCCCGTGACCGCGATGATGCACGCGATCGAGAAGCTGGCGTAAAGGCCGACGCTGGGATCGACGCCCGCCACGATCGAAAAGCCGATCGCCTCTGGAATAAGCGCGAGCGCGACCATCAGCCCGGACAGGAATTCACGCCCCGGATTGGTCAGCCAGTCGCGGCGGACATTGGAGGCGAAGGACATGCGGACATCGGCCATGGCGGAGGCGTTCCTCGTCTGGCGAGCGAATGCGCGCCGGTCGGGCGCGGTATCGATCGGTCAAATGGTGAATTGCTGCGCCGCAACATCGACGGCAAGCCCGCTCCCCTAGCGGCGCGCACGTCCGCGATCAACCCATTGCGATCCGGCGAGCGGCGGTCACGGCGTTTGACCCAGCGCAAAGACAAGCGCGGTTCGCGGCGCGAGCAGTGGCACCACAACATGGCGGAGAGCTGGATTGAACGATTATGACGTAATCGTCGTCGGTGGCGGACCGGCGGGACTGGCGTTTGCGCGCGGCCTCGCGCGGTCGGGGCTGCGCATCTGTATTATCGAACGTCAGCCACGCGCCGCACTCGCCGATCCGGCGAGCGACGGTCGCGAAATCGCGCTTACCCACCGCTCTGTCGCCACGATGAAGGCGCTCGGTGCGTGGGATCTGATCGAGCCTCGATGCGTCGCTCCGCTGCATGGCGCACGGGTCTTCAACGGTCGTTCTCCGCTCGCACTTTCGTTCGACCCGGATGGAACGAGCGCCGACCGGCTCGGCTATATGGTTTCCAATCACGCGATTCGCAGGGCGCTGTTCGCCGCCATTGCCGAGCAACCCGACACGGCGTTGCACAGCGATGCCGATGTCGTGGCGGTGCGCGCGTCGCGCGCGGGCGCTTCGGTCACGCTCGGCAATGGAACCGTGCTTTCCGCCAGTCTGCTCGTCGCCGCCGACTCGCGCTTCTCCTTCGTGCGCGACCAGCTGGGGATTCCGGCGGAGATCAATCGCACCGGCCGGTCGATGCTGGTATGCCGGGTCCGGCACAGCCGCGAGCATCACGGTATCGCGACCGAATGGTTCGACTATGGCCAGACCATCGCGATGCTGCCGTTGCGCGGCAACCAGTCCTCTGCGGTACTGACGCTGGGAAGCGATGAAATCGACGCGCTCGCCACGCGTCGGCCAGAGGAGTTGGGATCAGAGATTGCGCGCCGCTTCGATCACCGCCTCGGCGCGGTCGAGCTTGTCGAAGGACCACATGTCTATCCGCTGGCGACCACCTATGCCCGTCACTTCGCAACCGACGGCGCGGCACTGATCGGCGACGCCGCAGTCGGAATGCACCCGGTCACCGCGCATGGTTTCAACCTCGGACTGCAATCGGCGGCCAGCCTGTCGGGTCTGGTCGGCAAGGCGGCGCGCGCCCGGCGTCCGCTCGCCTCTCCCTTCATGCTCCGCCGCTACGAGGCGCAGCACCGGCTCGCATCGCGGCCGCTTTATACCGGCACCAACCTGCTGGTCGCCCTGTACACCGCGGAGCGCGCGGCGGCACGGATCGCCCGCCATGCCGGACTGCGCGCCGCCGCCGGCCTGTTGCCGGTCAATAGCGCGATCACCCGGATGCTGATGCGGCAATAATCGTGCGCCGCAGCTTTGACCCGTATCAATGCGACGCGCCCGGATTTGGAGAAAGCGCGACCCTCACGATGCAAGGGACATGCGACATGCGTTTCGATCGGCTGACTGCGCACGCGGCCGCGCCGCGCCCCGCCGGGGTTGGCGGCAACGACTGGGAAGACCGCGAGATGCTACGCCAGGCAGCGCTGCTGACGCGCGACCTGCACCGCCCCCGCCCCGCGATCTACTGGACGGACTGTTTCGGTTCCGCCGCGATCGGCTATGCCGCGATGGTCGGCACGATGCTCAGCAAGAGCTGGCTGGTCGGAGTCCCGCTCGCCCTGCTGTCGGTGCTCGCGCTTTATCGGGCGGCGCTGTTCATTCACGAGATCACGCATCTCGACCATGCCAGGCTGCCGGGTTTCCGCGTCGCGTGGAACCTGCTCGTGGGAATGCCGCTGCTGCTCCCCTCGTTCCTCTACGAAGGGATACACGCCGTCCACCATTCGCGTGTCCATTACGGGACCGCAGGCGATCCCGAATATCTTCCGCTCGCACGAATGCGGCCATGGACGCTTCCGCTGTTTCTGCTCGCCGCGCTGTTCATGCCGTTGCTGCTGTTTGCGAGGTTCGGCGTGCTGGGACCGATTTCGTGGTTCGTCCCGCCGCTGCGGCGCCTGCTTGTCGCGCGGCTGTCAGCACTGGAGGTCAATCCTGCCTATGTCCGCCCGACCCCATCGGGACGCTTTGCGCAGCGCTGGCGCTGGCAGGAAGCGGGCACGAGCATCGTTGCCGTCGCGATTCTGTCCGCACTCGCGCTCGGCATCCTGCCGCTCGATTTCTTCGCGATCTATTGCGCGATCGTCGCCGGAGTCGCGCTGCTCAACCAAACGCGGACGCTGGTCGCGCATCTTTGGGAAAACGAAGGTGAGCAACTGTCGATCACCCGGCAATATCTCGACAGCACCAACGTCGCCCCGGCCTTTCCGGGGGCACTATGGGCACCGGTCGGGCTCCGCTTCCACGCGCTGCACCACCTGCTGCCGCGGCTTCCGTATCACGGCCTGGCAGAGGCGCATCGCCGGATCAGCGCGGCGCTTCCGGCCGGATCGGCCTATGGCGGCGCAAACTACCCGTCGCTTCGCATTTTGTTACGACGGCTGATCGCCGGGACGATGTCGGCGCGCTGAACGCGGCCTCCCGTCCCGGCGACGAATACACGCGTTCAGGCGGTCTCCAGCGCAATCTCGTACTTGGCCGTCGTCTTTTCCGCGACTTCCTCCGCCGTCACGCCGGGCGCCAGCTCGATCAGCTTGAACGGGCTGTCATGGTCCGCCCGCTGGAACACGGCGAGGTCGGTAATAATCATGTCGACGACATTGGTGCCGGTCAGCGGCAGCGAGCATTCGGGAATGAACTTCGGATCGCCGTGCTTCGACGTGTGCTCCATCACGACGATGATCTTCTTCACGCCCGCGACCAGATCCATCGCGCCGCCCATCCCCTTGATCATCTTGCCGGGGATCATCCAGTTGGCGATATCGCCATTTTCGGCGACTTCCATCGCGCCGAGCACGGTCAGATCGATATGCCCGCCGCGGATCATGGCAAAGCTGGTTGCCGAATCGAAGAATACCGATTGCGGCAGTTCGCTGATCGTCTGCTTGCCGGCGTTGATCAGGTCGGCATCCTCTTCGCCGGCATAGGGAAAAGGCCCGATGCCGAGCATCCCGTTTTCGGACTGGAGCGTGACCTCGACCCCTTCGGGGATGTGGTTCGCGACCAGGGTGGGAATGCCGATGCCCAGATTGACGTAGAAGCCGTCCTGAAGCTCTTTGGCGGCACGCGCCGCCATTTCATCACGGGTCCAGGGCATCCTTACTTCTCCTCCGCCGGAGGATTCCAGCGTTTGTCACGGGGAAACACATCGTCCATGCCGCCCTTGATCTGCGGCCCATAGACGGGGTTGGGAAAGACGAACCAGCCCGCCCCCCAATTGGAGGCGATGGCGGGAGTGGCAACCGCGGCGCGGCGCGTCGCGACGTCCGAAATGGCGTTGAACCGGTCGCTGATATCGCCGAGCTGGTCGCCGCCCAGCGCAAGCACGCAGTAGCGCGCGGCGATGGTCGCGCGCCGGCCGTCCTTGTGACCGCCGGTGGCGTCGTCGCCTTGCAGGAACAGTGTCTCGCCATGTTTGGCGGGGCCCAGCCCGGCACGGTCGAGCGCCTGTTCGGTATAGGCCGCGTTGGCCGCGTTGCGGTTGGTGTTGAACACGATGGTCACGCCCATCGCGCGCAACTGCCGCAGCGCATCCGCGGCGCCGGGCGTGGGTTCGACCTTGTCGATGCCGGTCCGTTCCCACTGCGACCAGCGATCGGGCGTGAACTTTCCGCCCGCCGCCTGCCAGCTTTCGAAGCCATAGTTCAGGAGCACGGTTTCGTCGGCGTCGAAAACCGCCGCGAACGGCTTGTCGCCGCACGACACATATTGCGGGTTGGCGAGCGTCGCACCCGGCGTCAGCACCACGCTGTTCGCCGGGCGATTGCGCACCTTCTGACCGACATAGGCAACCAGATCGCGCCACTGCCCGCGCGTAAGGGCGGCCGCTTCCGCGGAGCCGTAGAGATACTGCATCCCCGCGGGCACGGGCTGCGCCGCTGCCTCGGTCGAGGCAGGCCGGGTTGCGGCGGTGGTGCACCCGGCGAGCGCCAGCGCACCCAGCGCAATCGCGGAAAATGCGCGCATCAGGCCGCCTCGCGCTCGCGCGTGGTGACGAATTCGATTTTCTTGTCGTAAGGCGCGCCGACGATCATCCGGTTCACATAGATGCCGGGCAGGTGAATCTGATCGGCGTCGAGCGTGCCCACCGGCACGACTTCCTCAACCTCTGCGATGCAGACCTTGCCCGCAGTCGCCATCGGCTGGTTGAAGTTGCGCGCGGTCTTGCGGAAGATCAGGTTGCCCGCCTCGTCCGCCTTATATCCCTTGATGATCGCGATGTCGGCGACGATGCCGCGTTCGAGGATATATTCCTCCCCGTCGAACAGCTTCGTCTCCTTGCCTTCGGCGACCTGCGTGCCGACGCCGGTCTTGGTGTAGAAGCCCGGAATGCCCGCACCGCCCGCGCGACACCGTTCGGCGAGCGTGCCCTGCGGGCAGAACTCGACCTCAAGCTCGCCGGACAGGAACTGCCGCTCGAACTCCTTGTTCTCGCCGACATAGGAGGAGATCATCTTCTTGACCTGCTTGGAGCGCAGGAGCTTGCCCAGCCCTTCATTATCGATGCCGGCATTGTTGCTGGCGATGGTCAGGTCCTTCACGCCCGACGCCTGGATCGCGTCGATCAGCCGTTCGGGAATGCCACACAGGCCGAACCCGCCCGCGCAGATCATCAGGCCATCCTTCAGCAAGCCGTCGAGAGCCGCCTCGGCATTGGGATAAAGCTTCTTCATGCACCGATTCTCCTAGCTGGCACGGGCGATAGTCAAAGGTCAGCCACGCGGTCAAGCAAACCTGAACCAACTTTCAACTTTGTAGCCGCAGGCCTAGAGCTGCGTGCCGACCAGTGCGCCCACCGCGGCCGTAATCCCCATGGCGAGCGCACCCCACAGCGTCACGCGCCAGGCCGCCCTGCCCATTTCGGCGCCGCCCGTCCGCGCACCGAGCGCGCCGAGCGTCGCAAGCAGGAACAACGACAAGAGAACCACCGAGACGGCGATCGTCGAAAGCGGCATTACCAGAACGAGCAGCACCGGCGGCAATGCTCCGGCGGCAAAACTCGCAGCGGAAGCGAGCGCGGCCTGGACCGGGCGCGCGGCGGTCGCTTCGTGGATTCCCAGTTCATCGCGCAGATGCGCACCAAGCGCGTCATGCGCGCTCAACTGGTCGGCAACCTGCAGGGCGAGGTCCGGCGAAAGCCCGCGCCCGCGATAGATGGCGGCAAGTTCGCGGCGCTCGGCCTCCGGATTGCGTTCAAGCTCGAACGCTTCCTTGGCGGTGTCGGCGGCTTCGGCATCGGATTGCGAGCTGACCGAAACATATTCGCCCGCCGCCATCGACATCGCACCGGCGACGAGGCCGGCAATGCCCGACAAAAGGATCGAGTGCCGGTCCGATCCCGCCGCCGCGACGCCGGTAATCAGGCTCGCGGTCGAAACGATGCCGTCATTGGCGCCGAGCACCGCGGCGCGCAGCCAGTTGATCCGGTGGACGAGATGCTTTTCGCTGTGATGCGACAGTTCGGCGCCCATGCGTTTCCCTTCAGAAGTTGAGCTTCAGCCCCGGGCGGGGCCAGCGCATCCGCGCAAGCCTGCCCGTTCCCGACAATGTGATATAAGCGGTGTACAGGTCTTCACCACCCCAACAGATGTTGGTAGTGAAAATATCCGGAGTGGCCACGAATTCAACCAGTTCGCCGGCCGGCGATACCACCGAAATGCCGCTTTCGCCGATCGTGGCGACACAGATATTGCCCGCCGAATCGACACCCAGCGAATCGAAGAACTTGTACCCGGCGGGTCGGTAAAGCGGGATGCCGGGACCGCCCGGCCCCGCCATATCGTCGACCTTCCCCGGCGCGATCACGTTGAACGCCATCAGCCGGCAGGTATAGGTTTCCGCAGCATAGAGCGTCTTGCCGTCGGGCGAGAGGCCGATCCCGTTGGGATTTTCACTGGGAAAGATCACCTCTTCAAGGTGGCTGCCATCGGCTTTCGCGTAGAAAATGCCGGTGATGTCGCGTTCGCGCGGGCGATTCTTGCCATGGTCGGTGAACCAGAAACCGCCATGCGCATCGAAGACGATGTCGTTGGGCCCGCGCAGCGCGCAACCGAAATCGCCATCCTTGTAAAGCGTCTCCACCGCGCCGGTCGCCGGGTCGATCCGTTCGATCCGACCGCCCGAATAGTCATCCGCCTGTCCGTGGGGCATCAGGTGGCCCATATTCTCCACCCAGTTGAACCCGCCATTGTTGCAGCAATAGAGCTTGCCATCCGGCCCCATCGCCAACCCGTTTGGACCGCCGCCCGGTTCGGCCACAACTTGCGTACTCCCGTCCGCCATGACGCGCGTAATGCGTCCCGCGGCGATTTCGACGAGGATGACGCTGCCGTCGGGCATCGCCACAGGTCCTTCCGGAAAGCGCAGTCCCTCTGCGATGATTTCAAGCTCTGCCATATCCCCTCCGCCTTGTCGTTTGCGGCACCCTATCGCGAAAGTCCGCTGCCGTCTTCCGCTCGGCTTCACCGGCCGCTAGACCGGGTGCATGACCAATTCTCGCACCGGCGGCCGCATCCTAGTCGATAATCTCAAGCTACAGGGCTGCGACCGGATATTCCACGTCCCCGGCGAGAGCTTCCTCGCCGTGCTCGACGCACTGCACGATACGCCCGAGATCGATCTGGTCACCTGTCGCCAGGAAGGCGGCGCGGCCTTTATGGCGTGCGCCGACGGCGCGCTGACCGGTCAGCCGGGGGTGTGCTTCGTCACGCGCGGGCCCGGCGCGACCAACGGCTCGATCGGCGTCCATGTGGCGATGCAGGATTCGATCCCGATGCTGTTCTTCATCGGTGATGTCGACCGGTCGATGCGCGATCGCGAAGGGTTTCAGGAGGTCGATTTCCCCGCGATGTTTTCGCCGCTGGCGAAATGGGCGACGCGGATCGAGGACGCGCGTCGCATTCCCGAATATGTCGCGCGGGCGTGGAGCGTCGCAACGAGCGGGCGCCCCGGCCCGGTGGTAATCGCGCTGCCCGAGGATATGTTGTGCGACGTGGTCGAAGCCACCGACCGCCCCGCCGTTGCCCGCTTCGAGCAATCGCCCGACCCGGAAGCGATCGAGGCGCTGATGGGGCTGCTCAAGGACGCAGCGAGTCCGATCGCGATCATCGGCGGCGCCGGCTGGTGCCAGGGCACAGCGCATTATTTCGCCGAGTTCGCGACGCGCATCGGCCTGCCGGTCGCAGCGGCGTTCCGGCGGCAGGACGCGATCGCGAACGATTGCCCGGTCTATGCCGGTAATCTGGGGTACGGCCCCAATCCGGCGCTCGTGGAGCGGGTGAAGAAGGCCGACCTGATCCTTTCCATCGGCGCACGGCTCGGCGAAGCGACGACCGACGGCTATTCGCTGATCACGCCCGATCATCCCGGCCAGACGCTGGTCCATGTCCATCCCGATCCGGAGGAACTGGGCCGCGTCTATCGCACCGACCTGCCGATCTGCGCCGATATGCGCGAGTTCGCCGAAACGATTGCGCTTTGGGATCAGGACATCCTCGATTTCGATGCGGGCAAGCAGGCGCATGCCGAGTGGCAGGCCTGGAATCGCCCCGAACCGCGCGACGGCGTTGCGCTCGACCTCGGCCAGTGCGTCGCGGCGATGCGCGAGCGGATGGCGGCGGACGATACGATCATCTGCAACGGCGCAGGTAATTTTTCCGCCTGGTGGCACCGCTATTGGCACTATGGCGAATATGGAACGCAGCTCGCCCCGACCGCCGGCGCGATGGGCTATGGCGCACCGGCGGCGGTGGCGGCCGCTCTTCGTCACCCCGAAAAGACGGCAGTCGCGCTTGCCGGTGACGGCGATTTCATGATGAACGGCCAGGAACTTGCCACTGCGGTACAGCATGGCGCCGACCTGCTCGTAATCCTGGTCGACAATGGCGGTTACGGCACGATCCGCATGCATCAGGAACGCGAATACCCTGCACGACTGAGCGGAACCGCGCTGAAGAATCCCGATTTCGCCGCCCTCGCCCGGGCCTATGGCGGCTGGGCCGAAACCGTGGAGACGACCGACCAGTTCGCGCCCGCGCTCGACCGTGCGCTTGGCGAAAAGGGCCTGCGCCTGCTTCACCTCCGGACCGACATCGAAGCGATCAACCCCGCAACGACCATCAGCAAGCTACGCGAAACCGCGCGCGGCTGATCTAGCTGTCATGGTAAAAGCGGAATACGCCGAGCGCGTGATCCCGCTTGAATAGCTCGTGGTCCTTGTAGATCCGCTTGGCCGCGTCGTGCGCGAAGGCGACGATGTCCGCGCAGAACGCCTCCGGCTCGATCGAGCCCATGATGCGTCTTTCGGGCGGATCGTCATGGTTATGCTCACCTTCTGAACGGGCATGGGTGTGCGCCAGCGCGTGGCCGCAGATGCCGGCATAGGTCGCCATCTCGCCGGGATCGAGATCGTCGCTATCGATATCGTCCTTGAAGGGGCTGCGTTCGCGCACGAGGAAGGACCGACCTTCGATTTCGGCCCTGCCATAAAAGGGATCGCCGCCGACCAGATGGACGTCATGCGCGGTCACGATCGCGTCGATCTGCTCGCGCGCCTCGAAATCATTTTCGGGCACCAGCCCGTAGAGCGAAGACCGGCGGGTCTGCTTCATTTCAAGCACGACGCAGCGGTCGTCTCCATCGCCCCACCCTTCGAGCAGGACGAAATATCGGTCCAGTCCAAGGCTGGCGGTCCCGCTGTCCTTCTTGATCGCCACGTCGCGAACGATGAAGAAATCGTCGGGCCGCGAGACGCCGCCGATCTCGTTTTCGCGGCGATATTTGTCGATGATCTCCTGAAATTCATCGATTCTGCTGGAAACGGGTACAACCTCGTCATCAGGGATGAAGCGGCAGCGGTCGAGATCGATCAGCTTTGACAGGAATTTGCGCCGGCTCTGCATCGCGCCTTCCAGCAGATCGCGGATCATCGGCGGGCTGTTGTCGAGGCGGAACTGGAAATCATCTTCGCGGTCATCGCGAAGATAATCGACCATCGCGCGCAGGTAGCCATCGACAAAGGCGTGTACGATTTTTCGCCGGTGCTTTTTCTTGAAGCCGTTTTCCTTTGCGACGATCCAGAAACCCGTCGCACACCGCTTGATATCCCAGCTGAACGGCGCTTTCCACGCCTCGTCGAAATCGTTGACACCGAAGATCGGCGTTCCATCGACGCTCGGCATCACGCCGAAATTTTCCGGATGCGCGTCGCCCATGGTGAATACCTGCGGCAGATGCCCATCGGTGCCCGCCTGATCGCGATAATAGAGCAGCGCGGTTCCGCGAAAGAAATGGAATACCGATCCCGCAAGCTTGTCGAACTTGGCCTCCGCGCCTTCCGGGCGGTTATGGATGCGAAACTGATGATCCTCGCGAAGCGTCTGACGAACATGCAGGCGACGTTCGCGTTTGCCGAGCAGCGTCGGCGGTATCACGATGTCGCCGCGTCCCAGCGCCTTTGCGAAGTCGCGAAACTCCGCACATCGGTCGATATCGGGAATTCGGCCTTCGACAATCATTCACGGTTCCTTGCTGGTGACCAATACGCAACGAAAAAGGCCGCGACGGTTTCCCGTGCGCGGCCTTTTCGTGTCGCTTCGTCCAGCGATCAGATGTCGTCGCCGAGTGCGCCTTTCACCTTTCCGCTGAACTGCTGGGCCTTGCCCTTGCCTTCCTGCTCGGCACCTTCTTCGCGCGTTTCCGGATTGTCCGACTGCTGCTTGATCTTGCCGGCAGCCTCGTTGAGGTTGCCCTTTACCTTGTCCTTGAGTTCACCCATCGCGAATCTCCTCAGTCATGCGGCCCGCGAAGGTGCAAGCCACTTTAAATTCACGATTAATGAACGAGCGGGGCGCGCTGCATGTTCCGTTGAAGTGCAACGGTTCGTCGTGTTTCCCGGTTGTCGGGCGCAGCCCCGAAATGGCTCAGCCGAGCGTGCGGTTCAGAAACGCCATGACCGCCTGCCAGTTGGTCTCCGCGCCTTGGGGGTCGCGTGAGACGATCAGCGTCGATGATCCGTGAACACCCTGTTGGGGCACGTAGCGGACATTGCCGTCGCCGGGCAGCGCATCGTAGATCGCCTTTGCCCGGTCGACCTCCTCGGCGCCGGGGGCAGAGGTGATGAAGACCGGAACATCGACCTTCGCCGCCGCCTTTCGCACCATCGACTTGTCGTCGAAATACTCACCCGGCGAAAAGGCGAGCACCGCCTTCACCGCTTGCGGATGCGCAGCGACCAGCGGAAAGACGAGCGAAGAGGAATAGCTGCTGCCCCACACCGCGATGGGAAGCCGCGGGCTTTGCGCCTGCGCCCAGGCGAGCGCGGCCTCCAGATCGGGAATGGCGTCGAGATAGCCGGTCGAACCGCCTGCGGCCTGTACCGTCTGGTTGCCACCGAACATGTCACCGCCCGAACGCTGGTCGATCGCCAGCGCCGAATAGCCCGCTTTCGCGAGGCGCGGCCCGATCGTCGCATATTCTTCCTTGCTCGACCCCGCCTGATGGAAGAGCAGGATGATCGCCTTGGGCTGCGCGGCGCGGTAGATGGTGCCGAACACGCGTTCACCGTCGGCGGCAGTCAGCATCAGCGCGTCGCCTTCGGCAACGTCGGCCTGCGAATTGGCCGTGACCGCGGCAGGCGCTTGATTGGCTTCGGAAGTGCTCGCAGGTTGCGACGAACATCCCGCCAGCATGGCGGCGGTTAGCGAGAGGAACAGCATCTTCATTCGACTTTCTCCCATCGCCGCGCTTGTCATCGCGCCTCAGATCAGGCCCGACAGCGGGCTCGACGGATCGGCATAGCGGCGCTTGCCCATTCGCCCGGCGCGATAGGACAGCCTGCCGCTTTCGACAGCCAGCTTCATCGCCCGCGCCATCATGATCGGGTCTTTCGCTTCGGCGATCGCCGTGTTCATCAGCACGCCGTCGCAGCCCAGCTCCATCGCGACGCCAGCGTCGGACGCGGTGCCGACGCCCGCATCGACCAGCACGGGCACGTTCGCGCCCTCGACGATCAGGCGGATCGTCACCTGGTTCTGGATGCCGAGGCCAGAGCCGATCGGCGCGCCCAGCGGCATGATCGCCACCGCGCCGGCATCCTCCAGCCGCTTCGCCGCGATCGGATCGTCGACGCAATAGACCATCGGCTTGAAGCCTTCCCTGGCCAGGATTTCGGTCGCGCGCAGCGTCTCGACCATATCGGGGTAGAGCGTCTTCGCCTCGCCCAGCACCTCCAGCTTGACGAGATCCCAGCCGCCCGCTTCGCGCGCCAGCCGCAGCGTGCGGATCGCTTCCTCGCCGGTGAAACAGCCGGCGGTGTTGGGCAGATAGGTGATCTTTTTCGGGTCGATATAGTCGGTCAGCATCGGCGCCTTGGGATCGCTGACATTCACGCGGCGCACCGCCACGGTGACGATCTCCGCACCCGATGCCTCTAGCGCGGCGGCATTCTGTTCGAAATCCTTGTACTTGCCTGTGCCGACGATCAGCCGCGAGCGGAAGGTGTGGCCGGCGACCGACCATGTGTCGTCGTCGATGCTCGCGGCATGATCGCCGCCGCCGACGAAATGAACGATCTCCAGCTCGTCGCCGTCCTCGACCTTTACATCGCCCAGCGTCGAACGCGGCACGACCTCCAGATTGCGTTCGACGGCGACCTTTTCGGGCACCAGGCCAAGCTCTCGCGCCAGATCGGCGAGCGTCAGTCCCGCCGTCACGCGCTTGTGCTCGCCATTTACCCGGATGGTGACCGTGCCGTCCTTGTGCATGTCCGTCCTTCGTTCAGATCAGCCGCCGCCTCGACTTCCAGGTGGCATCGCGGCTAAGGGGGAAAAGAATTTCAACCGCTATATGGTCCGGCAGCCGCCGCCCGCAACCGAGGAGGACATGGAACTTGGCCGATACGATCTATGTCCTCAACGGCCCCAATCTCAATCTGCTCGGGCTGCGCGAGCCCGAAATCTATGGTTCCGACACGCTTGACGACATTGCCGGGCAGCTCGAGGACCGGGCGCGCGAACTCGACCTAGAGATCGACATGCGCCAGTCGAACCATGAAGGGCACCTGATCGACTGGCTGCACGAGGCGCAGTCGCGTAAGGCGAAGGCGGTAATCCTCAATCCCGGCGGCTACACCCACACTTCCGTAGCGTTGCACGACGCGGTGAAGGCGATAAATACGCCGGTCATCGAAATACATCTTTCCAACCCGCATGCGCGCGAAGAATTTCGGCATATCAGCTATGTCGGTCGTGCCGCTCGCGGAACCATCGCTGGCTTCGGCGCGCTTTCCTACATCCTCGCGCTTGAAGCCGCCGCGCGCTTCTGACACAGGGCGCGCTTGTTTGACTGAGGGGCATATGGCCGAAGAAAAGAAGAATCACGGCGAAATGCAGATCGACATCGATCTGGTTCGTCAGCTTGCCAGCGTTCTGGATGACACACAGCTCACCGAAATCGAGGTCGAGGACGGCGACCGCAAGGTCCGCGTGGCGCGCAAGGTCAGCGCCGCCGCCCAGCAATATCAGGCGCCGCCAATGGCCATGGCGCCGCAACCGCACGCCCAGCAACAGGCGGCAGCGCCTTCCGCTCCGACCGTCGATCCGGTCGGCCCGTCGGCAAGCGATGTCGATGCGGTGAAGTCGCCGATGGTCGGCACCGCCTATCTGGCCGCCGAACCCGGCGCCAAGCCGTTCATATCGGTCGGCCAGCAAGTCGCGGCGGGCGACACGCTGCTGATCGTCGAGGCGATGAAGGTGATGAACCCGATCGCGGCGCCCGCCGCAGGCACCGTCAAGCAGGTGCTCGTGGAGAACGGCCAGCCGGTCGAGTTCGACCAGCCGCTCGTCGTCGTCGAGTAAGCCGATGCGCGAGATCAAGAAGCTGCTGATCGCCAATCGCGGCGAGATCGCGCTGCGCATTCACCGCGCCTGCCACGAAATGGGCATCAAGACCGTCGCGGTGCATTCGACCGCCGATGCCGATGCGATGCACGTTCGCCTGGCCGACGAAGCGATCTGCATCGGCCCGCCCTCGGCGACCGAAAGCTATCTCAACATCCCGAACATCATTTCGGCGGCAGAGATTTCGGGCGCCGATGCGGTGCATCCGGGCTATGGCTTTCTGAGCGAGAACGCGAAGTTCGCGGAGATCGTCGAGAGCCACGACATCCTGTTCGTCGGCCCGAAGCCCGAACATATCCGCGTGATGGGCGACAAGGTGGAAGCGAAGCGTACCGCGGGCGCGCTCGGCCTGCCGCTCGTTCCCGGCTCGGACGGCCCGCTGAACGATGTCGAGGAGGCGAAGCAGGTCGCCAACGCGATCGGCTATCCGGTGCTCATCAAGGCGGCGTCGGGCGGCGGCGGTCGCGGCATGAAGGTGGTGCCGAGCGAAGACCAGCTCGAGACGCTGATGAAGCAGGCGGGCAGCGAGGCCAAGGCGGCGTTCGGCGATGCCACCGTCTACATGGAAAAATATCTCGGCAACCCGCGCCATATCGAGTTCCAGGTGTTCGGCGACGGCGAAGGCAATGCCGTCCATCTCGGCGAGCGCGACTGTTCGTTGCAGCGCCGCCACCAGAAGGTGCTCGAGGAAGCGCCCTCGCCCGTCCTCGGCCATGCCGAGCGTGACCGGATGGGCGGAATCGTCGCCGATGCGATGGCGGAAATGGGCTATCGCGGCGCCGGAACGATCGAGTTCCTGTGGGAAAATGGCGAGTTCTATTTCATCGAGATGAACACGCGGCTTCAAGTCGAACATCCGGTGACCGAGGCGATAACCGGACTCGACCTCGTGCGCGAACAGATTCGCGTCGCCGAGGGGCGCGGCCTGTCGGTCACGCAGGATCAGGTCACCTTCCACGGCCATGCCATCGAATGCCGCATCAACGCAGAGGACCCGCGCACCTTCGCGCCGTCGCCCGGTACGGTGACGCAATTCCACGCCCCCGGCGGCATGCATGTGCGCGTCGATAGCGGGCTGTACAGCGGCTACCGCGTCCCGCCCTATTACGACAGCATGATCGCCAAGCTGATCGTCTATGGCACCACGCGCGAACGCTGCCTGATGCGGCTGCGTCGGGCACTGGAGGAAATGGCGATCGAAGGCGTCAAGACGACGGTGCCCCTCCACCAAGCGCTGCTCGACGATCCCGAGTTCCAGAAGGGCGACTATACGATCAAGTGGCTCGAAGAGTGGCTGAAGCGCGAGGAAGTTCCCGCCGAGGCCTGATGTTTCGCTGACCGGCGGCGGCAGCCCCCGCGCCGCTGCCGCTGGTCAGGCAGCCGACTGGCCTCTACGCTTCTCCGTCGTGAATTGGGGGAGAGGCTGCCATGTTCATCGGTCACTATGCACCGGCATTCGTCGCCGCGACGTCGAAACGCTCGCCGGGGCTCGGCACGCTGTTCGTCGCCGCGCAACTGGTCGATATCGGGTTTTTCTCGTTCGTACTGGCAGGGGCCGAGCATATGCGCATCGTTCCCGGCATCACGCGAATGAACCCGATGGACCTGTACGACATGCCGTGGACGCACAGCCTTGCCGGCAGCGCCGGATGGGCGGTGTTGTTCGCGCTGATCGTCTGGGCATGGAAGCGCGACCTGACCGCGGCGGCGCTGGCCGGTGCGGTGGTGCTGTCGCACTGGCTGCTCGACCTGCTCGTCCACCGGCCCGACCTGACATTGGCGGGATCGCCGCCGAAATTCGGCCTCGGACTGTGGAATTTTCCGGCGATCGAAATGCCGCTCGAACTGCTCCTGGCCTTCGGCGCGCTGGGCTATTACGCGGTTCGCACACGAGCCAGAGGCGCGACGGGAACGCTTTCGCTCGCAATTCTTGCAATCATCCTTGCAACCGTTCAGGCCATCGACTGGTTCGGTCCAGAGCCGGAACGGCTGACGCCCGCGATACCGATCACGGCGCTGGTCGCCTATGCGGTGCTTGCCGTGCTCGCCGGCTGGAACGAAAGGAAAAGGGACCTCAGATGAAAGCGACGATCCTACACAATCCGCGCTGCTCCAAATCGCGCGAGGCACTCAAGATCCTCGACGAAGCGCCCGATGTGCAGGTCAATATCGTCGAATATCTGAAGCACCCGCCGACCCGCGACCAGCTTGCGGCGCTCTACGAACGCGCCGGGATGACCCCGCGCGACGGCCTGCGCAAGAACGAAGCCGTGGCGAAGGACCTCAACCTCAGATCGGCCGACGATGATGCCGTTCTCGACGCGATGGTCGAGCATCCCATTCTGATCGAGCGCCCGCTGGTTGAAACCGAAAAGGGCGTCCGCTTGGGCCGCCCGCCCGAAACGGTTCGGGAAATCCTGTAAGCGGAGGCTCCCACGTGGCACGCTTTTCCCCGGCAATCGAACCCGGCCGCAACTGTTGGCGGATCGAACGCGCCGACAAGGCCACGGTGATCGTCGACGCCGAAGATTATTTCCGGCTCGTTCGCGACGCGATGTGCGACGCGAAGCACCAGTTGCTGCTGATCGGCTGGGATTTCGATGCGCGGATCAGGCTGGTTTACGACAAGCAGGATTCGGCGCCTGCTACTGTCGGTGCATTCATCGACTGGCTCGTCGAACGAAATCCGGACCTGCAGGTCCATATCCTGCGCTGGGATACGGGCGCGATGAAGAGCATGATCCGCGGCAGCACCATCGCGACGATCGCGCGCTGGTGGTGGCACAAGCGGATCCATCTGAAGCTCGACAGCTTTCATCCCACCGGGGCATCGCATCATCAAAAGATCGTCGTGATCGACGACTGCCTGGCCTTTTGCGGCGGCATCGACATGACCGGCGACCGCTGGGACACGCGCGATCATACACCGGGCGATGCGCGCCGTAGGGAGCCCGACGACACACCCTATGGACCGTGGCACGACGCGACGACCGCGCTTTCCGGGCCGGTAGCGAAGGCGCTGGGCGAACTCTGCCGCAACCGCTGGGAACGCGCCGGCGGCGAACGGTTGGAAGCCCCTCCACCCGTCACCGGTTGCTGGCCGGACCAGCTTCCCGTGGCCTTTTCGGATGTCGATGTCGCGATTTCGCGGTCTTATCCCGACATGCCGGAACAGCCGCCGGTTCACGAGATCGAGCAGCTTTACTGTGACCTGATCGCGCGCGCCGAACGATGGATTTACGCCGAAAGCCAGTATTTCGCGTCGCGCAAGATCGCCGAAGCAATTGCCAAGCGTCTGGACGAACGCGACGGGCCGGAGATCGTGATCGTCAATCCCGTCCATGCCGAAGGGTGGCTCGAACCGATCGCCATGGACACCGCCCGCGCGCGGCTGTTCGAGGCGCTGCGGCGGCGCGACAAATATGGGCGCTTTCGCCTTTATCATGCCGAAAACGCCGCCGGTGACGAGATCTACATCCATGCCAAGGTCACGGTCATCGACGGCGAGATCCTCCGCGTCGGATCGTCCAATTTCAACAATCGCTCGATGCGGCTCGACACCGAATGCGACGTGACGATCGACGCCTCGCGCACGCCCGATCCCGAATGCGGAGCCGCGGTATCGCGCGTCGCCTATGATCTGATCGCAGAACATACCGGCAGCGATATCGAAACGGTGGCGCAGCGCATGGCCGAAACGGGTTCGCTGATCCAAACGATCGACAGCCTGACGAAACCGGGCCGCCACCTGCGCGGATATGTCACACCCGACCTGAACGAGGTTGAGGCATGGCTGGCCGACAACGAGGTTCTCGACCCCGAAGGCCCCGACGAAATGTTCGAACCCCTCAACAAGCGCAGCCTGTTCCACCGCCTGCGCGCGACGAGCGACAGCGACGGGGTGGGAACCAAGCTGGCGGTCGGCGCCGGTGCCGCGGTTGTAGCAGGCGCAGCGGTGCTGGGGATGCTGGCGCGGCGGCGGAACCGATGATAGGCGTTATTCGGGTCGGCGCGCACCGCATGCTCGGAAGCTGGCATGTACCCTTCTCTGACGCTAAACCCGAAATCATGTTTGATCTCTCCTCCCGCGTGCTAGCGATGACAGCCGAACAAGACTTGGTCTGATGAAGCCCATTCGTTCGATAGCCATCGTTGGCGGCGGAACTTCCGGATGGCTTGCTGCCGCATATCTCGCGCGCAAGCTGGGAACGGCCAAAGGCGGGGTGGCAATCACCCTGATTGAGTCACCTGACATCGCTACGGTCGGCGTTGGCGAAGCGACGATCCCTCCCATCCGCAGCATGGTGGCAGCAACCGGCATCTCCGAAGGAGAGTTTCTTCGCGAAACCGGGGGCTCCTTCAAGCTCGCCATCCGCTTCGACGATTGGTTACACGTTCCCAGCGAACACAGACGGCATAGCTATTATCATGCCTTTGGAAGTTACGGCCGGATAGGCCGCGACCTTATGGCGCCCTACTGGCTTCAGCAGCGCGATACCGAACAACGCTCATTCGTTGACTATACAATGCCAGAAGGCCGCATCTGCGATGCAATGTGTGCGCCCAAACGCCGCGGCGATCCCGAATTTTCCGGTCCTTTCGAATATGCCTATCATTTTGACGCAGCTCGCGCAGCGAAACTGCTTCAAAGGGTCGCTGTCGAGACGGGCGTAAAGCATCTGCTGGGAAAGGTGGAAAATGTCGAACTCGATGCAAACGGCGATATTGCAGCCCTTGTAACCGATCGCCACGGAAAGCTTGAAGCCGACCTCTTTATCGACTGTACCGGCTTCGCGGCGCTCCTCATCGAAAAAGCTCTGGGCGTTCGCTTCGACGACGCGACCGACCAATTATTTTGCGATCGTGCGGTCGTTTGCAGGCCCCTCTATGAAACGCCTGATGCGCCCATCCCCCCTTTCACGGTCGCCACCGCTCGGCCGCACGGATGGATTTGGGATATTCCGCTCTCCGAACGACGGGGCGTCGGCTATGTATACTCTTCCCGCTATTGCGAAGCGGAGGATGCCGAACGGAATTTGCGTTCTTATCTCGGAGAAGCCGGCCGGAACGCTGACAGCTTCGAGATCCGTATTCGTGTTGGCAGCCGCCCAACACAGTGGCATCGCAACTGCATCGCTATCGGGTTGGCGGGCGGCTTCATCGAACCGCTTGAATCAACAGGAATTTATCTTGTCGATATTGCCTTACGCTGGCTTTCCGACCTGTTCCCCGATCAGTCGACGATGAAGGTGGCCGCGCAAGAATTCAACCGACGGATGAATGATTGCTATGCAGACATCATCGATTTTGTGAAGTTGCACTATTGTATCAGCAAGCGTGACGATACCCGGTTCTGGATCGACAATCGTAATCAGGAAACGTGGCCCGAAACACTAAAGCGCAAACTTGAAAACTGGCGCTTTCGCACACCCGGCGAATATGAAGTTGGCGGTTTGCCCGCAGTATTCGGCCTCTCCAACTATCTGCAAGTTCTTTACGGCATGCAATATTTTCCCGACCTTTCCGGCCGCGAAGCACAATTCGCTAATATGGAGCACGCGAACGAGCGGGCAGACGAGCTTCAGCGGACCGCCCTTGCGGCAGTCGATCGCTTGCCCGAACATCGCGAGCTGATAGGCATGATCGCCGGTGTTGGAACCGGGATTTTTGCATCGAAGCTGTAGCGGTCGCCGAGTACGCTCGCTAAATGCGCTGGCATGAACGACGTCAGCCCCGCCATCACGCCCGAGATCGTCGCCGAGCACGGTCTTTCCCCGGAAGAATATCAGCGCGTCCTCCATGCGATGGGACGCGAGCCGAACCTTACCGAGCTCGGCATCTTTTCGGTGATGTGGTCCGAACACTGCTCGTACAAATCCTCGCGCATCCATCTGAAGAAGCTGCCGACCGAAGGACCGCAGGTGATCTGCGGGCCGGGCGAGAATGCCGGGGTCGTCGATATCGGCGACGGACAGGCGGCGATCTTCAAGATGGAGTCGCATAACCACCCGTCCTACATCGAGCCCTATCAGGGCGCGGCGACGGGGGTCGGCGGCATCCTGCGCGACGTTTTCACGATGGGCGCGCGGCCAGTCGCGAACATGAACGCGCTGCGTTTCGGGCGGCCCGATCATCCCAAGATGCGCCACCTGATCGCGGGCGTCGTCCACGGCATCGGCGGCTACGGCAACTGCGTCGGCGTGCCGACGGTCGGCGGCGAGGTGAATTTCCACAAGGCCTATGACGGCAACATCCTCGTCAACGCGATGACGGTGGGCGTCGCCGACACGAACAAGATTTTCTATTCGGCCGCCAGCGGCGTCGGCAATCCGATCGTCTATGTCGGGTCGAAGACCGGGCGCGACGGTATCCACGGCGCGACGATGGCCTCGGCCGATTTCGGCGAGGATTCGGAGGAGAAGCGCCCCACCGTTCAGGTCGGCGATCCGTTCACCGAGAAGCTGCTGATCGAGGCGTGTCTAGAGCTGATGGCGTCGGACGCGATCGTCGCCATCCAGGACATGGGCGCTGCCGGCCTCACCTCCTCCAGCGTCGAGATGGCGTCGAAGGGCGGCGTCGGCATCGAACTCGTCATGGACGACGTGCCACAGCGTGAAGAGGGCATGACGCCCTATGAAATGATGCTCAGCGAATCGCAGGAGCGGATGTTGATGGTGCTCAAGCCCGGTCGCGAGGCCGAGGCGGAGGCGATCTTCCGCAAATGGGAGCTCGATTTCGCGGTCATCGGGCGCGTCACCGATACCGGGCGAATGGTGCTGAGGTGGCAGGGCGATACGGTTGCGGACATTCCGCTCGCGCCGCTTGCCGACGACGCGCCGCTTTACGACCGACCGCATGTGCCGACCGTCGTTCCGACGATGCCGGAAGTGCCGGAAAGCAACGACATCAAGGCCGATTTGCTGACGCTGATGGCCTCGCCCGACATCGCCAGCCGCCGCTGGATCTGGGAGCAGTACGACCACATGGTCGGCGCCGACACGGTGCAGCGCCCCGGCGGCGACGCCGCGGTCGTGCGCGTACACGACACGGCCAAGGGGCTGGCGATCACCACCGATTGCACGCCGCGCTATTGCTTCGCCGACCCGGTCGAGGGCGGCAAGCAGGCGGTGGCCGAGGCGTGGCGCAACCTGTGCTCGGTGGGCGCGAAACCGCTCGCCATCACCAACTGCCTGAACTTCGCCAACCCGCAGCGGCCCGAAATCATGGGCCAGTTCGTCGGATGCCTGGCGGGCATGGGCGAAGCATGCACCGCGCTCGACTTCCCCGTCGTGTCGGGCAACGTCTCGCTCTACAACGAGTCGAAGGCGACTGGCGGCGGATCGGCGATCCTCCCCACCCCCGCGATCGGCGGGGTCGGGCTGCTGGCCGACTGGCAGAAGTCGTGCACGATCGGGTTCAAGAACACCGGCGACGCGATCCTCGTGATCGGCGACCGGATGGGGCATCTCGGCCAGTCGCTGTGGCTGCGCGAGGTGCTGGGCCGCGAGGAAGGGCCGCCGCCGCCGGTCGACCTGAATGCCGAGCGCCGCGCGGGCGACTTCATCCGCACCGCGATCGAACAGGAATGGGTCACAGCCTGCCATGACGTTTCCGACGGCGGGCTGGCCGTGACGGTCGCCGAGATGGCGCTCGCCTCGAACATCGGCGCGATGATCACCGAGGCGCAGCCCTTCGGCGTCTCCGGATCGTTCTTCGGCGAGGATCAGGGCGTCTATGTCGTCACGGTACGCGACGAATTCGCCGCCGATTTCATGGAAGCGGCGGAAAAGGCGGACGTCGTCGTCGATCTGCTCGGCCGGACGATCAAGGACCGCATCGTGTTCGAGCTCGAGGATGTCGACGCAGTCGTGACGATCGACGAGCTTCGCACCGCGCACGAAGGCTTCTTCCCGAAACTGATGGGCGAGGACGCCGCGCTCGCCTGAGGAGCGAGGGAACCGCGAGGCGCGCCGGTGGTAGAATGTCCGATACTATCGGCTGACCAAGGGAGGCCTGCATGACCGATCACAAATCCCCCCTCGCCCGCGACCTGGGTTTCGATCGCGGTATGAAAGTGTGGTTCCGCGACCTGCCTTCCGCGGTCCGCGCAGCGCTCGACCCGGACCGGATGGAGTTCGACGAACTCGCCGCGCCGTCACAGGGGATCGAGGGTTCGCTGATCTTTGTCGAGGACCGCGATACGCTCGCCAAGGAACTTCACGCATTCCACGATCTGCTGGCGCCGGCCGGTTTTGTCTGGGTGGCGTGGCAGTCCGGCCTCGATGAGGAAAGCGTGCGCGAGGCAGCCCGTCCCTGTTCGCTGTCGCCCACCGACACTGCGGCGATCGGCGACTGGACCGCGCTCAAACTGTCGAACCGCAGCGGCCGCGACGCGTGACCGGCGACCTGCCCCCCAGCACCGCATGGCGGCCCTATCCGCAGGCGAGCGACGCAGAGCGGATCGCACGCGCGCAGGACTTTTACGATCATATCGCGACGCGGCGCACGTGCCGGGCGTTCTCCGACGCCCCCGTTCCGCGCGAAATCATCGAAGCCGCCATCCGCGCCGCGGGGACCGCGCCCAGCGGCGCCAATCACCAGCCCTGGCATTTCGCGGTCGTCGCTTCGCCCGAGAAGAAGCGCGCCATCCGCGAAGGAGCCGAAGCAGAGGAGCGCGAATTCTACGCCGGAAAGGCGGGCAAGGAATGGCTCGAGGCGCTGGCGCCGCTCGGCACCGATGAGAATAAGGGCTATATCGAGGTCGCACCCTGGCTGATCGCCATTTTCGGCCAGCGCCGCGGCGGGCTGAAACCCGGCGACGACAGGCAGAATTATTATGTCACCGAAAGCGTCGGCATTGCGACCGGCCTGCTGCTCGCCACGCTCCATGCCGCCGGTATCGCCACGCTGACGCACACGCCCAACCCGATGCGCTTTCTCAACGATGTCTGCGACCGGCCGGCAAACGAGAAACCGATCATGCTCGTGGTAGCGGGCCACCCGGCCTCCGACGCCACGATCCCGCTCCACGCGCTGGAAAAGAAGCCGCTCGACCAGATTTCGTCCTGGATCTGATCGGGCTGGCAAGTCGCCGTCCATGACCTATCATCGACGGGTACAGGCCGGGGGAAACTGATGGCGACGACGCAGCCCGAACGGATCGCCACGCTCGATATCGTGCGCGGCGTCGCGGTGATGGGCATCCTGTTCATGAATATCGTGGGCTTTGCGATGCCAGAGCCGGCCTATATGAACCCGCGCGCCTATGGCGGGGCGAGCGGGATCGATCTCGCCGCCTATATCGCCAATTTCATCCTGTTCGACGGCAAGATGCGCGGGCTGTTCTCCTTTCTGTTCGGAGCGTCGATGCTGCTGGTGATAGAGCGCGCCGAAATGGGCGGGCAGAGCGCGGCCAGAGTCCATTATTCGCGAATGATATGGCTGCTCGTCTTCGGGCTGCTTCACCTCTGGCTTATCTGGTGGGGCGACATTCTGACTCTCTATGCGCTGGTCGGCATGACCGCTTATTATTTCCGTGATTTCCCGACCCGCAAGCTGGTGCGGACGGGGATCATTCTGCTCGGCCTGCAATGGCTGCTGATGATAACCATGCCGATCGGCATCCATTCGACGCTCGCAGGATTGAACGATGCGGAAACCGCAGGCCAGGCACGCCGCGCGCTGGAGCAATTTCAGCACGGTTTCGGTGTTCCATCGACAGACTGGATTGGCGAGCAGCTTGCGCTGATGCGCGGCGGATATGGGCCGATCCTTGCCGACCGGCTGACCCACAATATCGCGACGCCGCTCAACGCCTTCGTCTTCGTGGGCGCGGAAACGCTTGCCTATATGCTGTTCGGCATGGCCGCGCTCAAATCTGGCATGCTGACCGGCGCATGGCCGCGAAAGCGATACGCCAAATGGACGATCGTCGGCTTCGCGATCGGCATCCCCGCTTATGCCGCAATCGCCGCATATCTGGTCTCGACCGGCTTCGCGCTGCTTCCCGTCGCTGTCGGATTGATGGTGCTGACATTGCCGTTCCGGCCGCCGATGATCCTCGCCTGGGCCGCACTCATCATCCTTGCGGCACGACCCGGCGGGGCGCTGACCACGCGAATCGCGGCGGCGGGCCGGATGGCGTTCAGCAACTATCTGGGCACCAGCATCGTCTGTACGACCTTTTTCTACGGCTATGGCTTCGGGCAGTTCGGCCGCCTGTCGCGCGCCGAGCTGTACCTTGTTGTCATCGCGGTATGCGCGGCGATGCTCTTATGGTCGAAACCCTGGCTGGCGCGCTTTCGGTACGGCCCGCTCGAATGGCTGTGGCGGAGCGCCGCTCGCGGCAAGTTGCAGCCCATTTCCGGCGGAGCAACGACCGAGCGCTGACGATTAATTGCGAATGAGATGCAATTATTCTTGCAAGTCGTTCGCATTATCCCTAATCAGCGATCGTCACCGATGGGGATTTTCATGGTCGTCTGCGTCTGTAACGCGATTCGCGAAACCGAAGTCCGCGCCGCCGCGCGCCAGGGCGCACGCAGCGCCTGTCAGGCGTATCGTGCGCTTGGCCGCGAGCCGAAATGCGGTCAGTGCACGCGCTTTGCACGCGACATTATCGAGGCCGAACGCAGCGCCGCCTGACACTTGCCCCGGCCGCCGATGCGGCCTAGCCCTGAGGCAACACAGGGAGGCACGAGATGAAGGGCGACGAAAAGGTCATCGAATTTCTGAACGCGGCGCTGAAAAACGAGCTGACCGCGATCAACCAGTATTTCCTGCACTACCGCATGCTCGATCATTGGGGCGTCGGTCGTCTCGCCAAGTTCGAATATGAAGAGTCGATCGACGAGATGAAGCATGCCGACATGTTGTCGGAGCGCATCCTGTTTCTCGACGGGCTGCCGAATTTCCAGGCGCTCGGCCGCTTGCGCATCGGCGAAACGGTCGAAGAAGTGCTGAAGGCCGATCTCGATCTCGAGCTGGAAGCACTGCCGCTGCTTCGCGATGCGATCGAATATTGCGAGGAAAAGCGCGACTATGTGAGCCGCGATCTGTTCCGCGAAATCCTCGCCAGCGAGGAAGAACATGTCGATACGCTCGAACGCCAGTTCGAAATGATCGAACGCATGGGTATCGAAAATTACATCCAGCTAAACGCCCGGCCCGAACAGGAGGGCTGACGCCGCTATCAGGCGCGCCGGCCGAATACCGGTTTGCGCGCCACCAGCGGGTTCGATTCCTTTTCGAGCAGTTCGAGCGTCGATTCGAACATCGGGCGAAGCTTCACCACATGCTCGAGCGCTTCGCTCGGCGGGTCGTGCCGCTCGACACATCCACGCGCGATCTGCTCGATCGTCTCCGCGATATCCGACAGCGGCTCGGCACCGAATTGCCGCGATTCTCCCTTCAGCGTGTGCGCCGGAATGACCATCGTAGCCGCATTCTGGTCGCGCATCGCCGCTTCGATCTGACCGACCGACTTTACGCCATCCTCTTTGAAATATCCGAGGATGCGGACAAAATTCACCCCAAGCTCGGCACGAGCCTGTGCAAATGACGTCCAGTTTACCAGCGATTGGTTGGCGAGCGACCCATTCATTCCTTCTTCTCCGACATGCCTGGCGTGGCAGCCGACGATTTGTACGACAGCGATCGTAAACAGGTCATTTAGCGCAGGGCATGAAAATGATTTTCAGCGATCCGCTCCAGCGACCAGCCAGCCGCCGAAGCGACCGCGGTCATTTCGCGCTCGGCCGCGGGGTCGTCGGCCAGTATCTCCACCATGTCGGCATCGGTGCTCCGCAGCGCTCGCGCCAGGCGGATCGCGGGCCAGGGACAGCGCATTCCGCGCGTGTCGATGCGCTCGCTCACTCGCGATCGAAGGGGTTTTTGGGCGCACGCAGCATCAGCCGGACCGGCACGGCACCAAAGCCGAATTCGCGGCGAATCCCGTTGATGAGGTATCGCTTGTAGCTTTCGGGAAGCTGATCGACTCGCGTGCCGAACAGCGTGAAGCTGGGCGGACGGACGTTGATCTGCGTCAGATAGCGCGGCTTGATTCGCTTGCCGCCCGGGGCCGGCGGCGGACTTGCTTCCAGCGCGCGCTCGAACCAGCGATTGAGGGCACCGGTCGGCACACGGCGCGACCACGCATCGCGCGTTTCGAACGCCACCTTCATCAGCGTGTCGATGCCTTTGCCCGTCGCCGCCGACACGGTCAGCAGCGGCACGCCCTTCACCTGCGCCAGCCCCTCGTCGAGCGCCGCCTTCACGCCGTTGAACAGGCTGCTCTCATTTTCGGCGACGTCCCATTTGTTCAGCGCGATTATCAGGGCGCGGCCCTCTTTCAGGACATTGTCCGCGATCTTGATATCCTGCACCTCGAGCCCGCGCGTCGCGTCGAGCAGCAGGATCACGACCTCGGCGAAATCGACCGCACGCAGCGCATCGGCGACAGAGAGCTTTTCGAGCTTTTCCTGAACCCGCGCGCGCTTGCGCATGCCCGCAGTGTCGATCAGGCGCACCTTGCGACCCTGCCATTCCCAGTCGATCGCGATCGAATCGCGCGTAATTCCAGCCTCGGGACCGGTAATCAGTCGGTCCTGGCCAAGCATCCGGTTGATGAGCGTCGATTTCCCCGCATTGGGCCGACCGACAACCGCAAGCTTGAGCGGCGCATCGGGCGAATCGGGATCGACTTCCTCAACGGGTTCATCGCGCTCGACATGCGGCAGCAACGCTTCGAACAGGTCGGCCGTACCTTCGCCATGTTCGGCCGACAGCGCGATCGGTTCTCCCATGCCCAGCGCCATCGCCTCGATGATTCCTGCCTCACCCGCGCGGCCCTCCGCCTTGTTCGCGACCAGAACGACCGGCGTTTCGGAAGCGCGCAGCCAGCGTGCAATCTCCTCGTCGAGCGGCGTCAGGCCCGCACGGGCATCGACGAGGAACAGCGCGACATCGGCATCGCGCACCGCCGCCTCGGTCTGCGCTCGCATCCGCCCGGGAAGCGTCGCCGCGTCCTCATCCTCATAGCCCGCTGTGTCGATGATGCGGAATTCGAGGCCAAGCAGCTGCGCATCGCCCTCACGCCGATCGCGCGTGACGCCCGGCTGGTCATCGACAAGCGCGAGGCGCTTTCCGACCAGCCGATTGAACAGCGTCGATTTGCCGACATTGGGCCGGCCGATAATGGCGACGACGGGAAGGGTCATGGCGTGCAATCATATCCGTTTCGGCGCGCGTGGCCATGCCGGGTCGATTCCGGCACGACGACGCGAACAAACCTTTGCCGGACCTAGCGATAGGCGATGATGCGCCCGCCGTCGGTCAGCATATAGAGCATGTTGTTCGCCACTACCGGCGACAGCGAGAAGCTTCCCTTGGTCGTCATCGTCGCGCCGACGGCGCCGTCGGTCGGCGAAACCGAGGTGATCTGCCCTTCCGAATTGGCGAGGATCAGGCGGTTGCCCGCCATGACGGGCCCGACCCAGCTGATCGGGTCCTTCTTCTTCTTCATGTTGCGATAGTTCTGAAGCTGCGAAATCCAGCGCACCTTGCCCGTGGAGCGCGCCATGTTGAGCAGCTTGCCATCATCGGTAACGACATAAATCCAGTCGCCGACGACCCACGGCGTCGAAATCCCCGCGAGATTCTGCTCCCACAGCCGACGTCCGCTCAGGATGTCGAGCGCGACCATGCGACCGCCCTGCCCCACGGCATAGACCTGATCGTTGTCGATCACCGGATCGGCATCGATATCGGCGAGCGACGACACCGATATCGAGATGCTCGACCGCGAAAGGCTGTCGCCCCAAAGCTGATTGCCGTTCTCGTAGCGATAGGCGTTGAGCTCACCCGAGGAAAAGCCCGCGACGACGGTCCCGCGCGCTGCCGCCGGCGCCGCGACGCCAAAGACGCCCTGCGATTCGAGCGACCCCGACTGCGTCCACACGACATGGCCGTCAGCCTGCGACAGCGCGAACAGCTGATTGTCCTGGCTCAGCACATAGACATTGCCATTGGCGAGCGTCGGCGACCCGCGCAGCGGACCGCCCGAACCCGGCTTCTGCCGCCAGATTTCGCTGCCATCGGCCGCATTCATCGCGACCACGTCGCCAAGACCGTTGGTCGCGTAGAGCTTGCCGTTTTCGAAGCTGACACCGCCGCCGAACAGCGAGCGGGCATTTTCGGTATTGTTGCTCGTCTTGTGCACCCAGACCTGGCTGCCATTGTCGGCGGCAAAGGCGTGGACCGCACCCTCGGTATCCATGACGTACAGATGCCCATCTGCGACGACCGGCGCGGCGGCAAGATGCGCGCGGTCAGATCCGCCGGGGATCTGCGCCGTCCAAGCCTGGCTGAGCGTGTCGCCAAGCGCGAGGTTGCCCATCGCCTTGGGCGCGTCGCCGCCGGGCTGCGTCCAGTTGGCATTCGCGGTCGGCGCGGGCACGGTGACCGGCACGTTGGCGATCGTCTCGTCAGGCTTGATCGAATTTTCGGTGACAAGGATCGGCACGCGCTCGCCAAGCACCGGCGTCGTCTTCTTGCCGCCCTTGAAAATACCACATGCGCTGAGCGCGATCAGCGCCGACAGTGCGACAGTCGTCTTCGCCTTCTTCATCATCCCGCAGTCTTTTCCTTCGTATTCGCGTCGCCGTCGCTCTGCTTGCCGGCGCCCTTTTTCTGCGCCGCAGCCTCGGTATCCAATACGCCCGCCATCTGAACCGCACGTTGCCGGATCGATTCGGGCACATTGTCGGCAGCGGCAATATCGCTGAACATCTTGCTCGCCAGATCGGGCCGGTTGGCGCGCAGATAGGCGAGCGCGACCATCTCCCCGGCGCTGCCGAACCACGGGCTCTGCTTGTTGGCGAGCGCGCGCAGCCGCTGGATGATCGCGTCGGGCTTCAGCGTGTCGAACTCAACCGCGGTCTGGCGGATCGTCGCGAGGTCGCGATACGGCTTGGCCAGGCTCTGGTCATTGGCGATTGCGGCAAACTTCTTCGCCGCGCCCTTGTCATCGTCCTTCTTGAGGAGCGCATCGGCCTGCGCGAACGTCGCCATCGCGCGGTAGCCTTCGCTATCGGACTGGGCGAGTTCGGCGAGCGGTTTCTGCGCCTTGTCAGAATTGTCGGCGGCCAGCGCTTCCAGCGCCGTATCGAACTTCTCGCCGCGCTGCTCCGCGGTGCTCTGATTGTGCGTGTGCCAGTACATCCAGCCGCCGACGGCGACGATGACGACCACGATCAGCACCGCGATCCATTTGCCCCAGCGCCGGCCGAATTCGGTCAGCTGGTCGCGCCGCATTTCCTCATCGACTTCGCGAAAAAATGCTTCGTTGGATTCGGGGGACAACGCCAAGGAAAAGCTCCATCAGAGGGATGCGGGTGAAGGCCGCGGACCTTAGCCGCGCGGCACCAGAAAACCTAGATCAGTTTTTGGGCGCGTAAACCTGTTCCTCGCCGGGAAAGCTCCGCGCCCGAACATCGGCCGCATAGCGTTCAACCGCGGCGGAAATGCGGCCGGCCATATCGTCGAATTTCTTCACGAAACGCGGCGTGCGTTCGAACAGGCCGAGCATGTCCTCGGCCACGAGCACCTGCCCGTCACACGCCTTCGATGCGCCGATCCCGATGACCGGGCAACCGATGCGCTGCGTCACCTCGATCGCGATGGGTTCGACCACGCCTTCGACCACGACAGCGAAGGCGCCAGCCTCCGCCACAGCGGCGGCATCGCCGACGATCTTTTCCGCCTCCGCATCGCTGCGGCCGCGTGCGCCATAGCCGCCAAGCATGTTCACCGCCTGCGGCGTCAGGCCGACATGGCCCATGACCGGAATTCCGCGCTCGGAAAGGAAGCGGACGGTGTCGGCCATTGCCGCACCGCCTTCCATCTTCACGGCCGCGGCGCCGGTCTGTTTGAGGAGCCACGATGCGCTTTCGAACGCCTTTTCGGGCGACGCCTCGTAACTGCCGAACGGCATGTCGATCACGACGAGCGCATGATAGCTGCCACGCACGACTGCCGCGCCATGCGCGGCCATCATCTCCAGCGTCACCGGCACCGTCGACGGCAGGCCGTAGATCACCTGCCCCAGGCTGTCGCCGACCAGCAGCATGTCGCAATGCGGATCGAGCAGTTGCGCCATGCGAACCGTATAGGCCGTCAGCATTACCAGCGGTTCGTTGTCGGCGCCCTTGCGCTTGCGGATCGCCGGTACGGTCAGCCGTTTCATCGGCGCGGAAACCGGCGTCGCGCGGCTCGTCGAACTGTCGATCGTGTAGGTCGTGGACATGGCGAGCGCTCTAGGCGCTCGCCGCCCCCGCGCCAAGCGCAACGCGGCACGACGTTCATTAAACTTGACTACATGTTATATATATTTTACATTGAGTCGTATATTATGAACATGGAGGAAGCGTATGGCCTTTCGGGAAAAGCTCGCATGGGCGCTGCTGGCAACCACGGTCGGCGGCTATGCCGTCTATCTGCTTATGCTTCGCTCGGTCACTTCCTCGGCAGGCTGGGATGCGCCGGTCGAAGCGCTGGTGCCGGCATTGATCGGCATGACGATCCTGATGATCGTGCTGGCGATTGTCGGCGCGATCGTCGCGACAGTTTCCGCTCCGCAAGAGGCCGGCGCTTCGGACGAACGCGACCTGGCGATACGGCGCATCGGCCGGTCGCGCGCCTATGGCGTGATGATCTCCGGCGTCTGCGGAATAATCATCCTCGCGGTGTCCGGTTCGAACATGTTCCAGGCGGCGAACGCGCTGGTCAGCATCCTCGCGATCGCCGAAATCGTGCGCTATGGCAGCGAAGCCTGGAACTATCGGCGGGGCTATTGATGGCCGCCCCTCCGATCAGCAACGACATCCGCACGCTGCGCTTCCTTGCCGGCGAAATGACGCAGGCCGAACTCGGCGAACGGATCGGCGTCACGCGCCAGACGATCGCCGCAATCGAGTCCGGCAAATATTCGCCCAGCCTCGAAGCGGCTTTCCGCATCGCGCAGGTCTTCGGCAAGCCGCTCGAAGAGGTGTTCCGCTGGGAAGGCTAGGAAATCCAGCCGCGCCGCGTCGCCATTCGCGCGAACCAGACCTGAAGCACCGCGATCAGGACGATGATGATCGGAAAGATCGTCACCGCTGCGCCCTTCTCCGCGATCAGGTCGGTCGCCACGAGCACATAGGCGAACAGCACGACGACGGCGATCAGCGAGATTACATACAGTGCATGCGCGATGCGCCGCCGGAACAGCAGCAGCACCGATCCCAGAAGGCCGCTCCACACGGCAATTCCGTTGACCCAATATTGCCACGCCGGCGTATTCGCCCGGAACGCCCGATCATAATCGGAAAGCCTCGCCACCTGGTCCGCGCTCATCGTCATGTCGGAATAGAATCCGTACACGCCCATCGCGCCCCAAAGCGTCAATATGATCGCGACTGCCCAGAACCATGCCGGCGGTTTGCGCCTTATAACGGCATCCATGACATTTCTCCCCTATCAGGGGCAGAAATCATCCCGCAATTGAAAAAGATTGCAACTGCAATCGTCAGGATCAAGCGCCCTAGAGCAGCGCCTCGGCATAGTCGTCGGGTTTGAATCCGACGATCAGACCACCCGGATATTCGATCACCGGCCGCTTTATCATCGACGGTTGCGCGGCCATCAGCGCAATGGCGCTGCTCTCGTCCAGATCGGCCTTGTCGGCGTCGGACAACTTGCGGAACGTCGTGCCCCGGCGATTGAGCAGCGTTTCCCATCCCGCGATTTCGCACCAGTGCGCGAGCCGGGCGGGGTCGGCCCCTTCCTTCTTATAATCGTGAAACTGATAGGCGATATGATGCTCGTCCAGCCACGCAAAGGCCTTCTTCATCGTGTCGCAGTTGCGAATGCCATATAATTCGGCCTTGGACATTGATTTTCCCAGCTAATTGATCCGCGAACGGCTCAGTTCGATATGCCACAAACCACGACAGTTGGTGACCCCAATTTCCTGTAAGCAGGCTTACAGCTAACGCCCCAGAGGCGGACGTTTGCGGTGCCCGCTGTGTCATCAGAAAGCGGTCGCTCGGCTAGGTCGCAAAGGCTCGTGCGGAATGGCCGAAAATGGGTGGGAACCTGCCGTAGCGGAACAACCGTATATCCCTACTTCTCCTTTTTACAGGCGAGGTCTGCAGCATAGAGCCGCCATCCAGCAACCGTTGCATCACGCTCTCTGTTCGACCCGCCGTTCACAATCGACACAAAACTCTCGCCAGTGATTTGATTAAGGACCGCATCAAGTCCATCCACCACTTTCTCTGGGCGGTAATGACGGACCCCCTCGAAAGCGTCTGGAGCGTGGTTCACAAAAGAAATGGAGTGCGTGCGCAAAGAGCGCCGGTCATCCATTTGAGCGATAATCGCGGGCACCGCTGGCTTACCGAGCGCTTCGAGCCGATCGAATATGCGCTGTTGCCGATCACCGCTGACGTGACCGAAACGGGCGATGAGTGTGCGCACTTCTGCGAAATGCGGTGATTTCGTGTCAGCTTGCCAGGAGGCGAGTATCCGCGTCTGCCGCGAAGCCTCTGCTCGGGTAGCGGCCACCGTCAGATCAGTTGCCAGTTGCAAAGCGTTTTGCGTGTAGCCAGCGAAATAGAGACCTACTGGTCCCTCATCCACTCTCTGGAGAAAAAGAATTGCCCGTTTGTCCGCAAGGCCGAGCATCGCATCATTCGACGGCTTATATGCAGCGTCTTGAGGATAGAAGCGGACGATCGCGCTTCTCATATCCTCGCCCTTCACTACGCTCTCTACCTCGACAGGAATGTCTAGATACTCCGGCGATGTTTTCTGCGCCTCCTCGGCAAGGCGCTGCTTCGGCACATCCATTTTGCCGATCAGCACGATATCGGACCCAGCGAGCAGGGCCGCGAGATGAGAATTCGACGGGCATAACTGTGAGGAGAACGATGCGGGGTTGGATGGAGTCGGAAAAAGGCCCAATCCAAAGACAATCGCTAGAAAGGAACTTCGCAGGATCATGGTGGCGATGATGCCACTTCCGACGCACGTCCGCTACGGAGTAGTTTCTTGCCCCTGCCAGAGTCCCGGTTACCGCTGCCGACGGCGGCTTACTCGTCCAAAACCCGCCAGTCTGAAAACCACCCCAAAACCGGTCATCAACGCCAGCCTCACTATCTCACGAAAGCGGTCATACAGCGTTTACAGCTCCTTGAACTTGCTCGCAGTTGCGGATTCCGTTGATCGTTACCGTCATGGCTTGCCCTTCTGCTGTGCTGCGCGGCAATGCGCAACGACCTGCTTCAGCTCGGGCGCAACCGGAACCGAAAGCGGGTCGCGCCCGTCAAGATCGCTCTCGATCGTTCCACGCGCCGCCAGCAATGTCTTCAGCCACGGTTCGCGAAGCGGCATTCGGCCGTAATAGCCCGGATGGTCTTCGGTTTCGGGAAATGCGCGCAGCAACGTGTTGCCGCTGGGCAGGAACAGGTTGAGCGCGACCGGAGCCTCGCTGTCGGGCTGCGCGAGCCGATAGAATATCAGTTGCCGCCCCGGCGCGTCGCATCGGACGCTCAGGCTGCCTTCGCCTTTCGGCGGCCCGAAAACCGCAGTCATGCCGTCCGGGTCCTGCCGGATATACCAGCGCCCCTCGCGCGGGGGCGGCGGAATGGAAACCGCGGCACTCCCTGGCGCGGGCGTCGGCGAAACCACGGGCGGTCCGTCATCCTCCGGCGTCGGCGTCGCCTCGGGCTCGGCGATGGCGGTGCTGTTATTCTGGGTCGCCGCATCGTCGCCCCCGCCGCACCCGGCAAGCGCCATAGCGACCGTGAGAGCGAGTGCGATGCGTGCCCTCAACAGCGCACCCGTATCGTTCGGGCGGCATCGGCAACGACACGCAGCTTGCCGTCGTCCGAAAGGCTCAGGCGATATTGGCGTTCCTCGGTCATGCCCTCGCTATCAAGTGTCGCGGCCACGACCAATTCGCCGTCGGCACGCGTTACCAACCGAACCCGCGCGGTTCCCGCATAGAATTTCAGTCGGTCGCGGCTGACGACGAGTCGCATCTCGCTGTCCGGCCTTGTGCAGGCATCGGCGCTTGTGTCCCACGTCCCCGCAAAGCGCTGAGGAATCGTATCGCCAGCCTGCGATACCGCGTTCGCAGCGCCCACATTATCTGCCGCTGGAGCCGGTTCCGCATCGTTGCCGCCGCACGCTGCAAGCCCGAAGGCAAGAATCGAAGCGATCAACAGCCCGGCGCGCGCCATGCGATATTCCTTTTTCAGACCGGCGGCGAATGAGAGGTTCGCCGCCCGGGTCTTGTCACGCGAGGCGAAGGCGGCGGCCGAACATGCGCGGTGCAGTGCTAGACAGCACGGAATGCGCTGCGAGCAGCGCGGCAAGCCAGACGGCATTGTTCAGCCCCAGGCCAAGCACGATGTCGGCGGTGAAGGTGTGAAGCCCGCCAAAGGCGAGCGCAACGAGATAAAGCGCCCCTTCATAGGCGACATAGGCGGCGACCGCAGCGATCGCAGTGCGAACCAGCGTGGCGCCTTCGCCCCCGGTCATCCGGCGCGCCACCAAATAGGACAGCATCGTTCCGCCGCCCAGCGCCGCTCCCCAGCCGATCGAATAAGTGTCGACCGGATAGCCGGACAGGCAGTAACCCGACGCCTGATTGAGCAGCCAGCAACCCATCGCCGTCAACGCACCGCGGCGCACGTCCATCGTAACCGCAGCGACGGTAGCGACCGCGACGAAGGGCGTCATGCAGGCGAAGACCATCGAACCCGCCACTGCAAAAATGGCGAGCGTAAGCGGCCACAGGATATCGCGGATCAGCGGATTGGCGGTCATCGGTCGGTCCTTCGGTTGGTGCGGAGCGCGCATGGCAGCGCACGATGTTCTCGGGCGGTTGTAGTCGCTTGGTCGATCGGAATGAAGGGGTTGCGGCAGCTTGCTCCGCCGGGCGAACCGGGCGAACGGTTCACTCCCACTCGATCGTGCCGGGTGGCTTAGATGTGTAGTCATAGACTACGCGGTTCACGCCGCGCACTTCGTTGACGATACGCGTCGCCACGCGGGCGAGGAAGTCGCCGGGAAACTGGAAAACCTCGGCGGTCATACCGTCGGTCGAGGTCACCGCACGCAGCGCCAGAACATGGTCATAGGTGCGACCGTCGCCCATCACGCCGACCGTGCGCACCGGAAGGAGCACGGCAAATGCCTGCCAGATCGCGTCGTAGAGGCCGGCTGCGCGGATTTCCTCGAGGTAGATCGCATCGGCCTTGCGCAATATGTCGCAGCGGTCCTTCGACACTTCGCCGGGGATACGGATCGCGAGGCCTGGTCCGGGGAACGGATGGCGCCCGACGAACACTTCGGGAAGCCCGAGTTCGCGGCCGAGCGCGCGGACCTCGTCCTTGAACAGTTCGCGCAAGGGCTCGACGAGCTTCATGTTCATGCGCTCGGGCAGGCCGCCGACATTGTGGTGGCTCTTGATGGTGACGCTCGGCCCGCCGGTGAAGCTGACGCTTTCGATGACGTCGGGGTAGAGCGTGCCCTGAGCGAGGAAATCGGCGCCGCCGATCTTCTTCGCCTCGTCCTCGAACACGTCGATGAAGGTCTTGCCGATGAACTTGCGCTTGAGCTCGGGATCGGTGACGCCCGACAGCCCCTTCAGGAACAGCGTCTCGGCATTCACATGGACGAGCGGGATGTTGTAGCTGCCGCGGAACAGGCTGACGACCTGTTCGGCCTCGCCCGCGCGCATCAGTCCGTGATCGACGAAGACGCAGGTCAGCTGCTCGCCGATCGCCTCGTGGATCAGCACCGCCGCGACCGCCGAATCGACACCGCCCGACAGGCCGCAAATGACCTTGCCGTCGCCGACCTGCTCGCGGATCTCGGCGATCTTGGCGTCGCGGAACTCGGCCATCGTCCAGTCGCCGGCGAGGCCGCAGACATGGCGCGCGAAATTGGCGATCAGCTTCGCGCCGTCGGGGGTGTGGACGACCTCGGGGTGGAACTGCATGCCGTAATAACGGCGTTCGTCGTCGGCGATGACGGCGAAGGGCGCGCCGGGGCTCGATGCGACGATGCGGAAACCCGGCGCAAGCTCGGTGACCTTGTCGCCGTGGCTCATCCAGACCTGATGCTGTTCGCCCTCGCGCCACATGCCGTCGAACAGCTCGCAGCTATCCTCGATTTCGATGAAGGCGCGACCGAACTCACCCGAATCGCCTGCTTCCACCGCGCCGCCGAGTTGCGCCATCATCGTCTGCTGGCCGTAGCAGATACCCAGGATCGGAAGACCGCTGTCGAAGATGACTTGCGGCGCGCGCGGGCTGCCCTCTTCGGGGACCGAAGCCGGGCTGCCCGAGAGGATGATACCCTTTGGCTTCAGCCGCTCGAAAGCCTCTTCGGCCATGTTGAAGGGCGCGATTTCGCTGTAGACACCGGCTTCGCGCACGCGGCGCGCGATCAGCTGCGTTACCTGGCTGCCGAAATCGACGATAAGGATTGAGTCGGAGGGTTGGGCGATCATGGAAGCGCGATAGAAAGCCCCGCCGCGCGTGTAAAGCGGGCGGGGTATCCTGCTCAGCAGCGATCAATATCCGTCGTCGCCATATATGTCGGGCGCAACGCGGTAGCCGCCGTCATAACCGTCGTCCGGAGCCGCATAATAACCGTCATCGTCATCGCCATAACCAGGCTGCGGCGCGTCATAGCCATATTCCGGCGGTGGCGGCGGAACGTCGCGGTAATAGCCCGAATCGCGGCGTGGTGGGGGTGGAGGCGGCGCCTGCTCATATTGTCGGTTGCCCCGGTCGATCGAAGAGGCGAGCGCAACCGCGCCGCCCGCGATCAGCGCACCGATCAACAGCGCGCCACCATCGAGCCCGCGATCACGATCATAATGCCGGTGATGATGGCGACCGTGCCAATCCTGTGCCTGCGCCGGCACCGCGGTCGCCGCCATCGCCACACTCGCCGCCGCCGCTCCCAAAATCCGAACCATCCGCATCGCCCGACTCCTCATGCAAGGCGTTGTTGTGACGCCGGTATGCGCGAGTCGGGCTGTCGGGATGCTGAACCGTTACTGCGCCGTCACCTTCATGCCCGTCCACTTCGCGGCAAAGGCCCACATATCGGCATATTCCTCGATGATCTTGTCGGTAGGCTTGCCCGAACCGTGGCCGGCGCGCGTCTCGATACGGACGATATGCGGCTTGTCGCCGATATCGGCATGCTGGAGCCGCGCGGTATATTTGAACGTGTGGCCCGGTACGACGCGGTCGTCGGTGTCGGCGGTCAGCGCCATGATCGCCGGGTAATTCTCACCCGAATGGATGTTGTGATAGGGCGAATATTTGTAGAGATATTTGAAATCGGCTTCCCTTTCCGGATAGCCGTAATCATCGACCCAATAGCGCCCCGCAGTGAACTTGTCGAAGCGCAGCATGTCCATCACGCCGACCTCGGGAAGCGCGGCCGCGAACAGGTCGGGGCGCTGATTGGTCACCGCACCGACGAGCAGGCCGCCATTCGATCCGCCCTGGATGGCAAGCTGATCGCGGGTCGTCACGCCCTGCGCGATCAGGTCTTCGGCTGCGGCGATGAAATCGTCGAATACATTCTGTTTGTTGTGCAGCCGCCCGGCATCGTGCCACGCCTTGCCATATTCGCCGCCACCGCGAAGATTGGCGACCGCGAGCACACCGCCCTGCTCCATCCACGCCAGTCTTGTCGAAGAAAAGGCCGGCAGAACCGGAACGTTGAACCCGCCATAGCCATAAAGCAGCGTCGGCGCCGGCTTGGTGATGCCCTTTTTATGGACAATGAACATCGGCACCCGCGTGCCGTCCTTCGACGTGTAGAAGCGCTGCGCGACGTCATATTGATCGGGATCGAAATCGACATCGGGCTTGGCCCAGGGCGTCGCCTCGCCGCTCGCGACGTCATAGTGATAGATCGTCGTCGGCGTGGCGAAACTGGTAAAGGCGAAGAAGGTGTCCTTCTGGTCCTGATCGCCGCCAAATCCGCTGGCGGTGCCGATGCCGGGCAGCGGCACGGTGCCATCGGCCGCGCCATCGAGCGCATAGCGGCGAACCTCGGTCTTGGCATCGACCAGATAGCTGGCGAACAGCTTGCCGCCGACCATGCTCGCGCCCTGCAGCGTGGCGTCGGACTGCGGCACCAGTTCCTTGACCGTGGCGATCGGATCGGCCGCGGCGACGTCCATCGTCACGATCCGCCCGCGCGGCGCATCCTTGTTCGTTTCGAAGAAGAATTGCGAGCCGCGATTGCCCACCGCCGACCATTCGTTTTCCAGCTTGGGAATGATCGTGCGCGGCTTTGCATTCGGATCGGTCAGGTCGAGCACGGTCACCGCGTAGCGATTGTCGGTACCTTCGGTGGTCGTGATGACGAGCCAGTCGCCGTCGTTGGTGACGCTCGCATAATGGCCATATTTCGGGTGGTCCGGCGTCGCATAGATCTGCCTGTCCGCCGCCTGCTCGGTGCCGAGCTTGTGAAAATAGACCGCCTGGTTCTCGTTGGTTGCCTGAAATTTCTCGCCCTCGGCAGGCTCGGGAAAGCGCGAATAATAGAAGCCGGAGCCGTCTTTCGCCCATGCCAGCGCCGAGAATTTCACCCATTCGACCTTGTCGTCCAGCGTCTTGCCCGTGGCGACGTCGAGTATCCTGACCGTACGCCAGTCGGTACCGCCGTCCTGGATCGAATAGATCAGCTTGGTCCCGTCCTCCGACGGCACCCACTCGGCGAGCGCGGTCGCGCCGTCCTTCGACCAGCTATTGGGATCGATCAGCACGCGCCCCTTGCCATCGATCGTGTCGCGTACAAACAGCACCGCCTGATTCTGCAGCCCCGTATTGTGGCTATAGAAATAATGGCCGCCCTTCTCGACCGGCAGGCCGAAGCGTTCGTAATCGATCAGGTCCCTCAGCCGCTTTCTGAATATGTCGCGTCCTGGCAGCGTTGCCAGATAGGCATCGGTGACCTTGTTCTCAGCCGCGACCCAGTCGGCGACTTCCTTGTCCTCGCGCACGTCATTTTCGAGCCACCGATACGGGTCGGCGACCTTGATCCCGAAATGATCCTCGACGACATCGCCGCGGCGGGTTTCGGGATAGTCGAGCGGTGCGGTCATATCGGACGAAGTCTCCGGGCTGGATTGGGCGAACGCCGGTTGCGGCGCAGTGACGAAAAGCAGCGGCAAGGCAAGCAGGCTGAGACGACGCATAACGTTCCCCCGAAACGAAAAAGAGGCCACACCCTAGAAAGGGCCGGCCTCCTTCTCAAGCGGTTCGAAGCGTACCGAAATCAGGCCGCGTCTTCGAAGTCCGCATCGTCCATCACCGGACCCGAATCCTGGCCCTTGGCGTCAACGTCGCGGTCGACGAACTCGATGATCGCCATCGGCGACGCGTCCGAGGCGCGGATGCCGGCCTTGATAATGCGGGTATAGCCACCCTTGCGGTCGGCATAGCGGTCGGCGAGCGTGTCGAACAGCTTGGTCAGCTGCGCGTCGTCGAGCAGGCGCGAATGCGCGAGACGACGATTCGACAGGCCGCCCTTCTTGGCCAGCGTCACGAGCTTCTCGACATAGGGGCGAAGCTCCTTCGCCTTGGCGAGCGTGGTGGTGATCTGTTCATGCTTGATGAGAGCCGCCGACATGTTGCGGAACAGGGCCGCGCGGTGGCTAGAGGTACGTTGCAGCTTACGGCCGCCCATACGATGACGCATGTTGGTCTTCCTTCGTTCGTTAAGGGGCCGCGCGAAAGACGACCATCGCCTTTCCAGGTACCCCAGACCAGGCGGTGATTACGGGGCCACCGCCCATCAGCCCCTGATATGCGAAAGGGACCGGAGCGAAGCCCGGCCCCGTTGCATCAGCCCAGAATCTCTTGCTCGAGCTTCTTGGCCATTTCCTCGATATTCTCCGGCGGCCAGCCGGGGATGTCCATGCCGAGGCGCAGACCCATCGACGAGAGCACTTCCTTGATCTCGTTGAGGCTCTTGCGGCCGAAGTTCGGCGTGCGGAGCATCTCGGCCTCGGTCTTCTGGACCAGGTCGCCGATATAGATGATGTTGTCGTTCTTCAGGCAGTTCGCCGAACGCACCGACAGTTCGAGCTCGTCGACCTTCTTGAGAAGGTAACGGTTGATCTGCGCGGTGTCGCCCTCGCCTTCCTGCGCCTGCTGGGTAGCGCCGGCGGGCTGGGCCGCGGCGAGCGCGGAGTCGTCGAAGTGGACGAACAGCGAGAGCTGGTCCTGCAGGATGCGCGCGGCATAGGCGAGCGCGTCCTCGGGCGTCACGGTGCCGTCGGTTTCGATCGTCAGCGCCAGCTTGTCATAATCGAGGTCCTGACCGACGCGGGTCGGGTCGACCTTGTACGACACCTGGCGAACCGGCGAGTAGAGCGCGTCGACCGGAACCAGGCCGATCGGCGCGTCGGCCGGGCGGTTCTGGACGGCGGGGACATAGCCCTTACCGGTGTCGGCGGTGAGCTCCATGTTGAGCGTCGCGCCGTCGTCGAGATGGCAGATGACGAGATCGGGATTCATCACCTCGATATCGCCCGACACCGCGATGTCGCCGGCCTTCACCTCGGCCGGGCCGGTCGCCGAAAGCTGTAGCCGCTTGGGACCTTCGCCTTCCATCTTGAGCGCGATCTGCTTCACGTTGAGGACGATGTCGGTCACGTCCTCGCGCACACCGGCGAGCGAGGAGAATTCGTGCAGCACATTCTCGATCTTGATCGAGGTGACTGCCGCACCCTGAAGCGACGACAGCAATACGCGGCGCAGTGCGTTGCCGAGCGTCAGACCGAAGCCACGCTCGAGCGGCTCGGCGACGAAGGTCGCCTTGCGCTTGGAGTCGCCACCAGCCTTCTTCTCCAGGCCGTTGGGCTTTTTGAGTTCCTGCCAGTTCTTTGCGTTGACAGACACGGGCTTCCCCTAGGTTGGGCGGGAAAAGGGGCCGGTTCCCGCCATGAAATCCGAAACCGCCCCGGCGCCCTGAATGCGGACAGCCGAGGCGAGCGACGGCAAAAAGTCAGACGCGGCGACGCTTCGAGGGACGCACGCCATTGTGCGGGATCGAAGTCACGTCGCGGATCGAGGTGATCTGGAAACCGACCGCCTGCAGCGCGCGAAGCGCCGACTCGCGGCCCGAACCCGGACCCTTGACCTCTACCTCGAGCGTGCGGACACCGTGATCGGCGGCCTTCTTGCCGGCGTCCTCGGCGGCGACCTGGGCGGCATACGGCGTCGACTTGCGCGACCCCTTGAAGCCCATCATGCCCGCCGACGACCACGAAATCGCATTGCCCTGCGCATCGGTGATCGTGATCATGGTGTTGTTGAAGCTGGCGTTCACATGGGCAACGCCTGCCGAGATGTTCTTGCGCTCGCGCCTGCGAATACGCTGTGGTTCACGTGCCATTTGGTGTTCCTGACCTGAAGTTCAATACGGCAGCCAGTGGGCGGTCCGCCTTGCCTGCCTCCGGCGGAGAAAAAGCGAAATTCGCCCCCAGGACGAATTTCTTACTTCTTCTTGCCTGCGATCGGCTTGGCCTTGCCCTTGCGGGTGCGCGCATTGGTGTGCGTGCGCTGGCCACGAACCGGAAGACCCTTACGGTGACGCAGGCCGCGATAGCAGGCCAGATCCATCAGCCGCTTGATGTTCATCGCAGTCTCGCGGCGCAGGTCACCCTCGACGGTGTAACCGGCGTCGATCGCCTCGCGAATCTGCAGCACTTCCTGATCGGTCAGATCCTGAACCCGACGCTCGGGCGCGATCTTCAGCTGTTCGGTGATCTCCTTGGCTTTGGCCTGGCCAATGCCGTGGATATATTGGAGCGCGATCACTACGCGCTTGTTGGTCGGGATATTTACACCCGCGATACGTGCCATGAAATCTGTTCTCCCAGCTCCACGGGACGCCGCATGGCAGCATTGCGTCCCATCTCGTCGCGTTGAATTTCCCGAGAATGCAAGTAACCGGCAAGCGCACAGTCGCGCCGCCGGAATCACCGGTGCCCTCGGAAGACAGCCCAACTAGGGCTGCTGGACGCGCCTGTCAAGCGACCGCGGCGCTGTCAAGCGGCAAGCATGGTTTCATCCTTCATTCGTGCCGCTCTGCCCCGCGACGCGCGGGCAGGATGATCGACGCGACCAGCCCCGGCGCATTGTCGCCAAGTTCAAGCCTGCCGCCGTGCAGCCGTGCCACCGCCTGAACCAGCGACAGGCCGAGCCCGGCACCCGGCCGGCTTCGCGCAGCATCGAGCCGGCCGAACCTGCGCAATGCGTTTTCGCGCTCGCCATCGGCGATGCCCGGTCCATTGTCGCCGACCGAGATCCTGATCTCGCCACCCATATTTTCCAGCATAAGCGACACGCGCGTTCCGCCGTCGGCATGGGCGATGGCATTGTCGATCAGATTGGCGAGCGCCTGCGAGAGCAGCTCCCTGTGGAGCGGCAACGGTTCGGGCGGCGGACCGGTGATCGACACCGAGAAGTTGCGCCCCGCCTCCTCCACCACCGGGGCGTAGAGTTCGGCGATCTCCTCGGTCAGGCGCTCCGGCTGCTGCAATGTCAGCGTATCGCACCGCAACGCCTGAGACCTGCTGATCTCCAGCAATGTCGCCAGCATCCGCGTCACCAGGTCGGCATCGGTGATCAGCGCGGCGAGCGCTGAATCGCGATCTTCGCCCTCGGCCGCGGTCGAGGCGATCTCCGCGCGGGCGCGCAACCGGGCTATCGGCGAACGCAGATCATGCGCGACGCTGTCGGTGACGAGCCGCAGCTCGCCGATCAACATGTCGATCCGGTCGAGCATCCCGTCGATCTGCTGCGCCAGTCGGTCGAACGCATCACCGCCCCCGGGAAGCGGGCCGATACGGCGATCCATCGCGCCATCGGCTACCGCATCGACCACGTCGGCGATCCGGTAAATCCTCCGCGTCACATAGCGTGTGACGATCAGCCCGCCCGCGACGCCCAGCACCACCGCCAGCCCGAGCGCAAGGAACAGCGCGCGCGCGATGGTACGCTGCGCACGCTCCCAATCGTCGAGCAGCCGCCCCGTCACCAGCCACATCGATCCGGTCCGGCGGACGGCAAATCCCACTTCCCGGCCCGACCAGGGTTGCGATCGCGAAATATGTCCGATGGCGAACGGCGTCCTGGTCAGGGCGACGTCGATCTGCTCGGGGCCGGCCCCAGCCACGATCCGCCCCTTCCGGTCGACGATCTCCGCAATCAGCGAAGCGTCCCCGGCCTGGGCATCGTCGTCGAGCGCATCGCGCAGAGCTGGAAGCCCGCCCGATTTCCATACGGAAACCAGAGTGTCCGACTGCTCGATAGTGTTTCGTCGCAACGCCCCGATCGCATCGTCATGCGTCTGTTGCCAGATGAAGCCGACCAGCGTCAGCGCCGAAACCAGCGTCAGCGCCGCGGTCAGCAGCGCCAGGCGCGCCGTGATCGACAGCCGCATCAGCCGTCGGCCGACAGCATATAACCCGCGCCGCGCACCGTGTGCAGCAGTGCCGTATCAAATCCTTCGTCGATCTTTCGCCGCAAGCGCCCGATATGGACATCGACGACGTTCGACCCCGGATCGAAATGATAATCCCAGATCTTCTCCAGCATCATCGTGCGCGTCACGACCTGACCGACATTGCGCGCGAGATAGGTGAGCAGCGCAAATTCCTTCGCGCCGAGCGCAATAGCACGGCCGCCGCGCGATGCCTTGCGCGCCCGCAGATCGAGTTCCAGATCGCCGATGGTCAGCCGATCGTCACCCGGCGCCAATATCGGGGTCGCGCGCCGCAACAGCGCCTCGACACGCGCCAGGAGCTCGGCAAAGGAAAAGGGTTTCGTCAGATAATCGTCAGCACCGGCGCGGAGGCCCTGGACGCGGTCGTCGACCGTTCCCAGCGCCGACAGGATCAGCGCCGGCGTCGCGATTCCAGCGGCACGGGCAGCCGCAATGACCGACAACCCGTCGAGGCCGGGCACCATCCTGTCGACGACCATCGCATCGAAAATGCCTTCGCTGGCGAGGAACAGCCCGTCGCGGCCGTTGGCGCTGGTTTCGACGAGGAATCCCGCTTCGCTCAGCCCCTTGCGGACATAGTCAGCGGCGGCCGCATCATCTTCGATCAGCAGAATCTTGCGCGACATGGACAACTCGACCTCGGCCGCAGAATAGACGCGGACGTGACCGGCGGAAAGCATTCTCTCCACCGGCCACGACGCCTTCAAGGCTGTGAGCAGAAACGCGGTGTTACTGCGCCTTCGGAGCAGCTTCGGACGTCTTCGTCACGGTCTTCTTGACGCGCTTGATCTGCTTCGCATGCTTGAGGTGCTTTGCGGCCACCGGCTTGGTGGATGCCTTGTGCGTGGCGGCGAAGGCCGGCACCGCGATCAGCGACAGGGCGGCAACGGCGGGAAGCAGGGAACGAACGTACATCTGGGTTTCTCCTGAAACGCGTATCGATGCGATCATCGGTACGGTTTCAGAATAGCGCCGCGCGTCTGTTTACCCGGTGACGCGAAGATGAAAAACGCGTCATGAATGCAGGAACCGCCCCGTCGGGCGCCGATCAGTCGGCGGCGTCGAGCACCGCCTCGATTTCGCGCGTGACCTGTTCGATATCGGCCATGCCATCGACGCGGCGGACGAGGCCGCGCGCTTCGTAGATCGGGAGGATCGGTGCGGTCTTGGCGCGGTACTCGGCCATTCGGGTACGCACGGTTTCGGCGTTGTCGTCGGGCCGGCGCTTGAATTCATGCCCGCCGCAAACGTCGCAGGTACCCTCGACCTTGGGCTGTTTGAACTTGTCGTGATAGCCCGCACCACAGGTCGCGCAGGTGAACCGCCCGACGATGCGCTCGACGAGCGCCTCTTCATCGACCTTCAACTCGATCACGCAGTCGAGCTTGCGTCCACGCTCGCCGAGCAGCATGTCGAGCGCCTCCGCCTGCGCGGCCGTGCGCGGATAGCCGTCGAAGATCGCGCCCGTTTCGGCATCGAGCTGGTCGAGCCGCTCGCCGATGATCGCCGAGACGATGGCGTCGGAGACCAGCTCGCCGGCATCCATCACGGCCTTCGCCTTCTGGCCGACGGGGGTGCCCGCCTTCACCGCGGCGCGCAGCATGTCGCCGGTGGAAAGCTGGACCATGCCGCGCTCGGTCTCGAGCCGGCTTGCCTGGGTCCCCTTACCCGCTCCCGGGGGGCCTAGCAGGATGATGTTCACGAACGTTTCCCCTCGTTGTCGCCGCGCCCCTTGGCGTCAGCGGCCGCGACCGCTCTTGAGCTTCGACTTCTTGATCAGATCACCATATTGGTGCGCGAGAAGGTGCGACTGAATCTGCGCGACGGTGTCCATCGTCACGTTGACGACGATCAGCAGGCTGGTGCCGCCCAGCAGGAACGACGCGCCCATCGCCGAAATCAGATATTCGGGCACCAGACAGATCAGCGCCAGATAGGCAGCACCGATCACGGTGATGCGAGTCAGCACATAATCGAGATATTCCTCGGTCTTCTTGCCCGGACGAATGCCGGGAACGAAGCCGCCATAGCGCTTCAGATTGTCCGCCGTTTCTTCCGGATTGAACACGACGGCGGTGTAGAAGAACGAGAAGAAGATGATGCCCGCGCCGTACAGCAGCATGAACAGCGGGCTGCCGTGCTGCAGATACTGGTTGAGCGTGATGATGATGTCGCCCCAGGTGCTTTCACCCGATACGCGGTTGCCAGCGAACTGGCTGACCGTCAGCGGCATCAGCAGCAACGACGAGGCGAAGATCGGCGGGATGACGCCCGCGGTGTTGATCTTCAGCGGAAGGTGGCTGCGATCGGCCTGAACGCCGCGCGCGGTCTGTCGCTTGGGATACTGGATCAGGATGCGGCGCTGCGCACGCTCCATGAAGCAGATGAACAGCACGAGCGCGACGACCGCGATCAGCACGCCGGCGATCGTCAGCGGCGAGACCGAACCCGAACGCCCGCCTTCGAAAAGCTGGACGATCGTGACCGGCAGGTTCGCGACAATGCCCGCCATGATGATGAGCGAAATGCCGTTGCCGATGCCGCGGCTGGTGATCTGCTCACCCAGCCACATCAGGAACATCGTGCCGCCGATCAGCGAAACGACCGCGGCAAGGCGGAACAGCATGCCCGGCATCACCACCGCCTGTACGCCCTGATTGGCGCCCAGCGCTTCGAGCCCGACGGCGATGAAATAGCCCTGTAGCGCGGTCAGGCCGACCGTGCCGTAGCGGGTGTACTGGTTGAGCCGCTTGCGACCGCTTTCACCTTCCTTCTTGATCGCGGCGAGCTGCGGCGACAGCGAGGTCGCGAGCTGCACGACGATCGAGGCGGTGATGTACGGCATCACGCCGAGCGCGGTCACGCTCATGCGCTTCAGCGAACCGCCCGAAAAGCTGTTGAAGAAGTCGAGCACGCCGCCCTTGGTATTCTGCGCGAGCAGGCCGAGCGCGGTCGGGTCGATCCCCGGCAGCGGAACGTAGCTCAGCATGCGGAATACTATCAGCGCGCCCAGGGTGAACCACAGGCGCTTCTTAAGCTCGGTGGCCTTGCTGAAATTGGCCAGGCTCAAGCTGGCGGACATCTGGTCGGCAGCACTTGCCATTTCTGTCTACACGTCCCGATTTCTTGGCCGGAAAACCTGGCCGAAAATGAATAAGCGGCGGGACCGAACCCTCGCCCCCGCCGCCTCATATAGTGATATGACCGGGCTTGTCTAAGCCTGTCCGGTCAAAGACGGCAAAATCAGGCTTCGGCCTTCGCCTTGGCGCCGCCCTTGCCCTTTTTCGCCGCAGCCTTTTCAGCAGCCGGAACGACCTTGATGACCTCTACCGAGCCGCCGGCCTTCTCGACCGCCTCGACCGCGCCCTTCGACGCACCCGCAACGACGAACTTCAGCTTGGTGCTCAGTTCGCCCTTGCCGAGCAGACGGACACCATCCTTGCCGCCGCGCGCCAGACCCGCAGCCTTCAGCGCCGCGTGATCGACGTCCTTCTTGGCGTCGAGCTTCTTGGCGTCGACAGCCTTCTGGACGGCACCGAGGTTCACCTCGGCATAATCCTTGGCGAAGATGTTGTTGAAGCCGCGCTTCGGCAGGCGCATGTGGAGCGGCATCTGGCCGCCCTCGAAGCCATTGATGGCGACGCCTTCACGGCTGCCCTGGCCCTTCTGGCCGCGGCCGGCGGTCTTGCCCTTGCCCGAGCCGATACCGCGTCCGACGCGCATCCGGCCCTTGCGGGCGCCATCATTGTCCTTGAGTTCGTTGAGTTTCATTATCTGCACTCGCTTTCGCTGTTTTCGCGCATGGGCGGCGCGAAGGCCGCCCATTATTCCGTTAAATCGTCGGTGACAGGTGCCGAATTATTCGGAAACCGACACCATGTGCGCAACCTTGCGGATCATGCCGCGAACCTCGGGCGTGTCCTTCAGTTCGACCGTCTTGTGCATCTTGTTGAGGCCAAGACCGATCAGCGTTGCGCGCTGATGCTTTTCGCGACGGATCGGCGACCCGGTCTGGGTCACCTTCACCATCTTCGCTTCGTCCTTCTTCGCCATGATGGCCTTACTCCGTCACCGCCGCGGCATCCGCCTCGGCCGTCTGCGAACCGCCACGGCCCAGCAGGTCGGCAATCTTCTTGCCGCGGCGCTGCGCCACCACCTTCGGGCTCGACTGGTCGCCCAGTGCCTCGAAGGTCGCACGGATCATGTTATAGGGGTTCGAGGTGCCGACCGACTTGGTCACCACGTCCGCAACGCCCAGCGATTCGAACACCGCACGCATCGGACCGCCGGCGATGATGCCGGTACCCGAAGGCGCCGCGCGGACATAGACACGCCCCGCGCCGAAGTGACCGCGGCCGTCATGGTGAAGGGTACGCCCCTCACGCAGCGGAACGCGCATCATCTTCTTCTTGGCCGAAGCCGTCGCCTTCGAAATCGCCTCGGGAACCTCGCGCGCCTTGCCATGGCCGAAACCGACCCGGCCCTTGCCGTCGCCGACAACGACCAGCGCGGCGAAACCGAAGCGCTTACCGCCCTTCACGGTCTTCGAGACGCGGTTGATGTGGACGAGCTTTTCGATCAGCTCCTCGCCGCCGTCATCGTTACCGCGACCGCCGCGACGATCGTCACGACGACCCCGGCCACCGCGGCCGTCACCGCGACCGCGGCCACCGCCACGACCACCGCGCGGTCCGCGACCCGAAGGCTGCGTTTCCTGCGACTGACCGGTCACGTCCTGAGCGGTGGTTTCCGGCGCAACCTTCTGTTCGGGCTGATTGCCCTCACCCGTGGTGTTTTCTTCCGCCATGCTTAGAACTCCAATCCGCCTTCACGCGCGGCATCCGCCAGCGCCTTGACGCGTCCGTGAAACAGGAAACCGCCGCGGTCGAACACGACCTGCGTGACGCCGGCCTTCTTGGCCGCTTCGGCAACGCGCTTGCCGACGTCCTTGGCGGCCTCGACATTGGCGCCCGCCTTGCCGCGACCATCCTTGTCGAGCGTCGATGCGGCAGCGACCGTCTTGCCCTGCGCATCGTCGATCACCTGGGCATAGATATGCTGGCCCGAACGGTGGATCGACAACCGGGGACGGTTGCCCGAACGCGCCCGAAGCGCGGTGCGATTGCGGCGGCGCCGCTTCTGAAAGAGAGACAGACCCTTGGTCATCACTTCTTCTTCCCTTCCTTGCGGAAGATATACTCGCCGGCGTACTTGATGCCCTTGCCCTTGTACGGCTCAGGCTTGCGCCAGCGACGGATCTCCGCGGCCAACTGGCCTACCTTCTGCTTGTCGATACCCGAAATCTCGACCGTGGTGTTGTCCGGGGTCTTGACCTCGATGCCTTCCGGCACGTCGATGTCGACGTCGTGGCTGAAGCCGAGCTGAAGCCGAAGCTTGCGGCCCTGCGCCTGCGCACGGTAGCCGACGCCGTTGATCTCGAGCTTCTTCGAAAAGCCCTCGGTCACGCCCGTCACCAGGTTCTGCAGAAGCGTGCGCTGCATGCCCCAGAAGGAGCGCGCCCGCTTGGTATCGTTGATCGGCTGCACCTGAATGCCGCGATCGGTCATTTCATAGGTGACCAGCGGATCCTTCGGCATGGTCAGAGCGCCCTTGGGGCCCTTCACCGAAATCTCGGCGCCTTCCAGATCGGCGGTAACGCCCGCCGGCATCGCAACCGGCCTTTTGCCTGTACGGCTCATCAGAATACCTCCGCCAGCACTTCGCCGCCGACATTCTGGTCGCGCGCTTCCGCGTCGGACAGAACGCCCTTCGGCGTCGAAACGATGGTGATGCCCAGGCCGTTGCGTACCGTCGGCAGCTCCTTGGAGCCCGAATAGACGCGGCGGCCCGGTTTCGAGACGCGGGCGATACGCTTGATCGCCGGCTGGCCCTCGAAATATTTCAGTTCGATGCGGATACCGGGCGCGGGGCCCATCTGCTCTTCGCTGTATCCACGGATGTAACCCTCGCGCTGCAGAACGTCGAGCACGCGGCTGCGCAGCTTCGACGCCGGCGTCAGCACGCTGTCCTTGCGCGCGCGCTGGCCGTTGCGGATGCGGGTGAGCATATCGCCCAGGGGATCGGTCAATGCCATGTCTTCGGATCCTTACCAGCTCGACTTCGTGACGCCCGGGATCATGCCCTTGTTGGCAAGATCGCGAAGCATGACGCGCGCGAGACGGAACTTGCGGTAGTAACCGCGCGGACGGCCGGTCAGTTCGCAGCGGTTGCGCACCCGGGTCGGATTCGCGTTACGCGGCAGTTCAGCCATTTTCAGGCGCGCAACCCAGCGCTCCTGGAAGTCCTTGCTTTCGTCGTCGGCAATGGCCTTCAGCCGGGCGTACTGCCCCGCATACTTCTTGACCATCTTCTTACGACGCTCGTTCTTGTTGATCGAACTCAGTTTCGCCATGACTTAAGTTCTTCCTTCCTTACGCAGCCTGCTTCTCTTCGCCGTCACCCTTGGGGAACGGGAAGCCGAACAGACGCAGCAGTTCGCGGGCCTCATCGTCGGTTTTCGCGGTGGTCGTGACGATGATGTCCAGACCACGCACCTTGTCGATGCGGTCGTAGTTGATTTCGGGGAACACGATCTGTTCCTTCATGCCGACGGCATAGTTGCCGCGGCCGTCGAACGACTTCGGGTTCAGACCACGGAAGTCGCGGACGCGAGGAAGCGCGATCGTGACGAAGCGGTCGAGGAACTCGTACATCCGCTCGCGGCGCAGCGTGACCTTGCAGCCGATCGCCATGCCTTCGCGCAGCTTGAACTGCGCGATCGACTTCTTGGCGCGCGTCACGACGGGCTTCTGGCCCGCGATCAGCTCCATTTCGGCAGCGGCCTGATCGACCTTCTTCTTGTCCTGCGTCGCCTCGCCCACGCCCATGTTGAGGACGATCTTTTCAAGGCGGGGAACCTCCATCGGGTTCTTGTAACCGAACTTGTCGGTCATCGCCTTGACGATCGTGTCGTCATAGAGCTTGCGCATCCGTGGCGTGTACTTGTCAGCCATTGATCACGTCTCCGGTTTTCACGGCCACGCGGACCTTCTTGCCATCGCGCTCTTCGAAGCGGACGCGGGTGGGCTTGCCGTCCTTGGTCATCAGCGCGACCTTGGAAACGTGCATCGGCGCTTCGCGGCGCTCGATCCCGCCCTGCGGATTCTCCTGGCTCGGCTTGCGGTGCCGAGCGGCGACATTGATGCCCGACACGACGACCTTGCCTTCGCGCGGGAGCGACTGGACGACCTCGCCGGTGCGGCCCTTGTCCTTGCCGGACAGGACGACGACCTGGTCACCCTTCTTGATCTTGGCGGCAGCCATTACAGCACCTCCGGGGCGAGCGAGATGATCTTCATGTGCTTCTTGGCACGAAGCTCGCGAACAACGGGGCCAAAGATACGGGTGCCGATCGGCTCCTCGTTCTTGTTGACCAGCACCGCGGCGTTCGAATCGAAACGGATCACCGAACCGTCGGGACGGCGGATATCCTTCGCGGTACGAACGATCACCGCACGGTGGACGTCGCCCTTCTTCACGCGGCCGCGCGGAGCAGCTTCCTTCACCGAGACGACGATGATGTCGCCCACGCCGGCGAAGCGGCGCTTGGAACCACCAAGCACCTTGATGCACTGCACCCGCTTGGCGCCGCTGTTATCGGCGACGTCGAGATTGGATTGCATCTGGATCATCGATCCAATTCCTTCTCACATTGGCTTTCCGGGACCTGCCCGGAAGTTCCTAAAACAATCCGTCACCCCGTTTCGGGGGAGACGAAAACTCAGCCCTCGGGCGTCGCCCGTTCCGGTGTCGCATGGGTGTTCACCCGCTCGATCACCTTCCAGGTCTTCAGCTTCGAGATCGGCTTGGTCTCTTCGATCCGCACCGTCTCGCCGGACTTGTACTCATTGCCCTCGTCATGGGCGTGATACTTCTTCGAACGGCGCATGATCTTGCCGTAGAGCGGGTGCTTCACCTGGCGCTCTACCTTCACCACCACCGTCTTGTCGGTCTTGTCCGAGACGATCATCCCGGTCAGCACGCGCTTCGGCATGTTCTTTCGTCCCTTACTTGGCAGCCGAGCGCGAACGCTCGTTCTGCAGCGTCTTGATACGGGCGATGTCGCGACGAACCTCCTTCACCCGGCTCGACTTCTCGAGCTGGCTGGTCGCAGCCTGGAAGCGCAGGTTGAACTGCTCGCGCTTCAGGTTGCCCAGCTCCTCGGTGAGCTGGTCGTCGGTCTTGGCCCGAAGATCGGAAACCTTCGTCATGATACTCAACCCTCCAGGTGCGAGTGGTCGCCGAACCGCGCCACCACCTTGGTCTTGATCGGCAGCTTCATCGCCGCGCGCTCGAAAGCCTCGGCGGCGAGCGGACCGGCAACGCCGTCCAGCTCGAAGATGATGCGGCCGGGCTTCACGCGGGCGGCCCAATATTCGGGGCTGCCCTTACCCTTACCCTGACGAACTTCGGCCGGCTTCTTCGAAACCGGAACGTCGGGGAACACGCGGATCCACAAACGTCCCTGACGCTTGATGTGACGCGTGATCGCACGGCGCGCGGCCTCGATCTGGCGGGCGGTGATCCGCTCCGGCTCGAGCGCCTTCAGCCCATAGGAGCCGAAGTTGAGCGCCGTGCCACCCTTGGCGTCGCCATGGATGCGGCCCTTGTGCGCCTTGCGGAACTTGGTGCGCTTCGGTTGCAGCATTGTTCTTTCCTAGTCCCTGATTAGCGCGCCGGACGCACGCCGGAGGTCTGTGCCTCCATCATCAGACGGTCCTGCGCCAACGGATCATGGCCCAGAATTTCGCCCTTGAAGATCCACACCTTCACGCCGCACACGCCATAGGCGGTGTATGCGGTCGCTTCGGCGTAATCGACGTTCGCGCGCAGCGTGTGCAGCGGCACACGGCCTTCACGATACCATTCGGTCCGCGCGATCTCGGCGCCGCCGAGACGGCCCGAACAGGTGATCCGGATGCCCTCGGCACCCAGACGCAGCGCCGACTGCACCGCGCGCTTCATCGCGCGACGGAACGCGATGCGGCGCTCCAGCTGATCGGCAACGCCCTGCGCGACAAGCTTGGCGTCGATTTCCGGCTTGCGGATTTCGACGATGTTCAGGCTGACGTCGGACTTGGTCATGTCGGAAAGCGTGCGGCGCAGCTTTTCGATGTCCGCACCCTTCTTACCGATGATGACGCCGGGGCGCGCCGCATAGATCGACACGCGGCACAGCTTGGCCGGGCGCTCGATGACGACCTTGGAGATCGCCGCCTGCGGCACCTTTTCGAGGATGTACTTGCGGATCTTCAGATCCTCCATGAGGAGGCGGCCATAGTCATGGCCTTCCGCGTACCACCGGCTGTCCCAGGTGCGGTTGATCTGAAGGCGAAGCCCGATCGGATTGCTCTTGTGACCCATTACGCTTCTTCTTCCTGTTCACGCACGACGATCCGCAACCGGCTGAATGGCTTCAGGATGCGCGTCGACTTGCCGCGGCCGCGGGTCGCGAAACGCTTCATCGTGAGCGACTTGCCCACCGAAGCCTCGGCGACGACCAGCGCGTCCACATCGAGGTTGTGATTGTTTTCGGCGTTGGCGATCGCCGATGCGAGCACCTTGCGCGCGTCCACCGCCATCGCCTTCGTCGAGAACGAAAGGATGTTCATCGCCTCATCGGCCTTCTTGCCGCGGATCAGACCGGCGACAAGGTTCAGCTTCTGGGCGGAACCGCGAATCTGCGTCGCAACCGCCAGCGCTTCCTTGTCACCCACGCGGCGCGGAGCTGCCTGCTTGCTCATCAGCGCTTACCCTTCTTGTCGGCGGCGTGACCGGGGAAGAAACGCGTCGGCGCGAACTCACCCAGCTTCATGCCGACCATTTCCTCGTTGACCGACACCGGCACGAACTTGCGGCCGTTATAGACATTGAACGTCAGACCGACGAACTGCGGAAGGATCGTCGAACGACGCGACCAGGTCTTGATCGGCGCACGCGCGCCGCCTTCCTGAGCGGCTTCCGCCTTCTTCAGCAGATAGAGGTCGACGAACGGACCCTTGGAGACAGAACGAGCCATTGTTTAGCCCTTCTTCTTCGCGTGACGCGACCGGATGATCATCTTGTCGGTCCGCTTGTTGTTACGAGTACGGGCGCCCTTGGTCGGCTTGCCCCACGGCGTGACCGGATGACGGCCGCCAGAGGTCCGGCCTTCACCACCGCCATGCGGGTGGTCGACCGGGTTCTTGGCGACGCCGCGGGTCAGCGGACGCTTGCCGAGCCAGCGGTTACGACCCGCCTTGCCCAGGTTCTGGTTCTGGTTGTCGGGGTTCGACACCGCGCCGACCGTTCCCATGCAGTTGGCATGGATGTAGCGCTGCTCGCCCGAGTTCAGACGAACGATCACCATGCCGCGGTCACGACCGACGACCTGGACATAGGTGCCCGCCGAACGCGCGATCTGGCCGCCCTTGCCCGGCTTCATCTCCACATTGTGGCAGATGGTGCCGACCGGCATCTGACCCAGCTCCATGGCGTTGCCCGGCTTGGTATCGACCTTCTTGCCGGCGATGACCTTGTCACCCGCGGCGAGACGCTGCGGCGCGATGATATAGGCCTGCTCGCCATCGGCATATTCGACCAGCGCGATGAACGCGGTACGGTTGGGATCATATTCGATCCGCTGCACCGTGCCTTCGACGTCCCATTTGCGACGCTTGAAGTCGATGATGCGATAGCGCTGCTTGTGACCGCCCGCGATACCGCGCGACGTCACATGGCCCTTGTTGTTGCGGCCGCCGGTCTTGCGCTTGCCTTCGGTCAGCGCCTTGACGGGGCCGCCCTTGTGCAGGCCGGAGCGGTCGACGAGGACGAGTCCGCGTCGCGCCGGCGAGGTCGGATTATAATGCTTGAGTGCCATCTGCCTCAGATCCCCGTCGTGACGTCGATCATGTCGCCGTCCTTCAGCGTCACGATCGCCTTCTTCATGTCAGAGCGGCGATAGGGCGAACCCCGCCACTTCTTCGTCTTGCCCTTCTGGACAATGGTGTTCACGCCGGTGACCGAAACGTTGAACAGCGCCTCTACCGCAGCCTTGATCTCAGGCTTGGTCGCGTCGTTCGCCACCTTGAACACCACCGCATTGGCTTCGCTGACGAGCGTCGCCTTTTCGGTGATGTGGGGCCCGAGCACCACGTCGTAATGGCGGTTGTCGACCGCCGTCTTGGCAGGCTTCTTAGCCATTGAAACGCGCCTCCAGCTTTTCGACAGCGGCGCGCGTCAGCACCAGCGTGTCATGCTTCAGAATGTCGTAGACATTGGCGCCACCCGCCGGAAGCACATTGACTTCCATCAGGTTGCGAGCCGCCAGCGCGAAGCTGTTCTCGACTGCGTCGCCATCGATGACGAGCGCGGTCTTGCCAAAGCCCAGCTTGGCGAGGTCGCTCTTCAGCGCGGCCGTCTTACCGTCCTTCACGGTCAGCGTGTCGAGAACGACCAGCGAACCCGCCTTCGCGTGGCTCGACAGCGCCATCTTCAGGCCGAGCGCGCGAACCTTCTTGTTCAGCGACGGATTGAAGTCGCGAACGCGCGGGCCGTGCGCCTTGCCGCCGCCGATGAAGATCGGGGCCTTGCGGTCGCCATGGCGAGCCGTGCCGCCACCCTTCTGGCGGCCCCACTTCTTGCCGGTGCGGGCAACGTCGCTACGCTCGCGAGCAGCGCGGGCCGTGCCGCGGCGCTTCTCGAGCTGCCACGTGACGACGCGATGGAGAATATCGGCGCGCGGATCGAGACCGAAAATCTCGTCCTTGAGCTCGATATCGGCGCCCTTCGCCGCCTTCCCATCGAGGGTCTGTACCTTGACCTTCACGTTATCAGCCCTCCTGGCCTTCGGTCGCTTCCGCATTGTTCACGTCCTCGGCGGGCGTGTCGGCGGGAGCGGAGTCGTTGGAATTGGCCGCCTGCTTCAGACCGGCCGGAAACGGAGCGTCGGCATGGCGCGGCAGCTTCACCGCGTCCTTGACGACGAGCCATGCGCCCTTGTGACCGGGCACCGAACCCTTGACGAAGATCAGGCCGCGCTCTGCGTCGGTCGACACGATCTCGAGGTTCTGCTGCGTGCGATTGCGGTCACCCATATGGCCGGCCATCTTCTTGTTCTTGAAGACGCGACCCGGGTCCTGACGGTTACCCGTCGAACCGTGCGAGCGGTGCGAAACCGAAACGCCGTGCGTGGCACGAAGACCGCCGAAGCCCCAGCGCTTCATGGCGCCGGCGAAACCCTTACCCTGGGTACGGCCCGACACGTCGACCATCTGGCCGGCAACGAAGTGATCGGCCGACAGTTCGGCGCCCACTTCAAGAAGGCCATCCTCTTCGACGCGGAATTCGCAAAGCATCGCCTTGGGCTCGACCTCGGCCTTGCCGAAGTGGCCGCGCTGCGGCTTCGCAACGTTCTTGGCCTTGGCGCTTCCCGCGCCGATCTGGACGGCAGTGTAACCGTCCCTGTCCTTTTCGCGAACGGAAACGACCTGAACGCCTTCGAGCGCCAGAACGGTTACCGGCACGTGCCGGCCATCGTCCTGGAACAGGCGGGTCATCCCCATCTTCTTCGCGATCACGCCAGTGCGCATGATCTACAGCTCCTTAAACAGAGGCACCCTCGGGCCCATCCCGCGGGTGCTTGCGAACCCGATCCTGTGATCGAGCTCAGTTCCAACCCGGATATGTGCGAAGCGTGCCCCCGTCCCGGGCTGCTTATCCGGCAAGCCGGACATGACGGGAGACGCTGGCCCAGCGCACGAAAGCCGCTGGCGGTATCTCTATATCGTGTGAGTAGCGGTGTCCGCTTCTCTGCCTTTTCGCGTCATCCCGGTGGAAACCGGGATCTCTTCAAGCCAGGTCGACCCTGGAGGCCCGAGACTCCAGCTTCCGCCGGAGTGACGAAGAATCGAGAAGTGGCGCCTTTACGCCAGTTTGATCTCGACATCAACACCCGCGGCAAGATCGAGCTTCATCAGCGCATCGACCGTCTGCGGGGTGGGCTGAACGATGTCCAGCATCCGCTTGTAGGTGCGAACCTCGAACTGCTCGCGCGACTTCTTGTCGATGTGCGGGCCACGGTTCACAGTGAACTTGCCGATATGAGTCGGCAGGGGGATAGGACCACGGATCAGCGCTCCGGTACGACGCGCGGTGTCGGCGATGTCGCCGGTCGCCTGGTCGAGCACGCGGTGATCGAATGCCTTGAGGCGAATGCGGATATTCTGAGCTTCCATGTTCCTACCGATAAGAAAGAGCGGGGCAACGCTGCCAGACGCCACACCGGCCGTGCGCCGGGGCGACGGCTGAAAGGCCGCCTCTTGCTGTTCAAAACCAAATGTGAAGGCGGGCGTCTACAGGGGAGCGGCCGGGAGATCAAGCCCCGCAGCCACAATTTTATCGGGCCGCGCAGGTTGGCGCCCAATCGGATGGAGAGCCAATGTAACCAGGTTCAGGATTCACGCGCAAGCAGCAGCAATGCCCAACCGCCAACCGCGTGGCGCCCGAACGCGCACCACAGGAACAGGTGAGCGCGCCCACGCGGCTCTCGGGCCTACAAATTTTTGAGGGTGGCTGCGGTCGTACTCCTCACCTACTCCGATTTCCGATGGGCACGCAGGCAAATCACGGACCGGAGGCGCTGACCGAAAAGGAGAAGCAGACGCTTCGCATGATGGTACGCGGCCACGATGCCAAGTCGATCGCGGCCAGCCTCGACCTGTCGGTGCATACGATCAACGGACGACTGCGCGACGCGCGGCGCAAAATGGCGGCGACCAGCAGCCGCGAGGCCGCGCGGCAACTGCTGGAGGCCGAAGGTGGACTGGCTTCGCGCCCACCCGAAAATCTTGTCGGCAAGGAAATCGGCGGAGACCCACGCATCGAACAGGTGGATCAGGGAGCGGCGCCGATCGGCGGCGCGAGGCACGGACTCTCCCGCCCCTGGATCATCACCGGAGTCCTTCTCATGACGCTTGCCCTGGCACTTGCCGCACTCACCATCCTGCCCCACGGGCCATCGCCCCTTGCGCAAACGCCGACGACCGAGAGCCCGGCGACCAATCCGGAAGTGGTCGACATCGCGCGCCACTGGCTCGAACTGGTCGACGAGGGACAGTGGAAGGAAAGCTATCAGGCGACCGGCGCCTCGTTCCAGAGGCTCAACACCGAAGCAGCATGGGCGAAGGCGTCTGAACAGATTCGCCCGCCGCTCGGCGTGGTCATATCGCGCACGTTCGCCAGCCACGAGGACGTCCCTGCCCCTCCGCACGGCTACGAGGTCGTTCGCTTTCACACCAAATTCGCCAACCGTGCCGACGAGGCGGTCGAAACGGTTTCGCTCGACCGAGAGAACGGCGAGTGGCGCGTGACCGGCGTCTGAATCGAGTAGGGGCGGCCCCGCCAATCGCATATCGTCGCCCCGGCCGCCGAGCCGGGGTCCCACTTAACCTTCAAAACAAAAAGCCCGGCCTCCCCTGGGGGAAGCCGGGCTCTTCATTCTCAGCCCTCGCGGGCGTCGATTACTTGTCGATGGCGCTCACGACGCCCGCGCCGACGGTGCGACCGCCTTCACGGATGGTGAAGCGCTGGCCGACGTCCATCGCGATCGGCGCGATGAGCTTGACGCCCAGCGCGACATTGTCGCCCGGCATGACCATCTCGGTGCCCTCGGGCAGCTCGACGGTGCCGGTGACGTCGGTCGTGCGGAAGTAGAACTGCGGACGATAGTTCGCGAAGAACGGCGTGTGACGGCCGCCTTCGTCCTTCGACAGGACGTACACTTCCGACTTGAACTCGGTGTGCGGCGTGATCGAACCCGGCTTGGCCAGAACCTGGCCACGCTCGACCTCATCACGAGCAACGCCGCGGATCAGCGCGCCGACATTGTCGCCGGCATGACCTTCGTCGAGCAGCTTGCGGAACATCTCGACGCCGGTGACCGTGGTCTTGCGGGTGTCGTTGATGCCGACGATCTCGACTTCCTCGCCAACCTTGATGACGCCGGTTTCGATACGGCCGGTGACGACGGTACCGCGACCCGAGATCGAGAACACGTCTTCGATCGGCATCATGAACGGCTTGTCGAGCGGACGCTCCGGCTCAGGGATGTACTCGTCGACATTGCGCATCAGCTCGAGAATGGCCTTCTTGCCGATCTCTTCGTTGCTGTCTTCGAGAGCGGCGAGCGCCGAACCCTTGATGATCGGAATATCGTCGCCCGGGAACTCATACGAGCTCAGCAGTTCGCGAACTTCGAGCTCGACCAGCTCGAGCAGTTCCTCGTCGTCGACCTGGTCGACCTTGTTGAGGAACACGACCATCGCCGGAACGCCGACCTGACGGGCGAGCAGGATGTGCTCGCGGGTCTGCGGCATCGGGCCGTCGGCGGCCGAAACCACCAGGATCGCGCCGTCCATCTGCGCCGCGCCGGTGATCATGTTCTTCACATAGTCGGCGTGGCCGGGGCAGTCGACGTGCGCATAGTGGCGCTTTTCGGTTTCATACTCGACGTGCGCGGTCGAGATGGTGATGCCGCGCTCGCGCTCTTCCGGAGCCTTGTCGATGTTGGCGAAGTCGACCGCGGTGCCGCCGCCCGTTTCGGCGAGGACCTTGGTGATCGCCGCCGTCAGCGACGTCTTACCATGGTCGACGTGACCGATGGTGCCGATGTTGAGGTGCGGTTTGGACCGCTCGTACTTTGCTTTCGCCATTGCTTCCTACCTTTTGATCTACGCTAGTTCCGAATCAAACGGGACGACGCGAGTGCGCGCCCTTACCGAGTTCCTGGCCGTTATGCCAGCTTCGCCTTCACTTCGTCGGCCACGTTCTGCGGCACTTCGTCGTAATGCGAGAACTGCATCGAATATTGCGCCCGGCCCTGGGTGAACGAACGCAGCTCGTTCACGTAACCGAACATGTTGGCCAGCGGCACCATCGCCTCGACGACCTGAGCGTTGCCCCGGCTGTCGGTACCCTGGATCTGTCCGCGGCGGCTGTTCATGTCGCCGATGACGTCGCCAAGATAATCTTCCGGCGTCACGACCTCGACCTTCATTACCGGTTCGAGGAGCTTGATGCCGGCCTTCTGCGCCACCTCGCGCATTGCGCCGCGAGCGGTAATCTCGAACGCCAGCGCCGACGAGTCGACGTCGTGATACTTGCCGTCGACGAGGTGAACCTCGAAGTCGATGATCGGGAAGCCGATCAGGTGACCCGTCTCGGCAGTCTCGCGGAAACCCTTTTCGACCGACGGGATGTATTCGCGCGGAATGTTGCCGCCCTTGATCTCGTCGAAGAACTGGAAGCCCGAGCCACGCTCGCCGGGAGCGACCTGCACCTTCACTTCACCGAACTGACCCGAACCACCCGACTGCTTCTTGTGGGTGTAGGTCAGCTCGACCGGCTTGGCGAGATATTCGCGATACGCCACCTGCGGCGCACCGACATTCGCCTCGACCTTGAACTCGCGCTTCATGCGATCGACGAGGATGTCGAGGTGAAGCTCGCCCATGCCCTTGATGATCGTCTGGCCCGATTCGTGATCGGTCGAAACCCGGAACGACGGATCCTCGGCGGCCAGGCGGTTGAGCGCAACGCCCATCTTTTCCTGGTCGGCCTTGGTCTTCGGTTCCACCGACAGTTCAATAACCGGCTCGGGGAATTCCATCCGCTCGAGGATGATCGGCGCCGACGGCGCGCACAGCGTGTCACCGGTCGTCGTTTCCTTCAGCCCCGCGATAGCGACGATGTCGCCGGCATAGGCCTCTTCGATGTCCTCACGGCTGTTCGCATGCATCAGCAGCATACGGCCGATCTTTTCCTTTTTGTCCTTCACCGAGTTCAGGACCGAGCCCTTTTCGAGCTTGCCCGAATAGATGCGCGCGAAGGTCAGCGAGCCGACGAACGGGTCGTTCATGATCTTGAACGCCAGCGCCGAGAACGGAGCCTCGTCGGACGACGGACGGCTGTCCTCCTCGTCGCTGTCGGGCTTGACGCCCTTGATCGCGGGGACGTCGATCGGGCTGGGCAGATAGTCGACGATCGCGTCGAGCAGCGGCTGCACACCCTTGTTCTTGAACGCCGAGCCGCAGATGACGGGCACGAAGGCGTGCTCCAGCGTGCCCTTGCGGATCAGCTTGCGCAGCGTGTCGGCGTCGGGCTCGTTGCCCTCCAGATACGCTTCCATCGCATCGTCGTCCTGCTCGACGGCGAGCTCGATCAGGTCCTGGCGATACTGGGCCGCCTTGTCGACGAGATCCTCGGGGATTTCCTCATATTCGAACTTGGCGCCCAGGCCGTCATTTTCCCAGACGATCGCGCGCTGTTCGACCAGGTCGACCAGACCGCGCAGGTCGCTCTCGATCCCGATCGGGATATAGAGAACCGCCGGAGTCGCACCGAGGCGCTCCTTGATCGAATCGACGCAATATTCGAAATTCGCGCCCATGCGGTCGAGCTTGTTGATGAAGCACATCCGCGGAACCTTGTACTTGTCCGCCTGGCGCCACACCGTTTCCGACTGCGGCTCGACGCCGGCAACGCCGTCGAAGCACGCGACCGCACCGTCGAGCACACGCAGCGAACGCTCGACTTCGATCGTGAAGTCGACGTGTCCCGGCGTATCGATGATGTTGATCCGGTGATCTTTCCAGAAGCAGGTCGTCGCAGCGGACGTGATCGTGATGCCACGCTCCTGCTCCTGCTCCATCCAGTCCATCGTCGCCGTGCCTTCGTGCACTTCGCCGATCTTGTAGGACTTGCCGGTGTAGAACAGGATGCGCTCGGTGGTCGTCGTCTTACCGGCATCGATGTGCGCCATGATGCCGATATTGCGATAGGTGTTGAGCGGTTCTTTGCGAGCCATCTGGAAAAAACTCCGTGCCGGGGAAACCGTCCCCGGCGATCAATTAAAAACTACCAGCGGTAATGCGAGAAGGCGCGGTTCGCCTCTGCCATGCGGTGCGTGTCCTCACGCTTCTTCACCGCGTTGCCGCGATTGTTAGCGGCGTCCATCAGCTCGCCCGACAGACGGGCGGCCATGGTGTGCTCGCTGCGGGCGCGCGCCGCGCCGATCAGCCAGCGGATCGCCAGCGCCTGCGCACGCTCGGGACGAACCTCGACCGGAACCTGATAGGTCGCACCACCGACGCGGCGGCTGCGGACCTCGATGCCCGGCTTGATGTTGTTGAGCGCCTCGTGGAACACGCCCAGCGGCTCCTTCTTGGCGCGCGCTTCGACGGTGTCGAGCGCACCATAGACGATACCTTCGGCGACGGACTTCTTACCGTCCAGCATCACCGAGTTCATGAACTTCGAAAGCACCACATCCCCGAACTTGGGATCGGGCAGGATTTCCCGCTTTTCGGGACGACGACGACGAGACATGTTTCGTTTTCCTCTTAACTTCAGCCATGGATGACCGCACGCTTGCCGGACCGCAAAGCCCGGCAGTCGGTCGGCTTACTTCGGACGCTTGGCGCCGTACTTCGAGCGGGACTGACGACGATCCTTGACACCCTGGGTGTCGAGAACGCCGCGCAGGACGTGATAGCGGACACCGGGAAGGTCGCGAACACGACCGCCGCGGATCAGCACCACCGAGTGCTCCTGCAGATTGTGCCCCTCGCCGGGGATATAGCTGATGACTTCGCGCTGGTTGGTCAGGCGGACCTTGGCAACCTTGCGAAGCGCCGAGTTCGGCTTTTTCGGCGTCGTCGTATAGACACGCGTGCAGACACCGCGCTTCTGCGGGTTCTGCTCCATCGCGGGAACCTTCGACTTGGCCTTCTGAATGTCGCGGCCCTTGCGGACCAACTGATTGATCGTCGGCATGAAGCCCTTCACCTTATGTTACCGGCATATTCCGGCGGTTACTTTGCTGGAGCCCTTGTCGTGCAATACCAAAAGGCCGGGGTGCCTCTCGACCTCCCGGGCCATTCGTCTCCAACAACGTTCAGCTCTATGTTCCGTCGTGAGAAATCGGCACATGGACCTTGGCCCGGCCATCCCACGGACGCGCGGCCCTATAGCCAGCGCGGCGGGTACGGTCAATGGCCGAGCGCACGCTTTTGGAGCGCTGCCGTTATCGAGCTGCCGCAAAGCCCGAATTAGGCATTGCCGCGGGCAACGGCAAGCCCCCTCGCCGACCGGCGTTTACCAGATGCGTTTATCGACTAGCAGTGCTGTGGATGCGACGCACCGATCCCACGAAGCGCGCGATCACGGGCATGATGCGTGCGGGAAGGATTCGCCGTTCGCGCGGCGATATGGATTTTCGGGGACCGGGGAGCAAGCAATGTTCGGTAACAAGAAGAATGGCCACGATCAGGCGAGGCCGATGGCGCCGACGAGCGGGAACGGCAAGCGGGGAATGTTCTCGATGCTGAGCCCCGACATCGTCGTGACCGGCAATATAGAGGCAAGCGCCGACCTGCACATCGACGGCCGTATCGAGGGCGATGTCGCCTGCGCAGCGCTCGTGCAGGGCAGCGAGAGCCATATCGTCGGCTCGATCCGCGCCGACGCGGCGCGCATCGCCGGCACCGTGGAGGGCGGCGTGCAGGCGCGCGAGCTGATCGTCGAAGCCGGCGCGGTGATTACAGGCGATGTCGAATATCAGTCGATCTCGATCGAAACCGGTGCACAGGTGGATGGGCGGCTGAAGCACGTCACCCCGCGCGACAGCGACGTCGCGTCGGGCGCGGCGCAGGACGGGCTGCGCCTGATCGAGACCGCCGAAGCAGGCTGATTCCGGCGGCGGCAGGCGCAGCACTTTAACTCTTGGCTACTTCGCTGCGCTCTGGACTACTCGCCCTTCTCTACCCATCTGTGCTGGCACAAGGAGACGACAATGGTCAGTGGATCGAACGCCGGCATCATGTCCGAATATCTCATCAAATATGCTGCCATATTGGCTAGCGATCGCGAACGGCCGAGCGAATTGCTCGAAACGCTGTACATGACGGAGCGATTTCGCGCGGGCGATGATTTGAAATCAGCGCGTCAACTTTATGACTACTCGATTTGGAAAGACGTCTCCGCCGACGAGATCGAACGCCGTATTGCCGCGCTGGACGAATATATGGTTGAATTTGCCCGCGAACGCGCTGCGATGTGGGGGCTCGGCCAAGCGTAACGACCAAGAAGCAACGTCATGCCGGACTTGATCCGGCATCCATGGACCGGCATTCGCCGGGCGCGCCTTGGGTGGACGTTGCGCCATGGACCCCGGATCAAGTCCGGGGTGACGGGTGTGACGGAGGCTCGCCACAGTGATCGGACCGGACTGAAATCTAACCAAAGCCGATTTGTCGCCGCTGGTTGCGAAGCTACCGATCCACTGTGTCAGCACCATAGTGCCGCGGGAGTTTCGATTTCAGCACTATCAGCATCGTGACGAAGGGCGCCAGACCCACAAGCGATGCCCAGCCGAACCCGAGCTGCGCCTCGAGATACGCGACGGCGGTATATTGGCAGGCCTTACCGATCACGACGCCGAGGACGACCAGCAAGATTCCGCAGAACAAGCGAACGATCGGGTATAAGAGTCGAAGCAGGGACGGCTCCTCACGCGCTTTTCGTTCAACCTAGCTGCGCGATGCGAGAACCTCAAATGCTGCCGGCCTCAACGTCTGCGGGAAGCCTTTCGAAAGCTCGAACGGCGCGGCAGACTCCTTTTCCGTCATGCCGGACTTGATCCGGCATCCATGGACCAACATTCGCCGGATGCTCCTTGAGTCAACGCAGCGCCCATGGACCCCGGATCAAGTCCGGGGTGACGGTGGTGGAGTGCGAGGCGGTGAGGCAGCGCTTATCGCCGCCCCGCCGCTGCCTCAGATATGCAGCGCGCGGCCGTAGGCGCCGAGGACGCTTTCGTGCATCATCTCGCTCAGCGTCGGGTGGGCGAAGACGGTTTCCATCAGCTCGGCCTCGGTCGTCTCGAGCTGGCGCGAGACGACATAGCCCTGGATCAGCTCGGTCACCTCGGCGCCGACCATGTGCGCGCCGAGCAACTCGCCGGTCTTTTCGTCGAACACCGTCTTGATAAAGCCCTCGGCCTCGCCCAGCGCGATCGCCTTGCCGTTGCCGATAAAGGGGAATTTTCCGACCTTGACCTTGTGCCCGGCCTCCTTGGCCTTCGCCTCGGTCAGGCCAACGCTCGCGACCTGCGGGCGCGAATAGGTGCAGCCCGGGATGTTCCACTTCTCGAACGGGTGCGGCTTTTCGCCGGCGATCGCCTCGACGCAGACAACGCCTTCATGGCTCGCCTTGTGCGCCAGCCACGGCGCGCCGGTGACGTCGCCGATCGCATAGATGCCGTCGACATTGGTGCGGGCATAGCCGTCGGTGACGATGTGCCCCTTCTCGGTCTTCACGCCGAGGTCCTCGAGCCCGATATCCTCGGTATTGGGGACGATGCCGATCGCGACGATGACGTGGCTGTATTCCTCGGTGGAGGTCTTGCCGTCCTTGCCCTTGATCGACGCCTTCACGCCCTTGGCGGACGTCTCCAGCTTCTCGACGCCGGCGCCGGTCATGATCTTCATGCCCTGCTTTTGCAGCGTCTTGTCCATGTGTGCTGAGATTTCCTCGTCCTCCACGGGCAGGATGCGCGGCAGCATCTCGACGATGGTCACGTCGGCGCCCATGTCCGAATAGAAGCTGGCGAATTCGACGCCGATCGCGCCCGATCCGATGACGAGCAGCTTGGTCGGCATCTCCTCAGGCGTCATCGCGTGGCGATAGGTCCAGATTCGCTTGCCGTCGGCCTTTGCGAACGGCAGGTCGCGCGCCCGCGCGCCGGTCGCGACGATGATGTGCTTGGCGGTGAGTTCGGTCTTCTTGTCGCCCTGCGTAACGGTCAGCTTGCCCTTGCCGGTCAGCTTGCCGACGCCTTCGTGCACGGCGACCTTGTTCTTCTTCATCAGCCCCTTCACGCCGGCATTGAGCTGGCCCGAAACCTTGCGGCTGCGCTCGACGATCTTCGCCAGGTCGAAGCCGACATTGTCGGCCTTGAGCCCGTAATCCTTGGCATGCTGCATGTAGTGATAGACTTCCGACGTGCGCAGCAGCGCCTTGGTCGGGATGCAACCCCAGTTGAGGCAGATGCCGCCCAGCCGCTCGCGCTCGACGATCGCGGTCTTGAGGCCGAGCTGGCTCGCACGGATCGCCGCGACATAGCCGCCGGGGCCGGAACCGAGAATGATGAGGTCGTAGGATTCAGCCACGAAAATGCTCCTGTCGAAATCGTAAATCTATGATGCCAGCGGGCGCGGCTTTCGCGCTTCGTCGATCGCGACGAACACGAAGCGCGCCTGCGTCACGCGACATTGTTCTTCCTGGTGCCGGTCGCGGCGCCATGCCTCGACATCGATCGTCATCGAGGTCCGCCCCGTCGCGACCAGATCGGCATAGACCGACACCTCGTCCCCGACGAGGACGGGGGCGTGGAATTTCATCCCTTCCACCGCGATCGTCACCGCGCGTCCCTTGGAATGGCGCGACGCGACCAGGCCGGCGGCCATGTCCATCTGGCTCATCAGCCAGCCGCCGAAAATATCGCCATAAGGATTGGCGTCGGCGGGCATCGTCGTCACGCGGATCGCCGGTTCGCACTGCGGCGGCCGTTCAGCCATCGATATTATCCTTTCGCAGTCTCGCGCGGTCGAGCCTGTAGGCTCGCCAGATCGGCGCGACGCCCATCGCGACGATGACGACCATCGCCGCGTCGGTGACCAGCCAGATATCGCGCGTTCCGATGGGATAGGCCCAGGCAGAGGCGTAGCCGAGGGTCAACGCCGCGATCAGGCCGCCGATCAGGAACAGTATCTCGATCAGGACGCGCATCAATTGCTCCTCGCGAGGCGACGAAACGGTTTGCGATACAGCAGCCAGAAGCCGAACCCGCTCGTCAGTCCGAAAGCGGCCCCATATCCGATCGCCATCGCACGAAGGCCGGACGAGGTGCCGAAAAAGAACAATGCCACCACCCCGGCTGCAAAGACGCCGCCGATCGCACCGGCGATGGTCGCGAGCACCGGCTGGTCGAAGCGCAGGCCCATGCCCGTTCGGTACAGCACCGTTCCCGCGACTGCCATTCCCAGCATGGCCAGCGGAAACGCCAGCAGCGCCAGCCCGACATACCAGCTCAACGCAAGCGGATCGCTGGGCGACACGCCACGCAGCGCCCAGTCGAACAGGATCGCAAGCGGCACGCCCGCCAGTACGGCAAGCAACGCCGCTGCTGGCAGGCGCCAGACCATGGCTCAGGCGATCATGCCGAGCGGCGCTTCGACCAGCTCCTTGAAGAGCTTGAGCATCGCCGCACCGTCGGCACCGTCGATCGCGCGGTGATCGAAGCTGCCGGTCGCCGACATCACGGTCGCGGTCGAAAGCGCATCATCGACGATATAGGGCCGCTTCTCGCCGGCACCGACCGCGAGAATCATGCCCTGCGGCGGATTGATGACCGCGTCGAACTGCTTGATGCCGAACATGCCCATGTTCGACAGCGACGCGGTGCCGCCCTGATATTCTTCAGGCTTCAGCTTGTTTTCCTTCGCGCGGCCGGCAAGGTCCTTCATCTCGGTCGAGATCGAAGACACGCTCTTGTTCGCGGCGTCCTTGATGATCGGCGTAATCAGCCCCGACGGCGTCGAGACCGCGACCGACACGTCGGCGCGGTGATATTTGATCAGCTTGTCGCCGGCGAAGGTCACGTTGCACTTCGGGCTCGCTTCCAGCGCCACGCCGAGCGCCTTGATCAGCAGGTCGTTGACCGACAGCTTCACGCCCCGCGCCTCGAGCGACTTGTTGAGTTCGCCGCGCAGCTTGAGGAGCGCGTCGAGGCGGATGTCGACCGTCAGATAGATGTGCGGGATCGTCTGCTTCGCTTCGGTCAGGCGGCGCGCGATCGTCTTGCGGATATTGGAGAGCTTTTCTTCCTCGTGCGGGATCGAATCGTCGAACCACACCGATTTCGGCTCGACCGGAGCGGCAGCAGGCGCCTCGGCTGTGGCAGGTGCCGCCTTTTCGGCAGGCTTGGCTCCGGGCTTCGCACCCTCGACATCGGCCTTGACGATCCGGCCGCGCGGACCGGAACCGGTCACGCCCGCCAGGTCGATCCCCTTGTCGGCGGCGATGCGGCGCGCCAGCGGGCTCGCCTTGATGCGCTCGCCGTCCTGCGTCGGCGCGGGACCGGCAGAGGTGGCGGGCTTGCCGTGATCCTCGGCCTGTTCGACGCCGCGCTTCGCGCTCTTGGCTTCGCCGCCGGTCTTGTTCGGATCGCTCGCGTCGGGCTTGCCCTCGTCATTTTCGGGCTTCGGCGTTTCCGACTTGGACGGCGCCTCGATATCGTCGGCATCCTCGCCCTCTTCGGCGAGAATGGCGATCACCGCCCCGACCTTCACATTGTCAGTGCCTTCGGGAACGACAATCTTCGCGATCGTGCCCTCGTCGACCGCCTCGAACTCCATCGTCGCCTTGTCGGTTTCGATCTCCGCCATCAGATCGCCCGAGGAAACAGTGTCCCCTTCCTTCACCAGCCATTTGGCGAGCGTGCCTTCTTCCATGGTGGGCGACAACGCGGGCATCTTGATTTCGATCGACATTGAGGGTCCTGATCGCTTGAGTCCTGGGGAGCGCTCTCCATCACCATCGCGAGGGGTCGGGTCAAGCCCACGCTATTGCGAAATTGAGCGCTTCACGCCACTGAACGCCATTGGGGAGGTATTCTATCCATGCGCACCTATCTGGTGGTCATCGACGAAAGCAAGGAATCCGAAGCCGCGCTGCGCTTCGCCGCGCGACGTGCGGTAAAGACCGGCGGCGGCGTCGAAATCCTAGCCTTCATCCCCGCGCCCGACTTCGTCCAATGGGGCGGAGTCATGGCGACGATGGAGGAAGAGGCACGCCAACGCGCCGAGGCGCTGGTCGCAGGCGCCGCCGGAACGCTGCTTGAAGAATCGGGGCTGAAACCTTCGATCACCGTGCGCAAGGGTGACGGACCGAAGATCGTGCGCGAGATGATCGAGGCGAACAAGGACATCGCCGCGCTGGTGCTCGGCGCGGCGCCGGAAGGCGTTCCCGGCCCGCTGGTTGCGCATTTCGCCGGTACCGACGCCGGAAAGTTGCCGGTTCCGGTGATGATTATCCCGGGCAATCTCGATCGCGAAGCAATCGACCGGCTGAGCTGAGCCGAGCGAAACGCCACCCTTGCCAACGCCTGCGCGGCAGTGCAGCGTACCGGCCATGCGAAAAATCCTGCTTGCTCTTCCGCTCGTTGCGCTCGCCGCCCCGGCCAGTGCACAAGACGCCCCCGACCCTGCTCGCCTGAAGGCGACGGTCGAAAAGCTGGTCAGCTTCGGCACGCGGCATACGCTGTCATCGCCCGACGATCCGAAACGCGGCATCGGTGCGGCGCGGAAATGGTTCGGCGGACAGCTGACCAAGATATCCGACGAATGCGGCGGCTGCATCCAGGTCGCCAATATCTCGCAGGAATTCACCAACCAGCGCGCGCCCGACGGCGTGCGTGTCGTCGATGTGCTCGGCTTTCAGAAAGGGCGCGATCCCAACCGCGTCGTCATCATCCAGGGTCATATCGACAGTCGCGTCACCGACATCATGAACTCCACCAGCGATGCGCCGGGTGCCAATGACGACGCTTCGGGCGTTGCGGTTGTGCTGGAGGCGGCGCGCATCCTGTCGAAGCAGAAATTCGATGCGACGATCATCTATGCGGCGCTATCGGGCGAGGAGCAGGGACTGTTCGGCGGCCGCTTGCTGGCACAGACGGCGAAGGAACGCGGCTGGAACGTCACCGCGGTACTCAATAACGACATCGTCGGTAATACGATCGGTCAGAACGGCGTCCGGGTCGCCGACCGCGTGCGCGTCTTTTCCGAAGGCATCCGCGCGTCCGAGGACCTGAAGCAGCAGATGCAGCGTCGCGCCGACGGTGGCGAGGACGACGGCCCCAGCCGTGCGCTCGCCAAGGCCATCGACGGCGTCGCCGACAAACTTCCGGATGGGCTCGATGTCTTCGTCGACCGGCGGCCCGACCGCTTCGGCCGCGGCGGTGACCACGAACCTTTCCTGCAGCTCGGCTATCCTGCGGTGCGCTTCACCGTCGGCGCAGAGAATTATACGCAGCAACATCAGGACCTGCGCACCGAAAACGGCATCGAATATGGCGATACGGTCGACAAGATGGACTTTCCGTATCTCGCAAAGGTCGCCGCGATCAACGTCGCGACGATCAAGCGACTTGCCGATGCGCCCGCGGCACCCGAAGGCGTGTGGATGGAAGGCGCGGTTTCTACCGACACCACGGTGCATTGGAACGAGGTTCCCGGCGCTGTGGGCTATCGCATTCACTGGCGCCGCAATGACAAGCAGGACTGGACCGACCATAAGGACGTCCCGGCCGGCACGACCGAATTGAAGCTGAAAGACCTGATCGTCGACGACAATTTCGTCGGCGTGTCGTCGCTTGCCAAGGACGGATCGGAAAGCATCGTCAGCTTCGCCGGGCGCAAGCACAGCTAGGCGCGCCCGGCGCGGCAGCGCGACCGATGCCTATTGGCGGCGGCGCACCCGCCGGCGAACGATCGTCCCGTCCTGGCTGCGCCATTCCTCGGCGGCAGGAGCAGCCGGGCGGGCCGCGGCGGCGGGGTTGACTGTGATCGTGGTGGTGACCGCGGGCGGATAATAATAGCCGTTGGCGATGTATCCGCCCCCCGAATAGGTCGTGACGACGCTGCTGCAACCGCCCGAGCATGTGACCTGAGGTGCTGGCGGCGGCGGGAACGGATAGCCGCCGCGTCCCGCATATCCGCGTTCCGGGGCAACCGGAGGCTCGCCATGTTCCGGAGCAACGGGCGGTTCACCGTAATCGGGAGCCGTTTCGGGCGCGACCGGCGGCTCCCACCGACGCGGAGTCATGGGACGCGGAGGCATGGGACGCGGCTGCGCGCCGCTGTCGGCATATTGCGGCGGAGGCGGATAGCCCGCGCCCGGTTGCGGCGGCGGGCCGCGATCCGCGCTCTCTGCGCGATCGATCGCGGCACCGGCCGCCGCGCCGGCACCTCCCCCCGGTTCCATGCCGGCAACCGTATCGACCCTTCCGCTGGATGCGTTCTCCGCGACTTCCGCCCGCGCAGCCACCGGTGGTGGCGGCAGCGCCGAAGGCGGAGATGGAGCCTCCGCAACCGACCCGGGAAGATCCTGTGCCGGTGCCGATGACGGCGGAAGCGGCGTCCGTGCGATCGGCGCAGGCGGCGTCTCTTGCGTCGCTGCGACGGCTGCACCCTGTTTGCGGTGTTCGGCGACGGCCACCGGATGTTCCCAATCGACCCTGCCTGCCGTCCGATCGACCCGGCCATAACGGTCGATCAGCACCGCATCGTCGAAATAGCGCACCCATTGCTGTCCGGCGGTCGGCTCCGGCAGATTCCAGGCGGCATAATCAGCGATGCGAAAGCGTGGTGCCGTCCAATATTCGGGCAATACCCATCCGCGCACGGGCGGGCGATATTCGCCCGGGCCCGCCTTCGTAGCGGCTACCTTGGGCGCAGGCGCGGGCGCAGACGCAGGTGTCTCGGCCGCAGGCGCTGGAGTGGGCGACGGCGTTGGGGTCGGCGCGGGTTCCGGCGTGACCCAGCGGCCATTTTCGATCACCTGGCCGGCAGCGGGATCGGCGACGGCGAGCGCGGTCAGCGAAAGACCGACAAACATCATATGGCGCATCACTTCGGTCGCTCCTTCCCGCCGGCGTTCCGGAGCGGCGCGCCGGCATTAACCCGCAGTCAACCACGAGCATTTGCGAAGACTTAACCCCGCCCCGGTGCAAAGCGCGAGTCCGGATTACGGTTAAAATCTGTCCCGAAACGGATCAGCCGATGCGCGGGCCCAGCAATGCCATCAATGCCTCGCACCCAGCCGCATCCTCGCCGTCGAAGCGCGACGGATGGGGGCTGTCGAGGTCGAGCACACCGAGCAACCGGCCGCCCACGATGATCGGCACCACGAGTTCGGAGCGACTGGCGGCATCGCACGCGATATGGCCGGGAAAGGCGTGAACGTCATCGACCAGTTGCGTCTCGCGCTGTTCCGCCGCAGCTCCGCAAACGCCCTTGCCAAGCGGGATACGAATGCACGCGGCTTTGCCCTGGAACGGTCCGAGCACCAGCTCGCCGTCCACCATCCGGTAAAAGCCCGCCCAGTTGAGATCGGGCAGATATTGCCAGATCAGCGCGGCGGCATTCGCCATGTTCGCGACGGCATCGCTTTCGCCGGCGGTAAGCGCATCTAGTGCGCCTTGCAGGTCACGATACATCGCGGTCTTGGAACCGGTCGCCACGTCGAACTGATACATGATTTGTCCCTAATCGAGACGGACCTTGCCGCGGCCCGCCTTTACCTTCGAACGGCTTTTCTTCGCGTCAACACGCCGCGCCTTGGCCGCACGGCTGGGTTTGGTCTTCTTGCGGCGCGCCTGACGCACATGCGCCTTCGCAAGCAATTCGCCGGCGCGCTTGCGCGCGTCCGCCCGATTCTGTTCCTGCGTGCGAAAGCTGCGCGCCGTAATCACCAGCTCGCCGCCCCCGGTCAACCTGCTCCCCGCGAGATCCTTCAGCTGGCGATAGGCATAGGGCTGAAGCCCGAGCGCGAAGACGTCGATGCGCAACTGCACCGCAGTCGCGACCTTGTTGACGTTCTGCCCGCCCGGCCCCGAAGCGGCGATGAAACGCTCCTCGATGATCGCTTCGTCGGGAATGGCGCGTTCAGCCATGGCCGAATCCGGCTTCCTGAAACCGTTCGGGCAGCGGGCTGTCGGCGGAAATGTCGGGCTTGCCCTCGCGCGGCATGACGATCGACGCGGCGTGCAGCATCAGATGCGGACCGCCGGCGCCGTACACCGGATCGCCGGTAATCGGGATACCGAGTCCTTCGGCCGCATGGACGCGAAGCTGATGCGTCCGGCCGGTTTCGGGATAGAAGGCGACCATTGCCCTGCCCTGCCCGCGTTCGAGCACGCGCCACCGCGTCCGCGCGGCCTTGCCCTTCGGATCGCCGCGCATCCGCCAGCCGCTCGCGGCGCTCGACACTTTCAGCAGCGGCAGGTCGATTTCACCGGCATCCTCCTCCGGCGCGCCGTCGAGGATCGCGACATAACGCTTGGTCACCTGCCCGGCCTCGAACGCGGCGTGGAACCGCTTCTGCGCCTTGGGGTTGCGCGACAGGAGCAGACAGCCCGACGTATCACGGTCGAGCCGGTGGACGGCGGTCGGCAGCCGCTGAAAACCGAAGGTGAGATCATCCAGCATGTCGATCACGCAGCGCGTACCGTCGCGCGGCGGATCGACCGGAAGCCCGGCGGGCTTGTCGATCACGATTGCCTCGGCATCGATGAAGAGAACGCGATCTTCGAGCATCAGCTATTCCGTACCTCGCGCAGCACCTCGGGCGAATCGTGCCCACCATGCAGGATCGAAATATCGCCGGTAACCTCCAGGACGACGGCATCGGCCTTTTCAGGACCGGCGATATTATGTTCGCGCAGCTTGGAAAGCACATCGGCACGCGTGACGCGAGCCTTGGCCAGCGCATCGTCGAGAAACTTGCCGTGGCGCATTAGCAGCATCGGCTTGTTCTCGGCTGCGCTGCGAACAGCATCGACGCGGCGCAGCCTGGCATAGACATATTGCCACGCCGTAATCATCGCGACGCCGACGGATGCCTGCAGGAAAGCGGTCCACGAACTGCTCGACACCATCGTCGCGAGCAGCGAACCGGTGGCCAGTGTGGCGACGAAGTCGATCGCCGTCATCTTCGACAAGGTTCGCAGCCCGGCGATCCGCACGAGCAGCATGATCCAGACAAGTCCGATCAGCGACAGCAGGATACCGCGCACGATGGCGTCTGGGGCAGGGTCCAATCCGAACATGCAGGTCCAGATAGGTGCGACCGGCGGCGACGGCTACCCGTCACCGCCGGAAGCAGCATCATGCGGTCATGCAGCCAGCTTCGCCGCGGTTTCGGCAATGCGCCGCCCCTGATAGCGCGCCGCGTCGAGTTCTTCGGCATGCGGCTGGCGGCTGCCGTCGCTGTCCGAAATCGTGGTGGCGCCGTAGGGCGAGCCGCCACGCACCTTGTCGACGCCCATCTGCCCCTGAAAGCCGTAATCGAGCCCGACCACCGCCAGACCGAAATGCAGCAGGTTGGTGATGATCGAGAACAGCGTGGTCTCCTGCCCGCCATGCTGGCTGGCGGTGGAGGTGAAAGCGCCGCCGACCTTGCCGTTCAGCGCGCCCTTGGCCCACAGTCCGCCAGCGGTATCGAGGAATGCCGCCATCTGGCTCGGCATACGGCCGAAGCGCGTCGGCGCGCCGATAATGATCGCGTCATACTCCGCCAGCCGGTTGACGTCCTCGATCACCGGATGTTCGCTCTCGGTCTTGAACCCGGCCTGTTCGACGATCTCCTTGGGCGCGGTTTCGGGCACCCGGCGAATATCGACCTCGGCTCCCGCGCCACGCGCACCTTCAGCGACGGCATCGGCCATCTGCTCGATATGGCCGTAGGACGAGTAATAAAGGACTAGGACTTTGGACATGTAAGGGTTCCTTTTTCAGCGTTCATCGAAGGTTCGCGTTTGAATTATTCAGCATCGACGAGAACGATCTCGCTATCCTCGACCGCGGTGATGGTGACGGTCTGACCACCCGAAAGCGCCGCGCCGTCGCGCGCATCGAAACGCTCACTGCCGGAGTTGGAGGCAAGTTCGATCGCACCGGTCGCCGGGACCAGATAGGCATGACGCCCCTCGCCGACCGTGTACGTCACGCTGTCACCCGCCTTCAGCGTAGCCCCCAGAACCCGGGCATCGGCACGGATCGGCAGCGCGTCGTCGTCCCCGGCAAAACCCGATGCGAGCGTCACGAATCTTCCCGATCGCTCGTCGCGCGGAAACGGCTTGGCGCCCCAGCTCGGACTGCCGCCGGGCGCGCGCGGCTCGACCCATATCTGGAACAGCGTCGTCGTCTCGGGCTCGAGATTATATTCGGCGTGGCGCACGCCGGTCCCCGCGCTCATCACCTGAACATCGCCGGCGCCCGTGCGCCCCTTGTTGCCCATCGAGTCCTGATGCGTGATGGCGCCGGTGCGGACATAGGTGATGATTTCCATGTCGCGGTGAGGATGCGGCGGAAAACCGCTATTGGCGGCAATCTCGTCATCGTTCCAAACACGGATCGCGCCCCAGCCCATCCGATCCGGGTCGTAATAATTGGCGAAGGAAAAATGATGGCGCGCGTTGAGCCAGCCGTGATCGGCATGGCCCAGGCTTTCGAACGAACGTTTCTCGATCATTGCAAATCTCCGTTGCACCAAGCGGAGATAGGCGACATCATCGTAACGTAAATGGAAACGTTGGAAACGGATCGTTTCGAATGACGCTCCCCGATTTCGAAGCCTGGGCGATCTTCGCACGCGTGGTCGAACACCGCTCGTTCAGCGGCGCGGCAGAAGCGATCGGCATGTCCAAGGCGACGGTTTCGAAAGCCATCAGCCGGCTTGAAAAGCGGCTTGGCGTCACGCTGTTCCATCGCACGTCGCGCCGGCTAACCCTCACCGAAAGCGGCAACGCGCTTGCCGAACGCGCGCAGCGCATCCTGGCCGAAGGCGAATGCGCAGAGGAAGTCGCGCGCGATTCGGTCACCCGGCTTGCCGGGCCGGTACGCATAGCGGCGCCGATGCGCTTCGGCGTGGCGCGCGTGGCGCCGCTGATCGCGGACTTCATCGCCGATCATCCCGAGGTGACGATCGACCTCCATTTCTCGGACGCCAAGATCGATATCGTCGGCGAAGGGATCGACATCGCGCTCAGGATCGCCGATCTGCCCGACAGCAGCCTTCGCGCACGCCGTCTGGCAGGCGTGACGATTCACACGGTCGCAGCACCGTCCTATCTCGAACGCCGCGGGAGGCCGCGCCACCCTGCCGAACTCAGCGATCATGCCTGTTTCGGCTATACCAACGTGCCGTCGCCCAATGTCTGGCATTATCGCGGCCGCGACGGCAGCGAAATATCGGTGCGCCCCGATGGCCCGCTCTGCACCAATGCCGGTGAAGCGATGCTTCCCGCGCTTCGCGCCGGGCTTGGGATCGCGCGCCTTCCCGACTTCATCGTCGATACGGAACTGGAACAAGGACGGCTCGAGGCGGTTCTCACCGAATGGTCCTCGCCGCCCGTCGCACTTCACCTGCTCACACCGCCAGGTTCGCTTCGCCCCGCACGCGTCGAGGCGGTGATCGACTTTCTCGTCCAGCATCTGCGCAAGCCGGACTGACGCAGTGAAGCGCCTCACCCCCGATCCCGACGATTCGCGCTATCTGCGCCGACTGGTGCTGACGATCGTCGTCGTTGCCGTCGTCGTGTCGCTTTATCTCGCGCTCGACCTGCTGATCCTCGCCTTCGGGTCGATGCTGGGGGCGATCACCATCCTCGCCATCGCCGATTTCTATTGCGACAAGTTCCACATGCCCAAACGCGCGGCGGTGCCCGCGGGCATCTTAACCGCGCTCGCGCTGCTGGCATTTCTTGTATGGCTCGTCGCCTGGCAATTCGGCGAACAGATCAACGCGCTCGTCACCGCGCTTCCCGGGCTGGTGCAAAAGCTTGAAACCGCGATGTCGCAGTCACCGGTCGGGGCAAAGATCGTCGACGCGGTCAAGGCAGCCTTTGCCGGGTCGCGGATCGCGCAGGATATCGGCGGGCTGGTGACGGGATCGGTCGAGCTGCTGCTCAACTTCATCCTGCTCGTCGTCGGCGCGATCTTTCTCGCCTCCGACCCTGAGGTCTACAAGCGCGGCTTCCTGTTGCTCGTTCCCGCATCGAAGCGCGACGCCTTTGCCGACGCGCTGGAAGATACGTCGGACACGCTGCGGCTCTGGCTGCGCGCGCAGCTGATCCAGATGACCACGATGGGCATCCTGGTCGGGGTCGGTCTGTGGATTTCAGGCGTGCCTTCCGCGGCCGCGCTCGGCCTGATCGCAGCGCTCAGCGAATTCATTCCCTATGTCGGGCCCACCGCCGCGATGCTGCCCGCGCTCGGCCTTGCCGCGACGGAAAGCAACCATGCGCTGGTCGGCGCGCTGGTCACCTATGTCGTCGTGAGGCTGATCCAGAGCAATTTCATCACGCCCTATGTAACGTCGCGCGTGGTCGATATTCCGCCGGCGATGACGCTGTTCACGATCATCGCGATCGGGATGATCTTCGGCCTGTTCGGGCTGTTCTTTTCGGCTGCGCTGCTGGTGGTCTTCTTTACCCTCGTTCGCCGTATTTACCTGCGGGAAACCTTGGGCGAAGACGTTTAGGTAACACCTGATTCGCTCGCGACTCGCGGATTTCCGCTGGTTAGGGAGAAATTAACCTTTTGCCTTCAGACCTGTTTAGGTTAATGAAACCGGGCAGGGGCGTTCCAGCAACCACAGGGGCGTCCGCAACGGGACAGGGGAAACCGATGCGCGTTTTGCTGATCGAAGACGAACCGAGCACCGCCAAGGCGATCGAGCTGATGCTCACGACCGAGGGATTTAACGTCTACACGACCGATCTTGGCGAAGAGGGCCTCGATCTTGGCAAGCTGTACGACTACGACATCATCCTGCTCGACCTGAACCTTCCCGACATGCACGGCTATGACGTGCTGAAGAAGCTGCGCGTCGCCAAGGTGCAGACGCCGGTTCTGATCCTGTCGGGCATTTCGGAAATGGATTCGAAGGTGCGCAGCTTCGGCTTCGGCGCCGACGACTATGTGACCAAGCCTTTCCATCGCGACGAGCTGGTAGCGCGTATCCACGCCGTCGTCCGCCGGTCGAAGGGGCACAGCCAGTCGGTTATCAAGACGGGCAAGCTGGCGGTCAATCTCGATGCCAAGACGGTCGAGGTCGATGGCGCCCGCGTCCATCTGACCGGCAAGGAATATGCGATGCTGGAGCTGCTCTCGCTCCGCAAGGGCACGACGCTGACCAAGGAAATGTTCCTCAACCACCTCTATGGCGGGATGGACGAACCCGAACTCAAGATCATCGACGTCTTCATCTGCAAGCTGCGCAAGAAGCTGTCGATGGCGACCGACGGCGACAATTATATCGAGACCGTCTGGGGTCGCGGCTATGTGCTGCGCGATCCGGACGAGGCCGAACAGACCGAAACCAAAGTCGCCTGATCCGAGCGCGACCGAACAGAACTTTGGGGGCGAGGGCCGCACCGTCGGGGGAGACGGTGCGGCCCTTTTCGTCTGTACTTTCGACAAAGCGGGCCGGAGGCGTTACCAACGGCGACATTCCTATCGGGAGATACCGGATATGCGCGAAGCCCTCGCGTCGATCGGAAATCAGTTGCGCAGCCTGCTGAACTTTACCGGCCGCGACAATCGCGCTGCCTTCTGGCCCTATGCCGGTCTCGTCGTCTCGATTCTCTTTGTGGCTTGGAGCCTGTTCATGGGCCATGCGCTCGTGAACGGCATGGGGAGCGCACAACAGCTCGGCAGCGCGCAAGCGGCGGCAGGTGGACTTTCCGGACAGACGGCGCCGAATTTCGGTGCGATGATACAGGCGATGGAGGTTCTGGTGCTGGCAGCGGTCGCGCTGTTGGCTGCGGCCGTGACGAGGCGACTGCACGACAGCGGGCGGTCCGGGCTATGGGGTCTGGCTCCCCTCCCCTTTCTGCTGTTCGGGTTGCTTGCGATGAGCAAGATTTTCCACGGCTTTCAGAATGGCGGAGAGCCGGGAACCACGGCGCTGGTCGCGATCTTCGTCAACAATATCGTCTATCTCGCGATGCTGGGACTTCTTATATTCTTCCTCGCAAAGCCGGGCACGCGCGGCGACAACCGCTACGGCCCCACGCTGCCGAAACCCTAGCGCGACAGCGCCGCCGCTATTTGCGTTTCCAGACCGGCAGCCCGCCAACCCATGTCTGGAGCACCTTCGTTTCCCGCAGTTCGCTCGGCGAGGCGAGCGTCGGATCGCGATCGACGATCAGGAAATCGGCCTGCTCGCCCGGCGCGAGCGTACCGAACTTGTCTTCCGCGAACCCCGCATAGGCTCCGCCCTGCGTAAAGGCGCGCCACGCCTGTTCGCGCGTGATCGCCTCTTCGGGATGCCAGCCGCCAAAAGGTTCTCCATTGGCATCCTGCCGGGTAAACGCGACCGCCCATCCGACAAACGGATTGGGCTCCTCGACCGGATAATCCGAACCGAAGGCAAGCGGCACGCCCATGTCGAGCATCGATTTCCATGCATAGGCGCCCTTCAACCGCGCCTCACCCAGCCGCACTTCGGCCATGTGCATGTCCGATGTCGCGTGCGTCGGCTGCATCGAAGCGACGATGCCGTGCTTGGCGAACCGCGGCAGATCGACCGGATCGACGATCTGCGCATGTTCGATCCGCCAGCGCCGATCACCCTTGTACGTGTCGGAAAGCTCGGCGATCGCGTCGAGCACCTGCTGGTTCGCCCGGTCGCCGATGGCATGCACCGCAAGCTGGAATCCGTCCATCGCCCCGCGGCTCATCAGGTTGAGAAGCTGATCGTCGGCGAGAAGCTGATTGCCGGTCTGCTTCGGCGCATCGGCATAGGGTTGTTTCAGCCACGCCCCGCGCGAACCCAGCGCGCCGTCGGCATAGAGCTTGATCCCCACGACCTTCAGCTTGTCGTCGTAAAGCCACGGCGTCGGCCCCGGCCCCGCGATGATCTGCGCGGTATCGACGCCCAGCGCATAGCTCATGATCCGCATGCGCAGGCGATTGGTGTCGCCCGCCCTGCGAAACGTCATCCAATCCTCCAGCGACGTGCCCATGTCCGCAGTCGCGGTGATGCCGTCGCTGAGCAGCTTTTCCTGCGCGCGGACAAAGGCGAGGTCGCGGTCGCGCGGCGTCGGCTTGGGCACGACCTTCTCGATCAGCGCGGTTGCCGCATCGACGAAGATCCCGGTGGGTTTTCCGTTCGCATCACGCTCGATCCGGCCGCCCTTCGGCGTCTCGGTCTTCGCGGTGACACCCGCCGCCTTCATCGCCGCCGAATTCGCCCAGCCGGCATGGCCGTCGGCCCGCATCAGCCAGACCGGCTTGTCGGGTGCGATGGTATCGAGATCGGCTGCGGTCGGAAAGCGGCCCAGCCCCCATTTTTCCTGATTCCAGCCGCCCCCCAGAATCCAGGGCCGCCCCTCGTTCTTGGCGGTGAACGCCGCGATCTTGCGCTGCGCTTCCTCAAGCGAACTGGTATCGGACAGGTCGAGCGACAGTTCGCGAAAGCCCAGTTCCATCACATGGCCATGTGCGTCGATCATGCCGGGGATCAGCACCTTGCCGTGCATATCCTCCCGCCAGTCGGGGCGTTCGGGCCGCTTGTCCTTGCGCCCAAGCAACTTCTTCACGGTGCCATCATCATTGATGACGATGCCGGTGAAGTGGATGACCCTGCCATCCTTGTCGAGCGCGACGCCGGTAACATCGTCGACCAGCCCATCGGCCCTGGCGGGCATGGCAAGCAGCATCGCCGCTGCGGACAGCGCGGATGCGAATACGCGGAACTTCACTTGGGGCATCTCCTTGCGGTCGGGGCGAACCTCGGCGCGGCCGATAGGACGAACGCGATCATGAAAGCGCGCATAGGACGTGTTCGGGGCCAAGGCCAGATCATCCAAGACCGTTGCCGTTTTTCGGCACAGGGCTTAGGGCGCTGCGCATGGCTACCTCTCCCGCGTCCGCCCCGGCATCGCCGCCCGTCACCATCGACGACATCCGCGCAGCGCATGCGCGGATCGGCGACCAGATCGTTCGCACGCCGACGCTGCTCAGCAAAACACTTTCCGAGCTCACCGGCGCCAAGGTTTATCTGAAGTTCGAAAACCTGCAATTCACCGCTGCCTACAAGGAACGCGGCGCGCTCAACACGCTGCTACTTCTCGACGACGAAGCGCGGTCAAAGGGTGTGATCGCGGCATCGGCGGGCAATCACGCGCAGGGCCTTGCCTATCACGCCACCCGTCTCGGCGTGCCTTCGACCATCGTCATGCCGAAGAACACGCCGACGGTAAAAGTCACCCAGACCGAAGGCCACGGCGCGACCGTCATCCTCGAAGGCGAGACCTTCGACGAGGCCTATGCCCATGCCCGCAAGCTGGAGGCGGAGCGCGGCTATACCTTCGTTCATCCTTTCGACGACCCGCGCATCATCGCGGGACAGGGCACGGCAGCGCTCGAGATGCTGGCCGATGTGCCCGACATCGATACGCTGGTGATCCCGATCGGCGGCGGCGGCCTGATCTCCGGATCGGCGACCGTCGCCAAGGCGCAGGATCATCCGATCGAGGTGGTGGGCGTAGAGGCCGAGCTCTACCCCTCGATGTACAACCGGCTGAATCACGAGCAGCGCCCATGTGCCGGCGATACGCTGGCAGAGGGTATTGCGGTGAAGGAGCCGGGGTCGATCACCTCCGGCATCGTCGAGCAACTGGTCGACGAAATTCTGCTCGTGAGCGAACGCAAGCTCGAAGAATCGGTCAGCCTGCTGCTCCAGATCGAAAAGACCGTGGTCGAAGGCGCCGGCGCCGCCGGCCTTGCCGCGCTGCTCGAATATCCCGGCCGGTTCGAAGGCAAGACCGTCGGCACGATATTGTGCGGCGGCAATATCGACACGCGCCTGCTGGCCAATGTCCTGCTGCGCGACCTCGCCCGCTCGGGCCGCCTCGCGCGGCTGCGCATCCGCCTCCAGGATCGGCCGGGCGCGCTATTCAACGTCGCCAAGGTGTTCCACGAACAGGGCGTCAACATCATCGAGGTCTATCACCAGCGCGTTTTCACCTCGCTGCCGGCAAAGGGCCTTATCACCGATATCGAGTGCGAAACGCGCGACCGCGCGCATCTCGACCGGCTGATGACCGCGCTGCGCGACGCCAATTACGAGGTCAGCCAGGTCGAACTGGCCTGACGAACCGAATCAAAAACGCGGTGAATCGAATCGCGCCCGCGTTCTCGAACCGATTCCGATGCGATAGTATAGGACTTGCGCCGGATTCCGCGTCAGTGCGGAAAAGGATTCATCCACAGTTTCTTGAATGTGTTAACCTTCTTTCATGGTGAATCGCCTTTTCATCATGACTCGGGGTCTGCATAACCTGTGGTCAGCAAGCAGCAGGCATCTTCGCGAAGGGAGCGAACAGAGGTGAGCGCACCATTTCGATTTCCACGGTTTTTCGTGACCAGTCCCTCGCCCTGCCCCTATCTGCCGGGCCGTCAGGAACGGAAGGTATTCACCGAACTCAACGGTCCCCATGCGGGCGAGCTGAACGACGCGCTCGGCCGGATCGGCTTTCGCCGCAGCCAGTCGGTGGCCTATCGCCCCAGCTGCGCCGGCTGTTCGGCCTGTGTATCGGTTCGCGTCGTCGCCGACGAATTTCAGCCCAATGCGACGCAGCGCAAGCTGCTGCGCAAGCATCGCGATCTCGATATCACGGCATGCCGCCCCTGGGCGACCGACGAGCAGTTCCAGCTTCTCCGCCGCTATCTCGACGTGCGCCACCCCGGCGGCGGCATGGCGACGATGGACGAGGCGGACTATGCCGATATGGTCGAACACAGCCCCGTCACGTCCTACGTCATCGAATATCGTGAACCCGCACCCGAAGGCCGCAAGGGCAAGCTTGTCGGCGCCTGCATCACCGATCAGCAGGCGGACGGCCTGTCGATGATCTACAGCTTCTTCGAGCCCGAAGACGCGAACCGCCCCGGCCTCGGCAACTTCATCATCATGGAGCACATCCTGCGCTCTCAGCGCGCGCGCCTGCCCTATGTCTATCTGGGCTATTGGGTGAAGGGATCGGAACGCATGGCCTATAAGACGCGCTACAAGCCGATCGAGGTTCTCGGTCCCAATGGCTGGTCGCTGCTCGACGACGAAGAGAATTTCGAGCCGCAACCCGCACGGGTGCGCGAAACCGTCTGAGCGGATCAGGCGTTACGCGACGCCGCTTCCACCTGCACTTCGACGTCGAGTTCCTCGTCGCCCGATCCGCTGCGTGAACCGGCAATCGGCGCGGTATCCGCCGAATCGAGCCCGACGGCAACGCGGACATAGCGTTCATCGGACGATATGCCCGATGCCGGGTCGAACCCGATCCATCCGACATTTTCGACGAAAGCCTCGGCCCAGCCATGCGGGGCACAACGCGAAGCCCCGTCCCCGCCCGAGCGATACCCGGAAACGTAGCGCGCCGGTACGCCCGCCGACCGCGCCGCCGCGACGAAAATCTGCGCCATCTCGCGCGCAGTCGCCTTCTCGCTGCCGAACGCCTCGACCGCGCTGGTGTGATTGTCTACCTTTGGCTCTTCCAAGGTCAGCCGTTCACCGATCGCAAGGTTGAGCCGGTGCAGTTGCTCGATACGGTCGCCATCCGCCGAAAGATATTCGGCGGCGAAATCGCGGAGCGCATCGTCGGCGCGCGTGCGCTGCGTCGTGCGCAGGAAAAGCTCGGGCGGAAACGGTTCGGCCGCGCCTTCGACGATCCCGCCCGAATCGTCGGTCAGCACCTCGCCGACGACATGGATCTCGATCGCCTCGATCGGTCCGTCGGCATAGAGCATCGTCACTTCGTTGCCGAAGCCGTCTTCGTGCTTTTTCAGGCGAGCGTCGCAATCGACATCGAACCGCCAGTCGATCACCGTCTGATGGTCGGTATCGCACGGCCGCATCCGCAATAGCTGCAACAGCCGCGCCTGCGGTTCGCTGAATGCGTATCGCGTGACATGGTCGACGTGAAGCCGCATCACACGAACCTGAACTGACGGGCGATCGCCTGGTCGAGCATCGCGTTTTCCCGAATGAAAGCCTGAAGATATTCGTGCAGGCCGCTCACCACCACCTCCCGGCTGCGCGTCTTGCTGATCCGTGCAAGCCGCGCGCGCGCCATGCGGTCGGCCTCCCCCTGCAAGCCGGTACGCTTGCCGAGTTGCGAAAGCAGATCGACGCTCTCCTCCACGCATGCCGCAAGCGAACGCGGCAGCTCCGGCCGCGACATCAGCAGATCGATGACCAGGTCGGGCTTCAGCCCTTCCGAATATAGCCAGCGATAGGCGGTCACGGCGGATACCGTCTGAAGGATCGTGGTCCACTGGTCGCGATCGACGACGCCGCCAACCCGCTCGCCCTCGGGCAGGAGCAGATGGTATTTCACGTCGATCAGCCGCGCGGTATTGTCCGCACGTTCGATCGCGCCGCCAAGCCGGGTCAGCCAGACCGCCTCGTTGCGCATCATCCGGAAGATCGCACCTTCGAACCCGCGCAGCTCGGCCTTCACCGATTCGACGAGGTTGAGCGTGGAGCTGGACCCGCCCGGGCTGGCGCGGTTGCTGAACAGCAGCCATGCGCGGTTGATCGCCGTCCACGCCTCTCGCGTCAGCGCGGTTCGCACGACCCGCGCATTGTTCCGCGCCGCTTCCAGACAGCGCAGCACCGACCCCGGATGATCCTTGTCGAACATCAGGAAGTGCGCGACATTCTGCTGCGTCAGGTTGTCGCCCGTGCTGGCGAAAGCTTCCTCATTATAGGTAACCGAAAGCGCGCTCTGCCACGCGGCCTCGCCCGCCGGGCGCGCCGACAGGGCATCGAGCCTGATCGTCGCTTCGACCAGCCGCGCGGTAAAATCGGCACGCTCGACATAACGGCCCAGCCAATAGAGCGACGACGCAGTGCGGGAGAGCATCAGCACGGCGCGCTCACCCCTGGCTCTGCGACTGGCTTTCGCCCGCCGAGTTCTGCGATTGCGATTGCTGCGCGTCGGGCATCAGCACGAAACTGTCCTTGGTTCCGCCGCCCTGGCTCGAATTGACGACCAGCGATCCTTCGCGCAGCGCGACGCGGGTCAGACCGCCGGGAACAACCTGCGGCTTTCCGCTGCCGCCGGTCAGGACGAAGGGACGGAAATCGACATGGCGGGGCGCAAGCCCCTTTTCGGTGAGCGTCGGGATGGTCGACAGCGCAAGCGTCGGCTGCGCGATATAGCGGTTCGGTTCCGCCTCGACCGCCTTGCGGAACTCTGCGATCTCGTCCTTTGTCGAGGCCGGGCCGACCAGCATGCCGTATCCGCCCGAGCCATCGACCAGCTTCACGACCAGCTCACCCATATTATCGAGCACATATTTGCGCGCTTCGGGTTCGCGGCAGCGATAGGTTTCGACATTGGGCAGCTTTGCGTCGTGCCCGGTATAGAAGCGCACGATCTCGGGCATATAGCTATAGATCGCCTTGTCGTCGGCGATCCCATTGCCCGGCGCGTTGATGAGCGTGACATTGCCAGCGCGGTACGCGGCCATGATGCCGGGCACGCCCAGCATCGAATCGGGTCGGAACACGAGCGGATCGAGGAAATCGTCATCGACACGGCGATAGATCACGTCGACGCGCTCAAGCCCGGCAATCGTCCGCATCCACACGATATCATCATCGACGATCAGGTCGGCGGGTTCGACCAGTTCTACGCCCATCGAATCCGCAAGGAAGCTGTGCTCGTAATAGGCGGAATTGAAATGACCGGGGGTCAGCACGACGCAGAGCGGCTTCGACTCCCTGCCGGGTGGCGCGACAGAGCGCATCGTTTCATGCAGCATGTCGGGATAGCTATCGACCGCGGCAACGCGAAATTCACGGAACAGTTCTGGGCAAAGCCGCAGCATCGCCTCTCGATTTTCGAGCATGTACGACACGCCCGACGGCGTGCGGGCATTGTCCTCCAGCACGAAAAACTCGTCGGGACCGGTGCGGACCAAGTCGATACCGCAGATATGCGCGGAGATGCCGTGCGGAGGCCGGATACCCGCGACCTCGGTCCTGAACTGGTCGTTCTGGAAAATCAGTTCCGGCGGGAGGATGCCCGCCTTCAGTATCTCGCGCTGGCCATAGATATCGCGGATGAACGCGTTGATCGCCTGAACGCGCTGGATCAGCCCTTCGGACAGTCGCGCCCATTCGTCGGCAAGAAAAATGCGTGGCACCAGATCGAACGGAATGATGCGCTCGGATGCTTCCTGCTCGCCATAAACGGCAAAGGTGATGCCCAGTTGGCGAAAGGTGCTCTCGGCGGCCTGAAGCCGGCGTTCCAGTTCTCCGGATGGTGTTTCGCGCAGCCAGTCCGACAGCGCGGCGAATTCGGCGCGAGGGTCGTCGATGCCGCCATGGCCCCAGATTTCGTCGAACGCGCGTTTTTGTCCCATTCAGCTTTTCAAGCCCCGAACTGAAGAACGGTTCCATGCTGCATGGTTTTTGTGCGCCGCACAAGGTCACGCTAACCCGCCGATTTTCACGCTTTTGCGAAACCAGCTTGACCTCTCCGCAAATTAGTTCACTATTTGTTCGCATCGACTCGAAGGAGTGGGCCATGGCTGGCGACCTGACATTTTATACCAATCCCATGTCGCGCGGACGCATCGTCCGGTGGATGCTGGAAGAAACGGGCATCTCCTACGACACGGAGGTGCTCGACTATAGTTCGACGATGAAGGCCGGGCCCTATCTGTCGGTCAATCCGATGGGCAAGGTCCCGGCGATCCGGCATCGAGGCAAGGTCGTGACCGAATGCGCCGCGATCTGTGCCTATCTCGCCGATGCGTTCCCCGAAGCCGGGCTGGCCCCGCCGACCGAGGACCGCGCCGATTATTATCGCTGGCTGTTCTTCGCCGCCGGTCCGGTCGAACAGGCCGTCACCAACAAGGCAATGGGCTTTGCTCCATCCGCCGAGCAGGGGCGAATGGCGGGATATGGCAATTACGAACTCGCGATCGACACGCTGGAGACAGCGATCGCGGACAAGGAATATGTGGCCGGCGACCGGTTTACCGCCGCCGACGTCTATGTCGGTTCGCAGATCGGCTGGGGGCTGCAATTCGGCACCATTCCGAAGCGCGACAGTTTCCAATCCTATTGGAACCGGCTCGAAGCGCGCGACGCATGGCAGCGCGCCAACGAAATCGACAATGCGCTGATGCCGCCGGAACAAGGGTCCGCAGCATGATTCGACCGCCGGAATCGTTACCTTAACCAGAGATCGTCCCTCGCCGGGACAGCCGGAAATCAGGTCGCGCCGGCCACCGCCTCTCGCGCTATGATCGCGAAATGGTGTGGCAGCGCCTCTCGACTCGCAGGGTTCGCAATATCGCCGGGCTGGGCATCGTTTCGCTGCTCGGCGCCGGTTTCACTGCGCATGCCACGCTGGCCTCGCTCGATCAGATACGCCCTCCAGCGCCCGCCGCCGCAGCCCCCAAGGGATATGAAGCGGACGACCATTTTCCCGGCGCACTCTATTTCGAACTCGCCGAAGAAGACGGTGCCCCAGCCCCCGGCGTAACGGGCACGACAAGGCTTCCCGACCGCGCCGCGCCGACCGACTACCAAGCGCTCGATGCCGGCACGATCACGGCTGCACAACCGTTCGTGATGCGCGGGTCCGCAACCGACCGCGCTCGCGCCGCGCAGTGCCTGACCACGGCGATCTACTACGAAGCCGCGACCGAACCCGACAACGGCCAGCGGGCAGTGGCACAGGTCATCCTTAATCGGGTGCGCCACCCGGCCTTCCCCGACACGGTCTGCGGCGTCGTGTATCAGGGCTCCGACAAACGCGGATGCCAGTTCAGCTTCGCTTGCGACGGGTCGCTCGCCCGCACGCCGGAGCGCAAATACTGGCTGCGCGCCAAGATGGTCGCCGAAGCCGCGCTGGCGGGATCGGTCTTCCCGCCGGTCGGGCTGGCGACACATTATCATACCTATGCGGTCACGCCGGCGTGGAACCGCTCGCTCGTGATGACCGGTGTTTTCGGCGCGCATTTCTTCCATCGGTGGAAAGGCTGGTGGGGAACCGCCGCCGCCTTCAACCAGGTCTATGCGGGCGGCGAACCGCTACCCGGTCCGCACAAGCACATATCGAATATGACGGATATTCAACTGGCTGCCGCCGAAACCACCCCTGCCGCCAGAGCGCCGGTAGGAACGGCTTCCACGCAAGGCGTTGCGACCAAGGCCGAAGCGGGCGCCGTCGCGCCGCAATATGCCGAGAGCGGGCAAGCGACGAGTGCGCTTCCCCAGTCGCAGGTTCTCGACAAATGGAAAGACAGCGGCAAGCCGCTGCGCTGAAAAGGCAGAAGGGGCCGCAACGCGACCCCTTCGCGGTTTTCGATCATCGGTTCAGCGACGGCGATACGACGCATAGCGGCGATGCTGCCGGTCGTGACGCTGGCGCGCGACCTGCCGCGACAGCGCGTCATAGCGACGTTCGAGTATCCGGCGTTCGCCGCGCGTCAGGCGGTGGCCACTCGAACGGTACCGCGCTTCCAGCCGCACCAGACGGCGATACTGGATGCGCAGCGAACGCGCTTCGCGGCGATCGAGCGAGCCGCTGCGCACGCCGACATCGATGCGCCGTTCGATATTCGCCTGCCGCTGGTTCACCGATTGCCAGGGCGCAGCACTCGCCGTAGCGGGAAGCGCGGCAGTGGCGATGCCGAGGCCGGCGATCATCAGGGTTAGCTTGTTCATGGCGACACTCCTTCCAAACAGGACCGGTCGATCGGTCGAGTGCCAATCTGGCGAGAAGCTGTCGCCTGAATGTGTCGGAAGCCGCGAAAAAGCGTCGCCAATTGTCGCAAGCGCCGCGGCTTCGTTCAGCTTTGTGCCGCGCTCGCCCCCGCCTTCGCCCGCTGCACGGCGATCCACCGGTCGATATGCGCTTCCAGCACGTCGAGCGGCAACGATCCTTCCTCCAGAACCGCGTCGTTGAAATCGCGCAGCCGGAAATCGTCGCCCAGAGCCTTTTCCGCCTTTTGGCGCAGCGCCCTGATGCGCAGTTCGCCCATCTTGTAGGCCAGCGCCTGGCCGGGCCAGCTGATATAGCGGTTCACCTCGGCATCGATATTGGCGTCCGATAGCGCGGTGTGCTCTTTCATGAACGCAACCGCTTGCGCCTTCGACCAGCCCATCGAGTGGATGCCGGTATCGACGACCAGCCGACATGCCCGCCACATATCGTAGCTGAACCGCCCCATCTTCTTTGCCGGCGTATCGTACATGCCGATCTCGTTGCCGAGCGTTTCGGCATAGAGCGCCCAGCCCTCGGTAAAGGCGGTGAAGTGCGCGAGATAGCGGCGCATCGGCGGCAGATCCAGTTCCTGCTGGAGCGCGATCTGCTGGTGATGGCCGGGCACCGCCTCGTGCATCGTCAGCGACGGCATCTCCCAGAACGGGCGCTGGTCGAGCTTCGACGTGTTGACATAATAGGTGCCGGCGACCCCGTTCGCTGGGCTGCCCGGGCTGTAATAGGCGGTCGTGGTGCCCTCAGCGGTCTCGGCCGGGATCGGCTTGATGCCATAGGGCAGCCGCGGCAGTCGGCCGAAGAGTTCGGGCATGTGCCCGTCCACCGTCTTCGCGATCAGCGCAGACCGCGCGAGCAATTCTTCGGGCGTCTTCGCATAATATTGCGGGTCGGTACGCAGATGCTCGATAAAGGCGGCGCGGCTGTCATAGCCGGCTTCTTCCGCGACGGCGTCCATAGCCTTGTCGATCCGCGCCACTTCGTCGAGGCCGATCTGATGGATCTGCGCCGGCGTATAGTCGGTCGTGGTTTCGACCCGCGCGCGATAGGCATAATAGTCCTGACCGTCCGGCTGCGACGACACCCCGGCGGTTTTCGCGCAATGCGGCATATAGTCATCGGCGAAATAGTCCGCAGCCTTGCGGAATTCGGGGTCGAGCGTCTGCTCGATCACCGTTTTCGCGCGCGTCTTCAGCGCCTGCCAGCGCGCGGCCGGGATTGCCGCGGGACGGGCTTTGGTGAAAGGCTTGTAAAAGCGCGATTGGGTCGGGTCCTTGGTAATCAGACCGCTGATCGTTCCGGTAAAGCCCTTCATCGCGACGCAGGGTTGCGCATAGCCTGCCGCCACCGATTGCCGCGTGATCTTCATCAATTCGGCATTCTGCGCCGGGAATTTGGATAGCCGCGTCAGATAGTTGGAATAGTCCGCGGCGCTTTCGAACCGGCTGTTGGTCGCGAGCCATGCCAATCCCTGCCAGGGCGAGGAGTAGCTGGTGAACAGCACCATGCGCTGCCCGAAACGGTTGCCCTCGATATCGTCCGACAGGATGCGGCGCAGCACCGCCTTGTCGATCCTTTCCTCTTCGGACAGCCCTGTATCGGGAATGGCCTTCAGGCGCTGGAGGAAGCGCTTTTCATCCGCGACCTCGGCATCGCGCGCTGCCAGCGACACGTCGCCTAGCTGGTCGTCATACCGATGGTCGCCAACCGAGCTGGCGAATGTCGGATGATGCTTCAGATACCATTGCCAATGGTCCTTCAGCAGCGCCTGGATATCGTCGGACGGCCCTGCAAATGCGGGTGCCGACACCATCAGCACCGCCCCCATCGTCAACAGCTTCAGCGCTTTACGCATTGGTCCTCCAGCCCGGTTATCGGCGCACCCTCGCGCGTCGCACCCGTGCTGGCAAGCCTCAGCCGCCGCCGGGGCCGTTTGCCTGCATCGGCGCGCGCGACGGCATCTGCTGCTGGTCACCGCGCGGGCGCTGGGTCCAGTCGATGCGATAGAGATCGAAGCGCCGGTCGGTCAGATTGCGTACCGTACCTTCCGCCCGCGCCCAGGTAAGGTCGGCAAGGTTGACGTCGGCGATCGTCAGCGTCTCGATATTCTCGCTCGCCTCTGCCGCAACCCCGTCGCGCGCGAACGGAAAATCGCACGGCGTCAGAATGCACGACTGGGCATATTGAACGTCCATATTCTCGACGCCGGGCAGATTGCCGACATTGCCCGACATGACGACGAAGCACTGGTTTTCGATCGCCCTTGCCTGCGCGCAGTAGCGGACCCGCATATAGCCCTGGCGGTTGTCGGTGCAGAACGGCACGAAGATGATCCGCGCGCCTTCGTCGACCAGCCTGCGGGCGAGTTCGGGAAATTCGCTGTCGTAGCAGATGAGGACGCCGACCGGTCCGACATCGGTCTGGATCACGTCGACGCCGTCGCCGCCCTTGATCTTCCACCAATAGCTTTCATTGGGAGTCGGGTGAATCTTCTCCTGCGCATGGACCGATCCGTCACGCAGGCAGACATAGGCGACGTTCTGGATGTCGCCGTCCTCGGTGCGCGTCGGGTGCGACCCGCCGACGATGTTGATATTGTAGCGAAGCGCCATGCGGCTGAGTTCGTCGACCAGCGGCTTGCGGTGGTCGGTCAGCCGGTCGATCGCCTCCGCCGGCGACAATTCGCGCTTCTCAAACGACAGTAGCGAAAGCGTGAACAGTTCGGGGAAAACGACGAAGTCGGATTCGTAGCCGGCGGCCACATCGACGAAATATTCGACGTTGCGGACGAATTCGTCGAAATCCTTGACCGCACGCGCCTGAAGCTGACACGTCGCCAGCCGCACACCCTCGACGTCGCGCGGGACACGGTGCTTGGGCGGCTCGGCAGGATCGACATAGGGATTGCGCCAGACCATGTGCGCGGCAAAGGCCATCGAGGCCTTGTCTTCGGGCAGGTAGTTTTCGAGGATGCCGATCGGTTCGAACCCGTTGGCGAGCTGGAAACCGATCACCGGATCGCGCAGCTTGCCCTCGCGCACCTGCTCCAGATAGTCCTCCGGCCCATCGACCTTGTTCCGCGCACGGCGATAATTGGGCATCCGCCCGCCAAATACGATTCCCTTCAGCTCCAGCCGCTCGCACAGCGCGCGGCGCGCTTCGTACAGCCGCTTGCCGATGCGCAGCCCGCGCTGCTTGGTCGCGACCGCGAGTTCGAAACCGTACAGCCAGTCGCCCGTCGGATCGTGGCGGCTGCCAAAGCCGTTGCCGCTGATCCCTTCCCAGTCGTGCGGCGCGAGCGCGACATGCTCGTCGATCCGCGACGATGCGCAATAGCCGACGACCTCGCCCTCATAGAGTGCGACGAACTGGCCTTCGGGAAAGTTGTTGATCTGACCCCGGATCATGCCCGGCGTATAATTTTCAACGCCGGTATAGACGCGTCCGATGAGCTTCAGGATGCCGGGAATGTCGCCGGGTTTTGCTTCGCGTACTTCCAGTTTGGCGGGCGATCGTCTCGACATGCGGCTCCTCTCGTTGCGGTGGCGATGCGATACAAGCGTTCCTGCCGTAAATTCGATCCGAGCGGAAGCTATGCGGCGAGCAGACGTTCCGCCTGCGCGCGCGCTTCATCGGTGATTTCGGCGCCCGACAGCATCCGTGCGATCTCCTCGCGCCGCGCCGCCTCGTCGAGCGGCGTCACGCCGGTACGCGTGACGGTGCCGTCATGACTCTTGGCGATCAGCAGATGCTGGTTGCCGCGCGCCGCGACCTGCGGGCTGTGGGTTACGACCAGCACCTGCGCATCGCCCGCCAGCCGCGCTAGCCGTTCGCCGATCGCACTCGCCACGGCACCGCCGACGCCGCGATCGATCTCGTCGAAGATCAGCGTGCGCGCGCCGCCCTCTTCGGCGAGCGCGACCTTGAGCGCGAGGATGAAGCGCGAAAGTTCACCGCCGCTCGCGATCTTTATCAGCGGGCCGAACGGCGCACCCGGATTGGTCGAAATCTCGAAAGCGACCTTGTCGATCCCGGTGGCGGACCACTGATCCTCGGCCAGCGCTTCGACCTGCGTGCGGAAGCGCGCCGCATCGAGCTTGAGCGGTTTCAGCTCGGCGGCCACCGCGGCGTCGAGCCGTTCGGCCGCGCGCAGTCGCGCCTGGTGCAGCGCATGGGCTGCCTCGCGATACGCATCGACCGCAGCGGCAGCGTCGCGTTCCAGCGCAGCGATACCCTCGCCACCGCCTTCGATCCGCGCCAGTCGCGCCGACAACGATGCCGCCAGTTCGGAAAGGTCGTCGGGCTGAACCTGATGCTTGCGCGCCAGCCCGCGCAGATCGAAAAGCCGCGTTTCTGCCGCATCGAGCGATGCGGGGTCGAAAGCCAGCGCATCGGCCGCCTCGTCGACCTTTTCCTGTGCCGTCGCCCCCTCGATGATCGCGCGGTCTATCGCCGCCAGCGCCTCGCCCAGCGCTTCATGATCGCCCGACACGCGGTCGAGGATGCGCGCCGCCTGTCGCAGCCGCGCCAATCCGCCATCCGATCCCTCGAGCAGATCGGCGATCGCCTGAAGGTCGTCGGCGATCTTTTCACCGCGCTGCATCGTTGCGCGCGCCTCGGCAAGCTCGGCTTCTTCACCCGGTTGCGGGGCGAGCGCGTCGAGTTCGCCGACCGCATGCTCCAGCCATTCGCGATCGCGCTCGGCCGCATCCTGTTCGGCGCGGGCTTCGGCCAGCCGCGCTTCGGCGGCACGCCATTCGCGATAGGCATCGGCAACGCCCGTCGTGTCGATCTTGCCATAGCTATCGAGCAGCGCACGGTGCCCGCGCGAGTTGAGCAGCCCGCGTTCGTCATGCTGGCCGTGGATTTCGACCAGATCCTGCGCAAGTTCACGCAGCAGTCCGGCAGACACCGGCTGGTCGTTGACGAAGGCGCGGCTTCCGCCATCGCCGTTGACGATCCGGCGCACCATCAGGGGCTCGCCGGGTTCGACGGTGACGCCGCTATCGCCGAGTTGCGCGACGAGCGCGCCGTCCTGCACCGGCGGCGCGAAGGTCGCGGTCACGACCGCACGCCCCGCGCCCTGTCGCACCAGCCCGGTATCGCCGCGTGCGCCAAGCGTCAGACCCAGCGCATCGAGCAGGATCGACTTTCCCGCGCCCGTCTCGCCGGTCAGCACGCCGAGCCCGCCCCGAAAATCGAGGTCGAGCGCTTCGATCAGCACGACATCGCGGATGGAAAGTGCCGTCAGCATCGCGGTGGCCGCCCCCCGCGCCGGCGTCAGGCGCCCGGTGCAGCCGGCTTAGCGGATGCCGCCGAAGTCTCGCTGCCCGATGCCACCGCCGGAGCCTTTTCACGCATCAGCTTGTAGGCGCGCTGATACCAAGGGCTGCCGGGATAGTTGGCGCCCAGCACCGCCGCCGCCTTGCGCGCCTCTTCGGGCACGCCGAGCGCCAGATAGCTCTCGGTCAGCCGCATCAACGCCTCCGGCACCTGAGAGGTGGTCTGATATTCGTCGACGACCTTGCGGAAACGCAGCGTCGCCGCCAGCCAGTCGCCCTGCTGTTCATAGAAACGACCGACCGCCATTTCCTTGCCGGCGAGGTGATCGCGGACGAGATCGACCTTCAGCCGCGCATCGGCGGCATACCGCGTATTGGGGTAACGCCGCTGCAACTCGCCAAGCGCGGCCAGCGCCTGCTCGCTCGTCTTCTGATCGCGCGAGACGTCGTTGATCTGCTCGTAATAGGACAGCGCAACGAGGTAATAGGCATAGGGCGCATCGGGGCTGCCCGGATGCGCTGCGATGAAACGCTGCGCCGACGAGATCGACTTCGTATAATCGCGGTCCATGTAATAGCTGAACGCGCTCATCAGCTGCGCACGGCGTGCCCAGATCGAAAAGGGATGCTGGCGCTCCACCTCGTCGAACAGGGCAGCGGCAAGCTTGTACTGACCCTGGTCGAGCCGTTCCTTGGCGGCCGAGTACAGCGTACCGACATCGCGCGCGACATAGGGCAGGTCGGTCGGGCCGCCACTCTTGGCGCAGCCGGAAACGGTAACGGCGCCGGCGAGAATCATGCCGAGCGCGATCGAGCGGGACAGGGTCTTACGCATGCAGGGGCTATTAGCCGAGGGTGACGGCGGCAAACAATGTTTTTCGTGCCGGTTGCGCCGATCGCACGACAAACCGGGTGCTTTCTGCTACGCGGACGGCCCGGAATCGAAAGGATGTATCAGTGTCTGCAACGCTGTTGGCGACGCACCGCGTCGAAAAGCCGTGGGGCCGCCATCATCTGTGGGGAAGCTTTCCCGATCCGCAGGCGGACGGCGAACCCGTCGGCGAAATCTGGTTCCAGGCGCCGGGCGACACGACGCCCGACCTGCTCATAAAATATCTGTTCACAAGCGAGAAGCTCTCGGTTCAGGTCCATCCCGATGACGAACAGGCCCATGCCCGCGGATTGCCGCGCGGCAAGGACGAATGCTGGCTGATACTCGACGCCGAACCGCATTCGACGATCGCGCTCGGCACGAAGCAACCTCTCGACAAGGACACATTGCGCGCCGCCGCACTCGATGGAAGTATCGAGGAGCTGCTCGACTGGAAGCCGGTCAAGGCGGGCGATTTCCTCTATTCGGGGTCGGGCACGATCCACGCGATCGGCGGCGGGATCACGCTGATCGAGGTCCAGCAGAATTCGGAGACCACCTATCGGCTGTACGACTATGGCCGACCGCGCGAGCTGCATCTCGACGACGGTGTCCAGGTCGCCGATCCGCGCCCCTATACGCCCGTCCCCTCGCCCGGGAAAATCTCCGAAGGGCGCGAACTGCTGGTCGAAGGTCCGAAATTCGTGCTCGAGCGGCTCGAAGGCGGCGAACGCGCCATCGCGCTGCCGGAAGACCTGACGGCGTGGCTGATCCCGGTCACCGGAAAAGGGGTGGTCGATGGCGTCGCGTTTCGCGCGGGCGAATGCCTGACGCTGACCGGGACCGTACACCTCCATGCCGATGCGGGCAGCGATCTGCTGCTCGCCTATCAAGGATCATCGCGCCTTTAGGCGAGCGACGCGATCTTAGAAAATACCGCCGCCGAGGGACAGGCGGAAAGCGCCGACCGCGATCACCAGCACGTTGAGGTTGCGACCGGCGGTTCCGCTCGACAGCGACCCGATACCGGCGCCCACTACCGCGACCGGAATAACCAGCCAGTTGAGCCAGCCGAGCAACGGCACGAACGCGACCAGCGCACCGACAAGCGTTACGAGGCCGATCAGGACGGATACCAGATTGAACATACCGTCAATATAGCCGCACAAAGCGTATTATCAACCTAATACGCTCCGCGTGATCGCATGATGGTTAATGTGAAATTTGCTTCTTAACCCTCTTTTACCATGGTCCTTTTATGCCGGTTCGCGGACAATGGCCCGCAAATGGGAGCATCGATCATGGTTGCGAAACGTCGCCTGGCGCTGGCCGCCTTCGTTCTGCCGCTGGCGCTTGCCGCGTGCAGCGGTTCGGATTCGAACAAGGATCTCGACAACCTCGACAATCAGCTTGTCGACAGCGCCAACGGCGCCGATCCCGCGGTTACGGGCGCGCTGAACGATCAGATCATGGTCGATCCCTCGCTTGCCGGGCAGCGCAACGGCGATGCCGCCCGCCCGCCGAGCCGCCCCTATTCGGGCGGTGTGCCGCAGGGCAGCGGCACGACCAAGCTCGATACCGCGAAGCTGATGCACACGCCGAAGCCGGTTGCTGCCGAAAAATGCAGCCAGTGCGAAGCCGCGAGCAAGTCGCTGACCGTGGGCGAACTCGCCCGGCGGCAAAAGCAGGGCAACCTTGGCGGCTGTGCCAAGAGCCTCAACTATTCTGCCGGCTGGGCCAACCGGTTGCCCAAGGACGTGCCACTGCTGCCCAATGCCCGTGTGACGGAAGCGGCGGGATCGACAGCGGGCAAATGCCGGCTTCGCGTGGTCAGCTTCTGGTCCGACCTGCCGATGCAGACCGTGCTGGACTGGTATTATACCAAGGTTGCGAACAGCGGCTTCACCGCCGAGCATCAGGTCGATGGCAAGGAACATATCCTGGGCGGTACGCGCGTCAGCGACGATGGCGCCTATGTGCTGTTCATGACCCCGCGCAAGGGCGGCGGCACCAGTGTCGACCTGGTGACCAACAACGGCACCTGACGCGGGCGAAGGTTCCCTTGCGCGCCGTCCTGCGCTAAGCGCGCGCGGATGTTCAATCTGCTTCTCGTCATGCTTGGCGGCGCGATCGGCGCCGGCGGCCGCCATCTGGTCGGCAAGGCAACGCTGCTGTGGTTCGGCCCCGGCTATCCCTGGGGCACGCTGTCGGCCAATATCATCGGCGGTTTCGTCATGGGGCTGCTCGCCGGAACGCTGGCACGTACATCGCTTGGCGGTGAAAATATCCGGCTGTTCATCGGCGTCGGGATGCTCGGCGGGTTCACCACCTTTTCCTCCTTTTCGCTCGATGCGATCAACATGCTCGAACGCGGCGACTGGATAACTGGCATCGGATATGTCCTCGTCTCGGTAATCGGATCGCTGCTGGCGCTGACGCTGGGGCTCGGCTTCGTGCGGGCGGTGGCATGACGAAGGTCGCGTCAGACGAGGTTCGCCAGTTCACCGTCGCGGCGGAGGATGACGGCATCCGGCTCGACCGCTGGTTCAAGCGGCACGTGCCCGACGCCTCGTTCAACATCGTTTCGCGCTGGGCGCGCACCGGCCAGCTTCGCCTCGACGGCGCGCGCGCCAAGCCGGGGGACCATATCAGCACCGGCCAGGTGATCCGCGTACCTCCGGCCGAGCCGCCCAAGGCGCCGAAAAAGAAACGCGAACGCGCGCCGCTGACGCCCGCGCAGGAAGAGTTCGCGCGCGAGCTCGTCATTCACCGCGACGATCAGGCGCTGGTGCTCAACAAGCCGCCCGGCCTCGCGACGCAGGGCGGCACCAAGACGACCGAGCATGTCGACGGGCTGCTCGACGCGCTGACGTTCGGGCTCGAAGGGCGTCCCAAGCTCGTCCACCGCCTCGACAAGGACACGTCGGGCGTCCTGCTCGTCGCGCGCACGGCGCGCGCGGCGGCTTATTTTTCGAAGCATTTCTCGGGCCGCAGCGCCAAGAAAATCTATTGGGCGCTGGTCGTCGGCATGCCCGAGATCGACGACGGCATCATCGACCTGCCGCTTTCCAAGCAACCCGGCACGGGCGGCGAAAAGATGCATGTCGACGAAGAAGATGGGCAGCCCGCGCGCACCCGCTACCGCGTCATCGAACGTGCGGGCAACAAGGCGGCGTGGGTCGAGCTGCAGCCCTTTACCGGCCGCACGCACCAGCTCCGCGTTCACCTTGCCGCCATCGGCCACCCGATCGTCGGCGACGGCAAATATGGCGGGCAGGAAGCGTTCCTGACGGGTGGTGTCAGCCGCAAGATGCACCTTCACGCACGGCGCCTGCGAATCGGTCATCCCGATGGCGGCAAGATCGACGTGACCGCGGCACTGCCCGCGCATTTCGCCGAAAGCATGGGTATGCTCGGCTTCGACGAGGCGGTCGGCGACGCCCTGCCGATCGACGACAGCCCTCCCCCGGCCACACGCGCCGAAAAGAAGCAGAAGGCCAAGGCGCACGCCAAGGCGGTACGCAAGGAACGCCGCGGCGAACGGCGCGGCCGCAGGGGCGGCTGATGAAAGCTGCGTGCACGATCGCGACCGCGTTTGCGACAAGGGCATCATGACCGCCAACCGCCTTGCGATATTCGACTGCGACGGAACGCTCGTCGACAGTCAGGCGAATATCTGTATCGCCATGGAAGAAGCCTTTGCCGCACACCGGCTCGATCCGCCCGAACGCGAGGCGATCCGCCGAATTGTCGGGCTAAGCCTCGTTGAAGCGGCAGCGCAGTTGCTTTCCGAGGCCGAGAAAGACTTTCATCGCGTCCTGGCCGAGACGTATCGCGAGCAGTTCATCAGGATGCGCGCCACCGGTACGATGCTCGCCGAGCCGCTGTACGACGGTATCGCCGACACGCTCGTCGCGCTCGACGAGGCGGGATGGCTGCTCGGCGTCGCAACGGGCAAGTCCGATCGCGGGCTGTCGATCATTCTTGGACATCACGGGCTCGATCATCACTTCGTCACCTTGCAGACCGCCGACCGGCACCCGTCAAAGCCGCATCCGGCGATGCTCGAAGCCGCGATCGCCGAAGCGGGCGCCTCGCCCGAAACGACGGTCATGATCGGCGACACGACGTTCGACATGATGATGGCGGGGAGCGCGGATGCCTATCCGCTCGGCGTCGCATGGGGCTATCACAGCGCGGAAGAGCTGTCGGAGGCAGGGGCGCGCCATGTCGCGGCACATGCCAGCGGCATCGCACCGCATCTGGAAAGGCTATGACCGAAGAACATAAACAGGCGCGCAACCGCTATTTCGCGATGACGGCAACGCGGATCGCAGGATCGGTCGGCGCGGTATTCGGTGTCGTGCTGCTCGCGCGGGCGCAGGATACGGTCACCCGCGTGCTGGGCGTCGCGATCGTGCTCGCAGCGCTCTACATGATCGCGACCGTGCCGCGCGCGCTGGCGCGCAAATGGCGCACGCCGCCCGCCGAATGAAACGCTTCTGGAAAGAGGTCGCCGTCAGGCCGGAAGCGGGCGGGCATGGAATCGCGCTCGACGGCCGCCCGGTGCGGACGCCCGGCAGAACTCCGCTCGCCGTACCCTCGCCCGCGCTTGCGGACGCGATCGCCGAGGAATGGCGCGCCGTGGACGAAAGCATCGATCCGCGCGCGATGCCGCTGACCGGACTGGCAAACGCCGCTATCGACCGGGTTGCGCCAGATCCGGCGGGCTTTGCAGCGGGTCTGGCGCAATATGGCGAGAGCGACCTGCTCTATTACCGCGCAGACGGACCGACCGAGCTGGTCGCGCGCCAGGCCGCCGCATGGGACCCGGTGCTCGACTGGGCGCGTCAGCGCTACGATATTCATTTCGAACTGGCGACGGGCGTCATCCATGTTGCCCAGCCCGAGGCCACCACGCGGCGGCTGGCCGAAGCGGTCGCCTCCTGCGACGCCTTCTCGCTCGCGCCGCTATCGCCGATCGTGTCGATCACCGGATCGCTGATATTGCCGCTGGCGCTAACCGAAGGCGCCGCCACGCCCGATCAGGTCTGGACGGCGGCGCATATCGACGAGGACTGGCAGGCCGAACAATGGGGCGAGGACGCGCTCGCCAAGGCCGCCACCAACGCTCGCCGCGCCGAGTTCGACGCAGCGGCCCGCTTTCTGCAACTGGTTACTTAATCAGGCCGCGGATAAAGCCGATCAGCCCGGTCTGACGCGACCGCTTGAGCCGCTCGGCGGCAAGTATCGTTTTCACCGAGCGGAAGCACTCTTCGACATCGTCGTTGACCAGCACATAGTCATAGGCGTCCCAATGGCTGACCTCGCGCTCGGCACGCGCCATGCGACCCTCGATGATTTCCGGGCTGTCCGTCGCGCGGCGTTCGAGCCGTTGACGGAGTTCGGCCATCGACGGCGGAAGGATGAACACACGCACGACATCGCCGCCGGCAAGCTGGTAAAGCTGCTGCGCGCCCTGCCAGTCGATATCGAACAGGATGTCCTCACCCTCGCTCAGCGTGTGGAAGACATCAGCCTTGGGCGTGCCGTAGCGGTGGTCGAAGACATGCGCCCATTCGAGAAATTCGTGGTTCGACGCCATTTCGCGAAAACGATCGACATCGACGAAATGATAATCCCGGCCATCGACTTCGCCCGGCCGCGGAGCGCGGGTCGTGTACGACACCGACATGGACAGTTTGGGCTCGTCGGCAAGCAGCTTTCTGGCGATCGTCGATTTGCCCGCGCCCGATGGCGAGGAAAGGACGAACAGCACGCCGCGGCGCCTGAAACCGTGCGGATCGGACTCGATGGGATTGGCCATGCCCGCTAGTGGCGCGGGCGGCACCGTTCCGTCAAGCGTCGGAAGTCAGTCTTCTGCGCCCGTAATGCGATCGCCGAGCTCGCCCAGCCCTTTCAGGACCAGCCAGCCGGTCGCATAGGTAATCGCGATCGGCACGGCGACCTTCAGCACATTGGCGGTTACCGCACCGATGATCGCACCGTCGGCTGCGCTGTCGTCGCCGCTCATGCTGTCGATCGCGCCGCCGACCAAGGCACCAAGAGTCGTTGCACCCACCATGTTTCTCCTTCGCTTGCCGCGACACAGCGCGCGAAGGAGAATGTGGTTCCGCCATCACAATGTTTGCGACCGGAAAGACAGACAGTTACCGGCCGACCATCGTCTCCGGCTTTACCACGCGGTCGAAGGTTTCCTCGTCGACCAATCCGAGCTGCAGCCCCGATTCCTTGAGCGTCAGCCCCTTTTCATGCGCGTTCTTCGCGATCTTGGCGGCATTGTCGTACCCGATTTCGGGCGCGAGTGCCGTCACCAGCATCAGCGACCGGTCGACCAGTTCCTTGATGCGGTCCTCATTGGCCTTCATGTCGTCGACGCAGCGCTCGGCAAAGCTTTCCATGCCCGTCGCCATCAGGTCGATCGAGCGCATGATGTTGGCGCCAATCAGCGGCTTGAACACGTTGAGCTCCATCTGGCCCTGCATGCCGCCGACGGTGACCGCCTGATTGTTGCCGATCACCTGCGCCGAGACCATCGTCAGCATCTCGCACTGCGTCGGGTTGACCTTGCCGGGCATGATCGAGCTACCGGGCTCGTTCGCCGGCAGTTCGAGCTCGCCGAGACCCGAACGTGGCCCCGAACCGAGCAGGCGAATGTCGTTCGCGATCTTGGTGAGCGCGACCGCAAGCGTGTTGAGCGCGCCCGACAGGAACACGAGCCCGTCCTTGGCGGCCAGCAGTTCGAACTTGTTGGGGCCGGTCACGAAGTCGAGCCCGGTAATCCCGGCAATCTCGGCAGCCACGTCCTCGGCATAATTATCCGGCGTGTTGAGGCCGGTGCCGACCGCCGTTCCGCCCAGCGCGATCTTCAGGATATTGCCCTTGATGGCGCCTTCGAAGCGCATCCGGCAGCTATGGAGCTGCGCGGCATAGCCCGAAAATTCCTGGCCCAGCGTCAGCGGCGTCGCATCCTGCAAATGGGTGCGGCCGATCTTGACGATACCGTCCCAGTCCTTCGCCTTTTTCTCCAGCGCGCCGGTCAGCCGCTCGAGCGCGGGATAGAGCTTGTTCGTCGCCGCACGCGCCGCCGCGACGTGGAGCGCGGTCGGAAAGCTGTCGTTGGACGACTGGCTCATATTAACGTGATCGTTGGGATGGACCGGAGACTTGCCACCCTTCTTGCCGGTCAGCATCTCGTTGGCGCGGCCCGCAATCACTTCGTTGACGTTCATGTTCGTCTGCGTGCCCGAACCCGTCTGCCAGATGACGAGCGGGAACTGGTCGTCGAGCTTGCCGTCGATGACTTCCTGCGCGGCCTTGTCGATGGCATCGGCAATTTCACCGTCGAGCCCATGCTTGCGATTCACCCGCGCCGCCGCCTGTTTGACGATCGCCTGAGCGTGGACGATGTCGATCGGCATCCGTTCCTGCGAACCGAACGGGAAATTCTGGATCGAACGCTGTGTCTGCGCGCCCCAATAGGCGTCGGCGGGAACTTCGATCGGTCCGATCGAATCGGTTTCGGTACGGGTATCGGTCACGGTGCCTCCATTCGCGCGCCCCGGGCGGGGCAATGCTGTCTTGCGGCACCAGATAGCAAAGACGCCGCCCGCAACAAGGGCGATGCTATTTCTTGAAGCCCCAGCGCCAGTGCCAGCCGCCATCGGTCTTCCGCGCGGCAATGACCATGAAACCGATCGTCAGCGGCACGCCGACGGCCAGTTTGGCGGCGATACCCGGCAGCAGCCGCACACAGGCGAACAGCAGCGCGACATAGATGATGGTGGCGAGCCAGCCTTGCCATGTCACCGGCACCGCGCCCATCCCGAAGCGCTTCGGCGCAAACCAGTACCCGTCGCGCACGCGGTACGATTTCTCGATCCTGTCCTTGATCGTCATGACAGCAACACCCCCAGTCCGGCGACGAGCGTCATCACAGAAACGGCGATCAGCCAGGGAAGATGCTTACGCGGGGCAATCAGGGCCATGAACATCATGCTTCTCCTTCCGGCGCTTTCGCCTCGTCCTTGGGCGGGCGTCCACGCTTGCGTTTAACCGGCGGCTCCAGCTTTACCCCGCGGCGCGAAAGCGCCTCGCGCAGCAGGCATTCGACCTGCGCGTTGACGCTGCGCAGGTCGCCCGCCGCCGACCGCTCGATCGCCGCGTAAAGCGCGGGATCGAGACGAAGGGGAAACGCCTTTTTCGGGGGTGCCGCCAAAATTGCTTCCTATTGGTAGAGCGATCCCGAATTGACCACCGGCTGCGTATCGCGTTCGGAACACAGCACGACCATCAGGTTCGAAACCATCGCCGCACGGCGTTCGTCATCGAGTTCGACGACATTCTTCTCCGAAAGCTGCGCGAGCGCCATTTCGACCATGCCGACCGCGCCCTCGACAAGCTTCGACCGCGCCGCGACGACTGCCGAGGCCTGCTGCCGACGCAGCATCGCCTGGGCAATCTCCTGCGCATAGGCAAGGTGCGTCAATCGGCATTCGTCGATATGGATTCCCGCCACCGCCACACGGTCCTGCAATTCGGCGCGCAGCTCGTCGCTGATCTGCATGGGATCGCTGCGAAGCGTTTTTTCCTCCGGGTCGAAATCGTCATAGGGGTAGCGCGACCCGATCACGCGCACCGCGCTTTCGATCTGGATGTTCACGAACTGCTTGTAATCATCGACATCGAACAGCGCTTGCGCCGTATCCGACACGCGCCATACCACGTTCGACGCGATCTCGATCGGATTGCCGCGCAGGTCGTTCACCTTCAGCCGCTCCGACGTGATATTGTGGACGCGTACCGAAATCTTTGTCTTCACCATCCATGGCCAGGTCCAGCGCAGCCCGGTGGTGCGGTCGGTACCGCGATAATCGCCGAACAGCAGGATCGCCGCCGCCTGATTGGGCTGCAACAGATAGAATCCGATCGCGATGAAGACGAAGCCGATACTGCCCACGGCAAGGCACGCAACGCCCAGAAACGGGGCGCTGGCAACCTGCGTCGCACCGAAAATTCCAAGAGCAAGGAACACCAGCAAGAGCGCCAGCATGCCGTAACCGTTCATCGTCGCCGCCGACCGTTCGCTGGTCGCGCGAAGAGCATGCGGGTGCGCAATCGAATCAACCATCACCACCTCCTTAAATATGATATCACTTTTATATCATAGTCGGAGGGTGCGCAATCGAAATCGGAAATCCGAAAACGAAATGCGCCGCCGGAGGCCTGACAAGCACTCCGGCGGCGCAGTGGTCGGTTATTCGGAAAGATCAGCCGAGCACAACAGTCACGGCACGGCGATTCTGCGCCCATGCCTCCGGGTTCGATCCCAGCGCGATCGGACGTTCCTTGCCATAGCTGATCGTGTTGACGCGCGATGCGGCGACACCGCGGGCGATCAGATAGTTGGCGGCCGCATTCGCGCGGCGTTCGCCCAGTGCGAGGTTATATTCGCGCGTGCCACGCTCGTCGCAATGCCCTTCGACCGTGATGCGGACATTGGGATATTTCTGCAGCCACTGCGCCTGGCTGTCGAGGATCGAGCGCGCCTGCGGGTCGATGTCGTATTTGTCGGTGTCGAAGTGAACGGTGTCGCTGACGACCGACTGTTTGAAATCTTCGGCCGATCCGGGCTGAACGCCGGTATTCTGACCGTAATTGTCGGCCGGCGCGGTCGTCGTCGGCGCGGTCTCGGCGGGGGCCGGCGGCAGGACTTCAGGCCGTTTCTTCGCGCACCCGGCGGTGGCGGCAAGGGCAGCGGCAACAATCAACTTGCTCGTCAATCTGGCCATGGTCTTCTCCTGTCTTGTCGTCGTTACGGCTCCGCCACCAGCGGCGGAGGTTGGGGGAAAAACGCGTGATACGGTGCTAACAATGCTTCACGGGCGCAAAGGTCCCCAATTGGGGTCAGACCCGCCGAGCGGCGTCGGAATACGGCGTTCGTTCACACCGGTAAGATCGACCGACCAGATTTCGGCAGGCCCCGACCCGCGCGTGTTGCGGAAGAATACGAGCACGCGACCATTTGGCGCCCAGCTCGGCCCTTCGTCGCCCCAGCTTTCGGTAAGGATTTTCTCGCCGCCGCCGCTCGGACTCATGATGCCGATGCGGAAATCGCCGGTGATCTTGGTAAAGGCGATCAGGTCGCCGCGCGGACTCCAGACCGGCGTCGCGTACCGACCGTTGCCGAAGCTGATGCGATGCTGGTTCGACCCGTCAGCGTTCATCACATAGATCTGCTGCGAACCCGAACGGTCGCTTTCGAACACGATCTGCGAACCGTCGGGCGAATAGCTGCCGCCGGTGTCGATGCCGGGAGAGGTGGTCAGCCGCTGCGGAGACCCGCCGCTCGCCGGGATGCGGTAGATGTCGGTGTTGCCCCCTTGCGCCATCGAAAAGATCACATATCGCCCGTCGGGTGAGAAATGCGGCGCGAAAGCAAGGCTGGCGCCCGACACGAGGCGTTGCGAACGGCCCGAGGAAAGGTCGTAGGTATAGATTGTCGGCCGATCGTTCTCGTAGCTCATATAAACGATCTTCTGCTGGTTCGGCGCAAAGCGCGGCGTCAGCACGATCGTCTGGCCGTTGGTCAGGAAGCGGTGGTTGGCACCGTCCTGATCCATGATCGCCAGCCGCTTGATGCGGTGATCCTTCGGCCCCGTTTCGGAGACATAGACGATGCGGCTGTCGAAATACGGCCCCTCGCCCGTCAGGCGCGAATAGACGGTGTCGGCGCATTTATGCGCGGCGCGGCGCCAGTCGCGCGGTCCGACGACGAAGCCCTGGCGCGTCAGTTCTGTCCGCGCGAAGACGTCATAAAGATAACAGCCGACGGTCAGCGTCCCGTCGCCATTGGCGCGCACGAACCCCTGAACCAGCGCCTGCGCGCCGGTCCCGCCCCAATAGCCGAAATCGGGCGAAGTAACCTGGGGAAACGACACCGGCTGGAGCATGCTCGACGACAGCGGGCGGAACAGCCCCGAATTCTTCAGGTCGTTGCGAACGACTTCGGCCAACTGGCGACCGAGTTCGGTGGTCGAGCCGGCCGCGGTCTGCGCAGGTGCAGCCGCCGGCATGTCGGGAATGGCGATCGGCATCGGCGCCGAAATACCGCCGGTCACATCGACCTCGACCTGCGCCGAGGCGGGCGCCGCCGACAGCAATGCGGCAACGGGCGCCAGCGCCATTGCGATCCTGGTGAGTAGCTTCGGCATCTCGTCCTCCGGCTTCGCCCTTATCCGGGCAACTTGTAGTTCAGGATGATATCTTCCCAGCCGCCTTCATAATATTCATCGGGCAGGCGGTAGGGAGCGCAAGCGATAAATGCGCTCATCGCCAGTTCGGCCACGCGCCTGGCATAGCGCTGGTTCTCGCCATTGACACCTGACTGTCCACGCAATTGCGGCCGCGCCGCAAGCGATCCGTCGCGGTTCATCTGGATTCTAAGCTTCGTCGTGATCGCGTTGGCGCCGGGTCCGGGAATGGGTACGCGGTTCGCACAGGGCTGGACCTGACGGCGGATGGCATCGGACAGGTTGGCGACAACCGCATCGCCGATTGTTTCGGCGCGCGGTGTCTCGGCCTTGCCCTTCCCGCTGTCGGTGATGCCCTTCAGGAAATCATCGCCGAGCCGCGATCCGCGCGGCTTCTTGCTCTCCGACCTGGCGTCGGAGCCCTGCGATTTGGCGGGAGCCTTCGTTTCGCTGCGCTTTCCGGTTTCGTGCTTGGCCGGCGCCTTGGTCTTTTCGGGCTTTTTCGGTGCGGCTTTCTCGGGTGCGGGCTTGTTCGTCTCGGCCGGTTTCGAAGCGGTTTCGGGCTGCGGCTTGGGCGGCGTCGGCGTCAGGTCGGCGCTGGCGTCGAGCGAGGGCGGTGGAGCATCGGTAGGCGCACCGATGTCGGGCGCGAGCGAGGGCGCCGGTGCTTCCAGCACATTCGGCGAGGTCGAATGCAGCGACACTTCATCGACCAGCGACACGTCGATCGGTTTGGATTGCAGGCTGATCGGATTGGGCGTGGCAAGGAAGCCGACCGACAACAGGCCGAACAGCACGACATGCCCGGCAGCGGCGACGCCAAGTCCGATCTTTTCAGCGCGCGTCATGCCCGGCGTTCCGTCACTTGCGTCCCTGGCTGCTCGACACCATCGCCACGCGGTTCAACCCGGCGCGGTTGAGTTCGCCCATCACCCCCATGACACGCCCGTAATCGAGCGAGCGGTCGGCGCGCAGATAGACCTGCGGCGGCTCGCCCCCCTCGGCGGCGGCGGCGCGCTTTTCGAGCATTTGCGGCAGTGCGCCCTCATCGACCTGCTCGTCATCGACATAGATGCTGCCATTGGCGTCGAGCGAAATCTGGAGCGGCTTCTGGCTCTGGTCGAGCGGCTTGGCACGGCTGTCGGGCAGGTTGACCGGCACGCCAGAGGTCAGGAGCGGCGCGGTCACCATGAAGATAATGAGCAGCACCAGCATGACATCGACGAGCGGCGTCACGTTGATTTCTGCCATCGGCGCGCGCCTGCCCTTGCCACGGCCCGAAGGGAGGTTCATCGCCACAGGCTCAGGCCCCGCCTTCCAGCTGACGGCTGAGCGTGGTGTGGAAACCGTCGGCAAAGCGGTTCAGGCGCGCCTCGGTGCGATTGATGGCGTGGCTGAAGCGGTTATAGGCGATGACCGCGGGGATCGCCGCGAACAGGCCGATGGCGGTCGCGAACAGCGCTTCGGCAATGCCCGGCGCAACGACCGCGAGCGAGGAGTTCTGTTCGCCGGCAATCGCGGTAAAGCTGCGCATGATGCCCCATACCGTCCCGAACAGGCCGACGAACGGCGCGACCGATCCTACCGTTGCCAGAATATTCAGCCGGTCCGACAGCCGGTCGATTTCCGACGCGACGGCAGCGCCCATGCTGGTTGCCAGCCGCTCTCGCGTGCCTTCGCGGTCGACGGTGCGGTTCTTGGTCGAGCGCCGCCATTCGGCCACGCCTGCGGAGAACACGCGCGCGACCGCGATGTCGCTGTCTCCGCGCATCCGGTGGAACGCATCCATATCGTCGGCACGTTCATATTCACGTTCGAAACGGCGGGTCGCCTTGCGCATGTTCGCCAGGCGATAGGAAAAGCTGATGATGATCGCCCAAGTCCAGATACTGGCGAGCAGCAGCCCGAGCATCACGAACTTCACCACCCAGTCGGCCTGAAGAAACAGCGCCACGGGTGACATGGTGGCTGCGTCCATATTGACGGCGAGATCCATCGAAATTCAGTTCCCTTTCCATATCAACGGTTCATACGCCCTCACCCATTCCGCCGGCTGGCGGCGCGGCCGCCCGGTCGGTGCGACGAAGGCCGCCTCGACATCGGCTTCGACGAGTATCGCATGCGAGCGCATGACTGTCTGATGAATATCAACTGCCGCCGCGCGAACCCTGCACAGCCGTGAAACAACCACCAAAGCGTCGTCGAGTTTCGCCGGCGCAACGAATTTCATGTCCATTCGCCGGACGGCATAAGCTCCCTCGCCCGCCTCGAACGCGGCGCGCTGATCGACCCCGGCAAGGCGCAGCATGTCCGAGCGCGCCCGTTCCATGTAGCGAAGATAGTTGGCGTGATAGACGATGCCCGACAGGTCGGTATCCTCGAAATAGATGCGCACCGGAAAGCGATGCTCCACTCCGTCGAAACGGCCCTCGGCTGGCTGGTCGGCGTCTGACATCCGACAAGGCGTTAGCGAAGGTCGCCCGGCGAAGAAAGACGGTTCACCGTGCGAAGCGAACCGTTTGACCACGCAACGGGCCTACGCTCGGCCCACGATTGGTGAAAACCGGTTTTTTTCTGGACCCGCGTCGCGCACGCGATAGTCTGAACGCCACATGACTGATTCCGCCCTGCGCATCGCCAACGTGTCGAAATCCTTCGACAAACCCGTCATCCGCAATCTCGATGTCGATATCGCATCGGGCCAGCTCTATGCCCTGCTCGGCCCCAACGGCGCTGGCAAGACAACGACGCTGCGCATGGTCGTCGGGCTGACGCCGATGGATAGCGGACATATCTCCATTTACGGCATCGACACGCGCCGCGATCCGCTGGGCGCGAAGGCGATCACCGCCTGGCTGCCCGACGAGCCGATGCTGTACGACAAGCTGACGCCGTCGGAATATCTCGCCTTCGTCGCCGGGCTGTGGAAAATTCCGCCGGCAGAGGCCGCGCAAGAGGCCGAGCGCCTGTTGCGCTGGCTGGAGCTGTGGGAAGTTAGGGACACGCGCTGCGAGGGCTTTTCGCGCGGTATGAAGCAGAAGGTCGCGCTCGCCGGCGCGCTGATTCACAAGCCGCGCCTGCTGATCCTCGACGAACCGCTGACCGGTCTTGATGCCGCGATGGCACGGTCGGTCAAGGATGCGCTGCGTGCGCAGGTCGATGCCGGCGCGACGGTGATCGTCACCACGCATATTCTGGAGGTCGCCGAGCGGCTTGCCGATCGCATCGGCATCATCGCCGACGGCAAGCTGCATGCCGAGGGCACGCTCGCCGAGCTGCGCGCAATGGCGGGTTCGGACGACATGACGCTGGAAGACGCATTCATCCGCCTGACCAGTCCGATGCCGGCATGATGGGCTGGGCAATGCGCCGCTTTCCCCCCGGATCTTTCGGGTGGTTGCTGTTCCACGAAATTCGCATGGGCATTCGCCAGCGCGCACGGAATTCGCGGACGCGCGTGATCGGCTATATCCTGCTCGCCGCCTTTGTCGTGTTCGGCGTGATGATCGGATACGGCCTTCGCAACACCCCCATTCCGGTGTCGTCGGCGATGGTCGTCGGCGCGCTGACGGCCGTCATCCTGTCGCTGAGTTTCATGACGACGCAGGCGATGCTCGGCGCGCAGCGCACGCTCTACGAAAGCGGCGACCTCGACCTGTTGCTATCCGCCCCGGTTCCGACGCGCTCGGTGCTGCTTGCCAAGCTGTGCGGCATCGCCGGTACGATCGTCCTGTCCTTCGCGGCGCTGACGCTGCCCTTCGCGATCCCGATCGCACTGTTCAACCATCCCGGCATGTTCGGCGTAGTCGCGGTACTCGTTTCATGCGCTCTGCTCGCGGCATGCGTCGGGCTGGGGCTGACGCTGGTCCTTGCGCGGATCGCAGGGCCGCGCGCCGCACGAACAGTGGGCCAGATCACCGCCGGCCTGCTGGGCGGTGCGGTGTTTCTCGTTTCGCAAATTCTGAACACCAGCGACCACCGCGAATCGCGCGTCGCGGTGATCTTCCACCGCCTCGCGAACAGCGGCGTCACGCAAAGCTGGTGGGGCGGCCTTCCGGGGCGCGCGGCGTTCGGCGACCCGGTCGCGATCCTCGTGATGCTGGGCAGCGCCGTCGCGATATTCGTCGTCACCGGCATCCTGTTCCAGCGCTGGTTCGTCAGCGGCGTGCAGGATGCGGGGCAGCATCTGTCGCGCAGCAAGGCATCGAAGCGCGGCATAGAGCGACATTTTCGCCCGTCGCTGTTCGGCACGGTCTTCCGCAAGGAGATGCAGTTGCTCGTTCGCGATCCGCAAATCGCGTTCCAGGTCGTGCTACGGCTCGTCTATCTTGGGCCGTTGCTGTTCATCGGCCTGCGGTCGAGCCAGCATATTCCCATCGGGCCGTCCCTCGCCTTCATCAGCGTCGCGATCGCCGGTCAGCTCGTCGGCAGCTTCACCTGGCTCGCCGTGCAGGCAGAAGATACGCCCGACCTCATTACGGTGGCGCCGGTCGAAAAATCGGCAATCGACCGGACCAAGCTGCTGTCCGCCATGGCGCTTGCGGCCCCGATCGCGGTGATCCTGCCAATCGCCATCGTGACCCAATCCGTGCTCGGCGCGCTCGTGACGATCCTGTTCACCGCGCTGGGTGGCGGCGCGGCCGGGTTCATCGAACTGAAGCTCGGCAAACCCACCGAGCGCAAACGCCTCAACCGACGTCAGCATGGGTCGATCGTCACGCGGCTCGTGACGCTGCTGGTAACCGGCATTCTGGGCCTGATTACCGGCGGGATCGTCTATTTTCTGCCCTAGCTAGTCGAACAGCCCGTCCTGCGTATCGCGCGGTGGCGCGATACCGAGATGCTTCCATGCCGGGCCGTTGAGGCAGCGACCGCGCGCGGTGCGCGCGACGAGGCCGACCTGGATCAGATACGGCTCGATCACTTCCTCGATCGTGTCGCGCGGCTCGGACAGACCGGCCGCAAGCGTCTCCACCCCGACGGGGCCGCCGCGATAGATGTCGGCGATCATCGTCAGATAGCGCCGGTCCATCGCGTCGAGGCCGAGCGCATCGACCTCCAGCCGGTTGAGCGCGGCATCGGCGACCTTCGCGCCGACCGTCTCTTCGCCGGCGACATTGGCGAAGTCGCGCACGCGGCGCAGCAGCCGCCCGGCGATGCGCGGCGTCCCGCGCGAACGCTTGGCGATCTCCGCCGCGCCGTCGGGTGCGACGTGAAGGTCAAGCAGCTTGGCAGCGCGCGTCACCACTTTCTGCAATTCGTCGACCGAATAGAAGTTGAGCCGCACCGGAATGCCGAAACGGTCACGCAGCGGCGTCGTCAGCAGGCCCTGCCGCGTCGTCGCGCCGACCAGCGTGAACCGGGGCAGGTCGATGCGCACCGAGCGCGCCGACGGCCCCTCGCCGATCATCAGGTCGAGCGCGCGGTCCTCCATCGCCGGATAGAGCACTTCCTCGACCGCGGGCGCGAGCCGGTGGATCTCGTCGACGAAGAGGACGTCGCCTTCCTCTAGATTGGTGAGGAGCGCGGCGAGGTCGCCCGACTTGGCGATGACCGGGCCCGAGGTCGCCCGGAATCCGACACCGAGTTCGCGCGCGATGATCTGCGCGAGCGTCGTCTTGCCCAATCCCGGCGGGCCGAAGAACAGGACGTGGTCGAGCGCCTCGCCCCGCCCCTTCGCGGCATCGATGAACACGCGGAGATTTTCACGCGCGCCCTTCTGCCCGACAAATTCGTCGAGCGTCTTGGGGCGGAGCGCCGCATCGACATCCTCGGGCTTGCGCTGGCTGGTCAGGATGCGGTCGGCGTCGGTCATGAAATGTTCCGTAGCCGGGCAAGCGCCGCGCTGTCGAGAGCACTCAGCGCCGGATGCTCACCTTCTCGAACACGACCTGCGGATCGACGAGCCAGATATGCACCATATGCTTGCCCGCGCGGGCGAGGTCGAACCGCGTTTCAGCGAAGCGCGCATTGTCGGCGACCGCGCGTCCCCAGCTTGCCTCGTCCTCGCCATCGAGAAGGTTGACGATGCGCGGCGCGCCTCCGTCGATCGACACCGCATAGCGGTGCTCGCCCCGCCCGCGCACGTCGAGGCCGGGCGCGGTCCTGACGCGGACCGTCACCGGACCTGCGCTGTCGACGCTGAAATCATGGCTGATCGACGGCGTGTCGCCGCCGGGATGCTCGATCGCATTGCCCGTCACCGGCGATGCGATCACCGCCGCACCTTCCCAATCGAATTTCGGGATGGTCCGCCAGGTGAAGCCATGTCCCGAGCGCATGTCACCGCTCACCGGCAGGAACGAAGCGACAACGTCGCTGCCCGATTTCGGATTCGCCGCCGCTTTGGAATCTTCGGGCGTCCACAGATCGGGCATGATGTCCTGGCTGGGGTCGTTCCAGCTCGTATAGCCGATATGCGTCTGCGCCATCATGCCGGTCCATTTCCCGTCGGCGATCCGGTCTTCATAGACATGGCGAATCGCCTTGTCTTCGGCGAACGCCTTGCGCGCCTCTTCGGCATAGCGCTTCGCCGCGGCCGCATCGCCGTCGCGCGCCGCCCGATGGTTTCGCGCGACCGCGTAGTAAAGCCGGTGGAGATTTGCCATCGCCGCGATCCGGTGCAGGACCAGCTCGTAATAGGCGTCGTGCATATCAGCAGGCAGCGCCGCCTCTGCCTTGCGCGCACGCGCTTCCAGATCGTTCCAGTCCTTCACCACGCTCGCCCATTCGGACAGGCCATAGGTCGATGCATCGATCAGTTCGGGCTTGCGGCGCGATGCGAGCGCACCGTAGCGCGCGATCAGGGCGCCGATCTGCTGCGCATGGTCCGGTCCGAACTGCTGCGCCGCCCAGCGATCGGGATAGCGCTCCATCGCGCCCGGCGTCATCGCATCGGGATTCCATGCCATGTCGAGGAAGAAGCTGATCGGATATTCCATCGGCTTCAGGTCGCCGACATTGACGATCCACAGCCGGTCGGCGCCGTAGGCATGCGCCATTTCCATCTGCTGCCACACGCGCGTGATCGCGTTGGTATCGATCCATTTGTAATTGCGCGGGCCGCCGACATAATCGAAGTGATAATAGACACCGTAGCCGCCGGGCCGCGTCTTGCCCGGTTCGGGCAGACGGCGGATATTGCCCCAATTATCGTCGGAAAACAGCAGCGTGACGTCGTCGGGGACGCGCATCCCCTGGTCGTAATAATCCTGCACTTCCTTGTAGAGCGCCCAAACCTGCGGCGTGTCGGCGGCAGGCTTTCCGGTCGTATCGGCGATGATTGCGCGCTGGTCGCCAACGATGCGTTCGAGCAGCTTGGTCGCGGTGCCCTGCGTCATCGGCTTGTCGCCGTCGCCGCGCATCCCGACGGTGACGAGCGTTTCGTTGCCGTCGCGCCGTTCCATTCCCTTGCGCCAGAATTCGTTCAGACGCCTGGCGTTTGTCGTATAATCCCACGGACCCGATCCATAGCGCGCCCATTCGATCTGCGAGCGGCCCATCGGTTCGTGATGCGAGGTGCCGAGCACCACGCCATATTCGTTGGCGAGCGGCGCCGACAGCGGATCGTCGTCCCATAGCGACTTGCCCCACATCGCCGGCCACAGAAAATTGCCCTTCAGGCGCAGGATCAGCGGGTAGAGCTTTTGATAGAATTTGTGGTTGAAGCCGCCGAAATGCGACCGCACCCAGGTGCCGAGCGCCGGTTCTTCATCGTTCAAAAAGATGCCGCGATATTTCACCGTCGGATGATCGGCAACGCGGCCGGGCGTCAGCCACAGCGCGTCGTGGTGCCTGGGCGGAACATCGGCCCACCAGTTCCACGGGCTGACGCCGATCTTGGCCGAAATATCGTACACGCCGTAGATCGTACCGCGCCGGTCCGATCCGGCGATCACCAGCGCGCGGTCGATGCCGGGCGCGGGGCTGTCGACGACCTGTTCGACATAGCCCTCCCACTGGCCCTTCAGCCCCGACAGGTCGAGCTTGCCCGAACGCGCCAGCCGGTCGAGCCACGCGCTCCTGCCGATCGTGCCGACCATCACCGCGCTCGCCGCCTTGTTGGGCAGATAGGTCGCGGAAACCGGCTGTGCCCCACCGACCGAGGCGATGTCGCCGCGCAGGTCGGATACGGCGTGCAGGACGCCGCGATCCTCACCGGCCGACACCATCACGGTAACGGGCGCATCCCCGCCAACCAGTTGGAGCGCACCCGTGCTCTCGTCCTCACACGCGCTGACCGGTGTATCGCAGGCCCGCGCCACCACCGGCGCCAGCAACAGCAACGCAGCGGCAACCGGCCGCCAAAGCCACGATCTACCCATCGAACCCGCTCTCCAAAACCTCGCTTATCCAACCATGGTAGCGATACCAGTGGGCTCGGGGCAAGCTCAGAAGGGGTTGAGTGTATATCCTTCCTGCTGGAGCAAAGCGTCGGCGGTCATCGCGGACAGCGCCATCTTCACGCCGGGCAAGAGATCGGCCTTGGTGATTTCCATCGCGGTCGCGCTCTGCCCGCAAATGAAGATTCGCACGCCGTGCGCGATCAATTGCGCGACCGCATCGGCGCTCGCATTCGTCTTTCCATCGTGATGCGCGGCGTAGAATTTTGCGTTGGTCAGATCCATTCCCGCCGGGCCGTGCAGCACGACGGCGATATGGATATTTTCTTCCGGCACGCCGGCTTCGACCTGCAGGTTGATGAACCGCGCCGCACTTTCGAGCGTGCGGTTGAGCTTGCCGGGATCGGTGGCCTGGTGGCTGTCGAACAAGACCTTGAATACCGTGTCCTTCGGCACCGGCATGTCGGGATCGACGGTCGCGATCTTGCCGAAATCCTTGAATACCGGTCCGGGGTGGAATGCCGACATCTGCGCCGCCGCTGGCGTCGCCACTGTAACCAGAGCGGCGCACGCCAGAAGCGCCATCCTGCGAATAGGCCGTTTCACCGTCATTTTCGTTTCTCCCGTCAAATCGCCGCCCATAACCGATGCCGTCACTTCGCCGCCTTGCGGAGCGCGAGCCGGACGAGCGCATCGAGCGAGGCTCCGGCGCCGATTTCGTCTTCGGCCGCGCGGACCGCCGCTTGCGCTTCGGCCGGTTTGAAGCCGAGGTTGAGCATCGCCGACACGGCATCGGCCGACGCACCGGCAACAGGCACAGCGCCGCCCGCCGCGTCGCCGAAGCTTGCCGCGCCGACCTTGTCCTTCAGCTCGTTGACGATGCGCTGGGCAAGTTTGGGTCCGACCCCGTTGGCGCGCGCGACCATCGCCTTGTCGCCCCCGGCGACCGCGCGGTGGAGTTCATCGGGCGCGAGCACCGACAGGATCGCGAGCGCAACGCGTGCGCCGACGCCCTGCACGCTGGTGAGCAGGCGAAACCAGTCGCGCTCTTCGGCGGTGGCAAAACCCATCAGGCGCATCGAATCCTCGGACACCAGCATTTCGGTGTGCACGGTGACGAACTCGCCCACCGCACCGAGCGCATCGAGCGTGCGCGCCGAGGCGCCGACCAGATACCCGACACCGGAGACGTCGATGACGGCATGGTCGATGCCGGTCGATTCGAGCCGCCCCTTCAGATGCGCGATCACGGACGCACCCTCGCGAAAGTTAGCGAAGTTAGCGGCACGTCCCCCCTTATTTCCCCTTCCCCGATGGAGAGCGGATGGCGAGGCGTGCGCAAGCGAATGGAAGCGGAACGGATCATCACACCCGGCACATAAGCGGAACGGGGGAGCGTAGGAAAGGCAAAAGCGGAGCCAAGCTCGCTCGGCTCGCCAGGCTCAGCCGCCGCTTGCCAGATGCACGACTGCGTGAAATTATCGGCATGCCGACGCGAAAGGAACGACATGATGACCGTTCAGGCAACGAAGCACGTACCCCGCTGGCCGGTCTGGCGCATCGCATCATGGTCAGCGGTCGCCATGATATTGCTGCTGCCGCTGGTCGCGATGCAGTTCACCCGCGAGGTCGATTGGACACCGCTGGACTTCGTGGCGGCTGCGGTCCTGCTCGGTGGCGGCGTGCTGGCGCTGGAACGCGTGATGAGAATCGTGCGAAGGCCGCGAATGCGCGCAATCGCGGCACTGGCGATCCTCGGCACGGTGGCACTGCTCTGGGCGCAGGGCGCGGTCGGTATCGTCTAGCCCTTCCGACCTAATCAGGAGATCCGAGCGCGCAGTCCGGCGTTCGCCAGATGATGCGCGTGGCAGATCGCCACCGCCAGCGCGTCGGCCGCGTCGGCGCCGACGATCTTCGCGCCCGGCAACAGGTGCTGGATCATGGCATGGACCTGACGCTTGTCAGCGCCGCCGACGCCCACCACCGACTTCTTGACCAGCCGCGCGGCATATTCGCCGACGTCGATCCCGCCACGCGCCGCCGCCGCCAGCACGACCCCGCGGGCCTGACCGAGTTTGAGCGTCGATTGCGGGTTCGAATTGACGAACACTTCCTCGACCGCCGCAGCATCGGGCGCGTGGTCGACGACCAGTGCCGCGACCATCGCGTCGAGATGCGCAAGCCGGCGCGGCAGCGGCGCCTTGGTATCGGTCTTCAGATGCCCGTTGCCGAGATGCGACAGCCGGTTGCCCTCGGCGCGGATCAGCCCCCAGCCGGTCGTGCCGAGCCCGGGGTCGAGACCGAGGATGATCAGCCGAGCTTCTCCATGACCTCGTCGGAGACGTCGTAATTGCCCCAGACGGTCTGGACGTCGTCGTCGTCGTCGAGCGCGTCGATCAGCTTGAACAGCGTCTGGGCGTCGCCTTCATCGACCTCGACCATGACGTGCGGGCGCCAGGCGAGCTTGACGCTCTCGGCCTCTCCGAGCGACTTTTCGAGCTGCGCCGCGACCTCGTGGAGCTGGTCCTGCTCGGTCCAGATCTCGTGTCCGTCCTCGCTCGACGCGATGTCGTCGGCACCGGCCTCGAGCGCGGCCTCGAGCACCTTTTCCTCGCCGCCGACGCTCGCCGGGTAGGTGATGAGGCCGAGCCGGTCGAAGCCGTGGCTGACCGAACCGGCGGTGCCCATGTTGCCGCCATTCTTGGTGATCGCGGTGCGGACATTGGTCGCGGTGCGGTTGCGGTTGTCGGTCAGCGCTTCGACGATCAGCGACACGCCGCCGGGGCCGAAGCCTTCGTAGCGGATTTCCTCATAGGCGTCGGTATCGCCGCCTGTCGCCTTGTCGATCGCGCGCTGGATATTGTCCTTGGGCATCGACTGCGCCTTGGCCGCGTTGACGGCGGCGCGCAGGCGCGGGTTCATGTCCGGATCGGGCATGCCCATCTTTGCCGCGACGGTGATTTCGCGGCTGAGCTTGGAAAACATCGCCGAGCGCTTCTTATCCTGCGCGCCCTTGCGGTGCATGATGTTCTTGAATTTGGAATGGCCTGCCATGACGCCTTCGTGAATCAACCAACTGTGAAGCGGTGCTCTAGACCCATCATATCGCTCTGCTCAAGCGCTGCATGCAGCTATGCGACTATCGCGCTATTCACAGGCGCACCAGACAGGCAAGCCGGGAAGCAGTGTTGCGACGCGGTCAACGGGTATGACAGCCAGCGACGAAAGCGACCAAAAAATGACAAGCGGCCAGCGCCAGCGGGTTCGCCAGTTCAACAATAGTCCGGAGAGGAAGAATCGCAGAATAAAAACGACGAGAGGCCCGCCCACGAAAGCGACAAGCTCATACCAAGGGTGTGGGCCGTATACAGGGTGTCCCTGTGCTGCGAGATAAAGCGGCCAACCGGCCAAACTTCCCCATAGTGGATTTATTAGCCCGGTGAACGGATAAAACCCAAGGATCGTCGGGCCCAGCACTAGCCATGCTCTGACCAAGTTCCGACGCGAATCAAGCCAATTTTCGGAACCCGCAGCGGCTTCCGTACATTCGGGCACGCGCCGCAAGCCTCAGCCGCTGACCGTGACTGCGGTGCCCGATACCGAGACCATCAGCATCGAACCGCGCTCGCCGATAACCTCGTAATCGATGTCGATGCCGACGACGGCGTTGCCACCGAGATCGGTCGCGCGGCGCGAGATTTCATCGAACGCTTCCTGTCGGGCACTGCCCAGCGCCTTTTCGTAGCTGCCCGAGCGTCCGCCGACGATATCGCGGATACCGGCGAACAGGTCGCGGAAGATGTTGGCGCCGATGATCACCTCGCCGGTAACGACGCCGTGATAGCGGTCGATCGTTCTGCCCTCGATGGTCGGGGTGGTCGTCAGGATCATCGGTGCCTCCTAAAAGCTGGTTCAGGCGAGGCCGAGCGCTGCCTTGTAGGTCTCGAGCAGCGCCTCCGCCTCGTCGCGGTCGTGCTTTTCCATCTTACGCAAACGAACGATCGAACGCATCGTCTTGGTGTCGAAACCGGTCGACTTCGCCTCGTTATAGACATCCTTGATGTCGTCGGCGATGCCCTTCTTCTCTTCCTCGAGGCGCTCGATACGCTCGATGAACAGCCGCAGCTGTTCGGCAGAAATACTGTCGCTCATCAGATTCTCCAAAACTGTGTGGCGCGCGTCGTAAGCGAGCGCGGCGACACGCTCAAGAGCGTATTGGGCTCAGCGATTGGGTTCGGTCATCGCCGGCGGGTCGCTCGCCGGAAAGCTCTCGTCGAGCGCTTCGTCGAGATCGGCGTCGCTGGGATTGCGCGTCATGCTTTCCTTCATCCGCTCGAGCTGTTCGGGGGTCGCATCGCCCTGATGCTTCGCCTTCCAGTCGGCATAGGGCATGCCGTAGATGATGCGCCGCGCCGCGTCCTTGTCGAGCGGCTGGCCGGCCTTTTCGCTCGCTTCCTGTATCCAGTCGGACAGGCAGTTGCGGCAGAATCCGGCCAGGCCCATCAGGTCGATATTCTCGGCATCGGTGCGGTGGCGCAGATGGCCGACCAGGCGGCGGAAAGCGTCGGCCGCGATTTTGTCGTCCAGCGTTCGAAGATCGGGCATTTCGTCCCTCCACGGTTGATTGATGAGCGATATGGGGTAGAGGCGGGCGCGGACAAGCCAAGGACTTCCTCCCCATGACCAAGGTCACCGCCCCCCGCACCCGCAAGGTCCGCGTGCTCGCTACGCTCGGCCCCGCCAGCAGCAGCCCGGAAATGATCGAAAAGCTGTTCGCCGCCGGTGCCGATGCGTTCCGCATCAACATGAGCCATGGCGACCAAGAATCGAAGATTCCGCTGATCGAGGCGATCCGCGGGCTGGAAAAGAAACTCGGTCGCCCGAGCACGATCCTTGCCGATCTGCAGGGGCCGAAGCTTCGCGTGGGCAAGTTCGACGGCGGCAAGGCGCAGCTCGAAAAGGGGGCGCGCTTCGTCCTCGACCGCGATCCGACACCGGGCGACGCGACGCGCGTCGAGCTGCCGCACCGCGAGATTTTCGAGGCGATCGAGAACGATGCGCGCCTGCTCCTCGACGATGGCAAGCTGGTGCTGCGCGTCGTCGAGCATGACGAAGACCAGATCGTTACCGAGGTCGAGGTCGGCGGCACGCTGTCCAATTCGAAGGGCCTGAACGTTCCCGACGTGGTGCTGCCGATGGCGGCGCTGACCGAAAAGGATCGGTCGGACCTTGCCTTTGCGCTCGACCAGGGTGTCGACTGGGTCGCGCTGAGCTTCGTGCAGCGTCCCGAAGACCTTGCCGAGGCGCGCAAGCTGATCGAGGGGCGCGCATCGCTGCTCGCAAAGATCGAAAAGCCGAGCGCGGTCGCGCGGCTGTCCGAAATCGTCGAGATGTGCGACGGCGTGATGGTCGCGCGCGGCGATCTGGGCGTGGAACTGCCGCCGCAATCGGTGCCGCCGCTGCAAAAGCGCATCGTCGAGACCGCGCGCCGGCTGGGTCGGCCGGTGATCGTCGCGACGCAGATGCTCGAATCGATGATCCAGGCCCCCACCCCGACGCGCGCCGAAGTGTCCGACGTGGCGACGGCGGTCTATGACGGCGCCGACGCCATCATGCTGTCCGCCGAAAGCGCGGCCGGCGATTGGCCGGTCGAATCGGTGAAGATGATGGATTCGATCGCCGAAGCGGTCGAGCGCGATCCCGCGCATGGCGAGCGCGTCCACTTCACCGTGCTGCATCCCGATCCGACCACCGCCGACGCGCTTGCCGAAGCGGCGAAGTCGATCACGACCACGGTGACGGCAACGGCGATCATCTGCTTCACGATGTCAGGCTCGACCGCCCGCCGCATCGCGCGCGAGCGTCCGTCGGTGCCGATCATGGTGCTGACGCCGAAAAAGGAAACCGCCCGGCGGCTGGGGCTGTTGTGGGGCGTCCATGCGGTGCATACCAAGGATGTCGGCTCGTTCGAGGAAATGGTCGCGAAATCCAAGCGCATGGCGCTGCGCCACAAGATCGCGGGCGCGGGCGACCGGCTGATCCTGTGTGCAGGCGTTCCCTTCGGCACGCCGGGCAGCACCAATGTGCTTCACGTCGTCCGCCTGATCGGCGACGAGCTGAAGAATTACGGCGAAGAGCGATAGCGGCGGATGGGGCGGCCATCCCGTCCCACCACTCTATCCGATCCGTAACAGGCTGAGCACCGCGAAGCTGAGCGCGCCCAGCGCGACCAGCGACAGGATGACGGTCAGCGTCACCCGCCCCCCGGCCTTTGCCACCGATCGCACATCGACTCCCAGGCCGAGCGCCGCCATCGACACGACGGTCAGCACGGTGGCGACCGCGGCGACCGGCGCAAGCACCGCGTGCGGGAAGAGGCCCAGCGAACGCGCCGCGACCATGGCGAGGAAACCGAGGATGAACCACGGCACCAGCTTGCCCAGGCTGGGCCGCCCGCCCGCCGCCTCTCCGGCAACGACATCGTCGTCGCCCTCAGGCTGCGGCGCGATATGCGGGGCCACGAGCGACAGGACGAAGCACACCGGCCCGAGCATGAGGACGCGCACCAGCTTGACGAGCGTGCCCATCTGGATCGCCGCGGCGCCAAACGGGGATGCAGCGGCAATGACCTGCGGAACGGCGTAAACGGTCAGCCCGGCAAGCGCACCGAACGCGGTCGCACTCATCCCCAGCGCAATGCCGAGCACCGGCAGTCCGAGGACCACAACGACACCAAGGACCGCGGTAAAGGCGATCGAGGCGGCAACATCGTCGCCATCGGCGCCGATCACGGGCGCCACGGCCGCGATCGCCGAATTGCCGCAGATCGAATTGCCGCACGCGACGAGCAGCGCCATGCGAACCGAAAGCCCGAACAGCCTTCCCAGCGCGAAGCTGACCAGGATGGCGGCGGCAACGATTCCGGCAATCGCGCCGAGCAATGCCGATCCGGCGGCGACGATCGTCGAGGCGCTGATCGACGCGCCGAGCAATACGACTGCGACCTCGAGCAGATATTTGGCGCTGAAGGCGATGCCGGGATGCCAGGCCGCACCGGGCGTCCAGACGCTGCGCACCACCGTTCCGACGAGGATCGCAAGCACCAGCGCTTCCAGCCAGGCGACACCGAACATCGCTCGTTCCCCCGCAGCCAGCGCATAGGCCGAGAGCGTGACGGCGAGACACAGGGCAATGCCGGGCAGCAGCCGGAACATGGCGGCGGGCGCGCGGTATGACGGGCGGGCGAGACGGATAACGGTCATGGGCTTCCTTTCGGTCGCCCCCTAACCGCGCAGCATATAATCGATCCAACGGATGATTTTTATCGTTTCAATCGCGTTTCTAGATTGGTTGTGCTAACCGGTCGCGGATGACGCTCGAACAGCTTCGTATTTTCGTCGCGGTCGCCGAGCGCGAGCACATGACCGGTGCCGCTCGCGCGCTGAACATCACCCAATCGGCTGCGTCATCGGCGATTGCCGCGCTTGAGGAACGGCACGCGGTCAAACTGTTTCACCGCGTCGGCCGAGGGATCACGCTGACCGAAACGGGGCGCGCCTTCCTGAGCGAAGCGCGCGGGGTGTTGGGACGGGCAGCGGCCGCCCAGGCAATGCTGGACGAAATGGGCGGACTGAAACGCGGCACGCTTCGGGTGGTGGCGAGCCAGACGATCGCCGCATATTGGCTGCCGCCCATCCTCGCTGCATTCCGCGCACGCTATCCCGCGCTCACCGTCGATCTGGCGATCGGCAATACCGAACAGGCGGCGGCACGCGTGCGCGACGGCGAAGCGGACCTGGGCATCGTCGAAGGCGAAGTGAACGACGCAGCGCTTGCCCAGTGGCAGATCGGCGAAGATCGGCTGCTCCTGATACAGGCCACGCCATTCGACAAACAAACGCCCGACGCGACGTGGCTGAAGCGTCAGCGATGGGTATTGCGCGAACCGGGATCGGGCACGCGGTCGACCTTCGAAAACCATCTCGGTGAAGTCGGCGTCGCTGCTGCCTCGCTTGATGTGGCGCTGGTACTTCCGTCGAACGAAAGCGTCCGCACCGCTGTCGAGTCAGGCGCCGGGATCGCGGCGCTTTCGTCGCTGGTGGTCGCGCCTTCGCTTGCGTCGCAGATGCTCCATGCGATGCCGCTGAGCGACAGGGCGCGCCCGTTTTTCGGCCTGCGCCACAAGGAACGATATCGCAGCAAGGCGGCCGACGCACTGCTCGACCTGATCGAGGAACGTCAGCGGAAGGCGTAGAAACGCTAGGCCCGGGCGGCCTGTAACAAGCCGGTCGATTCGAGCTCGCGCCGAAACGCATCGGCGTCGGTGAAGTGAACGGCATGGATGCCGGCGTCCGCCGCAGCCTTCACATTCGCCGGATTGTCATCGACGAACAGCGCCTCTTGCGGAGTCAGGCCGAAGCGGTCGAGCGCGAGGGCGTAGATTGCGGGGTCGGGCTTCACCAGCTTCTCATCGCCCGAGACGACGATGTCGCGGAAACGATCGAACAGTTCGGTCCATTCCTCACGGAACGCCGGGAAAAATTCGCCCGAGAAATTGGTCAGCGCGAACAGCGGAACGCCTGCCGAATCGAGCTTTCGCACGATGTCGTGCATGCCCGGCACCGGCCCGCTGACGCTGTCGTTGAAACGCGGACCCCAGGCGGCGATCAGATCGGCATGTTCGGGATATTCGGCGGCGAGTTCGGCCGAGGTCTCGGCGAACGGGCGGCCGGCATCGTGCTGGAAATGCCATTCCAGCGTCACGACATCGCGTAGAAACGCATCGAGCGCCCGATCGTCGTCGATCAGGCGCTCGTACAAAAACCGCGGATCCCAGCGGAAAAGAACGTTGCCGATATCGAAGATAACGGCGGACGGACTATCCGCCATGCGAATCAGCCCTGGCGTGCCTTGAACTTCCGCACGGTCTTGTTGATGACATAGGTGCGCCCACGGCGACGGATCACGCGGTTATCGCGGTGACGGCCCTTGAGCGACTTCAGTGAATTGACGATCTTCATGATCGGCTCGCTTCTCGAAATAATTGTGGATGTCGGTAAAGAGGCGCCCGCCTATAGCCCGAGCGCGCGCAAGTCAAGGACGGCCGCCAAGGCGGTAGCGGCAGACCTCCAGACGCGCTACCACGGCATCCGGCCGGGACAGACCGTTTACTCGGCGCGACAGGAGGCAGGTATCTATGCGTAAGACCGGAATGATCGCATTGGGCGCGGTGGCGCTGTTGATGGGGGGATGCGCGACGCCGGGCATGGGGCCGGTCGATGTGACCCGCTATCACCTCGACGCGCCGCTGACGCGCGCCAGCTTCACCGTCGAACCGTTGAAGACGGGCGACACGATCAGCCCCGAATATGAAAGCTATGCCGCCGCGGTACGCCGCGAGATGCAGGCGATCGGCTTTACCCCCGCGCCCGGCAGCGAATCGTCCGAATATATCGCCGCGATGTCGTTCACGCGTGCGCCGATGGGCGTGATCCGCAAGCGCTCGCCATTTTCGATCGGCATCGGCGGAGGCTCTGTGGGCGGCAACGTAGGTGTCGGCGGCGGCGCCAATATCGGCATCGGCGGCGGTACGCGGCAGGTGATCGGCACCGAGCTTGCCGTGCAGATCCGCCGACGCAGCGACGACACGACGGTCTGGGAAGGCCGTGCGGTCACCCAGTCGATCAGCGGCGCGGAGGACGCGCAGCCGAAAATGGTGGCCGACAAGCTGGCCTCTGCGCTGTTCAAGGGGTTCCCCGGAGAGTCCGGCATTACTACTACTGTGAAATGAGCATACAGATCACATCCGCCTTCGACGGCGGCAATATCCGCCTCGTCTCGGTCGATGGCGACCGCGTCGACCTCGAAATCGTCAAGGACAAGGATTCGGACTTCTTTCAGTGGTTCTATTTTCGCGTCGCCGGCGCGAAGGGCCGCACGCTGACGTTCCGCATCCTGAATGCCGGCAAGTCGGCCTATCCGTTCGGCTGGCCGGGATATAAGACGCGCGTCAGCACCGACCGCGAAAGCTGGCCGGTGACCGAGACCGATTATAGCGACGGCGTCCTTCGCTTCAGCCACGACTTTTCCACCGACATGGCGTGGTTCGCCTATTTCGCGCCCTATACCGTCGAGCGGCACAACCAGCTGGTCGCCGATATGGCGCTGAAGGACGGGGTCAGCCATGCCGAGCTCGGCAAGACGCTCGACGGGCGGTCGCTCGACTATCTGACGGTCGGCAACGGCCCGAAGCAGGTCTGGCTCTATGCCCGCCAGCACCCCGGCGAATCGATGGCCGAATGGTGGATGGAAGGCGCGCTCGAAAAGCTGACCGATCCGGACGACGATACGGCGAAGGCGCTGCGGCAGAAGGCAACGCTGCACATCATCCCCAACATGAACCCCGATGGTTCATATCGCGGCCACCTTCGCACCAATGCGGTGGGAACGAACCTGAACCGCGAATGGGACACCCCGACGATGGAGAAGAGCCCGGAAGTCTTCCTCGTCAAGGCGAAGATGGATGAAACCGGCGTCGATGTCGCGATGGACATTCACGGCGACGAGGCGATCCCGGCAAACTTCCTCGCCGGGTTCGAGGGCATTCCGTCGTGGACCGACACGCTTGGCGACAAGTTCACCGACTATGCCCGGCGGCTGGAGGCGGCGACGCCCGAGTTCCAGACCAAGGAAGGGTATGACAAGGCAGCGCCCGGCAAGGCCAATCTTTCGATGTCGACCAACCAGATGGCCGAGCGATACGGCGCGCTGTCGATGACGCTGGAAATGCCGTTCAAGGATCACGATCCCAATGCCGACGCGAAATTCGCCTGGTCGCCCGAGCGCTGCAAGCGGCTCGCGCATGCCGGTCTCGACGTGCTCGCCGACATGATCGACGATATCTGAATGGAAGTTCGCGAGGGCGGGCTCGACGAGCCGCAGATCGGCGCGCTTCTCAGGCTGCATGCGCAGGCAATGCAGGCGAACTCGCCTCGCGACAGCTGCCACTTTCTCGATCTGACCGGGTTGCAGCAGCCGAACGTGACCTTCTGGAGCATCTGGGAGGACGGCGCCGCGCTCGGCTGCGGCGCGCTGAAGGAACTCGACGGCGAGCACGGCGAGATCAAGTCGATGCGTACCGACCCCGGCCATCTGCGCCGCGGCGTCGGTGCCGCGATGCTGTCGCACATCCTGTCGGTCGCGCGCGAACGCGGCTATGCCCGGGTCAGCCTGGAAACCGGTAGCGGTGAGGCATTCGAGCCCGCATACAAACTCTACCGCATGTTCGGCTTCACCGATTGCGGCGCATTCGGCGACTATCCCGAAGGCGACCCCTTCACCCGTTTCATGACACGGACGCTGTAGCGCCGATCAACCGAAAAACGGACGTGCGGATATGGCAGGTCGGCGGCGTCCAAGGGGCAGGATGAAGCCGTACTTCGCCTGCCCCGACAAAGGGCGGGCGACCGAAAGGAACCTGTCGTGATTATCCCGACGCTCGCCGCCGCGGCGCTCGCCGGCTCGCCGGCCGCGATGCCGGCGATTGCTCCCGATCGTCTCGCCCCGCCGCTATCCTATCGCACGATGGCCGCCCCGACCGGCACGCCGTGGCAAAGCGCGGCGGAAGGAAATCAGGCGACCGTCGCTGCGCCGCCAGCCCCTCCCCCACCCGCGAATACGGGCGACAGCGGCGGCGAGATCGTCGTCGAGGCCAATCCGCTTCACACGCCGGGCGATCCGCTCGAGCGGGTGAACGCGAAGTCGTTCGCCGCGACGCAGGCCGCCGACAAGGCCCTCGTCCGCCCGGTTGCCATGGCGTACAAGCACGACCTGCCCAAACCGGTACGCAGCGGCCTCAGAAACTTTCTCAACAATCTTCGCGAGCCCGAGATATTCCTCAACTTCCTGCTCCAGCTGAAGCCGGGAAAGGCTGCGGAAACGCTGGGCCGTTTCGCGATCAATTCCACCGTCGGGCTGGCCGGTCTGATCGACGTGGCGAAGCGCAAGCCCTTCCACCTGCCGCAGCGCGCCAACGGCTTCGCCGACACGCTGGGCTATTACGGCGTAAAGCCGGGGCCGTTCCTGTTCCTCCCGCTGATCGGGCCGACCACACTGCGCGATCTGGTCGGAAACGGTATCGACCGGATGTTGTTGCCCGTGGCGATCGGCAAACCATTCACAGATACGCGCTATGCTACTTCGACCAACGTGCTCCGTTCGGTCGATCACCGCGCGCAATTCGACGAACGGTTCCGCAAGATGCAGGCGAGCGACGACCCCTATGCGTCCGCCCGCAGCTTTTATCTGCACAGCCGACAGGCGGAAATCGATGCGTTGCACGGCCGCGGCCGGAACGACGCATTCGCCGCCTATCACCCGCCCGTACTCGACACGACATTGTCGCCGGGTGCAGGCACCGCGTCCCTGACCGCCTCGCTGGGCGCTGCGCCGACATGGCCGGCCTCTGCGGATGACGCAGCGCTTCCGGCAGGCTGAGCGACAGCGGAACAACCGGCCTGCTCCACGGTTCGGGTAGCGACCGGAACCCGGCGCCATAGCGGCGTCGATGGTTCAAATGTCGAAGCAAAGCGGCTAAGCGCTGCGCAACCGCGACCATAGGAGCCCTAGTCCATGCCCACGCTCGTCCTCATCCGCCACGGCCAGTCCGAATGGAATCTGGAAAACCGCTTCACCGGCTGGTGGGATGTCGACCTTACCAGCAAGGGCGTGGCGGAAGCCGGTGAGGCAGGCAAGCTGCTCGCCGAGAAGGGCTTCGACTTCGACATGACCTTCACCAGCTTTCAGAAGCGCGCGATCAAGACGCTTAACATCGCGCTCGAGGTGATGGACCGGCTGTGGCTGCCGACCGAGAAGGACTGGCGACTGAACGAACGCCATTATGGCGGGCTGACGGGACTCGACAAGGCGGAGACCGCGGCCAAGCACGGCGACGAGCAGGTCCATATCTGGCGCCGGAGTTTCGACACGCCGCCGCCTGAAATGGAACCGGGCAGCAAGTTCGACCTGAAGAAGGACCGCCGCTACGCCGATATCGACATCCCCTCGACCGAAAGCCTGAAGGACACGATCGCGCGCGTGCTGCCTTATTGGGAAAACCGCATCGTGCCGGAACTGCGCGCCGGCCAGCGCGTGCTGATCTCCGCGCACGGCAATTCGCTGCGCGCGCTGGTCAAGCACCTGTCGAACATCCCCGACGACGAGATCACCGGCCTCGAAATCCCGACCGGCCAGCCGATGGTGTACGAGCTGGACGACGACATGCAGGCGAAGGAACGTTATTACCTGCACGAGCGGTGAGGCCTTCCGTACCTCGTTCGTCACCCAGACGAACGTCAGGCGTTACAGAAACTTCGATTGCCCTCGCCCCGTCCGGCCATTAGGACATGCCGCTTCCTGACGCGCAAACAGGCGAAACGATGGCGGAATCACCTCTGGTCGGCATCATCATGGGCAGCACCTCCGACTGGGAGACGATGCGCCATGCCGCCGACGCGCTCGACGCGCTGGGCGTGCCGCACGAGGTCAAGGTCGTCTCTGCCCACCGGACGCCGAAGCGCCTGTACGACTATGCCGAAAGCGCGGTCGAGCGCGGGCTGAAGGTCGTCATCGCCGGTGCGGGCGGCGCGGCGCATCTGCCGGGCATGGCGGCGTCGATGACGCGGCTGCCGGTGCTGGGCGTGCCCGTGCAGTCGAAGGCGCTCGACGGCATGGATAGCCTGTTGTCGATCGTCCAGATGCCCGGCGGCGTTCCCGTCGGCACGCTCGCCATCGGCAAGGCGGGCGCAACCAATGCCGGGCTGATGGCGGCGGCGATCCTCGCGACCGCCGACGACGCGCTGGCCGAACGGCTCGACGCGTGGCGCGCGAAGCAGACCGACAGCGTGGCGCACGAACCCGAATGACGATGCTGCCGCCCGGATCGACGATCGGCATCATCGGCGCCGGTCAGCTTGGCCGGATGCTGGGCGTCGCGGCGGCGCAGCTCGGCTATCGCATCCATGTCTTCGCGCCGCGCCCCGGCCCGGCCTGCGACGTCAACAACGCCTTCACCGAGGCGGCCTATGATGACGACGCGGCGCTCGCAGAATTCGCGAAGGCGGTCGATGTCGTGACCTACGAGTTCGAGAATATCGAGGCCGACCCGATCGCGCGGCTGGGCGAGCTGGTGCCGGTGCGCCCTTCGGCAAAGGCGCTCGCGATCGCGCAGAACCGGTCTGAGGAAAAGAGCTTCGTCGAGAAGCTGGGCGGGCGCGCGGCGCCGTGGCGCGAGGTGAGAAGCCGCGAGGAACTGGACGCAGCGATCGCCGAGATCGGCTGCCCGGCGATCCTCAAGACCACGCGCTTCGGCTATGACGGCAAGGGTCAGGCGCGGCTGGCGAGCGCGGACGATGCCGATGCGGCGTGGGATGCGATCGGGGGCAATCCCGCGATCCTCGAAGGCTTCGTGACTTTCGACCACGAATTCTCGATCGTGCTGGCGCGCGGCATGGACGGATCGATCACCAGCTATCCGCCGCCGCTCAACGGGCATGAGGACGGCATCCTGGCGAAGTCGACCGTTCCTGCGCCGGCCGAAGTGGCGTCGCAATGGACCGAGGCGGCGGCGCTCGCCGGCCGCGTCGCCGACGCGCTCGACTATGTCGGGGTGCTGACGCTGGAATTCTTTGCCGGCAAGGATGGCCCGATCTTCAACGAGATGGCCCCGCGCGTGCACAATAGCGGCCACTGGACGATCGAGGGTGCGGTCACGAGCCAGTTCGAAAACCATATCCGCGCGATCTGCGGTTTGCCGCTGGGATCGACCGCGGTGACCGGCACGCGGGTCGAGATGGAAAATCTGATCGGCGATCAGGCGGAACGCTGGCCCGAGATCATCGCCGACCCCGAGGCGCACCTGCACCTCTACGGCAAGACCGAGATTCGCCCCGGTAGGAAGATGGGCCACGTCACGCGGGTATGGCGGTAGCAGACCCGTCGCGGGGATGACGGGCCGGACCATGCACTCGAGCGCCTCGTCACCCTGAACTTGTTTCAGGGTCCACCGTGCACATCGCCCGCAGCCACCCGTTGCGCCGTGGATGCTGAAACGAGTTCAGCAAGACGGTGGAAGGGGCGAGACCGCGGCCCCGCCCCTTGTCTTTCCTACTGCCCCACTACCGGCAGCAGCACCGCGCTGGCGCCCGGTGCACCGTGCTGGATGCTGATCGTCGCCTTCTGATAATCCGACGGCTTGGCGTGGAAGATGTTGGGGACGTATTTCTGCGGATTGCGGTCATAGACCGGGAACAGCGTCGACTGGATCTGCACCATGATGCGGTGGCCGGGCTTGAACGTGTAGTTCACCGTCGGCAGGCGGAACTTGTATTCCTGCACCTTGTTCGCCGGGATCGGCGACGGATCGGAAAAGCTGTTGCGATAGCGCCCGCGCAGGATGTCGAGCGCGATCGGCAGCTGATACCCGCCCATTTCGGGCTGTTCGGGATAGGTCGGCGGATAGACGTCGATCAGCTTCACCACGAAATCGCCCGCTGTCCCGGTCGTCTTGGCGAAGATGTCGGCAAAGGGCGCGCCTTCGAGCTTCACCGCCTTGGTCAGCACCGGCGTCTGATAGGACAGCACGTCCTGCCGATCGGAGACGAAGCGCTGATCCTGCACCAGCCAGGTACGCCAGCGATCCTCGTTATCGGCGGGGATCGGGCGCTGGAGATACGGCACGGGTTTGGCGGGATCGGAGACGTAGCTGTCTTCGCCCGCCGCCGCCTTGCCGAATCCTAGGCCCATATCGGCCTGCAGATAGAGCGGCGTGCGCTGCTGCTTGTCGGACACCGTCCAGTTGGCGAAATCCTGCCAGTGATTTTCGGCCGGGTTGTAGATCATCGCCTGTGGCATCGGGTGCGCGGGCGCGCCGTCGCGCAGATACTGGTTGAAGAAGGGGATCAGTTCCTGCTGGCGGAAGTCGCGCGCGGTGTCGCCCTTCCATTTGAGCGGGCCGAGATGTTCGGCCGAGCGGTTGATCTGGCTGTGCCACCACGGCCCGATCACCAGATGGTTGGTGTCGCCATAGCCCTTTTTCTTGAGCGCTTCCCAGGCATGCGTCGCGCCGTAGATATCCTCCTGGTCCCAGAATCCCTGCAGCCAGATCGTCGGAATATTGGTCGGGTGCGCAGCGACCATCTTGTCCACCGCCTGCAACTGCCAGAAGGCGTCATAGGCCGGATGCGCGGTCAGCCGCTGCCAGAAGGGCAGCTTGTCGAGGCCGTGCTCGCGCGCCATGGCGCCCGCGGACCCGGCGCGCAGGAAATTGGAATAATCGTCATAGCCCCAGCGCGGCAGGCTGGGCCCCGAACCGGCCTGCGTCATCTGGCCGGTGAAATAGTCGAGATTGCCAAGCCGGAACGCGCCGTTGTGAAACCAGTCGTCGCCCATCCAGCCGTCGACCATCGGGCTTTCGGGTGCCGCGACCTTGAGCGCGGGATGCGGGTCGAGCAGTGCCATCGTCACCGTCCAGCCGTCATAGGACGATCCGATCATGCCGACACGGCCGTTCGACTGATCGACATTCTTCACCAGCCAGTCGATCGTGTCATAGGCGTCGGTGGTGTCGTCGGTCTTGGTCGGATTTAGCGGCCCGCGCGGCGGGCGCACCATCACATAATCGCCTTCCGAGCCGTATTTGCCGCGAATGTCCTGCCAGACGAGGATGTAGCTGCCATCGGCCCAGTCGGTGTCGCCCGACCACACCGCATCTTTCATGTGCGGGCTGTTGTTGGGCGCGAAACCGCTGGCATTGTAGGGCGTGCGCTCGAGCAGGATCGGCAGGTCGTGCGCGCCCTTCGGGATCATGATGACGGTATGCAGCTTCACCCCGTCGCGCATCGGGATCATCACGTCCTTCTTGACGTAATCGAAATTGTCCTCGGGCTGCTGCCAATCCGAAACGATGTCGTTGCCGGTCTGCACCATGTCGGGCGTGACCTGGCCGTGATCCTGCGGCGCCGGAGCAGCGGAGACGAGCGTGACGGCAATACCGGCAAGCAACGAAGAACGAATAAGATTTCCCACGATCACTTTCCTCAATTCGCAACGACCGGCAGGTCGATATAGCTTTCATTGTCGCCCGAGACGGTGACCTTCTGCGTCGCCTTCTGGAAGTCGTCGGGCCTGGCGAAGAAGATGTTCTTCACATATTTCTGCGGGTTGCGGTCGTAGAGCGGGAACCAGCTCGACTGGACCTGCACCATGATCCGGTGGCCCGGCCTGAACACATGGCTCGCCTGCGGCAGCGCGAAACTGTATTCCAGCGGCTTGTCAGGGGTGATCGGCTTGGGGTCGCTCAGCGACTCGCGATACCGGCCCCGGAAGATGTCCATCGCGATCGGGAATTGATAGCCGCCCATTTCCGGTTCGGTCCCGACCATGCTGGGATAGACATCGATCAGCTTGACGACCCAGTCGCTGTCGCTGCCCGATGTCGATGCGTTGAGATGCACCACCGGCCGTCCGGCGATGGTCACAGGCTTGGTCAGCACGTCGGAGGTGAAGGTCAGGACATCGGTCCGCGCCGCGGCGTGCCGCTGATCGGTGGTCAGCCAGGCCGTCCAGTGATCGTCGTCATAGCTCAGCACGCGGTCGGGCCGGGGTACATAGGGCACCGGATGCGCGGGATCGGAGATATAGTCCGCGGTCTGCTCGCCCCCGGTCGCACGATCGAACCCGGCCTTCATGCCGGGCTTCAGGTAAAGCTTCGTGTCGGACGGCGCCTGCGGCCAATGGCCCAGCCGCAGCCATTCGTTGGTGCCCGACCGGAACGCGGTGACCGGCGCGACGTCCATCGGCGCACCCTTCAGATAATGGGCGAGAAACGGCGCCAGCACGTGCATCCGCCACCATTTGGCGGTGTCCTGCCCCCATTGGATCGCACCGAGATGCGTGCCGTCGTCGATCTCCTGCCCATGATACCAGGGGCCGAGCGTCAGATAAACCTTGTCATTGTCCGTATCCTTTGGCTCAAGCGCGCGATAAACCGCGGTCGCGCCGTAGATATCCTCCTGATCCCAGAGCGAATCGACCAGCATCACCGGGACTTTCAGCGGCTGTTTCGCCAGCACCCGGTCCATCGCGACATCCTGCCAGAATTCGTCATAGGCAGGATGTTCGATCACCTTTTTCCAGAAACCGATCTGGTCGAGACCGTGCTTGCGCGCGACCTCCCCCGCCGCGCCTTCGGCGAGATACTGTTCATATTCGTCGTAATAATTGTTGGTCCACGGCAGCGAATTGTCCGGCTTCGCGATCTGTTCCCAGATATAGGACATGCCGTTCTGGCGGAACGCGCCGTTATGGAACCAGTCGTCGCCGCGCCAGCCATCGACCATCGGGTTCATCGGCACCGCGACCTTCAGCGCGGGATGCGGATCGATGAGCGGCATCAGCGAGGTAAAGCCGTCATAGGAAATGCCGAGGATGCCGACCTTCCCGTTCGACTGAGGCAGGTTCTTCACCAGCCAGTCGATCGTGTCATAGGTGTCGGTCGAATCGTCGGTCCTGGTCGGGTTCCACTTCGTATCGTGCGGCGGCGGGTTCATCATATAGATGCCTTCCGACCCGTATTTGCCGCGGACATCCTGAACCACGCGGATATAGCCGCCTTCGACAATGACATCGTCTGCATTGTCATATTCGTGGAGCGCGGTGGCGAGATCGCCGGTCTTGCCGCCCTCACCGGTCATGCTCTCCGCATCATAGGGGGTGCGGGTGAGCAGGATCGGCGCGTCCTTCGCGCCCTTGGGGATCAGGATGACGGTGTGCAGCTTCACCCCGTCGCGCATCGGGATATCGACGACGCGCCGGGTATAGTTCCAGCCATAGGTCGATTGCTGCAGCGTCGCGGGCCGCTCGTTTGCGTCCTGAGCGGTCTGCGCGGGCGCGGGTGCCTGCGCGCCCGTCAGCAGGACGGCGAGCCCCGCCAGCAGCGGCGCGCGGAGCAACTTGCCCATCTTAGCCCCGCTCACTTCGACACGACCGGCAGGTCGATATAGCTCTCGCCGTCTCCAGCGACGGTCACTTTCTGCGTCGCCTTCTGGAAATCGCCCGGCTTGGCGAAGAAGATGTTCTTCACATATTTCTGCGGGTTGCGGTCGTAGAGCGGGAACCAGCTCGACTGGACCTGCACCATGATCCGGTGGCCGGGCAGGAAGACGTGATCGGCATTGGGGAGCGCGAATGTATATTCGAGCGGCTTGTTCGGCGTGATCGGCTTCGGGTCACTGAGCGATTCCCGGTACCGCCCGCGGAAAATGTCCATCGCGATGGGGAATTCGTAACCGCCCATCTTGGGATCGTTCGGCACCTGATCGGGATAGACGTCGATCAGCTTCACCACCCAGTCGCTGTCGGTGCCGCTGGTCGACGCATTGAGATGCACCACCGGCTGACCGGCAATCGTCACCGGCTTGGTCAGCACCTCGCTGGTGAAGGTCAGGACGTCGGGACGCGAGGCGGCAAAGCGCTGATCGTCGGTCAGCCACTGGTGCCAGGTCGACCCCTCCGCATAGACCGGCGGGATCGGGCGTGGGCGATAAACGACCGGATGCGCCGGATCGGAAATGTAATCGGCCGTCTGCATCGGCCCCGCCGCCTTGTCGAAGCCGAGGCCGCCATCGGGTTTCAGATAAAGCGGATTGTTCGCCTGAGCCTTCGGCCAGTCCTGCAGCTCGTGCCATTCGTTGGTGCCCGACTGGAACACGGTGACGGGCGCGACATTCATCGGCGTGCCCTTCAGATAATGCGACAGGAACGGCGCGAGTACGTGCCAGCGCCACCATTTCGCCGTGTCCTGATCCCAGTTGATATTGCCGAGCGAGGAACCGTCGCGAACCTCCTGCCCGTGATACCATGGCCCCATGGTCATATAGACCATGTCGTTGTTCGTATCCTTGGGCTTCAGCGCGGCATAGACCGCAGGCGCACCGTAGATATCCTCCTGGTCCCACTGGCCGTCGACCAGCATCATCGGCACCTTCAGCGGATGCTTTGCGAGGATCTTGTCCATCGCCTGTTTCTGCCAGAATTCGTCATAGGCGGGATGCTCTGAAATCTTCTTCCAGAAGCCGATCTGGTTCAGATTATGCTGGTCCGCCGCCGCGCCCGCCGAACCGGCGCGCATGTAATAATCATAATCGTCATAGACGGTGGAGAACCACGGATTGGCATTCGACCGCGTCGCCTCCTGCTCCCAGATATAGGTCATGTTGGTTTCGCGAAGCGCGCCGTTATGAAACCAGTCGTCGCCGCGCCAGCCATCGACCATCGGGTTCATCGGCACCGCGACCTTCAGCGCCGGATGCGGATCGATCGTCGCGGTGAGCGAGAGATAGCCGTCATAGGAAATACCGAGAATGCCCACCTTGCGGTTCGATTCCGGCACGTTCTTCACCAGCCAGTCGATCGTGTCGTAGGTGTCGGTCGAATCGTCGGTATCGGTCGGATTGAGGTCGGTGCCGTGCGGCGGCGGGTTCATCATATAGATGCCCTCCGACCCGTATTTGCCGCGAACGTCCTGAATGACGCGGATATAGCCGCCCTTCAGGATCACATCCGCCGGCCCGTCGGAATGCTGGAGCACCTCGGCAAGGTTCGCGCTGTTGCCCGCGCCGCCCGTCATCCCCTCGGCATTATAGGGCGTGCGCGTCAGCAGTATCGGCGCGTCATGCGCGCCCTTGGGGATCAGGATGACGGTATGGAGCTTGACCCCGTCGCGCATCGGGATGTCGACGACGCGTTTTTCGTAATTCCAGCCCTGATGCGACAGATCGAGCTGGGCCGGGCGCTCGTCATACTGGCTGTTCGGATCGGGTTTGGCGGAAGCGGTCTGCGCGTAGGTCTGGGTGGCGGCAAGGGCCAGAAGAGCCGCGGTCGCGGCGAGAAGCGCAGTTCGCATCGTCGATTTTCCCCTTGGTTCGAACTCGGTCGGCGCGAAAACTGCTCCCTTCACCGCAATAAGTAAATGCCGCATGGGAAAAGGGGCCCGCACCATTCGGCGCGAGCCCCTTCGAAAGCGTCTGAAACTACGGAGCCCGAGCCCGTCAGCTCTGGCGCGTTCCCTGTAGCGGGAAGCTGCCGAACGCGCCTGCGGTGACGGTGCCCGACATCGTGTCGCCATCGACCGTGGCCTCGCAATCGAGCGTCATCGGCATCGGCACGGTGATCGAGACCTGCCAGGTCAGCTTGTCGCCATCGACCTTGCCGTTCTGGATCTCGGTCGAACCCATCTGGCCCGAATAGGTGCCGGTGAAGGTGTCACCCGAACTCGCCACGCTGAGCGTCGCCTTCTGATCGCCCATCGGGGACTTGGTTACCGTGTCCCAGGTACCGTCGACATTCGCCATGATCGTCTCTCCTTGATGCAGCCCGCGCAACGGGTCGCGGACGTGGATGCCACCCGCCACCTCGGCCACGTCCGCAGCGCCTGTCAAGCCAGTTGGCGAACGCAGTCGTACTCGCATGGCCTGTATCCCAGCATTACGCAGCGTCACGCAGGCCGATGAATTTTTTGGGATTACCGCGCCGGACGGGGCCCGATTTCCTCATCGGCATCGAGCGCGCCCGCTTCGGCCTCCGCCTCGGCATCGGGCGTGCCGGATCGCCGCTTGATCGAGGTCAGCAGGAAGAAGATCAGATTGCTCCCCTGCGTCAGCGCGCCGCCCGCAAGCAGCAGCCCCGCCATCGCCTCGCGGGGGCCTTCGATCACGTTGGACATTTCAAGACCGGCAGACAGGAACAGCAGGTCGCGGTTCGGAACGAAAGGCAGGCGCGATACGACCATCTGCGTGGTCAGAAAGATCAGCCACACGGTCCATGGTTCCTGCGGCAGCACGACCGCCCATTGCGTCGCCTGAAGCAGAACGACGAGGCAGATGCGCACGACATGGATGCCGAACACGGTGAGTGCGACGCGCGGCGCGATCGAGATGATCTGACGCCGGAGCCGGATCGCCACCGGGATCACGAAGGCGAGGATCAGTGCACCCGCGATCAGCCCGCCGGTCGCCGAATCGAGCCAGCGCGCGACGCTAGACGCGCGACCGGACAGCAGAAAGGCGACGAGCAGCGCGGAGGTGACCCCGGCCGAGGCCAGCGCAGACAGGATCGCATTGTCCTTGATGCCGAGCAGTATCTTCTTCGCCGGAACGCCGAGATGTTTCTGCGCCCAGAGGAAATAATAGACCTCTCCCGAATAGCCGAGCAGCGCCGAGTTGAAGACGCGCTTGCGGATGAAAACGGGAAATTCGCGCAATATCCTGCCGCCCAGAATGATGCGGAAAATAACCGTTTCGGAGGCCGGCAAGGCCAGAAACATGAACAGGAAGAGGATGTAGAACAGCGGATTGGTCGGCAGCGCGTCGAGCACCTGTCGCCAGCCGATCGCACGGACCTTGAGGACGAGCCATCCCAGAACCGCGACGAAGAACAGAATGCGGAACAGACGCGTCGCGAACCTGGCGGCAGGCGTTTCGAGCCATTCGCGAAGTTTCTCAATCCACTCGGTCACGCGAACAGGCCCGCCGCGCGCGAATCGGCAAGGAACATGGCAAATGCCTGCTGTTCAGCCGGGCCGAGGCGGAACCGGCTGTGGCGAAAGATGTCGCGGTTCACGTGACGGCGCCAGAAATATTCCAGCGCGCTCGACCAGTTGTTGCGAACGCGGCGCTGAAAATGTTCGGCTTCCCAGGTGTTGCTGCCGTGAAAGGCGCGGATGAACAGTTCGGGCGCCTCGATCACGCGAATGCGGTCCGCGGGCCAGTTGTCGAGAAACACCGTATCCTCCCCACGCCGGGTTTCGGGATAGCGCGCGGTCGGATTGGCGCGGTGGACGATGCTGCCGGGAACACCTGGTTTCAACGTGCCGACATAGGGGTGATCGAACCATATCGGCGCGTCGAGATGCATCAGCGTGCCGCGAAGCAGGCAGACATCGACGCTGTCGCAAAGCTCCGCGACCTGCCGCGAAAGCCTGTGCGGATGGTACCAGTCGTCATCATCCCACTGCGCCACGACCTGTCCCCGCGCGAGTTCCAGCGTCAGGTTCCGGAGCGCGCCGAGCGTGGTTTCGGGCCGCTTCTCGACCTTGCGATAGACCAATCGATCGGAAGGTATCGCTTCGAGCAACGGCGCATAGTCCTCGCTTCCGTCATCGACGATCACGAGTTCGCGGTTGCCGTGGGTCTGCGCCAGGAAACAGTCGACCGACCGGCGGGCAAGGCCCATTCGGTCGGCGGTCACCATCACACAGGAAACGAGGGGGCCGTCGTCGGACCAGTTCATTCGGGAAGCCTAGTCAGCCCTTGCGGCGCCTGATAGCGAAATTCTTGCCATGCGTATTATCTTCGTCCTGACCTATCCCAGCTATCACACGATCGCCGATCGGGCGGAATGGCTGCGCTGGGACAATCGCGATCGCCGCATGCCCGGGCTGTTAGCTGCGATGGGGGTCGATGTCGAGCTATGGGGCGTCGGACGCGAGGCGTTCGAGACGCAGTCCGACCTGCCCGGCCTGTCGCCCTACCCCATCCGCCTGTTCGAAGCATCGCGCGCCGGAGCGAAGAGCCGCGATCATGTCAGCGACGCAATGGCCGAAGCCGCGCGCGAAGATCCGGCGGACCTGTTCGTGTTGATCGGCACCAATGGCGGTGCGGGATATCATCTGTTCGACAAGGTGCTCCGCGCCGGTCGCCGACGCTTCGCGGTCATCATCGGCGGCGATTACTGGAGCCGGATCGTGCCGCACGCGACCTTCCTGTTCCCCGAATCGCAGATCCAGGTCGAAGCGCTGGCCGCCCCGCGCCGCCTGTTTCGAAAGCCCATCCCCCGCGACAGGATGGAACTGCTGCCCAAGACCATCGATACCGAGCGTTTTCGGCCGCTTGCCGACAGCCGCAAGGATTGGGACGTTGTTGCCGTGGCGCGGCTTGCGCGGTGGAAACGATTCGACGAAATCGGTGAGCTTTCGGCAACCTATCGCATCGCGGTGGCGGGCGGCGGGCCGCAGGCGAAGCAGCTTGCGAAGCGGTATCCGGCGATCGAATGGCTCGGCCATGTTGCGCATGGCGAGGTGCCCGGACTGCTCAACCGGTCGCGGTTGTATTTCCACGCCGGACGGCGCGAATATCATCCGCGTGCGATCCCCGAGGCGATGGCCTGCGGCTTGCCGGTCATCGCGTTCAACGATCATTTCGGCCCCGATGTCGTGCCGCGCTCGTGCGGTGCGCTGGTCGATATCCACAGCTATGAGGCCGCGGTTTCCGGTCTGCTCCACGACCCGAGGCGCCGCGCGCAGATGGGCGAGTCAGCCCGCGCGCATGTCGTCGCGACACACGGGCCGACCTCGTCCGAACATGCCTGCCGGACGCTGATGCGGATCGCTGCCGAATGACCGCGCCCCGCTGGACGTTCGTCATCGCCTATTACAACGAAGCGGACTATCTGGCCGATACGTTGAAATCGCTGGGCGACCAGACGCTCAAGCGCTTTCGCCTGATCCTGATCGACAATGGCTCGACCGACGGTTCGGGGGAAATCGCCCGGAATGTGGCAGCGACGCTCGACGGTGTCGAAGCGCGGCACCTGACCGAAGCCACGCCCGGCAAGATTCACGCGCTCGAAGCGGCGATGCCGCACATCGATACCGAGTTCGTCGCGTTCGGCGATGCCGACACCTTCTATCCGCCCGATTATCTCGGAGTGGCGCAGGCGACCTATGACAAGGGGCCGGACGACCTGGTCGCGGTGATGGCGGTCGACGTCCCCGCCCCGCCCGACGGTCGTGAGGCGCGGCGCAGGCGCTTCGTGCGGTCGGCGGTGGCGAGCCGGCTATGGCCGAAACAGACGCATACCGGCGGCTTCGGACAGACGTTCCGCACCGCCGCGCTGAAGGCGGCGGGCGGGTACAGCCACAAATACTGGCCCTATGTACTGATGGACCACGAGATCATGCAGCGCGTGCTGAAGCAGGGCCGCGCGGCCTATCCCTACGAGCTGTGGTGCATCCCCTCCCCGCGCCGCTCCGACCGCCGGCGCGTGCGGTGGACGATGGGCGAGCGGCTGCTCTACCATTTCACGCCGTTCGCGGCGAAGGACTGGTATTTCTACCGCTTCCTCGGGCCGAGGCTGGCGCAGAGGAAGCTGACGCACCTCAACCTGCGCGAGAAGCCGTGGGAGGGTGACGGGAAGGTTGGGTAACGGCCTCCTCATCGTCATCCTTAGCGAAAGCTGGGATGACGATTGGTGCGCAACGTTCGGGCACTACTTTGTTCACGGCCGGTATTCGCGCTCGATATGGCCCTTCAGTTCGTCGGCGGTGAAATAGACCGGCTTGAAGCGGTGCTCGGCGAACAGCTTCATCTGGTCGGTATAGTGCGGCGATTTCGGGCGCGTGGTCGCGGCGCCGAACGGCTGGATCGATTTCGACAGCACCTTCCCGTCGGGCCTCCAGGTGATGAACATGATGAAGCTGTCGCCGTGGAACACCGCGAGGCGACCATCGTCGTCGACGTCCCAGCGCGCCATCGCGCGGAGCACGTCGGGCCCGCCGTCGAGTGGCAGATCGACCTTGCCCTGCCGCAACCGCAGCACTTCGCCGAGCGGCGGATCGAGGCGACCGAAATATTTCTGCAGATGCGCCGCAGCCTTTTTCAGCGCGTCGCGCGGGCTGGTTTCCGGCTTGCGGAAATAGTGCCATTCGTTGCCCGTGCGGAGCAACATTGCCGCGAGCGCGTCGGCGGGGCCTTTGCCGTCATAATTCCAGTCCCACTTCGCCAGCACGTCATGCGCCTTTGCAAGCTGCGCATCGCCCTGCGGATCGACCGCGAGGATATCCTGGAACCAGCGATACGCCCAGCTCTGCCGGCTGATCGCGGTGTCGAACTTTATGCGCTCGAGATCCTGCTCGCTGATCGACTTGTCGGCCTCCATAAGCTCTACCGCGCGCACGGCGCGGTTGGTGGTGTCGTGCTCGATGCCGAGCAGCGGCGAATAGTCCTTCGGGTCGAGCTCCGCCCCCGCGCCCGCCGCGAGGAACGGAGTGTCGTTGGCGTTGATGACGAATCCCGAGGCGGGATCGATATTCTTCGGAACCGCCGACCACGGCACGGTGCCGGTCCACAGGTCGCGCGAGGTGTCGCCGGGGAGCACGCCCGAATAGTCGAAGCCGGGCTTTCGCGCCGGAAACATCGCATTGTAGATCATGGCGATGCGACCCGTATCGTCGGCATAGATGAAGTTGGTCGCGGGCACGCCCTGGATCGCCATCGCGCGGTTCCATTCGGCCCAGTTCCGCGCCTTGTTGAGCCGGTAATATTGCTCGACCATGCGCAGCTCGTCGATGCCGGCATAGCGGATCGCGAACGCGCCCCTGTCGTTCTCGATCACCGGTCCCTGCACCGCACGGTACACGGTCTTCGGGATCGGCAGCACGAACGGGCCGACCTTCACCCGCAGCCACACGCGCTCCTGTTCTAGCGGCATCATCTTGCCATCGAACCGGTAATGCTCGCCGCTGTCGTCGAGCGCGAGCTTGTACACGTCGATCAGGTCGGGACGGTTGACGGTGTTGGTCCAGCCCAGCGTCTTGTTGTGGCCGAGCAGTGGATAGGGCGCGCCGGGAAAAGTTGCGCCGGCAAAGTCCCAACCCTGCCCCGAATGGACGACGAGTTCGTACCAGGCGACACCCCCGCGCCAGGGCTGGTGCGAGTTGGAGACGAGCCGTGTCGCGCCGTCCGCCGAGCGTTTCGGCGCGACCGCGAAGGCGTTCGAACCCTTGGCGATTTCGGGCGGGCCGGCGGGCGTGACGTTCGGCGCCTGCTTCATCCGCCCCTTCGGCTCGCGAGGAATATGCTCGCCCTTGGTCAACGCCCCCAGGACGTTGTCGAGACCGAAGAAGAACGGCGAGCGCAGCACGAACCCGGCCGCCACGTCGCGGCCATTCACCGGAAACAGCTTGGCGAGCCGGATCTGGTCCTTATGCGTATCGGCATAATGGTTGAGCCCCGCGGCATAGCCGTCGAGCAGCGCACGGACATCGGCGGGCTGTTCGTCATAATGCCGCGCGACGGTGCCGCGGACGTCGAGCAGATGCATCACATAATCGGTCTTTGCGCCGTCGCTGCCGGTCATCGCGCCAAGGCGGCCGCGCGTCATCGCGAGTACTTCCTGCAGCGTCGAGAAATCGTCCTCCGCATGCGCATAGGCGATGCCATAGGCGACGTCGGGATCGGTCTTTCCGAAGATGTGCGGCACCCCATAATCGTCCCGCGCGATGCGAACGTCGTAATGGTGCGCGGGCGGCGGCGCGGCGCGCGTGACCGTCAGCGGTTCCCACACCGCCAGACCGATCGCCACCAGCACGAGAAGGACGAGCAGTCCTCCGCCGATCCGCCAAAACCATTTCATATCCGCATCATCCCCCGATTGCGCTCGGCCGTGCTAAGTCACACATTGCCGATAGCCAACCCCTTGTGTTGCATTTGTGCAACACTATCTTTTCGGGAACGATAGCAGGGAAAAAGCATGAATCTCGAAAAATTTACCGATCGCGCCAAGGGCTTCCTCCAGTCCGCGCAGACCGTCGCGATCCGCATGAGCCATCAGCAGATCACGCCCGAGCATCTTTTGAAGGCGCTGCTCGAAGACAATGAGGGCATGGCCGCCGGACTGATCCAGAAGGCGGGTGGCGATGCCAAGCGCGCCGCGAGCGAAGTCGATGCCGCGCTTGCCAAGGTGCCGAGCGTGTCGGGTTCGGGCGCGCAGCAAACGCCGGGGCTGACCAACGACGCGGTGCGCGTGCTCGACCAGGCCGAACAGGTCGCGCAGAAGGCGGGCGACAGCTATGTCACCGTCGAACGCCTGTTGCTCGCGCTCGTGCTCGCAAAGAACACTGCTGCGGGCAAGGCGCTCGCCGATGCAGGCGTAAAGGCGGAAGCGCTCAATTCCGCGATCAACGAGCTGCGCGGGGGGCGCACCGCCGACACCGCGAGCGCCGAGGACCGCTATGACGCGCTCAAGAAGTTCGCACGCGACCTGACCGAGGCGGCGCGCGACGGCAAGCTCGATCCCGTGATCGGCCGCGACGAGGAAATCCGCCGCACGATCCAGATCCTCGCCCGGCGCACCAAGAACAATCCCGTGCTGATCGGCGACCCCGGCGTCGGCAAAACCGCCATCGCCGAGGGCCTCGCGCTGCGTATCGCCAATGGCGACGTGCCCGACAATCTGAAGGATCGTCAGCTGATGGCGCTCGACATGGGGTCGCTGATCGCCGGCGCGAAATATCGCGGCGAGTTCGAGGAGCGGCTGAAAGGCGTACTCGACGAGGTGAAGGCGGGCGAAGGCCAGATCATCCTGTTCATCGACGAGATGCACACGCTGATCGGTGCGGGAAAGTCCGAAGGAGCGATGGACGCGGGCAACCTGCTGAAGCCCGCCCTCGCCCGCGGCGAGCTGCACTGCATCGGCGCGACGACGCTCGACGAATATCGCAAATATGTCGAGAAGGACGCGGCGCTCCAGCGGCGCTTCCAGCCCGTCTTCGTCGACGAGCCGACGGTCGAGGACACGATCTCGATCCTGCGCGGGTTGAAAGAGAAGTACGAACTCCACCACGGCGTGCGGATCACCGACGGCGCGATCGTCGCCGCCGCCGCGCTGTCGAACCGCTACATCACCGACCGCTTCCTGCCCGACAAGGCGATCGACCTGATGGACGAGGCGGCGTCGCGCATCCGCATGGAAGTCGAATCGAAGCCCGAGGAGATCGAGGCGCTCGACCGCCGCATCATCCAGCTCAAGATCGAACGCGAGGCGCTGCGCAAGGAAACCGACGAGGCTTCGCAGGACCGGTTGGCAAAGCTCGAGGACGAGCTGTCCGACCTTGAAAGCCAGTCGGCCGAGCTGACCGAGCGCTGGCAGGCGGAAAAGGTCAAGATCCAGTCCGAGGCGAAGCTGAAGGAACAGCTCGACGCCGCGCGGCTCGAGCTCGAACAGGCGCAGCGGGCGGGCGATCTCGCGCGCGCGGGCGAGCTGTCCTATGGCACCATCCCGCAGCTCGAAAAGCAGATGGCCGAGGCACAGGGCGCGACCGAGGGCGCGATGCTGCGCGAGGAAGTGACCGCCGACGACATCGCCTCGGTCGTCAGCCGCTGGACCGGTGTGCCGATCGACAAGATGCTCGAGGGCGAGCGCGAAAAGCTGCTCAACATGGAGGACGCGCTCGGCAAGCGGGTGATCGGCCAGGCCGATGCGGTAAAGGCGGTTTCGACCGCGGTGCGCCGCTCACGCGCCGGCTTGCAGGACCCGCATCGTCCGCTCGGCAGCTTCCTGTTCCTCGGCCCGACGGGCGTCGGCAAGACCGAGCTGACCAAGGCGCTTGCCGAATTCCTGTTCGACGATTCGAACGCAATGGTGCGTATCGACATGAGCGAGTTCATGGAAAAGCACGCGGTCGCGCGGCTGATCGGCGCGCCTCCGGGCTATGTCGGGTATGAGGAAGGCGGCGTCCTGACCGAGGCGGTGCGCCGCAGGCCGTATCAGGTCGTGCTGTTCGACGAGGTCGAGAAGGCGCATAACGACGTATTCAACGTGTTGTTGCAGGTACTCGACGACGGCCGGTTGACCGACGGTCAGGGACGCGTGGTCGATTTTTCGAACACGATCATCATCCTGACCTCGAACCTGGGGTCGAATTTCCTTACCAACCTGTCCGACGGGCAGAAGGTCGAGGATGTCGAGCCGCAGGTGATGGAGGTGGTGCGCAGCCATTTCCGGCCAGAGTTCCTCAACCGGCTCGACGAGATCATCCTTTTCCACCGGCTGGGCGCCGAGCATATGGCGCCGATCGTCGATATCCAGGTGAGCCGTGTCCAGAAACTGCTCGCCGATCGCAAGATCGAGATCGACATGACCGACGCCGCGCGCGACCGGCTGGGCCGTGTCGGTTACGACCCGGTCTATGGTGCCCGCCCGCTGAAACGGGCGGTGCAGAAATATTTGCAGGACCCGCTGGCCGACATGATCCTGTCGGGCAAGGTCAAGGACGGCGCGACGGTGAAGGTCGATGAAGGCGATGGGGGGGGGCTGACCTTATCGACTTGACTTAGGTCGAACACTCCGCCGATCGCGAATGTAGCCTGACCCTGTCGCGAAGCAACAGGGTCAGTTTCAGCCGCCGGAACCGGACTGAGTCTGCATTTGCATATGCTCCCGCTGAATCTGCCGTGCGCCGTCTGCTTCGCGTTTAGCGCGCTCGGCTTCGGCTTTGGCTTCAGCTGCGGTCCGACATACGACCTTCGGCATGATCGAACCTGTACTGGCCTCTCGATGGCAAACGCGCTTTTCGTGCTTGGTAGACTTTTCTGCCCCGCCTGCCGGAGGGTTCAAAGCAACCAATATTGCCGTGATTAGAAAAAAGCTCTTCATGAGCGTCATCCTACATAGAGAAACTGCAAGGTACGGCTAATCCAAAAAAAGGGGCGACCCTCCGAAGAAGACCGCCCCATAAATGGTACCTATTTCGTTCGTTTAGAAGTCAACCTTCGCGCCGAAGCGGAAGTAGCGACCCATGATGTTCGGTCCCGCCCAAGCCGGGTTGAACTGATAGATGCTGTATGCAGCGCTCGGATCGAACGGCGGAGCAATGTCGAAGACGTTCAGGACGTTGACGTAGAACGTGAAACGATCATTGACCTTGACGCTACCCGTCATGTCGACGTTCCACGTCGCTTTCGCCTTACACAGCACCGGGCTACCATCGCTGTAGGTAACAACCGACGCACCCACATTGTTGGCGCAATCACCCTTCACGCCGCCGTAGTCGGTCGAGGCCAGATCATAGCCACTGGTGTAGTACGCCGTGGCAGACAGCGAATACGGCCCGGTCTGCAAGGTGTTCTGCCAGTTAGCGCGCCATTTCGGGGCACCCGAGCATGACGTCACGTCACAGGGGCTGAGCGTACCATCATACCGCTGCACCGTGCCGTCGTCGAACACCTTCTCATACTTGATCAGATAAGATGCCGACGCGTTACTGATCAGTTTGAGGTTCGGCGTGAGATTGACATTGGCATTCATGCCAAGATCAATCCCCGATACGGTTTGGCTGTTTGCGTTTTGGAACGAATACTGAATAAATCCGAGCTGCGGCAAGGCATTCGGGAACTGAGGATCCGGAATGCCCGGAAGCACTGTCACACCCGGCACGTTCACCACGCCATTATTCGCATAATACTGGTCGGGGATCCCCGAATAGTTCACGCCGCCAATAAGGTCCTTGACCTTGATGTGCCAGTAATCAACCGTGAAGCTAACCTGCCGAACCGGCTGCACCACCACACCTGCAGTGTAGCTCGTCGACTTCTCCGGCTTCAGACTCGGATTACCCGTCGAGGTGAGGCCGTACGAGTAGTTTCCGGTCGCATACTGGTTCGCATCCGCCGGGTCACCGCTCGACGAGTGAGCCGCACAGTAATCGGGGAACTGCGAACAATCGACCTGGCTGGAGACGTATCCGGTCGTGGGAAGCCCATATGCTTCGTTGAAGCTCGGAATACGAAAGCCCTTCGAGAACGTGCCGCGAATGGCAAGCTGCTTGATGGGCGTGAACTTCGCGCCAACCTTCGGAGAGAAGTTCTTCTGACCCGACGAGTAATCATCGTATCGACCGGAAGCGTCGATCTCAAGTTGATCGAGGATCGGCGCGTTGATCTCGAAGAACGCAGATTTCACGTTACGGCTGCCGGCCGCACCTACCGAGTTTACGCCGTAATAGCGGTCATACGGATGGGCATCGTTGGCCGGGTTAGCACTCGGGTTGTCGATCGATTCATGCCGGTACGACACACCGACCGCCGCCTGCAGCGATCCCCCCGGAAGCTGCAGAAGCGCCTTACCCAACGTTCCCTGCACCTGCCAGAGATTCGACTCGGAAATGGTCGTGTTGTCCGGAGAGATATAATTCCGAACCTCCTCCGAATTCTGCGACTGGTCGATGAAGTTGTACGTACCATTCGCAATCACGTCCTGGATCCGCGAGGGGATCAGGTAGTTGCTCTGCCTGACGGTCAAACGGGTATTGGACGCGACCGCGGCGAACGAATAATTCCAGTCGTCGCCGAACGAACCGTCAATGCCAATCTGGCCGCGCAACGCACGCGACTTCGAATAAATCTGCCGCGGACGATCGTAACGGCCGATAAGGCGCGCGAGATTGCCCTGCGCCGCGTATGGGTTATTCGGGTTCAGCGTACCGTTAGTGGCGTTGCACCCATTGTCGACCGGGTTCGTCGGATCAGAGAACTGGCCTTCCGGACAGACATAAACCGGCAAGAACACCGGGCTATAGGTCACCGATCCCGGAGGAGTCGTCCGACCGGCCCAGGGGTAAGGCGACAGATTGGTCAGAGTCTTGACCTGATAGTAGTTGACGCTTGCATATGCCTGAGCATTATCACCGACATTGGCGGTAGCCCGACCAGAGAAGCCGAGGCGTTCCTGCTCCGGCTGGAGCTGGCTGTAGCGCTGACGGTAGTCGAGCTGACACTGCTTGCTAGCATATACCGGTCCGGTATACCCGTTCGTCGTCGAGCCTTGCTGAGCAGCGTTAAGCGTGACCGGATTGAGATACTGGCAGTCGTTATTCGCCACCTCATAGGGACCGAGTGCCGTCGAACCATCAGCGGTGTATGGCCGCAGTACAGAGATGGGCGTCGACGACAGACCGTTGAACGTTCCATCTGCACCAATCCCGTTGGCAACGTAGTTCGGCATACACGCGCCGCTATCGTTACAAATACGGCTCAGATCGTCGGTATTGAACGGATAGCCACGATCGCGCGCATAAAGCGGCTGGCTCTTCTGATACTCACCGGCGATGTAGACATTGAAGCCCTGATCATCGAGGCTGCCATAACCCGCCTCGCCCGAGATGCGGTATTCGCCCGCGTCGCCGCGCTGCGAAATGCCGCCCGAACCGTCCAGGTGAAAGCCCTGGATTTCCTTCTTGGTAATAACGTTGACCACGCCGGCAACCGCGTCCGCACCATAGGTGGACGAAGCACCGTCACGCAAAACTTCAATCCGGTCGATGATTCCTTCCGGAATGGTGTTCAGATCAACGAAATTGCGGTGTCCGTCATCGGCCAGCGGATAAGGCGCCATCCGCATCCCGTCGAAGATGGTCAGCGTCGACTGCACCGTCAGACCACGCAGCGAAACCGCATTCGCGCCCGTTGCGAAGTTATAACCAACGTTCCAGCCCGAGGTGATCGTACCAGCGCCATTCGAAGACAGCTTCTGCACGGCATCGGCGACCGTGTTAATGCCTCGCTGCTCCAAGGATTCGGAACTGAGGACGGTCACGGGCGACGGCGTTTCCAGGCTCGTACGCGGCAGAATCGAACCGGTAACGACAATCTCAGTCGACTGATCCTGCGACGCCGCCTGTCCTGCCGTACCTACAGCGGTCTGATCGGCCGCCTGCTGGTCCGAGGATGTCTGGTCGCTCTGAGCCGTTCCGTTGTCCGCGGTCTGCGCGGCGGCTGGCGCAGCCATCATCGCGGGCAAAGCCAATCCGGCCCCGATCAGCGCAAGCGTGCGCAACGCCGTGCTACCACGAAGCCCCTTCAATGATGATTGGTATTTACTTTTCACAAGCAGGTTCCCTCATTTAGTCCGCCGTGATCCGTTTGCACGGAGCGCAATCGGCGATTCCCTGACAGTATTCGCGCCGCCTTTTAAAAAGCGACATTCCCGCTTGATGAACAGGGTTGGTGCCGCTGTAAAGGAACCACGCAGCCAGCGGCACGGGTTTCGAGTGCAACTGTCACCATAATGTCACAACAAGATCTGCTGCGCGGGTTCAAATCCGCAATGCATCAGATTTTCGATTGGTTGAACTCATAAAGGTTGGCGGCGCACGCATGTCGTGTCAGGCTTGGCTCGACGAAGGGGCGGACAGACGACGCGGCTTTGCTGAAGCGCGAGTTTGAGCTGAGATGGTAGCGCCTGCCGGTGCGCTTCCGTGCCCCTTCCAAGGCTCCCGGTGGGGAATTCCAATGCCGGTATTCGGTAGGGGGGTGCCGAAACAGCAAGCCCGACGTTACGCGTGCGGGCTGGACGGCGTCTAGGCGTTGATCCTGGCGATGCGGAGTTCACACCGGGCTTGTCGAAAGCAACGCCCATCCTGCTTCAGCAAGCGCCTTTGCCGCTAGCGCAACCTGACCGAGCGGCTCTTCTCCAAGCTGACACACTTCCGCCGTGTCGCCACACGCTACCACAAGCTCGCCGCCAATTTCCTCGCCATGATACAGCTCGCATCAATGCGCCCGTTGCGCCGCGCTTATGAGGCTACGGGCTAGCTCGGGGCGGCGCAGTCCCTACGGCATAGGCCCGGTCATCAGTTCCGGGTCGATGCGGGCGTCGCGCCATTTCAGGCTCCAATGGACGTGCGGGCCCGTCGCGCGGCCGGTCGCGCCGGTTTCGGCGATCACCTGGCCTTTGCGGACATGGTCGCCGACCTTCACGTCGATCTTCGACAGGTGAAGGAATGCGCTGTTGAGCCCCATGCCGTGGTCGAGCATCAACAAATTTCCCTCCAGCGTGAAGGGATGATCGGCGGCGAGGATCACCACGCCGTCGGCGGGCGCGCGCAGCGGCGTGCCGGTCGGCACCGCGACATCGACGCCCGAGTGATAGGCGCCCTTTTCGCCGCCCTTGTAGATACGCTGCGACCCGAAGACGCTGGAGACGCGCCCCTCGACCGGCCAGATGAAATGCTCTCGCCAGCCATCGGCGCCTGTGCGCATCGCGCGGGCGGCGTGGATCTGCTCGAGCTCGGGCTTGCGCAGCGCGAGGAACTCCTTGGTCGGCTGCGACAGTCGCGGGAGGCTGTTCAGGCGCGAAATCTTCCATTGGCGCGGCGCGACGTTCAGCGTGTCGCGAACCGTGGTGCCGTCACCAAGCGTCGCGACCAGCGTTGCCGACGGGCCGTGGTCACGATCGAACGCGATCAGGAAACGCCCGTCATCGGCGACGGGAATTTCCTTGCCGTCGAAGGTGAGCGAGCGCGTGTCGCTGGGCGCGGTGCCGATGACCGCCCCGCCCTGCTCCATGGCGCCCTGATAGGTGAAGCCGGTCCGCTGAGGGGTTTGCGCCACACGCTGCACGGCGGCGGGAGCAGGTGTCGGCGTCGGCGCGGGCGCCGGTTGCACGCGCACCGTTTCCGCCCGCCGCGGCGTGGTATTGGCAGCCGGCGGCACGATCGCGCAGCCAGCCGTTAGCACCAGCGCAGCAATCCCTGCGCCCCAACGCTGTCCCGTCCGCATCAGGAGCGCAACGCCTGCGTCGCCAGCTCCGCGCTCGCATAGGCTTCCTGCCGCTCGGCGCTCCAATATTTGAGGTCGTCGAGCGGAATCGCCTCCCCACTCACGGCGCACAGCACATGATCGCCGGGCGACAGCACGCGAAAGCCATTCGGCAGGAAGCGCAGCTTTGCCGCGCGCGAGGTGTTGGACATCAGCATCTTCTTCAAACTCGAATACACCACATACTAGAGCAGCTTGGGCTGCTCGGCCTTGGCGGGGTCATAGGTCTTGCCGCCGCCGCGCTCAACCCGGGCATCGACCGCGCCGTCGCGGAAATGCAGCTTCAGGGCGCCCGCCGCGCGCGCAGCATCGGCCGTGGCTACCACCTGACCGCCGACCCTGTTCTCCACCCAGGCATAGCCGCGCTGGAGCGGCTTTTCGGGATGCGCCGCCTCAAGCAACCGCCCCGCCGCCGCGAGCCGGTCGCGCGCAGCCGTCAGTCGATGGGCGAGCATCGCCGGGCGCAACGCCCCCGACGCGCGGTCGAGATCGCGCCGCGCAACCGTCAGCCGTCGTTCGAGCGCGAGGCCCAGCGCGCGTGCGGCCTCGTCGGCGCGCTGACGTTGCGGCCCCAGCAACGCATCGCGCTTGGGCATCACGCGCACCAGCGCATCGAGCCGCTCGCGCCCCCGCTCATGATAGCGCCGTGCGCAGCGTTCGGTGCGCAGCGCCATGGTCGAGAGCAGGTTGCGCAACTCCGCCACCACCGGCACCGCAAGTTCGGCAGCGGCTGTCGGCGTCGGCGCGCGCAGATCGGCAGCATGATCGGACAGGCTGGTATCGGTTTCGTGGCCGACCGCCGAAATCACCGGGATCGAACAATCGGCGATGGCGCGGACGACCACCTCTTCGTTGAACGCCCACAGATCCTCGATCGAACCGCCACCGCGCGCGACGATCAGCAGGTCGGGCCGGCGCACGGGGCCGTCCACCGGCATCGCATCGAAGCCGCGCACCGCGCGCGCCACCTCTTCGGCGGCGCCATCGCCCTGCACCTTTACTGGCCAGACTACGACATGCGTCGGGCAGCGATCCTCCAGCCGGTGGAGGATGTCGCGGATTACCGCACCCGTCGGCGACGTGACGACACCGATGGTGCGCGGAAGGAAGGGCAGACGCTTCTTGCGCTCGGTCGCGAACAGCCCCTCGGCGCCGAGCTTTGCCTTGAGCTTTTCGAAGAGCGCCATCAGCGCGCCTTCGCCGGCAAGCTCCATCCGGTCGATGACGATCTGATATTTGGACCGGCCCGGATAGGTGGTCAGCTTGCCGGTCGCCACGACCTCCAGCCCGTCCTGCGGGGCAAATGGAACGGTGTTTGCGACGCCGCGCCACATGACCCCGTCGATGACCGCCTTTTCGTCCTTCAGGCACAGATAGACATGGCCGGACGCTGCCCGCTTGAACCCCGAAATCTCTCCGCGCAACTTCACATGGCCGAACTCGCCCTCGACCATCCGCTTCAGCCGCCCTGACAATTCGCTGACGGTGACAGCAGCGGCGTTGTCGCCGGGCAAGGTCTCGGCTACCAGTCGCGAATTGCCATTTTCAAAGAGGGGGTCGGGCATGAACGTCCTGCTGATAGGTTCGGGCGGGCGCGAACATGCACTTGCATGGAAGCTCGCGCAATCGCCGCTGCTCGATACGCTTTATGTCGCGCCGGGCAATCCCGGTATCGCGGCACTCGGGGAATGCGTCGACATCGCCGCGACCGACCATCGCGGCATCATCGATTTCTGCCTGCGCAACTCGATCGAGTTCGTCGTGGTGGGTCCCGAAGCGCCACTGGTCGCGGGACTTGCCGACAATCTGCGCACGATGGGCGTCGCGGTGTTCGGCCCGGACAAGGCGGCGGCGCAGCTTGAAGGGTCGAAGGGGTTCACCAAGGACCTGTGTTCGCGCGAGAAGATTCCGACCGCGGGTTACGCGCGCGCTACCTCGCTGGACGGCGCACGCGCGGCGCTCGATGATTTCGGACTGCCGGTGGTCATCAAGAACGACGGGCTTGCCGCGGGCAAGGGCGTAACGATCGCCTATTCGCGCGACGAGGCGGAGGCTGCGCTCGACGGCCTGTTCGACCGGTCGGGCGGCAATGTCGTGATCGAGGAGTTCCTCACCGGCGAGGAAGCCAGCCTGTTCGTGCTCACCGATGGCAAGACGGTGATGCCGTTCGGCTCCGCGCAGGACCATAAACGCGTCGGCGAAGGCGACACCGGGCCCAATACCGGCGGAATGGGCGCGTACAGCCCCGCGCCGGTACTGACCGCCAAGCTGGAACAGCAGGCGATCGACGAGATCATCCGTCCGACCGTCGAGGCGCTGGCGCGCGCGGGCACTCCCTATGCCGGAGTGCTCTATGCGGGGCTGATGCTGACCGAGGCGGGGCCGAAGCTGATCGAATATAATGTTCGCTTCGGCGATCCCGAGGCGCAGGTGCTGATGCCGCGCTTCGAAGGCGATCTGCTCGCACTGATGCTCGCCTGCGCGCAGGGAAAGCTTGCCGACCAACCCAGGCCGGTCTTTTCACCCCGCACCGCGCTGACCGTGGTGATGGCGGCGAAGGGCTATCCCGGCACGCCCGAAAAGGGCGGCGCGATTTCCGGAATCGACAAGGCGGAGGAAAACGGCGCGATCGTCTTTCACGCGGGCACGAGCATGGACGGCGAGACGCTGGTCGCCAGCGGTGGGCGCGTGCTCGGCGTGACCGCACTCGGCGCCAATGTGACCGAGGCGAAGGGCGCCGCCTACCGCGCCGTCGATCAGATCGATTTCGCCAGCGGCTTCTGCCGCCACGACATTGGCTGGCGAGAGGTCGAGCGCGAAGCGGGCTGAACGCTCGCGCATCGGTTGGCCCGGGCAGCAAGCGGCGCTATGCAGGCACAACAGTATCTGCGTAGCGCCGGAGAGCCGGAATGGATCAGTCGCTTCAATCGACGTCGCCACTGGGAGCAGCGGAAAGAATGTTGCCTGTCACGATCACCAACCTCGTCCTGATCGTAATCTTCGCGATCGTCGTGATCCTCGCCATCTGGTGGGGAGCGCATCTTCGCCGCAAGCGGCACGAGGCGGAGGCCGAGCTGGAAGCGCAGGACAAGGTCGAGCGCGTGTCGCATGATACGCCCGTTCCCGCACCGACGGCGCCGCCGCCGCCCGCGCCTGCCGCACCGGCAACACCGGCAACACCGGCAACACCGGCACCGACCGCTCCCAGCCCCGCACCAAGCGCTCCCAGTGTTCCGGTCAGTCCGCCACCGCCGCCGGCAACGAGCGGAGAAGCCGTCGCCACGCCGACGCCCAGTCCGGCTCCGGCTCCGGCTCCGGCTCCGGCTCCGGCTCCGGCTCCGGCTCCGGCTCCGGCTCCGGCAAGTGCCGAAGGCGATAATCTGTTGCTGCTCAAGGGGGTCGGACCGAAAGTTGCCGCGCGCCTCAACGAACTCGGCATCACCAAGTTCGAACAGATCGCCGCGCTTTCCGACGCCGAAGCGGGTGCGCTTGACGCGCAGCTCGGGAATTTCAAGGGCAGGATGGCGCGCGACCGCTGGATCGAGCAGGCCGAACTGCTCGCCAAGGGCGACCGCGAGGGGTACGAGGCGAAGTTCGGCAAGCTGGGCTGAGAGCCGCCCGTCGCTGCTGCGCAGGCAGGAGCGACGGGCGCGGGTGGCAAGCGTTCGGACCGCGCGCCGCCCGTGAGGGCTGGCCGCCGCCCGAGTGCAGCCGATCAGCCGGCCAGATTCTTCTGGAGTTGCTGATACACGCCGAGCCGGTCGACGATCTGCCAATGGCCGGTCAGCCGCCCCTGTGCATCGAAGCCGTACACAGTCGCGCCCGACATCCGGATTGTCTTGCCGGTGGCCGGAAAGCCGGGAATGTCGCCGGCATGCGTCGCTGCCCAGAACCACGTCATCGCAATGTCGCGGCCATTGGCGAACATGCCCTGGATATCGAATTTCTGATCGGGAAATGATGCGCGCGAGGTTCGGACCCTTTCCTTGAACCCGGCAAGGTCGAGCGTCATTCCGTGCCAGCGATCGCCCGGATCGTGATGGATGGTATAGGTTTCGGCGACGAACTCGTCGGCCGCATCTGCATCGCCTTCGTCCCAGATACGCCGGATGAAGTCTGCCAGCCGTTGCTTCAGCGCTTCCTCGTCCATCTTCGCCTCCCCCCTCTGCCTCGCGCCGCTGCGCGAAACTGCCTATTCGTCCGCCGGCGCTTCGCTGACCAGCAGCTTGTCGATCTTGCGCCCGTCCATATCGACGATCTCGAATCGCCAACCCTGTTCGACGAAATGCTCGCCCTCGTCGGGAAGATGCTTGAGCACCGACAGCGCCAGCCCGGCGACGGTCGCGTAATCGCGGTCTTCGGCAAGCTCTATGTCGAGCTTGTCGGCGAGCGAATCGGCGGCCATTTGCCCCGACACCAGCATCGACCCGTCATCGCGCTCGACCAGCGTCGGCGTTTCGCCCGGATCGGTGTCGGAGGCGAATTCGCCGGCGATCGCGATCAGCAGGTTTGCCGGCGTCACGATGCCTTCGAAATGGCCATATTCGTCATGGACGAAGCCCATCGGCACCTCGGCGGCGCGCAGCGCATCGAGCGCGTCCATCGCATCGACCTGATCGGGCAGCACCGGCGCGGGCCGCATCAGCGCGCGCAGGTCGAGCGCTTCGCCGCGGAAGATCGCGGCGACGATGTCGCGCGCCTGGACGACGCCAACCACCGAATCGGCCGACCCTTCGGCCACCGGCAGCCGCGTATGCGGCGTCTCGACCAGTTTTTCGCGAATCGCCGCCTCGTCGAGATCGGCGTCGATCCAGTCGACATCGGTGCGCGGCGTCATCACTTCGCGTACCGGACGGTCGGCGAGCCGCACGACCCCGGAGATGATCGAACGTTCATGCTCCTCGATCACGCCGTGGCGCGTCGCTTCCGACACGATGAGCTGCAATTCCTCCGCCGTCACCCGGTCTTCCGATTCGCGCCGCATGCCGAGCAGGCGAAAGATCAGCGCGCTCGTCCCGTCGAGAAGCCACACGATCGGCGCGGTGATCCGGGCGAGCCACAGCATCGGCACCGCGACGAGCGCAGCGATCGGTTCCGGCGAGCGCAGCGCGAACTGCTTCGGCACCAACTCGCCGATAATCAGGGAAACATAGGTCGTCACGCCGATCACGATCGCGAAGCCAAGCGTCTGCGCGGTATCGGGCGACATGCCCATCGCCTCCAGCCGGTCGGCGGTGGGATGGCCAAGGCTCGCGCCCGAATAGGCGCCCGCCAGGATACCGATCAGCGTTATCCCGATCTGCACGGTCGAAAGGAACTTGCCGGGATCGGCGGCAAGCTGCATCGCCGTTTCCGCGCCGGGCCGCCCGGTGCGCGCAAGCGCCTCCATCCGCGCCTTGCGCGCGGACACGATCGCCAGCTCCGACATGGCGAACAGGCCGTTCAGGGCGATCAGCGCAAGGATGATCACCACATCGAACCAGGGATAGGGAGAAGGCGCGTCCATCGGCGTGTTCCCTCCCATAGACATAAAATACCGCCCACGACAACATCGCGGACAGCAACCATTCAGACCGGATGCGGAACAACTGCCCGCGGCACGGCGTTTTCAACCGCACAATCGATGCCACAAACTGATTGAAAGGGGAGAATCCCGCAATGCGAACCGTACAGAAGTTGCTTGCCGCCGGCGCACTTTCTTCGCTGGTACTCACCGGCGCCTGCGTGACCGATCCGGTGACCGGCCAGCGCCACATTTCGAAGGCCGCGATCGGCGGCATTGGCGGCGCCGTCGGCGGCTATCTGCTCGGCGACCTTGTCGGCGGGCGCAACGACCGCACCGCAAAGATCGTCGGCGCTGGCATCGGCGGCCTCGCCGGCGCGGGCATCGGCGCATATATGGACAAGCAGGAGCGTGAGCTTCGCCAGCGCACGGCCGGCACCGACGTTCAGGTTGTCCGTCAGGGCGACGACCTGCTGCTGCGCATGCCGTCGGGGATCACCTTCGCCACCGACAGCTCTACCGTGCAGCCGCAGTTCAAGCCGACGCTCGATCAGGTCTCGCAGGTACTGGCGCAATATCCGAAGACCTATGTCGATGTGTACGGCCACACCGATTCGACGGGTAGCGAAGCCTATAACCAGGCGCTTTCCGAACGCCGCGCGCAATCCGTTGCCGATTATCTGTCGAGCCACGGGGTGAACCCGGCACGTATCGGCACGCGCGGTTATGGCGAGACGCAACCGATCGCGTCGAACGACACCGAGGAAGGCCGCGCCGCCAACCGCCGTGTCGAAATCAAGCTGGTGCCGATCACCAATAGCGACCTGCAACAATAACCGGCGACAACCGCTATCGTTTGAGGGCGAAGAAGTCGCGTAGCAGCGCGGCGGCTTCGCCCTCTCCGATTCCGGGAAAGATTTCGGGACGGTGATGGCACGTCGCCTGTTCGAAGAAGCGCGGCCCGTGTTCGACCGCTCCGCCCTTCGGGTCCGAGGCGCCGTAATAAAGCCGCGCGATACGGGCATGGGCGATTGCCCCGGCGCACATCGCGCATGGCTCGAGCGTCACCCACAGGTCGCAATCGATCAACCGGTCGCGGCCAAGCACCTTCGCCGCGTCGCGAATCGCCCGAATCTCGGCATGCGCTGTGGGATCGTTCAGCTTACGCGGTGCATTCGCCGCCGTGGCGACGATCCGTCCGTCACGCACCACCACCGCGCCGACGGGCACTTCACCCGTTTCGGACGCAGCGCGCGCCGCGTCGAGGGCAGCGCGCATCGGTTGCGGCAGAGGAAACATCGCCGCGCTTATGTCGCAAAGCCGAAGGCCAGGCCAGCGCGGCGAAGCCGTTAGTAGCTGTTGCCGACAAACGCCTGGTCGTTGCCTGGCTTTTCCACCTCCAGCTTGGGGACGCGAATCGTCTTGTTTTCGGTGCCCACGTCGATCTTCCCGACATCGGCCTGAAACTTGGGCGCCTGTGCCGGCTGCGTTTGCGTGATCTGAATCATGCCGAGCGAAATCAGAACGATCAGCACGACCAGCGCGAGCCCCAGCAGGACGAGTATCAGGCGCATTTCACTTTCCCCTTTCGAAACGATCGCGTAACTAACGTCTGCAATCATCAAGTGGTTGCACGGTTGTTTGGTGGCCAGCGGTTGACGCAGGATGCGAATGCCGCTATTCGCGCCACCTTTCCGGGCCAACCCGAATTCAGGATTTTAAGCGATGTCGCGCATTTGCGAGCTGACCGGCAAGGGCCGGCAGGTGGGTAACAACGTTTCCCACGCCAACAACAAGACCAAGCGGACCTTTCTGCCCAATCTGCAGAATGTGACGCTGATGTCCGAATCGCTCGAAAAGAGCATCAAGCTGCGTGTTTCGACGAGCGGCCTGCGCTCGGTCGAGCATGTCGGCGGTCTCGACAACTGGCTGATGAAGACCAGCGACGACAAGCTGTCGCTGCGTGCGCGTCGCCTGAAGCGCGATGTCGCCAAGAAGCTGAAAGGCGCCGAAGCGGCCTAATCGCCGCTCGGCTTTGCCGCTGCTTTCGCCGGCAAATCGAGCCTGAATTTCAGCAGCAGCGTTCGCTGGAAGATCGACTGATTGTCGTCCGACACCATCCATAAAATGGTGTCGGCGCCTTCGCGCGTTGCTGTTACCCCTTCGAAATTATCGTGGATAACCGGCGCGGCAAAGGTCGCGACGACCTTCCCCGATACCGTCGCGCCGGGCCGGATATCGGCCGGATCGATGATCGCCAGTTTCACACGAAATCCTTTGGCGACCGAAAAGGCGCGGTCGAGAACCGCGATGCGCCCATCGGGCAGCAACGTGGCGTCCGACGGCGAAAATCCACGCGGAACACGATAACCGAAGCGGAAGCCCTTGCGCGGCGCCTTCACCGGATCACCCGAAAAATAGAGCGCAGCGCGCGTATGCTTGCCCGGCCATTCGCCGTCTTCCGAAATGACGATATGGCCGCCACCCGGCATATGCACCACCGATTCGGCACCCAGATTGTCGGGCCAGTCGCGCATGGCCGGCGGGGAGGCATGGCCTAGCGCGCGCTTGAACCCGGCATCATAGCGCCACAGCGCATTGGCATTTTCGAATCCGACCAGAAAGCTGCCCGTCGCGGGATCGCGCGCCAGCGATTCGCTGTCCCGGTCGCGCTTTAGCCAGCCCGCGCCCGGTCCTGCCGGCAGCTCGGTCGCGCCGGGCTCGGCCACTTGGCCTGTTCGCGTCAACCGGAACCATATGACATAGCCGAGATCGCTGAGCAGCGTGAATTTGTCGCCCTGAACGTCGATCGCCGAAAAGCCGCCAAAGCCGTCGGTAGCGCTGCGCAGCTCGACGCCGCCCAGATAGGTCAGCGCCCCGAGGCGCCTGCGGGTGTGATCGCCCTCAACCAGCGAGACCGGCCGCGCCTCGATCGAGCGCAGATCGCCGATCATCGGGCGCAGCGGTTCGACCGAATAGCCGGGCACGAGCAACAGGACGAGAAGGACCGAAACCAGAATACGCACGGGTGCGCCTTAGGCGGCTTCGCCGCGGACCGGAACCCCATCACATGCTGAACAAAGGCTAACACGCGCATTCAGCACCGGCTCAACCGCCCTCCCCCATAACGCTGATTGTCGATCACGGTGATTCGCATCGCGACCGGCATGGATTTGAACAGCAAGAGGACGAGGAGACGGACGATGATGAAGAGGAAACTCACGCTCCTTGGCGCGGCCATGACGATGAGCGCCGCTGCACTGGTTCCCGCCACGCCGGCCGCCGCGCAAAGCTATCGCGGTCACCACTATAGCCGCCACTACGACCGCCGCGAATATCGCGACCATTACCGCGATCAGCGCCGGTACGAACGTCGCCACTATCGCCGCTATCAGCGCTGCAAGGACGGCGATGGCGGTACGGTAATCGGCGCTGTCGCAGGCGGCCTGGCGGGCCACGAGATTGTCGGCCGCCGCGGTGACAAGGTGCTCGGCACCGTTATCGGCGGCGTCGTAGGCGCCCTTGCCGGCCGAGCGATCGATCGCGCCGACCCGCCCGCTGGCTGCCGCCGCCGCTGACACAGGAAATTCCGGGATCCCTCGAGTGGCGTATCGAGGGTGGGGGTCGGTCCGAAAGGGCCGGCCCCCAACTTATTTTCGGGGCTACAGCGCGTGGGAGCAGACGTGTGCGCTTACCGCACAGGTATCGGCATCAATACATGTGCTGCCCGCCGTTGATCGACAGCGTCGATCCGGTGACGAACCCTGCGTCTTCCGAACATAGAAACGCAACGCCGCGCGCGATCTCGCTCGCCTGGCCGAGGCGGCCGACCGGAATCTTGGCGACGATCTTCTCGAGCACGTCTGCGGGCACCGCTGCGACCATGTCGGTGTCGATATAGCCCGGCGCGATCGCGTTCACGGTGATGCCGAACCGCGCGCCTTCCTGCGCCAGCGCCTTGGTGAAACCGTGAATACCCGACTTGGCGGCGGCATAGTTGACCTGGCCATATTGCCCGGCCTGTCCGTTGATCGAGCCGATATTGACCACACGGCCCCATTTACGCTCGCGCATCCCCGAAAAGGTTGCCTTCGCCATGTTGAAGCAGCCGCCGAGATTGGTGCGGATTACATCCTCCCACATCTCGTGTGTCATCTTCATCATCGTGCCGTCGCGCGTGATGCCGGCATTGTTGACGATGACGTCGACCGGGCCGAGGTCGCCTGCGACCTGTTCGACACCGGCATGGCAGGCGTCGTAATCGCCGACATCCCATTTATAAGCCGCGATGCCGGTCCGCTCCGTGAATGCCTTGGCGCGTTCGTCATTGCCGGCATAATTCGCCGCGACGGTCATCCCCATATCCTTGAGCGCAAGGCTGATCGCCTCGCCGATCCCACGGGTTCCTCCGGTTACGATCGCGACGCGTGCCATGCAGCTCTCCTGTAAAAAAATCGGTCCTGGGAAAGGCTAGGCGGGCGATACCCAGCCTGCAAGCTCACGGTACAAAATGCTGCGCAGCATTTCGATTCCCGGTTCGCTTGCATTGAGACAAGGCAGACAGGCGAAATCGGTTCCGCCCGCCGCGACGAAAGTCTCTCGCCCGCGGATCGCAATCTCTTCAAGCGTTTCGACGCAATCGGCGGAAAAACCGGGCGTCACGACCGCCACCTTGCGAACCCCCTCGCCCGGCAAGGCGGCGAGGACGGTATCCGTCGCCGGTTCGAGCCACTTGGCGCGACCGAAGCGCGACTGGAACGCGATACGGATTTCGCGCCCCATCGCATCCGAGAGCAGCCGCGCCGTCTTCTGGCAATGACAGTGATAGGGGTCGCCACGTTCGAGCGTGCGCTGGGGCATGCCGTGAAAGCTGGCCAGGATCAGTTCGGGGGCAAAATCGAGTTCGGCGAGCGAGGCCTCGATCGAACGCTTGAGCGCATCGATATAGGCGGCATCGTCGTAATAAGGCGGCAGCGTGCGGATCGCCGGTTGCCAGCGCATCGCGGCGAGCGCGGCGAACGCCTTGTCGTTGGCCGTCGCAGTCGTCGCCGCGCAATATTGCGGATAGAGCGGCGCGAGCAGGATACGCTCGCACCCGGCATCCTTCAGCGCGCCGAGACGGTCGGCGATCGACGGGCTACCATAGCGCATCGCCCAATCGACGATCACATCCTCGCCGAACGCCCCCTTCAGCTCACGCGCCTGCGCCTTTGTGATCGCGGCAAGCGGCGAACCGTCATCGCTCCACACCTGCGCATAGGCTTCCGCCGACTTTTTGGGGCGCGTGCGCAGGATGATGCCGCGCAGGATCGGCTGCCAGGCAATGGCGGGAAGCTCTATCACGCGCGGATCGGACAGAAACTCGGCGAGATAGCGCCGCACCGCACCCGGTTCGGGTGCGTCGGGCGTACCGAGATTCATCAGCAGCACGCCGATCCGCGACTGCGGGATCGTCGGGTGGTTTGCGGGCGTCATGCCTTGCTCTCCGGAACCAGTGGCAGGGTGCGCAGCCGGACGCCGGTCGACGACCAGATCGCGTTGGCGATTGCCGGGGCGACGGGCGGCACCGCGATTTCGCCTACCCCGCCGGGATCGGCCTCGCTCGCGATCAGTTCGACCGTGATTTCGGGGGCATCGGCAAGCGTGGGCAGGTCGAGATCGGCGAAACCCCGTGCGTCGGCGAGATTTTCGGTAAAGCCCGTGCTGCCGCCCAGTGCCGCTGCCATGCCGAATATCAGCCCGCCCTCTATCTGCTGACGCACGATATCGGGATTGACCTGGCGTCCACAATCGACCGCGGCGACGAGGCGATCGACCTTTATCCGCTGATCCTGCCCGACATGCGCCTCGGCCAGCACCGCGACATAGGAACCACGAAAGGAGTGGCAGGCAAGGCCCTGCCCGCTGCCGGGAATCCCGCCCTGCCAGCCGCCGAGCGACGCGACGGTCGACAGGCAGCGGGCGAGCCGCGCCTCGCCGCCCAGCATCGAGATTCGGAACGAAAACGCCTCGATCCCCGCGACATGCGCAAGTTCGTCGATAAAGCTTTCGGTGAAGAACGCGGTGTAGCTGTGCGCGCCAGAGCGCCATTCGCCAACGGGCACGCCGATTTTCGCCGGATGATGATCGACCGCCAGATTGGGGATGGCGTAGATCGGCATCGCACCGGCCACGGCAGACGCATCGCCCGAGGCACTGCCCGGCAGCGCCAGCGACAGCGCCACCGCGGTGTCGCCGCCCAACAGACGGTGCGCGAGTTCCCGGCCCACCGACGGCGCGGCGATCTTCGCCAGCCATCCCTGCACCTGCCCATTGGCGCCCAGCCTGGCGGTGAGCCGCCCCTTCGCCGCGGGACGATAGCGGTCGTGCAGGCAATCCTCACTGCGCGACCAGGTGAGTTGCACCGGCTTTCCGATCTTGCGGGCAAGAAGCGCAGCCTGTTCGGCAACCGCAAACTCCAGCTTCGCCCCGAACGATCCGCCGGCGAGCATCGGGTGGATAATGACGCGATCCTCCGCCACGCCCGCCGCCTTTGCCGCGGCGGCGCGGGCGAGGCCCGGCGCTTGGGTCGGCATCCACAGGCTCAGCTTGCCGTCGCGCAGCGCCGCGGTTGCCGTCATTGGCTCGAGCGGCGCGTGGAGCGCCAGCCCGACCTGATAATCGGCGGTGACGACACTGGCATCCTTGAACGCGGCGGAAAGATCGCCGACGCTTTCCATCCGCTGTCCGTCGCCGTCGAGCGCCGCCCCGAGTGCGGCGTCGATCGAATCGCTGTCGACGATCGCGCCCTTGGTCTCGAAACGCGGGGCAAGCGCATCGAGCGCGCGGTTCGCCGCCCACCAGTTTTCGCCGACAGCCGCCACCCATCGATCGGTCTGGACCACATGGCGCACGCCCGGCACCTTATCCGCCGCGTCGGTATCGACGCGGATCAGGCGCGTGTCGCCGACCGGTCCCTGGCGGACGGCGGCATAGACCATTTCGGGAAGCCGGATATCGGCGGCATAATTGGCCGATCCGTCAACCTTGGACGGCGCATCGAGCCGCGGCGCAGGGGCGCCGTAGAGGCGGTTTTCGTCGCCCGTGCGATAGGGAATGTCGCGCGGCAGCGACTCACCGGCCGCATCCTCCGCCAGTTCGCCGAAGCGCAGCCGATCCTCGCCGCGCACGACGAACCCTTCCGCCGTTCCGCACGATCGCCAGTCGGTCGACCAGCGCCGCGCCGCCGCCTTGCAGAGCAGAACGCGCGCTCCCGCGCCGGCACGGCGCAAGGGCTCCTCGAACGCACGGACAGAGGTCGATCCCCCCGTCAGCATCAGCGCGGTGCGATGCGCATGGCTGCGCTGGAAACTGTCGGGCAACTGGCCCAGCGCGTCGGTGAACAATATCCCCGCCGCCATGGGATTGGCGTAAAGCGCGTTGATCGGCGCCGCCTCCACCGCAACCGTGCGCCAGTCGGCGCCCAGCTCGTCGGCCAATATCTGCGGCAAGGCGGTATAGGCGCCCTGCCCCAGCTCGGCCTGCGGCACGACCACGGTAATTTCGCCGGTCTTCGCGATCTTCAGCCAGCCCGAAAACACGGTCTCACCGGGCGAAGCGGTCAGGTTGACCGAATATTGGCGCTGCCACAGCGCCCAGCCCACCACAAGCCCGATACCGGCACCGCCGCCGATCAGCAGGGTGCGCCGGTCGATCGTACGCCTGGGCTCGTCCTTGTCCGCCATCGCCGCCGCTCTATCGCGTCCTTTGGCGCAGCGCCAGATGGCCGCGGGCAAAACGTCTTGGGTTTGCCATGCGATGCTCCTATTGGTGCCTCGCCTATCGCTACGGAGCCCTGGCGTTGATCCTTTCCCAAGTCGCGGCCGCATCCGGCCATTACCTCCATTTCACCGATCTCGGGCTCAGCCCGGTGGCGCTGCCGATCCATCTGTTCGGCCATGAATTCGATCTGAAATGGTATTCGCTCGCCTATATCTCGGGCATCCTTGTCGGCTGGTGGTACCTGCTGAAGCTGCTCGATCAGCCGGGTGCGCCGATGGCGCGGCGCCACGCCGACGACCTCGTCTTCTATGCGACGCTGGGCATCATTCTGGGCGGGCGCATCGGCTATATCCTGTTCTACCATATCGACATGGTCACCCGCCCGCTGGAGATGTTCCGGCTGTGGGATGGCGGCATGTCGTTCCACGGCGGCGTCATCGGCACCAGCCTCGCGATCATCTATCTGGCGCGCAAGAACGGGCTCAACTGGCTGCGCATCCACGATTATGTCGCGGCCTGCGTACCGTTCGGGCTGTTCTTCGGCCGGCTCGCCAATTTCGTGAACGGCGAATTGTGGGGCAAGCCGACGACCGTGCCATGGGCAATCGTCTTTCCGCACACAGTCGCCGGCGGCATGGACCCGCCGCGTCACCCCAGCCAGCTTTACGAAGCGGGTCTGGAGGGCATCGTGCTGTTCGCTGTTCTGGCCTTCATGTTCTGGCGGACCGACGCGCGGTACCAGCCCGGCAAGCTCGTCGGCACCTTCCTGCTCGGTTACGGCCTTTCGCGCTTTTTCGTCGAATTCTTCCGCGAGGCGGATTCGCAGTTTCAGGGCACCTTCCTCTATACGACGATCCATATGGGCCAGATCCTGACGCTGCCGATGATTATCGGCGGCGTCTATCTGATCTGGACCGCCAAGGGCCGGCGCGAGCGCATCGAGCCGGTCGCCGGGACCGAGAGCGTCGCCTGAATCAGCGCGGGCGGGGTCGAACCGTGCGCCGCAACCCGGTAGAGGACGGCAGGTCATGACCGAATCGGAATCGACCTCCGCCGACCCCGCGCTTCCCGAACGGCTCGCGCGTGCCATCACGCTGGCCGGGCCGATCCCGCTGTCGCAGTTCATGGGCGCCGCGAACGCGCATTATTACGCGACGCGTGACCCGCTTGGCGCTCGCGGCGATTTCACCACCGCGCCCGAGGTCAGCCAGATGTTCGGCGAACTGATCGGGCTGGCGCTCACCGATCTGTGGCACCGCGCCGACCGACCCGATGCGCGCTATGTCGAATTCGGCCCCGGCCGGGGGACGCTCGCCGCCGATGCGCTGCGCGCGATGGGTACGGTCGGCCTCGATCCGTCGGTACATTTCATCGAAACGAGCCCGACGCTGCGCGAGAAGCAGGCCGAGGCGGTGCCCGATGCCGAATGGAATGTCGACCTTGTCGGCGTGCCCGAGGACGGCGCGCTGCTCGTCGTCGCCAACGAATTCTTCGATGCGCTGCCGATCCGCCAGTTGGTCAAGACCGGCGACGGCTGGCGCGAGCGGCTCGTCGCGTGCCAGGACACGCTGTTTCTGCCGATCGCCGGCGACCGCGGGTTCGACCAGGTGATCCCACCGCATCTGCGCGACGCACCGATTGGCTCGATCCTCGAAACCTCACCCGCCGCGGTCGCGGTGATGCGCGCACTCGCCAAGCGGATCGTCGCACAGGGCGGCGCCGCGATCATCGTCGATTACGGTTATGAAGGCCCGGCGATCGGCGACACGTTACAGGCCGTGCGCGGCCACGAATATGCCAATCCGTTCGAGAACCCGGGCGAGCAGGACCTGACCGCACATGTCGATTTCGCGACGCTCGCCGAAGCCGCGCGCGCCGAGGACGCAGTGGTGTACGGCCCCGTGACGCAAGGCGAACTGCTCGTCGCGCTCGGCATCGATGCGCGCACCGATGCCCTGTCCGCCGCTGCGCCCGAGCGCGCCGACATGATGCGCGCCGACCGCGACCGGCTGGTCGGTGCGCAGGCGATGGGTGAGCTGTTCAAGGCAATCGTGGTCACCGCGCCGGGCTGGCCCGTACCAGCGGGCTTTGCATGATCCAGTATCGCGACGCCTTGCCCGCCGACGGGCGCGAACTGGCTGAGATGGCTGCGCGCTGCTTCACCGAGACCTTCGGATCGCTCTACCGCGCGTCCGACCTGCGCGCGTTTCTCGACCAGGCGTTTGGCGACGAGGGACTGCCGTCGCAAATCACCGACCCCGCCTACCGCGTCCGCATCGCTACCGAAAATGAGCGCATCATCGGCTTCGCCAAGACCGGTCCGGTCGATTTCCCCGGCGACTGGGGCGATAACACAATCGAACTATACCAGCTCTATGTGCTCGGCGGCTGGCACGGCGAAGGCGTCGGGCCCGAGCTGATGGACTGGGTACTCGCCACGGCACGGACGGCAGGGTACGAACGCATCGTCCTGAGCGTCTATGTCGACAATCACCGCGCGCGCCGCTTCTACGAGCGTTACGGGTTCGAGGAAGTCGGCAGGTATGAATTCATGGTCGGCGAAAAGGTCGATGACGACCGCATCATGGCGCTGACGCTGTGAGCGAGGTCGAAGTCATCCAGGCCAAGGCGCTGGCGGGCGTTCGCCACGGCTTTCTCGGGCGGCGCGGCGGCGTGTCGGGCAGTGTGCATGCCGGGCTGAACGTCGGCCCGGGATCGGACGATGATGCCGAGGCCGTCGCCGAGAATCGCAGGCGCGCGACCGAGGCGGTGCTGCCGGGCGGGCAGCTCGTCACGCTCTATCAGGTCCATTCGGCCGATGCCGTCACCGTCATCACACGGTTCGAGGAGCGGCTGCGCCCGCGCGCCGATGCGCTCGTCACCGACCGGCCCGGTTTCGCGCTCGGCATCCTGACGGCCGATTGCGCGCCGGTGCTGCTCGCCGACCGACAGGCGGGAGTCATCGGCGCGGCCCATGCCGGGTGGAAGGGCGCGCTGGGCGGCGTTACCGACTCGACGATCCTCGCAATGGAAACGCTCGGTGCCGACCGCGACCGCATCGCCGCCGCGATCGGCCCATGCATCGCGCGCGCAAGCTATGAGGTCGACAGCGGCTTTGTCGAACGCTTCTGCGCCGACGATCCCGCCAATGAGCGCTTCTTCGTCGACGGCAAGCCCGGTCACGCGCAATTCGACCTGGAAGCCTATGTCGCGCACCGGCTCGCCACCGCCGGCATCCGCACGGTCGAGGCGCTGGGACTGGATACCTATGCCGATCCGGACCGTTTCTTCAGCTACAGGCGCGCGACGCATCGCGGCGAACCCGATTACGGGCGGCAGATTTCGATCATCGGCCTCTGACGCCGGGTGGGCCGCACTGGCGGCAACTGGTTTCATTTGATACCAAAGCGCCAATCGCCCACGCACGATGGGCAGAAACCATTGAACGAGCAGGAGCAGCATGACAGACGAAACCGAAGCCGACATGACCGGCATCAGCCCACGCCGCCGCCCGAAGCCCAATATCGAGGAAATCGGCGGTCGCAAGCTCAAGGCATCGACGCTGATGATGGGCCACGGATTCGATCCGTCGCTGTCCGAAGGGTCGCTGAAACAGCCGATCTTCGCCACCTCGACCTTCGTCTTTCCCAATGCCGCGGCGGGCAAGCGCCACTTCGAAGGCATCACCGGCAAGCGCCCGGGCGGGGCCGAAGGCCTCGTCTATTCGCGCTTCAACGGGCCGAACCAGGAAATCCTCGAAGACCGTCTCGGCGTCTGGGAAGAGGCGGAGGAGGCGCTGGCCTTCTCGTCCGGCATGTCGGCGATCGCGACGCTGTTCCTCGCCATGTGCAATCCCGGCGACACGATCATCCATTCGGGCCCGCTCTATGCCGCGACCGAGACGCTGATCGCGCGCATCCTCGGCAAGTTCGGCGTGAAGTTCCTCGACTTCCCCGCCGATGCCAGCCCCGAGGAGATCGAGAAGGTCATGGAGCAGGCCGGCGACAGCCGCGTCGCGCTGATCTATCTCGAGAGCCCGGCCAACCCGACCAACGCGCTCGTCGATATCGAGGCGGTGTCGAAGCTGCGTGACAAGGTCTTCGCCGACAAGGCAGAAAAGCCGCCGATCGCAATCGACAACACCTTCCTCGGCCCGTTGTGGCAGAAGCCGCTCCACCACGGCGCCGACATCGTCGTCTATTCGCTGACCAAATATGCCGGCGGCCATTCGGACCTCGTCGCGGGCGGTGTGCTCGGCACCAAGAAGGCGCTCGATCCGATCCGCGCGATGCGCAACACCATCGGCACGATCTGCGATCCCAATACCGCGTGGATGCTGTGCCGCAGCCTCGAAACGCTCGAACTGCGCATGAGCCGCGCGGGCGAGAATGCGGCGAAGGTCTGCGAATTCCTGAAGGACCATCCGAAGGTCGAAAAGGTCGGCTATCTCGGCTTCCTGAAAGACGATGCGCAGTACGACATCTTCAAGCGGCATTGTTCGGGCGCGGGTTCGACCTTCTCGCTCTATCTGAAGGGTGGCGAGCGCGAGAGCTTCGCCTTTCTCGACGAACTCAAGATCGCCAAGCTGGCAGTCAGCCTTGGCGGCACCGAGACGCTGGCGAGCTGCCCGGCGGCGATGACGCACATCTCGGTTCCCGACGAGCGCAAGAAGGCGCTTCGCATCACCGACAATCTGGTGCGGATCTCGATCGGCGTCGAGGATGCCGACGACCTGATCGCCGATTTCGACGCGGCGCTGAAGGCGATCTAAGCCGACATTTCGCGCGGGGCCGCAAGCCCCGCCTGAAATCAGACCGAATCGGAAAGGCCCCCGGAAGCGGTTCCGGGGGCCTTTTGCTTTACATGCCGTCGTCGAGGCTGAGCAGCGAGGCGTTACCGCCTGCGCTCGTCGTGTCGATCGACACCGCGCGTTCGGCGCAGAAGCGCGGCAGATAGTGCGGGCCGCCCGCCTTCGGTCCGGTACCCGACAGCCCCTCGCCGCCAAATGGCTGCGATCCGACAACCGCACCGATCATCGACCGGTTGACATAGGCATTGCCGACCCGCGCCTGCGACCGAAGGATATCTGCGTTGCGCGCGATACGGCTGTGGAGCCCCATCGTCAGGCCGAACCGCTTCGCGTTGATACGCGCGATCGTGTCTTCAAGTTGCCCGGCCTTCCACGTCGCGACATGGACGATCGGCCCGAACCATTCGGTATTGAGGTCCTCGATCTCGTCGATCGAGATCATCGTCGGCGGGACGAACAGGCCCTCATCCTCGGGCACCTCGACCGTTTTGATCCAGCGCGGGCGCATCGTCTCACGATACGCCATCAGCTTGTCATAGGCCGCGCGGTCGATGACCGGACCGACATCGGTCGCGGGATCGCCCGGATCGCCGATCTGGAGCATGTCCATCGCGCCCGAAAGCATGTGGATCATCTCGTCGGCATTGTCTTCCTGAAGCACGAGCAGACGCAGCGCCGAGCAGCGCTGACCCGCAGAACGGAACGCCGAGTTGAGAACATCGGTCGCGACCTGTTCGGGCAGCGCAGTCGAATCGACGATCATCGCGTTGACGCCGCCGGTTTCGGCGATGAACGGAATGATCGGGCGATCCTCACCGACGAGCAGCGTCTGCGCGATCTTTTTCGCCGTAGCGGTCGAACCGGTAAAGGCGACGCCGGCGATACGCTGATCCGACATCATCTCCGCACCGACATCGGCGCCGCCGGTGACGAGCGCCAGCGCGTCTTCGGGCACACCCGCCTGATGCGCGAGATCGACGACACGCCGCGCGATGGCAGGCGTCTGCGGCGCAGGCTTGGCGACGACGGTATTGCCGCAAACGAGCGCCGCGGCATTCTGGCCGGTGAAGATCGCCAGCGGGAAGTTCCACGGCGAAACGGTCGCCCAGGTGCCGCGCCCCTCCATCTTCAGCGCATTATATTCGCCGGTCGGACCGGGCAGTTCCTTCAGCGACAGGTCCTTGCGCGCGCGAACCGCATAATAGCGGCAGAAATCGGCCGCCTCGCGCACTTCGCTGAGCGCGTCGGGGATCGAGCGGAAGGCTTCCTTGACCACCAGCCCCATCAGCTCGATGCGGTTCTCCTCGAGCAGATCGGCCCAGCGTTCGAGGATGATCGCCCGCTCTTCGATCGAGCGCGAATCCCATTCGGGATAGGCGGCCTGTGCGCGCGTGACCGCGTCATGGACATCGGCATCGGGCGTGCGGCTCGCCTCGATGGCGGCACGGCTGCGGCCCGATGGATGATGCGGATCGGCATGGACCGCATCGCCGCCCTCGGGCGTGAACTCGATCGAATTCACGCCATGCGCGGTCTCGAGCAGGATCTTGCGATCGTTGAGGTCGATGCCCTGGCTGTTCTGCCATTCGCCGAAGATGTTCTGCGGCAGCGCAATCCCCGGCAGGCGCGTGCAGTTGACCGCTTCGACCTTCTCGACCGGGTCCTTGAGCAGATCGTCATCGTCATAAGCGTCGTTCGACAACTGGTTGACGAAGCTCGAATTCGCGCCGTTTTCGAGCAAGCGTCGCACCAGATAGGCAAGCAGTTCGCGGTGCCCGCCGACCGGCGCGTAGATGCGGCAATGATACCCCTCGTCGCGAACCAACCGTTCGTACAGGCCCTCGCCCATGCCGTGGAGGCGCTGAAACTCGAAATCGCGGCGGTCGCCCGCCCAGTCGAGGATCGTCGCAACGGTCAGCGCATTGTGCGTCGCAAACCCGCAACCGATATTTTCCGCCTTCAGCATGTCGCTGACACAGGCGAGATAGCAGACATCGGTCGCCGCCTTGCGAGTGAAGACTGGGAAATCCGACAGCCCCTCGACCTGCGCATGCTTGATCTCGGTATCCCAATAGGCGCCCTTCACCAGCCGGACGTTCATGTGCCGGTCGAGCGAATTGGCCCATTGGATCACCGCGCGGGCGCGCTTGCTGTACGCCTGAATGGCGAGGCCGAAGCGGTTCCAGTCCCTGAATTCGGGTCGTTTGGCGATATTGCCGATGATGTCGAGGCTCATCTCGAGCCGATCCGCTTCCTCGGCATCGACGGTTACCGCGACATTCTGGTGCATCGCCTCGGCGCAGAGTTGCGCCAGCCGGTCGGTGATCTCCGGCACGCAGCGTTCATATTGCGGCACTTCGTAGCGCGGATGGAGCGCCGACAGCTTGATCGAGATCGTGTGGTCGGTGCCTTCGTCGCGGCCGATCTTCTGGATCGCATCCCAATAGGAATCGTAGAAGGCGTCGGCATCGGCCTGGGTCTGCGCTGCCTCTCCCAACATGTCGAAGCTGGCGGTGAAGCCGCGGTGGACGGGCTTGCGCATCCGCTTCAGCGCTTCTTCGATGGTGCGACCCATGACGAAGACTTCGCCCATGACCTTCATCGCCGCGCCGACGGCCTGGCGAACAAAGGGTTCGCTGGTCCGCGCGAGCAGCCGCTTGAGCGGCGTGCCCGGCCCCTCGACGGTAAGCGCCCGACCGAGAACGAGGCCCCAGGTCGCCGAATTGACGATCCGCGATTTGGAACGCCCTTCATGCGTGCGCCATTTGCCGTCGCCCAGCTTGTCGGCGATCAGCCGGTCGGCGGTTCTGGCATCGGGGACGCGCAGATAGGCCTCGGCCAGGCTCATCAGCGCGATGCCTTCGGCCGAACTGAGCTGATATTCCTGCAGGAACTGGTTGATCCAGCTCTCCGACTCCGCGGTGCGGATATCCTCGATCAGGTCGCGCGCCATGCGCTCGATTCGCGGGCGCGATTCGGGAAGGATTCGCGCATCGTTCAACATCGGTTTTAGAACATCGGGTTCGGCCATCCGGTGAAGCCGGCGCATGGAATTTCGGGCCGCGGACGTTACGTCTGTGGTCATTTTCGTACCTTCGGTCGGGGCGAGGCTTGCGACAAGGCCGCAGCAAAGCCTATGAACTGCCGACGCTAAGCATAGATAGGTCGGCAAAGGAAACGTTTGTGGACGCGATCAGCATCACAGAATTGGCCCAACGCGCGGGAAGCGAGCGTGTTTCCGACTGGGTCGAAGTTACGCAAGAAATGATCGACAAATTCGCCGATGCGACCGGCGATCACCAGTTCATTCACGTCGATCCGGAACGCGCCAAGCAAACCCCGTTCGGCGGAACGATCGCGCACGGGTTTCTGACGCTGTCGCTGATGCCGCTGCTCGCATCGAAGACGGATCAACCGCCGATCAAAGACGTTAAGATGGGCGTGAACTATGGCGGAAACAAAGTCCGTTTCCTCCAGCCCGTCCGGTCCGGCAAGCGGGTTCGCGGGCGCTTCAAGCTGCTGTCGCTCGACGAAAAGCGGCCCGGCCAGTGGCAACAGGTGACCGAGTTCACCGTCGAGATCGAAGGCGAGGAAAAGCCTGCCATGATCGCCGAATGGATAAGCCAGATTTTCGTATAGATCCCCTTCCCGCAGGCGGAAGGGCAGAGCAAGAGAGGAAGCCCCAATGCGTTCAGCCGTAATCGTCTCCACCGCACGCACGCCGATCGGCCGCGCCTATCGCGGCGCGTTCAATGCGCTGCCCGCGCAGACACTTGCCAGCCACTCGATCAAGGCAGCGGTCGAACGCGCCGGGATCGACGGCGACGAAGTGCAGGACGTCGTGTTCGGCGCCGCGCTCCAGCAGGGTCATCAGGCCGGCAATATCGCGCGTCAGGCCCTGCTGCGCGCAGGGCTGCCGGTATCGGTCGCGGGCATGTCGGTCGATCGTCAATGTGCGAGCGGCCTGATGGCGATTGCGACCGCCGCCAAGGAAATCATGGTCGATAACATGGACGTCGCGATCGGTGGCGGCGTCGAATCGATCAGCCTGGTCCAGACCCCGCAGATGCGCGTCGCCCCCGACCCCGAGCTGCTGGCGATGCACAACGACATGTATATGCCGATGCTGCAGACCGCCGAGGTCGTCGCCAAGCGCTATGGCATTTCGCGCGAGCGGATGGACGAATATGCGCTCCAATCGCAGCAGCGCACGGCGGCCGCGCAGGAGGCTGGCAAGTTCGACGACGAGATCATCCCCGTCACCGCGACGATGAACGTGACCAACAAGGAGACCAAGGAGGTCAGCCAGAAGGAAGTCACGCTGTCGAAGGACGAAGGCAACCGTCCCGGCACCAACATCGAAGGTTTGCAGGCCCTGCAGCCCGTCGTCGGACCGGAGGGCACGATTACCGCGGGCAACGCCAGCCAGCTTTCCGACGGATCTTCGGCGAGCGTGCTGATGGAAGAAAAGGTCGCCGAGCAGAAGGGGCTGACGCCGCTCGGCCGCTATGTCGGCATGGCGGTCGCGGGGACCAAGCCCGACGAGATGGGCATCGGCCCGATCTACGCGATCCCCAAGCTGCTCGACCGGTTCAACCTGAAAATGGACGATATCGGCCTGTGGGAGCTGAACGAGGCGTTCGCGGTTCAGGTGCTTTACTGTCAGGACAAGCTGGGCATTCCCAACGAGCTGATGAACGTCAACGGCGGCGCGATCTCGGTCGGACATCCCTATGGCATGTCGGGCGCGCGCATGACCGGCCATGCGCTGATCGAGGGTAAGCGCCGCGGCGCGAAATATGTCGTCGTCACCATGTGCGTCGGCGGCGGCATGGGCGCTGCCGGCCTGTTCGAGGTGCTGTAACCAAGCTGCCCGAATCCCCGACCGGAGGTACGCTTTCGCACCGCCGGTCGGGATATTCGCACGAACTCGGTCGTTTCCTTTTCGAACCCCGATAAGGAGAGACGACATGACCGATGCCGCCGACATCCGCAAACATATGTGGAAGCACCTTGCCGACAGCCCGTTCCTGATGGTCGGACTGACCGGCAATGACGAGCATTCGGAACCGATGACGGCGCAGCTCGACAAGGATGCCGACAGCGCATTCTGGTTCTACACCAAGAAGGGCAACCGCATCGCCAAGGGCGGCAAGGCGATGGCCCAGTTCGCCGCCAAGGGGCACGATCTGTTCGCCTGCATCAAGGGAACATTGGTCGAGGAAATCGATCCGAAGGTCATCGACCGTTATTGGTCGAAAACGGTCGAAGCCTGGTATGAAGGCGGTCGAAACGATCCCGACCTTCTGATGATGCGGTTCGACCTCGACAATGCCGAAATCTGGGAGGCAGACGCTTCCGCCACGGGCATGTTCAAGATGATCACCGGCAAGACCATCAAGGCGGGCGAAGTCGGCGATCATACCGAGGTCGCCGTTTAAACCCGGTTTTTGGCGCTTGACCGGTCCCGTGCGCGCGGCGATGCGTGGCGCATGGGACCGTCGCTCGCACATCGCATCCGCGTCGAAGCGCATGCCGTCTGGCTGGCGGTGCGCGACCCGCGGACGCCGTTCGCAGCGCGGGTCGTCGGGCTGCTTGTCGCAGCCTATGCGTTGTCGCCGCTCGACCTCATCCCCGATTTCATCCCCGTTATCGGCCTGCTCGACGACGCGATACTGATTCCCGCCGGGATATGGTTGTTCGAGCGGCTGATTCCGCGTGCGCAGCTTGCCGAACACCGCGCCAGGGCCGAAGCCGCGTCGGAACAGCCCGTGTCGATGTTGGGAATCGTGATCGTCGTCGCGCTATGGGCGGCGATCGCCTGGTTCACATGGAGCGTGATCGCCACCTGGTGGGACTGACCCCGCCGACCGAAACGCGCGTCAGCCGCTGTGCGCGGTGATCCATTCTTCCATCACCGGTGCGATCTTCGTGCGCCACTTGGAGCCGTGGAAGATGCCGTAATGGCCGACGCCCTCGGCCATGTAATATTTCTTGAGCTTGACCGGCAGCTTGTTGGCCAGCGTCAGCGCGGCCCTGGTCTGACCGAGGCCCGAAATATCGTCGCGTTCCCCCTCGATCGCCAGCAGCGCGGTATCGGTGATGCCCTCCAGATCGACGAGCTTGCCGCGGTGGCGCATCTCGCCATTGGGAAGCGCGTGCGTCTGGAACACCAGCTCGACGGTCTGAAGATAGAATTCGGCGGTCATGTCGCAGACCGAGCGATATTCGTCGTAAAAGGCCTGGGTTGCGGCGGCACTTTCCTCATCGCCCTGCACGAGATGCTTGAACATCTCCCAATGGCTGACGAGGTGGTTGCCGAGGTTCATCGACATGAATCCGGCAAGCTGCAGAAAGCCCGGATACACCTTCCGTCCCGCGCCGGCATAGAGCATCGGCACGGTAGCGATTACGTTCTGTTCGAACCAGGCGAGCGGACGCTCGGTCGCGAGCGTGTTGACCGCGGTCGGCGCTTCGCGCGTGTCGATCGGCCCGCCCATCATGGTCAGCGTGCGCGGACGGTTCGGATGCTTTTCCGCGCCCATGATCGCAGCAGCGGCATAGCAGGGCACCGACGGCTGGCAGACCGCCAGAACATGCGGGCAGGGATCGCCCTCCTCGCCGATTTTCGCAAGAAATTCGATGACATAATCGATATAATCGTCGAGGTCGAAGCTGCCGTCGGCAAGCGGTACGAGCTTCGCATCGCGCCAGTCGGTGATGTACACATCGGCGAAAGGCAGCATCCGTTCCACCGTACCGCGCAGCAGTGTCGCGAAATGCCCCGACATCGGCGCCACGATCAGAAGCTTGGGGCCGCCCTCGACACCCTCGCGCACGAAATGCTTCAACTGGCCGAACGGCTTTCGCAGCACGATTTCCTCGTGCACCGCCACGGTTTTTCCGTCGATTTCGGTGCTGTCGAGCCCAAATGCCGGCTTGCCGCGCGGGGCGGAGGCATGGGCGAACACTTCAAGTGCCGACGCCATCACCGGCCCGCCGCCGAAATAGGCGAAGGGATTGGCCGGGTTCTGCAACAGACCCGCGCCGAAATTGGCGAGGGCGCTGGCCCCTGCCAGCATCGAGCGTTGCATTTCGTAAGCGTCGTACAGCATTGAATTTCCTTATCCGCCGCGCACGCAGGGTTCGCGGCCTGCGGAGCGGTATAGCGCGGTTATGGTGCAGTGCAATGATGGCATGAAACGGTTTACAATCGGACAAGCGGCACAGAGGTTCCGGCCGTAACACGCAAGCGGAGGTTTCCCCGCGCCGCAGATCGCGCTAACGGGACGGCATGGCCGAACCTGCCCCGACTTCCGAACCCGCCGCCCCCACCCAAGCACAACCGCAACAGCGAAAGCTCAGCAACCTGCTGATCGTCTGGCGCTTTACCTCGCGGTACAAGCTGCAGATCGCGGGCGCGCTGATTTCGCTCATCACCGCAGCGCTCGCGACACTCTGGATTCCGCACACCTTTCAGAAGGTTATCGATCACGGCTTTGTCGCCGGAGCAGGCACCGCGCATATCGCACCCTATTTCGAGGAGCTTTTCCTCGTCGTCGTCGTGCTCGCAATCTCGTCGGCTTCGCGCTTCTATTTCGTGTCGTGGCTGGGCGAGCGGACCGTTGCCGACATGCGCGTGGCGGTACAGCGCAACCTGCTGCGCCTCGCGCCGCGCTGGTTCGAGGAGAACCGCCCGTCCGAGATCGCGTCGCGGCTGACCGCCGATACTGCGGTGGTCGAGGTCGTCGTCGGCACCACGCTGTCGGTCGCGCTCCGCAACCTGCTGCTCGCGGTGCTGGGCGTCGGCTATCTGTTCAGCCTCGCACCGCGGCTTACGCTGTGGCTCATCATCGGCATTCCGCTGATCCTGCTGCCGATCATCGTGTTGGGACGCCGGGTGCGCCGCTATTCGCGCAGCAGCCAGGACCGGATCGCGGATATCGGCGCAATCGCCGTCGAAACACTTGGCGCGATGCGCATCGTCCAGGCATTCGGCCAGGAAAAGCGCGAGGCGGGACGCTTCGAAGGCGCGGTCCGCGCCGGGTTCGCCGCCGCACAACAGCGTTTCCGCGTTCGCGCGATCCTGACCGCGCTCGTCATCACGATCGTGTTCGGCGCGATCACACTCATCCTTTGGGATGCCGTGCACCTTGTCGCCAGCGGCGCGCTGTCGGGTGGCTCGCTGACTGCCTTCGTCTTCGTTGCCGCCATCGTCACCGGTGCATTCCAGGCGCTGAGCGACGTGTTCGGCGAACTGCTCCGCGGATCGGGCGCCGCGGCGCGCCTGTCCGAACTGCTCGCCGCCGAACCCGAGATCACGGCACCGGCGCAACCTGTCGCCCTGCCCGACCCCTTTCGCGGCGCGGTCCATTTCGACCATGTCACCTTCCACTATCCGACGCGGCCCGAATTTGCCGCGCTGCATGATTTCAGCCTCGACATCGCACCGGGCGAAACGGTGGCCGTGGTCGGTCCCTCGGGCGCTGGCAAATCGACGCTGTTCGCGCTGATCGAGCGTTTTTACGACGTGGGCAGCGGATCGGTTCGCATCGACGATGTGAACGTGCAGGACCTCGATCCCGCGGCACTCCGCGCAAAGATCGCGCTCGTACCGCAGGAAACGGTGATTTTCGGTGCATCGGCGCGCGACAATCTTCGCTACGGCAAGTGGGACGCGGGCGACGACGAGCTGTGGCGCGCAGCAGAGGCCGCCAACGCCGCCCAGTTCCTGCGCGAACTGCCTGACGGGCTCGACACCTTCCTCGGCGAAGGCGGCGCGCGGCTGTCGGGCGGCCAGCGGCAGCGCATCGCGATCGCCCGCGCGCTGCTGCGCGACTCGCCGATCCTGCTGCTCGACGAGGCCACCTCCGCGCTCGACGCCGAAAGCGAACGGCTGGTGCAGGAGGCACTCGAGGGGCTGATGGCGAACCGCACGACGCTCGTCATCGCGCACCGCCTCGCCACCGTTCGCGCCGCAAAGCGCATCGTGGTGATGGACGAAGGCCGGATCGTCGAAACCGGCACCCATGCCGAGCTGACCGCGCAGGGCGGGCTGTATGCCCGGCTCGCCAGCCTGCAATTCAACGAGGCCGCCTGAACCGCACGATCTACGATCTTTCCCGGCGCCGCGCTTTCGGGCACGCTTGGCATAACAGGCTGGTCAGGGAGACAGGATCATGGCGACACGCGATTTCGACATCATCGTTTATGGCGCAACCGGCTATACCGGGCGCCTCGTCGCCGAATATCTGGCGCAGAGCTATGCCGGCGGCGATGTTCGCTGGGCGATGGCGGGGCGATCGCTGTCGAAGCTGCAAGCGGTACGCGATGAAATCGGCGCCCCTGCCGATACGCCGCTGATTACCGCCAATGCCGACGATCCCGCATCGCTGAACGCGATGGCGAGCCGGACCAAGGTCGTGCTGACGACGGTCGGCCCCTATCAGCTATATGGTTCCGACCTCGTCGCGGCGTGCGTCGCGACAGGCACCGGCTATGTCGATCTTTGCGGCGAACCCAACTGGATGCGCGACATGATCGACCGGCATTCGGACGAGGCGAAGAACACCGGGGCGCGCATCGTGTTTTCGTGCGGGTTCGATTCGATCCCCTTCGACCTTGGCGTGTGGACGGTCGAGCAGGAAGCGATCCGGCGCTTCGGCAAGCCCGCCCCCCGCGTCAAAGGTCGGGTCAAGGCGATGAAGGGGACCTTTTCCGGCGGCACCGCGGCGAGCATGAAGGCGACGATGGCCGCCGCCGCCCGCCACCCGTCGCTCGTCAAGCTGCTGACCGATCCGTTCGCGCTGACCCCGGGATTCGAAGGGCCGTCCCAGCCCAAGGGCATGATGCCCGAATATGACCATGCGGTCGAAGCCTGGGTCGCGCCGTTCGTGATGGCGACCATCAACACCAAGAACGTCCACCGTTCGAACCTGCTGGCGGGACACCCCTATGGCGAGAATTTCGTCTATGACGAGATGATGATCGCACCGGGACTTGGCGACATGGGCAAGGCCGCTGCCGAGGCGCTGGCAAAGCTCAACCCGATCGGCGGCGATGGCGGACCGAAGCCCGGCGAAGGCCCGACGAAGGAAGAGCGCGAGAGCGGCTATTACGAACTGCTGTTCATCGGCGAGATGCCCGACGGCACGAGCATTACCGCCACCGTGACCGGCGACCGCGATCCGGGCTATGGTTCGACATCGAAGATGATCGCCGAAACCGCGATCTGCCTGGCGCGGGACGTGCCGGCGGACAAGGGCGGCATCTGGACCGCGGGCGGGCTGATGGCCGAGCCGCTGAAAAAGCGGCTGGAGGAAAAGGCTGGCCTCAGCTTTTCCGTCGCCTGAGCAACGCCGCCCCGCCGCCGATCGCCGCCAGCGCCACCGTGGCCAGCGCGCTGGTGCGAACACGCCAGCGGATGTCGGCGTCGCGCTGATAGGCCTTCATATCGACATAGAAGCCGCCGCGATTGTCCTGCTTTACGACTCCGCGCTCGCGCAGGTCCTCGAACAGCTTGCGGTCGGCCTCGTCCTCGGCCTCCCACGCGATCGCATCCGCGCGAGAGCTTGCGCCCTGCGACAGGAAATGCGCGATGATCTTGCGCCAGCGCTTGGTACGAATTGCCGGAAGTGTTGCCATATGCTCGCTCTTGGTTGGTGTTGCGAAATGTCGGTAATCCAACTGCGGGGCCGCTCAGGCGTTCCCGCGAACGCGATCGACACGCGTACCGATTACCGTTTCTTGCCCTGATGCCGGATATTCTTGGGCCGTCCGCGCCGCTTGATGACGCGCTTGGGTTTGCCCTTGTGCCTGAAACTGCCGCTCGACGCCGATCCCTTGCCATCGGGAAGCTCGAAGCGCAGCGCGCCCGACACCGGATTGGCCTCAACGAGCTTTAGCGGCAGGCGCTGGCCGAGATAGAATTCCTCGCCCGAATCCTCGCCGACCAGCTTCTGCGCCGCCTCGTCATAGCGGAAATATTCGGTTCCCAGATCACGCGCGGGCACCAAGCCATCGCCGCCGATCCCGTCGACCGTCGCGAAAAAGCCGAAATTGAGCACGCCGGTGATCCGCGTCTCCATCACCTGCCCGACCTTTTCGGACAGATAGGCGGCAACATAGCGGTCGGTCGTGTCGCGTTCGGCCTCCATCGCGCGGCGTTCGAGCTGGCTGATGCTTTCGCCGATCCGTTCCATGTTCGCGGCGTCCTCGCTCGTCAGGCCGCCGGGGCCGAGACCATATGCTTCGACCAGCGAACGGTGAACGACCAGATCGGCATAGCGGCGGATCGGCGAGGTGAAATGTGCGTAGCTGCCGAGCGACAGCCCGAAATGGCCGTGATTGGCAGGGCCGTAATAGGCCTGGGTCTGCGTGCGGAGAATCTGTTCCATCACCTGCGGCCGGAAATCGGCATCGCCGACACGGTCGAGGACGCGGTTGAACGTCGCCGGCTTGATGACCTGGCCGAGCGTGAAGCTGATGTCGAAGGTGTCGAGATAGTCCTTGAGCGCGACGAGCTTTTCGCGCCCCGGCGTCTCGTGGATGCGATACATGACCGGCGCCTTCTTGCGCTCGAGTGCCTTCGCCGCGGCGACATTGGCGGCGATCATGTAATCCTCGATCAGCTTGTGCGCGTCGAGCCGTTCGCGCGGGGCGACCGAGAGGATGCGGCCGAGCTCGTCGAGTTCGATGCGCCGTTCGGGCAGGTCGAGGTCGAGCGGCTCGCGCTTGCTGCGCGCCTTGCTCAATGCTTCCCAGCAACCCCAGAGCGGTTTGAGGACGGTGTTCGCCATCTCGGCGGAAACGTTGCCGTTCGTGTCCTCTCCGTCGATCGCCGCCTGCGCGTCCTCATAGGCGATATTGGCAGCGATCCGCACCACGGCGCGGGTGAAGTGCCACGATTTGAGCGTGCCGTCGCGGGCGATGCGCAGGTGGCAGACCATCGCCGCGCGGTCCTCGCCTTCCTTCAGCGAGCAGATATCGGCCGACAGCGTCTCGGGCAGCATCGGCACGACACGGTCAGGGAAATAGACAGAGTTGCCGCGCCGCCGCGCCTCGCGGTCGAGCGCCGAGCCCGGACGGACATAGAAGCTGACATCGGCGATGGCGACGATCGCCTTCCACCCGCCCTTGTTGTCGGGATCGTCATCGGGCGCAGCCCAGACGGCATCGTCGTGATCGCGCGCATCGGCGGGATCGATCGCCACGATCGGCACATCCCGCAGATCCTCGCGCTCGCCGAGCTTCTGCTTCGCGACGCGGTCGGCCTCGCCCAGCACCTCGTCGGAAAAGGTGTCGGGAATACCCAGCTTGTGAATCGCGATCAGCGAGAAGCTGCGCGGCGCGAACGGATCGCCCAGCCGCTGGACGATGCGCGCGGTCATGCGCGGCGGGCGGCCGGCCTTTTCGGCGAGCACGAGGTCGCCCGGTTGGGCATCGCCGACGTCAGAGACGCGGAATTCGCGGCGCTCCTTCTTCTCCACGCCTTTCAGGAACAGCGCGCCGTTTTCCTCGTGCAGCACGCCGAGCATCTGCTCCTCGGACGATTTGAGCTTCTTCATCGGGTGGGCGATCCAGCCCTTTCCCGCTTCCTCGGTCCGCGCGAGGATGCGGTCGCCGACGCCCAGTGCGGCGCGCTTCGAACGCTCCCGCACGCGCAGGCGCGGTTCGGGAACGCCCTCGGCATCCCAGCGCTCGGGTTGCGCCCAGACGGTCCCCGAATCGTCGACATCGACGATCCGCAGCACGGTGACCTTGGGAAGTCCGCCCATCTTGTGAAAGGCGCGGCCCGGCGCCGAATCGATCAGCCCCTCGTCGCCCATGTCGCGGAGCAGCTTCTTGAGACCGATCTTGTCCTGCCCCTTCAGCCCAAATGCGCGCGCGATCTCGCGCTTGCCGGCGGGTTGGTCGGAAGTTTCTATGAAATCGAGGATCTGCTCCCTGGTGGGGAGGCCCGGTTGCTGGTTCGGTTTTGTTTTAGCCATTGGCGGCAAAGATAGGGAGTTTGCGCGTGCACGCCAGCCAAGGGGCAAATTCCGGCTTCCGTCGAAGCGAGCGATAACGCTAAGGCTGTCCGGGTGACCTACGACCTCCTCATCATCGGCGGCGGGATCAATGGCTGCGCGATCGCGCGCGAGGCCGCGCTGAACGGCCTGAAGGTGCTGCTGGTCGAAAAGGACGACCTTGCCAGCCACACCTCATCGGCCTCGACCAAGCTGATCCATGGCGGGCTGCGCTATCTCGAATATTACGAGTTCAAGCTGGTGCGCGAGGCGCTGGCCGAGCGCGAACGGCTGCTGAAGGCGGCGCCGCATCTGATCCACCCGCTCGAATTCGTGCTGCCGCACGAAAATGCGGTGCGTCCCTGGTGGATGGTGCGGGCGGGACTGTGGCTATACGATCTGCTCGCGGGAAAATCGTCGCTGCCGCGGTCGCGTTCGCTGACGAAAAAGGATTCGTTCATCACGCGCGACCTGCGGACGGGCAACAAGGGCTTCGTCTATTGGGATGCATGGGTCGATGATGCGCGGCTGACGCTGCACAATGCGATCGACGCGGCCGAACACGGCGCGGAAATCGTCACCCGAACCGCGGTCGAATCGGCTGAACGCAGCGCGACGGGGTGGGCCGCCAAGCTGTCCGACAATCGCACGGTCGAAGCACGCGCCGTCGTCAACGCCACCGGCCCGTGGGTGGTCGAGACCCTGCAAATGCTGAACGTCGCGTCCGACAGCCGCGTGCGGCTGGTCAAAGGCAGCCATATCGTCGTGCCCCGGCTGATCGCGGGCAAGCAGGCCTATATCCTCCAGCAGCCCGATGGGCGCATCGTCTTCGCCATCAACTATCAGGGCGACCATACGATGATCGGCACCACCGACGTCCCCGTCGAGCGACCCGAGGATGCCGAGATAGAAGCCGGCGAGATCGAATATCTGTGCGATGCCGTGAGCCGGCATTTCCGCTTCACGCTGACGCCCGACAAGGTCGTCGACAATTGGTCGGGCGTGCGCCCGCTCTATGACGACGGCGCGGCGGATGCGAAGGCCGTCACGCGCGAATATGTCCTTGAACTCGACACCGACGCCGCACCGATCCTGTCGGTGTTCGGCGGCAAGATCACGACCGGGCGGGCGCTGGCCGAAGACGCGCTGGCGAAGCTTGGTCCTGTGCTTGATATCAAGGTTCACCACCCCACCCGCGGCCGCGTTCTGCCCGGCGGCGCGATTGCCGATTTCGACCATTTCGTCGAACAGGTTCGCGTGCGCTGGCCGTTTCTTGGCGACTCGCGCTCGCTGCGCATGGCCGAAGCCTATGGCACGCGGCTGGCGGAGATGCTGGACGGTGTCGACAGCGAAGCGGCGATGGGCAAGGAGCTTGGCGCCGGGCTGACCGAGATCGAGGCGCGCTGGATGCGGACGCGCGAATGGGCGAAGACACCGCGCGACATTCTCTTGCGACGCAGCAAGCTGGGTATGCACATGACCGATGAGCAGGTCAGCGCGTTCGTCAAATGGTGGACCGAGTTCGTCCACGCATCCGCGGCGGCGTGATACCGGTCTGGCGTTACCCTGAAATCGTTTCAGGCTCCACGCTTCAGCTTGCGCTATGGCACGTCCGGCTCGGCGGCTGCTGACACGAGTTCAGCATGACGGTCGGGTGCCACTCGCTCAATATGCGCGCGCCACCAGAATACGTTCGACCGCAGGCTCGCCCGTGAAGATGCACGTCCCATCGGCAGGCTTGGCGTCGCTGGGTACGTTGCGGAAGGTCAGCTTGTGCGCCTTCAGCCGCTCGACCACCTTGTCGAGTTCGGCGCCGGTCGGCCGCGACCACTGCACCTCGACCCAGCCGGGATATTTGCCGTTGCTGGCGAAATAATCGGCGAGCTTGTCGAAATCGGTGATCGAACGCGTGATGCTCGCTTCGAGCCGCTCCTTGGCGCGCAGGAACAAACGCTTCTGCACGCTTTCAAGGATCGCCTGCGCCGCGCCGAGGAGTTCGCCCTTGGCCATCACGACGCTGTCGAGCTTGCCGTCCTCGCGGTAGAGCTTGTCGCGCCGAATGACCGACACGTTGCCGCCGGCGACATCGCGTCCGCCGACCTCGATGACGATCGGGGCGCCCTTCTTGACCCAGCCCCAGCGCTTGGTGACGGGCTTGGTCTCACGCGTGTCGAGCCAGACGCGCATCGGCTCTCCGAACGCCGTCTGCTTGCGCAGCTCGTACCACAGCTCGTTGCAATAGCGCTTGATCTGCTCGTCCTCGGGCCCGCCGCGCAGCAACGGGACGATAACGATCTGGTGCGGTGCGATCCGCGGCGGCACGCGCAGCCCGTCATCGTCGCCATGGACCATGATCATGCCGCCGATCATCCGCGTCGACATGCCCCAGCTCGTCGTCCAGGCATGTTCGAACTCGCCTTCCGAATTCTGGAAGCGGACATTCTGCGCCTTGGCGAAGGTCGTGCCGAGAAAGTGCGAGGTACCGGCCTGAAGCGCCTTGCCGTCCTGCATCATCGCCTCGATCGACCAGGTCGCATCTGCGCCGGGGAAGCGCTCATTCTCCGGCTTCTCGCCCGCGATCACCGGCATCGCGACGCATTCCTCGGCAAAGCTCCGATAAACCTCGAGCATGCGCAGCGTCTCTTCGCGCGCTTCCTCTTCGGTGGCGTGCGCGGTGTGGCCCTCCTGCCAGAGGAATTCGCTGGTGCGCAGGAACATGCGCGTTCGCATTTCCCAGCGCACGACGTTCGCCCATTGATTGATGAGTACCGGCAGGTCGCGCCAGCTCTGGATCCACCGCGAAAAAGCGCCGCCGATGACGGTTTCCGAGGTCGGTCGGACGACAAGCGGTTCCTCAAGCTTCGATTCGGGATCGGGGACAAGCTTGCCGTCATCATTCTGGATCAGGCGGTGATGCGTGACGACCGCCATTTCCTTGGCGAAGCCATCGACATGCTCGGCCTCCTTCTCGAAATTGCCGAGTGGAATGAAAACCGGGAAATAGCAGTTCTCGTGGCCCGTATCCTTGATCCGGTCGTCGAGCAGCCGCTGGATGCGCTCCCAGATGCCATATCCCCAGGGCCGGATGACCATGCAGCCGCGCACGCCCGATTCCTCGGCCAGGTCGGCCTCGGAGATCACCTGCTGGTACCACTGTGCGAAATCTTCATCGCGGGTTACGGACAATGCGTGCTTCGGCATGACGGCTTTCGAAAAATTAGCGCTTCCAATCGGCTGTAACGCCAACCTAAAGCGGGTCAATGGCAAGGAACGAACCTACAGGGGACCGGGTCCTCAAGGGACTGGGCCTTCGCCTGTTCGCGATTCTGTGCCTTGCATCTATGGCAGCGCTTATCAAGCTCAGTGAAGCGCATGGCGCGCGACTTGGCGAGATCATGTTCTTCCGCCAGTTCTGCGCGATCCCGCTGGTGCTGACGTTCGTCGCGGCAACTGCCGGTCTGTCTTCGCTCAGAACCCAGCGTATCGGCGCGCATGCCACGCGCACGATCGTCGGGCTGATGGGCATGGTGTGCAATTTCGGGTCGCTGACACTCCTGCCGCTGGCAGAGGCGACGACGCTGCAGTTCACCGCACCGATCTTTGCCACGATCCTGAGCGCGATATTGCTGCACGAACGCACGGGCTGGCACCGCTGGGGCGCGGTCGCGGCGGGGTTCGTCGGCGTGCTGATCGTCGCGCAACCCGGCGGCGGCGACATTCCGCTGTTCGGCGCCATGGTCGGGCTGGGCGCGGCGTTCTTCGTCGCGCTGATCGCGATCCTGTTGCGCCAGATCGGCAAGACGGAAGGCGCCGGCACGACCGTGTTCTGGTTCTCGACGCTGTCGATACCGCCGCTGGGGGCGGTCTATGCCTTTCAGGCGCAGCCGCACGACCTGACGACATGGGCGATGCTGGTCGCCATCGGCATCGCCGGCGGAGCAGGCCAGATCAGCCTTACCGCCGCGCTGCGCTTCGCGCCCGTATCGGCGGCGGTCCCGATGGACTATTCGTCGCTTATCTGGGCAACCGTTTACGGCTTTCTGCTGTTCGGCGTGCTGCCGACGACCGCCACGCTGATCGGCGCGCCGATCATCATCGCCAGTGGTCTCTATATCGTCTGGCGCGAGCATCGGCTGGCCCGGAACCGCGCTGCGCGAGCGGCCTAGCGTCGGTAGATGACGGCGAGGTTGTTCGCCGGCATCTCGATTACCTCATCCAGCGCGAAACCCTGTTCGTTCGCGGCGGCTGTCACCGCCCCCAGGTCGCGCAGCCCCCAGCGCGGGTCGCGCGAGCGCAGCGATGCGTCGAACGCCTCGTTCGACGGCGCGGTTTCCACGCCTTCACGCCGATAGGGCCCATACAGGATCAGCGGCGCGCCCGGCGAAAGCACCTGCGCCGCGCCTTCCATAAGGCCCAGCGTCGCCTGCCACGGACTGATATGCACCATGTTGATGCACAGGACCGCATCGGCGCGATCGACCGGCCAGTCTTTCGAACTGGCGTCGAGTGCGAGCGGCTGCGCGACATTGGCGAGCCCTGCGCACCACGACGCGATCGAGATTCGCGCCGAGGGTTCGGGATCGCTTGGCTGCCAGTTCAACGCCGGGAAACGCTCGGCGAAGAACGCGCAATGCTCGCCGCTCCCGCTCGCGATTTCGAGCACGGTTCCGCGATCGGGCAAATGCGTGGTCAGGACGTCGGCGATCGCCTCGCGGTTGCGCAGGGTCGCCGGCGCGTGCTTGCGCGCCTCACCGCCTTGTTCGGCGGCGATCCAGGGTTTGGGCTCGCTCAGTCGTGAATCTCCCTGCTGACCTGTGCGTGGGCGAGAAAGGCGAACAGGCCCGTACCGCCGATCACATTGCCGATAAAGGCCGGCAGCAGGAACCCGCCAAGCACCCAGCCGATACTGGCGCTGCCGTCGAGGAGCAGCACCCACGCCTCGGCCGATCCGGCGATGACATGCGCAAAGCCGCCAAGCGCGATCAGCCATGTGATGAGCATGATGATCCAGATACGCTGCCCCGACGAACTCGGCATGATCCAGACGATGGTCGCGATCAGAAAGCCGCTTGGTATGCCGCCGAGCAACGTCGCCAACGGATCGTGTTTCAGCACCGCATGGCTGACCTCGACGATCGCACCGGTCAGCTCGTTCGATGCGAACCCGCCCAGCACGGCGTAAAGCGCGAAGGCGAAAGTGCCGACGAGATTTGCGCCCAGCACAATCGCCCACAACCGGGCGGTGCGCCAGAAACTCGGCCAACTCGGCTTCGTCGTGAGCGGCAGAACCGCGGTCACCGTACTTTCGGTAAAAAGCTGCAACCGGCCCATGATGACGATGAGGAATCCGACCGTATATCCGAACGAACTCAGCACCGGTTTCGCCGGACTTTCGGGAAGGCTGTGCCGCAGCACCGCTTCCGCCAGCACCGACATGCCCATCGCCATGCCCGCCACCACGCCCGACCACAGGAGCGAGGTCGCTGGACGTTCGAGTTCCTCGATTCCCTGTCGTCGGATCGCTTCGTGGACGATCTTCGCGGCGGGCGCGCGACGCTCCTCGACGTCGACCTCTTCCTCATGGCTGAGGTCGGCTGCCTTTTCCTCCTCTTCCTGCGACAGGGCCGCGTCGCGCTCCTCGCGCTCGCGGTTACTCATCACGGGATTTTCGTGTCGGCGTCATTTCGGCAAGACGCCGGGCGCGGGCGAAGGTTCCCTTATTCGGCCGCCTGAACCAGATTCGGATCTTCCCAGACCAGCACCGGCTTGCGCGCGGCCTGTGTCTCGTCGAGGCGGCGGCGCGGCGCGTACCAGGGCGCGCCCTTCAGCGTCTCATCGCCCGCCTTGGCGCGCTCGACCACCGATCGCACCGCGCCGATGAACTGGTCGAGCCCCGCCTTCGACTCGGTCTCGGTCGGTTCGATCAGCATCGCGCCGTGAACGACAAGCGGGAAATACATCGTCATCGGATGATAGCCCTCGTCAATCAGCGCCTTGGCGATGTCGAGCGTCGAGAAACCCTCGGCCAGTCCCTTGTCGGAAAACAGCGCCTCGTGCATGCACGGCCCGCTGTCGCCGAACGGCGCCTGCAGCACGTCGGAAAGGCTGCGCAGCACGTAGTTGGCGTTGAGGACCGCATCCTCGGCCACCTGCTTCAGCCCGTCGGCGCCGTGGCTCAGCATGTACGACAATGCGCGGGTGAACATCCCCATCTGGCCGTGAAACGCGACCATCCGGCCGAACGACCTGGCGTGATGCTCTTCGGCCGTTTCTTCCTCGACGAGCTGGAAACCGTCGGCGGTCTTTTCCACGAAGGGCAGCGGCGCATAGGGCGTCAGCGCCTGCGAAAACACCACCGGTCCCGACCCTGGACCACCACCGCCATGCGGGGTGGAGAAGGTCTTGTGCAGGTTGATGTGCATCGCATCGACGCCGAGATCGCCCGGGCGCACCCGGCCGACGATCGCGTTGAAATTGGCGCCGTCGCAATAGACGAAACCGCCCGCCGCATGCACCGCGTCGGAGATCGCCTTCATGTCGGGCTCGAACAGGCCGCACGTATTGGGGTTGGTGATCATCACCGCCGCCACATCGGGGCCGAGCCGCTGCTTGAGCGCCTCGAGATCGACGCGCCCCGCGCCGTTCGCGGGGATGCCTTCGACCTTGTAGCCGGCAAAGGCCGCGGTCGCGGGGTTCGTGCCGTGCGCACTTTCGGGAACGAGGATCACCTCGCGCGTGTCTCCGCGCGCCTCGAGCGCGGCGCGGATCGCGAGGATGCCGCACAACTCGCCGTGCGCGCCCGCCTTGGGGCTCATCGCCACCGAGTGCATGCCGGTCAGCGTCACCAGCCAGTTGCTGAGCTGGTGAATGACCTCGAGCGCACCCTGCACGGTGTCGACCGGCTGGAGCGGATGGATGTCGGCAAAGCCGGGCATCCGCGCGACGCGCTCGTTGAGCCGCGGATTGTGCTTCATCGTGCACGATCCCAGCGGGAAGATGCCGGTGTCGATCGCATAGTTCTGACGGCTGAGGCGCGTATAGTGCCGCACCGTCTCCGGCTCGGACAGGCCGGGCAGACCGATGTCGCGGTTGCGCGCAAGGCCGCCGAGGCGATCGCTCGCCGGCGCTTCGACCTCGCCGAAATCGACGCCGGTCGTGTCAGTCGAACCGATCTCGAAGATCAGCGCTTCGTCGCGCATCAATGCGCGCGCGCCGGTGAAGGTCTCGGTCGGACCCTGCTGATCGCCGCTCGTCATTTCGGGCTTCCAGCCGCTCTGGTTGATGGTCATGCCAGCACCTCCTTCAGCGCTGCCGCAAGCTGTTCGATATCGTCCTCGGTCGTGGTCTCGGTCACCGCCACGACCAGCCCGCCCGCCAGCGCATCCTCCGCCGGATAGAGCCGGCCGAGCGACACGCCCGCGAGCATGCCCTTGTCGGCGAGCGCGCGAACGACAGGGCGCGCTTCGGCAGGAAGCTTCACCGTGAATTCGTTGAAGAACGCGCCGTTGACCAGCTCGACGCCCGGTACCTGCGTCAGCCGGTCGGCAGCCTTGCAGGCGAGCGCATGGTTGATCTCAGCCAGTTGCCGCAGCCCCTTCTCGCCCAACAGCGTCATGTGAATCGAGAAGGCGAGCGCGCACAGCCCCGAATTGGTGCAGATGTTCGACGTCGCCTTTTCGCGGCGGATATGCTGCTCACGCGTCGACAGCGTCAGCACGTAACCGCGCTTGCCCTCGGCATCGACCGTCTCGCCGCACAGCCGCCCCGGCATCTGCCGCACGAGTTTCTGCGAACAGGCGAACAGCCCGACATAGGGTCCGCCGAACTGCAGCCCGACGCCCAGCGACTGGCCTTCGCCGACGACGATATCGGCACCCATCTCGCCCGGTGCCTTGATCGCGCCCAGCGCGACCGGCTCGGTGACGACCGCGATCAGCAGCGCCTTTTTCGCATGCGCCGCCTCGGCCAGTTTCGACAGGTCGCCGATACGGCCGAGAATGTCGGGATACTGGACCACGACGCACGATGTCTCATCGTCGATCTGGTCGATCAGCGCGTCGGTGTCCGGCTCGGCGGTCAGTTCGGGCGTGGCGGTGACCAGCGTGTCGCCGGTGAACTTCGCCATCGTGTTGGCGACCGAGACGTAATGCGGATGCAGCCCCGAAGAGAGCACCGCGCGGCTGCGCTTCGTCACGCGGCCGGCCATGGTGATCGCTTCCCAGCACGCGGTCGAACCGTCGTACATCGACGCGTTCGCGACATCGCAGCCGAACAGCCGCGCGACCTGCGTCTGAAATTCGAACAGCATCTGCAGCGTGCCCTGCGCAATCTCGGGCTGATAGGGCGTGTAGGCGGTCAGATACTCGCCGCGCTGGATGATGTGGTCGACCGTCGCCGGGACGTGATGCTTGTATGCGCCGCAGCCGAGGAAGAACGGGCCGTCGCCCGCGGTCAGGTTCCTGCGCGCAAGCTTCGCCATATGCCGTTCGACCGCCATCTCGCTGGCATGCGCGGGCAGATCGTGGATCGGGCCGTCGAGCCGTGCGAGTTCGGGCACGTCGGCGAACAGCTCGTCAACCGAGCCGGCACCGATCTTGGCAAGCATCGCCGTCCGGTCGTCCGGCGTAAGCGGCAGATAACGCATCAATATCTCCTAGCCCCCTGAGACAGGGACGGTTGGGATCAAAGCTTGTCGACGAACGCCTTGTACTTGGCCTCGTCCATCAGTCCTTCGAACTCGCCCGTGTCGGCGAGGTTGAGCTTGAAGAACCAACCCTCTCCCTCCGGGTCGTCGTTGACGAGCGCCGGATTGTCTTCCAGCTCGCCATTCGCCTCGGTCACCGTACCCGAAACGGGCGAATAGACGTCGGAAGCGGCCTTTACCGATTCGACGACCGCAGCCTCGTCGCCCTTCGAAAACTGCTTTCCGGTTTCGGGCGTCTCGACGAACACGATGTCGCCGAGCTGGCTCTGTGCATATTCGGTGATGCCGACGGTCGCGGTGTCGCCGTCCACATCGATCCATTCATGGTCTTCGGTGAAATAACGGGGCATCACTCAGGCTCCTGCACGAACGTAATTGTGGGGGACGAAGGGCATCGCGACGACCTCCGCCTGGTGGATCTTGCCGCGCTGCGACAGATGGATGACGGTGCCGGGCGTGGCGTTCGCCCAGGGCACATATGCCATGGCGATCGGCTTGCCGAGCGTCGGTGCGAAACCGCCCGAGGTAACACGGCCGACCATCGTGCCGTCGGCCTCGACGACATCGGCGCCTTCGCGCACCGGCTGGCGACCATCGACGATCAGCCCGACGCGCTTCTGGATCGCGCCGTCCTCGCGCTCCGTCAGAATGCGCTCGGCGCCGGGAAAGCCGCCCTCCTCGCGCCGGCGCTTCGACAACGCAAAGCCCAGATCGGCCGCGATCGGCGTCGTGTCGGGATCGAGGTCATGGCCATAGAGCGGCAATCCCGCCTCGAGCCGCAGCGAATCGCGCGCGCCGAGGCCGATCGGCTTGACCTCGGGCTCTGCGCAGATCGCATCGGCAAACGCCTCGACCGCGTCCGCCGGCAACGAAATCTCGAACCCGTCCTCGCCGGTATAGCCCGAGCGGCTGATCCACAGCGCATGACCCTGCCAGTCGAAAGCAGCGCCGCGCATGAAGACCAGCTCGGCAACACCCGTCACGAGCCGGTTCAGCGCATCGACCGCCTTCGGCCCCTGGAGCGCCAACAGCGCACGGTCCTCCATATGGTTGATCGTGATCGCATCGGGCAGATGCTCGCGCAGATGGCCGATATCCTCGAACTTCACCGCGCCGTTGACGACGATGTAGAATCCTTCGCTGCCGAACGGGTTCTCCGCCGGAAGCCGTGCCGCCATCAGGTCGTCAAGAATTCCGCCATTGTCGGCGAGCAGCAGCGAATAACGCATCCGGCCTTCGCGCAATATTTTGAAGTCACCTGGCATCAGCGCCTCGATCGCGGTATCGACATCGGCCCCGCTGACGACGAGCTGGCCCATATGGCTGACATCGAACAGCCCCGCCGATTCGCGCGTCCAGTTATGCTCGGCCATCACGCCTTCGTACTGAACGGGCATGTGATACCCGGCGAACGGCACCATCCGGCCACCGCGCGCGCGGTGCCATCCGTCGAGCGGCAGCGTTTTCAGCGTCTCGGTATCGTCGTTCGATTCCACGTCAGGCCTTTCCAGAGAGATCACGCGACAAAGCAAACGCCGAACTGCGCCGCTGCCTTGTCACCCCCTCTGTCATCGACCTGAGAGTTTCACGGGGCCGGCCATGACCGCCCGTTTACCCCTTCGGTGGGACGGGGCGGCTGCCCTGCCCGCTTTCCAGAGTGTCACAGCTCGCGCGGTCCCATAAGCCTGAGAGATTCCGGGGCGGTTGCTCCTTCGGCGGTCCGGAACGCAAATTCCGATACACTCTCCCGCGCGCGCCTATGCCGGTTGCCCGTCATCGACACGCGCAGCCTTGAACAAGCCGCGCGCCCGAGTCAATCGGCCTTGCGTACCGACGCGCCTCAGCGCGTCAGATTATATTTCAGCTGGTCGCTCGTAAGCTGGAAACCGACGAGCGTCTCGAACGTCGCGGCAGCCACCGCCTGGCGTACCGCCGGATCGCTGAGCGGATCGATCGCGGCGCTCTGTTCGCCCGCCTTGCGCTTCTTGGTGATGCGGTCGCGAACATCCTCGGGCAGCGTGGCCGCGGCATGGTTGATGACGCTCGTTCCCTGCGCGGAAACCTGCGCACGCGCCTGACCGGCGTCGAAATGCACCGTCGCCTGCTTGATGCGTTTCGCGATGACGGCCGTCCCGCCGCGGACCACGGTGATGAAATAGGGAAGCGTCACGTCGCGTGCCGCGCTGGTGTCGTTGCGCCGCGCCTCGATATCGAAATTGACCGTCGTGACGACATCGGTGCCGTTATCGCCGCAATCGGAACGGACATTGGTCACGGTCGCGACGACATCGATGGCGTTCGCGGTGCGCGCATCGGCCGGATTGAACAACGTTATGTCGCCCGTTCCTGCCGGCACCGCCACGGTCGGGCAGGTCGTGCGCACGGCGGTGATGCCGCCCGTCGGATCGATTTCTCCGCTCCGCTTGCAGCCAGCGAGTAGCGGGAGGGTCGCCAGGGCGACGACGATTCCGGTCTTGCGCAAATTCACGGTCAAACACACCTTTCAAAACGAACGGGCCGCGCTGGGAAAGCACCGGCCCGGGGCGGCGCGCACCATAGGAACCGGCTTTGCCCCACGCAAGCAATCGCGTACAGGCATCCACGACATGACCGACCAGAAACCCGTTATCGAACTCCTTATCGCCGCGCCGCGCGGATTCTGCGCCGGCGTGGACCGCGCGATCCGCATCGTCGAGGTCGCGCTCGAACGCTATGGCGCGCCAGTCTATGTCCGGCACGAGATCGTCCATAACCGGTTCGTCGTCGACTCGCTGCGCGAAAAGGGCGCGATCTTCGTCGACGAACTGGATGAGGTCCCCGACGACGCCCCTGTGGTCTTTTCCGCGCACGGCGTACCCAAGGCGGTCCCGAACAAGGCCGCCGAGCGCGGGCTGACCTATGTCGATGCGACCTGTCCGCTCGTGTCGAAGGTCCACCGCCAGGCCGAGCGTCTGGTGGGTGGCGGCTATCACATTTTCTTCATCGGCCATTCGGGCCACCCCGAGGTGATCGGCACCTTCGGGCAGGTGCCGCAAGGCAACATGACGCTGATCGAGACGGTCGAAGATGCCGAAAAGGTTGCCCCCGCCGATCCGGACAATGTCGCCTTCCTGACCCAGACGACGCTTTCGGTGGACGATACCGCGGCGACCGTTGCAGTCCTCAAGCGCCGCTTTCCCAAGATCATCGCGCCCAAGGCCGACGACATCTGCTACGCCACGTCCAACCGGCAAGCGGCGGTGAAGGCGATCGCATCCTCGTGCGACTTCGTGCTCATCATCGGCGCGCCCAATTCCTCCAATTCGCTGCGCCTTGTCGAAGTCGCCGAACGCGAAGGCAAGGATGCCAAGCTGATCCAGCGCGCCGACGATCTCGATTTCGAATGGCTGCGCGGTGTTGGTTCGCTAGGCCTTAGCGCGGGCGCATCGGCCCCGGAACTTCTCGTCCGCGAGGTTGTCGACCGGATCGCCACGCGCTTCGAGGTAATCGAACGCGAGGTCGAAACCGCGCGGGAGGACATCGCCTTCAAACTGCCGCGCGGCCTCGAAGCCGCCTGATCGCATGGCGGTTTATACGCAGGTGTCCGCCGAAGCGCTGGGCGACTTTCTGACCCGTTTCGATGTCGGCGAACTCGTGTCCTTCAAGGGGATCGCCGAGGGTGTCGAGAACAGCAACTATCTGGTCGAAACGACACGCGACCGCTTCATCCTGACACTGTATGAAAAGCGCGTCGCGGCCGCCGACCTGCCTTTCTTCATGGCGCTGCTCGACCATCTTGCCGAGCGCGGCCAGCCGGTTCCGCCCGCAATTGCCGACCGCGAGGGTCGCGAGATCCACGAACTTTGCGGGCGTCCGGCATGCCTTATCCGGTTTCTGCCCGGCGTATCGCTGAGCGAACCGACGGCGGAGCAGGCACGCGCGGCGGGCACGGCGATGGGCAAGATGCACGCGGCGTTGACCGATTTCGACCTTGCCCGCGAGAACACGATGGGCGTCGAGCACTGGCAGCCGCTGTTCGACAAATGCGGCAAGAGCCTGAACGAGATTTCGCAGGGGCTATATGACGATCTGGGCTTTCAACTGGACGAGGTGCTGAGCGCTTGGCCAGCCGAAACCCAAATGCCTCGTTCGGTTATTCATGCGGACCTGTTTCCGGACAATGTCCTGATGCTTGGCGACGACGTAACGGGGCTGATCGACTTCTATTTCGCCTGCACCGATTTTCGTGCCTACGACATTGCGGTGATGCACAGCGCATGGTCGTTCGACAACGAAGGTCGTCGCTTTGACCGCGAAATCGGTAATGCTCTGCTCGACGGCTATCAGAAAATCGTTCCCTTCGAGGCCGCCGAGCGGGCGGCGCTGGTCGATCTGGCGCGCGGGGCGTGCATCCGGTTTCTTCTGTCCCGCGCCTGGGACTGGCTGAACACCCCCGCTGACGCGATGGTCACGCGCAAGGACCCGATGGCCTATTGGCGGCGGCTGGAGACCTATGACGCCATGGACGGTCTGTTCGCATGACCGACCTCCCTCATGTCGAGATCGCGACCGACGGCGCGTGCAAGGGCAATCCCGGCCCCGGCGGTTGGGGCGTATTGCTGCGTTCGGGCGACACCGAAAAGGAACTGTCGGGCGGAGAGGCGAACACCACCAATAACCGCATGGAACTGACCGCGGCGATCGAAGGGCTGCGCGCGCTGAAGCGCCCGTGCCGCGTCACGCTATCGACCGACAGCCGCTACGTCATGGACGGCCTGACCAAATGGATTCACGGCTGGCGCCGCAACGGCTGGAAGACCGCGGCCAAGAAACCGGTCAAGAATGCCGAGCTATGGCAGGAACTGCTCGCCGCCGCCAAGCCGCACGAGGTCGAGTGGGTCTGGGTAAAGGGCCATGCCGGGCATCCCGACAACGAGCGCGCAGACAAGCTGGCGAGCGACGCCGCGCTCGCCAGCTAGCAGGGTTCAGCGCTCCGGAAGGTCGGTCACTTCCGACGATATCTTCCACTTGTCGATATCGCCTTCGCGCGCATGTTCGTCGATCGCGCGCAGTTCCTCGTCGCTGAAATCGAGGCTCTTCACCGCGTCGAGCGAGTCGTCGAGCTGTTCGACCGTCCGCGCGCCGATCAGCGCAGAGGTGACGCGCGGATCGCGCAGCACCCATGCAATCGCCATCTGGGCCAGCGTCTGGCCGCGCTTTTCGGCTATCGCGTTCAGCTTGCGCAGCCGTTCGATATTGTCGTCGCTGAGCATGCCGCGGTCGAGCGAGCCTTCTTTCGCCGCGCGCGAATCCTTCGGCACCCCGTTCAGATATTTGTCGGTCAGCATGCCCTGCGCCAGCGCGGAAAAGGCAATGCAGCCGATGCCGAGATCGTCGAGCGTATCCAGCAGTTCGTCCTCGATCCAGCGGTTGAGCATCGAATAGCTCGGCTGATGGATCAGCACCGGCACCTTGTATTCGGCGAGGATAGCCGAGGCCTTGCGCGTCAGTTCGGGCGAATAGCTGGAAATGCCGACATACAGCGCCTTGCCTTGCTGGTGGATGGTCGCGAGCGCGCCCATCGTTTCCTCAAGCGGCGTCTTCGGATCGACGCGGTGCGAATAGAAGATGTCGACATAGTCGAGTCCCATCCGCTTCAGGCTCTGGTCGCAGCTCGCGATCAGATATTTGCGGCTGCCGCCGATATCGCCATACGGCCCCGGCCACATGTCCCAGCCGGCCTTGGTCGAGATAATCAGCTCGTCGCGATGCGAAGCAAAATCCGACGCCATGACGCGACCGAAATTCTCCTCGGCCGACCCGTAGGGCGGGCCGTAATTGTTCGCGAGGTCGAAATGCGTGACACCGCGGTCGAACGCGCGGCGCAGCATCGCGCGGCCGGTCTCGAACACATCCTCTCCGCCGAAATTCTGCCACAGGCCGAGCGTGATCGCCGGCAGATCAAGTCCCGACCGCCCACAGCGGCGATAGGGCATGCGGCCGTCATAGCGGTTGGAGTCTGCAACATAGGGCTGTGGAAAGGACATTGGTTCTCCTCGATCGATGGAAACGAACTCTAGCGACGAAAGCGCGAGGGCGAATAACGATCCATGTCGATCGCAGCCACCATCGCCGCGGGCTCCTGTCCCAGCAGCAGCGCCGCACCGATCTCGGCCGCCGCCGGCGCTGTCTGGATGCCGAAGCCACCCTGACCCGCGAACCAGAAAAAGCCCGGCGTATCGGGCGCGAAGCCGTACACCGGCAGCCGGTCTGGCGCGAAGCTGCGCAGCCCCGCCCATTTGCGTTCGACCGCCTCGATCCGCCAATCGACTGCCGATTGCAGCCGCTCGATGGCGAGCGCGACATCGATTTCGTCGGGCGCTGCGTCGCATGGGTCGCTTGGGATTTCGTCGTGCGGGGACAGCCACAAGCGCCCGCCCGGTTCGGGCTTGAAATAGAATTCGCCGCGAATGTCGCTGACCAGCGGCAGGTCGGCGGGCGCGGGCGGATCGATGCGGAGCTGGACCATCGTGCGGCGATAGGGCTGGATGCCGAGCGGCGCTGCGCCCGCCAGCCTGGCAACCGAATCGGCCCAGGCCCCGGCCGCATCGACCACCACCGCCGTTTGCAGTGTCGTGCCGTCGGCAAGCGTCAGCGACCAGCCGTCATCCTCGCGCTTCGCCGCGACAAGCCCTGCGCGGGTCCTGAGCTCGACACCGTGGCGGCGCGCGTCGGACAGATATGCCGCGTGCAGGCGCGCAACATCGATATCGGTGCAGCTCGGCCCCCACAGCGCGGCGTCCCAGCCCGCCTTCATTCCGGTCACGAAGCGGTGCGCCGAGGTCGCTTCGATGGACACGCCACTACCGGCAAAGTCCGCCTGAAAACGGTCGAGCAGCGGCTCGTCGCCCGGTCTCGCGATCAGCAGTTCGCCGCGGCGGGTCAGGAATCCTTCTCCGCCATGGCTGGCGGGCGGATTGCGCAGAAATTCGCCCGAAGCGGTGGTGAGCGGCTGGACCCCGGGACCACCATAGGTTTCCGACCAGAAAGCCGCCGACCGCCCGGTTGCGTGATAGCCCGGCAGGTCCTCGGCCTCGAGCAGGACGACGCGCGCGCGGCCGCGAATTGCGGACGCCAGACTCGCTCCGGCCATGCCGGCGCCGACAATGGCAATATCGGTACGCATCAGAGCGGCGGTGCCCGTTCCGTCAGAAATGCATCGATCGCGGCGATGGCGCGGTCGCGAACCGGATCGACCTCGCGCAGGATCTCATGCGCCGATTCGTCGCCGAATCGCACGGTCCGGGCATTGGGCAATTTGCCGACGATCGCAGCGGCAGCCTTCGGATCGACCAGTCGGTCGGCATCGGCGATCACCGCGAGCAGCGGCACCTTCATCAACGGCAGCGCGGGATTTTCGCGCAAGCCCCGTGTCGACCGGAACGCCTCGATCAACCAGCGCCAGCTCGGCGGACCGAGCAGGAGCTCGGGCTTTTCGGTCTGCCAGTAAATTTCGTCGAGATAGCGTTCATGGTCATGCGTCAAAAGCGCTTCGCGGGTAGCCGTGGTGTGCGGCTTTTCGTTCGCCTTCCACGCGAGCCGCGTCGGCTTTCCGATGCTTCCCATCAGCCGCGCAAGCCATTCGCCGAACCCCGCGTTGATCGGCGCCTTCAGCCCCAGCATCGGCGCGATCAGGACCGCTGCGTCGGGTGAAATCGCGCCCTCGACCAGACCGCGCAGGATCAGGTGCCCGCCCATCGAATGGCCCATCACCACCTTCGGGCCCGTCGCCGATTCGGCCCAGTCGCGCCAAAAGGCGCGCAGGTCGCCGATATAATCGGCGAAATCCTCGATATCGCCGCAATGCGGATTGTCGGTGATTCGACCCGATCCGCCCTGCCCGCGCCAATCGAACCAGGTCAGCGACCAGCCCTGGGCGTGCCAATGGTGAAATGTTTCGAAATATTTTTCGACGATATCGCCGCGCCCGCCCTGGAAGAGAATGCTTCCGCGCTGCGCGCCCGCTTCGGCAGGCCAGTCGAATCGCCGCAGCGGCCAGCCATCGGGCGCGCGCCATTCGCTGATCCGAGCACCGGAGGGAATCGTTCGGCGAAGGGAGGAAGGCGTAGTCATCGGCGTCATGGTTACGTTTTGGAAAGCCATCGCGTCTAGGGATTTGGTGCGATGGTGGGGGAATATCTCTTTGCAGCGACGCTCGGCGCGCTCGTGCTCCTGCTGGTTTCGGCCGGCATCGAGGACGCACGCACGCGCGAAATCGCCAATTGGAAGAACCTGGCCATTGCGGTGCTCGCGCCGGCCTGGTGGGTTGCGAACGGCCTCGATCCATGGCCCGACATGGCGCTTCAGCTCTCACTTGGCGCCGGTGTCCTGGCGCTGTTCGCCTGCGCTTTTGCGCTCGGCCAGATGGGCGGCGGCGATGTGAAGCTGCTCGCGGCGCTGGCGCTCTGGCTGCCCTTCCAGCCGCTCATATGGATGCTGGTGCTGATGTCGGTGCTCGGCGGCGTGCTGACGCTGCTGATGCTGATCGACAAATGGGTGCGCCGTTCGCGCGCCGTTCCAGAGATTCCCTACGGCGTCGCGATCGCGATCGCGACGCTGCTCGTTTTTCGTGAACCGATATTTAACCAGTTCGGGTGAAATTAACGCCGGAGCAACCGGACCATTTTCCGAAAGGCCTCGTACGTCATGGATGGAAAGAAGATCATCCTTCTGGTTGGCGCCCTTGTCGTGGCAGCCCTCACCGCCTTCATGGCGCGCAGCCTGATGGTCGGCACGCCCGCACCGACGGCGACCGCCGAACAGAAGGTCCGCACCGTTCCCGGCAAGGAAGTGCTGGTGGCGACGAAGGCGCTGCCCGTCGGCACCATCCTCGATCCTTCGGCGATGAAATTTCAGCCCTGGCCCGAAGAACTCGTCACCGACGCCTATTATCTGCGCGACAAGACCGACCTGAAGTCGCTTCAGGGAACGGTCGTGCGTTTCCCCATCCCCGCCGGCCAGCCGCTCACGCAAGGCTCGCTCGTCAAGCCGGGTGACCGGGGCTTCCTGGCGGCCGCTCTGACGCCCGGCATGCGCGCGGTGACGGTACCGGTTTCGTCGCAAAGCGCGGTTGCGGGCTTCGTCTTTCCGGGCGACCGGGTCGACCTCGTCCTGACCCAGTCGGTCGAAGGCGGCGGCGACGGTCCGCCGCTCAAGGTTTCCGAAACGGTGCTGCGCAACCTGCGCGTGCTGGCCACCGACCAGCGTACATCGAACGCGGTCGATGATGAGGGCAAGCCCGTCGTCGATCCCTATTCGACGATCACGGTCGAGGCGACGCCCAAGATCGCGGAACAGATCGCGGTTGCGCAAACGCTCGGTTCGCTTTCGCTGTCGCTGCGTCCGCTGGCGGACAGCTCGACCGATCTCGAACAGGCGATCGCCTCTGGCAAGGTGACCGTGCCCGACGGCGACGATCCTGCCGCCGAGGACAAGATGATCGAAACCGCCGATGCGCGCCCGGTAACGGGCGGCGGTTATCAGACCGGCGCGGACGTTTCCCGGTTCCAGCGCCGCACTGTGCCCGGCAAGGCGCAGCAAAGCTCCGGTTTCAACGGGCCTGCAGCACCGTCTGCCGGTGCGCCGTTCCCGGGTTCGAATTCAGCAAATGTGACGGGACCCAGCGTCCGTGTTGCGCGAGGCAACAGCGTGACCGTGGTTCCGGTCGGGGGGAAGAACTAGGATGCGTATCAAGGGCAATCTGCTGAGCGTTCCGATGGCAGCCGCCGTCGCGATCGCCACCGCGACGACGCCTTCCGCGCCGACTAGCGCGCAGACCGTGCGTCCCGAACCGACGAGCGTCGTTCAGCTCGACATCGGTCGTGGCCGGCTGGTTACGCTGTCGGCTCCGATGTCCGACCTCTTCGTCGCCGACGACAAGGTCGCCGATGTTCAGGTCCGCTCGCCCACCCAGCTCTATATCTTTGCCAAGGGCGCGGGCGAAACCAACGTCTACGCCACGTCCAAATCGGGCGCGGTCGTATATGCGACCACGGTTCGCGTCGGCCAGAATTTCAACTCGCTGCAATCGATGCTGTCGCTCGCGATGCCCGATGCGAAGATCGCAACGCACACGATGAACGGCGTCATTCTCCTGACCGGCACCGTCGCCAACCCCGACGATGCCGCCGAGGCGGAACAGCTCGTCCAGGCGTTTGTGGGCGACAAGACCAAGGTCATCACCCGGCTGAAGACCGCAGTGCCGCTCCAGGTCAATCTGCAGGTCAAATTTGCCGAGGTCAGCCGCAGCTTTGCCAAGACCATCGGCAATAACCTCCAGACTCGCGACACCACCGGCGGCTTCCAGTTCGGCGTTGCTTCGGGCCGCTCGGTCGGAACGATCGGGTCGGTCGACACCTCGTCGCTGCCGCAGCTCGACGCATCGTCGCGCTTCGGTTTTCCGGCAGGCACCATCTCGCTGCCCTATGATCCGAAGATCGGCGACTTCGTCTATCCGAACACGGGCACGAAGTTCGACTTCTCGAACCTTGGCAAGGGTGGCACGCGGACGGCGCTCGGCTATGCCGGCAAGCTTCTGGGTCTCGATATCCTCGGCGCACTCGACCTTGGCGAGAAGCTCGGTCAGGTGACGACGCTCAACACGACGAACCTGTCGGCGCTGTCGGGTGAGACGGGCTCGTTCCTCGCCGGCGGCGAAATTCCGATCCCGATCAGCCAGGGGCTGGGTGCGGTATCGGTGCAGTACAAGCAATATGGCGTCAGCCTTTCCTACACGCCGACGGTGCTTTCGGACGGCCGCATCTCGCTGCGTGTCCGCCCGGAGGTTTCGCAGCTTTCGGCAGCGGGCGCGGTGACGCTGCAGAACGGCGTCCAGATCCCAGCGCTGACGACACGCCGCGCCGAAACGACGATCGAGGTCGGATCGGGGCAGAGCTTCATGATCGCCGGACTGTTGTCGAACAACCATCAGAACTCGATCGACAAGACGCCGGGCATCGGCGACATGCCGATCCTCGGCGCGCTGTTCCGCTCGAACGAGTTCCAGCGCAACGAAACCGAGCTGATGATCGTCATCACGCCGTATCTGGTGAAGCCGGTCAATCCGGATCAGATCGTCCTGCCGACCGACGGCTACAAGGCGCCGACCGATCTGGAGCGTGTGTTCCTCGGCAAGATGGAAAGCGGCAAATCGGGCACCAAACGGCCGATGCCGACCATGGCGCCGCAGGGCGATCCGGCACCGTCGCTGGGCGCCTCGACGCCGCTGCCGACGGGGCCCAAGCTGCCTGAAAAGAACGACAAGCCCGCAGCGGTCGCACCGCGCAAGATGGCCGGAGACGACGGCCACAGCCCCGCCCCCGGCTTCAGCAACCAGTAACCCGAAGGTCCAGGAGATCATCATGGTTTCGCGTCTATCGATCCTCGCACCGGTCGCCTCGGCGCTGTTGCTCGCGGGCTGTTCGGGTAACGGCTATCGCGGTCTCGAATCGCAGCATCAGCCGGTCGTCAGCCGCAGCGAATATGCCATCGATCTGGCAACGCAGGGCAACAGCCTTGCGCCGGGCGAGGCACAGCGCCTTGCCGGCTGGATGGGTTCGATGCGGCTTGGCTACGGCGACCGCGTCTATGTCGATGATCCCACCGGCTATGCCCCGGCGGCGCGCGACGTGGTCGCGACCGAGGCATCGCGCTACGGCCTGCTGCTCAGCGATACCGCGCCGGTGACGCCCGGCCCGATCGCCGACGGCACGGTGCGCGTCGTTGTCACGCGCATGCGCGCAAGCGTGCCCGACTGCCCGAAATATGACGGCGCCGAAGAATTCAACTTCAACGGCCATACCAGCGCCAATTACGGCTGCGCGACCAATTCCAATCTCGCGGCAATGGTCGCGCGGCCGGAGGATCTGGTCCGCGGCCAGGCCGGCGCGGACACCAGCGACACCGATTCGGCTATCAAGGCGATCACCACCTATCGCGAGGCCAAGCCGACCGGGGCCGATGGCCTGAAGACCGAAAGCACGCAGAGCGGAGGCAGCAACTGATGAATGCTCCCTGGACAGCGGGCCGCGCAACGCAGCGTGATCCCTTCGTCGCCTTTGCATGCGACGAAACCACCGCCGAGGCGCTCCGCCCGATCGCGGTCGAACAGGGCTGGTCGCCCGAAAAGGTGCACAAGGGCGGACTGCGCAATGCCGTGCAGACGCTTTCGGTATCGGCGAGTCCCAATATCCTGTTCGTCGATCTTTCCGAATCCGGCGATCCGCTGAACGACATCAATGCGCTGGCAGAGGTGTGCGAACCGGGAACGATCGTGATCGCCGCGGGGCAGGTTAACGATGTCCGGCTGTACCGCGATCTCGTTGCGAGCGGCATTCAGGACTATCTCCTCAAACCGCTCAACCCCGACGTGGTTCGCGAAGCCTTTGTCCAGGCGCAGGCGGCGCTGACCGCGCCGAAGCTTGCCGAAGAGACCGTCGACCGGCCGCACTGCGCGATGGCGGTGATCGGCACGCGCGGCGGCGTCGGCGCTTCGACGATCGCGACGTCGCTCGCATGGTTGCTCAGCAACAAGGGCGGGCGCACGACCGGTTTCCTCGACCTCGACGTCCATTTCGGCACCGGGGCACTCGCGCTCGACCTCGAACCAGGCCGCGGCCTGACCGACGCGATCGAGAATCCCAGCCGTATCGACGGCCTGTTCATCGAACGCGCGATGGTCCGCGCGTCGGACAAGCTGGCGGTGCTGTCGGCCGAGGCGCCGATCAACTCGCCGGTGATGACCGACGGTTCGGCATTCTTCCAGTTGCAGGAAGAGCTGCGTCACGCGTTCGAATGCACGGTGATCGACCTGCCGCGCGCGATGCTGGTGCAACATCCCGCGCTCATCAGCGACGTGCAGACCGCCGTGATCGTCACCGAATTCACGCTGGCCGCAGCACGCGACGCGATCCGCATTCTGTCATGGTTCAAATCGAACGCGCCGCAAACCCGGCTGTTCATCGTCGCCAATCGCGTCCATCCGGCCAGCCAGCTGGAGATTTCGCGCAAGGACTTTGAAGGGTCGATCGAGCGCAAGGTCGATTTCGTCGTACCCTTCGACCAGAAGCTGACCGCGCAGGCCGCCAAACTCGGCAAGCCCGTCGCAGAGGCCGGCAAGAATTCGAAAACTGTCGCCCCGCTCATCCAGCTCGCCGAAAGCGTCGTCGAGGTAAGCGAGACCGGCGACGCCGGCGCCGGCAAGAATGACAGGAAGGGCAAGGGCGGATCGCTGCTCGGCAAGCTGACCGCGCTGCGGCCCAAGCCCGAAAAGGCGGCGAAGAAGAAGTAACCGACGCCCGCGCGGCGTCGCGGGCAGCGTGCAAGTGGAGGCAGGATCGGCGTGAACATATTGCCGCTCATGATGATGAGCATCGGCGCGTTCGTCGTACTCGCCATGCTGGTATTCGCCTTTTCAGGCCCGTCGGCATCGCGCGCGAGCGCGCGCCGGCTGACATCGCTGCGCACGCGCCATGCCGAAACCGCGTCGGCGAAGATGGAAGCGCAGATGCGCCGCATCACCGCCAGCCGCGCGACCAAATGGGATGTCGCAACGGCGCGCTTCCTGCCCAACCCCGCGCTCCTCAAACAACGCCTCGGCATGACGGGCAAGACGTGGACGGTCGGCCAGTACGGCATGGCGACCGTCGGCATCGTCGCCGTTTCGGCGATCATGCTCTGGACACAGGGGGCGCCCTTCCTGCTCGCGTTGCTGCTCGGGATGTTCCTTGGCATCGGCCTGCCGCATTTCGCGGTCGGCTTTCTCATCAAGCGCCGGGTGACCAAGTTCACGATCAAGTTTCCCGATGCGATCGAACTGCTCGTCCGCGGGCTTCGCTCCGGTCTTCCGATCACCGAGACGATGGGCGTCGTCGGTGCCGAAATCGAAGGTCCGGTGGGCGAGGAATTTCGCGCCATCGCGGACAAGATGAAGATCGGACGGACGCTCGATGTGGCGCTTCAGGAAACTGCGGACCGGCTCGGCACGCCCGAATTCCAGTTCTTCGTCATCACCATCGCCATCCAGCGCGAAACGGGCGGCAACCTGGCCGAAACGCTGGCGAACCTTGCCGATGTGCTGCGCAAGCGCATGCAGATGAAACTGAAGATCAAGGCGATGTCGTCCGAATCCAAGGCGTCGGCCTATATCGTCGGATCGCTGCCGTTCATCGTGTTCGGCCTGATCTGGATGATCAACAATTCGTACATGCAGAATTTCTTCGTCGACGAGCGATTGATGGTCGCCGGCATCGGCGGGCTGGTGTGGATGGGCATCGGTGCATTCATCATGGCCAAGATGGTCAATTTCGAGATCTGAGGGAGGCGCGGAGATGACTGTCGAAACTGCCGGCCCGACGATCCTTGGCGTCGATGTCCTCTGGGTGGCGACGATGCTGTCGGGCATCGCGACGTTCATGGTGCTCGTCGCGATCTATACCGTCACCACAGCACGCGACCCGATGGCGAAGCGCGTCAAGGCGCTCAACGATCGCCGCGAGCAACTGAAGGCGGGCATTACCGCCTCGACCTCCAAGCGCCGCGCGAAACTGGTCAAGAAGAACGACACGACCGATTCGATCCGCAAGCTCCTCCAGTCGATGAAGGTGCTGCAGGACGAGCAGGTCCAGGCGGCCCAGATCAAGCTGCTGCAGGCCGGTATCCGGTCGAAGGAATATGCGGTCGCAGTCATTTTCGGCCGCATGGTGACGCCGATCGTGCTCGGCGGACTGGTCGCCTATCTGGTCTATGGTACCGAGATGTTCGCCGACTGGAGCGCGATCAAGGCCTATGGTCTGGTCGCCGGCACGCTGGTGCTCAGTTACAAGGCGCCGGACATCTATCTGAAGAACAGGATCACCAAGCGCAGCCATGCTATCCGCAAGGGGCTGCCCGATGCGCTCGATCTGCTCGTGATCTGTGCCGAGGCCGGCCTGACGGTCGATGCGGCCTTCCACCGCGTCGCGAAGGAACTGGGCCGTGCCTATCCCGAACTGGGCGACGAATTTTCGCTGACCGCGATCGAGCTGGGCTTTCTGACCGACCGCCGCCAGGCATTCGAAAACCTGGCGATGCGTATCGACCTCGATGCGGTAAAGGGCGTCGTCACGACGATGATCCAGACCGAGAAATACGGCACTCCGCTGGCGTCCGCGCTGCGTGTCCTGTCGGCCGAATTTCGTAACGAACGGATGATGCGCGCCGAGGAAAAGGCCGCCCGCCTGCCCGCGATCATGACGGTGCCGCTGATCCTGTTCATCCTGCCGACGCTGTTCGTCGTCATCCTTGGCCCGGCGGCCTGCTCGATCAACGACGCGCTGCTCAAATAAGGCTGTCGAGGGTCGCCGCCAGGCGGCGGGAACGCTCTTTCCTCCCCGGTCGTTAATCCCCCGTAACATCGGAGGAGTGCGACATGCTGTTCACGACCACCGCGCAGTTCGTGGTGCTGGGCCTGGCCCTTGTTGCAGGCTGGTTTTTCGGGCTGGCGAGCCATCCCGGCGGCCGGAAATGGAAGGAGCGCTATCGCACGCTCGAAGCCGAGCACAAGGCGTATCGCGAAGAGCAGGAGCGTGCGCTGAAGGAACGCGACGAGCGTATCCGGGAGGTCGAGGCCGAGCGCGATCGTATTGCCAAGGCTTCCCCTGTCGCCGCCAATGCGGTAACGGGCAACACCGTGACCGAAGACCGGCCATCGGGCCATCGTGGATGGTTCGGCTGGGGGCGCGACAATCTGTCGCGGATTCGCGGTATCGACGAACGGATGGAGGCACACCTCAACGCGGAAGGGGTCAAGACCTATGCCGCGATAGAGGGACTGTCCGCCGAAGAGGAAACCGCGCTGGAGGACAAGCTCGACATGGAGCGCGGCCGGATCGCACGAGAAAACTGGCGCGAGCAGGCCACCATGCTGCGCGAGGGAAAAGAAGAGGAGCACTCACGAGATTATGCCTGATAAAGCCACCTGGTCGCTCGACGCGGTCGTCCACAAATCGGAAGGCTCAGCGTTCGGCGCCGCATTCCCGCAGATCAAATCGACTTCGGTCATGGTGGCGGCCGACACGCTCGAGGATTGCCGCGAGCGTATGGCGATCATGCTGCGCAACATCTTTTCCGCCGACAGTGAACCCGTCGTCGGAAAGTCGCTGCTGGGCGACAATGCCGCCAGCGACTTTTACGGCATCATCCCTTGCACCGTAACGCGCGATGCCGATGGCGGCGTCGACGTGGAAATCGGCGAGCTCAAGACCGGCTGATAACGGCACGGCGCGGCCTCGGTGCTCCTGCATCACAGGAGCACCGGCGCGTCTTATCGTTCATCCCGCAACGCCGCCTGCGCCGCCGCCAGCCGGGCGATCGGCACGCGGTAGGGTGACGCGGAGACGTAATCGAGCCCGACCTTTTCGCAGAAGGCGATCGAGGCCGGATCGCCGCCATGTTCGCCGCAGATGCCGAGCTTTATGTCGGGCCGCGTCGCCCTGCCGCGCTCGGCGGCGATTTCGATCAGTTCGCCCACGCCCTCGATATCGAGGCTGACGAACGGATCGCGGGCATAGATGCCCTTGTCGACATAGGTGCCGAGGAAACGTCCCGCATCGTCGCGGCTGACGCCCAGCGTCGTCTGCGTCAGGTCATTGGTGCCAAAGCTGAAGAATTCGCCGCATTCGGCGATCTCGCCCGCCTTGAGCGCCGCACGCGGCAGCTCGATCATCGTGCCGATCAGATAGCTGAGCGTGCGCCCCTTTTCCTCGAACACGGTCTTGGCGGTCTTCTCGACCACCGCGCGCATCAGCTCGAGTTCCTTGCGGGTGGCCACAAGCGGGATCATCACTTCGGGGGTCGGTGCATCGCCCGATTTCTCGGCAACGTCGCACGCCGCCTCGAAGATCGCGCGCGCCTGCATCTCGTAGATTTCGGGATAGGTCACACCCAGCCGGCAACCGCGATGGCCGAGCATCGGGTTGAATTCGTGGAGCTCGGCCGCGCGGCGCTTGAGCTTTTCGACATCCATGCCGATCGCGTCGGCAACCTCCTGAAATTCCTCTTCCTCGTGCGGCAGGAATTCGTGAAGCGGCGGGTCAAGCAGGCGGATCGTGCACGGAAGCCCAGCCATCACCTCGAAAATCTCGGTGAAGTCCTTGCGCTGGTGCGGAAGCAGCTTGTCGAGCGCAGCGCGCCGTCCCTTCTCGTCCGAAGCGAGGATCATCTCGCGCACCGCGTTGATGCGACCGGAATCGAAGAACATGTGCTCGGTACGGCAAAGGCCGATGCCTTCGGCGCCGAATTCGCGTGCGGTGCGGCAGTCGTTGGGTGTTTCGGCGTTGGTACGCACCGTCAGGCGCCGCCCCTTGTCCGCCCATTCCATCAGCGTGGCGAAGTCGCCGGCAAGTTCTGGCTTTACCGTCGGCACCTCGCCCACCATCACCTCGCCGGTCGCGCCGTCGATGGTGATGATATCGCCTTCCTTCACCTCGCGGCTGCCGACGCGCATCACGCCTTCCTTGGCCTTTACCGACAGCGTGCCCGCGCCCGAGACGCAGGGGCGGCCCATGCCGCGCGCGACCACGGCGGCGTGGCTGGTCATGCCGCCGCGCGCGGTCAGGATGCCCTTCGCCGCGTGCATGCCGTGAATGTCCTCGGGGCTGGTTTCGACGCGCACGAGGATGACGTCTTCGCCGCCATTGGCCTTTTTCTCGGCGCTGTCGGCGTCGAACACGACCTTTCCGCTCGCGGCGCCCGGCGAGGCGGGCAGCCCCTTGGTCAGCACGTCGCGCTCCGCCTCGGGATCGAGCGTCGGGTGGAGAAGCTGGTCGAGCGCCGCCGGATCGACGCGGATGACAGCTTCGTCCTGCGAAATCAGCCCCTCGCCCGCCATCTCGACCGCAATCTTGAGCGCGGCCTTGGCGGTGCGCTTGCCGGTGCGCGTCTGGAGCATCCACAGCTTGCCGCGTTCGACGGTGAACTCGATGTCCTGCATGTCGCGATAATGGTTTTCGAGGCGTTCGAAGACCTCGACCAGTTCGGCATAGGTGTCGGGCAGCGCCTCTTCGAGGCTGAGCGGCTTGGCTCCCGCATTTTCTCGCGCGCGTTTCGTCAGATATTGCGGCGTGCGGATGCCAGCGACGACGTCCTCGCCCTGCGCGTTGATCAGAAATTCGCCGTAATAGGCCTTTTCGCCCGTCGAGGGATCGCGGGTGAAGGCGACGCCGGTGGCCGAGGTGTCGCCCATATTGCCGAACACCATCGCCTGGACATTGACCGCGGTGCCCCATTCGGACGGGATCGAGTGGAGCCGGCGATAGACCTTCGCGCGCTCGACATTCCACGATCCGAACACCGCGCCGATCGCGGTCCATAGCTGATCGTTCACGTCCTGCGGGAAGGGCTTGTCCCACATTTCCCTGACCAGCGCCTTGTACTCGTCGACCAGCGCGCGCCAGTCCTTCGCCGTCATCTCGGTATCGAGATTGTAGCCGCGATCTTCCTTGGCGATCTCCAGCGCTTCCTCGAACCGGCCATGATCGAGGCCCAGGACGACGTCGCAATACATCTGCATGAAGCGGCGATAGCTGTCCCAGGCGAAACGCTCGTCATCGGCCTTTTTCGCCAGCCCCTCGACCGTCTCGTCGTTCAGCCCCAGGTTGAGGACCGTGTCCATCATTCCCGGCATCGAGACGCGCGCGCCCGAGCGGACCGAAACGAGCAGCGGGTCGGACGCGTCGCCGAATTTCTTGCCCGTAATTCCTTCGATATGCGCGATGCCGTTCGCCACTTCCTCGCGCAGCGAATCGGGGAAGGCCTCACCCTCCTCGTAATAGCGCGTGCACATCTCGGTCGAGATCGTGAAGCCCGGGGGCACCGGCAGGCCGATCGACGCCATTTCCGCCAGGTTCGCGCCCTTGCCGCCAAGGAGGTTCTTGTCCCCCTGGCCGCCGTCCGAAATCCCGCCGCCGAAGCGGTACACATAATGCGTCATCGTGTTCGTCCTGCCCTTTCCTTTGGCCAACCATTCCTGGGGAAGAAACACGCCGGCTGTGGCTTAGGTTCACACTATTCCCGCTGATCGGGACAGAAAATATCCCTTTCGGGTTCGATCGTTACCCCTCGATCTTCGAGAAGTCGGCGACGCGGTGCACCGCATCGCGCATCCGCGCGAGCAGGTCGAGCCGCGCGGCGCGCTTGTCCGCATCGGTGTCGTTCACCGTCACCGTGTCAAAGAACGCATCGATCGGCGCGCGCAGGCTGGCAAGCGCCGCCATTGCGCCTTCGAAATCCTCGTCCTCGATCGCGGCCGCCGCCTTGGGTTCGGCCGCATCGAGCGCGCGGATAAGGGCATCTTCGGCAGGTTCGGGCGTGTAGGAAAGCGTTTTCTTGTTGCTCCCCTCGTCATGCCGGTCGGAAGCGGTATCGCCCCAGCCTTCCTTCTTGAGGATATTTGCCGCGCGCTTGTAGCCGGCGAGCAGGTTCGCGCCGTCCTGCGATCCGACGAACGCCTGAAGCGCCTTCACCCGCGCGAGCAGGCGGACGAGATCGTCCTCGCCGCCGAGCGCGAACACCGCGTCGATCAAGTCGTGCCGGACACCCGCCTCGCGTTGCTGGACCTTGAGGCGGTCGGCGAAGAAATTCAAAACTTCGCTTTGAAAAAGCTCGTAATTATTCAGCGTGTCTTTTTGCCAATTTTCGGCGTCGGCCCCTTGAATCCCGGACCTTGCGAGAAACGCTTCTATAAAATCAAATACGCCCCCGCCTTGCTTTGCAATCGCAGTCGCCCAGTCAGCTTCAACGCGGCTAATTTCATTGGACCAGACAAACATCGTTGATCTTGCTGCCAACCAAGCACGATCAAGCGGTTCAGTCACGGCAATACGAAGCGCGTTGGCCATCGTGATTGCCAAAACGCCGAACGCTGCTCTTCGCACCGCGAATGGATCTTTTGAGCCAGTCGGGGGCTCCTTTGCCGCGAAGAATGCCGCCACAGTATCCAGCTTATCCGCCAAACTCACCGCAACCGTCACCGGCGCGGTGGGAACGTCGTCGCCCTGCCCAACCGGCTTGTAGTGGTCGCGGATCGCTTCCGCCACGCGCGGGTCTTCGCCCTGCGCGGCGGCATAATAGCCGCCCATCAGGCCCTGCAGCTCGGGGAATTCGCCGACCATGCCGGTGACGAGATCGGCCTTTGCCAGCCGCGCCGCGCGTTCGGCCATGTCGGCCAATTCTCCCCTCCCGCCTGCGGGAGGGGTCGGGGGAGGGCTTGCCGGAGAGGCGGCGGTCGCGGCTGACACGCCCTCCCCTAGCCCCTCCCGCGACCGGGAGGAGGAATCGACCACGATGCCCTCTTCGACCAGCCATCTGGCCAGCTTGGCGACGCGGTCGACCTTGTCGGCGACGGTGCCGAGCTTTTCGTGGAAGACGATCTTTTCGAGCCGCGGTGTCAGATCCTCGAGCTTCGTCTTGAGGTCGGTCTCGTAGAAGAAGCGCGCGTCGGACAGGCGGGCGGCGAGGACCTTTTCGTTGCCAGCGACGATCCGGTCACCGCCATCGGCCGCGTCGATATTGGCGACGCAGACGAAGGCGTTGGTGAGCTTGCCATCCTGCTCGCACACGAAATATTTCTGGTTCACGCGCGCGGTGAGCTGGATCACCTCGGGCGGCACGTCGAGGAACGCCTCGTCGAAGCGGCCGAGCAGCGGCACCGGCCATTCGGTGAGCCCGGCATTTTCGAACAGCAGCCCGTCATCCTCGACGAGCGACAGATTGGCCTGGTTCGCCGCCATCTTCGCGCCGAGCGCGATGATGCCGCGGCGTTCGGCGCCGTCGACGATGACGTGGCACGCGCGCAGCTTTTCGACATAGTCGGCGGCCGAGCCGATGGTGATTTCGCCGGGATGGTGGAAGCGATGGCCGAGCGTGGTCGCGCCCGACCGGATGCCGGCGAATTCGAAATCGACCACATCGTCACCGAACAGCGCGACGATGCCGTGGAGCGGGCGCACCCAGCGCAGGCTCTCGGTCGAGGTCGAGGCGTCGCCCCAGCGCATCGACTTGGGCCAGGGAAAGGCGCGGATGACGGCGGGGATCGCCTCGGCAATGACCGCCGCAGTCTCGCGTCCCGGCGTGTCGATGACGGCGAAGTATGTGGCGCGTCCCTTGACCTCACGCACCTCGAGCTGGTCGCGCGTCAGACCGGCCTTGCGGCAGAAACCCTCGACCGCCTGATCGGGCGCGCCTTGCGGAGGCCCCTTCAGTTCCTCGGACACCGCCTCGGTCGCCTGCGGCAGCCCCTTCGCGATCAGCGCGAGGCGGCGCGGCGTGGCGTAGGTGGTGATGGCGTCCGCCTTCAGCCCCGCCTTGCCGAGCTCGGCGACGAACAGCTTTTCGAGGTCGGCGCGCGCCCGCTCCTGCATGCGCGCAGGGATTTCCTCGGAGCGGAGTTCGAGCAGGAAATCGGTCATTAGTTATTCCTCCCCTGCAAGGGGAGGTGGCGACCCGCAGGGTCGACGGAGGGGGGCGTGCGATCCGGCGACGCCCTTCCACCATGCTGCGCGCGGCCCCTTTCCCCGTTCCAGGTAGGATGTTGTGCGGCTACGATCATTTCCATTTTGGATCGCCATCACAGCACCCACCCCGGAAAGTTCGCTTCCCATTCGGGCGTCTTCTTGTCGATCCATGCCTGGCAGCTGCCCTTCGCGAGATCGCGGACGCGGCCCATATAGGCCTGGCGCTCGGCGACCGAGATCACCCCGCGCGCCTGCAGCAGGTTGAAGGTGTGGCTGGCCTTGATCGCCTGTTCATAGGCCGGGATCGGCAGCTTCGCGTCGATGCAGCGTTCGCATTCGGCGGTCGCCTTTTTGAACAGGTCGAACAGCGACTCCGTGTCGGCGACCTCGAAATTCCAGGTCGACATCTGCTTTTCGTTTTCGAGGAACACGTCGCCATAGCTGACGCCCGCGTCGTTGAATTTCAGGTCGTACACGCTGTCGACATTCTGGATGTACATGGCGAGGCGTTCGAGCCCGTAGGTCAGCTCGCCCGCGACGGGCTTGCAGTCGAATCCGCCCATCTGCTGGAAATAGGTGAACTGCGTCACCTCCATCCCGTCGCACCAGACTTCCCAGCCAAGCCCCCAGGCGCCGAGCGTCGGGCTTTCCCAGTCGTCCTCGACGAAGCGGATATCGTGCTGCGTGAAGTCGATGCCGATCGCCGCAAGGCTGCCGAGATAGAGGTCCTGCAGGTCCGCCGGGCTGGGCTTCAGGATCACCTGATACTGGTAATAATGCTGCAGCCGGTTGGGATTTTCGCCGTAGCGGCCATCGGTCGGGCGACGGCACGGCTGGACGAAGGCGGCGTTCCACGACTCCGGCCCCAGCGCCTTCAGCGTGGTGGCGGTGTGAAAGGTGCCCGCGCCCATTTCCATGTCATAGGGCTGCAGGATCAGGCAGCCGCGATCGCTCCAGTAATCGTGGAGCGTCAGGATCATGCGCTGAAAACTTAAGGGTTCGGTCACGAGGGCCCCTTGTGGCGGTGCAATATGGCGATGGCGGTGCCTTGCCGGATCGCCAGCGGGGAATCAAGCAAGCCGGTATTTGTCAGGATATAGCGACCTTTTGTCAGGTCTTGTTGACATCGTCGCGACTCGCTGACATAAAGTCAGGGAAACCTGACAACGATTCGGGAGCAAGCGAATGAAAAGACGGGCAAGGGTCCGATGCTGGCGGACATGAAGAACCGATTGAAGGTGCTGCGCGCCGAACGCGACTGGAGCCAGGCCGAACTGGCCGGGCGGCTCGATGTGTCGCGACAGGCTGTAAACGCGATCGAAACGGGGAAATATGATCCTTCCCTGCCGCTCGCATTCAAGATCGCGCGGCTGTTCGAACAGCCGATCGAGGAGATTTTCGATGACGGAGTTGATGATGAACGCTGAACGGTCGGGAGCCGAACGCCTGAAGGCGCGCGAGCGGCGGCGGTGGATGATCGGGCTTGCGGCACTGGTAGTGCTGGCGCTCGACGCGATCTTCCTGTGGCGCCAGGGCGGCGCGTCGTTCGACCTTGGCGACATGTCGCCCGATCTGGCGAACGGCATCGCCACGGGCATCCTGGTCGGCTGCCTTGTCTTCATCCCGCTGGCGCGCAGAATGAAGCATTGCGACGAACACGAGCTTCGCGCGCGCCGCCTCGCATCGCAGGCGGGGTTCTTCACCTTCCTGATCGCGCTGCCGGTCTGGGCGCTGTTCGCCGCGGGGAACACGCTGCCGCCGGTCAACGCGATCGCGGTCTGCCTGGCCGCGCTGGCGGTCTATCTCGCGGTGTTCGCGTGGAACAAATACCGCTGAAAAGCGGCCACAACCCTCTTTCAAGTCAAAGGATATTGCATGATCAGGAAATTTGCAGCGCCGCTGCTGAGTATCGCGCTGTTCGCCTCACCGGCGCTCGCTCAGGATACGGCGCCCGCCGCATCCGCGGCCGCCACCGCCTCGACCACGGTCGATGCCGATCCCGCCTTGTGGGTGGTGAAGGACGATGACACGACCATCTATCTGTTCGGGACCTTCCACGCGCTGCGACCCAATATCGACTGGTTCGACGATGCGGTGAAGACCGCCTTCGACAAGTCGGACAAGGTCGTGTTCGAAACCGATATCAGCAACCCGGCCAAGATTCAGGCGGGACTGATGAAGCTGGGCGTATCGACCGACGGCAAGCCCTTCACCGACAAGATGACCGCCGATCAGAAGGCACGCTATGTCGGCCTGTTGAAGGATTACGGCATGCCGGCCACGTCGCTCGACATGTTCAAGCCCTGGGCCGCGGGCATGGTGCTGTCGGTGGTCGGTATCCAGAAGGCCGGGTTCGACCCGAACAAGGGTGCCGAACGCACGTTGCTGGCGGCAGCGCAAGAAGCGGGCAAGACGCTCGGCAAGTTCGAGACGGTGGAAGAACAGCTCGGTTTTTTCGCATCGCTGCCCGAGGACCAGCAGCTCGAGTTCCTCAACTCGGTGACCGAGGATCAGGAAGCGGGCGTCAAGATGCTCAACGAGATGCTGAAGGACTGGTCGGCCGGCGATCCCGACGCGCTCGGCAAGCTGATGAACGATTCGATGACCGAAACGCCCGAGCTCGCCAACATCCTGCTCTATAATCGCAACGAGCGCTGGGCGACCAAGATCAAGACGATGCTCGACACGCCGGGCACGGTGTTCATCGCGGTCGGCAGCGGGCACCTTGCCGGGCCGAAAAGCGTCCAGGCCGATCTCGCCAAGCTGGGCGTGAAGACGGTGCGCATCAATTACGAATAGGCTAAGCGCGCATGCGATGCGCATGCTTATCCAACTGATCGCAGCGCTGGCGATCGCCCTTGCCGCAACCGGCTGTCAGCAGCAGGAAACGGCGAAGGCGACCCCGGCGCTGTGGCGTGTTTCGGACGGCGACACGGTGGTGTGGCTGTTCGGATCGATCCACCTGCTGCCGCCCGAGCTGCGGTGGCGGACACCCGCGCTGGCCCGCGCGATCGACCGCGCCGACCTGCTGGTGCTGGAAATCCCGCCCGGCGACCCGGCGCGGCAATCGGCCACGTTCCTGCGAATGGCGCGGGCGGACGACCTGCCGCCCATCGCCGAGCGCCTGCCCGAGGCGCAGCGCCCGCTGCTCGCAAAGGCGGCGCACCAGGCGGGCGTCGATACCGCCACGCTCGACGGGCTGAAAAGCTGGGGCGCGGCGCTGATGCTCGCATCCGGTGCGGGGCGCGAGGACGGCGCGACCCGCGATGCCGGCGTCGAAGCGGCACTGACGCGCGATTTTTCGGACAAGGGCAAGCATATCGCCGCATTCGAAACGCTGACCGGACAGCTCGGCCTGTTCGATGCGCTGGACGAGCGCGCGCAGCGCCATCTGCTCGCCCGCGCCGTCGCCGACGCCGCCTCGCCCGGCGGCGGCTATGCCGAAACGCTGGCGGCGTGGCGCGCGGGCGATGCAAAGCGGCTGGAGGCGAGCTTCAATCCGCTGTTCGCGGGAGAGCCGGCGCTGGAGACGGCGTTGCTGACCGGGCGCAATGCACGCTGGAGCGACTGGATCGCCCGGCGGATGCGCAATCCCGGCCGCGTCCTCGTCGCCGTCGGCGCGGGGCATCTGGTCGGCCCGAAATCGGTCGTGGCGATGCTGCGCAAGCGCGGCTTCACCGTCGAGCGCGTCGAATAATCACCCCTCGCCCACCGGCAGCGCCGCGGTCGAATAAGACGACACGGTCTCCCAACCCAGCGCCGTGTAGAGCGCATGGCCGTCGGGGCTGGCGACCAGCACCGGCAACGCGTCCGCACTGCGCCGTTCCGCGCCGAGCATGGCCATGACCGCGCGCCCAAGCCCGCGCCTCCGGTGCGCAGCGTCGGTCACGATCCGGTCATAGGCGAACACGCCCGCCGCTTCCGCCGCATATCCGCTCGCGGCGAGCGACCCGTCGGCCGCCAGGATGCGGACATGGCTGACCGGGCCATCGCTCGACAGCCCGGCGGAATATCCCGCGCGCAGCGATGCCGCGCCCACACCCGCCCCTGCCCCGGTCATGAAGAACCCCGTGGCGGTCACGTCCCAGCGATCGGGCAGAAGCGCCGCGAGCGTATCGCGGCCGGCGCACAGCTTCAGGAAAATCCGCGGCCGGTCGATCATCGTACCCAGTGCCTCCAGCCCCGGCTCGGGCGCGGCGAAGAGATAGCGGCAGATTTCGGCATCGCTCGCCGTGTCCACGCGCCAGCCGCCATGATCGGCAACCGGCGCCGGCACCTTGCGGGCGAGCGAACGCGCGGCGATCCATGCGTGAAACAGCTCGCGTTCGACGCCGTCCGTTGCGATTCGACGATTCATGGCGCCTCCCTTATGACGCGCTGTGGCGCGCGACAATCGGCACGCTTGCGCGCCGCTGCCAGCCGCTTGCCTTTCGCGCGCGGCGCGCCTATACGCGCGCACTTCCGGCCATGGTCATCCCTGGAGGCGTGGCCGGTGTACCATATATCCAGCGCTTAAAAAGGAAACTGGCATGAGCGATCAGCTTAAGCTTATGGCCGAGACGCGCGACCGGGTTGGCAAGGGAGCCTCCCGTGCGCTTCGTCGCGAAGGCCGCGTCCCCGCCGTTCTCTACGGCAACAAGAAAGACCCCCTTGGCATCCATGTCGAGGAACGCGAACTGATGAAGATGCTCAACACCGGGCACTTCATGAACTCGATCATCATGATCGACACCAATGACGGCAAGCCGGTTCGCACGCTGCCGAAGGACGTGGCGCTTGACCCGGTCACCGATCGCCCCGTGCACGTCGATTTCCTGCGCATCGACGAACATGCCAAGGTCCATGTGAACATCCCCGTCGTCTTCACCGACGAAGAGGAATCGCCGGGCGTGAAGCGCGGCGGCGTGCTCAACATCGTTCGCCACGAGCTTGAGCTGGTGGTCGATGCGGCGAGCATCCCCGACGAGATCGCCATTTCGCTCAAGGGCCTCGACATCGGCGATTCGATCCATATCAGCCATGTCGATCTGCCCAAGGGCGCCGAATCGGCCGTGACCGATCGCGACTTCACCATCGCCACCGTCGTCGCACCGTCGGCGCTCAAGTCGAGCGAAGACGAGGCCGCCGCCGAGGAAGGCGAGGAAGCAGAGACCGAGGTTACCGAGCAGGAAGCCGACACGGTCATGGGCGAGGACGAGGGCGACAAGGAGGCGTAAGATCGCCTCTTCCACCCTCTCCTATCGTATGCGCAGCGGCATGGCGGCGCTGGCCATGGCGGGGCTCATCGCCCTGCCCGCCGGCTCCGCCGCCCGCGCCGACGTTCCGGCACAGGCCGGCAAGGTGGACCATGATGCGGTCTGCTTTGCCGGCCTGAGCTATGTAAACACCGTGTTCGCGCGGCGCGGCGACAAGCTGAAGCCCGCCCAGCGGCAGCAGATGGCGCTGTTCCGCTATGCCATCCCCTTCTACGCAGCCCGGCTGACGGCGAGCTTTGATGACGATCAGCTTGCGGCGCAGATGGCCGCGGGACAGGCCGCATTCGCCGCGATCCACGACAAGGGCGCGGCCACGGTCGCCTGTTACGGCATCTACAAGGACGCGATGAAACGCGTCACCGCCGCGTTGGAAGCGGCCCCAGCGCCCGAAGCCGACGCCAAGCAGGACGAGGACGCCGCGACCGACGACAAGGCGGCCGCCCCGGCGAGCGACGAACCTTCCGAGGAGCAGGCCGTTTCCGAAGGCGAGAGCAACGCCGCCGCCGACGCACCGTCCGACGACGAAACCGGCGAGCGCTGATCCGATGCAGATCTGGGCAGGTCTCGGCAATCCCGGTCCGCGCTATGCGATGCATCGGCACAATGTCGGCTTCATGGCGATCGACGCGATCGCCGAAGTCTATGGCTTTGCCGCGCCGAAGAAACAGTTTCAGGGCTGGGTCCAGGAAGGCCGCGTCGGCAACGAAAAGATCGTGCTGCTGAAGCCCGGAACCTTCATGAACGAAAGCGGCCGTTCGATCCGCGCGGCGATGGACTTTTATAAACTGTCGCCCGGCGATGTGACGGTCTTTCACGACGAGCTGGATCTCGAACCGTTTCGCGTGAAGGTAAAGACCGGCGGCGGAAATGCGGGGCATAACGGCTTGCGTTCGACCGATGCGCATATCGGCGCCGATTTCCGCCGCGTGCGGCTGGGCATCGGCCATCCCGGCCACAGGGACCGCGTGACCGGATATGTTCTCGGCAACTATGCCAAGAACGAGATCGAGGACCTGACCGACATGCTGGGCGCGGTTGCCGCCGAAGCCGAATGGCTGGCCGCAGGCGACGACGCGCGCTTCATGAACGAGGTCGCGATGCGGATGCAGCCGCAAGCATAGGACGACCGACGGGCCGCCCGCTCGATCCCGCCGGTTTTCAGCCAGTTGCGAGCAAGCGCGGTACGTAGAATTCCGACGCCCGTCCTTACGAAGGTTTAAGCAGGGCGTACTATCCTGCCGTTTCTGATTCTGGTGACATCCGAACCAGGTCAACCGTCTCGATCATTCTATGCGGAATACAGCGATGAATTCTGTTCCCGGCACATCGGCTGATGCACATGCGATATCGGTCATGGGCTCGGTGGGACTCGATGGAAACGATCTGGTGATCGCTCTGCTCGAGCAGAGCGACGATTGCATCAAGATATTGAGCATCGACGGCCACCTGGATTTCATGAACTGCAATGGCCTGAAAGCCATGGAAATCGATTTTCCCGAACTGGTACTCGGCAAGCTGTGGTGGAAACTCTGGCCGAGCCAGTCGCAGGATTTCGTGAAACAATGTTTCCTGAAAGCGGCCCGGGGCGAAGAGGCAAGATTTGAAGCCGATTGCCCTACGGCAAAAGGCACGCCCCATCGATGGAATGTGCATCTGAAGCCGCTTACCGCCCGAGAGGGAACAGTGGTGTCGGTTCTGTCAACTTCCCGCATGGTGACAGGTGCGTCCGACACGAAGGGAAATGAACTCGTTCCCGAACGAGCCTAGTCCCCGCCAGATCTGCTGGCGGAGCAGCTCTCCCCTCGCAGTCGATTGACACCTTCGCCGCTTTCCTCAATCGTCTGGGCAAAGGCGTCGCGCCGTCCGGCGGGGCGTTCCGAACGGGGAAAATCAAGGGGGCATCATGAAGGCGGGAAGGATCAGGCCGCGCACGGCACTGGCGCGGATCGTGACGGGGGCCGCGGTCGCACTGTCGCTCGTCGCGTGCAGCAGCAACGGCGACAGCCATCCGCAAACCGCGTCGTCGCAACAGGCACCGCAAAGCTATAGCCGCGATCCGTATCCATCGACCTATCATGCCTATCCGGGCGTGCCGACGCTCGTCACCAACGTCACCATCTTCGACGGTGAGGGCGGACGGATCGACGGCGGATCGGTGCTGTTCGCGGGCGGCAAGATCGTCGCGGTCGGCCAGTCGGTCGATGCGCCGGCCGGCGCCACGGTGATCGACGGCAGCGGCAAGGTGCTGACGCCGGGCATTATCGATGTCCACAGCCATCTGGGCGACTATCCCTCACCCTCTGTCCAGGCCCTGTCGGACGGAAACGAGGCGACCGATCCGGTCACCCCCGATGTCTGGGCCGAACACAGCGTCTGGCCGCAGGACCCCGGCTTCAGCCGCGCGCTCGCCAATGGCGGCGTGACGACGCTCCAGATCCTGCCCGGCTCTGCCAATCTGTTCGGCGGGCGATCGGTCGTGGTGAAGAATGTCTATGCCCGCACGGTACAGGGCATGAAATTTCCCGGCGCGCCCTACGGCCTGAAAATGGCCTGCGGCGAGAACCCCAAGCGCGTATATGGCAGCCAGCACCGCAAACCTTCGACGCGGATGGGCAATATTGCGGTCGATCGCCAGACCTGGGCGAAGGCGCAGGCCTATGACCGCAAATGGACGAAGTACGAACAGGACGGCGGCGACATGCCCGACCGCGACATCGCGATGGATACGCTGCGCGGCGTTCTGCACGGCGACATCCTGGTCCAGAACCATTGCTACCGCGCCGACGAGATGGCGGTCGTCATGGATATGGCGAAGGAGTTCGGATACCATGTCACGGCGTTCCACCACGCGGTCGAGGCGTACAAGATCGCCGACCTGCTGAAGGCCAACGACACCTGCGCGGTGGTGTGGGCCGACTGGTACGGCTTCAAGATGGAAGCCTATGACGCGATCGAGGAAAACCTCCCGCTTCTCGAAAAGAACGGCGCCTGCGCGTCGATCCATTCGGACGATGAGAACGGCATCCAGCGCCTGAACCAGGAAGTCGCCAAGACACTTGCCGCCGGGCGGCGCGCAGGCATCGACATTTCGGATGCGACCGCATGGAAATGGCTGACCTACAATCCCGCGAAGATTCTGGGAATTGCCGACAGGACCGGCAGCCTGAGGCCGGGCAAGATGGCTGATGTCGTATTGTGGAACGGCGATCCGTTCAGCGTCTATACGCGGCCCGAAAAGGTCTGGATCGACGGCGCGCTAATGTACGACATGGACGACCCGTCTCGCCGACCGGTTTCCGATTTCGAACTTGGCCAGCCCGGTGCGGGAGACGTGAAATGAAGCGCATTGCCCTGACCCTCGCCGCGCTGCCCGCCATGGCGCTCGCGGCGGCCGCGCCCGCTGCTGCGCAGAATGTCGCGATCACCAATGCAAGGCTCGTCATCGGCGACGGCTCGGCACCGATCGAGGGCGGAACCGTCGTCGTGCGGGGCGGCCGCGTCGTCGCCGCCGGCAAGAGCGTTGCCGTACCCGCCGGCGTCCATACTATCGATGCCAAGGGACGCTGGGTGACGCCGGGTATCGTGGCGGGCTTCACCCGCCTCGGCGTGGTCGAAATCGACGGCGTGTCGCAGACCAACGACGCGGGCGCCGGCGACAGCCCGTTCCACGCGGCGATCGACGTGGCACCTGCGGTCAACCCGCTGGCGATGCCGGTCGCGATCAACCGCGCGGCGGGGATCACCCGCGCCATCGTCGCGCCCGAAAGCGAAGGGTCGATCTTCGCCGGTCAGGGCGCGGTCATAGACCTTGGTCGCGACCACGATCCGATCACCAGGCGCCGTGCCTTCCAGTTCATGGAATATGGCGAGGACGGCGCCCGCGAAGCCGGTGGCAGCCGCCCCGCCGCCTTTGCGATGTTTCGCAACGCGCTGATGCTCGCGCGCGATTATGCGCGCGATCCCGGCAGCCATCCCGATCAGGGCAAGGACGCGCTTCTCAACCGCTATGATGCACAGGCGCTGATGCCCGTCGCGAAGGGCGAGGTGCCGCTGCTCGTCCATGTCGAGCGCGCGTCCGACATTCTGACGCTGCTCGACCTGAAGCGCGAGATGCCGGCGCTGAAGCTCGTGCTGGTCGGTGCGTCCGAAGGCTGGACGGTGGCGAAGGATATCGCGGCGGCCGGGGTTCCGGTGATCGCCAGCGCGCTCAACGACCTGCCCTCGGGCTTCGACCGGCTCGCCGCCACCCAGTCGAACGTCGGGCGGATGATCGCCGCGGGGGTTACCGTCGGGCTGGGTACGATCAACGACAACGACGCGCGTCAGGCACGACACGAAAAACAATATGCCGGCAATCTGGTCGCGCTGACGAAGGTGCCCGGAGCCACGGGGCTGAGCTGGGACCAGGCATTCGCCGCCATCACCTCGGGCGCGGCGAAGGCGGTCGGCATGGACGGCGAGATCGGATCGCTGAAACCGGGCCGTCACGGCGACGTGGTGATCTGGAGCGGCGACCCGCTCGAACTTTCGACCACGGCCGAAAAGGTGTTCGTCGACGGTGTCGATCAACCGCTACAGACGCGGCAGGACCTTTTGCGCGAACGCTATATGAACCCGGCAGAGGGCAATCTTCCGGGCGCATACCGGCGCTGAAGCCAATCGGGGTATTGGCGGCGAAAGCGTCTTCAGCCGCCGCCGATGCCTTCGGTCACCTTGCCGCTGCCGCCGCATTCGGGACAGGTCTTTCCATCGATCCTGCCGCTGCCGTTGCAGCGCGGGCAGATGTCTTCGCCGGTTCCCAGTGTGCCGGGTTCGGCCTCGTCGCCGGGATTGGTCGCCTGGGTCATGGTCGTTCCTCCTTGTCGAAAGAGCCAACGGACCGCGCCGCAATCTGCTCCGTGAACGGAGCGGCATGAGTGGACAGGCGCGTCGCCGCGCGGCATGGGCGACCGCATGAATCCGCGTTTCGAATTTTCCATCCAGGCAACCGACGGCGCCGCGCGCACCGGTACGATCGCGATGCGCCGCGGCGAAATCCGCACGCCGGCCTTCATGCCCGTCGGCACCGCCGCGACGGTGAAGGCGGTGAAGCCCGCGGATGTTCGCGCAGCGGGCGCCGACATCATCCTTGGCAACACCTATCACCTGATGCTGCGCCCCAGCGCCGAGCGCGTCGCCCGACTGGGCGGGCTGCACGGATTCATGGGCTGGGAACGGCCGATCCTGACCGATTCGGGCGGGTATCAGGTGATGAGCCTGTCCGACCTGACCAAGGTCACCGAAGAGGGCGTGGCGTTCAAAAGCCATCTCGACGGGTCACGCCACATGCTCAGCCCCGAACGTTCGATGGAGATTCAACGGCTGCTCGGCTCCGACATCGTGATGGCGTTCGACGAACTGGTGCCCGCCACCTCGACACGCGACGTGCAGGCGGCGGCGATGGAGCGGTCGATGCGCTGGGCCAGACGGTCGCGCGACGGCTTCGACGCGGGCGGCGACCATGCCGAAGGCGCCGCATTGTTCGGCATTCAGCAGGGCGCGCTCGACGAGGGGCTTCGCAAGGCGTCGGCCGACGCGCTGACGGATATCGGCTTCGACGGATATGCGATCGGCGGGCTGGCCGTGGGCGAAGGGCAGGAAGCGATGTTCGGCGTGCTCGATTACGCCCCCGGCCAGTTGCCGGCGGATCGCCCGCGCTATCTGATGGGCGTGGGTAAGCCCGACGATATCGTCGGCGCGGTCGAACGCGGCGTCGACATGTTCGATTGCGTGCTGCCCACGCGGTCCGGCCGCACGGGACAGGCGTTCACGCGGACCGGGCCGATCAACATCCGCAACGCGAAGTTCGCAGAGGATAGCGGGCCGATCGACCCGACCTGTCCCTGCCCCACCTGTTCGGGCTGGAGCCGCGCCTATATCCATCACCTCGTCCGTTCGGGCGAAATTCTGGGCGCGATGCTGATGACCGAGCATAATCTGTGGTTCTATCAGGGGCTGATGGCCGATCTGCGCACCGCGATCGCCGATGGCAGGCTGCGCGACTTCGCCGAGGCGTTCCGCCGCGATTATTATCGGCCCAAGGACTAGAAACACGCGCCGCATCCATTTTGCGGGTTGCAAGTTGGTACCGGAAATGGTCGGCCTAAGCAGTTGTGCCTGCCGGGAACCGGAGAAGATTGGTGAGCGACGAGAACGAGATCACGACCGCCGTGCGCGAGAGCAACACGACGCGCGATAACGCATCGCGTACCGAGGATCCGGGCAAGCGCCGCCGCTGGCCCATCGCATCGATCGGACTGGGCGTCGGCTCGGCAGCGCTCGCCGCCGCCGCCATCTATGCGAGCAAGCAGCGCCGCGAAAACTGACCGGCGCGCGGTACGGCCTCGTCCGGCGATGAAAGCCCATCGCGCTGTATCGCCGCGTTGACACACCCGCGCTTGCGAGCGCATGGTTGCAATTCCTGATTGATTTCCCGGAGTTGCAACGAATGCGCCTCACCCGTGCCGCCCTCATGCTGGGCGCCGCCCTGCTGCCGCTGACCGCCGCCGCGCGTACCCTGACCGCCGAACCGGCCGCAGCAACGGCACAGGCCGGCGCGGACGCGGTGAAGCCGCTGAATTTCACCGAGCGCACGCTGGCGAACGGCATGCAGGTCTATGCGATCCGCGACACCTCCACCTCCAACGTGTCGGTGCAGGTCTGGTACAAGGTCGGGTCGGTCAACGATCCCAAGGGCCGTTCCGGCTTTGCCCACATGTTCGAACATCTGATGTTCAAGGGCACGCGCAATCTGGCGCCCGAACAGATGGACCGGCTGACCGAGGATGTCGGTGGTTTCAACAACGCATCGACCAATGACGACTACACCAATTATTACGAGGTCGTCCCCGCAAACCATCTCCAGCGGCTGCTGTTCGCCGAAGCCGACCGCATGTCGGGGCTGGTCGTCGATCAGAAGAATTTCGATTCAGAGCGCCATGTCGTCGAAGAGGAACTGCGCAGCCGCGTGCTCGCGCAGCCCTATGGCAAGCTCTTCTATCTCTATTTCCCCGAAATGTCGTTCCGGACCTCGCCCTATGGCCGGCCGGGGATCGGCAGCATCGAGGACCTCGATTCGGCGACGCTGACCGATCTGCGCGCCTTCCACGCGACCTATTACCGCCCCGACAATGCGATCCTCGTCGTGTCGGGCAATTTCGATCCCGCGCAGCTCAACAAATGGGTCGATAAATATTTCGGCGACCTGAAGAATCCCGACCGGCCGATTCCCGGCGTGAACCTGCAAGAGCCCGAGCGGACCAAGCCGGTCGATTACACCGTATATGAACCCAACACGCCGCTGCCCGCGGTCGCGATCAGCTATCCGCTGCCGCCCGACAACAGTCCAGACATGCCCGCGCTGGAAGTGCTCGACGCGATCCTGTCGGGCGGTCACCATTCGCGGCTCTACGACAATGTCGTTTACAAGGATCAGCTCGCCGCGCAGGCGAACACCTATCTCGATACCAAGCGCGGTCCGGGCGCGCTTGCCGTCTATGCGATCATGGCGGGCGGCAAGACCGCCGATCAGGGCGTGGCGGCGCTGCGCCAGCAGATCGCGGCGCTGCGCGATGCACCGGTAACGCCCGAAGAGCTTTCCGAGGCCAAGAACGAGATCGTGACCAATGCGCTGCACGGCCGAGAAACCGCGCAGGGCAAGGCTTCGACGCTGGCGCAGTCGGTCATTATCGACGGCGACCCGCACGCCGCCGACAAGCAGCTCGCCGAAATCCAGAAGGTGACCGCCGCCGATGTGCAGCGCGTGGCGCGCAAATATCTGGCGGAAGATCGTTCGGCGACGCTGCGCTATCTGCCCGAAAGCGCCAAGCCCGCCGATGCCAAGAGCGACACGCTGGGGGTATCCGACACGATCGCGGTCAAGCCGCTGACCCCGCCCGCGAACATTCCCGTAGTGACCGCGGCGACCGGCGCCGACCGCATACCGCTGCCCAAGCCCGGCGCCCCGGTAAAGGCGAACATCCCGACGCCGCATGTCTCCACGCTGCCCAATGGCGTGAAACTGGTGGTGGTCGAACGCCACGACCTGCCGCTCGTCAGCGCGCTGGTAAGCGTGAACGGCGGATCGGTGCTCGACCCCAAGGGCAAGGCCGGCCTTGCTTCGATCACCGACGAATTGCTCACCAAGGGCACCGCGACCCGCTCGGCGACCGAAATCGCCGAACAGATCGAATCGCTGGGCGGCTCGATCGGCAGCGGCTCCAGCTGGGACAGCGGCACCGCGAGCGTCGATGTCCGCTCGAACGAGATCGAACCGGCGATGCGTATCCTCGCCGATGTCGCGCAGAACCCCGCTTTCGCGCAGGGCGAGATCGACCGCGAGCGCAAGCAGACGATCGACGGCATCAACGTTCAGCTGAAAAATCCGGCCGCGCTCGCCGCGATGGCCGCCAATCGCGCGGTGTTCGGCGATGCTCCCTATGGCCATCTCGATTCGGGAACGCCGAAGTCGCTGGGCGCGATCGGGCGCGACGATATCGCCGCCGCCTATGACGCCACCTGGCGGCCCGACCGCGCCACCATCGTCATGGTCGGCGACGTGACGCAGGCACAGGCGCAGCAGCTTGCGACCCGGTATTTCGGTAGCTGGAAAGCACCCGCCGGTGCCGCCGCGGCCCCGGTTCCCGCGACCACATCCTATCCGGCGCCGCGCGTGATCGTGGTCGACATGCCCGATGCCGGCCAGGCCGGCGTCGTGGTTGCGCGCCCCGGCATCGCGCGCAACAATCCCGAATATTATGCCGGTCAGGTCGCCAATTCGGTGCTTGGCGGCGGATATTCCTCGCGGTTGAACGAAGAGGTTCGCGTCAAGCGCGGGCTTGCTTACGGCGCCGGCAGCTCGCTCGACGCCCGTCGCCGCGGCGGTGTCGTTTCGGCGCGGACCCAGACCAAGAACCCGTCGGCGGCAGAGGTCGTCTCGATCATGGTCGACCAGATGAAGAAGATGGGCACCGAGCCGGTTAAGAGCGACGAGCTCGAACCGCGCAAGGCGACGCTGATCGGCGGATTCGGCCGTGCGGCGGAAACCAACTCCTCCGTCGCGAGCATCCTTGCCAGCTATGTCAGCGAAGACGTGCCGGTGAGCGAGATCGACAAGTTCATCCCCGAGGTGCAGGGCGTCAATGCCGCACAGGTACAGAGTGCGGCCGCCAGGCTGCTCGACCCGTCAAAGGCGAGCATCGTCGTGGTCGGCGACGCCAAGCAGTTTGTCGGCGATCTGCGCAAGACCTATCCGGACCTCGAGGTGATCGAGGCCAAGGATCTCGACCTCGACAGCGCGACGCTGAAATAAGGCGCGAAAGGCACGGTGCGTCCGGGCGCGCCGTGCCGCTATCGACGTGCGCGCCGGGCTAGGCTTGCTTGTCCTCGCGGCCCGACAGTCGTGCGTCGAGCGTTGCCATGCGCGTTCCGAGCCGGTCGAGGATAGCCTGCCGCTCGGCATCGCCGACTGCGGACCAGCGCGCGATTTCGTCGCCGGTGCGTCCGCAACCGAGGCACCAGCCGGTTTCGGTATCGAGCGTGCAGACAAGGACGCAGGGACTCATCACCTGCGCGGGGGCAACGCTTTCGATGAAGTCGTCGTCCATGCGCCTCAGGCGCCGAGCTTGACGTCCAGAAAGGCCGGGACCGGACCGTTCCAGTCCAGTTCGCCTTCGCCCTGCGCCGGCTGTTCGACCTCGGGCTCTGCCTTTGTCGCAGCGCGCTTGCGCTTCGGCGCTTCCTTCGGCGCGGAAGACGGCGCAGGCGCGGATACAGGTTCCGCTTCTGCCGATTTCTTGCGGCCACCGCGCGAACGCTTTTTCGGCTTTTCCTCGGCCTTGGCCTCTTCGCCGCCGGTCTTGTCGACCGCTTCGTCGGCGCTGCCCAGCCGTTCGATCTTCTGACCGATCAGCTTTTCGATATTCTCGATATTCTCGACATCTTCGCCGGTGACGAAGGTGTAGGCGACACCGCTTGCTCCCGCCCGGCCCGTCCGGCCGATGCGGTGGACATAATCGTCGGGGTGCCACGGCGCGTCGAAGTTGAAGACGTGGCTGACGCCCTTGATATCGAGCCCGCGCGCCGCGACGTCGGATGCGGCGAGGATGTTGACCTCACCCTTTTTGAACAGGTCGAGTTCGGCGAGCCGCGCCGACTGGTCCATGTCGCCGTGAATCTCGCCCGACTTGAACCCGCTGCGCTTCAGGCTCTTGTTGAGCTCGCGCACCGTCGTCTTGCGATTGGCGAAGATGATCGCGGTACGGACATCGTCCTGACGCAGCAGCGTGCGCAGCGTCGCGCGCTTCTTGTCGCTGCGCACCGGCACGAGATACTGCTTGATATTGGTCGCCGTCGTTGCCGGGCGCGCAACCTCTATCGTCTTGGGATTTTCGAGGAACTTGTCGGCCAGCTTCTTGATCGGCGGCGGCATCGTCGCCGAGAACAACAGCGTCTGCCGCTGCTTGGGAAGTTTGGTGCAGATATTTTCGATATCGGGGATGAAGCCCATATCGAGCATGCGGTCGGCCTCATCGATCACCAGCAGCGAACAGCCGGTGAGCAGGATGTTCCCGCGCTCGAACAGGTCCATCAGCCGGCCCGGCGTCGCGATCAGCACATCGACGCCCTTTTCCAGCGCCTTTACCTGATCGCCCATCGACACGCCGCCGATCAGCAGCGCCATCTCCAGATTGTGGTGCTTGCCATATTTCTCGAAATTCTCGGCAACCTGCGCGGCGAGTTCGCGCGTCGGTTCGAGAATCAGCGAACGCGGCATCCGCGCCCGCCTGCGGCCATGCGCGAGGATGTCGATCATCGGCAGCACGAACGAGGCGGTCTTGCCGGTGCCCGTCTGCGCGACACCGATGACATCCTTCATCATCAGAACGGACGGAATCGCGTTCGCCTGGATCGGAGTCGGCTCGGTATAGCCGGCCTCCGAAACCGCGTGCAAAAGTTCGTCTGAGAGGCCGAGATCGGCGAAATTCATACCATGTCCGGAAAAGGGGCGCGCAATGCGCAGAACAGCAGCGCTGCGCTCGCGGATTTGGCCCGTGATGTCAAGTTTTACGGCGCGTCAGCGGCTCGCGACCAGGCGCTTGAAGGCAGCGATCTGGCATTGGCCGCCCGCGCGAGAGCGAACCGAGTCGCGATTCGCACAAATCTTTCCGTCTTTGCCGGGGCGCACATAGACCATCGAATAATAGTCGAGCGCGGGACACGCATCCTCCAGCTTCGCGCGCAGCCGCTGGCCATCGCGGGTCAGGAAATCGATGCTGCGCTCGCTGCTGATACCGGCGCCGACGAAGCGCCCGGGATCGACGCAATCGTCGCTGTCTTCCTCGTGCCAGGTGACGGAGCGCGAGCGCGAATAGCCGCGCGCGGCGGCACGATCGTCGCTGACGCGCGGCACGCGGATGATGATGCGTTCGTGGAAGGTGAAGGTCTGCGTCTGCACCATGCCCCCGCCGAACACGCCCGCAACGGGCGCGGCTCCGCCAAGCAGGGCGAGCAGAGGAAGGGCGAACACGGAAGCTTGCACGACCGCGAGTTGATAGCGCCGAACGTTTGAACAGTCGATGAATTGGCGCAAATCATCGACCGGTGATAGCAGCACTCGCATGACCACGACCGCGCAGAACCAGCTGATCGCCTTCGTCCGCGACCGTTTCGGCGACAAGGCGGTGACGACCGATACGCGCGACATCGCGCCATGGACGACCGATTGGCGCGACCGTTTTCACGGCAGCGCGCCGGCGATCCTGTCGCCGGCAAGCACCGGGGAAGCAGCCGCCATCGTCGCAAAGGCGCGCGAGCTGGGCGTTCCCATCGTGCCGCAGGGGGGCAACACCTCGATGGTCGGTGGCGCCACACCGCCCGCCGATGGCAGCGCGCTGATCCTGTCGCTGAGGCGCATGAACCGCATCCGGTCGCTTTCGGCCGATGACAATCTGGCGGTCGCGGAAGCGGGCGTGGTGCTGGAAGTGCTGCACAATGCCGCGATCGAGGCCGGACGGCGCTTTCCGCTGACCTTGGGCGCGAAGGGCAGCGCGACGGTCGGCGGGCTGGTGTCGACCAATGCCGGCGGCACGCAGGTCTTGCGCCATGGCACGATGCGCGCGCTGGTTGCGGGGGTCGAGGCGGTGCTGCCCGACGGATCGGTGCATGACGGACTGTCGGCGCTGAAAAAAGATAATCGCGGCTATGACCTCAACCAGCTCCTGATCGGCGCGGAGGGCACGATCGGCGTGGTGACGGCGGCGAGCCTGAAGCTGGTGCCGGCAGTCGCGAGACATGCCGTGGCCTGGGTCGGGCTCGACGACCCGCAGGCGGCGCTCGGGCTGCTGCGCACGCTGCAGGGCGCGAGCGATTCGATCGAAAGTTTCGAGATCATTCCCGGCGATTCGCTGGCGCTGGTCCTCGAACATATTCCCGACACCCGGTCGCCACTGGCGGGCACGCATCGCTGGCACGCGCTGATCGAAGCGGTGACGACCGATGCCGATGCGCCAGCACCGCAGGACCTGCTCGAAACCCGGATCGCCGAAGCAATCGAAAGCGGTACCGTGGCAGACGCCGTCATCGCCGCGAGCGAGGCACAGGCAGAGGCGTTCTGGCGCATCCGCCACTCGCTGTCCGAGGCGGAGCGCGCCGCCGGTCCCGCCGTGCAGCACGACATATCGGTGCCGGTCGCCGATATGCCGCGCTTCATGGTCGAAGCGGCGGCTGCCGCGGAGAAACGCTATCCCGGTACGCACGCGACGGCGTTCGGCCACCTTGGCGACGGCAACGTCCATTTCCATGTCCGCGCACCGGCCGATGCCGATCCCGATCGCTGGTACGAGAAAGAAGCGCCGGGCGTCTCTCGTTTCGTCAACGATCTTGTTGTCGCGGCGGGCGGATCGATCTCGGCCGAGCACGGCATCGGCCAGATGAAACTGCACGAACTCGAACGGCTCGCATCACCCGCGCGGCTCGCGGCGCTGCGCGCGATCAAGCACGCGCTCGACCCCGCGGGAATTTGCAACCCCGGCAAGCTCGTGGCGCTTGCACCGAACGGCAACGCGCCATAGACCCCCGCAAAACGATTCCTCAGGAGATTTTTTAATGGCCAGTGCGCCGCAGACTCAGTCGCTTCCGCTTTTCTACAAGGAACTGATCCCGCTTTCGCGGCAGGACCACGCCAAGTACAAGATGCGTCCGCCCGAAACCGCGCCCTTCCTGGCCAATGTTCATGCGGTTCCCGTCACCGTCGAGGAATTCCCGATGGTGCAGCGGCGCATGCCGATCGTCTTCTCGGTCGGCGACGACGCGGTTCCGCTGGCGCTGATGGGGCTGAACGAAGGCGTCAACCTGTTCGTCGATGACGAGGGCAAGCTGACCGACAACACGGTCTATCTGCCGGCCTATATCCGCCGCTATCCGTTCCTGCTCGCGCGGCTTCAGCCCGAGAGCGAAGAGCTGTCGCTGTGCTTCGACCCCAGCGTCGACTGGATCGGCGAATTCGACGATGGCGAAGCGCTGTTCACCGACGGCGAGCCGAGCGAATTCACCAAGCAGATCATGCAGTTCAACGAACAGTTCGAACAGGCCGGACAGCGCACCGCGCAGTTCGTCAAGGACCTGCGCGAAATGGACCTGCTGATGGACGGCGAGGTTTCGATCCAGCCCGAAGGCGCGCCGCAGCCCTTCATCTATCGCGGTTTCCAGATGATCAACGAAGACAAGCTGCGCGAAATGCGCGGCGATCAGCTTCGCAAGATCGTCCAGAACGGCATGCTGCCGCTGATCTATGCGCACCTCATGTCGCTCAGCCTGATGCGGGACCTGTTCGGCGAGCAGATGCGTTCGGGCAAGATGCCGCAACCCGACGCAGGAGTATAAGATATATGAGCAGCGCGACCGACCGCACCGACCGCTACAATCGCGGAGCCATCGCCTTCCACTGGACGATCGCGCTGCTCGTTATCGTCAACATCATCATCGGCCTGTTCCACGAATCGCTGTTCGATCCGCGACAGGTGATGCCACTCCACAAGTCGATCGGAATGCTCGTCCTGGTGCTGAGCGTGGGGCGCCTTGTCTGGCGGCTGATCCATCCGGCGCCGCCGCTGCCCAGCCATGTGTCCAAGTGGGAAGGAAAAACCTCCCGGACCGTCCAGGTGATCTTTTACGTCCTGATGATCGGCATGCCGCTCAGCGGATGGTTCATGGCGAGCGGTGCGCGCAATCCTCAGCCGATCAACTGGTTCGGACTGTTCGACATCCCGCTGCTGCCGGTCGGCAAGAGCATCGCGGGTGCGTCGCACGAGTTTCACGAGCTGGCTGGCTACCTATTCGCCGCGCTGGTGGTTCTCCACATTGCGGGCGCGCTCCGGCACCATTTCATCCTGCGCGACAGGGTTCTCGACCGGATGCTGGGACGCACCGCTACCGGCAACTGATCGCCGTCCGGGCACGTCTCCTCCGAATTGCCGCAAGGCGTCTTGAAGCGGCGCGGACAGCGGCCTATATAATTTCTGTACGGTCGCGTGTTCCCCCTTTCGCGGGACCGTATGGCACGCAACTGCGCGTGTCTCCTCCCTGAACCTTGGCCACCTCGTGCCCCGTGCGCGAGGTGGTTTTTTTATGCTTATTCGGCAGCCAGCGGCGCCGGCACGGCTTCCTCGCAAAGCGCGTCGATCAGCGCACGGAGCATCGCCGCCGCCCTGCCCAACCCCGGTCCGGGAACGAGCAACCGGTCATCGAGATAGAGCGACCGGTCGAACTCGATCTGGATCGCATGGATATGGTCCTTGGGCGCCCCATGGCGGTCGAGCACATATCCCCCCGCATAGGGGCTGTTGAGCGCGGTACGGAACCCCCACGCATTCGCGACCGCATCGGCGCGCGACACCAGCCGCGCTCCCGCCGATTTGCCGAACCGGTCGCCGAGAACGATCCGCGGCGTATCCTGCGCCGAACCAAGCGGCGGCATCGAGTGGATATCGAGCAGCACCGCGACCCCGAACCGCTCGCGCGCCGCAGCCAGCGCCTGACCGACCGCCTGGTGATAGGGCCGATGATCCGCCTCGATCCGCTGCCGGATCTCTGCATCCGAAAGCATGCGCCGCCAGATGTCCCCGCGAGCACCGGCACGCCGCGGTACCAGCCCGAGACCGCTGCGCAGCTTGAGCGACAGCGGTTCGTCGTGGCCCCGGCTGGGTGCGCCGCGGTCGATCAGCGGGTCGCGCGCATCCTCTGCGCGGTTGAGGTCGATCCACGCCCGCGCGCGCCGCGCGACGATCGTCGTTTCGAAGCGGCGCGCCGCCATCGCAACGGCATCGACATGGCGGTCCTCGAGCTGGATCAGCCCCGATACCGGCAGCGCCAGCGCCTCGCGCATCGCATCCGGATATTCGCGGCCGGCATGCGGCACCGACAACAAGACCGGGCTGACCGGGTTCAGCGGTCCATGAACCTCGAACGACGGGGTGATAGCGAGCGTCACCCGCCGGAATCTATGCCGCGAACCGAAGGCTGACAACGCGCAACGCTGGAAATTGTTAACGGGTTGGCGCATATAGGGATGACGTCGAACTGGGGTGGTGATGTTCAGGATTCTACTGGCCGAAGACGATCGCGTGATGCGTGAATATCTGACGCGCGCGCTGGAACGTTCGGGCTATCTGGTGACCGCCGTCGACCGCGGAACGGCTGCATTGCCCCTGCTCGAACAGGAACCGTTCGACCTGCTGCTGACCGACATCGTCATGCCTGAAATGGACGGCATCGAGCTTGCCCAGCGCGCAGGCGATATCAGCCCCGATATCCGAATCATGTTCATCACGGGATTCGCCGCCGTCACGCTGAAGGCCGGGAAGGAAGTCCCCAAGGCGAGCATCCTGTCGAAGCCGTTCCATCTGCGCGAGCTGGTGATCGAAATCGACCGGCTTTTCGAGCGCGAATTCGTGCCCAATCGCAACGAACCCTGACCGACGAATAAAAAAGCGCGAAAGGCGGCTTGCCAGAACGGCAAAGCCCGGCTAGAGCGCGCCACCTCGGGCGTGTAGCTCAGTGGTAGAGCACTGTGTTGACATCGCAGGGGTCGCAAGTTCAATCCTTGCCACGCCCACCATCTTTAAAAGGCCCGCCTTCCTTTGGACGGCGGGCCTTTTTGCGTCCGGCAGCGGGCGAAATCGCGCGAATGGGAACCGCAGACGCGAATCCTCGGTTGGGGTCGTATCGTATTCACAACGAACGGCGGGCCGATGGACACGCTCAACATCCTTCTGAAACAGCTCCAGTCGATGTGGGTCGGGCTCGTTTCCGCGCTGCCCAATTTCGTGATCGCGCTCGTCGTTCTGCTGATTACGTGGATCGTCGCGAAATTCGCGCGCAACATCGCCGACCGGCTTACCAGCCATACCGGCATGCGCCCCAGCCTGCAGGGGCTGATCGAAACGCTGATCGGAATCGCGATCTGGGTGCTCGGCATCCTGATAGCGGCGACGATCATCCTGCCGGGGCTGACGCCGGCCAGCCTGGTCGCCGGGCTGGGCATCGGCACCGTCGCGATCGGCTTTGCCTTTCAGGATATTTTCGAGAATTTCCTCGCCGGCATCCTCATCATGCTGCGCAAGAAGATGCGCATCGGCGACATGATTTCGTGCGAGGGGATAGAGGGCCGCGTCGAACATATCGCGCTGCGCGAAACCTATGTCCGCAAGCTGTCGAACGAATTGTCGGTCGTGCCCAATTCGGTGCTGTTCAAGAACCCGGTCGAAATCATCACCGACGAGGATGAGCGGCGGCACGAGATCGTCGCCGGCGTCTCTTACGACACCGATCTGGAGGTTGCGCGCGATGTGATCCGCAAGGCTGTCGGAACCGCGGAGGGCGTCAATACCGACAAACGCATCGACGTGTTCGCACGCGAGTTCAATTCGAGCTCGATCGATTTCACCGTGCGCTGGTGGGCGGGATCGAAACCGCTCGCCATGCACCAGACGCGCGACACGGTGATCCGCAACATCAACCGCATGCTGAACGAGGCGGGGATCGAAATTCCGTTCCCCTATGTCACCAACACGTTCAAGGAACCGCTGCGGCTAGTGCGCGACGACGAACCCGAAGGCGCACGGCAGAGCTGACGAAAAAGGCCCCGGCCGATTACCGGACGGGGCCTTTTCCCTGCGTCGGCGAGCGCGCCTCAGCCGCCGATATTGTCGGTGCGGCCGATGAACGAAGCGACATCGTCATGGAGCTTCTTCAGGTCTTCCTCGCGCGCATAAACCATGTGGCCCGACGGGTAGTAATGATAGCTGATATTGTTCTGCAGGCTGTCGGGGATCGGCAGGTGGTGCATTTCGTACCAGCCTTCGTAGAAGGGCGTTGCGAGGTCGTAATAGCCGCCGGCGAGCATGATCTTGAGATTGGGATTGTATTTCATCGCCATGGCGAGATCGGGCATCACATTGGTGGCGCCGCGGATCGCGAACGGCATCCCCGGCTGCTTGTGCGAGAAATCCCAGTCGCGGAACACGTTGATGCCCGGCTTGTAAACCTGATGCTGGCCGTAGTTCAGGTCCTTGCGAACATAGTTGTTGAATGCCGCGATATAGGCCGAACTGATCGACGCCGATTGCGGATCATAGTCCGAATCCTTGCTGAGCGGGTCCATCGCGGGGCCCGAAAAGCGGCTGTCGAGACGGCCGGTGGTCAGGTCCGAATTGATCTGGAGTTGCTTGGCGAACTGCCCACCGCTCAAGCGCAGGTCCGATTTGTAGATATAGCTTGCCGGGATACCGATGTATTTCGAGAGCTGTTCGGCGACCTGCCGCTTGCGCGCCGGGTCGAGTTCGGAACCCTGCTGCAACGCCGCTGCGTAATCGGTGGTCGCGAAATGCTCTACCTGCTTCAGGAACGGCTCGAGCTCGGCCGGGCGCCCGCCGGGCAGCTTGTTGTGGTACCACGCGGTCGCGGCATAGGTCGGCAGGCCGACGATATAGGCCTGATCGCTGCCCGGATTGAACTGCGGCGTATCGATCGAGAGGTCGAAGTTGAGGATCTGCGAGAGCAGGATCACGCCGTTGAAATCGATATCGTCGCTGGTCTCGAGTTCGTTGACGACGACCGCCGAGCGCGGCGTGCCATAGCTTTCGCCGAACAGATATTTGGGCGAGTTCCAGCGGCCATATTTGGACAGGAACCCCTTGATGAACTGGGCAAAGGCATGCGCATCGGCATCGACGCCGAAAAACGCCTTTTCCTTGTCCTTGCCGGCGACGCGGCTGAACCCCGTGCCCGGCGCGTCGATGAAGACGAGATCGGACGCGTCGAGCAGGCTGTAGGCGTTGTTGACGACCTTATACGGCGCGGCGGCCATGTGCTTGTCACCCGGCGTCAGCACGCGGCGCGGGCCGAACGCGCCCATGTGCAGCCACACCGTCGCCGATCCCGGCCCGCCATTGTAGAGAAAGGTGATCGGACGATCGGCCGACGGCACGCCCTTCTTGAAATAGGCCGTGTAGAACATCGAGGCTTCGGCCTTGGGCTCGCCCTTCTTGTCGCCCAGGTCGCTATGCGCCTGTTCACGCCAGGCGGCATCGTCCCATCCTTCGGGATGCACGATCAGCGTACCCGCCACCGCCTTGTAATCGACGCGGCGCCCTTCGACCGAAACCGACCCGTCGGTGGTCGAGCTTTGCGGCTGGAACAGCACGCCGAATTCGGGCGAGCTGTTTTCGGGGCCGGGCTTGTTCGCGGATCGGGACGATTGCGGGCTATCTGTTTCCTGCGCCGACGCTGCCGTCATCGCAACCATGGCGCAGCCCAGCGCCGTTCCCATGAGGATCCGCTTCAACATTCCGACTCCCTTTTTGCTGTCGTTACCGACGCTTTGTGCACCGCGGCACAGCGGCGCGCAAGGAAGGGAGCCGGATTCCGTACCGTCAATCGCAGCTGTTGCCCTCACCCGCGTCGAGGTCGAGGCAGCGGCCATCGACATCGCCGGGCTTCAGCGGCAGCTTCACCAGCGCGGCGAGGCTGGGCATGATATCGACGGTTTCGACCGACAGCGGCTGTTCAAAGCCCGCCATGCCCTTGCGCCAGAACAGGATCGGCACGCGCCGGTCATAATCCCAGAAACTGCCATGCGTGGCGACATAGCCCCTGGTCGGATCGGGAATCGGCGTGATCCGCGGCTTCAGCGCCACGACCAGATCGCCCGACCGCGCAGGGTAGTAGGATGCCCGGGCACGCTCGAGCAGCGTCCACGTCTCGGGCGGGGTGTGGACGACCGGCGTCGCCATGATCTGATCGCGGGTGAACGCGCCCGCGACCTGCGGATTGGCGCGGTAACGCGCCGCCGCCTCGGCCAGAACGGCGTCGTGCTGCGCCTTGCCGAGCTTCGGGTCGATCCAGATGTCGCCCACCCCGCTGCCATGGAGCGGGTTTTCGGACAGGCCGAGCTTCTTGGCGATCGCGTCACCGACCAGCTTCGCCGAAATCGACGGATCAACGCGCTTGGCGCCGGGGATCGCATGCATATTCTCGCGCTCGGGCAGGTCGTTGCCGCCATGATCGGCGGTCAGCGCGACGACATAATCGACGCCGGTCGCATCGAGCACCTTGAAGAACTGGCCGAGGTCACGGTCGAGCGACAGCAGTTGCAGGCACATCTCGCTGCCTTCGGTGCCGTAGCTGTGGCCGACATAGTCGGTCGCCGACGCGCCGATATCGATGATGTCGGTCGCCGGCCCCTGCCCCAGCTTCATGTCCTGAATCATCGCCGCGGCGAGCGCGAGCGTGGCGCCATCGAATTCGGGCGACGCGCGAAACGCCTTGTAGTCGCCGGCGGCGCGGGCGAAGCGCCCGGTACCGACGCTCTTGCCATCGCCGATCGGGATAGCGCGGTAATGCGCCTGACAGACGGGCGGCATTTTAAGCGGCGGCTGCGCCTGTTCGATCTCCGCGGTCACCGCCTTGTTGGTGCGGGTGACCGCGGCGGGTTCGGTGCGGCCGGCATAGCTGCGATATTTCTTGCCGTCCCACCACCACAGCTCGTCAACGTCGTGGCCGCCCATCATTACCGCCGCGCGGTCCTTCCCCGCGACCGAGACGACGCGCGTGCGCGGATCGGCGGCCTTCATCCGCTCGCCGAGCGTCGGCACCTTCAGATGCTTGTCGGAAACGGTGTAATCGTCCGAATTGCTGCCCGGCACGCTCTCGTCCTCGGCACAATAGACCGTCTTGTCCGCGCGCGGCGTATTGAGGTCGATCCAGTCATTGGCGATGATGCCGGTGCGCGACGGGTGGTCGCCGGTCAGGATCGTCGAATGGCCCGGGCACGTCTCGGTGGCGGCATGGCTCTGATAGCCCGAGGGAAACACCGCGCCTTGCAGCAGCCGCGCGAACCCGCCCGAGAAATAGGTGCGGTATTCGGCGAACAGATCGGCGGAAAACTGATCGACCGAAATCACGACGACCAACTTGGGCTTCGCTTCCGGCGAAGGAGCAGGCGTCGCTTGCGCCGGGGCAGCCGCCGGAACACCGGCAGGGTTCGCCATCGCCGCCGAACCGGCGAGAAGTGCGGAAAGGACAATCGCTGAACGGGCGAAACGCATGGCAAGCTGCTCCGGTGACGGCTAGGAATGATCGTGGTTGGTATGGGCGATCGTCCCCCACGGCAAGGATGGTGATGCAGACGCTTCGTTTCGCAATTGTGACGCTGCTGGCGACAGTGTTCGTTACCTTCGCCGCGCCGGTTTCCGCCCAGGCGGTCGGCAAGAGCAACCATATCGCCATGCGCATGGTCGCCGAAACCGACACGCCCGCCCCCGGCAGCACGGTGACGCTGGGAATCGCGGCCGATCCCGAACCGGGCTGGCACGGCTATTGGGTCAATCCGGGCGGCGCCGGCATTCCCATGCGCGCCGACTGGACCTTGCCCGACGGCGCGCGCGCGGGCGATTTCCGCTGGCCGGTCCCGCAGACGCTGAAGATCGGCGGGATTATGAACTATGTCTATGAGGGGCCGTACACGCCGCTCGTTGACCTGACCGTCCCGGCGAACGCAACGCCGGGTACGAAGCTTCCGGTGGCGGTAAAGCTCGACTATCTCGTCTGCACGCGCGAAATCTGCGTTCCCGAAAGCAAGCAGCTTTCGACGAGCCTGACGGTCGGCGACGGCGCCGTACCGCCCGAACGCCGCGCCGAGTTCGACCGCTGGCGGCGCGCACTGCCCAGGCCGCTTGGATCGCCGGCACGCTATCAGATCGCGAACGGCAAATTTCGCGTCGCGATACCCTTTCCCGCGAGCGCCGATGCCGCCGGTGCCTATTTCTTTCCGCTGACCGACGGCGCGGTCGATTACGACGCGCCGCAATCCGTGGCCCGCGACGGCGACCGGCTGGTCGTCGAGACGGCGGCGGCCGGCTCCTTCGCCAAGCCGGTCGAGGGCGTGCTGAAAATCGCCGGCGGGCAGGGCTTCATGGTTTCGGCAACACCGGGAACGGTACCGCCTGCCATCAAGACCGGGAACCCGGACGGCGACTCCATTTGGACGAAGGTCGCATTCGCCTTTGCCGCTGCGGTCCTCGGTGGGCTGATCCTCAACATCATGCCGTGCGTCTTTCCGATCCTGAGCCTGAAGGCGCTGAGCCTTGCGCGCGCGAACGAGACCGAAAGCGATGCAAGGGGCGAAGCGCTTGCCTACACCGCCGGCGTGGTGATCGTGTGCGTGGCGCTGGGGGCCACGCTGCTGGCACTGCGCGCGGCGGGATCGAGCGTGGGCTGGGCATTCCAGCTACAGGACCCGCGCGTGATCCTGTTCCTGCTGCTGCTCGTCACGGGAATCGCGCTCAACCTTGCCGGGCTGTTCGAGCTGGCAGCGCCGGGCTTCGTGAACCGTTCCGCCGCGAAAGGGCCGAGCGGAGCGTTCGCCACCGGCGCGCTCGCCGCGTTCGTGGCGACCCCCTGCACCGGGCCGTTCATGGGCGTCGCGCTCGGCGCGGCGCTGGTGCTGCCGACTGCCGCCGCGCTCGCGATATTCGCCGGGCTGGGGCTTGGCCTTGCGCTGCCGTTCCTGCTGATCGGATTCGTCCCTGGACTGCGCGCGATGCTGCCAAGGCCGGGGCCGTGGATGGCGACGCTGCGCCACATATTGTCGGTACCGATGTTCCTGACCGCGCTGGCGCTCGCGTGGGTGCTGGGGCGGCAGTCGGGCGTCGGCGGTATGACGCTGGGCCTTGGCGCGGCGCTGCTGCTCGCGCTCGGCCTGTGGTGGACGGGCGCGCGCCAGCGGCGGTCGAGCGGCCTGCAATGGGCGCCGGCGGTCGTGGCGGGCGTGATCGCGCTCAGCGCGCTCGCCATCGTCACCCGCACGCCCGTACAAGCCGCGACCGAGCAGGCCGGCCTGCTGAACGCGCAACCGTTCAGCGAGCAGCGGCTCGCCGATCTGCGCGCCGAAGGACGTCCGGTCTTTGCCTATTTCACCGCCGACTGGTGCCTGACCTGCAAGGTCAACGAAAAGGCCGCGATAGAGACCGATGCGGTGGCCAAGGCGTTCAAGGACGCCGATGTCGCGGTTCTGGTCGGCGACTGGACCGATGGCGACCCGGCGCTGGGCCGCTTCATCGAGCGACATAATCGTGCGGGCGTGCCGCTCTATCTGTGGTATGCTGCGGGCAGCGACGCGCCCGACGTGCTGCCGCAGATACTGACCAAACAGCAATTGACCGCGTTGCCGGGGGGCTGAACAGCCACGGAGACGACGTGATGAGAGAATATCTTTTCGCCGCCGGAGCCGCGATCGCGGCGGTCGCGGCCATGCCCATCGCCGCGCAGCAGGTGACCGGCCAGCAGGCGCAGGATTTCGCGCTCACCGACATGTATGGAAAGACCGTCAAGCTGTCCGATTATCGCGGCAAGACGGTGGTGCTCGAATGGAACAACCCGGGCTGCCCCTTCGTGCAGAAACATTACACTAGCGGCAACATGCAGAAAACGCAGGCTGCGGCGCGCGCCGACGGCGCGGTCTGGCTGACGATCAATTCGGGCGCGCCCGGCAAGCAGGGGCATATGACCGGCACCGAGGCGCAGAGCTTCGTCAGGAAAACGGATGCGAAGCCGACCGACTATCTGCTCGATCCCAGGGGCGTGGTCGGAAAGGCCTATGACGCGCGCACCACGCCGCACATGTATATCGTCGATGCGAGCGGAACGCTCGTCTATCAGGGCGGGATCGACGACAGGCCGACCGCCGATGTCGCCGACATCAAGGGTGCGCGCAACCATGTGCTCGCAGCCCTCGACGAACTGAAGGCGGGTAAGGCGGTCTCGGTCGCCGAGACGCGGCCCTATGGTTGCTCGGTGAAATACGCGAGCTGATCGCTCAGGCGGCGGCGTACCACCAGACGCCGTCGCGTACCGTCCTGATCGCCCGGCCCTCGACCTCGAGCCGGCGGAGATGCGCCAGCGTCTCGCCGGTGGCAAGCCCGATCACATCCTCACCGATCGTGCGGCGGAACATCCGCCCGAAACAGTCGACCGCACGGCGCGGTTCACTCAGATGCGCCTCGAGCATGTCGAGCCGCTTGCGATGTTCGTCGCGCAGCGCGTCGAGGCGCTTGTGGAGGCCGTGGAACGGACTGCCATGGCCGGGACAGACGAGGATATCGGGCGGCAGCGCGCGCAGCTTCTCGATCGAGGCGAGCCATTCACCGAGCGGGTCGGATTCGGGTTCGGTGACGCCCAGCGAGACGTTCGAGCTGATCCGCGGGAGTACCTGATCGCCCGCCAGCAGCACACCTTCGGCCGGGTCGTAGAGGCAGGCATGTTCGGGGCTGTGGCCGCTCCCGACGATCACCTGCCAGGTGCGCGATCCGATCGCGATCGTCTCTCCGTCGCCGATACGGCGATAGCCGAGCGGCAGCGGCGTGATGATCTGCGCGATGCGGCCCCAGCCCTTTGCTGCGGCGGTCTCGATCTGTTCGTCCGTCCAGCCCGCGCCTTGCCAGAAGGCGATCATCTCGGCCGGGGTTTCGTCGCGCGCATCGGCGGCAAGCATCCGGATCGTCAGCCATTCGCCGCGCGTCATCCATAGCCGGCAGTCGAACCGTTCGCACAACCAGCCCGCTAGCCCGACATGATCGGGGTGCATGTGCGTGCCGATCACGCGCAGCACTTCGCGCCCCGCGAGCGGGCCGTCGAAGATGGCCTTCCAGTGCTTCTTGCAGCGGCCGAGATTCATACCGCTATCGACCAGCGTCACCGCATCGCCGCCCGCACCGTCGTCGAGCGCATAGACGTTGACATGCCCCAGCGACCCGCGCAGCGGAAGCCGGCCCCAGCCGATGCCGGGTGCAACCGGGATCAGGTCGCCAAGCTCGGGCGCGCGATCGCCGAACGGATAGGTCAGTCCGCGATGGCTGGTCGCGACGAAATTGTCGTCGCGCGTATCGTCGGACGAACGGTCGGGGACTGTCGTGGCCATGCCACGTTCCTATCGCCCTGCGTCCGACAATGTCGAGGAACTACTGTCGATCGTCATGCCGGACGTGATCCGGCATCCATCGAACCTCGCAGCAACGAACCTTCGCGGCAGATGTCGCAGCATGAACCCCGGATCAAGTCCGGGGTGACGCGGTGGAATCAGCGCTTGAACGGATCCTCGAACGCAGGCTTTTCCTCGCCCTCGTTCAGTTCCGCGGCGGCGGCTTGCTCGGCGTCGCGCGCGGCCTGTTCACGCTCGGCGCGCAGCTCGCTGATCAGCGCTTCGCGGTCGCCCTCGAGCCGCGTATCGACCGGCGCCTCGATGCCCGCAGCCTTGGCCGACTTGGCGACCACCGCGTCGAGTTCGCGCTGCGAACACAGGCCCAGCGTCACCGGGTCCTTGGGAACGATATTGGCAATGTTCCAGTGGCTGCGCTCGCGGATCGCCTGGATCGTCGTGCGCGTCGTGCCGATCAGCTTGCCGATCTGCGCGTCGGAGATTTCGGGGTGGTTGCGGATGATCCACGCAATGCCGTCGGGCTTGTCCTGCCGCTTGGAAACCGGCGTGTAACGCGGCCCCTTGGTCCGGCGAACCTGCTCGGGCCCCTTCGACATCTTGAGACGGTAATCGGGATCGTCCTGACCCTTTTCGATCTCGTCCATCGTCAGTTCGTGCGCGCGCACCGGATCGCGCCCGGTCAGCTTGGTCGCGGCGGTATCGTCGGCGATCGCCTGCACCTCGAGAATGTGCAGGCCGCAAAAGTCGGCGATCTGCTCGAACGAAAGCGCGGTATTGTCGACCAGCCAGGAAGCGGTCGCGTGCGGCATCAGCGGCTGGGCCACGATAACATCTCCGTAAACAAAACGGGCCGCCCCTCGCGGAGCGGCCGGTATAGTGCCGCCTACTTAGTCGCGACGGCGCCGGAGGGCAAGGGAGCGCTGATCTTCGCAGGACAGGAAGAACACGCTATCAGTCATGCATATCGAAAAGGGGAGGAAAGACGATGCAAACCGAGGACGTCGCACCGCAAGACCCGGCGCTGAAAAATTCCGACAAAGCTGCTCAAAAGGACGAAGGCGTCGCCAAGGCGGCGATGTCGGGCGCCATCTGCTATTGGAACGACAAGAAATATTCCGATGGCGCGACCGTGTGCGACAACAAGCGCCGCTACGAATGCTGGAACGGCAAATGGGTCGATATCGGCGACTGCTGAGCGTTTACGACAGCATCACGCCGCAGCGCGTGCTGCTTCGACCGGCACCAGCGCGTCGAGGAACTGGGCTGCGCTCGCTTCCCAAGTGAATGTCCGGCCATGCGCGGCGCACGCCGCGCGGTCCCTGGTCAGCGCTTCGGCGATCGCATCGTCGAGCAGTTCCGCCGTCGCGCCGGTTTCAGGCGTCAACACGTCGACCGGCCCTGTGACGGGATAGCCCGCGACGGGCGTACCGCAGGCCAGCGCCTCGATCATCACCAGGCCGAACGTGTCGGTACGGCTGGGAAAGACGAACACATCGGCGGCGGCATAGATGCTCGCCAGTTCGTCGCCGAAACGCGCGCCCATGAAGATTGCTTCCGGGTGCGCAGCCTCCAGCGCGGCGCGGGCGGGTCCGTCACCGACGACGATCCTGGTGCCGGGATGGCGCGAGCCGAGAAACGCATCGATATTCTTTTCGACCGCGACCCGCCCGACATAGAGCTGGATCGGGCGCGGCAGATGGGCGAGCGCCGGATACGACTTCACATCGGCGCGGAAATTGGAAAGATCGACGCCGCGCCCCCAGTGCCGGACATGGTGCAGGCCGTGGTCGACCAACGTGCGCCGGATCGACGGCGTCGATGCCAGGATCGCTTGCGACGGCCCGTGAAACCAGCGGATATAGCGCCAGATCCATTCGGCGGGCACGCCCGAGCGCGCCGATACATAGTCGGGAAACTGCGTGTGATAGGCGGTCGTGAACGGAAAGCGGCGCCGGCGGCACCAGCGCCGCGCGGCAACGCAGACCGGGCCTTCGGTCGCCAGATGAACCGCATCGGGCGCGAACGCTTCGAGAAGCGCACCGACCATGCCCGTGCTCGCCATCGCCAGCCGAATTTCGGGATAGGTCGGGCACGGCACCGAATAGAAGCGCTCGGGCGAGACCACGAAGATTTCGTGGCCCTGCAGCTCAAGCAGCGCGCGAACCGCCTGCAACGTGCGCACGACGCCGTTGACCTGCGGTTCCCACGCATCGGTGACGATCGCGATACGCATGGATCAGGCCGCCCGCCGTTCGGACGCATCGGCCGGCGTCTCCTCGTCGCGCGCGGCGATTTCGTCGGCCCAGTGGAGGATTTCCATCCGCCCGTCGAAATGCTCGACCAGCGCGGTGCAGCCTTCGACCCAGTCGCCGTCGTTATAATAGTCGATGCCGTCGATCCTGCGATAATCGGCGGTATGGATATGCCCGGCAACGACGCCGTCGACGCCGCGCGACCCGGCTTCCTTCGCGACGATCTCCTCGAAGTTCGAAATGAACTCGACCGCGTTCTTGACCTTCGCCTTGGCGTGTTTCGACAGCGACCAATAGGGCATGTTGAACGTCCGCCGCCAGGCATTCACCCAGCGGTTGAGCATCATCATGAATTCGTAAGCGACGTCGCCCAGATGCGCGAGCCACTTGTGCGACAGCGTGATCGCGTCGAATTCGTCGCCGTGCAGGACCAGCAGCCGGCGGCCGTCGGCGGTTTCGTGGATCGCGCGGCGGACGATATCGACCCCGCCGAAATGCAGGCCGGTGAACTGGCGGAACATCTCGTCGTGATTGCCGGGGATATAGACCATCCGCGTGCCGCGCTTGGCGCGCTTCAGCAACCGCCAGAGAATGTCGTTATGCGCTTCCGGCCAATAGAATTTGCGGCGCATCTTCCAGCCGTCGATGATGTCGCCGACCAGATACATCGTCTCGCTGTCGACATGATCCAGAAAGTCGATCAGCATTTCGGCATTGCACCCGCGCGTGCCGAGATGGACGTCGGAAATCCATACCGTCCTATACTGCCGGCGCTCGGTAACCGTCTTTTCCGGAATCGACGGCTGCGACGCCGCAAAATCTGGAAGATCGGCGTCGAATGGAATTCTGGTGATCGTGGCCATCGGAAGTCCCCGTCCCGCTGCATCTGACAGGCGGCCTATGGCGGGGAAATGTTACAACTCGAATCGCTGCGATTTCACGCGTTTGTCACATTCGGTAAAGCGCCTCAGCGCATCGTCAGCACGATCTTTCCGATATGATCGCCGCCGTCCATACGCGCATGCGCCGCAGCGGCGTCGGCAAGCGGGAAGGTCTTGTCGATCAGCGGCTTCAGCTTTCCGTCGGCGACGAAGGGCCAGACAGTGGCTATCAGTTCTTCGGCGACCATCGCCTTGAACCCGGTATCGCGCGCGCGAAGCGTCGATCCGGTCAGCGTCAGGCGCCTGCGCATGACATCGAATATCGGGATCGTCGCCTGCGCCCCGCCCTGCACCGCGATCGATACATGACGACCGTCCTCGGCAAGGCATTTCAGGTTGCGCGGCACATAATCGCCCCCGACCATGTCGAGCACCGCATCGACGCCCCTGCCGCCGGTGATGTCCTTCACCTGCTCGACGAAATCCTGCGTCTTGTAGTTGATCGCATGATCGGCGCCGTGACGGCTGGCTGCGGCGACCTTTTCATCCGAACCGGCGGTGACGATGATCGTCACGCCCAGCAGGTTGCACAGCGATATCGCCATCGTTCCGATGCCGCTGGTGCCGCCATGGACGAGCACAGTGTCACCCTCGGCCACATAGGCGCGTTCGAACAGGTTGGTCCACACGGTGAACAGCGTTTCCGGCATCGCCGCCGCTTCGACCAGCGACAGCGCGGGCGGGACTGGCAGACACTGACCCACGGGCGCCGCGACATATTCGGCATAGCCGCCGCCTGCGACGAGTGCGCAGACCTTTTGCCCGAGCATTTCGCGCGGCGCCCCCTCGCCGGTCGCGACGATCGTGCCCGCGACCTCCAGCCCCGGAATCGACGGCGCGCCCGGCGGCGGCGGATACATTCCCTTGCGTTGCATGACGTCGGGCCGGTTGACCCCGGCGGCCGCGACCTCGATCAGCACTTCGCCGGCTTGCGGCTGCGGAACGGGCCGTTCAACGGGGACGAGCACTTCGGGCCCGCCCGCCGCTTCGGGATCGATCGCGCGCATCGTCGAGGCTATGGTCATCGGCGGAATTTCCCTTTCGTTCGCCGCCTTATTGACATCCAACTCCATAGGGTCAACGCTGCGTAACGATGGATGCCGACGAGATTCTCCCGCGCCGGTCGGGCGATCCGCTGACCGAGCTGGCCAAACAGGACCTCGACCCCTTTTCGGTCGATGAACTGCATGCGCGCATCGCCGTGCTTGAATCCGAAATCGCGCGCACCCGGAAAAAGATCGAATACGCCGTTAACCATCGCGCAAGCGCCGACGCGCTATTCAAGCGATGAGCGCGAGCGTGTCGGAGACCGCGGGCGCGACCGCAAAGCTCCGGCACGAGGCCACCGCGCTTGATGCGACGGTCCGCAATTCCGACATACTGGAAAAGGGCCGCGTATCCTCCTTGGCCCGACTGGAGTACTGACTACCATGCCGTCTTTCGCATCCGCGCTCGAAAACACGCTTCACAAGGCGCTTGAGGCTGCGTCCTCGCGCCGCCACGAATATGCGACGCTGGAGCATCTGCTGCTGGCGCTCGTCGATGACGAGCACGCGTCGAAGGTGATGAGCGCGTGCGGCGTCGATCTCGGCGAGTTGAAGACCGTCGTCGCGCACTATCTCGATACCGAACTGGAGGCGCTCAAGCTCGATGCCGCCACCGACCCCTCCCCCACCAGCGGGTTTCAGCGCGTCGTGCAGCGCGCGATCCTGCACGTCCAGTCGTCGGGCCGCGACGAGGTGACCGGCGCCAACGTGCTCGTCGCACTGTTTTCCGAGCGCGAGAGCTATGCCGTCTATTTCCTGCAGCAGCAGGATATGAGCCGCCTCGATGCCGTCAGCTATATCAGCCACGGCGTCGGCAAGGGCGGCCAGCCGTCCGAGGCGCGCGAAGTAAAGGGTGCCGAGGAAGAGAAATCCGCCAAGGGCGACGGCAAGAAGAGCGAGAGCGCGCTCAAGCAGTTCACCGTCAACCTGAACGAAAAGGCCGAAAACGGCCGCGTCGATCCGCTGATCGGGCGCGGACCCGAGGTCGACCGCACCGTTCAGATCCTGTGCCGCCGGTCGAAGAACAACCCGCTTTATGTCGGCGATCCCGGCGTCGGCAAAACCGCCATCGCCGAGGGGCTGGCGCGCAAGATCGTCGAAGGCGACGTGCCCGATGTGCTGACCGAGGCGGTGATCTATTCGCTCGACATGGGCGCGCTGCTCGCCGGTACGCGCTATCGCGGCGATTTCGAGGAGCGGCTGAAGCAAGTGGTGTCGGAGCTTGAAAAGCTGCCGCACGCGATCCTGTTCATCGACGAGATTCACACCGTCATCGGCGCCGGCGCGACCAGCGGCGGCGCGATGGACGCGTCGAACCTTTTGAAGCCCGCGCTGTCGGGCGGCACGATCCGCTGCATCGGCTCGACCACCTACAAGGAATTCCGCAACCACTTCGAAAAGGACCGCGCGCTGCTGCGCCGGTTCCAGAAGATCGACGTCAACGAACCGACCGTCGAAGACACGATCAAGATCCTCGCCGGCCTGCGCTCGGCGTTCGAGGAGCATCACTCGGTCAAGTACACGCCCGATTCGCTCAAGACCGCGGTCGAGCTGTCGGCGCGCTACATCAACGACCGCAAGCTGCCCGACAAGGCGATCGACGTGATCGACGAGGTCGGCGCGATGCAGATGCTCGTGCCGGTGTCGAAGCGGCGCAAGACGATCACTCCCAAGGAGATCGAGGCGGTGATCGCGACGATGGCGCGCATCCCCCCGAAATCGGTGTCGGCCGACGATACCAAGGTGCTCGCCAATCTCGAGACCGACCTGAAGCGCGTCGTGTTCGGCCAGGACAAAGCGATCGAGGTTCTGTCCTCGGCAATCAAGCTGAGCCGCGCAGGCCTTCGCGATCCCGACAAGCCGATCGGCAACTATCTGTTCTCCGGCCCCACCGGCGTCGGCAAGACCGAGGTTGCGCGCCAGCTCGCCGAGATCATGGGCATCCCGCTCCAGCGTTTCGACATGAGCGAATATATGGAGCGGCATTCGGTAAGCCGCCTGATCGGTGCGCCTCCGGGCTATGTCGGCTATGACCAGGGCGGCCTGCTGACCGATGCGGTCGACCAGAACCCGCATTCGGTGCTGCTGCTCGACGAGATCGAGAAGGCGCATCCCGACCTGTTCAACATCCTGTTGCAGGTGATGGACAACGGCAAGCTGACCGATCATCACGGCAAGACCGTCGATTTCCGCAATGTCATCCTGATCATGACGACCAATGCCGGCGCGTCCGACATGGCGAAGGAATCGATCGGCTTCGGCACGATCAGCCGCGACGATGTGCAGGAGGAAGCGGTCAAGCGGCTGTTCACGCCCGAATTCCGCAACCGCCTCGATGCGATCGTGCCGTTCAGCTATCTGCCGACCGAGGTCGTCAGCCGCGTGGTCGAGAAGTTCATCCTCCAGCTCGAACTGCAACTCGCCGATCGCGGCGTGCATATCCAGCTCGACGACGGCGCGAAGGAATGGCTGACCGAGCGCGGCTATGACAAGCTGTACGGTGCGCGCCCGATGGGCCGCCTGATCCAGGAAAAGGTCAAGCAGCCGCTCGCCGAGGAACTGCTGTTCGGCAAGCTCGTCAACGGCGGCGAGGTGAACGTCAAACTCAAGGACGGCGAACTCGCCTTCGAGATCACGCCGGCTCCGCCCAAAAAATCGCGCAAGAAGAAGGGCGGCGGCAAAGCGCCGGCGCCAGCCAAGACCAAGTAAAGGCCAAGGGCCGGGGCGATGCTCCGGCCCTTTTCATTCCAGCCGGCATCGCGGCTCGGCCGGGCAGCATGAAAAGCGGTTAAGCCGGAATTTTCCTTTACCCAATTTTCGCTTTCGCATGCCTACACCCGATGCATGTCTTGGGGGGCTCATTCACGGATGCTGGCAGTGCTGGGCGCGGTTGCGGCCGCGTTGCTGCTGTTGGCGCCGACACCAGCGCGCGCATCGGGCGGTGTCGTGGGAGAACCGCTGGCGGTATGCGTGCTGCGCGCCGAACCGGGCATGACCGCCCGCAACCTGTTCGCGACCCCATCGAAATTCGATTGCCAGGCCCGCCAGCGATCGCTTGGACCGGGCGATTACTGGGTCATCAGCCAGCCGCTGACCGGCCTGTCGCAGCGTGAGCGCCGCACGCGCGTCCGCATCGCCAGCCTGTGGCAGAAAGACATCGCACTATATGCGCTCTACCCCGACGGACGCATCCGCGAATTCGCGCTGACCAACCGCCAGACGAGCTGGCACATCCACCTTGGCGCAATCGTCGAATGGGGGCTTCCCGACCGGGTCGAACCGCCGGTGCGACTGCTATGGCGCGTGCGCGGCGCGGCCAATCTGCGCGGCATCGTGGCGCTGCCCCGATTGGCCTTACCGCGTGAGAGCGAACGCGCAAATCTGGAGATGGGCGCGCTCTATGCCGGCTTCGGCGGACTGTGCGTGGCGCTGCTGATCTACAACCTCGCGATGTGGGGCGCGCTGCGATACCGTTTCCAGCTCGCCTATTGCGCGATGGTCGCGTCGCTGGGGACGTATGCCGTCACCTCCTCGGGAGCTTTGGCATGGCTCGTCCCCAACATCCTCAACAACGATCGGTTGCGGCTCAATTACATCCTGCTCGCGGTGGCGGCGTCATGCGCGATGCTGTTCGCGCGCATGTTCTTCGAACGAAGTGTGACGCGCGGCTGGACAGGAAAACTGGCCAGTGTCGCAACGCTGCTGCTGCTATCCGAAACGCTCGTTTTCGCGATCGTGGCGCCATGGAACATGCGCCTCTTCGACACGCTCTATTCGGCCTGCTTCGCGCTGATGCTCGTCGCGATGCTGTCGATCGTGTTCCGTGCCCGGCAGCTTCGCAGCCCATATCTGTGGCTGTTCGCGCTCGCCTGGTCGGCGCCGGTTGCCTTCGCCACCATGCGGATGCTGTCGAATATCGGCCTGCTTCCGTGGAGCTTCTGGCTCGACAATTCGACGATCCTCTCGATGAGCTTCGAGGCGGTGATGTCGACGCTCGCCATCGCCTATCGCATCCGCCTTATCAGCCAGGAACGCGACGAGGCGAAGATGCAGGAAATGGCGGCGCGAATGCTCGCCGATACCGATCCGCTCACGGGTCTGCTCAACCGACGTTCGTTCCTCGCCAAGGCGATGCGCACCGACGAGGAGCAGAAGCTGCTTCTGATCGACCTCGACCATTTCAAGCGCGTCAACGAGACGATCGGCCATGACGGCGGCGACGAGGTACTGCGCATCTTCGCCCGCACGCTGCGGCTGTCGCTGCCGCCCGAAGCGCTGATCGCGAGGATTGGCGGAGAGGAATTCGCAGCGGCGATGCCCAGCCGGGTCGCCATCGACGTCGAAACGCTGCTCGCCAGCATACGGTCTTCGCGGATGCCGTTCGACATTGTCGTCACCGCCAGCGTCGGCACATGCCGCGGGCCGCTGAAGAGCGATACCGACTGGAAACACCTCTATCGCAATGCCGACCGCGCCTTGTTCGCCGCAAAGTCGGCCGGGCGCGACCGCGTGCGACGTGCAGACCAACTCGCCACCGCCGCGTGATGCTTGCCGGGCCGGACGCGGCGCGATATGCACCAATCCATGACCGATCGGCGCAAATGGTTACTGGCGTTCGCAGCCATCCTGCTGACGATCGGCGTCGTGCGCCATCCCAGCGCCAACATCAACATTCTGACCCACGATGCGGGCGATCCGGCTCCGCATCGCCTGCACGCCGCGCTCGATCTGGGCATCGGCGCTGTTTCGGTCCTCGTCACATGGACCGGAAGCACGCTGGCGCGATGACCTTGCGTCGCCCACGCGACCTGCTTACACCGTTGTAAATGACCGATCCCGCGCAGGCATGGCGTACCGCCTACCGACATCCCGGTCGCTGGGAACAAGCCTTCCCGCCGCAGACCATGGTCGAACTGTTCGACGCGTCGGCAAAGGCCGCGGGCCAAGCGCCGCTGATCGACTTTCTCGGCCGCAAATACAGCTATTCCGAAACGCTCGACGGCGCGAACCGGGTCGCTTGCGGGCTGGCGGCGCTGGGATATGGGCGTGGTGACCGGATCGGGCTGTTCCTGCCCAACGTGCCGCATTATCTCGCCGCCTATTACGGCATCCTCAAGCTCGGCGCGACGGCGGTCAATTTCTCGCCGCTCTATACGGTCGACGAACTGGCGCATCAGGTCGCCGATTCGGGGACGAAGCTGCTCTTCACCATTTCCGCGACCGCATTGCTGCCGACCGCGCTCGAAGTGCTCGACAAGAGCGCGCTCGAACGCCTGATCGTCGGATCGGTGGCCGGTGCGCTGCCACCGACGAAATCGCTGTTCTACCGACTGTTTCGCGGCAGCGAAGTCGCCAAACGCCCGCATGACGAGCGCATCACCGCGTTTTCCAGCCTGATCGCCAACGATGGAAGCTTCACCGCACCAGCGATCGACGCCGAACGCGATGTGGCCTTGATCCAATATACCGGCGGCACGACCGGTACGCCCAAAGGGGCGATGCTGACGCACCAGAATCTGTCGGCCAATGCCCGGCAGGTGGCGGCGCTCGATCCGCAGCGCGGCAAGGTCGTCGATCGCATTCTGGGCGTGCTGCCGCTGTTTCACGTCTTCGCCAACACCTGCGTCCTGAACCGCACGGTGGTGACCGGTGGAGAGATCGTGATGCTGCCGCGCTTCGACGCAGCGCAGGTGCTGGCCGCGCTCGGCCGGACGCAGGCGACCGCGCTTCCCGGCGTGCCGACCATGTATCAGGCACTGCTCGACCATCCCAAGACCGCGACGACGGACTTTTCGAGCCTGCGCGTCTGCATATCGGGCGGCGCACCGCTGCCCGCGGAGCTGAAGACGCGCTTCGAAGACGTGACCAAGGCGACGCTGATCGAGGGATATGGCTTGTCCGAAAGCTCCGGCGTGGTGTCGAGCAACCCCTATGAGGAGCTCAACAAGTCCGGAACCATCGGCCAGCCGATCCAGGGAACGCGCGTGCGCCTGGTCGACAAGGAAGACCCTGCGCGCCCCGCCCCCGACGGCGAGCCGGGCGAGATCACGGTGGCCGGACCGCAGATCATGCTGGGATACTGGAACCGCCCCGATGCCGACGAAAAGGTCTTCGTGATCGACACGGACGGCACGAAATGGCTACGCACGGGCGATGTCGGGACGATCGACAGCGACGGTTATATCCGCATCGTCGACCGGCTGAAGGACATGATCGCGGTGGGCGGATTCAAGGTCTTTCCCAGCCAGATCGAGGCGACGCTGTACCAGCACCCGGCGGTCAAGGAAGCGTTGGTGATCGGGGTGCCCGATGCCTATCGCGGTGAAAGCCCGCGTGCCTATGTCACGCTGAACGAAGGCTTTGAGATCAGCGGCCACGCGCTTGGCGAATGGCTCAACCCGCAGCTCGGCAAGCATGAACGTGTCGATCAGGTCGTCATCCGCGCCGACATGCCAAAGACGATGATCGGAAAGCTCGACCGCAAGGCGCTGCGCGCCGAAGTCGCGGCCGGCAAGTAGCGCGACCGCTATTCCCCCTTGCCGGGGATCTGTGACAGCTTGGTCAGCAACAGCGGAATATCGTCGGTTATCAGCGTGTCGCGCGGCAGTTCATAGCCCTGGCGCAGCACCTTCCTTGCAAGGTCGTGCCTTTCCGGCACCGGGCGCGTCCCCCGCTCCCTCAACTCAAATTCGCTAATCATTACGCAACCCGGATGAACAGCCGACGCGTATCCGTGCGCCGGTACCGGGCCTAATGTTTCAATGTTACAATCGTTCCGGCGCCTCGTCGCAAAATCGACGAGGCGTTGCCGTTTTCGCAGCGGTGGAACGGCGCCGTCAGTCGGGAAGCATTACCGATTTCAGGTTCATGAATTCGTGCATGCCCCATGGCCCCAGTTCGCGGCCATGGCCCGATTTCTTGACGCCGCCGAACGGAGCTTCGGGCGTCGAGGCAAGCATCTGGTTCACCGCGGTCATGCCCGCCTCGATATCGCGTTCGAAACGCTCCTGCTCGGCCTTGTCATGCGTCCACACGCTTGAGCCCAGCCCATAGGGAATGTCGTTCGCAACACCGATGGCTTCATCGACGCCGCGAACCTTGAACAGCATTGCGACGGGCCCGAACACCTCCTCGCGCGCGATGTCGCTGTCGCGTGGAATGCCGGTGAGGATGCCCGGCGACATATAGGCCCCTGCCCGATCGAGCTTTTCGCCGCCGAACAGCAATTCGGCACCCGCTTTCTGCGCGCGCTCGACCTGGTCGAGCACGGTGTCGCGCTGTTCGAAACTCGACAGCGGCCCCATGTCGTTATCGTCGTCCATCGGATCGCCGACCTTCACCGCCTTCATCGCATCGGCGAACTTTTCGGCGAACTGATCGAAGACATGCTCGTGGACGATCATCCGCTTGGCGCAGATGCACGACTGGCCGGCATTCTGGATACGCGCCTTCGCAGCCGTCTCGGCCGCCTCGTCGAGATCGGCCGAGGGCATGACGATGAACGGATCGGAGCCGCCGAGTTCGAGCACGACCTTCTTCAGCGCCTTGCCCGCCTGCTCGGCCACCTTGGCGCCCGCGCCCTCGCTGCCGGTGAGCGTGACCGCGACGACGCGTTCGTCGTCGATGACGCGCGCAACCTTGTCCGAACGGATTGCGAGGTTCTGGAACAGGCCCTGCGGCGCGCCGGCTTCGGCCACCATTTCCTCGATCAGCGCGGCGACGCCCTGCGTTATCGAGGCATGTTTCAGCAGGCCGACATTGCCCGCCATGATCGCCGGCGCGAGAAAGCGGACGACCTGCCAATAGGGGAAATTCCACGGCATCACCGCAAGCACCGGCCCCGTTGGCAGCCAGCGCGCGCGTGCGCGCCCCTTGGCCACCGCCACGTCTTCACCTTCCAGAAAGGATGGCCCGTGTTCGGCGTAATAGCGAAAGGCGGTGGCGCATTTTTCGACCTCGGCGATCGACGATTTCAGCGTCTTTCCCATTTCGCGCGTCGCGGTTTCGGCCAGCCGCTGCTTGTTCCCTTCGAACTGATCGGCAATCGCCGACAGGAGCTCGGTCCGGCGATCGAGCGAGGAAACGCGCCAGTCGCAATAGGCGGAGCGCGCCCGCCGCAGCGCGGTTTCGATGGCGTCGTCGTCCATCTCCGCGATCGGCTGGCCCTTTTCGCCGGTGGCGGGATTGATGCTCTCGAACATGGAATCTCCTCGAATGGCGTTCGATCAACGTAACGCGGCGCTCCGTGGGGAGTTGCAATCGCGCGGTCGCCTGCCGCATAGCGGTGCCATGGCAGAAGACCGCAACATTGAAGATCTGAGCTTCGAACAGGCGCTGAAGGAGCTGGAGACGATCGTCGGACAGCTTGAAAGCGGAGAGGCCGAACTGGACAAGGCAATCGGCCTATACGAACGCGGCGACCTGCTGCGCAAACAATGTGCCGCGCGGCTCGATGCCGCCCAGGCGCGGATCGAGGCAATCCGTCTCGACGGTGAGGGCAAGCCGGCCGGCACCGCCCCGTTCGACGCGGGTTGAACGGCCCCGTGGCGCAGGCCTCGCTCGCGCTCGCATCGGCGCTCAAGGACGTCGCGGCGAATATCGACCGGCATTTCGATGCGCTGCTCGCAGTCCCCGACGACCCACGCGCCGAACTGTATGAAGCAATGCGCCACGCCGCGATCGGCGGGGGCAAGCGGCTGCGTCCGCTGCTGGTCCATGCGACTGCCAGGCTGTTCCACGTCGATGCGATCTCGGTCACGCGCGTCGGCACCGCGATCGAGTGCATCCATGTCTATTCGCTGATCCATGACGACCTGCCGGCGATGGACAATGACGATATGCGCCGCGGCAAGCCGACCGTGCACAAACGGTTCGGCGAAGCGACCGCGGTGCTGGCGGGTGATTGCCTGCATGCGCTCGCATTCGAGATTTTGTCCGCCGAAGAAACGCATCGCGACGCGTTCGTCCGCAGCGAGCTGGTCGCCGAATTGTCGCACGCCGCCGGGCCGAATGGCATGGCGGGCGGCCAGATGATGGATCTCGAAGCCGAAAAATCGAGCTTCGACCTGCCGACCGTCACGCGGTTGCAGGCGATGAAGACCGGCGCGCTGATAAGCTGCGCGGTCGAATGCGGAGCGATCCTCGGCCGGGTCGCGCCCGATGCGCGGACCGGGCTGCGCGGCTATGCCCGCGACATCGGCCTCGCCTTCCAGATCGCCGACGACATTCTGGATGTCGAAGGCGATGAGGAGCTGGCCGGAAAGAAGCTTCGCAAGGACGGCGATGCGGGCAAGGAAACGTTTCTTTCGCTGCTCGGCCTCGACCGCGCGCGGGAACAGGCACAGGCGCTTGTCGATCAGGCGATCGAACATCTTCACGGCTTTGGTGCCGAAGCAGATCTGCTGCGCGACATTGCGCGCTTCACCCTCGACCGCGACCGGTAGGAGCAACCGACCATGACCATCCGCACCGGCATCTATCCCGGCACGTTCGACCCGATCACGCTTGGGCACATGGACATCATCCGCCGCGGTGCGAAGCTCGTCGACCGGCTGGTTGTCGGCGTGAGCACCAATCCGTCGAAATCGCCGATGTTCTCGGTCGAGGAACGGATGAAGATGGTCGAACGCGAAGTCGCCGGGATCGAGGGCGAGGTCCATGTCGTCAGCTTCAACGCGCTGCTGATGGATTTTGCCGAACGCGAAGGTGCGACGATCATCATCCGCGGGCTGCGCGCCGTCGCCGATTTCGAATATGAATATCAGATGGCGGGCATGAACCAGCAGCTCAACAATCGTATCGAGACGGTCTTCCTGATGGCCGATGTATCGCTGCAGCCCATCGCTTCGCGGCTGGTGAAGGAAATCGCGGTCTTCGGCGGCGATGTCTCGAAATTCGTCAGCCCGGCGGTGCGCGAGGAAATCACTGCCCGCGTCGCCGAGATGGGGCGCAAGGGCGACTGACCGGCGGCAGCGCCATTCACGTTGGCGCAAGGGCCGATTTGGTCTAAGGCCCGGGCAACTATATTCCGGGAATTGGGGACATCATGCGTTTCATTGCGTTTCTGCTCGCACTCGTCGCGTCGGTCGCGGCGATGCCCGCGCTGGCACAGGATCAACTGTTCACCGTGCCGGGCCGCAAGGCGCCGCCCAAGCCAACCGACAAGGAGAATCTCTGGCTGCTCGACCTGTCGGACGGCGGCCGGGTAACGATCCTGCTGCGCCCCGATGTCGCGCCCAAGATGGTCGAGCGCGTGAAGACGCTGACGCGCCAGCATTTCTATGACGGCACGATCTTTCACCGTGTGATGGACAACCCCATCCCCATCGCGCAGGGCGGCGATCCCAAGGGCGATGGAACGGGCAGTTCCGACCTTCCCGACCTGCCGGCCGAGTTCAACTATCTGCCGCATGTGCGCGGCGCGGTGTCTGCGGCGCGCGCCGAGGACGAGAACAGCGCGAACAGCCAGTTCTTCATCATGTTCCAGCCGTTTCTGCGCTTCGACCACAAATATACGGTGTTCGGCCGCGTGATCGACGGCATGCAATATGTCGACAAGATCCACCGCGGCCAGCCGCCGGCCAATCCGACCAAGATCCTCCACGCCTATATCGCCGCCGACAACCCGCCGCCGTACAGCGCGGAAGCGCCGGTTGCAGCGCCCGCGCCGGGCGACGAGAATCTGACGCTGCCGGGGGTCAAGCCCACGGGACAGACGACGCCGGGCGCCGCGCCCGAGCCGGAGGCGGCGGGCGCATCGGGCGACTGATCCCTGCGAATGACGGAAAATCGCGCTCACCCTCAGCCTGTCGAAGGGTGCTGACGCCGGCATCGACAAGCTCGGCCCGAGCGGTTTGGGCGTGGCATAACGGCGGCGCAGCGCCGCAATCGGAGATGACATGAAGGTCGACGCCTTCGATTTCGAACTCCCGCCAGAGCGTATCGCGCTGCGTCCGGCGAGCCCGCGCGACGCCGCACGCATGCTCGTGGCCGATAGCGACGGGCTGCATGACCGCATCGTGCGCGATCTGCCGAAGATGCTGCGGCCCGGCGACTGCCTGGTGTTCAACGACACACGGGTCATTCCGGCCCAGCTTCAGGGCAAGCGCGGCGACGCCACGATCGGCGCGACGCTTCACAAGCGCGAAGGGCCGCGCACATGGCGCGCCTTCATCCGCAACGCCAAGCGCCTGCGCGACGGCGATGCGATCGATTTCGGCGCGGGCGTTACCGCCACCGCCTCCGACCGGGCCGAGGATGGCAGTTTCGCGCTCGACTTCGCCGGGGACGAGCCGGTCGAACTGCTGCTCGAACGCGCGGGGCAGATGCCGCTGCCCCCCTATATCGCGTCGAAGCGCGCAACCGATGAACGCGACGCCGAGGACTATCAGACGATGTTCGCGCGCGAGGCGGGCGCCGTTGCCGCCCCCACCGCCGCGCTGCACTTCACGCCCGAGCTGATGGCCGCGCTGGACGACGCGGGCATCGCCCACGAAACGCTGACGCTGCATGTCGGCGCGGGCACCTTCCTCCCGGTAAAGGCCGACGACACCGACGACCACCGGATGCACGCCGAATGGGGCCGCATCGACGCCGCGACTGCCGACCGGCTGAACACCGTCCGCGCAAAGGGCGGTCGCGTGATCGCGGTCGGCACGACGAGCCTGCGGCTGATCGAAAGCGCGGCGGGCGACGACAATGTCATCCGCCCGTTCGAAGGCGATACCGCGATCTTCATCACGCCCGGATATCGTTTCAAGGGCATCGACGGGTTGATGACCAATTTCCACCTGCCGAGATCGACGCTGTTCATGCTGGTATCGGCGCTGATGGGGCTGGAGCGGATGCACGAGGTCTATGCTCACGCCATCGCGAACGATTATCGCTTTTACAGCTATGGCGATGCCAGCCTGTTGCTGCCCTGACCCACAACCCTGACTAGAAACCGAGGCCGAGTTGCAGCCCTGCCCCGGTATCGGCAGCGGCCCTGCTGACGCCTTTCGACCCGTACACGCCAAGCCCCAGATGATCGCCGAGCGAGGCGTTGAGACCCAGACGCACCGACTGCCGGTCGCCGAACCCTTCGACCGCGCCGCGCGAATAATCATAGGCTGCGGTCGTGACGAGATGGCGCGAGAGCCGGAAACGCGCGCCCGCAGACGCCGACACGCCGTCCTGCGTGCTGTACGCCTTTGGCTGCCCGATGAAATTATAGGCGACATCGACAAAGGGCGTGACACGCCCGATCGGCTTCGCCAGCCCGCCGCGAATGCTGTAATCGGTCTTGCCGGTGCCAAGCCCCTTTTCGACCGACGCGGTCGGCAGCTTCACCGAGGCGCCGACAACGGCCTGAACCCCGCTGACGGGCAGCGTATAATCGCCGGCGACGACCAGATCGCCCAGCCCTTCGCGGTGCATCCGCGTCGTCTGCGTCTGCGAGCTCGAAAACAGCGGCAGGCCGAACGGCCCGCCCGAATTGACGATAACGTCGCCCGGCGCGTTGGTGACGAGATAGGGCAGCGATGCCGAAAGCCGCAGCCGCCCGCGCTGTGCCGTAACGCTGAACGGCATCGACCAGGTCTCTATCTGCTCGCCGGTGCCGTAATCCCCCGACTGATAAAAGGCGCCGGCATCGAATTCGACATGCGTACTGGTGCCGTTCGCGCTTGCCGGAGCATCGCTCGGCCGGTCGGCCGTCTGCGCCGCCGCCGTGGTCGCCAGACCGGTACCGCACATCATCACCATCACAGCAATCGCGTTACGCATCGAAATGTCTCCCTAACAAAGCCGTTTCGATGCGAACGGATGCCGCGCCGGATTTAATCCGGGCACCGATACGATGCGCTAGTATCACGCGAGGGCGGCGTCCTATGTGATCGGCCATGAGTGCACCCCACGCCCATGGCCATGATCACGGCCACAGCCACGCCCCCGCCGATTTCGGCCGCGCCTTCGCGATCGGAATCCTGCTCAATGTCGCATTCGTCGCGGTCGAAGGCGCCGCCGGTTTCCTGACCGATTCGGTCGCGCTTCTGGCCGATGCCGGGCACAATCTTTCGGATGTGCTGGGGCTGTTGATCGCATGGGGCGGGGCCGAACTGGCCAAGCGACCGCCGTCGAAGCGCTTTACCTATGGCCTGCGCGGTTCCTCGATCCTCGCCGCGCTCGGTAACGCGCTCCTGCTGCTGGTGGCGGTCGGCGCGATCCTGCTCGAGGCGATCCAGCGGCTGGGCGATCCGCCGCCGGTCGCGGGCGGAACGGTGATGATCGTCGCGGCGATCGGCATCGTCATCAACACCGCCACCGCGCTGCTGTTCGTCAGCGGGCGCAAGGGCGACATCAACGTGCGCGGCGCGTTCCTCCACATGGCCGCCGACGCTGCGGTTTCGGCCGGCGTCGTGGTCGCCGGTGGCCTGATCCTGTGGACGGGCGCCGAATGGATCGACCCCGTCGTCAGCCTCGGCATCGTCGCGGTGATCCTGTGGAGCACCTGGGGCCTGCTCAAGGATTCGACGACGATGGCGCTTCAGGCAGTGCCGCCGGGAATCGACCATGACGCCGTGGTCGATGCGCTGGAGGCGCTGCCGGGCGTGACCGAGCTTCACGACCTTCATATCTGGCCGATGTCGACGACCGAGGTCGCGTTGACGGCGCATCTGGTGATGCCCGGCGGCCATCCCGGCGACCAGTTCCTGATCGACCTGCAGCACCGGCTCGACCATGATTACGGCATCCATCACGCAACGGTGCAGATCGAGACGTCCGAGCAGTCCGACTGCCACCTGGAAAGCCCGCGACACGTCTAGCGCGCGGCTTCCCTTGCGCGGGTGAAATCGCTATCGGAGCGGCAATCGCCGGATCGCCGGCTCTCCTCATCACTCGAACAAGGCTTTTTCCATGGGTTTCCGCTGCGGCATCGTCGGCCTTCCGAACGTCGGCAAGTCCACGCTCTTCAACGCGCTCACCGAAACGGCGGCGGCGCAGGCGGCGAACTATCCCTTCTGCACGATCGAGCCCAATGTCGGGCAGGTCGCGGTCCCCGATCCGCGTCTCGACAAGCTGGCGGAGGTCGCCGGTTCGGCGAAAAAGATCGAAACGCAGCTCGCCTTTGTCGACATCGCCGGACTGGTGCGCGGCGCGTCCAAGGGCGAAGGACTGGGCAACCAGTTTCTCGGTAATATTCGCGAGGTCGATGCGATCGTCCATGTTCTGCGCTGCTTCGAGAATGACGATATCCAGCATGTCGACAACCATGTCGATCCGATCGCCGATGCCGAGACGGTCGAGACCGAACTGATGCTGTCCGACCTCGAAAGCCTCGAAAAGCGCGTACCCAATCTTCAGAAAAAGGGTCAGGCTGGCGACAAGGATGCCAAGGCCGCGGCGGCGGTGCTGGGCCGCGCGCTCGACCTGCTGCGCGACGGCAAACCCGCGCGTCTCGCCGAGGCGAACGATCCCGAAGAAGAGCGCATCCTCGAACAGGCGCAACTGCTGACGGCGAAGCCCGTCCTTTATGTCTGCAACGTCAACGAGGACGAAGCCGCAGAGGGCAACGAATATTCGGCAAAGGTTTTCGAAAAGGCGAAGGCCGAAGGCGCCGAGGCCGTCGTCGTTTCCGCCGCGATCGAGGCCGAGATCGCGACGATGCCGCCCGAGGACCGCGGCGAGTTCCTCGCCGAAATGGGACTGACCGAAACCGGCCTCGCCCGCGTGATCCGTGCCGGGTACAAGCTTCTCAACCTCCTCACCTTCTTCACCGCCGGCCCCAAGGAAGCGCGTGCCTGGACGGTCGAAGCGGGGTCGAAGGCACCGCAGGCGGCAGGCGTCATCCACACCGATTTCGAACGCGGCTTCATTCGCGCCGAAACGATCGCGTTCGACGATTATGTTTCGCTCGGCGGTGAAGCAGGCGCGCGCGACGCGGGCAAGCTGCGCCAGGAAGGCAAGGAATATGTCGTCCATGACGGCGACGTGATGCTGTTCCGCTTCAACGTCTGACGCGGGCGCGACGCTTCGGCATCGCGGCAATGCGAGCGCCGATTTGGCCTGCGGCAGCGTGATGCCTAAATGGGGCGCATGGCCGATTGTGGATGCGAACCCCCGCCGCTGGACACCCTTGAACAGCACCGAGCGCTGAAAGTCGCGCTATGGCTCAACGCGGCGATGTTCGTCGTCGAGGTATCGGCCGGGTTGTTCGCGCATTCGACGGGGCTTCTCGCCGACGGGCTCGACATGCTGTCTGATGCATTCGTCTATGCGATCGCGTTGCTGGCGATATCGCGTTCGGCGCGGTTCAAGGCCAATGCCGCGGGCTGGAGCGGTATCATGCTGCTTATTCTGGGTATCGGCCTGCTGATCGAAGTCATCCGCCGCGCCGCGAACGGAACGTCGCCCGAGGCCGGCTGGATGCTCGGCGTTGCGGCCGTGGCGCTCATCGTGAATATCGTCGTACTCAGGCTGCTCTCGCGTCAGCGCGCCAGCGGCGATGAGGTCCATCTGCGCGCGGCGTGGATATTCACGCGGGCGGATGTTGTCGCGAATGCCGCGGTGATAGCATCGGCGCTCGCGATCCTGGCGACCGGCCTGCGCTATTTCGATCTGATCGTCGGCGCCGCGATCGGCGCCTATGTCATCAGGGAAGCGTTCGAGATCATGAAGGACGCGCGCGACGCAAAGGCATCGCTCGCCTGACGATCAGGCGGCCACGACGCCGATGCGCCGCAGCCGCCCCTGTTCGTGATTAGCCTTCCATTTCTTCGAGTTCGCGGCCGCGCGTTTCCTTGATGAAGGCCTTCACCAGGAAGAACGAGATCGCTGCGGAGACGGTGTAGAAGGCATAGGTCGTCGCCAGCCCCAGCCCCGATGCCATGACCGGGAAGGTCTGCACGACGAGATAGTTCGCGAACCACTGCGCAAAGCCGCAAACCGCAAGCGCCGAACCGCGGATCTGGTTGGGGAACATCTCGCCCAGCATGACCCACATCACGGGACCCCAGCTGCCGTTGAAGAAGATGACGTAGAGGTTGGCGGCAACCAGCGCGATCATACCCAGTGACGGGCTGAGCGACAGATTGCCATCGGCGTCGAGCGTACCATTGGCAAAGGCATAGGTCATCGCGACTAGCGTCAGCGCCATGCCCGCCGAACCGATCATCAGCAGCGGCTTGCGGCCGATCTTGTCGACCAGTCCGATGGTGACGAAGCAGGCGGCGATCGAAACCACGCCCGACAGGATGTTGCGCTGAAGCGCCGCCGCCTCGCTGACGCCGGCCAGCTTCCACAACGTTTCGCCATAGTAGAAGATGACGTTGATGCCGACGAGCTGCTGGAACACCGCGAGCAGCAGGCCAGCCCACACGATCGGGCGGACGCCGCCCTTTACCGGGTCCATGATGTCCTTGAGGCTGGGGCGGTGATCGGCCTTGAAGCTCGCCCGGATCTCTTCGATCTTGGCCTTGGCGACCGTCGTTCCGAACAGCCGCGTCAGCACCGACAGGGCATTTTCATGGTCGCCCTTCGACACGAGGTAGCGCGGGCTTTCGGGAATGAAGAACAGCGCGATCAGGAACACTGCCGCCGGCGCCGCCTGCATCAGGAACATCCAGCGCCATGCCGGAATGCCCAACCAGAATTCACTGGTCGAATCGCCTGCTGCCGCTGCGAGGAAATAATTGACCACGAACGCAGCCGTCAGACCGGAAATGATCATGATCTGCTGGACCGTCGTCATCCGCCCGCGAATATTCGCCGGCGCGACTTCGGAAATATAGGCGGGCGACAGCACCGAGGCCGCACCGACCGCCATACCGCCGCCCAGCCGCGCGATCACGAACAGCCACTGGACGTGCGAAAATCCCTGCACCAGCGCACCGACGAAGAACATGAACGCGGCGAGCATCATCACGCTGCGCCGCCCCATCGCATCGGCCAGGCGCCCCGCCAGGAAGGCGCCGATGAAACAGCCGATAAGCAGCGAACCGACGGTGAAGCCCAGTCCGCCCTCGCTGAGATTGAACGCGGACTGCAACCCCGACTGGGTGCCGTTCACCGCTCCGCTGTCATATCCGAACAAAAGTCCGCCGATCGTCGCCACCGCGACGATGGCGCCGATCAGACCCAAATTGCTGCGATCTGCTGCGCCTTGTGCCATGCAACCCTCCCGCTTACGCATTATTGTTAGCGCTAACTAGGACCGCTTGCCGTCCCCGCGCAACATGTTTTCGACGCTATCCGCTTTGACGCGCCATCGCCAACCGATAATCGCGCGTCGGCGCAATGCTATTCCGCGACGCCGAGCTGCCACAGCACGAACGCCATGTCCTCGGCCATTTCGCGAAGCGCCTGCCAGCGACCGGACTTGCCGCCATGCCCCGCGCCCATATTGGTCTTGAGTACGAGAATATTGTCGTCGGTCTTGGTGGCGCGCAGCTTCGCCGCCCATTTGGCCGGCTCCCAATAGGTCACGCGCGGATCGTTCAACCCGCCGGTGATGAACATCGGCGGATAATCCTGCGCCGTCACATTGTCATAGGGGCTGTAGGAACGGATCAGCTCGAACGCCGCCTTGTCCTCGATGGGGTTGCCCCATTCGGGCCATTCGCCCGGGGTCAGCGGCAGCGTTTCGTCGAGCATCGTATTGAGCACATCGACGAAGGGTACATCGGCGACGACCGCACCCCAAAGCTCCGGGTCCGAATTGACGACCGCGCCCATCAGCTCGCCGCCCGCCGATCCGCCGTTGATCGCGATATTGCCCGCCGAGCTGTAGCCGCGCGAGATCAGCCCCTTCGCGACATCGACGAAGTCGTTGAACGTGTTGGTCCGCTTTTCGAGCTTGCCGTCATGATACCAGCCCTGGCCAAGATCGTCGCCGCCGCGGATATGCGCGATGGCGAAGGCCATGCCGCGGTCGAGATAGCTCATCCGCGCGGTCGAGAACCCCGGCGGTATCGCATGGCCATAGGCGCCATAGGCATAGAGGAACAGCTTGCCCGTCCCGTCCATCGGATAGTCTTTCGGATAGACGATCGAGCACGGCACCTCGGTCCCGTCACGCGCGGTTATCATCAGGCGTTCGGTGCGATATTTCGCCGCATCATAGCCGCTCGGGATTTCCTGGACCTTCAGCGTTTCCAGCTCACCGCTCGCGACATGATAGTCATAGACCGTGCCCGGCGTGACCATCGACTGATAGCCGATGCGCAGCGTATCGACGTCATATTCGGCGATGCCGCCCAGGCCGGCGGTATAGCTTTCTTCCGGAAACACGATCCGGACAGGCGCGATTTCGCGCTCGTAACGGTGCCATTCGATCTGATCGAGCCCCTTGTCGCGCCCTTCGACGACGAAGAAGTCCTTAAAGCAGGTGACGCCGGTCATGTAGAATGTTTCGGACGGCGCGATGCGCTCGGTCCACTCGCCGGGATTGTCGATCGGCGCGGTGCAGAGCCGCCACATCGGATCGGTATCGTTGGTGTGGATGAACAGCGTACCGTCATGTTCGTCGACATCATATTCGCGGCCGGTCTTGCGCGCGGCGACGAGAATCGGCTCGGCGGAAGGATCGCTCGCCGGCAGCAGGCGAACCTCGCTCGTCACATGATCGCCGGTCGATATGACGAGCCACTCGCGCGACTGCGTCTCGCCGACATCGACGCGAAAACCGTCATCGTCTTCGTGATACAGCTCGACATCGTCGGCCGGGTCGTCGCCCAGCTTGTGCCAATGCGCATTATCGGTGCGCCAATGTTCGTTGGCGAGGCAGTAGAGGAAGCCCTTCGAGTCGCTCGTCCAGACGAGGTCCGAAAGCGTTCCCGGAATCACGTCATCCAGCATCTCGCCGGTTTCGAGATTCTTGACGCGCGCCTCGAACCGTTCGGAACCGTCGACATCAACGGCATAGGCCATCAGCTTGCCATCGGGGCTGACCGACATGGTGCCGAGGCGGAAATATTCATGTGGTTCGGCGAGCGCGGGTTCGTCGAGGATCAGTTGCGCCTCGCCGCCGTCGACCGGCTTGCGCCACCATTTGCGATATTCGCCGCCGGTTTCGAACGCGGTCCAGTAGAGCCAGTCGCCATCCTTTTGCGGGACGGTGGCGTCATCTTCCTTGATCCGCCCGCGCATCTCCTTGAACAGCGTATCGACCAGAGCGCGGTGCGGCGCCATCACGCCTTCGAAATAGGCGTTCTCCGCCTCCAGATAGCCGAGGATTTCCTTGTTGGTGACCTCTGGATAGCCGGGATCGCGCAACCAGGCATAGGGGTCGTCGATGCGCACCCCGTAGCGTTCATAGCTATGGGCGTGGACGGGGGCGACGGGGGGCTTGGGATCGGTCATGGCCGTCCCCTAGCGCCTTCCGGGTGGCGGCGTCGAGACGGCTCGCGATACTTGGACGGAACAGCGTTCAACCGCGCAGGGGGATCGTTCGCTTCACATGACGCCCTTTGGCGCGTTCTTCATATTGCTCGGCAAGTTCCGAATGACGAACCGCCGCCGCGGTATCATCCGCCGCATCTGCACGCCGGCGTTCCTCCACCGCACGTTTCAGAAAATATTCGGCATCGATCTGATCGGGCATACTGACTTGAACTCCAGTCCGCCCCGCCCCGAAGCGCGCGTTAGCGTACCAGCGTGACAACTTCATTAAACTCAATTAATTCAACGATTTTCTGGTGTTTCCGTTCCTTAAATGCTTGCCCGATAGGAAAATGGGCGCCGCAGCGTTGGCCGCTGCGGCGCCCATGATGGTTTCGGCTGGCGTCCTCAGGCGAGGTCGAACCGGTCGGCGTTCATGACCTTGGTCCAGGCCGCCACGAAATCGTCGACGAACTTCTGCTTCGCATCGTCGGTGGCATAGACTTCCGAAATGGCGCGAAGCTGCGAGTTGGAGCCGAACACGAGGTCGGTCCGCGTTGCGCGCCATTTTTCCGTGTCGGTCGCGCGGTCGGTGCCGACGAACTCCTCGTCGCCGGCCTCATCCACTTCCTTCCACGCCGTGCCCATGTCGAGCAGGTTGACGAAGAAGTCGTTGGTCAGCTGCCCCGGACGGTCGGTAAAGACGCCGTGCTTCGACCCGCCGTGATTGGCGCCAAGCACGCGCAGCCCGCCGACAAGCACCGTCATTTCCGGCGCGGAGAGGCCCAGCAGTTGCGAGCGATCGACCAGCAGCTCCTCGGTCGGCACGCTGAAGCGGACCTGAAGGTAGTTGCGGAAGCCGTCGACCTTGGGCTCGAGCGGTTCGAAGCTGTCGGCGTCGGTCAGTTCGTCGGTCGTGTCGACGCGGCCGGGGGCGAACGGCACCGTCACGTCATGGCCGGCATCCTTCGCCGCCTTCTCGATCCCGACCGAACCGCCGAGCACGATCAGATCGGCGATCGACACCTTCTTGCCGCCCGATGCGGCACCGTCGAAGTCCGACTTGATGCCTTCATAGACCTTGAGCACCTTGGCGAGCTCTTCGGGTTCGTTGACGTCCCAGTTCTTCTGCGGCTCGAGCCGGATACGCGCACCGTTGGCACCGCCGCGCTTGTCCGATCCGCGGAAGGTGGAGGCCGATGCCCAGGCGGTCTTGACCATCTGCGACACGGACAGACCCGAATCGGCGATCTCCTGTTTGAGGTCGGCAACGTCGCCGTCGCCGATCTGCGCATAATCCGCCTTGGGAAGCGGGTCCTGCCAGATCAGGTCCTCGTCCGGAACGTCGGGGCCGAGATAGCGGACCTTCGGCCCCATATCGCGGTGCGTCAGCTTGAACCAGGCGCGCGCGAAGGCATCCGCGAACTCCTCAGGGTTATCGCGGAAATGCTCCGATATCTTGCGATATTCGGGATCGACCTTCATCGCCATGTCGGCAGTCGTCATCATCGTCGGCACATGCTTGGACGGATTGTGCGCGGCCGGCGCCATGTCTTCCGGCTTCTGGTTGACCGGCTGCCACTGTTTCGCGCCGGCCGGGCTTTCCACCAGCTCGTATTCGTAATCGAGCAGCATGTGGAAATAGTTCATCGTCCACTCGATCGGCGTCGGCGTCCACGACCCTTCCAGGCCGCTCGTTATCGTATCGTCGCCCATGCCGCTTTCATGGCCGCTCATCCAGCCGAGGCCCTGCATCGCGATGTCGGCGCCCTCGGGCTCGGCACCGATCTTCGACGCGTCTCCGGCACCGTGGCATTTGCCGAAGGTATGGCCGCCCGCGGTCAGCGCGACGGTTTCATAATCGTTCATCGCCATCCGTGCGAAGGTTTCGCGGATATCGCGGCCCGACTGCGCCGGATCGGGATTGCCGCCCGGCCCTTCGGGATTGACGTAGATGAGGCCCATCTGGATTGCAGCGAGCGGATTTTCGAGGACCTTTTCCTCCTCGGGGATGATGCGCGTTTCGGCGCCCTGGCCGACCCACTCCTCCTCGGTACCCCAGTACACATCCTTTTCGGGTTCGAAGATGTCTTCGCGGCCGCCGCCGAAACCGAAGATCGGACCGCCCATCGATTCGATCGCGACATTGCCGGCGAGGATCATCAGGTCGGCCCAGCTCAAATTGCGGCCATATTTCTTCTTGATCGGCCAGAGCAGGCGCCGCGCCTTGTCGAGATTGGCGTTGTCCGGCCATGAATTGAGCGGAGCGAAACGCTGGTTGCCCGACGATGCGCCACCGCGCCCGTCGCCGGTGCGATAGGTACCCGCGCTATGCCAGGCCATGCGGATGAAGAACGGGCCGTAATGCCCGTAATCGGCCGGCCACCAAGGCTGGCTGTCGGTCATCAGCGCGTGAAGGTCCTTCTTCACCGCGCCGAGATCGAGCTTCTTGAACGCCTGCTGATAGTTGAAATCGTCGCCCATCGGATCGCCCGAAAGGCCATGCTGGTGGAGGATGTCGATCGACAGCTGGTTGGGCCACCAGTCGCGGTTGGTGCGGCCCAGAAGCGACCGGGTCGCTTCGCGGTTCATCGGGCATCCGCCGCCCAGCGGGTCACTCGTCTTGGCGTCCATTTTCGCGTCCCCTATCCTCTCCATGGCCATGCGGCCGTTCGACGGAATCAAAACCTACGCCTCGCCGGCAATCGAATGAAACGATTATGATCGGTCAGTAACAGTCAGAGAATCGATTGAACGATCCTGTTCCGGCGCTGTCCGCAGACGCTAACGCCGCGGTGTGACCGCCGCATGTCGGCGGCAATGCAGTAGTGGCGGCGGCGGTCGCGCTGTCCTACATGGATCGCATCTGCCATGTCCGGCGGCGATCGCCGGAGCGACCGGCGGTTTGCGCAACTTTCTGTCGCAAACGCCGCGAAGATTGTGAACTTAACGAACCGAGAGTGAAGCGATGTCCACCCATTCCGACCGACTCAAGGCGCTGCGCCAGCAGCTCAAGACCGACCGGCTCGACGGCTTCGTCGTTCCGCTGACCGACGAGCATATGAGCGAATATGTCGGCGCCTATGCGCAGCGTCTCGCCTGGCTGACCGGGTTCGAGGGTTCGGCCGGAAACGCCGTCGTCCTGCCCGAGGAAGCGGCGATCTTCACCGATGGCCGCTACACGCTCCAGGTGCGCGAACAGGTATCGGGCGACGATTACGAATATGTCTCTGTCCCCGCGACGAGCATGTCGGACTGGCTGCGCGGCCATGCGCCCGAGGGTGGGCGGATCGGCTATGACCCGTGGCTGCATACGCAAAGCTGGGTCAAGGAGGCGACGAAGGCGCTGGCCGAGCGCGGCGCCGAACTGGTGCCGGTCACCACCAATCCGATCGACGCGATATGGAGCGACCGCCCCGCCCCCTCGCCTGCAAAGATGCAGGTCTATCCCGAAAAGGCGGCGGGCCGGTCCTCCGCCGACAAGCGCGCGGGGATCGCCGACTGGCTTGCCGAGCGCAAGGCCGATGCGGTCGTGCTGTCGGCACTCGATTCGATCGCCTGGGTCTTCAACGTGCGCGGTGCGGATGTCGAGCATATGCCGGTCACGCTCAGCTATTCGATCATCCATGCCGACGGGACCGCCGACCTGTATGTCGATTCCGACAAGATGACCGATGAAGTGCGCCAGCATCTCGGCAACGCCGTGCGCGTCCACGACCGGCTGGGCTTCGGCGAAGCGCTCAAGGATTTTTCGGGCAAGCGCGTCGCGGTCGATCCGGGCTTCGGCGTCTCGGCGATCTTCGCCGCGCTCGAGGAAGGTGGCGCGACCGTGCTGTCGGTGCGCGACCCCGCCATCCTCGCCAAGGCGATCAAGAACGACGCCGAAGTGGCTGGCCACCGCGAAGCACAGTTGCGCGACGGCGCGGCGATCGCCCGCTTCCTGCGCTGGATCGAGGTCGAGGCGCCGAAGGGAGAGGTCGACGAACTGACCGCGGCGGCCAAGCTGCTCGAATTCCGCGAGGCGACAGGGCTGCTCAAGGACACCTCGTTCGACACCATCTCGGCGACCGGTGGCCATGCCGCCAGCCCGCACTACCGAGTCGACGGAAAATCGAACGCCAGGCTCGAAAAGGGACAGCTCTTCCTGATCGATTCGGGCGGTCAGTATGAAGACGGCACCACCGACATCACGCGCACCGTTCCGGTCGGCGAACCCTCGGCGGAGATGCGCGACCGCTTCACCCGCGTACTGAAGGGGCATATCGCCATCGACCGCGCCGTCTGGCCCGAAGGTACGACCGGCGGCCAGCTCGACAGCTTCGCGCGCCAGCCGCTATGGGAAGCGGGGCTCGACTTCGCGCACGGCACCGGCCACGGCGTCGGCGCGTATCTGGGCGTGCATGAAGGGCCGCAGCGGATCGCCAAGCCCAACTATCCGGGCAGCGGCGCGACCGAACCGCTGGTCGCGGGCATGATCTGCTCGAACGAGCCCGGCTATTACAAGGCGGGCGAATATGGCATTCGCATCGAAAATCTCGTCCTCGTCGTTCCGCGCGAAGTTTCGGGGGCCGAAGCACCCGTTTTCGGCTTCGAAACGCTGACCTTCGCACCGATCGAGCGCAAGCTGATCGAACCGAAGCTGCTGACCGAGAGCGAGACGCGGTGGCTCGACGCCTATCACGCGCAGGTGCTCGCGAAGATCGGCCCGCTCCTCGACGGCGAGGACAAGGCGTGGCTCGAAAAGAAATGCGCGCCGATCGGCTGAGCGGCGTCAGTCCTTGTCGCGCGGTTCTTCCGGCGAAGGCGCAGCGCCCGGCTCCTGTCCGCGCGACTGCGCCTTGCGCCGCCTGAGGTTGGCGCGCAACGCCTGCGCCAATCGCTGCTTCTTTTCGTCGTCCTGGCTCATATCGGCGGAATAGTCGGCTGGCTGTGGGTTGACAATCGGCGGCGCACCTGCACATAGGCCCGCTCCGCCAGCGGACGCTGTGCGAGTGCTGCCGTAGCTCAGTGGTAGAGCGCATCCTTGGTAAGGCTGAGGTCGTGAGTTCAATCCTCACCGGCAGCACCATTTTTCCCACCCGCCTCGCCATCGCGGCGCGAAGCCGTTACCCAGCGCGCAATGGCGATTCTCCAGTCACTTTCCGACCATCTCCGCGATCTGGAGGCGGCGCATCGCCGCCGCTCGCTGCAACCGCGCGCCGGGCATGATTTCGCCTCGAACGACTATCTCGGCCTGCGCCAGTCGGACCGGTTGAAGGCGGCAGTCCACGCCGCACTCGACCGCGGCGTCGCGATCGGATCGGGCGGTTCGCGGCTGCTGCGCGGCAACGACCCCGAACATGAAGCGCTGGAAGCCGAAGCGGCCGCGTTTTTCGGGGCGGAGGCGGCGCTCTTCTTCGCCACCGGCTATGCCGCCAATGCCGCGGTTCTCGCCACGCTGCCGCAACGCGACGACCTGATCGTCCATGATTCGCTGATCCATGCGAGCGCGCATGACGGCATCCGCCTTGCCCGGTGCCCGGCAGTCGCAGCCGGACATGGCGACGCGCAGCGAATCGAAGACGCGATCTGCGCGTATCGCGACAGTGGTGGCAACGGCACGCCATGGATAGCGGTGGAAAGCCTCTACAGCATGGACGGCGACCGTGCGCCGCTCGTCGAACTCGCCGATATCGCCAGCCGTCACGAAGCGATGCTGCTGATCGACGAGGCGCATGCGACCGGGGTGTTCGGCCGCGATGGTCGCGGGCTCGCCGCGGAGCTGGAAGGGCGCGACAATGTCGTCACGCTGCATACATGCGGCAAGGCGTTCGGCTGCGAAGGCGCGCTGGTGTGCGCACCGCGCGTCGCAATCGACTTTCTGGTCAACCGCGCGCGGCCCTTCATCTTCTCGACCGCGCCCTCTCCACTGATGGCCACCGCGGTACGCGAGGCGCTGCGCATCGTCGCCGACGAACCCGAACGGCGAGCGACCTTGATGGCGCTTACCGAACATGCCGAAACGCGGCTGGCGCAGCACGGCATCACGACGACCGGTTCGCAGATCCTGCCGCTGATACTGGGCGATGAACCACGAACGATGGCGGTCGCGAAAGCGCTTCAGGCGCAAGGCTTCGACATTCGCGGCATCCGCCCGCCGACCGTACCGGCGGGCACCTCTCGCTTGCGGCTGTCGATAACGACCAATATCTCGCGCGGCACGATCGACACGCTCGACGCGGCGCTGGCAGAGGCACTGAAATGAACCGCACCATCATCATCACCGGCACCGATACAGAGATCGGCAAGACCGTCTTTTCGGCTGCGCTGACCGGAGCACTCGACGGCTGTTACTGGAAGCCGGTGCAGGCCGGGCTCGACGACGGCAGCGACCGCGAACGCGTCGCGCGGCTGGCGGGCGTCGGCGAAGAGCGGTTGCTGCCCGAGGCATATCGGCTCACCACGCCCTGCTCGCCGCATCAGGCCGCCGATATCGACGGCGTGACGATCGAGGCCGAACGCCTGACGATCCCCGAATGCGACCGGCCGTTGGTCGTCGAGGGTGCCGGCGGCGCACTGGTGCCGCTGACGCGGTCGCTGACCTATGCCGACATGTTCGCGCGCTGGAAGGCGCCGGCCGTGATCGTCGCACGCACCGCGCTCGGCACGATCAACCATTCGCTGCTGACGGTCGAAGCGCTGCGCTCGCGCGGCGTCCCGCTGCTCGGAATCGCATTTGTCGGCGACTCCAATGAGGAAACCGAGAGCGTGATCGCGGAGATCGGCAACGTCCGCCGCCTCGGCCGCCTGCCCCGCCTCCGCTCGCTGACGCCCGAAACGCTGCGCGCGGCGTTCACCGACCATTTCAATCTCGGGGATTTCCGATGACGTCGCCGGTCTGGCACCCCTTCACCCAGCATGGTCTCGAACAGCCGATCCCGCTCGTCCGCTCGGCGGAGGGCGCGGTGCTCCATACCGAGGACGGCAGGCGCATCGTCGATGCGATCTCGTCCTGGTGGGTGACGACGCACGGGCACTGCCATCCGCGGATCATGGCGGCGATCGCCGAGCAGACAAAGGCGCTCGACCAGATCATCTTTGCCGGCTGGACGCACGAACCCGCCGAGACGCTGGCGCGCGATCTGTTGGCGATGATGCCCGCGCCGCTTTCGCACGTCTTCTACTCGGACAGCGGATCGACCAGTGTCGAGGTCGCGCTGAAGATGGCGCTCGGGTACTGGCGCAACATCGGCAAGCCGCGGCACCGCATCGTCGTCCTCGAACACAGCTATCACGGCGACACCATAGGCGGCATGTCGGTCGGCGAGCGCGGTGTGTTCAACCAGGCCTATGCCCCGCTGCTGTTCGATGTCGAGACGCTGCCCTTCCCACGTGCTGGCGCGGAGCAGGCGACGCTCGACCGGCTTGAGGCGCTGTGCCGCGACGACAACAAACCCGCCGCGCTGATCGTCGAGCCGCTGCTGCTCGGCGCGGGCGGGATGCTGATCTATTCGCCCGAAACGCTGGCCGCGATGCGCGAGATCTGCGCGCGGCATGACGTACTGTTCATCGCCGACGAGGTGATGACGGGCTGGGGCCGCACTGGAACGCTGCTGGCGTGCGAGCAGGCTGGCGTGGTGCCCGACATCGTCTGCCTGTCGAAGGGGCTGACCGGCGGGGCGGTCCCGCTCGCGGTGACGATGGCGACACCGGCGATCTTCGAGGCGCACCGGTCGCGGGACCGCGCCGACATGTTCTTTCATTCGTCGAGCTACACCGCCAACCCGATCGCCTGCGCCGCGGCCAACGCCAATCTCGCCATCTGGCGCGAAGAGCCTGTGCTCGACGGCATCGCCGATCTCGGGCGGCGGCAGTCGGCGCAGCTCGAGCGCCTGCGCGATCACCCGAAGGTCAGCAATGCGCGGCAGATCGGCACGGTGACGGCGATGGAGCTGGGCGATCCGAACGGCGCCTATATGTCGGACCTCGGGCCGCGTCTGCTCGAATTCTTCCTGTCGCGCGACCTGCTGCTGCGACCGCTCGGCAACACGGTCTACGTCATGCCGCCCTATTGCATCGCCGACGACGATCTCGACCGCATTTACGGCGCGATCGGGGAGGCGCTGGAGACGATCGTGGCCTAGAAGGCCCGAGCGTCCGAAGGAGCATGCTCGCTCAGTCGGTGATGCCCGGCAGATCGAGCCCCTTTTCGCGCGCGCAGTCGATGGCGATGTCGTAGCCGGCATCGGCGTGGCGCATGACGCCCGTCGCCGGATCGTTCCACAGCACACGCTTCAGCCGCTCGGCGGCTTCGGGGGTGCCATCGGCAACGATCACCATGCCCGAATGCTGCGAATAGCCCATGCCGACGCCGCCGCCATGGTGGAGCGACACCCAGGTCGCCCCGCTCGCGGTGTTGAGCAGCGCGTTGAGCAGCGGCCAGTCGCTGACGGCGTCGCTGCCGTCCTTCATCGCCTCGGTCTCGCGATTGGGACTCGCGACCGACCCAGAGTCGAGATGATCGCGGCCGATCACCACCGGCCCCTTCAACTCGCCCGACGCCACCATCTCGTTGAACGCGAGGCCCAGCCGGTCGCGGTCGCCAAGCCCGACCCAGCAGATGCGAGCGGGCAGCCCCTGAAAGCGGATGCGCTCGCGCGCCATGTCGAGCCAGTTGTGAAGGTGGTGGTTGTCGGGAAGCAGTTCCTTCACCTTGGCGTCGGTCTTGTAGATGTCCTCCGGATCGCCCGACAGCGCGGCCCAGCGGAACGGGCCGACGCCGCGGCAGAATAGCGGTCGGATATAGGCGGGGACGAATCCGGGAAAGTCGAACGCATCGTCGACGCCCTCGTCCTTCGCGACCTGGCGAATATTGTTGCCGTAATCGAGCGTCGGCACGCCCGCCTTCCAGAAAGCGAGCATCGCGCGGACCTGCACCGCCATCGACTTGCGCGCGGCGGCTTCGACCGCCTTGGGATCGCTCTCGCGCTTGGTGCGCCACTCGTCGAGGCTCCAGCCCTGCGGCAGATAGCCGTTGACCGGATCGTGCGCGGAAGTCTGGTCGGTGACGACGTCCGGATGCACACCGCGGCGGACGAGTTCAGGATAGATATCGGCGGCATTGCCGAGCAGCCCGATCGACACCGCCTCGCCCTTCGCGCCTGCCTTCTCGATCATCGCCAGCGCATCGTCGATGGTGTCGGCCTGACGGTCGAGATAGCCGGTCTTCAGCCGCATCTCGATCCGGCTCGGCTGGCATTCGACCGCAAGGCACGACGCCCCTGCCATGGTCGCGGCGAGCGGCTGCGCACCGCCCATGCCGCCAAGCCCCGCGGTCAGGATCCACTTGCCCGACAGGTCGCCGCCATAATGACGCCGCCCGACCTCCACGAAGGTCTCGTACGTGCCCTGCACGATGCCCTGGCTGCCGATATAGATCCACGACCCGGCGGTCATCTGGCCGTACATCATCAGCCCTGCGCGATCGAGTTCGTGGAAGTGATCCCAATCGGCCCATTTGGGCACGAGGTTCGAATTGGCGATCAGCACGCGCGGGGCGTTTTCGTGCGTTCGGAAGACGCCGACCGGCTTGCCCGACTGGACGAGCAGCGTCTGGTCGCTTTCGAGATCGCGCAGCGCGGCGACGATCCGGTCATAGCTTTCCCAATCGCGCGCAGCGCGGCCGATGCCGCCATAGACGACAAGTTCGTGCGGATTTTCCGCCACCGCCGCGTCGAGATTGTTCATCAGCATGCGCAAGGGTGCCTCGGTCAGCCAGCTCTTCGCCGAAAGCTCGCTTCCGGTCGGGGCGGTGATGGTGCGGGCATTGTCGATGCGGGTCATTTGCGGCCTTTCGCGAATTGGATGCACGCCGCGAGGACGTCGCGCAGTGTCTGCTGGATGGGGACGGCATAGTCGGCGTCCCAGGCGGGCGGCCAATCCTTGGCGTCGGCTTCATCGACATATCCGCGCATGGCGAGTTCCATCTGGATGGCGTGGACGCCCTTGCCGGGCTTGCCGTAATGGCGCGTGGTCCAGCCGCCCTTGAACCGCCCGTCGGTCACGCGCGAGCGACCGCTGTCGTCGCAGATCTGCTCGACCGCGTCGGCGAGCGCGGCGTCGCAGGTCGTTCCGCCATTGGTGCCGATGTTGAACTGCGGAAGCTCGCCGTCGAACAGGCGCGGAACATGGCTGCGGATCGAATGCGCTTCGTACAGGGCGACCGGCCCCTCGGCGCGCAGGCGTTCGATCTCGGTCGCGATGGCGAGGTGGTACGGGTCGAACCACGCCGCGCGTCGCTCGGCGATCTCGGCCTCGTCGGGTTCGGTGCCGGGGCGGTAGAGCGGATCGCCGTCGAAGGTGGTCACCGGGCACAGCCCCGTCGTGGCCTGCTCCGGATACAGCGAGGCGCCGCTCGGATCGCGGTTCACATCGATGACGGTGCGCGAGATGTCGGTACGTATGATCGTCGCGCCGAGGTCGCGGGCGAAGGCGTAGAGCCGGTCGACATACCAGTCGGCATCGCGCCGGGCGAGCGGCAGCGAGACGAGCCGGGCGGCGATCGCATCGGGAATGTCGGTGCCGGCGTGCGGCACGCTGACGATCAGCGGCGCGAAGCCGCGATGGACATGGAGCCAGTCGGTCATGCCGCCACTCCCGGCAAGTCGCGGTCCGCGACCAGATCGCCCGCGACGATCATCGCGGTCGCCACCGCCATGTCGGGCGCGAAATGGCGGTCATGGTCGAGCGTCGGCACCCTGGCGCGCAGCGTCGCGCGCGCCGCTTCCAGGACATCGCTCGACGAGAGCGGTGCATGGAAGTCGCAGCCTTGCGCCGCCGCCAGCCATTCGATGCCAAGGATATTGGCGAGGTTTTCGGCCATCGCCAGCAGCCGCCGACTGCCATGCGCCGCCATCGACACATGATCCTCCTGATTGGCCGAGGTCGGGATCGAATCGACGCTTGCCGGATGCGCGCGCTGCTTGTTCTCGCTGACCAGCGCGGCGGCGGTGACCTGCGGGATCATGAAGCCCGAATTGAGTCCGGGCCTGGGCGTCAGGAACGCGGGCAGCCCGGACAGCGCGGGATCGACCAGCATCGCGATACGGCGCTCGGCGATCGATCCGATCTCGCAGATTGCAAGCGCGATGATGTCGGCGGCGAAGGCGACCGGCTCGGCATGGAAATTGCCGCCCGACAGCGCCTCGTTCTCGCCCGCGAAGATCAGCGGATTGTCGGTGACACCATTGGCCTCGATCTCCAGCGTCCGCGCCGCCTGGCGCAGCAGGTCGAGGCTCGCGCCCATCACCTGCGGCTGGCAGCGCAGGCAATACGGGTCCTGCACGCGCTCGTCGCCCTCGCGGTGCGAGGCACGGATCGCCGAGCCCGCCATCAGGTCGCGCAGCGCATCGGCGGTTGCGATCTGCCCCGGCTGGCCGCGCAGCGTGTGGATGCGGTGATCGAACGGCGTGTCTGAGCCCTTGGCCGCCTCGGTCGACAGCGCGCCGGTGACGAGCGCCGAGCGGAACAGCCGCTCCGTCTCGAACAGGCCCGCAAGCGCATAGGCGCAGGAGAATTGCGTGCCGTTGAGCAGCGCGAGCCCTTCCTTGGGGCCGAGCGTCAGCGGCTCCAGCCCCGCGTTTGCAAGAGCCTTGTCGGCTGCGACACGCTCGCCGCCGACCCATATTTCGCCGACGCCGATCATCGCCGCGGCCATGTGCGCGAGCGGCGCAAGGTCGCCCGATGCGCCGACCGATCCCTGTGCCGGGACGACCGGCAGCATGTCCTGCGCCAGCATCGCCTCGAGCATCGCGGTGGTCGCCGGTTGCACGCCCGAAGCCCCCTGCGCGAGGCTCGCGAGTTTCAGCGCGAGCATCAGCCGCGTGACGGCTATCGGCATCGGCTCGCCGACACCGGCTGCGTGGCTCAGCACGATGTTGCGCTGAAGCGTTTCGAGTTCATCGTCTCCGATCCGCACGCTCGCCAGCTTTCCGAAGCCGGTGTTGATGCCGTAGACTGGCTCGCCCTTGGCAAGGATCGCGCGAACCGCCTCAGCGCTGGCGGCAATCGCATCGCCGCATGCCGGATCGAGCCGCATCGCCGCGCCGCGATAGATCGCTTGCCAATCGGCCAGCTTCGCCTTGCCGGGGGTGATCGTCAGTGTTTTCATTTGCCTGCCCTGATGCGCGCGTGAAGGGGATTGAAGCCGATGCGGTAGACAAGCTCGGCGGGGTGCTCGATGTCCCAGATCGCGAGGTCGCAGGCCTTGCCCGGCTCGAGCGTGCCGATATCGTCCTGCAGCCCCAGCGCCTGCGCCGCGCTCCGCGTGACGCCGGCAAGGCATTCGTCGACCGTCAGCCGGAACAGTGTCGCGCCCATGTTGAGCACGATCAGCAGCGAGGTCAGCGGCGACGTGCCGGGGTTGCAGTCGGTGGCGAGCGCGATCGGCACGCCCGCGCGGCGTAACGCGTCGATCGGCGGCAGCTTCGTCTCACGCACGAAATAGAAGGCGCCGGGGAGCAGCGTCGCGACGGTGCCGGCCTTCGCCATTGCCGCGACGCCATCCTCGTCGAGAAATTCGAGGTGATCGGCCGACAGCGCGCCGTGCTTTGCCGCAAGCTCCGCGCCGTGGAGGTTGGAAAGCTGTTCGGCATGGAGCTTGACCGGCAGATCGTACCGCGCGGCGGCGGCGAACACGCGCTCGGTCTGCCCGGCGGAAAAGCCGATCCCCTCGCAAAACGCATCGACCGCGTCGGCGATTCCGGCCTTCGCGACCTCGGGCAGCATGTCGTCGCAGACGAGGTCGATATAGCCATCGGCATCGTCCTTGAACTCGGGCGGCAGCGCATGTGCGCCGAGGAAGGTCGTCCGCACGCGAACGTCGCGCGCCTCGCCCAAACGTCGGGCCGCCCGAAGCATCTTCACCTCGTCGTCGCGCGTCAGGCCATAGCCCGACTTTACCTCGATGGTGGTAACGCCCTCGGCGAGCAGCGCGTCGAGGCGCGGCAGCGTATCGTCGATCAGATCGTTCTCGCTCGCCGCGCGCACCGCCTTCATCGTCGAGACGATCCCGCCCCCGGCACGCGCGATCTCTTCGTATGACGCGCCTTCGAGCCGCATCTCGAACTCGCGCGCGCGGCTGCCTGCATAGACGAGGTGCGTGTGGCAATCGATCAGCCCGGGCGTGATCCACCGCCGCTCGCAATCGACTGCCGTGTCCGCATCGAGCGGCGGCGCATCACTTGCCGCGCCGGCATAGACGATGCGCCCGTCGCGGCTCGCAACGATGCCGTCCTCGACCAAGCCGAGCCCGTCCGCTCCCTCGGCCAGCGTCGCCAGCCTGGCATTGTGCCAGATCGTGTCGCAGTTTCGTGTATCCGGATTCGTCATGTCTACAGACTTGGACGTGCGCCTGATTATGTCTAGACATAATCGCCAAGAGGCGGGTGCGGACACGACCGTCATGCTGAACCTGTTTCAGCATCCACGTTCCAATGCAGACCCTGCGCTGCGGATGATCGGTGGACCCTGAAACGAGTTCAGGGTGACGGATGGCGAGTCTGCTGGTCGGTCGGAGGAAGGTGCAACGATGACGGTGCTGTGGTTCGAATCCGCGCTGATCGGCGAGCGCTGGGAAAGCGACGTCCGGCTGCGCATATCGAACGGCAAGATCCATGTGATCGAGCCGGGCGTCCGCCCCGATGACGGCGACGAACGCCACGCCATCGGCATTCCCGGGCTACCCAACCTCCACAGCCACGCCTTTCAGCGCGCGATGGCGGGGCTGACCGAGCATCGCGGGCTGGGCGACGACGATTTCTGGACCTGGCGCGACCTGATGTACCATTTCCTCGACCGGCTGGACCCCGACGATGTCGAGGCGATCGCGGCGCTCGCCTATGTCGAGATGCTCGAAACCGGGTCGACGCGCGTCGGCGAATTTCACTATCTGCACCACGATCCCGAGGGCACGGCCTATGCCGACCGCGCCGAGATGGCTTCGCGGATCGCCGCGGCGGCGGGAGCGAGCGGGATCGGGCTGACGCTCCTTCCCGTCTTCTACGCGTATGGCGGTTTCGGTGGTGCCGAGCCGGGACATGGCCAGCGGCGCTTCCTGAACGACGTCGACGGCTTCGCCCGCCTGGTCGACGCCTCGCGCGATGCGGTCAAAGCGCTTCCCGACCCGATCGTCGGCATCGCCCCCCACAGCCTGCGCGCGGTGACGCCGGAGGAACTTGCCGCGATCGTTCCGCTCGCGGGCGGAAAGCCGGTCCACATCCACGCCGCCGAACAGCAAAGGGAAGTCGACGACTGCATCGCCTGGTGCGGAAGGCGGCCAGTCGAATGGCTACTGGGCGAAGCGGGCGCGGGCGAAGGCTGGTGCCTCGTCCACGCAACGCAGATCACCGACGCAGAGCGTCAGGCGCTGGCGAAAAGCGGCGCGGTCGCCGGATTGTGCCCGATCACCGAAGCAAATCTCGGCGACGGCATCTTCCCGGCGCACGCCTTTATCGAAGAGGGCGGCGCGTTCGGAATCGGGAGCGATTCGAATGTGCTGATCGACGCGGCCGAGGAACTGCGCACGCTCGAATATGGCCAGCGACTGATGCACCGCGGACGCAACCTGCTCGCTAGCCAGAACAGGGCTTCGACCGGTGCATCACTGTTCGCCGGAGCCGTTTCCGGCGGTGCCCGCGCGCTCGGCATATCTCCGGGTATTGCGGTCGGCGGAAGCGCCGACATCGTGTCGTTCGACCCGAACGACCTTTGCGTTGTCGGGCGCAGCGGGGATGCGCTGCTCGACGGATTGATCTTCGCCGGGCGCGGCTCGGCAATCGACTGCGTATGGCGGCACGGCGAAAAGGTCGTCAGCGCCGGACGACACCTGCGACGCGACGCCATCGAGACGCGCTATCGCGAGACGATCGTGCGACTGCTTGCATCATGACACTGGCCGAACGGATCCGTTCCGACATCGAATCGCGTATCCGCGCAGGCGAGCTTCGCCCCGGCGACCGGATTCCTTTCGAGCATGAGCTGGTCGCCGATTATGGCTGCGCGCGCGCGACGGTGAACAAGGCGCTGTCGCAACTGGCGCGCGAAGGCCTGATCGAACGGCGCAAGCGTGCCGGTTCCTTCGTCGCCCATCCGCATTTCGAATCGGCCGCGCTGGAAATTCCCGATATCGGCGCGCTGCTCGCCAGCCGCGGCGAGGCCTATCGCTTCGAACTGACCGGTCGAACGATCGAGGCAAGCGCTGGCAATGCGGTCGATCCGCCCTTTGCCGCGAGAGGCAGGATGCTCGCGCTGACCGGCACCCATCATGCAGGCGACACCCCCTTTGCGGGCGAATTTCGGCTCATCGACCTCGCAGCGGTCGCGGAGGCGGAGGCGGTCGATTTCGATGCGCTTGCGCCCGGCACATGGCTGCTCGATCACGTCCCCTGGACGCAAGGCCGCCACCGGATCAGCGCGATTGCCGCCGATGCCGAGCTTGCGCACCGGCTGGCGATAAGGGTCGGCAGCGCCTGCCTGCAGCTCGAACGCTGGACGTGGCGGATGGAGGCGGCAATCACCTATGCACGGCAGTGTTTTCCCGGCGACCGGTACGACCTCGTCGCCGAATTCAGTCCTGCCGCATAGGCGGCGTCAGCCGTCGCCGACGCGTTCGATATCCGCGCCGACGCCCTGCAGCTTTTCCTCCAGCCGCTCATAGCCGCGATCGAGATGATAGACGCGGTTCACCTGTGTCTCGCCTTCGGCCGCCAGTCCCGCGATGATAAGGCTCATCGATGCGCGCAGGTCGGTCGCCATGACCGGCGCGCCGACCAGATCCGCACAGCCACGCACCATGGCCGAGCGCCCGCGCACCGAAATGTCGGCGCCCATGCGCGCCAGCTCGGGAACGTGCATGTAGCGATTTTCGAAGATGGTTTCGGTCAACACGCTGGCCCCCTCCGCGCGGCACAGCATCGCCATGAACTGCGCCTGCATGTCGGTCGCGAACCCCGGAAAGGGCGATGTTGAAAGCGTCAGCGGTTTCAGCCCGTTGGCCGCCTCGATGAAGAGGCTGTCCTTGCGCTCCTCGACCGTCACCCCTGCGTCGATCAGCGCAGCCGTCGTGGCTCGCATATCCCTGGGTTCCGCGCCCACCAGTTCGACCGAACCGCCGGTAATCGCGGCGGCGCAGGCATAGCTTCCGGCCTCGATACGGTCGGGCATCACGCGGTAGGTCGCGCCGTGGAGCCGATCGCGCCCCTCGATCTCCAGCGTTTCGGTGCCGATGCCGTCGATCGACGCGCCCATCGCGACGAGCAGGTTGCAGAGGTCGACGATCTCCGGCTCGCGCGCCGCATTTTCCAGCACCGTCGTGCCCTTGGCGAGCACCGCCGCCATGAGCGCATTCTCGGTTGCCCCGACCGATACGACCGGAAAGGTGAAGCGCCCGCCGGGCAGGCGCCCATCCGGCGCGGTCGCCTTCACATATCCTGCTGCAACCTCGATCTCCGCGCCCATTGCCTCTAGCGCTTTCAGGTGCAGGTCGATCGGGCGATTGCCGATCGCGCATCCGCCGGGAAGCGAGACCGTCGCCTCGCCGGCACGGCCGACCAGCGGCCCGAGCACGAGGATCGACGCGCGCATCTTTCGCACGATGTCATAGGGCGCGACGGTGGAGGTCAGCTTGCCCGCGCGCATCGTCATCACGCGGCCGAAATCCTCCGGCCGCGCGCCTTCGATCATCGTCGACACGCCGAACTGGTTGAGCAGATGGCCGAAGCTGTCGACATCGGCAAGCCGCGGCAGATTTCTCAGCGTCAGCGGCTCGTCGGTCAGCAGGGCGCAGGGAAGAAGCGTCAGCGCGGCGTTCTTGGCGCCGGAAATCGCGATACGTCCGGAAAGGCGGTTCCCGCCACGAATTAGGATACGGTCCATCCCCAGCCTTCTATCGCTTGCGCACGCCCGCGCAAGAGCATGGCGCGCCCAAGAATAAACACCGGTTTAATCGACTTTAATGCGCGGATCGCAACTCGCTGCTCTTTCGGGTGAAAATTCGGGGGTCGAATGTGAGCGTATCGGCGAGTTGTTTCGCAGAAATACTGAATCAGCTGGTCGCTCTCACCGAAGCCGAGCGCGACGCGCTGGCCGAGCTTGAGAAACGCGAGCGCCATCACCGGCGCGGCGCGGTGATCCAGCGCGCCAACGAGCCCGGCAACGACCTCTTCATCCTGCGGGCGGGCATGATGATGAGCTATGTGCTGCTCGACAATGGCAGCCGCCAGATCCTGCGCTTCCATTTCCCTGGCGACATGGTCGGCATGCCGGGCATTCTCTACAGCGAAGCGCCGGAGACGCTGTGCGTGCTTTCGGACTGCGTAATCTGCCCTTTCGATCGCTCCGCGCTCGCCGAACTGATCGAAATCCATCCCCGGCTGGCCGCGCTGATCCTCGTCGTGAGTCAGATAGAGCGCGTCGCGCTTACCGATCGGCTCGCCATGCTCGGTCGCGTATCGGCGAAATCGCGCGTCGGGGCGCTGTTGCTGGAATTGCGCGATCGCATGCGGGCAACCGACAAGTCGGTTACCGACAGCTTCACGCTGGGACTGACGCAGGAGGAAATCGGCGACGCCACCGGCCTGACCTCGGTCCATGTCAACCGGATGCTGCGGCAACTGGAAGAGGAAGGCCTGATCGAGCGCGACAATGGCCGGGTCACGATCCGCAACGACGCCGCGCTGGCGCGTGCGGCGAATTACGTCAACCGATATGAAGGGCTCGATCTGGGCTGGTTGCCCGACGCGCGCTGAAGCCGATCAGGCCTTTTCCAGCGTGCATTGCAGCGGATGCTGGTTTTCACGCGCGAAATCGGTGACCTGCGCGACCTTGGTTTCCGCAACCTCGTAACTGAACACGCCGCACACGCCGACGCCCTTTTGATGCACATGCAGCATCACGCGCGTCGCGTCCTCCATGCTCATGCGGAAAAAGCGCTGAAGGCACAGCACGACGAATTCCATCGGCGTGTAATCGTCGTTCAGCATCAGCACGCGGTACGGCGTCGGCTTTTTGGTGCGCGTGCGCGTGCGCGTGGCGACACCGACCGACGGGTCGCCGGTGCCGACATCCTCGTCATCGCCTTCTTCGGCCATGCGGATATTCTGAAGCGGATAAACTGACATCACGAAACCGAAAATATGGCATTGTGGCCATGCAGGACAAGAGGCCGTCGGCACCGTTCTGCGGCATTTGTGGTCCGAACCGCTGCAAAACGGAAAAAGGGCGGCCGCTCGCACGACCGCCCTTCCCCGTATTTTACTGTCGTCGCCGTAATCAGGCGGCCGACTTCACCTTGTCGGCAGCGACCGCGAAGCGGCTCGAAAGCGGCTGGGCCGCGTCGCCGGCGAGCTTAAGCATCGCCTCTGCCTGCTTCGAGGTTTCCGCCACGAACGAATCGAACGACGAGCGGAAGAAATCGCTCTGCATCTTGAACAGGTCGGTCGGCGACTTCACCGACGCCATGTTCTTGAACGCGGCCGTGCTGTTCTCGAACGACTTGCGGCCATATTCGACGGCGTCCTGACCAAGGCCTTCGATGCCCTTGGCGGTGATGCGGCCGGATTCGACCATCGCCTCGACATTGCCCTTGGCGAAGTCGTTCATTTCTTCGACCATCTTGGCATTCTTTTCTATCGCGGCTTTTGCGCGATCGTTCATTTCGGCGAACATCGCCTTCGATTTTTCCATCGTCTTTTCGGTAGCGGTAGCCATCGTCTCGGTTTCCTTCTGTGCGGTTTCGGCGGTCTTTTCTTCAGCCTCGACTGCCTGCTTGGTGACGGTTTCGACCGGCTTCGCAGCAGCTTCGGCGACCTTGGGCGCCTGCTTCTCCACCGGGCGCACCGGCGCTTCGGCCTGAGGCGCCGGTTTCGCGGCAGCCTTGGCCGGCTGTTCGACCTTGGCTGCAGGTTTCGGAGCTTCGGCCTGCTTCTTTTCGTTCTTTGTCGGCGCAGCCTTCGCCTTGGAACTGGCCTTTGCGGCAGTGCGTCGGGTCGCGGCCTTTGGCGCGGTCGTGCGCTTAGAACCGTTGGTCGGGCCCTTGCTGGCCATGGGATCAGCCTCCTGCATAGCTATTGCTGCGATGCAGCATATAACCCAGCAGGCCCGCCGCTTCAAGCTGTTTTTGTGCAGCGCAACATAACCGTCATGTTGCGGTTGGCCACGTCCAGAATCAGCGCGTCCTTACATATTCGCCCGGCGCATCGCAGATGGCCTTCACCCTGCCCTTCCCCGGTAGGCGCGCGCCCTTGGCATCGACCTTGTCAGGACTCTGCGCGGCGATCCACGCGACCCAGTCGGGCCACCAGCTCCCCTTCGTTTCGGTTGCCCCCGCCACGAACTCGGCCAGCGTCGCCGCCGGCTTGTCATTGGTCCAATACTGGTATTTCCCGGCAGCCGGCGGATTGACCACGCCTGCGATATGGCCCGACCCCGCGAGGACGAATTTCAGCGGCCCGGCGAAATACTCGGTGATCTTCCAGACGCTCTTGGCCGGTGCGATATGGTCTTCGCGCCCCGCCTGGACATAGGTCGGCGTCTTGACCCTGGCGAGATCGATCGCCGTGCCGCCGATCGCCAGCGCGCCCGGTTTCACAAGCAGATTGTCGCGATAGAGGTCGGTCAGATAGCTGTGATGCCATTTCGCCGGCAGGTTGGTGACGTCGGCATTCCAGTGCAGCAGATCGAACGGCGCATAGTCCTCGCCGAGCAGATAATTGTTGGTGACATAATTCCATATAAGGTCGCGCCCGCGCAGCAGGTTGAACGTAGCCGCCATGTACCGACCGTCGAGATATCCGTCGCCCGAGAGCATATCGACGAGCTTCATCTGCTCGTCGTCGACGAACAGGTTCAGGTCGCCGGCTTCGGTAAAATCGACCTGCGCGGTGAAGAAGGTCGCGCTGGCAACCTTCTCCGCCTCATCCCGGGCGGCGAGGACGGCGAGCGTCGCGGCCAGCGTGGTCCCTGCGACGCAATAGCCGATCGTGTGCACCGATTCGACGTCCAGCATCTCGCGAACGGTGTCGATCGCGTCGATCTGGCCTCGCTCGACATAATCGTCCCACACCACGTCCTTCATCGACGCATCGGCCGACTTCCAGGAAACGACGAACACCGTCAGTCCCTGATCGACCGCCCATTTGATGAAGCTCTTCTCCGGCGAAAGGTCGAGAATGTAGAAGCGGTTGATCCATGGCGGGAAGATGATGAGCGGCGTCTGATACACCTGCTTGGTCGACGGCGTGTACTGGATCAGTTCGTAAAGCGGCGTCCGCTTGACCACCTTGCCGGGCGTCGTCGCGATATTCTCACCCAGCTCGAACGCGGCATCGTCGGTATGCGTCAACTGCCCCTTGCCGATATCGGCGAGCATGTTTTCGAGACCCTTGAGCAGGTTTTCGCCCCGCGTCTCGATAATCCGCTCGAGCACCTGCGGGTTGGTCGCCGGGAAGTTGGTCGGGCTCATCGCGTCGATGAAATTGCGCGTGGCGAAGCGGATCTGTTCCTTCTGCTTCGCATCGACACCCTCGATCGCATCGACGCCCTTCAGCATATGGTCGGCGATCAGGAAATAGCTCTGGCGAAGAAAGTCGAACAGCGGGTTCTCACGCCATTGCGGCGCCTTGAACCGGCGATCTCTCGCGTGCTCGGGCGGCTCGTCACCGGGCTCGGCCTGTGCGGGATCGAGGAAGCGTTGCCACAGCTTCATCGTATCGGCCCAGAAATCGGTGCTCGCCCGGGCAAAGGCGCTCGGATCGCTCCAGCCCGGCAATTCAGCCGCTTCCATCGTATGGATACCGTGTTCGAGCAGCATTTGCTGCGCACGGCCAAGAACCCAGGTCCAGTGCTGCAAATCAGCCAGTGTCGCCGTGCCGGTCGCCAGTCGTTCGATTGTGGCGCTATCATCCGGCATAATTTTCTCTCCTTTGGCGCTCGCTTCACGCAATCTATAGCGATTTCTCACGCGCTGTGCGATTCAGCGTAACGGAGGTTATCGTATGTCCGACGAATTTTACCGCATCAAACGTCTGCCGCCCTATGTCATCGCCGAGGTCAACGGCATGCGGGCAGCGGCGCGTGCGGCGGGCGAGGACATTATCGACCTGGGCATGGGCAACCCCGACCAGCCGCCGCCCCAGCATGTCATCGACAAGCTGTGCGAGGTCGCGCAAAAGCCGGATGCGCACGGATATTCGGCATCGAAGGGAATACCCGGCCTTCGCCGCGCGCAGGCGGGCTATTATGCGCGCCGATTCGGCGTCGATCTCGACCCCGAATCCGAAGTGGTCGTGACAATGGGATCGAAGGAAGGGCTCGCAAGCCTCGCCACCGCGATCACTGCGCCGGGCGACGTCATATTGGCGCCCAATCCCAGCTACCCGATCCACACCTTCGGCTTCATCATCGCCGGCGCGACGATTCGCAGCGTACCGACCACGCCGGACGAGCATTATTTCGAAAGCCTCGACCGCGCGATGTACTACACCGTGCCGCGGCCGAGCGTGCTGGTGGTCAACTATCCGTCGAATCCCACTGCGGAGACGGTCGATCTCGCATTCTACGAACGGCTCGTCGCCTGGGCGCGCAAGAACGAGGTGTGGATACTGTCCGACCTCGCATATTCAGAGCTCTATTATGACGGCAAGCCAACGCCTTCGATCCTGCAGGTAAAGGGTGCGAAGGACGTCGCGGTCGAGTTCACCTCGCTATCGAAAACCTATTCGATGGCGGGCTGGCGAATGGGCTTCGCAGTCGGCAACAAGCGGCTGATCGCGGCGATGACGCGGGTCAAATCCTATCTCGATTACGGCGCCTTCACGCCGATCCAGGCAGCCGCCTGCGCAGCGCTGAACGGACCGCAGGACAGCGTCGCCGCCAATCGCGAAATGTACCACAAGCGGCGCGACGTGATGGTCGAAAGCTTTGGCCGCGCAGGCTGGGATATTCCGCCGCCACCGGCGAGCATGTTCGCCTGGGCGCCGCTGCCGCCGGCACTGGCGCATCTCGGCAGCCTGGAATTTTCCAAGCAGTTGCTGACCCACGCCAAGGTCGCCGTAGCGCCGGGCGTCGGCTATGGCGAAGAAGGGGAGGGATATGTCCGCATCGCCATGGTCGAAAACGAGCAGCGATTGCGCCAGGCGGCGCGCAACGTGAAGAAATATCTCGCGAGCATGGGCGTGAACATGCCCGGCACGAAGACGGGCTGACCGGACGATGTTCGTTTTCAGAGGGGTGGAAAGCCATCCGCGCTCGATGGTCAAGGCCGTGTCGTGGCGCATCCTCGGCAGCATCGACACGTTCGTGCTCAGCTGGCTGTTCAGCGGCAACCCCACGATCGCGGTGTCGATCGCGGGGACCGAGGTGTTCACCAAGATTCTGCTCTTCTATTTTCATGAGCGCATCTGGGCGCTGGTGCACTGGGGACACATCATGCCCGAAGGCATGGGGCAGAACGGGGAAAATGACGTTCCCGCCGATCCCGAAGCAGCGGCGAGCGAGACGCCCGCGAACTAGCTATTCGGCGGCTTCGGCAGCCTTGTCGTCGAGCACGTCCTCGGGCAGCGCCCAGACCAGATCCTGCTTTTCGAGCACGCGGCCATCATGCGCCCGCACCTTCACTTGCGCGATGGGCTTGCGATCGCGAGCATCGACCAGAATAGGGCTCGCCGGGACTCCGGTTTCCCAGCGTTCGCCCCATTGGCGAAGCGCAACCATGGTCGGCAGCAGCGCATAACCCTTTTCGGTAAGGCGATATTCGATCTTGCGCCGATCCTCCGGCAGCGAGTGCCGTTCGAGAATGCCGTGCCCCACCAGCCTGGCAAGCCGGTTGGCGAGGATGTTCCGGGCGATGCCGAGTTCGGACTGAAACTCCTCGAAATGATGCAGTCCGTTGAATGCGGCGCGCAGGATTAGGAACGACCAGCGCTCGCCCATCGCCTCCAGCGCGGCAGGCAGGCTGCATTCTACCGCTTTCAGATTTTCGCGAAGCTGACCCATGAACGCCGAATCTACTCCAAAGCGGCGAAACACCAAAGGAAAAGAAATTTTGCACCGCAGCACCAGTTTCTACTTGAAACTGTGTTTGGCGCATTATAGGTGGCGATTCGAAACTCAACCTTCTCCCGGGAGTCCATTATGCGAAGCCTAGTCACCGCCGCCCTGACCGCCACCGCGCTGCTTGCCAGCCCCGCCATTGCCAGCGCAGCGCAATATCGCGCCGTTCCCGCCGCGCAACCCGAGCGGACGAGCTATGTGACCCGCGACACGCTGTGGAAATGCACCGATGACGCCTGCGTCGCCGGCAGCGGCCGGTCGCGCCCAGAAGTGATGTGCGAGCGCATCGTGAAGCATGTCGGCAAGCTGACCGAGTTCACCGCCGAGGGCAGCCCGCTCGACGCCAAGGCGTTGGCGAAGTGCAACGCACGCGCCCGCTGATCGGCAGCGACGCAAGAATATATTGCAAAGCAGCAGCACGCGGCCCCATCTAGGTCGCGTGCTGCGTCAGTATGAACTTGTCGATCGGGTCCTCGACTACGATCCCAGCGCCGACGAGGCGCTGCTAAACCGCGCCTATGTCTTTTCGATGCAGGCGCACGGTTCGCAGAAGCGTGCCTCCGGCGATCCCTATTTCAGCCATCCGATCGAAGTCGCGGGCATCCTGACCGACCTGCATCTCGACGACGAGACGATCGCGACGGCGATCCTGCACGACACGATCGAGGATACCGTCGCCACGCCGGAGGAAATCCTCGCCAAGTTCGGCCCGTCGGTCGCGCGCATGGTCGACGGCGTGACCAAGCTTTCCAAGATCGAGGCGCAGACCGAAAACGAGCGCGCCGCCGAAAATCTGCGCAAGTTCCTGCTGGCGATGTCCGACGACATCCGCGTGCTGCTGGTCAAGCTGGCCGACCGGCTGCACAACATGCGCACGCTTCACCATATCGCCAAACCGGAGAAGCGTCAGCGCATCGCGCGTGAGACGATGGACATCTATGCTCCGCTCGCCGAGCGGATCGGCATGTACGAGTTCATGAAGGAGATGCAGACGCTCGCCTTCCGCGAACTCGAGCCGGAGGCATATGAGTCCATTACCAAAAGACTGGCGCTCCTGAAGGAGGGCGGCGGCGACAGGATCGCCAAGATTGCGTCGGGGCTGAAACTGCTGCTTTCGCGCGCCGGGATCGAAGCCGAGGTGTCGGGCCGGGAGAAACATCCCTATTCGATCTGGAAGAAGATGTCCGAGCGCCATGTCAGCCTCGAACAGCTTTCCGACATCATGGCGTTCCGCGCGATCGTCGATACCGAAGAGCAATGTTACCGCGCGCTGGGCATCATCCATCGCCGCTGGCCGATGGTGCCCGGCCGGTTCAAGGACTATATCTCGACGCCGAAGCGCAACGGCTATCGCTCGCTGCACACGACCGTCATGCACGCTGGCAACCAGCGCGTCGAAGTCCAGATCCGCACGCACGAAATGCACGCCCAGGCCGAATATGGCCTCGCCGCGCACTGGGCATACAAGCAGGATGCGGTCCGCCCCGACACACAGGTCAGCTGGATTCGCGACCTCGTCGAAATCCTCGAAAACGCCGCCAGCCCGGAAGAGCTGCTCGAACATACCCGGATGGCGATGTACCAGGACCGGATCTTCGCCTTCACGCCAGCGGGCGAACTGATCCAGCTTCCCAAAGGCGCGACGCCGATCGACTTCGCCTATGCCGTGCATACCGATCTGGGCGACCAAGCGGTGGGCGCGAAGATCAACGGCCGCGTCGTCCCGCTGCGTACCCCGATCGCCAATGGCGACCAGGTCCGCGTGTTGCGGTCCAAAGCGCAGCAGCCGCAGGCGAACTGGCTGAACTTCGCGATCACCGGCAAGGCGCGTGCGGCGATCCGCCGCCACCTTCGCCACCGCGCACGCGACGAAACCTTTGCGATGGGCCGCAAGCTCTATGAAGAGATCGTCGCCCGCCTGCCCGTGCCGATCGGCGACGCAGCGCTCGACGACGCGCTCAAGCGGCTGAAACTCGCCGACGAGGATGCGCTGATGGACGCCATCGCCCAGCGCCGCGTGACCGACGCGCAGGTGATGGAAGCGCTGATGCCCGGTTCCGCCGATTCGGCCGATGCCGCGCCGCTGCCGCCGCAGCAGCAGGCGATCACCATCACCGGCCTGACGCCTGGCGTGACGTTCGATCTCGCTGAATGCTGCCACCCCGTGCCCGGCGACCGGATCGTCGGCATCCGCCGTCCCGGCGAAGGCATCGAAGTTCATTCGATCACCTGCGAACGGCTGGCGGACGAAGAGGCGGAGGATTGGGTCGATCTCGCCTGGGGCGAAAATGCCGAGGGGGCGGTCGCGCGGATCGCCGTCACCCTGAAGAACGAACCTGGCGCGCTGGGCGCGGTCGCGACGATCATGGGCGCGCACAAGGCAAACATCCTCGGCCTGCGTCTCGACAATCGCGACACCACCTTCCACACCAATATCATCGACGTCGAAGTGCGCGACGCACCGCATCTGATGCGGCTGCTCGGCGCGCTGAGCGCTGCCGATGTCGTCAGCTCCGTAGAGCGCGTCTGAGGTTATCGACAGCGGTGTAAGCAACCGCTAGAATGACGACCATGTCCCACCATCATCCGCTGACCGTCGCCCCCGCCGACATCGACCATATGGGTCATGTCAACAATGCGGTGTATCTGAACTGGGTGCAGGAAGCCGTGGTAAGCTATTGGGAAAAGGTTGCGCCCGCCGAAGCGGTGGCGCGCCACCTGTGGGTCGCGCTAAAGCACGAAATCACCTATCGTCGCCCCGCCTTTCTGGAAGACGATGTCATTGCGACAGTCGTCGCCGAGCGCGTCAACGGCGCGCGCGCCTTTTTCCGCACACTCATCAAGCGCGGCGAGGATGTGCTCGCCGAGGTTCAGAGCACCTGGTGCGCGCTCGATGCCAAGACGATGCGCCCCATCCGCGTCGCGCAGGACATTTCGCGCCGCTTCGTCCCCGATTGATCCACGCGTTCAAAGAGTGATGACGCGGTGACAGCGCGGCGGTAAAGACGGCGCCCATGACAACGCCAAAGCTCTCGGTCGTCGTACCCTGTTACAATGAGGAAGGCTGCCTCGACATGCTGCACGCGCGCGCGTCCGCGGCAGCGCGCGAGGCCGTTGGCGAGGATTACGAGATCGTCTTCGTCAATGACGGGTCGAAGGACGATAGCTGGGCGGTGATGCAGCGGCTTTCGGCCGCCGACCCGCATCTGGTCGCCATCAACCTGTCGCGCAACCACGGCCACCAGCTCGCGCTGACCGCAGGGCTTGACCTGTGCGCGGGCGATGAGATCCTCATCATCGACGCCGATCTGCAGGACCCGCCCGAATTGCTTGCTGACATGCGCAGGACGATGGCCGAACAGGACGCCGACGTCGTCTATGCGGTCCGCCGCAAGCGCGATGGCGAGACCTTTTTCAAGAAGCTGACGGCGGCGATGTTCTACCGCGTTCTCGACCGCGTCACCGACACGCCGATCCCGCTCGATACAGGCGATTTCCGTTTGATGTCTCGGCGCGCGCTCGACGCGTTCCTTTCGCTGCCCGAACAGGCGCGCTTCATCCGCGGCATGGTCGCATGGATCGGCTTCCGGCAGGTCCCCTTCGTCTATGACCGGGCGGAACGGCATGCCGGCACGACCAAATATCCGCTCGCCAAGATGGTCCGTTTCGCGCTGGACGCGGTGACCGGCTTTTCGACCGCACCGCTGCGCTTTGCGAGCCATGTCGGGCTGTTGCTGACGGCGGCGTCGCTGCTGCTGATCGTCTATATCGCAATCGCCTGGCTCGCCGGGTCGACCGTGCAGGGCTGGACCTCGACGATGCTAGTGGTCGTCGTGCTGGGCGCGGTGCAGATGTTCGTGCTCGGCATGATCGGCGAATATCTGGGGCGGCTATATGTCGAATCGAAACGACGGCCGCTCTATCTGGTGTCCGACGTGGCGGGGCCGGTGAAGGGCCGATCGACGCTCGGCTATGCCGCGAACGAGCCGCACGATCCGGCACAGGGAAACGCCCCGCCGCGCCAGTGACCGACGCTTAACGTCACATAATTCGCGCCAATCATTTAAGAAAGTTGCGGCCATGCGACCGGATGTTGCGTGGCGGTGCAGGCTTGACGAACCGGTTCAAAGAGCGCCGGTCGACGATGGCAGAGCCCGACCGCTGTAGGACAGCGAAATCTATCGATCGACCGCCGCGGGTGGCATCTCCGACCGGGCCTCACCGGACCAGAGCTATGCCTCGGCCTGAGCGGGCCTTGCGGGCGCTCGCTCGTCCGATGGTGATTCCCGCTTCGCAACCGGCCCGCGGTGGTTCTGGATTCCGATCAGCACACCAAAGGCACCGGTCCGCCGGCCCAGCTCGTAGGAAATCACGCAACCGAAAACGGTTATGGCGACGAGAAGCGTGAATTCGCGCCAGACCCCGAGGTGAAGCTGGGTGAGATAATAGCCAGCGACGACGGTGATCGTCTGGTGGACGACATAATAGCAAAAGATCGCACCGGTCAGATATTGCAGGGCCTTGCTCGGCCGGTCGAGATAGCGCTGCCCGAACCCGAGCATGGCGAGAATGCAGGACCATGCATAGAGCACCTGAAACGCCAGACGAACCGTGGCGCCTGCGACCGAATCGCCCAGTACCGCTCGCGCCAGAGACTCGCCCCAGAAATGCAGGAGGATCGCCAGGACGACGGTTATCGGCAGAAGACGCCCCACCGAATTCCAGAATCCGCGGTCCTTGGCGACGAGGAAGCCAAGGAGCAAAATCGTCAGGCGGTGGGCATGCTGACCCCAGTCATGGATGAAATCGTCCGTAATCGGAAACCAGTGCATGAGCGTTGCCTCATAGCCCATGAAAGGCAGGATCGTCAGGAACAGGATCGCCGCAGGAGTCCGCGCATAGCGCTGGAAAAGCCGGCTGCGCGCCGCGCGGCGCAGCAACGGCGCGACCGGTATGATGAGGAGCGTGTAGGCGAGCAGATAGGCGATGTACCAGAGGTGGTTCCAGGTCGGCGTGAAGACCGGAAGTCGGCCTTGAAGATACGGCAGATAGAAATCGAGGATGCTGCCGGAGAAATCCCCCGACTGGCGAAGCTGGAAATAGGTTTGCGGCATGACCAGAACGAACACGCCGAACAGCAGTGGGAGGCCAAGAATACGCGTTCTGGCGACCGCAAAGCGACGCGCCGAGGGCGCCTTGTCCACCGCGAACCGCAATGCCACGCCAGAGATGAAGAACAGCAGCGCCAGCCGCCAGGGATTGAGCGCGAGCATCAACGGCTCTGCCGCGGGCGACACATAATTGCTCTTCACGTGCCAGAACCATGGCACGTAGAACATCCCGACATGATAGAAGATCAGAAGGCCAAAGGCGATGAGGCGGAGCCAGTCGAGCCCGTAATGGCGCCGATCGATGTCGGGCATCTCGCAAGAGGGCGTCGTTTCAACCATGGCATTGCCACCTTTTCTGCTCACCGGAAGGTACCCGACCGGAAATCGCACCGCGGTCGGCGAGGCGTCGAGCGCGAAGGGGCAAATGGCGGATATTGGACATGGCTGGCGGCCGCAGTGCCGCCGTCGGGGCCGAACAGCGGGACGAAGGGGCGAATAGCGGCACGCCGAAACGCGCCGGGTATGTTAGTGTCAAACGCCAGGCGCTAACGCTGGCGGCATGGCGCATTTGGCTTTCAAGAGCAGAATCGAATGAACGGCGTGAAACGCGAAGGGGGTCAGCCGGCGCAATATTCGCCGATGGTTCAGGACCGGCGGATCGATCGGTCGACGCGCGTCTGGATCGCGACGGCGTTGCTGGCCTTCCTGATCGTCGACGTACAAACACGCATCTACGAGTTCCAGCGGAACGGTGCGGAGGTACCGCTGGACCGCATTCTGTTGCATGAGCTGTCGGGAATCGGCGCGTATCTGGTCATGGTTCCGGTGATAGGCTGGCTCGCCGCCCGGGTGCCGCCCGGCCAGATGCGCTGGCACCGCTTCCTGCCCTTCCACTTCGCATGCAGCCTCGGGACCGCGCTGATCGCGATCGTCATCTTCGTTGGCGTCCGCAAGGTCCTGAGCCCGGTCATGCTCGGCGAAGCCTATGTCTTCGATCCGCAACCGATCAGGGGATTCCTGTACGAGTACCGAAAATTCGCGCTCTTCTATGCCGCTGCCGTCACCCTGTTCGCGCTTCGTCGACAGCTTGCCTATCGCTCCGATGAATTGCAGGCGGCCAAGACGGAGGCTCTGAGATCGCACCGGATCACGTTGAAGGATGGCAATCGCACGATACGGGTGAAGGCCGATGACGTGATCTGGATGAAGGCAGCGTCCAATTACGTCGATATCGCGGTCGGCGACCGAACGATTCTGGTACGGGGAACGCTGCAGGAACTGGCAGAACAACTGCTGGCGGCGGACGTGCCCGCGCTCAGGGTGCATCGATCCTATGTCGTGAACGGTCGCCACATTATCGGCTGCCGCCCCGATGGCGAGGGCGGGCTTTCGATCGCAATGTCCGACGACACCGAAATTCCGGCCAGCCGCAACCGCCGCGATGCCGTAGAGCGCCACCTGGCCGAAACCGATCGCGCGCCCACCGAATAGTGCCTGCTGGTTTCCACGCCGTCCGGTCGCAACGGTGACGATGGTGGGCAAGTCCTGACATGGTCGCCGAATGGGCGGTTGCCGCGGATTTAGTGCTTGGACGCCACTCCACCCGCCGCTTCACTTTCTGGTCGTTCGAGATACCGGTCGAACCAGGCCAGTGTTCGAGCGACGACATCGCGGACATTGGCGGGCGATTGTGCCAGACTATGACTCTCACCGCCGTAGCGCAGCAGTTCCGCTGTCTTTCCCTGCTTGTACAGGCTGTAGAAAAACAGTTCCGCCTGGGTTGGCGCACCACGTATATCCATGTCGCCATGGATGAGCAGCAGCGGCGTGTCGACACGGTCGACATAGGCCAGCGGCGAGTTGCGGATATAGGATTGCATATCCTTCCAGGGCGGCGCAGTCAGTCCGAACAGATAGCCCGTTTCTGCATTGTCACTCTTTTCGTGCGCGATGCCCGGATAGCTCCACGAGTTCGGGTCGAACTGCCCATAATTCGTCACGAGGTCACTGATTCCGGCCATGGCTACCGCTGCCCTGAACCGGTCGGTTTGCCCTATCAGGGCCTCAACGGCGTACCCACCGAAACTCTGCCCGAATACTCCGACACGGTTCGGGTCGGCGATGCCCATCGCGACCAGACGATCAACCGCGGGCAACACGCCATCCGGAAGCTGACGATAGACATCTTTTTGGTTCCCGTTCCCGCCGAGCGGAATCGAGGGAATGAGCACGACATATCCCTGCGCCGCATAGAGGTGAAGATTGTAGAAGCCCGGCATCGCGGTGCCCGACATATGGTCGCCACGAAGGTCGGCTGGCACACGATAACCGCCATATACCCAAACCAGCGTCGGATAGCGTCGACCCGTAACATAACCCGGCGGCAGGATCATCGATGCGTTGAGCTTCGCGCCGTCGGCGGTTTGATACGTGACCAATCGCGTCTCGCCCCAATCGACGTCACGCAAATATGCATTCAGCGTCAGGAGGGTCCGATCCGGCCCGCCGGCAAGATTGGCAAGGCGAAGATCAAGTCCATCGGGCTTGGCCCGGCTATACAATAGCGCCGCATTATCCGCGCCCATGTCGAGAAGATCGGCAGTAAATGCCGGGATCGAATGGGTGATGATGCCGGATCCCGTGTCCATCGTGGCCATAACCCAGCTGTCATCCGATCGGTGCAACACTATCAGCCGAAAACGCAGTGCGGGACCAGGGTCCCGGGGCAGCAGAAACCAGGCATCTTTTCCGAGTTGAGCAACGGAAACGAAGGCGCCGCGCGAAGGATCGAGACGCAGCAATCTTCCGTCGACCAACGCTGCCAGCGATTCTCGGCGTGTCCGAACGAGGCTGTCGGGCGGAGTTGCGCCATCCGGAACCTCGATGGCCCTTGCAGGCGCGGCGGTTCGCATAAGCCACCATTTGCCGTCCCGCGAACGGGCGGCGATGCTTTGATTGTCGATCCAATAGACCGCTGCGGGATGCGGGTCGGCCGCCGTGGCGAATTGCTGCCCGATCGATTCGGCACCGACCTGCTGCACCGAACCGGTACTCGCATCGGCGACAAATACCGGCGTTTCGTCAGTGAAGGGATCGCTGCGCCCCCTCAGCGCCACGCGCCGTCCGTTGGGCGACCAGCCATATAGCTCAAGCGGATAGCGGGCAGCCGCCGGCATCGTCGCCCACTGCACGCCGCCATCCGCATCCAGGGGCACAAAACCCAGGCGGCGTTCGACCGCCCACCCGTCCGCCGAAAGATTCGGGATTGGGCGGCCTGCGCTCGGCTGGAAGGCCCTGATCGTTACGAGGACTGCTGCACGCGTTCCGTCAGGCGAAACGGACACGGTCAACCCGCCCTGAAACGGATAGGCCGGCACCGTCGCGAGCGTTCGATCCCGCCCGGTCTGGGTGTCGATAATACGCAGCACCGCTTCGGGCGCGGGGATGTCCCAATCGGTGCGAGCCGTCCCGCTTGCGACGCCCTTGACCGTCGGCAAGGCACCTTGCCCGATCCGGTCAGCGTCACGCGCCAGGGCGCGATACGGCCGCACGAATTGGTCGATCGCTGCCGACAGCTTGTCCTGAGGCAGCGTAACCACAAGCAGTCGGTGGTCGTCGAGCCACGTAAACGGGGCGTTCTCTGCCACCGGACCGTTGCTGCATCTGTGCGCGACCTCCCCGTGACCGGCACCACCACGGACATCGAGCAGATTTAGTGGGCTGCCATAGCGTGTCTGCGTCATGACGCCGTCGGCGCTTGCGCGCGAAAGACTGTTGCTCTCACGATCCCAGACATAGAGGCGTACATTGTCACCGCCGCGCGGCTCTTCGCGCTCCGCCTGTGTCGAAAGCATTGCAAGCCGTCGGCCATCCGGCGACCAGGTCGCGCACCAGTAACCGGCAGCCTTCGCCGCGCCATGGGTCAGCGCACGGCGCGCGCCGGTTCGTGTCGAGACCAGCCAGACGTCGCTTCGTGTCGGATCAACCTCGTAAGAGGCCCGCCCGTACATTTCGCCGGCATTGGCCGGGCGGCGGATTACTGCTGCTACCCACCCGCCGTCTGGCGAGATCGAGGCGCGATCAACGGATTCCCTTCCCAACACATCGTCGATCGCAACCGGGCGCTTGGCCGCGGGGTGCGGTTCGGCGCGAGCGACACCGCCCACAAGAAAGACAGCGATTATTGTCAGCAAGGCTGTTAAGAGCCTGAAATACCGAGCCAATACGCCTCTCCCCGATGAAGCTGCAAGCGTCCGGGTGCAATGGGGCGACAATGTGACCGCAAAAGATTATTCGCCTTTCGGCGCGGGCCGCACAATCGGCTTAGAGCGTCCTCGCTACCCCTTCGACGCGAGCGTGATGATCGAGAGGCCGGGCGGTAGCGGTATGCGGCCGACGAGATGGCGCTCAAGGCCGAATATCGTTTCGAACGCCGTGTTGAGCGGTTTTGCCGGGGGCGAATCGTCGCTGTCGTCCTTGCCCCGCAAACGCCCCGCGAGCCGTGCGGCGACCGCTGCGGGGAACAGCAGCGAGTTGAACCAGCGCAGGCCGTTGTGGCGCAGGCCGGCATCGACGATCGCGCGGTTCAGCGTGCGCTTCGAATAGCGGCGGTGATGGTGGTTGACGACGTCGTGCGCGCTCCACATCCACTGGTGCGCGGGCACGGTGATGAGGATCCTGCCGCCGGGCTTCAGGCACTCGGCCATCGCCTTCAGCGCGGCGACATCGTCTTCGATATGTTCGACGACGTCGAGCACCGCGATCAGATCGTAGCTTTCGCGCTCCACACCGCCGAGTGCCGGGAGCGGCGCGCTGCCGATCGCCTTGCCAAGCCGCGCGCCGGCGATCTCGGCCGCGGCAGGATCGATCTCGATCGCATCGACCGTGCCGAACCTCGCCAGCATCGGCAGGTTGTGGCCGGTGCCGCAGCCGATTTCCAGAATGCGTGCATCGGCGGGCAGCCCACCCTCTCGCCTCAGATAGTCGGCGAGAATCTCGCGCCGCGCGCGGTACCACCAATGCGTCGAATCGTGCGCCGCCATCCGGTCGTAGACGATACGTTCCATGTCAGGCGAAGACCCATTGGCGATTGAGGACGAAGGTAACGACCGGCACGATCATCAGCCCCGGTATCAGCGGCACCCAGGCGGGCTGGTGCAGGAGCGCGGTCAGCACCCAGGTGATCGATGCGTGCAGCGCCAGCCCGAACCCCTGCACGGCGACGAATTTGGCATGCTGTCGCCCGCTATTGTCGCGGGTGCCATGCCCTTTGAAGCTCCATTTGCTGTGCAGGAAAAATCCGCTGACGACCGCCGCGGCGAAGGCGAAGGGAACCGCGAACACCGCCTGCCCGCGCGCAAAGACATAGAGCGCGAGCGGAAGATAGACACCGGTATAGATGAGCGTCGCGATGCCGCCCGCCACGCCGAAACGAACGAGCTGGCCGACAATGCCGCTCGCCCGTATTGCCCGTACCTGCCGATGGATTGCCGTCACGTCCGCCTTGCCCTTTGCGCCTGTGGCACTAATGCGCATCGCAGCAAGAGGAAAGCGTTTTGGTAGATTCGCGAGCTGCCCTTGGGGGGCTTCAACGACAGGTCGATCGCCACTGGCTGCGCTGGAGCATCCTGATCTGGCTGATGATCGCGGTGTTCTATTTCTGGCAGCGCTGGCCCTATATCTATTGGCTCGCGCTGCGCGATACCGACGACAATATGCGGCTGATGCAGGTCCGCGCGCTGCTGTCGGGCCAGGGCTGGTTCGACCTGACGCAATACCGCCTCAATCCCCCGACCGGATTCAACATCCACTGGTCGCGGATCGTCGATCTGCCGATCGCCGGACTGATCCTGTGGTTACGGCTGTTCACGAGCAATTACTGGGCGGAACGGATCGCAACCGGCATCGCGCCACTGTTGCCGCTGTCGATCGTCATCGCGTCGATGGCCTATACCGTGCGCAAGCTGGTCGCGCCGCTCGCCTGGCCGCTGACCGTCGTGCTGCTGCTCGTCGGCTGCAACATCGCGATGCTGATGTTCATGCCGATGCGGATCGACCATCATGGCTGGCAGCTCGCGGCGCTGACGCTGACCGGTGCGGGACTGGTTGACGAACGCAAGGCGCGCAGCGGCGCGATCATCGGGTTGTCGAGCGCCTTTTCACTCAGCATCGGGCTGGAGATGCTGCCCTATTGCGCGATCGCGGGGGCGATCCTGACGCTGCGCTGGATCATCGACCGCGACGATGCGCGGCGGCTGGGCGTGTACGGGCTGACGCTCGCCGGGGGGACCGCGCTGGGTTTCGCCGGCTTCGCATCGAATGCCAACCATGCGATGCGCTGCGACGCGCTGACGCCGGTCTATCTTTCGACCATGGTGACGGCGGGGACGCTGCTGTTCCTGATGGCGCTTCTCAACCCCAGGCACCGGCTTGCGCGGCTGGGCGTCGCCGGAGTGGCGGGCATCGCGCTGGGCGCCGGATTCGCGCTGACCTTTCCGCAATGCCTGGGGCGGCCCGAACAGGCATCGCCCGAGCTGTATCGCATCTGGCTCGACAATGTCCGCGAGGCCAAGCCGATCTACAAGCATCCGCTGCGCGACGCGATCGGCATCGCCACCTTCCCGGCGATCGGGCTGATCGGGACGCTGCTGGCAACGTGGAAGGCCTGGCGCGAGCGGCGCTTCATGCTGTGGCTGCCGACCGCGCTGTTCAGCATTTCGGCGGGCGCGATGCTGTTCTGGCAGGTGCGCGCCGGGCCGGCGGCGCAGCTGATGGCGCTGCCGGGCGCGACCGCGCTGGGCTGGATCGTCATCCCGTGGTTCCTGCGCCAGAAATCGGCCTTTGTGCGCATTTTCGGCGCGGCGGCGACCTTTGTCGCGATATCGGGGCTGATCGGCGGCTTTGCCGTGCAATGGTTCCACATCGACAAGCCTAGCAAACGCTACATGACGATCCGCCGGGCGAACGCGAAATGCGCGAGCTATTCGCGGCTCATCCAGCTGAACCGCATTCCGAAGCAGATCATGTTCACGCATGTCGATCTGGGGCCGCGGCTGATTACCGTCACGCATCATGACGCGGTCGCCGGGCCGTATCACCGCAACGGTCAGGCGATCCTGGACGTCCATCACGCCTTCATGGGCACGCCGCAGCAGTTCCTCGCCATCGCGAAGCGACACCATGCGACGATGCTGCTGACCTGCCCCAACATGTCGGAAACGACGGTCTATCGCGCGCGGTCGCCGCACGGCTTCTACGGCCAGCTGGCGCATGGCAAGGTGCCGGGCTTCCTGAAGCCCGTCGAACTGCCCGAAGGATCTCCCTTCAAGCTGTGGCGGATCGACTATGGCGCGGCCGCGAAGCCGTCAGAAAAAGCTGGCGCGAAGCCCGTCGATGACGAACTGGGTGGCAAAGGCCGATAGCAGCACGCCGAGAAGCCGGGTAATCACCGCCTCGATCTTGGCGCCCATCAGCCGCATGATCGGCCCCGCCGCCATCAGTGCGCCGAGCGTCAGGAGCAGGATCACGCCGATCGCCGACAGGATCACGATCGACGCCTCGATCCCGTGATTCTGCGACATCAGCAGCATGACGCTGGCGATCGACCCCGGCCCCGCGATCATCGGCATCGCCATCGGAAAGATCGAGACGTCCTCCACCTCGGGCGTGTCCATGATCTTCTGCGCGCGGTCCTCGCGCCGCTGGGTGCGCTTTTCGAACACCATTTCGAGCGCGATCACGAACAGCATGATGCCACCCGCGATCTTGAACGAATCGAGACTGATGCCGAGGCCGTGGAGGAGCTGCTCGCCGAACAGCGCGAAGGTGAAGATGATGAGCGCCGACACCACCACCGCGCGGATCGCCATCGAGCGGCGCTGCGCCGAGGTCGCGCCCGCGGTCAGCCCGCCGTAGATCGGCGCGCAGCCGAGCGGATCGATCACCACGAAGAAGGTGATGAAGGTCGAGACGAAAAGTTCGAGCAGCATCGTCAGATCGCGTCGTCAGCGAGCGCGACGCCGGCATTGCGATGCGCGGCGACCAGCGTGTTCCTGAGCAGACACGCGATCGTCATCGGTCCGACGCCGCCCGGCACCGGCGTGATCGCCCCCGCAACCGACGCCGCGCCGTCGAAATCGACATCGCCGATCAGCCCGTCATCGGTGCGGTTGATACCAACGTCGATGACGGTCGCACCCGGCTTGATCCACTCGCCCTTCACGAATTCGGGACGCCCGACCGCGGCGACGACGATATCGGCGCGCCGGACATGGCTCGACAGGTCACGTGTTCGCGAATGCGCCACGGTTACGGTGCAATTGCGCGACAGAAGAAGCTGCGCCATCGGCTTGCCGACGAGGATCGAGCGGCCGATCACGACCGCGTCCAGCCCCGAAAGATCGCCGCGCTGATCCTCGAGCAGCATCAGGCAGCCGAGCGGGGTACACGGCACCAGCCCGTCGATCCCGAGCGCCAGGCGCCCGGTGCTGACCGGCGTCAGGCCGTCGACATCCTTGTCCGGGTCGATGCGGCGGATAACCGCCTGCTCGTCGAGATGGCCGGGCAGCGGAAGCTGGACGAGGATGCCGTCGATCCGCGTATCGGCGTTGAGTTGATCGACAAGATGAATCAGTTCGTCGAGCGGAACGTCGGCGGGCAGCCGGTGTTCGAAGCTTTCCATGCCGGCGGCCACGGTCGCCTTGCCCTTCATGCGGACATAGACGTTCGAGGCCGGGTCCTCGCCCACCAGCACCACCGCAAGGCCGGGCGGGCGCCCGGCCTTTTCGCGAAATGCGGGCACCAGCGCGGCAACGCGCGCGCGAAGGTCGGCGGCAAACGCCTTTCCGTCGATGATCTCGGCCGTCATGCGCCAGCCCCATAAAGACTTCGCGCCGTGGTTGCCAGCGTCTCGGGATCGCCTTCGATCCGGAGGCGCTTCTGCCGCGCGGTTTCGCCGCCTAGGATCGTCACCGCACGCCTGGCGACGCCGAAACGCTTGGCGAGGAAGACGATCAGCGCGGCATTGGCTGCGCCGTCGACAGGCGGTGCGTTCAGTCGGACGGCGAACCGGTCGCCCTTGCCCGCAATCGCTTCTCGCGACGAACGCGGCGTTACGCGGACGGCGATGGTGATACCGTCATCACCGACCTGCCACGCAGCGCCGTCCGCCATCACCGGCCTACATCGGCACCGTGACGGAATTCACGTAAAGCGACGGAATGATGAAGTTCTGGAGGATGGTGATGAGGATCAGCACCACCAGCGGCGACAGGTCGAGCGCGCCGAAATCGGGGAGTATCCGCCGGATCGGTCGATAGAGCGGCTCGGTTATGACGTTGAGCGCGTGCCAGATGCTGCGCACGAAATCATTATAGGTGTTGATGACGTTGAACGCGATCAGCCACGACATGATCGCCTGGATGACGATCACCCACCACAGCAGCCCGAGCAGATACTGGATGATTTCGAGAATGGTGTTCAAGGTCGCTGTCTCCGCGTCGGTGTATGGCGTTACTGATACAGTCGCTACAACCTAGGAATTGCCGGGCGCTTTGCCAACCAGCGTGCCCGCGCCGCGGCGGGTGAAGATTTCGAGCAGCATCGCGTGCGGGATGCGTCCGTCGAGGATGACCGCGGCATCGACGCCCGCCTCGACCGCCGAAACGCAGGTTTCCAGCTTGGGTATCATGCCGCCCGAAATCGTACCGTCATCGCGTAGCCGGGCGATGGCGGCGGGATCGAGATCGGTGAGCAGCTCACCCTGCTTGTCGAGCACCCCGGCGACGTCGGTGAGGAGAAACAGCCGCGCGGCGCCCAGCGCACCGGCGATCGCGCCCGCCATCGTGTCGGCGTTGATATTGTAGGTCGCGCCGTCTGCGCCGATGCCGATCGGTGCGACGACCGGGATCATGCCCGCCGCCGAGACGGTATCGATCACGCTGCGGTCGATGCGTTCGGGTTCGCCGACAAAGCCGAGATCGATCGCGCGCTCGATATTGCTGTCAGGATCGCGGCTGGTGCGTTCGACCTTTTTCGCGCGGACAAAGCCGCTATCCTTGCCCGACAGGCCGACCGCGCGGCCGCCCGCTTGCCCGATCCAGGCGACGATTTCCTTGTTGATCGCACCGGACAGCACCATTTCGGCGACCTTGGCGGTTTCGAGGTCGGTGACGCGCAGCCCGTCGATGAATTCGCTTTCGACGCCGAGTTGCTTGAGCATCCGCCCGATCTGCGGCCCGCCGCCATGCACGACGACCGGGTTGATGCCGACCGCCTTCAGCAGCACGACATCCTCGGCGAAGTCGCGCTGAAGCTCGGGATCGCCCATCGCATGGCCGCCATATTTCACGACGAAGGTCTGGCCGGCATAGCGCTGGAGATAGGGAAGCGCCTCGGTCAGCGTCTCCGCCTTGGCGAGCATCGCGGGATCGGGAGTGTGATCGGTCATGCTAGCGTCTTTAGCGGCGCCGAACGGCACGCGAAAGCGGTTCCGGTGCCGCCGCCGCTCCTGCGCAGGCAGGAGCATATCGCTGGCGCTTCGGCTACAGCGCGAGCGGCAAGAGACATGGGTTCCTGCCTGCGCAGGAACGACAAGTACCTATTCCGTTGCCACGGCGCCCATCCGGTCCAGCCATTTGCCGAATCCGACGGCAACGTAGATCAGCGGCGGCACGAGGATCGCCGACAGCGTGACCTTTGCAAGCATCTGGCCGGCGAGGAGTTCGGCGATCGGGAAGGTGCCGTAAAAGGCGATCGTCACGAACAACAGCGTATCGACGATCTGGCTGAGCACGCTGGCAAGGCCGGCGCGGAACCACAGCAGGTGGCTGCCCTCGCGTCCCTTCAATGCGGCGAATATCGTGACGTTGAGCGTCTGCGACACGCCGTACGCGATGATGCCACCCAGCCAGATGCGCCACGTGCCGCCGAGGACGAGCTGGATCGCGTCGCGATATTCGGGCTGCATGTCGGTCGCCGCGGGAAGCGCGTGAACGATGATCGACAGGATGATCGACACGATCAACGGGACAAAGCCCCATTGCACCAGCCGGTTCGCAACGGTGCGGCCGTGCAATTCGGCGACCGCACTCGATACGACGACGAGCAGCAGGAACGCGAAGATGCCCGCCTCCACCGCCAGCGGCCCAAGGCCGAAGACCGGGCCGATCAGCGAGATCGGGCCCAGGCTGACCTGCTTGTTGCCGAGCACGCCTGCGATGCAGACCATGCCGCCGTAGAAGATCGAGAGGAAAAAGAGCGAACGCGGAATCGCTAAAGGCTTGGCTTGCATTGCGGCGTGCTAGCGCGAAATTGTCGGGGACGGAAGAGAGCGACGGAGAGATGGCGCCGTGCTCCCCGTCCTGCCGGGCCTGACCCGGTATCCATGGCGCTTCCTTCCCGCGATGCGACGACGGTTCCTGTCGGTCGCCGGACCCCGGATCAGGTCCGGGGTGACGAAGTGAAATCGCAGGGCCTGGCACGGCGGCGGGCACATTCCCCTAGCCCTGACGCCTTGACCGTGTATGTTCGCGCCCCGCGTGTGCCGGGGGGCCGCGCCATAGTGCAGTTGAAAGGCGCGGGTACCGCTACATGACACGTTTTCTCATCGGCATTGCCGGAATCGCCGTGATTCTCGCCATTGCCGTTGCGCTTTCCACCAATCGCCGGGCGATCCGCCTGCGCGTCGTCGGCGCGGCATTCGCACTGCAAGCGGGCATCGCGGTGCTGGTACTCTACATCCCTGCGGGCAAACGCGTGCTGCAATTCCTGTCGGGCGGCGTATCCAACCTGCTCGGCTATGCAGATGCGGGCGTGCAGTTCATCTTCGGCCCGCTTGCTTCCCCCGAAATCGGCGGCAACAGCTTTGCCATCGCCGCGCTTCCAGTCATCATCTTCTTCGCCAGCCTGGTCTCCATCCTCTATTATCTCGGCATCATGCAGCTTGTCGTGCGGTGGATCGGCGGCGCGCTGGAATGGGTGATCGGCGTGTCGAAGGTCGAAAGCCTGTGCGCCGCTGCGAACATCTTCGTCGGCCAGTCCGAATCGCCGCTCGTCATCAAACCCTATTTGTCGACGCTGACCAAGGCGCAGCTGTTCACCGTCATGTCGTCGGGCATGGCGGGCGTGGCGGGGACGATCCTTGCCGCCTATGCCTCGATGGGGATTTCGATCCAGTATCTGCTTGCGGCGAGCTTCATGGCCGCGCCGGGCGGCATCCTAATGGCCAAGATCATCATGCCCGACGATCCCGACCAGCCGATCGGCGATGCCGAGCTGCCGCTGGGCGACAATCCCGAGGAGGAACAGCTCGCGCTTGCCGAGGCGACGCATGACGAGGAAAAGCCCGCCAACCTGATCATGGCGGCGGCGCAGGGTGCGCAGACCGGCGTCAAGCTGGCGGTGGCGGTGGGCGCGATGGTGCTCGCCTTCGTCGCGCTGGTGGCGCTTGCCAACGGCATCCTGACCGGTATCGGCCACTGGTTCGGAATCGACGGGCTGACCTTTCAGGGGCTGCTCGGCTATGTCTTCCAGCCGGTAATGTATCTGCTCAACATCCCCTGGCACGAAGCGGGAGCGGCAGGCGGGCTGTTCGGCGAAAAGATCGTGCTCAACGAGTTCGTCGCCTATATCGATCTCGGCAAGCAGGCCGCCGACCTGTCGCCGCGCACCGTCGCCATCGTCACCTTCGCGCTGTGCGGCTTCGCCAATTTCTCGTCGATCGCGATCCAGATGGCGGTGACGGGCGGCCTTGCCCCCAATCAGCGGCCGATGATCGCCAAGCTCGGCATCCGCGCGCTGCTTTCGGGCAGCCTCGCCAATCTGATGTCGGCGGCGCTGGCGGGGTTGCTGCTGCCCTATTGATGCGGTTCAGCCGAACAGCGTCGGCAGGTTGAGCGCAACGAGCGTCGCGACGCCCGCCGTACCGGCAAAGCCGAGCAGGATCAGCAAGCCGTCGCACGCCATGAAGCCGACGCCGAACAGGACGATCGCGGACGCGGGCGCGGCGGCGGCGAAGGGTAGCAGTTCGAGCGGCGGCATCGTCGCGGCGAGGAGCGTGCAGCACAGCGCCGCGCCCCATTCGGCCCAGCCCTTTGTCGCCCAGTCGAGCCGGCGGCCGACCAGCTTGTCGATCCGCCGGAGCACCCCGCTTGCACGCCCGTGCGCCGCCTCAACCTTGTCTTTCGAAAAGCCGATTTTCTGAAGACGCTGCGGCACCCAGGGGTGCTTCTTGCCGAACAGAAGCTGCACCGACAGCAACATCGTCAGCACCCCCATGCTGGTGGGAATGCCGGGAATCGCGCCGATCGGCGGCGTCACCGCGATCAGGCCGAACAGCGCGATCAGCGGGCCGAAACTGCGGCTGCCGAAATCGTCGAGCAGCGAGCCGACGGTAACCTCGCCGTCCTCCTCGCTCTCTTCGGCCTCGTCGAGCAGATGCTCGAGCGGCTTTTCCTCAGCCTCTTCCGCCGCCTGTCCGTCCATCCGGTCCCTCCTGTCGAAGGAAAGAACGGGCCGGCGGCGAAAGGGGTCCGGGTCAGCGCGTCGGGACCGGCTCGTCGCCCGAATAATCGTAGAAGCCGCGCCCGGTCTTGCGGCCGTACCAGCCGGCCTCGACATATTTGACGAGCAGCGGGGCGGGCCGGAACTTGGGATCGCCGGTGCCGTGGAACAGCACGTTGGTGATCTCCAGACAGGTGTCGAGGCCGATAAAGTCGGCGAGCGTGAACGGACCCATCGGGTGGTTGAGCCCCAGCTTGCACGCGGTGTCGATGTCGGGGATCGTCGCCACGCCCTCGCCCAGCGCAAAACATGCCTCGTTGAGCATCGGCATCAGCACGCGGTTGACGATGAAGCCCGGCGCGTCGTTGGCGTGGACGATCTCCTTGCCGAGCGACCGGCCGAATTTCTCGACCGCGGCGACCGTTTCGTCGGAGGTGGCAAGGCCGCGGATCAGCTCGATCAGGCCCATCACCGGCACCGGATTGAAGAAATGGACGCCCATGAAGCGCGCAGGATCGTGGCTCGCCTGCGCCAGCCGCGTGATCGGGATCGACGAGGTGTTGGACGCAAGGATCGCGCTGTCGGACAGGACGCCCGACACGGTCTCGAAAATCTTGCGCTTGATTTCCTCGCGCTCGGTCGCGGCTTCGATGACGAGCTCGCAATCGCCCATGGCGGTCGGCGCATCGACGGGCGTGATGTTGGCGAGCGTCGTCTCGCGGATATCGGCGGTGATCTTTTCCTTGTCCACCAGGCGCTGCATAGCCTTGCCGATGCCCGCCTTGCCGGCTTCGGCACGATCCTTCGACACGTCGGACAGAAGGACGGTATAGCCGGCGGCGGCGGACACCTGCGCGATGCCCGCGCCCATCTGGCCCGCGCCGATCACACCTACGGTCTTCATTGGCGAATCCTTTCCTTGAAGCTGATTTGGGGGCGCCATAGCCGATTTGGGGCGGATGTGCAGGGCGTGCCCCAACATCATCCGTCATCCCGGCGAAGGCGGGGCCGGAAGCGCAGTGGTCTGCACGCAGATCGCCACGGCTGGAGAATATGGATCCCCGCCCTACGCGGGAATGACGGGATCAGGGCGCAACCGGCCTCGGCTGTGCTTCGGCGAGGATCAGCGCGAAGCGGTTGTCGGCATCGGTCCATTCGCCAATCGGCATCCAGTCGCCGGCGCGGAGCAGCGCGCGCGCGTCGCGGGGCCCATATTTGTGGCTGTTCTCGGTGTGGATGCTCTCACCCTTTGCAATCGCGAAGTCGCGGCCTTCGACGGTAAAGGCGGTATCGCGGGTCGCGACGAGGTGCATCTCGATCCGTGCGATCTCGTCGTTCCAGCGCGCTTCGTGGCGGAAGGCATCGATCGGAATCGTGCCGTCGAGTTCGCGGTTGATCCGTTCGAGCAGGTTGAGGTTGAACGCCGCCGTCACGCCCTGCGCATCGTCATAGGCGGGCACCAGCACCGCAGGGTCCTTGATCCGGTCGATACCGATAAGAAGGCGCGATCCCTCCCCCAGCGACGCGCGCATCGTGCGCAGCAGATCGACCGCGGCATAGGCGGTGAGGTTGCCGATCGTCGAGCCGGGGAAAAACCCCAGCTTCGGCGCATCGGCGACGGCGTCCGGCAGCGGCACCGGGTCCATGAAATTGGCCTCTACCGGATGGACGGCGATATCCGGAAAAGCCTTTGCGATGCCGCGGGCGGAGTCGCGCAGGAAATCGCCTGAAATGTCGATAGGGACGTAATGGGCGGGACGGACATGGCGCAAAAGTGCGGGCGTCTTCGCCGACGAGCCCGATCCGAATTCGACGACCGCGCAGCCATCGGCGGACAGCGCCGCGACTTCGGGACCGGCGCTTTCGAGCAGGCCAGCCTCGACGCGGGTCGGATAATATTCGGGGACATCGGTAATATCCTCGAACAGTTCCGAACCGCGCCTGTCGTAGAACCAGCGCGCCTGGATCGCGCGCGGGCGGCGGGCGAGCCCTTCGAGCACGTCGGAGCGAAATTGCGGATCGACGAGCGAATGCTCGCCGTCACCGGCTTCCTGTTTCAGCATGTCAGATGTCTTTCGCAAGCCGCACGCCGGTGAACTGCCAGCGCTGATGGGGGTAAAAGAAGTTGCGGTAGCAGGCGCGCGCATGGCCGCGCGGCGTCGCGCACGATCCGCCCTTCAGGACGAACTGCCCGCTCATGAACTTGCCGTTATATTCGCCGACCGCGCCTTCGGCGGGCTGGAAACCGGGATAGGGACGATAGGCGCTGCCGGTCCATTCCCAGACATCGCCGAAAAATGCCGGACCGCCGCGCGCAGGACGCGGTTCGACGGGACCGGCTCGGTCGAGCTGGTTGCCGCCGCTCGCATCATGCGCGCTTGCGGCATGTTCCCATTCGAATTCGGTCGGCAGGCGGCAGCCCGCCCAGCTTGCATAGGCATCGGCTTCGAAAAAGCTGACATGCGTGACCGGCGCAGCGGGGTCGATCGGGCGGCGACCGTCGAGGCCGAAGCGTGTCCAGACGTCGTCACGACGTTCCCAGTATAGCGGCGCGTCGATGCCGTTCGCCTGCACCCAGGCCCAGCCGTCCGACAGCCAGTGCCGGGGGTCGCGATACCCGCCATCGGCGATGAACGCTGCCCATTCGCTGTTGGTGATCGTGCGGTCGGCGATGGCGTGCGGATGGAGCAGCTCGGTATGGCGCGGCCCTTCGCAATCAAAGGCGAAGCCGGTGCCGTCATGGCCGATCTCGACCTGCCCGCCGCCATGTTCGATCCAGCCGATCTGCCCTGGAAGGTCGACCGGCACCTTGCGTTCTCCCGGCCAGATCGTGGGTTCGACCGGGTTCTGCGCGAACAGATGGAGCATGTCGGTGAGCATCAGTTCCTGATGCTGTTCCTCATGATGACAGCCGAGTTCTGCCAGCGCCCGAACATCTTCGGGCAAATCGGGCAGCGCATCCATCATCGCCACATCGACATGCGCACGATAGGCAAGCACTTCGCCCAGCGTCGGGCGCGTCACCATGCCGCGCCGCGCGCGTGTGTGGCGCGCGCCTTCCGCCTCGTAATAGCTGTTGAACAGGAACGGGAAGCGCTCGTCGTAAAGCGAATAGCCGGGCACATGGTCGCGCAGGATGAAGGTTTCGAAGAACCAGCTGATATGCGCGAGATGCCATTTGGCGGGCGACGCATCTTCCATCGACTGGACGGTGGCATCGGCGTCGGAAAGCGGTGCGGCGAGCGCTTCGCTCAGTGCGCGAACGTCACGATAGCGGCGCTGTAACGGCCCGGGTTCGCAAGTTCTGGCGGCTGGTATGGCTGGCATGATGCTTCCCCACGTTGCGCGACCGTAGCATTGTCCCCCCGGCCAACTGCCGGTCCGCAGTGCATCCGGTCATCGTGACGCACCCGGAACCCAGAGAACGTCCCCCTCACCACTTTTGTTCACGCTCCGTGCGAGAACGAACAGAAAATCGGAGAGGCGGTTCAGATAGGCCAGCGCGAGCGGGTTGAGCGCTACCTCCGCCGCCGCGGCGACTGCGGTGCGTTCTGCACGGCGTGCGACCGCCCGCGCGAGATGGATCGCCGCCCCGGCGGCACTTCCACCGGGCAGGATGAAGCTCCGCAGCGGGTCGAGTTCGCCGTTCAGGCGGTCGATATCGCCCTCCAGCCGCTCGACCTGCGACGCGACGATGCGCAGGGTCGTCTCGGAAGGCGCGAAATCGTCGCCCGGCGTCGCGATATCGGCACCGAGATCGAACAGATCATTCTGGATACGCTTGAGCATGGCAGCGACGTCGCTATCCGCGAGCGCGGCGATGGCTATGCCGATCGCGCTGTTCGCTTCATCGACATCGCCGATCGCTGCCATGCGGCGATCGGACTTCGGAATGCGGGAACCATCGGCAAGGCCGGTCGTGCCGTCGTCGCCGGTACGCGTATAGATCCGGTTGAGCCGGACCACGGAGTTCAGGTCTTGCCCGCGGCGAACAGCAGCAGCACGACGATCACGATCGCCAGCGCCTGAAACAGGATGCGTGCCTGCATCATCTTGTTCGACTTGATGCTCGACGCGCTGGGCCCTTCACCGCCGCGCACCTCTTCCGAACTGCTCTTGAGGAAGGTGACGATGCCGCGAATAAGCGCCGCCACGGTAGCGAGCATGGCGCCGATCAGCAGGATGACCAGAAACGTCGTCATGGACCCAATCTAGGCATTGCCGAGCATAAAGCCAACAGGCAACCGCCCGGCGCGCAGCGATTGGGCCAGCGCCCTGCCATCTTCGCCGGCCATCCGCAGCGATTCCAGCGTGGGGGCGCCGTGGCGCTTGGCGAGCCGTTCGCCATCGGGGCCCGCGAGCAGCGCGTGGTGATGATATTCGGGCGTGGGCAGGCCGAACAACGCCTGAAGCAGGCGTTGGACATCGGTCGCCGGAAGGAGGTCGGTTCCGCGCACGATGTCGGTCACGCCCTGCGCGGCATCGTCGAGCGTCACCGCGAGATGATAGCTGGCCGGCGCATCCTTTCGCGCAAGCACGACATCGCCGTGCGCCGCGGGGTCTGCCGCGACGGTGCCGGAAAATTCATCGTGCCAGATGAGCTTGCCGGGAGGGACGATCCCGTCATGCCGGACCTGATCCGCCATTCCTAAAGAACCGGCAACGGCTCGCATGTCGTCGGCGATGTTCCCTGGCCCCCGGATCAGCCCCGGGGCGACGATAGCGGCGAGCGCTGCCTCCATGTCGAGTCGCCAGGCATGGGGGTCGGCCTGCAACCGGCGATCACGCGTGGCCGGTTCCAACGCTCGGCACGTCCCGGGATAGACCGGACCGTCCGGCCCCGCATGCGGGGCACGGGCGCTGTCGGCGATTTCACGCGCAATCTCCGCCCGCGTGCAGAAGCATGGATAGACGAGGCCGCGCGCCTTCAGATCGTCGAGCGCGGCACCGTAGCGATCCAGCCGTTGCGACTGGAAAGTGGCCTCTCCGTCCCAGTCGAGGCCGAGCCATTGCAGGTCGGCCATAATCGCCTCGACATGTTCGGGCCGACTACGCGTGCCGTCGATATCCTCGATCCGAAGGAGGAAGCGTCCGCCGCGATCGCGTGCGAAATCATGCGCCCGGATCGCCGAATAGGCATGGCCGAGATGAAGCCGCCCGGTCGGGCTGGGGGCGAAACGGGTAATTGTGTCCGCCATCACAAGAAGCCTTGACCATGAGTCACGGGTCGTGCTGTCATCATGGCGTCATCCTGCTCGGCGACAGGACGGTGCAGGAACCGCGGCTGAGGGGCGTGTCATGTACCATCCCGATCTGATCCGACATCCGGACAGTTGCCCGACTTTGGTGCTGAACGCCGATTACACGCCGCTCAGCTATTACCCCTTGAGCCTCTGGCCCTGGCAGACCGCCGTCAAGGCGGTCTTTTTGGATCGGGTGAACATCGTTTCCTATTACGAGCGCGAGGTGCACAGCCCGTCGGCGTCGATGAAGCTGCCGTCGGTGATTGCGCTGCGCCAATATGTGAAGCCGTCGGCCTTTCCCGCTTTCACGCGGTTCAACCTGTTCCTGCGCGACAAGTTCGTCTGCCAATATTGCGGCGCCCCCAGCGACCTGACCTTCGACCATGTCGTGCCGCGCGCGCAAGGCGGCCGGACGACGTGGGAGAATGTCGTTACCGCCTGCGCGCCGTGCAACCTGAAAAAGGGCGGGCGTACGCCCAGACAGGCGGCGATGCCGCTCCACATCAAGCCGATTCGGCCGACAAGCTGGCAGATGCAGGAACATGGGCGCAGCTTTCCGCCCAATTATCTGCACGAAACCTGGCACGACTGGCTGTACTGGGACATCGAGCTCGAAGCCTGAGCCCCCGCCCACTATAAATTCGTTCGTTTCGTGCTAAAGACGCTGCCCGCGGAGGAGCAGGCGGCCGCTTTACGCCGATATTGCGCTTGCTGTTATATGTGACTAATACAGCATTCGGACAGTAATTCCGCGAAACGATGCGATACGACCAGTCAGACCCGTTCGACAGCGGCGCGTTCCCCGGCCACGGACCGACCGGCGCCCAACCGCAGTTCGAAGACGACACCCACGCCGAAACACCGGCCAAGTGGCGCAAGCGCTGGCGCTGGTTCGTGCGCGGCATGGCGGCGTTCATCATCCTCGTCATCATCGCGATCGGCTGGCTGGCGTTCACCGCGCCGCTGTCAAAATCGCTCGAGCCGCCGGTGCCGCCGTCAATCACGCTGTTGTCGGCGGACGGTACGCCGATCGCCAAGCGCGGCGCGATCATCGGATCGCCGGTCGATGCCGCAAAGCTGCCCAAGCGCGTAACCGAGGCATTCATCGCGATCGAGGACCGGCGTTTCTACAGCCATTGGGGCATCGACCCGCGCGGCATTGCGCGCGCGCTGATCCACAACACCTTCACCGACGGTTCGACCGAGGGCGGCAGCACGATCACGCAGCAGCTTGCCAAGAACGCGTTTCTGAGCGCCGACCGCACGATCGGCCGCAAGGCGCGCGAGGCGCTGATCGCATTGTGGCTGGAGGCCTGGCTGTCGAAGGACGAGATCCTGTCACGCTATCTGTCGAACATCTATTTCGGCGACAATGTCTATGGCCTCGATGCCGCCGCGCACCATTATTTCAGCCGCGATCCGGCGGACCTGACCACCGGCCAGGCGGCGATGCTGGCGGGGCTCGTCAAGGCGCCGTCGCGGCTCGACCCGACCGACAATCTTGAAGGAGCGCGCGCGCGGCAGGAGGTCGTCGTGGGCGCAATGGCCGCCGCCGGGTTCCTGACCAAGGCGCAGGCCGATGCGGTAAAACCCGCCAGACTGAAGCTGCGCAAGACCAAGGACATTCCAAGCGGCACCTATTTTGCCGACTGGGTGCTGCCCGATGCGCGCGCGGCGGCGGGCGATCTGACCGCCGAGCAGGAAATCCGCACAACGCTGGAGACGCGGATGCAGCGCGCCGCCGAACGCGCGGTACGCCGGGCGGGGCTGAAGAAGTCGCAGGTCGCGATCGTCGCGATGCGCCCCGACGGCCGCGTCGTCGCGATGGTCGGCGGGCGCGATTATGCCGAAAGCGCGTTCAACCGCGCGGTTCAGGCGAAGCGCCAGCCGGGTTCGACGTTCAAGTTGTTCGTTTATCTGGCGGCGCTGCGTTCGGGGATGAGTCCCGAATCGAAGGTCGATGACGATCCGGTCACCATCGGCGACTGGTCGCCCGAAAATCATGACGGCCGGTATCGCGGGCCGATCCCGCTGACGACCGCCTTTGCTATCTCGAGCAATGTCGCCGCGGCGCGGCTGACCGACAAGGTCGGGCCGAAGGCGGTGATCCGCGCCGCGCGCGACCTTGGCATCACCTCGCCGATCCCGGACGAGGCGACGATCGCGCTCGGCACCTCGTCGGTGTCGCTGCTCGAACTGACCGCCGCCTATGCCGCCATCGCCAATGGCGAGGCGCCGGTCGAACCGCACGGCCTGCCCACCGACGAGGAAGGCAAATCCTGGCTCGATGCGCTGCGCGGCTCGACACGCCCGCTGGGCCGGCGCGAGCTGGAGGGGATGCGCACCCTGCTCGCCGCGTCGGTCGATCGCGGCACCAGCCATGCCGCCGCGCTGTCGATCCCGACCTTCGGCAAGACCGGAACTACGCAGGACAATCGCGACGCGCTGTTCATCGGCTATGCCGGCGGGCTGGTGACGGGCGTATGGCTCGGCAATGACGACAATACGCCCAACCCGGGCTTTGCCGGCGGTGGCCTGCCCGCACGCATCTGGCGCGATTTCATGACGCAGGCGCTGGGCGTGAGCGCACGCCAGAAGCCGCAGCCGGAAGCGGCGCCGGCGAATGACGAGGGCGGCCTTCCAGAAGGTTTCGGCGACAATCTGGTGAGCCCCGACGCGGCGCTGGAGATCAACGGGCAGTTGAACGGGATCGGGCTCAATCTGAGGATCGACCCCGATGGCGGCATCCGCATGGGCCGCACGCGCGAGCCCGCCGGTCCTCCGCCCGCCCCCGCGCCGCCCGAGCAGCGCCGCAACCGGGAGCCCGAACCGCAGGAATAGCGGGTTGACCGTTGACGCGGGCCGCATGTCGCAGCAAGGCGCGGGGCATGCGCTTCTTTTCCGATAACGCCGCCCCCGCCTGCCCGGAAGTTCTCGCCGCGCTGAGCGCCGCGAACCAGCTCGACACCGCCTATGACGGCGACCGCTGGAGCCAGTCGCTCGATTCGCGGCTGTCCGAACTGTTCGAAACCGAGGTGCGCGCGCTGTGGGTGCCGACCGGCACGGCGGCGAACTGCCTCGCGCTCGCCGCCTTGTGCCAGCCGCATGGCGGCATCGTCTGCCACCGCGAAGCGCATATCCAGAACGACGAATGCGGCGCGCCCGAATTCTATACCCACGGCGCGAAGCTGATGCTCGCCGAGGGGCCGGGCGCGAAGCTGACGCCCGATGCGATCGAGGCGGTCGTCGGGCGCATTCGCGATGATGTGCATCAGGTGCAGCCGCACGCGATCTCGATCACCAACGCGACCGAATACGGCCTTGTCTATGCGCCGCAGGAAGTCGCCGCGATCGGCGCGCTGGCGAAGGAGCGCGGGCTGGGTTTCCACATGGACGGCGCACGCTTCGCCAATGCGGTGGTGCACAGCGGCGCGTCGCCCGCCGACCTGACCTGGCGCGCGGGCGTCGATGCGCTGAGCTTCGGCTTCGTCAAGAATGGCGGGATGAGCGCCGAGGCACTGGTCTTCTTCAAGCCCGAGCTTGCCGATGCGAGCGAATATCACCGCAAGCGCGCGGGCCATCTGCTGTCGAAGGGCCGCTATCTGGCCGCGCAGATCCTCGCGATGCTCGACGGCGATGTGTGGCTGCGCAATGCCCGCGCGGCGAACGAAACGGCGGCGATGCTGGCCGATGCCGCGGGCGAGCGGCTGGTCTATCCGGTCGAGGCTAACGAGGTGTTCCTGAAGGCGAGCGCCGAAGAAGCCGCGCATCTTCGCGGGCTGGGCTTCGATTTCTACGACTGGGCGCCGGGCGAGGTGCGGCTGGTGGTGTCGTGGGATCAGGATGCCGACGCGGTACGCCCGCTCGCCGACGCGATCCGGGCCTTGTGACGCCCCCGACAGCCGCACCGGCCCCGGCCGGCGGGGACCGCGAGCCGCCGCGCTCGACGCGGCTGGCGGTCCTTATTCCCTTTGCCGTCGTGACGCTGATCTGGGGATCGACCTGGATCGTCATCCGCGGACAGATCGCCGAGGTTCCGGCGGCATGGTCGGTAACCTATCGCTTCCTGACCGCGAGCACCGTGATGTTCGCGCTGGCGCTGTGGCGGCGCGAGCGCTTCCCGATCGACCCGCGCGGGCTGCTGTTCGCCGCCGGATTGGGGCTCAGCCAGTTCTGCCTCAACTTCAACTTCGTCTATCAGGCCGAACATTACATCACATCGGGGCTGGTCGCGGCGATCATCGCGCTGCTGCTAGTGCCCAACGCGCTGCTTGCGCGCATCTTTCTCGGTCAGCGCATGGGTGTGCAGCTGCTCGCCGGATCGGCGCTCGCGGTTGTCGGGATCGCATTGCTGTTCGTGCAGGAGGCGCGCGCCGACCTGTCGGCGACCGGCACGGTCTGGCTGGGCATCGCGCTGGCCGTGCTGGGGATGCTCGCCGCATCGGTCGCGAACGTCATGCAGGCGACGGGATTTTCGCGGCGTTATCCGATGGTGCCGATGCTCGCCACCGCGATGCTGATCGGTGCCGCGATGAACGGCGCCTTCGCCTGGACGACGCTGGGCGCACCGGTGGGATCGACATCGCCCGGCTACTGGGCCGGCGTCGCCTATCTCGGCATTTTCGCAAGCGCGCTCAACTTCACGCTCTATTTCGGCGTGATCCGCGTGATCGGCCCGGCCAAGGCGGCCTATTCCAGCGTGCTGGTGCCGATCATCGCGATGGGCTTCTCGACCGTGTTCGAGGGCTATCGCTGGTCGGGCTTCGCGATTGCCGGGGGCGTGCTGGCGGTGACCGGGCTGGTCGTGGCGCTGAGGGCGCGCAGGCCCAACCGATAATCGCGGTAGCGCGGCCGCCAGCCGAGCACGCGCTTCGCCTTGCCGTTCGCGACGCGGCGATTCTCGGCATAGAAGCCCTGCGCCATCGGCGACAGCGTATCGAGCGCGACGAACGGCGGCGGAGCGGTGCCGAGCAACGCCGCGGCATATTCGATCACCATATTGTGGCCGGCGGGTTCGTCGTCGGACAGGTTGTACGCGCCCGCCGGAGCATCGATCCCGGCAATGACGCCGGACACGATGTCATCGACATGCACGCGGCTGAAGACCTGACCCGGCACATCGACGCGGTGCGCCTTGCCGCTCGCCACGCGGTCGAGCGCCGAGCGGCCGGGGCCGTAGATGCCGGGAAGCCGGAACACGCGCGCACCGCGCGCCAGCCATGCGGCATCGGCATCGGCCCGCGCCACGCGCCGCCCGCTCCCGATCGGTGCGCCTTCATCGACCCACGCACCACCGACATCGCCATATACGCCGGTCGAGGAGAGATAGCCGAGCCACGCATCCGAACGCCGCAGCGCTTCGCCATAGGACGCCAGCACCGGGTCCGCTCCGTCAGCGGGCGGAACCGATGAAAGGATGTGCGTGGCAGCGGCGATCGCCGTTTCGACCGCCTCGCGGTCGTCGAACCGGATCGAGCCGCCACGCCCGTCGCGCGTCGTGCCCTGCACCACCGCGCCATGCTCGCCGAGCGCGGCGGCGAGCCGCGACGCGGTATAGCCCAGTCCGAAGATCAGCAGCCGCATGACCCGGCGATTCCCCTATTTCGCGCCATAGCCGCCATAAAGCGTGCCGAAGAAATCGCCCTTGTTCCAGGCCGGGCGGTGGTCGGCATCGGCGATGGCGCGCGCGATCTGGTAATTGACGTCGATGAAGCGCACACCCTGCGCCCAGTCGATCCCCGACTTGCCGATCTGATCCGACGGCTTGTGATAATGCTCGGCAAAGAAGGTTTCGACCGCTTTCTTGCCCGGCCCCTTTTCGCCCGGCCACAGAAAGACCGAAGGGATGCCCTGCTGGACGAAGCGGTAATGGTCGGAACGCACGAACAGGCCCATTTCGGGCATCGGATCGGGCGAGAAGGTGACACCCGCATCGGCCGCCGCCTGCTCGACGATAGGCCCCAGCGTCGAGCGCTTGGCGCCGAACGCGATCACGTCCTCGAACGGATAGGTGATGATCGGCATGTCGAGATTGACGTCGGCGACCAGGTTTTCCTTCGGCACCGTCGGATGGAATGCGAAATATTCGGAACCGACCAGCCCTTTTTCCTCGGCCGTGACGGCGAGGAACAGGATCGAGCGGCGCGGCGGCTTTCCGCTCGCCTTGAACCGCTTCGCCTCCTCGATCAGCGAAGCGATGCCGACGGCGTTGTCCTCTGCGCCGTTATAGATGGTGTCGCCCGCCGCATCGGCCTTGCCGACGCCGACATGGTCGAGATGCGCCGACAGAATGACCACCTGATCCTTCAGCGCCGGATCGCTGCCGGGAAGGATGCCGGCGACGTTCGAGCTTTCGACGCGCCGGCGATCGGTCTCCACCTCGGCATTCAGTGTTGCCGGAAAGACGGTCGGACGAAACGTGCCGTCGCGCATCCCGGCGGCCATGTCCTTGCCATCGACCCCGGCGGCCTTGGCGAGCATTTCGGTCGCCTCTCCGCCGATGACGCCCAGTAACGGCGTGTCAGCAGCGGGGCGGTGGCCGTTGCCATCGGCATCGACCCAGGTCATCCGGGCATGGTCGGCCAGGCGCTGCATCCCCGCCACCGATTCGCCCGGCGGCATCATCAGCACGACACCCGCCGCACCGTGTTTTCCGGCTTCGACGATCTTGTTCGTCGTGCTGCCGAAATGCGCGCGTTCCTCGCCGCCGAAGCTGTCGGGCGCGCCGGTGACGATCGCGACGATCTTTCCCGCGACATCGACGCCGGCATAATCGTTCCGGTCGTGTTGCGGGGCAACGATACCCTGCCCGACGAACACGATCTGGCCGCTGGCGCGCGTTTCATCGGCTGCGGGATCGCCCATCGGCAGATAGTCGCGGCCATATTTCAGCGCGACCTTCTTCCCGCCCAGCGACAGCGTGAAACCCCCCTCGCCCTTCGCCTTGTAGCTGACGAGCGGAACATGCTGAAGATAGCCGCCATCGTCGCCCGCGGGGCGGAGCCCGGCGGCATAGAATTGCGCGGCGACATATTGCGCGGCGATGTCATATTCCTCGCTGCCCGCCTCTCGCCCGCGCATCTCGTCGGAGGCGAGGAACATGACATGCGCCTTCATCGCCGCCTGATCGGGCGGCAGCGCCCTGGTGATAGCGGCGTTGCGCGCTGCGGCCTCGCTGGCGGGCCTTTCGGCCGAAAGCGCCGGTTGCGCGGCAGCCGCGCCAGCCATTGCGACAAGGCCGAGCGGCAAAAGGAAACGAACCATGGGCATCCTCTGTTGTGCGATCGTTAACCGAGGGTTAGCAGCGTAAAGGCGCGGCGCAACTGGCCGCGCGGGTTTTTTGTCCGCGGCAGTACCCTGCCCCAACTGAACAGGTCCGATACGCAATGCTCGACGTCCAGCACACCGGCCAGCCCAGCGTCACCCGCCGCGAGGACTATCTCGTGCCCGACTGGATGGTGCCGGAAACCAGCCTGGACTTCGCGCTCGATCCGGCTGCGACCACGGTCGAGGCGACGCTGAGCGTCGAGCGCAATGGCGAGCATGACCGGCCGCTCCGCCTCGACGGCGACGGGCTGACGCCCGAACTGGTCCGCGTCGATGGCGAGGACTGGTCGAACTGGTGCATGGACGGCCCGACGCTGGTGATCGAGCTGCCGGGCGCGTCGCATACCGTCGAGACCCGCGTAACGATCTGCCCGGAACGCAACACCCAGCTGATGGGGCTGTATTCGTCGGGCGGCATATTGTGCACCCAGTGCGAGGCCGAAGGGTTCCGCCGCATCACCTTCTTCCCCGACCGGCCCGATGTGCTGAGCCGGTACAAGGTTCGCATGACGGCGGACAAGGCGCGCTACCCCATATTGCTGGCAAACGGCGATCCGGTGGCGTCGGGCGATGCGGGCGACGGCCGCCACTGGGCCGAATGGGGCGACCCCTTCCCCAAGCCGAGCTATCTTTTCGCGCTGGTCGCAGGCGACCTTGCCGCCAATCGCGCGACCTTCACCACCCAGTCGGGCCGCGACGTGCAGCTTGCCATCTGGGTGCGCGAAAAGGACCTGCCGCGCACCGACCATGCGCTCCATGCGCTGAAGACGGCGATGGCGTGGGACGAGGCGACCTATGGCCGCGAATATGATCTCGACGTGTTCAACATCGTCGCGGTCGACGATTTCAATTTCGGCGCGATGGAGAACAAGGGGCTGAACATCTTCAACAGCCGCTACATCCTCGCCGACCCCGACACCGCGACCGATTACGATTATGACGGCATCGCCGGCGTCGTCGCGCATGAATATTTCCACAACTGGTCGGGCAATCGCATCACCTGCCGCGACTGGTTCCAGCTCTCGCTGAAGGAAGGCTTCACCGTTTTTCGCGACCAGAGCTTTTCGGCCGATCAGGGCAGCCATGCGGTCAAGCGGATCGAGGATGTCCGTGCGCTGCGCGCCGCGCAGTTCCCCGAGGATGCCGGGCCGCTGGCGCATCCGGTGCGCCCCGACGCGTATCAGGAGATTTCGAACTTCTACACCGCGACGATCTACAACAAGGGCGCCGAGTTGATCCGCATGATGGCGACGATGCTGGGGCCGCAGCGATTCCGCGCCGCCACAGACCTGTATTTCGACCGCTTCGACGGGACGGCGGCGACCTGCGAGGATTTCGTCACCTGCATGGAGGAAGCGGGCGGTATCGACCTGATCCAGTTCCGCCGCTGGTACAGCCAGGCCGGCACGCCGCGCGTTACGGCGACGCTGACCCATGAAGCAGGCGGCGGCCGCGCGGTGCTGAGCCTGCGCCAGACGGTTCCGCCGACACCCGGCCAGCCGGTCAAGGAGCCGATGGTCCTGCCGCTTAGGATCAAGCTGTTCGGCAGCGATACCGGAGCCGAACTGGGCGACGAACATCTCGTGCTGCTGTCGGGCGAGAGCGAGGAGATCATATTCGAGGGCATCTCCGAACGCCCCGTGCTTTCGATCAACCGCGGCTTTTCGGCGCCGGTCATCGTCGAGACCAACCGGACGCCCGCCGACCTCGCCTTCCTCTCGGCGCGCGACGACGACCCGTTCGCGCGGTACGAGGCGATGCAACAGCTGATGCTCGACACGCTCGTCGCCAGCGTCACCCATGGCCGCGCCGAGCATGACAATGTCGTCGAGGCAGTGCGCAATACGCTTGGCGACGAAACGCTCGACAGCGCCTTCATCGCCGAGGCCGTGCTGCTGCCGTCGGAAAGCTTCATCGGCGACCAGATGCCGCTCGTCGATCCCGAGGCGATCCACCGCGCGCGCGAGGCACTGCGCCGCGATCTCGGCCGCTCGCTCGAACGCGAATGGCGTGCGGCGTACGAACAGGCAAAGGCCAACCGCTTCGAATATTCGCCCGCGGCAAAGGGTGCGCGGCGGCTGAAGACGGTGGCGCTGGGCTATATCACCGCGTCAGGCGCGCCCGATGCGGCGAGCCTTGCCTTCGTGCAGTTCGAACAGGCCGACAACATGACCGACCGGCAGGGTGCGCTGACCACGCTGGCGGGTGGCACGTCGGACGAGCGCGTCGCCGCGCTCGACATTTTCTACAACCGCTATTCGGACAACAGCCTGGTGCTCGACAAATGGTTTTCGACGCAGGCGCTGTCGGCGCGCGACGACACGCCCGAACAGGTCGAACAACTTGCCCGGCATCCCGACTTCAAACTGTCCAACCCGAACCGCGCCCGCTCGCTGATCGGCGCGTTCAGCGTCAACCAGCGCGCATTTCACGATGCGTCGGGGCGTGGCTATCGCTTCGTCGCCGACCAGCTGATCGCGCTCGACAAGATCAACCCGCAGACCGCCGCCAAGCTGCTCCCGCCGCTCGGCCGGTGGAAGCGCGTCGATGCGAAGCGCGCCGAGATGATGCGCGCCGAACTGGAACGCATCCTCGCCGTGCCGGGCCTGTCGAAGGACATGTTCGAACAGGCGTCGAAGAGCCTGGAGGGGTGACGCACCTCGCTTGCCAGTCGGGACCAGCGTATCAATCGAAACCGTCATCCCGACGAAAGTCAGCATCCAGATTCCGCAGCGTTTGCGTTTCCGGATGCCGAATCACGTTCGGCATGACGAAATAGTCTAGCCGTTCATCACCTTCGCGCCGCGCGTGACGGTGGCGCTGTGGCCAAGCGTCACGCGGTCCGACTTCTTCAGCACCGTGTCGCAGAACAGCCATTCGTTGGTCGCGCGGTCGGGCGTGAGCGAAAGCGTCATATAGCCGCGATTGCTGGTGTCGCACCATTTGAGCTCGGGATTGAAGCCGGCCAGCCCCTTCGCGACGACCTTCGGATCGACCACGGTCGCGGCTTCGAAGCCGGGCGAGGTGACCGACTGGCCGGCGAATTCGACGCCCGCCGGCTTGCCGTCATGGCCGAGATCATACGCCCAGGCATTGTGGCTGTCGCCCGAGATGACGATCAGTTCCGACCCCATGTCCTGCGCCGATTTCAGGAACCGCGCGCGCGCGGCGGGATAGCCGCCCCAATTGTCGAAGTTCATCGGCAGCCCCACCTTGCTCGCCATCAGACCGCTCTGGACATAGGCGCGCGTGCGGGCCGAGGCGTCGTTTCCAATCCAGCTCGCCGCTTCGGGGGGCGTGCGCGTTTCGCCCATGATCGTGCCGAAGCCGACGACCTGCCAGCGCTTGCCGCGCTTCACCGATTTGGCCATCGCGTTCGCGAGCCAGGCCTCCTGTTCGCTGCCCATCATCGTCGCACCCGGGTCCATCCAGGCGCCGTCGCGGAATTTCCTCAGCGCGGTTTCGGGGTCTTCCGACCGGAACAGCGGCGCAAGGTCGGGCTGTTCGGTGCGGCCGAGAAGGCGCGTTTCGGTGCGGAACAGCGTGGCGAGATCGCCGATCTCGTAGGTGCTCCACGGCGTTTCGGAGACCGGCAGCCATTCGCGATAGGCCTGCATCGCCGCGTCGCGACGGCGGTTCCACGGCCCCTCTTCCTTGGGCTGATGGTTCTGCGCGCCGCCTTCCCAGCTGTCATTTGCCGATTCATGGTCGTCCCATTGCAGAATCATCGGCTTCATCTGGTGGAGCCGCTGCAGATCGGGGTCGGCGCGGTAGCTGGCATAGCGCAGCCGGTAATCGGCGAGGTGGATCGCCTCACCCGCCGGCTCGGGCCAGCGTCCGCCGACCGCACCGCCCGGAGGAGCATAGCCGCCGGTCTTATACTCGTAAAAATAGTCGCCGAGATGGATCGCGAGGTCGATATCGTCACGGTCGGCGGCATGGCCATAGGCGTTGAAATAGCCGAACGGCATGTTCGAGCAGGAAAAGATCGCCGCCTTGAAGGCAGAAACGTCGCCCGCCGGCAGCGTCCTGGTCCGTCCCACCGGAGAGAAGCTGCCATCGGGCGCCACGAAGCGGTAGAAATAGCGCGTCGCGGGAGCGAGGCCGGCAACGACGATCTTTACCGTGTGGTCGCGCCACGGGCCGGTAATCATCGGCTCGCCCTCGATCACCTTGGTGAAATCGGCGTTCGGCGACAGTTCGACCTTCAGTTCGGCCTGTCCGCCATCGGCGGGAATATAGCGCGTCCACAACAGCATCGAATCGGCCGATGGCTCTCCGCTCGCGACCGAATGGGTGAAACCCTTCGCCGCGGCGACCGTCGCCGCCCAGCCGAAACCGGGAACCGCAAAAGCGCCGATACCCAGCGTTCCCGTGAGCAACAGCGAGCGCCGGTCGATCGAAAGCGTCATAATCAAAAATCCTCGTTCCTGCGGATACGGCAATGCGCAGCCCTATCGCGCCCGGATATGGCGGGTTCGTGACAGCGGGTGCACGCCGCGCTAGACCCGTCGCCAACGAAACCGATGCCGCCCGAATATGCGGCACAATCTTGAGGATGGGAATGCGCAAGACTTTCATCGCCCTGCTGCTCGCCACCACCGCCTGCACGCCGAACGGAAACGGCGGCAACAACGCGGCGACGGGCAACACCACTGCCGATGCCGGCCAGGACAATTATTCGCTCGACGCGCAGCGCGCGAAGATCGCGCGGATCGACATGAAGCCGGACACGAGCTTCCTGAACGACGAACAGCGCAAGGTGGTGAACCTGCTGATCCAGGCATCGGATTACATGAACGCGATCTACCTGCGGCAGCGCGGCGCAAACCTGCCGCAGGTGCGCGAGCAGATCGCGAACAGCGACGCGCCGAACAAGCAGCAGTTGCTCGACATGTTCGACCTCAATTTCGGGCCGTGGGACAGCCTGGCAGAATTTCGGCCCTTCTGGGGCGAGGCGAAGTTTCCCGAGGGCGCGGGCTTCTATCCGCCCGACATGACGCGCGACGAATTCAACAAATATGTCGAGGCGCATCCCGACCAGAAGAAGGCGCTGACCAGCCTCTATACCGTGGTGAAGCGCGACGGCGACAAGCTGGTCGCGGTGCCCTATTCGGTCGAATACAAACAGTGGCTGGAGCCTGCCGCAAAGCTGCTCGACCAGGCGGCCGACACGACGAGCAATCCCAGCCTGAAGAAGTTCCTCCACCTGCGCGCCAAGGCGTTCCGCACCGACGATTATTTCGAAAGCGAACTCGCGTGGATGGACCTGAAGGATACGCCGATCGAAGTCGCGATCGGGCCGTATGAAGTCTATACCGACCGGCTGTTCGGGCAGAAGGCGGCGTTCGAGAGCTTCGTGACGCTGAAGGACCCGCAGGAATCGGCGGCGCTCGCCAAGTACAAGAAATACCTCAAGGACATGGAGGGCAACCTCCCCGAACCCGACGAGGCGAAGAATTTCCGCCGCGGCTTCGCAAGCCCGATCGCGGTCGCGGAACAAATCCATGGCGGCGGCGACAATGTGCCCGGCGTGCAGACCATCGCGTTCAACCTGCCGAACGACGAGCGCGTGCGCGAGGCAAAGGGCGCGAAGAAGGTGATCCTGTCGAACGTGCTCGGCGCGAAATATGAGCGCATCCTGAAACCGATGGCGCCGCTGGTGCTGGCCAAGGATCAGGCCGGGCTGGTGGTGAAGAAATACATGCAGCTCGAGACACTGTTCCACGAGCTGTCGCACAGCCTGGGGCCGGGCACGATCACCGTCGACGGTCGCCAGACCACGGTCGATGCCGAACTGAAGGACCAGGCATCGGCGCTCGAAGAGGCCAAGGCCGATGTTGCGGGCGTGTGGAACATCCTGTTCATGATGCAGAAGGGCGAACTGCCCATCTCCGAACGGCCCCAGCTATTCGCATCCTATGTCGCCGGCCTGTTCCGCTCGGTACGCTTCGGCACCGAGGAAGCGCACGGCGAAGGCGCGGCGATGCAGCTCGCCTATCTGCAGAACAAGGGCGCGATCACCTGGGACGAACAGGCACAGCGTTTCCGCGTCGACAATGCGAAGATGGAAAGCGGCGTGCATGACCTGCTGCACGACATCCTCGCGCTGCAGGCGGCGGGCGATTATGACGGCACCAAGGCGTTCATGGGCAAATGGGCGCATCTCGACGCCAATGCCAAAAAGGTAATCGGGTCGATGGGATCGATCCCCGTCGACATCCAGCCGATCTATCCGGAAAAGATCTGAGACCGGCCGGTATCCTCGGTGCCCGTTCACGACCAGGGGCGCCGAGGGTCCGGACGGGCTGAGCCACCGCCACCATCGGTCCCGATGACGCGTTCACCCCCGAGCTTGCCGAAGGGCGGTTCGACGATGTCGCCCCTCGCTGATCTTCGCGCGACCGGAATCAGGCGGCGCGGCGCCTGGCGCGTTCGTCGATCAGCGTCTGATAATAGTCGATCAGGTCGGCGGCGTGATCGCGGTCGGTGCGGACATGTTCGGCGGCGTGATTGGCGGCTGCCTTCAGGATTTTCCAGTCGCGCGCGAACAGACGCTTGATCGCCTGCGTCGCCGAACGCGCATCGCGCGCGGCATAGGTTTCGGCATAGACCGGATCGGAAATTTCATATGCGCCGCCTTCGTCGGGAACGACCAGCGGCAGGCCCGACGCCAGCGCCTCCAGCCCGACAAGGCCGAACGGCTCTGCATCGGAGCCGTGGATCAGCGCGTCGCAGCTTGCCATGATCCGGGCGAGACGCGGGCGATCATAGACGGGGCGGAACATCTTGATGTGCGGGCTGCCGGCGATGCGCCGTTCGAGACGGTGCTGATGCACGCCCTGCCCGATCAGGATCATCCCGACCGGCAAATCGTGCCCCGCGGCTTCCACCGCGTCGAAGACCATCGGCCAGCGCTTTTCGGGATGGTGACGGCCCAGCCCGAGCAGAAGATGTCCGTCCTCGGGCAATTGAAGCTGGGCGAGCAGCGCGCGGCGCAGTTTCTCGTCGCGCAGACCCGGTGAAAAGAAACCGCGCTGGATGCCGAGCGGCATCGACTTGTGAACTGTCAGGCCGCGCGCGGCGTGGCGCTTGTAGAGCGCCGGCCCGTTGGTGACGAAAACGTCCAGCCGCGACAGGAACCGGTCCATATAGCGGCTGTACCAGTCGAACGCGGCTTCGATCTGTTCGGGCGTACCCAGCGCTTCGAACCAGCGCTTCGGGTACGCCCCGACATTGTCGTTATGCGCGAAGAAGACCTTCAGCGCATCGCCCTTCCAGTTGGCGAGAATCCAGCCCGGCCGCCAGGGCGAGCTGGTTTCGACGACATCGGGTTGCAGCCTGTCGAGCCAGGCATGGATCGGCGCTTCGGCAAAAAACAGGCGGTAATTGCGGTCGAACAGCAGCGGCGGCGACTTGACCCAGATGATCCTGCCGCCGCCGATCCGTTCCTCGACCTCGTCTCTTCTGCCCGGCGCGATGATGATGAGTTCGTGGCCCATTTCGGCCATGATCGCCATCTTGCGCTCGAGATAGGTTCGCACGCCCCCGCCGGTTGGCGAGTAGAACTCGTTCACATCGACGACGCGCATCCGCCCAACGCGGCCGTCGTCAGTTCTTGAGCGGGCCGAAGCCCGAAAGACCGCGCAGATACTGCGCGCGGATGTTCGCAACGGTAATGCCGGTGCCGACGCTGATCTCCGCCTCATCGACATCGGGCTTGCTGCGGCCGAGCTTGTCATTGCTCGGCACGCCTGCGCCGTCCTTCCAGAAATTGAACTTGTTCTTGCCGTCGCGGTCATGCGTGAAGAACAGCGCATAGGTGCCCGGATGCGGCGCCTTGATGCACAGCGCGACCGGCCCCGAAGCGGGCATATCGGCCCAAACGCGGCGGAACGTCTTGCCCTCGCGCTCAAGGTCGTGATCGTCCTTCAGGAAATCATCCTTGGTCGCCGGATAGAGTTCGAGCTTCAGGCGACCGGTGCGGTCCTTCAACCCGGTGACGTTGACCCGGATCGCGGGTCCGTCGTTCGAATTGCAGGCCGCGGCATCGCTGCCGATCGTACCCCCGGCCTGAGCCGCGGCAGGCGCGGCGACCAAGGCACAGCCAAGTGCGGCGAAAATGAATTTGGTAACGGTCATTATCCTTTTCCCATCAGCGCTTGCAGGCTGAAGAAGCCGGCGAGAACAACATGCAACAGCAGGGTCAACGCGGCGGCAAAGGCGATCATGTCGGAGATCGCCTGCCCTTCACCGATCAACATAATCGCGAAGTTGGCGAAAAGAAGGTCCTTGTTCGGCACCAATGGGAGGCGCGACGCAAGCAACCGTGCCGCCGCCAGAAACGTCCACATGAACAGCGAAACCTCTGGCAGGGCGAAGTGCCAGGCGAACGCGGACGCTACCGTACCGAGCAGGATACGGCCGCAGTGCATGCGGAAAATCCACCACAGCCTGGCGCGGCGCAGCGAAAAGACACGGCTCGAAAACAACAGGAAACCAAGCGAAGTCGCGAAGATGATCGCGGTCGAACCGGCGAGTACGCGGAACTGATGGCCCGTCATCAGGTCCTTGCCCAAGGGCAGGACAAAGGCGAGCATCGCCAGCGTGATGACATTGCCTGCAACCGCCGACAGGATGCTCACGTCCTTCACCGCGCCGAACGGGGCGACGACCATCTTCATCTTCGCGCGCGCCCATGCGTAGAAATAGGCGTCACCCGAATATCCGAACACGACATCGTTCGCGATCCGCTTGCGAACGAGCGCCGCAAAGCCCTTCGCGGTCAGATCCCACAACCGTCGGAAGATCAGAAAATCGAACAGCGGCGATGCGATATAAGCGACGAAGAATGCGATATAGAATAGCGGGTTCTGCGGCAGGGTGCGCGAAAGCCCGACAAGGCCCTGATCAAACAACTCCTTCGCCAGGCCGGCGACCATCAGCAGCGATAGCGCCATGCCCAGCCATACCGGCCAGCGGTGGCGGATGTCCTTGAACGGCTCCAGACCGGCGAGATCGGCCGTCCGCGCAAGTGCGGGCTCCGCCGCGTCGGCGGTCGGTGACAGGCTGGGCTGTGATCCGTTCATCGAAGCGATTCTTCCGCTGCCCTGATCTAGTACGGCATCGGGCAGGCGATCCGCCCGGACAATGCGCGCTACCGACGAATTGCGTCAAAAGCGCGGCGCAGATGGGGATCGGTACGCCAAAGTTCAATCGCGCCGGGCGCGCGGGCGATGGCGATCAGAGCGACGCGACGCCCTTTACGCGGTCGGGATGCGCCCGGGCGAACGCATCGAGCTCGCTTGCCGCGGCATCGGCACGAACAAGTCCGGGATAGGCGTCTAGCGGAACATCGAAGCGGCGCGCGTTAAACATCTGCGGCACCAGGCAGACATCGGCGAGATTGGGCGCATCGCCGCCCAGGAACGGGCCGTCGCCGACGGTCTTTTCCAGCGCGTCGAACCCTTGCACGACCCAGTGGCGATACCAGTCGTCGCGCGCGGCCTTTTCGACACCAAGGTCGCGTTCGAGATAGCGCAGCACGCGCAGATTATCGATCGGGTGAATGTCGCAGGCGATGGCATAGACCTGCGCCAGAACCCGGGCACGAGCGGTCGGCTCCGCAGGCAGGAGCGCGGGGTTCGGGTATTTCGCCTCGATCCAGTCGATGATCGCCAGGCTCTGGCTCAGCATCGCAACGCCGGTGTCGAGTACCGGGACGAGCCCTTGCGGATTGCGTGCGAGGTGATCGGGCGAACGCTGCTCGTTGTCGACGAGCATCACGTCCTCGCGCGTGTAGGCCACGCCCTTCAGACCCAGCGCAATGCGCACCCGGTATCCCGCCGACGAACGGAAATAATCATAGAGGTGCAGCGTCATTCGTCCCCCTCCTCTTCCCGCTTTTCTGGCCTGCCGGAGATTTCCGATCCGCGTTCGAGCGCAACCTTTATCATCGCGGTCATCGGATCGGCGAGCGCAAGGCCGAGGACGCCGAACAGCGCGCTGGTCAGGATCTGCGCCGACAGGGTCAGCGCCGGCGGAAGATCGACGGTCCGCCGGGCGACCATGGGAATGACGACATAGCCATCGAACGTCTGCACGCCGAAATAGATGATGATCGCCCAGAAACCGGTATCGGTCCCCGCGCTGAACCCGACCGAGACCATCAGCACGCCGCTGATAAAGGCGCCGATATTGGGAATGAAGGCGAGCAGGCCCGTCAGGATGCCGAGCAACAGCGCCATCGGCACGCCGGCGGCCCAAAGCAGCAGCCAGGTCAGCGTTCCTTCGAACGCCATGCCGACCAGGCGCCCAGCCAGCAACCTGCGCATCGTGAACGCCATCCGATCGACGGTGACGGCAAAGTCCTCTCGCTTGTCGCTGGGAACCAGCCATTGCAGCCCGCGGTCATAGATGCGCGGTTCCATCGCGACGAACAGGCCGATGACGAGGATCATGAACAGGCTGGTGATCGCGCCGACCGCGCTGCCGACAAAGCTGGTCAGCCGTCCAACCGAACCAAGCGCCTGTTTCAGCAAACCGCCAATATCCTGCCGCCCGGGAATGATGCCCTGATCGGCGGCCCATCCAGCAACCTTGTTGGCCTGTACCTGCATGGTGTGCTTCAGCTGTTCGGCCTGCGACGCGATCTGGACGCCGGTCAGATAGAAGACGCCGAGCACGAACGCGGTCGCGAGCACGACGACGATCAGCAGCCGCAACCCGCGCGGGATCGGCAATACGCGCCCGAGCAGCCGCACGCCACCGTCGAGCATCGCGGCAAATACCAGACCGCCGAAGATAATCAGCAGCGGCTGGATGAGGACGACGACCAGGCCGATCGCGACCGCGAGCGAAAACCAGACGCTCGCCCGGCGCAATTCGGCGCGCATCGCCGGATCGCGCATCTCGTTGGGGCCGGGCTGGTGCGCCGCGACGTGCTCGTCGGCCATCTAGTTCCCCCTGGCGGGCGCTGCGTCCTGTTCGGGATGCAGCGTCGTTCCGGCGCGCCCGCTACGGAACGCCTTGCCCCAGGTCAGCGGGTCCAAGCTTCCATAGCCGTCGAGCGAGAAGGTGATGAATTCGGCGCGGCCACCGAGATTTTCCCAGGGAATCGGCCCACCCAGCCCATTGTCGGCAAGGCTGAACCGGCTGTCCGCGCTGTTGTCGCGATTATCGCCCATCAGGAAGACCTTGTCCTCCGGCACCGTGATCGGGCCATATTCGTCGCTGGCGGGGCGGAAACCGAGGTCGATCGTGTCGTAAGACCGGCCGCTGGGCAGCGTCTCGCGATAGATGGGCAGCTTGCAGTACAGCTTGCCGTCCGACCCGCGCACGCGATGCCCGTAATAATGCGCTTCGTCGCAATGGGTATTGCCGTCGACCGGGATCATCCGGTCGCCCATGAAACGCCGCGGAATCTTCTGCCCGTTCAGATAGACGACGCCGCCGCGCACCTCGATCCGGTCACCGGGCAGGCCGATGACACGCTTGATATAGTCTTCATGGCTGCCCGGGGGCACCGCGATCACTACATCGCCGCGCTTCGGCATGTGCCCGAACAGCCGCCCATGGATGAAGGGCAGCAGGTGAAAGGTCGGCGTGACGTAGGAATAGCCATAGGGATATTTGGTTACCACCAGCCGGTCGCCGACGAGCAGCGTGGGCATCATCGATTCGGACGGGATGTAGAACGGTTTCGCGACGAGGCTGTGGAAGGCGAGCACCCCGAGAATCAGCCAGAAGATACCGCGAGCTTCGGCCCACCAGTCGGTCGCGCCGCCCTTTTTCTTCGTATCCTTCGCGGGTGTGGCGCCGCCGGCAGGATCGCTTTCCGAATTCAACGCCAGGTCGTTACTCGTCATCCACTCGCCTTTTCATCGGGCACCGCCTCTATGATCACGAAAGCCTGCGCCCATGGATGATCGTCGGTCAGCGTCACATGTATCCGGGCGAGGTGGCCAGCCGGCAGCATCTCGTCAAGCCTCGCCTTCGCGCCGCCGGCAAGCGCCAGCGTGGGAGCACCCGAAGGGGCATTTACCACGCCGATGTCGCGCATGAACACGCCGCGCTTGAAACCGGTGCCGACGGCCTTGGAAAACGCCTCCTTGGCGGCGAAGCGCTTGGCCAGCGTCCCGGCGATGGTGTGCGGCCGCCGCGCAGCCTTGCCGCGCTCGACCTCGGTGAAGACGCGGTTGAGAAAACGATCGCCGAAACGTTCGAGCGAATTGGCGATCCGCTCGATATTGCACAGATCGGAACCGAGGCCGACGATCACCGCGCTTCGTCCATCAGCGCGCGCATGCGCTTCACCACCGGCGCCAGCCCGTCGAAAATCGCCTGACCGATCAGGAAATGGCCGATATTGAGCTCGCGGACCTGCGGGATCGCGGCGACCGGCACGACATTGTCGAAGGTCAGGCCGTGCCCGGCATGAACCTCTATCCCGTTCTTCGCCGCCAGCGCGGCCGCGTCTGCGATCCGCTTCAGCTCGCCGGCCTGTGCGGCGCCCGACAGTTCGGCATAGCGGCCGGTGTGCAGTTCGACGACGGGCGCGCCGAGCCGGATCGCGGCGTCGATCTGCGCCGGGTCGGGCTCGATGAACAGGCTGACGCGGATGCCGGCGCCGGCGAGTTCGCCGACCATGGGGGCCAGCCGGTCGTGCTGGCCGGCGGCGTCGAGCCCGCCCTCGGTGGTCAGCTCCTCTCGCTTTTCGGGAACGATGCAGGCGGCGTGCGGCGAATGGCGCAGCGCGATCGCCAGCATTTCGTCGGTCGCCGCCATTTCGAGGTTGAGCGGGATCGTGAGCTGGTCCGACAGCCGAGCGATATCGTCATCGGTGATGTGGCGCCGGTCCTCGCGCAGATGCGCGGTGATGCCGTCCGCACCCGCTTCCGCCGCCAGCAGCGCGGCGCGCACCGGGTCGGGATAGCCCGACCCGCGCGCGTTGCGCACGGTCGCGACATGGTCGATATTGACCCCGAGCCGAAGCGCCGCCCGATCGCTCATGCCTTCGCCCTGCTGCCGGGCTTTACCGCCGGCATCGCCGCGAGTTCGGGCGGCAGCGCATCGGCTTCATAGGTCGGGACGTCGAGGCGGATGAGCGGATAGAAGGGCACGTCGAATCGCGCCGCGCCGTTCGACCGGTCGACCAGCGCGGCCGCCGCGACGACGTCTCCGCCGGCCGCCTTGATCGCGGCGATCGCCTCGCCCGAGGAAAGACCGGTCGTCACCACATCCTCCATCATCAGCACCTTCTGGCCCGGATCGAGCCGGAATCCCCGGCGCAGTTCGAAGGTTCCCGTCGGACGTTCGAGGAACATCGCATCGACACCCAGCGCGCGCGCGACCTCCTGCCCCGCGATCACGCCGCCCATCGCCGGCGACACCACCGCGCTGATCTGCGAGCGGAGGGATTCGGGGATTCGCGATACCAGCGCTTCGGCAAGCCGCGCGCCGCGCGCGGGGTTCATCAACACGCGGGCACATTGGAGGTAGCGCGGGCTGCGCAAACCGGACGAAAGGATGAAATGGCCCTCCAGCAACGCATCCGCCGCTTTGAATTCCGCCAGAATCGCCTCTTCGTCCATCCTCGTCGATCTCCTGCAGTAACGCGCGCCGAATCCTTAGGCGCGGGCGCGAAAAGCCGCAACCACGGCAAAAAGACCGACCGACAAGCTTGAGACGCGCGAAGTCGCGGCGTATAGGCCAGATGGAGGGTGTTGTCTGTTGTGTTCCTTGCGAGCGCAGCGGATTTTCTGAAACGGGGTAAAAAAGCAATAATGCGAATACTCGGCTTGAAAGCGATTGTCTTGGCAGCGGGTCTGGCGCTGGCGGGCATGGGAACCGCGACTGCGCAGGAAGCGCCGCAACCTGCCGCGACGCCGGCAGCGACCACCAGCGCCGCGAGCGCACCGGATGCCTCGGCAACGCCGACCCCGGCCGATCCGACACTGACCGCCGACGGTCAGGAAAAGGTCACCGCCTTCGCGCATCTCGGTCGTCCCACTGACGGCGCGCTCGGCCTGCAGGATCAGGTCACCCCGACCGGTTTGGAAGCGCATAACTTCCACAACCACCTTCTGCTGCCGATCATCATCGCGATCTGCGTGTTCGTGCTGCTGCTGCTCATCTGGGTGATGTTCCGGTACCGGCAGGCGGCGAACCCGACCCCGTCGAAAACCTCGCACAATACGCTGATCGAGGTGATCTGGACCGTCGTGCCGGTGCTGATCCTCGTCTTCATCGCGATTCCGTCGATCAAGCTGCTTGCGCACCAGTACAAGCCGGCCCCGGACAATGCCGTGACGCTGAAGGCGATCGGCAACCAGTGGTTCTGGTCGTACGAATATCCCGACAACGGCGATGTCAGCTTCACCGCCAACATGCTGAAGGAAAAGGACCAGGTTCAGCCGGGCCAGCGCTTCCGCACCGATGCCGACGGACCGCGCCTGCTGGCGACCGACAACCGCGTCGTCCTGCCGGTCGGCGTTCCGATCCGCCTGGTCACCACGGCGACCGACGTCATCCACAGCTGGGCGGTCCCGGCTTTCTGGATCAAGCTCGACGCCATTCCCGGCCGCCTGAACGAGACGCAGTTCACCATCGAAAAGCCGGGCGTGTATTTCGGCCAGTGCTCCGAACTGTGCGGCGCGCGTCACGGCTTCATGCCGATCGCGGTCGAAGCCGTTCCGCCCGCGGAATTCGCGGCATGGGTTCGTTCGAAGGGCGGCAGCATGCCGAACGATCCGAACGCGCCTTCCGACGCGGCGCCCGCGCAGCGCGGTGCGCCGGGCAACGACGACACCAGCACGAACGCGCAGGAAAAGGGCATCGTCCCGACCGGCGATGCCGTGGTCAACGGGGCCAGCGCCGCCCCCATCACCGAACAGTCCGCCACCGGAAGCCTGGAAGACTAAGCCATGACCGATACCGCAATCACTCCCGATGCTTTCGAGGCGCACCACGACCACGCGCATGAAAGCCATGCCGAGCACAAGCCCGGCTTCTTCGCGCGCTGGTTCATGTCGACGAACCACAAGGATATCGGCACGCTGTACCTGATTTTCGCGATCGTCGCGGGCATCATCGGCGGCGCCATTTCCGGCCTGATGCGTTTCGAACTGGCCCAGCCGGGCATCCAGTATCTCGGCACCTGGGCGAGCATGCTGCACGGCGGCGCCGAAAGCCTCGATCAGTCGCTCCACCTGTGGAACGTGCTGATTACCGCGCACGGCCTCATCATGGTCTTCTTCATGGTCATGCCGGCAATGATCGGCGGGTTCGGCAACTGGTTCGTCCCGATCATGATCGGTGCGCCGGACATGGCGTTCCCGCGCATGAACAATATCAGCTTCTGGCTGCTGATCCCGGCCTTCACGCTGCTGCTCGCCTCGCCCTTTTTCGGCGCGGGCGCGGGCACGGGCTGGACGGTCTATGCGCCGCTTTCCACCTATGGTGAGCCGGGACCGTCGGTCGATATGGCGATCCTGGCGCTGCACCTTGCCGGCGCCAGCTCGATCCTGGGCGCGATCAATTTCATCACCACCATCTTCAACATGCGCGCGCCGGGCATGACGCTCCACAAGATGCCGCTGTTCGTCTGGTCGGTGCTGATCACCGCCTTCCTGCTGCTGCTTGCGCTGCCGGTGCTTGCCGCGGCGATCACGATGCTGCTGACCGACCGTAATTTCGGCACCACCTTCTTCGATCCCGCCGGCGGCGGCAATCCGGTGCTGTACCAGCATCTGTTCTGGTTCTTCGGTCACCCGGAGGTCTACATCATGATCCTGCCGGGCTTCGGCATGATCTCGCAGATCGTCGCGACCTTCAGCCGCAAGCCCGTGTTCGGCTATCTCGGCATGGCCTATGCCATGGTCGCGATCGGCGTGGTCGGGTTCGTCGTGTGGGCGCACCACATGTTCACCACGGGCCTGCCGGTCGATGTGAAGATGTATTTCACCGCCGCGACGATGATCATCGCGGTGCCCACGGGCATCAAGATCTTCAGCTGGATCGCGACGATGTGGGGCGGTTCGATCAGCTTCAAGACCCCGATGGTCTGGGCGATCGGCTTCATCTTCATGTTCACCGTCGGCGGCGTGACGGGCGTCGTGCTCGCCAATGGCGGCATCGACGATTACATGCAGGACACCTATTACGTGGTCGCGCACTTCCACTATGTGCTCAGCCTCGGCGCGGTGTTCAGCCTGTTCGCTGGCTTCTATTACTGGTTCCCCAAAATGTCGGGGAAGATGTACAACGAGTTCCTCGGCCAGCTCCACTTCTGGGTGTTCTTCATCGGCGTGAACGTGCTGTTCTTCCCGATGCACTTCCTGGGGCTTCAGGGCATGCCGCGCCGCATTCCCGACTACACGCCGCAATATGAATATTGGAACGGCATCGCGACGCACGGCTATGAGATCATGGCCGCGGGCATGGCGATCTTCTTCATCAACCTGATCTGGTCGCTCGCGGCCGGCAAGAAGGCGCCCGACAATCCGTGGGGCGAAGGCGCAACGACGCTCGAATGGACGCTGTCGAGCCCGCCGCCCTTCCACCAGTTCGAAACGCTTCCCAAGGTGGATTGATCGAACAAGCGCCCCTCCCGCCCCCAAAGCGGGAGGGGCTTTGCAAATTTGCCATCCTCGTTGACGGGATGGCACCAGCCGCAGGGACCTGCGCTGCCAAATTCGTGCAGACGCGTTATAGACGATGATCGTGACCACCGCCGACAAACCCGTGACCCTGCCTGCCGAGTGGCGGGACTTCCTCGCGCTGACCAAGCCGCGGGTGATGAGCCTTGTCGTATTCACCGGGCTGTGCGGCATGCTCGCAGCGCCCGTGCCGATCCATCCGGTGCTCGGCTTTACCGCGATCCTGTGCATCGCGCTGGGCGCGGGCGCGGCGGGCGCGCTCAACATGTGGTACGAGGCCGATCTCGACGCGCAGATGAAGCGGACGGCGAAGCGGCCCCTGCCCTCCGGTCGGATGGATCGCCAGTCGGCGCTGCATTTCGGGGTCGGGCTTGCGGTCTTTTCGGTCGTGCTGATGGAACTCGCGATCAACGCGGTCGCGGCGACGATCCTTGCGATTTCGATTCTGTTCTACGTGCTGGTCTATACGGTGTGGCTCAAGCGCCGCACGCCGCAGAACATCGTCATCGGCGGCGCAGCCGGGGCGTTTCCGCCATTGATCGGCTGGGCCGCGGCAACGGGCAGTGTCGCGTGGCTGCCCTTCCTGATGTTCACGCTGGTATTCCTGTGGACGCCGCCGCATTTCTGGGCGCTCGCTCTGTTCGTAAAGACCGACTATGCCAATGCCGGCGTTCCGATGCTTCCCGTCGTGGCGGGAGAGCGCACCACACGGCATCAGATCGGCCTGTACACCATCCCGATGGCGGCGGCCGCAGTCGCCCCCTGGCCGCTTGGCCTGACCGGGGCGCTGTACGGTGTCGCCTCTATCGCGGCGACCGCGGTCTTCGCGCTGTTCGCGGCGCAGGTAAGTTTGCGCACGACGCAAGCCGACGACCGCATGCGCCCCGAAAAGCGCCTGTTCGCATATTCGATCCTTTATCTGTTCTTCATGTTCGGCGCACTGGTCGCCGATCACTGGCTGGCCTGACCGACATGCATGACGACGACGAAGACCTGATCCGCCGCCGCCAGCGCTCCCGTGCGCGGGTGATGGCGCTGCTGCTCGCAGCGTTCGCCATCCTGATGTTCGCGATCACGATCGTGAAGATCCAGGGCGGGGGCGCGCTGTGACGCGCAACCAGAGGACGGCCTCGTTCGGCGGGTTGATCGTCCTCCTCATGGTCGGGCTGGGCTTCGCAAGCGTACCGCTCTACCGTGTGTTCTGTCAGGTGACGGGGCTGAACGGCACGCCGCAGACCGCCGCGAACGCGCCGGGCGGCGTCGGTGACAAGATCACCGTTGCGTTCGACAGCAATGTCAGCCCGAAACTGCCCTGGACCTTCAAGCCCGAGCGCCGTGCCGACACGATCGATATCGGCGCGCGCGACATGGCCTTCTACACCGCGACGAACAATGCCGACCATCCGGTAACCGGCACCGCGACATTCAACGTCACACCCGCGCGCGTCGGCAAATATTTCACCAAGATCGAGTGTTTCTGCTTCACCGAGCAGACGCTGGCGCCGGGTGAAACCGTTCGGATGCCGGTCACCTTCTTCGTCGATCCCAAGATACTGAGCGATCCGGACACGCGGGACGTGCAGGAAATCACGCTGTCCTATACATTTTACCCGGTGGATTCCGGCGAAAACGCAAGCTAGACACGGCTAAAGACATAAAAGAGGGGCGATCATGGCTGGAGCCAAGAATCACGATTATCACATTCTGCCACCGAGCGCCTGGCCGCTCATGGGCTCGATGTCGGCACTGGTCATGGCTTCGGGCGGCATCATGTGGATGCATTCGGCCGCCAATGCGCCAATCGTATTTTTCCTTGGCGTGATCGGCGTCCTTTCGACGATGTATTTCTGGTGGACCGATGTGATCGCGGAGGCGAAGGCCGGCGACCATACGCCGGTCGTATCGCTTCACCTGCGCTATGGCATGATCCTGTTCATCGCCTCGGAAGTGATGTTCTTCGTCGGCTGGTTCTGGGCGTTTTTCGACTTTTCGCTGTTCCCTTCGGCCGCCGATGTGATCGGCGGGCAGTGGCCGCCAAAGGGCGTCGAAGTCCTCAACCCATTCGAATTCCCGCTCCTCAACACCTTCATCCTGCTTTTGTCCGGCACCACGGTGACCTGGGCGCACCATGCGCTGATCCACAACCAGCGCGGCGGCGAGAAGAAGGGCCTGTGGGGCCTGATCGGCGTCGGCGACCGCGACGGGCTGAAAAAGGGGCTGTGGCTGACGATCGTGCTCGGCATCCTGTTCAGCTGCATCCAGGCCTATGAATACATCCATGCGCCGTTCGCCTTCAAAGGGCTGAACTACGGCGCGTCCTTCTTCATGGCGACGGGATTCCACGGCTTTCACGTCATCATCGGCACGATCTTCCTGATCGTCTGCCTGATCCGCGCCTATCGCGGCGACTTCACCCCGCGCCAGCATTTCGGCTTCGAAGCCGCCGCCTGGTACTGGCATTTCGTCGACGTCGTCTGGCTGTTCCTCTACGTCTCGATCTATGTCTGGGGCGGCTGGGGCGCGCCGGTCCACGGCGGCTGATGACCGACAGCGGGCCTGGAACCCCATCCGCGCCCGCACCGGTCGAGGCTGGCCTGAAAGGGCTGTGCCCGCGTTGCGGCGCCCGCACCCTGTTTGCGGGCGTCGTGCGTTTCGCCCCGAAATGCCGCGCATGCGGACTCGATTTCGAACGCTTCAACGTCGGTGACGGCCCCGCCGCCTTCCTGACGCTGGGAATCGGTGCAATCATTACCATTCTGGCGGTGTGGGTCGAACTCGCCTTCGAACCGCCGATCTGGGTACACATCATCCTGTGGGTGCCGCTGACGCTGGCGGGCGTGCTGGGCGCGCTGCGCCTGGCAAAGGGAATGCTCATCACGCTCGAATACCGGAACGCCGCACGCGAAGGCCGGATCACCCCGCCATCCGAATGAAGCGCGTCCCGATCCTTGCCACCGTGATCGTCGCCATCGCCGCCGCGGCGATGGTTTCGCTTGGTGTCTGGCAGCTCCACCGCAAGGAGTGGAAGGAAGCGCTGCTCGCCCGTTACGCCGCGAACGAACACAGACCGGCAATCGCGTTCCCACGCTTTCCCGATGATTCGGTGCTGTTCCGCAAGGCGTCGGGCTTTTGCCTCAAGCCGGTCAAATTCCAGATGGAGGGCGCCGGACGCAACGGGTTCCGGGTCGTGGCGCTCTGCCGCACCGGCGCCGAAGGGCCTGGGATGTATGTGCAACTTGGCGTGACACACGATCCGCACAAGCAGATTACGTGGAAGGGCGGCGATGTGTCGGGCTATATCAGCCACGCCCCCGACCACCGCGCGCTCATCGAGGGTATTTTCGACCAGCGCCCCAAACCACTGATGCTGATCGCCGACACGCCGCCCGACGGGCTTGCCGCGAATCCGCCGCCCGATCTGAGCGCGGTGCCCAACAATCACCTGTCCTATGCCGTGCAATGGTTCATCTTCGCAGGGCTGGCGGTGCTGATCTATGCGCTTGCGCTGTTCCGGCGAAACGCCTCTGCGCTTGCCGACCGCGGCGACCACCGCTAACGCATCTCGCCGATGCGCTATATCAGTACGCGGGGGAGCGCGCCGGTTCTCGATTTCGAGCAGGTGACGCTGGCGGGACTGGCTGCCGATGGCGGCCTGTATGTGCCCGAGGCATGGCCACGCTTTTCGACCGAAGACATCGCCGGCATGGCCGGGCTGTCCTATGTCGAAACCGCGGTCCGGGTAATGACGCCGTTCGTCGGCGACAGCCTGAGCGAAGACGAACTGCGCCGGCTGTGCGAACAGGCCTATCAGGGGCGTTTCGCGCATGCCGCGGTAACGCCGCTCGTCCAGCTCGACCACCGCAACTGGCTGCTTGAGCTGTTCCACGGACCGACACTGGCGTTCAAGGACGTGGCGCTGCAATTGCTCGGACTGCTGTTCGAGCGGTTCCTGACCGGGTCGAAGGACCATCTGACCGTGGTCGGTGCGACATCGGGCGATACCGGGTCGGCCGCGATCGACGCGCTGGCGGGGCGCGAGGGCGTCGACATCTTCATGCTCCACCCCAGGGGCCGGGTGTCCGACGTGCAGCGGCGGCAGATGACGACGGTGCTGGCGCCGAATGTCCACAACATCGCGATCGACGGCAATTTCGACCAGGCGCAGGCGCTGGTGAAAGCGATGTTCAACGATCCCGGCTTCTCGCGCAAATATGCGCTGTCGGCGGTCAATTCGATCAACTGGGCGCGGCTGATGGCCCAGATCGTCTATTATTTCTACGCCGCGGTCCGCCTCGGCGCGCCGGAGCGCGAGATCGCCTTTTCGGTGCCGACGGGTAATTTCGGCGACGTGTTCGCTGGCTATGTCGCGGCGCAGATGGGGCTGCCCGTCGCCAAGCTGATCGTCGCCACCAACATCAACGACATCCTCCACCGCGCGCTGTCGAGCGGCGACTATTCGGTGGGCGAGGTCACGCCGACCGCGGCACCGTCGATGGACATCCAGGTCAGTTCGAATTTCGAACGGCTGCTGTTCGACCTTGGCGGACGCGACGGGAATGCGCTGTTGGCGCAGATGAAAGCGTTCGAATCGGAGCGGAAGCTGCAACTGACCAACGCGCAGCGCGAGGGCGCGGCCGGGCTGTTCACCAGTTGCCGTATCGAGCCCGAGGCGATGGCACAGACGCTTGCCTGGGCGCATGGCGAAGCCGGTCAGATCATCGATCCGCACACCGCGATCGGGCTGGCGGCGGCGCGGACGGTCGAACTCGATTCGAACATACCGGTGGTGACGCTGGCAACCGCGCATCCGGCGAAGTTCGGCGACGCCGTCGAGCGTGCGACGGGCGTTCGTCCTGCCCTGCCCGCGCGCGTCGGCGACCTGTTCGACCGCGAGGAGCGTTACGACGTCGTCCATGCGACCTTTGACGACGTGACCGCGCATATCGCCGATCTGGCCACGCCGCGGTCGTGAAGCTCGTCCAGCTCATCGGTGAGCCCTGGGACGATTACGGGCTGGTGGATTCGGGCGGCGGGCGCAAGCTCGAACGCTATGGCGACTATCGCTTCATCCGGCCCGAACCGCAGGCGATGTGGGCGCCGGCGAGCACCGACTGGGACGCGCATGGAGAGTTCGTACCCGGTTCCGACGAGGATGGCGGCGGGCGCTGGCAGTTCGACAAGCCGACGCCGCAAGAGGGCTGGCCGCTTGCCTGGGACGGCGTGAAGTTCACCGCGCAGACGACGCCGTTCCGTCACCTGGGCTTCTTTCCCGACATGGCGCCGGTGTGGAGCTGGATGCGCGAGCAGGTCGCCGATCTAGACGCGCCCAAGGTCATGAACCTGTTCGGCTATACCGGCGTCGGCACGCTGGCGATGGCGGCGCGCGGGGCAGAGATGGTGCATGTCGATGCGTCGAAGAAATCGGTCGAGGCGGCGCGCGCCAATGCCGCGCTGTCGGCGCTCGAAGACGCGCCGATTCGCTGGCTGGTCGACGATGCGGTGAAGTTCACCGCGCGCGAGGTGCGGCGCGAGCGGCGCTATGACGGGATCCTGCTCGACCCGCCCAAATATGGGCGCGGCCCCGGCAAGGAGATCTGGCAGCTCGAACAGGGATTGCCCGGCCTGATCGCCGATTGCCGCAAGCTGCTCGACAAGGATTCGCGGTTCCTGTTCCTGACCGTCTATGCCGTTCGGATGTCGGCGCTGGCGATCGGCGAGCTGGTGCGCCAGGAATTCGCCGACCTTGGCGGCACCGTCGAGGCGGGCGAACTCGGCGTGCGCGAAGAGGCGCGCGGGCTGACGCTGCCGACGGCGATCTTTGCGCGCTGGTCGCGCTAAGTTCACAATATTCGCGTTGATGCTTCGCGAAAGTTGCGCGCTCGCGCAGGGTTGTTGCGGGCGTGGAAAACGAATGCGCTGACGGGGTCAAAGAGCCGGACGCGGTGTAGCCGGATCGGGTGCGTGTAGGAAAATGATATTCCGTCCCGTCACTCCTGCGCGGGCAGGAGCGCGTTACGTTCTTGCGAGGCGCATGGCGGCGGCGGCGACGAAGGGGCTGCCCGCCAGCAGGAGGAGGCTGACCGCGCCGAGCAGTTTGAACGCTCCTACCCCGCCGTCGATCGCGCCGGCGCCGAAGATGAGGAGCGGCACGGCGAGCGGGAGCATGACGAGGCCGGCGACCGCTCCTGCCCCGCGCAACCCTGCCGTCAGTGCCGCGGTGGCGACGCCCAGTGCGGCGAGGCCGGGGGTGCCGATCAGCAGGCCGATCTCGACGCGCACGAGGATGTTTCCGGGCAGATTGAGCAAGCCCGCCGCAATGACGCTCGCGACCATCAGCGCGGGCGCGAAACCGAGCCAGTGGCCGACGATCTTCGCGGCGGCCACGCTCGCCTCGGCAATGCCGCGCACCGCGAACTGATCGATCATGCCGTTTTCGAGGTCGGGCGCTATCAGCCGCTCGACCGGCAGGAGCGCGGCGAGCAGCGCCGCCGTCCACACCACGCCACCGCCGACGCGCGCGAGCAGCTTCGCATCGGGGCCGATGGCAAAGGGAAACAGGATCGCGACGAGCAGGAAGAAGGCGAGCGGCATCACCAGCCCGCCGCTGCTCCATGCGCGCCGAAGCTCGCGCGCGACAAGGGCAGTGAACCTCATCTTGCCGCCCCAAGCACGATCGGCTTCGCTTCGGGCAGGGCAATCGGCAGATGCGTGGCGAGCAGCACCGCCCCGCCCTGTTCACGGTGGCGCGCAATGACGCTTTCGAGAACCGCCACCGAGGTGGTATCAAGACCGTTGCCGGGTTCATCGAGCAGCCACAGCGCCGCGCCGCCCGCGATCACGCGCGCCAGCGCGACGCGGCGGCGCTGTCCGGTCGAGAGCAGGCGAACGGGCACGGCCGAGAGGTGATCGAGGCCGACGATTTCGAGCGCTTCGGCAACGCGGTCGCCCGCAACCCCGTCGATCCGTGCCCAGAAACCGAGCGCCCGCGCAATGGTCAGTTCGGGATCGAGCGCGGGCGCCTCTGCCGCCATCAATGCGCGCCGTGCGCTTGCTGCGACATTTCCCGCCGTGGGTGGAAGCAGCCCGGCGGCGATGCGGATCAGGCTCGACTTGCCCGCGCCGTTGGGCCCGGTCGCGAGCGCCGCCTCGCCGGGGGCGAGGTCGAGGACGAGCCCTTCGAACAGAGTCCGGCCGCCGCGCACGCAATCGACGCCGCGCAGGTGAAGCAGCGCGTCCGTCACCCGGCGGCGTCTTCGAGCGCGTGCATATCGTCGTCCGACAGCCCGAAATGATGGCCGACCTCGTGCACCACGACATGCGTGATGAGCTTTTCGAAATCGACGCGCGTCTGCTGCCATTCGGCGATCAGCGGCTGGCGATAAAGGTGAATCTCGTCGGGATTGGGCGCGACGTCGAACGAGGATTTTTCGCCGATCGGCAGTCCGCGATACAGGCCGGTAAGCTGATAGGGATCGGTCATGCCGAAATGGGCGAGCGTTTCGTCGTCGGCAAATTCCTCCACCACCATCACGATGTCGCTGAGATAGCGCGCAAACGGCGCCGGAATACGGCGCAGCGCGTCCCAGGCCAGCCGCTCTATCGCGGCGGCGTCGGGCCCATTCAGCAAAGGTGCTTGCTCGCGCATCGGCGAATGCATAGGCCGGGCGGGCAGGATGCAGCAAGGAGGCGATGCAAGTGGAAGCTCTTAGCCAGGCCGAACGCGAAGACGCGCTCGACGGCCTTCCCGACTGGGATTACGAGGACGGCCGCGACGCGATCACGCGCACCTTCACCTTCGACGATTTCAACCAGGCGTTCGGATTCATGACGCAGGTCGCGCTGCTCGCCGAGAAGGCGAACCACCATCCCGAATGGTCGAACGTCTATAACCGCGTCGAGATATTGCTGACGACGCACGACGCCGGCGGCCTGTCGTCGCGCGATGTCGAGATGGCGCAGGCGATCGACGCGCTGGTGGAGTAAGGGGTTCGGCGGCGCGTGCAGTGCGGGCGTCGTTCCATGGACCCCGGATCAAGTCCGGCATGACGCCTATCACACCCCGTCACCCCGGATGACGGTCACAAGCCCCGGCGCATTTGTTTGCGGATCGAGCCGGGCATCCAGCGGGCGGCGAATTTCAGGCGGCGGGCGGTCTTGCCTACAACGGTGTGCACGGCGTCGCCATGCACCGCTTCCCACGCCTTGTCCGCGACCTCTTCCAGCGGGGTGAATTCGAGACCTGCCGCCTTCACGCGCTCGCGGACATTTTCGTTCGATCCGGTGACGGTCTGGTCGAGCAGCGGCGTGTCGATGAAGCTGGGCATCAGCGAGCGGACCTTGATTCCGGCCTCGCGCCATTCGCCGTCGAGCGCTTCGGTCAGCCCGCGCACCGCGAATTTGGTCGCCGAGTAGATCGCCGCGCCGCTGGTGCCATAGAGTCCCGCCGCCGAGGAGGTGTTGAGCAGGCACGAACCCGGCGTCTTCTCGAGATACTGATAGCCGATCCGCGCACCGAGCACGACGCCGGTGAAGTTGATCGCGATGATCCGTTCGATATCGTCGATCCCGGTTTCGCAAAGCGGACCGCCGAGCGCGATGCCGGCATTGTTGAACAGCACGTCGAGGCGCCCGCCGCTCGCTTCGACGAACGCCGCGAGTTCTTCTTCCCACGCGGCGACGTCGCGCACGTCCATGACATGCGCGGTGGCACAGCCTTCGGGAAGCAGCGCCTTCGTTTCCTCGATCGCCTTGGCATGGACATCGGCGAGACCGACGCGCCACCCCTGATCGGCGAAGCGCTGCGCCACCGCGCGCCCGATCCCCGAACCGCCGCCGGTGATGAAAATCGCCTTTGTATCGGTCATGTCGCCCCCTCTCCCTGTTCGCATTCTTTGACGTGGGGGCGATCATCCCCCATGAAAGGTTGCAATGCCAGACCAATCGCGACCCGCCGGGCCATCCGTCACGCTGACATCGCTGACCAAGCGTTATCCGGGCGGCACCGTTGCCGTCGACAACATCTCGCTGGAAATCGCCGGCGGGCAGTTCGTCGCGCTGGTCGGCGCGTCGGGATCGGGAAAATCGACGCTGCTGAAGATGATAAACCGGCTGATCGCGCCAACCGAGGGCAGCATTTCGATCGGCAACGAAACCGTCGATGCGCTGCCCGATTATCAGCTTCGGCGACGGATCGGATACGTATTCCAGAATATCGGGCTGTTTCCGCACCTGACGGTCGGCGAGAATGTCGCGATCGGGATGCGGCTGCGCGGCGAGAAGCAGAATGACGAGCGTATCGCCGAACTGCTCGACCTGGTCGATCTGCCGCGCGACGTCGCCAAGCGCCAGCCGAGCGCGCTGTCGGGCGGCCAGCGGCAGCGCGTCGGCTTCGCCCGCGCGCTCGCGACCGAACCAAAGCTGATGTTGATGGACGAACCGTTCGGTGCGCTCGATCCAGTGACTCGCGACGCGCTGGTCAAGGAATATCGCGCGTTGCACGAGCGGCTGGGGCTGACCACGATCATGGTCACGCACGACATGGCCGAGGCGCTGCTGCTCGCCGACCGGGTGCTGGTGATGAAAAGCGGAAACATCATGGCCGATGCGACGCCGCACGGGATGCTGACCGGCGAAGGCGGAGAGGCCGCCGACGAGCTGGTCGCCGTGCCGCGCGAACAGGCGCACCGGATGGCAGAGATCGAGGAACGGGCATGAACGAGGCATTTGCCCGCGTGCCCGACCTGTTGGCGCAGCATGTGCTGCTGTCCGCCGCGGCGTTGCTGCTGGGCCTGGCGATCAGCCTGCCGCTGGCGGTGTGGTCGGCGCGCAACGAGCATGTGGCGCGGGTGACGCTGGGCTTTGCGAGCCTGGTGCAGACGATCCCGGCGCTGGCGCTGCTGGCGCTGTTCTATCCGATCCTGCTGTTCTTTTCGCGAGCGATCGGCGGCGGGATTCCGGCGCTGGGGTTCCTGCCCTCGCTGCTCGCGCTGACGCTTTATGCGCTGCTGCCGATCCTGAGGAACGCGGTGACGGGGCTCATCAACCTCGACCGCGCGGTGCTGGAGGCCGCGGACGGCGTCGGCATGACCGCGCGGCAGAAGCTGTGGATGGTGGAGGCGCCGCTGGTCGCGCCGGTGCTGATGGCGGGCATCCGCACCGCAGCGGTGTGGACGATCGGCGCGGCGACGCTGTCGACGACGGTCGGCCAGCCGAGCCTGGGCGACCTGATCTTCACCGGGTTGCAGACACAGAACTGGACGCTGGTGGTCGCCGGCTGCATCGCTTCGGCGGGGCTGGCGTTGATCGTCGATGCGCTGCTGGGGCTGGTCGAGCGCGGCATTCGCGACCGCAAGCGCGTGCAGGTCTATGCCAGCCTGGTGGCGCTCGCCGTCGGCATCGCGGTCGCGCTGCTGCCGGTGCTGCCGTCGGGCGGCAAGCGCGTGGTGATCGGCGCGAAGACCTTTTCCGAATCGTTCGTCCTCGCGCATGTCATCGGCGACCGGCTGGAGGCCGCGGGCTATCACGTCACCTATCGCGAGGGACTGGGCTCGGCGGTCGTGTTCGGCGCGGTCAAGAGCGGCGATATCGACGTTTATGTCGATTATTCGGGCACGGTGTGGACCAATTACATGCACCGCACCGACGTTCCGTCGCGCCAGAAAATCATCGACGGCGTGACCAAATGGACGATGCAGAAGCACGGGGTTCGCACGCTCGGCGCGCTGGGGTTCGAAAACGCCTATGGCTTTGCCATGCGCGAGGACCGGGCGAAGCAGTTGGGCGTGAAATCGATCGCCGACCTGGTGCCGATTTCGAACCGGCTGTCGTTCGGAACCGACCTCGAATTCCTCGAACGGCCCGAATGGAAGGCGGTGCAAAAGGCCTATCCGCTGCACTTCCGGAGCGCGCAGCCCTATAGCCCGACCTTCATGTACCGCGCGGTGGCGAGCGGGAAGGCCGATGTCATCACCGCCTTCACCTCCGACGGGCGGGTCGCGGCGCAGCATCTGCGCATCCTGAGCGACCCGCGCAATGCGATCCCCGGCTATGACGCGATCCTGCTGCTCGCCCCCGACCGCGCCAATGACAAGAAGTTCATCGCCGCGCTGAAGCCGATGATCGGCGCGATCCCGGTCGATGTGATGCGCAAGGCGAATTACATGGTCGACCGCGAGGCCAACAAGAAAAGCCCGGCGACCGCAGCGCGCTGGCTGGAAAAGCAGACCGGGCTGACGCCGACGCCGCGATAGCGGTCCGACAGCAAGAGGCGCGCCCGGCGGGGGGATGCCGGACGCGCCTGCAAGGACCAGCGGGTCGGGAGGGGTCAGGAACCCGCCTGGCCCTTGGCGATGTCCGTGACCGCGCCCTTACCCTTGGCGGACACGAGGACATTGCCCGATCCCGAGAAATTGGCGGCGGGCAACGTCGCGACGCGCTTGCCGACCTGCATCTCAACCGAGCGGACCGCGCCGCTGGCGGTGCTCTTTACATTGCGCACGGTGCCGATCGCACGACCCTTGGCGTCGGTGACGGTCATTCCCGGCTTCACCGCGACCGCGCCGGCACTGTTCGCCGCGGCCGAACCTGCGAGCGCGAGCCCGTTTGCCATGCCCGTCGCCGAGGCCGAGCCGTTGGCGGCGGCGCTGCCGGTCGCGCTGCGGACTCCGTTGGCGGTGCGGGCCGCCGTGGAGCGCGCACGGTCGGCGACATTACCGGCGGCGTTGCGCACACCGCCGACGGTGTTCTTCACCGCATCGGTGCCGACCAGGCCGGCATCGGCGCTGCCCGAGGCCGAACCCGACGCGCTTGCCGTGCCCGAGCCGTTCGCCGAGGTGCCGAGCGCGCTGGTCGCGCTGTCGACGGTGCTGCTGACGCCGCCACTCGCCGAGCCGTCGGCATGGGCGTGGCCGCTGCGGGTATCGACCTGCGGGTTGACGCGGGCCTGCTTATTGATGCGGTTCATCGTCTGCGTGGTCGACTGGACCGACTGGGTGAGCCCGCCGGTCATGCCGCCGACCGTTCCGCCCAGCGAGCCGCCGACGCCGGCACCGCCGCCAAGCAGCTGCGCCGATGCGGGGGTAGCGATGAAGGCGACCGTGGCGGCCGCGCTTGCGAACAGAAGTTTCTTCATGACACGTCTCCTTTTCGAACTGCGTCACGCGTCCACCAGGGGCGCGTTCAATCCGACAACGAGAGCGGGTGGAAATTTAATCCGAAAAAATTTCGCCGATCATCCGGTGGTGCGGCAATCGCCGCACAAAAGGCCGCGTCCGAACACCTTGTCGGGACCGTGGCGGCCAAGATCGACGGCTTCGTGGTCGAGCGTCCTCAGGCTCCGCGACAGGCTGCGATCGTCGGGCGCGGCATAGGCGCGGGCAAGCGTCGCAGCGACCAGCGGGGCGGCGAATGAGGTGCCGCGCACCGGCACCGCCCTGCCCCGCCCGTTGGCGGCAAGCATATCGGCGCCCGGCGCGGCATAGTCGAGATGGCGCGCCCTGCCCGCCTCTATCAATGCTCGGTCCTTGCCATCGACCGCGGTAACCGCGACGACGCCGTCATAGGACGCCGGATAGGCGGGCGGCGCGGCGGGGCCGTCATTGCCGACGGCCGCGACGACGACCGTGCCGCGCGTGCGCGCCGCTTTCACGACGCGCGCGAGCAGCGGATTTTCCGGGCCGACAAGACTGACCGAAACCACCGGAACCTGCTCTGCAACCATCCAGCCGAGCGCCTTGGCAATCGCGGTGGCGTTGCCGCCCGCCGGATCGCTGCCATAGACATCGGCGACATAGAGCTGCGCGGCGGGCGATGCCCTGCGAATGCCCGACCCGCCGGCGATCAGCGAGGCGACCGCCGTACCGTGATCGCTGATGCGCGGCGCGCCGGTCGCAAAGCCCTTTTGCACCATGCGCGCACCGACGGCGGCAGCGTTCGCGCCGCCGTCGATGATGCCGATTCGACGCAGCATCGGCGATGTCGCGCGCGACGGCGCCGACGTTGCCGGTCGCGGTTCAAGCGGCGCCGGTGACAGCGCGCCGCTTTCGAAATGGAGCGGATCGGTCGAAACGTCATGGCCGCGCGCGATATGCTTCATGCTTTCGAGCGCGTCGTCGAGGGAGTGGCCCGGCGGCACCCGGAACCGGGCGAAACCGATGTCGACACCCGCTATCCGCGCGCGCTCGATCAGCGCAAAGCCTGCTTGCCGCGCGGCATCGACGATCGCATCGTCGGGATCGTCCACCACGACCTCTCCCGCGCGGACGGGATTGCCATGGCGATCGAGCGCGATCGCGTCGGGATGCGCCTGCGCAAGTGCGGCGAGCCGATCGACGCGGTCGCGCACGAGCCGCCGGGCGGTACGGCGCACCTCGCGAAGGTCGGTCAGTCCCGAAACGTCGCGGCGAACCTCTGGCACGATCCGCCCGACCGTATCGCCGACCCCACCGGGCAGCGGCAGCGACGGAACGAGCTGGGCGGCCGCCATTGTCGGGACGAGGAGCGCGAGGGCGGGGGCGATGATCCAACGCAACTTCACGTTTCCAACCTAACATTTACGCGCGGCCCGCGATAGCAAGCGGCCTGACGGTCGTCATCCCCGCGAGGGCGGGGATCGAGATCCGAGAACGCCGGCGTCTCAATTCGCAACGGGCGTGCATATGGATTTCCGCCTTCGCGGGAATGACGGTTATAGCTTTTGAAAAAATCTGTCATGGCTGGGGATGAAACGGACGGGCACGCTCGTTTCATCCATGAAGCCCCGGGGAGGTCGCAAAGCCAAGTGGCGTTCGAAGACGAGATGCTCGCCCTGCTGCCGCGATTGCGGCGGTTCGCCCAGGCGCTGGCCCGCAATGCGGCCGACGCCGACGACCTCTGCCAATCGGCGATCGAGCGCGCGATCAAGGCGCGCGGCCAGTGGCAACCGGGGACGAGATTGGATAGCTGGATGTACCGGATCATGCGCAACCTCTGGATCGACACCGCAAGGGCACGGACCCGCGCCAACGAAACCTTCGTCGCCGAAGAAGCGGGCGCACAGGTTGGCGACCGTGGCGACCGGGGAATCGAGGCCGCGGTGCAGCTCGATGAGGTCGGGCGCGCGATGAACACGCTTCCCGACGAACAGCGCGAAGCCGTCGCGCTCGTGCTGGTCGAGGGGTTCGCCTATAAGGAGGCGGCCGAAATCCTCGACATTCCGATGGGAACGCTGACCTCGCGGCTGGTGCGCGGGCGGCAGACGCTGATGGAAAAGCTGGGAGAAGCCGCATGATCGCGCCCGAAACGCTGATGGCCTATGTCGACGGCGAATTGCCGCCGCTGGAAGCGAAGCGCGTCGAACGCGCCATCGCCGCCGATCCCGCGCTGGCCGAGCAGGTGCAGCGCGAACGACGACTGCGCGAACAACTGAATGCGCGGTTCGACACCGTCGCCGCCGAACCGGTTCCAGATGCCCTCGCCGACATGGTACGCGGCGCCGATACGGTCGTCAGCCTGGACGAACGGCGCGAGCGGCGACGGCCGTTCGGCGGCCACTGGTACAGAAACGCAGCCGCCATCGCCGCGACGCTGGCCCTTGGCGTGATTGCCGGACACACGCTGCGCATCGGCGGCGGCAGCGCGGGCGGCTTTGCGATGCATGACGGCAGGTTGATCGCCAGCGGACAGGTCGCGCACGCGCTCGACACGCAACTGGCGTCGAGCCAGCCGCATGACGCCACGACGCGGATGCTGGTCAGCTTTCGCGCCAAGGACGGCAGCTATTGCCGCGTCTTCGAAATGGCGCGGCAGGGCGGCATCGCCTGCAACGACAAGGGCGACTGGCAGGTCCGCCAGCTGCGCGGCGTGGCAGGCGAAAGTGCTGCCGATTATCGCCAGGCAGGATCGAGTGCGGGCGCGCTGATGGCCGATGCGCAGGACATGATGGCGGGCGCACCGCTTGACGCCGCGCAGGAAAAGGCGGCGGCGGACCGGAACTGGCGAGCGCGCTGAATTCGGGAGCGCTCTCGCTCGCTGCTCCCCGGACACCTTCTCCGCACCGACCCGCGTCAGCCACGAGCGCGGAAGCGTGAGGGCGCTCGAACCGGGCGGCTCACCCGTCCATCTGCACCGCCTGCGCCGCCCCCGGCTGACAGCGACCGAATGATGTGCCAGAGAGAAATTTAGTTACATCGGAAACGAATCGGCGGCTCGACCGTCCATCCGTATGAGAGGAGAGTTTCATGCGCACCATCGATCATGTCATTTCCGGCTATTCGGGTGGCGGCGGCGCGCGTAGCCACGACGTCTTCGACCCCAATACCGGGCAGGTCCAGGCGAAGGTCGGGCTTGGCGGCCAGGCCGAACTCGACGCCGCCGTAAAGGCCGCGCAGAAGGTCCAGCCCGAATGGGCGGCGACCAATCCGCAGCGCCGCGCCCGCGTCATGTTCAAGTTCAAGGAACTGGTCGAGGCGAACAAGGACGAGCTGGCGCGGCTGCTGTCGTCCGAACACGGCAAGGTGATCGACGACGCGCATGGCGACGTGCAGCGCGGCCTTGAGGTCATCGAATATGCGTGCGGCATTCCGCAGGTGCTGAAGGGCGAATATACGCAAGGCGCAGGCCCCGGCATCGACGTCTATTCGATGCGCCAGCCGCTCGGCATCGGCGCCGGCATCACGCCGTTCAACTTCCCCGCGATGATCCCGATGTGGATGTTCGGCATGGCGATCGCGTGCGGCAATGCCTTCATCCTGAAACCCTCCGAGCGCGACCCGAGCGTGCCGGTACGGCTCGCCGAGCTGTTCGTCGAGGCGGGCGCGCCCGAAGGGCTGCTCCAGGTCGTCCACGGCGACAAGGAAATGGTCGACGCGATCCTCGACCATGAAGCGATTTCGGCGGTCAGCTTCGTCGGATCGTCGGACATCGCGCATTATGTCTACAAGCGCGGCGTCGCCGCCGGAAAGCGCGTGCAGGCGATGGGCGGCGCGAAGAACCACGGCATCATCATGCCCGACGCCGATCTCGACCAGGCGGTCAACGACCTGATCGGTGCGGCGTACGGCTCGGCCGGCGAGCGCTGCATGGCGCTGCCGGTCGTAGTGCCGGTGGGTGAGGACACCGCCGAGCGGCTGCGCGAAAAGCTGATCCCCGCGATCGATAGCTTGCGTGTCGGCGTGTCGACCGACAAGGACGCGCAATATGGCCCGATGGTCACCGCCGAGCAGAAGGGCCGTGTTGAGAACTGGATCCAGAAGGGCGTCGACGAAGGCGCCGAGCTGGTCGTCGACGGCCGCGGATTCAAGCTGCAGGGGCATGAGGACGGCTTCTTCGTCGGGCCGAGCCTGTTCGACCATGTCACGACCGACATGGAAAGCTACAAGGAAGAGATTTTCGGCCCCGTGCTGCAGATCGTCCGCGCGAAGGATTTCGAGGAGGCGGTGCGCCTGCCGAGCGATCACCAATATGGCAACGGCGTCGCGATCTTCACGCGTAACGGCCATGCCGCGCGCGAATTCGCGCAGCGGGTGAATGTCGGCATGGTCGGCGTCAACGTGCCGATCCCGGTGCCGGTCAGCTATCACAGCTTCGGCGGGTGGAAGCGCTCGGCATTCGGCGACACCAACCAGTATGGCACCGAGGGGCTGAAATTCTGGACCAAGGTGAAGACGGTGACGCAGCGCTGGCCCGACGGCAGCGCGACCGGCGAGAACGCGTTCGTCATCCCGACGATGGGGTGATGGGCGCATTCGACGTCAGCTATGACACCAGGCGTTGCCGCTTGCGTATCGTCGTGAAAGGATATCTTTCCCCTGACGAGGTGCGCGCATTGGCTTCGCAACTGAACCGGAACATCGAAAAGGCGGGCAGCGACTTCGACGGCATTGTCGAGTCGCTCGAGTTTCCGGTTCAGGTCAATGAGGTGGCCGATCTGCTGGGTGTTTTGGGACGCGGCGTGATGACGCGGACGTCGGGCCGGGCGGCCATCGTGGTTGCCAGCATGCTCAACAAGATGCAGGTCGATCGCACTCTTGCCCATCCTAGGCTGCGCGTTTTCATGACCGTGGCCGAAGCCGAGCAATGGCTCGATACGCCAACAACGGAAGCAACATGACCGACCAATTCGACCTTACCGATGATCAGCGCGCGATCCAGGAGATGGCGCGCAAGTTCACCGCCGACCGGATCACGCCCAATGCCGGCGAGTGGGACGAGAAGCACATCTTTCCGCGCGACGTGATCAGGGAAGCGGCCGAGCTCGGCTTCGCCTCGATCTACGTCTCGGAGGAATCGGGCGGGATCAATCTCGGGCGGCTCGAGGCGGCGCTGATCATGGAGGCGATGGCCTATGGCTGTCCGTCGACCAGCGCGTTCATCTCGATCCACAACATGGCGTCGTGGATGATCGACCGGTTCGGTTCGGACGCGGTGAAGGCGAAATATCTGCCGAGCCTCGTCACGATGGACCGGATGGCATCCTACTGCCTGACCGAGCCCAGTTCGGGCTCCGACGCCGCAGCGCTCAAGTCGAAGGCGGTGAAGGACGGCGACCACTACGTCCTCAACGGCACCAAGCAGTTCATCTCCGGCGGCGGCGAGAACGAAGTCTATGTCGTGATGGTCCGTACCGGCGAGGACGGGCCGAAGGGCATCACCTGCATGGTGGTCGAAAAGGACATGGACGGGGTCAGCTTTGGCGCCCAGGAGAAGAAGCTCGGCTGGCACAGCCAACCGACCGCGCAGGTCATCTTCGAGGATGTCCGCGTGCCGGTCGAGAATGTCGTCGGCGGCGAGGGCGAAGGCTTTCGCATCGCGATGATGGGGCTCGACGGCGGGCGGCTCAACATCGGCGCCTGCTCGCTGGGCGGGGCGCAGCGCTGCCTCGACGAGGCGGTGGCCTATACGAAGGACCGGCAGCAGTTCGGGCGGCCGATCGCCGACTTCCAGAATACTCAGTTCATGCTCGCCGACATGGCGACCGACCTCGAGGCGGCGCGCGCGCTGCTCTATGTCGCGGCGGCCAAGGTGACCGCGAACGCGCCCGACAAGACGCGCTTTGCCGCGATGGCGAAACGGCTCGCCACCGACACCGGATCGAAGGTGGTCAACGACGCGCTGCAGCTGCATGGCGGGTACGGCTATCTGCAGGATTATCCGATCGAGCGCTTCTGGCGCGACCTGCGCGTGCACTCGATTCTGGAGGGCACCAACCAGGTCATGCGGATGATCGTCGGCCGCGACATGCTGCGGCAGTGAATTCGGATTCTCTCCAACAGGAGAGGACGTGAAGGAGAATTATGACCGACGACGTACTGATTTCGATCGACGGCAAGGCCGGGCGCATCCGGCTCAACCGGCCCAGGGCGATCCATGCGCTCAATACCGAAATGTGCGTGGCGATGGCAAAGGCGCTCGATGCCTGGCGCGGCGACACCAGCATCGAGGCGGTGCTGATCGACCATGCCCCCTCGCCGGACGGCGACCCCAAAAAGTCGCGCGGTTTCTGCGCCGGCGGCGACATCCGCATGGTGCAGGAATCGGGCAAGGAAGACGGCAAGGCGGCGCGCGAATTCTTCCGCGAGGAATACCGGATGAACCACCGGCTGTTCACCTATGTGAAGCCGGTCGTCGCATTCATGGACGGCATCACGATGGGCGGCGGCGTCGGCATTTCGCTGCCGGCGAAGTACCGCATCGCGACCGAAAACACGAAATTCGCGATGCCCGAAACCGGGATCGGCCTGTTCCCCGATGTCGGCGGCGGCTGGTATCTGTCGCGGCTGCCCGGGCGGATGGGCCAGTATCTCGCGCTGACCGGCGCGCGGATCGATGGGGCCGAATGCCTTGCGCTGGGGCTGGCGACGCATTTCCTGCCCTCCGAGGCGCTCGACGAAGCGAAGCGGCGGATCGCGGACGATCCGCAGGCGATCGAGACGATCCTGGGCGAGTTGTCGGTCGCGGCTCCCGAGGCGAAGATCATGGCGCACGCCAAGGAAATCGACCGGCTGTTCGCGTCGGACCGGCTCGAGGAAATCTTCACCGCGCTCGAGGAAGAGGGCAGCGAGTGGGGCAACCAGCAGCTCGAGGTGATGCGCACCAAGTCGCCGCAGACGATGAAGGTGTCGCTGAGGCTGCTCTACGACGGCGCGCGCACCGCGACGTTCGAGGACGAGATGCGGCAGGAATTCGCGGTGGCGAGCCGGGTGTGCCAGCGTCACGATTTCATCGAGGGCGTGCGGGCGGTGATCGTCGACAAGGACAACGACCCGAAATGGAACCCGGCGACCCCCGAGGGCGTGACCGAGCATCTGATCGACCAGATCTTCGCACCGCTGCCCGACGAAGAGGCGTGGACGCCGGCGTGACCGTGCCGATCGTGCGAGCGAACGGCGTTTGTTGAACCAGAGACAGGCTCCTGCCTTCGCAGGAGCGACGGAGAGAAAGATCGTGGCCGAATACGAAACCATCCTCGTCGAAAAGCGCGGGCGCGTGACGCTGGTCACGCTCAACCGGCCCAAGGCGCTCAACGCGCTCAACAGCCAGATACTCGCCGACCTGCTCGCCGCGATGGCCGATTTCGACGCCGATGACAGCCAGGGCTGCGCTGTGCTGACGGGCAGCGAAAAGGCGTTCGCCGCCGGCGCCGACATCAAGGAGATGCAGGGCCAGGGCTTTGCCGAGATGTACGCGTCGAACTTCTTCGCCGGCTGGGAAGATTTCACGCGGACGCGCAAACCCGTGATCGCGGCGGTCGCGGGCTATGCGCTGGGCGGCGGCTGCGAGGTCGCGATGATGTGCGACTTCATCCTCGCCGCCGACACCGCCAAGTTCGGCCAGCCCGAGATCAAGCTGGGCGTGTCGCCGGGCATGGGCGGATCGCAGCGGCTGACGCGCGCGGTCGGCAAGGCCAAGGCGATGGAAATGTGCCTGACCGGCCGGATGATGGACGCCGAAGAGGCCGAGCGCGCGGGGCTGGTCAGCCGCATCATCCCCGCCACCGATCTGGTCGAGGAAGCGGTCAAGGTCGCGACCGCGATCGCCGAGATGCCGCCGCTCGCGGTCAAGGCGAACAAGGAGATGGTAAACGCGGCATATGAAACCACGCTCCAGCAGGGCGTGCAGTTCGAACGGCGGCTGTTTCACGGGCTGTTCGGCACCGAAGACCAGAGCGAGGGCATGGCCGCGTTCGTCGAGAAGCGTCCGGGGAAATGGACGGGTAAGTGACACACTCCCCCTCCCGCCTGCGGGAGGGGCTAGGGGAGGGAATGATCAAGGGGTCTCCCCTCCCCCGCCCCCTCCCATATACGGGAGGGGAGATTAGGAGAGAAAAATGGCACGCGTTGGATTTATCGGGCTCGGCAATATGGGCGGCGGGATGGCGGCGAACCTCGCCAAGGCGGGGCATGACGTCCATGCCTTCGACCTGTCCGAAGAGGCGCTGGCCAATGCGAAGGCGAACGGTTGCCTGCCCGTGGAAAGTGCTGCCAAGGCCGCCGAGGGTGCCGAAGCGGTCATCACCATGCTGCCCGCAGGCAAGCACGTCGCCGAAGTGTATCGCGATTCGGTGTTCGGTATCGCCGATACCGGCGCGGTGCTGATCGACTGTTCGACGATCGACGTCGCCACCGCGCGCGACGTCGCCGATCAGGCGGCGGCGAAGGGACTGCTGGCGGTCGATGCGCCGGTATCGGGCGGCATCGCGGGCGCACAGGGCGGCACGCTGACCTTCATGGTCGGCGGCACCGACGAGGCGTTCGAGCGCGCGCAACCGTTCCTCGAAGATATGGGCAAGGCGGTGATCCACGCCGGCGGCAGCGGCACCGGACAGACCGCCAAGATGTGCAACAACATGATTCTGGGCGCGACGATGATCGCGACCTGCGAATCGTTCGTGATGGCGAAGAAGCTGGGGCTCGACCCGCAGAAATTCTACGATATCGCATCGGTATCGACCGCGCAGAGCTGGTCGATGACGAGCTATTGCCCGGTCCCGGGCGTCGGCCCCGAAGCACCGTCGGACCGCGACTATGCCGGCGGCTTCGCGACGGGCTTGATGCTCAAGGATCTGCGGCTGGCGATGGACGCGGCGGCAACGGTCGACGCCGACACGCCAATGGGTGCGCGCGCGACCGAACTGTACCAGAAATTCGCCGAAGAGGGGCATGCCGGCCTCGACTTCTCAGCGATCATCAAGATGCTCGCGCACGAGGAATAGGGCCCGGGCGGATTTTCGCGAAGGCGATACGCCGTAACATCCGAAGTCGCTTGCCGCGGCGGGGCTTCCGACTGCGAGAAGCGGGCGTCATCCTGACCGAAGCCAGGTTTCATTGGCGTTACGTCAAATAATCTCGCGGTGCTCGGATGGAAGCGCCAACGCGGCGCTACCACCGCCTCACATCGGTTCGAACTGGTCCATCCAGTCGTTGGTGATGAGGACGCGGTCGCCGAGCTTTGCCTGCGAATAAAGCATCGCGGCAAATTCGTCGGGCAGGCCGACACAGCCATGCGTGGCGGTATCCACCTCTACCTTGCTGCCGTGGATCGCGACGCCATCGGTCGTGAGCTTGAGCATGTAGGGCATCGGCGCGCCTTTATAGATGTTCGACACATGATCGATGTCGCGCTGGATGATGTGAAACTCACCCATCGGGGTGGGTTTCTTGTCATCGCCGTAGATGATGACCGATCGACCAATCTCGTTACCGCCGCGATAGACGTGGAGAAGTTCGTTATCGAGATCGACGACGATCGTCAGCGGCCCCGGCGCGACGCCGTCGTCATCCCAGACATAGTCGCCATAGGTCAGGTCGCCCGGAAGCTCTAGAACCGTCTTCACCGGAAAGGACGCGGCAACTCCGCGCGGCTTCGCACTTGCCGGGGCGGCGGTCGTCAACGCGGCGAGTATCGCCAGGGCGAACGGCGCCATTAACCAAGTCCTCATGCGGCGAATACCCGATGCGAACACGATCACGACCAGTCCTCCATAGTGCTTCCTGCGCTTTACATAGGTGAACGACAGGTAAATCACCATGTCGATTCGCGCGGCGTACCAGTTCGGAACGGTAACCATGATCGTAGGAAGCATGCCCCCCGCCTGCACAGGAGCGACGGCGACGGGTCACGGCGGTGGCAGGCGTGATGGGAGAGCAATAAAAAAGGCCGGACCGCACATGGCGGCCCGGCCCTTTTGCCGTAGCGGCCTGGCCGCCTATTCGCGTTCGCCGTCGACGATGCGCGGCAGCTTCAGCGGATTGTCGTGCTTGACCGGCTTGGGAAGCAGCGCGTCGGGCAGGTCCTGATAGCAGACCGGGCGCAGGAAGCGCTCGATCGCCGCCGTACCGACCGAGGTCGTGCGCGGATCCGACGTTGCCGGGAACGGCCCGCCATGGACCATGGCATAGCTCACCTCGACGCCCGTCGGCCACGCATTGGCGAGGATGCGGCCGGCCTTGCGCTCAAGCAGCGGAACCAGCTTGGCGGCCTCTTCATGGTCGCCTTCGTCGATCTGGAGCGTCGCGGTGAGCTGACCTTCCATCCCTTCGAGCACCTTGGCGATCTGATCGAAATCGGTGCAGCGAACGATGATCGAGGCTGCGCCGAACACTTCGTGCGCCAGCTCGGGATTGTTGATGAAGGCTTCACCCGTCGTTTCGAACAGCGCCGCGCGGCCACGGTTGCAGCCCGTGCCTTCGGCGCCGCGGGCCAGCGTCTTCACCTCGCCCTGCCCGCTGAGCAGTTCGACACCCTTGTCGTAATTCTTGTGGATGCCGCTCGTCAGCATGACCTGCGGCTGCGCCTCCGACAGTGCCTCTACAGCGGCTTCGGCGAAGGTATCGAGTTCGGGACCGTCGATCGCGACGACCACGCCCGGATTGGTGCAGAACTGCCCCGAACCCAGCGTCAGCGAGCCGACATAGCCCTTGCCCAGATCGGCGCCGCGCGCCTTGAGCGCATCGGGGAACAGGACGACCGGATTGATGCTCGACATTTCGGCATAGACCGGGATCGGTTCGGGCCGCTTCTGCGCCAGCTCGACCAGCGCCAGGCCGCCGGCGCGCGAACCGGTGAAGCCCACTGCCTTGATCTGCGGATCGGTGACGAGCGCGGCGCCGAGTTCGTTCGACGTGCCCTGAACGAGCGAGAAAACGCCTTCGTGCAGGCCGCATTTCTTCACCGCATTGGCAATCGCGCGCGCTACCATCACCGACGTTCCGGGGTGCGCCGGATGGCCCTTGCACACGACCGGGCAACCGGCGGCGAGCGCCGAGGCGGTGTCACCGCCCGCGACCGAAAAGGCGAGCGGGAAGTTCGACGCGCCGAACACGGCGACGGGGCCGACGGCGATACGGCGCTGGCGCAGATCGGCGCGCGGCAGCGGCTGACGGTCGGGCATGGCGTTATCGACAACGACCTCTGCCCAGCGGCCCTGGCGCAGAAGCTTGGCGAACAGACGGAGCTGGCCGCAGGTACGACCGCGCTCACCGGTCAGGCGCGCCTCGGGCAGGCCGCTTTCGGCCATGGCGCGCTGTACGAGTCCGTCGACATTCTCGATCTCGTCGGCAATCGCCTCGAGAAATGCGGCACGATCTTCGGGGTCGGTTTCGCGGAAGCTGTCGAACGCTTCGTCGGCCAGCTTGCAGGCCTGCGCGACATGCTCCTTCGTCGAAACGGCGAAATCGGTGTCGAGCGCCTCGTTGGTCGCGGGATCAACCGCGCGGAACGTCTCGCTGCTGGTCACCGCCTGGCCGCCGATCAGAAAACTGCCGTCCATGTGTCTTTCTCCCATTTAATTCGTCATACAAATTACAGTCCGTCCCGCGTGCGGGCGGGACGAAGCGGTCGGGTCCCTACATAGGTAGCTTGAGCGAGAGCGCTACCGCCCCCGACCGTTCAATTTCGCACGGTCGTCGCGACAAATGCCGCGCCGATCGCATCGCGCAGCGGTTTTGGGTCGAATACACTATCATACGGGCAAGGGCGCTTCGCCGTTCCATCGGGACGCGGCGACTGGTTCTGCAACCCGCTGTATCGGTCAGACATACCGCAGAGCACATTGCCCATCCGCGGATAGGCGAAGACGAGGTCGAACAAGAAACACTCAGGCCCTGTCGGCGGCACCATGGATCCGTCATCGGACTTCTCCCGCCAGGCACCACCGACCCGGCGGCTCCCGTCACTCCGTTATCGTCAGCACCGTCTTTTTGAGGTCAACCGAATTGTCGCCGGTCATGATGTCGAAATCACCCGGTTCGACGACATGATTCATATCGAGATTCCACAGCGCGAACGCTTCGGGCGTCAGCGTGAAGGTGACGGTGCGCTGTTCGCCCGGCTTCAGCGTCACCCGCTGAAAACCCTTGAGCGCCTTGACCGGCGTGGTGACCGAGCTGACCTGATCGCGGATATAGAGCTGGACGACCTCGTCGCCGGCCATCGATCCGGTATTCTTCACATCGACCGACACCTGAACCGAACCGCCCGTGCCGATCGTCGCCTTGGACAGGCGCGGCACCGACAGGTCGAAGCTGGTGTAGCTGAGGCCATAGCCGAACGGGAACAGCGGCGATTTGGGCGTGAACAGATAGCCGCGATGCGCCGACGGCTTGTAGTTGTAGTAAAGCGGAATCTGCCCGACATCGCGCGGAATGGTGACGGGCAGCTTGCCGCCCGGATTGACCGCGCCGAACAGCGTGCGGGCGAGTGCGGTGCCCGTCTGTTCGCCCAGATACCAGCTCTCCATGAGCGCATTCGCCTGATCGGCGACCTTTACCGTGGCAAGCGGACGACCGTTGGTCAGCACCACCACGATCGGCTTGCCGAGCGCCTTGAGCGCGTCGAACAGCGCCTGCTGCTGGCCGACCATCTTCAGGCTGGCGCGGTCGCCGAGATGGCCCGCCGCCCAGCCTTCGCGGCTGGTCTGTTCGTTGCCGCCGATATTGAGGATGATGGTGTCGGCGCCGCGCGCGACCGCCACCGCTTCCTGGATACGTTTCGCGTTTTCGGCCGGATCGGCGAGTTCGACCTTGTCGGCCCACCAATCGTCATTCTTGGTGATCCGGACGCCCTCGGCATAGGTCACCTTCGCCTTGTCCCCGACATAGGAGCGCACCCCGTCGAGCAGCGACACCGTGCTCGGCGGCTGGCCGTAATAGCCGCCGAGATGCGCCTTGGCGGCGTCGGGACCGATCACCGCGATCGTGCCGGTGGCCTTTAGCGGCAGCGTGCCGTCATTCTTAAGGAGCACGACCGCCTTTTCGGCGGCCTTCTGCGCCAGCGCGCGGGCGTCGGCGGTGTTGGTGACCGCCTCTGCCTCGCGCACATCGGCATAGGGATTTTCGAACAGCCCGGCGCGGAACTTCATTTCCAGCACATAGCGGACCGCTTGGTCGATCTCCGCCATCGGCACCTTGCCGTCGCGAACCTGCTTGACGAGCGTCTGGTAGGACAGCCCGTCGGGCAGATCCATGTCGACGCCGGCATCGAGCGCTTCGCGCGCCGCCTGTTCGAGCGAACCGGCAACGTGATGCAGGCTCTGGAGCTGGTCGATCGCCGAATAATCGCTGACCACGACGCCCTTGAAGCCCCATTCGCCGCGCAGCACGTCGGTCAGCAGCCATTTGTTGGCGTGCGACGGCACGCCGTCGATCTCGTTATAGGACGGCATCACCGCCTCTACCGCGGTGCGCTTGATGACCTGCTGGAAGGGCGGGAAGAAATAGTTGCGCAGCTCGCGCTCCGAAATCTGCGCGGGACCGACATTCTCGCCGCTTTCGGGCTGACCGTGGCCGGTAAGATGCTTGAGCGTGGCGAACACCTTGCCGGGGCGCAGCGTGCGGCCATGGCCCGGCCCCTGCAATCCCTCGACCGCGGCGACCCCCATCTCGCCGACCAGATACGGGTCCTCGCCGAAGGTCTCCTCGATCCGTCCCCAGCGCGGGTCGCGCGCGATATCGACGACGGGGCTGAGGGCCTGGGTGACGCCGCGGGCACGGATTTCGCGCGCGGTAACGGCGTTGGTCTGCCGCACCAGATCGGGGTCCCAGGTCGATGCCAGCGCAATCGCCTGCGGAAAGCTGGTCGCGCCGAGCGCGGCATAGCCGTGCAGGCCTTCCTCGTGGAACAGGATCGGGATGCCGAGCCGCGTCTTCGTCATCGCCCAGCGCTGCATGGCGTTGACCAGCTTGATCGTCTGCGCCGTATCGCGACCGGGCTCGACGCGCGGCGAGATCGGGCCGTGCGCGTCGGACGGACGGGCAACGCCACCGATCCCGTCGGGATAGGCTTTCGACGCCTTGGCAGGCACGAATTGCAGGTCCTTGTCGAAGACCTTGTCCTTGTTTTCCCAGATGACCTGAAGCTGCGCGACCTTTTCCTCGAGCGTCATGCGTGCGAGCAGATCATCGACGCGGGCATCGACCGGCGCCGAGGCGTCCTTGTAGACCGGTTGATCCGCCTGTGCCGGAGCGGGCGCTGCCAGAATCGCGGGTCCGGGCACCAGCGCAAGCGCCGAAACCGCGACGCATGCCGCCAGCCGAGCCTTGCCGAAATATCGCATAAATTCTCTCCCCCTCGAATATTGTCGCGGGCTCTGCGCGGCCCGCTGATGTGATAGCGCTATCACTCTTGCCCCGGCACGAACAAGTCAACCCTGTGCGTATCGAAAAAGGCGCAAATCGAACGTTACGCCGGCGCGTCGAACTGGACGAAGGGCATCGATTTGTTGCATCTGCATTTCACCAAACGCTTTTCGACCGGACGCATAGGCCGTGCGGTCCTAGCCAGTCGGAGCATGCCATGGCCACCACTACCCGCAAGCGTCGCAATGCCGGCAAACGGCAGGGCGCGCCGACGATTGCGGACGTGGCGCGCGTAGCAGGCGTTTCGCCGATGACGGTTTCGCGCGTCATCAACGGCGAGGCCAATGTTCGCGATAGCACACGCGAAAATGTGAACGCCGCGATCGCGCAGCTCAACTATGCCCCCAATACCGCCGCGCGGATGCTGGCGGGCGCGGGGCAGATGAAGATCGCGCTGCTCTACAGCAACCCCAGCGCGGGCTATCTGAGCGAGGTGCTGGTCGGCAGCCTCGACCAGGCGCGTAGCAGCGATGCGCAGCTGATCGTCGAGAAATGCGACCCCGGCGAACATGAGATCGAGGTCGCCAAGCATCTGATCAAGGGCGGCATCGACGCGATCATCCTGCCCTCCCCCTTGTGCGATTCGCAGGAATTGATCGCCGCGATCCGGGCCGAGGACGTGCCGCCGGTACTGATCGGCAGCGGCAACCCGGCCGACGATATCGACGCGGTGTGCATCGACGAGGTCTCGGCCGCGCGGACGATGACCAGGCATTTGCTGTCGCTGGGTCACCGCCGAATCGGATTCATCATCGGCAATCCCGCGCAAAGCATCAGCGCGCAGCGCCTCGAAGGCTATCTCTCGGCACTGGAAGCGGCAGGCATCCCGCGCGACGATGCGCTGATCGCGCAGGGCATGTTCTCGTACCGGTCGGGCCTCGACGCCGCTGAAAAGCTGCTCGAGGCCGACGATCCGCCGACCGCGATCTTTGCGAGCAACGACGACATGGCCGCCGCCACCGTCGCGATGGCGCATCGCCATCACCTCGACGTGCCGGGCGACCTTACCGTCTGCGGATTCGACGACACCACGCTCGCCACCGCGATCTGGCCCGAACTCACGACGATACGGCAGCCGATCGCCGACATGGCGCGGGCGGCGATCGAGTTGATGGTCGGATCGATTCGCCGCAAGCGCGCCGGTGAGGACGCACAACCGGCCCATAGCGAGCTGGAATATACGCTGATCCGGCGCCAGTCGGACGCCGCGCCGCGCCGCCGCCCGCGCGGCTAAGCCGTCTTGCGTCACCGCCTCGCGGCTGCCATTGGTAGCGCTCACACGGCCTGACCGGCAGCGTTGGGCACGACAGGAGAGGCATGGTGACCCGCACCCCCGTCAAACCCTTTCGCTCGCGCGACTGGTTCGCCGCACCCGGCCGATCGGACATGGCAGCGCTCTATCTCGAACGCTTCATGAATTACGGCCTGACGCCCGACGAGCTGCGATCGGGCCGTCCGATCATCGGCATCGCACAGTCGGGCAGCGACCTCAGCCCGTGCAACCGCATCCATGTCGACCTTGCCCAACGCGTGCGTGAGGGCATCCGGGACGCCGGCGGCATCTGTATGGAATTTCCGGTCATGCCGATCTTCGAGAATTGCCGTCGCCCGACCGCCGCGCTCGACCGCAACCTCGCCTATATGACGCTAGTCGAGACGATCTACGGCTATCCCATCGACGCGGTCGTGCTGACCACGGGATGCGACAAGACGACGCCGTCGCAGCTGATGGCGGCATCGACCGTCGATGTGCCCGCGATCGTGCTGTCGGGCGGGCCGATGCTCGACGGCTGGCACGAAGGCGAACTGGTCGGATCGGGCACCGTCATCTGGCGGTCGCGCCGCAAGCTGGCGGCAGGCGAGATCAGCGAGGAGGAATTTCTCGACCGCGCGACCGACAGCGCGCCGTCGGCGGGGCATTGCAACACGATGGGCACCGCATCGACGATGAACGCGGTGGCAGAGGCGCTGGGCATGTCGCTGCCCGGCTGCTCGGCGATCCCCGCGCCCTATCGCGAGCGCGGGCAGATGGCCTATGAAACCGGCCGGCGCATCGTCGACATGGCCTATGAGGACCTGCGCCCGTCGAAGATTTTGACGCGCGAATCGTTCCTCAACGCGATCCGGCTGGTCAGCGCGGTCGGCGGATCGTCCAACGCGCAGCCGCACATCATGGCGATGGCGCAGCACGCCGGGGTCGAGCTGTCATCGCTCGACTGGACGCAGCATGGCTATGACATCCCGCTGATCCTGAACATGCAGCCCGCAGGCGAATATCTGGGCGAGCGTTTCCACCGCGCGGGCGGCGTCCCCGCGATCCTCCACGAACTGGCGGCTGGCGGGAAGCTCGACACCGATTGCCTGACGGTCACCGGAAGGACGATCGGCGAGAATATCGAGGGCCGCCAGACGCGCGACCGCGAGATGATCCGCACCGTTGCCGAACCGCTGCGCGAACGCGCCGGCTATCTGGTGCTGAAGGGCAATCTGTTCGATTTCGGTATCCTCAAGACCTCGGTGATCTCCGACGAATTTCGTGAGCGCTATCTGTCGCGCCCCGACAAGGAGAACGTGTTCGAGGCAAAGGCGGTCGTGTTCGACGGGTCGGACGATTACCACCACCGCATCAACGATCCCGCGCTCGGCATCGACGAGGATACGATCCTGGTGATGCGCGGATCTGGCCCGATCGGCTGGCCCGGATCGGCCGAGGTGGTCAACATGCAGCCGCCCGATGCGCTGATCCGCAAGGGCGTGCAATGGCTCCCGACGCTTGGCGACGGCCGGCAGTCGGGAACGTCGGACAGCCCCTCGATCCTGAACGTATCGCCCGAAAGCGCGGTGGGTGGCGGACTCGCCTGGCTGCGCGACGGCGACATCATCCGCATCGACCTGAATGCGGGCACCTGCGACGCGCTGGTCGACGAGGCCGAGATCGCGCGGCGCATGGAGACCGACGGCATCCCCGCCTATCCCGAGGACCATTCGCCATGGGAGGAGCTTTACCGCGAAAAGACCGGGCAGCTCGAACAGGGCGGCGTGCTCGATTTCGCGGTCAAGTATCGCGGGATCGCCGCCAGGACGCCGAGGCACAACCATTGATGCGCCGGCTGCTGCTTGCCGCGTCGGCGCTCACGACCATCGGTGCTGCGCCGCAATCGGCACCGGTCGCGAGCTTCGACTGGTTCGCCTATCGCGGCGCCGACCCGATCGACAGCGCGGTCGAGCCCGGCCCCGGCCAGTATCGCAACCCGGTCCTGGCAGGCTTTCATCCCGACCCGTCGGTGCTGCGCGTCGGCGACGATTATTATCTGGTCAATTCCACCTTCGCCTATTTTCCCGGCCTGCCGATCTATCACAGCCGCGACCTCGTTTCGTGGCACCAGATCGGCAACGCGATCGACCGGCCCGACCAGTTCGATTTCGGCAAGCTGAGACTGTCGCGCGGTATTTTCGCGCCCGATCTGAGCTATCATGACGGCACCTATTACCTCGCCGGGACCTGCGTCGATTGCGGCGGCAATTTCGTGATGACGGCACGCGATCCGGCGGGGCCATGGTCGGACCCGGTGTGGAACAAGATCGAAGGCATCGACCCGTCGCTGTTCTTCGACGCCGACGGCAGCGCGTGGATTCTCAACAACGGCACACCGCCCGAGCCGCCGCGCTATGAAGGGCACCGCGCGATATGGATCCAGCGCATCGACCTGACAACGCTCCAGCCATTCGGCCCGCGCACCGTCCTGATCGACGGCGGCGTCCATCCGGCCGAAAAGCCGATCTGGGCCGAAGGACCGCATATCTATGCCCATGACGGGTGGTATTATCTGTCGACCGCGGAAGGTGGGACGGCGGAAAACCATTCGCAGACGATCTGGCGCAGCAAGTCGGTCGACGGCCCCTATACGCCGGGACCGATCAACCCGATCCTGACGCAGCGCGACCTGCCGGCGGATCGCGACCATCCCATTACCTCCGCCGGGCATGCCGATTTCGTCACGACGCCGTCGGGCAAATGGTGGGCGACGTTCCTCGCGACGCGGCCCTATAAGGGTGACTTCTACAATATCGGGCGCGAGACCTTCCTGCTGCCGGTGACGTGGCACGACGGCTGGCCGCTGATCCTGCCCCCAAAGACGCCGATCCCCTATGTCCATAAGCGCCCCGACCTGCCGCGCGAGGCCGATCGGGCACGACCGCAGACGGGTGCCTTTTCCTATCGCGACGACTTTGGCGGCGAGCGGCTGTCGCCGGCATGGTTGATGATCCGCAACCCGCATTCGCGCTGGTATGCGCAGGCGGACGGTGCCTTGCGGCTGACCGCGCGGCCGGCGCCGCTCGGCGGCAATACCCAGCCAAGCTATCTCGGGCGGCGGCTGCAACATCATCACGGCACGATCACCGTGCGGATGCATTTCGCGCCGAAACAGGCGGGCGACCGCGCCGGGATCGCGATCCTGCAGTCACAGGATTATTTCTACACACTGTCGCTGGCCGAGAAGGACGGTGGCATGGCGGTCGAGCTTCGCAAGCGCGCCGGAGCCGACGACCCGGCAGGCGGCACGGTGGTCGCGAGCGAGCCGGTGCGGATCAAGGCCGGCGCGCCGATCGATCTGAGCATTCGCCCCGATGGCGCGCGGATCGGCTTCGCCTATGCGGTGAAGCCCGGCACATGGCACCGCCTGCCCGACCAGGATGCGACGATCCTGAGCACGAAGACCGCGGGCGGGTTCATCGGCGCGACGGTGGGACCGTTCGCGACCGCGGCGCACTAGCGTAACGCCGAAGCTGAAATCCGGTCGATGCCGCGCTCCAGCTTTCGCAGGAGTACGGCGCCAGGCGGTTGCTGTCGGCGCCTAGCGCCAGCCGGCATCGACCCAATATTCGTGGCCGGTGCACATCCGCGCGTCTTCGGAAGCGAGGAACAGCGCGAGCGCGGCGACGTCGGCCGGCTGGATGCGGCCGTCGAGGCACTGCGCCGCGACGATCTCCGCCTCGCCTTCGGGCGTGTACCATTTCTGCTGGCGCGGCGTCTGGACATTGCCGGGAACGATCGCGTTGACGCGGATATTGTCGCGACCGAGATCGCGCGCGAGCGAGCGGGTCAGCCCCTCGATCGCGGCCTTGGCGGTCTGATAGACAATGAGATCGGGCAGGCCGAGATGCCAGCTGATCGACCCGAAGTTGATGACCGAGCCGCCACCTGCGCGCTTCATCATCGGCGCGGCCGCCTGAATGGCGAAGAAATGGTGGCGCAGGTTCACCGACAGCCGGTCTTCCCAATATTCGGGCGTCACGTCGCCGATCGTGTGGCGATCGTCATTGCCGGCATTGTTGATGAGGACGTCGATGCCGCCAAAGGCTTCCTCTACCGCCGCGAACGTCGCCTTCAGACTGTCGATGTCGGTCAGGTCGCAGTGATGATAGGCCGGGGCATATTTCGCATCGGGCGACAGCGCATCGACCAGCGCGTTGCTCGGTTCGTCGGCGATGTCGAGAAACGCCACCTGCGCGCCCTGCGCGACAAATGCCTCGACCAGCCCTGCGCCGATGCCCGATCCGCCGCCGGTAATCAGCACGCGCTTGTTTTCCAGGCTCGGATAGACTGCGCGCTGCGCCGAAACGGGTTTCTGTTCTAACACCACTTTGTTCCTCGATATCGTGCCCCGGCGACGCCGGGACGAAATTCAATCCTTGAGCAGGCCGCGCTCTGCGAGGTTGCGCATCAGCGCGCCGATGCCGACCGTCCACGGGGCCGCGTCCTTCGACGTTACGACGCGATTGACGAGCGCGCCGAGCCGCGGCGATGCGATCTTCACCGTATCGCCGACCTTGTGCGTGAACCCGCGGCCGGGCACGTCGCGGTCCTGTACCGGCGCGAACAGCGTGCCGAGATACAGGATGAACCCGTCGGGATAATGATGCTCGCTCATCGCCTGGCGGAGCAGCTCTTCGGGGTCGCGGCTGATTTCGCGCATCGAGCTGACGCCGTCGAGGACATAGCCGTCCTCGCCCTCGATCCTGAGCGTCACCTCGCAACCGCGAACATCGTCCATCGTGAAAGCGTCGTCGAACAGCCGGACGAACGGGCCGAGCGAGGCCGAGGCGTTGTTGTCCTTCGCCTTGCTGAGCAGCAGCGCCGAACGCCCCTCGAAATCGCGCAGATTGACGTCGTTGCCGAGGGTCGCGCCCACCGGCTTGCCATGCGCATCGGCGAGCAGTGCGACCTCCGGTTCGGGGTTGTTCCAGGTCGAATCGGACCGCACGCCGATCTCTGCGCCCCAACCGACCGTCGAGAGCGCGGGCGACTTGCTGAAAATCTCTGCATCGGGGCCGATCGCGACCTCGAGATATTGCGACCACATACCGTCTTCGATGAGCGCGGCCTTCAGATCGGCAGCCTCCTGCGAGCCGGGCACGACCGACCGGATCGAACCGCCGATCCGCGATTCGAGCCGCTCGCGGATCTCGGCAGCGCTGTCGGCGTCGCCGCGCGCCCGTTCCTCGATCACGCGCTCGATCGCCGAGATCGCGAAGGTGACGCCCGCCGCCTTGACGCATTGCAGGTCGATGGGGCTGAGAATGCGCCGCTGCGCATCGGTGTCGGCGGACAAGCCGAGTTCGGCGAGCGGGCCGAGCGCTTCACCGGCATCGGGATCGAACGCACCCTGTTCGACGAGCATCGACACCGTCGGCGCGACGCGGCTCATGTCATAGGCGGTTCCGCGCACGACGAGCAGCGGCAACGGCCCCTCGCCGAAATCGGCGCGGCCCAGCAATGTCGCCTGTTCCCAGTCATTTGGTAATGCCGCGGCCAAGGCCGCCCATGCGCCGTTCATGCCCCTCCGGTCCCCTTATCTTGTTAGCGCTACCGTATCACTGCCGCGTACACGGTCAAGTATGACAAATGCAACCGCTATCGGCAAACCTCGTCGAGCGTGTCGAGCGTGTCGAGCGTGTCGAGCGGACCATGCGCCGGCGCCACCGACACTCCCGCAGCAGCCGCGCTCGCGCCGAGCGATGCCGTAGGCCCCGCGAGCGAAAGGTTCGTGGCGAAGCGGTAAAAAGGATCCCGTTCGGCCTGCGGCAGCGGCACGAACCGGAATCCCTCGCGCTGGTACATGTCGAGCAGCCGCGGCAGCATTCGCGCATCGAATGCGCCGAGATGCATCAGCAAGACATAGGGAATTTCCCGCCCCTGGGTCAGATAGGACAGTATCCGAACGCGGCGCGCCTCCGCCCGCGCGGCATCGAGATAGCCCTTTTCGAGCCGCGCGATCGCAGCACGGTCGCGCTTTGCCACGCAGCGCGCATAGGGAGCATTCCACGCATAATCGTCGAAGCTCATCGTGACGGCGGCAACCCGGTAACCGCGCTGTCCCAGCCATGACCGAAAGCCGTCGCGCTTGGCCGGTGTGTCACCTTCGTCGAGAAAGGGGTAGCGGAACCAGCGCCAGTCGCTCTTGCCGCCGACACGCTTCAAGACGGGCTCGTTCTTGGCGACATCGTCCTCGAACTTCGCGAGCGGCACCTGCCCGAGATGGCCATGCGAATAGCTGTGATTGCCCAACGCAAAGCCGGCCGCACGCCATGCTGCGACGACCTTCGGCGAATCGGGATTGCCGACGCCGAAGCCGCCATTGAAGAATCCGAACGGATGATCGACGCCGTGCGCCTTCAGCGCCGAAATGATGCGGTGGACGATATCGAGCCGCGTCTCGCCCTGCGGCAGCGGACCGTGCGCGGGGATGTCGTCGAAGGTGATGGCGATTTTCGGCGGCTGCGCCGCGGCCGCGCCAGCCGCACCGATGGCGGCGGCGAGACCCGCGACAAGCGCGGCGCGGCGCAGCCCGATCATTTGAACAGGTCCAGCGGGATCGCATCGGCCATGACCTTGTAGCCATGTGGCCCCGGATGCAGCCCGTCGCCCGAATCGATGTCGCTGCGCAGCCGGTCGGGATGCGCCGGATCGCGTGTGATGCGATCGAAATCGATGACGGCGTCGAAATTGCCGGGATGACGAATCCAGGCGTTGATCGCCTGACGGTCGGCTTCGCTGAGCGGCCCCGGATGATAATAGCCCGACGCCGCATCGGGCATGATCGTTCCGCCGATCGCCTTGATGCCGTGCGAGCGCGCAAGCAGCACCATCTGTCGGAACGCGCCGATGATCCGGTCGACCAGCGCCTTGTGTTCGGCTGCGCTGACAGGCTTGTCGCGCGTCAAGGTGCCGAGATCGTTGATCCCTTCGAGCACGATCAGATAGCGCACGCCCGGTTGGGCAAGCACGTCGCGGTCGAAGCGGGCGAGCGCGTTCGGGCCGAGACCGTCGTTCAGGATACGGTTGCCACCGATACCGAGATTGAGCACCGAGATATCGCGCGTATCGGGATCGGCCTGAAGCCGCTCGGCAAGCCGGTCGGGCCAGCGGTCGTTTCCGTTGGTGGTCGAGGCATGGCCGTCGGTGATCGAATCGCCCAGTGTGACGATCGCGCGGCCATCCTTGGGCGCCTCGACCGCGACGCCAGCGAGTTGATACCAGTGATCGACCGTCCTCGCATCGGGCAGGTCGGCGGCCGAAAGGTGATCGCCGGGCACGACATAGCTCGTCGCGCGCGAGCCCGGATGGCCGGTCTGGCGCGCGGGTGCTTCCGGCAGGTGCATGGTCACGGTGACGCTGGCGAGCGGTTTGGCCGCAAATGCGACCGGGTCCGACCAATAGGATGCGCCCGCCGGTATCGTCACGCTGTCCGATCCGTCGAAGGTGACGGTGCGATCGCTGCCGGGCGCGATGCGCGCGCTGTCGGGCGCAGCAGAAAGCGCGACATGCACACCGTCGACGACCAACGGCTGCGTGCCGAAGGCGTTGGAGAGCTGAACGCGGATCGTCTTGCCGCCGCTCGACAGCCGGACGACCTGACGCAGCGTCGCATCGTTGAGCGCGTCGTCGGGGAGCGCGTTGTGCGGTTCCGGTATCTGCTGCGCCGACGCCCAGCTTCCGACCCAGTTCGGTGCGCTGTCCTGCGCCAGCACGGCGGTCGGCGATGCCGCCAGCAATGCCGCGGCTATCCATCCGGCTGTCCGTTTCATGGAAGCTCCTCCAACCTTCATCATTTCGCGATCCTTTCGATCACCGCCTTGGGCACCGGCTGCCAGCGCGGCACGACCAGGTGGATGACCAGCAGCGCAAGCAGGTAGGCGCATGCCGCCACGACGAAGATCGGTTCATAGCTGCCGACCGTGGCCAGGATGATGCCGGCGAACTTCGCCATGATCATGCCGCCGATAGCGCCCGACAGGCCGCCGACACCGACGATCGAGCCGACCATCCAGCGCGGGAAAAGGTCGCCCGGCAGCGCGTAGAGATTGGCCGAAAAGCCCTGATGCCCCGCACAGGCCAGCCCGATGAGCGCGACGGCGACCCACATGCTGCTCGCCATCGTCGCGAACGCGATCGGCACCGCGCACAGCGCCATGATGAACATCGCGGTCTTGCGCGACCGGTTGGTGCTCCAGCCCTTGCCGAGCAGCCGCGAGCTGATCCACCCGCCGAGGATCGACCCGCCATCGGCGAGCAGATAGACCGCGACAAGCGGCGGCCCGAATTCGCTGAGCGACAGGTGAAACTGCTTCGAAAAGAAGTCGGGCAGCCAGAACAGGAAGGTCCACCACACCGGATCGATCAGGAAGCGACCGAGCATATAGGCCCAGGTCTGGCGCACGCGAAAGATCGACGCCCAGGCAACCGGGCGCTGCGGCTCGGTCGGCTCCGCCTCGATCCAGGCGAGTTCGTCTTCCTGCACGCGGCTATGTTCGCGCGGACGGCGATAGAAGATCAGCCACGCGACGATCCACACCGCCGACAATGCGCCGGTGATGATGAACGCCGCGCGCCAGCCCATGCCAAGCGTGACGACGATGAACGGCACGAGCAGCGGCGTGACGAGCGCGCCGACGTTCGAACCGGCGTTGAAAATGCCGATGGCGAGCGCGCGTTCGCGCTTGGGGAACCATTCGGTGACGGCGGCAAGCGCCGCCGGAAAGGTCGCCGCCTCGCCCGCCGCGAGCGGAAGGCGCGCCCAGATCATCCCCGTCGTCGTGGTGAACGCGATGTGGAGGACATGGCCGAAGGTCCACAGCGCCATCGCGATCGCATAGCCCAGCCGCGCGCCGATCCGGTCGATGATCCGGCCCGAGACGACATAAGCAAGCCCATAGACGAGCTGGAAATAGAGCGCGAGATCGGCATAGCCCGATTCGCTCCAGTTATAGCGCGCGGCGAGATCGGGCTTGAGCACCGGCAGCACGAGCCGGTCGACATAGGACAGCACGACCGCGAAGAAGAGGAAGCCGCACACGATCCAGCGGACGCGCCCGGCTGGCGGCGAAACGGGCTTCGTCGGAGCCGTGCCATCGTCGGCTGCGCGGGTTTCGTCGCGAATTTCGGCAGCCTCGGTCACAGCATCACCGCGTCGCTGCGCAGAAGAAATTCAGCGGTTTGGGGTGCGACCATCGGCTCCTCGTCCTCCAAAAAATCGTTTCACCGTCTTCGGCGGCGGTTTGTGATAGCGGTATCATCGGCTAAGGGGATGGAGTCAATGACAGTCGCCCGACGAAGGGCGGCGCAATGTGCAAAGGGGAAGGATCGCCATGCGGCTGCTGCGCCTGTTCATCATCATCGCCGTGCTGGCACTCGTGCCCCATACTGCGCAGGCAGAGGATGGGTACGATCTCTGGCTGCGTTACCAGCCGGTCGGGCAGCAATGGCGTGACCGTTATGCGAGCGCGGCGACGCAGATCGTCGCGGCAGGCGACAGCCCGACGATCCGTGCCGCCGCCTCCGAGCTATCGCGCGGACTGGGCGGAATGCTTGGGCGTGGCGTGGCGACTGCTTCGGCGGTGACACGCGACGGCGCCGTCCTGTTCGGCACGCCCGCAACCTCGGCCGCGATCGCGGCGCTCGACCTCCCGCTCGCGCCGCTCGGCGATGAGGGGTATCTGATCCGCAGCGTTGACGTGGACGGCCACCGTGCGACGGTGATCGCGGCGAACAGCGATATCGGCGTGCTGTACGGCGCGTTCCGCTTCCTGAAGCTGATGCAGACGCGCCAGCCGATCGACGGCCTCGACATTTCCGACGCGCCGAAGCTGAAGCTGCGCGTGCTCGACCATTGGGACAATCTCGATCGCCATGTCGAGCGCGGCTATGCCGGGCTATCGCTGTGGGACTGGTTCACGCTGCCGCAGTGGCACAATCCGCGCTACACCGATTATGCGCGCGCCAACGCCTCGATCGGGATCAACGGCGCGGTGCTGAACAATGTGAACGCACAGGCCGAAATCCTGACACCGCGCTATCTGGACAAGGTCGCGGCACTCGCCGACATTTTCCGCCCCTACGGAATCAAGGTCTATCTGTCGGTGAAGTTCAGCGCGCCGATCGCGCTGGGCGGGCTGAAGACCGCCGATCCGCTCGATCCGAAGGTGCGCGCATGGTGGCAGGCAAAGGCCGATCAGATCTATGCGCGCGTGCCCGATTTCGGCGGCTTCCTCGTTAAGGCCAATTCGGAAGGCCAGCCGGGGCCGCAGGATTATCACCGCACCCATGCCGACGGTGCGAACATGCTTGCGGCCGCGCTGAAGCCGCATGGCGGCGTCGTGATGTGGCGCGCCTTCGTCTACTCGCAGCATGACAGCGAGGACCGCGCGAAGCAGGCCTATAACGAGTTCAAGCCGCTCGACGGCAAATTCGCGGACAATGTGCTGGTGCAGGTCAAGAACGGCCCCATCGACTTTCAGCCGCGCGAACCCTTTCACCCGCTGTTCGGCGCGATGCCGAAAACGCCGCTGATGCTGGAATTGCAGGTCACCAAGGAATATCTCGGCTTTAACACCCACCTCGCCTATCTCGGCACGATGTGGGCCGAAACGCTGGATGCGGACACGCATGCGCATGGCCCCGGCACGACCGTCGCCAGGCTGATCGAGAACGGCAAGGGCACCGGGCTGACCGGCATCGCCGGCGTCGCCAATATCGGCAACGACCGGAACTGGACGGGCAGCGAGTTCGACCAGGCGAACTGGTACGCCTTCGGTCGACTCGCCTGGAACCCGCAGGCCTCGGCCGAGCATATCGCGCGCGACTGGACGCGGATGACATGGAGCGAGCGCCCGCAGGTGGTGGACACCATCACCGCGATGATGATGCGATCGCGCGAGGCAGTGGTCGATTACATGACGCCGCTCGGCCTCGCGCACCAGATGGCGACCGGCCACCATCACGGCCCCGGCCCGTGGGTCAGCAATCTCGGCCGCCCCGAATGGAACCCGGTCTATTACAACCGCGCCGACGGGAACGGCATCGGCTTCGACCGCACGGCGAGCGGCAGCGACGCGATCGCGCAATATGCGCCGCCCGTCGCCGCCGAGTTCGGATCGCTGAAAACCGTGCCCGACAAATATCTTTTGTGGTTCCACCATGTGCCGTGGACCTATCGGATGAAGTCGGGCGAGACGCTGTGGGACGCGCTGATCGAACATTACGACCGGGGGGTGCAGGCGGTCGCCGGCTTGCAGCGCGACTGGGCGAGCCTTGCGCCCTTTATCGACAAGCGCCGCTTCGACGAGGAAACCGCCTTTCTGGAAATCCAGCACCAGGACGCGCTGTGGTGGCGCAACGCCTCGATCGCCTATTTCCAGAGCAAGTCGCAATTGCCGCTGCCCGCAGGCCATGCCGAGCCGCCGCACGACCTCGACTATTACGAAGCGATCAAGACGCCCTACGCGCCGGGACAGTAGCGCGCGGTTGATACCGCTACCAAATTTGCGACGGCGTGATATGATTGCTCCCCGAGCGGAAAAATCCGCCGATGCCATAGGGAGGATCCATGTTTCGACCCATCACCACGGCCGCACTGTGCCTGTCGTCGCTCGCAATGGCTGTTGCGCCGGCAGGGGCAAAGACCGACAGCCTGCCGGTCGGCACCTGCATAAATCTGGGCAACCACCTCGAATCGCCGACCGAATCGGCCTGGGGCGGTGTGCGGCTGAGCGACGGCGACCTGCAGAATATCGCCGATGCCGGGTTCGACACCGTGCGCATTCCCGTGCGGTGGGACAGCCATGCCGGAGGGGCACCCGATTACACGATCGATCCGGCCTGGCTCGACCGCGTGGAACATATCGTAAAGGCCGCGCTCGACCGGCATCTGAACGTCATCCTCGACGAGCATAATTTCGATGCACTGATGACCGATCCCGCCGCGAACAAGGCCGAGCTGGCGGCGATGTGGCGGCAGATCGCGGCGCGCTTCGCCGATTATCCGATCGATCGGCTATGGTTCGAGATCGCCAACGAACCGCATGACAAGCTGACCAATGCGAACCTGATCGAAACGCTTGCGCCCTCGCTCGCGGCCATTCGCGAGACCAACCCCGACCGGCCGGTGATCATCGGCGGCGAGTTCTGGAGCGGAATCGACTCGCTCAAGACGCTCGATCTGCCCGACGATCCCAATATCGTGCCGACCTTCCATTATTACGAACCGTTCGATTTCACCCATCAGGGCGCAAAATGGGTCAAGCCGTCCCCGCCGCCGGTGGGTCGAACCTATGGCACCGCCGACGATGCCGCGCGCCTGACACGCGACGTGCAAAAGGTGCGCGACTATATCGCGCGCACCGGAAAGACCCCGTTTATCGGCGAATCGGGCGCGTATGACCGCATCCCGCTGGCGCAGCGCGTGCAATATACCGCCGCGGTCCACGACGCCTTCGCGCCGCTCGGCATCGGTACCTGCCAATGGGCCTATACCAACACCTTTGCACTCTATGATCACAAGCAGAAGGAATGGCTGCCGGGCATGCTGAACGCGATCGGTCTCGGCACGGTTGAGGCAGGGAGAGAGGAAAAATGACCAAAGCTTCGATGGTGGCAGGCGTTGCCGCGCTGGCGATGCTGACGGCGGCCGAGCCGGCCGTACAAGCCGCCCAGCAGGACGATGCGCTGGCGGCACTCGACGCTAAACTGCCCGGCACGCTCATCAACGATCCGACGCGGCTCGACTGGCCGGTGAGCGGTGATGCGAAGGTCAAGTCGATCCGCGATTCGTCGATCCCCGGCGGGGCGGCGATGCACGTCCAGGTGCGAACGGCCGATCCAAAACAGCCATGGACAGTGCAGGCATCGATTCCGCTGACAGCCGGAATCGACAAGGGCAGCGACGTCGTCATCGGCTTTTACGCACGAACCATCGAAGCCGATACACCCGACGGCAAGGGCCGGATCGGCGTGCGTTTTCAGCAGAATTCGGAACCCTATCCCGGTTTCGGCGACAAGACGCTGAACATCGGCACGGACTGGCAGATGTACGAGGTCACGGCCAAGGCGGACCGCGACATCGCCAAGGGCGATGCGATCGTTTCGCTGCAACTGGCGGGCGCGAAGCAGGTGCTGGAAATCGGTCAGGCATTCGTAGCGTCGGGCGCGACCAGCCTGGGGAGCGCGAATGCGGCACCAAGCGGAACGGCCAGCGTGCCGGTGCCGGAGAAGCTGGCGGCAAAGGGCACCGTTATCAACGATCCCGGCAACCGCAACTGGGGCAGCTACGGACCGGCGCTGACCGCAGCGCCCATCAAGGTCGGCCTGCCCGGCGGCACGGCGACGCACTTCACCGTCGCTGCCGCTCAACCCCATGGTTATGACAGCGGCGTTGCCATCCCGATCCGGGGCGCGATCCATAGCGGCGAAAACCTGATCGTCGCGCTGATCGTCCGCGCCAGCCCGCAGGCGGACGGCGGCGCTACCGCGGTTGGTATCCGCATCCAGAAAGACGCCGAGGGCTATCCGGGTTTCGGCGACCATGACCTGCCGATCGCCGGCGACTGGCGGATGCTTCAGATTCCGATGCAGAGCGATATCGACATTCCGGCCGGTAAGGGATCGATCGTCCTGCACCTGGGTGGAGCGGCGCAGACCGTCGATGTCGGACCGGTCTATGTACTGCATGCCGGCGGGTGACATGCCCAACGGGCCACGGCTGGTCACCACCGCCCGAACATCGCTAGGCTGAAACGATGCAGCCTGTCAGAAAGCTCGTCATCGTCGGCGGCGGCACCGCCGGATGGATGGTTGCCGCCGCAGCAGCCCGGTTCCTGACCGACGGCCAGCGCACCATCACGCTGGTCGAATCGGATGCGATCGGGACCGTGGGTGTCGGTGAAGCGACGATCCCGCCGATCCGCAGCTTCAACCAGATGCTCGGCATCGACGAGGGCGAATTCGTCCGCGCGACCGGTGCGACGATGAAACTGGGTATCGAGTTCGTCGGCTGGGGCGTCGCAGGCGATCGCTACCTCCATCCCTTTGGCGATCTCGGCTATGATTTCGAAGGCGTCGCCTTCCACCAGTTCTGGCTCAAGCATCGCGGTCAGCCCGATATCGGCGCGCTCGACGATTACTGGCTGAGTGCCGCTGCGATCCGCGCGGGGCGCTTCGCACCGCCCGCCCCCGATCCGCGATCGCCCTTGTCGACGCTCGCTTATGCCTATCACTTCGACGCCACGCTCTATGCCCGCTTCCTTCGCGAGCGCGCCGAAGCGGGCGGCGTGACGAGGGTCGAGGGACGGATCGGCGAGGTCGATACCGACGACTACGGCAATGTCGGGATGCTGACGCTGGAAGACGGCCGCACCGTCGAGGGCGATTTCTTTATCGACTGTTCGGGCTTTCGCAGCCTGCTGCTCGGCAAGGCGCTGGGCGTCGGCTATCGCGACTGGTCGCGCTGGCTGCCGTGCGACCGTGCAATGGCGGTGCCATCGCGCGTCGCCGACCCGCTGCCGCCGATGACACGCGCGACCGCGCTCGGCGCGGGCTGGCAATGGCGCATTCCACTCCAGCACCGCACCGGCAACGGGCTGGTCTATTCGAGCGCGCATATGGGCGACGAAGACGCCGAACGGACGCTGCTTTCGGGACTGGAGGAACCGGCGGAGGGCGAACCCCGTAAACTATCCTTCACCGCCGGCGTGCGCGAGCGGCAATGGGAAAAGAATGTCGTCGCCCTGGGGCTGGCGGCGGGGTTCGTCGAACCGCTCGAATCGACATCGATCCACCTGATCCAGACCGCGATCAACAAGCTGTTCTGGCTGTTTCCCGCGCGCGAAATTTCACAGGTGGAGCGCGACGAATTCAACATGCTGATGACCGACGCCTATGAATATGTCCGCGACTTCATCATCCTCCACTACAAGGCGACCACGCGCACCGACACCGATTTCTGGCGCGATGCGCGCGCGATGGACGTCCCCGACAGCCTTGCCCGCAAGATAGCGCTATTCCGTGAAAAAGGACGCGTGCGCCGCTTCGATCACGACCTGTTCGCAGTGCCGAGCTGGGTCGCGGTGATGCTCGGCCAGCATATCGAGCCCGAGGGCTATGATCCGTTGGCCGATTCGATGGAGGACGACCGCGTGCTGGAAGCGATGCGCCGGATGCGCACCGGCTATGCGAAAGCCGCGCAGCAATTCCCGCGGCACGAGGAATATCTCGCCCGATTGACCGGCGGCGTCAGCGCCCGCTGAGCGCGCGTGCGACGAACGCACGGATCGCTTCGCTACGCTGCGGACTCGGCGGCCCCTGAACGCCCCTGGCATGCAGCGGCAGGTGATCGGCGGCATGATCGGCGTCGGGCGAAAAGATGAAATGCTCGAACCAGTGGCGCCAGGCGTCGCGTTCGGCTTGCGGCAGATCGCGCACCGCCGACAGCGCGTGGACGAAGGCGATGAACGGCCCGCCATGCGGCGCGTGGTTGTACCAGTAGTTGACGAGGATATTCACCGGATCGAGCGCGGCGACATGGTGCCACCACAGCGTCGGGATGTAGATGGCATCGCCCGGTTCGAGTTCCACCGTCATCGCCTTGTCGAGCGCGGCGGCGAAGCGCGGATAGCGTTCGAGATCGGGATTTAGCGGATCGGCCATGCTGACCGGCTGCCCCGCGATGGTGATGTTGAGCGGCCCGACATAAAGGTCCGCCGTCGCCTCGGGCGGGAACAGCGTGAAGCGCCGCCGCCCCAGCGCCACGACGGCGACATTGTCCGAAAGGTCGTAATGCGTCGCGACCTGCGAGCGGCTTGCCAGCCACACGCGCGACTGCGCCCCCGACTTGTCCTGCGCAAGCGGCAGCGGGTTGGCGTCGTCGAAACCGGGCAGATGTTCGGCAGTGTCGGTCGCCCCGGCATAGCGCGCCGGTGCCGCATCGTTCGCCGCTTCGTCGAGAAGCTGGGTACCAAGCCTGCCGAGCGGCTGTTTCTCCACGCTGAAATTGAACCCGCGCATATCGCCGCGATAGAAAAAGCGGCCGTTTTCGCCCGGCGGGGCGATCATCACGTCCGCCGGCCGGCCACTGTCGAAACGGGCGAGATGATCGAGCGCGGCGCGCGCCGACTCGCGTCCGGCCTCGACCAGCGGCCAGCCGTCGGCCAGCCCGCGCAGCACGACGGGGCGGTAGCCAGAGGCGACCTCCGCATCGAACTGCGCGGGACTGATCCCGTGAATTTCCTCGATCGGGATCATTCGGGACACGCGACCTTTCGGTCCGCGGTGGTGCCGAGTGCGACGCGCGACAGGCTGACCGTTGCCGGGCCTTGCAGGTTTAGCGCGAACGGCTTGGCGACGCTGTCCATCGCCATGCCCCGATCGGCGAAGCATTTGAGCGGGATGCCCCAGGTCGTCCAGCTTCCGGTCGCCAGCGGCATCGGCAGCGGTACGCTCGCGTCGCAAGTACCGTCACCGCACGCCATGGCGACCGTCGGCGCGGCGGCCGGTGCCGAATCGACGCGCATCGCAAAGGTCAGCATCAGCTCGCCATTGGTCTCCCGCGTGATATCGACCGGCGAGTGCGTTCCCACCGCGATGGTCGCGGGACCGCTCTCCACCGCGAACTGACGCGCGCCCTCCTGCACGTCGCTGTTGACGGTGGCGATCTTCACCCGGCCGTCCAGCGCGGTGGCGGGCGTCGCCGTCACGCGCGTTTCGTCGCTGCCGTCGGGCGCGGTTACCAGGAGCGACCAGGACGGTGCCGGCTGCCCCTTGTCGAGCCAGACATTGCCGCTGTCGGCCGCTTCGACGCCGGGATCTTCGGAAAGCGTCTGCCAGGCCGGATGGTCGGCAAGGCTGAGCCCGTAGCCATAGGGGAAGAGCACATCGCCATGCGCCTTCGCGGTCGCCGGCCATGCCGCGGGCAGCCTGCCGGTGAAGTCATACCGCACCTTGCCATCCTTTCCGGCGACGAGGACGTCCGCGACGCCCTCACCTTCCGATCCCGGAAGCCATGCCGTGACGAAGGCATCGGCGGTGTTGAGTACCGGGTTCATGAACAGCGGCCTTCCGGTAATCATCACCGCGACGACGGGAATACCCTGCGCCTTCAGCTTCTTCATCGTCGCGAGCGGTCCATCGAGCAGCCTGGGCGACAGCTGCAGCGTCTGACGGTCGCCCTGAAATTCGGCGTAAGGCGTCTCGCCGAACACGACGATCGCGACATCGGGCCTGGCGGCATAGCTGCCATCGGGCGAAAGCGTCGCTTTGCCCCCTGCCGAGGTCACTGCATCGTCAAGCCCCTTCCAGATCGTCGTCGCGCCCGGGAAATCCTTGTTGGAAAGCCCCGTGCCCTGCCAGCTGAGCGTCCAGCCGCCCGACTGGCGCGCGACATCGTCGGCGGCATCGCCCGCCACCAGCACCTTCGCCCCCGGCTTGATCGGCAGCACCGAACCCGAGTTCTTGAGGAGCACGAGCGATTTGCGCACCGCCTCGCGCGCGATGGCGCGGTGTTCGGGGCTGCCGAGCTGATCCCATTGCCCCGAATAGGGCCGCGACGACGGCTTACCCGCCTCGAACACGCCGAGGCGCATCTTCACGCGCAGGATGCGTGTCACCGCATCGTTGAGCCGTGACATGGGGACGGTCCCGTCCTTCACTTCGGCGAGCAGGCTCTTGTAGAGGCCCTTCCAGCTGTCGGGGGCCATGTACATGTCGACGCCGGCGTTGATCGCCTGCGGGCAATCGGTGTTGGTGCAGCCCTTGACCTGCCCTTGCGCGTTCCAGTCGGTGACGACGAAACCGTCGAAGTTCATCCGGTCCTTGAGCACGCCGGTCAGCAGGCTCTTGTTGCCCGTCATCTTCACGCCGTTCCAGCTCGAAAAGCTCGCCATTACGGTGGCGACGCCGTTCTCGATCGCGGGCACATAGGGCGCGCCGTGAATGTCGCGCAGTTCCTGCTCCGAAATCTTCGCATCGCCCTGATCCTTGCCGCCCTCGGTACCGCCATCGGCGAGGAAGTGCTTGGTCGAGGCGATGACATAGGGCCCCTTGAGCAGCGGCCCGTTCGACGGCGGCCCCTGCAGCCCGCGGATCATCGCCCCGACATAGTCGCTGACCAGCTTCGGGTTTGACGAATAGCCTTCATAGGCGCGGCCCCAGCGATAGTCCTGCGGCACGGTGACGGTCGGCGCGAAGGTCCATTCCTGCCCCGTCGTGCGGATCTCGACCGCGGTCGCGCGGCCGATGCGCTCGATCAGCTTCGGATCATGCGCCGCGCCCAGCCCGATATTGTGCGGAAACAGCGTCGCGCCGATGATGTTCGAATTGCCGTGGACCGCGTCGATGCCCCAGATAACCGGAATGCCGACGCCGCCGTCCGATTTGTCCACCGAGGCCTTGTAGAATTCGTCGGCGAGCTGGAGCCACTTTTCCTTCGGCGCCATATCGTCGCCATAGGGGCCGCTATTGCCGCCGTTCAGCACCGATCCGAGATGGTATTTTTTCACGTCCGCCGGGGTGACGCAGCAGATATCGGCCTGAAGGATCTGGCCGACCTTTTCCTCGGGCGTCATCCTGGCGACGAGCGCGGCGATGCGCGCCTCGGTCGCCGGATCGTGCTTGAGCGGCCATTTGGGGCTCGGCCAGATATCGGGATGCGCAACCGCCGACATCTGCGCATCGTTCGCGGCGGGCGTGGTCGCTGGGGGCGGCACATCGGCGCTCGGCGCCGTCTCGGGCCGGGCGCCCGCATTGTTGGCACAGCCCGCCAGCGCCAGGGCGGCGAGCGTCATTACCGGCGTCAAACGGATCATCATCATCTCCTGTCAGGAAGCCGCCGCGATCAGGCGAGCAGCGGTATTGCTATCGGGTACGAGAGCGGTGGGATCGAGCTTGCGCGGACGCAGGCCCATGGCGACCAGCGCGGCGATCCATGCACCGCGCGGAACGAAATCATATTCGCGCAGCGGAATACGCCCGCGATCGGCAAAACGGCTCGCCATTTCGGCAAGTCCGGCCGGGGGCGTCATGCCGGCCCCGCCCAGCGCGAACGGCGCAGCCGCCCAGTCGAGCACGGCCGCATGGAAGCGCGCGGTCAGCCGGTCATATTCATCGCGGGTCGCCGCAGCGTCACGATGCGGTGGCAGGTGCTGCACGAGCCGAAGGAGATCGGTCAGCGCAACCGTAAGCGGCAGCCCGTATAGCGGCGGAATCGCGATGGCGGCGGGGCCGGCAGCGACGACATCGCCTTGCCAGGCTGAGGCACGGCGCCCGGGCGTGAGGCCACCGGGGCTCAGGCGATAGCAGCGTGCACCGGCGGACCAGAAAAGATCGTCATCGTCGCGGCGCACCGTGTCGGCGGCGGCCGGTACTGCTTCGCCACCGGCTTGCACCGTCAGCGCCGGGAGATGGCTCGACCAGTCCTCCCAGTCGCGACGGTCCGTGGTCGGCCTGCAATCGACCGTGAGATCGGCCTCGCCTGCGTCATCGATAGTCTCGACGCCGATATGCGCGGCGAGCCGTTCAAGCAGCGCGAGATAGCGGCTCGCCTCGAAGCGAAAACCACCATCCTGCACGCCCGTCCCCAGCAGCGGTGCGAGCGCCGGAAGCGCGTCAGCCCCATCGCGTTCGGCGCGCAGCCATAGCTGATGCAGCGCGACGCCGCCCCGGAAGCGCTCCTCGCCGGCCTCGGGGACCAGCGCGTCATCGCGCCCGGACGGCCAGTCGACAAAGCGCGTCGCGCTGATCCGCGTAGCACCCGCCTCGCGCACGAACATTGCGTCGCCGATCCCGACCTTGCGGTGAAACTGTTCCATCACCGCCCCGCAGGCGCCGACCTCGAACGGTGCGGGACCGTCCTTCAGAAGCGCCACGCGCGCGGCGGGAAGTGCGCGCTTCAACAGCGCGGCGGCGGCATTCGCGACGATGCCGCTTCCGCGCACGAGGATTGCCGAGGGATAGGCCGAGGTCACGCCGCCGCCCTCGCAGCGATCGTCGCCAGCGTGCGGTCGTGCAGCGGCATCGCCGCGACGCGCGCGTCGATCTCGCTCGCCAGATCGTCGAGCGACCGGTTCAGCGTGGCGTCGTCGGGATTGTTCGCGCGCGGGTCCCACGCATTCGGTACGATGCCTTGTCCCAGATAGACCGCGACCCAACTGGGTTCGAGAAACAGCCCCTCATGATAGGCCTCGACGCGCGCGCTTTCGCGCCACAGCGCCATTTTCCGTTCGAGCGCTTCGGGCACGTCCATCGTGCGGACATGGTTCCAGAAATCCGAATCGTCGCGCCGCGTCGCGTGATAGTGGAGGATCAGGAAGTCGCGGACGCGATCATATTCAAGGTCGATAAGCGCGTTGAATTCATCGCGATCGGCCGCCTCGACCCGGCGACCGGGAAACAGCTCGATCAGTCGCGTGATCGCCATCTGGACGAGGTGGATGCTGGTCGATTCGAGCGGTTCCAGAAAGCCGGCGGCAAGACCGATGGCGACGACATTGCGAACCCAGGCCCGGCGTCGCCTGCCAGCGCGAAAGCGGAGCACGCGCGGATCGGCAAGCGGCGTTCCCTCGACCGCGCCGAGGATCGCCGAACATGCCTCGTCTTCGGAACAATGCGCGCTGGAAAAGACATAGCCATTGCCGACGCGGTGGCGCAGCGGGATTCGCCACCGCCAACCGGCCGCCATTGCCGTCGCCCGCGTATAGGGCGCGATCGGGCCGTCCGCCGCCTCGCACGGCAGCGCGGCGGCGCGGTCGCAGGGAAGCCAGTGCGACCAGTCCTCCCAATGTTCGTCCAGCTCACCGCCGATCAGGAGCGCGCGAAAACCCGAACAGTCGATGAAAAGGTCACCCTCGATCCGCTCGCCATTTTCGAGCGTGACGGCGCAGACGTCGCCGCTTTCGCCGTCACGCTCCACCGAGACGATGCGACCTTCGGTTCGCCGCACGCCGCGCGCTTCGGAATAGGACCGCAGCAGCGGCGCCATCCGCGTCGCGTCGAACTGATAGGCATAGCCGAAGCTGGTATCGAGGAAGTCGCCGTCTTCGGGAGGGCGTCGAAAGCGGGCCGCATGTGCTGCAGCGATGGGGAGACTGTACTCGTCGATCGGGCGCGAATGGCCCGCATGATGCGCACGCAGCCAGTAGTGATGAAAACCGACATCGGCGAGATCGACGCCATAGGCGCCGAAGGGATGGATATAGCCGTCGCCGATGGCGCCGAAGTCGCGGAACTCGATACCCAGTTTGAAGGTCGCGCTGGTCGCGCGCATGAATTCCGCTTCGTCGATGCCGAGCCGCTGGATGAAGGCGCGCAGGTGCGGCAGCGTCGCCTCTCCGACGCCGACGATGCCGATTGCTTCCGATTCGACCAGATCGACGCTCGCCTGGCCGGGCAGGAAGCGCGCGATGGCGGCAGCCGTCATCCAGCCTGCGGTGCCGCCGCCGACGATCACTACGCGCACTGGTGCGCCCTGCCCTGTCGCTGCCCCCTTGTTCGCCATGGCCCCTCTCCGCCCGCCACGATGGCGGCGCGCTGTCGCTTCGCCGGGTCCAGTCCCCGTCACGACGCGATATCTATCATCGGGATGGTGCCGTCAGGTGCAACGTTGTCAACCGTCGCCATTCGATCCTCCCGACCGGCATTCTTGGACGCCGTGTCTTGACAGTCAGCATAAGGCGTCGATGGTAGCGGTATCAAGTCAGAATCGGGAGAGGGACGCCAAATGGCGCAGAGCAATCGGTTAGATGTGGCATTCGCCGCACGCGCCACGCTGGGCGAAGGTCCGGTCTGGGACGCAGCGCGAAAATGTCTGTGGTTCGTCGACATCAAGCAGAAACTGCTCCACCGATTCGATCCTGCCACTGACGAACATGCCGCATGGCACGCACCCGAGCAGATCGGCTGGGTCCTGCCTGCAGAGGACGGCCGGCTGGTCGCCGGGCTGAAGGGCGGGCTGTACCTGTTCGATCCCTATCGCGGCATGTTCGAGTTTTTCCGCGCAGTGCCCGGGGAACCGGGGCATAACCGGCTCAACGATGCATGTACCGACCCCGCCGGACGCATCTGGTTCGGCTCGATGGACGATGACGAGCAACGACCCACGGGACGTTTCTACCGGTTCGATCGCGGCGACATCGTGCCTGTCGGCCCCGATGGAATCTGCATCACCAACGGCCCCGCCATATCGCCCGATGGCGATCGCATTTATTTCACCGACACGCTGGCGCAGACGATCGTGACCGCATCCATCGACGCGCAGGGCAATGTCGGCGCCACCCAACCATTTTTGCATATCGCAAGCGACGGCGGACATCCCGACGGCCCGATCACCGATGCCGAGCGATGCGTCTGGACAGGGCTTTTCGGCGGCGGCGCGGTCGAGCGCTACAGCCCGGATGGCAAGCGGATCGACCGGATCGAAATACCCGCCGCGAACTGCACCAAGGCCGCATTTGGCGGCCCGCATCTTTCGACGCTCTACATCACGACCGCGCGCAAGGGGCTGGACGAGGCGGCACTCGCCGCCCAGCCCGATGCAGGCGCGCTGTTCACCATCGAAACGACCATCAAGGGCGTCGCCGCGACGCCGGTTAAGCTAGGCTGAGGAGGCCCAATGACCGATCAGTTCACCCTGAGCCGCCGCGCAATGCTCGGCTCCGCGCTCGGCCTCGCCGCCGGCGCATGCGCACCCGCCGGCGCGATGCGCGATGTAATCCCCCCCATCAGCGGCCCGTCGCTGAACGACGCGGCGAAGCACAGTGGCCGACGCTTCGGATCGGCCTTTGCCTGGGCGCCGCCGGGTGCGGACGCGGGATCGTTCAACAATCCCGAATATGCCGCGCTGCTCGAACGCGATTGCGGCATTCTGGTGCCCGAAAACGAGCTGAAATGGCAGGCGATCCGGCCGGGGCCGGACCAGTATGCCTTTGCGCATATGGACGCGATGGTCGATTATGCGGTCACCCACGGCTTTGCCTTGCGCGGCCATACGCTGCTCTGGCACCGCCCGAAATGGTTTCCGAAATGGCTCAACGACTATGACTTCGGCAGCCGCCCGGCCACCGAGGCAGCGCGGATCCTGACCGACCATATCCGCACGCTGATCGGCCGGTACGGCAAGCACATCGTCAGCTTCGACGTGGTCAACGAAGCGGTCGATCCCGCAACCGGCGATCTGGTTGAAACCTCGCTTTCGAAGGCGATGGGCGGCGTCGAGGAAACGCTCGACCTCGCCTTTCGCACTGCACGCGAAGCGGCGCCCGACACGCAGCTCTGCTACAACGACTATATGGGCTGGGAACCGGGCAACGAGACCCACCGCGCGGGCGTCATCAAGCTGCTCGAAGGCTTTCGCAAGCGCGGAACCCCGGTCGATGCGCTGGGCGTCCAGTCGCACCTCGAAATGTTCACGCTCGACCAGGCAACCGGGCTCGGCCCCTATCAGCCCAAATTGTGGCGCGACTTTCTCGATGCGGCGGTCGGAATGGAGTACGGCCTCGTAATCACTGAGTTCGACGTGAAGGACAATGCGCTGCCCGCCGACACCGCAATCCGTGACAAAGCGGTCGCCGAATATGCGCGGCGCTATCTCGACCTGATGCTCGAATATCCGCAACTGAAGGACATTCTCGCCTGGGGCATGACGAGCCGGTATAGCTGGCTGCAGAATTTCAAGCCGCGCGATGACGGATTGCGCGAACGCTGCTGCCCCTATGGCGACGATTTCCAGCCGCTGCCGCTGCGCGCGGCGATGATCGGCGCATTCGAGGGCGCGTGATCAAGGATAGCTGGTGACCGGCGACTATGACCTGAGCCTTTCCGACGCGCCCGATATCGGTATCGCGCATGTTGGAAGCGAACGGCAGCCGGTCGTCCGTATCGACGGCGTAATGCGCGACGCGCACGAGCTTGTCCGCTTCGCCTGCGACAATGGCGGGTTCGCCGACGATATGGCGGGCCTGTATCCGGGCTCGCGCGCGCCGCTCCCGCTCGCTTATGCAGACAGCGTCGTGCGCCGCCTCGATCCGTTGATCCGTGAGACCTTCGCGCTGGGGAGCGTCAAACTGGTCAAGGCCGACTGCGTCTATTCGCTGGCGACATCGCCGCCGGCTGCGCTCGTCCCCTTCCAGCGTATTCCGCACATCGACACGACGCATCCGCTGCATTTCGCGGTGCTGCATTTCCTGTGCGATGAGCGGTTCGGCGGGACTGGATTCTACCGGCAGCGCGAAACGGGATATGAAACGATCTCCGCCGATCGCGAAAGGGCTTGGGAGATCGCGCGCAACCGCCAGTTTGCGCGAGGTTCCGAGAGCCCCGCCGCCTATATCGGCGATAGCAACGACTGGTATGAGCGCATCGCACTGTGCGAGGCGCGCTTCGACCGGATGCTCGTCTATCGCAGCAATGCGCTGCACAGCGGGCATATCCCCGACCCCGCACTCCTGTCTGGCGGCCCGGCGCGCGGCCGGCTGACCGCCAACATCTTCATCGGCTATCGCCCTATCGAATAGAGGTTTGCCGGCCCGCCCCGACGACCCGGTCAGCACCAAAGAAAAACCGCCGCCAACCATAAGGTTGGCGACGGCAGGTGAGGAAACGTCCAGGGAAGACGTTAGAAACTGAACCGCGTCAGGATCGTGAAGCGGCTGTCGCTGGTGTACCATTGGCGCGGCACGTAGCGGATATTCTGATCGGCATCGAGCACCGCCGCTTCGGTCTTGGTCTTTGTTTTCAGCAGATTGACCGCCTGCACGCCGATCTTGAAATGATCGTTGACCGAATAGGTGATCGATCCGTCAAGCTGACCATAGGCCCGCTGGAAGATCGGATCGAACGGGGTAATCACGTCGCGGATCGTCAGCAGATAGCGCGAGCGCCAGTTGTACGACACGCGAGCCGACAGGTCACCGATATCGATGAACGGCGTGATGTTGATCGTGTGTTTCGACAGACCCTGAAGCGGGAAGTTGTTCCCCTCGATCGCCGAAACGCGGCCGGCGGCGACGTCCGGATCGGTCGCCGAAAGCGTCGTCTGCGGAACGCCCGATGAGTCGACATAGGTGTAGGTCGCCTGCAGACCCAGCCCCGACAGGAAGCCCGGCAGGAAGTCATAGGTCTGCTGGTACGAAATCTCCGCACCCTTGATCTTGCCGACATCGCTCGAATTGACCGGCGTGGTCACGATGGCGTCGTAGGTCAGACCGTTGTTGCTGAAGGTCTCCCTCGTCGTGCTGTTGGTCACGATATTGGTCAGGCGTTTGTAGAACAGCGCGCCCGTAAGGTGGCCGACATTGGAGAAATACCATTCGGCGCTGAAGTCGAAACTGTCTGCCTTGGTCGGGACAAGCGCGGGGTTGCCCGCCGTGAACTGTCCCTGCACACGGACCTGACCGGGATCGATTGTTCCGTCGGGGTTGACCACAATCGGTATCTGGTTCCCGCTGGCATCGACATTGGGAACAGCGTTGACGGCGACTTGCTTGTAGTTACGCGTATAGCCAAACTGCGGGGCATAAATGCCCTTGGCATAGCCAACGCGGAACTGGACACCGCCGCCGACTTCCAGCTTGAAGTTAACGCTGGGCAGGAAATAGTCGTAGGTGACATCGAAATCGTTCGGAACAATGGCACCGTTGAGGAAATTGCCGATGTCGGTCCGCTGCTGCGGCGAAAGTGCGCAAAGCGCGTTGCCGAGCGAAGTTCCCTGGTCGATCGCCTGCTGAATGGCATCGGAGCAGTCAGCGTCACTCGGCAAGTTCGTCGCTGCCGGGAAAGAGATATAGCCTTTCGATACGCGGTGCGTATGCGTGTAGCGAACGCCGACATTGCCGTTGAGCTTCCAGCCATTGGCGAATTCGGTGTCGATCCGCGCAAGACCATAGGCCGCCCAGGTCTCCTCCGACTGCGGATTGACTTCACCCGGCAGGAACGGTGTTCCCGGCAGCACCCCACACCGATTGGCGAGCGCATTCCAGCCGCCATTGATCGTCTTGCCGTCGGCGCAGGTGGTCTGGGCCTCCCACTCCTGGTTGATCATGTTCGCATATTGAACATACTGATCGTAGTTCGCGACGCTGTCGCCCGAATAGAACAGACGCCCCTGTCCGTTGAGCGGGTTGGCGAGACCGCCGTTGAAGAAGTTGTTGAAGAAGAACGGCGCATAGCCCTGGAGCGGCTGGCCACCGTTCGCAGCGATGGGATCGTCGAACCAGACCGGGCCGCCATTACCCCACTGTTCGCTGAGCCGGCCCCAGTTATAGGTGGAAAAGCGCGCTGTTTGATCCTTCTTGGCATACCGGCCGCCCGCCTTGATCGACTTCAGGAAGCCGCTTTCGGGGAAGCTGAGTTCGCCGTCGAGCCGGAACGCATCCTCGTTGCCGTCGGACTGCTCGATATGGTCCATCGCCGAGCGATAGAAGCTGTTGTACGGATCGGTGAAGCTCTGATGGCTGCCGGTATAGTAGGACGGGTAGGAGGCCGTACCGGGCGTGCCTGTACACATGCCCGTCGCCGTATTGTAATCGTCCGACGAACAATTCTGCGGCGGCAGGAACGTCACCTCGGGCAAATTGGAACCGTTGAGCTTCAGATAGGCGTCCTGATAGGACGAGCCCCACAGCGTATTATCATCGACATGACTGCTCGAATCGACGTGCTGATAGTCGAAGTTGAACGCCAGACGCTCGGTCGGCGTCCAGCGCAGATTGGCCGAATAGTCCGAGGTGACGATCTTTTCGCCGTGGTTGCGCGCGATATTGTTCGACTGCAGGCCATAGGCCGGCGTGCGCGCATCGGGACCGTTCTGGTCGGCGCGCCAACCGGTCGGGGCAGTGATGTAGCCGCTTTCGAAGACGCCACTGTCGTCATAGTTGATCGACGTGCCGGCAACAGCTCGTGAATCGCCGTTTGCCGACACATTGTCGGTCGCGATCTCGATCGTGTGCTCACCCCAGGTCTGGCGCGCGTCGGAGCGCAGGAACTGGAAGGTCGCCTGCAGGCTGCCGTCGTTGCTTTCCCACTGCAGCGCCGCCGAATAGCCGTAGCGCTTGCGGTTGAACTCCTGGCTGCCCATCACCGCGCCGCGCGGGAACAGGATCGACGGCCCAGCCGTCGCACCGTCGAACGGAATCACGTCGGTGCGCGTACCATCCGAATAGGTCGTGCGCGGGCGGAAGCTGGAAATGCCCAACCGGTCGGCGCGCGAAAAGAGCTGCGAATAGGAAAAGCTGCCGAGGATACCGATTTCGCCGATCCCGGTACTCCAGCGCTTGCTGCCCAGGATGCTCGCATTGGGCGCGCCCTTGTTGATGAAATCGCCGTAATTCATCTCGAGCGAGCCGGCGACGAGGCTGTCCTTCTGATCGAAGGGAAGCCGGGTGCGAAGATTGACGATGCCAGCGATGCCGCCCGCGATCATGTCGGCCGACGGCGTCTTGAAGACGTCGACGCCGGCGAGCAGTTCGGACGGAACGTCGGCGAAGCTGAGGCCCGAGCTGTTGCCCGCGCTGAATGCCTCGCGACCGTTGAAGCGCGAACCCACATAGGTCAGACCGCGGATGACGACGCCCGAACCTTCGACCGAGAAGTGGTCGGGATCGACGCCGGCGGCGAAGCGGTTGATGGTCACACCGGGAATACGCTGCAGCGTCTCGGTAACCGAACGGTCGGGCAGCGCGCCGATATCTTCGGCGGTGACCGAATCGACGATGACGTCGGAATTCTTCTTGATCGCCTGCGCGCTGCGCAGCGATTCACGGAAACCGGTGACGACGATTTCGCTGCCGCCCTGCGCCGAAGCCTGCGCGGCCGATGCCTGATCGGACGCGGACGTCGACTGTTCATTGGCGGCAGGCTGGTTCTGCTGATCCTGCTGCTTCTTCGAGTCCTTGGCAGATGTCGCCTGTTGAAGCGGCGGCGCGCCGTGCGCAGCAGCGGCAGCCGGTGCGACCAGCATGCCAACCGCGCTCAGCGCGAGAAGCGATGCGCCACAACGAAGCGGCTGAACGAAACGACGACGATCATTCGACAGAATGGTGGCAGATGGTGCCATCAGATCCCCTCCTCCCAATTTTTTGCGCCCTCTAATGGGGTCGTATCCGGCAACTATCTTGATACGATAACGCTACCATTTCTATGGTTATTCCATTCGATCGGGTTGCGCAAGTCCGATCAAGCGCTAGTCATGCAGAGGCGGCGACAGTGTTGCCAAAAAGTCGATCAGGGCCAAAAGGCTTTGGTTTTCTGCGGTGGAGGGGTGTTTTGACAACGGGGCGCGTTCGATCGATCGTCATTGTCGGCGGCGGGACGGCAGGCTGGATGACCGCGGCGGCACTCGCCCGCGTACTCGGCCCCGATTATGCAGATATCCACCTGATCGAATCGGATGCGATCGGTACCGTTGGCGTCGGCGAAGCGACGATCCCGCAGATCAATGTCTTCAACCGCATGCTCGGCATCGACGAGAACGATTTCGTTCGCCGGACCAAGGGCAGTTTCAAGCTGGGAATCGAGTTCGTCGACTGGGGCGGAATCGGGCAGCGCTATTTCCATCCCTTCGGCGATTACGGCATCGACATGGAGGGGGTGTCCTTCCACTCCTACTGGATGCGCATGGCCAAGGCCGGCGAGTTCACCGACGTCAACGATTTCTCGCTGATGGCGCGCGCGGCCTATGACGGCAAGTTCATGCGCCCGATCGATGCCGGCAACTCGCCGCTGTCGCGCATCGCCTATGCCTTTCACTTCGACGCGGGGCTCTATGCAGCCTATCTTCGCGAGCTCGCAGAAACCGCGGGCGCGCGGCGTACCGAAGGCCGGATCGTCGATATCGAGCGCGACGGCGACAGCGGCCATATCGCCGCAGCGAAGCTGGAAAGCGGTGAACGCATCGAAGGCGAGTTGTTCATCGACTGCTCCGGCTTTCGCGGACTGCTGATCGGTGAGACGCTCGGCGTGCCCTATATCGACTGGCGCAATTTCCTGCCATGCGACCGCGCCGTGGCGCTGCCGTGCGAGCGGCTCGACAGCCTGCCGCCCTATACCCGCTCCACGGCGCACAAGGCGGGCTGGCAGTGGCGCATCCCGCTCCAGCACCGGATCGGCAACGGCCATGTCTATTGCAGCGAATATATGAGCGATGACGAAGCCGCCGCGATCCTCACCGACAATCTCGACGGCGCTCCGCTCGGCGATCCGCGCGTCATCCGCTTCACCACCGGCCACCGCCAGCGTTTCTGGGAAGGCAATTGCGTGTCGATCGGGCTGTCGGCCGGCTTCATGGAGCCGCTCGAATCGACGAGCATCTGGATGATCCAGACGGGGATCGCGCGGCTGCTCTCCAACTTTCCCGACAAGAGCTTCGCCGCCGCCGATCGCGACCGGTACAACCGGCTGATGGTGGAAGAGAGCGAGTTCATTCGCGACTTTCTGGTGCTGCACTATCACGCCACCACGCGCGACGATTCCGCATTCTGGGACTATTGCCGGAACATGCCGATCCCCGAACGACTGGCCGAAAAGATGCGCGTGTTCGAAAATAGCGGCCGCACCTTCCGCGAGCATGACGAACTGTTCAACGACACGAGCTGGTTCGCGGTGATGCTCGGCCAGCAGCTACCGGTGCGCGCCTATGACCCGGTCGCCGACCTGCTGTCGTTCGAGGAGACGCACAAGCGGCTCGCCCATATTCGCGACGCGGTGCGCAATTCGGCCGACTATATGCCGGCGCACGACGCCTATATCGCGGAAAATTGCGCCGCCTGACCGCGATCAACCGGCGGCGAGGCCGGGGATCGGTACGCCGAAGGTCTGAAGCAGCAGCACGAAATTGAGCGACAGGACGATCATCGCACCGGCGATCGCCGCGACATCGGTCAGCCGGCGATTGGCGAACTCGCCCATGATGTCGCGGCGGCGCGTCAAGATGACGAGCGCGATCATCGGAATCGGCAGCGCGAACGAAAGGATCACCTGGCTGATGACCAGCGCCTGCGTGGTGTTCACGCCCATTGCGACGACGATGAAGGCGGGCACCATCGTCACCAGCCGGCGCACCCAGATGGGGATGCGGTAACCGATAAACCCTTGCATGATGACCTGCCCCGCCATCGTGCCGACGACCGAACTGGACAGGCCCGATACGATAAGCGAGATCAGGAATACCGCTGCCGCCGCACCGCCCAGCAGCGGCGTCAGCGTGTGATAGGCGGTCTCGATCTCCGCCACTTCGGGATGGCCGACATGAAAGGCGCTCGCCGCCATGATGACCATCGCCATGTTGACCATGCCGGCAACGGCAAGCGCGAGGACGACTTCGCGGTTCGAATAGCGCAGCAGGGTCCGCCGCTCGCGATCGTCGCGGGCGGCCGACCGGTTCTGCGTCAGCCCCGAATGCAGAAACACCGCGTGCGGCATCACCGTCGCGCCGATGATGCCGACCGAAATGGTGAGCGCAGTCGCATTGGGCATCGACGGGGTGACGAGGCCGAGCGCCGCCTGCCCCCAGGCGACGGGGGCAATGAACATCTCGATCAGATAACAGATGCCGATAACGCCGACGAGCGCGCCGATGATGAGCTCCATCGGGCGGAAGCCCCGCCCCTCGAACAGAAGAACGCCATAGGTCGCGATCGCGGTCACGACCATGCCGGCCAGAAGCGGCATGCCGAACAGCAGCGACAGGCCGATCGCGCCGCCGAGAAATTCGGCGAGGTCGGTCGCCATCGCGGCGACCTCGCTGCCCACCCAGAGCGCATAGCGAGGAACCGTGGGCACATGCTCGCCGCACATTTCGGCGAGATTCTTGCCGGTGACGATGCCGAGCTTCGCCGACAGCGCCTGGAACAGCATCGCGATCAGATTGGCGAGCAGTACGACCCATAGCAGCGTGTACCCGAACTGCGCACCGCCCTGGATATTGGTCGCGAAGTTGCCCGGATCGACATAGGCGATCGAGGCGATCACCGCGGGGCCGGCAAACAGCAGTGCCGAGCGCGGGCCGCTGCGCCTGCCCGCCAGCGCCTCGCCGATCGCCGCCCGAGTCCGCTCGGAAAGCGTCGCCAGCGCCTTCGAATCGGATTCAGCCAAGCCGTTCACACCTCGTCATGCCGGCAAGCCTTATTGCCGATACAGGGGCACGACAAACGAATTAGGCGAGATCGCTGTCGGTCGCGAGGATCGCTCGGGAAATGCGCCAGGCGTTGAGGCCAGCCAAAGCGCCAGGTACCGGAGCGGGCTCGACCGATGTTGCAGCCGCGTCGTCAGCGGCTTTCGACGATGTCGTAATCCGCGCCGTCCGCTCCTTCGACATGCAGCTTCGCAGTCCAGTGCGTGCCGCTCTGCGAGCCGAGGCGCAGCGTCATCAGCACGACCTTCCGGTTCGGCACCAGCCGCGCCGTGCCGCGCTGCACCGTTCGGTTGCGGTTGCCGTTGGCGCCACCGGTAACCTCCAGCGCATAGCGCGCTTCGGTCGCCGCATCGGCCTCGCCCACCACGCGCAGTTCGACACTGTCGGCATGCTGCTCGGTAGCGAGATAGATCGGGCGCTGACCTGCGCCCTCATCTGTCGGCTGTGCGCTCATCGCCCCGACCGCCGCGGCAAGCAGAACGGAAGAAAGACCGGCCATGGCGATATCCTTTGGGTCATTGCTGCGGAGGCGGCGCTTGCTGGGTGATCGCCTGAACGATGTCGAGCACCGCCTGATCGGTGGCGCTCGCGTCGTCGGCGGGTTTCTTTGCCGGCTGGTCGGTCTGATCGCGCGGCAGCACCAGCGAGGCAACGCTCTGTGCGTCGGGATTGTCGGGGTCGAGCGGCGCATGGCCGGACGGTCTGGAAGACAATACGCCCTCCTCGCGGGCGCGCTGGTAGATCAGCAGCCGCTGCTCGGGCGAGAGTTCGGTCGGATCGGGGCGCGCATATTCCGCCGAGCGGGTTTCGATGACGTTGGCGCAGTCGGGATCCTGCCTGGCGCCCTTTTCCGCGGGATCGCAGCGGTCGTCACCCTTCAGGCGCACAACCTCCTGCTTGCGGCCTTGCGCTGGCGTCGAAAGCGGGGTCGAGGACTGGGCGGTGCGCTTGCCGCGATACAGCTGGTGGCCGGCATCGGCCGTCTTCTTTTCGGTGCTGAGCTGCGAAACCGCTTCCCTGGCGGCCTTGTCACCCGACAGTTGCTCGCCGGGTTCGACGTCCTTGTCACGCTTGACGGTCGATGGCGGCACCGCGCGATCACCGCGCGCTGGTGGAGCGATCTGTTCGATGACCGTGCGCGTATCGGGTTCGCGCGCTGCCTGTTGCGCAGACGCATGGCCCGCCGCGACGGCAAAGAGCAACGCACATGCGCCGACCGTCGACCAAAGGGCCCAGAAATTTCGTCGGTTCGTCGTCATCACACGAACTCCGGCCGGGTCAGTTCGACTGCGAAATCTGCATCGATGCGCCGCCGCTCTGCGTGATCTGAAGGTCGGTCAGGCCATTGCCCGACTGCTGCCAGACCAGCCGGTTTGCATCACCCAGCTGTTGAGCCGACATGGTGTTCGCATCACCGTCCTGCGTCAAGATCGCCTGATTGTCGTTGCCGTCCTGAAGCAGCGACATCCGGTTGTCGGACCCGGTCTGCGTGAGGATCGCACCATTTTCCGCGGTCGCCCCTGCCGACTGCGTCGCACGGGCATGGTTGCCGTTTCCGCTCTGCGTCAGATACGCGACATTGCCGGTAAGCCCCTGTTGCAGGATTTCGGCGTCGTTATCGTCGCCATCCTGTTTCAGATCGGCATAGCTCGTCGCATCCTCTTTCTGCTCGACCCGGGCATGGTTGCCATCGCCATCCTGCCGGATACGGGCATAGGCGGTATCGGCCGACTGGACGATCGTGGCGTCGTTGGAATCGCCGATCTGGCTGATATAGGCGCCGCGATTTTCGATCTCGGGCCGCGGAACCGTGAAGGGATCGGGCGTCGAATAGCTTGTGCCGTGGCCGGCATTGCCCTGCGCGCCTGCGTTGCCGTTATTGCCGTTGCACGGATTGCCGTTACCCTTGGCGCATGGATTGCCTGGCGGAGTGTGATCGCTTTTTGCCAGCGCTGGCGGTGTGGTCGCTGCAACTGTCACTACCAATGCAAATGCCATCAACATTAGTTCGAAGATTGTGAATGTTCGAGGGGTAGTCATTTACGTCCCTCCGCTTCCAAGTATGATCGGAGCAGCGCACCGGCGGAGGTATTCCGCTGCCACACCGTTTTTAGGTCTAGCCGGATGCCGGGCAGCGATGTTTGTCGCCGCCCGGTCCGAATACCCTGGATTTAGGACGCCGGCGTAACCGGAACGGCCGCACCCTGATTGACGGTGGCAGAATTGTTGTTCCCCGTCTGCGTCACGTTGGACAGATGACCATAACCGTTCTGCGTGACTGTCGCCGAGTTGAGATCGCCCGTCTGGGTGATGTGCGACTCAAGCCCATCGCCGATCTGGTAATTGTACGCCTCGTTAGTCGAACCGTCCTGGGTGATGGAGGAGATAAGGTTCGAACCGTCCTGATCGGCCAGCGCGATATTATTGTCACCCCACTGCCCAATTTCTGCCGAGTTGTCGCTACCGCCACCCTGGTTGATGGTCGCCTTGCTCTTGTTGGCTGGCGGGCCGGACGCGTCATCGCCATGCTGCGTAATCCGTGCGGTATTGTCGACGGCATCAGCATACTGCGTGATATTGGCGACCTCGCCACGGGCATAGTCAATCTGGTCAACATACGCATCGCTGCTGTAGCCGCTTTGCGTGATATAGACCTTGTTGTTGCCATCGCCATCTTGATTGACATCAGCCATATTGTGGTCAGCGGTACCATCCTGCAGGACCTTAACGAACTGGCCCCAACCGGTCTGATCGACATAGGCCTCGTCCGACTTACCGTTCTGGTCGAGGTCCAGCTCGTTGCCGTTCCCGTGCTGAGATACGTCAGCCAGTTCACGGGTACCTGTCTGATCAATATTTGCCGTATGTCCGCGATTAAACTGGTCGACATATGCAGTATTGCCGCTTCCCGACTGGGTCACGTTTGCCACTACGTCGCTATCACCGCCGTTCGCGACACCGTCGTCCTGCTGGTTGACGATCGCGGTATGCCCATCTCCTGTCTGCATCACGGTCGCGGAGAAATCGTGGGAGCTTTCGAGGTTATAGGTCTGATTGATTGTCGCTTCGCTGGCTCCAGACTGATTCACAGTAGCCGACATATGGTTCGAGCTATCACCATTTGCCGTCTGATTGACCGTGGCCCTCGCGCCGCCCGATTGATCGACGTCTGCACCTAGCCATGCTGCGTTAATTCCGGTGCCGAGCTGGTTAACATTAGCAGTCGAGTCGCTTTGCTTCACATCGGCACCAAAGTTTTTGGCACCATTTGCTTCGGCGCTCTGGGTAATGCCCGCATCAGAATTTCCGTCTTGCAGCACGGACGCGCGGAGCGTTCCCGAGAAGCCGTTCCCTCCGACTGCGTCCTGGTCAATGTTCGACGTATTCGATCCTACGTTCTGCTCGACGTCAGCGACGAGATTGAATGAACCGCTGTCCGCGTTCTGGTCGACGTGAGACTCGTTTTCGCTTCCATTCTGGACGACAAAAGCCTCTGGGTCGTACGCCTTGTCAGGTTCGGTGCCGATCGACTGTTTGAGTGTGCTGTCGGTCTGACGGATCGTCGACAGGTTATTGTCACCATTTTGGATGTTGGTGGCGCCAGCGCCCAGCGAATACTGCTCGATCGACGAGTCGTTGCCGTCGCCGTTCTGGCTAATTGCAGCTGAGTTACCGTAAACCGCTGCGCCGTCCTGCCCTTGAGTTATGCTCGCGCTGTTAGGCCCACCGTTCGACGACGACGTCTGATCGATCATCGCCGCGTTGTTGAAGGTGCCATCGTCATTGGTGACAGCTGGCGGGGTAGGAGCGCTAGATCCGGTCTCAACATCGCCTTCAACACTATACTGCTTGACTTCGGCGGTGTTGCCGGGGCCACTTGCTACACTGCTCTCTTGCTTAATGTTGGCATAGCCGGCATCGCCGTGCTGATCGATGGTCGATTTGTTGGCAGGCGTCGAAAAACCTACCGTACCCGGCTGACTGTCAGTCTGATCGACCTTGGCCCAGTTGCTATTTCCAGTCTGATCGAGATCGGAAACATTCTCAACACCCGCCTGGTTAACATCCGCTTTATTGTTATCGCCACCCGACTGCATGATGTCAGACTGGCTAGCATAGCTCTGTGCCAGAGCAGGAGCCGCAGCAAAAAGAGCCGCAGCCGAAACCGAAGTAAGGATAATGCGTTTCATGGTTGTCATTCCTTCCCATAGGTCTGATAACCATGCCGCCCCCGCCAAAAGAGGGGCCGACATGAAAACCAGCATCTGCAAACCTCGTGCGTTTGAGCGGCAACTCGGGCGCACGATTTCTTTTTGGCCTTCCCACGACCTCGTGGAGAAAAGACCGGTGCCTGCTGCTTTACTTGTCCCGATCGAGCGCAGGCACTCACCGGGTTCGTTTTTGCCGGGGCGGCAACCCCGGAAAACTCGTTACGACGCCGGACGCCGGGCGTTGGTCAGCCTTGCATCCTCGTTCGGCGTCGGCGGCGTGTGGCGCGGGTTGGGCTTGACCGTCTTCGGCGCAAGCTCGCCCGACTTCTTCATCGCGTCGCGAACCTGGTCGGCGGAGAAGATGCCGGCGCGTTCCTGGCGATAGCGCCACAGCAACGGCCATCCCGCCTTGTAATCGGCGAACTGCCAGAGTTTCAGATCGACCCCCTCCATCACCAGCGCATAGACCGACTTCTCGATCGCCTGTTGCAGCGCGAGCTGGTCGGGTTCGTTGGTCGTGATGCCCGTTTCGGCCTGGAGCAGTTCCTTGAACGCTACATATTTGAACGCGCTCGCGCTGATCGCTTTCGATGCGATCGTTTTCGACGCCGTGACCGTCGTCAACACTTCGCCGGTCCGCACCGACACTGCGCGGAGATAGACGGTGACCGTATCCTGGCGATATTCGCCATGCGCGCCGATGCCGAGAAACGCGGCGCCCGCACCACCCGTCACCGTGTTGGTATCGTACCCGACAACGCCGCCTTCGAGCAGTACGCCGGCAAACAGCAACGCGGGCAGCGCCTGCGGATTGACGCCCTTTTCGCCCAGATAGCGCTCGCGCATCTCGCGAATGATCTGGCGCTCGCTCAGCAGATTCTTGAGCGATTCGCGCTCGACGATGGTGAACCAGCTGCGATTTCCGGCATCCTGCAACGCCTTGACCAGCATCGAGGCACCGCCCTGCGATACCGCGCGCGACAGCGTCTGCCCTGTATCGGTCGGCTTGAACTGGCCGGTCTGGTCGTTGAAGCCGTAGACGGCGATGGCGACGGGCCGCTGCGGCGGCGGAATCGCCTGAAGTTCACGCTGCGTCTGCGTGGCCTGCGGATAATAAGCAAGACTGGTGGTTTCGGGGATGAAATCGCGGCCGTCATCGGCAACGGTCATGCATCCGGAAAGCGCCAGCGCCGCGGCGATCGAAACGAGGCGGCGCATGTCAGTTCACATTCACGAAGGTCGGGATGACGATGGTGGTGACTTCACCGGTATTGTCATCGGTGATGGTCAGCGTGACATCGTCGATGCCGCGATCGAAGACGATCGTCTGACCGCCGAACGAGATCGTGCCGTGCTGCTGTGGATTTTCACCGAAAATCGCATCGACGATCTGCGACGACAGCGCCGACAACAGGCGCGACTGCAGTTGCCGCGCAAAGATATCGGCCTGCGAATTGCTGTTCGATGTCGAATTCGGGTCCTTGAACTGGTTCTGCGCATTGGCGATGCCAAGCAGGTGCGACGAATTGAACGGGTTCCCTCCGAACGAAGGATCGACCGGCGTGTACACCATGTCCTGCGCGACCGCCGGCGAGGCAAATCCCGCCAGTCCAAGTCCAACCCCCGTTGCGATAAGGCCGCTACGCGCCTTTGAAAGCCGCTTTTCCCCCATCATACTCCCCCATCCACTGGGGCGACTCGCCGCCCCCGACTTACTAGTTAAGCTTGTGTTAATGAGAGGCCGAGGTCCTGCGCATCCCACTTTTGGGGTAGGCGGCAAGCAAATCTGGAATCGTGACGAATGTGTTACAAATCGGGACGCTGGGAAAATCGCCGAGCGGGGAGCCTTTCTCCCAAATAAACGAACCCAATAAATATATTGGCCGGCATTTTCTCCATTGTGGAGAAATTTCCATCTTAAAAAAATGGTCTATAATTAACTTTATTCATTATTACTTCGGCAACAATATCGCCCAATATTGACGATTGCGCGCAGTTGTGCCTGAGGATGGACTGCGACTCTCGGGATTCCATCAACAGCTCCATCATCGCAGGGCGCGATACGTGCCGATGGAGTTCACGCATTCGTCGGAACTGCGTGAGGGAAATATGCCCCCCCATCAATCTGGATACGCGCACAAGCGATGACGGTTGGGCCGCGCCGTATCGCGGTGTGGCCGCACACTAACTTGGTTTGCCCGCCGCAAATCGGTCGTACCATGCAAGCCAGCGCTCCATCCGATCCTTCAGGAAGCTCGGCCGACGGAAGCCGTGGAATTGTCCAGGATAGATGACAAGTTCGGTCGGCACGTCGCGGCTCTTCAGCGCCTGATACATTTGTTCGGAATTGATAAGCGGGACGTTGAAGTCCTTCTCACCGTTCATGAACAGCGTCGGCGTGACGATCCGGTCGTTGTGGTAGAAGGGATAGCTGATCTTCAGCCACGCATCGAGGTTGGTCCACGGCGTTCCCAGTTCCATCTCGTAATCGCGGATATACTGGTCGGTCCCATATCCGGCGAGCACGTTGACGATACCGGCGCCGGCCACCGCCGCCCGGAACCGTTGGTCCGAGGCGATGATATATTCGGTCAGCATCGCGCCATAGGACCAGCCGCCGACGAACAGCCGGTCAGGATTGGCGATGCCGCTGGCGACCGCATCATCGACGCCCGCCAGCGCGTCGGGAACCGCAGGGCCGCCCCAATCGGCGTAGAGCGCGGCGGCATAATCCTGCCCGCGGCCGGTGCTGCCGCGCGGATTGGTGGAAACGACCGCGAAGCCATGCCCGGCGAAAATCTGCCACATGATGTTGAACCCGGCGTCGAACTGCGACTGCGGCCCGCCATGATTGTAGAGCACCGTCGGCAGGTTCGCCGGTTTCGCGATACCCGGGGGCGTGACGATAAAGCCGTGAACCTCCGTCCCGTCTTTCGAGGTCATCCTGGTTCGCTTCACCGGCGCGACCGCGACTTCGCGCAGCCAGGCATCGTTCTGGTGGCTCAGCTGCCGCAACGTGCCGTCGGCGCCCAGCGCATAGACCTCATCGGGCGCCGCGGGGGTCGTTAGCAAAACCGCCATCCCGCCGCGCGGATTGGCGCTGGGATGCGAAAAGACGCGCCAGCCGCTCGCGATATCGCGAACCGCGCCGCCGGCCGCGGGCACCTGCGCGATACGTTCGGCCTCGTCATCCTCGACAATGAAGCGGATGTTGCGCCCATCGCGCGACCAGATCGGATCATGGACATTGCGGTCCAGCGAGGCGGTGAGGATGGTCGGATCGCCGCCCCCGGCCGATATGATGGCGAGATGGCGGGTGCCGTAAGAGAACAGCTTGACCGGGCCGCCCTGCAAATAAGCGATATGGCTGCCATCGGGCGACCATGCGGGATAACTGCCCCAGCCTGAGTCATTGTCGGCGCCTGCGAAGCGCGTCAGCGCCACCGGTTTGGCCGGCGTATCGCCAACCGACGCGACGAACAGATTGCTGTCATAGGTGCGGTCGGGATCGGGCGCGCGTTTCGACGTGAAGGCGATGCGCGTTCCGTCGGGGGACCAGGCGGGCAGCGCCTCGTCAAAATCGCCGGTGGTCAACCGGCGCATCTCGTGCGTGGCGAGATCGTAGATCCACAGCCTCTTGCGGCGCTTGCCCAGATAGCCATCGATATCCTGCTTGAACTGGAACCGGTCGATGACGATCGGATGCGGCTTCGCATCCTCGCCATCCTTCTTGCCGGCCTTTTTCGCACTGGCTTGCGGGTCCGGATCGGTAACGACGAGAACCAGCTTGTTGGCATCGGGTGACCAGGCGAAATCATCCACCGATCCCTTGATTCCGGGCAGTCTTTCGCCCTCGCCCCCGCGGCGGTCCATCAGCCAAAGCTGGGTATCGTCTCCATCGTCGCCGCGACTGGAAAGAAATGCGATCCATTTGCCGTCGGGGCTGAAGCGCGGATGCGTCTCGCTCTCGCCCTTGCGGCTCGTCAACCGGACGGTGGCGCTGCCGTCCCATTTGGTCATCCAGAGGTGATCGACTGTCTTGTCGGCGTCGATGTCTGTCGTGCGCACGCTATAGGCGACCCACTCGCCCGACGGCCCGACTTGCGGATCGGTGACTTCGTGCAACCGGTTGATATCCGCCGGCACGATCGGCCGGGGTGCGGCCTTCGCGCTGCCCGCCCCCAGAATGATCAGCGCCAGCGCGCCCGCAACGAAACCCCGCATGCGTCCCCCCTTTTCGTATCAGTCGTTCACCGACCGCGCCGCCACCCCCGCGGGATCGCCATGCGCGTCGATCAATCCCGCATCGTGCAATATGTCGATCGCTGGCTTCAGGTGATCCGCCACGCCTCGCCATGCGCCGACCGAGCGGCTGTGGAGCGGCTGGCGCACCTGCACCGCGCTCGCGGTCGAAACCGGGGCTTCGTTCTCGTGAAAGCGAAGGCAGCGCTCGTCCCATGCCACGCCGACGAAATCGAGCAACTGCCGCGTGCGCGCCTCCTGATCGGCGATGATGTCTTCATATCCGATTTCGAAATAACGATCCGGCGGCAGCGTTGCGCGCCAATGCGCGGCGAGCCGCTCGACCGCCACGATCCAGCGCGCGACATGGTCGAGCGACCAGTTATGATCGTAATGGCCGAAGCGCGGCGCGAAGAGCTGACGCCAGTTCGCGAGCACCGCGTCGAGCGGATGCCGTCGCAGCCGCACGATCCGCGCATCGGGCAGCGCGCGGTGCGCCAGGCCCGCATAGAGAAGGTTTAGCGGCATCTTGTCGACGCTGCGCAGCGCAGGCGTCATACCCGGGGCGGCGGCGATCGCATCGACATAGGCGCGGCCGATCGCTTCGGGCACCAGTTCGCGCGCCACCGCCAGCGTTTCGAGATCGAGCACCCGATTGCTGCGCGTACCCGACAGGCGCTTGATACCAAGCGACAGCGCCGGGCTTTCCCCGACCGACAGCAATTCGGGATGGCTCGACAGGATACGGTCGACCAGCGTGGTCCCGGTGCGCGGGGCGCCGACGACGAAGATCGGCGATACACCGCTCAGCCCCTGGGCCGCCGGCAGGTCACCCGGTGTGCAGGTCTGCGCCGCCGCGGCATAGAGCCGGTCGGTCGTATCGGGATCATGGTGGACGATTCTCGCCTTTTCGCGCTTGGCCTTCGCCAGCCACTCCATCGCCGATGCTCGGTCGCCCAGATCCTCCGCGGTCTTGGCCAGCGCATGGCCGATGCGCAGCGCCTGGTCCGGGTCGTCCCCCCGCGCTTCCCACAGCGCGACGAGTGCCGGGGTCGGATCGTCCGCGGCAGTCTGGCGGCGAAGCCCTGTCTTGGCCAGCCACGCCTCCGCGTCATCGGGGGCAAGCGCGATCGCGCGGTCATAGGCGCCCTCTGCATCGGCAAAACGACCGCAGAATTTCAGTGCGCTCGCATAGTTGCGCCAGCCGGCATGATGATCGGGACGGCGTTCGACGACCTTCGCGAACGTCTCGGCCGCTTCGTCGTGCCGGCCTGCCCTGCTCAGAACGACGCCCAGCGCTTCGAGCACCTGTGGGTCCTGCGGATCATCGGCCAACGCGGCACCCGCCACACGCTCGGCATCCTCGCCGCGGCTGAGCAGGCTGAGCAGCCGCGCATATTGCGCTGCAATATCATGATTTTTTGGCGCTGCAGCATAGGCTTGTTCGAGAAAGGGCAGCGCCTTGGCAAGGTTGCCATGCGCCTCCGCGATGGTCGCAAGCCCCGCCAGCGCGACTGCATCGTCCCGGTTTTCCGCGGTTCGCACCCTGCAAATGTCATAGGCAGCACGCCAGTCGCGGTTGCGCAAAAGGCGCGCAATCTCTCCGTCCGAGGCGGTGGCAGCAGCTAAAGCCATGAAAAGCAACAGACCAGTTCCGCCGCTTGACGTCAATAATTTTGCAGCGCAACATGATCGCTTATCGCAACTTTCTAAGGGGGATTACATGTTGGTTGATTGGAGCATGCGCAGGTCACGCCGGGCCCTGATGGGGACAGCCGCGATGCTCGCGCTCGTCGCCGGCAATGCGAGCGCCAAATCTCCCGACGACGCACCCCCCGCAACTGGCGCGACGGCGGCCCAGGCTTCGGAGGACGCGCCTGCCTCCGCCCAGGCCGGCGACAATGAAATCGTCGTTACCGCAACGCGTCGTCAGTCGACCGTGCAGGATGCGCCGATCAACATCGCGGCAATCGGCGGCGATCAGCTCGAAACGCAGGGAATCACCAATCTGCGCGAAGTCACCCAGTCGGTGCCGGGCATCTACATTCCCGATACCGGCGCGCGTAACGGGGCACCCATCGTGTTCCGCGGGCTGAACGCCGATCCGCTCGGTTCCGGCGACGGCAACAATAGCGGCGGCGGCACGGTCGCGACCTATGTCGGTGAAATCCCGCTCTATATCGATCTGCGGCTGAACGACATGCAGCGCGTCGAATTCCTCGCCGGTCCGCAGGGCACGCTGTACGGTGCAGGTACGCTGGGCGGCGCGGTCCGTTATATCCCCAACCGGCCCAAGTTCGACGCGACGACGGTCGACGTCCGGGGCGGTGTCTATGGCTATTCGCACGGCAGCGACATCAGCTATGATGCGGGCGCGACGATCAACCTTCCGCTGTCGCCGACGCTCGCCTTTCGCGGATCGTTCGACCGGCTGAACGACACCGGTTTCATCGACCAGCCTTATGTCGTCAACGAAATCGGCGTCTCCAATCCCGATCCCAATTTCACCGATCCTGCCTCTGTTTCGGCAAATACGCACCGCGTGAAGGACGTGAACACCGACAAGGTCTGGTCCGGCCGCGCAGCGCTGCGCTGGCAGCCGGTCGACGCGCTCGATGTCAACCTGACCTATTATTTCCAGCAGGAAGATACCAATGGCCGACAGGCGTCGAGCCAGGTCGTCAGCGATTTTCCCGTTCCCGTCGGAAAATATGAAAATCTGAAGCGCGTGACCGAACCCAACCGGCGGATCAATCATCTGCTCGCGCTCGAAGTCAGCGCCGATCTGGGCTTTGCCGAACTGACATCGGCGACCGGGCGGTCCTGGTTCAAGGATTTCGGCCACCGCGACCAGACCGACCTGCTGATCGGCCTCGAATACAGCTATGAGGCATTTCCGAACTTCACGGCCTTCACCACCGAGCAGGACCATGAAGAAACCTTCACGCAGGAAGTGCGCCTCGTCTCGCAGACCGAAGGGCCGTTCAGCTGGATCATCGGCGGCTTTTACAACAAGCGCGATTCCGACGGCTATTCGAAGGAATTCACGCCGCACTACAGCGAATATCTGGTCAACGATGTCGGCTTTCCCGGGCCGACCCGCCCCGACAATCTCGAATATTATTCGGTCGGTAACAGTTCGCTGAAGGAACTCGCCGGTTATGGCGAACTGAGCTATCAGATCACGCCGAACTGGCAGTTCACGGCGGGCGGCCGTTATTATCATTACGATCTGAAGACCAATCAGGCGGTCGATATTCCGCTGTTCGACACCGTTACCGGCGGACGCGGACCGAACGATGTCGTTCTCGACTACGTCCCCGGCGGTCAGAAGGATTCGGGCTTCCTCTACAAGTTCAACACCAGCTGGCACTTCACGCCCGACGCCATGGTTTACGCGACCGTGTCCGAAGGATACCGGATCGGCAATTCGAACGGCGTCGCCCCCTGCCCGGACCCGCTGCCGACCAACCAGATCGTCTGCGCGCTGCCGAACGAGGTCGCCTATAATCCCGACAAGACGAAGAATTACGAAATCGGGGTGAAGACACAGTGGCTTGACCGCAAACTGACCTTCAACGCCGCCGTCTACCATATCGACTGGTCGGACCCGCAGGTTTCATCGGCCACACAGAACGGGCTGCAACCGATCACCATCAACGGTTCGGGCGCCCGCTCGAACGGGATGGAGCTGCTCCTCGCTGCGCGCCCGACGCCGCAACTCTCGCTGCGGGCGACCTATGCCTATACCGATCCGCAGCTGACGGACGTTTCGCCCAACCTCGTGCCCTATATCACGCCGCCGGGTTTCCAGAGCACGCTGACCTATGCCGACGGCGAGCCGGGCGACCGGCTGCCCGGTTCCCCGAAGCATTCGGGGACGTTCCACGCCGATTATTCGATTCCCTTTTCGGGCGGCGAACAGCTGGTGCTCGGCTATTCCTTCTATGGCCAAAGCAACGTCTTCACGACGACCGGCGCACGCGGCAACAGCTACACGCTGCCCGGTTTCACCCGCAGCGATATTTCGGCGCGGCTGACCGGCAGCGATCGCGACTGGTCGCTTACGCTGTATGTGAACAATGTCTTCAACCAGTTCTCGCAGACCGGTGTGGCAGGCAGCCCCAATTACAATCAGACCGTCTATGACGATCAGGGCGGCGCGCATTATGTCCGCACCTTCTACACCTATGTCCTGCCGCCGCGGCAGTTCGGCGTGCGCTTCACCAAGAGTTTCGGCAAGTAACGCGCCCGGGGGAGGGGATTATGACCATGCGTAACAGGATCGCTGCGGCGGTCACGGCCGCGGCGTCGCTGGCATTGGCGACGCCCGCCATGGCCGACACCGTCGTCGTTACCGCCGCACATATGATCGACGTCCTTAAAGGCACCGAGGTCGATGCACCGCAGATCGTCATCAAGGACGGTCGCATCGCCTCGGTCGGGCACAAGGGCGATGCGGTGCCCGCAGGCGCGAAAACGATCGACCTTGGCGACGAAACGCTGCTGCCCGGGCTGATCGACATGCACGTCCATCTGACGGTCGACCCGACGATCAGCGGCTACAAGGCGCTCAATTACACGCCCAGCTTCTGGATGACGGTGGGCGTCGCCAACGCGAAGAAGACGCTGGATGCGGGCTTTACGACGGTACGCAACGTCGGCTCTGAAAATTACGACGATGTCGGCCTGAAGGAAGGCATCGAAAAGGGCTATATCGAAGGACCTCGCATCGTCCCGGCAACCTATATCCTGGGCGTGACCGGCGGCCATGCCGACGCGACCGAGTTTCCGCCGTCGATCACCACCGACGAATATAATATCGCCAATTCGCCCGAGGCGTTCGTGGCGCTTGTCCGCAAGGTGCACAAATATGGCGCCGAAGTCATCAAGGTGGCGATGACCGGCGGCGTCCTTTCGAAGGGCGATTCGGTCGGCGCCGAACAGGTATCGCCCGAGGAGATCAAGGCGATCGTCGACGAGGCACACCGGCTGGGCATGCGTGTCGCGGTGCACGCGCACGGCACGCAGGGCATCAACGACGCGCTGCGCGCCGGCGTCGATACGATCGAACATGCGAGCCTTGCCGATGAGGAGAGCTTCAAGCTCGCCAAGGAACACGGCGCCTGGTTCGACATGGATATCTATGACGACGACTATATTCTGGCCGAGGGTGAGAAGAACGGCGTCTTTCCGGAGAGCATGGCCAAGGAAAAGATGGTCGGCCGCAAGCAGCGCGAAACCTTTCGCAAGGCGCATGCGGCGGGCGTGAAGATGCTGTTCGGTACCGATGCAGGCGTTTATCCGCACGGCACCAACGCGCTGCAATTCGTCAAGATGGTCAAATGGGGCATGACCCCGATCGAGGCGATCCAGGCGGCGACGAAGAACGCTGCCGAGGCGCTCGACAGGACCGGCGATGTCGGCGCCATCGCGCCGGGACGCTATGGCGACCTGATCGCGGTGAAGGGCGATCCGATGCAGGACGTCACCACGCTCCAGCATGTCGCTTTCGTCATGAAGGGCGGAAAGGTGGTCGAGCGCGAATAATATCGGTCGCGTTACTGCTTCCACGGCTGTTGGCCAAGCCGTAGACCCATAAGCGCGAAGCGCCACTCGAAGTCGGTCAGGTCATATCGGCCCATGCCGCTGCAGAATCAGAGATCGACACAATATGGAAGCTGCCGATCGATGTTGCCGGTGGTGGCAAGCTCACGGCCGGCAATCCAGCCTCGACACGTCCTAGGTGCCCTGCGAGGGTCGGCCGGTGGAAACGATCAAGAAGATCATCAGCAAGGACGGCAAGCACCGCCTCGACATCGACGTAAGTCCGGGTGGCTTGTACCGTTACGTCACCTTCGATGACCGCTTCCGGAACGACCCGGATTTTCAGGCCCCACCCGAATGGACAATCGATGCCTTCTCCGGACTCTACGAGTCTTTGGAAGAAGCCGAGGCTGATGCGATTGCGGGGCTTGCCTGGCTTCGCGAGTAGGCGACTGCGGGAAGCGTCCCGCTAAGCCAACTGCCGCCACTCGCAATCATTCTGTTTATGGGTTTACGGCCTAGTTAAACGAGCCGCCTTTCGACCCTGGCCGGCATCGGCACGGAATTGCCGTGCGTCGCCGCGCCGCTCACCACTCGACGCCGATCTTTCCGAAATGGCTGCCGGCCATTTCAAACCGGAAAGCGTCGCCAAGGCTTTCGAGCGGGAAGCGCCGGTCTATCACTGGCCGAATGCCCGACTGATCGAGCGCGCGCACAAAATCCTGCTGCTGGCGGCGATTGCCGACGATCAGACCCTGAAGCCTGGCCTGGCGCGCCATCAGAATGGCAGTCGGCACTTCTCCGCTGGCCCCGGTCAGCACGCCGATCAAATGGATATGCCCGCCGATGCGAACCGCTTCGATCGACTGCGCGAGCGTGCCCGGGCCGCCGACCTCGACCACATGATCGACGCCGCGTCCGTCCGTCCAGTCGCGGACCGTGGTGCCCCAGCCTTCGTCGTTACGGTAATTGACGGTGAAATCGGCTCCCATCTTCCGCGCGCGATCGAGCTTTTCGTCGGAAGACGACGTGATCGCGACGCGTGCGCCCATCATCCGGGCGATCTGCAGCGCCCAGATCGAAACCCCGCCGGTGCCGAGCAGGAGAACGGTATCGCCCGCCTTCAACCCGCCATCGCATATGAGCGCGCGCCAGGCGGTGAGCCCGGCGGTCGTGATCGAAGCCGCTTCCACGGCGTCATAGCCGCGCGGCGCATGCGTGAAGGCCGTGGCGGGGCGCACGACCGCGTCGCATGCAAACCCGTCGATGCCGTCGCCCGGCGTCCGGCTGAAATCACCGATCGTGGCGCCGCCGTCCTGCCAGTCCGGAAAGAAGCAGGAGACGACCTGGTCGCCGACCGCGAATTCGCTGACGCCCTCGCCGACCGCCTCGACAACGCCGGCACCGTCGGCAAGCGGTATGCGACCGCTATCGGCCGACATGCGCCCCGTCACCACCCCGAGATCATGAAAATTGAGCGTACTGCCATGCAGCTTCACCCGAATTTCACCATCTCCGGGCGCCCCCGGATCGGGACGGTCGGACATCACCAGATTGTCGAGTGAAACCGGTGCCTCAATTGTCATCGCGCGCATGGAAATCTCCTGGTTCGCCCAGCCAGGGCAGGTCGTGCGATCAACCTCAGACCCGGGGCCATAGTTCCGGCGTGCTCAAGCCGGTCGGCGAACCACCGAGCTGCCGTCGGGCCACTGTCGGGCCGTTGCGGCTGACGAGCACATTCGGCATGACAACAAAGGCCCAATGCCCGACGCCATCGTTTTCGATTTTCGGTTGAGGAAAATGGTGCCGCTTACAGGACTCGAACCTGTGACCCCCGCATTACGAATGCGATGCTCTACCAACTGAGCTAAAGCGGCATCTGGCGGCTGTCGCGCCCGGTGCGGAGGCGGCGCTTACCAGCATGGGGGGCGGCTGACAAGCGCTCGTGTGATCCGGACAGAACCGCATCCAGCCTTTACGCAACATTTACCAAACGCGTTGCACAACCGGCCCGGTCAAAAGGCGGCCACCGCCGTCCAAGGGGATTGTATATGGATACCGCGCGCGGGATTGACGACCGGATCGAGCATGGCGCCGACTATGCTGACGACAGCGCAGTTTCGGACACGCCGGTCGAGGTCGGCACCGACGAGCGCCGCATGCATGTGCGGGCTTATAATTACTGGGTGTCGCTGCTGAAAGGCCGCCCCTATCCTTCGATCGAGGATCTCGAACCCGCCAATATCGCCGATTTCGGCCCCAACAGCGTGCTGCTCGACTTCACCGCCGGCATCGAGGACCCCGAGATCCGCTTCCTCGGCATGTCGCTTCGCGCCGAGTGCGAGGTCGATGGCGGCATCACGCGCGTCGCCGAGGTGCCCGCACGTTCGCTGCTGTCGCGGCTGACCGACCATTATCTGCAGATCATCGCCAATCGCGCGCCGATCGGATTCGAAGCCGAATTCGTCGGGCAGCGCGGGTACAACACGCTGTACCGCGGCATCCTGATGCCGTTTTCATCGGACGGCGAATCGATCGACTTCATCTACGGCGTCATCAACTGGAAGGAAGCCGTCGACGAGGAAACGCAGACCAAGCTCAATGCCGAGCTTGCCGAATCGCAGCGCAGCGCACCGACGCCGCCGAGCAATGCGCCGGTCTGGGCCGACGGACCGGGCGCCGAAACACGCAGCGACGACGAATTCGACGCCTATACCGGACTTGCCGACAGGCTGATGCTTGCGCGCGAGACCGCCGCTGCCGTCCGCGCCGCCGACACGCGGTCGCGCGCCGCGCTCTACCGCGCGCTCGGCCGCGCCTATGATTTCGCGATCTCGACCGAATCGAACGCCGAGGATTACGCCGAGCTGCTCGAGGATGCGGGGCTGAAGGCGCAGGCGCGCGCACCGATGACGCCGATCGTAAAGCTCGTCTTCGGCAGCGATTACGACAAGGCGCGAATCACCGAATTCGCCGCCGCGCTCGCCAATGCCAAGCGCAACGACATCGCCGAAGGCGGTTTCACGACCTTCATCGAACAGGCCGAAGGCGGGCTGAAGGGCCTCGTCAAGGCCGAACGCGAAGCACGCCGCGGCAAGCCCAAACCGGCGCCGATGCCGTTCGAGGCGGTCGCGTCCAAGATGCGCAACCGCCCCGCCCTTGCCCAGATCCCGATGGGCGCGGGCGACGAGGAATTCGTGGTGCTGCTTGCGCGCAAGGCAGGCGCCGGCACGCTCGACGTGGTTGCGCGAGTCGAGGGCGATAAACGCTTTACCGAACAGGCAGTTCGCCGCGCGGCGAAATAATATTGCTTAGCCGCGCCGTTCTGCGCGCATAGCGTTCAAAAGCCCACACAGCGCTTGAGCCGCGCCGCGCGCAGGCGCATAGCGCGCGCCATGACCAAGCAAAGCAAGAAGACGCTCTCGCAGGCGTTCGAAGCTCGCCTCGTCGAAGGGGCGCTCCCGGGAGAGACAGAGAAGTTCGGCAAGACCGAACGCGCCGAAGCCGCGCAGTTCGTCGCCGACGCGGCCGCGATGCGGACGCGCGACGCGCCGAGCATCGCGCTCGACACCTTTACCCGCGGCGACCGGCGCCGGATGCGCCTTGCCGTCATCAACGACGACATGCCCTTCCTGGTCGATTCGATCGCCGCCACGATCGGCGCGGCGGGCATCGCCATCGACCGCATCATCCATCCGGTTCTGTCGGTCACGCGCGACGACGACGGCAAGCTGCAGACCATCGGCGAGGGCGGCGCCCCCGAATCGATGATCTATATCGAAATGGAGCGCGCCGACGCACGCCCGCGCCGCGAACTGATTGCCGAGATCGAGCGCAATCTGCGCCATGTCCGCCACGCCGTCGAGGACTGGCCCGCGCTTCAGGTCGCGATGCGCGAAGACGCCGACCATATGAACGACGACGAAGGAGCGGCGCTGCTGCGCTGGTTCCTCGATCGCAATTTCACGCTGCTTGCGCACGAAGTCTGGCGTACCGACGGAAGCACGGTCAACCGGCTGGGGCTGGCGCGCGAATCGCTCGACGTGCCGTTGCTCGCCGACATCTCGCGCAAGCTCGCCGTCGAATGGTTCAAGCATAATGACAGCGCACCGCTGCTGCTCAAATCGAACTGCATTTCGACCGTTCACCGGCGGGTGCCGCTCGATCTGGCGCTGGTGCCGCTGCGCGAGAGCGGCGAGGTGGTCGGGCTGTCGATCCATGCCGGGCTCTGGACGAGCGCCGCGCTTCATTCGCCGCCGCAGGACGTGCCGGTGCTGCGCTCGCGCCTCGCCGCGCTCGAAGGGCGAATGGGGTTCGATCCGAAGGGCCATGCCGGCAAGGCGATGGCGCATGTGCTGACCGCGCTGCCGCACGATCTGACCGCTTCGTTCACGTCCGAACAGCTCGAGGAAGTGGCGCTCACCGCCATGTCGATCGCGGACCGGCCACGTTCGCGCCTGATCCTGATCCGCTCGGCGCTGGGTCGGCACCTGTTCGCCTTTGTCTGGCTGCCGCGCGACGAACTGTCGTCGGGGCGCCGCGTCGCGATCGGCGAGATGTTGTCGGAGGCGGCCAATGCCGACATGCTCAACTGGTCGATCTCGCTAGAGGACGGGCTGGTCGCGCTGCTGCGTTATACGCTCGACCTGCGCGGCGACGGGCGGATGCCCGACGGGCAGGCGCTCGACCAACGGCTCGAGCGGATGATGCGTGGCTGGCAGCCGGCGATCGAGGCAGCGCTGACCGACAGCGTCGGCACCCGCGCGACGCGGCTCGCGCTGCGCTATGCTGGCGCCTTTCCGCCCAATTACCGGTCGAGCAGCAGCCCCGAAGAGGCGGCGCTCGACATTCTGCGCCTTGCCGATCTTGAAGGAACCGAGGCGCGTTCGGTGCGGATCATCGACGGCGATGGCAGCGACGGGCGGCTGCGCATCAAGCTGTACCGCGAAGGCGGGGCGCTGCCGCTGTCCGATGCGGTGCCGGTGTTCGAGAATTTCGGGTTCCGCGTGATCGAGGAAGTCCCGACGTCGCTCGGCGACGATGATCGCAGCTTCATCCACGATTTCGAAGTGGCGCTCGCCGGGCCGAGCACGCTGGAAGAACCGCTCGACATTCCGGTGGTCGAAAAAGCGATCGGCGCGGTGCTCGAAGCGCATGCCGAAAACGATTCGTTCAACCGGCTGATCGTCGAGGCGGGGATGAAGCCGGCCTCGGTCGTGCTGTTGCGCGCATGGTTCCGCTATTTGCGCCAGACGGGCATGAGCTATGGCCTGTCGACCGTGGTCGACGCGCTGCGCCGCGCGCCCGATGTCGCCACGGCGCTGATCGAGCGGTTCGATGCCGCACACAATCCGTCGCGCAAGCGCGGCGCCGACAAGGCCATCGAGGCCGCCGACCGTGCGATCGAAAGCGGGCTCGTCGCGGTATCGGCGATCGACGACGACCGTATCCTGCGCGCCTATCACGGCGTGGTGACGGCCACGCTTCGCACCAACGCCTTCGCGCCAGCCGCCGACGAAGCGCTGGCGTTCAAGATCGACAGCGCGCAGGTGCCGGGCCTGCCGGCCCCGGTTCCGTGGCGCGAGATCTTCGTCTACAGCCCGCGTGTCGAGGGCATCCATCTGCGCGCCGGCCCGGTCGCGCGCGGTGGGCTGCGCTGGTCCGACCGGCGCGACGATTTCCGCACCGAAATCCTGGGCCTGATGAAGGCGCAGCGCGTGAAGAACGCGGTGATCGTGCCGACCGGCGCAAAGGGCGGTTTCTATCCCAAACAGCTCCCCTCCCCCGCTGCCGGTCGCGAGGCCTGGTTCGAAGAGGGCAAGGAAAGCTACCGCATCTTCATCCGCTCGCTGCTGTCGATCACCGACAATATCGTCGGCGGCGAGGTGGTGCATCCGGACAAGGTCCGCATCCTCGACGGCGAAGACCCCTATTTCGTCGTCGCCGCCGACAAGGGCACGGCGACCTTCTCCGACGTGGCCAACGCGATTGCCGAGGAACGCGACTTCTGGCTGGGCGACGCCTTCGCCAGCGGCGGCAGCTATGGCTATGACCACAAGGCGATGGGCATCACCGCGAAGGGCGGCTGGGTATCGGTGCAGCGCCATTTCCTCGAAATGGGCATCGACGTTCAGACCGATCCCGTGTCGGTGGTCGGTTGCGGCGACATGTCGGGCGACGTTTTCGGCAACGGCATGCTGCTGTCCAAGGCGATCAAGCTGAAGGCGGCGTTCGACCATCGCCACATCTTCATCGACCCCGATCCCGACCCGGAAGCGAGCTGGAACGAGCGCAAGCGCCTGTTCGATCGGCCGCGGTCGAGCTGGGAAGATTACGACAAGAAGCTGATTTCAAAGGGCGGCGGCGTCTTTTCGCGCGAGGAAAAGAAGATCAAGCTGTCGAAGCAGATTCGCGAACTGCTCGATATCGACACCGACCAGATCGAACCGACCGCGCTGATCTCCGCGATCCTGAAGGCACCGGTCGACCTGATCTGGTTCGGCGGGATCGGCACCTATATCAAGGCGGCGGCTGAGAATAACGCGGAGGTCGGCGACCCGACCAACGACCGGCTGCGCGTCAACGCCGAAAGGGTGCGCGCAAAGGTGATCGGCGAAGGCGCCAACCTGGGCGTCACGCAGAGCGGGCGCATCGGCTTTGCGATGAACGGCGGGCGTATCAACACCGACTTCATCGACAATTCGGCAGGCGTCGATTGTTCGGACAACGAGGTCAACATCAAGATCGCGCTCAACCGCGAAATGGCCGAGGACCGGCTGACGCTGACGCAGCGCAACAAGCTGCTGGTGTCGATGACCGACGATGTCGCCAAGCTGGTGCTGGAGGATAACCGGCTGCAGACGCTGGCGCTGTCGTTCATGGAAAATGACGGGTCGGTCGCGGTGCCCAGCTATCTGCGCGTCATCGAGATACTCGAAGCATCGGGCCGCCTCGACCGCGAGGTCGAAGGGATCGGGCAGAATGAGGACCTTCTGCGCCGGTCGCAGGATGGCGACGGCCTCACCCGGCCCGAACTCGCGGTTCTGCTGGCGACGGCCAAGCTCGCCATGCAGGATGCGATCGAACATCGCGACCTGGGTCATGACCCCGAACTGCGCGACGATCTTCACGCCGCCTTCCCACCGGCGATGCGCAAGAAGTTCGCCGACGCGATCGACGAACACCGGCTCGCGGGCGAGATCGTGGCGACGAAACTTGCCAACCGCGTCATCAACCGGCTGGGCGTGCTGCACCCCTTCGAGCTTGCCGAGGAAGAAGGCTGCGCGATGGGCGACATCGCGGCGATGTTCGTCGTCGCCGAACGGCTGTTCGGGTTGCCGCAGCTGTGGAAGGAGATCGAGAAGGCCGATATCGGCGAGCAGGCGCGGATCGCGCTGTTCGACGAAGTCGCGGTCGCGGTCCGGTCGCAGATCGCCGACCTGCTTCGCATCTGCAAGTCGGGCGACGCGCCGGGCGAGGTGCTTGCGCGGCTCGAACCCGGCATCGCCAATCTCGACCGGCAGGCAAAGACGCTGCTGCTCGACGAAGCCAAGGCGCAGAGCGGCCGCATCGCCGACCGGCTGGTCGATCTGGGGGCACCGAAGCCGCTTGTCCGCAAGGTCGTCCGCCTGTTCGAACTCGATGGTGCGGTGGGCCTCGCCGATCTCGGCCAGCGCCGCGACATCGACGAGACCGTGCTGACGCGCGCCTTCACCCGGCTCGGCCAGGCGCTCGGCCTCGACTGGGCGCAGGCCAACGCCGCGCGCGTCAAGACCGGCGACCCCTGGGAACGCCTGCTGATTGCCGGGCTCGCCCGCGATTTCCAGCAGCTCCGGCTCGAATTTCTCGGCCGCATCGACGGACAGGACCCGCAGGCCGCGGTCGATGACTGGATCGAGGAAAATCGGGCGCGCGTCGATCAGTTCACCGACGTGGTGCGGCGGGCCAAGCGCGCGCCGGCGCCCAATGCGGCGATGCTCGCGCAGATCGCCGGACAGGCACGGGTGTTGCTGTCGCGCTAGGCGATAGCCGCACTCGCTGCGCGCGAGGCTAGCGCCGCCGGGCCTTGGCCCGTGCCGCCTGCTTCGCGCGCCAGCCGCGAGCGCGCCACCACATGATGACGCCGGTGATGGCGAGGATCGTCGGCAATATCCCGCCGAGGAACACGATCACCTGCCATACGAACGGCATGTCGTGCCCGTCATGGATCGTCCGCATCGTGCGCGACAGGCTGTCCGCATCGCGCCGCCCCTCACCACGGCCGCGCGCGCTCCGCAGGCTGACGCTGTCGCCGGTATCGGCAACGCGCGCGGTGCCGCCGACGGTTTCCACGCTCCAGCTCGGCTGGATATTCGTCGGCCAGGTGACCGAACGGACATTGCCCGGCGCGACCGCAGCGGCGCGGACCAGGACCTGCTCGAACGCGGTGGCGGGTTCGGCGAGCGGTCGGGCACGAAATCGCTCGGCGCGGCTCGGCCCTTCGCGTGCGGGCTGCGGCGCATCGAACCGGCCGAAAAATTGCGGAAAGGAAATCCACGCGCCCGTGACCGCCAGAATGGCGAGCGGCAGCGCGATCCAGAAGCCGAACAGATGATGCAGGTTGGTGTCGAAATTGCGGTGCCGCCGCCAGCGCAGCCCGCGTATCCAGCTTCCCACCGTTGGCCACCACAGCCATATGCCCGACAGCGCCGACACGAACATCGCGACACCGACCCAGCCGACGACCTGCCGCCCGACGCCGGGAACCATCAGCGAACCGTGCAAGATGTGCATCGTGCGCAGAACGCCGCTGCCGCTATCGGCCATGTCGATGACATGCGCATCGCGCGGATCGAGATAGACGGTGGTGCGCACCGGTCGACCGCGCGACTTGCCGGCTTCCACCGCCGATACCTCTACCGCGCCGCCACGGTCGGGAAGCGTGATACGGGCAATACGCTCCTGCCCGCCAAGGCGCTGTTGGGCCGCGGCAAGATAGACGGAAGGCGCAAGCGTCGCCTTGCCCATATCGGCATGACGCGCGGGATGGAGCGCGGCATCGACCGCATCGCCCCAGACCAGCACCGAACCGCTTAGACACAGTGGAACGACCAGCACCGCGAGCAGCAGGCCGATCCATTTGTGCACCTGAAACCAGATGCCGCGCAGCCTTATCTTCGTCACCTTCCCCCTCACGCGTCGGCCCAGCGCCGCAACAGATTGTGATAGACGCCCGTCAGTTCGATCACCGAACGATCGGCCGCGCCCAGATTTCCGCTCAGGCGCTGCACCGACTGGTCGAGGTCGAACAGGATCGTCCGTTCGCCGTCGTCGCGCACCATCGATTGAATCCAGAAAAAGCTCGCAACGCGCGCGCCCCGCGTCACCGGCTCGACGCGGTGGACACTCGATGCGGGGTACAGCGCCATATGTCCGGCGGGCAGCTTTACCCGCTGTTCGCCGAACCGGTCCTCGACGACGAGTTCGCCGCCATCGTAGCGTTCCGGATCTTCGAGGAAGAGCGTCGCCGACAGGTCCGACCGGATACGGAAATCGGTCCCGCGCTGGAACCGCACGGCGGTATCGACATGCGCACCGAAAGTCTGCCCGCCGGCATAGCGGTTGAACAGCGGCGGAAACACCTTGAGCGGCAGTGCGGCGGCGACGAACAGCGGCGATGCGCCGAGCGCGTCGAGCACCATTTCACCCGCACGCCGCGCCGCCTCGCTTCCTTCCGGAAGCTGTTCGTTGCGCTTGGCGAGTGCCGACTGCGCGCCCGACGTGGCGTTGCCGTCGGTCCATTCGCCTGCATCGACGATAGCGCGCAGTTCGGCGACCTGCGGCGGTGTCAGAACATCGGGAATGGCGAGCATCATGTCCGTGCTGCTCCTGCGTCGAGCGCTTCGGCTCCGTCTCGGTGAAGAAAGGCATTCGGGGCGGAACGCAGCCATTTGCGCGCCTTGGCGAGGAAAGGCGGGTTCGCGGTTCGCCCGCACGCCTCCAGCCATTTCAGCGCCTCGTCGTCGCAGCCATCGTTGCTCAGCATCCGCGCATGATTGAAACAGCCGCGAAAGTCGCCGCCGCGCGCGGCGCCGGCATAGCATTGGGCCGCCCTCGCAAGGTCGCGTTCGACGACCCAGCCATCCTCGTAAAAGCTGCCGACATAGTTGAGCGCCTTGGCATTCCCCATGGCGGCGGCCTTTTCGAACCAGGCGAGCGCCGCCGCCTTGTCTTCGGCAACGCCCTCTCCCAGCGTCAGCGCGGTGGCATAGTTGTACATGCCCCAGTCGAGCCCGCGTTCGGCAGCGATGCGGAAGCACTCGGCCGCCCGCCGCTTGTCGACGCCGACACCCCAGCCGAGATCGTAGCAGCGTCCGACCATGTTGAGCGCCATCAGATGGCCCTGCGCCGCCGCACGGTTGAACCAGGCGAAGCCGGCACGCTGATCCGTCGCCACACCCGCTCCATCGAGCAGCATCTGCCCGAACACCGCCTGCGCTTCGGCAATCCCCGCCTCGGCCGCGTCGCGCACGAAGTCCGCGCGATCTTCGGGCGATCCGGACAGGCGGCGCGCCACCTCTTCGGCCGACATGCCCTCGACACCCGACATCAGTAGCGGAAGCTCAGCGTCGCGAACGCAGACCGGCCCGGCGCGATCGCGGCGTAATGGCTGGCATAGGCCTTGGTATAATAGCGCTTGTCGGTCAGGTTCTGAACATTGACGCGCAGGTCGAAATGCTCGTCGATGCGGTAGGAAGCGGTGAGGTCGAAGCGGGTATAGCCGGGCACCGCACGGGCAAGCCGCTTGGTGACGACCACTTCACCATTCTCGATCGTGCGCTGGTCGGCATAGCCGCCATAGACGCGCGACATATAGGTCGCACCGCCGCCGACCGAGAGCGCAGGCGTCACCTGATAGGTGGTCCACAGCGTTGCGCTGTGTTCGGGCGTGTTCGGCGAACGCTTGCCGGTGCTGGCATCGGGCGCCGACAGCGTTACCCCGCCGACGGTCGTTTCGTCATAACCGCCATTGGTGATGATGGCGTCGAGATACGTATAGCCGCCGAACACGCTCCAATTCCTGGTTATGTTGCCATTCAGCGTGAACTCGATCCCCTGGATACGCTGGCTGCCGATATACTGCACGAATCCGTCGGGGCCGGTGGTGCGACTATTGTCGGTTTCGGTGCGGAAACCGGCGAGTTGAAGCCGAAGGCGCTGGCCGAACAGATCCGCCTTCGCGCCGACTTCATAGCTTTTCGATTCCTCGGCGCGCAGGTCGTCGAGGCTGGCGAGCTGCTCGCGCCGACCCGACCCCACGCGGTTCCCCTCGCGCCCCTCGCCGAGCAGGCTTCCCGGCGGCGTCGTGGAGGTCGCATAGGATGCATAGAGGCTGGTGTTCGCGGTGGGTTTGAACACCAGACCCGCCTGCCAGTTGACGAACTCGTCGGTCAGCGACGTTTCCGGGCGGATACCGTCATCGTTGACCGCATCGCGCACCGTCGTTTCATACCGGTCGTAGCGAACACCGAGATTGGCGATCAGCGCCGGCGTCAGCGTGATGCTGTCGAAGCCGTATAGCGAAACGGTGTTCGCATCGGTGATGGTGGTGGTCGTCGGTTCGCGGCGCGTGATCGGCACGACGGTATCGGACGTGTCCGACGCATAATTGACCCAGGGATCATATGGGTTGGGCGCGAACGCGTCGGTACAATTGTAGCGCGCGATCCCTTCGGGCGTGCAGCGCGGATCGTTGGTGACGTTGTAGCGACCGTTTTCGGCCGACTCCCACGCGAATTCGGCGCCGCCGGCGAAGCTGTGGCGGATGCCGCCGGCATCGAACTGCCCGTACAGGTCGATCTGGTCGATCAGGCTTTCGGTCGTGCCGAAGCGGTTGAGCGCCCGGCGGAACACCTGACCCGTTTCATAGACATTGCCCTGACTGTCGTCGGGCTGCGACCAGATATAGCGCTGGTTGGTGTGGGCATAACGCGCCGTGTTACGCAGCGTGACGCCGCCAAAGTCATGTTCGACGCGCATCGTCGCCTGGTCGATATCGGTCTTGCGGAAATCGCGGTCGACCAGACCGTAAAAAGTGTCTCGCGAAATGCTTCCGCTGCGCCCATTGGCCGCAGTGAAGTCCTCCGCCGGGAAGGTCAGCACATCGTCGCCGGGGGCGTTGTTGATCGTATAAAGATAGGGAATGCCGCCATCGGGCAGTTCGTCGGTCGAAAGGTGGTAATAGGACAGCGTGAGCTGGGTAGGCTGGCCGATCCCGACCGTAAGCGCGGGTGCCACGCCCCAGCGCTTCTGGAAGACCGCGTCGCGACCGGCGACGTCCTGATCGTGCCACATCGCATTCAGTCGAAACGCGATATTGTCGGCGACCCGGTAATTCACATCGGCGGTCGCGCGCTTGTAATCCGCAGTGCCGTAGCTGAGCGTGCCGGCGGCGAAATTCTTCGGCTGGGGCGCCTTGGAAATGATGTTGATCGACCCGCCGGCATTGCCGCGACCGCCGAGCGTCGAATCGGAGCCGCGCACGATCTGCACCTGTTCGACGTCGAACACCTCGCGGCTTTGCGATCCGAGGTCGCGGACGCCATCGACATAGACGCTGCCCTGGCTGTCATAACCGCGGATGAAGGGCCGGTCGCCGATGGGGTTGCCCCCCTCAGCCGCGCCGAAGGTGATACCCGGCACGGTGCGCAGCGCCTCTTCGAGCGTCGAGGAGCCGCTCTGTTCGATCACCTCGCGCGGCACCACGACGACCGAGCGCGGCGTGTTGGTGATGTCGGCGGTCGCTTTCGGCCCCGAAAGCTCGTCGTCGCGAGCGCCGGTCACGATGATGTCGTTGCGAACGTCCTGCGGATCGGGCCGCATCGCCGCTCCGGCGTCGTTCGCGGCATGGGCCGGCGCAGGCGCCGAAGCGATGAAGCCCACGCACGACAGCGCGAGATAAGCCGATGTCGTGGTTGCCGATGGCTGCGAGCGAACTGCGGAACTGGTCACGATTTCCCCTTCGATTTGTGTGATCGGAATGTTCGCTATTGCGACGCGTTCGCAGAGTCAATGCTATTGCGAGTGATTTTCAAAGAAATTTGCTGCGTGCAGAAAGCCCCGCCCCCGCCTGTGCGGCGGGGTGCGAGGTGGGGCGGCGATGTTGCGAAGTTTTTTTGCGCCGCGCGCTAGTCGTGCAGTCGCTCGGCCATTAGCCAGCTACGGATCGCGCTCGCCAGATTAGGCGGAAGGTCAGCCATGATCCGCAACGCGTCGATCTCGGCGATCAGCGCGTTGAGCGGCAGGTCGCGGCGGGCAGCCGCGGTTTCCAGCGCTTGCCAGAAAAGCGGTTCGAGGCTGATCGAGGTTTCGTGTCCCGCGATGGTCACCGATCGTTTCACCGGCCCCACAAAGCCGCCGGGCGGCGGTACGACCGTCATTCCTCGTCGTCGAACAACGCGGCGAGCTGTTCGATCATCGTGCCGGCAAGCTGCTCGACATCCATGATCGTGACCGCGCGATTATAGTAGCGCGTGACGTCGTGGCCGATCCCGATCGCGGCAAGCTGGACCGGCGAGCGCTGTTCGATCCAGCCGATCACCTGGCGCAGATGGCGTTCGAGATAGCTTCCCGAATTGACGCTGAGCGTCGAATCATCGACCGGCGCACCATCGGAAATGACCATCAGCACCTTGCGGTCCTCGGGCCGGGCGATCAGGCGACTATGCGCCCAGAGCAGCGCCTCGCCATCGATATTTTCCTTGAGCAGCCCCTCGCGCATCATCAGCCCGAGCGACTTCTTGGCCCGGCGCCATGGCTCGTCGGCCTGTTTGTAGATGATGTGGCGGATATCGTTGAGCCGCCCCGGCTGGTGCGGACGGCCATTCTGAAGCCATTCCTCGCGCGATTGCCCGCCCTTCCACGCTCGCGTGGTAAAGCCGAGAATCTCGACCTTCACGCCGACGCGTTCGAGCGTGCGGGCAAGGATGTCGGCGCTGATCGCGGCGATCGAGATGGGCCGCCCGCGCATCGACCCCGAATTGTCGATCAACAGCGTGACGACGGTGTCGCGAAACTCGGTCTCGCGCTCGACCTTGTAGCTGAGCGACTGCATCGGATTGACGACGACACGCGCCAGCCGCGCGGCGTCGAGCATCCCTTCTTCCTGATCGAAGTCCCACGACCGCGACTGCTGCGCCATCAGCCGCCGTTGCAGGCGGTTGGCGAGCTTTGTCACCACGCCCTGCAGATGGACGAGTTGCTGGTCGAGATAGGAGCGCAGCCGTTCAAGCTCCTCGTCGTCGCACAACTCGGTCGCGGCGATGATCTCGTCGAACTGCGTGGTGAAGGGCTTGTATTCGAATTGCGGCGGCAGATCGGACCAGGGACGGTTCGGCCGGACGGGCATCATGCCCTCCTCGCCATCGTCGCCCGGCTCGCCATCGGCGTCGTCGAACGACTGTTCGCTTTCGGCCTGTTCCTCGCCCTCGCCTTCGCCCTCGTCGCGGTCCTCGCCGCGCGCCTCTACATCGCCTTCGCCCTGCTCGCCGGCCTGTTCGTCGCCTTCCTCACCTTCGTCTTCGCCCTGATCCTCGGTGCCCTCATCGTCGCTGCCGCCTTCGTCATCCTCATCGGGCAATACTTCGCCCTCGGTCAGGTCGAGGTCTTCGAGCATGTGCGAGACGAGCCGGGCAAAGGCATCCTGGTCGTCGATGGCGAGGCCGAGCGCGTCGAGATCCTTGCCCGCCTTGTCCTCGATCCAGTCGCGCACCAGCGCCATGCCTGCCGCCGCCGAGGACGGCGCCTGCTTGCCGGTGAGCCGTTCGCGCACCATCAGTTGCACCGCGGTCGAGAGCGGCACTTCGTCCTTCGAGCGTGCGCGCGCGATCGGATCGGACTTCAGCCGCGCATGAAGCGCCTGGTCGAGATTGGCCGATACGCCTTCATATCCGCGCGATCCCAGCGCCTCGATCCGCGCCGTCTCCACCGCGTCGAACACCGCGCGCGCCACCGCCTCGCGCGGGGCGGCGCGATTATGCTTGGCGCTGTCATGGTGCTTCAGCCGAAGCGCGAAGCCGTCGGCGAAGCCGCGCGCCTGCGCCACCTCGTCGGCGGGCAGCGTGCGCGACGGCATCGGCACCTTGATATTGCGCCCCGATTGCGAGGGCGCGTCGGCGGTGAAGGCAAGCTCCACCTCGCTGTCGTCGGCCATGACGCGCGCCGCGCCGCCAAGCACCGCCTTGAATGCGTCGAGAGAAGAACGTTCGGCCATCATCCGACATCTGGCCTTACCGGGCCGGTAAATCAATGGCGCCCGGCGCCGCGGCGCAGGCGCGCCACCGATGGATAATGGTTCGTTAAACATCTTCTGCGCAGAATTGCGGAATGACTGTCACCGCAAGAATGGCAGCGGATAGGGGGACGGTCGCGCCGGAAGCGGCGCGATTGCACAAACGGTTCCGCAAGGCGCGGCGCAAGCTGCGTATCGTGCTCGGGCTCGGCAAGGGCCGCGAAGCGCTGCCGCTCGCGCTCGTCGCCGAACAGGCCAGGGCCGCACGATCGAGCTACCCGCTGACCTTCGCGATCAGCATCGTCGTTCTCGCCGGGCTGGTCTGGGGCCTGTCGGATGCGCCGGACGTGCATCGGCTGGTGCTCGCGTGCATCGTGCAGGTCGGCGCGTCGCTGGTCAGCCTGTGGCACTGGCAGCGCGACCGCGCGCGCGGCTGGAAAATCGACAACGGACGCAAGCGCGTCATCGAACTCACCGTCATGTCCGCGGCGATCTCGCTGTCATGGAGCATCGTGCTGGTGACCGCGCTCGACGTGGCGACGCCCGATGAAAAACTGTTCGTGATGTGCGTCCTGACCGGCGTCATCTGTGTCGGCGCGCTGTCGATGGCGACGGTGCCGCTCGCCAGTTTCGCCTTCATGGGCGTGTCCGCGGGCGCGGTCAGCATTCTCATCACCGTAACCCATTCGCTGCCGGCGCAGACCTTCATGGTGCTGGTGGTTTTCATGATCCTGCTGGGACGCAGCATCTTTGCGCAATCAGCGATGTTCGTCGATCAACACCGGGCATCGCGCGAGCTATCCGCCGCCGCGGTCGAGCAGGAGGCGCTCGCCTTCGAGGCGAAACAGGCGACCGCCCGAACCGCCTTTGCCGAAGAACAGGCACGCAACGAGGAACGTACCCGCGCGCTCGAAAAACAGCGTGCCGAAATGATGGCGCTTGCCGATCGGTTCGATCGGTCGGTGATGGAGGCGGTGACGCACCTTGGCACCGCAGCCGGAAGCAACAGCGACGCCGCCGACAGGCTCGAACAGATCAGCGGCGTTTCGTCGCAACAGGTCGAAGTCGTATCGCGCCATGTGCAACAGGCAAGCGAAGCGGCGGCGATGCTCCTCACCACCGCGAACGAACTGTCAGGGTCGGTCGCCGCGGTGACCGAAAGGGTCGACCGCCAGACCAGCCTTGCCGACGCGGCCGAAACAGCCTCGTCGGAAAGCGAAGACGCGATCTACGCGCTGGTCAGCCATGCGGGTGAGATCGGCAAGATCGTCGATGTCATCGCAGACGTGACGCAGCAGACCAACATGCTCGCGCTCAACGCGTCGATCGAGGCGGCACGCGCCGGAGAGGCCGGGCGCGGCTTCGCCATCGTCGCGAACGAGGTCAAGTCACTCGCCGGGCAGACGCACCATGCCGCGGAGGAAATCCGCGGACAGATCGGCGAAATGCAGAATTTCGTCGCCGCCGTCGCCGCGACGATAGAGAAGATTTCAGAGCAGGTCCGATCGGTCGCGGCGATCGCCGTGGAGATCAACGAATCGATCGCCGATCAGGCGGGTGTCGCCGCCGCGATCGACCGCGCGGCGCACATCGTCAGCGAAGGCACCGAGGATCTTCGCCAGGGCGTGGATACGGCGACCGAAGCGACCGCAGAATCGACGCGCCTGACACGCGAAATGTCGGGGTCTACCGACGCGCTGATGGCACAGGCGAAGCGTCTGGCGTCGGAAACCGAGCGCTTCCTCGCCGAACTTCGCGCCGCCTGATCAGTCGGCGCGCTTGACCGCGCTTTCGGGCAGGTCCTCGCCGAACACACGCTGGTAATATTCGGCGACCAGCGGCCGCTCCGCCTCGTCGCATTTGTTGAGGAACGACAGGCGGAAGGCGAAGCCGATCGAGTCGAAGATCAGCGCGTTCTGCGCCCAGGTGATGACGGTGCGCGGGCTCATCACGGTCGAGATGTCGCCGCCGACGAACCCCTTGCGCGTAAGGTCGGCAACACGGACCATCTTTTCGACGACTTCCTTGCCCTCCGGCTTGTCGTATTCGCCCGACTTGGCGAGCACGATCTGCGCCTCGGTCGCCGCCGGCAGATAGTTGAGCGCGACGACGATGTTCCAGCGGTCCATCTGGCCCTGGTTGATCTGCTGCGTGCCGTGATACAGTCCGCTCGTATCGCCCAGGCCGACGGTATTCGCCGTCGCGAACAGCCGGAACCACGGGTTCGGACGGATGACCCGGTTCTGGTCGAGCAGCGTCAGCTTGCCCTCCGTTTCCAGCACGCGCTGGATGACGAACATCACGTCCGGTCGCCCGGCGTCATATTCGTCGAACACGAGCGCGGTCGGCGTCTGCAGCGCCCAGGGGAGCAGGCCCTCGCGAAACTCGGTGACCTGCTGCCCGTCCTTCAGCACGATGGCGTCGCGGCCGATCAGATCGATGCGGCTGATATGCGCGTCGAGATTGATCCGCACGCACGGCCAGTTGAGCCGCGCCGCCACCTGCTCGATATGCGTCGACTTGCCGGTGCCGTGATAGCCGTGGATCATGACACGGCGGTTGTGCGCAAAGCCCGCAAGGATCGCCATCGTCGTATCGGGATCGAACACATAGGCCGGGTCGAGATCGGGAACGCGTTCATCGGCTTCGCTGAACGCCGGGCATTCCATGTCCGAATCGATGCCGAACACGTCGCGCACCTTCACCATCTTGTCGGGCGCTTCGAGCACCGTGGTCTCGCGGCTGTCGGGCATGGTGTTGGGAATGTCGGCCATGATGCTTCCTGGTCGTGGGGCGCGGGCAGCTATCCCCGCGCAGTCGGTCTGAAACTGTCTGCCCCATCACTTAGGGCGAGCGCGGCATGGGGCAAGGGTAAAACGCGCGGCGCGGCCACCCGCGCCATGCGCGCCGCCCGCACGCGCCCGGTCGCTAGTCCACCTTCGACGGCAGGGCGAACAGCGCGGTGAAGCGCTCGGCAGCTTCGCGGTCCCCCGACACCGTGATTGCGCCCTGAGCCTCGAGCGGCGCCAGCGGATGCTTGCCATAGATCACCCGGATCAGCGCATTCGGCGAGCCTTCCAAGACGAATTCGGTATTTTCGACGGGCGCGCGCTCGACGTGCATCGCGCCGCCGGATATGCGCGCGACAAAGGCATCGTCGCCGAACCGGAACCCCGCCACGATGGCCAAGTCGCGCGCCGCCTGCCGATCGATCAATGCGCGCATCGACATCATCAGCGACGCCGGAGACAGCGGCAGCGACGGATCGTGCCGCCGCGATCGCAACGCCCAGCGCACCATCGCGTCGAAGATCGGGACACTTTCATATCCCCATTCGGTGAGCGCATAGACGCCGACCGATGCCGGCGGCGGCAACACCTGACGTTCGACGATTCCGGCAGCGATCATCCCCTCGAGCCGCTGCGTCAGCACATTCGCGCTGATCCCGGTCAATTGTTCACGGATCTGCCCGAACCTGCGCGGTCCGAACATCAGTTCGCGCACCACCAACAGCGCCCAGCGTTCGCCGACAAGATCGAGCGCGAGCGCGGTTCCGCATGCATCGTCATATCTGCGCTTCGCCGGAGCATCATTCACGCTAGTTACTTTTTCTAACCCCATAGTTGCTTTTTATAATCATCAGGCGCACGATCCACAAGCCGGCGAGTCGCCGGCAACAGGAGAGACACGATGACGCCGCTGATTTTCGTGAACCTGCCGATAGCCGATCTTGCCAGGGCGACGCGCTTCTACGCAGCGCTCGGCCGCACCAGAAACCCGCAATTCAGCAACGACCAGGCCGCCTGATCAGCGCGCGCAGGGAGAGGTGCGATGCCCGTCGATCCGAACGCCGCAGCCGAAATCGTCGCGTTCGAATGGGTCCCCGACTTCGCCAGGACCTATGTCCGCGACGTTCGGGTCCGATGGGCGCTCGAGGAAGCCGGAATCCCGTATCGCACCCGACTGATCAGCGCGCTCGAACGGCCGCGAGCCTATTTCGAGGAACAGCCGTTCGGACAGGTCCCCGCATTTCGCGACGGCACCGTCGAAATATTCGAGAGCGGCGCGATCGTGCTATATATCGGCGAGGACTCGGAAAGGCTGTTGCCGCGCGATGCCGCCGCACGCGCCCGGGCGGTCACATGGGTGATCGCTTCGCTCAACAGCGTCGAGCCATTTTTGATGGAGCTCGTCGTGATCGACCAGTTCTGCAAGGGCGAAGAATGGACGCAAGCGCGCCGGCCCGCGGTGGTCGAGACGATCCGCACGCGGCTCGGTCGGCTGTCCGACGCGCTTGGCGGACGCGACTATCTCGAGCGCGAGTTCACCGCCGGTGACCTGATGATGGCATCGGTGCTGCGTAACCTCGATCATACCGAACTGCTCGCCGAATTTCCCAATCTAGCTGCATATCAGAAGCGCTGCCTCGGCCGATCCGCCTACCAGGCGGCGGTCGCGGCGCAGTGCGCCGATTTCAAAAAAGACGCTCCCATTTCCGCCTGAAGGAGAATTGCAATGACCTATGTCGATGGGTTTGTCCTGCCGGTGCCGCATGACAAGAAGGATCCGTACAAGCAGATGGCGGCGAAGGCGCTTCCGATCTTCAAGGAACACGGCGTACTCCAGCTTGTCGAATGCTGGGGCGACGATCTGAAGCACGGCGAGACCACCGATTTCTACCGCGCGGTCAAGGCCGAGCAGAACGAGAATGTCGTCTTTTCGTGGATGACCTGGGAATCGAAGGAAGCGCGCGACGCCGGTTGGGAAAAGATGATGGCCGACGACCGGATGAAGCCCGACGGCGACATGCCCTTCGACGGCAAGCGCATGTTCTTCGGTGGATTTTCCGTGCTGGTCGACAGCGAAAACTGAGGAGAAGAGCGATGCGCAATCCGCACGGCACCCCGATCTGGTACGAGCTGACGACCGCCGATCCCGACGCGTCCAAGGCATTTTACGACGATGTCGTCGGCTGGACAGTCGATGCCGAACCGCAGATTCCGGGCATGGACTACCGGATGATCAATATCGCTGGCGGCGATCAGGTCGGCGGCGTCATGCGGCTGACCGACGAGATGCTGGGCGGCGGCGCCAATCCCGGCTGGTTCTTCTATATCGGCGTCGACGATGTCGACGCGACGGTGGAAAAGGTAAAGGCGGCCGGCGGCGGCGTCATCATGCCGCCCTGGACCATCGAGGGCGTCGGCCGCATGGCGTTGGTGCATGATCCGCAGGGGCTGCCCTTCTACGTCATGCGCGGAGAGCCCGACGAACAAAGCACCGCCTTCGACCCGACCGGCATGGGAAAGTGCAACTGGAACGAGCTGTCGACACCGGATCAGGAGGGCGCGCAGGCCTTTTACGGCGACGTGTTCGGCTGGACCTTCCCTGACACAATGCCGATGGGCGACATGGGGGATTACGTCTTCGTCGCAGTCGGCGACACGACCATCGGCGCGACGATGACCGCACCCGATTCCGGCCCGCCGCCGGGCTGGCGCTTCTATTTTCGCGCACCCGATATCGAGAAGGCAGCGGAGACGGTGAAGGCAAAGGGCGGCACCGTGCACCACGGCCCCGCAGAGGTACCCGGCGGCGACCGCATCATCATCGCCAGCGATCCCGCCGGCGTGATGTTCGGCGTTGTCGGCCCCGGCGAATGAAGAGGCGCGATATGACTGACAAGCTGGTGACCTGCCTGTGGTTTGATCATGGCGAAGCGCGAAAGGCGGCCGAATTCTACGCCGCGACCTTTCCCGACAGTCATGTCGACACGGTGCACAAGGCGGCGGCCGACTATCCCGGCGGCGCGGAAGGGAACGAACTGACGGTCGAATTCACCGTTCTCGGCCGCGCCTTTATCGGGCTGAACGGCGGCCCCAATTTCAAGCCCGACGAAGCGGTCAGCTTCATGGTAGTGACCGAGGATCAGAAAGAGACCGACCGCTACTGGCACGCGATCGTCGGCAATGGCGGCGAGGAAAGCATGTGTGGCTGGTGCCGCGATCGCTGGGGCTTTTGCTGGCAGATCACGCCGCGCGCACTGCTCGACGCGATGGCCGACCGCGATTCCGCCGCCGCCAAGCGCGCGATGGAGGCGATGATGACGATGCAGAAGATCGACATTGCCCGAATAGAGGCCGCGCGCGCGGGTCAGCCACCGCATGCGTAGGATCATCGGCAGCGCCTTCGTCTCGCTCGACGGCGTGATGCAGGCACCCGGCGGACCGAGCGAGGACTGGACCGGAGGCTTCGAATATGGCGGCTGGCTGTGGCCACTGGGCGATAATGCGACCGATAGCTGGATCGGCGAATTGTTCGACCGTCCCTACGACCTTCTTCTCGGCCGCAAGACCTATGAAATCTTCGCCGCCTATTGGCCCTATGTCGATGCCGAAAACCCCATCGCGAAAGGCTTCAATGCCGCGGCCAAATATGTCCTGACCCGCGGACCGGAACAGCTCGAATGGGAGAACAGCCACCGGCTGCCGGATATCGCTGCGGTGGCCGAATTGAAAAAGGGCGACGGACCCGATCTCGTCATCCAGGGAAGCAGCACCCTCTATCCCGCGCTGCTCGAAGCCGGATTGCTCGACCAGTTCACGACACTGACCTATCCGCTCGTCCTCGGCAGCGGAAAGCGCCTGTTCGGCGATGGAACGCCGCCGCGCACGCTGAACCTCGTCCGTCACGAGGTTTCGCCAAAAGGCACCGTCATCGCGCGGTATGAACCTGCCGGCGACGTCGAAACCGGCAGTTTCGCAGCAATCGAACCGAGCGAGCGCGAAAAGGCCCGGCAGGACCGGATGAAGCGCGAAGATTGACGCGCTTCAGCGGCAGTCGCCGATGCCGAGGAGCAGGACGTCGTGCGGCGCGACGGTCGCGGTCACCCGCGATGACGCGGAAAGCGGCCTGTTCTTCCACAAATCGCAGGCGGCAAGCTGAGCCGCATTGACGCCGAGCAGCGACCAGGCGGCGTCGATGTGGAGCGGGGCGTCATCGGCGTTGAAGATCGCAACGGTATCGACCGGCTGCCCCTTGGGCGCCGAAATCCACAGGCGCGCGCCACCGAGCGACGCAGGCAGCGCCGAAAGCGGATGGCTGACCCGGTCCTGCTGATCGAGCGCGATAACCGCGTGGTTCATCACGATCCCACGCGTCGCGTCATCAAGCTCGGTCAGGTTGCCGCCAAGGATCAGCGGAGACCGGGCGATCGCGAACAGCGTGAAGGCCGTGCGCATCTCCGCATCGCCAAGTCGCGACTGGCGCGGATCGCCCCAGCCGGGATGCGGGCGCAGCGATCCAAAGGGCAGCATGTCCGCATCGGGCCAGGAATCGGGGCCGACATGGCCGTTCCACTTGGCGAGATTGGCAAAGGCCGATTTCACCCCATTGGGCCAGTCGGCATCGTCGAATGTCCAGCCGTCCCACAGATCGTCGGCGATGCGCCACATCTGCGACCAGCGGTTCATCCGGTCGAAATTCTTGAGGCGCGCCGGCCCCGGCGAAAGGCTGAGCACCATCGGCCGGCCGGACCGCGCAATGGCCTTGCCGATCTGGCGAATTTCGCTCGGTCGGTAGGGATGGTCGGCGATGCAATCGACCTTGACGAAATCGACGCCCCAACCGGCATATTGGCGCATCAGCGAATCATAATAGGCCTGACCCGCGGCATTGTCGGCGATGCCGTAATTGCCGTCGTCCCACGGGCAGGTCGCCTGCCGGTCGGCGGCCTCGGCGGCATGAAATCGCGAACCGGCGATCGGCATGTTGGCCTCGACTGCAGCCTTGGGGATGCCGCGGATGACATGGATGCCGAATTTCAGCCCCTGTGCGTGCACCCAGTCGCCAAGCGCGCGGAGGCCGTGGCCGTCCGCTGCCGACGGAAAGCGCGCGACGACCGGAAGCAGGCGGCCATGCGCGTCGATCCGGTATTTGCGCGTCGCAAGGTCCTTGGCGAACGGATCGGCCATGTACCAGCCTTCGTCGATGACGGCATAGGTCCAGCCGAGGTCCTTCCACCCCGCCAGCACGCGGACATTGTCCTTGAACTGCGCTTCGTCGATGGTCAGGCCGTAAGCGTCCCAGCTGTTCCAGCCCATCGGCGGCCTGGGGGCGATGTCCTCCGCATGCACAGGCAACGCGGCGAGACCTGCGATCAGCACCGCGAGCATGGCACCCAGCCACGCCCGCGCCGTTCCGTTTTGCTTCGACGCGCGCATCAGTCCTCCCCTGTTACCGCTATCCAGCATCGGCCAGCGGCGAGGCTCGCGTCAACCACGATGGCCGGATCAGGCGAAGGCCGGGGAGCCTTTCAGCTGCTGATAGGCCTCGATCACGCGCTGCAGCGCCTTTTCGTGGGTGCGGTCGCCGCCATTGCGGTCGGGATGATATTCGCGGACCAGCGCGCTGTAACGGCTGCGCAGCATCGACCGATCGGCATTGGTGTCGAGGCCGAGCACCTGGAGCGCGCGGCGATCGCGTTCGCTCAGCGGCTTGCCGTCGCGCCGCGCTCGCTGAACCTTGTTGCGGAACCGCGCGCCGATCGCGTCGAGCGGATCGGCGAATTCCGACCAGGACGGAGGTCGGTCGGCGCCGGTAGAGGCAAAGGCGCGCGTCTCACGCTCCCATCCCGAATAGGGGCGCTGGGCATCGTGAATCTCGTCGGCCGACATGCCTTCGAAGAAATTATAGCCGGAATTGAATTCACGGATATGGTCGAGGCAGAACCAGCGCCAGCCGCGCGGCCCCTCCCCCGTCGGCCCGCCGTCGAGCGGCGGCGCGCGGAACTCTCCGGCTTCGTCGCATCCCGGCGCCATGCACCGGTGACCGCTGTCGATACGGCCATGGAAACGGGTATTCGGTCTTTCTCTTCTACGTTCGGCGCGCGCCACGCGACTCCCCAAGGCAAATCCACTATATAGGCGCCATGTCCGATACCGCTACCGACCGCACCGCCCAACCCCGTGTCGCCGACCTGATCGAACAGCGCCTGAAAGACGCCCTCGATCCGACGCATCTGGAGGTTATCAACGACAGTCACCACCATGCCGGTCATGCCGGCGACGATGGCACCGGCGAGAGCCATTTCACCGTTATCGTCGAAAGCCGGACCTTTGCCGGCCGGTCTCGCGTTCAACGCCAGAGATTGGTGAATAAGGCCCTGGCCGACCTGCTGGAGACGCGCATTCACGCGCTGGCGATCCGTGCGAGGGCCCCGGAAGAGGGATAGCATGACCTACAGGCTCTGGTACTGGCCGAGCATCCAGGGGCGCGGCGAATTCGTCCGCGTGTCGCTGGAAGCCGGCGGGATCGATTATGTCGACTGCGCGCGCGAGGAAGGCGTTGATGCGCTGGTCGAAAACATGGAAGCGTATAAGCGCCCGCCCTATGCACCGCCCTATCTGGAGCTTGACGGCATGGCGATCGCGCATGTCGCCAACATCCTCCTCTATCTCGGCGAGCGCCATGCCCTCGCACCGTCGAACATGGCCGACCGATACTGGCTGCACCAGATCGAACTGACGATTGCCGACATGGTGGCGGAGGCGCATAATGTGCACCACCCGGTCGGCGGCGGCGCCTATTACGAGGATCAGAAGGACGAAGCCGCGCGCGCCGCCCAGCAGTTCCGCGAAGAACGCATGCCCAAATTCCTCGGCCATTTCGAAGCGGCCGCCAAGGCGAACGAAGGCGACTGGCTGATCGACCATCGCTGGTGCTATACCGATTGCTCGCTGTTCCAGCTGGTCGAGGGGCTACGCTACATGTTCCCCAAGCGGATGAAGACGATCGAGCCCGACATTCCGAAGCTGATCGCGATCCACGACGCGGTCGCCGACCTGCCGGGGGTCAAATCCTATCTGAACAGCGACCGGCGCCTGCCCTTCAACGAAGACGGCATCTTCCGCCACTATCCGGAACTCGACGGGCAATAGACGCGCCGCAAGACACCTAACGCTTCGGCTGAAAGAACATCACCATGATCAGCCGGCCGTTTTCCAGACAGTTGCCGAACCCGGGTCCAGCAGTGTGCCACATCCACGGACGAAGGAGCAGCAGCCGGTTATAGCGCATCGGCACCTCCATCGTCTTTTCCCATTTGGATTCATCGTTGCTGTGCTTGTTCAGCACTTCTGTTTCGAGTTGCGCCGTTGAAGAAAACCCGGCGGCCCTCAGCTCCTCATGTGTGATCGGAGCGCGATCGCTGTTGGTCGGCTTGTGTCGAAAAAATTCGGTCCCGCCCTGGCAGTCTTCAGGTCGGCTGAGGTACAAAATGCCGGACCAATAGCCCGGATCAATGTGTACCCGTCCCAGACCTACTTCGCCTTCGAGCGTAATACGGCATTTCGAATGGGACCGCAGTGGTTGAATGGGGGTCAACGCCTCGCCGGTCAGACGCGACACCTCCTCCGACAATCCGGTGATTTCCATACGCTGCTCGGAATTGCGACCGGCAAATGCGCCCTGAAGGTCAGGATAGCTAAGGCGCAAAGCCGCTGCGCGAACGGCATCCGGCCGTTGCAGAAAATCATCCACGACAAGAAGTGAGGTCGGCATCCAACGGGCTTAGACAAAGCAATCGAACGTGGCAAACCGGGCCGAAGCGCGTATGTTGTCTCCGATGACACGCCGATCGTCCTCTGAAGACCTGATCCTGCAGACGATCACGCCTGCGACGCATGATCTCGGCGGGTTCAAGGTCCACCGGACGCTGCCCAACAAGCAGCGCACGATGGTCGGGCCGTTCCTGTTCTTCGACCAGATGGGACCGGCGCATCTTTCGGTGGGCGAAGGCATCGACGTTCGTCCGCATCCGCATATCAACCTCGCGACCGTCACCTATCTGTTCGCCGGCGCGATCGACCACCGCGATTCGCTCGGCACCTTCGCGACGATCGAGCCGGGCGCGGTGAACCTGATGACCGCGGGGTCGGGCATCGTCCATTCCGAGCGGTCGCCATCGGCCGAGCGCGCGGTCGGGCCCGAGCTGTCGGGCATTCAGACCTGGATCGCGCTCCCCGACGGACAGGAAGAAATCGCGCCCGCTTTCGAACATGTCGCGCGCGCCGAGCTGCCGGTGGTCGAAGACAGCGGTGTGAAGGCGCGAGTGGTGATGGGTTCGCTCTGGGGCCGCAGCGCGCCGACGACGACCTATGCCGATACGATCTATGCCGACATCGCGCTGGCCGGTGGCGGGTCGATCCCGATCGACTCCGGTGCCGACGAGCGCGCCGTCTATGTCGCCGAGGGCGATATTACGCTCGACGGAATGCGGCTCGATCCGATGACGCTGTATCTGCTGCGCCCCGGCGCAGAGGCGACGCTACGCTCCGACGGCGGCGCGCGGGTGATGCTGTGCGGCGGTGAGGCCTTCGCGACGCCGCGCCATGTCTGGTGGAATTTCGTGTCGTCCTCACGCGAGCGGATCAACGAGGCGAAGCGGGCGTGGCGCGCGGGCGAATTTGCAAAGGTCCCGGACGACGACAAGGAGTGGATCCCGATCCCCGAGGTGCCGAAAACGGTAAGCTATCCCTGAAGCCGTCGCTGAGCCTATCGCCGGCACCGTTGTTCGTGACGGCACTTCCGGGCGGCGGCATTTCAAGGCTAATGTCACTCGTCACGGATAAAGACACGGGTTCCTGCCTGCGCAGAAACGACGGAGGGGAATATGGACACATATCGCATCGACCTGCCGACCGGCGTGGCGCTCGACGTCGTTACCGCGGGCGACCCGGCTTCGCCCGCCATGCTGTTCCTCCACGGCTTTCCCGAATCGCATCGTACCTGGCGGCACCAGATCGAGGAATTCGCGCGCGATCATTTCGTCATCGCGCCCGACCAGCGCGGCTTTGCGCGATCGGACAAGCCCGAGGGCGTCGAGAATTACACACCCGACAAGCCGGTCGCCGATGCGCTCGCCATCGCCGACCATTTCGACAAGCAGCGCTTCGTCCTTGTCGGCCATGACTGGGGCGGCGCGATCGCGTGGATGCTGGCGCTCAACCATCCCGACCGCGTCGAAAAACTCATCATCTGCAACGCCCCGCACCCCTTCGTCTTCCAGAAGTCGCTGTTCGACGACATGGACCAGCGCGAGGCGAGCCAGTATATCCGCGCCTTCCGCAATCCCGACCTCGAAAAGCACATCGATTCGATCGGGCTGGAGGCGTTTTTCGACACGACCTTCGTCAAACATGCCGACCCCGAACTGCTCGCGCCCGAGAAGGCGAACTATCTGGATGAATGGTCGCAGCCGGGTGCGATGACGGCGATGCTCAACTGGTACCGGGCAAGCGCGGTCCAGGTGCCGGCGATGGACGAGACTCCCGAGCGGCCGGCGTTCCTCGACGCGCCCTTCCCGCCGATCAAGATGCCGACGCTGGTCATCTGGGGAATGAAGGACACCGCGCTGCTGCCGGTCCAGCTCGAAGGGCTGGAAGAGGTCGTGCCGAATCTTACGGTGGTGAAGGTCGACGCCGGGCATTTCGTGCCGTGGGAAGCGCCGGACAAGGTCAATGCGGCGATGCGCGAGTGGCTGGGGAAGTAACGTCAGACATCGTCATGCTGAACTTGTTTCAGCATCCGCCGCTGTTCAAGATTCCTGACCGAGCCTGAAGCATCACGGTGGACCCTGCACCAAGTTCAGGGTGACGAAGTAAGCGGCGCGGTCGCCAGCATCCGATATTCGCTCGTTTCGAACGGCTGCGGCAGGCCTTCCACCCAAAGGCCGTGCGCGTGCGCGATCGCGACCAGCCGCCAGTTGCCGTCGCCGGGCCAGGACCGCACCCGCACCTCCTGCCGGCCGAGATCGCGGTTGGGCTCCATCATCACCCACGCCAGCGGCCGCTCCGCGGTGGCGCGTGCTGCGGCGTCGCGCATTGCCGCGCTGATCCGCTCAGCCGTCGCGTCGGGCAGATATTGCCATACCACCGAGTGCATCAGCACAAGTGTGACGCCGGCGTCCTGCGGTTCGGCGAGTCGCGCTTCGACCCAGTCGGCGGCATCGGCCTGTGCCAGATCGACCGGCTTTTCGCGCTGCATCGCGATCGCACCGCGCACCCTCTCCAGCCGCTCGGGCACTTCCGCCCAGACATAGGCGGCAAGCCGCGCCTCAACCGCGGGATCGGTCGCGTCGAGCGGCCGGACGTCGCAACCGCGCGTCGATACGATCTCCACCTCTGCCGAAACCGGCTGTTCGCCGCGCCAATCGGGCGCGATCCGCACCGGGGCATCGGCGGGTCCGACGCGCACATCGCCGAGATCGAAGCCATAGCGATCGATCAGAAGGTTGAGCCCCGCGCTCGATCCGATCTCCAATATCTCCAGCTTCGGCCCGTGCCGACGGGCGACCTCCAGCAAGCCGGTCATCAGCGCGCCCGAGCGCCCCGGCTCATTGGTCTGCGGCGGGCCGTCGAGCCACGAACAGAGCCGCTCGTCATGATCGATCAGGACGCGCTGCAGCACGGCCTTCACCGCCCGCTCGTCGGTCACCGCCCCCAAAAAAACATCGGCCAGTTCGTCATCCGCACTCGCCAGCACCAGCGCATGCAGGCCACCGATCAGGCGTAGCGGAAGCGCATCGCGCGTCGGTTCGCCCGGCCAGTCGAGCACGCGCGCGCCGGTTCGGCTTTCGCGCGTCAGCCCCTTGGCCAGCGCAACGCAAATCCGCGCATAGATCGGCGCGTCCATCTGCTCGCAGTAGAATTGCTGGATCAGGAACGCGCCGCGATTGTTCTTCTCACTCGCCATATCGCCTCCTTCACCCCTTGTTGCGCATGCCGCCCGCCCCAAGTAAAGCCCGCCACGCCCATGACCGAACCCGTTATCATCGCCGTGCCCAAGGGGCGCATTCTGGAAGAGGCGCTGCCGCTGCTCGCGCAGGTCGGCGTCGTGCCCGAACCCGCCTTCGCCGACGAGAGCAGCCGCGCGCTGCGTTTCAAGACGAACCGCAGCGATATCGACATCATCCGCGTGCGCGCGTTCGACGTCGCGACCTTCGTCGCGCACGGCGCGGCGCAGCTCGGCATCGTCGGGTCGGATGTGATCGGCGAATTCGGCTATTCGGAGCTCTACGCGCCGGTCGATCTGGGCATCGGCCATTGCCGGCTGTCGGTCGCGGAACCCGCCGACATGGCGGCGAAGGACGATCCGCGCGGGTGGAGCCACGTTCGCATCGCGACCAAATATCCGGGCCTGACCCAGGCGCATTTCGAAGCGCGCGGCGTTCAGGCCGAATGCGTGAAGCTGAATGGTGCGATGGAACTGGCGCCGATCCTTGGCCTTGCCCCGCGCATCGTCGATCTCGTGTCGTCGGGCCGCACGCTCAAGGAAAACGGGCTGGTCGAGGTCGAGGTGATCGAGCAAGTGACCTCGCGCCTGATCGTCAACCGCGCAGGTTTCAAGACGCGCACCGACAAGGTCGTGCCGCTGGTCGATGCATTCCGCCGCACGGTGGCGGAGGCAGCGGCGTGATCCGCCTCAACGCCTCCGACCCCGCCTTTGCGCATGCTTTCGACGAACTCGTGGGCGCACGGCGAGAGGCCGATGCCGATGTATCGCGCGACGTCCGCACGATCATTTCCGCCGTGCGCGACGATGGCGATGCGGCGGTGCAGGCGTTCACCTCCAAATTCGACGGCCACGACCTCGACGAGACCGGCTGGCGCATCGAACGCGCCGAACTGACCGCGGCGCTCGACGGCCTCGACAGCGAATTGCGAAAAGCGCTCGAACTCGCGCGCGACCGCATCGCCGCCTTCCACGAAAAGCAGAAGCCGACCGACAGCGAGACCACCGACGATGTCGGTATCCGCCTCGGCTCGCGCTGGCGCCCGGTGGCGTCGGCAGGCGTCTATGTTCCCGGCGGACGCGCCGCCTACCCGTCATCGGTGCTGATGAACGCGCTGCCGGCCAAGGTCGCTGGCGTACCCCGGCTGGTAATGGTCACGCCGACGCCCAAGGGCGAGGTGAATCCGCTCGTCCTCGCCGCCGCCGAGCTGGCGGGCGTCGATGAGGTCTGGCGGATCGGCGGCGCGCAAGCGGTCGCTGCGCTCGCCTATGGCACCAAGCGGATTGAACCGGTCGATGTCGTGACCGGCCCCGGCAACGCCTGGGTCGCGGAGGCCAAGCGCCAGCTTTACGGCGTGGTCGGGATCGACATGGTCGCGGGGCCGAGCGAGATCGTCGTCGTCGCCGACGCGAAGAACGATCCCGAATGGATCGCCGCAGACCTGCTCAGCCAGTCCGAGCATGATCCGACCAGCCAGTCGATCCTCTTCGCCGACGATGCCGCCTTCGCCGATGCCGTGGCCGATGCCGTCGACCGGCAGATCGGCACGCTTTCGACCAAGGACGTGGCGCGCACGAGCTGGGACGCCAACGGCGCGATCATCCTCGTGCCCGAACTCGCCGCCGCCTGCCCGCTGGTCGACCGGCTCGCGCCCGAGCATCTCGAGCTCGCGGTCGACGATCCCGACCAGCTCTTCACGCTCGTCCACCATGCCGGATCGGTATTCCTCGGCCGGCATACGCCCGAAGCCGTTGGCGATTATGTCGCCGGCCCGAACCATGTTCTTCCCACCGGCCGCCGCGCACGTTTCGCGAGCGGGCTGTCGGTGCTCGACTATATGAAGCGCACCAGCTTCCTCTCACTCGACCGGGCCGGCCTTGCTGAGATCGGCCCTGCGGCGGTTGCGCTCGCCACGGCCGAAGGGCTTCCGGCCCATGCCAAGTCGGTGGCGCTCAGACTCGAAAGCAAATGATGCCAAGCAAGACCTCGAAATCTCGTACCCAGGCCCGTGCCGCCGCCCGCCTCGCCGCGGTACAGGCGCTCTATCAGCACGAGATGGAGGGCACGCCGGTGCCGACGCTGCTCCACGAATTCCACCATCACCGCCTCGGCGCCACGATCGAGGAGGTCGAATATGCCGATGCCGATGTCGATTTCTTCGACGATATCGTGACGGGCGTCGATGCGCGCCGCGACGAGATCGACGGCAAGATCGCCGCGCGGCTTTCGTCGGGCTGGTCGCTCGAACGGCTCGACAAGCCGATGCGCCAGATCCTGCGCGCCGGCACCTATGAACTGATCGCCCGCCCCGACGTGCCCAAGGGCGCGATCATCACCGAATATGTCGATGTCGCCCACGCCTTTTACGACAAGCGCGAGGCCGGTTTCGTCAACGGCCTGCTCGACGCGGTCGGCAAGGACGCACGCGGATAATGGGCGAGGTCGTCAATCTCCGCCTCGCACGCAAGGCAAAGAAGCGCGCCGAAAAGGAACAGACGGCCGCAACCAACCGGGCGGCGTTCGGGCAGAGCAAGGCGGAAAAGGCGGCGGAAAAGGCAGAATCCGATCGCCAAACCAGCATTCTCGACGGCGCGAAACGCGACTGACGGTCGCATGGCCGCCGGACATCCGCTCGACCGGGCCGCATGGTCGGCGCTTCGCGGTCGCCACGCACAATTCGCGCTCAGCCGCAATGGCGCGCTGCGATACGACCCGTCCTATGGTGTGTTCGCCGCGATCGGGGACCATTCCGAGGCAAGCCTCGCAGGCCTTTGCGCGCTGGTGGCCGAACATGGCGATGTCGCGTTCCTCGAAGCCGGTCCGCCGACCGATGTACCGGGCATCGCGGTCGTATCGCAGGAAGCAGGCGTCCAGATGACGGCCGACCGGTTGACCACCGCGCCGGCGCCCGACCGCGACCTGCTAACGCTTCGCGACGAAGACGTGCCTGAAATGCTGGCGCTGGCCACGCTCACCAAGCCGGGGCCGTTCTTTGAACGCACGCATGAGCTCGGCGATTTTTTCGGGGTAAAGGTCGGCGGGCGACTTGTCGCGATGGCCGGCGAGCGGATGAAGCCCGACGGCTTTACCGAGGTCAGCGGCGTATGCACGCATCCCGACCATCGCGGACACGGCTATGCCGCGGCGCTGATGCGGCTGGTTGCGCAGCGTATTCTGGATCGCGGCGAAACACCCTTTCTGCACGCCTATGCGAGCAATGAGGGCGCGATTGCGCTCTACCAAAAGCTGGGCTTCGCGGTGCGGCGCGAGGTGCTGATGACCCGATTGGCGCGCGCGACGTGAAATTGCACGCGCATAGCGTTTAGAATGGTCGCGATGACCGAGGCCGATTTCATCGCCGCGCTGCGGGCGCTCCCGCTGCACCCCGGTGCGCAGCAGTTGCGCGACGACACCGCGCGACTGGGCGAGTTGGTGCTTACCACCGACACCATTGTCGAGGGCGTTCATTATCTCAGCGAGGATGCCGCCGCCGATGTCGCGTGGAAGCTGCTGGCGGTGAACCTGTCCGACCTCGCGGCCAAGGGCGCAGTGCCCGAGGGCGCGCTGCTCAACTATCCGCTGGGCGACGATGGCTGGGACCGCGATTTTCTGAACGGGCTGGGCGAGACGATGAACCGGTTCGATTGCCCGCTGCTGGGCGGCGACACGGTTTCGCTGCCGCATGGCGCTCCGCGCGTGATCTCGCTTACCGCCGTCGGCCGTGCGTCGCGGTCGCCGGCCCGCAGCGGCGCACGCGCCGGCGACATGCTGTATGTTACCGGGACGATCGGCGATGCCGGCGCCGGACTGCGCATCGCGACGGGTGAAGACGGACCGGATTCGCTCGCGATCGCCTATCGTCGGCCGCACCCGCGTCTCGGCGAAGGACGCGCGCTCGGCGCTGTGGCGCGTGCCATGATGGACGTATCGGACGGGCTGCTGATCGATGCAGCGCGCATGGCGGATGCGAGCGGCCTGGCGGTCGCGATCGACCTTGCCGCCGTGCCGCTGTCGTCCGATTTGCGGGCCTTCGCTGGCGACGACCGCAATGCCCGGCTGGCGGCGGTCACGGCGGGCGACGACTATGAACTGCTCTTCGCGATGCCCCCCGGCGAAACCCCGCCGGTCGCCGCGACCCGTATCGGCCGCTTCGCCGCCGGAACGGGGCTTTCGCTGCAAGATAATGACGGCCCGATTGCGCTGCCCGATCGTATCGGCTTCGAACACCGCGCCTGAGCGCAACTTGCGCTCGCCCCCCGCTGCCCTATACCTGATGCGTTGCGCCTGAATTCCGACGGTACGATCGGATCCAGGAGGCGCCGAAAATTGGGGAAGGGGATTCATCATATGACGATTGTCTATGTTGCCATCGCCTGCGGCCTGCTTGCCGTGGTCTATGGCTTTCTGACCAGCGGCCAGGTGCTGCGAGCATCGGCGGGCGAAGCCAAGATGCAGGATATCGCAGCCGCCATCCAGGAAGGCGCCAAGGCCTATCTCGGGCGTCAGTATCGCACCATTGCCTTTGTCGGCGTCATCGTCGCCATCATCCTTGCGTTCACGCTGGGCTGGCTCTCGACCATCGGCTTCGTCATCGGCGCGGTCCTGTCGGGCGTCGCCGGCTATGTCGGCATGAACATCTCGGTTCGCGCCAATGTCCGCACCGCAGAGGCCGCGCGGAGTTCGCTGCAACGCGGACTGACGATCGCATTCCGCTCCGGCGCCGTTACCGGAATGCTCGTCGCCGGGCTCGGCCTGCTCGCGATCTCCGTCTTCTTCTGGTATCTGGTCGGCCCCGCCGGCCATGCCCCCAATGACCGCGAGATCATCGAGGCGCTGACCGCGCTCGCATTCGGCGCATCGCTGATTTCGATCTTCGCACGCCTCGGCGGCGGCATCTTCACCAAGGCCGCCGATGTCGGCGCCGATCTAGTCGGCAAGGTAGAGGCGGGCATTCCCGAGGATGATCCGCGCAACCCGGCGACCATCGCCGACAATGTGGGCGACAATGTCGGCGATTGCGCCGGCATGGCCGCCGACCTGTTCGAAACCTATGTCGTGACGCTGGGCCTCACCATGGTTTCGATCGCGCTGCTGGTTCAGGCATCGGGAACCGAACTGATGAGCCTGATGGCGCTGCCGCTGATCGTCGGCGGCGTGTGCATCGTCACCTCCATCATCGGCACCTATGCCGTGCGCCTGGGCCGCAGCGAGTCGATCATGGGCGCGCTGTACAAGGGCTTCTGGACTGCGGCGATCCTTGCGATCCCGGCGATCTACGGCGTCACCACATGGGCGCTGGGCGACATGAATGCGGTGATCGGCGGCGCCGGCTTCCTGAACGGCGGGTCGAGCGCGATGACGCCCGAAGCGGCGGCAGGCGCAGCAGCTTCGGCCGGGTTCACCGGCATGGACCTGTTCTGGTGCATGCTGATCGGTCTGGGCGTGACCGGCGCGCTGGTGTGGATCACCGAATTCTATACCGGCACCAATTATCGCCCGGTCAAATCGATCGCCAAATCGTCGGAGACCGGTCACGGCACCAACGTGATCCAGGGCCTGGCCGTCAGCCTGGAATCGACCGCGATGCCGACCATCGTCATCGTCGTCGCGGTGATCGCGACCTATCAGCTCGCCGGCATCATCGGCATCGCCTTTGGCGCGACGTCGATGCTCGCGCTCGCCGGGATGGTCATCGCGCTCGACGCCTATGGCCCGGTCACCGACAATGCCGGCGGCATTGCGGAAATGGCCGGCCTGCCCGACGATGTGCGCGGCCGCACCGACGCGCTCGATGCGGTGGGCAACACGACCAAGGCGGTGACCAAGGGCTATGCAATCGGATCGGCGGCGCTGGCGGCGCTCGTGCTGTTCGGCGCGTACACCACCGATCTCGACCGCTATTCGACCGCGCTGGGGCTGACCGGGCCGGTCAATTTCTCGCTGTCGAACCCCTATATCATCGTCGGACTGCTGCTCGGCGCGCTGCTGCCCTATCTGTTCGGCGCGTTCGGCATGACCGCGGTCGGCCGTGCGGCGGGATCGGTGGTCGAGGATGTACGCGTGCAGTTCCGCGACGATCCGGGCATCATGGCCGGCACCAGCCGTCCCAATTATGCGCGCACGGTCGATATCGTCACCAAGGCGGCGATCAAGGAGATGATCATCCCCTCGCTGTTGCCGGTGCTGAGTCCGATCGCGGTGTTCTTCATCGTCAGCTGGGTCGGCGGAAAGCCGCAGGGCTTTGCCACGCTGGGCGCGATGCTTCTCGGCGTGATCGTGTCGGGCCTGTTCGTCGCGATTTCGATGACGAGCGGAGGCGGCGCCTGGGACAATGCCAAGAAATATATCGAGGACGGCAATTACGGCGGCAAGGGATCGGAGGCGCACAAGGCCGCGGTGACCGGGGACACGGTCGGCGATCCGTACAAGGATACCGCCGGTCCCGCCGTCAATCCGATGATCAAGATCACCAATATCGTCGCGCTGCTGCTGCTTGCCGCACTTGCAGCCGGGGGTGGCTGATCCAATATAGATAATGACGTTTTCGTCCCCGCCGGAACTCGCTTCCGGCGGGGCATTTGTTACAGGTGCTTTTCTTTTGGGCTCGGACAGCGTACAGGGCTGCGCCGATTGCTCGAATTCGAACGAGGTTTTGTTTGGCCAAGGAAGAACTACTCGAAATGCGCGGTCAGGTCGTTGAGCTTTTGCCCAACGCCATGTTCCGTGTCCGGCTCGAGAACGACCACGAGATTCTCGGGCATACCGCAGGCAAGATGCGCAAGAATCGCATCCGCGTGCTGGTCGGCGACGAAGTGCTCGTCGAACTGACGCCCTATGACCTGACCAAGGGTCGCATCACCTATCGCTTCAAGTGATCTGCGGCTTCGCGGATCGTCCCCGCACCGGCGGGAATCCGGCATAAGGACGCGCCCGGTGCGGCTCGTCCTGGCCTCTTCGTCTCCGCGTCGGCGCGACTTGCTCGCGCGGATCGGCGTGACGCCCGACCGGATCGACGCTCCCGACATCGATGAAACGCCGCTGCCCGGCGAGCTTCCGCGCGCCTATGTGCTGCGCATGGCGGAGCAAAAGGCGTACGCGGTGACGCGGGACGCGGACGAGATCGTCCTCGCGGGCGACACGACGATCGCTCTGGGCAGGCGCATCCTCGCCAAGGCCGAGGATGAGGCCGAGCAGCTCCGGATGCTCTCGCTGCTGTCGGGGCGGCGACACCACTGCCTGTCGTCGGTATGCGTGATCGACCGCGAAGGCCGCGCGCGCGTGCGGCTGTCCGATTCGACCGTGGCGTTCAAGCGCCTGAGCGCTGCCGAAATCGACCGCTATATCGCCACTGGCGAGGGACTGGGAAAGGCTGGCGGCTACGCCATCCAGGGCCGCGCCGAAGCGTTGGTGCGCTTCATGTCGGGCAGCCATTCGGGCGTGGTCGGCCTGCCGCTGTTCGAAACGCGCGCGCTCCTTGAAACGAGCGGATACCCCCTTGGCTGAATGGGTCGTCGAGCGCGGGATCGGCGAGACCCGCGCCGCGCTGATCGATGGCGACCATATCCTCGAAGCCCGCATCCTGCCCGAGGGAGAGCTGCTCGCCGGAACGGTGATCGAAGCGCGTCTGGTCCGGCGGCTGCCCGAACGCAATCAGGGTATTGCCGCCTGGGATGGCGGCGAGGCGCTGCTCGTCCCGCTACCGCGCGGCGTGACCGAGGGGGCGTCGCTGGCAATCGAGATCACGCGCCCAGCGTTGCCCGAACCCGGCAAGCCCAAACGCGCCCGTGCCCGCCTGGCGCAACCGGATGCCGCAACAGGCAGACCTCCATCCATCGAAGCGACGCTCGATGGCCCTGTGCGCGAGACATCGCCTTATGATGCCGACATGCTCGAAGCGGCAGGGTGGAGCGAGTTGCTCGACGAAGCCGCCACGGGGACTGTCCGATTCGGCGGAGGGGCGCTCGCCATCGCGCTGACACCTGCGATGACGCTGATCGATGTCGATGGCGAGATCGCGACCGATGCGCTGGCGATCAGCGGCGCGCGTGCGGCTGCGGCGGCGATCCGGCGACTCGATATCGGCGGCTCGATCGGCATCGACCTCCCCACGGTTTCGGACAAGCAGGTCCGGCTGGCGGCGGCAACGGCGATCGACGCCGCCCTGCCGCAGCCGTTCGAGCGCACCGCGGTCAACGGCTTTGGCTTCATCCAGATCGTTCGCCGCCGGTCGCGCCTGTCGCTGCCCGAACTCTATGCGGCCGATCCGGTCGGCGCGCATGCCCGCGCGCTGGTCCGGCGCGCCGAACGCAGCACGGGTCGCGGCGCACGTACCATTGCCGCCAATCCGCGCGTCATCGCGGCGATCGAGGATGGCAGCTGGGTTGCCGAGCTCGAACGGCGAATCGGCGTTTCGATCGCCTTGCACCGCGATGCCGGGCTCGCCATATCTGCCGGCCATGTCCAAGCGCAATTCCAGTGACGCCTGCCCCGTCTGCGGCAATCCGGCCGCGGCCGAATTCAAGCCCTTTTGCAGCCGCGGGTGCAAGGACCGCGACCTTTTGAAGTGGCTGGGCGAAGGCTATCGCATTCCCGGTCCGCCCGCCGATCCCGACGATATGGTCAAGGCGCAAACTGGGCTGGACAGCGACGGCGAGCGCGATTAAGACGCGCCCTCTTCCGATGATCATCGGATGTGCCCAGGTAGCTCAGTTGGTAGAGCATGCGACTGAAAATCGCAGTGTCGGCGGTTCGATTCCGTCCCTGGGCACCACCGCCTGATTTCAGGGCATTCCAGCACTTCCATCGGTTCATACGCGTCGCGGGACCGCAGGCGCACGGTAGCGCATCGCGCGTTCCACGCCTGAAAGCGACTCTTCGGAAATCGGGGACAGCCGAGCGAGCCCGAAGCGGCGCAGCTCACCGGCTGCCTGCGCGATCGATTGCGGTCGCCCGGCCCCGCCTTGACGGGTTCAGGCCGGTGCGAGCCTGACGCGGGTGACGATGGTGGCCCGGAAGCCCGTTTCGGGCATGCGGGAAAATTCGACTCTCGCCCCCGCTCGCGTCAGCGCGGTGTCGACGATCGCAAGTCCGAGCCCGCTCCCCTGAACGTCGGTTCGCCCGCGAATGAAATGCTGGCGAACATCGGCGATCATGGCTTCCGACATCCCCTCCCCCTGATCCTCGACATAGACGCCGTTGGCCGCGACGCCGACCGTCACCGTCCCCCCGGCAGGTCCATAGGAGGCGGCGTTCTCGATCAGGTTGCGCAGCACGAGCAACAACACGTCCTCGCCCAGCGGCACCGTGGCCCGCATGGCGTCGTCGGTCGGCGCGACGGTTACGCCCCGGTCGGCCAGAAGCGGGGAAAGATCGTTTCCGATAACGCCGAGCAGTGGCGCGATCCGCGTCTCCTCTGCGGCCACGGGAGGCATGCTGCCCGCCTGCTGCCGGGTAAGTTCGAGCAGTTGCCGCACCAGCCGCGTCGTGCGCGCGATCGAGGCGGCGATATGCGACAGCGCCTTTCGCCGGACCGCGGGATCGTCGGTCCGCCCGGCAATGTCGGCCTGCATCTTCAGGCCAGCAAGCGGCGTCTGCATTTCATGCGCGGCGCTCGCGAGAAAACGCCGTTCCCTTTCACGCATTCCCGCCAGCCCGGCAAAGGCGCCGTCGATCGCCTGCGTCACCACCGTCATTTCCGGGGGAACGCGTTCGATACCCAGCGGCGACAGGTCGTCGGCACCGCGCCCCTCGATCGTCGCTGCGATATCGTTGAGCGGCGACAGGCCGCCTCCGATGCTGATCCACAGCAGCGCGGCAAGCGCGAAAATCCCGATGATCGCGGGGATGACGAGCCCGAGGATGAGATGCGTCAAAAGGTTGCGGCGCATTGCCAGCGTATCGCCGACCATCACGCGCACGCCGCTTTGCGGGACGACAAGCGTATAGACCCGCCAGCCGACGCCGCCGATGGTGCGGTCCGAAAATCCGGAGCTGTCGTGGCGGGCGAGCGCCGCGGTGGGCGCGGTATCCGACCGGCTGATCAGCCGCCCGGTGACCGACCATATCTGGCAGGAAAGCTGGCGGCTATAGTTGTCGCCCACCGGCAGCGGCGGGATCGTCGCACCATTGGTATCGGCGCGCACCGAGCCGAGCGAGGCGACCATGCCGGCCGCCTCTTTCAGGCGATTGTCGAGCGCATGTTCGATCTTCGACTTGGTGCTGTAGGTCGCCCAGGCCGCAGCCACCGCCCAGACCAGAATGGTCACCAGCGCTGCCTGGAGGAACAGGCGTTTCCGGAGCGACATCATGGCCGCGGCATCCGATATCCTTCGCCGCGCACGGTTTCGACGGCGGCCTTGCCGAGCTTGGCGCGCAAATGGTGGATATGGACCTCGATCGCGTTGCTGCCGACCTCTTCCTGCCAGCCATAGATTCGATCCTCGATCTGCGCCCTCGACAGGACGTGGCCGGGATTTTCCGCGAGCACGCGCAACACGGCGAATTCGCGGCGCGACAGCGACACCGGCTCTCCCTTGTGCGTCACGCTCCGCTGGTTGAGATCGAGGACCAGATCGCCGACGCGCAGCAACGCCTCCGGCGCGCCGACCGAACGGCGGTGCAGCGCGCGGATCCGCGCCGCCAGTTCGGTGAGGTCGAAGGGTTTGCCCAGATAATCGTCGGCACCGGCGTCGAGCCCGTCGACCCGGTCTTCGACCAGCGTGCGCGCGGTCAGCAGCAGCACCGGCGTGCGGTCGCCCGAGGCGCGCATCTCGCGCAGGAGATCGAGTCCCGACCCGTCGGGAAGCGCAATGTCGAGGACGATGACGGCATAATCACCGCCTTCGATCGCGATGCGCGCATCTTCGCAAGTGGCGACGCTGTCGATGGTAAGGCCTTCCATCGGCAACCCCACGCGCAAGCCGTCACGAAGGATATCGTCGTCTTCGACGACCAATATGCGCACTGCAGTCTCCCTGGTCCGAACCCTTGCGGACCCAGACTTATGCCAGCCTTAACCCGGTCGCGGCGAGCTTTTTGGCACGGCGGGAATCCGGGACCTCGCTCAGAAGGTGAAGGTGAGGTCGGTATAGGCGTAGCGGGTGGTTTCGCGGTTCTGCGTCGTCGGCGCGTATTTCAGGAAATCGCCCTTGAACAGCAGCGCGCCGCCGATCTCGAAGCGCAGATTCTTCATCAGCGGATAGCGGGCGCGGGCGAAGATCTGCTGCCCCGCATTGTGGCTCGGGCCGTTCCTGATGCCGCTGCGCCCGAACAGGTCGTTGGGCTGGGGCACCTGCATCAGGCGATAGGTCAGCCATACCCGCCCCTTGCCGGGCTTGGCGGACAGGTCGATCCCGGGCGCGAACACATTGGCGCGCGTCATCGGACCGTACAGTCCCGGCGGCGCGAAATCGGGAAAGATTGCGCCATAAAGCTGATCGAACCGGGTGATTTTGTCGCTGTCGTCCTGACCCGAGGCATAGTCCGCGACGAGCGCGACGCGCGGCGACATCGGCCGATCGAAGGTATAGCCGACCTCGCCGTGGAACGCCTGCGCCCAGACATCGCGCGGCGTCGTATCGCCGGGTGCGGCGCTGCGGTGCGCGGTGCCGAACTGCAACATCGCCTCGAACTCGAAATCGCCCCTGCCGGGCGCCGGCGCCTTCATCAGCCGCGTGCCGGTGGTGTAGAGGTTGCGGTTCTTCGTCGGGTAACGCGGGCTGTCCTCCTCGTGGAGATAATAGCCATAGCCTTCGATCGTCATGCCCGCGACGGGGCGCTGATAGAACAGCCCGGCAAACTGCTGGTCCAGGCTGTTGCGGTCGATCTCCACCGCATTGTCGTACACCTTCGCCGGGGTCCGCGGCAGGATCATCGTCGGCATCGTCCAGAACGCCGTCAACGCACTGCCGTCGCTGCCCTTCCGGTCGACCCGCACGCCGAGATAGGCGTTGGTCGTGTTGCGAAAGCGCGGGCTGTTCACCAGCCGTATCGAACCGAGCGTCATGCGCATCTGGCCGACCCTGACCCGCGTCTTCGACCCCGCGCCCAGCGCGCCGCCCAGATCATAATCGAGATAATATTGCACCGGCTCGAGCGCGTTGACCTCGCCCACGCGGACCGGGCTGTTGTCCGCCTCGCCATAGGCGCGCGAATCCATCACCTCGCCGACCAGCGTCAGCGGGCCGCTGCGATATTTGGCCTCGACGCGCGTCTGGAACAGCGCGATATCCTCGTAATCGGGTCCTTTGGCGCGGAACTGCCCGTCGAGCAACTCGGCGCGCGCACGCACCGAACCTGCGATCGAGAATCCGTCATCCGCAGCAGCATTCGCCGCCTGTTGCGCCGAGGCAGCCGGGGCGAAACCCGCCGCTGCCAGACACAGGCAGAGCGATACCGGAAAACACCCCTTCGCGAGCAGGGAACGGCGAACAAACGAAGCCGGTTTGGCCGTGCAATGGGTCATGTTCGATTAGCTGCCTTCAGTTCGTCGAGAGAGGACGCACGCGTGGCGCGCGCAAAAAAGGCGGCGCATGGGCCTGACGGGAGGGGAGGGCATTCCCGGCCCGATGCGCCGCCGGACCCGGCCGGCGTCGAACACGCTACGCGGCCGGGATCAGGTAGAAAAATGGGAAGCCGCCGACGCGGCCGCGCCGGTCAGTTGGCCATCAATGCGTAGCCATTGAGCTGGTAGTTGGCGAGGACGACCTGCGCCGACAGGCTCTTCTTGGTATAGGCGTTGAGATCGGCCGCGGTCAGCTTCTTCGACGCCATGGTCTGACCACAGGCATAGAATTCCACGCCGTTTTCGCTCAGCTGCTTCATCAGCCCCAGATTGGGGTTGTCGCCCACGTCCTTGTCTTTGTCTTTGTCCTTACCCTTGGCGAGCGCCTTGAAGGCCTCATTTCCAAGCGCCGGACCGATTCCGGGACCATAGAACACGGCGACGATGTGGATCTTGTCCTTGGGCACGCCGCCCGCGCGGAGCAGGTTCACGTTGCGCGCGATCGACCACAGCGTGGCGTTCACGCCGCCCTTCATCTTGTCGTCATGGATGCCATAGACCAGCTTGTAATCGAGCTTCGGGTCCGGACGCACGGCGACGTCCTTGTAATCCATGATCTTGCCGTACCCCTTGATGACCGGGGTTTCCCAGCTCTGCGCCTGTGCGGCGCCGATCGAGGCCGCCGCGATGGCGGCCGACAGCATCAGCTTCTTCATGACAATATGTCCTTTCAAGTACTCAACGGAATTCATAATCGGCGCCGGGGATGGTGGAGAGGCTCATCGTCCCCAGCTCCTCGCTATAGGCGCGGCCATCGAGCTTGGGCGCCACCGGAGAATGCGTGCCCAGATATTCGACGATGGCGTCGTGGACCGTGTAGGGCATCTCCTTCACGTCCTCGACCATCGGCAGCCGGTTGAAATTGCTTTCCGGCGCGCCGGTGCGGATCACCGAAGTCACGGTGTAATATTGATCGGGCTCGACCGGCTTCCCCTCGACGGTCAGCGAGATGATCCGTTCGCCCTTGGGCCGCGACGGTTCGAAGCGCAGCCGCATGCCGGAAAAGCGGATAAGATAGCCACCGAAACGTTCCGCGGCATTCGGCGAAAAGGCGTTGTTGATTTCCTTTTCCAGCCACATGTGCAGGACGCTGCCCTTGACCCGACCGGTCTTGAGCTTGGTGTTGATCGGCATCCAGTTGAACAGATTCGCCATCGTGATCGGCGCTGGCTTGCCGTTTTCGGGAACAACCGGGTTGCCGTAGCGGAACCCGTTTGAAAGCGCGATCTGCGTTCCCGTCTTCCAGCGGAATGCATCGGTAATCATGTCGTCGAGCGGCGATTCCACCGCGAGATAGCGATAGACCGGCTCCTTGGTATAGCCGATCACCTTTTCCATCTCGGCGCGATGCGGCGCTTCGGCCTGATCCACCAGCGCCTTCATCTTCGGGTCGGCCGGATATTTGGCGGGATCGACATCGATGAGCTGGTAATCGTCGCCCAAGAACTTTCCGTTGTCGAAATTCAGCGTCAGCTTGCCGACGAAGGTACCGAATGCGCCCGGCTCGGTGACCTTCGCGTATTTGCGCTCCAGCGGCTTGCGGATACGCTCATGCGTATCGTTGCCGAGGACATAGTCGACATTTTCGGCAACCGGGCTGTCGGCGATCGCAATCTGCTTGAAGACGCCCAGATGCGTCACCAGGAACATGACGTCGATGTCATTGTCCTTCACAAAGGCGTCGATCTTGTTCTTCAGGCGCGCATCGACACCGGAGAATACCAGCCCCTTGCTCATCGCGGGGTTCTGGCGCTGCGGCACATCGGGATCGTCGAGTCCCATGAATCCCAGCCGCACACCGTTGATTTCCTTGATGAGCGTCGGCTGGTACACCGGCTTGAAATTGTCGGCGTGATAGATGTTTTCAGCGACCGGCGTCGTACCGAAGCTGCGCTCCAGCTTGATCATCTGGTCCTTGCCGTACACGACGGCCCAGTTGCCCGGAATGATCATGTCGAAGCCGAGGTCGCGAACGGGGGCGATCATGTCCTCGCCCTTGGTAAGGACCGAATAGCCGTCGCCCTGGTACAGATCGCCGCCGTCGACAAGCAGCGTGCGCCCCGGATTGGCCGCCCGCTCACGGTCGACGAGCGTCTTGATATGGGCAAGGCCACCACGCTTGTGGAAAACGACCTTGCCGTTTTCGATGAACAGATCGTGATGCGCCTTCATCTGGCCATGCAGATCGGCGATTTGCAGAATCGTGACCGAAAATTTGCCGGTCGGTTCGGCTTCGGCAGCGGGCGAGCAGCAAAGCCCCGCGCCATCCAACTGGTCGCTGAAGGCCGGCATTCGAACTCGCTTCGAGGCAATTGGCGGGCAATTTCGTCCCGATGCCGCGCGATCCGATCAAGCGCTGCTCGTACGAAGCTCGCTCGCCGCGCTGTACGAGCACGGTGCGGTGCGGATGGGCGCCGAAATCTGGGATGCGCGCGCTTATCTTGAACAGCCGAACAGCAGTATCGGTACCGGCGAAGTGAATACACTGGCGCTGATCCAGGCTTATGGCGGAGTGGCGCTCGGCGACAGCGACAACAGGACGACAATCGACTTCGGACGCTTCACGATGAATATCGGGTCGCGGCGGCTCGTGTCGCGACAGAATTTCCGTAACAGCACGAATGCCTATACCGGCGTGCACCTGCATCACGACGACGCCCGTGGCAGGCGGATCGACGCATTCTGGGCGATGCCCCAGCGCCGGCTTCCGGATGATGCCGCGGCGCTGCGCGACGATCGCCATGCCTTCGACAAGGAAGGCACCAGCCTGCAATATTATGGCGTGTCCGCCGAGACGCCGATCGGACGCGGGATACGCGCCGAAGTCTATGGCTATGGCCTGTCCGAACGCGATGCCCCCGGGCGCCGGACGCACAACCGCCATTTGTGGACCCCGGGTTTACGGCTGCACCGCCCCGCGCGTGCCGGCACGTTCGATCTCGACATCGAATTGTCGGGCCAGTTGGGAACCGCCCGGAAGAGCGCCGATCCGGCGGATCGCCGGGACCTGCCCGTGCGCGCGGGCGCAGCGCATGTCGAGGTCGGACGGCGCTTCGCAGCGAGCGGCCTGCCACGCGTCGCGGTTGGATTCGATTATGGCAGCGGCGACGGTACGGATCGGGCGATCGGTCGCTTCGACAGGCTCTTCGGCGCACGACGTTTCGACTACGGGCCCACCTCGCTATTCGGGGTGATGGCGCGCGAGAACGAAGTCTCCGCGTCGGTCGCCGGCGACTGGCACCCCGCGCTCCGCTGGCGCGCGCGCGGCAGTTACCGCGCCATGTGGCTGGCGCGCGCCAACGACAGTTTCGCCGCATCGGGCATACGCGATCGCAGCGGACAATCGGGCCGTTTCGCCGGCCATCTGGTCGAAGCGCGGCTGTCCGGTCCCGTAATGCCCCATGCCAAATTCGAAATCGGCGCCGCCTATCTCGCCAAGGGAAGATTCCTGCGCCATGCTCCCAACGCACCTGCCACCGGAAATACCCGCTATGCCTATGCCCAGATCGAACTTTCGCTCTAGGAGCCGGCGATGCCGATAACCGTGGGGTTGCTGCTTGCGCTCAGCTTCATCGTTTCGCTTATCGCGCTCGCCTTTCTCATCTGGGCGATCGCGAACCGGCAGATGGCGTTCGATCAGGCGCAGGCGGAAACGATCTTCGTGCCGGGCGAACAGGGACATCCCGACGACGCGACAGCCGCGCCGGAGGCACTTGAAGCACGCGCGCACCATTACGACCCGGTGCGTGCCGGGATCGATGCGGTCTCTGCCCGTCCGGTGCTCGTCCTGCTGGCAAGCGCGATATTCTGGCTCGTGCTGGGTTCGCTGTTCGGGCTGACCGCTTCGCTGAAGCTGCACTGGCCCGACTGGCTCGACGGTTCGCCGGCGCTCACCTTCGGCCGGGTACGCACGCTCCATCTCAACATGGTCGCCTATGGCTGGACGTCGCTCGCCGGCCTGGCGGTCGTGATGTGGGTCGCCCCGCGCATCTTCCACACCGCGCTGCGCAATCCCCGACTGCCCGTGATCGGCGCGGTGTTGTGGAACCTGGCGCTCGTCATGGCGGCATTCGCGATGGCCAGCGGCTGGAACGATGGCGAGGAATGGCTCGAGATTCCGTGGCAGATCGACATGTTGCTGGCGGCTGCGGGCAGCCTGTTCGTGATCCCGCTGATTCGCACGGCGATCGCGCGCAACGTGCATCACATCTATGTCAGCGGCTGGTACTGGATGGCGGCGCTGTGCTGGTTTCCGGTGCTGTTCGTCGTCGCCAACGTCCCGCTTTTCTACTCAGGCGCGCAGGAAGCGACGGTCAACTGGTGGTTCGCCCATAATGTTCTGGGCCTGTGGCTGACCCCGCTCGGCGTCGGCGCGGGCTATTATTTCATTCCCAAGATCATCGGAAAGCCAATCTATTCCTACAGCCTTTCGCTACTCGGCTTCTGGGGCCTCGCGCTGTTCTACAGCCAGGTCGGCATCCACCATCTGATCGGCGGCCCCGTGCCGACATGGGTCGTCACGCTGTCGATCGTGCATTCGGTGATGATGTTCGTTCCGGTAATCGCGGTGGCGATCAACCAGCATGTCACGGTCGGCAGGAATCTGTGGGCGCTGAAGGAGTCTGTGGCGCTGCGTTTCATCTCGCTCGGCGCGGTCTGCTACACGCTCGCCTCGTTCCAGGGTTCGATCGAGGCGCTGCGTTCGGTCAATACCGTTACGCACTTCACCCAGTACACGGTCGGCCATGCGCATCTCGGCGCCTATGCGTTTCTGTCGTTCACGCTTTTCGGTGCGATCTACCACATGATGCCGCGGATCACCGGGCGCGCCTGGCCGTGGCCGAAGATGATCCCGCTGCACTTCTGGCTCGTCGTGATCGGCTTCGCGATCTATTTCGTCGCGCTCAGCATCGGCGGCATTCTGCAGGGACTGGCGATGCTCGATGCGACGCGGCCGTTCTCCGACAGCGTCATCCTGCTCAAGCCCTATCTTGAAAGCCGGTCGCTGGGCGGCGGGCTGATGACGCTGGGACATCTGCTGTTCGCCGCGCACTTTACCGCGATGTTGATTGCCCGGCGGCCTGCCGGAACCATGGAGGGGCCACGCGAAACGCGCCCGGCCGTAGCAGCATGAACCGTATCGCACCGCTCTCGATCCTCGCGCTCGGCATCCTGGCGTTCGCCACGCTGCTGCTCGTCATCGTGCCGGGCATCCAGATCAACACCGAACCGCCGACCCCCGGACTGAAGCCCTATACCGCCCAGCAACTGCGCGGCCGTCAGGTATATATCGCCAATGGCTGCGTATATTGTCACAGCCAGCAGCCGCGCAGCGCCGACCAGGCGCCCGACGATATCCGCGGCTGGGGACGCGCTGCGGTCGCGTCCGATTACGTCTTCGACCGCCCGCATCTGCTCGGCACGATGCGCACCGGGCCGGATCTGCTCAACATCGGCGCACGGTTGCCGAGCCGCGAATGGCAGCTGACGCACCTCTATCAGCCGCGCGCGATATCGGACTGGAGCATCATGCCCGCCTACCCCTTCCTGTTCGAGGTGAAGGACAAGGCGGCGCCCGGCGACGTCGTGGTATCGGTCCCGAAAGAATATGCACCGCGGCACGGCGTCGTCGTCGCCAAACCCGCGGCGCTCGACCTCGTCGCCTATCTGCAGAGCCTCGACCGAACGATGCCCGTACCGGCGAAGGCGATCCGCGACGACGGCTATGACAATGATGGGGTTGGCAAATGACCCGGCAAGCCAGGGACAATCGGGCGCCCGAAGAAACCTTCGAGCCCTATGAGGAACATCGCGGCATCCCGCTGCCGGTGCTGTGGATCGCCATAGCGTTGGCGCTGTGGGGCGTGGTCATGCTGTTCCAGAGCCATAGCGCGGCGGATTCGGGCATTACCCGCCGGGCCAGCCAACTGAGCACGCAGACCGGCCAGACCGCCGATGCGGGGGCGGCGCTTTTCGTGGCCAATTGCTCGACCTGTCACCAGCCCGAAGGGACCGGCATATCTGCGGCGATCCCCCCGCTGGCGGGATCGCCCTTCACCGCCGCGCGGCCCGAAGTCGTGACGCAGATCCTCCTGCACGGCATCAACGGCCCGATCCGCGTCGGCGACCGCGATTTCAACGGTCACATGCCCAGCTTCGCCAGCGTTCTGAGCAACGAGGAAATCGCCCGGATCGGCAATTACGTGCGCAAGCGCTTCGGCGGACAGCCGCCGGAGCTGACGCCGCAACTCGTCGCTCGAGAACGTGAACGCTTTGCCGATCGCGGCCCCTGGGCGGGCGGCGCGGAGATCGCCGGGACGGTGGATGCGAGCCTTGCGCCGCAACCGCCTACGGTCCCCGCGCGCATCGTGCCGACCGACGCGGCGACCCGCCACCTGGTCAACGACGGTCGCGGCGATGCCTGGGCGTGCGCATCATGCCACGGCGCACAGGGACAGGGGAACGAGGATGTTCCGCGCCTCGCCGGACTGCCTGCCGCCTATATCGCCAAGCAGCTCGGCGACTTTTCGAGCGGACGCCGCGACAACGATTCGATGCGCGTCGTCGCGCGGGCCTTGTCGAAGCGCGAAATGGCGGCGCTGGGGCGTTATTATGAACGGCTTTCGGTACCGTCGACCGCCAGGCCCTCGCTCGGCGGCGACCTTGCCAGGGGAGAAAAGCTCGCTCTCGAAGGCGATTGGGAGAACAAGGTCCCGGCCTGCTTCTCGTGCCACGGCCCCTCGGGCTTCGGGGTGGCACCGACCTTCCCGTCGCTGTCTGCGCAGCATCCATCCTATACAGCGCGGCAGCTTGCCGACTGGGCCGGCGGCGTGCGAAGCAATTCACCGGTCCAGATGATGGAAAAGATTTCGGGAAGGCTCAGCGCCGAGGATCGCAGGGCGATCGCCGACTATCTCGCGACCCTGCCCCCCGTACCCGCGCGCAAGCCGACGCCAGAGGAGGCGAGCAATGCCAACACCGCACGATAAGCAGCGCCAACCGGAAGGCGCTCCGCCCGCGACCGCTCCGCGAAGTCACGGCCGCACGGCGCGAACGGCCATTCTGGCGCTCGCTGGCGGCGGCGTCCTGTTCGTGATCGGCATGGCGGCGTTCGAGACCGGCCTGCTGGGTGACGGGGGCGACGATACCAACCGCCGCGAAACCGCCGCGAAGCAAAGTGACGCCGCCTTCCAGCCCCCGGCGCTCGGCGCGATCCCCGACGACGAAAACGGCGCCGCCATTCGTCGCGGCATGGCGATCTTCCTCAATACCAAGACCAACGCGGGCGATTTTGTCGGCAACGACCTGGCGTGCGTGAACTGTCACCTCGACGCGGGGCGCAAGCCCGGTTCGGCCCCGATGTGGGCGGCATGGGTCGTCTATCCCAAATATCGCTCCAAGAACGGCAAGATCAACACGATGGAGGATCGGCTGAAAGGCTGTTTCACCTATTCGATGAACGGCCAGGGATCGCCATCGGGCGGTCCGCCCCCGGTCGGATCGGATGTCTATCGCGATCTGGAGATTTATTTCCGCTGGCTCGCCACCGGAGCGCCCACCGGCGAGAAGATGAAGGGGGCCGGCTATCCCAAACTGAAAAAGACCGACATCGGCTATGATCCGGCGCGCGGAGCAAAGGTCTTCGAACAGAATTGCGCATCGTGCCACGGTGCCGACGGACAGGGCCAGCGCGACATCAACGGACGGATCGTCTTCCCCCCGCTATGGGGGTCTGGCAGCTATAATTGGGGCGCGGGCATGGCGCGGGTCAACACCGCCGCCGCCTTCATCAAGGAAAACATGCCGCTGGGGCAGGAAAACCGTCTGACCGACCAACAGGCCTGGGACGTGGCCGCCTTTATCGACAGCCATGAACGGCCCAGGGACCCCCGCCAAACCGGCAGCGTCGAAGCAACCGCCAAGGCGCATCATGGCGGTGAAAGCTATTACGGCAAGACGTTGAACGGCCGGCTGCTCGGCACCGGAACTTCCGGCAGCTGATCGCAGATGGTCGCGATGCGCAAACAGCTTTTCGCGATCGACGGGCTGTTCTGCGGCGGATGCGCCCGCGGTCTGGAACGGCGCATCGCTGCGCTCGACGGCGTGGTGGAAGCCGGTGTGCATTTCCTGACCGCGTCAGCGCTCGTCCGCTGGGAACCCGGACGCTGCGATCAGGCCCGCATAGCCGCCTGCGTCGCCGAGGCGGGCTATCGCCTTGTCGAGCGCAGCGACTTGCGCGAAACCCAGGCCAAGCTCGCGAGTCTCGGCCGTGCGCTAGCGCTGCGCCTGACGATCGCGGTATTTTTCGGGATGTGGACGATGGGCGCCGCGCTCATTCTCTATGTGCAGCCCGATCTTGCCGCGGACGACGCCTGGTGGGTCGCGGTGGCATCGGGTGTTTTCGCGATCCCGACGATCGGCTGGGCGGGCGCGTCGATCCTCGACATGGCGTGGCGGTCGCTTCGCCTGCGCAGCTACAATATCGACCTGCTGATCGGCATCAGCGTGGCGGGATCGGTGCTGCTTTCGCTTGCGGCGCTCGCCAGGGGGAGCAACCACGTCTATTTCGACGCGGCCACGATGCTGGTGACGCTCCGGCTCGTCGGACAATGGATCGAAACACGCGTTCGCGCCGATGCGGTCGCGGCGGTGCGCGCGCTCGAAGCCGCGGTTCCCGAACGGGCACAGCGCGAAGGCGAAGTCGGTACGGTCGCGGTCGACACGCTCGCCATCGGTGACCGGGTCACGATCGACGCCGGTTCGAGCATCACCGTCGACGGCACCGTCGTCGCGGGGGAAAGCACGCTCGACCGGTCGTTCCTTACCGGCGAGAGCGCGGCGATTCCGGTGGCGGCAGGAACCGCCGTACAGGCCGGATCGATCAACCTGTCGCGGCGGTTGGTCGTCGTGGTCGAGCGCCTGGCAGGCGACCGCGAAATCGACCGTATGGGCGGCCGTGTTGCAATCGAGTTGGCGGCACGGGGCGAACGCCGCTCTGGCGAAGACAGGCTGATCGCACTGCTTGTCGCGGCAACGCCCGTCATCGCCTTCGCGGCGCTCGCCCTCGGCATCTGGCAGACCGGCGGCGTGTTCGGGGGCCTGTCCAACGCGCTGGCCGCCGCGATCGTCATCTGCCCGTGCGCAATCACGATAGCGCGTCCACTCGCCGCGCTCCGGGCAATTCGGCAGGCGAGCGTGCGGCATTTGCGTATCGCCGACCCGGATGCGCTCGACGCGCTTGCCGAATTGCGCGCGGCGGTATTCGACAAGACCGGCACGCTGACGATGGGGCGGCTGGAGGTGGATACGGTAACCCCATCGCCGAAACACCATGCCGCTGAGGTGCTTGAGATGGCGGCGCTCGCCGAAACGGGGATCGCGCACCCGATCGCGCGCGCCGTTCGCGACGCCGTCGGCGACAGGGGCGATGGCGGCGTTCGCGAGGCGCGCGGCGCGTATGTTTTCGATGCTGCAGGACGGCGAATCGAGGTTCGCACCGCGGACGATGTCGCCGATGCCGCCGGCCCGGTGATCGAAGTGCGACGCGAAGGCGATATCGTCGGAACGGTCGCGCTGCGCGATGTCGCCGACCCGGCAGCCGCGCCGATGCTCGCCTCGCTCCGGCGTGCGGGCGTTGCGCTGCGTATCGCCACGGGCGACGCCGCGGCACCCGCTGCCCGAATTGCGCAAGACACCGGCCTGGCGCCCGCAGAGGTTACTTATGACTGCACGCCGCTCGCCAAGGCCGAGCTGGTCCGCACACTTCCCCGCCCCGTGCTGTTCGTCGGCGACGGGATCAACGACGCACCGGCGATGGCGGCGGCGGATTGCAGCGTATCGGTGGCGCGCGCGCACGGCGCCGCAACCGCCATCGCCTCCGTCGCGATCCTCAAGGGCGGTCTGGCGCCGATCGGCGACGCAATTCGCATCGCCCGCGATCACCGGTCGATATCGCGCCAGAACGCCGTGCTGGCCATTGCGTACAACGCCGTGGTCATCCCGTTGGCGCTGGCCGGCGCGATGACGCCGCTCACCGCCGCGCTCGCAATGACCGCCAGCTCGCTGATGGTGAGTGCCAACGCCCTGTTGGGAGGAAAGCGCGTATGACGATCGCCAGCCATCCGTTACGCGCCAGCGCGGTCGCCGAAATGCATCTTCGCCAGATGCCACCGCTCACGGTTCCGTGCCGGGTCCGCCAGACGGTTCGCCTGCCGAGCGCGAAGGAACGCGCCGCCGAACGTCAGGCGGTCGAGGCGATGCTGGGCACCGCCGATGCGAAACCCGATGCGCGGCATCTGTCGGGCAGTCCGGATCGCGGCATCGCGCTCGCATGGGAACGCCATACCGAGGCGAGCACGACGCTGCTGGTCGTATCGGACGGCGTCGATGCGGAGACCGAACGCCGCTATATCGACTGGCTGGAGGATCTTCCCGGCCCCGTCATGCGCGCGACGTTGCTCGATCTGGTCGAGGATGAGGCGGCGGCGCTTCCGCTGGTCGCGGAGGCCGGATTCGAAGCCGCCGAAACCGTCAGCTGCAATATCCAGGGCGCCAGGATCTGGACCAATTTCCGCCTCGCCAAGGGGCATGACTATGGTCGCATGATCGTCGCGGCGCACGATACGCACCCCGCCGATCTGGCGCGCACCATTCAGCAGCTTCAGGAACTCGGCAACTATCGCAACCTTGCGCTGCTCGGGCTGGCGGTAGCACAGCAGCGCGGCGCCGAGGTGACGGCGATAGAGCGCGACCTTTCGGCCGCCACCGGCCGAATGGGCGAAACCGCCGACCGCAAGCTGCTCGAAGGCCTGACGATGTTGGCGGCAAAGGTCGCCGCACTGCGTGCCGAAACCGAATATCGGATGAGCGCGACCGCCGCTTACGGCCAGATCGTTCAGGACAGGCTGGAAAGCCTGGCGCCACAGCCAATCGCGGGATTCCAGAACCTGAGCGAGTTCACCGAACGCCGTCTGTTGCCCGCGCTGCGCACCTGCGCGTCGTTTCGGCGTCGGCTGGAGGCGGTGGCGCTGCGTATCGAACAGACAACGGCGATGCTGCGCACGCGGGTCGACCTCGAACTACAGGATCAGAATGCCGCCTTGCTCGGCTCGATGGAACGCAACGCCGTGCGACAACTCCGGCTGCAGCATCTGGTCGAAGGGCTGTCGGTCATCGCGCTTACCTATTATGCGATCGCGCTGCTCGAAAAGCTGCTCGACGCGGGACAGGAGGCGCACTGGCTTCCGGCGAGCGCGGAGAAGCTGGCAGCGCTCGCCATTCTACCGGTGCTCGTGACCTTTTCGCTGCTCGTTAGGTGGCGCGCGCACCGCGCCGAGAAATTGTGACGCCGGTTCAGCCGACCGGCTGCCGAGCGTCCGGATTCAGTCCGGTTTCGAGGCGCGCCGGTTGCGATAATGGCGCGCGGCGAGCGTCGCGCCGAGGATGAAGCCGCCGGGCGCGAGCAATATTACCGCAGCCAGTCCGGCGCGATTGAGCCGTTTGCGCCGCTTGTCGGCGCGGTCGTCGCCCTTCACACCATGAAGCTTTCGCCGCAGCCGCACGCGCCCCTAGCATTGGGGTTGTTGAACTGGAAGCCGGCGGCGAAATCGTCCTCGACCCAGTCCATCGTCGATCCGATCAGATAGAGCACCGATCCGGCATCGACGAAAAAGGTGCCGCCCGGCGTCTCGATCTTCTCGTCCATCGGATCGGCCTTGGTCACATAATCGACCGAATAGGCGAGCCCCGAACAGCCGCGGCGCGGCGTCGACAGCTTCACGCCGATCGCATCCTCGGGCGCCTTCGCCATCAGGTCGGCGATGCGCTGTTCGGCCGCCGGCGTCAGGATGATCGCGGCGGGGCGTTCGCGGGTCTTGGTGGCCATTTCGCTTCTTCCTTCCTCGGCCAAAGCACCACTTTGGCCGAAACTGCTTATAGCATGCCCAGTTCGAGCTTGGCGTCGTCGGACATCTTCTGCGGGTCCCAGGGCGGGTCCCACACCAGATTGACCTCCGACGTGCCGACGCCGGGCACCGCACCGACACGCAGTTCGACCTCGGCCGGCATCGATTCGGCGACCGGGCAATGCGGCGTCGTCAGCGTCATCGTGACGACGGCGTGCCCGTCTTCGGTCACCTCGACCCCGTAGATCAGCCCGAGATCGTAGATATTGACCGGGATTTCGGGGTCGTAAATTTCCTTCAGCGCATCGACTACGGCTTCGTACACATCGCCGCCCGGCTGCCCCTCGGGATGCGGTTCGGGCTTTTTGGCGAGAAACCCTTCGAGATAATCGCGCTTGCGCTCGAAGGTGTCGCGCGGGGACGCGTCCTCGACGCGTGCCTTGGGCGGCGCTTCGACCGATTCGACTTCCTCGACTGCAATCTTGCGTTCTTCGTTCATCCGAAGATCCTCGTTACCCGTTCAATTCCGGTTGCCAGCGCGTCGACATCGGCAGCGCTGTTATAGACGCCGAAGCTCGCCCGCGCCGTCGCCTCGATGCCCAGCGCCTCCATCAGCGGCTGGGCGCAATGATGGCCCGCGCGGATCGCCACGCGGCTCTCGTCCAATATGGTGCCGATATCGTGCGGATGTACCCCGTGCATCGAGAAACTGACGATTCCCGCCGAATCTTCAGGACCATAGACGCACAGCGAATTGATCTGCGACAGCGCCTCTCGCGCACGCGCCACCAGCGCGCTCTCGTGCGCGTGGATGCGATCGAGGCCGATATCGGCGACATAATCGATCGCCGCATGCAGGCCGAGCGCACCGACGATATGCGGCGTGCCCGCCTCGAACCGGCCCGGCGGCGGCGCATAGGTCGTGCGTTTGAACGAAACCTTGTCGATCATCGATCCGCCGCCCTGATAGGGGGGCATCGCCTCGAGCAGGTCGGGCCGCGCCCACAGCACGCCGATGCCGGTCGGGCCGTAGAGCTTGTGCCCTGAAAACACGTAGAAATCACAGTCGAGTGCCGCGACATCGACCGTCATCCGCGGCACCGCCTGGCAGCCGTCGAGCAGTATCTTCGCGCCGACGCCGTGCGCGAGGTCGGCGGCGCGGCGCGCGTCGAGCACCGATCCGAGCACGTTGGATACATGCGCGAGCGCGACGAGCTTGTGCCTGGGCGTCAGCATCTCGGCCATCGCATCGAGATCGATGCGGCCGTCCTCGGTCAGCGGCACGACGTCGATCCCGGCACCGATATGCTCGGCGAGCATCTGCCACGGCACGATGTTCGAATGATGCTCGAGCGTCGAGAGCAGGATGCGGTCGCCCTCGCCAAGCTGCGTTCCCGCCCAGCACTGCGCGACGAGGTTGATCCCCTCGGTCGCGCCGCGAACGAAGACGATCTCGTCGGACGACCCGGCGCCGATAAAGTCGGCGACGCGCTTGCGCGCCGCTTCATAGGCGAGCGTCATGTCGGCCGATCGCTGATAGACGCCGCGGTGAACGGTCGCATAGGTTTCGCCGTAAGCTTTCGCGATGGCGTCCAGCACCGGCTGCGGCTTCTGTGCCGTCGCAGCGGTATCGAGATAGGCCCAGCCCTCGGGGATCGCCGGAAAGTCGGCGAGGACGTCGAGCGGGCGGGTGTCGGTGGTAATGGTCATGCGGCCCCCTTCCGAGCCTCAACCATGCGTTCGCTTCGAGCGAGGTCGAGAAGCGTATCGCGCGAACTGCGTGCCTCGACTTCGCTCGACACGAACGGAATCTGCAATTTCAGAACAACGATCAAAGCGCGCTCTCCAGCCAGCGATCGGCATTGTCGGCGAACGCCTCACGCACCGCCTCTTCACCGATCCGGTCGAGCGCATCGGCGACGAAGGCGCGGGTGAGCAGCGCTTGCGCGCGCGCGGGCGCGACGCCGCGGCTTTCGAGGTAGAACAGCGCGCGCTTGTCGAGTTCGCCGACCGTCGCGCCGTGCGCGCACTTCACGTCGTCGGCGAAAATCTCCAGCTCTGGCTTCAGGTTCACCGTTGCGCTGCGCTTCAGCAGCAGGCCGCGCAGGCTCTGCTCGCCATCGGTGTGCTGTGCATCGCGCGCGACCTCGACCCGCGCGGCAAGGCTGGCAGTCGAGGTATCGGCGGCAACCGCGCGCCAGATCTGCCTGCTCGACCCTTCGGGCTTTGCATGGTGGACGACGACGGCAGCCTCTTGCGACTGGCTGTCGCGGGTGAGCAGCGCGCCGCCCATTTCGGCAAAGGCGCCGTCGCCCGTCAGGCGCAGGTTGCCGTCGATGCGGCTGCCCATGTCGCCTGCGCCGAGAACGATCGAGACGAGGCTCGCCGCCTCGCCGATCTCCGCTTCGTCGCGCAGCGAGACGAACCCGCCCGATTGCAGCAGCCGAACCGAGCGCATCAGTCGTGCCCCGCGCGCCAGGTCGATCTGCGTCAGCCGGTTGGCCCAGCCGGTGCCGGCATAGGTCTCGACGATGCTTGCCGTTGCATCGGCCGCAAGCTCGATCCGCGCGGGCACATGGTTGGCGCCACCCGAGCCGAGATGGACGATCTGGATGCATGTCTTCGCACCGCCCTCGCCGACACGCAGCACCCAGCCGGCGCCAGCGGCACGACGGCCGAGCGGATGGTCGGTATCGGCGGAGAGCTGTTCGAGCGTCACCGGACCGGCATCGCTGCGCCCGGCCTGATATTCGCCATCGACGAAGACAAGGCGCGGGCCGTCGAGCCCGTCGATGAACCAGCCATCGGCGTCGGGCGCTTCGCCTGCGGGCGACTGCGCCGCCGCTTCGAGCGCGGCCATGTCGGACCAGCGCCACTCCTCCTGGCGCTTGGTGGGAAGGTCAAGCGTATCGGTCATTGCACCCGCTCCTCGGCCAGCTTCGCAATGCCCGCCTGGCGCGCGTCCTTCAGGCACTGAACCTGGCCGTCCGCAATCTGTTGCAGGCGGCGTGTCCGTTCGGCCTTGTCCTTTACCTGCGCCGTCATCTGTTCGACCCTGGCCTGCAGCGGGCCATAGCATTGTACCATCGCCTCGCACCCGATCGCGTCGATCGCCTTGTCGCCGGTCGACCGCGTCGTGCGACATTCAGGCTTGCCGTCGTGCATGCGGAAACGGCCGCGCCAGTCGCGCAGGCGCTTGCCGATGACCACGATCTCGTCATCGACCGCGGGCGCGGGAACCGCCGGAGGCGGCGCGGCCTGAAGCATCAGTGGCAACACAGCGATCACGCGGCCACCGCCTGATAGCCCTCGCGTTCGAGCTCTACCGCGAGTTCGGGGCCGCCCGACCGCACGATCCTGCCGGCGGCGAGAACATGAACCGCATCGGGTTCGACATATTCGAGCAGGCGCTGATAGTGCGTGATGAGCAGCACCGCCTTGTCGGGCTTGCGCATGATACGGTTGATGCCCTCGCCCACCGTCTTCAGCGCATCGATGTCCAGGCCGCTGTCGGTTTCGTCGAGGATGGCGAACTTGGGGTCGATGATGCCCATCTGGACCATCTCGTTGCGCTTCTTCTCGCCGCCCGAAAAGCCGACATTGACGGGGCGCTTGAGCATGTCCTGCTCCATGCCGAGCGCATCGGCCTGCGCACGGGCGCGCTTCAGGAATTCGCCGCCCGACAGCGGTTCCTCGCCGCGCGCCTTGCGCTGCGCATTCAGCGCCTCGCGCAGGAACTGGACGTTGGAAATGCCGGGAATCTCGACCGGATATTGAAAGCCCAGAAATACCCCGGCGGCAGCGCGCTCATGCGGTTCCATGTCGAGCAGGTTACGGCCCTCGAATTCGACCGACCCTTGCGTCACCTCATAACCGTCCCGGCCGCCGAGCACATAGCCGAGCGTCGATTTGCCCGCCCCGTTCGGCCCCATGATGGCGTGAATTTCGCCGGGGCGGATTTCGAGGTCGAGGCCTTTCAGGATTTCCTTGCCGTCGATTTCGGCGTGGAGGTTTTCAATCTTCAACATTCGAATTCGTCTTCCATTGCTGGCATCTGGGCGATCAGTCCGAAGCGTTTCCGCTGATCCTGATCGCGGGTTCGTGGGTTTCGTCCTTGGGCAGCGGCGGCAGCTTCACGATCTGGTCGGGCGTATCGCTTGCCGCCGTCTGCGCGGCGGGGCCGATTGCGGGATTGCTCACCGGCTCGGGCTTGGCGAGATCCGACAGGTCGATCTTGGCGATCGGTGCGGGCTTCGCCTTTTTCGGCTCGATCGCGGGCACCGCCGCCAGCGTATCGCCGCAAAACCGCTTGCCCGAATTGGCCGTGATGCAATCGGGCAGGTCCTGGCACGCCTTGTCGTCGATCCGCTGCACCCCGCTGGAAATGAGCACGCGGCAATTGTGCAGCCGCCCATCGGTACCCTTGTCGAACACCAGCGCGACCCGCCCGACCTTGGCGCGCACGACGATCTCGTTTTCGGCATCCGCAGGCGCACCGACGGGTTCCGCCGGAGCAGCCTGGAGCATGAGCGGGAGCAGCGCGACGATCATCGAATAACGCCTCCACGCGGCCGTCCCGTCACGAGATCCATCTTCATCCGACCGATCCCTCCAGCGAGATACCGAGCAGCTTCTGCGCCTCGACCGCGAATTCCATCGGCAGTTGCTGGAGCACTTCCTTGGCAAAGCCGTTCACGATCAGCGCGACCGCCGCTTCCTCGTCGAGGCCGCGGCTCGTGGCGTAGAAGAGCTGGTCGTCGGAAATCTTCGACGTCGTCGCCTCGTGCTCGATCTGCGCGCTCGGATTCTTCACCTCGATATAGGGCACGGTGTGCGCCCCGCAGGTATCGCCGAGCAGCAGCGAATCGCACTGGGTGAAGTTGCGGACATTTTCCGCAGTCGGCGCGACGCGGACGAGACCGCGATAGGTATTGTCGCTGCGCCCCGCCGAAATCCCCTTCGAGATGATCGTCGAGCGGCTGTTCTTGCCGTTATGGATCATCTTGGTGCCGGTATCGGCCTGCTGGCGGCCATTGGTCACCGCGACCGAATAGAATTCGCCGACGCTGTTTTCGCCGTTCAAGACACAGGACGGATATTTCCAGGTGATCGCGCTGCCGGTCTCGACCTGCGTCCAGCTTACCTTGCTGTTCCTGCCCTGGCACAGCGCGCGCTTGGTGACGAAATTATAGATGCCGCCCTTGCCGTTCTCGTCGCCCGGATACCAGTTCTGGACGGTCGAATATTTGATTTCGGCGTCGTCGAGCGCAACCAGTTCGACCACCGCCGCGTGGAGCTGGTTTTCGTCGCGCATCGGCGCGGTGCAACCTTCGAGATAGCTGACATAGGCGCCCTTGTCGGCGACGATCAGCGTGCGTTCGAACTGGCCGGTATTCTCCGCATTGATCCGGAAATAGGTCGACAGCTCCATCGGGCAGCGCACGCCTTCGGGCACATACACGAAGGTGCCGTCGGAAAAGACCGCGGCATTCAGGCAGGCGAAGAAATTGTCGCGCGTGGGCACGACCTTGCCGAGCCATTTCTTCACCAGGTCGGGATGCTTTTTGATCGCCTCCGAAATCGACAGGAAGATGACGCCCGCTTCTTCCAGTTCCTTGCGAAAGGTGGTGGCGACGCTGACCGAATCGAACACCGCATCGACCGCGACCTTGCGCGCTCCCTCGACGCCGGCGAGCACCTTCTGCTCCTCGATCGGGATGCCGAGTTTCTCATAGGTGCGCTTGATCTCGGGATCGAGTTCGTCGAGCGATTTGAGCGACGGCTTCTTCTTGGGCTCGGCATAGTAATAGGCGTTCTGGTAATCGACCATCGGGATGTCGAGTTTCGCCCAGTCGGGCTCGACCATCTCCTGCCACATGGCGAACGCCTTCAGCCGCCAGTCGAGCATCCATTCGGGCTCGCCCTTCTTGGCGGAAATGTAACGAACGGTGTCCTCGTTCAGCCCCTTGGGCGCGAGCTCCTGCTCTACGTCCGAGGTGAAGCCCCATTCGTATTTCTTGTTCGCGGCGGCGAGCGCCTCTGCATTCTTCGTTGCCATCTATGGATTCCCGTTGAGGCTGGCGAGCGTCACGCCGGCTAGCGCGCCCCTAACCGCCCCGTTGACCGCATTCCAGTGCGGCTTCACTCTGCATGTCTCTTCGACCGCGCAATCGTGACGTGCCTCATCCACACACGCGGTCAGCGCAATCGGCCCTTCGATCGCCTCGACGATGTCGGCGACGCTGATCGCCGCCGGCGGACGCGTCAGGCGAAAGCCGCCACCGGTGCCGCGCGCGCTTTCGACCAGTCCGGCCGAAGACAGCTTGCTGACCAGCTTTTGCACGGTCGGCAGCGGCAGCCCGGTCTCGTCCGAAAGCAATGTCGCGTTCAGCCGCCCGCTCGCACCGCAATGGCGCGCAGCCGCCGACATCATCACGACGGCGTAATCGGACAGGCTCGAAAGGCGCATTCATTCCCTTTGTCGGCGCCGCGCGGCGCAATCGGATCATTTCGTTCCGATTGGCATGTGGCGATAGCGCGTGCCCGCGTCAACCACGCGGCGACGGCTGTTTGTCAGGTATCGCTGATGATCGGCGCGACCTGGGCCTTGAGCGCAGTGCGCTGATTCATCGTCAGCTGCGCGAGCAGGCCGGGATGATCGTGCATCTGGCCCGGGGTCAGCCCGGTGAACTGCTTGATTTCGCGAATCAGGTGCGACTGGTCGTAAAAGCCGCGCTCGACCACCTCGGCGGGCGTCGCACCTTCTGCCACGAGTGCTACCGCGGCACGCAGCGCGCGATATTTGCGGGCGAGGAATTTGGGCGGCACGCCGTACAGCGCCTTGCATTTACGTTCGATCTGGCGCGCCGAAAGCCCGCTTGCCGCGACAAGCTGTTCGACATCGGGCGACGGGCTGTCGGCGAGCCAGGCGTCGACCAGCCGGACGAATTCTGCATGCGATTTTTCGCGCTGCGCGAGATCGAGCAGCAGCGGCTCGACGATCGCGACCATGCTCTTGATATCGCGCACGGTGGCCAACGCCCGCGCCACCGCGATGATTTCGTCGCCCAGCAGCTCGCGCGCGCCGACGACGCGGTTGAGCATCGACGACGCATCGGTGCCGATCAGCGCCGCCCACCCGGCCGGGGTCAGCCCCATGCCGAAAACGCGCACGGGCCCGTCGACGCGCACCTGCATCGGGCCACTTGTCGGGCCGATGACGTGAAGCGGGGGCGCGGAAAGGACATTTCCGTTCGCGAACGTATATTCGGCTTTGCCCGGCGTCAGGCGAAACCGCAACTGCGCATGGTCGGCGCGCTCGGTATCCTCGAAGAACGGGACCTCCGCGCGAAACCGATAGAAAAGCGTCACGTAATCGGACATCGCCGATGACGGGACATCATACTCTAGTTCGACTTTTTCCATCCCTGTTCGCCCCGTAAAGAGGCGTCGCCGCCGACCATAATACTATTCTTTACATAAGAAAAGCGGCCCTACCCTTTCGGGTGGGGCCGCTAGACAAGGTCCCTGAGAAACGGAACCTTTCGGGTCGCAAGTATTGGGTAACCCCCTTCGACCGATTCGGTCTTGGATGGATTCGACAGAATCGAAAAAAATGTCTCGATTTTGGACTTTGCCCGAAGCGTGACGCCGTGCCAAAGCGCCCGGCGATGCTTTTTCCGCTGGTCCGCCCCGCGCTGTTCGCGCTTGATCCCGAACGTGCACACCGCCTGACGGTGCGTGCGCTTGCCGCCTGGGGAGCGGTAGGAACGCCGCTGGGATCGTCCAACAGCGACGCTATGTCGGTGGAAGTCGCGGGGCTTCGCTTTCCCAACCGGGTCGGTCTGGCGGCGGGCGTCGACAAGGATGCGGAGGCGATCGACGGGTTCCTCGCACTCGGCTTCGGCAGCGTCGAAGTCGGCACGCTCACGCCGCGACCACAGCCGGGCAACCCCGCGCCGCGGCTGTTCCGCCTGGTCGAAGATCGCGGCGTCATCAACCGGATGGGCTTCAACAATGGTGGCCTCGACGCCGCGCTGGATCGCGCGCGAGCAGCGAAACGGCGCGGCATTCTGGGCATCAATGTCGGCGCCAACAAGGATTCGGCCGACCGTATCGCAGATTATGCCTATGGCGTCGGCAAGGCGGCGGCGGTCGGCGATTATGTGACGATCAACATCAGTTCGCCCAACACGCCGGGGCTACGCGACCTGCAGGATCCGGCCATGCTCGGCGAATTGCTTGCGCAGTGCGACGGCGCGCGCAAGGGCGAATGGGGCCGGCGGCCGCTGTTCCTGAAGATCGCGCCCGACCTCGACCGCGACCAGATCGGTGCGATCGTGCGCACCGCGATCGACGGCGGCGTCGATGCCCTGATCGTGTCGAATACGACGATCTCGCGCCCGGCAACGCTCAAATCGCGATATGCCGGCGAAAGCGGCGGTTTGTCCGGGGCGCCGCTCCGCGACCTCGCGCGCGCAAAGCTGACCGAGGTCCGCGATGCCGCGGCGGACGCGCTGCCGCTGATTTCGGTCGGAGGCATCGATTCGGCCGATGAGGCAATGCGCCGGCTCGAATCGGGTGCCAGCCTCGTCCAGCTCTATTCCGCGCTCGTCTATCGTGGTCCCGGCCTCGCCCGCGCGATGGTCAGGGGGCTGGCGCGCGCTTCGACATAGCGGCTATGCCGCCCCGGCAAAGGACGTTACGGTTGCGCGCCATGAAAAGACTTCTGCTTGCTCTGCTCGCCCTTGCCCTCCCCGCCAGCCTTTCCGCACAAGACGCTCCGCCACCCAAACCCTCGATCAACCCCTCGACCGATCAGGGCATTGTCAGCGCCGCCGATCCGCGCGCCGTGGCCGCCGGTGTCGAGATGCTCCGCGAAGGCGGCAGTTCGACCGACGCCGCGATTGCGACGATGCTCGCGCTCAACGTCGTCGAGCCGTATAATTCGGGCATAGGCGGCGGCAGCTTCCTGCTCCATTCCGACGGCAAGACCGGCAGCACGACCAGCTTCGACGGCCGCGAAACCGCGCCCGCCGCCGCCGATGGCAAATGGTTCTACGCCGATGACGGCACGCCGATGAGCCATGCCGAGGCGGTGCCCGGCGGGCGCAGCGTCGGCATCCCAGGCGACCTGCGCATGTGGGCAAAGGCGCACGAACAGTTCGGCAAGCTGCCCTGGAAAAAGCTGTTCGAACCGGCGATCCGGCTGGCGCGCGGCGGGTTCGAGATCACCCCGCGCCTCTACCGCGCCTTCATGATCGGCGGCGACCATATCGATGCTGCGGCGAAGAAGCTGTTCACCGATGCCGACGGCAACTGGCTGCCGGTGGGCACCTGGCTCCAGAACCCGGCACAGGCCGACCTCCTCCAGAGCATCGCCGATCACGGCGCCGACTATTTCTATATCGGCCCGGTCGCGCAAAAGATCGTCACCACCGTCAACAATGCCGAGCGCAATCCGTCGAAAATGACGACGGGTGACCTTGCCAGCTATGACGCGAAGGAACGCCCCGCGGTGTGCGAGACCTATCGCGGCTACCGCGTGTGCAGCATGGGGCCGCCATCATCGGGTGGCATCACCGTGCTGATGATTCTGAAGCAGCTCGAACGCTTCGACATGACCAGGCTGGGCAAGGACAGTCCGGTCGCATGGCACCTGTTCGCCGAATCGCAGCGCCTCGCCTTTGCCGACCGCAACCGTTACATCGCCGACAGCGATTATGTGCATGTTCCGATCAAGGGTCTGCTCGACCCGTCCTATCTCGCGAAACGGTCGCGGCTGATCTCACCCGACAGCACGCTCGGCACGTACCAGCCCGGCCATCCGGCGGGCGCACCGCCGCGCATCACCGCGCCGCAGAGCGAGGTCCCGGGCACCAGCCATGTCGTCGCGGCCGACAAATGGGGTGGCGTCACCTCGGTCACCACGACGATCGAGGGCTATTTCGGGTCGGGCCTGACGATCGACGGCACCTTCCTCAACAATGAACTAACCGATTTCGACATCGTGCCCGCGCAGGACGGCTATCTGGTCGCCAACCGCGTCGAGGGCGGAAAGCGGCCGCGCAGTTCGATGTCGCCAACCATCGTCTATGGCCCCGACGGCAAGGTACGGCTGGCGGTCGGCGCCGCGGGCGGCCCGACGATCATCGGCCAGGTCGCCAAGGCGATCATCGGCGTGATCGACTGGCACCTGTCGGCGCAGGACGCGATCGGGCTGGGCCTGATCTACGCGCCCGGCCCCGGCGGCGCGGCCGAAGCGAACACGCAGTTCGCGGCCATGATGCCCACCTTCGCCAAGCTGGGCGAACATCTGAAGATCGTCCCGCTGGGGCTGAAGGCCAACGCCATCGAGCGTGTCGACGGCCGCTGGGTCGGCGCTGCGGACCCGCGCAGCGAAGGCATCGCAATGACCCAGGACGGCCGCGCCACGCGGATCGTCCGCACCGGCGACGACAAGAATCGCCCCGCCGAATAGGCAGCAACAGACAGACAAAAACAAACAGCGGCCCCCGCCCGTCCCCAGGAGAGACCATGCGCACGCTCGAACATTTTCCCAATCTGGTCACGATGTTCTTCACCCGTGCACGCGAACAGGCCGATCAGCCGTTCCTGTGGCGAAAGCAGTCGGGCAAATGGCAGTCGATCAGCTGGGGAGAGGCGGCGAAACAGGTCGCGGCGCTCGCCACCGCGCTGAAGGCCAAGGGCCTGCAACCCGGCGACCGGGTAATGCTGGTCAGCGAAAACCGCCCCGAATGGTGCATCAGCGACCTCGCTATCATGGCCGCGGGGTGCGTGACGGTGCCGACCTATATCACCAATACCGAACGCGACCACGCGCACATCATCGAGAATTCGGGCGCGGCTGCGGTGATCGTTTCCACCGCCAAGCTCGCCAAGACGCTGATGCCTGCGGTGCTGCGCTCGGTGGCGGTCCGGCTCGTCATCGGCATCGACGACATCCGCATGGGGCAGGTCGGCGCAAGCGATCATTGCCACTGGCGCGACTTGATCGACGAACATGCCACCGACCCCGCCAAGGTCGCGGCCACGGCGACGTTCGACCGGGACGATCTCGCCTGCATCATCTACACCAGCGGAACCGGCGGCGCGCCGCGCGGGGTGATGCAGCATCACGGCGCGATCCTGCACAATTGCGAAGGCTGCGTTACCGTGATCTCGGAAGATTTCGGCTGGGAGGACGAGGTCTTTCTGTCCTTCCTGCCGCTCAGCCACGCCTATGAACATACCGGCGGACAGCATTTCCCGATCGCGCTCGGTGCGCAGATCTATTACGCGGAGGGGCTCGACAAGCTCGCTTCCAATATCGAGGAAACCAGGCCGACGATCATGGTCGTGGTGCCGCGCCTGTTCGAAGTGCTGCGGACGCGCATCACCAAGGCGATCGAGAAACAGGGCAAGATGCCCGCCTATCTGCTCGACCGCGCCGTGTCGATTGGCGCAAAGGCCAAGGACGGCCGCGTTCCGCTGTACGACCGGCCGATGCAGATGATCCTGAACCGCACGCTCTTGCCCAAGATCGCGCAGCGTTTCGGCGGGCGGATGAAGGCGATGGTGTCGGGCGGCGCGCCGCTCAACCCCGAAGTCGGAACCTTCTTCCAGTCGCTCGGCCTCACCTTCCTCCAGGGCTATGGCCAGACCGAGGCTGCGCCGGTGATTTCCTGCAACCGGCCAAGTGCCGGGCTGAAGATGGACACGGTCGGCCCGCCGCTGAAAAATACCGAGGTTCGCATCGCCGAGGATGGCGAGATCCTGGTGCGCGGCGAACTCGTCATGCACGGCTATTGGCGCAACGAGGCGGAAACCGCGCGCGTGTTGAAGGATGGCTGGCTGCACACCGGCGATGTCGGCGAGATCGACGAGCGCGGGCGGATCAGGATCACCGACCGCAAGAAGGACCTCATCATCAACGACAAGGGCGACAATGTCGCGCCGCAAAAGGTCGAGGGGATGCTGACGCTGCGTCCGGAGATCATGCAGGCGATGATCGCCGGCGACCGCAAGCCCTATATGGTCGCCGTGATCGTGCCCGATCCCGAATGGACCGCAGAATGGTGCGCGAAGAATGCAGAGACCTGCGACTTCGCCAAGCTCGCACAGGATCACGACTACCGCGCGGCGATCGGCCATGCGGTGGAGCGCGTCAACAGGGACCTGTCGCAGATCGAGCGTATCCGCCGCTTCATCATCGCCGACGAGCCCTTCGCCATCGAGAATGAGCAGCTCACGCCATCGCTCAAGATTCGCCGCCACGTGCTGCGCCGCGTCTATGGCGAGCGGCTCGACGCGCTCTATCGGGGCTGATCGTCAGACGACATCGGCGGGCGTGATGTTGATGATGACCGCGCGGACGGTTGCGAAGACCAGCAGCACCGTCGCAACGAGCAGCGACGACAAGATGCCGACCATCGCGAACTGGATGCGGTAGAGCCAGATGAACCACGGTGCGCTGAGATTGTCGAACTCGCCGACCGGCAGCGTGAGCAGAAGCAGCAATACGACCGCACCGAGCAGCGTCGCCGTCGACAGCGCCGAAATCCGGTACACGTTGCGGTAGAATTCATCCGAAAACTCGGCTTCAGACCTGCGCGCCATCCCGATCAGCGTCAGCATCAGCGCAAGCGTCGTGGCCGAAGCGGTCGCGATCGCCGACCCGAAATACAGCGCCGACTGGGCAAGCTGACCGATCAGGTCGATCGCCTTTGCGTCCGAATAGATCCGCCCGACCGCCATATAGGCAGCGATGGTGAGGAGCATCGTGGCGCTGCCGCCGATCCAGGCAAGGGGACGTGCTTTCATGCCGCCCCAATGCGGCGGTTGCCCGCCGGGTTCCGCCGCCCCTATTCGGGCGCCTCGTCCTTCGGCAGCACGATCATGCTCCAATCCTTGTCGGGCCGGAGATATTTCGCGGCCAGTGCCTGGATTTCGGCGGGCGTCGTCTGGACGATGTCGGTCGGCAATGTGTCGATGGCCGCGATGCGGCGCGGATCGGTCGAGCCACCCTTGGTCTGGTCCATCCAGAAGATATTGCCCGTCGACATGCGGATGACGAGTTGCTTGAGCGGCTTGATCGCGCGGTCGAGCTCGTCCTGGCTTACCGGATTGGCGGCAAGATCGGCGGCGATACCGCGCGCCAGCCGGAAGAACAGATCGGTCTTCGCCGGCGGAACCAGCCCGACCGCGAGCACGTCGCCCCCCGACGGCAAGCCCACCGGCCATTCGTTGACGACCTGCGGCGTATAGCTTGCCCCGGCTTCGGAGCGGAGCTGGTCGAGCAGCCGATCGCGGAAGATCGCAGCGAGCAGTTCGAGCTTGCGGCTTTGCGAAATCTGTTCGACGCCGCCGCCCGTCGGCCAGGCGATTACCGCTGCCGCCTGATCGTCCTTGCCGCCGTGATAGCGGACCACGGGAGTGGCGTCGTGATCGGGAAAGCGGACCGGCGCGGGATCGAGATTGTCGTTGGCGGCGCGCGGCTTCAGCGCGCCGAACGACTTTGCCACCGCGTCGATGATCGAGCGCTTGTCCGCATCACCGAACACCTGCACCTCGACCGGGCCGCTTGCGAGAATCGGCGCCCAGAAATCGCGAAACGCCTGCGGCGTCAGATCGGCCACGGCCTTGCGCGGGGGCGTCGCCCAGCGCGGATCGCCATCGCGCAGCAGCCCGCGCAGATCGCGTGCGATCACCCCGTTGGGCGAGGCCGACAGGCTGTCATAGCTCGCCAGCGTCACCGCCCGGGCACGCTTGACCGGATTGGGGTCCCAGCCCGGCCTGGCGAGCTTGGCGGCGATGAGGCGCAACTGATCGGCAAGGTCGGCGGCGGTCGTCGTCGCGCTGAATTCGAACGCGTCATTGTCGATGCCGAAATCCATGCCGATCTGGCGGTCACCGGTCAGCCGGTCGATATCGTCCTGCGTCAGGTCGCCGATGCCGCTCGCCGCGAGTGCGATGTCGCCCGACCATGCCGGCGTCACGCGGTCGCCGGGCAGCGCGTTATAGCCATGGCCGAAGCGGACGCGGACATAGACCTTGCCCGCTTCCGACGTGTTGGGAAACATCAGCAGGTTGACGCCGTTCGCGAATGTTACCTGTTCGATGTCGGGATCGGTCATCACCGCCTTGCGCGCGGTGACGGTGCCCGGCTTGCCGAGGCTGGGCAAATCATCCCAGCCGACCTTGCGCGCGGAGGCGCGGGCACCGGCCGCGCCTGACACATCCTCCTTCAACGCGGCGGCGAGCTCGGCGGGGGCCTGCGGGTCCGGTTTCGGGGTGTTGACGATGGCGCGCACCGCCACGCCGTCGAACACCTTTTTCGACGATGCCAGCACATTGGCGGGGGTGAAGAACTTCTTGGCGACCGCACCTTCGAGGATCTTGAGCGAGGTTTCCGATGTCGTCAGCGTTTCGTGGATATCGACGGCATCGACCATATTGTCGGCCTGTCGCGCGCCTGCCTCGCCGGCCGACGTGGCGACCGCATTCTTCATCACCGCCAGAATCTCGTTCACCTCACGATCGATCTCGGCCTGGCTCGGAGGGTTGGTTCTGGCATCGGCGATGACCGCGCGAACGTCGTGCAGCGCCTTTTGCCAGTCGTCGCCGACCGGCAGGACGGACACCGTCGTCACATTGGCCGATCGCGACACGTCGTCGAGCGAGACATTGGCGGTGATATAGCTGCCGCCGCTGCGCGCCCTGCGTTCGAGCCGGCGATTGACGATGCGCACCGCGACCATGTCGATCATGCGCTTCTGATTGAAGATGATGGTGTCGTCGCCCACCGTCCAGGGCCGGACATAGGCCAGCCCGACGACGGGCGGAAAGGCCGGTTCGACGATATTGGCGCTGACCGGTTCGTTCGGATCGGGCTTGCCGAAATCGGGCGTCTTCGGATCAGGCCCCTTGCCCTGCCAGCCGGCGAAATGCTTCTTGATCATCTGCACGAACAGCGCCGGGTCCATGTCGCCTGAAATCACGATCACCGTGCGGTCGGGGCGATACCAGCGATCGTGGAAGGCCTGCACCGATGCCGGGGTCGCCGCCTGCAACGATTTGATCGTGCCGATCGGCGAGCGATCTGCCAGCGGCTGACCGGCGAAGAACAATTCGCGGCTGGCGTCGCCGAAGCGGACCTGTGCGCTCGGCTGTTCGCGCTGTTCGGCAAGGACGACGGGGCGCTCGGCATCCAGCGCCTTCTGGTCGAGGTCGGGCGCCTCCATCATCCCGGCAAGGATGTGCATGCTCTCGTCGAGACTGGCATCGTTCGCGGACGGAAGGTCGAGTTGATAGACGGTCTGGGTGAAGGTGGTCGATGCGTTGGTATCCGACCCGAACGTGACGCCGAGGCGCTGCCAGATGCGTTTCGATTCCATGTCGCCGGCATATTCCGACCCGCGGAACGACAGATGCTCGATCAGGTGTGCATAGCCGCGCTGATCCTCGCTTTCCATCAACGACCCCGCATCGATGCGCACGCGGATCGACACCTGGCCCGGTGGAACGCCGTTGCGCCGCACCGCATAGCGCAAGCCGTTGGGCAACACGCCGAAGGTCCAGTCCGGGTGCGGCGGGAGGTCGCTGCCCTGATAGAGCCAGGGTTTTTGCGAATCGGGCGCCAGGTTGGGCTTGATCGGCGCATCGGGCTGCGCCGCGGCGGGCGCTGTCTGAGCGATTGCCGGCAGCGGCAGCGCAATTGCGATGAGGGCGGGAAGTGCGGCGCCGAGCGCGCGGGACAGAAAACGCATGATCGCCAAACTACCCTGCCCGGCGCCGATCCGCCAGCGCCATCGAAATAGCCCCGATGCGCGGTTTTGGGCACCGCTGCGCCATTATTTGGTCCCAAGTTCGCGCTATCCGATTCTTCGGTTCCGGATTGTCCCGCCGCGAGTGATACGCCGCGCGGCGCCGACATTGCGGTTCGGAAGGACGATTTTTACTGCACCGGGTATTTCTGGCGTGACGTTCGAAGCATCGACCCGCGACAAGAATTTGTGGCCGAAATCCGGCCATGGAGCGCCTGCGCTGCGTGCCGAACCCGGTCGTCCGCTGATTATCCGCATCGGCAAGCGGCTGCGCGGCCTGTTCGACCGGCTGATCGAGCGATCTTCGCTGGTTTCGAACGATCCCGTACTCGACGTGCGCGAGTTCGAATGGACCGCGATGCTGCGCGGCAACTGGCGCACGATCCGCGACGAAGCGATGCGCGTGGCGTTGCAGAGCGGAGCCTCCCCATCGCTTGCGACCATCTCGCCCGATCACCGGGCGATCGCGCAGGTCGATATGTGGAAATCCTATTTCCTGTGGGGCTATGGCTTTCCGATCGAGGAAAATCTGGCGCGCTGCCCCGAAACGGCGAAGCTCGTCGCGCGCATTCCGCGGCTGAACAGCGCGTTCTTCTCGATCCTCGAACCCGGCACGCACATCCCCGCGCATCGCGGCGTCACCAAGGGACTGATTACCTGTCACCTCGGCCTTGCCGTGCCGCGCGACGGCGATGTACGGATGCGCGTCGGCAACCGCGTCGTGCGGTGGTCCGAAGGCGAAACGCTGGTGTTCGACGATACCTATGATCACGAAGTCTGGAACGATACCAATGGAACGCGCGTGGTCCTGCTGATCCAGTTCGAACGCCCGCTTCGCAACCCCGGCAAATGGGTCGCCGACCTGTTCCTCGGCGCGGTGCGGCGCTCCGCCTTCGTGCAGGAGGCGCGGCGTAACCTCGCGCACTGGAACGCCGCGCTGAAGCAGCTCGACATCTGACATGACCACGCAGCAAACGCCGCCCCCGGCGATCGTCCTCGTGCGCCCCCAACTGGGCGAGAATATCGGCAAGGCGGCGCGCGCCATGCTCAATTTCGGGCTGACCGAATTGCGCCTGGTGTCCCCGCGCGACGGCTGGCCCAACCCGTCCGCCGGCCCGGCCGCAAGCGGAGCGGATATCGTACTCGAAGGCGCAAAGGTCTTCGACAGCGTCGCCGATGCGACCGCCGATTGTGCACATGTCTTTGCCACCACGGTCCGCAAGCGCGGCGTGGTGAAGCCCGTGCTGACGCCCGAAGAAGCCGGCAAGCAGATCCATGCCGGGCCGGGCAAGTCTGCGATCCTGTTCGGCCCCGAGCGCTCGGGGCTGGAAACCGACGACGTCGCGCTGGCGCGGACGATCATCACGGTGCCGATCAATCCCGAGTTCAGTTCGCTCAACCTCGCCCAGGCGGTGATCCTCGTCGCGTATGACTGGTCGCGCACACAGACGCTCGCCAGCCCCACCGAAACCGAAATCGACCCGCCCGCACCGCAGGCGGAGCTCGAAGGGATGATCGGCCAGCTCGAGGCGATGCTCGAACCGGCCGGCTATTTCCGTCCGCCCGAACGTACCACGGCGACGAAACGCGCGCTTCGCGGCCTCCTGACCAAGCCCCGCTGGAGCTCGCAGGAAGTGCGCACGCTGCGCGGCGTGCTGTCGGCGCTCGGTGGACGTAAAGGACCGCGCGACACCTGATCCCCGACGCGAGCCGGACCACACCCCCTTGCATCGGCGAACCCGCACAAATATGTAACGTTATATTATCACATACTTATGGAGTGCCTGCGTTGGAATCGGCCAAATCCGACTGGCTCGACCGTGCGTCGATCACCGCTTCGTTCCTGTGCCTGATACACTGCCTGGCGCTGCCGCTGATCCTGTCGGCGCTGCCCGCACTGTCGCGCATCCTTGCCATACCCGAGAGCTTCCACATCTGGGTGCTCGCCTTCGCCGTTCCGGCAAGCGGTATCGCGCTCGTATCGGGCCGTGCTCGGCACGGCGCGAGCCGGACGCTGATTCTGGGCGCAGCCGGCCTCGCGCTGCTCGCAATCGGCGCTCTGCTTTATGGCGGCACGGGCTGGGAGACTCCGACCACGGTCGCCGGGAGCCTGGTGCTGACCGCAGCGCACGTCATCAACTGGCGGCTGCGCCAACGATGCGGCTGCGACACCGCTTCAGCCTGACGGCGACCGCGGCCCCATTTCATAGTCGATCCGGATCCGGACCCACGCACCGATCTGCGGCACGCCACCGATCTGTGGGGGGCGAACACGAAACTGGAAGGCCGCGGCGAGCACCGCCTGTGCGATACCCGATCGCTCGGGATATTCATCGACCTTCACGCAATCCTCGACCCGGTAATGCGGCGCGGTCTTGCAGGCGATCATCCCCCAGCCCGGCCCTTTGGCCGCCGACAGGAACCCGCTGAGTTCATCGTCATACGGCTCGCGATACCAGGAGGCGGCATAAAGCGGCTCGCCGTGCGGTCCCGATCCGGAAACGCGCGGCGTATCGCCCGCGTTCACGGCGTAGCGCGGATCAGCCACCGGCCCATAGACCCTGGCCGGCTTGCTTGGCTTCGCAGGAGGAGCCGGGGTCGGCCGGGATATGTCGGTGGAGGCCATCTGGTCCGGTGCCAGCTCGATCATCGCCGGCGGGGCCTTTTCCGGCTGCGACGGAGACGGCGGCTGAGGCTCGGGCGCCTGTGCCGGCTTCGGCGGCTTTGGCTGCGTATGCTCCGGTGTCTTCGCCGCTTCGCTGTGTTCGGGCGCGGGCGGCTCCGGATTTTCGTCGGGTACCGCGTCGGGCGCTACGTTGAAGGTCACAAGCGGAACCTGGGCCTTTTCATCAACGAGGCGCGGCGCGAGCGTGAGCAACAGGAGCGCGACCAACCCCTCGGCCAGCAGCGCCAGCAAGACCCCCGAAGCGCGCTGACCGAGACGCGATCGCATCCGGTCGCGCAGCGAATCGAACCTGGAACGGATTGCAGCGAAAATAGAACTCGACCCTCGACCCGGCGCGGCACCCGATTCCTTCGGGCACCGCAACGCGACCGCGCGATAGGCCCGCAATGCGTCGAAATCATGTCGCGCACCCCGGCGCGGGGCTTATCGCTCGTCGAATTTCACGAATTCATAGGCGATCGAGCCCTCGACGAGCGTCTCCCAGACGTCGCCGATGACCGATTCGGGAATACCGGCGTCGCGGGCATGCGCACGGGCATTGGCGATCACCGCCGCCTTGCGCGCTTCGTCGCGAACCTGATCGCGCTGCGGCTTGATGCGCGCAGCCGCGTTCATATAGCCGAACCGGCGAGTAAGCAGCGCCACGATCTGCCGGTCGACATCGTCGACGCCGGCGCGGACCTCTGCCATGGTGGTGCAATCTTCGGGAGCGAGTATCGTCGTCATTCCCGGCTAGTGGCGGCGCGCCACGCGCCTGTCCAGCTTGACTTGCACGCCCCCTGCGGCTAGCAGCGCGCTTCTCGCAATCGGCCCCGCACCCCGGTGAAGCGGTGGCCCTGCCGGTCCATACGGCCCCAGCAGGCGAGACCGGGATCGCGACCGTCGCCGAACCGATGGTCAACGTTGTTGAAATTGCAAGGAAATTACCATGTCGAAGCGCACCAGCGCCAAGTACAAGCTCGATCGCCGGATGGGCGAAAACATCTGGGGTCGCCCTAAGAGCCCGGTCAACAAGCGCGAATACGGCCCCGGCCAGCACGGCCAGCGCCGCAAGGGCAAGATGTCCGACTTCGGCATCCAGCTGCGCGCCAAGCAGAAGCTGAAGGGCTATTACGGCGACGTCACCGAGAAGCAGTTCAAGCGCGCCTATGAAGAAGCGTCGCGCATGAAGGGCGATACCTCGCAGAACCTGATCGGCATCCTCGAGCAGCGTCTCGACATGGTCGTCTATCGCGCCAAGTTCGCGCCGACGATCTTCGCCGCGCGCCAGCTCGTTTCGCACGGCCACATCCGCGTCAACGGCGTGAAGTGCAACATCGCCTCGCGCCGCGTGGTGCCGGGCGACGAGATCACGCTGGGTTCGAAGGCGCAGGAAATGGCGCTGGTGATCGAGGCGCAGAGCCTGCCCGAGCGCGACATTCCGGAATATGTCGCCCCCGACGGCGCGTCGAAGGTGACCTTCACTCGCGTGCCCACGCTCGACGAAGTGCCCTATCCGGTGAAGATGGAACCGAACCTGGTCGTCGAGTTCTACTCGCGCTGATCCCGGTTCCGGATCGAATTCTTGAAAGGGCGGTCCGTCGGGGCCGCCCTTTTTGCATCCGCAACCAATCGACACACTGCGCCGAGCCGTTATGCTGCCTTCCGACAACAAGGTTCAGTTGGAGGAACACGCCTGATGCGCATCGCGCTTGCCGCCGGCATTGCCGCCATTACCCTCGCTTCCCCTGCGCTCGCGCAGGATGTCGCGACGCCCGACATTTCCGTGCAGACGCTGAAGACCGTTACCAAGACGCTGTCCTCCGACGCGTTTGAGGGGCGCGCGCCTGCGACGCCGGCCGAGGACAAGACGGTCAACTATATCATCCAGCAGTTTCAGAAGGCGGGGCTGAAGCCCGGCAATCATGGCAAGTGGACGCAGGACGTTCCGCTCGTCGAAATCACCGCGAGCGACGTGAAACCGCTGACCTTCACTGGCGGAAAGACGCCGATCAGCCTCGACTATCGCAAGGATATGGTCGTCGCGACCTATCGCGTCACGCCCAAAATCGACCTGTCGAACAGCGACGTCGTCTTCGTCGGATACGGCATCAACGCGCCGGAGCGCGGCTGGAACGACTATGCCGGCGTCGATGTGAAGGGCAAGACGGTCATCATCCTCGTCAACGATCCCGATTGGGAAACGCAGGGGCTGAAGGGCACGTTCAATGGTCGCGAAATGACCTATTACGGGCGCTGGACCTACAAATATGAAGAGGCCGCGCGACAGGGTGCCGCAGCCGCGATCATCGTCCACCAGACCGAACCCGCCGCCTATGGCTGGGGCGTCGTCCAGTCGTCATGGACCGGCGCTCAGCTGGAACAGGACACGCCCGGCGATCATATGGACCAATCCAAGGCGATCGGGTGGATTCAGCATGATGCCGCCGAACAGCTGTTCGCCAGCGCCGGAAAGGATTTCGACGCACTGTCCGAAGCCGCCAAGCAGAAGGGGTTCCATGCGGTACCGCTGGGCCTGAAGGCTTCGACCGGGTTCGTGAACACGATCCGCCGCCAAGCATCGAAGAACGTGATCGGCATCCTGCCGGGAACGAAACGGCCCGACGAGGTCGTGCTCTATTCGGCACATTGGGACCATCTCGGCCACTGCGACGCGGTGAACGGCGACGACATCTGCAACGGCGCCGCAGACAATGCCAGCGGCGTCGCCGGGCTGGTCGCGATCGCCAAGGCGCAGGCGGAAGCGGGCGCAACCGCGCGGTCGCAGGTGTTCCTTGCCGTCACGGCCGAGGAATCTGGGCTGCTGGGGTCGAAATTCTATGCTGAGAACCCGGTCTATCCGCTCGCCAAGACGGTCGGCGGCGTCAACATGGACGTCCTCAACCTGATGGGTAAGACCAAGGACTTCGTCATCACCGGCGTCGGCAAGTCGGAGCTTGAGGATCTGGTGAAGCCGCTCGTCGCCGAACAGGGTCGCGTCATCAAGCCCGAGGCGCATCCCGAGCGCGGCCACTATTACCGTTCCGACCATTTCAGCTTCGCCAAGCTGGGCGTGCCGATGCTCGATGCGAGCAGTGGCATCGACCTGGTCAATGGCGGCACCGCCGCGGGCGAGAAGGCGAGCCAGGACTATACCGACAATCGCTATCACAAGCCGCAGGATGAATATGACCCGAACTGGAACTGGTCGGGTGCGGTCGAGGATCTCGACATCTACTACGAACTGGGCCGCGAGCTTGCGCAGGGCGACATCTGGCCGAACTGGTATGAAAATGCCGAGTTCCGCAGCATCCGCGACAAGAGCCGCGCCAAGGTGAAGTAAGACGCTTTTCCTGACGCGAATCTGGTCCTAATAGCGCGTTTATGACGTCAGCGCGCAAGCCCCCGAAGCCCGAATGGGCACCGCACAAGGCGGTCTGGATCGGCTTTCCGAGCCATCCCGAATTGTGGCGAACCGACCTTGAACCGGCGCGGCGCGAAGTGGCCGACTTCGCCCGTGCCGTCCATGCCGGCGGGCATGGTGAAAAGGTTATCCTCGTCGCCGCCGACGACGAAGCGGCAACCGCTGCGCAGATCGCCGCCGGCAATGCCGCCGATGTCGTGGTGGAAGAGTTCGGCGATATCTGGCTGCGCGATACCGGCCCGATCATCGGCGGCGACGGCGTGGCGCACGATTTCGCGTTCAACGGCTGGGGCGGCAAATATGATCTGCCCGGCGACGATGATGTCGGCCGACGCCTCGCCAGGCATCGCCGGATGACGGTCGAGACGCACGACTGGATCCTCGAAGGCGGCGCGATCGACGGTGACGGTACCGGGCTGGCCGTCACCACGCGCCAGTGCCTGCTCAACCCCAACCGCAATCGCGGCATGTCGCAAAGCGAGGTGGAGGAGCTGCTCTACCGCGACCTCGGCTATGACCGGGTGTTGTGGCTTGGCGACGGACTGGTCAACGACCATACCGACGGCCATGTCGACAATCTCGCGCGCTTCGTCGGCGAAAATCGGCTGGCGATCCCCGAGCCCGACGACAACGACCCGAACTGGAACGTCTATCAGGCGGCAGCGCGGCAGGCGGAGCTGTTCGGCTGCGACGTGGTGCGTATCCCCTCCCCCGGCCGGATGCTCGGCCCCGACCGCGAGGTCATCCCCGCGAGCTATATGAACTTCTATATCGGCAATGCCGCGGTCGTCGTGCCGATCTATGGCCAGATGGCCGATCACCGCGCCGTCGCCGCGATCGAAGAACTGTTCCCCGATCGCGAGGTGATTGGCCTGCGTGCCAATTACATCCTGACCGGCGGCGGCAGCTTCCACTGTATCTCGCAACAGATACCGGCACGCTGACGAACCACGCTGCAATGCTCCGCGCGGCCGCGGCCGAAAGCGGGCATGGCATCCGCGCGCGGCAGCGCCTATGTGACGCTCCATGACCGAAATCACCGTCGCCGCACTGCAACTGGCCTTCTCTGCCGACATCGACGCCAACATCGCGCATGTCTCCGACCTGATCCGCGAAGCGGCGGGCAAGGGCGCGCAGGTCGTGCTGCCGCCCGAACTGTTCGAGGGCGAATATTTCTGCCGCGTCGAAGACGAGGGCCTGTTCGCCAATGCGCGCCCCGCCGCCGATCACAAGGCTGTCCAGGCGATGCGCAAGCTCTCCGCCGAACTGGGAATCTACATTCCGACCAGCTTTTTCGAAGCCGACGGGCCGCACTATTACAACAGCCTCGCGATGATCGGTCCCGACGGCGAAGTCGCGGGAATCTATCGCAAGACGCACATTCCCGACGGGCCGGGCTATGAAGAGAAATTCTATTTCCGCCCCGGCAATACCGGGTTCAGGGTCTGGAACGGACCGAGCGCGAAGCTCGGCATCGGCGTGTGCTGGGACCAATGGTATCCGGAAGCGGCGCGCGCGATGATGCTGATGGGTGCGGAACTGCTATTCTATCCCACCGCGATCGGCAGCGAACCGCATGACGCCGATCTCGACACCAGTCGGCTATGGCGCCGCGCGATGATCGGCCATGCCGTATCGAATGTCGTGCCGGTGATCGCCGCCAACCGGATCGGCGACGAACATGGCCAGAATTTTTACGGCCACAGCTTCATCTGCGACGAACGCGGCGATCTGGTCGCCGAATTCGGAGCGCAGGAAACGGGGGTTCTGATCGCGACGATCGACCTCGACCGGGTCAAGCGTCACCGCGCCGCCTTCGGCTTCTTCCGCGATCGGCGACCGGACATGTACGGACGGCTGGTTCAGGACGTTTAAGGCGGCAGCCGGGTTATTTACCGACATCCTCGCGCACGATGATCGGCTTTTCGCAGCCATCGACGGTGCGGAGGACAGCGACATATTGGTCGGCGGGTGGCTCCTGCGACAGCGGCTTGACCCGAACCGATCCATCGCGATCGGCGGCGGTGGAGCGCGCATGGTTGCACATCGGCTTGTCGTGAAGCGCCGGATTTGCGGGCGCCGATTGCGCCGGCGCAAAGCCCGCCATCGCCAATAGAAGCAGCATCGGCATGGTCGCATCTCCTCATGCGGATGATGCCGTCATATCAGCTTTTGGTCGGCGCGTCAGCGCGCCGGTTTCAGCGCCAGCGCCCGCGCGAATACCGCCTCGAACATTTCGGGCGTCAGTCGGCGCGTGTTGGTGTTGTAGCGCGAGCAGTGATAGCTGTCGATCAACACCGCGCCGTCGGGCATCGCGTGCTCGGCGCCGTGACCGAAGGGATGATCGGCGAGCCTTTCGCCGAACATGCGCAGCACCGAATCATGCGCGATGCGCCCGAGCGCGACGAGCACATGGAGCTGCGGCAGCGCCGCGCGCTGATCGGCAAGGAACGGTCGGCAGGCGTTGATTTCCTTCGGTGTCGGCTTGTTCTGCGGCGGCAGGCAGCGCACCGCGTTTACGATCACGGCACCGTCCAGCATCAGCCCGTCATCGGGCCGACCGTCATATCTGTCGTTCGACAACCCGAACTTGCCGAGCGTTTCGTAGAGCAGGTCGCCTGCATAATCGCCGGTAAAGGGCCGCCCGGTCCGGTTCGCGCCGTGCTTTCCGGGGGCGAGCCCGACAATGCCGAGCCATGCTCCGGCATCGCCAAAGGCATGGACCGGCGCGTTCCACCAGTCGGGATGTTCGAGGCGCAGTTCGTTGCGCAGCGCGACGAGCCTGGGGCAGCGCGGGCAGTCGTGGGGTGGCTCGGTATCGGGAAGGGGGCTGGCGACTGGCATCGCGGCGGGATAGGCGGGGCGGACCATGACGACAAGCTATGCCATCGCGTTGGGATCGAACCGCCGCACCCGCCACGGCGACCCTCGCGCCACATTGCGCGCCGCGATCGAACGGCTGGAGGGCGTGTTCGCTATATCACCGTTCGTCGAGACCGATCCGGTGGGACCGTCGCGACGGCGCTTCGCCAACGCCGTCGTGCTGATGAACAGCGAAATGTCGCCGCCCGAGCTCCTCGACCGTCTGAAACGGCTGGAAAGCGATTTCGGCCGGCGCCGCGGCCAGCGCTGGGGGGAACGCACGCTCGACTGCGATATCATATTGTGGTCGGGCGGCATCTGGGCCGAACCGGGGCTTACCGTCCCCCACGCGTTGTTCCGCGAACGCGGTTTCGTCCTCGATCCGCTGAGCGCCGTCGCGGCCGGCTGGCGCGATCCGATATCGGGTCTTTCGGTGCGTCAATTGCAACATCGGCGCAAGCGCGGTTGACCCCGCCCGCGCACGCGCTTACCTGCACCGCTTGCGAGGGCCCTTAGCTCAGTCGGTAGAGCAACTGACTTTTAATCAGTAGGTCGCTGGTTCGAATCCAGCAGGGCTCACCACCTCCCGAAAGCTCGGCTTTATCCCCGTCGCAGGGGTGAATGGCAGAGAGACGCCGCCGCCCGGGAGCTGATTGGGCGGCGACGGCTCCCTGTCAAAGCGAACGTGGCGCACAGCGACGCGGTTCCCAGAAATTGACCCGATTTTGGAACGGTTTGTGCGGTTTATCCGTACCTTGCCCGTCGCGTCGGTGCGTGGACCCCCCTCCAGCACCGCAGCGCGCGAGAATTACAAGTGGAGGACAAGATGAAATACCGGCCCATTATCATGGCGGCTGCCGTCGCCAGTCTGGCAGCGTGTAACAACAATACCACCACGACCGCGGACACGAACATGGCCGCCGACAACGGCATGGCCATGACGACCGGCGACAATATGGCGCAGACGGCTCCCGACGCGCAGCAGCTCGTCGATGAAGCGACCGCCGAAGTCCAGAAGATGAAGGCCGATCCGGATCTGGCCAAGCTCATCAAGAAGGCCAAGGGTATTTACATCGTCCCCGAATTCGGACGCGGTGCGTTCATCGTCGGCGGCCGTGGTGGCGCGGGTGTCGTGCTTGCCAACCAGACGGCTGGCTGGACGGCCCCCGCCTTCTACGATTTCGGCGCGCTTAGCGTCGGCGCGCAGGCCGGCGGTTCGGGCGGGCAGCTTGCCTTCCTGCTGATGACCGACAACGCGGTGGACGCGTTCATGAGCGGCAACAAGATCAGCCTCAATGCGGAATCGGGTCTGTCGATCGTCAACTATTCGGCCAATGCCCAGGCATCCTGGGGCAAGGGCGACATCATCATGTGGTCGGACACCGAAGGCGCCTATGCCGGTGCGACGGTCAGCGTGACCGACATCAACTGGGACGACGACAACAACCAGAATTATTACGGCGAAAAGGTCGATCCCAACCAGATTCTGTCGGGCAAGATTACCAAGCCCGCAGCGAGCCAGCTTCAAACGGCTCTGGCTGGATAATCCGGCGATCCCTCCCCGCACCCGCGCCTTTCGGTGTGGATGCGGGGGCACGCTGGCGTGCCATCGGACGCGGCGGCGAAACGACAATCTGCGCGACGGATGTTGTTCCGTGCCCGCAAGCGATAAGCCTTACCGATGGCAAGCACAGCAGTTCACGACACCAATCCACAAGGCGTCCGCCACCCCCCGCACCTGATGTGGGCCGCAGGACTGATTTCTGCGGCCGTTTCGCTGATTCTCATCCTTGGCTGGGCAATCGGCGGCGGACGTCCCTATTCGTTCGACCGGGCGATCCTGCTTGGTCTGCGCGTGCCGGGGCACCCCGGCGAAGCGATCGGACCGCCGGGTTTCGTCCATACCATGACCGACATCACGACGCTGGGCGGGGGCACCGTGCTCACGCTTGCCGTGGCGGTCACGGTCGGGATGCTGCTGGTATCACGCAAATGGCTGACGGCCAGCCTGGTCTTTGCAGCAACGTTCAGCGGGTCGCTGCTCGTCAGCCTGTTCAAGGGCTATATCGCCCGCGCCCGGCCCGAGGTGGTACCGCACCTTGTCGAGGTGAAGACGCTTAGTTTCCCAAGCGGCCACGCCGCCAACAGCGCGATCATCTACCTGACCATCGCGACGCTGCTGACGCAGATCGTCGAGAATAATGCCAGGCGCACCTATCTCTTCGCGGTCGCGATCGTGCTCGTCACCGCGATCGGGATCAGCCGGATGTATCTGGGTGTCCACTGGCCGAGCGACGTGATCGCGGGCTGGAGCTTCGGCACGTTATGGGCGCTCGCCTGGTGGCAGGTCGGGAAATGGACGCGACGGTGGCAGGACACGGCACGCGCGCTCCCCGTCGACGAGGAAGCCGACCTCTGAAGTCCGGCGCCGCCGACCCTTGAAATCCCGCGACGATGCGCTGCCGAACCGATGCCGCGAAACAGGCCTTGTGATGTTGTAACATCGCTATTATTGCACTGCGGAATTGATTCGAACGCCTTTTCCGGAGATTTCATGCGCAAGACTCTGTTGCTCGCTTCCGCCGCCGCGCTCTTCGCCCTTCCCGCCCACGCCCAGACCGCGCAATCTACTGGCAGCGACAATAGCGGTGCGCAGGCAGACAGCGGCAGCCAGAACGGTCAGGATATCGTCGTTACCGGCCATCTCGACGAGGCGCGCGCGTCGGTCCAGCCCAGCCTGGGCGCCACGACCTATGCGGTGACCAACGACACGATCCAGAGCTTGCCGGGCGGCGACAATGTCCAGCTCGACAAGCTCGTGCTGCAACTGCCGGGCGTGGTGCAGGACGGGTTCGGCCAGTTCCATGTCCGCGGCGACCATGGCAATCTGCAATATCGCATCAACGGCACGATCCTGCCCGAGGGCGTTTCGTCGTTCGGTCAGACGCTCAGCCCGCGCATCGTTCAGAATTTCGACCTGCGCACCGGCGCGTTGCCGGCGCAATACGGCCTGCGCACCGCGGGTATTATCGACATCACGACGAAGAACAGCTTCGACAATTCGGGCCAGATCTCGCTCTATGGCGGCAGCCACGACACGATCCAGCCGAGCTTCGACTATGGCGGGTCGAGCGGCGCGACCAATTTCTTCGTCACCGGCAGCTATCTGCACAATAATCTCGGCATCGAGGCGGTCAGTCCCGATCGTCACCAGATCCACGACCGCACCGACCAGTTTCAGGGCTTTGCCTATGTCGATCACACGATCGGCGCGAACGACCGCGTGTCGCTGATGGGCGGCTATGCCGATCAGAAATTCCAGATTCCCAATCCGCGCGGGCTTCACCCCGACAGCGGCTACAATGTCGGCGGCGTCACCGACTTTCTGAGCAACGACCTGAACGAACATCAGCACGAACGTACCGGCTTCGCGATCGCGAGCTATCTCCACGATGCGGGCAGGCTGACGCTGCAGGCGTCGCTGTTCGGCCGCTATTCGGGGCTCGACTATTATCCCGATCCGCTGGGCGACCTGCTGTTCAACGGCATCGCGCAACGCGCCACCAAGCAGGACTTCACCGCCGGAACCCAGGTCGAAGCGGTGTACCGGCTGAGCGACGCGCACACGCTGCGCGGCGGCGTCATCGTCTCTCGCGACCGGCGCGACAGCAAGACGAGCGCGCAGGTATTCCCGGTGGACGATATGGGCAACCAGATCGGTCAGCCGATCACCATCGTCGACAATGGCGCCGATACCGAATGGACCTACAGCGCCTATCTGCAGGACGAATGGAAACTTGCCGACAGCTTCACGGTCAATTTCGGTGCGCGTTTCGACCGGTATAACGGCGTCCGCTCCGAACAGCAGCTCAGCCCGCGTATCAACATCGTGTGGCAGCCGAGCGCAGGCACCACGTTCCACGCCGGCTATTCGCGCTATTTCTCGCCGCCGCCATTTTCGAACGTCGCCGACACCACGATCGCGAAATTCGTCGGCACCAGCGCGGCCGCCCCGGCGCTGACCGGCGACGCACCCTATGCGGAACGGCAGGATTATTTCGACATCGGCCTGGCGCAGACGCTGACGCCCGACCTGTCGCTGACGCTCGACGCCTATCACCGCCGGTCGCGCAACCTGATCGACGAAGGCCAGTTCGGTGCGCCGATCATCCTGACGCCGTTCAACTTTGCGCGCGGCAAGATCGACGGGGCCGAGGCCAACCTGTCCTATCGCAAGCGCGGCTGGACGCTGTACGGCAACCTTGCCTATTCAAAGGCGCAGGGACGCGGGATCGTGTCGGGCCAGTTCAATTTCGACCCCGCCGACCTCGCCTATATCGACAACCATTATATCTTCCTCGACCATGACCAGCGCTGGACCGGGTCGGCGGGCGCGACCTATCGCTTCGACAGCGGCGCGCTCTACGGCACCACGCTGGGCGCGAGCATGTTGTACGGATCGGGCCTGCGCAAGGACGGCGCGGTGCCGAACGGCGGGAAACTGCCGCCCTATGCCACGTTCAACCTGTCGGCGAGCCACAAGTTCGACGGGCCGGGCATTGCGGTGCGCTTCGACGTCATCAACGCCTTCGACCATGTCTACGAAATCCGCGACGGCTCGGGCATCGGCGTGGGCGCACCGCAATATGGCGAGCGCCGGTCCTTCTATGTCGGGATCACCAAGGACTTTTAGGAACCGATTGCTCGCATGATGGAACCGCGGGCACGGTCAGCCGTTCTCGCGGTGCCTGTCGAGGAAATGCCCTTTCCTTCCCCCTCCCCCCCCGAAGGGCACGGACTCGGCAGGCGCTCCCCATCACTTCATAATCAGCCGCGGCGTTCGGCCAGTGCGCGTTCCCATGCCAGCGCGTCCTTCACGATGGTGTCGAGGTCGTCGCGACGCGGGCGCCAGGGCAGCGTCTTCAGGATCGCGCTGTTATCGGCGACCAATGCGTCGGGATCGCCCGCGCGTCGCCCTTCCATACGGCGGTCGATCGTCATGTTGGTAACGCGGTCGACGGCATCGAGCACTTCGATCACCGAATAGCCGCGGCCATATCCGCAATTGAGCGTGTGGCTGTGCTCCGGATCGGCGATCAGCAGGTCGAGCGCATCGACATGTGCGGCGGCGAGGTCGCTGACATGGATATAGTCGCGCACCCCCGTGCCGTCGGGCGTGTCGAAATCGGTCCCGAAAACAGAGACATGATCACGCTTTCCCGTTGCCGCCTCGACCGCGACCTTGATGAGGTGCGTCGCCCCCGCCGTGGACTGGCCAGAGCGCCCGTCGGGATCGGCGCCCGCAACGTTGAAATAGCGCAGCGCGCAGTAATTCAGATCGTGCGCGGCCGCGACGTCGCGCAGCATCATCTCGGTCATCAGCTTCGACGTGCCATAGGGATTGATCGGCGCTTTGGGCGCATCCTCGGCAACGGGAACCCGGTCAGGGATGCCATAGGTCGCGGCGGTCGAGGAAAAGATGAAATGCTTCACCCCGCACGCCACCGCGCTTTCGATCAGCGAGCGGCTGGCGGCGGTGTTGTTGCGATAATATTTTAACGGATCGCTGACCGATTCGGGCACCACGACCGATCCGGCGAAATGCATGACGGCGCGCACGTCATGTTCGCGCATCGCACCGCGCACCGCATCGTCGTCGGCGACATCGGCCTTTACGAGAATAGCGCGATCATCGACCGCCCAGTCAAAGCCCGTCACCAGATTGTCGATCACGACAACGCGCCAGCCGGCGTCGAGCAGTGCGAGCACCGCATGGCTGCCGATATACCCGGCGCCGCCCGTTACCATTACCGTACCGTCGCGCATCCTGCTCTCCTCACCCATGGCCGTCCGCGTTGCCTAGCGACGGATCGCCCCTATGTAACGGGGGAATTTTGGGAGTTTGGTAATGGAACATGCAACGCTCGCCGGAGGCTGCTTCTGGTGCACCGAGGCGGTATTCAACGACGTGATCGGCGTCGAAACGGTCGAAAGCGGCTATATCGGCGGCACGACGGCCAATCCCACCTATCGCGAAGTGTGCAGCGGAAATACCGGCCATGCCGAGGCGATCCGCATCGGGTTCGATCCCGACCGGGTGTCGTATGATGACCTGCTCGACATTTTCTTCGCGACGCACGATCCGACGCAGCTCAACCGTCAGGGGAACGATGTCGGGACGCAGTACCGCTCGGCGATCTTTCCGCACTCGCCCGAACAGGAAGCCGCGGCGAAGCGCGCGATCGAACGCAACCAGCCCAACTGGCCCGCGCCGATCGTGACGACGACAGAACCGCTCGGCGAATGGTGGCCGGCCGAAGACTATCACCAGGAATATTGGGAAGGCGAAGGGCAGCGAAACCCCTATTGCATGGCGGTCATTCCGCCCAAATTGCAAAAGCTTCGCAAGAGTTTCTCCGCGCGCGCAAAGTCGCAGACCGCAGACGGTTGATCGGAATTAGTTTGCCGCTTCGCATTGAATGACGGGACAAAGCTTCCCACCCTTGATGGATTGGGCGCGTTTTTCAGACGCGCCGCTTTGCAACAACTATCAAAGGAATTTCCATGCAGACGGCAAAACAGGGCGACACCGTCCTTATCGATTATGTGGTGCGCAATGGTGACGACAATGTCGTCGGCGGTACCGAACAAGCCGGACCGCAGACGATCACGATCGGTGGATCGCAGATCTTTCCGCAGATCGAGGCCGCGCTCGACGGTATGAAGGTCGGCGATGAACAGACGGTCCAGATCCCCGCCGCCGATGCGTTCGGCGAGCGTCAGGACGGTCTGGTTATCGATATTCCGCGTTCGAGCCTGCCCGCCGACGCCGAACCGCAGCCGGGCATGACGCTGGCGGCGCAGCAGCAGGACGGTTCGACGACGAACCTGGTAATCACCGAGGTCCGCGACGACGCCGTCACCGCCGACGCCAACCATCCCCTCGCCGGACAGGACCTGACCTTCGGCGTGAAGCTGGTCGAGATCAAGCAAGCGGCCTGAGCCGCATCTTTTCCAGCCATGTACCGCGGCAACTGTTGCGGCGCACTCGCCGCTTCAGGGCCGCGGGGCGGCCGCGCGCTGCAGACGGTCGTTGATCGCAACCCCGATGCCGCTATCGGGTACGGGGGCGATCGCGATCGCCGCTGCATCGCCGGCATCGGCACGGTGAAGCGCATCGAACAGCCGCGCCGCCGCCTCGACCATATCGCCCGATGCACTCAGCGTATCGTCGCCCGACACATCGCCGAAACCGATCAGCCACTCGCCCGCTCGCCGCTCGGTCGCGTTCAGCCGCAGGGGCTTGCTTGGCGCATAATGGCTGGCAAGTTGCCCGGGCGCCTCGATCTTGCCCCCGCCTGCCCCCGGCACCGCGCCCAGAACAGTCGCAATCTGCTCCGCAGTGACAGGGCCTGGGCGCAACAGCCTTGGCGGCGGCCCCGGCGCGACGATGCTCGACTCGAGCCCCGCCTCGGTCGGGCCGGCGTCGATGATGATCGAAGGCCCGGATCGAAAGCCGGCGGCGACATGTTCGGCGCGGGTCGGGCTGATGCCGCCGCTGGGATTGGCCGATGGCGCGGCGAGCGGACGCCCGGTCGCCGCGATCAGGTCGCGCATCGCGGGATGCGCCGGACAACGGATCGCGACCGTGTCCAAACCCGCCGTCACCAGCGATGCGACCGGCGCGTTTGCTCGCAACGGCAGCACCAGCGTCAACGGCCCCGGCCAGAACGCATCGGCGAGTGTGGTGGCCCCCGCGTCGAACTCCGCAATTGCCTTCGCCTCGTCGACCGAGGCGACATGGACAATCAGCGGGTTGAAGCTCGGCCGGCCCTTCGCCGCATAGATTCGCGCGACCGCCTCTGCATTGGTCGCGTCGGCGGCAAGCCCGTATACCGTTTCGGTCGGCACGGCGACGAGGCCGCCCGCGCGAATCACATCCGCCGCCGCAGCAATCGCCTGCGCGCCGTAGCGTAAGGTCCGTATCGCATCCTGTCGGTTTGGTTCGGCCACGAAAACGGCGCTATACGGACGGCAAGACCAGCACAAGAGAGGACCCCATGGCCTTCACCCCGCCCGTTACCGAACAGCGTTTCGTACTCGATCATGTCGCCGGGATCGGCGAGCTCGCCAAGACCGACCGCTTCGCCGCAGCAAGCGACGACGTTGTCGATGCCGTGCTCGAAGGCGCGGGTCAGTTCGCGGCGGGCGAATGGGCCCCGCTCGACCGCGCGGGCGATACCGTCGGTGCGAAGCTGACCGACAAGGGTGTGGTGATGCCCGACGGATTTCGCGAGGCATATCGCGGCTATGTCGATGGTGGCTGGGGAACGATCGGCTCTCCCGAAGCCTTTGGCGGGCAAGGCTTGCCCTATGCGCTTGCGACCGCTGTGCTGGAAACACTGGGGTCGGCGAATATGGCATTTGCGCTGGCGCCGACGCTGACCGTCGGCGCGATCGAGGCGCTGACGCATCACGGCACGCCGGAACAGCAGCAGGCCTATCTGCCGCATCTTGCCACCGGCGACTGGACCGGCACGATGAACCTCACCGAGCCGCAGGCCGGTTCCGATGTCGGCGCGCTGAAGACGCGTGCCGAACCGCGTGGTGACGGCAGCTGGTCGATCAAGGGCACCAAGATCTACATCTCGTTCGGCGATCACGACATGGCCGACAATATCGTCCACCTCGTGCTCGCGCGGACGCCCGACGCGCCCGCGGGCACCAAGGGGCTGTCGCTGTTCCTCGTGCCCAAATACCGGCTCGACGCCGACGGACGGCCCGGTGCCTTCAACGACATCAACGTCGTATCGATCGAACACAAGATGGGCCTTCACGGATCGCCCACCTGCGTGCTGTCCTATGGCGACAATGACGATTGCCGGGGAGAACTGATCGGCGCCGAGGGCGGCGGCATCGCGGCGATGTTCACGATGATGAACAATGCGCGGCTGAATGTCGGGCTGGAAGGTGTCCAGGTCGCGGAACGCGCGACGCAGCGCGCGGTCGCCTATGCCCGCGAGCGCATCCAGTCGGCGAGAGCCGGATCGCCGAGCCGCGAACCCGTCGCGATCATCGAACACCCCGATGTCCGCCGCATGCTGATGCGGATGAAGGCGCAGACCCAGGCGGCGCGCGCACTCGTCTATTACGCCGCGGGGCAGGTGGACCGCGCCAATCTGGGCGATGCGGACGCGAAGAAGCGGCTCGACCTGCTCACGCCGCTGGCGAAAGCGCACGGCACCGATCTCGGCTGCGAAGTCGCCGATATCGGCATCCAGGTGCATGGCGGGATGGGCTATATCGAGGAAACCGGCGCATCGCAGCATTTCCGCGATGCCCGCGTGACGCGAATCTACGAGGGCACCAACGGCATCCAGGCGGCCGATCTGGTGGGGCGAAAATTGTCGATGGACAATGGCGCGACGCTGAACGCGCTGATCGCCGATATGCGCGGCGGAGCCGAGGCGGACGGGCTTCGCGACCTGATCAACGCATGCGAGACGGTGGGCCGGAACCTGCTTTCGGTCGATATCGAGGATCGGCTGGCGGCCAGCTATCCGTTTTTGACGATGCTTTCGGTGGCGGTGTGCGGCTGGCTCATGGAACGCGAAGCCAAGGCCGCGGATGCACTGGGCGACAGCGATTTCGCCCAGATGAAAAAGGCTGCGGCGCGATTCTATGTCGGGCAGATCGTGCCCGAAGCGCTGGGCCTAAAGGCGGCGGCCATGGCTCCGGCCGACCCGTTATACGCGGTCGGCGCGGAAACCTTCGCCGCCTGAACGTCAGGCTGCCATCGGCTCGGGTTCTACCGAGGGACGTCCGCTCGCGCGGATCAGCCCGACGCCGGTCATGCCGCCTTCGTTGATCGGCAGGGCCGTGTGGCAGAACGAGCATTCGGCCGTCATGCGCCCCACGACCCACTGCGTCTTGCCGCAGCCCGGGCAGTGGTTGGTTTCGTGCATCCGATAGGCAATCCGATAGCCGGTGCGACCCGGAACAAGCGGTTGACGATAGTGATACATGATCGCTACTCCCTTTCGAACTGAAGGGACAATCGACCCAGAATGGCTTTTGGTTCCCGCGACGAAGCGTTGCAGGGGGCCGGCAAAGCGTTGCTGTTGCCGGCTTGCCACAGGGCAAAATCCAGCTTTCCAGCGACTTCGCTGGTTAAAACGCCTTCATGGAGCGGTTACGAAAATATTTATGACCGGCTGTCGCGTCAGGCGGTTTCGCGGTCGAGCAGCTCTGCCGGATCGAGCCCGATCAGCGCGATATGTTCGCGCACCCTGGGCCAATAGCTGTTGAGGAAGCGGTCACGCTCGGCAACGCGCAGCTTTTCCACCGCGCCGGGAAGCACGAACATCCCGACGCCGCGCCGAACCTCGACATAGCCATCGTCCTGAAAGGTCTGATACGCCTTGGCAACGGTCAGCGGATTGGCACCATATTCGGCAGCAAGCGCCCGCACCGACGGCAACTGATCGCCCGCACCATATTCGCCGCGCAGGATCGCCGCTGCGATCATCGCACGCAGCCGCAGATAAACCGGGCTGTCTTCATGCTCCAAGGCTGTCATGCCGCTTTAATACACCAATTGGCGATAACGTCCAGTCCTATCCCTGCCAGACGCTGGCCACCTGTGCCATTTCCGGGCGGGGACGTTCGGACAGGTCTCGCGACGGAGAACCGATGAAGACGAACCCCGCAATCCGCTCGGGCGCCTTGCCGAACGCGTCGCGCACCGCTTCCGAATAGGCCGCCCAGCCGGTCAGCCACCCGGCGACGAACCCTTCGGCATGCGCGGCGTGAAGCAGGTTCATGCACGCGGCGCCGGCTGACAATTCCTGCTCCCATAACGGGATGTGGCTCTCGGTGCGGGGTGAAGAGAGCGCGACGACCAGCGCGGGCGCCTGGTGCGCGAACTGCTCGAACGCCGCGATTTCAAGCCGTCCGGCCTCTGGCCGTTCGGTACGATAGGCGTCGATGATGACCTGCGCGAGCCGGTCGCGCTTGTCCTGCGGCACGATGACGAAGCGCCACGGCGCGAGCTTGCCATGATCGGGCGTGCGCGCGGCGAGCGCGATCATGTCGCGCAACTGCTGCTCGGACGGACCGGGTGCAACCATGTCGCGCGGCTTTCCCGACCGGCGCGTGGCGATAAGCGATTTGGGGGTGCTGATGTCGTTGAACATGATGGCGAACACCTAGGGAGCCGCCCGCCCCGCGACAATGCGCTTGGCATTGTCATTTGTGCCGTTAGGTTCGCCCGCATTGAAAAACGCCGCGCACGCCAGCGGCGACGGGAATTCGAGAAGGATCGCTTGTGAGTTTCAACACCATCATTCTGATCGGCGGGATCGTCGTGCTGGTAGGCTTCCTGCTGGCTGGCGCCTATGCCGTGACCCGGCCGCAGCCGGAAGTCGGCGGACACCCCAAGGGGCTGTACGTCCTGTTCTTCGCCGAAATGTGGGAGCGCTTTTCCTATTACGGGATGCGCGCGCTGCTGATCTTCTACCTCACCAAGCACTGGCTGTTCGACGATTCGAAGGCAAACCTGATCTACGGCGCCTACACGTCGCTCGTGTACATCACCCCCGTCCTTGGCGGCTATCTCGCCGACAAATGGCTGGGCCAGCGCAAGGCGGTGCTGTTCGGCGCCATCATCCTGACCGGCGGCCATTTCCTGATGGCGTTCGAAGGCAATGGCGGCCAGAACGACGCGACGATCAACATCTTCTGGCTCGCGCTAAGCTTCATCATCGTCGGCTCGGGCTTTCTGAAGGCCAATATCTCGGTGATCGTCGGACAGCTTTATCCGCGCACCGATATCCGCCGCGACGGCGCCTACACCATCTTCTACATGGGCATTAACGTCGGCGCCGCGGTCGGCACGATCATCGCCGGCTGGCTCGGCGAAAACTGGGGCTGGAGCTGGGGCTTCGGCGCCGCCGGCGTCGGCATGCTCCTTGGCCTCGTCGTCTTCGTCGTGTTCCGCCCATTGCTGCTCGGACAAGGCGAACCGACCGATCCGCAGGCGCTCAAGCGGCCGGTTGCGGGCATTAAACTCGAATGGCTGATCTACGGCGCCGGACTCGTGTCGATCGCGATCATCTGGGCGCTGATTCAGTATCAGGACGTCATCGGCACCCTGATGCTGATCTGCGGTGCGATACTGCTGCTCTACATCCTCGCAGTCGGCATGTTCGAACTGCCCTATGGCTCGATTGCCAAAGCCCCTTCCGGATCGCGCAATCTGTTCAACGGAGCATCCGCGCTCATCCTGATTGGTGCGCTGCTATATTCCGGAACGATGCTCGGCTTCTGGGCAATGTCCGACTGGATTCCGGGTATCATCGCATTGGCAGGCGGCGCGCTACTCGTTGCCGTCATACTCCAACAATCTATGTCCAAGACTGACCACGCCCGCGACCGGATCTTCGCGATCATCTTCCTGATCGCCTTGCAGCCGGTCTTCTGGGGCCTGTTCGAACAGGCGGGCGGAAGTCTCAGCCTGTTCACCGACCGTTTCGTGAACCGCGCCGGCATCGACGCGTCGCTGTTCCAGTCGGTCAACCCGATCTACATCATCCTGCTCGGGCCGGTACTGGCGGCGCTCTGGCCGTTCCTCGCCAGGCGCAACATGGAACCGTCGACGCCCGCCAAGTTCGGCATCGGCCTGGTACTGCTGGGATCGGGCTTCCTCGCGCTCAACTGGGGTGCGCATGCAGCCGGCATGGCGGTGGCCACGCCGGTCATCTTCATCTTCCTGATCTACTTCCTGCACACCGCCGGCGAGCTCTGCCTGTCGCCGGTCGGGCTGTCGGCGATGAACCGCCTGTCGCCCAAGCACATGGCGAGCCTCATCATGGCGGCGTGGTTCTTCGGCACCGCGGGCGGCAATTTCGTCGCCGGCCTGATCGGCGAAGCGACGGGCGGCGAAAGCGGCGACGCGACCAAACAGTCGATCCTGGCGATCTATTCGACGATCGGCTGGGTCACCGTCGCCATCGGCGTCGGCGTGATGGTCGTCGCACCGCTGGTCAAGAAGCTGCTGCACCTCGACACGCTGAAGGACGATCCCGACACCGCCATGGAAGGCGAGCGCGAGATCGGCGAGCCGCAAGCCGCGGGCGCCGTCCAGACGCAAAGCGAGACCAAGCCGCTCGGCAACGCCTGATCCGCGGCACGGGAGGGGGAAATGGCCAATCTGATCGTTGCGTGCATCGCATTCGTCGGCAGCCATTTCCTCCTGTCGCATCCCTTGCGCGCGCCACTCGTCGCGCGTGTCGGGGAGCGTGGCTTTCTGGGCATATATTCGCTGGTCGCCTTCGCGACGCTGGGCTGGGTTGTCCTCGCCTATCGCGCGATCCCGATGCAGCTGTTCTGGTGGCATGTCGGCGACGGATTATGGGCGTTGGCGACGCTTGTCATGCTCGTCGCGAGCGTGTTGATGGTCGGATCGCTACACGGCAATCCGGCGCTGCCCAATCCCGACGGACCGGACAGTCCGCGGCCGCCCGCACCGCGCGGCGTGTTCGCGATCACCCGCCATCCGATGATGTGGTCGTTCGCGCTATGGTCGCTCGCGCATATCCTCGTGCTGCCGATGGCATCGAACATCGTGCTGGCGATCGCGATTGCCGTGCTGGCGCTGGGCGGCGCCGCGCTTCAGGACCGCAAGAAGGAACAGCTACAGCCCAAGCTGTGGAGCCGGTGGGAGGGCGTGACCTCGTACTGGCCGTTCGTCGCGCTGAACGAAGGCCGGGCGCAATGGGCCGCCGCCTGGCCGAGCACCACCGCCTTTCTGGGCGGGATCGCGCTTTGGCTCGCCGCAAGCTGGGCACACATGCCGCTTGCCGGCTGGCCGGCCGGTATCTGGCGCTGGATCGGCTAGGCGCTCAGGCGCCTCGCACCCGCGGATAGCGGGTCCGCACCTCGTCCATCAGCCGCTCGACGACATCATTCTCGCGTGAGGTGCCGGACGGGCTCGCCTGCCAGTTGCAATGCGGGTGCGTCGCGGGATCATAGACCTTCACCGGTCCCAGCACGATCCGCCAGCGCCGCTTTGTCCCGCCCGCGCGCTTTACCAGCGCGGCGAGCAGCAGGTCTTCCAGATCGCCAACCGTCATGATGGCACGACACGCTCAGGCAACGCGGTTCGCCACCAGATGATCGACCACCGACGGATCGGCGAGCGTCGAGGTGTCGCCCAGGCTTGAGGTATCGCCCTCTGCGATCTTGCGCAGAATCCGGCGCATGATCTTGCCCGATCGGGTCTTGGGAAGCGAGGGCGCGAATTGCAGAGCGTCGGGGGTCGCGATCGGCCCGATTTCCTTGCGCACCCACTGTTTCAGCGTATCGCGCAATTCGTCCGACGGATGAACGCCCGAATTGAGCGTGACATAGGCATAGATGCCCTGCCCCTTCACATCGTGCGGACGCCCCACGACTGCTGCCTCGGCGACCTTTTCGTGGAGCACGAGCGCGCTTTCGATCTCGGCCGTACCCATGCGGTGCCCGGAGACGTTGATGACATCATCGACGCGCCCGGTGATCCAGTAATAGCCATCCTCGTCGCGGCGACAGCCGTCGCTGGTGAAATATTTGCCCGGATAGGTGGAGAAATAGGTCTGGAAGAAGCGGTCGTGATCGTTCCAGACGGTGCGCATCTGCCCCGGCCAGCTTTTCGCGATAACCAGATTGCCCTCGGTCGCGCCGGGCAGGACATTGCCATCGGCATCGACGATCTGCGGATCGACGCCGGGCATCGGCTTGACCGCCGATCCGGGCTTCAGGTCGTGCGCACCGGGCAGCGGGGCGATCATGTGGCCGCCGGTTTCGGTCTGCCACCAGGTATCGATGACCGGGCAGCGGCCATCGCCCACAACATCGTAATACCAGCGCCAGGCCTGCGGGTTGATCGGTTCGCCCACGGTGCCGAGCAGCCGCAGCGAGGCGCGGCTCGTCGCCTTTACCGGCTGGTCGCCCTCCGCCATCAGCGCGCGCAACGCGGTCGGCGCGGTATAGAGCGTGTTGACCTGATGTTTGTCGACGATCTGCCAGATGCGGCTGGCGTCGGGCCAGTTGGGCACGCCTTCGTACATCACCGTCGTCGCACCATTGGCGAGCGGACCGTAGAGAATGTAGCTGTGCCCGGTGATCCAGCCGATATCGGCCGCGCACCAGAAAATCTCGCCCTCCTTGTAGTCGAAGGCGAGTTCGTGCGTCAGGCTGGCCCATAACAGATAGCCGCCCGAGGTGTGCAGCACGCCCTTCGGCTTTCCGGTCGAGCCCGAGGTGTAGAGGATGAACAGCGGGTCCTCCGCCCCCATCACTTCGGCGGGGCAGTCGTCGGACACGCTTTCGGCGACATGGTGATACCAGACGTCGCGGCCTTCCTTCATCGCAACATCGCCGCCCGTCGCCTGAACCACGATGACCTTTTTCAGCGCGGGCGCACGGTCGGCGGCGGCATCGACATTGGCCTTTAGCGGGATACGCTTGCCGCCGCGCCGCCCCTCGTCGGCGGTGATGCAGAATTCGCTGTCGCAATCGGTGATGCGCCCGGCGAGCGCCTCGGGAGAGAAACCGGCAAAGACGACCGAATGGATCGCACCGATCCGCGCGCAGGCGAGGACCGCAAACGCGGCTTCGGGAATCATCGGCATGTAGATGGTGACGCGGTCGCCCTTCTCCACGCCTTCGGCCTTCAGCACATTGGCGAAGCGGCAGACTTCCTGATGGAGTTCGAGATAGGCGTACCGCCTGGCCGGTTCGTTCGGGTCGTCGGGTTCCCAGATGATCGCGGGCGCCGCGCCGCGGCTGGCGAGATGGCGGTCGATACAGTTCGCCGCGACGTTCAGCTTGCCATCGGTGAACCAGTTGATGTGAAAATCGCTCTCGTCGAACGACCAGTCGCCGGCGATTTCCGGCCGCTTGATCCAGTCGAGCCGACGCGCCTGTTCGAGCCAGAAGCTGCCCGGATCGGCGATCGAGCGACCATAGAGCGTCTCATAGCCTTCGGCGTCTACCTTCGCTCGCCGCTTCCATTCATCGGGAACGGGATAGACTTGCTGCTGGTCGGCCATACGCTTGCTCTCCTTTGCTTATCGTCCATGTGGCGGGCGACCACGGGCTTTTGCAACCCCGGCGCTCAAATTGGTGCGTGCTCCCAATGCATGGGACGCATCATGGTTACAAATTGCGACAATAAATTAGTGGACGGGCGCGATCATGTTTTCCATGCTCGCGGGCATGAAAGCATCCAAACGCCTGATGCTGCCGCTTTTTGTCTCCGTGCCGCTGGCGGGATGCGCCGTCGGCCCGGACTATCATGCCGCGCCGCCATCGACGCTGGGCGTGCCCGACAGCTATTCGGTCGCCGCCGACGAAGCGCACCGACCCGACCTGACGCAGTGGTGGGACAGCTTCGACGATCCGTTGATGGCCAAACTCGTTGGTTCGGCGCGGTCGAGCAACCTCGACGTGGCGCAAGCGGTGACCCGGCTGCGCCAGGCGCGTGAGGCGCTGGTGTCGTCGCGCGCTGCCCTGCTCCCCAGCATCAGCGCGAGCGGAAGCTATTCGCGCAACGAAAATCTGGTCGGCGGCACCAGCACCTATACGCTGCCCGACGGTACGGTGACGACGATTTCGCGCGGCAGTGGCGACAGCTTCTCGATCGGTGCCGACGCGAGCTATCAGGCCGATATTTTCGGCGGCAACCGTCGCTCGGTCGAAGCAAGTCGCGCCAATCTGGAGGCAAGCGGCTTCGACTATGCCGGCGTGCTGCTGTCGGTGCAGGTCGAGATCGCGCGCAACTATGTGCTCGCACGGCTGTATCAGGCGCAGCTTGAGAATGCGCGGCAGGCACTCGCCATTCAGGACGACAATCTGCAGATCGCCGGCTGGCGCGTGCAGGCGGGTCTCGTTTCCTCGGTCGATCAGGAACAGGCGCGCCAGCAGCGTGCGCAGACCGCGGCGACGATCCCCTCGCTCCAGTCGAGCTATAACCAGGCGGTCTCGCGGCTGGGCGTGCTCACCGGCCAGGCGCCCGGCGCACTGAAGCAGGAAATGTCGGCGAAGAAGCCGATCCCGACCGGCCCGGACACGGTTGCGGTCGGCATTCCCGCCGATCTGCTGCGCCAGCGCCCCGACATCCGTTCCGCCGAGCGCAGCCTTGCCGCCGCGACGGCACGGATCGGCGTTGCCGAGGCGCAGCTCTATCCCGCGCTCAACCTGGGCGGCAGCATCGACACCAACGCGACCTCGTTCACCTCGCTGACCGACATCATCACCGGCAACGTATTTGCGCGCATCGCGCAGACGATATTCGACGGCGGACGCCTGCGCGCGCAGGTCCGCTCGAACGAAGCCGCGGCGCAGGGTGCGTTCTTCAACTATAAACAGACGGTGCTGACCGGGCTCGAGGATGTCGAGAACGCGATCCAGGCGCTGCGGAGCGCGCGCGAACGCGAGACGCAATATCGAACCGCGTTCGAGGCGGCGAACAACTCCGCGATCCTTTCGCGCAGCCAGTATCGCGCCGGGCTGACCGATTTCACCACGCTCAACCAGGCCGAGAGCGCGCTGCTCTCCTCGGCCAACAGCCTTGCACAGGCGCGTGCCGACGCGGCCAATGCGATCATCCAGCTTTATGGGGCGCTGGGCGGCGGCTGGGACGTGGGCGACATCGCCGCCGCACGCGCCAAACCAATCAATTTCTCCACCGGTCAGGACAACTGATGGCAGATCAGGAAACGCAGGAACTCGACGAATTTCTCGGCACCAAGCCGAAACCGTGGTGGCGGCGCAACCTGAAATGGATCGCAATCGTCATCGGCGTCATCCTGCTCGGCCTTCTGGTGTCCCGCTGTTTCGCGCCCGCGCCGCCGACCGAATATCAGACCGTCCCGGTCAAGCGCGGTACGCTGGACGTCACGGTGTCGGCGACCGGCAAGCTGGCGCCGACCAATCAGGTCGATGTCGGGTCCGAACTGTCGGGCCTCGTCACCAAGGTGCTGGTCGATGTGAACGACCGCGTGACCAAGGGGCAACCGCTCGCGCTCGTCGATCCGTCACGCTTTCAGGACAGCGTGAACCAGTCGCGCGCCGCGCTCAACGCGAACGAAGCGCAGGTTGCGCAGGCCAAGGCGACGGTCGAGCAATCGCGCGCCAATCTGAACCGGCTCGAACAGGTCAGCCGGTTGTCGGGCGGACGCGTGCCCGCCAAGACCGAGATGGAACAGGCGCGCGCCGACTATAATCGCGCGGTCGCCAGCCTGAAGGCGGCGCAGGCCAATGTCGTGTCGGCGCAGGCGCAGCTTTCGTCGAACCGCACGCAACTGACCAAGACGGTGATCCGGTCGCCGGTCAACGGCGTCGTGCTCGCGCGGCAGATCGACGCGGGGCAGACGGTCGCCGCGTCGTTCAACACGCCGACACTGTTCGTCATTGCCGAAGATCTGAGCGAGATGAAGCTGGAGGTCGCGGTGGACGAGGCCGATGTCGGCCAGGTCGAAAAGGGCCAGAAGGCAAGCTTCACCGTCGACGCCTTTCCCGGCAAGACCTTCCCCGCCACGATCACGCGGGTCGATGTCGGATCGAACCTGTCGGCGCAGTCTTCATCGAGCACGACGTCGAGCAGCACCGCCAACTCGCAGGTGGTTTCCTATGGCGCGGTGCTGAGCGTCGCCAATCCCGACCTGATCCTGCGACCGGGCATGACCGCGACCGCGACGATCCAGGTCGATGAGCGCAACAATGTCCTGTTGATCCCCAACGGCGCATTGCGCTTCACCCCGCCGCAGCAGGACCAGTCGAAGGGCGGCGTCCAGATCGGCATGCGCTTCGGCCAGCGGCAGGAACAGCAGAAGAATATCGGCGCGGGCAGCCATCAGACGATTTACGTCCTCGGCAGCGACGGCAAGCCGCAGCCGATCCAGGTCGTCACCGGCGCGACCGACGGTTCGCGTACACAGGTCAGCGGCGACAAGCTGAAGGCGGGGATGAAGGTCATCGTCGGGCAGAAGGCCAAGGCCGGCAATGGCTGAGCCGCTGATCCGGCTCGAAGGCGTCACCAAGACGTTCGGGACCGGGGCCACCGCCTTTCAGGCCCTGAAAGGCGTGGACCTGGCGATAGAGCGCGGCGATTTCATCGCGGTGATGGGCGCGTCGGGTTCGGGTAAATCGACGACGATGAACATTCTCGGCTGCCTCGACGTGCCGACCGGCGGCGCCTATGTCTTTCGCGGCGTCCATGTCGAACAGCTCGACCGCGATCAGCGCGCGATGCTCCGGCGCCGCTATCTCGGCTTCGTGTTTCAGGGATTCAACCTGCTCGCGCGGACGACCGCACTCGAAAATGTCGAGCTTCCGCTTCTCTATCGCGGCGAGAACCGCAAGCAGCGGCAGGACATGGCGATGGCCGCGCTCGACAAGGTCGGCCTCGGGCCATGGGCCGACCATACGCCCGCCGAACTATCGGGCGGCCAGCAGCAGCGCGTCGCGATCGCGCGCGCTATCGTGACCGAACCCGATGTGCTGCTCGCCGACGAGCCCACCGGCAATCTCGATTCGGAACGCTCGATCGAGATCATGGAGCTGCTCCGTTCGCTCAACACCGATAGCGGCATCACCGTGCTGATGGTCACGCACGAGGCCGACATGGCCGATTTCGCGCGGACCATCGTCCACTTCAAGGACGGGCTGGTCGAACGCATCGACCGCCAGCACGTCCCGCTGGAGGGTGTCGACTGATGCTCTACACCACGCTCCTTCTGTCTCTGCGAGAGATCCGGCGTCATCTGTTGCGATCGTTCCTGACGACGCTGGGGATCATCATCGGCGTGTTCGCGGTCGTGACGATGGTGACGCTGGGCAACGGCATCTCTGCTTCGGTGCAGGAATCGATCAGCTCGCTCGGCACCAATACGCTGACCATCTTTCCCAGCTCGGGGCTGGGCCGCGGCGGCGGCGGCCCGCCCCCGCCGCAGTTCGAACAATCGGATATCGAGGCGATCCGCGAACAGATCAGCGGCGTGTCGTCGGTGGCGGGACAGGCTTCGGCATCGGCGCTGGCGGTGCGCAACGCGCAGAACTGGCAGACATCGATCACCGGCACGAGCAACGACTATTTCGCCGCGCAGAATCTGAAGCTCGCCAGCGGGCGGATGTTCACCCCGGCTGAGGAAACTGCGGGCAAGGCGGTCTGCGTGATCGGCGATACGATCCGCGCCAACCTGTTCCAGGACACCTCACCGGTCGGCGAACGATTCCGCCTCGGCAGCGTCAGTTGCCAGGTCATCGGCGTCCTCGAAAAACAGGACAGTCAGGGCTTTGGCGGCGACGCCAACGACAATGTCATCATGCCGCTAAAGGCCGTGCAGCGCCGCTTTGCGGGCAACCAGAATGTCCGTGCGATCATCGTGTCGGTCGCAAGCGGGTTCGACACATCGTCGGTGCAGAAGTCGGTCACCGACCTGCTGCGCGAGCGGCGCCATCTCGCGCCCGGCGAGCCCGACAATTTCCGCATCTTCGACAGCGCGCAATTCGCCGCGACGCTGACCCAGCAGACGCAGCAGATGACGATGTTCGTCGCCGCCATCGCCGCGGTCAGCCTGCTCGTCGGCGGGATCGGCATCATGAACATCATGCTGGTGTCGGTGACCGAGCGGACCCGCGAAATCGGCATCCGCCTCGCCATCGGCGCGCTGGGCAAGGAGGTGCTGATGCAATTCCTGGTCGAAGCCGTTGCGCTGTCGTGCCTCGGTGGGCTGATCGGCATCATTCTCGCATTCTTCGGATCATGGGGCGCATCGTCGGCGCTGAAATTGCCGTTCGTGTTCGACCCGTTCATCAACGTGCTGAGCTTCATCATCTCTGCGATGATCGGCGTGATCTTCGGCTATTTCCCCGCTCGGCGCGCGGCCCGGCTCAACCCCATCGACGCGCTGCGCCACGAATAGGTCAGCCGCCGAACTGGAGCAGCATCAGCCCGGCGGCGAGCGCGAGCGCGGCAAGGATGCGTCGCCAGCCAAATCCCTCGCGCAGCCATAGCGCGCCCATGATCGCCGCCCAGACGACCGAGGTTTCGCGCAGCGCCGATACCTTCGCCGTCTCGACGAACGAAAAGGCATAGAGCGCAGCGCCGAACGACAGGATCGACAGCGCGCCCGCCGCCGCACCGTAGCGCCATTTCTCGCGGATCGTCGCGACCAGCGCGCGACGCCTGAGAATGATCGCCGTCGCCGTGACGCAAATCCAGTCGAACAGGAACAGCCACACGATGTAAGTTACCGGCGTCGGTGCGGTGCGCACGCCCCATGCATCGGTCGTGTTGTAAAGCGCGATGCCGCCGGCCGTCGCCAACGCCCAGCCGAGCGCCGCCTTGTCGGGGTGCGTGCGCAGTCCCCTCCCGCGCGGCGGGAGCGCGAAGACGACGACGGCGATCGTCGCGATGCCCAGCCCCGCCCATTCGGTCGCGGTCAGCGCCTCGCCGAGCGCAAGCCCCGCAACGATCGCAGTAATCAGCGGAGAACCGCCGCGCATGACGGGAAATACGAGCGACAGGTCGCCGCGACCCAGCGCCTGAATCAGGAACGATTGATAGAGGAAATGTGCCGGGATGGCGAAGGCGAGAACGTGGAAGGTGGCGGCATCGGGCACAGGCACGATGAACGCGAAAGGCAGCAGCAGCGCCGCCGCGCTCATCGACAGGATCGAACGGCTGACGAGGATGTCGCTGCCCATCTTCACCGCCAGATTGGCGAAGGCGAGAGTCAGCGCGGAAAACAGGCCGAGAGCGACGCCGGCGAGCGCGCTATGCATCCGTCAGCCGTGCGAAATCCTCTGGCGTATCGATGTCGATGAGCTCGTCCGGGCTGGCGACCATATGGTGCCCCGCGCGGATAAGATCGCGCGCGCCGGTATCGCCCGTCTGCGACAGCAGCGCGTCGAAATGCGTGCGGCCGAACAGCGCGGGCGGGCACGGCGCCCGGCCGTCGCTCGACGCGATCACCGTATCGGGCCCTTCCGCATAATCGAGCATATGCCAGACATGCATCGCGGTAACGCGCGGCATATCGGCGAGCGCGACCAGCACCGCCTCGATATCCCTTTGCATCGCCTGCTCGACACCAAGCCGCAGCGAGCGCGACAGGCCCGCCGCGGGATCGTCATTGGCGACGACGTCGAACCCGTGAGCGCCCAGATCGAGCGCAGTTCCCGAGACGACCGCGATCCGCGTTGCAAAGCGCACCGCCTCCAGCGCCACGACAACATGCAGCCCGAGCGGGCGGCCGAGATAGTCGATGCTCAGCTTGTCCTGATCGCCGAAGCGCCGCGAGCGCCCTGCCGCGAGAAGGACGAGCGCGGTCGCCTCAGCCGCGATCATGGAAGGCCTTGACCATGCCCGCGGCGATCGACAGCGCGATCTCCGCCGGGCCGATCGCGCCGATCGAAATCCCCGCCGGGCCGTCGATCCGGTCCAGGTCGCCCTCGGCAATGCCCGCTTCGGCCAATCGTTCGCGGCGCGCGGCATGGCTCTTGCGCGAACCGAGCGCGGCGACATAGCCGGTCGGTGCGCCGAGCGCCGCGATCAGCGCGGGATCGTCGATCTTGATATCGTGGCTGAGCGTCACCACCGCAGTCGCCGGACCGGGCGCATAGGCCTCCACCGCCTCGTCCGGCCAGCGATCGTCGAGCGTGACGCCGGGAAAGCGTTCCTCGGTCAGGAACCGCCCGCGCGGGTCGATCACGGTCGTCGCGATGCCCAGTTCGCGCGCCAGCCCGGCAAGCGCCTGCGCGATCTGCACCGCGCCGATGATGAGCAGCCGGCGCGGCGGATCATAGCGATTGACGAACGCGCGCCCGGTTTCCATCGGCCGCGCGTCGCTGTGCCCGGTATCGAGATCGGTGCTGATGGTCAGCGACCGACCGGCATCGCGCGCCTCGCGGATGCGGTCGAACAGTTCGGGGTCGAACCCTTCTGCCGAAACCGGCTGCATCATCACCGAGATTTCGCCGCCGCACGGCAGCCCTACTTCCCAGGCGGCGGCATCGGCAACGCCGTAATCCTTCACCTGAAACGGCGCGCCGCCGATCACCTCGGCAGCGGTCGCGAGAATGTCGGTCTCGACGCAGCCGCCCGACACCGAGCCTTCGAACCGCCCGTCCTGATGAACGAGCATGTGACTGCCCTTCGGACGCGGCGCGGACCCCCATGTCTTGACGACAGTGGCGAGCGCCATGGGCGCGCCCTGCCACGCCTTTGCGGCGGCGAGGACGGAGTCGTTATCGGCCATCAGCCTGCCCTTTCCTCGTCGCCCCCGACTTTATCCGGCGTCCAGAGGCCGACGCTGGCTTCAACGCGCGACCCCAGTGTCGCTTCATGGATGCCCGATCGAGCGCGGCATGACGATGGGTGCTCATACCGGCGGCAACCCTGCCAGCAGCTTGTCGAGCGTCACCGGAAAATCGCGCACCCGCACACCGGTCGCATTGTAGATTGCGTTGGCGACCGCGGCACCCGCGCCCGAATTGCCGAGCTCGCCAACACCCTTGGCGCCCGCTTCGTTGGCAAGGTCGTCGATTTCCTCGATGAAGCGCACCTCGATCGGCGGCGCGTCGGCATGCGCGGCGACGTGATATTCGCCGAAATCGGGATTGACGAACTGGCCGGTGCGCTTGTCGATGATCGCGTCTTCGTGAAGCATCGAGCCGATGCCCCAGACCATGCCGCCGAGAAGCTGGCTGCGCGCGGTCTTGCGGTTGAGCACGCGCCCGACATCGAACACGCCGAGCATCCGCCGCACACGGACTTCGCCGGTAACCGCGTTGACCGCGACCTCGGCGAAATGCGCACCATATGAGGATGAGACATGGGCGGACGTATGATCGCCCGCCTTGGCATGCCCTTCGGCCTCCACCGCTTCGCCGCCGAGAATTTCGGTGAGCGGCACGCGGCGGTTCTCGGCAATCGCATGGCCATCCTGCAAGGTCAGATTCTCGCGCGCGGCGCCCATTTTCGCAGCAATCGTCTGTGCGATCTGTTCGCACGCAAGTGCCGCTGCCGATGTCGAGCTTCCCGCTCCGAACGAACCGCCCGAACCCGCGCTGGCCGGCAGGTCGCTGTCGCCGATCACCACCTTCACCTGTTCGGCTGGCAGGCCGAGCGCTTCGGCAACGATCTGCATCAGGATCGTATAGGTGCCGGTACCGATATCGGTCATGTCGGTTTCAACCGTGGCGCTGCCATCGGTTTCGAGCCGCACCGTCGCGCGCGCCTCCACCGTGAAATTGCCGCGCACCGCCGCCGCCATGCCCATGCCGATCAGCCAGTCGCCCTCACGCTGCTGGCCGGGATTGGGATTGCGCCGGTTCCACCCGAACGCAGACGCGCCCTCGTCATAGCATTGGAGGAGCTTGCGCGTGCCGAAGGGCTTGCCGTTGGTCGGGCTGACCTGCGGCTCGTTGCGACGGCGGAACTCGATGGGGTCGAGCCCCAGCCGCTCGGCTGCCTCGTCCATCGCGACCTCCAGCGCCATCGTCCCCGAGGCTTCACCCGGCGACCGCACCGCGCCCGATGTCGGATGGTTGGCGCGCGACAGGCTGGTCGTCAGCGACCGCGCCGCGCCGCCGTACAGATGGATCGTGCCGAAATGCACCGGTTCGACGAAATTGCGCCCGTCCCGCTGAACCGTCGCATTATTGTGCCCCAGCGCAACGATACGGCCGTTGCGGTCGGTTGCGATCCGTACGCGCTGGCGCGTGGCGGGGCGGTGATGGACACCATAGGCGATCTGGCGACGCGATTGGATGACCTTTACCGGACGACCGGTTTCGCGCGCCGCGATCGCCGCATAGATTGCCTCGCTGCCGACCGATGTCTTGCCGCCGAACCCGCCACCGACAAAGGGAGAGAGCGTTCGGACGCGTTCGACATCGATATCGAGCGCCGACGCGATCGCCTTGGCCGAACCCGCCATCGACTGAAGGCTGGAATGGACGGTCAGCGCGTCACCGTCCCACACCGCCAGCGTTGCGTGCGGCTCCATCGCGGCGGGGAAGTGGATCGGCGTGCTGAATGTCTCATCATACTGGAATTCGGCGTTCAGCCAGGCATCGTCGAAATCGTCCTTGTGGATAGGCGGCACGAAAGCGGTCGCAGGCACCTCCTCATCCGGAGCGGCAAGATCGGGATCGAAGCGCCCCTCGCCGACCGCATAGCGTACCGCAACACGAGCAGCGCCCTCGCGCGCCGCCTCCCAGCTTTCAGCGACCACTACGCCCAGCGCCTGGCCGAAGAAGTGGATGTCATGGCCCAGCCGCCACGCATCGGGCGCCTGCATGGACGTGACCATATCGGCGGGCAGGCGCGGATCGTCGGTGATGACCGCGACCACGCCGGGAACAGCCTCGGCCGCCTTGCAATCCATTGCCTCTACCCTACCCGCGCCGATCGTCGCGGTGACGAGACACCCGTACAGCGCATCATCGGCCGGCACCTCGAACGCGTAGCGCGCTTCGCCCGTCACCTTGGCCGGGCCGTCGGTGCGATCGACGCCCTTGCCGAGCACATGCTGCACGGCGCGGTCGAGCACCGTAAGCCGGTCACGCGTCGGCCGTTGTTCCTGATCCGCCATATGCTCGCTCCCGCCGCTCGTACCGACGCCTATCTAGGTCGCCGTACCGCCCGTTCAAAGGGCGGGCAGCGCATCGAGCAGCTTGTCGAGCGTGAGCGGATAATCGCGCACGCGCTTGCCGGTGGCATTGTAGATCGCGTTCGCGACCGCGGCACCCGCGCCGGAAATCCCCAGCTCACCGATCCCCTTGGCCTGAAGCGGATTGGCATAGGGATCGCGCTCTTCGAGGAACATCACCTCCAGCTGCGGAACATCAGCGTTCACCGGAAGGTGATATTCGGCGAGGTCGCGATTGACGAGCTTGCCGTTGTTTCCGTCGTGAACAAGCTCCTCAGTCAGCGCCGCGCCGATGCCGAAGGTCATGCCGCCCAGGCACTGCGACCGCGCGGTCTTTTCATTGAGGATGCGCCCGGCGGCGAACACGCCGAGCATCCGCCGCAGCCGGACTTCGCCCGTGGTCACGTTGACTGCGACCTCCGCAAAATGCGCACCATAGCCCGCCTGGTTGGTATTCTCGCCGGTTTCGCCCGGTTCGATCTTGCCGATCGCCGACAGGCCATCACCGACCAGCGAACCCAATTCCACGCTGCGATTGGCGGCGATCGCCTGCCCGTCCTTCAAGGTCAGGTCGCCGACGTCGCAGCCCATCGCCTTGGCGATCTTCTCGCGCAGAGTCTCGCAGGCGAGATAGACGGTCGAACCCGAGCTTCCCGCGCCCCAGGACCCGCCCGAACCCGGCCCGGGGGGATTGTCGCTGTCGCCCAGCTCGACATCGACCCGGTCGATCGGCAGGCCCAGAAGCTCGCCCGCAATCTGGGCGAGGATAGTATAGGTGCCGGTGCCGATGTCGGTCATGTCGGTCTGCACCACGGCGCGGCCTTCGGGCGTCAGCGACACGCGCGCCTGACCCGGCATCACCATGTTGGGCCGGGCGGCCGCTGCCATGCCGATGCCGATCAACCATTCGCCCTCGCGCACCGCAGCGGGTTTCGGATTACGCTTGTCCCAGCCGAATTTCGTAGCACCTTCGTCGAGGCACTGGGTCAGCTTGCGGCTCGAATAGGGAACGCCCTTTTCGGGGTCCTTGTCGGGATCGTTGCGCTTGCGCAGCTCGATGGGGTCGATCCCCAGCTTTTCGGCCAGCTCGTCCATCGCGCATTCGAGCGCCAACATGCCCGCCGCTTCACCCGGCGCGCGCATCGAACCCGACAGCACGCGGTTGAGACGAACGATGGCGTGATTCACCTCGCGGTTTTCGCCGCCATAGAGGAAATGCGTCGCCAGTCCCGCCGGCTCGAAAAAATCCTCTCCGTCGAGATTGCTGGTGATCGTGTCATGGCCGATCCCCGACAACCGGCCCTCGCGGTCGGCGGCAAGGCGGATGCGCTGATGCGTGTTCGACCGGCGCACCGTGGCGTCGAACACGTTCTGCCGCGTCATCACCACCTTGACCGGACGCCCCGTCTGCTTCGCCGCGATCGCCGCCGCGATGCACTCCGATGAGATGCCGAGCTTCGACCCGAAACCGCCGCCGACATAAGGCGAGATCATGTGAACCTGCTCGCGCTTCAGACCCAGCGCGTCGGCGAGCGACTGCTGCTGATAGGCGACCATCTGATACGATCCGTGCACGGTCAGCGTGTCGCCGTCCCAATGGGCGACGGTGACGTGCGGCTCCATCGCCGCGCTGTTCTGGCTGGGGGTCGTCCAGACCTCGTCGATGACGACCTCTGCGTCGCGCATCGCCTGTTCGAGATCGCCCTGCGAATGCTGCGCGGGTGCGGCGCCATCCGCCGGAATATCGGTCTGATCGCGATATTTGTCGAAATCATAGCGCCCGGGTTCGGGCACGAAATCGAACGTCACGGCCTGCGCGGCGTCGCGCGCCTGCTCGAAGGTCTCGGCAACGACCAGGGCGAGCGGCTCGCCGAAATAGGCGACCTTGCTCACCCCCTGCTTGGGCGCTTCGGTCTCGCCGCCCTGCGCGGGGTTGCGCGCGAATCGGTCGGTATCGACGATCACATCGATGACGCCGGGCATCGCCTTGGCCGCATCGCTGTGGATACCGGTCAGTTTGCCGCAAGCGAAGGGCGCGCGGACCAGGAAGCCCTGTGCGCAATTATCGGGGTGAAATTCGGCGCCATAGGTTGCCGTGCCGGTCACCTTTTTAGGGCCGTCGATCCGGTCCAGCCCCTTGCCGATGACGTGCTGCGCGCCGTTGTCGAGCAGGCTGTGCTCGACCGGCTTGTCCATGGTCAGGCTGTTGGTGTCGGTCATGCCGTCACTCCCGTCAGTTCGCGAAGGACCGCGATCAGCGTTCGCCGCGCGAGCGGAATCTTGAAATCATTCGAGCCGAAGCCCTGCGCATCGGCGAGCAGCGCATCGGCGGCAGCCTCGAACGCCGCCTTGCCCGGCGCCTTGCCGACGAGCATTTCCTCGGCCGTCGCATCGCGCCACGGCATCGGGCCGAGCCCGCCAAAGCCAAGCTGCGCGTTGGTGATCTTGCCATCCTCGACCGCGACGATCGCCGCGACCGACACCAGCGCAAAAGCATAAGAAGCGCGGTCGCGCACCTTGCGATAGGTCTGCTTGCCCTTGGGCGGTGCCGGCAGTTCGACATGCGTGATGAGTTCGCCGGACTCGAGCACCGTCTCGATCTCCGGCGTGTCGCCGGGCAGACGGTAGAAATCGTGGATCGAGATGCGCCGCTTGTCGCCATCGGGCTTCAGCGTGACGATCACCGCGTCCAGCGCGCGCATCGCCACCGGCATGTCGCCGGGATGCGTCGCGATGCACTTGTCGGACGTGCCGAGGACCGCGTGAATGCGGTTGAAGCCGTCCCTGGCCGGGCAGCCGCTGCCGGGCTCGCGCTTGTTGCACGCAACGGCGGTGTCGTAGAAATAATAACACCGCGTCCGCTGGAGCAGGTTGCCGCCGGTCGATGCCTTGTTGCGGAGCTGGCCCGACGCACCGGCAAGCAGCGCGCGCGACAGCACTTCATAATCCTTCACAACGCGCGGATGCGCGGCAAGATCGGCATTGGGCACCAGCGCGCCGATGCGCAATCCGCCCTCATCGGTGTCCTCGACCTCATTCAGATCGAGCCGGGTGATGTCGATCAGCTTTTCGGGCGTTTCCACCTGCAGCTTCATCAGGTCGAGCAGATTGGTGCCGCCGGCGATGAAACGGACCTTTTCCCCGCCCTCGCGGGTCGCGGCTTCGGGGCTGTCGGCGCGCGCATAATCGAATGTCTTCATGCGTCCTCTCCCGCAACTTCGCGGATGGCATCGACGATATTGGGATAGGCAGAGCACCGACACAGATTGCCGCTCATCCGTTCCGAAATCTCGGCATCGGTCAGTTCGACCTCGCCTTCCAGCCGTTCGCTGACATGGCTGGGCCAGCCCTTCTTCGCCTCGTCGAGCATGCCCGCAGCCGAGCAGATCTGACCCGGCGTGCAATATCCGCACTGAAACCCGTCATGCTTGACGAACGCCGCCTGCAGCGGATGGAGCTTGTCCGGCGTACCCAGACCTTCGATCGTCGTGACCTCGTCGTCTTCGTGCATCACCGCCAGCGTCAGGCAGCTATTGATGCGCCGACCGTTGACCAGCACCGTGCAGGCGCCGCACTGGCCGTGGTCGCAACCCTTCTTGGAGCCGGTCAGCCCGAGATGTTCGCGCAGCAGGTCGAGCAGCGATGTGCGAACATCGACATCGGCTTCATATTTCTGACCATTGATCGTGAAATGCATGGATGGATCGCCCTCTGTTCGTCGTTATGGCTAACGCGCAGGGTGCAATGGGTTTCCGGAGGCAACTAAAATGAATCGATGGATGCGTTCAGGACTTCGCTGGGCGGTTCCGGCTGTGGCCGTCGCCGCGCTGGCTGCGGCAATGGCGACATCGCGCGAGCGCGCACCACGCGCGGAACCGCTCGCCGCGCCCTCGCTGTCGCCGCCGATCGTCATCGCCCATCGCGGTGCGAGCGGGCTGCGCCCCGAACACACGCTGGCCTCTTACGAACTGGCGATCGCACAGGGCGCCGACTTCATCGAACCCGATCTGGTGCTGACGAAGGACGATGTCTTCGTCGCGCGGCACGAAAACAATATCGCCGACACGAGCGATGTCGCCGACCATCCCGAATTCGCCGATCGCAGGACGACCAAGACCATCGACGGGGAACAGGTGACCGGCTGGTTCACCGAGGACTTCACGCTCGCCGAGCTGAAAACGCTCCGCGCGAAGGAACGGCTGCCGATGCTGCGCCCGGCCAATACCGACTATGACGGCCGTTTCCAGATCCCAACGCTCGAAGAGATCATCGCGCTCGCCAAGCGCGCCTCCGCCGAAACCGGCCGCACCATCGGCATCTATCCCGAAACCAAGCACCCCAGCTATTTCGCATCGATCGGCCAGCCGATGGAGCGGCGGCTCGTCGCAGCACTCGATGCGGCCGGGTGGAACGGCGCCGATGCGCCGGTCTTCATCCAGTCGTTCGAGGTCGACAATCTGAGGCGCCTCCATGCGCTGACGAAGGTGCGACTGATCCAGCTTCTCGACGATACCGGCGGACCCGCCGATGGCGCGGCGCCCAGCTATGCCGACATGATTTCGCCGGCCGGGCTGAAACAGGTCGCCGGCTATGCCTGGGGAATCGGGCCCAACAAGGACATGATCGCCGTCGGCAGCAAGCCCGCCACCACGCTGGTGCGCGATGCACATGCGGCGGGACTGCGCGTCCATCCCTGGACGTTCCGCGCGGAGAATTACTTCCTGCCGCGCTCGCAGTGGAAGGGGCTCAATCCGCGCGGCCACGGCGATGTCGAAGCGGCGATCCGACGCCAGCTTGCGCTGGGCATAGATGGTTTCTTCACCGACTTTCCGCTAATCGGGGTCGAGATGCGCAACGCCGCAACCGGCAAAGGCTCGAGGCCGAAAGGAAGTATCTGAATGCGTATTCGCCTGATCGCGGCCCTTGCGCTTGTCCCCCTGGCCAGCGGCGGGTGCGTCGCCAAGACCGCATGGGATGTCGCCACCGCGCCGGTGAAGGCCGCCGGGCAGGTCGTCGACTGGACGACCACGAGCCAGGACGAGGCCGATCGCAATTACGGCCGCAAGATGCGCAAGAAAGAGGCCGAGGAAGGCCGCAAGCGCAAGAAGTGGGAAAAACACTGCCGGAAACATCCCGACGATACGGATTGCCGGCAATATGACGGATACCGCGCGGCCTACGACCCGGGCTGATCGGGACCCGGCTGATCGGGCATCGCCGTCGGTGCGGCATCCACCTGCGGCTCCACACCGCCCAGCACATCGGCGATGGCGCGCAGCACCTCCGGCTTCAACTGCACGCCCAGATGGCTTGAACGCACTTCGACGTTGCGGCAGCCGGGATCGTCGGCGCGACAGATCATCCCGTTGACCAGTCCGTCGCTCGCGCTCCAGATCGCGGTGGCCGGAACCGGCAGCGGCGCCGCCACCTCTTCCTGCATCGCAAGCACCGCCGGGTCGCTGATCTTGTCTCCGGTGATCCATTCGAACGCGCGCCAGACATTGGTCGCGCTGGGAGATCCGGCGAAGGGCGAGCTGACGGTGATGACCTCGCGAACCAGATCGGGTCTGCGCTGCGCGACCAGCCGGGCCATGATGCCGCCCAGGCTGACGCCGATCAGCGTCAGCCGGTCCTTTTGCCGCCCCGCCGTTTCCTCCATCCGGTCGAACAGCACCGCGCAGTCGTCGCCGACGACGCGGCGCCCCAGGTTACGGCCCAGCCCCCACCCTTCCGCGCGGTAGCCGAGCCGGCGCAGATAGCGAAGCAGCACGAAGTTCGACCGGTCGGAATTGAACAGTCCGGGCAGCACCACGACCGGTCTGCCGTCGCCGACGGGTGCCGCGTTGAGCAAGGACCCCGAAAAGGCGAGCGAACCGACCGTCCATGCGGCGCGCGGCCATTCGGACAGCAGCGCCAGAGCAGGCGGCGCTTGCGGGGCCGAATCGGGCACAGGCGACTTTACAGCCATGCCATCACGCTAACCGGAAAAGGCGTCCATTGTCCCATGCGAATTCCGGCATGGCGGAGCGCCGCCCCGGTCCAGTCGTTGCAGGTATGCAGCGCATCATAATGTCCTCGCGCGGCATAGAAGGCATCGGCAGGACCATAGCCGTGGATGCTCGGCGCGCGCCCGTCGGCCCCGGTCGCGAAGCTCGCCCGGATATAGGCGGCGAGGCGCAGATATTCGGCGCGGGTGAGCAGAACCCTGCGGATATCGGGCCCGACGGGCGGCTCGGGCACATGCTCGACATGCAACACGGTGTCGCTGCTGCCGATCGCGGCGCTGACAACGGTGCGCGGATCGACATCGGCCCAGGTCGGCGTATCGACATAGAAGGTCCGGTCGCCCCAGCCAAAGGCGAGATGCGTGTGCGCGGCATAACGCGGATCGGCGATATCGCCGGGGCGCACGAGCCCGCGCCAGTCGACGCCCGCCGCCGACACCGGCATCACGATATCGGTATGAATACCGTTATCCGCGACATAGATGGGAATGCCGTATTTGGGCGGCGCGCGGCCGGAATTGGCGGGAATCGCGCCGCCGACAAGTCCGGCGGCCAGATAGACGACACAAAGCAAGGCGATAGCTGCGGCGATGCGGATCAACATCCTGCCGATTCGCCGGGCAGTGCGCACAGGGGCGGCCATATTCCTCGCCATCGTTCGTTATGCTAAGACATTTGCATGAATGAAGAAACGCATGTGCATGAACATCCGCCCGAAGGTGCTTCGTCCGACTGGACGATTCCGCAGAACTGGGACGCCTATAGCGATGAAGAACACCGCGTCTGGGACACGCTGTTCGAACGCCAGGCGAAATTGCTGCCCGGCCGCGCGTCGGAGGCGTATCTTCGCGGTCTCGACGTCCTGAAGCTGTCGAAGCCCGGCATCCCCGATTTCGAGGAATTGTCCGAACGGCTGATGAAGCTGACCGGCTGGCAAGTCGTCGCCGTTCCCGGCCTCGTCCCCGACGACGTGTTCTTCGACCATATGGCGAACCGCCGCTTCGTTGCCGGCAATTTCATCCGCCGCGCCGACCAGCTCGATTATCTGCAGGAACCCGACGTCTTCCATGACGTGTTCGGCCATGTTCCGATGCTCGCCGATCCGCGCTTTGCCGATTATCTGGAAGCCTATGGCCGTGGCGGCCTGCGCGCGCTTGAACTCGGCGCGCTGAAACAGCTTGCCCGGCTATACTGGTACACCGTCGAATTCGGCCTGATCGAGGAAGAAGAGGGCTTGCGCATCTATGGCTCGGGCATCGTGTCGAGCTATTCGGAAAGCCAGTTCGCGCTGGAGGACCCGAGCCCCAACCGCATCCGCTTCGACCTGAAGCGCGTGATGCGGACCGATTACCGGATCGACGATTTCCAGCAGAATTATTTCGTCATCCCCAGCTTCGACGAATTGCTGCGCGTGACGGTGGAGAGCGATTTCGCACCGCTCTACGCCGAAATCCTCGACCAGCCGGACATTGCGGTTGCCGAACTGGTGCCGGGCGACGACATCATCACCAACGGAACGCAGGCCTATGCCAAGGCAAAGGCCGCGCAGATGCCGGAAACCGCCTGAAACCTACCAGCTTCCGAAATCGGGGGTGGCGCCGGTTCCGCGCGGGCCGGGCCGGGTGGTGCGTCCGGCGCCATAGCGAATGCGCTTGACGAGGCGGAGCGCAGGCCATTCGCCGGCGATCCGCGACGCGACGCGCAGCCCATGACGACGATAGGCGCGCTCCACCTGCTCGCGCTGCTTTTCGAGCAGCCCGGCAAGCACCAGCGTGCCACCGGGGCTGAGCGCCGTTGCCAGCATCGGCGCAAGTTCGATCAGCGGCCCGGCAAGGATGTTCGCGACGATCAGGTCATAGGGCGCGCGGTCGATCAACAGCTTGTGGTCCAGCCCTGCCGCCGCGGCGAGCGCCAGCCGTCCCGGCCCGCTGCCTAGCGGCACCCCGTTCGCCGCAGCATTTTCGCGCACGACGTCGATCGCGCGGGGGTCGATATCGGATGCGGTTGCGCGCGCCAGTGCCCACAGATGCATCGCGGCAAAGGCGAGCAACCCCGTTCCCGTGCCGACATCGATGATGTTGCGGAAATTGGCGCCGCCACGCTTCAACGCATCGAGCGTCAGCAGGCACCCGGTCGTCGTGTCATGCTGCCCGGTTCCGAACGCGAGCCCCGCCTCGATCAGGAACGGCACCGCGCCGGCCGGAACTTCGCCCCTATTGGTGCTGGTGTGCACGTAGAAGCGCCCGGCATGAACGGGCTCAAGCCCCTGCTGGCTGAGCGTGACCCAATCCTGCTCCTCGATCCGTTCGGGATCGGCATCCGTATCCGCCGCACTGGGGACCAGCGCGCGGATCGCGGCCACCGTGCGCCGATCGGGCTTGGCGTCGAAAAACGCCTCAAGCTGCCACGAATCGGGGTCGTCCTCGACTCGCTCGCTGGTCATCAGCACCGGCGGCGGCTCGAGCGCAGCCAGCGCCTCTCCCTCCACCTCGATCCGTTCTGCCTCGTCACGCGTACAGGGAAGCACCAGCTTCCAGCTCTCAGCCATCAATCGATCTCCACCGGGCGTTCGGCGACAACCTTCAGCTCCGGGACTTCGATCGCGCGGTAGATCAGCTTCTGACCCTGGCGCATCAGGATCGCAAGCCGGGTCGGGCTCTGCATCCACATCTTGTCGATACCATCGACATTCTTCAGCACGAATTTCTGTCGTCCGGTGTCGAGATTGCCGACCAGCACATCTTCTTCCGGGCCATCCTTCTGGCGGACCTGGATGACATAATAGGCCGCAGGCGGCTGCTTCTGCCCGGCGCCATCGGTCACCACCTCGACGACCGAGGGCGCGGCATCCGGATTATCCGCGGGCGCATCGCCCTGATCCGCGACCGGCTGCGCATCGGCGGCGGCGGGGAAGAAACGGATATCCACGATCCGCCGGCTGTTGGCCGGAAGCAGCTTTCTGCTTTCGCCGCTCGTCTTGTCGAGCAGCAGGACATTGCGCTGGTCGATATCGCCCTTGCGCGAGGAATAAGATCCCGAATCCGACACCGAATCGGCGGTCGCGATAGCGATTTCGGCAAAGCGGGTGCCCGGAATGTCGCGAACATCGGCGACGGCATAGGTTTCTTCCGTTTTCTCGGTCGTCACCTTTGCGGGTTTGCGCTGCTGCGAACGTTCGAAACTGACGACCTGCAACGCGACATAGATCATCGCGATCGCCGCCAGCACGCCGACGCCGGCAAAGCCCCACAGCACCCACCGAATCACCGATGGCGAACGTACCGCCTGTTCCTCCGCCATGATCGCTCTCCCGCTATTTTGCGCGAACGCCTATCGCACGAAACTCGCGCCATTGGCGTCGATTACCGCGCCGGTCATCGATTCGGGAGCCTCAAGCGCACAGAATCGCGCGATCGTGGCGATTTCGCTGGTATCGGCGACCCGGCCCAGCGGAATATCGGCAAGCAACTGCGCACCGCCCCTGCTTTCCAGATAATCGTCCGCCATTCCCGTCATCGTGAAGCCGGGGCAGATCGCAAAAGCCAGGATGCCCTCACCCGAATAACCGCGCGCGATCGTTTTCGTCATCGCGACCATGCCCGCCTTCGACGCGGCATAGTGCCAGTGCGCCGGGCTGTCGCCGCGATAGGCCGCGCGGCTGGCGATGTTGACGATCCGGCCCTTCGCGCCGTTTTCCTGCCAGTGACGCACCGCAAGCCGACATAGCTGCGCGCTCGCGGTCAGATTGACCTGCATCGTGCGTTCCCAGTCGGCGACCCAGTCGTCATGCGGCTGGTCGAGCGCAGACGCCTCGAAAATACCGGCATTGTTGACGAGTACGTCGATGCGCCCGTCGAGCGCCTCCAGCGCGCGTTCCCATAGCGAACGCGGCGCATCGGGGTCGGTGAAGTCTGCGGGGATACCCGTTTTGGTACCGTGGCCCACCAGACGAACATCGGGTCGGTCGAAACTGTCTGCAATCGCCGCGCCGATGCCGCGGCTCGATCCGGTAAGGAGAATATTGGTGGTCATGCCCCCACCTACAGGCGGCAAGCTGGGGAAGTCGAGCCTTTGAACCTCAGGCGGCTACCGACGAGGAGAACCGCTCGGCAGCGGTCTTCAACTGCTCCAGCCGGTCACCGACATGCGCGAACTCAGCCTCAAGCGTACCGATCTCTCCGGTGACATTCTGCGTATCCTCGCGGATCGAGGCGATGGTGCCCGACATCGAATCAGCCGCGAGCGCGGTTTCATCGACCGCCGACGTGATCGCGGTAACGGTCTGCGCCTGCGCCTCCATCGCGGTGCGGATTCGGTTCGCCGATTCCTGCACCTCGCCCACGGTCGAGGAAACCGAGGTGCTGCTCATCACCGTCGATTCGGTGGCTGCCTGGATCGCGGCGATCTTGGCAGCGATATCGTCGGTGGCGCGCGCCGTCTGGCTGGCGAGGCTCTTCACCTCCTGCGCCACCACCGCAAAGCCGCGTCCCGCATCGCCCGCGCGCGCCGCCTCGATCGTGGCGTTGAGCGCAAGCAGATTGGTCTGGCCGGCAATGTCGCGGATCAGCCCGAGGATCGATTCGATCGACTTGGCATGTTCGGACAGCGCGCTTGACGTGCGAACCGAGTCCCCCGCCTGGATCGATGCCTTGTTGGCGATGTCGGCAGCCGCCTCCACTTCGCGTCGTGCATCCTCGATCGCGCGGATCAGCCCGCCCGCCGTCTGCGCCGCCTCGCGCATCGCCACCGCCGACTGTTCGGCCGCGGTCGCGACCTCGGAAGTCTTGTCGAGCATCCCGCGCGCAGCGGCCGAGGCCGTCCCCACCTGACCGCGAATCCGGTTGCCGAGAACCGCCGTGTCTTCGAGTGTCGATCCGATATTGTGGCGGAAATCGTCCGATTGCTCGTTGCGAACTTTGCGCGCCTGCATATCGTCGCGATAGGCGATATGTTCCGCCATCACCGCGGCTTCGACCATCGCAAGCCGCTGGATCGCGTCGCACAAGGTGCAGGCCTTGCCGGCGTCGCCGACAACCGCCTCGCGGATGAATTCCATCAGCTTGGTATGCCCGACCGACAGCGCCGACAGAAAGGCGTGAAGCGGTAGGCCCGCCTTGTGACAGCGCGCGGCATTGCGCAGCGCCATGGAAAGCCAGTCGCGGCTGAGCGGTTCGCGATATTTTGCGCGAACATAGGCAGTCGATTCGCGGAGCTGGCGTTCACGGTCGGCGTCCGACAACCGCCCGGTCGCCGCCACCACAGCGGGCGCATCCAGCAGACTGTCGAGAAACGCCTCTGCAATCTCGTCGCATCGACCATCTATGATCGCGCTGATTTCCTCGCACGCGGACCCGATCAGGCCGTCCCGGTCGAAATCACCGAATCGCTCGGTCATCGCGTTCATCATCGCGGCATGTCCCTGTCCGGATGCGACCGATTGCTGTTCCATGGCCCCGAGCCCTTCTACGCCGTCACACGGCGACCTTGGTTACAAAGTCGCTCGCGCGGCCCTTCAGCGTTGCGAGTTCGTTGTCGAGCACCGCAAAGCCCTCGCCGACGCTGTCGATTTCCGACGCGACGCTTTCGGTGTCCTCCCGGATCGCGGCAATCGTCGTCGACATCGAATCGGCGGCGAGCGCGGTTTCGTCGACCGCCGCGGTAATCGCGGTGACGGTCTGCGCCTGCGCTTCCATCGCGCCGCGGATCCGGTCAGCCGATTGCTGCACCTCGGTCACCGTGGTTCGGATCGAGGCGTTGGTTTCCACGGTCGATTTGGTCGCCGCCTGGATCGCGGCGATCTTTGCGGCGATATCGTCGGTCGCGCGCGCAGTCTGGTTGGCGAGGCTCTTCACCTCCTGCGCCACCACAGCGAAGCCGCGCCCCGCATCGCCCGCGCGCGCCGCCTCGATCGTGGCGTTGAGCGCAAGCAGATTGGTCTGGCCGGCAATGTCGCGGATCAGTCCGAGGATCGATTCGATCGACTTGGCATGATCCGAAAGCGCTTCCGACACACCGACCGCCTCGCCCGCCTGGGTCGAAGCGCGGTTGGCGATTTCAGCGGCGATCTCCACCTCGCTACGTGCGTCCTCGATCGCGCGAATCAGCCCTGCCGCGGTCTGAGCGGCTTCGCGCATCGCCACCGCCGACTGTTCGGCGGCCGCCGCGACCTCCGACGTCTTGCCGAGCATTCCGCGCGCCGAGGCAGATGTCTGGCCCGCCTGCGAACGCAGCGTCTCGCCCTCATGCGAGGCGCGCTCGACGGTCAGGCCGATACTGTCGCGGAAGTCATTGGCCAGCCGATCGCGCGCCACCTGTGCCGAATATTCGCGATAATCATTGTACAGCGCCACGGTGATGTCGCCTTCGAGCGCAGACAGCCGCATCAGCGTATCGATCAGGCCGTTGAGTCGCGGATCGTCGCGCTCGACCTTGTCCATCAGGATATCGAGCGCCGCGCGGTCGCTGGCGCTGATCATCGACAGCAGCGCCATCGGCGGGATATTTTCGGCATAGGCGGCCGCCACCGATCGTTCGATCGATTCGACCCAGGCGCGCCCGCTCGTATCGAGAAAACGGTTGCGCAGGAACGCGCAGCCAAGGTCGATCATCTTTTCGGTTTCGTGCGGCGCCCATTCGCTTTCATCGGCGAAGCAGCGCAGCCATTGCTGCCAATAGGCTTCGGACACCGCCCGGCATTCGGGTTCCAGAATGTCCCATGCCTCGCGCGCCTGACGCGTCAGCTGGCCTTCGAAGTCAAAGATCTTCAGCCGCGCACCGAGATCGATCTCGGCGCTGAGCTTCCCGATCGGCGGCAGATCCTTTTTTGCTGGTAGCGACACGTATTGCGACCCCCGAAAACCTGGAATTGATTCCTTGATCGCCATTTCTATCGCGCCAGAAGTTAAGGCGTGGTTAGCCAAAGCCGAGCCGATCCACTTGCATCCGCGCGCATGGCGCGTAAGTAGCACGCACCCGCGAAAGGAAACCGTTTTGGCTACAGCACCTTCGAAATCGCGCCCGCTATCCCCGCATCTGGGCATCTACAAATGGGGACCGCACATGCTGGTCTCCATCCTTCACCGCGCGACCGGCGACGGCATGGCGCTGATCGGTACGGTGCTGACGATATGGTGGCTGGCCGCCGCGGCGGGCGGCGAGGCGAGCTATAACGCCTTTATCGACCTGTTCACGCTCGACAGCGGTGCGTTCAACGTGGTCGGCTACATCGTCGGGATCGGGCTGACGCTGTCCTTCTTCCAGCATCTGGCGAGCGGGATTCGCCATTTCGTGCTCGATACCGGCGCGGGTTACGAGCTGAAGACGAACAAGAGCTGGGCGATCGTCACGATCGTCTTCTCGATCCTCGCGACCGCGGCCTTCTGGGCCTTTCTGATCTGGGGCAAATAACATGGGCACAGGAACCGAACTCGGCCGCGTTCGCGGATTGGGATCAGCGCGCGAGGGCACGCATCACTGGTGGCACCAGCGGCTGACCGCCGGCGCCAACCTGATCCTGATGCTGTGGTTTATCGCCTCGGTCGCGCGCCTGCCGGGACATGACTATGCCACGGTCACGGCGTGGCTGTCCTCGGGCTGGGCAGCGATCCCGATGATCTTGCTGATCGCCAGCGTCTTCTATCATGCGCGGCTCGGGCTGCAGGTGCTGATCGAGGACTATGTCCACGACCACAAGCAGTTCGTGTTGATGGTGCTGCTCAACGCCTTCACCATCGCCGGCGCAGCCATCGGCATCTTTTCCGTTCTTCGAATCGCATTCACCGGAGCACCCGCATAATGGCCGACAGCCAAGCCACAGAGGCCTACAAGATCATCGACCACACCTATGACACGGTGGTGATCGGCGCCGGCGGATCGGGCCTGCGCGCGACGATGGGTTCGGCCGAAGCCGGGTTCAAGACGGCCAATATCTCCAAGGTCTTTCCCACGCGCAGCCACACCGTCGCCGCGCAGGGCGGGATCGCCGCGTCGCTGGGCAACAACACGCCCGATCACTGGTCGTGGCACATGTACGATACCGTCAAGGGATCGGACTGGCTGGGCGACCAGGACGCGATCGAATATCTGTGCCGCGAAGCGCCGCAGGCGGTCTATGAGCTTGAACATGCCGGCGTGCCGTTCAGCCGCAACGACAATGGCACCATCTATCAGCGCCCGTTCGGCGGCCATATGCAGAATATGGGCAAGGGCCCTCCGGTACAGCGCACCTGCGCCGCGGCCGACCGTACCGGCCATGCGATGCTCCACGCGCTCTATCAGCAGAGCCTGAAATACGACGCCGATTTCTTCATCGAATATTTCGCGCTCGACCTCATCATGGAGGACGGCAAGTGCCGCGGCGTCATCGCGCTGTGCCTCGATGACGGGTCGATCCACCGCTTCCGCGCGCACGCCGTCGTGCTCGCGACCGGCGGCTATGGCCGCACATTCCAGTCGGCGACCTCTGCGCACACCTGCACCGGCGACGGCAACGCGATGTGCCTGCGCGCCGGAATCGCGCTGCAGGATATGGAATTCATCCAGTTCCACCCGACCGGCATCTACGGCGCGGGCGTGCTCATTACCGAGGGCGCACGCGGCGAAGGCGGCTATCTGACCAACTCGGAAGGCGAGCGCTTCATGGAGCGCTATGCCCCGTCCGCCAAGGACCTCGCCAGCCGCGACGTCGTGTCGCGGTCGATGGCGATGGAAATCCGCGAGGGCCGCGGCGTCGGAAAGGAAAAGGACCACATCTTCCTGCACCTCGATCACATCGATCCGAAGGTGCTGCACGAACGCCTGCCCGGCATTACCGAGACCGGCAAGATTTTCGCGGGCGTCGACCTGACGCGCAAGCCTTTGCCGGTGGTGCCGACGGTACATTACAATATGGGCGGCATCCCGACCAATTATCACGGCGAGGTCGTCCATCTGAAGGACGGCAACCCCGATGCGGTCGTCCCCGGCCTGTTCGCGGTGGGCGAAGCCGCCTGCGTGTCGGTGCACGGCGCCAACCGGCTCGGCTCCAACTCGCTGATCGACCTCGTGGTGTTCGGCCGCGCGACCGGCCTGCGCCTGAAGGAAACGTTGAAGCCCGGCACCGCGCATGATCCGCTGCCCAAGGGGTCGGAGGAAATGGCGCTGACCCGGCTCGACCATTTCCGCAATGCCGATGGCGGCTCGCCGACCGCCGAAATCCGTTCGAAGATGCAAAAGACGATGCAGAAGCATTGCGCGGTGTTCCGCACCGACGAGCTGATGCAGGAAGGCATCAAGGAGATCGACAAGATCTATGCCGGCATGCAGGACGTCCATGTCAGCGACCGTTCGCTGATCTGGAACACCGACCTCGTTGAAACGCTCGAGCTCGACAACCTGCTCGCGCAGGCGATGGTGACGATCCGTTCGGCGGCCAACCGCAAGGAAAGCCGCGGCGCGCACAGCCACGAGGATTATCCCGAGCGCGACGACGCCAACTGGATGAAGCACACCGTCACCACCTTCGAAGGCTGGGGCGGCAAGGACGGCAAGGTCGCGATCGACTATCGCCCGGTCCACGACTACACGCTGACCGACGAGATCAGCTATATCGAGCCGAAGAAGCGGGTTTATTGATCTTGTACCGCCGGCCGACGCTTTTCGGTTGGACCATCATCGGGAGCGCCGCCGGTTTTATAATCGGTGGCGCTCTCCTTATTTGGGGCCTGACGCTGCCGCCATATTCTGACCACGCTTTGGCGATGCAGGAATGGAATAGCTGGTGCGCTGGCGGCACGAGCCGCGGAGCCGCGCAACAAGCGGCGGCCGATCGCTATTACGCGCTGATGACCTGGCGATATCCGCTGGTCGACACTGGCCTCAATCTGATTCTGGCCGCCTGCACTGTCGCGGGAATCGCCTATTCGCTTTGCATAACGAGGGCGGCCGCTTGGTCTTGGTTGCGGACGCCGAAGTCGAGATCTTCATTCGTGCTGATCGGGCTGGGGGTGCTTGCCCTGAATCTGATGGGTTGGTCGATCAGTCTATATGTTGACCTCGACCGCGTCATGTTTCCATGGTGCGCCGATTCGATCGGTATCCCGTTGGAGGGACTTGTGACCTTCACCATTGCGGCAGCAGCCGTGGTGGTGCCGCTGGGCATCTTGATCACGCAGCTGTTCGGCGAGCTTCCCGTCTCGTTACTATATTGGGATTCAGACCGACGCCTGCGTTCATGGGGTGTCACGATAGCTTTCATGCTGATCGCCGCGCCGCTTGCTTTGGCCGTGGCGATCCAGTTTCCGACGTCCAGCTATTTGTCGGTTTGCGGCGGAGTAGTCGCGCTATATCTTGCGGCCGCCACACGTGCCGCCTTGCTCGCGCCTCCCGCCCGTTCGGAGCCGACAGCGTAGCGCGGCGTTGTCCCGTCATGCCGTCGCCGTTTCTCGTTTATGCCGCGTTGCTGCTGATCCTGCTCGGCGGGGTCGCGACGCTTGTGTTCGGGTTGCGTCTGGCATGGAAAGCGCGGGGCTTGCGGGAACCGAATCGCGCCACGCCGGTTGCGCGCTCCATGGACCAGGAAACGCCGACGCCCGCCCAGACGCCCGCTCCCGCGCCCGATACGGCCGGCGGCGAGAGCAAGGCGAACCAGTATCCCCTTCTCGCCAGCCCGCATATCCATCTGTCGGGGCCGGTCGATCAGGCGATGTACCAGTCGTTCCGCGATCAGCTCGGCAATGCGCCGGCCGACGGCACGCTTGTCATCGCGATCTCGACGCTGGGCGGCGATCCGGAGGTTGCGCGGCTGATGGGCGACGAGGTGCGGCTGATGCGCGACTATACCGGCCGCGAGATCCTGTTCCTCGGCAAGGTCGCGGTCTATTCGGCGGGCGCGACCTTCATGGCCGCCTTTCCGGTCGACAAGCGTTTCCTGACCAAGGGAACGCGCATCATGATCCACGAGCGGCTGATTTCGAAGACGATCACCCTCAACGGGCCGCTGCGCACCTGCGTCGATACGCTGAAGGCAAATCTCCACGAGATCGAGCATTCGATCCGGATCGAGGAGGAGGGATTTCGCGACCTCGTCGCCGGGTCGAAGGTCGATTTCGAGGAGGTCCGCGAGCGCGCGCCCGAGAACTGGTACATCGACGCCGAGGAGGCGCGCGACAAGGGGCTGGTCCTCGACGTGATCTGAGGGGTTTGCGCGCAGCCGCCTGCTGGTCTATCGCGCTGCCGAGGTTGACCGGGAAGCGTGCGCGTCCCATGTCGAAGCCCAGTCGAAAGCACGGAAGAGACCATGGCCGAATTCACCCTGCCGAAGAACAGCGTCATCAAGAAGGGCAAGAACCACCCTGCCCCGGAAGGCGCCGAACGGGTGAAACGGTTCAAGATCTACCGCTACGATCCCGATTCGGGTGAAAATCCGCGCTACGACACCTTTACCGTCGATCTCGACGATTGCGGGCCGATGGTTCTCGACGCGCTCATCAAGATCAAGGGCGAGCAGGATTCGTCGCTGACCTTTCGCCGCTCGTGCCGCGAGGGCATTTGCGGGTCGTGCGCGATGAACCTGGACGGCAAGAACGGCCTTGCCTGCACCACCGCGATCGAGGACCTGAAGGGCGAAATCCGCATCACGCCGCTGCCGCACATGGCGGTCATCAAGGACCTCGTCCCCGATTTCACGCATTTCTACGCGCAATATGCCTCGATCCAGCCCTGGCTGAAGACCGTGACGCCGCCGCCGGCGGGCAAGGAACGGCTACAGTCGCCCGAACAGCGCGACAAGCTCGACGGCTTGTACGAGTGCATCCTGTGCGCATGCTGCTCGACCTCGTGCCCCAGCTATTGGTGGAATTCGGACAAGTTCCTCGGCCCTGCGATCCTGCTCCAGGCCTATCGCTGGCTCGCCGACAGCCGCGACGAGATGACCGGCGAGCGGCTCGACGAGCTCGAGGACCCGTTCCGCCTGTATCGTTGCCACACGATCATGAACTGCGCGAACACCTGCCCCAAGGGCCTGAACCCGGCCAAGGCGATCGCCGAAACCAAGAAGATGATGGTCGAACGCGCCGTCTGACGACGGCGATCACCGCATGGCAGAAGACGCAGCGCCGCCCAGCTTCGTTTACGAGGACCATCCCGACCTGCCGGGCTGGAAGCGCTGGCAGCTGAGCGACCCGAGCCGGTTCAATTCGATGCTCGGGCCGATGGCGGTGCGGATCGAGGGCAAGCTCGCGCGCGTCCGCATGACGCCCGAGCACAAGCATTCCAACCTGTCGAACAACGTCCATGGCGGCGCGCTGATGGGCTTTATCGATGTCGCGCTGTTCGCCGCCGGGCGTGGCTTCGGTATCCTGACCGCCGGTACCGCCGTGACGCTCGACCTGTCGGTGCAGTTCATCGGCGGCGCGCGAATCGGTGAGGATATCGAGGCGCGCGTCGAATTGCTGCGTGAGACCGGACGCCTACTCTTCCTGCGCGGGCTGATCGTACAGGGCGAGGACGGTGAAGACATCGCCGCCAGCTTTTCGGGAACGGTGCGGAAGCCTACCCGCAAGTGAAAGTCAGAAGAGTGACCGTTTCCTCTCCTGCCGTCATTCCCGCGAAGGCGGGAATCGATATTCTCGAATGCCGCGTTTCTCCGTCGGGCGTTGCGCGTCTGGCCCCGCGCCTGCGCAGGGATGACGACCCGAGCTTCGCTCACCACGGCACGCTGGCATGAGCGAACTCTACGCACGGTACGAAGCGCTCGTCGAGGCGGGCGAATTGAAGCCCGATGCCGAACAGGCAGCGGCGGCGAAGCGGCTCGAACAGCTCGCGCGCGAGCTCGAAGCATCGCCGCGTCGCGGCAGCATCCTGTGGCGCGCACTCGGCAAGGCGCCAGAGGCGCCGCGCGGGCTCTATCTCTGGGGCGGGGTCGGCCGCGGCAAATCGATGCTGATGGACCTGTTCTTCGAAAATCTTGCGATCCAGCGGAAACGCCGCGTCCATTTCCACGAATTCATGCTCGAAGTGCATGAACGCATCGCCGAGGAGCGCAAGAAGGAAGCGGGCAACCCGATCCCGCCGGTTGCCGCAGCGCTCACCGAGAATGTCCGCCTGCTCGCCTTTGACGAGATGGTCATCAACAATACCGCCGACGCAGCGGTGATGTCGCGGCTGTTCACAGAGATGATGGAACGCGGGCTGACGCTTGTCGCGACGTCGAACCGCCCCCCGCGCGACCTGTACAAGGACGGGCTCAACCGCAGCCTGTTCCTGCCCTTTATCGACCTGATCGAGGAGCGCATGGATGTCATGCCGCTCAACGGCCCGGTCGATTACCGGCTCGACCGGCTCGGCCGGATGGACACCTGGCTGGTGCCCAACGGACCGGAAGCGACACAGGAACTGTCCGACGCCTTTTTTCGCCTGACCGACTATCCGGTCGAGGACCGCGCGCATGTGCCGACCTGCGAGCTGAATGTCGGCGGCACGCGCGAAATGCATGTCCCCAAATGCCTGAAGGGCGTCGCGGTATTCAGTTTCAAACGGCTATGCGCAGAAGCGCGCGGATCGTCCGACTATCTGGCCATTGCGCGCCGTTTTCACACGGTCATCATCGTCGGTATTCCGCGACTCGGGCCGGAGAACCGCAACGAAGCAGCGCGGTTCGTGACGCTGATCGATGCGCTCTACGAACATAAGGTCAAGCTGCTCGCCGCCGCCGATGCCGCGCCCGAACATCTTTACGAGGAAGGCGACGGCAAGTTCGAATTCGAACGCACCGTGTCGCGCCTCAACGAGATGCGCTCGGACGAATATCTGGCCAAGGGGCATGGCGAGGGCGAACAGTCTGGACGCTGATACCGCTACCGCCTAGCCTCACCCCGACAAGAACAGGGAAAAGAGGGGGTCTGGCCTGATGCGAACCGCGATGCTCGTCGCCGCACTCATGACGGTTTTCAGTGCGCAACCGGGGCTTGCGCAGGAAAGTTCACCGCCCAGGATAGCGCCGGTTCTCGCCGCCGCCGACCTTCGTCCCGCCCGGGACCTGTCCGGGCCGTGGCACATGTCGATCGACCCCTATCGCGACGGCATGGCCGGCTTTCACGGCGGGAAGCCCGCCATGTCGAGCAGGCGCTATGCCGATATCGATATTGCCGAGACCGAACGCCGCGACGGCAGCGCATTGTTCGAACAGGATCTCGGTCGCTCGCCCGTCGTCACGCTGCCGCAGTCCTGGCTGACCCAGTCGGCGGAGATGCGCCACTATCAGGGGCTGGTCTGGTATCAGCGCCATTTCGATGCGCACCCCCAGCCCGGCAAGCGCGTCTTCCTGCATTTCGGCGCCGCCAACTATGCCGCGCATGTCTATCTGAACGGCGAACATGTCGGCGAACATCGCGGCGGTTTCACACCCTTTGCCTTCGACGTGACCGACCTGCTGCGCGACGGCGACAACCAGATCACCGTCGGCGTCGATTCGCAGCGCGGCGATAAAGATGTGCCCCCGCCCGTCACCGACTGGGAAACCTATGGCGGCATCACCCGCGCGGTGACGCTCATCACGGTGCCCGAAACCTATGTCGACGATGCGTGGGTCCGGTTGACCCGCGACGGGCGGATCGTCGCCAGCGGCACGCTCGACGGCCCGGCCGCCGCCAATCGCGCGGTGCGGATCGCGGTTGGCGGCCTCGGCCTGACCATGACCGCGCGCAGCGACGCGCAAGGCAATTGGAGCGCCGACGCGCCCGCGCCCGCGGGGCTGAAACGCTGGTCGCCGCAATCGCCGACGCTCTACGATGTCCGCGTGACCGCGGGCGACGATGTCTGGCACGACCAAGTGGGCTTTCGCACCGTCTCCGTCGATGGCGATCGCATCCTGCTGAACGGCAAGTCCGTTTTCCTGCGCGGTATCTGCATCCATGAGGAGGAATTCGGCGCCGACCCCACGCGCGCGATCACGCCCGAAGCTGCGCGCGCGCTGCTGACCGAGGCGAAACAGGGCCTCCACGCCAATTATGTTCGCCTGGCGCATTATCCGCATTCGCCCGTGATGACGCGCATGGCCGACAAGCTTGGCCTGCTCGTCTGGAGCGAGATTCCGGTCTATTGGCGGGTCGCGTTCGACGACGCCGACACCTTGAAACAGGCACGCACGATGCTCGCCGAGAATATTCTTCGCGACCGCGACCGTGCCTCGATCATCCTGTGGAGCGTCGGCAATGAAACGCCGGTCAGCGATGCGCGCACGCATTTCCTGACGACGCTCGCATCCGATGCGCGGCGGCTCGACGGAACGCGCCTGATCTCCGCAGCGCTTCTCAGCCACCGGGAGAAGCGCGACGGCGTCGATACCGTCGTGATCGACGACCCGCTGATCCCCGCGCTCGATGTGATGGCGGTGAACACCTATAACGGCTGGTACGGCGACGACAGCCTGGCGTCGCTGCCATCGATCGCCTGGGCATCCAAATATCGCAAGCCGCTCATCTTCTCCGAACTCGGTGCGGCGGCGAAAGCGGGCTTTCACGACCCGACGGCGACGCACAAATTCTCCGAGGAGTATCAGGCCGAATATTATCGGCAGACGCTAAAGATGGCGGAGAAGGTCCCGTTCCTGCGCGGAATGTCGCCCTGGATCCTGAAGGATTTCCGGTCTCCGCGCCGCCAGCACCCTATTTATCAGCAAGGCTGGAACCGAAAGGGGCTCGAATCTGAAACCGGACGGCGCAAACAGGCGTTCGACGTGTTGGCAGATCAATATCTGCGCTGGACCGACGCCCCGCCGGGTGCCGATCGCTAGCTGCACGCCGCTTTATTGCAATTGCTTCGCAACTGCAAAGAAAGCGCTTAACCTTTGCGTGTTAGCGGTTGCCCCGCGGCGGCAAAGCGCCTAAGCCGCGCAACGTTTCGCGCCTGGGCGCTCGAGTCCGACGCACCGGATAGAGGAGATATCATGGCTCGCAAGAAGATCGCGCTGATCGGTTCCGGCATGATCGGCGGCACGCTCGCCCATCTCGCCGCGATGAAGGAACTGGGCGACATCGTCCTGTTCGACATCGCCGAAGGAATGCCGCAGGGCAAGGCGCTCGATCTGGCGCAGGCCGGCCCGCCCGAAGGCTTCGACGCCGATCTGAAGGGCGCGAACGACTATGCCGACATCGAAGGCGCCGACGTCTGCATCGTCACCGCCGGCGTTCCCCGCAAGCCGGGCATGAGCCGCGACGACCTTCTCGAAATCAACCTGAAGGTCATGAAGTCGGTCGGCGAAGGCATCGCCAAATATGCGCCCGATGCGTTCGTCATCTGCATCACCAACCCGCTCGACGCGATGGTCTGGGCGCTGCGTGAATTTTCCGGACTGCCGCACCAGAAGGTCGTCGGCATGGCGGGGGTGCTCGATTCGAGCCGCTTCCGCCACTTCCTTGCCGAGGAATTCGACGTCTCGGTCGAAGACGTCACCGCGTTCGTGCTCGGCGGGCACGGCGACACGATGGTCCCGGTTGTCGAATATTCGACCGTCGCCGGCATCCCGGTTCCCGATCTCATCAAGATGGGCTGGTCGACGCAGGAGCGTATCGATCAGATCGTCGACCGCACGCGCAACGGCGGTGGCGAGATTGTCGGCCTGTTGAAGACCGGCAGCGCCTTCTACGCACCGGCCACATCGGCGATCGTGATGGCCGAGAGCTACATGAAGGACAAGAAGCGCCTGGTGCCCTGCGCCGCGCACCTCACCGGCCAGTACGGCGTCGACAATCTGTATGTCGGCGTTCCGATCGTGATCGGCGCGAACGGCGTCGAGCGCGTGGTCGAGATCGAACTGAACGAAACCGCCAAGGCCAACTTCCAGACCTCGGTCGACGCGGTGAAGGAGCTGCTGGTCGCATGCAAGTCGATCGACCAATCGCTCGCATGAGCCGTTCGGCGCTTGCGCTGGTGCTGGGTGTCGCCGTCGCGGCGACGCCGGCACTTGCGCAGCACCGTCCCGGCGGCAAGCAGGGCAAGCGACCGGCGGCCGAATCGGCACCGGCCCCGCAACCGATGCCCGAAGATCCTCTCGCGCCGATGACGATCTTCAACGCGATCTGCCATGGCGGCGGAATGCGGTTCAGCGCCGATCAGGCGAGCGCGGTGAAGATCGAACAGGTCGCGCCCGACGCGCTGCGCGCGCTTGCCGAGACGCTGGGCGCATCAGGGCGCAACATCGCCCCCGTCACCGCAGAACAGGCGCCGAACCCCATCTATTCGATCGAAAACGGCGCGACCTATCTGTTCGCCCCGACCGCCAAGCCGGTGGCGGGTGCGCCCGTGGCCGATTCGTGCCTCGTCGCATGGCGCGGCGGCGACGACGACTATCTGTCGGCGCGCAGGGTCCTGTTCCCCAATTCCACTGATATCGATCAGCCGCTGACGGCGCGGCCATCGGCGCATTTCAACGGCGCGATGTCCGCTTCGACGCAAAACGATGTCGAGACGCTGAACCTGGCGGCCTACAATGGATGGATCGTCCTTCGGTCCACGCCGCTCGCCAAGAAGCCCGCAACCCCCGAAACACCCGGAGCGCAATAAGCCAATGAGCATCCTCGTCGACAAGAATACCAAGGTCATCACCCAGGGCATGACGGGTGAAACCGGCAGCTTCCACACCAAGGCGGCGCTCGAATACGGCACGCAGATGGTCGGCGGCGTCACCCCCGGCAAGGGCGGGATGGAGCATCTCGGCCTGCCCGTGTTCGACACCGTCGCCGAAGCGAAGTCGAAGACCGGCGCCGATGCGAGCGTCATCTACGTTCCGCCGCCCTTCGCCGCCGATTCGATCCTCGAGGCGATCGACGCCGAAATCCCGCTGATCGTGTGCATTACCGAGGGCATCCCGGTGCTCGACATGGTCAAGGTCAAGCGCGCGCTTTCGGGTTCGAAGTCGCGGCTGATCGGCCCGAACTGCCCCGGCGTACTGACGCCCGGCGAATGCAAGATCGGCATCATGCCCGGCAGCATCTTTTCGAAGGGTTCGGTCGGCGTCGTTTCGCGTTCGGGCACGCTGACCTATGAGGCGGTGTTCCAGACGACCAACGCCGGCCTCGGCCAGACGACGGCCGTCGGCATCGGCGGCGATCCCGTCAACGGCACGAACTTCATCGACGTGCTCGAACTGTTCCTCGCCGACGATGCGACCGAATCGATCATCATGATCGGCGAGATCGGCGGATCGGCCGAGGAAGAAGCAGCGCAGTTCCTGAAGGACGAGGCGAAAAAGGGCCGCAAGAAGCCGATGGCCGGCTTCATCGCGGGCCGCACCGCCCCTCCGGGACGGCGCATGGGCCATGCCGGCGCGATCGTGTCGGGCGGCCAGGGCGGCGCCGAGGACAAGATTGCGGCGATGGAAGAAGCGGGTATCCGCGTCGCCGATTCGCCCAGCGAGCTCGGCACCACGCTCGTCGAGGTGCTCAAGGGCTGAACCAGTAACCGTCATTCCGGCAGCAGCCGGAATCTCCTGCCGCACGAGGCCCCGGCTTTTGCCGGGGTGACGATAGATTTGAAAGCGGTGCGAGGAATTTGGCCATGGGATATGAAGGCCCCAATTTCGCGGACATTGCCGGCGGCGTAAGCCCGGCGTTCGTCGAAACGCTCTACAAGAAGTACAAGACCGATCCGTCGGCGGTCGAACCCGGCTGGCGCGAATGGTTCGACGGGCTGGAAAATGCCGTGGACGGGCCGAGCTGGGGCAATCCCAACTGGCCGCCCAAGGACACCGACCAGCTTACCGCGGCGCTCGATCCGACGCAGATGGAGCCGGCGCCCCGTCCGCCCAAGCCGGGCAAGGGCACGCCCGCGCCAAGTGGCGGCGCAAAGCCGACGACCGACGACATCGCGAAGGCTGCGGGCGATTCGATCCGCGCGATGATGCTGATCCGCACCTACCGCGTGCGCGGTCACCTCGCCGCCAATCTCGATCCGCTGGGTCTGTCCAACCAGGACCTGCCCGAGGATCTGCGCACCGAATATCATGGCTTTCCCGACAGCGACATCGACCGCCCGGTCTATCTCGGCGGCGCGCTGGGTCTTGAAAGCGCGACGATCCGCGAGGTCGTCGACATTCTGCGTGCCAATTATTGCGGCAATGTCGGCCTTGAATACATGCACATCGCCGATGTCGAGGAACGCCGTTTCCTCCAGGAGCGCATGGAGGGCAAGGACAAGGCGATCGAATTCACGCCCGAGGGCAAGAAGGCGATCCTGTCCAAGGTGATCGAAGCCGAGCAGTGGGAAAAATTCCTCGGCAAGAAATATGTCGGCACCAAGCGCTTCGGCCTCGACGGCGGCGAGGCGATGATCCCGGCGCTTGAGGCGGTCATCAAATATGGCGGCCAGTACGGCGTTCGCGAGATCGTCTATGGCATGGCGCATCGCGGCCGCCTGAACGTGCTCGCCAATGTCATGGCGAAGCCGTTCCGCGTGATCTTCCACGAATTTTCCGGCGGTTCGGCCAATCCGGAGGATGTCGGCGGTTCGGGCGACGTCAAATATCACCTCGGCACCAGCACCGACCGCGAGTTCGACGGAATCAACGTCCATATGTCGCTGGTCGCCAACCCCTCTCACCTCGAGGCGGTCGACCCGGTCGTGCTGGGCAAGACGCGCGCGATCCAAACGTTCCGCGGCGACCTCGCCGAGCACGAACAGGCGCTGCCCGTCCTGATCCACGGCGACGCCGCTTTTGCCGGCCAGGGCGTGGTCTGGGAATGCCTCGGCTTCTCCGGCGTGCGCGGATACAATACCGGCGGCTGCATCCACTTCGTCATCAACAACCAGATCGGCTTCACGACGAGCCCGCAATTCGCGCGTTCCTCGCCCTATCCGTCGGATGTGGCGAAGGGCGTCCAGGCGCCGATCTTCCACGTCAATGGCGACGATCCCGAGGCCGTCACCTTTGCGTGCAAGATGGCGATCGAGTTCCGCCAGCGGTTCAAGCGCGACATCGTCATCGACATGTGGTGCTATCGCCGCTTCGGCCATAACGAGGGCGACGAGCCGAGCTTCACCCAGCCGCTGATGTATGCCGCGATCAAGAAGCATCCGGCGGTGAGCAAGGTCTATGGCGACCGCCTGATCGAACAGGGCGTGATCGACCAGGCCTTCCTGAACGACAAGGTGAAGGAATTCACCGAGCTTCTCGACGGCGAATTTTCCGCCGGCGAAAGCTACACGCCGAACAAGGCCGACTGGTTCGCCGGTCGCTGGTCGGGGCTGAGCGTACCCGTCGACACCGAAGGTGCGCGGCGCAACGTCGAAACCAGCATCGACAAGAAGCTGTTCACCTCGCTCGGCCGCAAGCTGACCGAGATTCCCGACACGCTCAACCCGCACAAGACGCTGGGCCGCGTACTCGACGCAAAACGCAAGATGTTCGACACCGGCGAGAATTTTGACTGGGCGACCGGCGAAGCGCTGGCGTTCGGCGCGTTGCTGTCGGAAGGCTATGGCGTCCGCCTGTCGGGTCAGGATTCGGGCCGCGGCACCTTTTCGCAGCGCCATGCGGTCTGGGTCGATCAGAAGGACGGCCACCGCTACGTGCCGCTCGACGAAATCGAGCATGGCCGGTTCGAGGTGCTCGACAGCCCGCTTTCCGAATACGGCGTCCTCGGCTTCGAATATGGCTATGCGCTCGCCGACCCGAAGACGCTGGTGCTGTGGGAAGCGCAATTCGGCGACTTCGCCAACGGCGCGCAGATCATGATCGACCAGTTCATCGCGTCGGGCGAGGCGAAGTGGCTGCGCGCCAACGGCCTCGTGCTGCTGCTGCCGCACGGCTATGAGGGTCAGGGTCCCGAGCACAGCTCGGCACGGCTCGAACGCTATCTGCAGCTCTGCGCGCAGGATAATATGCAGGTTGCGAACTGCACGACGCCGGCCAATTATTTCCACCTGCTGCGCCGGCAGATGCACCGCAATTTCCGCAAGCCGCTCGTCATCATGACGCCCAAGTCGCTGCTGCGGCACAAGATGGCGGTGTCGAGCGCCGAGGACTTCCTGGGCGACAGCCATTTCCGCCGGCTTCTTTCGGACCCGTCGGCGCCTGCCGACAAGGAAACCAAGCGGCTGGTGCTGTGCTCGGGCAAGGTCGCTTACGACCTGATCGAGGCACGCGACGCGGCGGGCGACACAACCACCCAGATCGTTCGCGTCGAGCAGCTCTATCCCTTCCCGGGTGAGCCGCTGACCGCACGGTTGAAGAAGATGACCAACCTTGAAGAGGTTGTCTGGTGCCAGGAGGAGCCGAAGAACAACGGCGCCTGGTTCTTCGTCGAACCGCTGATCGAACAATGTCTCGCCGATGCCGGCGTGAAGCCGGCGCGCGCGACCTATGCCGGTCGTGCGGCGGCGGCGTCGCCCGCGACGGGCCTGATGAAGCGGCACCAGGCCGAACAGGGCGCATTGGTCGCCGACGCGCTGGGGCATAGCGTCAGAGAAGAGATCCGCAGGACACGGAAGGGCTGAATCCGAAAATGGCTACCGAAGTAAAAGTCCCCACGCTGGGCGAATCGATCACCGAAGCAACGCTCGGCGAATGGCTGAAGCAGCCGGGCGACGCGGTTGCGGCCGACGAGCCGATCGCCAGCCTGGAAACCGACAAGGTGTCGGTCGAGGTCCCCTCGCCCGTCGCCGGAACGATGGGCGAGCACAAGGCAGAGGTCGGCGACACGGTCGAGGTCGATGCGGTGATCGCGACGATCGAGGCCGGCGATGCCGCGCCAAAGGAAGCAGCCAAGGCGCCGCCGGAAGCGAAATCGGGCGGCGCGGAAAAGGCGAAGCCCGAACAGGCCGGTCAGCAGGCCCCTGCGGGCGACGGCGTCGAAGCCGCTGCGCTATCTCCCTCGGTCCGGCGCGCGATCCTCGAACACGGGGTCGACCCGGCCACGGTGAAGGGCACCGGCAAGGACGGTCGCATCACCAAGGAAGACGTACTTGCGGCCGCCGGCAGCAAGGACGAGGCCAAACCCGCTCCTGCGCCGGCCCCTGCCCCGGCTCCCTCTGCCGGTGGCGAACGCAAGGAAGAACGCGTCCGCATGACGCGCCTCCGCCAGACGATCGCCAAGCGGCTGAAGAGCGCGCAGAATGAGGCGGCGCTGCTCACGACCTTCAACGATGTCGACATGACGGCGGTGATCGAGGCGCGCACCAAGTACAAGGAGCTGTTCGAAAAGAAGCACGGCGTTCGCCTCGGCTTCATGGGCTTCTTCGTGAAGGCCGCGTGCATGGCGCTGAAGGACGTTCCCGCCGTCAATGCGCAGATCGACGGTGAAGAGATCGTCTATCACGACTATGCCGACATCTCGGTCGCGGTTTCCGCACCGCAGGGGCTCGTCGTGCCGGTGATCCGTTCGGCCGACCAGATGTCGGTCGCGCAGGTCGAAAAGACGATCGGCGATTTCGGCAAGCGCGCAAAATCTGGCGACCTGAAGATGGACGAGATGAAGGGCGGCACCTTCACCATCTCCAACGGCGGCGTGTTCGGCTCGCTGATGTCGACCCCGATCGTCAATCCGCCGCAGGCCGCCGTTCTCGGCCTTCACCGGATCGAAGACCGCCCGGTGGTCCGCAATGGCGAGATCGTCATCCGTCCGATGATGTACCTCGCGCTGACCTATGACCACCGCCTGATCGACGGCCGCGAGGCGGTGACCTTCCTCGTCGCGCTGAAGAACGCGATCGAGGACCCGACGCGGATTTTGATCGACCTTTAATTTGAACAAACAGGCGCCCGGACAAGATCGGGACGCGAGGTGAGATATGGCAGAATTTGATTATGACGTTCTGGTAATCGGCGCCGGTCCCGGCGGCTATGTCGCGGCGATCCGCGCGGCGCAGCTGGGGCTGAAGACGGCGTGCGCGGAAAGCCGCGAGACGCTGGGCGGGACCTGCCTCAACGTCGGTTGCATCCCGTCCAAGGCGATGCTCCATGCGTCCGAATATTTCGACGCCGCCGCCAATGGCGCGATGGAAAAGATGGGCATCAAGGTCAGCCCCAAGCTCGACCTCGACACGATGCATGCCCAGCGCAAGGACGCGGTCAAGCAGCTTACCGGCGGCATCGAATTCCTGTTCAAGAAGAACAAGGTCACCTGGCTGAAGGGCCGTGCGAGCTTCGAGGACGCGCACAAGGTGAAGGTCGGCGACGAGACGGTCACCGCGAAGAATGTCGTCATCGCCACCGGATCGTCGGTCACCCCGCTTCCCGGCGTCGAGATCGATCAGAAGGTCGTTGTCGATTCGACTGGCGCGCTCGAACTGCCCAAGGTGCCGAAGCACATGGTCGTCATCGGCGGCGGCGTGATCGGGCTCGAACTCGGCAGCGTCTGGCGCCGGCTGGGCGCAAAGGTCACCTGCGTCGAATTCCTCGATCAGATCCTGCCCGGCTTCGACGGCGATGTCCGCAAGGAATCGAACAAAATCTTCAAGAAGCAGGGTATCGAGTTCAAGCTCGGCACCAAGGTCACCGAGGTGAAGGTCAAGGGCGGCAAGGCGACGCTGACGCTCGAACCCGCCAAGGGCGGCGACGCCGAAACGATGGAGGCCGATTGCGTCCTCGTGTCGATCGGCCGCAAGCCGAATACCGACGGGCTGGCGCTCGACAAGGCGGGGCTGGAAACCAACCAGCGCGGCCAGATCGAGATCGACCATGATTTCCGGACCAAGACCGACGGCGTCTGGGCGATCGGCGACGTCGTGCCCGGCCCGATGCTCGCGCACAAGGCAGAGGACGAAGGTATCGCGGTCGCCGAAAATATCGCGGGACAGACCGGCATCGTGAACCACGATGTGATCCCTTCGGTCGTCTATACCTGGCCCGAGGTTGCGGGCGTCGGCCTGACCGAGGAAGCGGCCAAGGAGAAAGGTGACGTGAAGGTCGGCAAGTTCCCGATGCTTGCCAACAGCCGCGCCAAGACCAACCACGAACCCGACGGTTTCGTAAAGGTCATCGCCGATGCCAAGACCGATCGCGTGCTGGGCGTGTGGTGTATCGCTTCGGTCGCCGGAACGATGATCGCGCAGGCCGCGCAGGCGATGGAATTCGGCGCAACGTCGGAAGACATCGCCTATACCTGCCACGCCCATCCGACGCATTCGGAAGCGATCAAGGAAGCGGCGATGGCAGTAACCGGAAAACCGATCCATATCTGATTTCGGAATGTAGAAAGAGCGCGGGGTGACGGCATCCCGCGCTCTTTTTCTATCGCTCAGGCCGCGACGGTGGTCGGAACCGGCGCTTCGTCGTTTTCGCCGTGGACCTGCTCCTGCTCGGCAGGCGCATAGGCAGCCCGATCGGGCATCGTCCAGCGCAGCGCATAGACCACCACACCGAGACCGAAATAGGTCGCGAAGCAAAGTACCGGATTCCAGAACAGCAGTCCCGCGAACGCAAGGCGGAACAGGTTCGGGTTGACCCCGATATCGGTGCCCAGTCCTTCGCACACGCCGAAGAACGTGTCGGAGCGGTTGAAGAGCGGCTTGGTGGTGTTCTGCATTTCCTATTCTTCCTTGGCCTGTGCTGCCGATATCGGCGTGGTTGCCCTGTGCATCGCAAGCCATGTGCCAATTCGAATAATGGGCGGAATATCAGATAGTTCCTTAATATTTGCTGCATTGCAGCGCGCGAAACCAACGCACATATCACCGATTGTTGGGAAAAATCGCCATACCCGGCGTCTGCCACCGGCTCCGCGCACTCGCATCTCGACGCGGGCCCCGCTTCCCCGCTACAGCGCCGCGATGACACAGACACAGGATCGCCGCACCTTTGCGATCATCTCGCATCCGGACGCCGGCAAGACGACACTGACCGAAAAGCTGCTCTATTTCGGCGGCGCGATTCATCTCGCGGGCGAGGTGAAGGCGCGCGGCCAGGCGCGGCGCGCACGCTCGGACTGGATGAAGATCGAGCAGCAGCGCGGAATCTCGGTGACCAGCTCGGTGATGACGTTCGAGCGCGAGGGGATCACCTTCAACCTGCTCGACACCCCGGGCCACGAGGACTTCTCCGAAGACACCTACCGCACGCTGACCGCGGTCGATTCGGCCGTGATGGTTATCGACGTCGCCAAGGGCATCGAGAGCCAGACGCGCAAGCTGTTCGAGGTATGCCGCCTGCGGTCGGTGCCGATCATCACCTTCGTCAACAAGGTCGACCGCGAAGGCCGCGAGAACTTCGAAACGCTCGACGAAATCGCCGACCTGCTCGCGCTCGATGTCACGCCGATGACGTGGCCGGTCGGGCTGGGCGGCCAGTTCGAGGGCGTGTACGACCTTGTCGGCAATCGCCTGCTGCTGCCCGAGGGCCCGAGCCGCGAGTTTCAGGGCAAGGTGATCCAGACAACGGGCCTCGACGATCCCAAGCTGGACGAAGTGCTGTCGGCGGACGGCGTCGCCAAGCTGCGCGAGGATGCCGAACTGGCGATGGTCGGCTATGCCCCGTTCGACGCGACGGCCTATCGCAACGGCGACCTGACACCGGTCTATTTCGGATCGGCGCTCAAGCAGTTCGGGGTCGATGCGCTGATCGGCGCGCTGGCCGAACACGCCCCTCCGCCGCGCCCGCAGCCGGCCGAGCCGGAACCCGTTGCGCCTACCCGCGACGAGGTCACCGGCTTCGTCTTCAAGGTGCAGGCGAACATGGACCCCAACCACCGCGACCGTATCGCGTTCATGCGGCTATGCTCGGGCACGTTCAAGCGCGGCATGAAACTGACGCCGACCGGACACGGCAAGCCGATCGCGATCCATTCGCCGATCCTGTTCTTCGCGCAGGACCGCGAAATCGCCGACGAGGCCTTTCCGGGCGACATCATCGGCATCCCCAACCACGGCACGCTGCGCGTCGGCGACACGATGAGCGAAAAGGGCAGCGTGCGCTTTACCGGCCTGCCCAACTTCGCGCCCGAAATCCTGCGCCGCGTGGCGCTGAAGGACCCGACCAAGACCAAGCAGTTGAGGAAGGCGCTAGACGACATGGCGGAAGAAGGCGTGACGCAGGTCTTCTATCCGGAGATCGGCGCAAACCTAGTCATCGGCGTGGTCGGGCAGCTCCAGCTCGACGTGCTGATCTCGCGGCTGGAGGCAGAATACAAGGTCGCTGCGGGCCTTGAGATGGCACCGTTCGAAACCGCGCGCTGGGTGACGGGCGACCCGGCCAAGCTCAAGGAATTCACCGACATCAACCGCGCCGCCATGGCCAAGGACCGCGACGGCAACCCCGTCTTCATGGCGAAGAGCGCGTGGGAAGTCGGCTATGTCTCCGAACGATACCCGGACGTGAAGTTCGCCGCCACGCGCGAGCGGTAAACCCGGCGCTCGGGCTGCGTCCGCAGAGGCCATTGCAACTGCGCTTACGCGGCGTCCTCGTGCCACCATTCGGCGCGCAGGAATCGCGCGGCAATGAACATCAGCACCGCCGCCAGCAGGTAGAAGGACAGGCACCCGATCGCAGCATAACGCAGCGATTCGATACCATAGCTTTCCTTCAACCCGTCGGACACGGCGCCCATCAGCCACGGACCGACACCCAGCCCGATCAGATTGTTGATCATCAGAAAGCTGCCGCTTGCCGTCGCGCGCATGTGCGGCGGAACGAGGTTCTGCACCGCCGTCGTCACCGGCCCCAGCCACAGGATGTTCAGGCCGTTGGGGACGAGCAGCAGGACCCAGGCGAGCGGCAGGATGCTCGTCGACAGACCGGCAGCGAAGGTCGGCGCGGTAATCAGCCAGGCGATCGCCGGCAGCCACGCATACCAGCGATGATCGGCATGGCCGAGCTTGTCGGCGAACCAGCCGCCCGCGAACACGCCTGCGGTGCCGCCGATCAGGAGCAGCGATCCCATGAACTGGCCGGTGGTGATCAGGTCGAACCCGAAACTGCGCATCAGCACCGATGGCGTCCACAGCGCGAGGCCATAGCCGCACAGCGAGCTGAACCCGGCGGCGAACGCCATCAGCCAGAAGCTCTTCTTGCGCGCGAGCATCGGGAATACGCGCGACACCGGCGCAAGCGGCGGTCCGCCCGCCGCAACGCCGCGCGGCACGTCCTTGACCACCAGCCGAAAGATCGGGGCGATCACGATGCCCGCGATACCCACGGTCAGGAATGCGACGCGCCAATCGACGCTGGACGCAATATAAGCGCCGAGCAGCGTGCCGAGCGCCAGCCCGATCGGAATGCCGAGCGAATAGATGGCGAGCGCACGCGCACGCTTTTCCAGCGGGAAATAGTCGGCGATCAGCGCATAGGACGGCGCGACGCCGCCCGCTTCGCCAATGCCGACGCCAAGCCGGAACAGAAACAGGTGCCAGAAGCCGCTGGCAAAGCCGCACAGCGCGGTGAATCCGCTCCATACGGTCAGCGCTCCGGTGATGACCCAACTCCGGCTCGTCCGGTCGGCGAGCAGCGCGAGCGGAACGCCCAGCACCGAATAGAGGATCGCGAAGGCCAGCCCGCCGACCGCGCCGAACTCGGCATCGGTCAGCCCGAGATCGTCCTTGATCGGCGTCGCGAGGATGCCGAGAATCTGCCGGTCGAGAAAGTTGAAGGTATAGACGAGGAGCAGCATCGCGAGGACGAGCCCGCGATAGCCCTTGCCCGTCGCTGCGGTCTGGCTGGTCATGATATCGGCTCCCCTCCCGTCCGCGGGCGATGCTGCCACGTCGGACGGGAGAAGCAATAGCCTGCGGCGATCAGAACTTCACGCCAAAGGTGACGAACACCTGACGCGGGCTGCCATAATAGGCGGTCAGCACGCCCTCTGCCCCCAGTGTCGAGATGTAGTTGCCGTTCGCATCCTTCACGAAAGCGCCCGTATCGGGGTTCTGCGCCAGGAAGTTGTACCCCGAGGTGATATAGCGCTTGTCGAACAGGTTGCGGCCGTGAAGGCCGATCGTGAAGCGGTCATCGGGCGCATGCCACACGATATTGGCGTCGAACAGTGCATAGCCGGGCTGATCGAGCATCGGCGTCGCCAGCTCGAACTGCTGCGTCTTGCTGCGATACGAAACGGTGCCGGTAACGTCGAGGTCGCCGCCGCCGACCGGCGCCGAATAGCCGAGCGTGCCGCTGGCGGTCCATTCGGGCGTATTCTGGAACGCACGCTCATCGGCGACATCGATACCGCGGCTGTCGATGAACTGCGTGTATTTGGCGTCGATATAGCCAAGCGTCCAGGCGAAGGTCAGCTTGTCGCCAGGCGCGCCGAAATCGCGCAGCGGAACGGCATTGCCCTCGAACTCGATGCCCTTGATCCGTGCCTTGCCGGCATTGGTGGTGACGCCGATGAAGGTCTGCTGACCGTTGATCGTCGTTCCCACCGAACCCGGCACCTGCACGTCGGTGTAATCGGCATAGAAGCCGTCAAGCGCGAGGTTCAGGCGGCGGTCGAACAGCGACGCCTTGTAGCCGACTTCATAGCTGTCGACCTTTTCGGGGTCGAAGGTCATGAACCGGTACACCTCGTCATAGCTGACGGTGCCGTCGCCGTTGAAATCGGGCGCCGCCGTCGTCACGCCGCGCGGGTCGAACCCGCCGCCCTTGAAGCCCTGCGAATAGCTCGCGTAGATCGTCTGGTCGGGCGTCGGTTTGTAGCTGAGCGATGCGCGCGGGGTGAACTGCTTGAAATTACGGCTGCCGCGGAAATCGGACTGTTGCAGGATCAGCGTCCCGGCACCGCCGAAATAGGGCGAGCCGCCGCCGATATAGACGCCGCGATTGACGACCGAACTGCGCGTATCCCATGTGTACCGCCCGCCCAGCGAGAGGCTGATCTGCGGCGTGAAATCATAGGTGAAATCGCCGAACAGCGCGACGGTGTCGGTACCGACATTGCCGAAGGTCAGCGCGGTCACCGTTCCCGGAAGCCGCACGTCGAACACCGTGCGCGCCTTGGCATCGAGATAATAGATGCCGACCAGACCGTTCAGCTTGCCGGTATCGACCAGCGCCTGCATTTCCTGCGAGAACTGCTCGTTATTGTAACGTGCAGGTACGTCGAGATCGACCGCGGGCAGCGCGTCGAAATCGATCGGCGTGTCGCTGTCATCCTTGCGGTAGCCGGTGATCGACCGCACCGTCAGCCAGTCCGACGGCCGCATCTCGGCGAGCAGCGTTCCGCCATAGGCGGTGACGTCCTGCGTCGGATCGAGCAGCCCGCCCCGGCTGTCATAGACATTGTCGAGCGGCGCCTGATTGGTCGCCAGGCTGGTGATCAGCCGGTGACCACCGCGGGCATTGCTCTTGTCGTGCGTATAGTCGCCCGAAAGCCGCAGGAAGAATTCGCTCGACGGTTCGAATTCGAACGACGCGCGGCCCGCCCAGATGTCCTTGTTGTAGTTCTGCTGACCCGTAGTCAGATTTTCGCCGAAGCCGTCGCGGCTGAGGCGGGCACCGGCCAGACCGACGCGCAACGTATCGGTCAGCGGCGCGCTGCCCGAAACCACCAGATCGGCCTGGTTGTACGTGCCATAGGTCGCCCGTGCGCGAAGCTCGGGCTTGTCGGGGTTGAGCCGCTTGGTGACATATTTGATCGCGCCGCCGATCGTGTTGCGGCCGTACAGCGTGCCCTGCGGACCGCGCAGCACTTCGATGCGCTGGACGTCGTAGATGTCGAGCACCGCCGCCTGCGGACGCGCCAGATAGACATCGTCCAGATAGATGCCGACACCGGGTTCGAACCCCGCGACCGGGTCCTGCTGACCGACGCCGCGGATGAAGGCGGTCAGCGTCGAATTGGTGCCGCGCGAAGGCTCCAGCGTCACGTTGGGCGTCGTGTTGGAAATATCGGTGATGTCGATCGCGCCCGCCTGTTGCAGCTCTTCGCCGCTATAGGCGGTGACCGCGATCGGCACGTCAATCAGGCTTTCCGAGCGGCGACGCGCGGTGACGACGATCAGCCCTTCCTCGCTCGGCGTGGTCGCCTGCGCATCCTGCTGCGTCTGCGTGGTGGCGTCATTCTGCCCGGCATCGCTTTGCGCGAGCGCGGGCGGCGCGGCGAACATCGTGACGGCCGCACCGGCCAGCAGAATCGAACGCGCAGAGATATTCGTGGCGAGCATATCCTCTTCCTCCCCTAGGATCTCCCGGCTTCGATGCCGGGTTGTACCTCGTTGACGAAAGCTATAGTGAAACCTGAACCGGGTTTCAACTTTGGATGAGTGGGGAGGAAGCCGAATGGCCGCGAAGCGTGGCATTGGCGCAACGGACGCCTCCGAAAGCGCGCCCAGCGCAGCGAGCAGTGGCAAGGAACCGCGCACCGCGCGCGGCCGCCGAACGCTACGCGCGATCCTCGACGCGGCAGCGGTCGAATTCGGCGAAAAGGGCTTTCACGAAGGATCGGTCAGCGGCATCACGCGCCGCGCCGGGGTCGCGCTGGGCAGTTTCTACACCTATTTCGATTCAAAGGACGATGTGTTCCGTGCGCTGGTGCGCGATATGTCGGGCCAGGTTCGCGACCATGTCGCGCCCGGCCTGCGCAGCGCAGATCACCAGATCGCGGCCGAGCGCGCCGGCCTGTTCCACTTCATCGAATTCGTGCGCGAGCACAAGGAAATCTACCGCATCATCGACGAGGCGGAATTCGTCGACCCCGAAAGCTTTCGCCAGCATTATGCGACGACGGCCGATCGCATTCGCACCCGTCTCGAGGATGCCGCCGAACGCGGCGAGCTGCGCGGCGGCATGTCCGAAGTCCATGCCTGGGCGATCATGGGGATGAACGTGTTTCTGGGGCTCCGCTACGGGGTGTGGGACGAAGACATGGCGCCCGGCGATGTCGCCGACACGGTCGCCGACATGCTGAAGCGCGGTATCGGGGCCTGACACCAGACTGACCGGCGGTTCGGGCCGGGCGCAAATCGCTGCGATCATGACGGGGCCGAGGGCGTCCCCTCGCACGGCATACGCCTCAGTCTTCTTCGGCGATCCGCACGCGCAGCCCGTCGAGTTCGGCCGTATAGGGAATCTGGCACGACAGGCGCGAAGTTTCGTCGCGGTCCATCGAGCTGTCGAGCAGGTCGTTCTCGTCCTCGCCCATCGGCGGGAGTTTGGCCGCAAATTCCGGGTCGACATGCACATGGCAGGTGGCGCACGAACAGCAGCCGCCGCACAGCGCAAGCAGTTCGTCGAACCCGTTGTCGCGAATATTCTCCATAACGGTCAGGCCGGTCTGCGCCTCGACCTCATGTTCTTTTCCATCGCGGGTGGTGACGATAAGCTTGGGCATCGATGTCTCCGTAACGGGCCGTTCCAGCGCAAATGCCGTCTGGCGGCCGCATTTTCAAGGATTTCAGCCGATGGGCCTCAGCGCCGACCAGCTTCGCACCTCGCTCGACGCGCTTGCCGTAGCGGAACCCGCCTTCGCCACCGCGATCGAACGCGCCGGCTATCCCGAACCCCGCATCCGCGACCGCGGCTATGCGACGCTGCTGCGCACCATCGTCGGCCAGCAGGTCAGCGTGGCGGCGGCAACGTCGATCTGGAACAAGCTCGATGCCGCGCTGGGCGATGCGACCGATCCCGCCGCGCTGCTCGCCGCCAGCGACGACGAACTTCGCGGCGCCGGGCTCTCGCGCCAGAAACAGAGCTATGCGCGCAGCCTTGCCGACGAAGTGACGAGCGGCGCACTCGACCTCTCCCACCTGCCCGAAAACGACGAGGAAGCAATCAAGCAACTCGTCCGGATCAAGGGGATCGGCCGCTGGTCGGCGGAAATCTACCTTCTCTTCGCCGAAGGACGCCCCGATGTCTGGCCCGCGGGCGACCTTGCCGTGCAGATCGAGATCGGCCGCATCCTCGGCCACGAGGCGCGGCCCAGCGAAAAGCTCGTGCGCGAGCTGGCCGAATCCTGGCGCCCGCATCGCGGCGCGGCGGCGATCTTCGCCTGGCACCATTATGGTACGCCGATGCCGGTGGGCTGACCGATCGCCCCGCCTGATAGCGATACCAGATATTGTCTTGCGCAGGACAATTTACATTCCACATCCCCCGAAACCGTGCTAGCCGAAGGACATGCAGGCAAGCAGACGCGCGACGATCATCGATGTGGCGAGAGAAGCCGGGGTTTCGATCAAGACCGTTTCACGCGTGTTCAACGACGCGCCCAATGTCAGCGCTAAGATGCGTCAACGCGTGCAGGAAGCGGCAAACAGCCTGCACTACCACCCAAACATCGTCGCTCAGGGACTGGTCGGCAGGCGTTCCTATCTGCTCGGCCTGTTCTACGAAAACCCCAGTCCCAACTATGTCGTCGAACTCCAGCGCGGCGCGGTCGAGCGGTTGCAGGGAGAACGCTACCGGCTGATCGTGTTGCCGGTCGAAAAGGCATCGGCGATCGCCGACAACATCCTCGCCTATGTCCGCTCGGCTGCGCTCGACGGAATCGTCCTGACGCCGCCCGCCTCGGACAATCCGGTCATTCTCGAACGATTGTCGGAGGCCGGCTTCCCGTTCGTCCGGGTGGCCCCGACCACCGCGCCCGACGCCGGCCCGCGCCACGTCACCGACGATGCCGCCGCCGCGCGCGAAATGACCGAGTATCTGATCGCGCTCGGCCATCGCCGCATCGCCGTCATCAAGGGCGATCCCAGCCATCCGTCGACCGAGGCGCGGATGCGCGGTTTCCGCGAGGCGATGGCGGCGCGTGATATCGAGGTCGCCGAAGCACTGGTCGAGCAGGGCATGTTTCAGTTCGACAGCGGGCAACGCGCCGCGCAACGACTGCTCGAACGCCCCGACCGCCCGACCGCCATCTTTGCGCAGAACGACGATATGGCGGCCGGTGCGATCATGGCGGCACACGATCTGGGCCTGAAGGTTTCCGAAGATATTTCGGTCGCCGGATTCGACGACAGCGCGATTGCGAGGATGGTCTGGCCGCGCATCACGACGATCCATCAGCCGGTGTTCGACATGGCGCGCGCCGCGACCGACACGCTGGTCGCCATGCTCGAAGATGCGCCGCACGAGGATGCTGTCGAACATCCCTTTTCGCTCGTCACGCGCCAATCGACCGGCCCCGTTCCCGGCACAAGCTGAACCTCCGCCCGAGCCACAGCTGATCTTGCGCCCAAGCCGCAAAAAACAGCAATTGATAACGTTGGTCAATTTATGGTCTAAGGGCTGCCGCTAACGAACGGGCCGGCCTGCACCGGCACAAGCCGGGAGAGGTTTCAGCTATGACGGGCAAGGCAACGGCCGGGGCGCGTGCGGCATTCATCGTGGTCACGTGCCTTTTCTTCGCGTGGGGCTTCATCACCTCGAACAACGACCCGCTGATCGCCGCGCTGCGCGGTATCTACACGCTCAGCATCGCCGAGGGCATGCTGACGCAATTCGCCTTCTTCCTCGCCTATTTCGTCGTTTCGTTGCCGGCTGCAGCATTGCTGGCGCGGCTCGGCCATAGCCGGACGATCATCACGTCGCTGCTCGTGATGGTCGGGGCGTGCCTGCTCGTGCTCGTCGCGTCGCAGTTCGAGCAATATGTGCTCGTCCTGGTGTCGCTGTTCATCATGGCGAGCGGCATCACCGCGCTCCAGGTTGCGGCAAATCCGCTTGCGGCGTCGCTCGGCCCGCCCGAGACGAGCCATTTCCGGCTTACGCTGGCGCAGGCGTTCAACTCGCTCGGCGTCGTGCTCGGCGTCAATATCGGATCGAAGATCATGCTGCGCGAGGATGTATTCGGCGCGGGCGGCCAGATCGCCGAGGGCGTGTCGCGCGGCCAGGCGCTCAGCGCCGTCGATCATGCCTTTGTGCTGATCGGCATCGCGGTCGCGGCACTCGCCATACTCATCTTCGCCTTTCGCCGCCGGATCGACGAATCGGCGGCGAAAGGCGAAATCGAGAACGCCTCGCCGCTGGAGGCGCTACGCTCTGGTTGGGCGCAGTTCGGCGCGATCGCAATCTTTCTCTATGTCGGCGCCGAAGTGACGATCGGCAGCATCATGATCAACTTCCTCAACCGTCCCGACGTGCTCGGCGTGTCGCTAAAGACGGCAGGCGATTTCTACCTCACCTGGCTCTATTGGGGCGGCGCGCTGGTCGGGCGCTTCATCGGCAGCGCGGTACTGACGCGGGTTCGCGCCAGCCATCTGCTGACGGGCGCCGCGATCGTGGCCGCCTGCCTTGCCGCCGCCGCCTTTGCGCTGACGGGGCCGGCATCGGCCTATTGCGCGCTCGCGGTCGGCTTCTTCAATTCGATCATGTTCCCGACGATCTTCTCGCTGACGCTCGAACGGTCAAAGGCCTCGAACGCTTCGATTTCCGGTCTGCTGTGCATGGCGATCGTCGGTGGCGCCGTGCTGCCCTGGGCGTCAGGCAAGATCGCCGATGCCACCGGCATGATCGGCACGACCTTCGTTCTGCCGGTTATCGCCTATATCGGCATCACCATCTTCGCCGCCGCAGGTCGCAACGTCGGCGTGCGACCGGACGAGGCAACACCCGCATCGCCGCACTGAGCGACGACACACGGAAACCCGGCGGGATCAAGCCCGCCGGGACAGCGCGGCGATTGCGCCAAGCCGATGTTCGTTTGCGCCCCGCAATTCATGGAAACAGGGGTGCCACGCGCCCTCGTGGCGAGGGCTCGCCCGCTATCGACTGGCAGTTCAAACTTTTCCGCCCACACCTGGTGCAGCGCAATGCCTGGATTGATGACAGCTTGTAGGAACGGCGAAGCCAGCCGCAAGAACGGGCACGAGAACTCTACGCCAACCGGATTGTTTGCGGCGGCGGGCGATTGTTAGGCCCCGACTTTCGGCCCCAAGCGCGAACCCGCTGACAAGGCTCCACAAGCTCGTTCGGGATTGTGGGATCTGCCTGTCCGGCTCTGTCGCACAAAAAAGGCGGGGCCGTAGCCCCGCCCTTATTTGGTGCAGTCAAGCCGCTTGTTAACAGCTGGCCTGCGATCTCTGAGGCGCTGAGAATTCATTGAATTCGCGCCGAAGTCAAGAAGCCAGCTGCAACTAAGAGCCAATGGCCATTGCCAAAGCATGACGCATGAACTCAAGAACGGAAGCAGAGTTGGAATTCCACTTCCTGACGCTATATGACATACAACAACTTTCCGAAAGTTGGCGATCCAGTGCTGTAGTTTGGACCTATAGCACTGGATCGCGTATCATCACGCTGACCACTCACCTCGCGCATTCGAGGGTTGACGTCAATCCCCTAAGAGCCAATAAAGCATTATCACTGAAGGGCGGCGGGGACGAGCATGCTAAGACTGAGCCTGGATGTCGGCACCAACAGCATCGGCTGGTGCCTGGTGGAATTCGACGAAGACCATCCCATCGGAACGGGCATTCTCGACATCGGCGTTCGCATCTTCAGCGACGGACGCGATCCCAAGAGTGGCGCAAGCCTTGCCGTAGACCGCCGGGCGGCGCGGTCGATGCGCCGGCGACGCGATCGCTATCTTCGCCGACGCTCGGTCTTTCTCGAAAACCTGGTCCAATTTGGACTGATGCCCGCCGATGCCGACGAAGCGAAACTGGTCGCCGCGCGTGACCCATATACGATCCGCGCCCGCGCGCTGGTCGAGCGCCTGGAGCCGCATGAGATCGGACGCGCGCTGTTCCATCTCAACCAGCGGCGCGGCTTCCTGTCGAACCGCAAGGCCGAACGGCGCAGCAAGGATGGCGATGACGGAAAAATCGCGGGCGGCGCCAAAGCGCTGGACCAGGCGATGGCCGAGGCCGGCGCCGACACGCTCGGGCAGTTCCTCGTCGGTCGGACAGAAAAGCGCGTCCGGTTGAACGGTGAAAACCAGAGCTACGACTTTTATCCCCAACGGCGCCATATCGAACACGAGTTTCAGCGCATCTGGGAGGAGCAGGCGAAACATCACCCCGCGCTGCTGACCGAAGACGCGCGCGCAACGCTTCACCGCGTCCTGTTCTTTCAGCGTCCGCTCAAGGAGCCTGCGGTCGGGGTGTGCCTGTTCGCGGGCCGTTACGGTATCCCTCGGGACGAGCGGCGTCTGCCCAAGGCACACCCGCTGTTTCAGGAACGGCGACTTTATGAAGAAGTGAACCAGCTCGAGATCACTACCCCGGGCGAAGCGTCTCGCAAGCTGACGCTGGACGAACGCGACAAGCTGATCCTCGCGCTTCGCGACAAGCGAAAGGTTGCTTTCACCTCGCTCGCCAGGACGCTGAAGCTGCAACCGGGCGAGAGCTTCAACAAGGCGAGCGAGACACGTACCGGGCTGATCGGCAACGAAGTGCGCGCCGTGCTGGGCGACAAGAAGCGGTTCGGCGCCGAATGGCATCGCAAGACGCCAGAAGCGCAATGGGAGATCGTCGAGAAGCTGATCGACGAAGAGAACCCCGACACGTTGCACGCCTTTCTGACCGGCCGCTGCGGTCTTGACGATGCGGCGGCAGAAGCAATTGCGAAGGCCCCGCTCCCAGAAGGCTATGGCCGGCTGGGCGAAACCGCGACACGGCGCATCCTCGACCGGCTCAAGGCCGGTGTCGTGACATATGCGCAGGCGGTCGAAGCATGCGGCTGGCACCATAGCGACGATCGCACCGGCGAAGTGCTCGATAAACTGCCTTATTATGGCGAGCTGCTGTCTCGCGATATCCCGCCCGGCAGCTTCGATCCGGCCCATGCCGACGAACCCGAGCGCTATTGGGGCAAGATCACCAATCCCACCGTGCATATCGGACTGCGCCAGCTTGAGAAACTCGTCAACGCCGTCATCGCGTTGCATGGGCGGCCCGATCAGATCGTGGTGGAGCTCGCGCGCGAGTTGAACCTCAGCGAGGACGACAAAAAGAAGCACGAAGCGCGCATTCGGCGCGACACCGCCGCAGCCATCGCCCGCGGCGAGAAGCTGGAGAAGGAAGGGATCGCCAATACCGGCGCCAATCGCGCGCTGCTCAAGCGATGGGAAGAACTCAATCCCGCCAATCCGCTCGATCGCCGCTGCCCCTATTGCGCCGAACCTATCGGGATGCAGGCGCTGTTTTCGGGTGAGGCGGATATCGATCACATCATCCCCTATTCGCGCTCGCTGGACGACAGTGCCGCGAACAAGGTCGTGACGCATCGCCATTGCAACCGGGCCAAAGGCAACAAGACGCCGTTCGAGCGCTGGGGCCATGATGCGGATCGCTGGGACAAGATCGCCGAACAGGTCGCCCGGCTGCACAAGTCGAAGCAGTGGCGCTTCGGCCCCGATGCCATGGAGCGCGTCGAGAAGGATGGTGACTTCCTCGCGCGGCAATTGACCGACACCCAATATCTTTCGCGGCTGGCGGGGAAATATCTGCGCGGGCTATACGCCACAAAGGAGGAGGGAAGCGTCTACGTCATTCCCGGGCGGATGACCACCATGCTGCGGCGCCTATGGGGACTGAACACCATTCTCTACGATCACAATATCGTGGACAACAAACACAGCGACGCGCCCAAAAACCGGCTCGATCATAGGCATCACGCAATTGATGCGGCGGTGACTGCGGTCACTACGCGGAGCTTGCTTCAACGCATTGCCCGCACTGCCGCGCTTGCGGAGGGCAAGGACCTCGACCGCCTGTTCGAAGGGCTGGATCCACCCTGGACCGGCTACCGCGAGGAATTGGAAGAAAAGCTGAAGGGCGTCACCGCCAGCCACAAGGCCGATCACGGCCGCAAGCGCCGCCCCTCGCGTCATCACGACGTAACGGCCGGACGCCTGCACAACGACACCGCTTATGGTCTGACCGGCGAGATGGCGGCTGACGGCAAGACGCCGATCGTCGTCCACCGTGTGCCGCTAACCAGTCTCAAGCCCGCCGATCTCACTCATGCCGAGCGGATTCCCGATCCGGCGCTGCGGGAGGCGCTCTATCAATGGACGCGCGATCTTACCGGAAAACCGTTCGAGGCGGCGTTAGAGCGGTTCCGGGAGACGCACCCCGTCTTCGCGGGCATCCGGCGCGTGCGCGTGCGAGAACCGCTGAACGTTATCCCCATCCGCGACACCAGCGGCCGCGCGTACAAGGCCTATAAGGGCGACGCGAATGCGCGTTTCGAATTGTGGCGGTATCCGGATGGCAAATTGGAGACGCAGGTGGTCACGATGTTCCGCGCGCACCAACCCCGGCAGGACGATCGCCCGCATCCCGCGGCCAAGCGCTTGCTGACGTTGCGTCAAAACGACTTGCTCGCGGTCGAACGGAATGGAGGTCCGCGCGAGATCATGCGCGTCGCGGGCTTCAACGTGCAGGGCCGGCTAACCCTCGCGGCAGCGAATGAAGCGGGCAATTTGAAGGCGCGGGACGGGCTGCCGAACGATCGTGATCCCTTCAAATATGTCTATCTGTCGGGACGCAGCATCATGAAGGCAAAGGCGCGTCAGGTGCGTGTCGATCCGCTCGGCCGCTTGTTCGATCCCGGCCCCCGGACGTAACAGCTGCGGAGAGCAGAACGCCAGATGGACCGCATCGTCGATATCGCCACCGATGGCCGGCATCTTTCGCTTTATCGCGGATTTCTCGTCGTAGAGGAGAAAAGCGAGGAGATTGGCCGGATCGCGCTCGACGATGTCTATGCCGTGATTATCCATGCGCACGGCACAACCTGGAGCGCCAATCTCGTGGCAGCACTGGCCGAGCGCGGTGCACCGATCGTGTTCTGCGGGTCGAACCATGCACCGATCGCAGTCACGCTTCCCATCGAGGGGCATCACGCCCAGAATGCACGATTCCGAGCGCAGTGGGCTGCGTCCAAACCACTTTGCAAGCAACTATGGCGCCGTATCGTCATGGCCAAGATCACCATGCAGGGATCGCTGCTGGAAGCGCTCGGCATCGACGGCGCGCAGGCCTTTGCGCTGATCGCCCGGCGCGTTAAATCGGGAGATTCCGACAATGTGGAGGCACAGGCTGCGCGTCGATACTGGCCGCTGCTGATGGGCCCGGAATTTCGCCGCAACCGCGACAGCCCCGGTGCAAACGCACTGCTCAACTATGGCTATGCAGTGATCCGGGCCTGTGTCGCCAGGGCGGTCATTGCGGCGGGTCTTCACCCCACCATCGGCATCAACCACGCCAATCGCGGCAACGCCTTCGTGCTGGCGGACGACCTTGTCGAACCTTTCCGCCCACTGGTCGATGCACTCGTGGTCCGGATGCTTGCGCAAGGGATCGATACACTCGATCCGGCCATCAAACGACATTTCGCAAGGCTGATCGCATTCGACCTGCGCATCGGCGGCGAAGCCTCCCCCCTTTCACTAGCCGCCGTGCGGCTTGCGCAGTCGCTGGCGCGCGCGTTCGAGAGCGGCCGTCCGTCGCTTGCGATCTTCGAACCTCCGACGCCCATACAATGGGCAGCCCTTGCCCGAGTCGATCTGGACGAAGGGGCTGTCGATTGAGTGGAGCTCCCTTTCTTAGCGGGTATCGACTGATGTGGATCTTCGTCATGTTCGACCTTCCAGTCGGCACCAAAAAGCAGATGCGCGACGCCACCAAGTTTCGCGAGTTTCTGCTGGATGAAGGATTCGAGATGAGCCAGTTCTCGGTTTATGCTCGATTTTGTAACGGCAAGGACAGTTTCGATTCGCACTTATCACGCATCGAACGCAACCTTCCGGAAAAAGGCGATGTGCACATCCTTACCTTCACCGACAGGCAATATGAAAATATCGTTCGATTCTCGAGCCAACGTCGACAACGGCCGCGCAAGAATCCCGATCAGCTCGCGATGTTTTGAGAGGATGGCGCGAAACACGGCCTCCGGATGCGCCAGTTTTCACTGTAACTTCAGTGATCTACTGGCACATCCGGTTTAGCCGCTCAGAGATCGCAGGCCAACCGCAACGCGACGCCGGCCATTCCCATGCCGAGCATGGGTTTAGCCGCTCAGAGATCGCAGGCCAACCGCAACTTGGTGCTGGGCCGTGTTCGCGCAGCATGGGGTTTAGCCGCTCAGAGATCGCAGGCCAACCGCAACTGTGCCGGACGCGGGCGCCACTTCGGTTGCGGTTTAGCCGCTCAGAGATCGCAGGCCAACCGCAACCTGCTGACGATTGAGGCTGTTGACCGCGATGGTTTAGCCGCTCAGAGATCGCAGGCCAACCGCAACAGCATCGAGAATTACCAAGCGGCGCTGAGGGTTTAGCCGCTCAGAGATCGCAGGCCAACCGCAACTGAAAAAAGGTCGTCGACTTGCCATCGGCGGTTTAGCCGCTCAGAGATCGCAGGCCAACCGCAACCACGCTGCGAAAGACGACGCAGGGTCATGCGGTTTAGCCGCTCAGAGATCGCAGGCCAACCGCAACTTTGCGGCCAACCTGGTGGCGACGACTGATGGTTTAGCCGCTCAGAGATCGCAGGCCAACCGCAACACCGACAAACGCATAGTCCTCGGCCTGTGTGGTTTAGCCGCTCAGAGATCGCAGGCCAACCGCAACGCTGCTCTGGATCGAACCGCTCACGCCGGTGGTTTAGCCGCTCAGAGATCGCAGGCCAACCGCAACTGTTCTGCACCGCTGTCCTATCAGGCATCGGGTTTAGCCGCTCAGAGATCGCAGGCCAACCGCAACTTCAGCGAGGATACGGCCGACGATGTCGAGGGTTTAGCCGCTCAGAGATCGCAGGCCAACCGCAACTCGATCTCGTTGCGCCCCAGCATGGCGCTGGGTTTAGCCGCTCAGAGATCGCAGGCCAACCGCAACCGCCGGGCGCGTCTGTTGCTGGCGCGCCGGGGTTTAGCCGCTCAGAGATCGCAGGCCAACCGCAACAGATACGCCGAGTTGTACCCGACCGCGAATGGTTTAGCCGCTCAGAGATCGCAGGCCAACCGCAACGCAACAGGGGTCAAAGCCCTGATGTGGGCGGGTTTAGCCGCTCAGAGATCGCAGGCCAACCGCAACCATGTCTCCCGTATAGCCGTGCGCGCGCGGGTTTAGCCGCTCAGAGATCGCAGGCCAACCGCAACACGCTGCTGCGCATGATCGCGAAGGCCAGGGGTTTAGCCGCTCAGAGATCGCAGGCCAACCGCAACCTGTGCGGGCGTGAAGCCCTGGCGTATGCAGGTTTAGCCGCTCAGAGATCGCAGGCCAACCGCAACTCGGCTGCGGCCGATACGGTCGTCAGGGCCGGTTTAGCCGCTCAGAGATCGCAGGCCAACCGCAACCCGTTGGATTTCGCGGTTGATGGCAGCGAAGGTTTAGCCGCTCAGAGATCGCAGGCCAACCGCAACCAGCGCCCGCTTGTGCCCGACGAGCCGCGAGGTTTAGCCGCTCAGAGATCGCAGGCCAACCGCAACAAGCTGCAGGGCGGCGACAAGACGGCGAAGGTTTAGCCGCTCAGAGATCGCAGGCCAACCGCAACTGCAACCCGTTGGCTGCAGGGGATGGCATGGGTTTAGCCGCTCAGAGATCGCAGGCCAACCGCAACGGATGCCGTGCCAGGCTGTGGAAGGGCCTGGGTTTAGCCGCTCAGAGATCGCAGGCCAACCGCAACACGACTTCCTTGATGCAGAGCGCGCGGTTGGTTTAGCCGCTCAGAGATCGCAGGCCAACCGCAACGTAGAACACCACCTTTTCGATTGGCGTTCGGTTTAGCCGCTCAGAGATCGCAGGCCAACCGCAACCAAGGCGGAACGGGATCGACTGGCAACCCTGGTTTAGCCGCTCAGAGATCGCAGGCCAACCGCAACGCGCCTTCGATCAGGTCGTCGCGAACCATCGGTTTAGCCGCTCAGAGATCGCAGGCCAACCGCAACTGATCCTTCCCCAGCTCCGCGTCGAGCGCTGGTTTAGCCGCTCAGAGATCGCAGGCCAACCGCAACCGACAACAAGCAGTCGCAATATATCGAGAGGTTTAGCCGCTCAGAGATCGCAGGCCAACCGCAACTGCATCCTCGACAAAGATTTGCTTCACCCGGGTTTAGCCGCTCAGAGATCGCAGGCCAACCGCAACGGCGACGACGCGCACGGCGAACGGATCGCCGGTTTAGCCGCTCAGAGATCGCAGGCCAACCGCAACGGTCGGAAGATGCTGCTGGCGTTCGCGCCGGGTTTAGCCGCTCAGAGATCGCAGGCCAACCGCAACCCGCGCAGCACACGGGCCGTCTGGATGATCGGTTTAGCCGCTCAGAGATCGCAGGCCAACCGCAACATTCGCAACCGCATGATGGCGGAGGGTGCCGGTTTAGCCGCTCAGAGATCGCAGGCCAACCGCAACGCGCAGGACGTCGACGTTGTTCGCCTCAGCGGTTTAGCCGCTCAGAGATCGCAGGCCAACCGCAACTGCCGCCGGCCGTGCGCTGCACGGTGCCGAGGTTTAGCCGCTCAGAGATCGCAGGCCAACCGCAACCTGGGGCTCGATGGCGTACCGCACGGCCGGGGTTTAGCCGCTCAGAGATCGCAGGCCAACCGCAACGCGCCCCGACAGTCACTGCGTTTCACGATGGGTTTAGCCGCTCAGAGATCGCAGGCCAACCGCAACCGCAGGGCACGCTCGAAGAAGATTGTGGCGGGTTTAGCCGCTCAGAGATCGCAGGCCAACCGCAACCTTGCCTGGACGCCGATCGTGTCACGCCGAGGTTTAGCCGCTCAGAGATCGCAGGCCAACCGCAACTCGGTCGCGGCCGCAGTCTTCTTCAGGATCGGTTTAGCCGCTCAGAGATCGCAGGCCAACCGCAACCGTCCGCGCGTCGAACCGCGAGCGTCAGCAGGTTTAGCCGCTCAGAGATCGCAGGCCAACCGCAACATGCCCCACAACGACATCGCCGGAAGGATGGGGTTTAGCCGCTCAGAGATCGCAGGCCAACCGCAACCAAGTGCTTCGAGTCCGATGTGACGGCGGCGGTTTAGCCGCTCAGAGATCGCAGGCCAACCGCAACCGACCAGGCATCAAAGCCGCGTTCAAGGAAGGTTTAGCCGCTCAGAGATCGCAGGCCAACCGCAACGGTCGGAAGATGCTGCTGGCGTTCGCGCCGGGTTTAGCCGCTCAGAGATCGCAGGCCAACCGCAACACCAGACGCAGGGCTTTGCCTCACTCGCCGGGTTTAGCCGCTCAGAGATCGCAGGCCAACCGCAACCCAGACCCCCAAAGAACCCCAACCCCCACAGGTTTAGCCGCTCAGAGATCGCAGGCCAACCGCAACAGCGTATGCCTTATAGCGAACGAATGTTAGGGTTTAGCCGCTCAGAGATCGCAGGCCAACCGCAACTTCGGGTTTGTAGATCGCGCAGCCGTCGCGGCTTTAGCCGACATATCCATCTAAGATTGGCGGAGCGGCTGGCGGAGACGGAGTCCGCCTTGCCGCACTGAAATTAAAGGGTTTTATCGGGTTTACTGATCTTCGTCATAAAAGCGGTCATAAAATAGTCGCCGACCGGTGGCGTTCGTTGGCGCTTCGAAGTGAACGTTCGTTGCGCTCTTGCTCTCGCGACGACCGAGACGAGTGATGCTGTATACTCGAGTTCCTCAAGTTCACTCTCGCCAACTGCCAGCATTTTCGGCCTGAACTGGCCCGCTTGCCGACATTCCGCCTTTAGCAACGGCTACATAGATAGCGGCCGCGATCCATCGTAAATCTACGATGCGAATTGACCGGGCGCATTCCCATCGATAAAAGTCGATGGGATGACGACTGACGACGCCCTCGCAGCGCTTGCCTCGCTCGCGCATCCGACGCGACTTGCCGCCTTCCGCCTGCTCGTTCAGGCCGAGCCCGACGGGCTTTCGACCGGTCAGCTCGTCGATGCTTCCGGTCTCTCCCAGAGCACATTTTCGAGCCATCTCGCCATCCTCGTCGCCGCCGGGCTCGTCATTCCGGACAAGCGCGGGCGGCAGATGATCCAGCGCGCCGATATCGAGCGACTGCGCGCGCTGATGCTGTTTCTCGCCAAGGATTGCTGTGGCGGTCGCGCCGAGCTGTGCGCGCCGCTCGTCACCGAACTCGCCGATTGCTGCTGAAGGAGCCGATCATGCCTGAGCGTTCCTACAACGCGCTGTTCCTGTGCACGGGCAATTCCGCCCGGTCGATCATGGCCGAGGCGCTGCTCAATCGCGACGGCGAAGGCCGGTTCCGCGCCTATAGCGCGGGCAGCTTCCCGAAGGATGCGCCGCATCCGATGGCGCTGAAGCTGATCACGCAGATGGGCCTTCCCACCGATGGCTATCGCTCGAAGAGCTGGGACGAATTCGCCGGCCCCGATGCGCCAACGATCGATTTGATCTTCACCGTGTGTGACGATGCGGCCGGCGAGGCCTGCCCGGTATGGCCCGGCTATCCGATGACCGCGCATTGGGGGATCGAGGATCCGACCGCCGCCGAAGGCCCCGGGCAGGAACAGGCGTTCCTCACCGCGATGCGTTATCTCCATACCCGCATCCAGTTGCTGCTTGCCTTGCCGATAGAGAGCCTTGACCGGCTCGCGCTCAAGCGCAGCCTGAACGAGATCGGCGCCCGCGACGGCGCGACCCCGCTCGCGCAGGGCACGCCGGAAGGTGCGGCATGACCGCGATCGACGTCGTCATCTATCACAATCCCGATTGCGGCACCTCGCGCAACACGCTGGCGATGATCCGTAATGCCGGGATTGAGCCGCATGTGATCGAGTATCTCCAGACGCCGCCGTCGCGCGCGATGCTCGAACAACTGATCGCCCGCGGCGGGCTGACCCCGCGCGCGCTGCTACGCGAAAAGGGCACGCCCTATGCGGAACTCGGCCTCGGCGATGACAGCCTGTCCGATGCAGCTCTGATCGATGCGATGATGGCGCATCCGATCCTTATCAACCGGCCGCTGGTGGTGACGCCGATCGGGGTCAGGCTGTGCCGGCCCTCGGAAGTCGTGCTCGACATTCTGCCGAGCGCGCAGCGCGGCGCCTTTACCAAGGAGGACGGCGAGCGCGTCGTCGGCGACGCCGGCGAGTGTATCGGCTGATGCTGCTCGCGATCCTGATCTTCGTCGCCACGATCACCCTGGTGATCTGGCAGCCCAAAGGACTGGGTATCGGCTGGAGCGCGATCGGCGGCGCGACTGTCGCGCTGCTGACGGGGGTTATCTCGCTCGGCGACATTCCGGTGGTATGGGACATCATCTGGAACGCCACCGGCGCGTTCGTCGCGGTGATCCTGATCAGCCTGGTCCTCGACCGCGCCGGCTTCTTCGAATGGGCGGCGCTGCATGTCGCGCGCTGGGGCGGCGGCGACGGGCGCTGGCTGTTCGCGCTGGTCGTATTACTCGGCGCGGGCGTCGCGGCGCTGTTCGCCAATGACGGCGCGGCGCTGATCCTCACCCCGATCGTCATCGCGATGCTGCGCGCGCTGGGCTATGACGAGAAGGCGACGCTGGCTTTCGTGATGGCGGCGGGGTTCATCGCCGATACCTCCAGCCTGCCGCTGGTCGTCTCCAATCTCGTCAATATCGTCTCGGCTGATTTCTTCCATATCGGCTTCGGCCGCTATGCGCTGGTGATGATCCCGGTCGATCTCGCCGCGATTGCTGCGACGCTGGCGGCGCTGATGATCTTCTTCCGCAAAGATATTCCGGCCCGCTACGACGTCGCGCAATTGCGCGCGCCCGCCGAGGCGATCCGCGACCACGCCACCTTCCGCGCCGGTTGGGTGGTGCTGGCGTTGCTGCTCGCCGGGTTCTTCGTGCTCGATCCGCTCGGCGTGCCGGTGAGCGCGGTGGCCGCCGTCGGCGCCGTCGTGCTCATCGCCATTGCCGCGCGCGGCCCCGTCATCCCGACGCGCACGGTGATCCGCGAGGCCCCTTGGCAGGTCGTGATCTTCTCGCTCGGCATGTATCTGGTCGTCTACGGTCTCAAGAATGCCGGGCTGACCGACGCGCTGGCCGGGCTGCTGACCCGCGCGAGCGAGGGCGGGGTGTGGGGCGCGGCATTCGGCACCGGCATCCTGGCGGCATTGCTGTCGTCGATCATGAACAACATGCCGACCGTGCTCGTCGGCGCGCTGTCGATCGACGCGACGCAGGCCACCGGCACAGTGCACCAGGCGATGGTCTACGCCAACGTCATCGGTTGCGACCTCGGGCCCAAGATCACCCCGATCGGCTCGCTGGCCACGCTCTTGTGGCTGCACGTGCTGGGGCAGAAGGGCGTGAAGATCGCCTGGGGCTATTATTTCCGCGTCGGCATCACGCTGACGACGCCGATCCTGCTCGTGACGCTGGCGGCGCTGGCGCTGCGCCTGACGCTGGCATGACCGGCTATCTCGCCTATCCGCTGGCCGCGCTGTGCGAGATCGCGGGCTGCTTCGCGTTCTGGGCGTGGTGGCGGCTCGACCGCACGCCGGCTTGGATCGTCCCGGGGCTCGCCGTGCTCGCGCTGTTCGCCTGGCTGCTCGCGCAGGTGCCGACCGACGAAGCCGGGCGTGCCTATGCCGCCTATGGCGGCGTCTATGTGGCTGCTTCGCTGCTATGGCTGTGGGTCGTCGAAGGCACGACGCCCGATCGCTGGGACGTCGCCGGCGGTGCGGTCGTGCTCGCCGGCGCCGCCATCATCCTGTTCGGCCCGCGCGGCTGAGCTTTCTGTTTTCGGAGTTTCGCTTGTCCCGTCTGCGCCCGCTTCCCGAGCTCGATCACCTTCCCGCGCTCGACCCGGCCTATGTCCATGAACGGCCCGCGCTCGGACTCGGCGATGACAGCCCGCGCCCGCGCATTCTGCTGCTCTACGGCAGCCTGCGCGAGCGATCCTATTCGCGGCTCGCGGTCGAGGAGGCGGCGCGGCTGTTGCACTTGTTCGGCGCGGAGACCCGCATCTTCGATCCCGCCGACCTGCCGCTGCCCGATCAGGTCGCCGGCGACAATCACGCTGCGGTCGCCGAGTTGCGCGAACACGCTTTCTGGTCCGAGGGCATGGTGTGGTGCAGCCCCGAACGCCACGGCCAGGTCAGCGCGATCATGAAAGCGCAGATCGATCACTTGCCGCTCAACATCGGCGGCATGCGGCCGACGCAGGGGCGCACGCTCGCGGTGATGCAGGTCTCGGGCGGCTCGCAGTCGTTCAACAGCGTCAACACGCTGCGCCTGCTCGGCCGCTGGATGCGGATGGTGACGATCCCCAACCAGTCAAGCGTGCCCAAGGCCTATGAGGAGTTCGACGAGACCGGGCGGATGAAACCCTCGCCGCTCTATGACCGCATCGTCGACGTGATGGAGGAGCTGGTGCGCTTCACCGTGCTGCTCCGTCCCCATGCCGAGCAACTGGTCGATCGCTATTCGGAGCGCAAAGCGGATGACCGCCCCCTCGACCCAAATCAAGACCTGTCAGCAATCGCCATTCGCTCGTGATTGGATGATCGCTTCCAGCGTTGGCATTGCAGCGAGCAGATGACCGAGATTGGGCGCCTAGAGTGTGATCATCTTAGATTGAAGCATATCCGCTGTTTTTGAGATAGTTTGCACACTCGCTTGGAGAGAAGGCGTCGAGCAGTGAGCCGATGCGTTTCCAGGTGGCCTCGACGGATCGTTCGTTTGCCTTTCGCAGGAGCGTCTTGAGCTTGGCGAAGACCTGCTCGATCGGGTTGAGGTCCGGGCTGTATGGCGGGAGGAACAGGAGCCTTGCGCCGCAACTGCGGATGGCCTGACGCGCCGCCTGTCCCTTGTGGCTGCCGAGGTTGTCCATGATGACGATATCGCCGGGCGCGAGGGTCGGGACGAGGAACTGTTCGACATAGGCGAGGAAGAGCTGCCCGTTGATCGGTCCGTCGAGCACGCAGGGCGCATCGATCCGATCGTGGCGCAGCGCGGCGAGGAAGGTCAGCGTGCGCCAGTGGCCGAACGGCACTTTCGCATGCAGGCGCTCGCCACGCGGGGCGCGGCCATGGGTGCGGGTCATATTGGTCTTGGCCCAGGTCTCGTCGATGAAGACGAGGCGTGTTGGATCAAGCCGGTTCTGGTATTTGCGCCACTGCATCCGTCGGCGGGCGACGGCCGGACGATCCTGCTCGCTGGCGAACAGGCTTTTTTTTGAACGACAGCCTCTCGCGATCGAGGAACAGCCACAATGCGCCATAGCTCGCCTTTACGCCGCGGTCCCTCAGCTCGCCCAACAGCGCGCGCAAAGTCAGGTCGGGCTCGGCCGCAATGCGCGCCAGCAGCCACTCCCGCTCCGGCAGCAGCACCGGCTTGCGGTGTCCGCCCAGTCTTCCCGGTGCGACCCCGCCAGTCCGGCGCTGGCGCTGCGACCAGCGCACCGCGCTTGCAACGCTCACACCGAACTGCGCCGCAGCCGCTCGGGCAGAAGCCCCCGAGGCCATCGCCGCAACAACACGCTCACGAAGATCAATCGAATAGGCTCGGCTCATCCCTGCTGGCCTCCTGCCCAGCCAACAGGTTGAATCAGAAAAATCGTCCCGCGTGAATCCCCAATCGATTCAATCAAACAAGATCATGCTCTAGTGGCCGACCCTCGCACTCCAGCGTGCTGACGGTTCTCGCCAACAAAGCGGTCCTTCATTGGATCGCAACGGCCTGCCGATACCTGCCGGTCGTTCATCAGGCCAAACCGGCTTCCAGGTGACCTCGGGAAGCCGGAGCTAGTGTCAAATTTCCGTCCGTTCAGAGAGTGTCAGGGCATCATCCACGTTCACGCCTAGCCTAGGATACTAAAGCTTCTGATTTGGTAACGCGACCTAACAAAACGGATTGCAAGGCGTAGAGCCAAATCAGTTTTGCCTGACGGGATGCGGCCACCGAATCTTTACGGCTCGGCGGTATTGCTGACGCATGTTGAATCGTCGCTTGAAGAGCGAGGTCATAGCTCCCAAAACGACGCTTGGACGCGCGCGTGAGGCAGTTATCTGGCGTGCCGGCTCACAGATTGCGGGGCAACTCGTCACATGGGGTGCCACGTTCCTCGTGATCCGCATCCTCGATCCGCATGATTACGGCCTGTTCGCGATGACTCAGGTGGTGCTGAGCGTGCTCAACATGCTCAACGGCGCCGGGCTAGCAAGTGGACTGATCCAGAAGCCGGAGGCGGACGAGCGTTCGATCCGCCAGCTTTACGGGATGCTTATCGTGCTCAATTTCGGGCTGGGTATCGTCCAGTTCGCGATCGCGCCGCTGGTCGCCGCCTATTTCCGCCAGCCGATCGTCGCAGACCTGCTGCGTGTCCAGTCCTTCCTCTATTTCACGACGCCGTTCGTCGCCTTTCCCTATGCGCTGCTCGCCCGCGCGATCGACTTCAAGCCGCAGGCGAAGGTGTATTTCCTGTCCTCGATCACCGGCGCGGTCGCCGCCTTGTGCGGGGCGCTGGCGGGACTAGGCGTATGGACGCTGATCCTTGCGCCAGCCGTGCTGTTCACCACCCGCGCGATCGGCATGACGCTCGCTTCCGGCCACCGCTACCGCCCGCTGTTCAACTTTCGCGGCGCCGGCGCGCTGGCGAAGTTCGGCGGACTGATGGCGGCGGGACAATTCTTCTGGGTGTTGCAGAGCCAGTCCGATGTGTTCATTGCCGGCCGGGTACTGACGCCGACGACGCTCGGCCTCTACACCACCGGCCTGTTCCTGACACAGATCCTGGTGTCCAAATTCGTGCCCGCGATTAACGATGTCGCCTTCTCGGTCTATGCGCGGATGCAGGACGATCTCGACGCGGTCGCGGTCGGCTTCGCGCGATCGTCGCGCATGGTGATGCTGGTGGCGATGCCGTTTTATATCGGCCTTGCCGTCACCGCCCATCCGCTCGTCGAGACGGTCCTCGGCCCCAAATGGATCGAGGCGGCGCCGATCGTACGGCTGCTCGCGCTGGCGATGCCGATGATGACGCTGCAGGTGCTGACGGGCCCGGCGTGCAGCGCGATGGGTCGCCCGGGCCTGACCGCGCAGATCGGCGCGGTCGGCGCGGTGATGATGACGATTTGCTTCGCCATCGGCCTGTTCGGGGGCGTTCAGGGCCTCGCCGCTTCCTGGTTTGTCGGTTATGCGATCTACCTTGCCTATACGGGCGTCCGCACGCTGCCGGTGATCGGGCTTTCTGCTGGGACGCTGGCGCGTGCGATTCTGCCGACGATCACCGCTGCGGCATCGATGGGGGCGCTGGTGGTGTTAGTCGATGCGGCGCTCCCGCCGATGATCGCACCGGCCCGGCTGGCGATCCTGGTGACGAGCGGCGCGGCGACCTATTTTGGCTGGCTTGCGCTGTTCTCGCGCGACCTCTTGTTCGAGGCGGTGGCGATGGCGCGCGGGCGTCCCTATGGCGGCGAAGCGCCGATCCCGGCGACCACCGCCGCCTGATAGCCCGGAACTGGTTCGAACGAGTAAAGCGCCCATCCCGGCGCGGCGCTGGTGAAATAGGCTGGCGCGCGAGGGTCGAGCGAGACGCCAAACGAGTCGAGCGGCAGCGACAGCCCCTGGCCTAGCGCCTTCACATAGGCTTCTTTGCGCGTCCAGCAGTTGAAGAAACCGGAGACCCACAGATCGGCGGGCAGCGCGTGGAGCTCGGCATTCTCGGCATCGGTGAACAGGCGTTCGGCGACCTTCGGGCAGGCAAACGCAGGATCGCGGCGTTCGATGTCGCACCCGACCGGGGTGTCCGCGGTAACGACGAGTGCGAAGCCACCCGAACTCGACAGGTTGAAATGCAGGTCCGGCGCGTCGGATAGATAGAGCTTACCCATGGCATCGGCTTGGATATCGAGCGCCGCCGGGTCGCCGCCGATATGCTTCGCCAGCACCGCGCGGAGTCCGGCGCGCCGGGCGACGAAGCGGTCGCGGTCGTTGGGACGCTGGAATCGCGCTGCACGCGCGCGTTCCTCGTCGCTCAGCGTCGCTGCCCATGCGTCGAGCGTGGCACGCGACGCGCGCAGGTCGAGCAGCCTTGTTTGGAAGCTGCCGATATCGCTGGCGGCGAGCGCGCCCATGTCAGGCCGCCCGGGCGCGTTCCGCCCCGAGTGCGCGCTGAATCACCTCGCGCAGCCGCGCCGCCCAGATCTCGACATTAGGGGCGTCGGCCATGTCGTCATGGCTGCCGGGAATGTCGTGGGATTCGAACGGCCCGTGCGCGACCTCGCGCCAGCCCGGCTCGGTGTCGAGCACGCTCAGCCGGTCCGCGGGCTGGAACAGCGCGAGCGCACCTTCGTAGCGCGGCGGGGCATAGCCATAAGCGGCGCTTTCTAGCGCCAGCGTGAAACGACGGAACTCGGCATTTTCATGCTCGGCTTCGGCAACGCCGACATCCTCGAGGACGCCCTTTGCGCGGTCGAGTGCGTAGGACAGTCGTTCTGACACGGGCAACCGGTTCCACATGCCGAGATGGTAGCGCGCCTTGGCCATCCGCATCCTGGTGCGGGTGATGCGCAGGAACGAGACCGGGTTGATCGCATGGCCGAGCGTGAGCAGCGGCACGTCCTCGCCCACCGCGCGAAGCTGGCGCGCGACTTCGTAAGCGAGGATGCCGTTGGTGCACCAGCCGCCGATCAGATATGGCCCGTGCGGACGGTGGCGGCGGATGACGGCGACGACCGCCGCGGCGATCTCCTCGAACCGGATTTCGTCATGGACGATTTGGTCGAGGATCGGGCCGAGGGGCAGGCCGAAAAAGGGCCGCTCGGTGCCGAGCGCCTGCGCCAGTTCCTGAAAGCGCAGACCGCCGTCGAGCCAGATCATCGGGATGCCGTCGCCCTCGGGCTGAAGCGGGACGAAGGCGTGGAGATCGCTTCGCTCGTCGCGCGCGGCGCGTTCGGCGAGCGCGCTGAGCGTCGGCGCGCGGAAGATTTCCGCCATGCCGATGCGGTGGCCCCATTCGTGCTCGATGGCGACGAGCAGCTTGGCGACAAGCAGCGAATGGCCGCCCAGTTCGAAGAAATTGTCGTCGCGACCCACCCGCTCGATGCCGAGCAGATCGCACCAGATCGCGGCGAGCCGTTCCTCATCCTCACCCTGCGGCGGGATCAGGTCGGCTGCTGCGGTGCCGCCGGGTTTAGGCAGCGCCTTGCGGTCGATCTTGCGGTTGGGCGTCATCGGCAATTCGGCCAGCGGCTCGAAATGCGACGGGATCATATATTCTGGAAGGGTTTTGGCGAGATGCCCACGCAATTCGGCCCGGCCGGGCGTATCGCCATGCGGCACGAAATAGGCGGCAAGCGCGCGTTCACCCGACGCGTCTGGCCAGCTTCGCACGGCGGCTGCGGCAATGGCTGGGTGTTTGGCGAGCGCGCCCTCGATCTCCTCGACCGCGACGCGATAGCCGCGAATCTTCTCGTCATTGTCGACCCGGCCGAGGCAGAGCAGCGTGCCGTCGGGTCGCCATTTGGCGAGGTCGCCGGTGCGATAGAGGCGCTCGCCACGGATGGTGACGAACCGCTCGTCGGTCAGGTCCGGGCGGCCGTGATAGCCCTCAGCCAACCCGGCACCACCGATCCACAATTCGCCGATCTGGCCGATGGGCATGCGGTTGTGGTCGGGATCGAGGATGTGGATTGCCGTGTTTGCGATAGGACGGCCGATCGGGACCGGGCCATCGCCGCACTGGATACGCGCGATGGTCGACCAGATCGTGGTTTCGGTGGGGCCGTAGACGTTCCAGACTTCGCCCGAGCGTGCCAGCAGCCGCTCGGCGAGGTCGCGCGGAAAGGCTTCGCCGCCGCACAAGATGCGCAGCGCTGGATGGCCCTGCCATCCCGCTTCGACCAGCGCGCGCCAGGTTGCGGGGGTAGCCTGCATGACGCTGGGCGATGCTTCGGCCATCAGCGCGATTAGCTCGCGTGGGTCCTTGGTGGTTTCGCGCGAGGCGAGGATCAGTTCGCCGCCGGATATGAGCGGCAGGAAGAGTTCGAGCCCGGCAATGTCGAACGATAGCGTCGTCACCGCGAGCATCGAGTCCGCTGCCGTGAAACCGGGTTCGCGGCGGAAGCTGTCGAGCAGGTTGATGAGCGCGCCGTGGCTGATCTCGACGCCCTTTGGGTTGCCGGTCGAACCCGAGGTGTAGAGGACATAGGCGAGGTCGGTCGGCGCGGTTTCGATGGTCGGAACCGGTCCTTGAACTTCTCCGATATCATCGACGAGCAGGCGCCGGGGCGTGCAACCTGGAAACACGATATCAAGCGCGCGTTCAGTCAGCAGCGCGGCGACACCGGCGTCGCCGACGATGTAATCGAGCCGCGCTGCGGGAAAATCGGGATCGAGCGGCAGATAGGCGGCGCCGATGCGGTGGACGCCGAGCAGTGCCGCGACCATGTCGGGCGAGCGGTCAAGGCAGATGCCGATGAGGTCGCCCGTGCCGAGGCCCGCACCGCGCAGCGCGGCGGCGATGGCGTCGGCGCGCGCGTCGAGCGCGGCATAGCTGACACTTTCGCCGGCGAAGCGGATCGCGGGGCTGTCGGGGCGCGCCTTCGCCTGTTCGCGTATCGCCTGTGGCAGCAGATAATCAGGGGCGGGAACGGTGGTGTCGTGCCACTCGCTCGCCAGCCGCTGTTCCTCATGCGCGTCGAGGAGCGGCATATCGCGGATCAGGCAGTCGGGATCTTCGGCGGCACGCGCGACGATGTTCAGCCAGTGGCCGATCATCCGGCGGATGGTCGCAGCGTCGAACAATTCGGTCGAATAGAGGAAACGGCCGAGCATACCGTCGGGCCGCTCGTCGAGTTCGAGATAGAGGTCGAATTTCGCGCCGCCGACGACCACGTCCATCTGGGTCAGGTCCCAGCCATCGGGGAAGGGGTCGACGGGCGGTTCGATGGAAAACAGGCAGTTGAACAGCGGGTGCGTGCCCGGCTCACGCCTGAGGTCGAGCGCGCGGACGACCTCGTCGAACGGCGCCTCGCTCGCGCCCAGCGCGCCGAGCACGCTGTCGCGCACCGCGTTCAGGAAGTCGCGGAATTTCATGTCGCCGCGCGGGCGTGCGCGCAGGGCGATGGTGTTGAGGAAATAGCCGACGACGCGCTCCAGCTCGGGGCGTCGTCGCAGGTCGGTGACGCCGCCGACGATGATGTCCTCCTCGCCCGAATAGCGGTGCAGCAGCACATGATAGGCGGCGAGCAGCAGCATATAGGGGGTCATCCCGGCGCGGCGGCTGGTCGCGTCGACCTTTTCGATCAGGTCGAGCGGGATGAAGAAGGTTTCCATCGAACCGGCATGGGTCGGACGCGCGGGTTTCACCCGGTCGCCGGTCAGTTCCAGCTTCGGCGGCGCATCGGCCAGCGTCTTGCGCCAATAGTCGATCTGACGCTGGACCGGTGGCGACTGGAGATGCGTCTGCTGCCAGAGCGCATAATCGCCATATTGCAGCGTCGGTTCTGGCAGTGGCGACGGCTTGCCCGCGGCGAACGCTTCGTAGAGCGCGGCGAGTTCGGGCACGATCACGCGGTAGATCGAGACGCCGTCGAAGATGATGTGGTGGAGGGTGAAATAGAGCCGGTGATTGTCATCGGCCAGCTTGACGATGCGCGCGCGGAACAGCGGCGCTTCGGAAAGGTCGATCGCACGCTTGGCATCGTCGCTGCCGATCTTCAGCGCAGCGGCGTCACGTTCGGCTTCGGGCAGATCGCTGACATCGTCGAATGGCAGGTCGACGTCGCGATGCTCGCGCACGCGCTGTACCAGAACGCCGTCTTCTTCGAAGAAACCGGTCCGCCATGCCTCGTGCCGGCGAAGGATTTCGTTGACCGCGCGTTCCATCGCCGCGCGGTCGAAGCTGCCGAAGCGGTGGATGGTGATCGATTCATTATAGAGCGGCATGTCCGGCGCCATGATGGCGTGGAGCCACACCTGGCGCTGGTCGGCGGATAGCGGGATGACCGCTTGGCTGTCGCGCGGTTCGATCTGCTGTGGCTTGGCGGCGTTCGCCCCGCCGCCGCCACGCATCATCTTTTCGAGCAGCGCACGCTTGGATTCGCTCAGATTGGTGTGGGCATTCACGCCGCCCGCTCCCGAAAAGCGATGGGAAGAGCCTTCAGCCCGCGCAGCCCCGAATTGGTGCGCCATTCGAGATTGTCCGAGGTGACGCGAAGGTCCTCAAGGCGACCCAGCAGCGCGGTATAGGCGATCCGCCCCTCCATCCGCGCCAGCGCCGCGCCGAAGCAGAAATGCGCGGCCCAGCCGAAGGCGAGGTGACGGTTGTCGGCGCGTGTCAGGTCGAGCGTGTCGGGATCGGGGAAACGCTGGGGATCGCGATTGGCGGCGGCCATGATCGCCATTACCGCCTCGCCCTTGCGGATCGTCTGCCCGCCCATTTCCAGATCGTGGCGCGCGATCCGCGCAGTGTGCTGGCTGGGTGTTTCGAAGCGCAGCATTTCCTCGATCGCGGTCTGGACGATGTCGGGATCGTCGCGGAACTGGGCGAGCTTGTCGGGCTGGCGTGTGAGGGTGAGAATACCGCTGCCGATCAGGTTGGTCGTTGTTTCCTGCCCGCCGACCATCGTGACGATGGTGTTGGCGATCACCTCTTCCTCGGACAGCCGCTGACCATCGACCTCTGCGTCCATCAGCGAGCGGATCAGGCCGTCGCGCGGGTTTCGCTCCTGCTCGCGCACCGCATCGCGGAAATATCCGGTCATGTCGGCGACGCATTGCAGCACGCCGTGAATGCGGTCCGGGTTGTGCTGGAAGTTGCCGAGCATCTCCGCAAAGGTCGCGGACCATGCCTTCAACTGACGGTGATCGTCGAGCGGCACGCCGAGTAGGCCGGCGGTGACGATCGCGGGGAAGGGTTCGGCGAAATCGGAGATCAGGTCCATCTCGCCGCGCGCCATCTGCGCATCGATCAGCGAATGGGCGATCTCGTGGATCTTGCCTTCCATCGCGTCGACGCGGCGCGGGGTGAAGGCGCTCATGCACAGCTTGCGAAGCCGGGTGTGCGCCGGCGCATCGAGGAACAGCATCTGGCGCGCCATCAGGTCGGCGACCGGACCTAGCGAGGGCAGGCCAAGCGCCTCCATCTTTTTCGGATCAGGCGTCCGATCGGCCGAAAACTCCTTCAGCACGACCATCACGTCGTCATAGCGGCTGACGACCCAGGTGTGCATGAACGGGTCCCACATGACCGGCGCTTCTTCGCGCAGGCGCTTGTAGAACGGGTAAGGATCGGCATGGACCGCCGGTTCGAGCAGCTGAAACAGGCTCAACCCGGGGTCGAAGGGGGCGGCCTTCGGATGCGCGGGACTGTTCATGAAAAACCCCCTTGTGTGTCAGCCGCCGGTGCCGCTGGCACGTGCCTCGGCCTCGTTGTCGCTCATCGATTCGATTATCGCGATCAGCATTTCTTCGATCCGTCGGGCAAGTTGGCGGATGGTTGGCGCCTGGAACAGGTCGCGAAGCTGCAGTTCCACCCCGAAGGCGTCGCTCGCGCGCAGCACCACCTGCGTGCCGAGCAGCGAGTGGCCGCCTAGCAGGAAGAAATTGTCGTCGATGCCGACGCCTCCGCGTCCGAGCACCCCTTCCAGGATTTCGGCGAGTTTTGCTTCGGCGGGCGTTTCCGGTGCCGCGAAATCGGCGCTGTCGAGGGCGTTGTCGTCGCCCGGTTCGGGCAGTGCTTTCTTGTCGAGCTTGCCGTTAGCGGTGAGCGGCAGCGAGTCCATCCGCACGAATGCGCTGGGGATCATATATTCGGGCAGCGTCTCGCCGAGATATTTGCGAAGCGCCTCGGCTGAAACCTCCTCGTCGCCGACGATATAACCGATCAGCATGTCGCTGCCGTCCGCCGCAGGCGCCGCGACAACCGCGGCGGAACGCACCGCCGGATGCTCGCGGATGATGCTCGCGGTCTCCTCCGGCTCGACGCGGTGGCCGCGGACCTTCGCCTGATCATCTAGGCGGCCGTGAAAGGTGATCTGCCCGTCCTCGCGCCAGGCGCCGATGTCACCGGTGCGATAGAAGCGCTGGCCCTTGATGGTCACGAACCGCTCGGCGGTGAGGTCGGGCTGTCCGCGATAGCCCCGCGCGACCTGCGGCCCACCGATCAGGATTTCGCCCTGCGCGCCGAACGCGACCGGCTTTCCGTCCTTGTCGAGGATATGGATTACCGTTTGCCCGATCGGACGGCCGATCGGGGGAAGGCCCGATCCGTCGCCCCCCGGTGGCGTCATCGCCGAGGTCGAAACCACGGTGCATTCGGTCGGGCCGTAATTGTTGATAAGCTGGAACGAGAGGTTCGGCGCTGGCCGATCGACCAGCCGGTCGGCACCAGTCAGCAGATAGCGCAAGCCGCTTCCCCGCGCCCAGTCGTCGCGGATCAGATCCTGCGCAAGCTGGGTCGGAACGAAGGCGACCGTCACTCCCTGCACCAGCAGCCATGCGCGCAGCAGCGAGTCCGACGTGCGCACGTCATCGGGCGCGAGCACCACGGATGCGCCGGCTGCAAGATAGGGCCATACTTCCCAAACCGAGGCGTCGAAGCCGAGCCCGGCAAGATGGCTGCCGCGGTCCTTTGCGGTCACGCCGAACGCGTCGTTATGCCAAGTGACGAGGTGCGCCAGGTTGGCGTGCGTAATCTCGACGCCCTTCGGTTTTCCGGTCGTTCCCGAGGTATAGATGACATAGGCGAGGGGATCGGGGTCCATCGAAATCGCCGGTTCACCGGAGGCCTTTTCCACTGCATCCCAATCGAGCAGCTTAACGTCGACATCGGCACCGCTCAGCCGGTCGACAGTGTCGGCCCGCCCGAGGATAAGTGCGCATTCCGCCTCCCGCGCGATCATACGCAGCCGGGCGTCGGGCCATGCAGGATCGAGCGGCAGGTACGAGGCACCCGCTTTCCATGCGGCCAATGCCGCTATGATCTGATCGAAAGACCGCTCGAGACACAACCCGAGGAGTGCACCCGAGCGAACCCCTTGGCCGCCCAGCCAATTCGCTAGTTGATCGGCGCTCCGATTCAATTCACCGTAAGCAAGCGTGCCACAATCAGCAACTAGTGCAGGTCGTCCAGGACCCGCTGCTGCATGCGCAGCAATTGCCTCCGCGACCGACGATGGCATGTGCCGGTCAAAGGGTGCGTCCATGACTTTAGCCTTCGAAGTTTTCCACACCCCGCATTATCTCCGCATATCAGTTTATATTTGATTAGAGATCGCCATATTGTTTCCAAAGAAAGAATAAGGGTTAGAATTCCGTCTCGGCTGTCTGTGCAACGACCTTATATCGCTCTGATGTGCTCCCCTGATTGTTGCCAGTCAGAGGTGGAATCCGGTTCATCCATGATGGTTGTGATGGGATGGCAAGGGCGATCTCCGCGGGGGCTTCCCACCCAGCTTCGAGTGCGTCGCGACGCGGTTGTAATCGTGCCGCCAAGCATCGAGCACGAAGCGGGATGTGCCAGCGACCTGAACAACGTCTCGTTGACGCATTCGTCGCGCAAGCGACCATTAAAGCTTTCGACGAAGCCGTTCTGCATCGGCTCGCCCGGGGCGATGTGATGCCATTCGACGCAGCCCTTCTGCGACCAGCACAGGATGGCGGATGAGGTCCACTCGCTGCCATTGCCGCTGACCACTGTGGATGGCTTCCCACGAAACCAGATCAGCGCCGTCAGTTCACCGGCAGGGTCTGCCGCGTTTCGGCAACATCGCCGAGATGGGAGTACCGACTGCTTCCCTGGCTATGATCGGCAGCTTCGGTCGAAACCAGACGTCCACCGAAGCTGAACAAACGACCGGGTCTGGTCGAGAGCCGCCGCTATCGATTGAGAGCAGGATCGAGACGCACCCGCGAACGAAACCTCCGTTCCGCAGATTGCTTCTGCTCCCTGGTAGCTGTCGGTCATTTACACGGCGATATATTGCTCCTCTCGGGCCGCGAGCGTCATTCCGGATATTGCAAAAGCTTCTTAGATGCAGACATTTGCAGAAGATCAAAACGGCTACACGCGCCGCTTTCTAAAATGTCGTAGCTGTAGTTGCCCCCCATCTCGGTTTCATCGTCGTTGACGGATGTTATTGGTCGTAGGTTAGCGCCTCTACGGATGGCCAATTTCCGGCGACGCTCGACCCTGCACGGCGAATGGCCTATCGGCCCACATGGAAGATGTTCGCAACCTGGCAAAATGCGATCGAGGGGATATCAAGTGCATTGGAAAAGTTTCTTGACCGGCTTAGGTGCGGTCATCGGTGTCGCGGTGCTTGGCGGCCTCGGTTTCGTTTATTCCGGCGCCTACGATATCGGCGCTGATTCTCCGCATTGGGGGGTAACCAAAAACCTCATCTCAACTCTTCGCGAACGATCTGTCGAAAATCGTGCCAGTGACATTGTCGTGCCCGATCTGAAGGACCCGGCTCGGGTGCTTCGCGGTGCAGGACATTATTCCGAAATGTGCACCGGGTGCCACCTCAGTCCAGCCCAGCGAGATTCGGAAATGCGGCCAGGCCTTTACCCACAGCCGCCGAAACTGAGCGACATCAGTGTTGATCCCAAAGAAGCCTTCTGGACTATCAAACACGGAATCAAGATGAGCGGAATGCCGGCGTGGGGCACAACGCATGACGACGGCGCGATCTGGGACATGGTGGCGTTTATTCACCAGTTGCCGGGGATGTCGGCCGCACAATATAAGAAGATCGTGGCTGCCGCGCCTGCGGATGACGACGCCGAAGCTGACCATTCGTCCCATGATCATGATCATGATCACGGCCCCGATACGTCCCCGGAATAGCGTTCATCGCGAGCCCACTGTCCGTTCCTGCCACAGCTACGGAACCTTTCGCGCAAGTTACTCCTTTTGTTCATGTTTGACGCTGCGGGATGCACATCAACCATGCGTGTCGCAGTCAAATTTGGAACGTGCGATTTGAGGAGCAGTTAATGCACCCCGATTTTCCGCAATGGTTGCATACACTGGCGATCATCAGCCTGCTTGCTGGCGCAATATGCGCCATCGTCATTGCCCTCGACGAAATTCGCCGGCCTCAGAAGATGTGGATCATGAATATCGTGTGGCCGGTCACAGCGCTGTTCGGCAGCATATTGTGGCTCGCTGCGTATTATCGCTGGGGGCGTATGCCCGCCGACCCGGATGCCGAGCAGGAAAACCCTCCCTTTCCGGTGATGGTTGGCAAAGGGTCAAGCCACTGCGGTGCGGGTTGCACGCTAGGCGATATCGTTGCCGAATGGGCTGCGTTTGCCTTCCCGGTAATCGCTGTGTGGTTCGGCTGGCACAACTGGTTTAGCGAGAAGATATTCGCGATCTGGATACCCGATTTCATCCTTGCCTATCTCATCGGCGTCGTATTCCAATATTACACCATCAAGCCAATGCGCGACCTGTCGGTCGGCGCAGGAATTTGGGCAGCGGTCAAGGCCGATACGGCGTCGATCACCTCGTGGCAGGTCGGCATGTATGGAATGATGGCACTGCTGCAGTTTGCATGGTTTAAACCCGATTTCGGCGGGACCGCGGAAGTCAACACGCCCGAGTTCTGGTTTGCTATGCAACTGGCGATGCTGACCGGGTTTGTTACATCCTATCCAGTCAACTGGCTGCTTATCCGCATTGGCTGGAAAGAGCAAATGTGAGATCCCATTCGCGGCGCTGCGGGCTTCGCACCCTAGCACCGCCTCGACAGACAGTAGTTATACCTGCCCGATGGCTCTTAACCGTTGGGCACGATGGTCACCGGGATGGGGGAGTGATGGATCAGTTGGTTTCCCGCGCTGCCTAGCAGCAGGTTGGAGAATCCACCGCGGCCGCGATTGCCCACCACGATCAGGGTCGCTCCTTCCTCCTGGGCCACGTCGATGATGACCTTCGCCGGGCGACCGCTGACGAGCCGCGTGACAAATTTTACGCCAATGTCGCGCAGTGGTTCACACCATTGTCCATCCAGCTTGTCTTGAGTCGCTGCGCGCAGGTTCTGCAACTCGTTGTCTGATATTACAACATAGCCGCCGGGAATGGTGGTGGGGTCGGTCTCGAAAGCATGCACCAGCACTATGTCGCTGCCCATTCGCGAAGCGATTTCTCCCGCCCATCGCACAGCCGCAAGAGCCGGTTTAGATCCATCCGAGCCAACGACGATTTTCTCGAACATTTGCTGCCTTTCAGTTCTTTGCTTCGTTACGTCAGATCATCTGTCAATCCGCGCAACGCTATTTCCGACCAGCCTCGCCGCAAAATCAGTAACTTCCCCAAGGGTGTGCGGCAGCAGCCACCACGCGGGACAAAACCGGCGGAGCGCGTCTCGGACCCGGAATACCAGACTCTGGGAACGCCCCTTCGAGTGTCACGTTGGCGTCGCGCAATCTGGAGGAACCATGCTAATCGAGAAGATCAAGACGCCCGGTCTTTCGCACCTGTCCTATCTGGTCGGCTCCGGAGGAGAGGCAGCGGTTATAGATCCTCGACGCGACTGCGAGATTTATGTGGATAAGGCTCGCGCCGCCGGGCTGGAAATCACCCATATTTTTGAGACGCACCGGAACGAAGATCTGGTTTCGGGCGCGCCAGCAGTTGCGTCCATGACAGGCGCCAAGGTTCTGCATGGACCAAATTCCGACGGCGACGTCGTGTATGCAGACACTGCGCGCGAAGACGACTGCTTCGCGATCGGCCAGCTTGAAATTCGCGTCCTCGAAACGCCTGGCCACACCGACGACCATCTGGCCTTTGCGTTATTCGACAGCGCCTATCCCGAAAAAGCAGTGGGCGTGTTCACTGGCGATGCTCTGTTTGTCGGCGATGTCGGACGGACGGACTTTTATCCCGACCGCAAGGAAGAAGTGGCCGGCCGCCTTTATGATTCCTTGCAAAAGATACTTGCGCTCGGCGATCAAGCGATCGTCTATCCGGCGCACGGCGCCGGATCGGTCTGCGGGTCGGGCATGGCAGAGCGTGAGTTCTCGACGCTAGGCCATGAACGCCTAAATAACCCCCGGTTGCAAATATCAGATCGTGCCGCGTTCATTCGTGCCAAGATTGAGGAAAATCATTATCAGCCGCCCTATTTTCGGCTGATGGAGCGCCTGAACCTGGAGGGCGGTAAACCTGCACCGAGGGTGATGCGACCATCCACGGTCGCGCTGGCACAATTGCGCAAACTCGATGTCGACCATGTCGTCGATGTGCGTGAACCGATGGCATTTGCATCAGGCCACTTTCCCGGCGCGATCAGCTTGCCAGTAGGAATGATCTCGGCCTTTGCCGGCTGGTTCATCGGCGAAGGCGACAGCATCGCCCTGGTGGCCTCAGACCAAAGCCAGCTTGCGAGCGCGATGGAACATCTCGTCCGCATTGCTCTCGACAACGTCGCCGGGGGTTATGTCGGCGTGGTGCCGGCTGCGGCGCAGGGCGAAAGGATGCGCTCCATTCCCATGATCGATACGCAAGAGGTCGCGCGGCGGCTCGACGAGGATGGGTCGGACTGGACTCTGCTCGATGTGCGCGATGCCGACGAGCGCGCCTCGGCTGCGATCGACAAATCACAGCATATCTATGTCGGCCACCTCAACGAACGCTGGGCCGAACTGGACAGACAGCGGCGCTATACCCTGATGTGCGCCAGCGGCATGCGGGCCACGGTGGCAGCGGGCTGGCTCGACAGCAAAGGATTTGAGCGAGTTGACATCTATCTGGGTTCGATGGGTGCCTGGAAGGCAGGTAAGCGCTAAGCTAGCTTTGGAGCCAGTTCCCGCCGACAACGCAGCGGTCCGAAGACCGCGGCACCGTCGGCTCCATCTGATCATTTCTTTCGGTTACGCATCATTTCGGCGCGCAGGTCGGCCATTTCCTTGCGTAGTTGCACCATCTGCTGCTGCATGGCCTGGCAATTCTGCATTGTATCACCGGACATCATCGAGCCCTGCTGCATCATATGCCCCTGCATGCTGCCCTTGCCCATCTGTCCAGACATGCCCTTCATCGGCATTTGCGATGTCTGCGTCGATGTGGCCGGGTCATCCTGCTGTGCATGAGCGGGAATGGCAGTCCCGGCTGTCGCAACAACCAGGGCACCGGCGAGCGCAATCAATGACTTCGACATGGTTCCGTCTCCTTTCGTCGGTGTCCTAAGCGGTCACCCTGCACAACGTCTCTACGTAGCGTTCCGGAGGCACTGTGCTTCGCGTCTGCGGATCGGCGAGAGGAAATCCGACCGATGTCCGGAAAGCACAACGCATTTCCGCTGTACCACCTTCAGCGACGACTATAGGCCAGGAATGCCCATTCCGGTCCATATGCCTTTTGCAGTGTCATCGCGATGCCGCCCGACGAAGGCCATGCATCGGATACCTTGATATAGCTGTAGGCGACCAGCGCCGTAACGACAGCACCTGCTATGAAAGACAGGGGGAAGAGCGGTCCGGCGAGTTCGGCTATCTGTCCGGTTAGCGCGAAAATTCCGGCGCCGATCATTACACCGGCCCCCATGGCGACCGCACCGGTCAGGGTGATCGACTCAGTCCCTTCGTCGACATGCTTCCAGTCGGAACGCGAGGTTGGCGCCTCGTCCTGCTCGTTCACAGGCGAACTGTCCGAAGTCGCAATGCGTTGAGCACGACCGAGATCGACGACGCGCTCATCGCGAAGGCGGCGAACATCGGGCTAATCAGAATGCCGAGGAACGGGAAGAGGATACCCGCCGCGACCGGCACGCCGGCTGCGTTGTAGATCAGCGCGAAGAACAGGTTTTGTCGGATGTTGCCCATCGTTGCCCGGGCAAGTCGGCGTGCGCGCACAATACCGTCGAGGTTGCCGCGCACCAGCGTGATTCCCGCGCTCTCGATCGCCACGTCGGCCCCGGTGCCCATCGCGACGCCAACATCGGCCTGGGCAAGCGCAGGCGCGTCGTTGACGCCGTCGCCCGCCATCGCAACCTTGCGGCCCTGTTCCTGAAGCTCGCGGATGATCCGCGCCTTGTCCTCGGGCAGCACGCCCGCGCGGATCTCGTCGATGCCGAGCCGGGCAGCGACCGCCCTTGCGGTGCGTTCATTGTCGCCCGTCGCCATGATGATGCGCAGCCCGAGTTTGTGGAGCGCCTTCAGCGCGGCGGGCGTGGTTTCCTTGACCGGGTCGGCGACGGCCACCAGCCCCGCGACCTTGCGGTCAAGGACGACGAACATCACCGTCTCGCCCTCGTCGCGGCGTTCGTCCGCCTTTGCGCCGAGCGCGACGGCATCGAGCCCGAGATCGGCGAGCAGCGCGACATTGCCGAGCGCGACCGGCCTGCCACCGACCATGCCCATCACGCCCTTGCCGGTGACGGCTTCGAACTCGTCGGCCTGCTCAGTCGCGATACCGCGATCGTCGGCGCCGCGCACGATCGCTTCCGCCAGCGGATGTTCCGATCCGAGTTCGAGCGACGCCGCCAGCCGCAGCACCTCCGCCTCGTCGTGCCCCGGCTGCGGCAACACGGCGACGAGCCGTGGTTTTCCCTCGGTCAGCGTGCCGGTCTTGTCGACGATCAACGTGTCGATCGTTTCGAACCGTTCGAGCGCCTCGGCATTCTTGATCAGCACGCCCGCCTGTGCGCCGCGCCCGGTAGCGGTCATGATCGACATCGGCGTGGCGAGCCCGAGCGCGCACGGACAGGCGATAATCAGCACAGACACCGCCGCGATGAGCGCGTAGGACAGCGCTGGTGACGGTCCCCCGATCGCCCAGGCGAAAAAGGCGATCACGGCAACACCGATAACCGCAGGAACGAAGAACCCCGCTACCTTGTCGGCATATTTCTGAATCGGCGCGCGCGAACGCTGCGCGGCAGCGACCATCTCGACGATCTGCGCCAGCATCGTGTCCGAACCCACTCGCGTCGCGGTCATCACCAGGCTACCGGTGCCGTTGATCGTCGCGCCGGTCAAACGATCGCCAGCCACTTTCTCCACCGGAACCGGCTCGCCGCTAATCATGCTTTCATCGACCGAGGAGCGTCCCTCGACCACCGTGCCGTCAACCGGCACCTTGTCGCCAGGACGCACGCGCAGCCTGTCGCCGACCGCAACATCTTCAAGCGGGATTTCCGCCTCGCTGCCGTCCTCGCGAATGATGCGCGCCGTCTTCGCCGCAAGGTCGAGCAGCGCGCGGATCGCCTTGCCCGTACCCTCGCGTGCGCGCAGTTCCATGATTTGCCCGAGCAACACCAGCGTGACGATGACCGCCCCCGCTTCGAAATAGACCGCGACATGGCCTTCGGCATCGCGAAAGCCGGAGGGAAAAATGCCCGGCGCAATGACGGCGACGACGCTGAACAGCCACGCTGCCATCGTCCCCATCGCGATCAGCGAGAACATGTTTAAGTTGCGTGAGCGGAAAGAGTTCCAGCCACGCACGAGGAACGGCCAACCGCACCACAGCACTACCGGCGTGCCCAGCACGAACTCCACCCATAGCGCGGTTCGCTCGCCGGTCGCAGCGCGGATGCCGCCCAGCCCGACGAAACCGCCCATCGCCAGAATGAGCAGCGGCACTGTGAGCGCTGACCCGATCCAGAAACGGCGGGTGAAATCGATCAGTTCGGGATTGGGGCCCTGCTCCGCCATGCTCGCCGATTCGAGCTCCAGCCCCATACCGCACAGCGGACACGAGCCCGGCTCGGGCTGCCGCACCTCAGGGTGCATCGGGCAGGTATAGACCGGTCCGTGATAGCTAGGCGGGACGTGATCATATTTACCCGTGGCAGCACCGTGCGACTGGTGGGCGTCAGGGCCATCGCAATGGGTGTGAGGATCGGTCGCCGCCTCACCCTCCGCGACGAGATGCATTCCGCATTTCGGGCAGTCGCCGGGTGCATTCTCGCTAATTTCGGGATGCATCGGACAGGTGTAAACGGTCATTCGACCTCCTGCTGATTCTTGCGCTCAATATCTGGCACAGCCCCCGTCAGATCGTATTTCGTCTGCAGATATTCTTCGCGGCCGATCTCGCCGCGCGCATAGCGCCGGTCGAGTAGTTCGAGCGCGCTAGGCTCGCGACCACTTTCCTCTAGGTCTTGATCGCGCCGTGATGCGCGAAGCATCCAGGTTGCGCCGATCACCAGCGCAGCCAACAATATCAACCAGAAGACGCCGTGCAGGATCATCCAGCCCGCCGAATATCCGTCGTCGAAATAGCCATAGTGATGCATTGCCCTTCTCCGTTGCGATACCCCAACGCCTCGCGGCCTGGGGGCGGCGCGTCTCCCGCTTTACGATACGTTTCGCACCCGCTTACCGCTCGGCGTTTTATGAGGGGTAGTTGGGGTTCATGCGTAGACGAAACACGCTCAAAACAGGAATTGGACGTGTCGGATCAGGAAAGTCGATTGAACAAGGCACTGGTTTCGCTTGGCGTTGCCGAGCAGCACGACCTTCCCGAGGAATTTATGGACGGTGTTTGGCTGCGCGCTGGGGAAATAGCCGCCGGAGCCGATGGGCGGCGGCGAATCACGCTGTTAGCAATCTTCATGGTGGGTCTCGGCGCAGGATACGGAACAATCGAAGCGACGGACCATGATGAGCCCCAAGCTTATCAACTTGTGGCGGGGGCGGATCTCTCGCCAGCCAACCTGCTTCATGTCCTTTCATGAAACTATCAACCTTTCATATACTCGTCGCGATCCTGCTGGCGGTGGTCGCAGGATGCCTCGGCGCGGTCGCCGCCAGCCAATCGGGTGCCCATGACCGCGATGATTCTGGTTCTAGAAATTACGTAAGCAAATCCACCGCGTGGTCATATCCAGTCCGCTGATGCGCTGCGACAGCGGCGTCATCCTTCCGGAGAAGCATCTTTGCTATGGGGAGCGTTCACGACCAGTTCCTTCGACCAATTCCCCAAACAGCTCGCGTGCCTGACGATGCGCCAAGGCCAATCCTTCACGACCGAGCTCCGTGGCGCGGTAGTAACGGCGAGCCGTGCTGCCATTGCGCTCCTCGTAGCTGGCCAGATAGCCCTTTTTCTCGAGAGTATGCAGCATCGGATAGAGGGTTCCGGGGCTTAGTCGGTATCCGTGATGTGCGAGCTCCTCGATGATCCAAGCGCCATAGATCGGCTCGTCAGCGGCATGGAGCAGGATATGCAGCCGTATAAAGCCGGAAAGAAGTTCGCGATGTTTCATCGTGTGCCTCAGGTATCGACTCCGCCCTGATTGATAGCTATCGATATTCGATATCGGAAGCCGATATAAGTTTTTCATTCCCCGTCGCGACCGCTTGCTGAATCCACGCGACAACGTCAATGCGAGGAGGTGCCGATGCCCGCTACGAAAAGCCAGCCCGAGCTGGACGCGGTCGAGACGGATCGCCGCCGCGCGCTCGGTGTGGTCGCTAGCGTGAGCCTGGCTGCCTCGGCCTTGGTCCTGCCCGGTTGTTCGCGAGCGTCCGATGGCAATGGGGCTGAAACCGACGCAGGCAAAAGCGAGGTTACGGCCAATGAGGACCTGATGCGCGAACACGGCGTACTGCGCCGTATCCTTATAGTGTATTCGGAAGTGGCGCCCATATTGGCACGCGATCCCGGCAGCGTCGACGCCGGTGCCATCACGACCGCCGCGAGGCTCTTTCGCGATTTCGGCGAGCACTACCATGAGCAAATTCTCGAGGAGCAGCATATTTTTCCGCTCGTGCGGAAAGCTGGCGGCAACGGCGCCGCGCTGATCGACACGCTACTCGCCCAGCATGAGCGCGGACGCGCAATCACCGATTATATTCTTGACCGGACAAAGTTGGGCCATATCGCGACTGGCGACGGTGAGGCGTTAGCGAAAGCGATGCGCGGCTTTACCCGCATGTATCAGGCGCATGCTGCTCGTGAAGATACAGTGGTGTTCCCCGCATTCAAATCGTCGATCGGTCGGCGTGCCTATTCCGAACTCGGCGAGCAGTTTGAGGAGATCGAGCACAAGCAGTTCGGCGGCGATGGCTTCGACATCGCGCTCGACAAGATCGCCGAGGTCGAGGCTGCGTTGGGGCTACAAGATCTAGCCGACTTTACAGCGCCAGCACCATCCGCCGGATGAACATCTCCTGGGGTTGTCCGTGCCGAATGAACAGATCGGCTTCTCAACGTGCGTGATGCGACGATCAGCGAACCTTGGCGGGACCTGGCGTGATGTCGAATGAACGCCGTTATCTCGCCACCCACAATGCGCTGCGCGGCTTCGCGGCGCTCGCGGTATTCGCCTATCATTTGCAACTCGACCCGCTCCACCCCCTACCGCTCGGATCGTTCGCTCCGCTGATAGACCGCGGCTATCTCTGGGTCGACTTCTTCTTCCTGCTCAGCGGCTACGTGCTTTCGATGTGTTATTTTGATCGCCTTGCGGACGGTGGGCTGACGGCGGCGGCGACGTTCCTGCGTGCTAGGATCGCTCGCATCGTGCCGATGCATCTTGCCGCGCTCACGCTGCTGGTGGCACTCGTCTTTATGCTGCGGTCGAACCAGTCAGCTCTCGGGGGCGCACGTTTCTGGGCGTTTATCAACGCGCCACGCTTGGACTACCTAGCGCTTCAAACGGTGTTGTTGCAGGTCTGGAATTACCGCGCGGCGGTGAGCTGGAACGTTCCGTCTTGGTCGATCAGTGCCGAAATGCACATCTATTTGTTGCTTCCGGCTCTTGCATGGACAGCGGCGCGACGTCCGCGGCTCGCACCTTGGGGGATGCTCGCTGCATCGACGCTCATCTATGCCTATATCCTTGCAGAACGTCCCCGCCTCGACATCCTCGATCCGCTGGCGATCCTGCGCTGCCTCGCCGGATTTCTGCTTGGTGCTGCGATTCAGCGCTGGCGGGGCTTCTATCTCGGAACGACTGAACGCCGCGCGACGCTGACGCAACTAACTGCTCTGGCGGGATTGGTCGCGGTGCTGCTCGGCTCACGCCAAGACGTCCTTTCAATCCCTTTCTTTGCGCTTCTGCTCGCGGCGACCGCCGACGATCGCGGCATACTGGCGATCATTTTCTCAGCGCGCGCATGGCAAGCACTCGGCCGTATCTCCTATTCGATTTATCTTCTCAATTTTCCGCTCCTATTGGCCGGCGACGCAGCATGGATGGTCGTGTACCCGACGGCGACCACGCCAGGATTGGTTCGCGTCGCAGGCGACGCCATATTCGCGGGCGCGCTTATTGCGCTAGCACAACTGACGTTTTGGGCGATCGAAACACCGGCGCGACGCATGCTGCGATCAGCACCGTCCGCTGCAGAACTATCGCCAAGCGAAAGACTCGCAGCCGTTGATCCTGCCCCCTGAGCTGTCGATATGATGCCTGCTTTCAGTCAACGACGCGACACATCCTAATCTCCGACTTAAGAGCCCTCTGCTGACGTGCTAGCTCGCTCCGCGGATCGTCTGCTATCCCAATCTGCGCTCCTGAAACCAGACTTACCGGTCAGTCCAACTTTGCTGCCGTTCTAGCGGCGAGCGGTTGATGAGCGCTGTTGGTCTTTGAGTAGTCCCGGAACGACTGAGATTGGGGCACATTCCTACCGCAAGCCTAACCCAGTTGTTCATGGATAAGCGCCAAATCCCTGCAAGCGAAGGAGCGCAAAAAGGGCCAACTTTCTAAAGTCGAAGTCAAATCGATCGGATTTCCGTCATGCTGCGTTAGCTGGAATCACTTCGGGTTGCGATTTTGTCCTGCATAGCTAAGCTGGTCGGGCGTCGTGAACACGGCGCCGAGGCGTGAGAACCTCGCTTGGGGATCGGACCCGCCACTTATCCGGCCGGGTGGCCGATGCGTATGTCCAAGCCATGCGGCTAAAGGCATCGGCGCATGTCTCAAGCATGTTCTCAACACCCGGCTTTTGCCGGCCTCGCCTCGAAGAATGAAGCGGGGTCGATGGGTGATGACGTATTTCGACAAACCAGATTTTTGCAATGTGCGTCGGCGCTGGCCGGAACCATGCCATTGAGCGCCCCCAAATTGGCGGCATTTTTCGACCCGCGTCTCGCGGAGGATGACCCGCTGCCGCCGGAAAGGCCCCCAGCCCCGCCGACCATAGAATTCGAAGCGCTCTATCGCGGGCACGCGCCCCGATTGCTTCGCTTCTTTTCGCGACGCACGAATGATAGCGATGCCGCGGATCTCGTGCAGGAAAGTTTTGCGCGGCTGGTCCGAGTAGAGCAATCGTCGCAAACGCGTATCGAAAGCCCGGCTGCCTATCTCTCAAGAATCGCGAAGAACCTGCTTCGCGACCAGAAAAAATCGGCAATCCATCGCGCAGATGCCATGCGAACGGAATATGATGACGCGCTTCATGCTGGGATCGACCCCAACCCGCAGCTAAACCATCGAGACGCGCTCGCCCGAGTGGATGCGGCAGTCAAACGCTTGAACCGCCGCACGCGCGAGATATTCCTGCTACATCGCGTGGAAGGCCTCACCTATGCGGAGATCGCCACCGAGATGAATATGAGCGTGAAGGGCGTGAAGAAACAGATGGCGAAAGCATTGTTCCAGCTCCGCCGTGACGTCGGACCGATCTGATGCCGCGCTGGTGGTTGTGGGGGCGCAACGCGCGGATCGCGCGCGACGCTGCCTACTGGCATACCGAAATGCTCGAAGCGCCTTCGGCGGAGACACAGGCGAATTTCGAAGCCTGGCGAACAGCCGACCCGGCGCACGAGCGGGCATATCGGGAAGTCGAGCCTTTTTCAGCGCTGGGGAGTAGACTGGCGAGCCCGGTCCGCCGAGCGCCACGTGCTTCGACGTTTACAAAACCGGCGTTCGGCGTGGTTATCGTAGCACTCTGTCTTGTGGGCGGGTTCTTACTGTTCATCGGTCGCGGCGCATCGCCAGCCTATGCTGAAGTGTCGAATTACGGCCGCGCGGTGCGGACGGTCAGGCTCGCCGACGGGACGATTGTCGCGCTCGATAGGAACACATCGCTATCCATCTTGATCACGCAAGGCTCGCGGCGGATACGGTTTCAATCCGGGCGTGCCCGATTCGATGTCGCCAACGATCCGGCCACTCCTTTCGTGGTCGAGTTGCGCGGTGGAACGGTTCGCTCAACTGGCAGCGAATTCGACCTTGTGGCGGACGCAGACGGAATGCGGGTGATAGCGCTACGCGGAACCGCGAGCCTGTCCAGCTCCGATGCGCCCCAAGCAAGCGATATCGGCTTGGTTGCAGGTCAAGCCATGCGGTTTCACGACGGCAGGCTGGCACCGATTTCAATTTCTCGCGACGAGCGTCTTTGGCCGGCGAGTAGAATGGCATTCGATGACACGCCGCTTGCCGATGTCGTTGCGGCCGCGAACAAGATCAGCGCGCCGCCGATCCGCTTTGCATCTGCCGAAATCGGCCGACTTCGCGTCACGGCGGTTCTCGACCTGCGCGACACGCGGGCACTCGCGCGCAAACTTTCCGCTACCTTCGGCCTGAAAGTCAGCGCCACACCCGACGCCATACGATTGTCGCGCGTCCCTTCATAAATTTTCGTATCGAGGGGGGCCATCACTCGATCAACCTCGTCAATCCTCCCGAAGGCACCGCGATGGTGCCATAGGGGGAGAAGACGAGTGCAGTACAAATGGATGGGCGCAACCGCGGCAATGTGCGTCATGGCGACGCCTCAGACCGCAATCGGCCAGACCAAAAACGCGCGCGCCTATAACATTCCGGAGCAGGATCTTTCAGCGGCGCTCAAGGCGTTCGCGGCAACATCGGGCCGCGAAATCGTCGCCGCGAGCGACGATGTTGCGAACAAGCGCAGCGCTGCCGTGGTCGGAACCTTCACGCCCCAACAGGCGGTCGCCAAGTTGTTGATTGGCACAGGGATGTCGTTTCGTATCGTCGACGGGGCGTTCGTGATCCGTCCGGCAGCCACATCAAATGCCGGCGACGAAGACGCCGATGCCGCGGACATTGTGGTTACCGGCAGCCGAATTCGGGGAGCGCCAATACCCTCGCCCGTCATCACCATCGATCAGGCGCAAATTCGTAATGCTGGCCAAGCCACGCTCGGCGATGTCGTCCGCAATATTCCCCAGAGTTTCGGAGGCGGTCAAAATCCCGGTATCGGCTTTAATGTTCCTGCCATCAACGGCGTCGATGTAGGCGGCGGATCGTCGATCAATTTGCGCGGGCTCGGAAGCGACGCGACCCTGACGCTTCTGAATGGACACAGGATATCGTATAGTGGCTCACGCCAAAGCGTCGATGTCTCGACCATTCCCGTGGGGGCTGTCGAAAGAATAGAAATCGTCGCGGACGGTGCCTCGGCGCTCTATGGATCGGATGCCGTGGGGGGCGTCGCCAACATCATTTTGAAGCGCGACATGAACGGGCTCGAGACCCGCGCGCGCCTCGCCACGTCGACGCAGGGCGGGGACTTTCAACAACAATATGATGTGATCGGTGGACACCGGTGGCGAACGGGCGGCTTGATTGCGGCCTATGAATTCAACCGGAATACGGCGGTCGAGGCATGGCAGCGATCCTATGCGGCGACGCGATCGCCGGGCCTCACCCTGTTTCCGTCACTGCGTAATCACAACGCCGTCGTCAGTGGTCACCAACAGCTGACCAGCGCGCTCAAGTTCTCAATCGACGCGCTCTTCAACGATCGGCGGAGCGCGATCACCTATGCTCAAAATCCAGCAGGCGATCTGTCGGTCAGCGGTGCTCACCAGGTTACGAAGACACGGGCCTATGCGATCGCCCCCACCCTTTCGGTTGCCGTCGGAGATGCCTGGAATCTTGCCCTGTCAGGAAGTTACGCGGGAGACCGAACCAACTATCGCATTGACGGATTTTCTGCGGGGAGTTCCACGCTGCTCGGTGCGGGTTGCTATTGCAACGGCGCGCAATCGGTCGAACTTGCCGGTGACGGGCCATTGTTCAACTTGCCCGCCGGCCCCGCCAAGGTCGCTTTGGGGATCGGGTATCGCAACGTCAGTCTAAGAAACGACCGCGGCGCAGGCAGTCCGCTCAATTTCGAGCGCTCGCAATCGAATCGCTATGCTTATGGCGAGCTCAGCATACCGGTTGTCGGCCCGGCGATGGCGATCCCGGCCGTATATCGGCTCAACCTGAGCGCGGCGCTCCGTTACGAGCGTTATCAAGAGACCGGCTCGGTCGCGACGCCGAAATTCGGTCTGGTATATGCGCCGACGTCGAGCCTCGATCTCAAGGCCAGTTGGGGAAAGTCGTTTCGCGCACCGACATTGCTACAACGCTACCAGCCGCCAGCGCTCACGCTCCTCAACGCTGCGGTCTTCGGCGAGCCTAATCCGCCGCCGGGATCATCGGCACTCTATATTCAGGGGGGCAATGCCGCGCTCTCGCCGGAACGCGCGACCAGTTGGTCGGTCACCGGCAGTTTTCATCCCCCGGCCATTCCCGGCCTGACCGCCGAAATCAGCTATTTCGACACCCGCTATATCAATCGTATCGTCACGCCGATCGGCTTCATCACCCAAGCGCTCAGCAACCCCGTCTATGCAGCGCAAGTGACGCGATCGCCGTCTCAGCAGATGTTGGACTCAATCCTGGCGAGCGGCGCATCGTTCGTAAACGCCACTGGCGCGCCGTACGATCCTGCCAACGTCATTGGCTTCATCGATAACAGCAATGTCAATGCGGGGCGGCAATGGGTGCACGGCGTCGACATGCTCGCGAGCTATCACGGCAAAATAGGCCGGGATACGATCGCCCTGAATGCCAATGCGAGCTATTTGACCAGCCACCGGCAGATCAACGCAAGCCAACCCGATCTGCCGCTCGCCGGCATCCTGTTCAATCCGCCGCATTGGCGCGGGCGTGCCAGCGCAACCTGGAGCCGTGACGATTTTTCGCTGACCGCGATCGCCAACTATTCCGGCGCGCTCAGGGACACGCGGTATTCACCCGCTGCCGAGCTTCCGTCGCAGTTTCGCTTCGATTTCACTGCGCGCTATCACACCGGAGATTCAAGCCCGTACTGGCTTCGTGGAATCGACATCACCCTGGGCGTCGAGAACGCATTCGATGTCGATCCGCCGACGATCTTCACAACGACGGTGACCGATACGCCCTATGATTCGACGAATTATTCTCCGCTCGGTCGGGTTATCAGCCTTGCGGTCAGCAAATCATGGTGAGGGTGCAGCCACGCGCGGCGACCGGCTATGTCAGGCTGCTCTTTCTTCTAATGTCGATCGTTGCCGCGCAACCCGCCTGGAGCAGATGTACGGACTGGACGCCGTTCGCAAAACGACCCGCTGTCACCCGACCGATTGCCGCGTCCGACTTGCTCGGGATCGTCGGTATCGGCCGGCCCGATTCGGAACCGATCGGCGGCCCAAGCCCATTGGCGATTTCGCCTGATGGCGAAACCGCGGCGTTCCTCGCCGCGCGCGCCGACACCGCGACCAATCGCTATTGCCAGGCGCTGGTTCTGATCGATCTGCAACATTCGGGTTCGCCACGAATTGTCGATCGCGGCGGCGACTTCATCATGACCGAGGTTGTGGCGCGCGGCCTCTACATTCCAAACGGCTTTCCTCGACAGATCGTGCCTGTCTGGTCGCCCGACGGGCGGTCGATCGCCTATCTGCGCCGGGCGCATGGAGCAACGCATATCCGGCTTGTCTCGGTCGCGACGGGCAAAGCCCGTGACATAGTCAGTCAAGCTACCGATATCGCATCGTTCGCCTGGATGCCGGGCGGCAAGCGCATCGGATTTGCCTCCGAAGCCAGGCGCCACATGATGGAGAGGCAGATCAACGCCGCCAGTCGCAAGGGCTGGCTGTACGATGAACGGGTGACACCCAATACCAGTTGGCGCCCGCAACCCAAGGCGCCGGTGGCCAATAGCTACAAGGTTGTCACACTGGCCTCGGGGCGCGTCACCGACGCGACGGATCAGGAGGTCCGCTTGGTACGCGCGAATGCGGGCCGCGCTGCCAATTCAGAAAAGGCTCGTGCTGGCGAAGCGTCGGCATCGACCGAACCAACCGCCCCCTCGCCACTCTCCGCCAGACGATTGCGCGTCACGGACCGACACGGAAGGGAGATCCGCTGCGATCAACCAGCCTGCACCGGCACCTTTGCGGGGATGTGGTGGAACGGCGGCGGGACGACGCTGATTTTCCTCAAACGCGAAGGTTGGGACCATCGCTATACCGCGCTGTATCGCTGGTCGCCGGCAACCGGCGCTCCCCAGCGGACGCTGCGAACCGATGACGTTCTCGAGCGATGTCAGCTGCATCGGCGGAAGTTGCTGTGTCTGCACGAAACCGCCACCCATCCGGCCGATATCGTCCAAATCGACCCCGAAACCGGGGGGATCGAGACGCTGTTCGATCCCAATCCGGGCTTCGACCGCCTCGAACTGGGCCATGTGGAACGGTTGACATGGCGTAATGCATTGGGCCTCGAGGTTTACGGCGATCTCGCATTGCCCCCCGGCTATCGAGGCGATAAGCCGCTGCCGACAATCGTCACGCTCTATCATTCGCGCGGGTTTCTGCGTGGCGGGACCGGCAATGAATATCCCGTTTTTCTCTTTGCGCAGCGCGGGTTCGCGGTCCTCAGCATCGAACGCCCCGCCATATTCGCCGAGCGCTTTCCCGAGCTGACCACATTCGACGCCATCAACGCCGCAGACCTTGAGAAATGGAGCGAGCGGCGCAGCATCCAGTCCGCCATCGCTGCTGGAATCGAACGTCTCATTGCACGCGGAATCGCCGATCCGCGCCGTCTTGGTATTACCGGGCTCAGCGACGGCGCGTCCGCGGCGCGCTTCGCGCTCATCAATTCCGATCTGTTCGCCGCCGCCTCGATCAGCAGCTGCTGCGTCGATGAATCGAGTCCCGCGCTCGCGGGACCCGCCTGGGCCGAGTATAGTCGCAAGATCGGCTATCCGCCGGCATATCCGGTCGATGACGAATTCTGGCGTCCCTATTCCTTCGTACGCAACGCACGAAGGATGGACACGCCGCTCCTGTTGCAGCTTGCCGATAGCGAGTCGCTCTATGCGCTGCCCACGATCACGGCGCTGCGCCAATATCATCAGCCCATCGAGATGCGCGTCTTCCCGGATGAGTTTCACATCAAGTGGCAACCGGCGCATCGCGCCGCGATCTACCAGACCAATCTCGACTGGTTCGACTTCTGGTTGAACGACAAGATCGATCCCGCGCCCGAAAAAGCAGATGAATATCGGCGGTGGCGAAGGCTGCGCGTCGAACGCCAACAAAATGGCTCGACGCGATCAAACCGAGGTCCATGATCGAAGCCAGGCTTCGACGTCGGCGAAGTGCATGAGGCGGGCATAGCCATGACCGCGCGTCGGTCCCTTCTCATCGAGAATGGCAGCGATCGCGTTCCCGTCGATAATTCCGTGCGCGGCCAGCAACCCGTGGCCCAGCAGCTTGGCGATCACGTCCCGGTTGCGCTCGAAAATTTCGATGACGAAACTGTCCATTGCGCCCTTTGACCGACGCCATGCGATCGATTTCGGGAGACGGTCGTCAAATGCATGTCGCGCCACCGCACGGTTGTGGCCGCGGTCGAACCAGTGCCAGCTCGGGATCGCGACACAGGCCTCTACAATCGGCTGCGCGATCAGTGGCGCAACCGATGGCACAGCCGCGCGGGAGTCGGGACTTTCCACTAGGCTTTGCGCTGCGGCAATCAGACCGATATGCGCGGCCGATCCCGGCATGGCGCCGGGCGGCGGTCGAAGCCAGGGGTGATCGAGCGTCGGGGAGGCGGCGGCGATAGCGGAGGGCGAGAGCAACGAACGGTCACCCGCGATCCGATACGCCGGATCGCGGCGTAAACGTCGCATCGCCTGCCAGAAGACACGCCCCACACTCGCTTGCGTCAGCATGGCGATGTCGCCCGCCACCTTCCAGCTGCCGTAGAGATCGCCACCGGCTAGAAGGCGGTCGGTCAGCGGCGCGGCCGATTGCACCGAGCAGAAGACATTGTCGCCTCCCCCGCCATGAACGATCGCCTGCGCTCCGGTTTCGCGAGCGGCGACGTGCGCGGCGGTTTGGGTAGCCTGCGCAAAACTGCGCGCGCTGGGTCGGGGAAGTCCCGCCGCGGCGGATTTGAATAGATCGATTTCGACCGGTTCACGCAGAACCGACCTGAGCGACATGCCCAGATGGGATGTCAGCGCTTCGGCGTAATGGCGTTCGTCCCCGCCCCGGTCGCGGGTCACCATGGTCAGCGCGCTCGCCGTCTGGTTCATGTCGGCGACACAGGCGGCCACGATCGACGAGTCCAGACCGCCTGAAACCAGCCCCAACACCCTGTCGAATTGGGCAAGACGCGCGGTCACGGCACTTTGGATCGTGCTTGCCAGCAGCTCGGCGGCGTCCCGTGAATCGACGCGCAACGGCTCGGCAGCGACAGCCCCCCATGGCGACCAGATATCGTCCACCGTCCAGGCGCCGCGGTGCCAGCGCCCCCGGCTTCCGCCCGAAAGCTCGTACAGTCCGGCGAGGCATGTACGCGGACGGCGCAGATCGGGTGCGACGAGATGTTCGGCGACACCGACCCAGTCGATCGACGGGCGGTATCCAGCGATGCGAACCAGTAACTCGACATCGGAAGCAATCACCAGCCCATGCTGTGATTGCCAGACATAGACCGGAAGATCTCCGAGCGGCGCGCGCAAGACCGTGAAACCACCGTCCTCGTCTGACAGAATAGCAAGATAGGCCCCCCAATATTCATCAACCAAGCGCGTCCCACCCGTCGCGATGATCGCACGGTTCTCCGCCAGTTCGAGCGATCGAACCGGCGCGCAATCATCACGTCGAAAGACTTCGCCCACGACAATGTTCTCACCGCCAAGACCAAGGCCGGGTGAGGCGGCCATGAGATGCAGACCGGGATGATCGACAATCGTCATCAGGCCGAAACCAGTCGCTATTGAGGCATCGAGCCGATCTTTCCAGTCGGCATCAGCGCCGGGTTCGCAAGGCAGAAAGGCGAGATATCGTGGACGAATCATATCAGGAGGATCGGGGTGAAGGGTATCACCGTGTCGAGCTCGTCGCTCAGCAGCAGGTCGCCATGCTGGATCCAGGCATGTGCCTGAAAGGGCCGCAATCTGACTCCCATTACCAGGTCAACATCGAGATTGTTCGCGATCGCCTTGCGCGTCATCGCGATTGAGATGGCAAGACACTGGTTCAACGATCCGGTGATCAGCGCCGCACGCCTGAAGGCTTCCGCGAGCATGGCCGCATTTTCGTTTTCATCGGTACGAAGCCGCTCGGCTTTGGCAGCTCGCAACGCCCCGATCAGACGGCAGAGGGAGCGATATCGCAGATCGATCCTTGCCCTGACGAGCGAAACCGAAGCGTCGACAACGTGCTGCAGACCGATATTGGCGGTACCTTCAAAGGCCGAACGGACAGGCGATATTGTTGGCGTGAAACGTGACGGCACGCCCGGCCCGTCGGTTTCGACGAGAAGTCGCTGACGGACCAGACTCGTCAATCCACCGCAGTCGTCATCCGACAGCGGTTCCCCTGCGACCAGGCGGGCAAAGGACCGTTCCATATCCGTACCCAGGCAGAAATAGCGATCGGCCGCTAGATCCAGAAAGACGAAGCGACCGCCGGCATCGCAAAAGCTGATATCCGGAGCGAGTTGTAAACCCATGGCGCGCAACCCGAAAAAGAGCGCGCGGAAACAGTCCGCGCGCTCATTCGGTCAGTCATCGGCAAGACCGGTCGGAATCAGGCCGAGAAATTCGTCCCCGACCTGCGCGCCCGGACCCTGCGTCTCGATGCTCGCTGCACCCAGATCGATGACATCGTCTTCGCGTTCCATGATACACTCCTTCATCAAATCGCTGCGAACATGCAGCTCCGGAAGTGTAGGAAGCGCGTGCGGCTATCTGAACTTTATACGGATTCTATTTGGATTTTGTAGAATCCGCAGCGATTGCCTAGACGCGAACCCGGACGCGCTGGCGCAGCCGTTCGTAGAGCGGAATTTCCGCTTCGTGCGCGATCTCGACCGTTACCGCGAAGGCCTGCTGTCCGACGTCCCCCGCCCAGCCGCTCGCGCAGCGAACGACGAGATAATAATTGTCGCCATATTGGCTGACGTCGCGCTGAAATGTAACGGTCGCGGTCTGCAGGCTCGATTTCTCCCGCACGGTCGAACTCGGATCGAGCTTGCAGTTGAAGCGCGGTTCCATTTCCGGAAACGGACCGTCGTCGGGCGCGCGCTGCCGAAAATGGTCGAATATCTTGTCCGTGTCGCAGCCCCGGATCAGCCGGAAACCCATCGACACCCCATTATAATCACGTCGGCTGTGCCGCACCGGGGGATCATATGCGAGGCTGACGCGAACATGGCGTCGGCCGCGGCGGGTCTGGAACGGCTCGGGGATCGGTATCTGATAGACCGCGAAATGATCGACCGGAAGTTCATCCTCGGCATAGAGCACGACGCGGCTGTCGTCCGAATAAGCTGCACGCTCGGCATCGACCCGTCCATGGCCACACAGCGCGCGTGCCGCCGGGTCGCCGAGCAAATTGACCCGCGCGGTCGCTTCTTGGGGGATGCTCGCGCCGCCCGCCAGAAGCGCTCGAACGAGGTTCGCGGACGCGTCGGGGAAACGCGCCAGGATTTGACTTGCCTTCAACGCGACGAGCGGCGCGGCATGCGATGTGCCCGAGCGCGCGGCAAAGAGCCGGTCGACCGGCTGGTAGTGAAGCGAAACCACACCGGCCTCTGGACGAACCTCGCCGCCGCGAAGCGCCGCTGTCGGCCCGTCATAAAGAAGCGTCCCGCCGATATCGACGAAATCGGGCTTGATCGCCCCGCGTGCGCCTGGTCCGATGCGGGTGAAGGGCGACGGCTCCATCGCGCCGGTGATCGGACGGATCCCGACATTGTCCGCCGCCCGAGGACCTAGGCCGTCGCCATGGGCGAGCGAGCCGACGGTGACGATATTCATTCCGCCGGCCGGCTCGCACAGGCGATTGGCGTTCTCGAGCAGATAGCGCGGATAGTCGGTGACCGCTTCCTCGACGCGCAGGCCGCCCCTGGGCTGTCGGTTGCCCGCCGCGACGACGATGACGATATCGAGTTCGCGGACCAGTTCGTCTAGCGTCTGCGCCCAGGGGCCCACCTTGCCGTTTTCGATGAGTTTTTTCCGGTCGCCGAGCGAGACGACGAAGATCCGGCAGCCATAATCGTCGTGCAGACGGCCGATCGCTTCGCGCATCAGTTTCGGCGTCACGCGGCTGTTCGGAAACTTGCCGTCATGATCGACGACTTTCGCCGAACAAAGCCGCGCATGACGGGCGAGCGTGCCCGCCCCAAGTTGCCCGCGCAGGTCTCCGAAGGTCGCGATGCCGCCGACAAACGTGCCGTGACCATAATCGTCGGCGGTGCCGAGCGCATCGGGAACGCCGATCGCGCCGGCGATAATGTCCTCGATCAGCGGATGATCGTTGACGCCGCTGTCGATGATGCCGATGAGCGGAGCGTCGGCATCGAGCGCGCCGAGTTCCGGCAGATCGCCAAGCGCGAGGTCGACGAGTTCGCCCGTCGCGAGATCTGGTTCGGGTGGGAAATCGAGATCGGCGATTTCCTCGATCGTCAGCAACGAGCGCACCACCGTTCCGTCGCAGCGCAACCGCACCATCGTGATGCTCGGACCGATATGCCGGTCCAGCTCTTCGGCGCCGAGCGCTTCGGCATAGCGCGCCACATCGTCGGTCTTGCGTTCGCGCACCTCGCGGCGGCCGAGATCCCATAATTCGATATCGACGATATAGCTCTCGCCAACCTGAAAATCCTCGACCTCGACCAGCCCTGCCTCGCGGGCGCGCATGCCGATCCGGTCGCGCGGCGACACCTCCGAAAAGCTATCGATATTGGCGATGAACGATGCGTAAGCGGGATTTTGCCGACCCGGTTGCACGCCGCGACCATAGGCTTCGAGCTTGGTGCGAAACTCGTCCAGCTCGTCCGATGACGCGAACAGCACCATCGTGCGATCCTCGTCGCTCGACAGCACGGTCAGTCCGACCTTGTTCCATTCGTCTTCGAGCAGCGCGGCGTTCATCTCGACACGCAAAATCAGCGAGGGATCGACCGCGTCCGGACGCCGCCGCCGCTGCTGCGCGGCAATCGCCCCGTCGAGTTCATCGCCGAGGCGCCGGCTATGACCGCCAGCGTTCCGGGCAGGGGGTGGGCCGCCGCCACCGGTCTTGCGGCGCGGCAGTCGCTCCGGCAGCCGTACAAGCTGAAGATGATCGTATCGTGCCACCCCGGATGCGGTCAGACCGGTTCGTTCATTCGGGAGGTCCGGCGACGTCTGCGCCGTTCATCGGCGATCGCATCGACAAAATCCCCTTCGCTGACCCGTTTGCGCTTGGCGATGATCGACGATTTGGTCGCCTGCAGGCAGATTCGATCGAGTTCCGCATAGGCATAGCCCTCAAGGTCGGACAGATGCGCCTTGGGGTCGAAATCGATGCTGAGATTCTTGAGCTTCATGGCCACGAAACGCTGGATCATTCGGCTGTCCGGCCTGTCGAACCATACAACCTCATCGAACCGCCGCCAGATCGCCGAATCGAGCGTCTGATCGAGGTTGGTCGCCGCGATCAGAAACCCCTTCGGCCGCATGCGATCGATGAAGATGAGCAGGCTGTTCACGACCCGGCGCAATTCATGGTGCTCGCCGCTCTCGTCGCGCGTCCGGGCAAGCGCATCGAATTCATCGAAGAACAGCACGCAAGGCTGGGTGCGGGCGAACTCGAAAATCTTGCGCACATTCGCGGCCGTCTCGCCCAGATAGGAGGAAATGAGCTGGTCGAGCTTGACGACATAGAGCGGCAGACCGAGTTCGGCGGCGAATATCTCGGCGCAAAGCGTCTTCCCGCAGCCCGGCGGTCCACAGAACAGCAGTTTCGAGCGCACCGGCAGTCCGTGACGGCGAATCTCGTCGGCCCGGTCGAATTCCTTCATCAAACCGAGAAATATCCGGATATTCTCAAATGACAGGATGATATCCTGCTTGCCGTGCACCGGCTCGATGCGCTCGATGAAATCGGCCGCGGCCTCGGGAAAGGGCAGCAGTGGCGCGAGCGCCTTTGGTCGCGATCGACGTGACGGACCATTCGACAGCGACTTGCGCAGCGACCGGGCAAGGACGCGGTTATTCTTCTTTTCTTCTTCGGTGATGATCTGCTCGGCAACGGCGTGGAACTCCTCATCCCTGCCATAGCTTGCCAGAAGCTTTTTCATCAGTTCGCCGCGCGCCATCTTGTCCTATCCGACCATATGGCTATCGATCATAGTCGCGTTCGAATTTTTCGCCATATTTTCTCGCTTGCCAATTCGCGAGAAACACCCATCACTGTTCTTTGCTATATGGCTTGCATCGACACCACCGCCAAGGGTGTTTCGACCGCGCGCGAAGCGGGGCTGGCCGGCGATCGCTCATTCTCGTCGATGGACGAGGCGCACGATATCGGCGGCTATTCTAAGACGCCGGCGGTGATATTGACCGCTCAGGCGCCGCAGCGTGTTTTTATCGCCAGCATCGACTGCTGCGGCGAGCGCACGCAATTCCGCGCCAATGTCCTCGAGCAACTGCGCTTCGATGACGCGCACGGCGCTTAGCCTGGCGTTCAGCGCTTCGACCGCACGGACATGTTCGCCGTTCAGCGATCGCCGCGCGATCGCGGCAAAAATATCGGCATCGCCACCAGCGACCGACTGCGCGACACCTTCGATGGTCTTTTCTGCGGACACGACCTTTTTTGGCCAGCCCCGGATCGCGAGCGTGACCAATTCGGCCGACCAGGCGTAGAGATCCTTGAGCGATGGCTCGTCGAGCGTCGGCAGATAGAATCCCGTGCCGCTATGCGCTTCGACCAATCCTTCGCCGGCACACATATGCAAGGCATCGCGCACCGGTGTGACGCTCGCGGCCATCTGATCGGCGAGCACGGTGGGATCGAGCCGGTCACCGGGCCGGAAGCCGTGATCCATGATCCGGCGCTTGAGCGCTTCATAGACCCGCTCGGTGGTCGCTCCCGAATTCATCACGCCGCCCGCTGGTCCTGGACATAGGCCTCGATCAGCGCTTGCTGGTCGGGCCTGAGCGCGTCGATCGCGCCGCGCGGCGTGTCGGGGCACCCCTCGAGCAACACCGAGGGACATTGTCCCTCGAAATTGCCGAGATTGGGCCGATGTTGCCGGTAGCCGATCAGCGCGGCGAGTTCGGGATCGAAGTGCCGCGCGACCGACGGCGGGTAAGCGAGCCACTGATTTTCATAGGGTTTGAGCCAGCCCAGCGAATAGCCGATGACCACGCCGCGGCGAACCTGCTGTGTCACATTGGCGCCCGCCCCGTGCAGCGTCGAGCCGAGAAAGACCAGTGCCGCGCCGGGCGGCATCGTGGCGGGGACCGGATCGCCGCTCGGTTCTGGATCGAGCGCGGCGGGACCGTGCGTTCCGGGCCAGACGCGCGTCGCGCCATTTTCGGCGGTGAAATCGCTGAGCGGCCAGATCACGTTGACGAGATATTCGGCCTCGCCGACGGGCGCGCGCCACATATCCTGATCGCGGTGCGGCATTTGCCGGGGTGCGCCGGGATGGACGGCGATCGCCTGCGCGACATTGAGCTGGATACAGTCGCACCAAGGCGACAGGATGCGCTCGACGATAGCGAGGATGGTCGCCTGCCGGACCAGCCGGGCCGTCTGCGACGACCGGGTGAGCAATCGGCCGAACCGCTTGGTGGTGGCTCCATAAAACCCGCCCTGGCCGAACGGCGTCGCCGCAAAGTCCTTGGCCAAATCGTCATCCAGCGCGCCGATCGTCGCTTTGGGCACCGCATCGGGAATGATGCAATAGCCACGCTCGGCGAGCTCGGTGGCGTACCGCTCGCTGTCGTTCCCGGTCGATATTCCTGTCATGGCATCTGTCCTTCAAATATGGGCGTCAAGCGGCTTCGCGTTCGCCACCGACAAGGGTCGCGGCCGACCGGATACCGGCGACGGAGAGTCGTTGCGGGGTGTCCTCGGCAATATCGATGCGCAGCGCGGCGAGCATTTCGCCACCGATGCGCTGGGGAAGGCCGAGCGGGATGCAGCGCCATCCAAAGGCCAGAATTTGCTGGAACCAGCCCATCTCGGCAATCGCGCTATAGGCCGCGATGCCCTGATCGAGCGCATGGTCGGCTAGCGCGGTCACCAGCGTGTCGCGCACCGCACGGCGCTCACGGGCGCGCAAGCCCCGATCGAGACAGAAGCGGGTCACTTCCAGGATATCGGCCCCGCACGGGGGGCCGTCTTCGCAAAGCTGCGGGTAAAAGCTGCCGAGAATGTGCGGTCGCGTCGTCGGCAGCAGCCGGGCCGATCCCAGATGGCGGCCGGCGCGATCGACGAGCACCAGATAGGTCGCGTGCTCGTCGTCGAACTGGTCGACCTCATAGCGGCCGTCGATCACCGGCACGTCCCATTTGAGCAGATCGACGAACACCGATTTGCGCGCGGCGAACATCGCGCGCAGGACGCCGTCGGGCGTTTCGGAAGCGCCGAAGCGAAGCGTATGAAGCATGGCGGATGACCTTGGCTGTGACGGGATTGGCCAAGGATCAGCCTAGGGGCTTGGCGGCGCTATGCCGGAAAAGGGGTATATCAGCGCCCGAAAATATCGGTGAAGGTCAATGTTCCGTCGAACAGCGTCCGGATCGCCAGCAATGTCCGCTTGTTCACACCGTAGCGCGCGCAGGCCTGCTTGATATGGCGGGCAACGGTTTCCTCGCTCACCTCCAGGATGCGGCTGATCTCCCAGTCGCCCTTGCCGCGCGCGGCCCACATCACGCAGTCGCGTTGCCGATCGGTCAAGACCGGACGCGGCGCGTCGGGCAGATGTCCGCGCGCCGAGCACAGCCGCCGGGCGCCTTCGAACGCGAAGCCTCCGGCAAGCTGGGCGAGCGGCAGCATTTCCGGAAGGATTGGCCGCCCGGCCTGATTGGCGAACGAGCACGATCCGCGCGCTTCGCCCGGTACATGCGCCGGGACGGTGAAGCCGTCGCCAATCCCTTCTTCGCGACCCAGCGCGAGAATTTCATGATCCGCGCGTGTCAGCGGGATCATGTCCGGCATCTGCGACCAGCAAAACCCCATGCTCGTGACATGACTGGCGCGGTGGACCGGATCGGACACGCCGAGCGCATGGCCATCATAATAGTCCGCCCAGCGCGCCGGATAATTGTGCAGCCGGAGCGCGATCCCGCTTGTCGCGACGACATCGACATGATGGGTAAGCGCGAAATACTCGAAGCCGAGCTCGGCGGTGACCGCGACCATCGCCGCGGTGAGATCGTCGGTACTCGTCACCATCTCGACGATGCGCATCAAGCGCATCGCCATCTGATGCATGCCCACCTTGCACCCTGTCGGCCGCGGGCGGCGTCTCAAGCTACCGTCGGTCCCGTGGCCGCCCCCTGGCTCGGGCTGGGCCGCGGCATCTCACCCCGCTGCCCGGCGACTCCGGTCATTAAATCCTCATATCACAGCAGCTTGATCCGGCAAAATCGGGCATGGTCCGTCATGGAGGCATCTCAGGCGCGGATCCGGCATCCCCGTCCCGCCACGCCAACCCTCTATCGGAACAGCGCATGACCGCGCGACGCGATTGGGAGAATGGCGCTTTTTACAGGCGGCTTGGCGCGATCGACCGCACCGGGATCATGTGGGAATGGCTCAGGCGCGATCCCGATTATATCGCCTGGCACGTGCGCGCGAGCGAAGCGACGCGCGGCGCCACGCCGAACCCGGTGCAATGGGGGCTCTATTTTCGCCGAAGCGCCCGAATTCACGGCGCCCGAGGCACGGATCATCTGGGACGCCGAACTCGACCCTGGCACGCTCAGCGTCAGCGCGACGCCGACAGGCGCGTCGGATCCCGATGGCATCCGCATTCGCGATCTCGCTCCCTGGCTGACGATCGCGACCGACCCCGATGGGTATGAACATTGCGTGCTTTCCGATGGCTGGCGCCATATCCGGCTCGATGTCGATGCGGGCCAATTGACCGGCTCAGATAGCGTTGTTCTTCACTATCATTTGTTTGGCCGGGCGAGCGCCGAAAAGCGGCTCCTGCCGCTACGGCGCTTTCTGTATCTGTGCCGGCACCGGCGCTTCGCGCGGACGCTGTTTCCCCGCGATGCGGCCATTCCGCGCCTGCTGACGATGCTGCGCGTGCATGATGCGCTGGCCGACGGGGCGAGCCAGTCCGACATCGGCGCGGCGTTGTTCGGGCGCGACCGCGTGACGCGGGACTGGCACGCAGGATCGGGATCGCTGCGCTCGCGGGTGCGGCGGCTGGTGCGCGAGGCACGGGCGATGGCGGCAGGCGGATACCGGCAATTATTGCGAAAAAGGCAATGACAGCGACGATATCATCCACGTCCAGTCGGTCGACAAAGACGGCCATGACGACAGCTTTGTTCCTGTCCTGATGCCTGAACAGGCTGGCGCCTCGCGCCCGCGCTGACGCCGGGCGCGACCGCGCTCCATGGCTCGGGCCCGAGCCCCTCGCCACCGAGCCCCGCCCAGCGGGTCTCGGCCTGACGGTGACGATCGCTGGCGCGCCCGGCTGGGCCTGACGGCCCATCCCGCAAAGCGGTCGCCGCGCGTTTCGCGCGGCGGCGTTTGCGTGTGGCCTCCCGGTCAAAGCGGGGATGGGCGGCGCTCCCGTCTAGGCCCGGCCGCGCGTCCGGCAAGCCGGGCTGACGCCCGGCTCCTCCACTCATCGTTCCGGCCTGTCGGTGCCGGACGCGCTCCTAGCCGGGCCTTTCTGGTCGCTTGGTGCCGCCCACCCCCCGCTTTTCCGGGGGAGGCCATGCTGGCTTTGGGCAGGGACAGGAGGCTCGCGATGCGTACCCCAAGCAACCGCCGCGCCCGGACCACGCGCCGGGACAAAACCGACAAGGCGGCACAGGCCGACAAAGCCGGAAAAAGGCAAGAGCCGCGCGCCGATCTTTATGACAGCGTCACGCAATCGATCATCGCCCAATTGGAAGCCGGTCGGCTGCCCTGGGTTCAGCCTTGGGGCGCCGTGCCCGGCGGGGCCGCGCCGGGTCTGCCGCGCAACGCGCGCAGCGGACGGCCTTATTCGGGGATCAACATCCTCATCCTGTGGGGCGCGGTCATCGAGCAAGGCTATCCGAGCCAAGGCTGGTTGACCTTCAAACAGGCGCTGGACGCGGGCGGCTGCGTCCGCAAGGGCGAGCACGGCCAGAGCGTCGTTTATGCCGACCGTTTCATTCCCGAAAGCGAGGCGGCGCGGGCGCGCGAGAGCGGCACCGACGCGCGCGCCATTTGCTTTCTCAAGCGTTTTACCGTGTTCAACGCCGCGCAGTGCGACGGCCTTGCCGCCGACTTTGCCGCCGACCCCGCGCCGCTTCCCGACCGCGAGATCGTGCCGGTCGCCGAACAGGTGATCGCGGCAAGCGGCGTTCGCTTTCGGATCGGCGGCGACAAGGCCTTTTACGCCCCCGGCCCCGATACCGTGCAGGTGCCGCCGCAGCCCGCATTCTTCGAGCAGATCAACTATTACCGCACCGCGCTGCATGAACTTTGCCACGCAACGGGCCACGGATCGCGGCTCGGTCGCGACCTGACCAATCGTTTCGGCTCGAAAGACTATGCCCGCGAGGAACTGATCGCCGAAATGGGATCGGCGTTCCTGTGCGCAGCGCTCGGCATCACCCCGACCGTGCGCCATGCCGATTATCTCGGCTCGTGGCTTGCCGTGCTCAAGGAGGATAATCGCGCGATCTTTCGCGCCGCGAGCGCCGCCAGCAAAGCCGCCGACTGGTTGCTCGCGCGCCATCACGCGGCGCTTGCCGACCCTCAAACCGCGCCCACCGGCGAAACCGAGGCGGCGGCGGCATGACCGCGCCCGCGCCCTCGCCGGACCCCGGCGCGCTGCCCGCTTTTGCCACCGAGCCAACCGCGATCGGTCCGCAATCCTTGGTGCCCGGCGTCACGCCGATCCATCCGCGCGACCGGCTCGCATGGCGCGCCGCCGCGCCGATGGAAGCCAAAAAGCCGCAGCGTCCCTGCAATCACGGGCTGTTCGACCTCAACGCGCGCAATCAGTTCGACCTGTTCACTCCGCCGCCGCCGTCCCGCGACACAGCGGATCGCCGCAGCCTTCCAGCGATACCATCCAAGGAGTCCAGTCGATGATTTTGATCCCCGCGCAAACCGCGCGCCGGCTCGCCGCCAACGCCGCGCGCAGCGCCGCCGATCCCGCATTCGATCCCGTGCCGCTGGTCAAATTGTTCAACCCCGTCGGCGCGGCGACCTGGCTCGCGAGCGAACTCGATCCCGATGGCGACACCCTGTTCGGGCTTGCCGATCTGGGGTTCGGTTGCCCCGAGCTCGGCGCGTTCAGCCTCGCCGAAATCGCCGCTTTGCGCTTATCGTTCGGCCTCGCGGTCGAGCGCGACCTGTTCTTTGAAAGCGACGCGCCGCTGTCGGTCTGGGCCGACACCGCGCGCCGCGCGGGATCGATCGCCGCCGCCGAAACCGCGCTCGCCCCGGCATTATCGCGCGGCGATTCCAACCAGCTTCCGCCTCCCGATCCGGGAGGCGGCTGACGCGGGCGGCGCGTCTCGCCGTCATTCACAACCGGTCCCGCCCGCGATTCCACCCGACACGGGACCGGCACTCACCAAGGAGTAATTCCATGAAACTCGATTTTATCCCGCTCGACAAGCTGTCGGTCAGCAAGACCAATATGCGTTACGGCAAACGCCCGCCCGATGTCGCCGATATCCTGCCCAGCGTCAGGAAACGCGGCGTCATCCAGCCGGTCATCGTGCGCCCCAATCCCGGCCCTGAACCCGTCCAAGGCTGTGCGCTCGATGGCTATGAAATCGTCGCGGGCGCGCGACGCTTCACCGCCGCCAATATCGTCGCCGACGAACGCCGCGCCGAATCGCTCGACCCCGAACCGATGCCCTGTGCGATCCTCGATTCGGGCGACGACGCCGATGCGGTCGAGGCCTCGCTGATCGAGAATATCGCGCGCCTCGACGCCGACGAGGTGACGCAGTGGGCGACCTTCACCCGATTGGTCAAGGAAGGCCGCAGCATCTGCGAGATCGCCGCGACCTTCGGTCTGCCCGAACTGACCATCAAGCGCGTCCTCGCGCTCGGCAATCTCTTGCCGCGCATCCGCGCGCTCTACGCCAAGGAAGAGATCGACCGCGCCACCGTGCGCCATCTGACGCTCGCCTCCAAAAGCCAGCAAAAAGCATGGCTCGCGCTCGCCGATGACGACAATGCCTATCTGCCCACCGGCCATCAGTTGAAGGCATGGCTGTTCGGCGGACAGTCGGTCCCGGTCGGTTTCGCACTGTTCGATGTCGAAGCGAGCGGGCTGGCGACCATCGCCGACCTGTTCGGCGAGGATCGTTATTTCACCGACGCGGAGGCCTTCTGGACCGCGCAGGACGCGGCGATCGAACAGAGCCGCGCCGCCTATATCGAGGCGGGCTGGGCCGATGCGGTGATCGTCGGCCCCGATCAGTATTTCTCGACATGGGAATATCAAAAGGCCGCCAAGCGCAAAGGCGGGCGCGTCTATATCGATGTCCGCCAGTCGGGCGAGGTGACGTTCCACGAAGGCTATATCAGCCACAAGGAAGCCGCGCGGATCGCGCGCGGCGAGACGCCGACCGCCGACAAGCCCAAACGCCCCGAAATCACCTCGACATGTCAGACCTATATCGATCTGCACCGCCACGCCGCCGTTCGCGCCGCGCTCACCGGTCATCCCGGCATCGCGCTACGCTTGATGGTCGCCCATGCCATCACCGGCTCGCCTTTGTGGCGGATCAGTCCCGAACCGCAGACCACGCGCAAGGAGGCCGTGCGCGACAGCCTCGACAACAGCCGGGCCGAAGCCGCGTTCGACGAACACCGCCGCGCGGTGCTCGGGCTTCTCGACTTCGATGCCGACACGCCGACCGTCACCGGCGGCAATGCCGATGAATATGGGCTGGTCGGGCTGTTCCTGCGGCTCCTCGAAATACCCGATGCGGCGCTCATGGACGTGATCGCCATCGTCATGGGCGAGACACTCGCCAGCGGCAGCGCCGCCGTCGAGGCGGTCGGGATGCGGATCGGCGTCGATATGGCGGACTATTGGCAAGCCGATGACGCCTTTTTCGAGTTGATTCGCGACAAGGAGATGCTTGGTCATATCGTCGCCGAGGTAGCGGGCGACGCGGTCGCCGAGGCCAATAAGGGCGAAAAGACCAAGGTGATGAAGGCGATTGTCCGCGATCATCTGGACGGCGCGAACGGCCGGACCAAGGTCGAAGGCTGGGTGCCGAAATGGATGGCCTTCCCGCCTTCGGCCTATACCGACCGGGGCGGGGTGGGAACGGTCGCGGCGAATGCCCGCGCCGAGGCCGCGCGCGCGATCGAGCAGCCGAGCGACCCCGATCCGACCGCGCCGGGTGCCGTCGCCGCGCCGCCCGAAACGGACGGCGAGACGGGATGCGAGCCGGTGCCGCTGGCGGCGTGACGCCGGTAGGGAGCGGCGGATCGCCGCTCCCTGTCCTTTCGGACCCAGAAAAATCGGGCCGCGCGACCTCGCGCCTGACGGCGCTCGGACGCGCGGCAAGCAAGGAGAAATATCATGGCGGACCGGGTTTCGGTAGCGACCACCATCGGCGGTACACTTGCCGCACACGACCGCCGACGAACAGGAACGCGCGGTGATCGACCGTCAAACGGTCGAACAATGCGGGCGTTTTGATGCCGTGCTCGCATATTTCGATGCCGCGGATTTTGCCGTCCCGCCGCTTCGCATCGGCGATGCCAGCGCGTGAATGCGGGGCGAATCTCGGTGGCCCCTCTGCGTGATTCGTGCGGCGGGTCGCGGCGTCCATCATGGTGGATCGCGCGCGCATCTTGCGCCATCGATCCCGCGCACATGGCGATCTTCACCATGATCGGCCGACAAAAAGGGACGTGCCGCGTCATCGCCGATCGCGCGGCGGCGCATGGTGTCGTCTTGGTGATTGCCGACGCGATCTCCGTGCGGCAGAGCCGACCGATCAAGGGGAAGACGCAACGCAATGACGCTATTGGAGGAGGTCGAGCGCTTCGTCTCGCGGCTGTCGCCCGAGCCGGTCTGCGATGATTGTATCGCCGACAGACTCGGCTTTTCGGTGCGCCAGCACGCCAATCACAAGACTCGCGAACTTGCCGGATCGAACGGGTTCGAGCGGCGCAAGGCGGCGTGCAGCCTGTGCGGCGCGACCAAATTGGTGATCCGGCGCCAGTAAGGGCTTCAGTCGGCAGCGGCGCGACCACCCGCGGCGATACCGTCTCCGCCGTGCCGTCGCGACGACGCCTGGTCCGACGCCGCGCCGGCACCGAAATGAAGGGGCATGATTGACGGCTGGCGGGGGCGGTCATCGATCATCTCGGTGCACGGCGATCGGCCCCCGTCCCTGTTCGCCGGAAACCTACTCGCCTGCCCCGAAACGTGCTGGCATGTGTCGCCCCGGAGGGCGTCGCCGCCCCTTGCCGGTTCGTTCAGCGCAAGACCTGGACCCGCCGCCGGCGCGCGCGAAACCATCGCCGCCAAGGCTTATTTCCCCGCCCGTGTCCACGGGCTCCTCGCGCCCGCTTCGCGTTCAAATAAGCCTTTGGCGCTCCGGTCCTCCGCTGACGCTTCGGCCTGACGGTTCGCGCGTCCGGCCTGGCCGGTCCGACGGTCGCGCTATCGTCCGGAAAAGGGTTCGGGCGACATATAAGGAGACGAACAATGCCAGCCATCGGTTATGTCACCCGCGAGGGAAACGGCTTCAAGGGCCAGTTGAAGACGCTGTCGATCCGCACCGAAATCGAGATCGTGCCCAATACCCGCAAGGCGTCCGACACCCAGCCCGATTACCGGGTCTCGGCGAACGGCGTCGAGGTCGGCGCGGGATGGGTCCGGCGCGGCGAAATGTCCGGCAAGGACTATGTGTCGCTGTCGCTCGCCGCCCCCGAATTTGGGCCGCGCCGGCTCTACGCCAATCTCGGCCGCGCCGCCGGTCAGGATGACGACGACGCGTTCGCGATCATCTGGAACCCCGCCGACTGACCAATCCGGCGACGCCCGCGTCCTTCTCGAAAAGGGCGCGGGCGTTTCGCGTCGACCGCGCCGACAAGGGGGGTCGGAATCGCATGCACGCGATTGCGACCCTGCCCGGTCGGGATCGATCGGGCGATGACGGGACCGACGCGGCGCGCATCGGCGCCGCTTAATCGGGATCCGTCGCTCATGGATGACACCGCCCGGCGCGCCCAGGCCGCGCGCAACACCTGCCCGTTCCTCACCGCCAAACAGACCGCGTTTCATCTCGGGCTTGGCTATTCGACCCTCAAGGCGATGCGCGCAGCCGGGACCGGCCCGCGCTGCCGCCGCCACGGTCGTACCTGGCGCTATCATATCGACGATATCGAAGCCTGGTCGCGCGCCAATGCCAAAGGCGACCGCGCGTGACCGGGCGCGGGCCGCTGCCTTTATTCGCCTGGCAGGAACAGCGAACGGCGCTTCGCCGCGCGCGCCGCCGCGCCGCGCGTCTTTGCGCACTCGCCGCCGTCGCGACCGGTCTCGTCCTCATCCCCATCGCTGTTCGTCCGGTCCCGCGTCTCGTCTGGAATGCGAGCGCCAGCGCGCCGATCGGCCTCTATCTCGTGACGCCGGGCAAACGCCCGCCGCTCGGCGCCATGGTCATCGCCTGGTTCCCGGACCGCGCGCGCAAGCTGGCGGCACGGCGGCACTATCTTCCCGCCAATGTGCCCGCGGTGAAGCATGTCGCAGCGGTCGCCGGCATGCGGGTGTGCGCCCTCGACAGCGTCATCACGGTCGACGGCGCGGCCGTAGCGCGGCGGCTTGCCGCCGACGCACGCGGCGACGCGCTCCCCGCGTGGCGGGGATGCCGCACGCTCGCGCGCGGGCAAATTCTGCTGCTCGCGACCGACCGGCCCGATTCGTTCGACGGGCGCTATTTTGGCATCAGCGACACGCGCGACGTGCTCGGCACCGCGCGGCTGATCTGGGCGCCGCATGCGCGTGGCGACGATCATGGCTGAGCCGCGCCCGCGCCGCACCGCGACCCTCGCGAGGCTGATCGCGCTCGCGCCGATCGGGATCGGCATCGCCATCGCATCGACGGACCTTGCCGACGGTCAAACCGCCGCGATTGCGAGGTCCAATGCGGCGCTGCACCTTCGCGATCAACGCGCCCAGCCCGCGTCATCGGCGTCTGTCCCCGCACCGCGAGCACCCGATCCGGTCGCGCGCTGGCGGCCTTTTATCCGCGAGGCCTCGGTCCGGTTCGGCGTGCCCGAGGCCTGGATTAGCCGCGTCATGCGCGCCGAAAGCGGCGGTCATGTCAAGGGTGCCGGACGCCCGATCACCAGCCGCAAGGGTGCGATGGGACTGATGCAACTGATGCCCGCGACCTGGGCGGCGATGCGCGCCGAGCAGGCGCTCGGCAGCGATCCTTTCGACCCGCGCGACAATATCCTCGCGGGCACCGCTTACTTGGCAAAAATGTATCGCCGGTTCGGCTATCCAGGCCTGTTCGCCGCCTATAATGCCGGCCCCGGCCGCTATGCCGGATGGCGCGAGGGACGGCGTTCATTGCCGCGCGAGACACAAGAATATCTCGCGCTCGTCGGTGGCCGGGACGCTGGCGATGGGCAGGCGGCGCCTGCCGTGGCTGCGGCGAAACCGTCGCCGCCGCCACCGCTTTTCGTCGTTCAACACGGCGCGTCGGTCACGGCGAACACGGCATCATCGCTGCCGTCGTCAGCACCGCCGTCGCCATCCCGATCGCTCTTCATGCCGCTATCGACCGGCGATACCCGCGCCCAATCCGACCGATGATGATCGCTCCTGCAGACGTCACCGCGCGTGGGTGGGGATAAGAGGGGCTCGGCTCGGCAAGGCCCAGCATGACGGCCGGCGGCGCGGCTGTGCAAGGCCGGCGGCCCCGCCAATTTTCCCGCGAGATAAGGAGCGCGCTGCCGCGCGCGCGTTGTTCGTTTGCTCGCGACAAAATCGGTTCCTCCGCCGCCGCTGACGCGGCGCTGGCGGCACGCCGCCAGCGGCCCTGACAGCCGCGCCACCGCCCGTCTCGGGACTGTATGTCCTTATCCAAAAGGGCATCACAGGATGGAGATTCGAGATGGCGATGATGCAGCACATAGCAGCGGGGAAGACGGTTCTGTCGGTACTGAGCGCAGGCCTGAAACGCGAATTCGGGCAGGACGTCGGCGCAGCGCTCGCGGCGCGGTTTCTGGAAGCCGAGGAGAGCGATTTTCTCTGGGATGCACGGATCAGCGAACGCTGGCTCGGGCGCTATTGGAGCGCGGACGAAGAGGGTTCGGATGATCTCGACCGGGTGGCGATCCTGGCGCGGCTCGGGCGCGCGTGGAGCGTGGCGGTGCTGATTATCGATGGCGAGGGATGCGCGCACGGACTGATGGGCCGGCGCGATTTCAGCCGCAAGAGCGAGGCGGCGCGGGCGCTCGCAAGTCTGCGCTGAAGCCGGTGCGAAAAGCCGGGATGCGTTGCCTGTCACAAGGGCGGCGCGTCCCGGCATTTTTTGGCCGCGCGGGGTGGGCGTTGCGGGACCAGATGGGACCGGAATGGACAGAAAGGCGAATGGAGCGGCGTAAGGCAAGATAAAGCGCTGGCACGGGCCAGCGCGTAAGCCTTTGTCTGCACATCGTTTTCAAGCGCCTTTACCGACACCGGTCGACGGGAACCAGTGTCGGTCGATGAGCAGAAACGGCGCAAATGCGCCGGGTCTGCCGGCACCGGTTTTCAGCAGGTCGGGACGGCGGCAAGCTCGATCCGTCCTTTGTTATACGAGCCCTGTGATGTCCGGCGATGACGATTTCGAACCTCGATTGGGCCGCCAGCGCGCGCGTGGTGGCAAGCGCGGTCGGCGCTATCTCCAACGCGTGCTCGCCGCCACCAATCTCGCGCGCGGCGGCGGCCCCGGATTCGGCAAGGCCCGGCGCGGCTATTCGGGCAGTCGCACCGGGCGCGGCGCGGGCGTCGGGCGATTGTTGGGCAGCCGGGCTGGCAGCTCGGCGCTCACGCGCCGCCGCGTCGTCGTCAAGACGCGGATCGTCCGGCTCGCGGGGAAGGGAGCGAATGCGGCGGCCGCCCATCTGCGCTATCTCGAGCGTGACGGCACCACCCGCGAGGGCGATCGCGGCTCCCTGTACGGGCGCGATGCAGACGCGGTCGACGCCAAATCCTTTCATGCGCGCGGGCATGGCGATCGTCACCAGTTCCGCTTCATCGTCTCGCCCGAGGACGGCGCCGACTATGACGATCTGAAACCGCTCGTCCGGCGATTGATGGCGCGCGCCGAATCCGACCTCGGGACCAGGCTCGACTGGGTCGCGGTCGACCATTTCAACACCGGTCATCCGCACAGCCATATTCTTTTGCGCGGAGTCGACGACAAAGGCGCCGATCTCGTCATCGCGCGTGACTATCTGACGCGCGGCTTTCGCGAGCGCGCCGCCGAGCTGGTCGACCTCGATCTCGGACCGCGTACCGATCGCGACATCGCGCGCGCCCTGGCCATCGAAATCGATCAGGACCGGCTGACCGCGATCGACCGCCAGCTGATCGCCGAGGCCAGAGAGGACCGGCTCGTCGAGGCACGAGCGCGCGGCGCGTTCGCGCAGAGTCTGCGCGCGGGGCGATTGGCGAAACTCAAAAAGCTCGGTCTCGCCGAAGAGGCGGGACGGGGACGCTGGCGGCTCGCCCCCGATCTTGCCGCGACGCTGACCCGGATCGGCGAACGCGACGATATCATTCGCACCATGCAGCGCGCCTTCACCGCCGCGCGGATCGAGCGCGCAAGCGCGGACCGGTCGATCTACGATCCCGCCCAACCGGGCGCGCGAGCGCTGACCGGCAGCGTGCTGATGCGCGGCCTCGCCGACGAATTTGCCGATCGCCATTATCTGATCGTCGATGCGCTCGATGGCCGCAGCCATTATGTCGCGATCGGAAAGGAAAGTGCCGAAGACATCGGCCCGGGCGCGATCGTCCAGATCGAGCCTCTCACCGGCGGCGCCCGCGAGGTCGATCACACCATCGCCGCGGTCGCCGCCGCGAATGGCGGGCGCTACGATGTCAAAGCGCATCTCGCCTTCGATCAGCGTGCCAGCGAACCCTTCGCCCTAGCCCATGTGCGACGGCTCGAAGCGATGCGCAAAGCGGGCGTCGATATCGTTCGTGAGCCTTCGGGCACTTGGCGTATCGGCGCCGATCATCTCGATACCGTCGACCAGTTCGAGACGGCAAGGCTGCGCGATCGCCCGGTCGCGATCACGATTCTGTCACCGATGGCGGTCGATCGGCTGGTCGACCGCGAGGCGGCGACCTGGCTCGATCATCGCCTCGTGGACGCCGCGTCGCCGCCTGCCCGCGACACCGGATTTGGACATGCCGTGCGGGATGCCGAGAATCGCCGCCGGCAATGGCTCGTCGAACAAGGGCTGGGCTCGGGGAACGGAACGGATTTCGTCGCCAGAACCGGGTTGATCGAGGCGCTGCGGCGACGCGAACTGCTCACCGTCGCGAAGCGCCTTTCATCGGAATTGAAACGACCGTTTGAGGAAGCGGCATCGGGCGAACGCATCGAGGGGCTTTATCGCCGCCGCGTCGATCTGGTCAGCGGGCGGTTCGCGCTCATCGAACGCGCGCATGATTTTACCCTCGTGCCGTGGCGGCCGGTGCTCGATCGCCATGTCGGGAAAAGCGTGTCCGGACTGATGCGCGGCGACGGGATCAACTGGACGATCGGTCGCGGGCGGAGCGGGCCGGCGCGGTGACCAGCTGGCAAGCTTGTCCGCGCCGAGAAGGCTGGCACAATGCGTCACCAACCTGTTCGATCGCGAAGCCATCGCGTTTACCGCAATTCACGCGACCCGCAGGCAGTTGGGAATCTCCGCTAGATTTTGGGTCCGATTATCGCATGGTTGGGTTCGCTTATGGGATAACAGCATGACGATATTTGGCGACAGTCGCATTCGCGCGGTGCGGCACATCGACCTCGATAGCTTGCATCCGCTGATTGAACGTGCCTTTCGAGGCGAGACCTCCCGGGCGAGTTGGTCGTATGAAGTCGCTCTAGCCGAGGGAGAGCGAATTTCTCGCGCTGCGCTCCTGGCTATTCTCGCTGACCCGCGGCAGTGCTTGCTCGGTGCCTTTGCCGATGATGCGCCCATTGGCTGCGTGCGGATTGCCTATGAGCCTGAAACCGTATGCGAACTAAGTCTGTTGACGGTCGAACCAGATCGTCAAACGGCGGGACTCGGCAAACGTCTGATCACAGCGGCCGAGAGGGTCGCGATCGAGCGATTTCGTGCTCAGTGGATGGAGATCGCGGTCATCGTTCAACAACCGCGATTGATATCATTCTATCAACGACGCGGCTTTGGCTTCACCGGCCGAACGAAGCCCTATCCGGTTGCGCTCGATCGTCCGCTTCACTTTGCGATCATGCGAAAGCGACTCCAGGATCGGGCCACCTGATCACGATAGCTTCCGCGTGATAGGGAGGCGGTACCATGTGTTCGGATGATCTATGACGGCTACAAAATTGATCCCAGATCCGACGATATCGTCGGATAGGCGGCGATCATCTTGTTCAAATCACCGACCTTTAGTCCCGTCCGGATCGCCAGACCTAGATAATTGATCAATTCCGCATATCCCGGTCCCAGCAGATGGGCGCCCAGAATTCGATCGGTTTTGGCGTCGATAACGATGCGCGTGGCGGCGCAGGATTCGCCTACCCGAAAATTGGAAAACCAGTCGCTCGTGTCGTTGACCGCCATGCGCACATCGTATCCGGCCTCCCGGGCCTCGCTTTCGAGCATCCCGACCCGTGCGAGCTCGGGAATCGTGAACACGACGCTTGGCACACCGCTATAATCCGCCTTGGCATGATTGCCCTTGAGCATGTTGGACGCGGCGACCTTGCCTTCGGCCACCGCGACCGGCGTCAACGCGGGTCCCGCCGTACCGGCGGCGTCGCCGGCGGCATAGACAGCGGGATTGGATACGCTCTGGAGGTGCGCGTTCACGCGAATGCCGGCATCGGTGCGTTCAATATTCGCCGCAGAGAGATTCAGTTGATCGACGGCAGGAACCCTTCCTGCACCATGAACGACGAGGTCGACGGTGAATTCGGCGCATTCGTCGCCCGACTTCGTGCGGATCAGAAAGCCGTCTGACACGCGTTCGATTGATTGCACCGCCACGTTCAGCCGGATGTCGATACCCAGATCGCGGCTATGCGCCACCAGTCGATCGACGAGATCGGGGTCGAAGGCGCGCAGTGGTCGCGGGCCGTGATCGGCGATGCAGACGCTGCTCCCCGCCCGAACCGCGATATGAGCAAATTCGAACGAGATATAGCCGCCGCCGATGAACAGGATGCGCTTGGGAAGCTCATCGAGGTCCATGAACCCGGCATTGTCGATTGCGTGTTCGGACCCCGGCATCGACAGCGGTCGTGCTACGGCACCGGTTGCGATCAGGATATGGCGGCCCTGGATCCGTGTCCCGCCCCCGATTTCCACTGTGTTTTCATTCAGGAACCGCGCGTGACCGTGCAACGTCACAATGCCCTTTTCATCGAAACCGCTCTCGATCCGGCCGGGCATCTTGTCGGTGAAGCTGCGCTTGAACGCGACCAGTTCGCCCCAGTCGATCCGCAGGTCGTCGTCCTTGACCCCCTTGCCGCGCATCAGCCGCGCATCGTTGATGATCTCCGCACCCCGGCGAAGCAGCTTCTTGGGATCGCAACCCCGCAGCGCGCAGGTTCCGCCATAAGGGAGTTCGTCGACGACGGCGACCGACCAGCCGGCCGCCGCGCATTTATTCGCCGCACTCACCGCCGCCATCCCGACGCCGAGCACGACCAGGTCGAACGATTGCGTCAGGATACCGTATTCCCCTGACAACAGGCCGTCGTTCCGGTGGCGCGCGCTTCCTGGATCGGGGGGCAGGGTACGCTGCCGAACGAACAGAAAACACAACAATCGCCCGCATTGGGGCGTAGCACCGCGCCACAACCTTTGCAGTCGTAGAAAAACTGACACGCATTGGTCGGCATCGTCTCGATTTCGGATCGCCCGCACACCGGACACGTCAAGGTTGATTGCAATTCCATAACCATACTCTGCATTTGCGAATCTGGAGCTGACCGGTTCAGTGCTCGCGAACCTTCGCCGGGTAGCCGGCATTGGTCGATGCGGCGGCGATCTTCGCCGGTGTCGCGACCTTCGCATCATAGGTGACTGTGGCAGTCTTCGCGCCGAAGTCGATCTTGACCGACCTGACGCCTGCGACACGGCCCATCGCGGTCTTCACGGTGATCGGGCATGTCGGGCACGTCATGTGGCCGATCGCAAATGTCCGGGTCCGCTCGCTTGCCGGTGCGGCGATCGCCGCGCGGCCGGGCGCGACGCCGATGGCAGTGCCGCCGGCAACGGCGGCAAGTCCTGAAAGGACGATCGACAGGCGGTGCTTCATTTTAGGTCTCCTAATAGAACAGAGGTGCCCACCATTGCAGGGTCATGGTGAGCGCGACGATGAGCGTCGCTACCCACAGCACTGCCTTGGTCAGCAAGTCGGATCGGGGACGGGCGCAATAGCTGTCTTCGTCGCAGTGGGGCTTCGGACGAAAATAGACGTGCCAGAAGCCGCCGGCGAGAAATGCCAGCGTCATTGCGAGGAAATAGGGCTTGTAAGGTTCGAGCGCGGTAAGATTGGCGATCCATGCACCCGAAATCCCCAGCATGACGAGAAGGAGCGGGACGATGCAGCACGACGACGCCAGCACGGCGCCGACGATCCCGCCCGTGGCCAACCACCCGCCGCGCCTGCCGCCCTGACGCGTGGACGTCGATCCTTCGCTTTCCGGTCGCGTGGCCGCCATTCGCCCTTAACTCTCGATTCCTGTCCGACCGAACTTATGTAGTCCCTGTAGTAGATACAGGTTCAAGAGGTGATTTTCGATGGCATTCGCGGCGACCGACCGTCCGTTAAAACGCGGCGCGCTGGCCAGGCGTTTCGGATGCAACATTGAGACGATCCGATATTATGAGAATATCGCGCTGCTCCCGGCGCCCGAACGGACCCGAAGCGGACACCGGATCTATTCCCCAGCAGATCAAACGCGGTTGGGATTTATCCTGCGCGCCCGCGAACTTGGCTTCTCGGTGGAAGAGCTTCGCAGTCTGCTCAGCCTCGCGGACTCACACGAATATACCTGCGGAGAGGTGCTCACGCTCACCAGGGGCCATCTCACGGATATCCGGACGAGAATAAAGGATCTGGCACGCCTCGAACACACGCTCGCCGATATATCAGCCCAGTGCGAAGGCGGCGATGTGCCGCACTGCCCTGTGATGGATGCGTTGCTCAAAGACGGATAAAATTATCGATGACCTATGCAGAGGGTCGATCGATGCACCAAGAAAAGTGCCCGAAGGTCCGCTGACCGCAAAACGCGTGTCACGAAGGATTAATTGGTTTCCGATCGTTCCCGATGTCCAGTCAGACACAGGAATATAGATATCCAATCGAAACAAACCTCTAGCGCTTAAGCCGCGATTGCGGTGACCATTCAGGATGATTATCGATCATATGCAATAATATATAATGCAGCAAGATTATGCTATATAGGCTTGCCACTCAGGGGGCGGGTTATATATTCAAGCATATGGATTGATAAAAACATATGTCAGAGCGGCTTAAAACTGAATTGCTGGTTACATTCGGCCATCGGCTGAGGCACGCGAGGCGGGAAAAGAGCCTGTCCCAGCGTGCACTTGGCGAACGCGTAGGACTTCCCCAGAGTCACATTTCGAAGATCGAACAGGGCGCGGTGGACCTTCAATTCTCGAGTCTCGCCGAACTTGCGCGTGCGCTTGATCTCGAACTCACCCTCGTCCCGCGCGCCGCGGTCGCCGCGCTTGAGGGGACGATCCAGGCAGCGACCGGACGCAACGCCGATCCAAGTGCCAGTCGGGCCAGGACGATCTTGGATGAACAAGCGCAGCTCTTGGCGGACCTCGAAAGCGCCTTTCCTGCGACCGACAAACTGTCGCGTTATGGACAGGCGATCGACGAGCTTCGGCAGCTGCATTTCGATACCCCGGCACTGAAGGCATTGCAGGAGGCTGTAGAACCCTCGCGTAAGCTCGCGCGGCTGCTGCATTCAAATGACAGCAGAGCGGACATCATGAAGGCGCTCGATCAGGCGACCGCAAGTCTGCGCGCGTTGCGAAACCACCGCGTTCACGCGCCTGTTCTCCCGTCGCCGCGCCAGCGTCCCGCCCACAGGCTGGAGGAAGACGATGACTGACGCCCGTGCCCTCGACATCTTCCTTTACGATCGCAGGATCGGAACGATCACGCTGCTCGACGGTGATCACAGTATCTTCACGTTCGACGAAGGCTATGTCGCGGACGAGGCGCGCGAAACGCTAAGCCTCTCCGTTCGAGACGAATATGGCGCGCTGATCACCGATACCCGTGCCTATCGGACGCGCGTCGCGCCGTTCTTTTCCAACCTGCTGCCCGAAGGTACGTTGCGCGACTATCTCGCTAAGCGGGCTGGCGTGAAGGCAAGCCGCGAATTCCAGTTGCTCGCCGAGCTCGGCACCGATCTTCCCGGCGCCATTCGCGCAGTGCCCGTCCAGCAGACCACAGCAGCCGGCGGAGGCGAATTCGCTGACAACGAAAGCCATGTCGCCGCGCCGCCCATATTTCGCTTCTCGCTGGCGGGGGTGCAGCTCAAATTCTCGGCATTGAAAAATCGCGGCAAGAATGGTGGCCTGACGATTCCGGCGCATGGCAATGGCGGTGACTGGATCGTCAAACTACCCTCCACGCGCTTTTCCGACGTTCCCGAGAATGAGTTCGCGTCGATGAGCCTGGCCCGGCACGTCGGCATCGAGGTGCCGGATATCGATCTCGTACCCGTCGCAAAAATCGAGGGGCTGCCCGAAGGGATCGGCGAGTTCGGCGACAATGCCTATGCCATCCGGCGCTTCGACCGGACCCCGCACGGTCCCGTCCATATCGAGGATTTCGCGCAGGTCTTTGGCGTCTACCCCGACGATAAATATGAAAATGCCAGCTACCGAAATATCCTGTCGGTGCTGGCGATCGAGACCGACGAAGCGAGCATCGAGCAGTTCGTGCGCCGTCTCACATTTAGCGTGCTCATCGGCAATGGCGACATGCATCTGAAGAATTGGTCGCTGGTATATCCCGACCGGCGAGCGCCGATCCTGTCGCCGGCTTATGACCTCTTATCGACCGTTCCCTATCTGGGCGACGAGGAAGCGGCGCTCAAGTTTCGCCGGTCCAAGGCGTGGGGATCCTACACCTATGACGAACTCGGCGCGATGGCCGACAAGGCGCGTCTCGCCACTCGCCCCGTCATCCGGGCCGCAAAAGACACGGTCGAACGGTTCGACGCGGCGTGGGCGTCGGAAAGGGACCATCTGCCACTATCGAGCAAGGTCATAGCAGCGATCGACCGCCATCGCGGACACCTCGTGATATGAATGACTCATCCGCTTTCCTTGTAGAAATCGCCGTCGCGCGCGAAGATGTCCGCGATGCGCACTAATCTCGACCATTTGCCGCCGACACAGCAAGGCGAGCTGGAACGCGTCACGCGGCATTTGATGGCCGAGTTCGCGACCGCGATCGCGCGCGCGACCCAGCCCTGGAAAAAGAACGGGAAGATTCTCAAGATCATCCTGTTCGGCAGCTATGCGCGCAGCGACTGGGTTGACGATCCGGACAGGGGCTATCAGTCGGACTTCGATCTGCTCGTGATCGTCAGCCATCCCGATCTGACCGACATCGCGGACTATTGGTATATCGCCGAGGATCTGATCCAGCGCGATTCCGCAATCGACCGTCCGGTCAATATCATCGTCCATACCCTCAACGAAGTGAACCAGGCGCTCAGTCGCGGCGAATATTTCTGGATCGATATCGCGCGCGACGGCATCGTGCTTTACGAGCTGCCCGGCAGCACGCTCGCGACACCCAAACCACTTACGCCTGCAGATGCATACGAAATGGGCGGAGCATATCTGTCGAAACAACTGCCAGCGGTTAATCGATGGCTGAAGCTAGCCCAAGTTTCGATGGAGGAAGGTGCCTCAGACACAGAATGGACCCGCAACGCCGCCTTCAATCTGCATCAAGCGACTGAAACCGCGTACGCCTGCTTCCTGCTCGTCCGCACGCTCTATTTCCCCCGGTCGCACAATATCAAGTTCCTGCGGTCGCTGGCCGAAGATAGCGAACCCCGGCTCGTCGCTGCCTGGCCCCGTGCGACCCGTCTCGAGCGGCGCCGGTTCGAACTGCTCAAGCGCGCTTATGTCGAAGCGCGTTATTCGGCGAATTTCACCATCGGCACCGAGGACCTCGAAATGTTGACGCGCTCGGTCCGCGATTTGCGCAATTTAGTCGCTGGCGTCTCACAGCAACGAATAGACGAACTTCGAACCGCCGCGGGCCTCTAACGCCTCTGACGGTGGCCGTTCCAATCAGCGCAACGAGCCATAGCGAGCTCTTCAAGGCCATTCGGCACCGTTCCGTTTCCATCGTCTCTGATCGAGTCTGAGGCCATCCGGTTCGACCGTCGTCGTTCCGTATGGGAGCTTCGACGTGACGCCCACCAAACTTCTTCTCGGTCAGATTCTCGTCGTTTTCGGGATCGTCCTCCTCGGTCTCTGGGCTTCGACCCAGTGGGTCGCAGCGGCGCTCGCCTATCAACCGGAATTGGGCGGCGCGTGGTTTCGCTTCGCTGGCACGCCGATCTACCGTCCCTGGGCGCTATTTCCGTGGTGGTATCATTTCAATGCCTATGCCCCGCGGATTTTCGATCGCGCCGGCATGTTCGCGGGTGCCAGCGGCTTTACCGGCTGCGGTGCCGCCATTTTCGGGTCGTTGTGGCGCGCACGCCAGTCTCGCAATGTCACCACTTATGGCTCGGCACGTTGGGCGACAACGCGCGAAATCAAACGGGCGGGCCTGCTACGCGATCAAGGCGTCATGCTTGGCCGTCTCGACGACCGCTATCTGCGTCATGACGGTCCCGAACATGTCATGGCCTTCGCCCCGACCCGTTCGGGCAAGGGCGTCGGCCTTGTCGTGCCCACCTTGCTGTCCTGGACCGGTTCGGCGGTCATTCACGATATCAAGGGCGAAAACTGGCAGCTGACGGCGGGTTGGCGGTCGCGCTTTTCGCATTGCCTGTTGTTCAACCCGACCGATCGCCGCTCGGCGCATTATAATCCGCTGCTCGAAGTGCGTCGCGGCGCCCAAGAAGTGCGCGACGTCCAGAACATCGCCGACATCCTCGTCGACCCCGAAGGCGCGCTCGAACGCCGCAGTCATTGGGAGAAGACCAGCCACGCGCTGCTCGTCGGCGCCATCCTCCACATTCTCTATGCCGAGGAAGAAAAGACGCTCGCCCGCGTCGCAACCTTTCTATCCGACCCCAAACGTAGCTTCGTCGCGACGCTTCGACAGATGATGGCAACCAATCATCTCGGCACCGAAAAGACCCCCTGCCCGCATCCGGTCGTCGCCTCGGCCGCGCGCGAACTTCTCAACAAGAGCGAAAATGAACGTTCGGGCGTGCTCTCGACCGCCATGTCGTTTCTCGGCCTGTACCGCGATCCGACCGTGGCCGCGGTGACCTCGCGTTGCGATTGGCGGATCGCCGATCTCGTCGAGGGCAAGCAGCCGCTTTCGCTCTACCTCGTCATCCCGCCCTCGGACATCAGCCGCACCAAGCCGCTGGTGCGCCTGGTGCTCAATCAGATCGGCAGGCGGCTAACCGAACGCCTCGATCAACCGACCGTCGCCGAACATCGACACAAGCTACTGATGATGTTGGATGAGTTTCCAGCACTCGGTCGGCTCGACTTCTTCGAGACCAGTCTCGCCTTCATGGCCGGTTACGGCATCCGCGCGTTCCTGATCGCGCAGAGCCTTAACCAGATAGAGAAGGCTTACGGCGAGCACAATTCGATCCTCGACAATTGTCATGTCCGGGTGGCGTTTGCGACCAATGACGAGCGCACGGCAAAACGCATTTCGGATGCGCTCGGCACGGCGACCGAGCAGCGCGCGATGCGTAATTATGCTGGTCACCGCCTCGCGCCGTGGCTCGCGCATGTCATGGTCAGCCGCCAGGAAACCGCGCGCCAGCTTCTGACCCCCGGCGAAATCATGCAGCTCCCGTCCGACGAGCAGCTTGTGCTCGTCGCCGGTCTCGCGCCGATTCGGGCGACCAAGCTGCGCTATTTCGCCGACGGCAATTTTGCCGCGCGCGTCACCGCACCACCCGTCCTGGCCAAGGGCCGCTATGGTGACCGTCCGGCTGACCGCCCGAATGTTTGGGCAGACGCAGTCCGCCTCGACGATCGCGATCGACCGGATGCCGAAGACGAGGCCTGCACTCGAGATGGCGGACGCGAGCAGCAGCGTCAGCCTGGGCTGCCCGAACACGCGCCTCGCGCGACAGAACCGCAAGAGCCGACCCTTGTGGCCGCTGAGGACGACGATCCCGCGCAGGACAATCGCGCCATGGATCAGGCGCGCAGCCTGAGCGCGGTCGCGCGGGGTTACGGGCTCAATCAGTCAAGCGACCACGATCTGGTGCCGGGGATCTGAGCGATGAAAATACGCCAGAACCTCTATATCGATCGAGAACTCGCCGAGGCGCTCCAGGCGCTCGCCGCGGGCGAGGCCGGCAACAAGTCACGGCTCGTCAATGACGCGATTCGTGATTGGCTTGAACGGCGCGGCGCAAAGGAGATTGACGATCTTCTGAAGCGCCGGCTCGACCGACTCGGTCGCGAGATCGGCCATACCCGCCGCGACATCGAAGTGCTGCTCGAAAGCCTGTCGCTGTTCATCCGCTACCAGCTGATGGTGACCGCGCCGCTTCCCGAAGGGGACGCCGCCGCGATCGCGGTCGGCCAGGCACGGTTCGACAAGTTCGTGTCCCAGGTGGCGCGCCAAATCGCCTCGGAGCATCGTACGCTCGGTGAAACATCCGATACCGGAAAAATCTCGTGAGCGGCGACACCTTCGATGCCGGTAGCGATGGCCGCCGCCGAACCATGCTGCGCACCGCGATGGGGCCGACAATCACCGCCGCCCTCACCGATCCGCTTGTCCTCGAAGTCATGGTCAACCCCGATGGAGAGCTGCGCCTCGATCGGCTTGGCGAAGGCCGCATCGGTACCGGCGTGCGCTACGATCCCGCTCAAATCGAACGAATCGTCCGATTGGTCGCCAGCCATGCTCGTACCGAGGTGAATGCTACGGCACCGATCGTATCGGCGGAACTTCCGCCGTTCGGTGACGGCGCCGGCGAGCGGTTCGAAGGCGTGTTGCCGCCGGTCAGTCTCGCGCCCTGCTTTTCGATCCGTAAGCCCGCGACCCGGCTCTATACGCTGATGGACTATGTGACCGATGGGATCATGTCGGCCGAAGTCGCGCGGTTGCTGAGCCTGGCTGTCGTCGATCGGCGTAATATCCTTGTCGCGGGCGGCACCAGTTCGGGTAAGACCACGCTCGCCAATGCGCTGCTTGCCGAAATGGCCCATCTCGACGAGCGCGTGATCCTGATCGAGGATACGCGCGAGCTCCAATCGCCCGCGGCCGATACCGTCGCGCTCAGGACTCGCGCTGGTGCGGTGTCGATGGCCGATCTTGTCCGCTCGACACTGAGGCTGCGGCCCGACCGCATCATCGTCGGCGAAGTGCGGGGCCCCGAAGCGCTCGATATGCTCAAGGCTTGGAATACCGGCCATCCCGGCGGCATCGCGACGGTTCATGCGAACGGCGCCGGTGCAGCGCTTTTCCGGCTCGAGCAGCTCGTCCAGGAAGCCGTGGTCACCGTGCCCCAGCGACTGATCGCTGATGCGATCGATCTGATCGTGTTCATTTCCGGCCGGGGAACCGCGCGCCGGGTCGAGACGCTCGCGCGCGTCGCCGGTCTCGATCCGGACGGCGGCTACGCCGTGCTCGACATCACCCCCCTCACACCCCCCGACAGTCAAGGAGACTGACCATGTACCCGATGCGCCTTCGTCGCCGCGCGGCTTGCTTTATCGCCGCCGCGTTTCTCTCAGCCACGACCTCGACCACCGCCTGGGCGAGCGGTTCGGGCATGCCTTGGGAACAGCCGCTTCAGCAGGTGCTGGAATCGGTGCAGGGGCCGGTCGCGAAGATTGTCGCGGTGATCATCATCATCGTCACCGGATTGACGCTTGCGTTCGGCGAGACGGCGGGTGGATTTCGCCGTCTCATCCAAATCATCTTCGGCCTGTCGATCGCCTTTGCCGCGTCGAGCTTCTTTCTTTCCTTCTTCAGCTTTGGCGGCGGGGCGCTGGTCGCATGACCTCGATTTCGTCCCACCATATCGAGGGTTTCGAAGTGCCCATCCATGGCAGTCTCGGCTCGCCGATCCTGCTCGGCGGTGCGCCGCGCGGGCTTGCGATCGTCAACGGAACGCTTGCCGCCGCTGTCGGTCTTGGCCTCCAGCAATGGATCGCCGGCCTCGCACTATGGGCCGTCGGGCACAGCCTTGCGGTGTTCGCTGCGCGCCACGATCCCGACTTCGCGCCCGTGCTGATCCGCCATCTGCGCCAGAAGGGCTATCTGGCATGTTAGCGCTCCATGAATATCGCCAGCGCGCTGACCGGCTGTCCGACCACTTGCCATGGGCAGCGTTGGTCGCGCCGGGCGTCGTCCTCAACAAGGACGGCAGCTTTCAGCGAAGCTTTACGTTTCGCGGTCCCGATCTCGAAAGCGCGACCGAGGCTGAACTGGTGTCCGCATCCGCGCGCGCCAATAACGTGCTCAAGCGGTTCGGGACGGGCTGGGCGCTGTTCTTCGAAGCAGTCCGCCGTGAAGCACTAGATTATCCGGTCAGCCGCTTCCCCGATCCTGTCTCCTGGCTCGTCGATGCCGAACGTCGCGCCGCCTTCGAAGCCGAGGGTCGGCACTTCGAGAGCCGGTATTTTGGAACCCTGGTCTGGATGCCGCCCGCCGACAGCAGCGATGCCGCCGGACGCGCGCTGGTGGAGCGCGATAGTCGGCAAGAGGGCCGCGACTGGCACGCCAGCCTTGCAAGCTTTGCAGCGAAAACCGATCGTGCGCTCGATTTGCTCGCGGGCTTCATGCCCGATGTTCATCCGCTGGATGACACCGAGACCCTGACCTATCTCCATGCGACCATATCGACGCGCCCGCACGTCGTGCGCGCGCCAGACACGCCGGTTTACCTCGATGCGATCCTCGCCGATACTCCGCTGACCGGGGGTCTCGAGCCGATGCTCGGGACCGCGCATTTGCGCACCCTGACGATCCTCGGCTTTCCAAATACCAGCCGGCCCGGCCTTCTCGACGCGCTCAATGCCACCGATTTCTCCTATCGTTGGATGACGCGCTTCATCGCGCTCGACAAGGCCGATGCGACCAAGATCCTCACCCGCCTTCGTCGTCAGTGGTTCAACAAGCGCAAGTCGATCACTGCGCTCCTGCGTGAAGTGCTCTACAGTCAGCCGGCGCAATTGCTCGACAGCGACGCCGACAACAAGGTGGCTGACGCCGACCTGGCGCTCCAATCGCTTGGCGGCGACCATGTCGCGTTCGGGTATCTGACCACCACTATCACGGTTACCGACACGGACCGCGTCCGGGTCGACGACAAGCTCCGCGCCGTCGAGCGGATCGTCAACGGGCTGGGCTTTACCAGCATGCGCGAGGGCGTGAACGCGGTCGAGGCATGGCTTTCATCCCTGCCTGGCCAAAGTTACGCCAATGTCCGTCAGCCGCTGATTCATACGCTCAATCTCGCTCACCTGATGCCGCTCTCGTCCGTTTGGGCCGGCCCGGTGAAGAACGATCATCTTGACGGTGCGCCGCTACTGTACGCCCAAACCAGCGGCACGACGCCGTTTCGGCTTTCGACCCATGTCGGCGATGTCGGCCATATGCTCGTCGTCGGTCCGACCGGCGCGGGCAAATCCGTACTGCTCGCGATGATCGCGCTGCAATTCCGTCGCTACGCCAATGCCCGGATCATTGTGTTCGACATGGGGTTTTCGGCGCGCGCCGCGGTGCTAGCGATGGGAGGGAGTCACCATTCCCTTGGTCCTCGGCCGGAGCATGGCGATGGCGGAGGGCTCAGCTTCCAGCCGCTGCGCGATATCGATGACGTCGATGAACGCAGCTGGGCGGCGGAGTGGGTCGCGGCCCTGGTGACCCACGAACAGGTCAATCTTACCCCCGATATCAAGGAGCTGATCTGGTCGGCGCTCGGCAACCTTGCGAGCGCGCCACGCGAAGAACGCACCCTTACCGGGCTTAGTCTGTTGCTCCAGTCGAACGCGCTCAGGACCGCGCTTGCGCCCTATACGCTCGATGGGGCTTATGGCGGGCTGCTCGACGCCGACGACGAGCGGCTCGCCTTTGCCGATGTGCAATGCTTCGAGACCGAGGCGCTTATGCTGCGCAAAGGCGTCGTCGCGCCCGTCCTCACCTATCTGTTCCACCGCATCGAAAAGCGCTTCGATGGTCGCCCGACCCTGTTGCTGCTCGACGAAGCCTGGAGTCTGCTCGACGATCCCCTGTTCGCCGCGCGAATTCGTGAATGGCTCAAGACGCTCAGAAAGAAAAACGTCTCGGTTCTGTTCGCGACGCAGAGTCTCGCCGACATTACCCACAGCGCGATCGCACCGGCCATTATCGAAAGCTGTCCGCAGCGCATCTTCCTGCCGAATGATCGTGCGATCGAGCCACAAAGCCGCGCTGCCTATGAACGTTTTGGCCTCAACGAGCGCCAGGTCGAACTGATCAGCCGATCGACGCCCAAGCGGCATTATTATCTGCAATCAGCGCGCGGCAACCGCCTGTTCGAACTCGGTCTCGGCCCCATCGCGCTCGCGCTGTGTGGCGCGGCCGATCCCGCGACGCAGGCGCAGATCGACGCGCTCATCGCCAATGGCGGGCAGGACGGCTTGGCCGCCCGCTTCCTCACCGCCTCCGGTCTGTCCTGGGCGGCAGATCTGCTCGCGGAATTTCCCGACACCTCATCAGCACAGGAGTAAGACAATGTCCTTCGACGCCCGCAAATATTTCGTTTCGTCTGCCCTCACGCTCGGCACTTTGGTGTCGTTCGGCGTCGCGCTCACTCTCCCCGCGACGCCCGCCGCGGCGCAATTTACCGTGTTCGATCCGAGCAACTACAGTCAAAATTTGCTTACGGCGGCACGCACCCTCCAGCAAATCAACAACCAGATCCAGTCGCTGCAAAATGAAGCGTCGATGCTCCTCAATCAGGCGAAGAATCTTCGCCGCGTTGATTTTCCCGAGGTAGAGACGCTCAACCGGACGCTCCAGCAAATCGACCAATTGATGGGCGAGGCAAAGGGCGTTGGATTTCGGGTTGATGGCCTCGACCGGCAATTTCGTCGGCTCTTTCCAAGAGACTTTGATCAGGCGCTGTCGAGCGATGAGCGTGTGATCGCGGCGCGCACCCGGCTCGGCACCGCGATGGACGCCTATCACGAGACGATGACGGTTCAGGCGCAGGTCGTCGAAAACGTCGCCTCGGACGCCGCGACCCTGCGCACGCTTATCGCGCGTAGCCAAGGCGCCGAAGGCGCGCTTCAGGTTCAACAGGCGACCAATCAGCTGCTTGCGCTCACCGCCAAGCAACAGCTTCAGCTCCAGAATATGATGGCGGCACAATATCGCGCTCAAGCGGTCGAGGCGGCGCGACGCGCGCAAGCCGAAAGCGACGCCCGCGCGACCACGAAACGCTTTCTCGGCTCCGGCTCGGCCTACACGCCCCAATAGGCTTGAGTCCGAGAGGTGACGGCGGATTCGCCCTCCGTCCGTCACCGTCGCGGGGCGCGTACGCTCCCCCGCGCGCCCCGCGACCTTCTCTTCTCCACGGCCACCAGGATCATCATCCGTGAACGACCTGAACGTCCTCGACCGCTTCATGAATGCCTTTATCCGCTACATCGACAGCGGATTCGGCCTGCTGGGTCCGGACATCGGCTTTCTGACCACGACGCTGATCGCGATCGACATCACGCTTGCAGGATTGTTCTGGGCGATGGGCGGCGAGCAGGACGTCATCGGCCGGTTCCTGCGCAAGATCCTCTATATCGGCGCTTTCGCCTTCATCCTGAACCGTTTCGCGACGCTGGCCGACATCATTTTCAGGTCGTTCGCGCAAGCGGGGCTGACGGCCGGTGGCGGGACGCTCTCCGCTGACGACCTGCTCAAACCGGGGCGCCTCGCGGCAACCGGCTTTTCAGCGGCGTGGCCGTTGCTCGACCAGGCCGCAAAGTTGATGGGCTTCACCAGCTTTTTCGACAATTTTCTGACGATCGCGGTGCTGCTGTTCGCCTGGATCATCGTCATCATCGCCTTCTTCATCCTCTCGGTGCAGATGTTCGTCACCATCATCGAGTTCAAACTGACGAGTCTCGCCGGTTTCATCCTCGTGCCATTCGCACTTTGGGGGCGGACCAGTTTCCTCGCCGAGCGTGTGCTGGGAAATGTCGTCTCGTCGGGGATCAAGGTGATGGTGCTCGCCGTGATCGTCGGCATCGGCTCGAACTTTTTCAGCGAGTTCACCGGCGCGCTTCAGGGCCAGGAACCCGATATCGGTCAAGCGATGAGCCTCGTGCTCGCCAGCTTGTCGCTCTTCGGTCTCGGCATCTTCGGCCCCGGCATCGCTTCGGGCCTCGTCGCGGGAGCGCCGCAACTTGGCGCTGGCGCGGCCCTCGGTTCGACAATTGGCGCCGCCGGCGTGGTAGCGCTTGGCGGTGGTGCCGCCATCGGCGCGGCACGGCTTGCAGGTGGTGCGGCGGTCGGCGCGGTTCGGGCCGGGACGGCAATGGGTTCGGCCGCTTCGACGGCTTATACGCTCGGTCAGGAAGGTTCAGGTTCATCGAGCATCGCTTCGGGCATGGGTGGCGTCGCCCGTGCCGCCGGGGGCGCGGCGCGGCAGCGTGCCGGCCAAGCCTTCGGACTCCGGCAAGCCTCCGAGTCGGGTCGCGCCGCTGCCTGGTCAGCCCTCAACGCTGGTGGGTCAGGCCAGCCAACGACAAGTGGCGCGACTGGCGGCGCGCCCGGCTGGGCACGCGACCTTCGCCGCCAGCAGAACGCCCGTCATCACCGCCATGTCGCGCTCCAGACGCTGCGTGAAGGCGACCGCGGCGGCAGCGGCGCCACCCCGGACATCAAGGAAAAGGAGGATTGAACGATGCGCTTTAAACGCAGTGTCCAGCGCTACGGACATACACCCGAGCCCGCAACGCCCTATCAACGTGCTGGCCAAATTTGGGATGAGCGGATCGGCTCGGCCCGTCTTCAGGCAAGAAACTGGCGGATCATGGCGTTCGGCGGCTTGCTGCTGACGGCCGGCATGTCGAGCGCGCTCGTCTGGCAGTCGCTTCAAAGCCACATCGTTCCCTATGTCGTGGAAGTCGATCATCTCGGCGAAGCGCGATCGGTCAGTCCAGCCAACCGCGACTATCGTCCGGACGATCCCGAAATCGCCTGGCACCTTTCGCGGTTCATCGAACAGATACGCTCGGTCTCGCTCGATCCCGTGCTCATGCGTCAGAACTGGCTTTCGGCCTATGCGTTCGTCACCAAACGCGGCGCGCGCTATCTCGATTCCTATGCGCGTGCCAGCGATCCGTTCGCGTCGATTGGCGAGCGGACGATCTCGGTTCAGGTGACCAGCGTGGTGCGCGCATCGGACCAGTCATTCCAGATCAAATGGACACAGACCGCGTTTGAGCGGGGTACGCAAGTCGGCGTCTCGCATTGGACCGGCATCGTGAGCGTGGTCCACCACGCTCCCGCTTCTGCCGAGATACTGCGTCGCAACCCGCTCGGCATTTACATCGATAGCATCGACTGGAGTCGCGAGCTCGATCCCGCTGTCACCGCGCCTGCCGCAGCCACCGTGAATGGCGGCGACACTGTCCTTCCCTCTTCTTCTCCGGAGATCCAGCCATGACCGCGTATCGCTATACGACAATTTTGCCGATCCTCCTCGCTCCAACGCTTGCCGTCCCTGTATCGGCGGCGCCAATCCAGGCCCTTGGCCGGCACCAGACCGAAGCGAGTCCGCCCGACGCGGTTCGAATAGCGACAACGGCGGCGACGGTCGAACCGGTCAGTGGCGACTTCGTCAATGCGGGCGCGGTTTACGCCTATAGTGATGACGCCGTGTATCGGCTCTATGCCGCCCCCGAGCATGTCACCGACATCGCCCTGCAGGCGGGCGAGGCGCTTGTCGCGGTCGCGAGCGGGGACACGGTCAGATGGGTGATCGGCGACACAAGCAGCGGCGCGGGACCTGATCGGCGCGTTCATGTTCTCGTAAAGCCAATCGCCCCGAAATTATCGACCAATTTGGTTATCACGACCGATCGGCGGACCTATCATCTTGCGCTTACCAGCAGCGATGGCGCGGCGATGTCCGCGCTCTCCTGGCGCTACCCGCAAGACGCGCTGCTGGCCGTCAAGCGCGCTCGCGAGACCGCCGAAGCGGCGGCGCCAGTCGCAACCGGTCTCGATGTCGAACAGCTTCATTTCGGGTATCGCATCAGCGGCGATCATCCGGCGTGGCGTCCAGTACGTGCCTTTGACGATGGACGGCAGACCTTCATCGAATTTCCGGCATCGATCGGCGTCGGCGAAGCGCCACCGCTGTTTCTCGTTGACGGCGACAAGACCATCAGCCTTGTCAATTATCGCGTCAAAGGGCGGTTTTACATCGTCGATCGGCTGTTTGATATCGCCGAGCTGCGGCTCGGCACGAAACATCAAAAGACCGTTCAAATTGCGCGAACCGCCCCAGTGGCGCGGAGCGGATTATGACCGAACCCGCCGCACATGTTCAATCTGAGTCAACTCAGGGGCCGAAGACATCCGCCCAGACGAAGGAGAATCCCGAAACGCTCGTTCTGCGAGCACAGCCTAGCCGCGCGATCCGTTTTCGGCGCAGCATCGTCATCCTGATCGCAGCCACCGCCATCGTCGGCGTCGTCGCAGCGGCCTGGTACTCGCTCAAGCCCCAGGCATTGCATCTTATCTCAACGCCGAGCGATGGCAGCGAGCCCGCCAGGCTTCCCGCCGGAAGCTTCGGCAACCTGCCGACCAGCTACGCTGACGCGCCCAAACTCGGGCCGCCGCTTCCGGGAGACCTCGGTCAGCCCATTCTCGATCATCAGCGTGCTCAGAATATGCTTCCTGCGAACGGGCAAAGCGGACCGGCCGATACGCGGAATTCCAAGCACGAGCGGGTCTTGGCCGAGATTGATAGCGCGCGAAGGTCTGCCTTGATGATTCGATCCGCAAACGAAGGACACGATCAATCACCCAAGCCGGCGACGGCGTCCGATATGTCCACGCCATCCCCACAAATTCCCACAGGCTCGAGTGCCGGGCGCTTTCCGAATGCGTCGCCGCACAAGGTCGAATTCATGGCCTCACTCGACACCAAGGGTGACGTGAACCCGCATGAGATCGAGCCAGCGGCATCGCCCTACATATTATCGGCCGGAAGCGTCATTCCAGCCAGCCTCATCACCGGATTGCGATCCGATCTTCCCGGGGTTGTGATCGCCCAGGTCACCGAGCGCGTCTACGACAGCCCGACGGGACGCATTCTTCTAATCCCACAAGGCGCGCGCCTCATCGGCAGCTATGACAGTGTTGTCGCCTTTGGTCAGCGGCGCGCATTGATCGTCTGGCAACGCATCATCTTTCCCGATGGACGGTCGCTTCGCATGGATAATGTGCCGGCAACCGATCCCGCAGGCTATGCCGGCCTTGCCGACAAAGTCGATTTCCACACCTGGACGCTGCTCAAGGGCGCTGCCGTATCGACACTCCTGGGTATCGGTTCCAATCTGACATTTACGGGCGAAAGTGACCTCGTCCAGGCAATACGTGAGTCGACGCAGCAAAACGCATCGCGCGCCGGCGATCAACTCATTTCGCGCGATCTTCGCATTCAACCGACCATCACGATCCGTCCGGGAACACCCGTTCGACTGGTCGTGCATCACGATCTGATCCTGCCACCACGATCCAAGGAGAATTGAGATGCCCGACCTGAAACTTGCAAAATTGCCTGAGCGAAAGCCGGTCAAGATGACCATCAACCTGGCCCCGGATCTACATCAGGCGCTAACCGAATACGCCGCCGTCTACGAGGCAGTCTATGGCCGGGCCGAGCCGGTCGGTAACCTCGTTCCCTATATGCTCACCAGTTTTCTCGAGAGCGATCGAGGCTTCGCAAAAGCGCGGCGGGCAAAATCATGAGTGGATCAATTGATTCAAGCTGCGTGCCTGACCGAGACCGGCTCGATACGCCCATTTGCGTCCGCGCCGATCGAGCGGCACAGATGCTGGGTATCGGCAAAACAAAACTATACGAGCTGATTGGCTCGGGTGAGCTGGAACTGGTTCATATCGGCCGTCGCAGCTTGATCCTAAAGTCAAGTATTGATGACTTTGTTGCTCGCCTGCGCGCCTAATAGCACGGACTAACGCAAGCCATTCCGCACCTGCATCCTCGCGAAGCGATTGCGCTCGCGCATGGCAATTCATCCGCTATTCTGACTGCGGGCTCTGAGGTAGTAACCGCCACGACGCGCGCCGTAGAAGCCCGCTTGCGGCCCCACTACGTCGTCCGCCGGACGTCGAGGACTTTGTCGGAATCGGTCCGTATCGGTTGGACATTGCCCAGACGGCGCTGGGCATCGCGTAGACTTTCGCGTTGGGCGGACACGCGATGCGCAAAGGTCTCTGGTCGCTGAACTCAAATGGCCGAGACCGATCTTGCTATTGCGGTTGCCGGTACCGACGTCTTCGCCAATATTCCAATCATCGTCGCGGGCTTGGTCACCATCGTGTGGCGGTCTGTCTATCCCGATCTCATCATCGGCGTCATAAATGCCGACGCCGCCAAAGGAATCTGGCAGGCGCCGATGGCGGAATAGCCAGACCGCGCTGCGATACCCTGAACTTGTGGTCGCGCGGTTCGCACGTGGCAGCCACCATTTACGCGGCGGTTTGCGGCCGCTTTTGCCGGTCGTTCAGGACGAATCCAATCACGATCGCGACCAGCGCGACAATCTGCGCCAGCACCGATTGCCACGTTGGAAACACTCCGAGCATTGAGATTCGCGGCATTTCGGCGAGCGGCGCGATATCAATCCAACCGGCCTCCTGAAGCGCGGCGACACCCTTGCCGGCCAGCACCACCGTAAGGATCGCCATCAGCCATGCGCTGTAGCGGAAGAAGGTGCCGATCGGCAGCGAGCGACTGTAGCGCAGCATCGCCCAAGCGATCAGCGCAAGCACGCCGATGGCGGCGCCCGCGCCGAGCAGCATCACCGCGCCGTTACCCTGCGCCCAAAGAGCCGCATAGAAGAGGATCGTCTCGAACACCTCGCGGTAGACAACGACAAAAGCCAGCGCGAACAGAAACCAGCCGGATTGGCGATTGAGCGCACCTGAAAGTTTTTTGCGGATATAGCGCTGCCACTGGTCGGCGTGGCTCTTGCCGTGCATCCAGATCCCGACGGACAGCAGAACCACCGCAGCCAGGAGCGAGCCCAGCCCTTCGGTCAGCTCGCGGCTCGCGCCGCTGATGCCGATCGCGTAGGTGGCCACCGCCCAGGTCGCGCCGCCGGCGGCGAGAGCGGATATCCAGCCGCCATGCACATAACGAAGGGCATCGACCCGCTCCGCCTTGCGAAGAAAGGCAAGCATGGCGACAACGATGAGCAGAGCTTCCAGGCCTTCGCGCAGGAGAATGGTGAACGCTCCGAGAAAGGTCGAAACGGCGCTTGACGCTTGCGGGGACAGTGCAGCCGACGCATCGTCGAGCAGCGTTTCGATCGCCGCGGCCCGTGACGCCAGCTCGCCGGACGAGATTCCGTCGCCGATGCCGGCGCGGAACGCCCCCATGCGGGTCTCGATATTCGCCATCAGGCCGGCGTCCTTGGCGCTCAAAAGCGGCTCGATGGGTTCGAACCCGTCAAGATACGCGGAAAGCGCCAGCGCCTTCGCCTTTTTCGCGTCACCGGCGCGATATGCTGCCAAACTCGCATCGAGCTTCGTCCGAGTGACCGCGATGGAGTCGCCGGCTCCCCCTGTCGAGGCGCGCGCCACCGCCTCCGGGTGCATGCGCAGATAGGCCATCACGACGTCGGCTTTTTGCTGGCCGATCGCCTCGCCCAGCGCGGCGGGCGTCGTCGTAACCAGCGCTTTCAGGTCGGGAATGCGCGATCGGATGGCAGCCTCGTTTCGCCAGAGCGCCTTGCCGCGCTGAACATCGGCTTCGGAAAAAGCGAATTCACCCGCCCGAAACGCCAGCGCCCAGCGATCGCCGGGCGGCAAATCGCGAAAGCTCTGCATCGCCGTTCCGTCGATGCCTTGTGTGATCACCTGCTCGAGCGCGGCAAGGCTTCGTTTGCGAGCGCGGCCGGCATCGGTAAAGGCGATCGGCGGCGTATCCAGAGCAGCGGCGTTGGGTCCCTTGCCATTGCCGCTGGCGCCGTGACAGGCGGCGCAGTTGTCGGCGAACAACCGGTCGCCACGCGCGACATCCGGTGGCGTCTCGGGCGCGATCGCGACCGGGTATGCGGCGAGAAGCGCCTTTGACAGCGCATGGGCAGTCGCGGCGATCCGGTCGCCACCTTCCTTCGCCTTGACCTGACGCTGTAGGGCCCCCGCCTGCTGCACAAGCGCGCTACGGCCGGGTCGGCTGGGTAAATCGCCGATCGTGCTCACGATGGTGGCCGCGAATTCGGTCATTTCGGCATATTCGCCGCGGCTAACGATCTTGCCGTTGCGCACCGCCCCGTCATAGTCGACCGCCATATAGTCGAGCAGCTTCCAGGTCGTTGTCACCTTACCGGCAGTTCCGGCGTCTACCGTCTGCGCCGAGGCAGCGCCGCCAACCATCACCAGCATCATCGCCGTCAGAAGCGCCAGCAAGAGCCGTTGCGTCGCTGTGCTGCGGTAGGCGAGACGCGATGTCGGATGCGATTCCCGGAAGTTCATAGCGCGCGCAATAATCCCTGAAGCCGCTATAGGGTCAAGGCTATTGCAACGCATTCTTACTTTCAGATTTCAGATCGAGACGGATTCCCGTGCCGATCGCGCCTCGGACAGGTCGCGCATCGCGTGGCGCAGAATCTGCCATCCGCCCGATATGCCGAGTGCTGCCATGATCGCGGCGACGATGAGATCGGGCCATGCCGTGCCGGTCCCGAACACGCCGGCTGCGGCTGCCACAACCGCGATGTTGCCGATGGCGTCGTTGCGCGAGCAAATCCAAACCGATCGCCGGTTGGCATCGCCGTCGCGATAGCGGAACAGCATGACTGCCACGCCACCATTCGCGACAAGGGCGATGATCCCGACCACGCCCATCATATCGGCGTGCGGCACCGATCCATGCCATGCCGCGATCGCTGTCGAAACCAGGACAGACATTCCCAGGAGCGCAAGCGTTGCACCCTTGGCGACCGCCGCTCGCGCTCTCCAGGCAAGTGCCGAACCTGCGACGCCCAGACTGATCGCGTAATTGGCCGAATCGCCGAGAAAATCGAGCGCGTCGGCGCGTAGCGCCTGAGATCCCGAAACAAGGCCGACGACAATCTCGCCTGCAAACATTGCCGCGTTGACCGCGAGCGCGATCCACAGCGCGCGCCGCCAATGGGGATCATTGGCCGGCGCCTCCTCGGACGAGCAATCACAACATGGCATCGCGGTCTCCGTGCGGAGTGGAAAAATCAAACATGAACGCCATATGCTCCCTGAAGTCGCTACAGGGTCAAGGGATCGGCACATGCGCATTGGCGAACTCGCGCGCCGCACCGGCGTTCGCGTTGAAACCATCCGCTGGTATGAGAAGAGCGGGCTGCTCGAGAAGCCGGCGCGGAACGCCGGCAACTACCGCGACTATGACGCGGCCGCGCTCGCTCGGCTGAGCTTTATCAAGCGCGGGCGCGATCTCGGCTTTTCGCTGGAGCAGATCACCGAATTGATGGCGCTGACACGCAACGCCCGCGCCGATTGCGAACGCGTCGACGCCATCGCGCGTCAGCACCTTGCGGAAGTCGAGCGTAAGATCGTCGACCTTTCGTCGCTGCGGCGCGAACTGAGCGGGTTGGTGAATTCCTGCACAGGCGGGGCAATCGGCGAATGCGACATCCTGCAGGCTTTGGCGCCCGAAGGTCCGCCGTCCCGGAGCGAAGGGTGAAGATGGCATCGCGGCAAGAGGCGTGAGACGTCCCCTCATCATTGTTCTGCTCGCCGCCAGCATCGGCGCACTGGGGTGCTTGCTGCCGATGTCAGAGATGCTCCGCGCGCAGTTACAGCGGCTCGGTTTGACCGCCACGCCTTCTTCGACCACCGTTTGGCTGTTGTGGACGACGGGCTGGTGGCGCGGCCTGCGGATGATAGCCGCTTTGCGCGATCAGCGAAGAAGGGCGTCCGGTCGCCTATAAGCCATTTCGGTCATTCCGCTCAGGCCGACCGCGGGGCGAAGAGGATGACGGCCGAGTCCGCGAGGCACACCGCGGCGGGATATCCCAGCGGTCGGGGGGCGTCTTCTCGACAATCCACATCCAGCCGATCGCCGCCATGATATAGACACCACCATAGGCTGCAAAAGCGCGCCCGGCCTGTCCGTGTCGACGAGTGTCAACAACCATGCAAAAAGCGCGAGCGACGCAATGCCGGGCAGAACCCAGAGCGAAGACCAGTCGAGCCGAAGCCACGCCCAGAAGGCGAAGCAGCCGGCGATTTCCGCGAAAGCCGCACCGACATAAGCGAGATAGCTGGCCATGCTCCTTTTTGGCAAAGCCTTACCCGCGCATCAATTCCTCGATGACCAGAATGGCAAGAAATCCGAGGAAAAACATGCCCGTCGCGACCGGCGTCTCGGGCTTTTCATGCGCCTCGACCAGCAGTTCCTCGGTGACGAGATAGAGAAGCGCCATCAGACCGAAGGCATAGCAGCCGGTGCGAAATGCTTCGGGTAGCGCAGCAATCGGCTGGCCGAGCAGCGCGCCAATGGGAAGCGCCAGGCCGACAAGCATGGTCATCAACACCGCGCGTCCACGCGAAAGCGTCTCGGCGAATGCCCCGACCAGCGTCAAGCCGAGGAACAGCACCTCCAGCGTCAATGCGATGGTGAGCAGCATGCCCTGCCGCGCCCCCACGACGAAGCCCAGTCCGAGCACCAATCCGTCGATGGCGAGGTCGAGGCCGGTGGCCACAGCGAGCCCGGTCGCCCCCTCGGTGCGGCTGCTATATGCCTTGAGCAGCAGCATCGCCGCGATACCCGTAAGTGCGCCGACGATGACCGCGAGCAGCGAGCCGCCATGTTTGACGTCGGGCAAAATCTCACCCGCGGCCGCCGCGAATACCACGCCCGCTGCGAGATGCTGGACGGCGCTGCGAAGCAGGGGTCCGGCATTGAAGCGAAGCGTCGTCAGGGCGCCGATCGCAAGCGCGGCAAGGGGAATGAGCGTGTAGGTGAGCGCCTGCACGATGCTACACCACGTCCGCCGGCTCGAGCGCGCACGCCTTGGGATCGCGCTCGATCTGGAGCGTGGTGTGGTCGATACCGAAATGCTCGTGCAGGTCGGCGGCAACGTCGTGGAGAAACGCATCGCGGTCGTGTTCGGCGGGCACGACCAGATGTGCGGTCAATGCGGTGTCGGTGGTGCTCATCGCCCAGATGTGCAGGTCGTGTACCGCCGTCACGCAGTCGATCTGCGCCAGATGCTCCTCCACCGCCTTCGCATCGATCCCCGACGGCACGGCGTTGAGCGACATGGCGAATGCCTCCCGCAACAGCCCCCAAGTGCTCCAGACGATAACCGCGACGATCAAGAGGCTGGTGACCGGGTCGAGCCAATTCCACCCGGTATAGCGGATGGCGAGCCCGGCGAGCACCACGCCCGCCGACACGGCCGCATCGGCCGCCATGTGCAGGAACGCGCCCTGGATGTTAATGTCGCCCTTGCGGCCGCGCATGAACATCAGCGCGGTGCCGGTGTTGATCGCGATGCCGATCGCGGCGACGATCATCACCGTATTACCGGCGACCGGCTCGGGATCGGAAAAGCGCAGCACCGCCTGCCAGGCGATCGCGCCCGCTGCCAGCATCAGGAACACGCCATTGGCGAGCGCTGCGAGAATCGAGCTGCCCTGCAGGCCGTAAGTATAGCGCCAGGTCGGCGCCTTCTTCGCGACGAGCACGGCCACCCAGGCGATGACGAGCCCGAAAACGTCGCTCAGATTGTGACCGGCGTCTGCGAGAAGCGCCAGTGAATTGGATAGAATGCCATAGGCGGCCTCGATCACCACGAATATGACGTTCAGGCCGATGCCGACCGCGAACGCCGTGCCGAAACTCGCCGGAGCATGGCCGTGCCCGGCGTGCGAATGGCCGTGATCATGTCCGTGGTGGTGATGACCGCCCATGGTCCTTTCCCTTTCTGTCAGTCGCGCCGAAGCGGCATCAGCGTTTCGACGCGCTCGAGCGTCATCAGGCCGATATGATGAAGATCGGCGACCGTATGGGCGAACGCACGGAGCGCAGCCTCTTGGTCGACCATTTCAATCACCACCGGCAGATTGTCCGCGATACCGAACGCGTGATGCTCATGGATCGGCGCCGTTCGGGCACCGAAACCCGCCCGGCCGCGCAGGACGGTCGCGCCGGCCAGCCCGGCGCGCCTCGCGCGCCGGATGACCAAATCCATTACTGCTTCATCGCCGTGGCGGGCATTCTCGTCGGTATAAAGCCGAAGCAACATCGTTTCTTCACTCATTTCGTTTCTCCTGTCCTCAAACGGTCGTAGCTTCGTGATGAAGCTCGGCGACCGCATTCTTCCGCTTCCGGCCAAGCACCAGCTTCGAGATCGCCGGCAGCACGAACAACGTCAGGATGGTCGCGGTGATGAGTCCGCCGATCACCGTGATCGCCAGCGGTTTCTGCACCTCGGCGCCGGTGCCGTGCGCGATTGCCATCGGCACGAAGCCGAGCGACGGCACGATCGCCGTCATCAGCACCGAGCGGAAGCGCTCCATCGCGCCGCCCTCGATCGCCTCGCCGACTTCCATGCCCGATTTGAGCCTGGCCTGGATGCTGGTCATCATCACCAGACCGTTCAGCACGGAGACGCCGAACAGCACGATGAAGCCGACCGCCGCCGAGATCGAGAAGAGCTGCCCGGTCAGGAACAGCGCGAAGATGCCGCCCGAAATCGCCAGCGGAACCGCGGCGAAGATCGCCGCCGCCATCCCGATGCTTTCCAGCGCCATCAAGAGCAGAACGAAGATCAGCACCGCCGCGATGGGAATGACGATCATCAGCCGCTGCGACGCCGCCTGCAGGCTCTGGAACTGCCCGCCCCATTCGAGATACATGCCCGCTGGCAGATCGACCTGGCTTCGGACCTTCGCCTGCGCTTCGGCGACGAAGGTGCCGACATCACGCCCGCGCACATTCGACTGGATGACGACACGCCGCTTACCGTTGACGCGGCTGATCTGGTTGATCCCCTCGACCTCCTTGAAGTCGACGAGCTGTCGCAGCGGCACCGAATGGCGTCCTGCGCTCGCTTCTTGCGGCAACATGACCGGAATCGCACCGATCGCGTCGATATTGTCGCGGGTGGCGTCTGGCATGCGCACGACAACGTCGAACCGGCGATCACCCTCGAACACCACGCCTGCTTCGCGGCCGCCGAGTGCGGCCGAAACCGTCTTGGCGACATCTTCGACCTGCAGCCCTAGCCCGGAGATCGCGGCGCGATCGAAGCGGAAGTCGAGCGTCGGAAACCCGCCGGTCTGGTCGGCCTGAACGTCGGCCGCACCGTCGATCGATTGCAGGACGCGTGCGATCTGTTCCGACGTCGTCGCCATCTGGTCGAGATCGTCGCCATAAAGCGAGATCGCGACCGTGCCACGCACGCCCGAGATGAGTTCGTTGAACCGCATCTCGATCGGCTGGGTGAAGCTGAACGCGTTACCGACGAGCGGTTGCAGCTTCGCATCGAGCTTCTTCGCAAGTTCCGCCTTGCTGAGGTCCGGATCGGGCCATTCCTCCTCCGGCTTGAGCATCACGAAGCTGTCCGACCGGTTCGGCGGCATCGGATCGGACGCCACCTCGGCGGTGCCGGTTTTGGAAAATACGTAGTCGACCTCTGGCACGCTCATCAGCGCGCGTTCGACGTCGCGCTGCATCTTCGCCGATTGTTCGAGCGAGGTGGAGGGGATGCGAATCGCCGAGACGGCAAAGTCCTTTTCATCAAGCTGCGGGATGAACTCGCGCCCGACGAACTGGAACACGACGAGCGACAGCGCAAACACCGCGACGCCCGTTCCGATCGTGACCCAGGGGCGCGCCAGCGCGCGCGGCAGGCCGCGGGCATAGCGATCCTTGAGCCAGGCAATCGCCCGCACCTCCTTTTCGGCGACCCGTCCGCGGATGACCACCGCCAGTAGCGCGGGCACCAACGTCATCGATAGGATGAAAGCCGCGACCAGTGCGAGCATCACCGTGATCGCCATCGGCGAGAAGGTCTTGCCCTCGACGCCGGTAAAGGTCAGCAGCGGCGCGAACACCATGAGGATGATCGCCTGTCCGAACAACGAAGGCCGGATCATCTCCTTGACCGAGCCCGCAACCTCCTCGAGCCGCTCGCCGACGTTCAGCAGCCGGCCTTCATGTTCCTGCCGTTCCGCCATGCGGCGCAGGAAATTCTCGACGATGATCACCGTGCCATCGACGATCAGCCCGAAATCAAGCGCGCCGAGGCTCATCAGATTGCCCGGCACTTTCAGCCAGTTCATCCCGATCGCCATCATCAGAAACGAAAACGGGATGACGAGCGCGGAAATGATCGCCGCGCGGAAATTGCCGAGAAGCAGGAACAGCGACACGATGACGAGCAGCGCACCTTCGGTCAGGTTCTTCTGGATCGTCTCGATCGTCGCGTTGACCAGTTTCGAACGGTCGAGCGTGACCTGCAATTCGACCCCCGGCGGAAGCGACGGCCTGATCTGTTCCAACCTTTCGCCAGCGTCCTGCGCGACTGCCCGGCTGTTTTCGCCGAGCAGCATCAGCGCGGTTCCGATCACCGCCTGATTGCCGTTTTCCGATGCCGCGCCGGTTCGCAGCTCGCCGCCGATCGAAACCGAGGCGACGTCGGACAGGCGGATGGGAACGCCGGCACGGTCAGCGATCACCGCATTCTCGATCTGGTCGATCGAGGTGATGCGCGCATCGACCCGGGCGAGGAACGCCTCGCCCCCGCGGTTGACGTAGTTCGCGCCGACCGAGAGGTTGTTGCGTTCGAGCGCGTCGGCGACATCCATGAACGACAGGCCGTAGGAGGAAAGCTTCGCGGGGTCAGGTTGGACCAGATACTTCTTCTGGTAGCCGCCGATCGAGTCGACGCCGGCAATGCCGGGAACGGTTCGCATCTGAAGCGCGACGATCCAGTCCTGAACGGTGCGCAGATAAGCGGCCTTGGCAGTCTCGGTCGTCAGCCGCTGACCTTCTGGCGTGATATAGGACCCGTCGCTCTGCGGCCCCGGCTTGCCGTCGCGCACCTTGGCATCCTTGGTCCCCGGCTCGGCATAGCGGATCGACCACATCAGCACTTCGCCGAGACCGGTCGAGATCGGGCCCATGGTCGGCTGCACACCCTGCGGCAGCGCGTCGCCGATCTGGTTAAGCCGCTCGCCGACCTGCTGGCGGGCGAAATAGATGTCGGTATCGTCGCTGAAGATCGCGACGACCTGGCTGAACCCGTTGCGGGTGATCGAGCGTGTCGTCTCCAGCCCCGGGATGCCCGCAAGCGACGTTTCCACCGGAAACGTCACCAGCTTTTCCATGTTGACGGGGGATAGCTCGGGCGCGACCGAATTGATCTGCACCTGATTGTTGGTGATGTCGGGAACCGCGTCGATCGGCAGCTTCTTGAGCTGGAACAACCCGAAGGCCGCGATCGCCGCGATGATGAAGAGGACCAGATACCGGTGTCGGACCGATCCGTCGATTAGCTTGGCTAGCATGTCGCGTATCTCCTGATCGGTCCGGTCACTCTTCCTCGCCCGAACCCTTTTCGAGTTCGGCCTTGAGGAGGAAGGCATTGGCGCCGGCGATCGTCTCGCCGGGCTTCAGCCCGTTCAGGATCTGCGCCGCCGCGCTGGTGCGCGCGCCGAGTTGCACGGGGCGCGGGGCGAAGCCCTTGTCCGTCCGCACGAAGACGACGTCGCGCCCGCCGACCGACTGCACCGCTTCGGCGGGGACCGACAGGCCGGCTTCACCACCCTTTGCGGCGGTGATGCGAGCGCGGATGTAATCACCCGGCGTCAACATGCTACGGCCGGCGGTTGGCGTCAGGATCACCGTCAGCGTGCGACTTTCGGGATTGGCGGACGGCGTGACCGAGCGAACCCGCGCCGGGATCTCCTGCCCGCCCGCCTCGATCACGGCACGCGCGCCGCGCTCGATCCGGCGGCCATCGGCGACCGGCACCGAGACCTGCGCCTGGACGAGATTGGGGTTGGCGATGCGGAACAGCTCGGTTTCCGGGCTGACATAATTGCCGAGCTTGGCCGGCGCCGCGGTGACGCTTCCCGAAATCGGCGATCGGACCAGCACATAGCGCCCGGTCACGCCCGCCGCGGCAGCGGAACCCTGCGCCGCATCGACTGCGGCGACCGCGGCCTGATAGTCGGCGCGGGCCTTTTGCAGATCGGCCTCGGCGGTGACCTTCGCATCGAACAGGCGCTGCTCGCGCTCATATTCGGCCCTTGCCTGGGCGGCACGCGCTTGCGCCGCACGCAAGTCGCCGGAAATATCGGCTGCGTCGCGACTCTCGATGCGGGCGACCGTCTGGCCGCGCGAGACGGCGTCGCCGATCTGCTTGGTGATCCGGGTGATGCGCCCCTCGGCACCGGCGGTGAGGACGGCGACGCCGCTGGGCGGTGCCTCGATCGACCCCTGGGCGACGATTTCGGACCCGAACGCACCCGGGCCGACCTCGACCAGCGCGATGTCGGCGGCCTTGATCCGCTCGGGCGTCATCGCGACGCTGTCGGGAGTAGTGGCGGTTTCCGGCGCGGTCGCCGGCGCCTGGTCGGGCGATGCGTCCCCGCTTCCGCTGAGCAGATATCCGGTGCCGCCGGATATGATGGCGATTGCCGCGAACGCGGCGATGATGTTGCGATTCATGTCAGTTGGTCCCCTGGGTGAAGGGCGCGGCAAGGCGCGCAAGCGCCGCCGCTGCCTCCGCGCGGGCGCGCCGCGCATCGATCAGATCGGTTTGGAGAAGCGCGAGGCTTCGCTGGGCATCGAGCAATTCGATCAGCGACGACTTGCCGGCGCGATAGGACAGGTCGGCAAGGCGCAGCGCTTCCTTTGCCTCGCCGATCCCGCTGTCGCGCAGGGCGGTCAGGCGCGCGTCAGCGGCGCGCAGCTCGGCACGCGCGGTGTCGATTTCCGCCCGGGTCCGGTTCTCGACATCGACCAGCCTCGCTTCCGCAGCGACGCGTTCGGCACCGGCGGCAGCGATATTGCCCTGATTGCGGTCGAAGACCGGCAGCGGCAGCGATATGCCCGCCACCAGTCCGACATCGCCGGTCTCACGCACTGCTCTCACACCCAGACCGATCGACGGATCGACCCGACCCTCGGCCCGCGCGTTGCTCACCTGCGCTTCGGCAATCGCCGTTTCCGCGCGGGCGAGTAGCACATCGAGCGCTTCCGGAGCACTGATGCTGGCCGGCATCGGCACCTCGACAGCGCCGACCACCTGTGCCGGCGGCGTTTTGCTGCCAAGCAGCGTACCGAGCGCCGCGCGAGCGGCTTGCTCTTCGGCCTGCGCCGCCTCGACCGCCGCCCGTTCGCGGGCGAGCGCGGCGCGCGCGCGCAGCGCCCGAAGCGGTGGCTCGCGTCCGGCATCGACCAGTTCCCCCGCGATTCGAGCGAGTTCACGCGACCGGTCGGCATTGTCGCGGGCGACCGCAAGCTGCTCTCGCGCCGCTATCGCCCGGGCAAAGCGCTGCCGGACGTTCTGGATGAGGTCGGCGCGAGCGATCGCCAGCCGCAAGGTTTCAGCGAATAGTCGCGCTTCGGCGACCGTCACACGTGCCTTGCGGTGGCCGGCAAGGTCGATCTGCTGGTTGATCGAGGCGGTCAGCTCGGTGCTTCGAAACCCTTCGAAAGCGCCGGAGCCCAGGAAATTCTGAGCCTCGACGCTGAGCGTGGGGTTTACCCGAAAGCCAGCCTGGCGAACGCGTGCACGCGCAGCGTCGACCTGGCTCTGCGCGTCCACGATGCGCGGCGAGCGAGCCGCCGCTAGGGCGAGCGCTTCCGCAAGGCTGAGCCGCTCCGGCAACTTTGCCGTGGACGATACTGGCGGCGCGCCTTGCGCGACAGGCCCCATCGTGGCCGGCGGTCCGGCCACGGTTTGCGCCGACAAGGGCGATGTGCCCCAGCCGGTCGCGGCCACGGCGAAGGCCGCGGCGACGATACGATACATGAATTATCTCCTGACGAACGGACATCCCCCGTGAGGGGGCGGACGCATTTGTCAGGCGCGCGGAGGCCTCAGCATGTCGTCGGCCGGTGCCGGATCCAGCGGCCGTGACGGAAGCGCAAGACCGATATCCCGCAGCGATACCGGGACCTCGGACGCGACCGCATCCACAGGTGCTGTCAGGTGATGGCAATGCGAGGCATGAGGGTGCGGTGCGGACTTCTCACCGTCGCTATCGCCGGTCTTGCCGTCGTTATCGGCGGTGCACTCGACCGCGCCGGCAAGATGCGAAACCGGCGCCTCCATGACATGCGCGACCGCACTTGCCGCCAATAACAGCGACAGCAGCGTTCCCAGAACAAGAGCGATCAATCCTCGCATGCGGCGTGCATCCATAGTGCCACCGCGTGCTTAGTCAAACTCAAAAATGTATCCTGACGCCGCACGGGCTATGTATTGATATAGCATGAATTGGCGAGGATGGCTTCAATACTCCTCTTCAGCAAGAGCAGTCGACATGCTACCGTGACGAGTGATGGTTCTCGAGAATGACCAAGTTAAGAAGGTCTATGGCAGGACCGCGAAATTCTATGACGCCGCTCTGGTCATTTACCGGCTCGCGGGAATTGGCCGACAGCGCGCGACTTCGATCGATGCGCTGAACCTTCGGCCCGGCGCAACGGTCGTCGATCTTGGCTGCGGGACCGGCGCGAACCTCGCGATGTTGGTCCGGAGGGTCGGACCGACCGGCCGGGTCGTCGGCATCGATCTTTCTCCGGAAATGCTGGCCAAGGCCCGTGAACGGGTCGCCGATAACGGTTGGGACAATGTGGAGCTACGATGCGGTGACCTCAGAACCGCCGACTTGCCAGACGCACTTGACGGCGCGGTGGCAACATTCGCACTCGAAATGCTGCCCGATCACGCCGAGGTGGTAGCGCGCGTAGCAGATCGACTGCAACCGGGGGCACGCTTCGCTTGTCTCGGGCTGAAGGAACCCGAGCACTGGCCGAAATGGCTCATCGACCTGGCAATCTTCATCAACCGCCCGTTCGGCGTCAGCCGCGACTATGCCGCCATCAAGCCCTGGCACGCGATCGAGGAGTTGCTTTCACCCGTCAGCCACAAGGAATTCCTCGCCGGTGCGGCATATCGCTGCGTCGCGGAAGCGATAGGACCTATCTGACGTACGACAAGCTCCCAGACGCATTGAGCGACGTTGGGGTCTCTCGCCGCTAGGCCCATATGTGTTGATGGAGCATCGATACGTCGATCACGATCAGCGCCACGCGGCCCAGCGCCTCCGCGCTTTTCCCCATATACTCATCGGCCTTGCGTCCGAGCAGGACGCCGATTGTCGCCATTAGCGTGGTTGGACAGGGTTTGCCATTGATCGGATCTCGTCACGGGCGAACCCCGCTCGGCAAATCCGAGGCGGCATAACTGTGATCTGTTGGAAGCATTTACCACAAGTATTATTCGGGTAAACTTTAGTCGAATACTTGAAATTCAGCAACTGCACCGCAGAAGCGAAAACACTACTACGCAAAGTACCCGTCAGAGATTTGGTCCCTTTCGCAGGCCACCACATTCCGCCACTGATGCTTTCGGTGTTGACAATTCGGCCAGATGCATGGCAGGGATCGCGCGTGTTGCGAACCGTGCTCTACTCGATCCTGTTATCGCTGCTTGCACTGACCGTGAGCGGGCAGGGCTTGGCGCATGCCCGTTCAACCGATGCGACCGTGACTGCGAGTACGTCGTCTTCCGCCGACTGCATGCGGATGATGAACGACACCAACAAGAGCGGCCCGGACAAGCAAGGCTGCGATTTCGCGACCTGTCTTGTCAGCATGGCCGGGTGCAGCGGCGTCATGGCGCCATCGGCCGACCCGGCGATCGCGCGTCGCGTTGCACTGTCGGACGACATCGCGTTCGCCCCGTCCTCCGCGCGCTTGACCGGCTTGACGGTCGCACCCCCACTCGCGCCTCCGCGCCCATCTCTCTGATCCTTTAGGCAACGGCGCCGCGACCACGCGGCGGACGTCTCGGCTACCCGGTTACATGGGGGCCTTTGCGTCGCCGCGGCGTGCGCCTCTTCCCGCGACATCACCGCGAGCGCGGCAGATTCGCGACGTGCCCGTACACGCTTGGTACGCGGCGACACGAAGGCTCACGAATGAAGAACCCTATGCAAGGCGCCGCCGCGCGCCTGGCGATCACCGTTGGGATGGCGGCGGTCGTGCAAACCACACCCGCCTCAGCGCAATCGTTGACGTTCGGACAGGCGGTCGAACGCGCCGAAGGCGACGCACCGTCGGTCGAGGCACGTTCGGAGCAAGCCGCGGCGGCGCGACGTTCCGCCGTCGCCGCCGATCAGCTCCCCGATCCGACGATCGATCTCGATTTCAACGACTTCCGGTTGACGCAGGCTGCGCCGGTGACGCCCAACGGCTACGTCCGGCAAACCATCGGTGTCCGTCAGGAATTTCCCAATCTCAAGAAGCGCCATGCTCGCGCCGACCGGGCGGCGGCGGACATCACCGCCGCCGACGCGCGCGAGGCGGTCGCGGTTCGCGAGGCCAGGCTCGGCGCGGCGCTGGCCTGGGTCGATCTCTATTTCGCCCAAAAGCGCCTCGACATCCTCGCGAAACTGGAGAGCGATATCGGCGACCTGCAAAAGACGATGGGCGCGCGGCTCGCCTCGGGCAGCGCCACCGGCGCCGAGGCGTTCGATCCCGACATTCTTGCCGCCAAACTTGCCGACCGCCGGAGCGAGCGCGAGGCGGCGATCTCTAAGGCGCGCGCCGAGCTGCGGCGCTGGACCGGTATCGCCGCGCCCCAGGTCGAAGGCCGGCCGCCTGCCACGGAGATCGACTCGACAGCGCTGGCCGCGCGGATCGATACGCTGCCCAGCCTGCGCGTGCGCGATGCCGCCATTGGTCAGGCGCAAGCCGATGTCCGCCTCGCCCGCGCCGAGAAGCATCCCGACTGGGCGCTGAAGGCGTCGTTCGCGCACCGCCAGCCGCGGTTCGGCAATTTCGTGTCGGTTGGCGTTTCGATCGACCTTCCGCTCTTCGCCGGTAAGCGGCAGGATCCCGTGATCGACGCAAGGCTCGGCGATGAACAGGCGGCGCGGCTCGAGCGGATCGACGCCGAGCGTCAGGCCCGTGCCGCGCTGAGTAGCGATCTCGCCGACTATCGCATGCGGCGCGAGCAATATGAACGCGCGCGCGACACGCTGGTGCCCCTGTCGAAGAAGCGCGCCGTCGTCGCGCAGGAAAGCTACGCCGCCGGCCGGCTCGATCTGGGCGCCGCACTCAACCAGACGATCGCGTTAGCCGATGCCGAAATCGACCTTCTCGAACGCGAAGCGGCGCTCAAGCGCGTCGCCGTCCAAATCCTGTTCGCCTATACCGGAGACGCCAAGTGACCCTCGACAAATCTCTGAAGCTGCGGATTGCCGCGGCAATCGGCGTCGCCTCGCTGGCCGCCGGCGCCGGCGGCTATTTTCTGGCCGGACAGACCGGCGCCGCGCCGTCGGGCGCGGCAGCCGAGGACGGCCGCAAGATTCTCTATTGGTACGACCCGATGGTGCCGACCGAGCATTACGACAATCCCGATACGCTGTCGTCGATGGGCATGAAGACCATCCCCAAATATGCCGACGAGGCGGGCAATTCGGCACCCGGCGTCAAGATCGATCCGCGCGTCATGCAAAATCTCGGCATCCGCACCGCGACCGCACGGATGGGCACGCTGCGGTCGAGCGTCGATGTCACCGGCACGATCGATTTCAACCAGCGCGACGTTGCGGTCATCCAGGCACGGTCCGGCGGATTCGTCCAGCGCACCTATGGCCGGGCGCCGAGCGACCTGATCCGGCGCGGCGCTCCGATCGCCGATCTCCTGGTGCCCGAATGGGGCGGCGCGCAGGCCGAATATCTCGCGCTCCGGCGTGCGGGCGATCAGAGCCTCGCCACGGCGGCGCGCGAGCGGCTGAAACTGCTCGGGATGCCGGAGGACCTGATCGCGCGCGTCGACCGGACCGGGCGCGAACAGAATGTGGTGACGATCTCGACTCCTGTCGGCGGCGTCATCCAGACGCTCGACGTGCGCTCTGGCATGACGCTCGCCGCCGGTCAGACGCTGGCGCAAGTCAACGGGCTGGGGACGGTATGGCTCAACGCCGCCGTTCCCGAGGCGCAGGCCGGGCAGATCAGGGTCGGCGAAACCGCCGCCGCCGATGTCGCGAGCTATCCCGGCGAACGCTTCACCGGCCGGATCATCGCGGTTCTGCCGACCGCCGCCGAGGCCAGTCGCACGCTTACCGTGCGCATCGAGCTTGCCAATCGCGGCGGCCGCCTGAAACCCGGCATGTTCGCCACCGTGCATCTCGGCCAAAGCGGCGAACCGCATCTCCTCGTTCCGAGCGAAGCGGTGATCCGCACCGGAAAGCGCGACATCGTGATGCTGGCGACGGGCAATGGCCGCTTCCAGCCGGCCGAGGTGAAGCTGGGCCGCGAGGGCGGAGGCCAGACCGAAATCCTCGACGGTCTCGCCGCCGGCGAGAAGGTCGTCGCCTCGGGCCAGTTCCTCGTCGATTCCGAAGCCAGCCTCTCGGACCTTCAGGTCCGACCGCTCGACGCGCCGCGCCCGGCGCCCGCCGATAGCGTGAAAAAGGCGCAAGACGCCGGCGCGGACTATCCCGCCACCGGCAAGATCAAAGCCATCAAGCCCAACGCGATCACCATTTCGCACGGGCCGGTGCCGGCACTGCAATGGCCGGCAATGACGATGACCTTCGCGCTCGCCAAACCCGCACTGACACGCGGCTTCAAGTCGGGGGATCGTGTCACCTTCCACTTCCGCAAACAGGACGGAACGCACATCGTGACGAATATCACCCGCGCGGGAGGCGAAAAATGATCGAGGCGCTCGTTCGCGCCTGTGTTCGCGGGCGCTTTCTCGTCCTGCTGATGGTCGGGGCATTGCTCGCAGTCGGCATCTGGGCGGTCAAGACCACACCCGTCGACGCGCTGCCCGATCTGTCCGACGTGCAGGTCATCATCCGCACCAGTTATCCGGGGCAAGCGCCGCAGCTTGTCGAGGACCAGGTCACCTATCCGCTCGCGACTACGATGCTGTCGGTGCCGGGTGCACGGACGGTGCGCGGCTATTCGTTCAACGGCGACAGCTATGTCTACATTCTGTTCGACGACGGCACCGATCTCTATTGGGCGCGCTCGCGCGTCCTCGAATATCTCAGCCAGGTGCAAAGCCAGCTGCCCGAGGGCGCCAAGGCATCGCTCGGACCCGATGCGACCGGCGTCGGCTGGATCTATGAATATGCGCTGGTCGACAGGACCGGACAGCACGATCTTGCGCAGCTGAGGAGCATCCAGGACTGGTTCCTGCGCTACGAGCTCAAGACCGTCCCCGACGTCGCCGAGGTGGCAAGCATCGGCGGGATGGTGCGCCAGTATCAGATCGTGCTCGATCCCGAACGCATGGCCTCCTACGGCATCACCCAGGATGCCGTGATCAGCGCCGTTCGCAACGCCAACCAGGAAAAGGGCGGCTCGGTCGTCGAGATGGCGGAAAGCGAATATATCGTGCGCGCCAGCGGCTATCTCGAAAATCTCGATGATTTCCGGGCGATCCCCGTCGACACGGTGTCGGGCGGCATTCCGATCACGCTCGGCGACGTCGCCACGATCCAGACCGGCCCCGCTATCCGGCGCGGCGTCGCCGAACTGAACGGCCAAGGTGAGGTCGCGGGCGGCATCATCGTGCTGCGGTCGGGCAAGAACGCGCGGCAGGCGATCACCAACGTCAAGGCCAAGCTCGACGACCTCAAGAAGAGCCTCCCGCCCGGCGTTGAGATTGTGCCGACCTACGACCGGTCGTCGCTGATCGATCGCGGCGTCGACAACCTCAAGGAAAAACTGTTCGAGGAATTCATCGTCGTCGCGCTCGTCTGCGCGCTGTTCCTGTGGCACGCGCGCTCGGCGCTGGTCGCGATCCTCACCTTGCCGCTCGGCGTGCTGATCGCGCTGATCGTCATGCGCATCCAGGGCGTCAACGCGAACATCATGTCGCTCGGCGGCATCGCCATCGCGGTGGGCGCGATGACCGACGCCGCGATCGTGATGATCGAGAACGCGCACAAGCATATCGAGCGGTGGAACCACCTTCACCCCGACGATACGCTGAGGGGCGAGGCGCGCTGGCGCCTCGTCACCGCGTCCGCCGTCGAGGTCGCGCCGGCGCTGTTCCTCAGCCTGCTCATCATCGCCCTGTCGTTCGTGCCGGTATTCACGCTGCAGGGACAGGAAGGACGGCTGTTCGCGCCGCTTGCGTTCACCAAGACCTATGCGATGGCGGGCGCGGCGATCCTGTCGGTCACGCTCATTCCGATCCTGATGGGATATCTGATCCGCGGGCGGATACCGGAAGAGCAGGCCAATCCGATCAATCGCTGGCTGACGCGGATTTACCGTCCCGCGATCGACTGGGTCATGGTCCGCCCGAAGACGACGATCCTGATCGCGGGTCTCGTCTTCGCCTCGAGCCTGTGGCCCATCAGTCAGCTCGGCGGCGAATTCCTGCCGCAGATGGACGAGGGCGATCTGCTCTACATGCCGTCGACGCTGCCGGGGGTTTCGCCCGCCAAGGCGGCCGAGCTGCTCCAGCAGACCGACCGGATGATCAAGACCGTTCCCGAAGTGGAAACCGTCTTCGGCAAGGCGGGGCGCGCCGATACCGCGACCGATCCCGCGCCGCTGACGATGTTCGAAAGCGTCGTTCATTTCAAACCACGCGATCAGTGGCGCGAAGGCATGACGCCTGACAAGCTCGTCGACGCGCTCGACGCGGCGGTGAAGGTTCCCGGCATCGCCAACTTCTGGATCCCGCCGATCCGCAATCGGATTGAGATGCTGTCGACCGGCATCAAGAGCCCGATCGGGGTCAAGGTCTCGGGCGCCGAGCTGTCGACGATCGACGGCGTCGCGCAAAAGATCGAAGGCGTCGCGAAATCGGTCCCCGGCGTCACCTCGGCGCTCGCCGATCGGCTGTCCGGCGGACATTATATCGATGTCGATATCGACCGGGCGCGGGCCGGCCGTTACGGGCTTAACATCTCCGACGTGCAATCGATCGTTGCGAGCGCGATCGGCGGGCAGACGATCGGCGAGACGGTCGAAGGGCTGGCCCGCTATCCGATCAGCGTGCGCTATCCGCGCGAAATTCGCGACAGCCTGGAAGAGCTGCGCGCGCTGCCGATCCTCACTCCGTCGCGACAGCAAATCACGCTCGGCAGCGTCGCCGATGTGACGGTAAGTTCGGGGCCGCCGATGCTCCGGAGCGAGAATGGCAGGCCATCGACCTGGATCTATATCGACAGCCGCGGGCGCGACATCGCCTCGGTCGTCGAGGATCTTCAGGACGCGGTTCGTAGCCAGGTGAAGCTGCCGCCGGGCGTCAGCGTGTCCTACACCGGCCAGTTCGAATATCTGAAGCGCGCCGAGCAGCGGATGATGATCGTCGTTCCGGCGACGCTGCTCATCATCTTCGTCCTGCTCTATCTGATCTTCAAGCGGTTCGACGAGGCGCTGCTCGTCATGGCGACGCTGCCGTTCGCGCTGACCGGCGGGCTGTGGCTGCTCTATCTGCTCGGCTACAACCAGTCGGTCGCGACCGCGGTCGGTTTCATAGCGCTTGCCGGCGTCGCGGCCGAGTTCGGCGTGGTGATGCTTGTCTATCTCAAGCAGGCGCTCGCCGACCGTGGCTCCAATCCGAGCATTGCCGAAATTACGGCCGCGGTACGCGAAGGGGCGCTGCTGCGGGTGCGGCCCAAGGCAATGACCGTCGCGGTGATTTTGGCGGGCCTGCTGCCGATCCTGATAAGCGCGGGAACAGGGTCGGAAGTCATGCGGCGCATCGCGGCCCCCATGATCGGCGGCATGTTCACCGCACCGCTCATCTCGATGCTGGTTATTCCCGCCGGCTATCTGCTGTTGCACCGCCGGTCGGCCAAGAAAGAACAAGGAGAAACACCATGATGAACTGCGCGAGTGACATGCCGACCGGCATGATGGTGGGAATGGGCATCGTCTGGATCCTCATTCTTGCATGGCCCGTCCTCAGCCTGCTGGCGCTCGTCAAATATCTGCGATTCGGATGACGCCACCGGTTGCGTCCCGGATTGCCGATCCCAAGCCACGAAAGGAACAGCATGATCGACCGAAGACAACTGGTCGCGGGAGCGGCGCTGGGCGGGGGCATGATCGTCGCCGGCGTCACGCTGCCCGGTCTGTTCGACGAGTCTCGAACGGCAGTGTCGGGCGGCACCGGCGACCGTAAACCGCTCAACATTCCACCGCTGCTCCCGGGAGTTCAAGCCGGCGGCGCGCGCCAATTCTCGCTACGGCTGCAAAAGGGCGTCAGCGAATTTATCGAGAGGCGGACGACGCCAACCATCGGCATCAACAGCGCCTATCTCGGTCCCACGCTGGAAATGCATGCGGGCGAGCGGGTTCGCATGTCCGTGGTCAACGCGCTCGACGAGCCGGCGACGCTGCACTGGCATGGCTTCAACCTGCCGGCGGCAGCGGACGGCGGACCGCATCAGCCGATCGCACCGGGCGAGACGTGGTCGCCATCGTTTGAAATACGCGAACGCGGCGCGATGTTCTGGTATCATTCGCATATGCACCGCCGAGCGGGACCGCAGGTCTATGACGGGCTGGCGGGTGCGATTTACGTTCGCGACCGCGAAAGCGAGCGCCTCGCGCTTCCAGGCGAGTACGGCGTCGACGACGTTCCCCTCATCCTGCAGGACCGGTCGTTCGGCAGCGCTGGGGAGCTGATCTATTCGCCGTCGATGATGAACAGGATGATGGGCGTCACCGGCGATACGCTACTCGTGAACGGCGGCATCGGCCGGACATTCGATGCCGGCTCGGACCGGTTGCGTCTTCGCCTTCTCAACGGTTCGAACGCGCGCTTCTATCGCCTGTCGTTCAGCGATGGCCGGTCATTCCACCTGATCGGCACCGATGGCGGGCTGCTCGCCGCCGCCTTGCGAACCGACCATGTGATCCTGGCCCCTGCCGAACGCGCTCAGATCATCGTCGATCTTCAGGACGGTTTAGCGGTCAAGCTCCTGGCCGCCGATGCCCGGCGTACAATGATGCGCGGGGGAATGATGGCGCGCGGCGCGGACCGCGGCGAGCGCTTCGTCGCGCTCGACATCCGCCCGGGCGAAGCGAGGAGGCGCTGGGGGCCGCTGCCGCGGCGTCTCGTCGATCTCGCACCTCCGGATGCGAGCAAGGCGGTGCGGAAGCGGCGTTTCGTGCTCGACATGCCGATGGGAATGATGCGCGGCGGCGGGTTCACGATCAATGGACGCTCGATGGACATGCAGCGGATCGACGAAGCGGTAACGGTCGGAACCGATGAAATCTGGGAAATCGAGAACGCGTCGATGATGGCGCACCCCTTCCACGTCCACAATGTGCAGTTCCGTGTCCTCGATCGCGACGGCCGGCCCGCATCGGCCGAAGAACTGGGGCTCAAGGATGTCGTCGTTGTTCGCCCCCGCGAGCGCGTGCGCATCCTGGTGCGGTTCGAGGAATACACCGATCGCGATCTGCCCTATATGTATCATTGCCATATCCTTGAGCACGAGGACGCGGGCATGATGGGGCAGTTCACGGTGACGTCCTAGTTGCCAATGTTTGGCCGCCGAATCCAAAAGAGCTGAGGCTCTGGCTACAATCAAGCCAGGTTCCCGATACTGCTTCGCGTTGCTCCGGAAAACCGAGACGGGCAATCACCGGCCAAAACGGTCGTCTTGGCCGGTGATATCATACGATCAGTCGCAGCAAGGCATCCCGCAAGACGAGGCGGTTACCGGTTTCACTGCGTCGTGCGTTGCGCCCGGTGCCGCTGCATAGGCGGCCGAGCTGGTCAACAGCGCGACAATTGCGCCAACCATGATCCGTTTCATGTTGATCTCCATTAATTGATGGTCGTCCGGCGACCTTCACGGCCACCAGATACGGATATAGCATCCGTACCCAAGTACGAGGTCAACCGTTCATTCACCGGTTTTGTCGATTGGAGGCTCTACCGCATAGCCGTGCTGGGCAAGGGTGCGGTTGAGTGCGGCAGGTCCCGTCCAGGCATTGGTGACGGTCAATCGGGCCTGGCCTTGCGAATAGGAGACGTTTGCCGACCGCACGTCGGGCTGTTCGGCAATCATGTTTGCAGCGAGGTCCGCACAGTCTGGGCAGCGAAGACCTGCGATTAAAAGGGTGACGATGCGAACTGCAGGCTGCTCCGGCTCGAAATCTTCAGGGAAAGACAAAGTGTCCGACCGGGCACTTTCCAGCGATTCGATGATCGAGCAGTCATGAAGATCGCCGCAACCGGGACATTGCTCGACCAACGTGGAAAGCGCCTTGTCGATCTGCTGCAGGTGGAAAATCTTGTGCCGAACCTCGCGTCGCTTGGCGATCGCCTGGAGACGCACTGCCGAACGATCGGCCGTGGGATCGGAGCGCAGATCGAGAAGCTCACCGGCCTGGCGTAGCGTGAAACCGAGCTGTTGCGCCTCCTTGATGAACCGTATCTCGCGAACAACCTGATCGGAATAGCGGCGCACCGATCGGTCGGGCTTCGCAGGCTGCTCGATCAATCCCCGGCGTTCGTAGAAGCGGATCGTCTCGACGCTGACACCGGCCTTTTTCGCGGCCTTTCCGATCGTCATCGCGGTCATGGCTGTGCTCCTACGCTGACGTTTTCAGGCGGGATAGCAAGAGCGTTCCGCAAATCGCCATCAGGGTGACGATCAGGGTCGCGTCCAGCCGCACCTGCACGAACGAATCGAAATTGCCCTCCGTGAGCCGCGCCGGCACCCAGTGGATCGCGTTGAACACATATTCCATCAGGACCGCGCTCAGGAACATCGTGGCATAGAAAATCGCGAAAATGTAGATTGCTCCTCTCCAGCCGAAGAATCGACGCCACAGCGCCATCACCGGAAGCGTGATGAGATCGGCATAAATGCATGCGATGACGCCGCCGAACGAGACCCCTGACACCCAGAGAGCCGCGGCGAACGGCACATTGCCGATCGATCCGATGAAGCTCAGAACACCTGCCATGACGCCGACCGCGGCATTTTCGGCAATACCGGCCAAGCCTTGCGCGGGCACGAAAAGCGCGCGCCAGACCGTCACGAGCACCATTTCGACGATGAACCCTGCAAGAAGAAAGCCGATCAGCACGCTTTTGTAGATGACGCCCAGCGTATGAAAATAGTTGCGGGCGATCCTGCCCCAGCCCTTGCGCGTGCCCAGCTGCTCCCGCCAGTTGCCGTGTGACGATACGGTCCGGGTGAAAGTGACCGGACCCGGATCATCTGGATGGCTGTCGCGCAGCCGCTGCCGGGATTCCTCGAACAGCCGGCGCGGAAGGGTGAACGTCACCAAGACATACATGAACACGATGAGGACGAAACCGCCCAACAGCTCGGCGAGCAGGAACTGCCACCCGAGCAGGACGTAAATCAGGATGCCCAGTTCGAAGACGAGGTTGGTCGAAGCGAAGGCGAACGCGAACGACGCTTCCGCAGAAGCCCCCTTCTTGAACAAGGTCTGGGTGATGCTGAGCGCGCCGTAGGTGCATGCCGAACTGACGGCGCCGGCGACGGAAGCCTTGCCGACGCTGCGCAAGCCGCGCCCGCCGAGCTGCGCTGCCATCCAGTCCTGATCGACTAGCGTTTCGATCAATGCAGTGAGAAACACGCCGAGCAGGATCGGCCAGAGGGCACGGTACAATAGCCCCAGAGCCATAAGCAGACTCTGCAGAATGGGATCCCACATGGTCTCCGTCAGCCCGCGCATTCCAGACAGAGGCGCAGGCAGGTTTCCATTTCAGCATCGCCGATGAAGTGATCGGCACATCGTTCGCAGGAAACCATGCACTCCGTACAGGCCACGACGACGCTCTGAATATTCGAGGTTGTCACGATCAAGCTCCTTCTTTCGATCACGACCGGTGCGAATAGCGCTGCTAACGCGACCGGAAAGAACCAAAAAAGAGGTCTAGCGCCGGTACTATAGTACGGAGTCAAGCGGCGCTTATGCGGAGGGAGTTGTGGGCGGCCCCGCTCCAACACCGAGCGATTGATGCTGGCTAGCAGTTGGAACCAATGAGTATGCCGCTGGCGCTTGAGCAAATGAAGGCGAGATCAAACGCAAGCGAGGAATCGATGAGGCTCTTGCGAACTAATTCAGTACCCCCGACAAATAGCAGCAATATGGCCCATGCGATTCCAAGGGCCGCGGTGTTTACGAAAATTGTCAACCCCAAGGTCAGCACCGCCGCTTGGAGGCTCAAGCATTTAAAGCCAACGACTATCGGTACAACCAAGGCCAATACTAGAGGTATTATCTGGCGCAAGCCGAAACGCGTCAAATTACACTCCCCAAACCGAACTATGCTAGGCAGTTTATCACCGCTAATGTCGGTTCACACTACCTTGATTCCATCTGGTGATTCGCGCGTGTGGCGATCTACCGCGAAATCATCAACATTCGCAGTTTTATGCGTCTGTTTGATGCATCGACTGAAACACATAGGACGCCGAGCAACTGAGAAGTAGAAAACCCGTCAGCGATTCGACGCCAGCCAGAAACCGTAAATGGCCGACCGGATATACGTCGCCGAGACCAAGCGTCGTCATGTTGATCAGCGAGAAGTAGAATTGATCCATCGCATCCGGTGGCGAGGAGCCGGATAGCGCGCCTAGGCCCAAAAGCCCGCCAAAATGAAACCCTAAGGCGAACAACGCCGCGCCGGCCAGATGCAATCCGAGCAACAATGGCAGCAAGCACGCCATCCTCCAACCGTGCCCGGAGATGCGCCTGATATGGCGTGCCGTTCCGGCAATCCCCCCGATATGTACAGCGCAAGCTATCGCGAAAATCGCGAATGTCAGAATGACGGTGCTCAACATGTTTCGGCCATGTGAATGCAGACTCCCCAGATTTTCACCTGCGCTTACGCTCGCCAGGTGTCTTATCCCTCGGCCCGCGAGGGGAACTGCCTGGACAATACGTATTAGAGGTGAAAGCAGGAAGCGATGACAATGAAGCCAACACAATCCGACGTTGCAGCGCCGCTCGATGCAGCATTCATAAGTGGGGTATGGCAACGGATCGGCACGATTGCCGAACGACGAAGACGGTTGCGCCAGACGGCGTTGAGCGCGCTGTTCCTCGCCATCGCGACGGTTTCTGGGATGGGCATCGCTGGCAGCGAGCCCGCCCGCGCTCATCCCAGTGCTATCTGGGTAACCGACCATGCCCCCGCTGCGCTGCTCGATCTGGAAGGCTGAAGGTGCGGCGCGTTGGCCTCGTCTTTCTCATGCTTCTCGCCGTGGCGCTCGGCGCGCTCGGCGCGCTCGCCGTCGATCGATGGGTGCCGACGCATAGCACGGCGACCGGTCTCCATAGTTTTGTCCATGAGCGGTTGCAGCTGTCGCCCGACCAGGAGGCCGCGCTCGAAACGCTCGAGGCACGGTTCGGCGCGCGGCAGCGCGCGCTCGATCTCCAATTGCAGCAGGCCAATGTCGATCTCGCTCGTGCGATCGAGATCGAAGGGCGCAACGGCCCGCGAGTGAAAGCGGCCGTGGCAACCGTCCACGCCCGCATGGGCGCGCTCCAGGACGCCACGATCGATCACCTTTTCGCGATGCGCGCGCTCCTTACGCCGGCGCAGCGCGAGCGGTTCGATGCCCGGGTCACGCAATCGCTCACCAGCCAGCCGGAATGACCCCCGGGGACGGCGACACAGAGGCACAAGAGCAGGACCTTGTTCGGCGCGCGAGGGCCGGTGACCGCGCCGCCTATGACCGCCTGATCGCACGCCATGCGCCGCGCTTGTTGGCCATCGCCCAAGCGACAATGGGCAATCGCGCTGAAGCCGAAGACGCCGCGCAAGAGGCGCTTGCGCAGGCGTGGCTGAAGCTCGATCGTTTCGACGAAAGGCGCGCACTAGCTCCCTGGCTGGCACGCGTAACCCTCAACAAGTGCCGCGATCTCCTGCGGCGTCGGCGTTGGCGCTTCTTCATCGAAAACCCATTCGATCGGCTGGATCCGACGGCCGAACATGATCGTCCGGATCCCGAGGATCCCGTCGAGTCGATCGAGCGGCGCGACGAGCTCCGCCGCGTACAGGCGAAGATCGCGCGCCTCCCTGCGTCGCTTCGCGAGCCATTGATCCTCGTGACGCATGAGGGTTATTCACAAGGCGAGGCAGCTGCTATTCTCGGCATTTCGGAAAAGGCGGTGGAGACGCGCATTTACCGAGCACGGGCCAGGCTTCGCGGCGGCGCACAAAAAGCTTGAGGGTTGCCGAGCCAAGCACGCGTAAATGGCGATATGAGCAACGAGACATTCGAGAAGCCGCTTGGTCGGCGAAATTTCCTTCGCGCATCGGCACTCGCCGGCAGCACCTTACTTGTGCGTCCGGCCTGGGCGCGCGGGAGCGACCTGTCGCAGCCGCTGATCCGCCAGGGCTTTGACGAGGTGAGCGGCGAGACCATCGAACTTCGCGTTGGCCGAGGCCCGCGCTGCGTAGAGGGCCGCGCCGGACGCGGCATCGCGGTCAACGGCAGTGTTCCCGGACCGCTCATTCGGTTGCGCGAAGGTGATCCGGTGACA
>NZ_JAGRQC010000003.1:0-567500 GCF_018122655.1 Stakelama marina
GACAAGACGTATTCGATTACATCGAGATGTTCTACAATCCGGTCCGCAAGCAGGTCAGGAACGGGATGCTGTCACCCGCACAGTTCGAACGGCAGCAGATTTTGAAAGCAGAAGGCGTCTAGAAAACTAGGGGCTACTCACTATGCCTTACGACGCCTCCGCACGGCCACGGAAGCGCGGTCGCACGGGGCGTCCCCATCTTCCCTTTCATTGACATTTTCGGGGGTGATCCGGGCGAGGCTGGACTGCTGCAACAGCTTGTTCCACGCCTCCAGATGGTCAAGAATATGGTTCGAGCCCGCACCCAGCAGGTCCGCCAACAAACAACAACAATCTGTGTTGTAAGTAGTTGATTTTGGTAATGTGCGATTAGCAAAGCATGCCGCGGCAAGGCTTTCTACGGCGTCGAAACGGCCGAGCGCGGTGGCTTTGAAGCCTCGCTCCGCTCATAATCGGAACGGAACGGCGGGCGGACGCCCCGCCTCCGCTCGGTCGTTGACCTAAGCGAAGCATGATCCGTCGAACGCCTCATCGCTTTGCTCACGATGAATTTTGGTGCGTTTCGGGCTTGTCCTCAACGAATAAGCGGAAGCAGGGCCTTTGCGCCCGGGTGCTCAGCGTGGGCGTTCGACGAGTTTCTCCTCGCCCGACCATTCAACCGTCGCATCCGTCTTGCCGTCGAAATCGATCGCGCGTCCCGGGGTGATCCAGCGGATGCGGAACGTCCGCCCGGCGGGCATGCCGTCATACCCCTCGCCCATCCGTGCACCGATCGTCACCGTGCCCGTGGCGTCGTCGTAGCGGATCGGAATGCGGCTGTACTGACCGGTGCGATAGCCTTCGCTGGTGCCGTCGTCCTCGTACAGCGCGAACTGGCCATCGGCGCCGGTATAGATGTTGAGCGTTACCGGCGCGTCGGGCTTCTGCCCGGTATATTGCTCGGTCGGCCCCATCGGCACGATCGACCCCGCGCGAACGAACAGCGGGATGCGGCCATAGGGCGCTGCGGCGTTGATCCTGTCGCCGCCGGCGATGCGCCTGCCCGAATAGAAGTCGTACCAGCCGCCCTTTGCACGCGGCAGATAAACCTCGCGCGAGCGCGCCTTGTATTCGGTCACAGGCGCGACGAGCAGCGCGCGACCGAACAGATACTCGTCATTGATATCGCGCGCCTTCGCGTCGTTCGGGAAGTCCATCACCAGCCCGCGCATGATGCTGCCGTCATTGAGCCAGGTGTCGGCCGCCTGGGTATAGATATAAGGCATCAGCCGGTAGCGAAGCTCGTCATACCAGACCATCGACTTGCGCATTGCCGAGCCTTCGGGGCTGATATTGTAGATTTCGCGCAGCGGATATTCGCCGTGGCTGCGGAACAGCGGGCTGAACGCGCCGAACTGGAACCAGCGCAGGTTGAGCTCACGCCATTCGTCGAGATCGGCGGGCTTGGGCTCCTTCGCCGAATAGCGGTCCTCGAGCGCGAATCCGCCGATATCGTGCGTCCAGTTGGGCAGGCCCGACATCGAAAGGTTCACGCCCGCCGAAATCTGCGCGCGCAGATCATACCAGCGGCTCGCCACGTCGCCCGACCAGACGGCGGCGCCCGCGCGCTGCATACCGCCAAAGCCCGAGCGGGTCAGGATGAAGCCGCGCACATCGGGCTTGAAGCGGCGCCAGCCGTCATGGACACCCTCGGCATGAACGAGCGGGAAGCTGTTGAAATATTCCGCCGCCGGCCCGATCGCGGTCGGCCCCATCGTCTTGATGCGGTTGGCGATCGACAGGTTCGAGTGGATGTCGGGCTCGGTCGCGTCCATCCACCAGGCATCAACGCCCAGCACCGCGAGCTTGTCCTTGATCTGCCGCCAATAGATTTTCCGCGCCTCGGGGGCATAGGGATCGTAATCGGTATTGGCATAGCCCGGCCCGACCCAGTCCTTGTTCCCCATCTTCAGATTGCCGTGATAGGTATATCCCTTGGCGTCGAGTTCCTTGTAATTGTCGGTCGTGGGATAGAATTTTGGCCAGACCGAGATCATGAAGTGTGCGTGCAGGTCGTGCACCTTGTCGATCATGCCCTTGGGATCGGGATAACGACTCTTGTCGAAATCGTGGCTGCCCCAGGCATTTTCCGGCCAGTAGAACCAGTCCTGCACGATGTTATCGAGCGGGATGTTCCGCTTGCGATACTGTTCGACGACGTCGACCAGCTGGTCCTGATTTTCGTAGCGCTGGCGCGACTGCCAGAAACCATAGGCCCATTTGGGCAGCATCACTGCCTTGCCGGTCAGCTTGCGATAACCGGCGATCACATCGTCCATGTCCTTGCCCGGCACGAACCAGTAATTGACCGCGCGACCGACATCGCTCGAAAACCAGACCGAGTGGCGATCGGGCTTGTCCATCGGCTTGTTGTGGAAGAACGCGATGTACCCGGCGTTCGGCTCCCATTCGATCCGCACCTTGACCGGCTTGCCCGCGGTCATCGGATATTCGAAATTCGCGTACCAGGGGTTCCAGTTCTGGCGCCAGCGGTTGAGCACCTCGTTTCCGTCCATGAACACCTTGAAATAGCTCGACCCGTAGAGACGGAATTTGTGCGTGCCGGTGGTTTCGGGGGTCAGTTCGCCGGTCCACACGACACGCTGCGTCTGCACCGCGTTGCCCGCCGTGTTCTGGCCGCTGTCGGCGGCGACGGTCTTCGCCTTGGCCGCGGCAGGCCATTTGTCCTGGTCGCTGATATACTGGTAATCGACCGTCTGCTCGCGCCGCGTCACGGCCAGCTTGTCGCCAAGATAATATTGCGCGGTGAAACCCGGCTTGCCGCCGCTCGTCACCTTCAGCGATCCGTCGCCGACGAAGCTGTACGGCTTCGGATTGCCGAACCGCGTGATCGAATCATTGTCCCACAGGATGCCGTAATTGCGCGTCGACACCAGGAACGGAACGGCGATGTCCATATTGTGCTGGGCGAGTTCGACGTCCTCGCCATTATAGTTCATCTGGCTGTTCTGGTGCTGGCCGAGGCCGTACAGCCCCTCGTCGGTGCCGCGGTTGAACTGCTGCGACACCGCGACATAGCCGTGGCCATCGATCGTCTTGGGGGTGAAGACCGGCTGCCCCGCCTGGTCGAGCAGCGTCTTGCCGTCGGCACCCAGGAAATTCACTTCGCCGGTGCCAAGGTCGATATCGGCGGTATCGCGCGCGGTCCTGATCTGAACATGTCCGTCGCGTTCGGCGACCGTATAGTCGCCCGGCTTGGGCGGCTCCGGCACCATCAGGCTGGTCTCGCGCGTCACGTCGGTGAAACCGTCCGGCGCCGCGATCACATGGAAAATACCATCGCCATGCACTGTCACCGTGACCCGCTTGGCCGCACCGGTCGCGGGCGTCACCGCTACGCCGCCATCGACACGGGTATAGCTGCCCGCGTCCTGAGCGAGCGCCGCCACCGGGGTCAGCGCGCTTGCCGCGACCAGCAGCGAAATCGTCATTGCCTTCGTCATTCGATCATCCCCTCGGCCGCCGGCGTTCGTGCGGCGGCGACTTATGTTCAGCGATACGAGCCCATCGTGACCTTCACCCATACCGGCCGGTCGATGAAGTTGAGGCCGTAGTCGGTCTGGTCACCGTTCCAGACGCGATCCATCACCCACACCCCATCCTTGTCGAAATGCCCCTCTTCGGCGCGCACCAGCATGCCGTGCTTCGGGCCGCCCTTGGCGGTGCCGAAGCGCACGCGGACATGGTCGCCGGTGACGAGAAACTGGTTGGGCGAAAGCTGTGCGACGACCATGCCGCCCACCGGTTCGTCGGCCCAGGGCGGCGGCTCTTGCGGCAGGAAATCCCAGTCGGCCTCGCCCATCTGCCACTGGCCCCATTGGGCAGTGATCGTCCAGTCGCCCATGGTGGTAGAGCGCTCCGCGCCGTCATCGGGCTTCGCCGCGCCCCAGGTCGGACGGGTAAAGGCGAGCTTGGACCAGACCCGGCCGATCTGCTCGAACGCTGCATATTTGCTCGCGAACGCATCAAGCGTTTCATCGTCGAGCTTCCGCGCGCCGAGCGGGTAGTTGAAATAGCCCGTGGCATCCATGCCGAAGGGTGAAAAGCCGATCGCGCCCAGCCCCATCGTCGGCCAGAAATAGCGTGCATATTCTGCCGCATTGCCGATTTCGGGCACCATCAGCGCATTGTCGGGGCGGGCATAGGCCTTCAGATAGGCCTCCACATCCTTGCTCTTGCGGTCATAGATATCGGGCGCGCCGAGGTCGATCGCGGGCGCCGCCGCCTTCCAGATGTCGAGCACGTCCTGCTGCGGCCCGCCGCTCGACACGCCGCTCGGGTCGGGCACCTTGAAGGGATCGGCTAGCGCGGCATTGACGTACATCGGCAGCGGCTTCACCGCCTTGCCCGCCGCCGCGATCTCGCCGATGTAGCGCGCGGTGTACCAGGTGTTGAACGCGCGGTCGGCCTGATCGCCGAAGACCTGGCTCCACGTACCGGGCTTCTTGCCAAGCGCTTTGGTCAATTCCGCCGGGACCGGCCCGTCGAACAGCTTCTGCGCCTTCGCCCCGAAATCGCGCGGACTGCCATAGCTGCCGACCTCGTTTTCGGGCTGGACCATGATCACCGTGTTCTGCGGGTCATGCTCCTTCAGATAGGTCATCAGCCGGACAAAGGCGCGCTTGTCGGCCTCCAGCGTCGAGCGGAACATCGGCGACAGCGCATAATGATCGCTGCCGTCACGCTTCTTCATCCGCGGAAAGCGGCTGTTGTCGAGCTTCACCCAATCGGGCGTGTAACCCGGCGCGGTATTCTTCCACGTTGCGAACCACAGCAGCACGATGCGCTTGTCATGCGCGCGCGCCTGATCAAGCAGCGTCTGGACGAACGAAAAGTCGAACTTGCCCTCTTCGGGCTCGACCTGTTGCCAGGCGACCGGCACCTCGACCGTATTCGCGTGGATGCGGTCGAGCACCGGCCAGACATCGGGGAGCGCGACCGCATAATTGCTCGAATTATTGACCTGCCCGCCGAGCATCGTGAACGGCGCACCGTCGACGATCAGCGCGTGATGGCCGCCTCGCGTTTCGATATGCGGGACTGGCGTGCCGGACTGCGCGGACGCCGGCGATACCGCAAGCAGCATCAGCCCCGCAGCCGCCAGTACGTTGAATTGCCTGCTCACCACGTCCTCCCCTGTGCCGACCCTCGCGGCATCTGTTTCGTCGCTGCCGGTTCCGGCGGCGCTCGCCTGCTCCTTGCGGCAGGTTCGGGCGCAGCAAAGAGAATTTCACTCGAGAATGCAATACTCATATTTGAAATATGGTCAGGCTGAAGCTGGTTCCACGGCGCGCCTTGGCAGGTCCGGTGTGCCATCAGATCGCCGGTGCGGTGCGCAAAGCCCTGGCAATGGCGTTCGAGGCGATCTGCGCCATCTTCGAATAACCCGCCGCCAGCGGATGAATGCCGTCACGTGTGAGGCCGCGAGCCATCAGTCCGCGATCATCGGCCAGCGCCGTCCAGTAATCGGCGAAGACATAGCCATGTGCGGCGCAATAGGCGCGAAGCCATGCGTTGAGCTCGTCGATCTTCGCCGGGCTGCGCTCCTTCAGCACGTTGGCCGATTCCGGCGTGTCGGCGCTGACCGGCGTGACCGAGGCGAACACCACGGCGATACCGTGCGCCCGCGCCATTTCTGCCATCGCTTCGTAATGCGCTTCGATCTGCGCAACGCTTTCCCGCTGGAGAAAGCCCTGAAGATCGTTGATGCCGCCCATGATCACCACCGCATCAGGATGCAGGTCGATGACGTCGGGATGGAAGCGCAGCATCATCTGCGCCGTCACCTGGCTGCCGATACCGCGGTTCACATAGGACTTGCCGGGAAAATAGCGCGCGAGGTCCCAGCGGTCGGTGATCGAGTCGCCAAGGAATACGACGCGCTGGCCTCCTTCAGCCGGTGGAGGCAGCGCCGCGTTGCGGTCGGCATAGATGTAGCGTTCGCCGAAATCTCGCATCAGGCTCGGCACGAGTTTCTCGCGAAACGGACCGAGCCACGGTCCCCAATCCTTCGCATCGGCGATCGTCCGCCGTTCGGGCGAGCTTTGATACGTCGATTCCTGCGCCGAGACGGGAGCCTGGACGAGCATCGCAAGACAGGCTGCGGCCAACGCCTTCGCGGCGAACTTCACCGCGGTACGTCCACCGTGAACCGGTGCGCCTCGCCTGCGAAATCGACAGTGACGGTCACGCGCTTATAGCGTCCGCGCTTGAGGGGTTCGGTCAGCAACAGCCCGCCGTCCGCCGCACCGGGGGCGAGCGTCGTCGGCTTGAGCAAGGCCGCGACGACCGGATTCGGTGCCGCATCGTCCGATTGCGCGCGATCGATCTCGCCGTTCGGAACACCGCCGACCGCACTCCCCATCGACCCGGTAAAACCGGTGACGTCTTTTTGCCCCGCTGCGTTGGTCGGCAATCCGGGGTTGGCATAGGCCTGGCGCGAACCGCCACCCGGCCCGCGTTTGCGCTCGCCGCCCGACAGGTCCTGCGCAGTGGCGATCGCGACCGCGCCCCTGTCCGAATCGACATGCACCGAAGCCGGGCCGAGCGGCTGCGGCGCATCGCTGCGGTTGAGGACGACCACGCGCAGGACCAGCCGATGATCGTTGAGCACGGGATCGACGATCAGGTGGACCTCGCCCTTGTCGGTGCGCGAGACGAGCCCCGCCTGAGCGTCGCCGGAAATCGGCGTCTCGACGCCGCTCGACTGCGGCACCGGCGCGGCCGCTGGCGCGGACAGGGCAAAGGCAAGCAAAGCGAACATGGGCTTTCTCCTCAGGCGGCGAGCGAGCGGTCGCTCGGACAGCGGCTGGCGATGAAGTCGGCGTGGAGCGGCATCGCCTCGGCGGTCTCGGCAATGATCCGTCGCATGCCCACGAGCACCTTACGCGCATCGTCGACGCCGACGCCGGCGACGAGCGGATCGTGACTTTGCGGCTCGATGCCCTGCCCGAGCAGTACCGCGAGCCAGCTATCGTCGCGGAACAAGTCGCCGGGGTTGGAAACCAGCCGACCATTGGCGCGGAACATCTCCACCTTGGCGGCGAGCGTATCGGGCATTTCGATCGTTCGGCAATGCCGCCAGAACGGCGTGTCGTCCCGCTCGGTCGCGCGGTAGTGCAGCACGAGGAAATCGCGCACACTGTCGAACTCGCGCGCGACCTGCCGGTTATACTCGGCACGCACTTTGTCATCGAAATTGCGGTCGGGAAACCAGGACAGCAATTTCGTGATGCCGGTCTGGATCAGGTGCAGGCTGGTCGATTCGAGCGGCTCGAGAAAGCCCGCCGACAGCCCGAGCGCGATCACATTGCCATGCCACGCCGCCCGGCGGCGCCCGGTGGTGAAGCGGAGACGGCGGGGCAATCCGGTGGCCGGCGTGTCGAGGCCCGCGATCAGCGCATCCTCGGCATCGCCGTCGTTCGTAAAGTCGCTGCAATAGACATGGCCGTTGCCGGTGCGGTGCTGCAGCGGAATGCGCCAGCGCCATCCGGCTCGATCCGCCGTCGCGCGTGTATAGGGCGCAAGCGGATCGAGCCGCGCGCTCTGCACCGCGATGGCCCGGTTGCACGGCAGCCAGCGGCTCCAGTCAAGATGGTCGACGCCGAGTGCGTCGCCGATCAGCACCCCCCGGAAACCCGTGCAGTCGAGAAACAGGTCACCCGAGATGCGCCGCCCGTCAGTGAGGGTCAGCGCGGCGACGTTGCCGCTTTCGGCGTCGCGATCGACCGTTTCGATCTTGCCCTCGATGCGCGTCACACCGCGCTTTTCGGCAAGGTCGCGCAAAAACCGGGCGTAGAGCGTAGCGTCGAAATGATAGGCATAGCTGAACGTCGAAAACACCGAACGCTTGTCACTCGCGGGCCGGTCGAAGCGATTGCGATAGGCTGCCGCCTCGGTCAGCGAATAGGCGGAAAGCGGCGTCGCGTCGCCATCGGCGCGGGCGCGCAACCATTGCTGGTGGAACGGAGTCATCCCGAAATCGTCGCCATAGCGGCCGAAGGGATGGAAATAGCGATGCTCGCGCCGCCGCCAGTCGACGAACTCGATGCCGAGCTTGAACGTCGCCTGCGTCGCCTTGACGAAAGCGCGCTCCTCAATGCCGAGCACCTGGTTGAATGCCTGGATCGGCGGGATCGTCGCCTCGCCCACGCCGACGGTTCCGATCGCTTCGGATTCGACGAGCGTGATCGTGCAGCCGCTTCCCGAAAGCGCACGCGCCAGCGCGGCTGCGGCCATCCAGCCCGCGCTGCCGCCGCCGGCGATCACGATCGAACGGATGGCGTCGGGATGCTTCATGCCGCCATCGGCGCCTTGCACGCTGCATTCACGAACGCCGCATGATCGGGCATGCGCTCGGCGACGCGCGCGATTGCCTCCCGGCGCTGGTGGAGGCCCCCGCGAAGCCGGTCGATCGCCATCTGGTCGACCACCGGATCCCAGCGTCGCGGCAATATCTCGTTGCCGAGCAGAATCGAGGCCCAGCTCGGCTCCTGATAGGATTCCTCGGTCAGAAGCGCGACCCGGCCACAAGCTTCCCAGACCGCGAGTTTGTGCGCGAGTTCGTCCGGAACCTCCATTGCGGCACAGTACCGCCACATCGGCTCGTCGCGCCTGCTGCGACAATAATGCGCGATCAGGAAGTCGCGGACGCGGGCATATTCATTCGCCGTCACGCGGTTATATTCGTCGCGGATGACGGGATCGAGATCGCGGTCGGGAAGCAGCTCGACCAGTCGCGCCAGCCCGGTCTGGATGAGCTGGATCGCGGTCGATTCGAGCGGTTCCATGAATCCCGCAGCCAGTCCCAGCGCAACGACATTGCCTTCCCAGAAGCGCCGGCGATGACCGGTAGTGAAGCGAACCGTGCGCGGCTCGGCGAGCAGTTCGCCGTCGACTCCGGCGAGCAAGGTTTCGGTCGCTTCGTCGTCGCTCATGAAGGCACTGGCATAGACATGCCCGTTGCCGGTCCGGTGCTGGAGCGGAATGCGCCATTGCCATCCGGCCGATTTCGCCGTCGACCGGGTACAAGGCGTGAGCGGATCGCGACGCGCCGAACCGACCGTCACGGCACGGTCGCACGGAAGCCATTTCGACCAGTCGACGAAATCGACGCCGAGCGTTTCGCCGAGCAGCAGCGCGCGAAATCCGGTGCAGTCGACGAAGAACTCGCCGTCGACGATGCGGTCGCCGTTCAGGCGCAGCGCTGCGACGTTACCGGCTTCGTCGGTATCGACATGCTCGATCCGGCCTTCGACCCGGCGCACGCCGCGCGCTTCGGCATAGCGGCGCAGATAGCGCGCGTAGAGACCTGCATCGAAGTGATAGGCATATTTGTAGAAGGCCGCCTCGCCCCCGCGCGCGGCCATCGCCTCGGGCGGAGCGAAGCGGTTCCGCCGCGCTGCCGCATAGGGCATCGACCAGTCCTCGATCGGCCCCGCCTCGCCCATACTGCGCAGCTTCAGCCAATAGTGATGCGGCGAGACGCCCTCGATCGCGTCGCCATAATCGCCGAAACCGTTGAAATGGACGTTGCCCGGCGTCCCCCAGTCGCGAAACTCGATGCCCAGCTTGAACGTGCCCTGCGTCTGCGCCACGAAATCGGGTTCATCGAGGCCGAGTACCCCGTTGAACTGGCACATCAGCGGAACGGTCGCCTCACCGACGCCGATCGTTCCGATCTCCTCGGATTCGACGAGCGTGATGGCGGTGGCGGGCGGCGGCAGGAACCGCGCCAGCAACGCCGCCGCCATCCAGCCGGCGGTGCCGCCGCCCGCGATGACAATATGTTCTATCGGCGACTGCTGCATCCGAACTCCCGCCCCTTTGCCGCGCGCCTCGATCCCCAAAAAAGGTGCCATGGTCGTCGCGCCGACGGCCATGGCAGTAGAGGAGATCAGAAGACGGCGCGCAAGAGCACTGCGATACGCCGGTCGGTGTCGGTCCAGCTGTAGCGCGGCCGGAAGTCGGGATCGCCGACGTCCAGATAGGTCCGCGCCTTGAGGATGTTGGTCGCCTGCAGCCCGACCTTCACATGCTCGTCCATCGACACGAGGATCGATCCATCGAGCTGGCCATAGGCTTCCGACCAGACCGGATAGTTGATGTTCGCCGCCGAGGTGGTCAGCAGATAGTGCGACCGCCAGTTGTAGGCGAGCCGCGCCGACACACCGTATTTCTCGTAGATGCCGGCAAGGTTGTACGAATATTTCGACAGCCCCTCGAGCGGCAGCACGGGCGTCTCGGCATTCGTCACCGCATTGGTGTCGAACACGTTGATAGCGGTGTTACGCCCGCCCGACGAGTCGACATAGGTGAAGTTGCCCTGGAAGCCGAGGCCGCTCAACGCGCCGGGCAGCATGTCGAAGAACTGCGTGTAGGCGAGCTCGAGGCCCTTGATCTTGCCGTGCGCACCATTGGTCTGGCGCGTGACGTCGAAGGTCAGCGTCTCGCCCCCGCTGGTATAGGTCTGTTGGTCGATACCGGCGAAGATGTAGTTGCTGATGTCCTTGTAAAAGCCGGCGAGCGTCAGACTGTTCGCGCGCCCGAAATAATATTCGAGGCTCACGTCGAACTGGTTCGACCGGATCGGCTTCAGATAAGGATTGCCCGCGGTGCCCGTGAACGCCGTGGTCTGACCATTGGCGCCGGTGCCGTTGGCGATGCCGGTCGCGCTGTCGAACGAGAAGCCGAGCGTGGTGAACGGGTTGAGCTGCGCGAAGGTCGGACGACTGATCGCCTGGGCCGCTGCGAAGCGCAAATACAGATTGTCCCGCAGGAAGAAGCGCAGGTTCAGGCTGGGTAACACGTCTGTATATGACGCGTTCGTGTTCAGCTCACGCGTGCCGATATCGCCGCTGGCGAAATTGACCGCCTGCTGAACTAGAGCGCAATCAGCCTGCGTCACGACGCCGCCGGCACGCGGTCCGGTGGTGATCGGCGTGCCGGGGGTGCAGGTCGGCGCGGTCAGCGCACCAAGCCGGATCGACGATCCCTCGGCCGACGTGCGGGTCCGCACGATACGAACGCCGATATTGCCATCGAAATGGCCGACCGGGCTGTTATTTGCCTCGAACCGAAGCAGGCCATAGCCCGCGAGCGTCCTTTCGCGCTGATCGTTGATGCCGCCGCTGACATTGTCGCCGGCAGGTGCCGCAAGCGAATAGTCGTCGCTCAGCGGGACCCAGCCCCAGCCGCCCGATTCGGTATTCTGCAGATAGCTGTAGGCGTTGTCGGTGCCGTTGCCGACCAGACCCGCCGACGGGAACCAGAAGCTACCGACCGGTGCCACCGAGTTGCGCATGAAATTACTGTAGAGAACGAACGACGACTGGTTGGGCAGCCCCGGATTCTGGTGCGCCGCGTCGTATCCGGTCTGATTGATATACACGGGGTTGCCCGTCGCACCCCAATATTGCTCCGAGAGCAGCGACCAGTTGTAGCCGGTCTGGCGTGTGACAGCGTGCTTGTCGGTCGCGCGCACGCCGGCGCGGAACGACTTCAGGAACGAGTCGGGATCAAATTTGTATTCGGCGTCGCCGGCATAAGCCCATTCGGAAGCGTCGTTATCCTCGAGATGGTCCATCGCCGCGGCCCACCAGTAGAGGTTCTTCTGGGCAAGAGCGTCCTGCGAGCCGGTGGTCGGCGTCACAACCATCTTGGGAGTGTCGCCACCAAGATTGAAATCGAAGGTAACCGGCGTATCGGTACCGAGAAATGCCGTCATGCTGACGGTCGATGCCTTGGACTTCACATATTGAGCGTCGGCGTTGAACGACCAGTGCTCGTTGGGGTCCCACTTCATGTTGAACGAATAGTCGGACGTTTTGCGGTTCGACTGGCCGTCGCGCGTGTCGATGTTGAGCTGACGGTTGTCGATCACGCCCGACGTGACCTGGTTCTGGTCGCCGAAGGTATAGGTGCTGTTGTCCGTCTCGGGCGATGCATAGTCGCCGAGCGCATATTCGAGGTCGTGCGGATTGGTCTTGCTGATGAACGCTTCGGCGGTGAACTGCAACGTGTCGCTCGGCCGCCACTGGATCGATCCGTCGAACGCGGTGCGGCGCTGTTGCCAGTCGATCCGCCGCAGCCCCATGCTGTTCGGCAGATAGACGGTATCGCCCGCCGACAGCCCGTCCTGCGGCTGCGACAATGTCGCGGGCAGGAAGCGTCCGGCGCTGATGCTGTCGGTGCGATTGCCGATATTGTTGATCGAATAGGACAGCAGTACGCCGATCTCGCCGAGCCCGGTCTGCCAGCGGTCGGATGCGAGCAGGCTGCCGGAGAAGAAACCCTCGCGGCGCATGTCGGCATAGTTGTAATCACCCGCGAACGCGATGACGCGGCCCGGCGCGTCGAACGGCTTGCGCGTGCGCAGATTGATGAGGCCGCCGATGCCACCTTCGATCTCGGCAGCCGAGGGGTTCTTGTAGATGTCGACGCCGGCGAGCAGGTTGGCCGACACATCCTCGAAGCTCAGCCCGCGGCCATTGACCGCCGAAAACACGTCGCGGCCGTTGATTTCGGACTGGACCCAGGAAAGCCCGCGAATGAAGACGCCGCCACCCTCGGCCGAAAGGCGCGCCGGATCGCGCGCTTCGTTGGTGCGCTGGAGCGTGACACCGGCGACGCGCTGCAGCGCTTCGGAAACCGACCGGTCTGGAAGCGCGCCGATGTCCTGCGCGGTGATCGAATCGACGACCTGCTCGGCATTGCGCTTGCGCTCGGTCGCACTCTGAACCGAAGCGCGAATGCCGGTCACGACGATATCATTCTCCGAGTGCGCCGGAGTCGTGCCGGTTGCCTGATCGCTCTGGTCGGACTGGCCATTGTCGGCCGTCGTGTCATCGTCCTGGGTGGTCTGAGCCGATACCGGACTGGCGAGGACCATGGCCAAGGCCAGCGTCGAGGCGCCGACAAGGCCGAACTTCGCGACCTTCAGATCGCGGACAGAGCACGTACGTGAAGTGTCTTTCATCACCTCCCCCTTCATTTTCGACGCCTTTTTGGCATCGTCGTTTTTTGTCGGATTAACGCTCGTGAAACACGGTTTCAAATATGAAATTGTTTTCGTTTCGCCTCTGTCTGGGCCTAGCGCGCGATGCGGTATGCCTTGAACGAGTGCGGCGGGATCGTCGTTGCGAAGGCCGGACGCGTGTCGCCCATCATCCCCGTCATCTCTCCCTGAGGCTTGAGGGCGGCGGCGCCACCGATCGCATCGAGCCGGGTTGCGCCCTCCGCGCCGATCCCGACATCGACCGCGGTATCGCTGTAATTTTGTACGACAATCGCGCCATTGTCGTAGGTGAACAGGGCAACGCCCGCCGGCGCGTCGATCACGACCGGACTGTGCCGTCCGACGACCGAGCGGATCTGCGTCAGCGCGGCCTGCGGCAGCCGGTACAGGTCGCTCTGGTTCTCGGGCACGGTCAGCATGTAGAGCGTTCCCTTCGAATAATGATTCATCAACAGGACCGGATAGCCCTTCTTGCCCGCGACGGCGCGGATCGTGGCCCAGCTGTCGTTGGTGTAGAAGCGTGTCTCGGGGATCAGCATCGATGACGGCTCGGCACCGTCGTCGTCGAGCGACTTGCCGTTTCCGGCGCCGAAGCCCTGAACGAAATGCGACACCGACACGATGCGGCCGGTCGGTGTCCATTCGGCGAGATCGGCAAAGCCCTTGTCGTGCAGCGCGGCGACGAGGCCCGACGTCACGATGACATCTGCGCCGCCGCGCAGCGACGCTTCGATCTTCGCGACGATATCGGAATCAGCCGCTGCCGCTTCGGTCAGCAGCACCGTCTTCGCATCGGTGGGATAGGTCGGCTGCAGCTCGACGGGGATGCCAAGATTGCCGAGAAAGTTGTGGAGGAAATCCTCGCCCGACGACTGATAAGGCTTGTAGCTGGCGATCCCGACCGGCTTGCCGAGCGCACCGAGGATCGGATCGATCGTCTCCAGCGCATATCCCGCCGCCCGGCCCCAGCCCGCGGGAGTACCGGGATGCGCGGCCGCCCAGCGCGATTGCTCGCGGTCCCAGTCGAAGCTCGTCGTCGCGTTCTTCCACGGCCGGTCGCCGCTATCCACCGCCTCCGGCTGCGACATCGGATGCCAGTTGAACAATGTTATCTCCGGCGCCTTGGCGAACAAGGTATCCCAGAGCTGCTCGGCATAACGGTCGATGAAGCGCGTGCTGAACGTATCGACCCAGCCGCCACCGTTCGCGCCCGGGCGAATATTGTCATAATAGCGGATGATCTCGTAGCTCTCATATTCCTGGAGCAGCTGGTCGGTCAGCGTCGGATCGCGCGTCTCGGTTCCGGTGTAGATGCCGTCGAACGCCTTCGCTTCCTGGTCGAGGTCGTAGCCGAGACCCTGAAAATGCTCGTACCAGTTCGGGTATTTGATGATCATCCGGACATTGGGGTTCACCGCCTTCGCCGGCTTGAGCACCAGGTTGCGGGCAACGTCGCGCATGGTGTCTAGCCGATATTGCGTCCAGCTCCGCTTGCCCTTTGCCGCGATATCCGCATCGCTCTTGCTCGTGTAGAAGAAGAAGTCGTCGAGGATCACCTCGTCGAAATGCTTCGCCGCAAGCCGCACCGCGCGCTCGCATTCGGCGCGGTCTTCGGGAAGCTCGTAATCGAACGTGCCGAACTGGCCGTTCTTGCCCCCCGCCGCGAGCGTAACGCCGCCCGCCACTGCAACGCCCTTTTCGCGGAAATAGGATTTGACGCGCTCGAGCTCGGCATCGGTCGCGAAGTTATGGTCGCGATAGGCCTCGATATAGACCTTGTCGAAATGGAGCTGCGACGCCGCACGTGCGTATTGGCGGTCGAAGGTGGCACGATCGGCCAGCGCCCGGGCATCGTTGACCGCGATGTAGATCGCGGCGCGAAAATTCTGATAGTGCGACGGCACGGTCGCGGCGTCCGGCGCCACCATCGTCCTCGCATCGGCTGGCACCGTCGCCAGCCCCGTAATCGCCAGCGCACACGCCGCCAGACATGCTTTCCGCATCCAGTCCCCCTTTTGATCGTCCCGACGGCGCAAGATCATTCGAGTCAGCCTGTCGGAATCCGGCTATCGCCACCAGTGAACGATCTTTTTACTCGTAAATCAATCGAGTTTGTGGTCGGGGCTTGCACTGCAAGCGATAATCGGTGCCGACGAATACGCCGAACCCGCGGGTCTTCTTCGCTCGAAGGCCCCGCGCTGCTATCCATCGACAAGCCGAAATGGCGGCGCTACAAAAGGCTTGTTTTATATTCGAACTCGGTTTTCAAATAGAGTGTCGTGATGCACCGCCGGGTCCAGGAGGGGTTCAGTATGAAGGCGCGAACCGACATTGGTTTTTTCGTTCGCAGGCATGGCGCGACGCTCGCCCTTGCCGCGATGCTCCTCGCGAGCGGCAGCGCGTCGGCGCAGACCCGGATTCCGGGTGATCCGCATGCCGACGATCCGTCGGGGATCGTCGCCGACCCCTGCCCGGGCCATGAATCGCCAGAGAATGGCGGCGGCTGGCAGATGTGGAATCTCCACATGCTCACGCGCGATTTCGGGCAGCTCTGTCGCTATCGCGATGCAAATGCCGAGCTTGCGAAGTCGCAAGCGCCGGTGCGCGTCGTGTTCATGGGCGACTCGATCACCGACAACTGGATCAATCTCGCACCGCACATGTTCGAGGACGGCCGCGTCGATCGCGGCATCAGCGGACAGACGACGCCGCAGATGCTCGTACGCTTTCGCCAGGACGTGATCGACCTGCACCCGCAGGCGGTCCACATCATGACCGGCACCAACGACATCGCCGGCAATACCGGTGCCGAGACGCTCGACACGCTGAAGGGCCATATCCGCAGCATGGCCGAGCTCGCCCAGGCGCACGGCATCAAGGTGATCCTCGCCTCGATCCCGCCGGCGGGCACCTTTCCCTGGGCGAAGGACAAGCAGCCGGTGCCCGTTATCCGCGCGATGAACGAGTGGCTGAAAAGCTACGCCGCCGAAAACGGCTTCACCTATGTCGATTATTTTTCGGCGATGGCGACGCCTGACGGTGCGATGAAGGAGGGGCTGTCGAGCGACGGCGTCCACCCCACCGCCAAGGGCTATGCCGTGATGCGCCCGCTGACGCTCGCGGCGATCCGCCGGACGCTGGGCGATTGATGCGCGTCGATCGGCGCTCGCTCCTCGCCGGCATGGCGGCCTTGGGTCCGGCATCCGGCGCGCTTGCCCGGGGGGCAGGCGGCATCGCTGCCGGCCCGGTGCAGCCGAACTGGGGCTCGTTCATCGACCAGTATCGTTTCCCCGACTGGTTCCGCGACGCCAAGCTCGGCCTGTGGGCGCATTGGGGCCCGCAGTCGGTGCCCGAACAGGGCGATTGGTATGGCCGCTTCATGTACATGCAGGGCCACCCGATGTACGAGCATCACCTGAAGACGTACGGCCACCCCGCCGATACCGGGATGATCGACATCCAGCACCGCTGGACCGCCGACAAATGGGACCCCGACGCGCTGATCGCGCGGTACAAGAAGGCCGGCGCCAAATATTTCGTCTCGCTCGCCTGTCATCACGACAATCTCGATTGCTGGGACAGCGCGCACCACGCCTGGAACGCGACGCGTGTCGGGCCCAAGCGCGACGTCGTCGGCACCTGGGCGAAGGCGGCGCGCGAGGCGGGCCTGCGCTTCGGCGTGTCGAACCACAGCTCGCACGCCTGGCACTGGTTCCAGACCGCCTATGCCTATGATCCCGTCGGCCCACGCGCGGGCGAACGCTACGACGCCTATCGCCTGACCGCCGCCGATGGTGCGGGCAAATGGTGGGACGGGCTCGATCCGCAGAAGCTTTATACCGGCCGCCACATGGTCGCGCCCGACGGCATCGACACGATCGATGCGATGAACGCCTGGCACGACGCGCATGACGGGCAATGGATGGAGCATGGCCCGGCCGGTGATCCCGGCTATGTCACGCAGTGGCTCAAGAGGCAGATCGACCTGATCGAAAAATATCGGCCCGACCTCTGCTATTTCGACGATCACGGCGTGCCGTTCGGCAGCGCGGGAATGGAAGCGATCGCCGATTATTACAACCGCTCGATCGGCTGGCACGGCGACATCGAGGTCGTCGCCAATATCAAGAAGCTCGAACCGTGGCAGCGGCTCGGCATCGTCGACGATGTCGAGCGCGGCTTCATCGATACGGGTCGCGACGCGCCATGGCAGACGGGAACGTGTATCGGCGACTGGTTCTACAATGCCGCACGGTACCGCGATCACAGCTACAAGAGTGCCGAACAGGTCATTCAGCGGCTTGCCGACGTCGTGTCGAAGAACGGCAACCTGCTGCTCTCGATCCCCCAACGCGGCGACGGCACGATCGACAGCGACGAGGAGAAGATCCTCGACGCGATGGCGGAGTGGATGGCGATCAATGACGAGGCGATCTTCGCCTCGCGGCCGTGGCGCGTCTATGGCGAAGGCCCGACCGAATTGAAGGCGGGGATGCAGAACGAAAGCGCGCAGGGCGCCTTCACCCCGCACGACATCCGCTTCACGACCAAGGGCGAAACGCTCTACGCGATCCTGCTCGGCTGGCCCGACGGCGAAGTGCCGATCCGCGCTCTAGGCACGCGCGCGAGCGACGCGAACATCGCCCGGGTAACGCTGCTCGGCGGAGGACCGGTCCGTCACCGCCGCGATGGCGAGGCGCTCCATGTCACGCTCCCCGCCAGTACGCATGGCGGCTTCGTACCCGTCCTGCGGATCGACGGCCGGGGCCTGACGGCATGAACGCGCAAGCACAGATGGTCGCCCAGCGGCGGATCGCGCCATTCGTGCTCATCGTCGCGCTGTTTTTCCTGTGGGGCGTCGCGAACAACCTCAACGACGTGCTGATCGCGCATTTCAAGAAGCTGTTCACGCTGTCCGACCTGCAGGCCGGGCTCGTCCAGTCGGCCTTCTATCTCGGCTATTTCTGCCTCGCCATTCCTGCCGCGCTGTTCATGCGCAAACAGGGATACCGCGCCGCCGTCATCCTCGGCCTCTGCCTCTACGGGCTCGGTGCGCTGCTGTTCTGGCCGGCGGCGAGCGCGCAGAGCTATCCCTTCTTTCTCGGCGCGCTGTTCGTCATCGCCAGCGGCCTGGCTTTTCTGGAAACCTCGGCCAATCCGCTGATCGCACGGCTCGGGCCCGAAGACAGCGCGTCGCAGCGGCTCAACCTCGCCCAGGCGTTCAACCCGCTCGGCTCGATCGTCGGCGTGCTCATCGGCAGCCAGTTCATCCTTGCCGGCGTCGATCACGGCGCCGACGAGCTGGCGCGCATGCCCGAGGGCGCACTCGCCGCGTGGCGCGCCAGCGAGGCGGCGGCGGTCCAGCTCCCCTATCTGTTCATTGGGGTCGGTGTGATCGCATGGGCGATCCTGATCCGCGTCACACCCTTCCCCGCTATCGCCACCGCGACCGACGTCGAAGACGATGTCGGCGCCGCATCCGACTTCATCCAGCTCCTCAAACGCCCGCCCTTCCTCCTCGGTGTCGCAGCGCAATTCTTCTATGTCGGCGCGCAGGTCGGCGTATGGAGTTTCCTGATCCGCTACGCCCACGACGCCGCGAACACGAGCGACCAGACCGGCGCGCACTATCTGACGCTGTCGCTTGTCCTGTTCATGATCGGGCGGTTCGCCGGATCGGCACTGATGGCGCGGCTGCCTGCGCTCGGCCTGCTGCGCGCTTTCGCCGCGATCGGATGCGCGCTCTGCGTGTTCGCGACCTTCGTCCACGGCATGACCGGCGTCGGAGCGCTCGTCGCGAGCAGCTTCTTCATGTCGATCATGTACCCGACGATCTTCGCTGAATCGGTGCGCGGTCTGGGGCCGCAGACCAAGCCGGCATCGGCGCTGCTCGTCATGGCGATCATCGGCGGCGCGGTGTTCCCGGCGCTGATGGGCTATGTCTCCGACACCAGCGGCTCGATCGTCTTCGCGATGCTGGTGCCCGCCGCCTGCTTCGCGGTCGTGTTGCTGTTCGGCGTGGTCAAGGCGAGGCGCCGGACATGATCGACGCGCATGTCCATGTCTGGCAGCTCGGCCGTAACGGCTGCACCTGGCCCGATGCCAGCCTGCCCGGCATCCACCGCGACTTCGCCGTCGACGACGCCCTGGCCGAGGCGCGCGCGAACGGCATCGACGATATCCTGCTGGTGCAGAGCCAGGAAGCCGCCGCCGATACCGAGTGGCTGCTCGACCAGGCCGCCGGGCACCACATGGTCGCCGGCGTCGTCGGCTGGACCGATATCGGCGATGCCCACGCCGTGGAATCGCTCGCCGCGGAAAACGCGCTACGCGGGCTGCGACCGATGGTGCAGGACCGCGAAGCCGACTGGTACGACCGGCCGGAACTCGACGCCGGTTTTGCAGCCATGGCATCGCGCGGGATCGTGCTCGACGCACTGGTCCGCCCGCAGCATCTCGCGTCGCTCGAACGCCTCGCGCGCCGCCATCCGCAGCTCCGTATCGTCATCGATCACGGTGCCAAGCCCGATCCGGCGGGCGACCTCGCGGCGTGGAACGAGGCCATGCGCAGCATCGCGCGATGTCCGAATGTGGCGTGCAAGCTGTCAGGGCTGCTGACCGAGCTCGCCCCCGGACAGCCGGGCGAAGCCGTCGCGCCGGTCTTTACCCTGCTCTGGGACGCTTTCGGTGCGGACCGGCTGATCTGGGGCAGCGACTGGCCGGTGCTGACACTTGCGGGGACGTATGCCGGCTGGCTCGACCAAGCACGCGCGCTCGTCCCCACCGCGCACCAGAACGCGGTCTTCGGCGGCAACGCCCGCCAAATCTACGGACTGGCGCGATGATCGATATTCCCTCTCTCGGCATGGGCTGCGCGGGAATCGGCAACCTCTACCGCGCCGTCGCGGACGAGGTCGCCATCGACACCGTCGTCCACGCATATGATCGCGGAGTCCGCTTCTTCGACGTCGCCCCGCATTACGGCTTCGGGCTTGCCGAGCGCCGTCTGGGCGAAGCGCTGAAGCAGTGCGATCCCGACGGCGAGGCAATCGTCTCGACGAAGGTCGGGCGGCTGCTCGACCCGACCGACAGCACGGCGCGAGAGCGGCACGGCTTCGTCGAGGCCGCCGGCTTCGAGCCGCGCTTCGACTATTCGGGCGATGCGGTCCGGCGCAGTCACGGCGAAAGCCTCGCGCGGCTGATGCGCGACCGCGTCGACCTGCTCCTCGCGCACGATCTCGGCACGCTGACGCATGGCGAAGCGAGCGCAGCGCACCTGCGGACCTTCCTCGACAGCGGCTATCCGGCGATGGCGCGGCTGCGCGACGAAGGCGCGGTCGGTGCGATCGGGATCGGCGTCAACGAAATCACCGTCTGCCTCGAGCTGCTCGACGAGGTGCCGCTCGACGTTATCCTGCTCGCCGGCCGCTACACGCTGCTCGAACCCGATGCGGCGCTTCCGCTGCTCGATCGCTGCGCCGCGACCGGTACCCGCCTGATCGTCGGCGGCCCGTTCAACAGCGGCGTGCTGATCGAGGGCAGCGCCCGCGCCGCGCAATCGCATTATGATTATGCCGCGCCGCCCGACTGGGTGATCGACCGCGTCCACCGGCTCGAAGGGCTCTGCGACGAACACGACATCCGGATCGGTGCGGCTGCGCTCCAGTTCCCGCTGCGCGCCGCACCCGTTGCGAGCGTCATTCCGGGGCTCGTCGGCCGCGATCAGGTCGACGCCACCCTCGCCTTTCAGGAGGAAACCATCCCCGAACGCTTCTGGGACGCGCTGCCGTCACCATCCTTGCCACGCAGAGAATCCGCCGCATGAGCGCGATCCTGCTCCATCCGGAGGACAATATCCTCGTCATCACCGCCGCGGTGAAGCCCGGCGACACGTTGGTCGTCGACGACACGAGCCTGACCGTCGATGCCGCGATCGGGGTCGGTCACAAGATCGCGAGACGCGCGCTCGAGCCTGGCGACAAGGTCCTGAAATACGGCGCCCCGATCGGGTCGATGACGCAGGCCGCTGCGCCCGGCGCCTGGGTCCATCTCCACAATATGAAGAGTGACTATATCGCGAGCACCACGCGCGATGCGGTCGAGCAAAGGACAAGCTCATGATACCCGCCTGGCAACGCAAGGACGGCCGCAAGGGCATCCGCAACGTCGTCGCCGTCTGCTATCTCGTCGAATGTGCGCACCATGTCGCGCGGCGCATCGTCGACCGGATCGGCGCGCCCGACGTGCAGCTGATCGGCTTTCCCGGCTGCTACCCCAATGCCTATGCCGACAAGGTGATGCGCGCCATCGCCACCCACCCCAATCTCGGCGGAATGGTAATCGTGTCGCTGGGCTGCGAGAGCTTCAACCGCGCCGGGCTCGCCAAGGCGGTGCGCGAAAGCGGGCGCCCGGTCGAGACGCTGGTCATCCAGGAAGTCGGTGGCACCGCCGCGACGATTGCCGAGGGCATCGAGGCAGTCGAGCGCGTCCGCGCCGAAGCCGATCGTGCCGAGCGCACCGAAATGGCGGTCGACGAGCTGGTCATCGGCACCGTGTGCGGAGGCTCCGACGGGACCAGCGGCATCACCGCAAATCCCGCGGTCGGCCGCGCGTTCGACCGGCTGGTCGGCGAAGGCGCCACCTGCCTGTTCGAGGAAACCGGCGAACTCGTCGGCTGCGAGGCGATCATGGCCGACCGCGCGGTGACGCCCGAACTCGGCGAAGCGCTCAAGGAATCGGTTGCCAAGGCAGAGCGCTACTACACCGTCATGGGCTTCGGCAGTTTCGCCGCCGGCAATGCCGAGGGCGGCCTGACCACGCAGGAAGAAAAGTCGATGGGCGCCTATTCCAAGTCGGGAAGCTCGCCCATCTCCGGCATCGTCAAGCCCGGCGACGTGCCGCCGGCGGGCGGGCTCTATCTGCTCGATGTCGTCCCCGACGGCGAACCGCGTTTCGGCTTTCCCAATATCTCCGACAATGCGGAGATCGTCGAGCTGATCGCGTGCGGCGCGCATATCATCCTGTTCACGACCGGGCGCGGATCGGTCGTGGGCTCCGCGATTTCGCCGGTCATCAAGATCTGCGCGAACCCGGAAACCGCGCGCCGGCTCGCCGCCGACATGGATATCGATGCCGGCCGCATCCTCGAGGACGCGGCGACCATCGAAGACGTCGGTACCGAGATCTATAACCGCACGCTGGCCGTGGCCAAGGGCGAGCACAGCGTGTCCGAAGCGCTCGGCCATCAGGAGTTCATTCTGACCTACAAGAGCTTCGAGCCGATCGGGCCGGGCTGTCTGCCGACCCGCGCGGGCGCGGCATGAGCAGACGGCTCGCCGGAAAGCGCGCGCTGGTGACGGCTGCGGGCCAGGGCATCGGCCGCGCCATCGCCGAACGGTTCGTGGACGAGGGTGCGAGCGTGACCGCAACCGATATCGACGCTGCCAAGCTCAACGGGCTGGCGTGCGAAACCCATGCGCTCGATGTCCGCGACCGCGATGCGATCGCCGCGCTGGCCACCGAAACCGGTCGCGTCGACATTCTCGTCAATTGCGCGGGCTTCGTGCACAGCGGCACGATCCTCGATTGCGACGAGGATGCCTGGGCGTTTTCAAACGACCTCAACGTGACCGCGATGTACCGCACCGTCCGTGCGTGGCTTCCGGGCATGCTCGATGCCGGCGGCGGGTCGATCGTCAACGTCTCGTCGATCGCAAGCTCGATCAAGGGCATCCCCAATCGCTTCGCCTATGGCGCGACCAAGGCCGCGGTGATCGGCCTTACCAAGTCGGTCGCCGCCGATTTCGTCGGGCGCGGCGTTCGCTGCAATGCGATTTGCCCGGGCACGGTCGATTCACCGTCGCTGCAACAGCGACTGCGCGACACCGGCGATTACGAAGCGGCGCAGCGCGAGTTCGTCGCGCGCCAGCCGATGGGCCGGCTCGGTCGTCCGGAGGAAATCGCAGCACTTGCAAGCTATCTCGCCAGCGATGAAGCTGCCTTCACCACCGGGCAGACGCACATCGTCGACGGCGGCTGGATCAATTGAGGAGATTTTCGTGAGGCTTGTCCGATATGGCGACGCCGGCAGCGAACGGCCCGGGCTGATCGACGACGACGGTGTGTTGCGCGACCTGTCCGCGCATGTCGCCGATATCGACGGCGCGCATATCGGCCCCGAGAGCATTGCGAAGCTCGCGGCGATCGACACGGGCAGCCTGCCAAAGGTCGACCGCTCGCCGCGCCTCGGCCCCTGCGTCGGCGGCGTCGGCAAGTTCCTGTGCATCGGGCTCAACTATTCGGATCATGCTGCCGAGACCGGGGCGACCGTCCCGCCCGAGCCCGTCCTCTTCACCAAGGCGACGAGCGCGATCATCGGTCCCGACGACACCGTCCGGCTGCCGCGCGGTTCGAAAAAGAGCGATTGGGAAGTCGAGCTCGGCATCGTCATCGGCAGCGCCGCCAAATATGTCGACGAAGCCGACGCCGAGCGGCACATTGCAGGCTACTGCGTCATCAACGACATTTCCGAGCGCGAATATCAGCTCGAACGGCACGGCACCTGGGACAAGGGCAAGGGCTGCGATACATTCGGCCCCATCGGCCCGTGGCTGGTGACGCGCGACGACGTGACCGACCCGGCAAATCTGTCGATGTGGCTCGACGTCAACGGCAAGCGCTATCAGGACGGCTCGACCGCGACGATGGTGTACAAACCCGCATTCCTCGTCAGCTATCTCAGCCAGTTCATGACGCTGCATCCGGGCGACGTCATCTCGACCGGCACGCCGCCCGGCGTGGGCATGGGGCAGTCGCCGCAGGTGTTTCTGAAGGATGGGGACGTGATGACGCTGGGGATCGAGGGCCTGGGCGAGCAGCGCCAGGCGGTCGTCGCCGATCGATGACCGCACGCGGCACGCGCCATGTCCTGCTCTGCGATCTGAAGGACGATCCCCGCTCCTTCGAACGGTATGAGGCGTGGCATGCCGCCGGCGCGGTTCCCAAGGCTGTGGTTCGCAGTATCCATGCCGCCGATATCCGGGCGATGGAAATCTATCGCTGCGGGCCGCGACTGGTCATGGTGATGGAAACCGGGCCCGGCTTCGATCCGGCAGCGAAGCGCCGGGCCGATGCGGCAGATCCCGATGTGCAGGCATGGGAACGGCTGATGGACGAATTCCAGCAACAGCTCGCCTGGGCTGGGCCGGATCAGAAATGGGTGCCGGCCGCGCGAATCTTCTCGCTGGACGAGCAGCCGCAAGCGGCGGAAACACGGTGATGCCGCAGGACCGAAGCGCCACGGCATTGCAACACGGCCGGAGATCGGCAATGTCGCGATCAAAGGGGATCGAACCACGTGAGTAGCGAGCCGAAATACCGCGCGCCGGCGCTGCAAAAGGGTCTGTCGATTCTCGAAACGCTCGCGCATGCGAGCGAACCGATGAGCATGTCGGATATCTCGACCGCGCTCGAACGCTCGCGCAACGAGATCTTTCGCATGCTGCAGGTGCTCGAGGAAATGCGCTACATTTCACGCGATGCCAGCGGCGGCTATTCGCTGACCAACCGGCTGTTTGCGCTGTCCATGCACCAGCCGCCGGTACGCGACCTGCTCTCGCTCGCCTTTCCGGTGATGCAGAAGCTCGCCGACGATGTCGGCCAGTCCTGCCACATTGCGGTCGCCTCCGGTGCCGAAATGGTCGTCGTCGCGCGCGTCGAAGCGCCGGGTCTGCTCGGCTTCGCGGTGCGCGTCGGCTATCGTCGGCCGCTCAACGTCTCCGCGTCTGGGCTGACGTTGCTCGCGTTCGAACCCGAAGCACGCCGGTCGCAGATGCTCGACGAGATCGAACTGCTCGACGGCAAGTTCGACCGCGCAGCCCTGATCACGCAGCTCGACGACATCGTGGCGGAGGGGCATGTCGCTCGCGAAAGCCGCATGATCAACGGCATTCTCGATATTTCGGCGCCGATCCTCGCTGCTGGCGAGGCGCGCGCCGCGCTGACCATTCCCTATGTCAGCGGCGCCAGTGCGAAAATGGATGCCGATCGCACCACTGAATTCATTCGGCGCGCGGCGCTCGAAATTTCGCACGCACTGCAAGGGACTCGGATAGAATAGGCGGCCGGTGTTGCCGGCAGCGCCAGCGCTCGTTTGGCAAGTCTGAACGCATATCCTGCAATGCGGTAGAGCGTGATGCGCCCCCGCTCCGAGCGACGACCGCATAGGCGTCACATTGCCGAGCTCGTACGGATGCCGCCAATGCCGAGCCGGGTTAAATGCGGTTTCAACATCGCCTGAACGAAACGTTATCCGCCCGGCGTCAGGGTGAAGCTGTCGATGTCGAGATATCCCGAGCTCTGGCTGCGATTGTAGCAGAACAAGGCGAACTGCTCGCCCTGGAAGGTGCCGGTGCGCCACGCGAAGGCGAGTGGGAACGGGGTGCCGATGCGCGTCCACCGCTGACCGTCAGTACTGTAGCTGAAACGGCCCCGGTCGGTTTTGAAGTCGAGGCTTGCACGCAGCCAGAGGTTGTTGCCAGGCACCGGCCGCGCCGTCGCGTCGACGTTGGTCTTCGGCCCCGCCTCGGTGTCTTCGGTCAGCGCGGTACTGAGCGTCGCCTGGCCGTCGCGATCGCGGCTGACCGTCAGCTGCGCGCTATATTGGCCGAAGGTGCCGAAACCGCATCGATCGCCGCGTTCCACATGGGAGGTGTCGAGCTTGACGGTGCCGGTGCTCCGCGGCCCCTGTCCTTTCTGCACCAGCGTGTTGCGCGCGGTCCATAGCTGGTTGGCGACCGTCGGACGAAGGCGCAGAAAGCCCGGCCGCTCGGTCAGCGACCAGCGGCTGTCATCGGGGTTATGGTTCCACTGCCATTGCAGGCCCAGCCGAGGCCTGGAAAAGTCGTCCGAGGCCGCCGGCTGAGCCAATGGAAAGCCCTTGATCGGTTTTTCGGCATGATCGGGGACGCGGTTGGGAGCATCGGGTGTTCCCCATATCGGCCAGCCATCCCGCCAGAATACCGGACTCATATTCGTCATGCGGCCGATCGCGCCCGAATCGCGCATGACGAAACCGAACCATCCACCGTTCGGGAGATCGACGAGCGCGCCCTGATGGCCACCCGTCCTGTCATCGATCTCGTTGCGCGTCTCCCACGGGCCGAACAGGTTGCGCGCCCGCGATACCGTCAACCCCAGTCGCGGAGGAATAGCGTTGAACAGATAGTACCAGCCCTTGCGCTTGATGATCTTCGATCCCTCGGCACCCTTGATATAATGGATTTTTCGCGCGCCGGTGACGTGGCTGAGCGTCTTGTCGAGCGTCAGCAATGTGATCGTGCCGTCGGCATTGTACGAAGTCGCGATATAGGCGCTGCCGTCATCGTCGATGAACAGGCCGGGGTCGAACGCCGCGCGATCAAGCTCATGGTATCGCCACGGCCCCCTTATATCGCGAGAATAATAGATACGCGTATTCTGCCCGACGGGCGTCACCGCCAGATAGAACATGCCGCCGTGATGGCGCAGGCTGGCAGCAAACAGTCCCTTGCGATAGGCGCCGCCGTTTTTCAGGTCATAGCGTTTGGTATCGTCCAGCCGCGGTACGACGTGAGACGCGATCGTCCAGTTGATCAGATCTTTCGAATGGAGGATCGTGATGCCGGGAACGTCTGCAAAAGTCGTCGTGACGAAATAGAAGTCCGACCCGACGCGGATAATGTCCGGATCGGGATAGTCGGCGTAGAGCACGGGGTTGCGATAGCTTCCGTCGCCCTGGTCCGATTGCCAGACCTGTGCGGCAGTGGCCGGGACACCTGCGAAGATCGCCAATGCAATCGCCGATACCCGCCAAAATTCTTGCCCGTAGTTCATGCCATCCCCTGATCGTCAACGCCCCGTCAGCAGCCCAACCGGCCGATCCGAATCATCGAACTGCATCTCGGACCAAACACGGCGCGCCCACTTCTGCCGCGTCCATCGACCATAGGCCATGATGGCACCGCCTATCGCGACCAGCAATATGTCAGATTATTCCAACTCCAGATCAAACCAGCCCGTCCCAATCTGCGGCGGTGCCGATGCAGACAGTACGGCGCCGTCTGGCATGCCGGCATCTGTCCATCACCTTTACCGGACGATTCTGTCGGAACCCATACCCACAATAACCGCATATTATTCGCCCTTTGCTGTAATTTCTCCGCTGGAATTTTCGCACCGATCAGGGATCGGTTTTCGAACCGGACGCAACCAAGGCTTCTGCGATTGACCGGAACATGGCGGAACGATAAGTCAGACTAGTTGGCGTCGCAATTTACAGCCACATCAAATGCACGAGTTTCCATCGCGATTCTGCGATGACCCCGCCGTCAAATGAATTTGGCTGTGCGGTGAATTTCCAGACGGTCGGGTCGGCCTCCCAGCCTCCGTCGTCGATACTGCGGTGGGTGGCGAGTCGGCCGAACCGGCCTGAAGCGCCATCCGCTGCTTTTTTTAAAACAGCGAACTTTGCAATGTTGTGCGCGATTCGATGAGCTTGGCTCGCATCCTCTCGCCCACCATCCTGACAAGCAGCTCGACACGCCCCGACAAGTCCGAACGATACGCCATGCGGCGAGGCATCGGCGCAAGGAGAGGTGGTGCAGCGCTCGAACCGCGATGATAGCGCTCCCTTCGAATACGTCCGCAATCGCGTCAAAACTCACTTGCTGGACAAACCAGACATCCGCGCCGTACCTTCAAAATTTTTTTATCGTTTTTTATCAAATACTAAATGCTTAATGCCGAGCTTCGCCTACCAAATGGCCCGTCGGCCCTCCGTTGACTTGTAAAGTAGTCAGACTTATGCGCTGGTAGCGATAACATTGGCCTGGTGCCGCTCGACCCGAAAAAGCGGGCGATTCAGCTAAGAAGGAGGAGGGGATATATGAAGGCTCATCGTGGACGCGTCGCTCGCGGAGTGCACAAGAAGCGCGCAAACAGCCATCTGCTGATTTCATCGTCGATCAGGGCGGCTCTGCTTGCCGGTGCGGCTGCCGGAGCGATAACGCCGCTCGCCGCCATTGCCCAGACTACGACGACCAGCACCACCGCTCAGAACGCGAAGGACGCCAAGAAGGCGAAGTCCGACAAGACGCAGGACCAGGCTGCGACACCCGCCACGACCGGTAACGAAATCGTCGTTACCGGCCAGCGCGCGGCGCTCGAAAACGCGGCGCAGATGAAGCGCAATTCAGACACGATCAGCGATTCGATCGTCCTCGACGAAGCGGGCAAGGTGCCGAGCACGTCGCTCCTCGAAGTTCTCGAGCGCTCCCCGGGCGTGACGATGAACCGGATCCGCGCCGGTGATCAGGGATCGCCCGACGGCTACACATTCGAGGGATCGGGCATCCAGGTCCGCGGACTTACCGGAACCAAGACGCTGCTGAACGGTCGCGAAATCTTTTCGGCGAGCGGCGGAACGGGTCTCAGCTATTCGGATATCGGCCCCGAGCTCCTGCGCACGGTAACCATCTACAAGGCCAGCCGCGCGGACCTGATCGCCGGCGGCATCGCCGGCACTGTCGATCTGCGGACCTATATGCCGTTCGACGTGAAGGGCACTCAGGTTTCCGGTTCGATCTCCGGCAGCTATGGCGACTTTTCGGACAGCATCACGCCCAGCGCGTCGCTTCGCGCTTCGACGCGCTTCGACACCGGGATCGGCGAATTCGGCATCCTGGTCGATGCGGCCTATTCGAAGATCAAGTCCTACGACAGCAACATCCTCGTCCAGCCCTATTTCGCCAGCGTCTACAACGGCGACCGGGTCTATGCGCCGGGCGGTTTTTCCGAAACCGACGACCAGTTCGAACGCACGCGCAAGGGCCTGTACGTCGCGGCGCAGTGGCAGCCGACGCCCGAACTGCAAATCTATCACACGACCTTCATTTCGAAATGGGACAGCAACCGCGATACCCAGCTCGTCATCCTGTCGCAGCCCGCGGTGGGTGCGGCTGATGGCAGCACCTTCGATAACGGCGTGTTCCAGAGCGGCGGGATCATCAACGCGACCTCGCCGGGCAACGGCATCGTACCGAACAGCAACGCCAGCTACACGCCCTCGCACAGCAAGACGAGCGACTTCAGCACCGGCTTCAAATATAACTCCGGCGCCTTCCACCTCGATGGCAGTTATCAGCATACCGTCGCCAATTCGGGTTCATCGAAATACAGCCTGACGCTCGGCAATGCGGCGGTCACTCAGGTTAATATGTCGAACCTGAACACGCCGCGTCCCGACATCGCCTTTGCAACGCCGTTCGAACCCGATCCGGCGACCGCGCAGGCCTCCAATGTCGCCTGGCTCACCATGCCGCACGAAGGGCATCAGGACACCCTCACGCTCGATGCCAGCTATGACCTGGGCGACGGGTTCTTCCGCAAGGTCGCGGTCGGCGGGCGCTATGCCAACCGTAAGGAAACCGACGACTTCGTCGGTACCTGGTGGTCGCCGACCGGTCGCGGCTGGAACGGCGTGCCGCGGGCAAATGCCGGATCTGCGCCCGAAGGCGATTTCCAGCTCGAACAGTTTTCCGACTTCTTCAAGGGCGATCTTCAGCCGGTCGGTCAATTCTATGTGCCGACGTCCCAGGTGCTGCGCGGTGACCAGTTCGACCGCGTCATGAACACCTATGCCGCCTGTGGGCCGGACCTGTATTACCAGTGCAGCAATCCGGCCTCGAGCACCTATCTGTACGGCAATCCGGCCGATCCTTCCTTCGGTCTCCAGCCTTCGCATGTCGTGACCCGACCCAAGACGGCGGCGATTTACGCGTTGCTCGGCTTCAAGAACGAGAGCGCGACCCCGATGCTCAACTTCTCGGGCAATATCGGCGTGCGCTGGGTTCATTACGACGTGAATAGCCAGGGCAACTACATCTTTGCCGGCAACACCACCTTCTATCGCAATGCGCAGGACGCGCAGAAATCGCTCGCCGCGATCGGCGGTATAGACAATCTCAGCGCATGGCAGGACGCACATCCGGGCCAGGACCTGCCCTATACCTATACGAGCAACAATTACGCGGCGGACCGCACGGGCGGTCTTGTGAAGGACTATTTCCTGCCGTCGTTCAACATCAAGTTCGAGCCGCAGGACGGCTTCATCATCCGCTACGCGCTCACCGAGACGATGACGCCCCCAAGCTACCAGGACATCCGCGCGCAGGGCACGGCTTCGGTCCAGACCTCGCCGAACCCATATGCGCCGGCCGATGGTTCTTCGGGATTGCCGGGCATCTTCAATGGCTATGGCCTGACGACGGGCAACCCCTTCCTCGAACCGCAATTGTCGCTGAACAACGACATTTCGATCGAATGGTACCCGCATCGCGGCACGTCGGTTTATCTGTCACTGTTCCACAAGCGGGTTAAGCACCAGCTGATCTTCAACAATTTCGGCGCAGCGGCGGGTCAATTCTTCGCGCCTGCCGACCAGCCGACCTCGACGCCCGCCGATGGCGGAGCCGCGGTGTTCATCCCCGGCAACGTCGCGGGCAAGCAGAACGTCAACGCGGATCAGAATACCTACATCAAGGGCGCCTCACTTGGCGGCCGCACCTATTTCGACATGCTGCCGGGACTGCTCAGCGGCTTCGGGATCGACGCCAACGTCACCTATATAGACGGCAATTCGCCCGATGCGCTCGCGCTCGATATGAACGGCGATCCGCTTCACGTACCGCTGATCGGGCTGTCGAAATGGGCATATTCGGCGACGCTGCTCTACGACAAGAACAAGATCAGCGCGCGTGTGTCTTGGACCTGGCGTGACCGGTATCTGGCGACCACGTCGGACTCGAGCACGAGCGGAACCTACACCGATCCGCAAACCCAGCAGGACATCACCTACGGCCTGCCGGTCTATGCCGCGGCGTCGGGGCGCCTCGATGCGAGTATCGGCTATGAGTTCAGCGATCATCTCAACATGCGCCTGAATGTCGCGAACATCACCAACACCGATCAGCGGACCGAGATGGAGATTCTTCCGAACCGGTACGTCCAACGCGGTGTGTTCGTGACCGACCGTCGGGTAAGCCTCAATCTGGGGTTCAGTTTCTGAGTGAAAGACGGGACGCTCTTCAATAGACCTGCTGGCACAGCTAGGGGATTTTGATGACCAAGAGCGTCCTGATCGTCGGGGGTGGAACCGCCGGCTGGATCTGCGCCGCCTATATGGCGCAGATGCTGGCGGCGGACCTTCCCGGCGGCGTTTCAATCACGCTGGTCGAATCCGATGAGATCGGCATCCTTGGTGTGGGTGAAGGCACGTTTCCCATCATCCGCAGGACGCTCGAACGCATCGGGCTCGACGAAACCGACCTTATTCGCGGCGCCGATGCCACCTTCAAACAGGGCATCCGCTTTCAGGGCTGGAAAGCGAATCCCGACCCGCAGTCCGAAGACTGGTATTTCCACCCTTTCCAGGTCGGTTCGCAGCATACCGATATGGACCTGTTGCCATACTGGCTGCTCGGCGTGGCCGGGGACGTTCCATGGGCGGCAGCCAACACCGTGCAGCAACGCGTGGTCGACGCAAAGCTTGCGCCCAAGCTCATCAACCATCCCAATTATGCCGGGCCGCTCAGCTACGCCTATCATTTCGACGCGGCGAAGCTGGCCGAGGTCGTTCGGCGCCGCGCGATGGAGCTGGGCGTCAAGCGGGTGATCGACACGATCGACGATGTCCGGCTCGACGGAGACGGCGCGATCGCTTCGGTGCAGGGACGCGCGAATGGCGAGATGACGGCCGACCTCTATATCGACTGCACCGGTTTTCGCGCGCGGTTGATCGGTGACGCGCTGGGCTCGGAATTCACTTCCTATCGGGACCAGCTATTTTGCGACCGCGCGGTGGCGCTGCGCGTCCCCTATGACCGACCCGACGCACCGATTCCGTCCTGCACCTATGCCACCGCGCAGGAGGCGGGCTGGACCTGGGACATCGGCCTGCACGAGCGCCGCGGGATCGGCTATGTCTATTCCTCCGACCATTGCAGCGATGATGCCGCGCTCGAGACGCTGCAACGCTATGTCGGACCCGGCGCAGAGGAGCTGGAGCACCGCAAGCTGAAATTCGAAGCGGGGTTCCGCGAAGTCCAGTGGCGCAAGAACTGCGTCGCCATGGGCCTGTCGGCCGGGTTCATCGAACCGCTGGAAGCGACCGGCATCAGCTTCGTCGAAATCGCCGTGCTGATCCTGTGCAACCTGTTCCCCTGGTCGGGCGACTATGAACGCTCCGCCGCGCAGTTCAACGGGCACATGACGACGCGCTACAAGCATGTCGTCGATTTCATCAAGCTGCATTATTGCCTTAGCGAGAGGACCGACACCGACTTCTGGCACGACAACCGCGCGTCGTCGTCGATCTCCGACAAGCTGAAGGGTAAGCTGGAGCAGTGGCGCAACCGCCCGCCCTCGTTCCTCGATGTCGATACCAACCACGACATTTTCGACGAAAATAGCTGGCAGTACATCCTCTATGGGATGGGCTTCAAAACCGATATCAGCGCCCGGGCGGGCGCGCTGCGATATTATGACGATGCGCGCCGCGAATTCGAAAGCATCCGTCAGCAAAGCGCCAACGCCATGACCGCCGTACCGTCGCACCGCGCGTTGGTGAGCGAGGTAATCGCGAACGGGTTCCGGCCCGGAAAGCGATAGCGATGCGCACCGAGCCCAGCGGCACGGCCCAAGGCGACGCATCGCCGATGAAAAACGTCGTCATCGTCGGCGGCGGCACCTCCGGCTGGATGGCAGCCGCGGCGCTGGCCCGTATCGTCCCGCCGACGGTGTCGATCACGCTCGTCGAATCGGACGATATCGGTGTGATCGGTGTCGGCGAGGCGACGATTCCGACGCTGATGGAGTTCAACGACTTTCTCGGGCTGAAGGAAAATGACGTGCTGCGCGAATGCCGCGGCACGTTAAAGCTCGGTATCGAGTTCGTCGACTGGCTGAGGAAGGGCGACAGCTATTTCCATCCCTTCGGCTTTTACGGACGCGACACGCCCGAATTCGCTTTCCACCAGCTTTGGCTTCGCCTGAGGCACCTGTCGGCGACCGGAGAAGCCCCCGCAGACGCAGCCGGCGATATCGGCGATTATAATCTTTGCACGGTTGCGGCCCGTCTGGGGCGTTTCTCTCCGCCCCAGGGTTCGGACGATGCGATCCTGTCGACCACGCGCCACGCCTATCATATCGATTCGACGCTCTATGCCCGGATGCTGCGCCGCTATGCCGAGGCGAAGGGTGTTCGCCGCACCGAGGGGATGGTGGTCGGCACCCAGCGGAACCCGACGACCGGCAACATACAGTCGGTCACACTGCGCAACGGAACGATCCTCGCCGCCGACCTCTTCATCGACTGCAGCGGTTTCCGGTCGCTTCTGCTTGGTGACACCCTGGGCAGCGAGTTCGTCGACTGGAGCCATTACCTGCCCTGCGACCGAGCGCTCGCCGTTCCCACGGCGCCGAACGGGGCGCCGCCGCCCTTTACGCGGGCCATGGCCGATCGCGGGGGCTGGCGCTGGCGTATTCCGCTGCAGCACCGGACGGGCAATGGCTATGTCTATTCGAGCGCATTTATCGACCAGGACGAGGCGGAGCGTAAGCTGATCGAGGGCGCAGACGGCGAACCGCTCGCGGATTGCCGACCGCTCCGGTTTCGGACCGGCCATCGCCGCAGATTCTGGCAAAAGAACTGCGTCGCCATCGGCCTTTCCGGCGGATTCATCGAACCGCTCGAATCGACGAGCATCCATCTTGCCCAGATGGGGGTCCAGCGGCTTGTGAACCTGTGGCCCGGCCGCGGCTTCAACGAGGCGGAGACGGCATATTACAACCGCTTGATGACGGCCGATTACGAACGCATCCGCGACTTCATCGTGCTGCACTATAGCGCCACCGAGCGCGACGACAGCGAGTTCTGGCGCCATGTCGGCAGCATGGCGATCCCCGACACGCTCGCGGCCAAGCTCGACATGTTCCGCTTCAGCGGGCGCATTATCCCAAGTCCCGACGACCTGTTCACCGCGCATAGTTGGCTGGCGGTCATGCTCGGCCAGGGCGTCGTACCGCAAAGCTATGACGCGCTGCTCGACCGGGTGCCGGCAAACGCGCTTATCCACAATATGCGCCTCCTCAAGGATGGCGTCGCCAAAACCGCAGCCGCCCTGCCCGGCCATCAGGACTATATCGATCGCAATTGCCGCGCGCCGGCGGAGCCCGAACAACTGGTATAAGGCCATCCCAATTGACCGCCGCTGGAACCGCGACGGACGCAAGGTGTTCACGCGTGACAGACACGGAGGCGATACTTGGCTGACACTCTTGACCGCGCGCATTTCTGGGACGAGCGATTTTCCAACGAAGACTATGTCTTCGGAACCGAACCGAACGCGTTTCTGAAGCGCGAGGCGCACCATATTCCAAACGGATCGCGTGTGCTGGCGGTGGCCGATGGCGAGGGCCGCAACGGCGTCTTCCTCGCCGAACAGGGCTGCGACGTCGTTTCGACCGACATTTCTGAAAAGGGCCTCGCCAAGGCGCAGCGGCTGGCCGATGAACGCGACGTTTCGCTGCAGCTCGAACAGGTCGACCTCGCGCAATATGACTGGCCTGAAAACACCTTCGACGCGGTTGCGGCGATCTTCATCCAGTTCGCGGCGCCGGAGCTGCGCGAACGTATCTTCGAGGGCATTCGCCGCACCCTGAAACCCGGCGGCGTGCTTCTGCTCGAAGGGTATCGCCCCAAGCAGCTCGATTACGGCACCGGCGGCCCACCCGTTGCCGAAAACATGTATACCGAAGCGCTGTTGCGAGAAGCGTTCGAGGGCTGGGATATCGTCAAGCTGGAAAGCTACGACGCCGAGATTCACGAGGGCAGCGGCCATGGCGGCATGTCCGCGCTGATCGACCTCGTCGCCCGACGCCCAGCCTGACCGAACGCCGCTACCGCACGACCCGGTCCGCCTGAACCGGGTGCGCCGCGTCCGTGACCGCCAAGGCCGGGCGGGTATCGCCCTGCAATCCGCCTGCGGCGTTAGCATGGAAGAGCCGGTGATCGACTTCAGCCGGCGCATCGAGCACCGGGCTGTGGCGCGCGCTTCGTTATTCTGCGCGAAGGCTGATGCTGCCTGCGTTCACAAGATGGCGCGCGCTGCGCATCACCGCTTCCGTCAGGCTGATTTTCCTATTGTCTGCGCAGGGTCGGTCCGTGGACCGGGTAGCAGCGACTGCGCCCGCCATACCGGCGACTGACCGTTTTGTCTGATATCTTCGTCAAATCGCGCATCTTAAACGGTCAGCCAAGCCGTGTTGCGCGGGCAAAATCGGACATGGACATGTCTATTTGTCTGGGTTATTAGCCGGCGTACCCAAACATTCGTCTCAACGAAGACACAGTACGCCCAGGGGAGGAAAACCATGCTTAGCAAGACAGTAATCCTGTGTTCCGCCTCGCTGTTCACGATCGCGGCGGCCAACCCGGCCTTCGCGCAGGACAGCGCAACGAACGGTCAGAACAATCAGGCCGTCCAGTCGACCAAGCAGAACAAGCAAGACAATCAGTCGTCGACGCAGGCTCAACAGGCCCCCGCGCCCACTCAGGCGCAACCGACCAACGAAATCGTCGTTACCGGCGTCCGGGCCTCGATCATCAGCGGCCTCGAGAACAAGCGCGATTCTGATCAGGTGATCGAATCGATCGTCGCCGAAGATATCGGCAAGCTGCCTGACAACAATGTTGTCGAGGCGCTGCAGCGCGTGACCGGCGTGCAGGTCACCGACCGCGGTGGCGATGAGGCATCGACCATCCTCATCCGCGGCCTGCCGGACGTTCTCACCACGATGAACGGCCGCAAGGTATTCACCGCGTCGGGCCGGTCGTTCGCACTCGCCGATATTCCAGCGAACCTCGTGAAGCGCGTCGATGTGTACAAGACGCGCTCCGCCGAACAGATTCCGACCGGTATCGCCGGTCAGATCGACGTGTTTACCCACCGTCCGTTCGATTTCTCGGGCTTCGCGCTTTCGGGTCAGGCGCGCGGCATCTACGACGAATCCTCCGACACCTATAATCCCAATCTCAGCGGCCTCATCAGCGATCGCTGGGACACCGGCATCGGCGATATCGGTGTCATGGTGACGGGCAGCTATTCGCGCACCAAGTTCCGCGATCAGAGCATCACGGCAGGCGCGTTGGTGCCCTTCGCAACCGCCGACAACCCTCCTCAGGGCGCTGGTGCTGCAAACACCTGCGTCCCGCCGAACCCCGGCAACTGGACGCCGCTTGAGCGCATCTTCCCCACCGACTGCCGTGCCCCGGGCCAGCAGCTGTGGCAGCCGGGCACTGAGAGCGGTCTTCCCACCGCGCCGGGGTCGACGCTGACGATCAACGGCAAGGACTATCCTTATTACCTGTCACGCGACGCGGTGTTCAGCCCGGACGTCCATGGTGATCGCAAGCGCTATGCAGCCAATGCCGCCCTGCAATGGTCGCCCAACAGCTCCTCGACCTACACGGCGGAATTCTTCTGGAACCGCTACGAACAGCAGACTTTTAACAATCTGATGTTCAGCTTCGTCGACTGGTGGGGCGATCTCGGCCCCGACCCGGCATCGACGATTACGCTGTACGACGGCACCAACATCATGAAGACGCGTCAGGTAGGCAGCGTATTCGGCTTCGACAGCGGCGATCTCACGACCGCGCGCACCGACTCATATGTCTATGCGCTCAACGGCAAATGGGATGTCAGCGACCTCGGCTATATCACCGCCGACCTTTCCTATCAGGACAGCGAATACAATACGACGTTCCAGGCGATGCGCCTCAATCGTGTTGCTTCGCAGATCAATGTCGATTTCAACGAACATGACGGATACCCGGCCTACAACTTCGCTGACAATTCGCTGCTCACCGACCCTGCGCAATGGACGGTCGGCGAGTTCTACGACAACGCCAACCGCTCCAAGGGCTCGGCCTACACGCTCCAACTCAACGGCGTGCGTGAATTCGACGATGGCGGCATCATGAAGAACATCAAGGTGGGTGTACGCGTCGACGACCGAAAGGCCGCAGACTATGCCCGCGCTCAGAGCGCGGCGGCGCTGAATCTGCCGTTCAGCTCGCTCGATCCGGCGATGTATTATACCAACAGCAACTTCTTCCAGGGACGCGCCAACGTCCCGACGAGCTGGCTGGAACCCAACGGCTATTACATCCACGACCACGCCGACGAAATCCGCTCGCTCTATAACTCGACGCTGAACCCCAATCAGCCGTTGAAGCTCAGCGATCAGCTCGCGCTCATCAACAACTTCAATATCGAAGAAGTGACGATGGCCGCCTATCTGCAGGCGGATGCGGAGATTCCGATCTTCGGTCGACCGCTCAACATCCAGTTGGGTGGGCGCTATGTCGATGTCGACACAAATCTGGCCTTCACCAGCCAGGATGGCACCGAATCGAAAAGCGCCTCGGCACAGACGAGCAGCTTCCTGCCCGACGTCACGCTGCGCTACGACATCACTGACAATCTGCGTCTGCGGTTCAACTATGGCGAAACGATCCGTCGGCCGAACTTCCCCGACCTCAACCCCTATTACAATCTGACCGGCGACCTGACCGGCATCGGACGGGGCAGCGGCAGCGCGGGCAATCCGAACCTGCAGCCGACGACGTCGAAGAATTATGATCTCGGCCTCGAATGGTATTTCGGCAAGGGCAGCGCGATCTACACCACGCTGTTCCGGCGCGAGATCCAGGGCCTGGTCGTGCCGATCACCTCGGTCATCGACTTCGCCACACCGCCGCTTGCGGGCGACCCTGCGAACACCACGCGCTTCGCCGTTACGCGGCCGGAAAACGCGTCGAACGGCGTTCTCAAGGGTGCCGAGCTGGGCGTTGTGTACTTCCCCGATTATCTGCCGGGTCTGCTCGACGGGCTGGGTGTGCAGGGAAGCCTGACCTATCTCGATTCGAACCAGAATATCCCCCAGACCGACAGCTCGGGTGCCGTGGTCGGCGAGACGCAGTCGCAGTTCTTCGGGGTGTCCGACCTGTCGTATAACGTCACCATGGCATACGATCATGGCGGCCTGGGTCTGCGTCTGTCCTATGTCTGGCGCGACAACTTCCTCAACAACAACGAGGCACGGCTGTTCGCTAATCCGATCGGCGTGTGGCGCCGTGCGGAATCGAGCCTCGACTTCCAGGCGACCTATGACATCACCGATCGGGTCGGCGTCACCTTCGATGCGGTCAACCTGACCAAACAGACGCAGCAGAGCTATTACAAGTTCGAGGATGCGGGGAACCCGCAGATGTTCAACCTCGGCACCACCATCATCCCGCGTACCTTCGCGATCGGCGTGCGTTACAGCCTGAAGTAACGCGCCCTGCTCCCGGGCGGCTCGCCGATCTGGCGGGTCGCCCGGAGCCCCCCCCCCTTTCGCCATTGCGGCTCGGTGGAGACTGTTCCTCAGCGTCACACGAGCGATGGCCCCGCATCAGGCGATCAAACGCCAGCGCCTTCATCGACAAATGATGAAACATGCCCGAACGCCGCTCGGACTCCCCTTCCCTCTAAAACGTAGCCGCCGCCTATTCGGCCGCCCGGTGCCCAAGCTTCGGCCAGCCGCCGTCGCTCCATTCCACCTTGGCGATGCGCAGCGTCGGCTTACCGTCATTCGCGGCGTCATAGGCGTGATAGACGAGGTAATCCGTCCCGTCGCGGTCATGGAGAAACCCCGAATGGCCGGGTCCGCGAAACCGGTCGCCCTGCCCCGCCGCAAGTAGCAGCGTACCGCCGCCGTCGAGCATCGGCATGCCCTGCCGGTCGCGATAGGGGCCGGTCACCGCCCGCGAACGACCGACCACGATATGATAGGTGCTCTTCACCCCGCGGCAGCAAAAGCCATCGGAGGCGAACAGCCAGTACCAGCCGCCATGGCGCACGATGAACGGCGCCTCGATCGCGCCGTCGCTCGCCTTGTCGGGCCTGCGCGCCAATGCGATCGGCTTCGCGTCCGGGTACAAGGCGAGGCCGGTAGCCGGATCGAGTTCAACGAGCTTGATGCCGTCCCAGAAGCTGCCAAAGGCCAGCCATTGGCGACCATCGGCGGCGATCACCAGATTGGGATCGATGGCGTTGAAATTGTCTGCATCGCTCGACGCGACGACCATGCCATGGTCGTGCCAGCCATAATCGGGGTCATCGGGGTCGAGCGTCTTGCTGGTCGCGAGCCCGATCGCCGAATGGCGCGAACCGAAGGTCGAGACCGCATAATATAGCCGGTACGTGCCGCCGACCTTGGCGATGTCGGGCGCCCAGATTCCGTGCGCACCGGGCACCTGTTTTCCGACCCAATCGGGCAGCGTCGCGAACGGCGGGGCGATGCGGCGCCAATGGACCAGGTCGGGCGAACGCCGCGCCTCGATCACCGCGCCGCGCCGCCCGGTCGAATAGACGTAATAGTTCCCGCCCGCCCGGATCAGAACGGGGTCGTGAACACCAACGATATCGCCGCTGAGCCGCTTATTGAGCGGTTCGGCGGCGCCAGCCATGGTGCGCGGGGACGCAGGCGGAGCGCAGGCCGGCGCAGCCAGCGCCATCGCTACCGCGAGCATCCCCGGACGCATCATTTTATGTCGAGCATCACCACCGACTTCGCCGGCAGCGTTACCGTGAGCGTTCCGTTCGACATCCGCGCGCCGTTGAACGCCGCGGGCTTCACCAGGTCGGGATTGGCGAAGGTGTTATGCGCGTCCATCTTGTCGGCGGTCAGGATACGGCCGGTTACGCTGTTTTCCTTCACACCGTCGAGCTTCACGGTCACCCGCTGCGGATGGTGCGGATCGACATTGGTCAGCCCCATGTGGATCACGCCGTCCTTGCCGCGCACTGCGCTGGAACTGACCGATTTCAGCTCCCACTCGTTCTTCTTGTACGTATTGGCCTGGACATCGACCGGCAGCACCGTGCCGTCCTGATACTGCTTGTACATGTCGAACACCCAATAGGTGGGCGTCTTGACCATCTTGTCGCCTTTGACGAGCAGCATCGCCTGCAGCACATTGACCATCTGCGCGATATTGGCGCCGCGAACGCGGTCGGCGTGTTTGGCGAAGATGTCGAAGTTCAGGCTGGCCACGACCGCATCGCGCAGCGTATTCTGCTGGTACAGAAAGCCCGGGTTGGTGCCCGGCTCGACGTCGTACCAGGTACCCCATTCGTCGACGAGCAGCGCCACGCGCTTGTCGGGATCATATTTGTCCATGATTGCCGAATGCTTGGTCAGCAGCTCGTCCATCTTCTCGGTCTTGACGAGCGTGCGGGCCCACTGGTCCTCGTCGAACCCGGTGGCCGAGCCCTTATGCTCCCAGGTGTTGGGCACGGTGTAATAATGGACGCCGATCGCGTCGAAGGTGCTCGCGGCCTTTTTCATCATCACGTCGGTCCAGTGATAATCGTCGCCATTGGCGCCGCTAGCGACCTTCATCACATGCTGGCCGTGGGGCACGCGGATGAACGTGCTGTACCGCCGCGTCACATCGGCGGCATAGTCGGGAAGCATGTTTCCGCCGCAGCCCCACAGCTCGTTGCCGATGCCGAACATCGCAAGCTTCCACGGCTTGTCGCGGCCGTTCGCGCGGCGTTCCTGCGCGATCGTCGAATTGGTGGGCGAGGTCATATACTCGACCCATTGCTGGAGATCTTCCGGCGGCGCCGATCCGACATTGCCCGAAACATAGGCTTCGGCGCCGACGAGTTCGGAAAAGTTCATGAATTCGTTGGTGCCGAACGAGTTGTCCTCGGTGACGCCGCCCCACATCGTGTTGACCTTTACCGGCCGCTTCGATCGCGGACCCACGCCTTCGCGCCAGTGATATTCGTCGGCAAAACAGCCGCCGGGCCAGCGGATTTCGGGGACGTTGATCGCCTTCAGCGCGTTGACGACATCGGTGCGATAGCCGTGGATGTTCGGGATCTTGCTGTCTTCGCCGACCCACAAGCCGCCATAGATGCCATGCCCCAGATGTTCGGCGAACTGACCGAACAGGCGTTTGTTATAGGTCGGTCCGGGCTGATCCGCGTGGACGGTCACGGTATCGGTCTGCACGTCCGAGCCCGATTGCGCGAAGGCCGGTGTCGCCATCACCATCGCCAATGCAGTGAACATCCTACGCATATTCCATCTCCCTCATCTGGACGGCAGAAACGCTCTGCTTCATCTCTCTATATTGTCGGACAATACTTGTATAATTTGCCGAAGCAACCCTATAGTCGTTAAAAGCGCCGCCGGGCGGGCGATGAAATCAGGGTCCGACGCGGCTGGCAAAGCAAAGGAACCGCGCTATCAAGGGCGGTCGGATGAGAGGAGGGCGATCGATTGGCAAGCAAGGGGCGGCATGAACCTTCACACGTGAAGGTGTCCAAGGAACTGGGGGTCGCCATCGTCACCGGCGAACATCCTCCGGGCACCGTGCTTCAGGGCGAGGTGGAATTTGCCGAACGGCTCGGCGTGTCGCGTAGCGTCGTGCGCGAGGCACTGCGCATGCTCGCCGCCAAGGGTCTGGTCGAAAGCCGGCCGAAGACGGGCACCCGCGTCCGCGAGCGCAGCAATTGGAACCTGCTCGACCCGCAGCTGCTCGGCTGGATGTTCGAAGGCGCCCCGCCGCTCGACTTCGTCCGCAGCCTGTTCGAGCTGCGCATGATCGTCGAGCCGGCCGCCGCCGAACTCGCCGCCACCAAGCGCAGCGCACGCCAGCTTTCGCAAATGGGCCATGCGCTCGAGCAGATGGAAGCGACCGGCCTGAACAGCGAGGAAGGCCAGGCCGCCGATCAGCGTTTCCACACCATCATATTGGAGGCGACAGGCAACGAACTGCTCGTCAGCCTGTCGAGCACGATCTCGGCCGCGGTGCGCTGGACGACCTTCTTCAAATATCGCACCAACCGCCATCCGCGCGACCCGATGGACGAGCACCGCGCGCTGTTCGAGGCGATTGCCGGTTCGGATCGCGCCGAAGCGCGCGCGGCGACCGAGGCGCTGATCCGTCAGGCGTTGATCGACACCGAAGCGTCGCTCAACGCCGGACCTCAGTGACTGTCGCGCGGGATACCCTTGGTCTGGGCAATCCGCTGATATTTTTCTGATCCCTCTAGGATCGCGCCGGTATCGAGCTGACCGACGACGCCGCGCTGGATTTCCTGCCACGGCGTCTGCGATTCGGGATATTGATAGCCGCCCGCTTCCATCAGCGTCTTGCGGCGGCTTTCCAGTTCCGCGTCGTCGATAAGGACATCGACGGTGCCGTTGCGCAGGTCGATACGCACCGTGTCGCCGCTTTTCAGCAGCGCGAGGCCACCATTGGCGGCGGCTTCGGGGCTGGCATTCAGGATCGACGGGCTGCCCGAGGTTCCCGACTGACGACCGTCGCCGATGCACGGCAGGCTGCCCAGCCCCTCGGTAATGAGGTAGGAGGGCGCGCGCATATTGACCACTTCGGCCGAGCCCGGATAGCCGATCGGCCCCGCGCCCCGCATGAACAGCAGCGTCTTGGGCGTGATCCCCAGCGAGGGATCGTCGATGCGCGCGTGATAATCTTCCGGTCCGTCAAAGACCATCGCCGGCCCTTCGAACACGTCGGGCTGGTCGGGGTCGGACAGATAGCGTTCGCGGAACGCCTTGGAGATGACGCTGGTCTTCATGATCGCAGCGGCGAACAGATTGCCCTTCAGCACGATGAAGCCCGCCTGCTCGACAAGCGGCTTGTCGAACGGGCGGATGACATTTTCATCCTCGATCGTCGCATCGCGGCAATTGTCGCCCATCGTGCGACCGTTCGCGGTCATCGCGTCTTCGTGGATCAGGCCATGGCGCATCAGCTGGTTGACCACCGCCGGCACGCCGCCGGCATGATAATAATCCTCGCCGAGATATTCGCCGGCCGGCTGCAGGTTGACGAGCAGCGGAATGTCGTGACCTTCCTTTTCCCAGTCCTCGAGCGGGAGGTCGACGCCGATGTGCCGCGCGATCGCGGTGATATGAATCGGCGCATTGGTCGATCCACCGATCGCCGAATTGACGCGGATCGCGTTGTGGAACGCCTCCTTGGTCAGGATGTCGGACGGCTTCAGGTCTTCATGGACCATGTCCACGATGCGCTTGCCGGTGTGGTAAGCAACCTCCTGCCGGTCGCGATACGGCGCCGGAATCGCCGCCGACCCCGGCAGCGACATGCCCAGCGCCTCGGTCAGGCTGTTCATCGTCGTCGCGGTGCCCATCGTGTTGCAGTAGCCGGTGGACGGCGCCGACGAGGCGACCAGACGGATGAATTCCTCATCGTTGATCTTGCCGGCGGCGAGGAGTTCGCGCGCCTTCCAGACGATCGTACCCGACCCGGTCCGCTCACCCTTGTGCCAGCCGTTGAGCATCGGCCCGACCGACAGCGCGATCGCGGGAATGTTGACCGTGGCCGCCGCCATCAGCGCGGCCGGAGTGGTCTTGTCGCAGCCGGTGGTAAGGACGACGCCGTCGAGCGGATAGCCATAGAGCACTTCGACCAGGCCCAGATAGGCGAGGTTGCGGTCGAGACCGGCGGTAGGCCGCTTGCCCGTTTCCTGAATGGGATGGACGGGAAATTCGATGCACACGCCGCCCGCCTCGCGCACGCCCTCGCGAACCCGTTCGGCCAGCACCAGATGGTGCCGGTTGCACGGGCTGAGGTCGCTGCCGGTCTGCGCGATGCCGATGATCGGGCGCCCCGAACGCAACTCTTCCAGGCTGAGCCCGAAATTGAGATAGCGCTCGAGGTACAACGCTGTCATGTCGACATTTTCGGGATTGTCGAACCACGCGCGACTGCGGAGTTTGCGCGGGGCGTCGTCGGACTGTGTCATGCTTTCAAAAACTCCGGATCACCGCGTGGTCGACACGCGGAAGATCATGCGATGGTGATAGGGCTTGCCGGGTTCCAGACGGGCGGAACCGAAAGCGGGCTGGTTGGGCGTGTCGGGGAAACGCTGCGGTTCGAGCGCGATGCCGTCGCCCATGCGATAGACATGCTTCGACTTGCCGATGAAGGTGCCGTCGAGGAAGTTTCCGGTATAGACCTGAAGCCCCGGCTCGGTGGTCAGAACTTCGAGAACACGGCCAGAATCGGGATCCTCCAGCCGGGCGGCGAGCTTGGGCTCCTTGGTCGTACCGGCGTCGAGCGCGAAATTATGGTCGTAGCCCCGGCCATAGATGATCTGCTGGTCGTTGCCGTCGCGGATGCCTTCGCCGATCACGCGTCCCTTGGTGAAGTCGAAAACGGTGCCCGCGACCGGGCGCAGCTCGCCGGTCGGGATCAGATTCGCGTTGACCGGGGTGAAGTGGCTCGCGGGAATGGTCAGCTTGTGTCGCAGCACGCCGCGCTCGGCACCCTCGCCCTCCAGATTCACGATCGCGTGATTGGTCATGTTGATGACCGTCGGCGCATCGGTCGTCGCGTCGTAATCGATGGTGAGCTGGCCGTTATCGTCGAGCGTGTAGGTCGCGGTGGCATGAACGGTGCCGGGATAGCCCTCGTCACCCGTCGGGCTGACCAGTTCCATCGTCACCGACGCGAACTTGCCCTGCTTGACCGACACGATCTTCCACGGCAGCCGGTCCCAGCCCTTCGACCCGCCATGCAGCGAGTTGACGCCATTGTCGTTGAGCGGAAGCTGATAGGTCTTGCCGTCGAGCGTGAACTTGCCGCCGGCGATGCGATTGGCATAGCGACCGATCGTCGCGCCCCAGTAATTGGGGTTGTCCTCATATCCTTCGATCGTGTCGTAGCCGAGTTCGATATCGGCGATATTGCCGTCGCGATCCGGAACGTTGAACGCCTGAAGCGTCGCGCCATAGGAAATGATCGTCGCGCTGACACCGTTCTTGCCGGTCAGCGTCACCGCATCGATCTGCGTACCGTCGTCCAGCGTACCGAAGTGCGAACGCTCGGCGGTTGCGGCATGCGCGGTCACGACCGAACCCAGCGCCGCGGCGACAGCGATTCCGGCACAGACAGCATATTGAAACATGACAAATCCTCCCCTTGCGGCATTGCGCGACAATTCCGCGTTGACCACTTCATGCCATCCATATAGTCAGACATATCAAAGTTCCGCAAGACGCTCCTGCCGGAAATCAGCCGAAACGGGGCGCGATATGGAGAGCGATATGCCCGGACCGACCGGTACTGCGACACAATCCCCCGAATCTCGGAAGCGGCCGTCCGCGACCTATGTCCCCGCACTGGTGCTGCTCGCCAGCCTGTTCTTCATGTGGGGCTTCATCACCGTCATCAACAACACGCTGCTGCCGCATCTGAAAAGCGTGTTCGACCTGAATTATACGCAGACGACGCTGATCGAATCGGTCTGGTTCATCGCCTATTTCGTCGCCTCGATCCCCTCGGCAAAGCTGATCGAACGTGTCGGATATCAGAAATCGCTGGTCATCGGCCTGCTCACGATGGCGGCGGGCGCGCTGGGAATGGTGCTTGCGGCGAGCATTCCCTCCTATGGCGTGACGCTTGTCATGCTCTTCATCATCGCCAGCGGTATTACGCTGCTGCAGGTGGCTGCCAACCCGTATGTCGCGGTGATCGGCCCGCCCGAAACCGCCTCGTCGCGCCTCAACTTGGTGCAGGCGATGAACTCGATGGGCACCTGGCTCGCCCCGATGTTCGGCGCCTATCTGATTCTCGGCCGGTCGAAGAGCGGCACCGCCGCCGCCGGTACGGTGCTGACCCAGGCCGAACGGCTCGCAGACGCGCACACCGTCATCCTGCCCTATATCATCGTCGCGGCGGTGCTCGTCGTGCTTGCGCTCATCATCGCGCGTTTCCCGCTTCCCGCCATGGGTTCGGCGACAAGCCGCGTGGCGAAGGAAGAACGCAAGAAGCATTCGCTGTGGAAGCACCGCAATCTGGTATTCGGCGTTCCCGCGATCTTCATTTACCTGATCGCCGAAATCGGCGTCGCCAACCTGTTCGTCAGCTTCGTCAGCCGCCCCGATATCGGCAATATGACGAGCGAGAGCGCGGGCTGGTATCTGACGCTGTTGTGGGGCGGCATGATGGTTGGCCGTTTCCTCGGATCGGCGATCATGCAGAAGATTCCGGCTGAAACCGTCCTCGCGGCATTTTCGGTCGGCGCCTTCGTCGTGATGCTGATCACGACCTTCACCACCGGACATGTCGCGATGTGGGCGCTGATCCTTGTCGGCTTCTTCCACTCGATCATGTTCCCAACGATCTTCACGCTCGGCATTCGCGGCCTCGGGCCGCTGACTGAAGAAGGATCGGGACTGCTCATCATGGCGATCGCGGGCGGTGCGCTTGTCGTCGTTCAGGGCTGGCTCGCCGACACCTACGGGCTTCAGACCTCGTTCCTGCTGACCGCCGCGTGCGAGCTCTATGTCCTGTTCTATGCGGTGTGGGGCTCGAAGGTGACCGAGCCGCTCTCGATGCCCGAGGAGGATGAGGCGCAGGCACCGGCCGGGATGCCCGAATAATGGTTTCGCGCCGCGAACTTCTCGCCGGCGCGAGTGCGCTTGTGCTTGCCGGGCCGGCCTTCGCGCTGGCCCGGCCGGCTTCCGGGGAAGAAGTCTCGCCGGTTCCCATCGGCAAGGTCGCGCTCAAGCCTTCGCCCTTCGCCGATGCGTTCGCGGCCAACCGGCGCTATCTGCTTTCGCTCGATCCCGAGCGCTTCCTGCACAATTTCTACCTCTCGGCCGGCCTCCCCGCGCCAAAGCCGGTCTATGGCGGATGGGAATCGCAGGGCATTGCCGGGCATTCGCTCGGCCATTGGCTGTCGGCCTGTTCGCTGGTCGTCGCCAATACCGGCGACAAGGAAGTTGCCGCCAAGCTCGACCATGCGCTGTCCGAAATGGCGCGCATCCAGGCCGCGCATGGCGACGGCTATCTCGGCGGCACCACGGTCGAGCGCGACGGCAAGACCGTCGACGGCAAGATCGTTTTCGAGGAAATCCGCCGGGGCAAGATCTGGTCGAGCGGGTTCGACCTCAATGGCGGCTGGGTCCCACTCTATGTCTGGCACAAGATCCATGCCGGGCTGCTCGATGCGCACAATCTGGCGGGCAATCCCCGCGCCAAGCCGATCCTGCTCGGCGTAGCGGGCTATCTCGCCGGCGTGCTCGAACCGCTCGACGATGCGCAGATGCAGAAGGTGCTCGCTGCCGAACATGGCGGGCTGAACGAATCCTATGCCAACACCTATGCCCTGACCGGCAATCCGCGCTGGCTGCGCATGGCGGAAAAGATCTACCACAAGGCGGTGCTCGATCCGCTCGCGGCGCGCAAGGACCAGCTCGACGGGCTCCACGCCAACACCCAGATCCCCAAGCTCGTCGGGCTCGCACGGCTCTACGAGCTGACCGACAAGCAGCGCTACGGCACCGCGGCGAGCTTCTTCCACGACACCGTCACGCATCATCACAGCTACGTCATCGGCGGCAATTCGGAGCATGAGCATTTCGGCCCGCCCGACAAGCTGTCGAACCGCATTACCGAGGCGACGTGCGAGGCGTGCAACAGCTACAACATGCTGAAGCTGACGCGGCACCTCTATCGCTGGCAGCCGCATGCGCACTGGTTCGATTTCTACGAACGCGTCCAGCTCAACCACATGCTGGCGCACCAGCGCCCCGACAATGGCCGCTTCGTCTATTTCATGCCGCTAGCATCGGGCGCGCGGCGGATCTATTCGGAGCCCGAGGACAGCTTCTGGTGCTGCGTCGGATCGGGCATGGAAAGCCATTCGAAGCACGCCAATTCGATATACTGGAGCGACCCGTCGACGCTCTACGTCAATCTCTACATCCCTTCCGAACTCGACTGGCCCGAACACGATCTTGCGTTGACGCTCGACACGACGATGCCGATCGAGGGCGACGCAACGATCACCGTTCGCCGCGCGCCGGCCAAGCGACACATGATCGCGCTCAGGATGCCGGGTTGGGCGCAGAATCCGACGCTGAAGGTCAATGGAACGCCGGTACAGCCCGAAATGCGCAACGGCTATGCCATGATCGACCGGGTCTGGCGCAGCGGCGACACGATCGCGCTGACGCTGCCGATGACACTGGCGGTCGAACCGACGCCCGACGACCCGAACGTGGTTGCCTTCACGCACGGACCGCTCGTGCTCGCGGCCGATCTCGGTCCGACGTCGCAGCCTTATGAAGGGCTCGGCCCGGCGCTGGTGGCCGAAGGCGCCGTCTCTCCCGCCGCACTCGCACCGACCGCCACGCCGGCACATTTCACGGCAAAAGGCGCGATGGGCGAAGCGATCAGCTTCAAGCCGTTCTTTTCGCAATATGACACGCGAACCGCGGTCTATTTCCCGAGCTTCACGCCCGCCGGCTGGGCTGCGAAGCGCGACGACTATATCCGCGCCCAGGCCGAGGCGCGCGAACTTGCGCGGCGCACCGTCGATATCCTGCTGCTCGGCGAAATGCAGCCCGAGCGCGACCACGCATTCGGTCCCGGCAAGAGCGAGGTGGTCAACTGGAACGGGCGCGCCGCGCGTCGCCTGCCGCCGGGTTCGACCATGACCATGACGATGGATCGCAAGCCCGGCCCGGCGGTGCTGCGCGTCACGATATGGAATGGCGACGCGGGCAAACCCTTCGCCATCTCGGTCGATGGGACGACGCTTGAACAAAGCTGGCCCAAGGCATCGCCGGGCGACCGGTTCGTGACGCTCGATTTCGCGCTTCCGGACACCGGCGAGCAGGGCAAGGCCAAGGCGAAGATCGCGATCACCGCGCTCAAGGATCAGGCGTTGATCTATGAAATGCGCGTCCTGACCGCCCCGACGAGCGGATCGGCTCCGACCGTCTGACGCGGCGCAACGCGCGCTGCGGCGCTATAGTCTGGCGAGCGGCACTTCCTGTCCGGCGACATCGACCGCGAAGGAAAATACCGATCCCGCCAGCGGCTCGCGCTCGAGCGTCTGCGCGTCGAGGCCGATACGCGCCGTCGTTGCATACGCCGTCTTCAGATCGGGGCCGCCGAGCGCGATCTTGGTGACATTCGATGCAGGCAGCGCCACTTCGCTGCGCAACGTACCATCGGGCGCATAACAGCGCGCGCGACCGCCGCCCCACAGCCCGACCCAGACATTGCCCTGCGAATCGACGGTCGGGCCATCGGGATTGCCGTCGGCCGGCGCGATTCGCGCGAATTCGGCCGGCGTACCGGTCGATCCGTCGGGCGCGACCGGCACCGCATGAATGATGCCGCCGGCGGTATCGACATGGTAGAGCTTCTGCCCGTCGGGCGTCAGCGCCGGGCCGTTGGTTATCATCACCGCCGGAATCGCGGTTTGGATGACGGTTGCACCATCCCACCGATAGACATGACCGGTCGCGTCGGTTTCGGCATCGTCCATCGAGCCGAACCAGACGGTGCCGTCGGGCCCGACCGTCGCATCGTTGAGGCGGTTGCCCGGACGGTTAGGCTCGACCTCGACAAGGTGTGAGAAGGTGCCGCTTTCGGGGTCGAACCGCGATAGTCCCGTCTGCATTCCCGCGAGCAGGCAGCCACCCTCTGCCGGAAGCACCCAGCCGATCTGCGCCGGAGCATCCCAGCTTCGCCGGTCGCCTGTCGCGGGATCGAGGCGATGGACCTTGCGCCCCTTGATATCGACGAACCACAGGCACGCATTGCCGGCATCCCAGACCGGGCCTTCGCCAAGCGTCGCACCGACCTGCCAGACAGTGTTTACGGTCATCGTCTCTCCCTCGATCATCTTCGGCGCGTGCGGCGGTTGTCGCCACGCGGCGCGCTGCCTATAGCGGCGGTTACGTCAGACAATATTGGGCGAGGGAATGTCATGTCGGAGGCGAAGCAGCAAGCGCAATTGCGCGCTACGTCCGACGAACATCGCAGCGCGGATTCGGTGCGTCCGGCAGACGTCGTGACCGTCCGGCCACCCGCCGATCGACCGCAAACGCGCTTGACAGCCGAACTTTCGGATTTATTGTCCGACAAATAACCATATCATAGGGAGAGGCGCTTGCCGAAATCGGCGGCCTATATCGCGATCGACTGGGGCACGACCAACCGCCGCATCTTCCGGATGACGGCCGATGGCGACGTGCTCGACACCGTCCGCGACGACCGCGGTATCCTGGCCGTCCGGCGGGATGAGTATGGCCGGGAAATCGATTCGATCCGCAGCCGGCACGGCGCGCTGCCCATAATAGCCGCCGGCATGGTCGGCTCGACCCGCGGCTGGATCGACATTCCCTATATATCCGCCCCCGCCGATGCCGCGGCGCTTGCAGGCGCGCTGGCGGGCGCCCCCGCGGAACGGGTCTCTATCGTCCCCGGCATCGCCTTTCAGGATGCGCACCGCGCCGACGTGATGCGCGGCGAAGAGGTACAGGTGTTCGGCGCGATCGAAAGCGGTCAGGCCCCCGCCGACGCGTTGTTCTGCCAGCCGGGCACGCACAACAAGTGGATCGCGACGCACGGTGCCCGCATCGTCGAATTCGCCACCGTGCTGACGGGCGAGTTGTTCGCACTGCTGAAACAGCACGGCATCCTTGCGGGCATGCTCGACGGCACGGTCGAGGACGGACGCGCCTTTCGCGAAGGCCTCGCGCGCGGGGCCGGCGCAACCGATCTGACCGTTGCGCTGTTCGAAGTGCGTGCCGCGGTGCTGCTTGAAAAACTCGCCGCCGACGATGCCGCGGCCTTTGCCAGCGGGCTGCTGATCGGCGCCGATATCGGTTCACGCGGCGACCTTGCCGGACGCTGTGTTCATCTGCTCGCCACCGGCTCGCTCGCTACGCTATATGCGAGCGCGATCGAATGGCGCGGCGGAACCTCCGTCGCGATCGACAGCCACGCCGCCTTCGCCGCCGGCATTCACAAGATCTGGAAGCTTGCCGATGACTGACAATATCACCCGTTTCGACCAGGCATTCGCGCAGTGCCCGCTCGTCGCCATTCTGCGCGGACTGACACCCGGGGAAGCGCCCCGGATCGGCGACGCGCTGGTCGAGGCGGGTTTTACGCTGATCGAGGTGCCGCTCAATTCTCCCTCGCCCTATGACAGCATCGCGCTGCTCGCGGAGCGGTTGCAGGACCGCGCGATGGTCGGCGCCGGCACGGTGCTGGATACCGATCAGGTCGCGCGCGTGGCCGATGCCGGCGGCAGTTTGATCGTATCGCCGAACACCGACGCCACCGTCATTCGCGACACCGCGAAGCGCGGGATGATTTCGCTGCCCGGCTATTTCACCGCGAGCGAGGCGTTCGCGGCACTTGCCGCCGGGGCGCACGGGCTGAAACTGTTTCCCGCCGACGGTGCCGGCCCCGCCACGCTGAAGGCGCACCGTGCTGTGCTGCCCGGCGATACGCGCGTGCTCGCCGTGGGCGGGATCGCGCCGGACAATATGGCGCCGTGGAAAGCTGCGGGCGCCGATGGCTTCGGCATCGGCTCCAGCCTCTACCGCGCCGGAAAATCGGCGAGCGACGTCGCCCGCGATGCCGCCGCCTTCGTCAATGCCTATCGGGAGATCCACCAATGAGCCAGCGGCTGATCCAGCACCGCGCCGATGACGGGCGCCGCCGCGTCATATTCGCCGACGGCGACGACGCCGTCTTCCTGAACGATGTCGAAACCACGCTAGACCTCGCCCGCATCGCGATCGACGCGGGCCAGTCGCTCGCCGAAGCCGCGCAAGCGCGCAAATCGTCCGAAACCGTCGATCCGGCTGCCGAGCTTGCCGCGGGCCGCCTGCTGCCGGCGATCGACCATCCCGACACCGCGCGGATATTGCTTGCCGGTACTGGGCTGACGCATCTCGGTTCGGCCGAAGGACGCGACGCGATGCACAAGGCGGCGGCCGAGGCCGAGCATCAGACCGATTCGATGCGCATGTTCCTCGAAGGGGTCGAAGGCGGGAAGCCCGCCCCTGGCGAGGTCGGGCAACAGCCCGAATGGTTCTACAAGGGCGACGGCCAGGCGCTGGTCGGCCCCGGGGCGCCGCTGACCGCACCCGCCTTTGCCGGTGACGGCGGCGAGGAACCCGAACTCGCGGGCATCTACCTGATCGGCAAGGATGGCACGCCGTGGCGGTTGGGCGTCGCGCTGGCCAATGAATTCAGCGACCATGTGACCGAACGGCACAATTATCTGTGGCTCGCCCATTCCAAGCTGCGCCAGGCGGCGCTCGGCCCCGAACTGCTGCTCGGTACGCCGCCGTCGGACATTCGCGGCACCAGCCGCATCCGTCGCGACGGCGAGATATTGTGGGAAAAACCGTTTCTGACCGGAGAGGACAATATGTCGCACACGCTTGCCAATCTGGAAGCGCATCACTTCAAATACCCCAATTTCCGGCGCCCCGGCGATGTGCACGTTCATTTCTTCGGCACCGCCACGCTGTCGTGCGCCGATAGCGTCGAAACGCGCGCTGGCGATCGGTTCGAGATCGAAGCGGCGCCGTTCACGCTGCCGCTGACCAACCCGCTCGCCTTTGCGGCAGCCGATACGGTGGAGGTGCGCGCACTATGACCGCTCCGATTCGCCTCGCAGTCGTCGGCATGGGCAAGATCGCCCATGACCAGCACCTTCCCGCCATCGCCGCGGGCAAGAGTTTCGAGCTTGTCGCGACCGTCAGCCGCCACGGCGAGGCGGTCGACGGCAAGCCCTTCTTCAACAATATCGACGAACTCGCCGCGAGCGATGTCGAGGTCGATGCGGTTGCGCTCTGCACGCCGCCGCAGGTCCGCCGCACCATCGCCGAGACCGCGATCGAAAACGGCTGGCACACCTTCCTCGAAAAGCCGCCCGGCGCGACGCTGGCCGAGGTCGTGGCGCTGCGCGACCTTGCCGATGAAAAGGGCGTCAGCCTGTTCGCAAGCTGGCACTCGCGCTATGCCGAAGCGGTCGAACCGGCACGCGACTGGCTTGCCAACCGCGACATTCGCAAGGTCACCATCATCTGGCGCGAGGATGTCCGCGTGTGGCACCCCGGCCAGCACTGGATCTGGGAGCCGGGCGGGTTCGGCGTGTTCGACCCCGGCATCAACGCGCTGTCGATCGCAACGCGCATTCTGCCCGACCCCTTCTTCGTCGAAACGGCCGATCTCGACGTGCCGTCGAATTGTGCCGCGCCGATCGCCGCGCGGATCGACTTTCGCGGTGCGAAGGGAACGCCGATCTCGATGGACCTCGATTTCCGGCAGGAAGGTCCGCAGAGCTGGGACATCATCGTCGAAACCGATGCCGGAACGCTCAAGCTCGCCAAGGGCGGCAGTGTGCTGACCATCGACGGCAACGAGCAGCGCCAACCGGCAGAGGCGCTGCACGGCGAATATCCGGGGCTTTATCGTCGTTTCGCTGCGATCATCCGCGCAGGCGTATCGGATGTCGACCTCAGCCCCTTGCGCCTCGTCGCCGACGCGTTCCTGCGCGGCAAGCACAACAGCGTAGAGGAATTCATCGAGTAGGCGCGGCTCCGCCCTGCTGGAGGGCGGACCAGCGTTCACAACACAATGATATTGATCGAGGAGAGACCGACATGGCTGAACGTATCGATCCCCTGCGCCGGACGATGTTGTCCGCCGGCGCCGCACTGCCGCTATTGTCCACGCTGCCGCGCGCCGCTCGCGCGCATGAACATGACGAGCGGATCGTCAATCCGCTGATCCGTCAGCGCGCGGACCCGCAAATCTACCGCCATGACGACATCTTCTACTTCACCGGGTCGGTCCCCGAGTACGACCGCATCGTGCTGCGCAGCTCGAAAACGGTCGCGGGGCTCGCAGATGCGCAGGAAAAGGTTCTTTGGCACCGTCCCGAAAGCGGCCGGATGGCGGGCTATATCTGGGCGCCGGAGGTGCATTTCTTCGATGGTCGCTGGCACGTATATTTCGCCGCCGGCAATGGCGACGAGCCATTCCACATCCGCACCTATGTGCTGCAGGCCGACGGTCCCGATCCGATGCGCGCCAACTGGTCGCTGCTCGGCCAGCTCGAAACGCCGTGGGATACGTTCACGCTCGATTGCACCAGCTTCGAACACAAGGGCCAGCGCTATGTCTGCTGGGCGCAGCAGGAGCCGGGGATAGAGACCAACAGCAACCTCTACCTGGCCCCGCTCGCCACGCCGACGACGCTTGCGGCGAAACCGACGCGCCTGTCGATGCCCAACCTTCCCTGGGAACGGCGCGGGTTCAAGGTCAATGAAGGCCCCTATTTCCTCGCCCGCAACGGCAAGGTCTTCATCACCTATTCGGCCAGCGCGACCGATGCACGCTACTGCGTCGGCATGCTGAGCGCGCCCGACGATGTCGATCTGATGGACGCGGGAAAATGGGTGAAGTCGCCGATGCCGGTCTTCGCGACGTCCGAAGCGCACCATGTCTACGGCCCCGGACACAACAGCTTCGTGGTCGATGAAAAGGGCCGCGATCTGATCGTCTATCACGGTCGCGACTACAAGGAGATCAAGGGCGATCCGCTGTTCGACCCCAATCGGCACGCGCGCGTGCAGCTGATCCATTACCGCGAGGACGGAACGCCCTATTTCGGTGAACCGGTCGCCAACGGGCCGATGCCGCTCGACTGATCCCAACCGCGCCGCGCGGCTCCGCCATCAGCCGCGCGGCGCGAAATAACGCGCCAGCCGCTTCGCCTCGACCGGGCTGATCGCGATCACCGCGCCGTGCTTGGGTGACGAAAAGTTCGTCGCCTTCATCGGCGAACCCGGCTCGTTGAAATGGCCGATCGGCCTGAACGTCTTGAAATCGGTCGTCTCGGCAAAGCCCATATTGTTGGGCGAAGCGCCGTACACGTCGTACATCAGCAAATAGGTATCGGTTCCGTGGCGGCGCCACAGATTGGGCGCCTCCGCCGCCTTCGGTTCGGGATCGACCTTGGCGGGATCGAACGAATAGCCGCTGTTGATGTCGTGCGAGACCCCCTGCGAGATACGCAGTGGGTCGGCGTGCGCGACATAGAACAGATGATATTCGTCGCCGACCCTGGTGATGTCGCCGTCGATCGTGGTCACCTTCGGATCGGGATAGCGGAACAGCCGTTTGGGCGACGTCACCAGCTTCGTGAAGTCCTTGTTGGCGTAGGAATAGACGAGGAAGTTCGGCCCATTCCCGTGCCGCGTCGTGAAATAGACCATCATCCTGCCGGAATCGGGGTCGTAGATCGTCTCGGGCGCCCAGGCGCTGCCGGCATCGGCATAGGCGGGAAAAGTCGCCGGAATGTCGACCTCCGCATGCGTCCAGTGCAGCAGGTCATAGGATTTCATCAGCACGAGCTTGCGGTTGTTGCCCCAGCCATATTTCTCGCCGGGCCGCTGCCACTCGGTATCGCGCGTCCCGTCGCGCTTGCCGAAGATATTGAGGTCGGTCATCGCCAGATAGAACGCCCCATCGGGCCCGCGCGCGATATGCGGGTCGCGCACGCCCTTCTGCTCGGCGATGCCGCGTCCCGACAGCACCGGCTGACCGTCATTCACGTCGCTGAAGCTGTACCCGTCGCGCGATGTCGCGAAATAAAGCGAGTGCGTCTCGTCCTTGAAATAGACGAGCAGATAGTCCGATCGCCGTGCCTTTGGCGGAACGCTGAGCTGCGGCTGTGCGGCAAGCGACGGCACGATCGCAAGCTGTTGCGGCGCCGCAGCCTCGGCGAGCGGCTGTTGCGGCATCGCACAAGCGGTCGGCAACATGCTCGCCGCCAAAATGGCGCCGATGATCGAGCCCCGCCTCACCGTCATGTCGTTCCCGCTCCCACATTCCAACCTTGCCCGACCATGCCGCAGCATAGCGACCGCAGCAACCCGGCGGCCGGATTTGGTCAGACTATTCCGCTGGCGGATGCGAGACCCCTTGTGCGCCTGTCGTGCGCGCAAAACGTCGATGGACCGGCAAAGTCGAGAGCCGATTCTCGTTGATTGATATCATCAAGTCCGACCTTATCCGGCCCTCACGGGCAATCACGTGCCGCGAGTCTTCTGCAAATTGCCGACGAGGCGGCGCACCATGCCGCGCGGCGAGACGCGTACCGATGCCGCCATCAGCCGGTTGCGCATTCCCGATATCCGCACCGCATCGTTCGCGGCGAGCGCGTTCAGTCCGTCGCGCACCACCTGTTCGGGTTCGGCGGCGAAGCGCTTGAACAGTTCCGAATCGCCCATATCGGCGACCTCGGCGAATTCGGTGCGCACCGGGCCGGGGCACAGCGCCGACACCCGAACACCGTGCGCCTTCACCTCTTCGTGCAGCCCTTCGGAAAAGCTGAGGACGAACGCCTTGGACGCGTAATAGACGCTCATCCACGGACCGGGCTGAAAGGCGGCGGTCGACGCTACGTTCAGGATCGCGCCCGCTCGCATCTGGACCATCCCCGGCAACACCGCATGGCAAAGCTCCATCAGCGCGCGGCAGTTGAGATCGACCATGCGCGCCAGCATCTCGCGGTCCTGATCGGCGAATGCGCCATTGGCGCCGAACCCGGCATTGTTGACCAGCATGTTGACCGCCAATCCGCGTTCGCCGACAGCGGCCATCAACGCTTCCGGCGCGCCGGGGGAAGCGAGATCGGCGGGAAGCACCGTCACCGTGCGCCCATGGCGCTCGCGCAGCTCCGCGGCCAGCGTCTCGAGCCGGTCGGCACGGCGCGCGGTGACGATCAGGTCATACCCTTCGCCAGCCAGCGCGCGGGCGAAATGCGTCCCCAGCCCCGCCGATGCGCCTGTGACGAGCGCGGTTCCCCTGGCAGACATTGGCGCACCTCTCTATTGGCCGATCCCGATCTCGACCCTAGGCCGGTCAGACGATCTCGAACAGCCCCGCCGCGCCCATGCCACCGGCGGTGCACATCGACACGACCGCCCAGCGCACGCCGCGCTTGCGCGCCGCGATCAGCGCATGACCGACCAGCCTGCTGCCGGTCATGCCGAACGGATGGCCAACGGCGATCGCGCCGCCATCGACGTTCAGCTTTTCGGGATCGATGCCCAGCGTGTCCCGGCAATAGAGGCACTGGCTGGCAAACGCCTCATTGATTTCCCACAGGCCGATATCGCCGACCGAAAGGCCTGCGCGGTCAAGCAGCTTCGGCACCGCGAAAACCGGGCCGATTCCCATCTCGTCGGGATCGCATCCGGCCGCCTGAAACCCACGATAGATGCCGAGGATTTCCTTGCCCTCGGCCTCTGCGGTCTTGCGGTCCATGACGATCTGCGCCGCCGCGCCGTCCGATAGCTGGCTGGCATTGCCCGCGGTCACATTATGACCTTCCTTGACGAACTGGCCGTCCTTCCAGACCGTCTTCAGTCCCGACAGCACCTCCGCCGTCGTACCGGGCCGGATACCTTCGTCCTGCGTCACGGTGACGGTTTCGGTGCCGGTGCGGTTGCCTTGTTTGTCATAGATCGCCTTTTCGACCGTGATCGGCGCGATCTCTTCGGCAAAGGCGCCGTTTTCCACCCCGGCCGCCGCGCGCTGCTGGCTCATCGCGCCGAACTCATCCTGGCGCTCGCGCGAGATGCCGTAGCGTTCGGCGACGATCTCGGCAGTTTCGATCATCGGGATATAAGCCGCCGGTTCCTTTTCCAGCACCGATTTGTTCGGATAGCGCGGCGCATCCTTCGTCACGGTAAAGCTGATCGACTCCATCCCGCCGGCAAGCGCCACATCGACCTCGTCGCACATGATCGACCGCGCCGCGAGCGCCACCGCCGTCAGCCCCGACCCGCATTTACGGTCGAGCGTGAACGCCGGAACCGATTTCGGCAGCCCGCCGGCGAAGATCGCCATCCGACCGGCATTGCCGCCCGTCGTCCCCCACTGGTTTCCGACGCCCCAGAACACATCGTCGATCCGCGCAGGATCGATCCCCGCGCGCTCGACCGCGGCGTTCATGACGTGGCCGGCGAGCACCGGCGCCTCGGTATCGTTGAAATAGCCGCGATAGGCCTTGCCGATACCGGTACGGGCGGTCGAAACGATGGCGGCTTCGCGCATGACTGATCCTCTCCGGAGCGTTTTTGAATATCGGGTATGGTTGATGGACCGTGCGGCGCGCTTTGGCAAGGGCGACCGCGGTCAGTCGGCGAAATCGGGGCGGCGCTTTTCCATATTGGCGCGCACCGCCTCGACCTGGTTGGGCGACCGCAACAGCTTCGCCTGCTCCTCGCTTTCGGCGCACAGGATCGCGGCTGCATCGAGGTCCGCCGCGCCATTGGCAAGCCGCTTGGCCGCGCGGATCGCATGCGGGTTGCGCGCCGCAATATCCTTCGCCAGCGCCAGCGCCGATGCGTGCGGATCATCGACGACATGCGTGGCAAACCCCATCGAAAGCGCCTCGACACTGTCGAACTCGCGCGCGGTATAGGTCAGCTCGCGCAGGATATCGTCGCGCACCAACCCGCGCCACAACGCGAACCCGGCCATGTCGGGCACGATCCCCCATTTCATTTCCATCACCGACAGCCGCGTCTCCGGCGCAGCGAAGCGGATATCGGCGCCCGACATGATCTGCAGCCCGCCGCCGAACGCGATGCCGTGAACCGCCGCGATCACCGGCACCGGGAGCGTCCGCCATCCCCAGGCGACCTGCTGCGCACGGTTCGCCTCACCATGCGAGCGTTCGAGCAGATTGGTGCCCGAACCGCCCGAAGCCATGCTCGCCATGTCGAGCCCCGCACAGAAGGCGCGCCCTTCGCCCGACAGCACGACTGCGCGGAGGTCCGCCTGGTTCGACAGCGCATCGATCGCGCCGGCAATCGCGTCGAACATCGCCGGGTCAAGCGCATTGAGCTTGTCGGGCCGCGCCAGCCGAACATCGGCCACGCCACCGTCGATCGCAATTGTCACCCGCTGCTCGACCATCGCCCGTTCCTTCTCGCTGAACCGCAGGCCTTATGCCCGGTTAGACGCGGCGAGGCGATACCCTTTCCCTTTTTCGGTATGGAGCAACGGATGCCCGAACCCTCGGTCGAGCTTGGCGCGCAAGCGCGAGATATGAACCTGCACGACATTCGTTCCTGGATCGAAGCCTAGTCCCCAGATATCGCGCAGCAGCGCAGCGCGGCTGATGCAACGGCCGACCCGCTCGGCAAGGTGCAGCAGGATCGCATATTCGCGCGGCAACAGGTCGAGCGGCCGTCCGGCGCGCGTGACCTGACGCGACAATCGATCGATGGCGAGGTCGCCGACACGGATCACCGCCGGGCGCGGGCGCCGGATCAACGCAGCCAGCCGGGCAGCAACCTCTTCGGGCGACGCGTCAGCCGGCACCGCGTCGCCTGCCCCCGCGTCGAGCGCTTCGATCACCATGTCCGCATTGCCGCAATCGGCCACGAGCATCACCGGCCCCGACCAGCCGGCCTGGCGGGCGGCGTGCAAATGCGCCGTCGCCGATTCGGCATCCGGGCTCCACGCCGAAAGCAGGATATCGGCGGCCGCTTCGGCGCTGCCCGACAGGGCAATACCGCGACGCTGCGCGGCGCCGGCCAAACCGGCCATGACGACATTGCTGACGACCCGTTCCCCCACCGACCTGACGCTAGCGCGGCATGGCTTGCCCGAGCGGCCGATTAAATCGGTTTCGGATCAATTTCACGGCCCAGCACCCGCTTCGCCGTCAGCCGCATACGCCGACAGGGATGGTGGCGCGCAAAATGTTCGGCAAGATCGCAGCCATTGCCGCTCAGCTTCGCGGCAAGCGTCAGCAACACTTCCGATGGCGCCGTCGTCATCACCTCTGCAACGATGTTGCGCCGGATATCGAAGCGATACTGGTCGAGCCACGGCTGTTCTGGATCGTAGCCGAGAATGTTGAGCGATACCGAGAACCGGTCCGGCGGAAGCTGGACGTGCACGTCGCACCGCATCCGGTACAGCATCAGCTTGCCGGGATCGAGCCGCGCGCGCTCGACGAAACGGAGTCCGGCAGGCGCTCCGGCGCCACCGGCCGCGCTGTCGCCGTCATATTCGTAATAATCGCTCCAATAGCCCGGACCCAGATACCCGACCGTCAGGAACGGAAAATTGTGGTCGTGCGGCACATCATAGAAAAATGCCCGTTCGCCGCTGGCCTTCGTCACCGCATCGTGCCGCGCGGGCCAGAAATTGGCGCGCAGGACGAACCGGCCATCGGGCGGACGAAGCAGCATGACCTGCGGACCATAGCCATGCCGGGCGCTGATCTCGTCCCGTCGCGACAAGAGGCTGTCGATCGCGAGGTCGGCCAGGAAATCACCGTTGCGCCCGAGCCGCGCAAGCACGGGTCCGAGACTGGCAAAAGCATCCTCATCACGAATATCAACCGGGCTATCGGCAAGCGCGTCGCAAAGCGCGTCGAGCGTAATCGCATCGCCCTCACCGGGATCGATCAGGCGTGGCATGGCATTGCCCCCAGCTTGTTTTCCAAGCATTGGCGCATCGCCGCCGCTGCCACGCGGATTTCGGGGTGCGGATCGTCATCGGCCATTTCACGCAGTCTCGGCAGTGCTGCCAGCGCGTCGAGCGCGAGCCATTCGCGCATCGCCTCCCAGCGAAGATGGAACGCCGGGTGCCGCGTCACGCGCTCGAAGCACGCGCCAGCGTCACGACGCCCGGTCTCACGAAGAAGGGTCAGGAGCAGCGCAGCGCGCGAATCGGCCACATCGAGCGCCGAGACGCGCAACAATGCCCCGTCACTCCTGCGATATTCGCGCGCGAGCGGTGCCTGACCGCAGCGCGCGGCGATGGTCACCGAAACGACATCACCCCGGACATCGGCAAGAAGCTGCGCCCGCCGCCGCCCGTCATGTTCGACCACCATCCCGTCATCCAGCCGCAGCGGCGCGATCGGGCGCGCCGGTGGCGCATTGGCGGCCTGAAATTCGGCAGGTGCCGGGCCGGCATCCCACCGCAGCAGTCGCGCGCCACCGGCACGCAGATAGGCGGTCACGACGGCGCGTCCGGGCACCGTGACCGCATCAGGCAGGCCGCGCGCGGCGATCGCCACGGCATCGACGACGGTTGCACTCACCGACGCCGCCGATGATTCGAACAGGACGATGCTCACACTCGCACCGCTCCGCCGGACCGGCAGCGGCGGTTCGAAAAGCGGATCGTCGGCAAGCGCGCCGACCATGCGCTCGACAAGGTCATGCAGCCACCCGGTATCGGCGAGCAAAAGCCTTGCCCGCCGGATTACCGCCTCGGCATTTTCGGCTCCGCCAAAAGCGTCGCGCAACCGCGCGGTCACCGCCGAATTATGCCAGTCGCGCGCGAACGCGATCGACCGGCGCTGCGCGTCGAAAAATGCCGGTCGGAGATTTTGCGCCCCTGCCGCCGCGATCACCGGGAAGAGACGAGCGAGGCAATCGCGACCAGCATCTCGAACACCTCGTCGCCGCTATCAACCATATGCGCTACCGAACCCGCCATCGCCACATTGGTAGTCAGCGACGCGATCTCCGCGATATCGAGCGTCATCGATTTTCCCTCCCTTCCGTTACGAACGGTGCGCAGGCTATGGCGCAGCGGGCGGCTGCATGTAGTTACAACGGTGTAATGTTCATGGCGCCTATGGGTTGGCAGCGCCCCCGCGCCGCCCTACGCAAGCGTGACGGACAGGAAGGACGAAAAACGCATGGCCGGCGGCCCGACAGCAACATCCGATTTCGATCCCGCGCGTTTCTTCGCTGCGCGGTCGGACGGCCATGGGCGCCGACTGGGCATCGAATATCACGATCACGGCGCCGACTGGGCAGAGCTTGCGCTTCCCTACAAGCCCGACCAGATCGGTGATCCCGAACGCGGTGTAATCGCCTCGGGCCCCATCCTGACGCTGATGGACATGGCGACGAGCATTTCGGCCTGGCTGAAGCGCGGCATGTTCGCACCGCAGGCGACACTCGACCTGCGCATCGATTATCTTCGCCCCGCCACGCCGCACCGCACGGTGATCGGACGCGGCGAATGCTACCGCGTCACCCGCTCGATCGCCTTTGTACGCGGCCAGGCGCATGACGGCGATCCGGACGATCCGCTCGCGCATGTCGCGGGCACCTTCATGCTGCTGGACATGCCGGCATGAAGCTGCCGCCCTATGCAGAGCTGCTGAAACTCACCGTCGAATCGCATGAGGATGGCGCCGCGCCGATCCTCGCGATGCCGTTCGAAAGCGATGTCCTCGGGCGGCCCGGCTTCCTGCACGGCGGTGCGATCGGCGGGCTGCTCGAAATGGCGGCGATCGTCGCGCTCCACGATGCGCTGGGGAACGACGATGCGCGGGTGAAGCCGGTCAACGTGACGATCGACTTCATGCGCGGCGGACGCGAAAAGACGACGCGCGCACAGGGCATCGTCACGCGGCTCGGCACGCGCGTCGCCAATGTCGAAGCGGTGGCGTGGCAGGACGACAGGGACCGGCCGATCGCCGGCGCACGGATGAATTACCTGATCGCGCGAAGCTGAACCTTCACTTCGGCACCGCGCGCATCAACTTGCCGTTGTCGCCGTCCTGAAGCAGCCACAACGATCCGTCGGGCGACTGCGCCACGTCGCGAATCCGCATCCCCATGTCCCAGCGATCGACCTTCTGCGCGTCGGTGCCGTTCAGCTTCGCGCGCACCAGCGCCTGGCCCGACAGCGCCCCCATGATCGCCGATCCCCGCCACTGCGGAAAATCGCTGCCCGACCAGATGACGAGACCTGCGGGCGATATGGACGGATTCCACCAGAGCTTGGGCGGTTCGAACTCAGGATGCGTATCGTGGTCCGGAATCGGCGAGCCGTCGTAATTGTCGCCGTTCGACACCACCGGCCAGCCGTAATTCCTGCCCTTCAGGATCAGGTTGAGCTCGTCGCCGCCCTTCGGCCCCATCTCGATCTCCCACAAATTTCCTGCGGCATCGAAGGTCAGGCCATAAGGATTGCGGTGGCCGGACGACCAGATATAGGCGCGCTCGCCACCCGCGGATAGATAGGGATTGTCGGGCGCGGGCTTGCCGTCGAGCGTCATGTGCAAAATCTTGCCGAGCGCGCTGTTCGGGTCCTGCGCGGGGGTCTTGCGCTGACGTTCCCCGGACGAGAGGAACAGCGACTGGCCATCGGGGGCGAAGGCGATGATGCTGCCGAACTGACCGCCGCCGCCGGGCGGTTGCTGGTGGAAAATGACCTTGAGACCGGTAAGCCTGGGCGACGCACCGCTCTCGTCGAGCGTGGCATGGGCAAGCGCCAGGGCGCTGCCGCCGCTGCCCGGCTCCGAATAGCTGAAATAGATGCCGCGATCCGCCGCGAAAGTCGGCGCTGGCGCGATATCGAGCAGCCCGCCCTGCCCGCCATATTCGACCGCGGGAACGCCGCCGACATCGACCGGCTGCTCGCCCCGCTTCCAGATCTTAATGTGTCCCGGCTTTTCGGTGACCAGCGCCCGACCGTCGGGCAGGAACGCGACCGAAAAGGGATTGTCGAACTCCGCAACCGCGCTGAGCGTGAACGACGCCGAACTGTCGGGGACGGGAACGGGCGTGCCGGCAGACCGGCCGTCGGTCGTGGCTGATGCCGACGCATAGGGGCCGCCAGCCTGCTGGTCGGACCGCTGCCCCTGCGAACACGCTGTCAGGATCAGCAAGCCCGCCGCGGCGACAATGGACGAAGACGGGGACATTCGGGTTCCTTCGTGTCTTGGTTCGTCCCTTGGACGACTCACGTCGCGGATAAGAGTTGCTTCCCGCCCGGACTTTGGCAAGATGCTGATTGGGGGAGCTAAATTCATGATTGCAAATCGATTCCTGCGCCTGGTCGTGTTGGCCGCGGCGTTCGCATGGGCCAGCACGGGCTTCGCAGGCCCCCTGCCGACGGAGGCGGGCGCATCGCCGGTTGTGCCGACGACGGCGGATTTCGGGGCGCTCCCCTTTGTATCGGGTCCCAAGCTTTCTCCTTCGGGGCGCTTGCTCGCCGCGCGCGGCCAGCGCGACGGAAAAACCATGGTGCTGATAACCGACCTGCAGGCGTCGGGCAGCGGCCGCACCCGGTTTATCGGGATACCCGAGGGCAAGAAGCTCGAATGGTTTCGCTGGGCGGGCGAGGGCCATTTGCTCATCAGTCTGAGTTTCGCTGACCAGTTCATGGGAGAAGATGTCCGGGCCACGAGGCTGGTGATCTTCGACGTGAAGAGCCACGAGATCGAACGCGTAAAACAGGGCGCGGGCGTCGACGGTGACGATGTGATCTATGTCGATCCCGACGGCCGGTTCTTCCTGCTCAGCACGCAACTGGACGTGTCGGAATATCCCTCGGTACTACGCATCGACGTTGCCACCGGGCACGCCAAGACGATTCAGCGCCCCCGCCAATATGTCTGGGAATGGTTTGCCGACTCCGACGGCGTGCTGCGCGCGGGGATCGGGCGCCTGCACAATAGCTGGTGGGTATATTACCGAAGCAGCGCCGACGATCATTTCGACAAGGCGATGCGCGGCAAGATCAACGAGGACGATAGCGGGATCGATTCGTTCATCATCATGCCGCACAGCGACCAGGGCTATGCGGTCGCGATAGGCAAGAACGACCGGTTGGGGCTGTTCCGCTACGATTTCGCGAACAACACGCTGGGCGAACAGATCTACCAGAACGACCGATATGATGTGGACGATGTGCGGATCGGTCGCCGCGGCGAACTCGAAGCGGTCGATTTCATCACCGATCGCCCGCAAACCAAATGGTTCGATCCCGAAATGCGCGGGATACAGGAAATGCTCGATACCGCGATTCCCGCGCATCTGAACCGGATCGTATCGGAAAGCACCGACCGGCAGTGGCTCGTCGTCTTCAGTGCATCGGATGTCGATCCGGGCACCTATTATATCTACGACCGCGCGCACCGGCATGCGAGCGCGTTTGCGCAGCCGTATAACCGGCTTGTCGGCAAGTCGCTCGCGGCGATGGAAACGGTCGCGTACAAGGCGCGCGACGGGATGGAGATTCCCGCATATCTGACGCTGCCTGCGGGGCGTGAGGCGAAACAGCTGCCGATGGTCGTCCTGCCGCACGGCGGACCCTTTGCGCGCGATGTCTGGGGCTATGATGGATGGGCGCAATTCCTCGCCAGCCGCGGTTATGTCGTGCTTCAGCCCAATTTCCGTGGTTCGACCGGCTATGGCAAAGGCTATGTCGATAGCGGCTTTGGCCAGTGGGGCCGGGCGATGCAGGACGATATCGACGACGGCGTGAAATGGCTTGAGGCGCGCGGCATCGTGGACGGCAAGCGCGTGTGCATCATGGGCGCTTCTTTCGGCGGCTATGCCGCGATGTGGGGCGCGGTGCGCAATCCCGATCTCTATCGCTGCGCGATCAGTTTTGCCGGCATCTCGGACGTCGGCTCGATGCTCCGCTATGACCGCAAGAGCTTTTCGGCGCCGCGCTATTTTCAGAATTGGCGCGACCGGGTGCGCGGCGACGATTCGTTCGACCTCGACGCGGTATCGCCGATCGACCATGTCGAGGATGTTCGCATCCCGATCCTGATCGCGCACGGCGAAGAGGACGACAATGTCCCGCTATACCAGTCGCGGCGCTTCCACGAAAAGCTCGACGATCTCGGCAAGCCGAACGAATATGTCGTCTACCCCGACGAGGGCCACGGCTTTGCGAACGCCGAGCACGCGACCGATTTCCTGACGCGCGTCGCGGCATTTCTCGACCGCTACAACCCGTCGTGACGCGCCTCTTGCCCGTCGGGGCCGATTGACCTATATCGACATTGCTTTCTCGACATTGGTGACACTGCCGAGGTCGGACCCGACGGGTTCCGGCAGCGCGAAAGCTTTGTTTGGAGATTTGGATGGCGAATATCGCCGAACTGACCGCACTGATCGAACCGGAGGCCAAGGCGCTCGGTTTCGAGCTCGTGCGCGTGGCGATGTTCGGCGGCAAGTCCGATCCGACGCTGCAGGTGATGGCGGAGCGGCCCGATACGGGGCAGCTCACCATCGACGACTGCGCGCAACTTTCACGGCGGCTTTCGGACAAGTTCGACGCGCTGGAAGAGGCGGGCCGCGATCCGATCGAGCACGCCTATCGGCTCGAGGTCAGCTCGCCGGGGATCGACCGCCCGCTCACGCGCCTTTCCGATTATGTGAATTGGAAAGGGCATGATGCGCGCGTCACGCTCAAACAGGTCACCGAGAAGCGCAAGCGCATCCAGGGGCCGATCGCCGATGTCGCAGATGACCGGATCACGATCGACGTGAAGAACCACGGGCCAATGACGATCGGCTTCGACGATGTCGAGGACGCCAAGCTCGTGATGACCGACGCATTGATCGCCGCCACCCAACCGCTTTCCGCCGACGGGGCGGACGAGATAGTCGAAGTAGAAGGAACCGACTGAACATGGCCACCGCCATTTCCGCCAACAAGGCCGAGCTGCTCGCAATCGCCGACGCCGTCGCGCGTGAAAAGCTGATCGACAAGGGCATCGTCATCGAAGCGATGGAAGATGCCATCCAGCGCGCCGCCCGCGCTCGCTACGGCGCCGAAAACGACATTCGCGCCAAGCTCGATCCCAATACCGGCGACCTGCGCCTGTGGCGCGTCGTCGAGGTGGTCGAGCAGGTCGACGACTATTTCAAGCAGGTCGATCTGAAGGGCGCGCAGAAGCTCAAGAAGGACGCCGCGCTCGGCGATTATATCGTCGATCCGCTGCCGCCGATCGAGTTCGGCCGCATCGCCGCGCAGGCCGCCAAGCAGGTCATCTTCCAGAAGGTCCGCGACGCCGAGCGCGAGCGCCAATATGAAGAATTCAAGGACCGCGCGGGTGAGATCATCACCGGCGTCGTCAAGCGCGTCGAGTTCGGTCATGTCGTTGTCGACCTTGGCCGCGCCGAAGGCGTCATCCGCCGCGATCAGCAGATTCCGCGCGAAGTCGTCCGCGTCGGCGATCGCGTCCGTTCGCTGATCCTGAACGTCCGCCGCGAAAATCGCGGACCGCAGATTTTCCTCAGCCGCGCGCATCCCGATTTCATGCGCAAGCTGTTCGCGCAGGAAGTGCCCGAAATCTACGACGGCATTATCGAGATCAAGGCCGCCGCGCGCGACCCGGGCAGCCGCGCCAAGATCGGCGTCATCTCGCATGACGGGTCGATCGACCCGGTCGGCGCGTGCGTCGGCATGAAGGGCAGCCGCGTTCAGGCGGTCGTGCAGGAAATGCAGGGCGAAAAGATCGACATCATCCCCTGGTCCGAAGACACCGCGACCTTCGTCGTCAACGCGCTTCAGCCGGCCAATGTCGCGCGCGTCGTCATCGACGAGGAAGAGGAGCGTATCGAGGTGGTCGTTCCCGACGATCAGCTGTCGCTCGCCATCGGCCGTCGCGGCCAGAATGTCCGCCTTGCCAGCCAGCTGACGGGCAAGGGCATCGACATCCTGACCGAGCAGGACGCCAGCGAGAAGCGCCAGAAGGAATTCGTCGAGCGCTCGTCGATGTTCGAGAAGGAACTCGATGTCGACGAAACGCTGGCCCAGCTCCTCGTCGCCGAAGGCTTCGGCGCGCTCGAGGAAGTGGCCTATGTCGAACAGGACGAACTCGCCTCGATCGAAGGCTTCGACGAGGAACTCGCGGTCGAACTGCAGAGCCGTGCGGCCGAAGCGCTCGAGCGGCGCGAAGAAGCCAATCGCGAAGAGCGCCGCTCGCTCGGCGTCGAGGACGATCTGGCGGAAATGCCCTATCTGACCGAGGCGATGCTCGTCACGCTCGGCAAGGCGGGCATCAAGACGCTCGACGATCTCGCCGATCTGGCCACCGACGAACTGGTGCAGAAGAAGCGTCCCGAGCCGCGCCGCCGTAACGACAATGCCAGCCAGCGGCCCGAGAACAAGGGCGGCGTCCTCGCCGAATACGGCCTGAGCGACGAGCAGGGCAACGAGATCATCATGGCCGCCCGCGCCCACTGGTTCGAGGACGAAGACACGGCCGACAACAAGGCGGATGCGCCCGCCGAGGAGGACGCGGTTGCGGACTCCGACCAATGATACGCGCGGCGTAACGACAATTTCGCCCCGGAAAGGGGCGGACCCGGAACGCAAATGCGTCCTGTCGGGCGAGCATGCCCCGCGCGAGCGACTCGTGCGGTTGGCGCTCTCGCCCGATGGCGACGTGCTGCCCGATGTCCGCGCAAAGGCGCCCGGTCGCGGCGCATGGATCGGCGTCACGCGCGCCGAGCTTGAAGCCGCGGCGGCCAAAGGCCGGCTGCGCGGTGCGCTGGCGCGCGGGTTCAAGACCGGCGAACTGCGTATCCCCGACGACCTTGCCGAGCGGATCGAACGCGCGCTCGAGCGCAACGCGCTCGACCGGCTGGGGCTCGAAGCGCGTGCCGGCGCGCTGATTACGGGCTCAGACCGGATCGCGCAGGCGGCGCGCCAGGGACAATTGCGGCTGCTGCTGCACGCCGCCGATGCCGGTGCCGATGGTGCCGCGAAACTGGCCCAGGCCTGGCGCGTCGGTTCGGATCGCGAAGGGTCCGGACTGGGGGGATTGGCATTGCCCGTGTCACGCACCATATTGTCCTTGGCCCTTGGCCGCGAAAATGTGGTACATGCCGGGCTGACCGACGCCCAGGCGGCCAAGCGCGTTGGGCTCGCGCTCGACCGCTGGCTGCACTTTATCGGACCCGAACGCGTGAACGCACCTTGCGAAACCCGCTCGCAGGGCGCATCGGCGCTGGAAAGCGAAGCGGGCGACGCTGAGACGACAGAGGAAACTGAGTAACCGGATGAGCGACACGGAAAACGAAAAGCCGAAACTGGGCGCACGCAAGCTGGGCATCAAGCGCACCGTCGAAACGGGCAAGGTGAAGCAGAGCTTCAGCCATGGCCGGTCGAACACGGTCGTGGTCGAGGTCAAGCGTCGTCGTGTGCTCGGCCGTCCGGGCGAAGAGCAGCAGCGCGAGGAAGCGAAGGCCGCTCCCGCACCGGCAGCGCCTGAAACGGCAGCGCCGGCGCCTGCGCCAACCCCTGCACCCGCGGCAAAGAAGAGCGGTGGCGACCAGCTGACCAAGAAGGAGCTTCAGGAAAAGCTCCTGCGCGAGGCCGAAGAGGCTCGCATGGCCGCGCTTGAGGAAGCGCGCCGTCGCGAGGACGCGGAAAAGCAGAAGGCTGCCGAGGAAGAGCGCCGCCGCGCCGAGGAAAATCGCAAGGCCGAGGAAGCGGCTGCCGAGCAGGAAGAGGCTGCCGACAAGGCCGCACCTGCGCAGGAAGACGCTGCTCCGGAAGAAAAGACGGAAGCCAAGGCCGAAGCGCCCAAGGCGAAGAAGCAGGATGCGAAGCCCGAGCAGCCCGAAAATGTGCTGCAGCTCGATCCCGGCATGCCCGCCCCGCGCCGCTTCACACCGAAGAAGCGTCCCGAAATTCCCAAGCCCGTCGAACGGCCGGAACCGGCAAGCGCCAAGGCGCCTGCTCCGTCGAAGAAACAGGACAAGAAGGACCGCAAGGACCGCAGCGGCGGTGGCGACGATCGTCGTCGGTCGGGCAAGCTGACCGTAAACCGCGCGCTTGGCGGCGACGAGGGCGCGCGTGCGCGCAGCCTCGCTGCGCTCAAGCGGGCGCGCGAAAAGGAAAAGCGGTCCCATTCGGGCAGCGGATCGCGCGAACCGCAGCAGAAGCAGGTCCGCGACGTTCAGGTTCCCGAGGCGATCACCGTGCAGGAACTCGCCAACCGCATGGCCGAAAAGGGCGCCGACCTGGTGAAGGCGCTGTTCAAGATGGGCATGGCGGTCACCGTCAATCAGACGATCGACCAGGACACCGCCGAGCTGCTCGTCACCGAGTTCGGCCACAACATCAAGCGCGTCTCCGACGCCGATGTCGAGCTCGAGCTTGAAACCGCAGAGGACAGCGAGGCCGATCTGCAGCCGCGCGCACCGGTCGTCGCGGTGATGGGCCATGTCGATCACGGCAAGACCAGCCTGCTCGACGCGCTGCGCGGCAGCGGCGTTGCCGGCGGTGAAGCAGGTGGCATCACCCAGCATATCGGCGCCTATCAGGTGACGATGAAGGACAAGTCGAAGATCACCTTCCTCGACACGCCGGGCCACGAAGCCTTTACCGAGATGCGCGCGCGCGGCGCCGACGTCACCGACATCGTCATCCTGGTGGTGGCGGCCGATGACGGGCTGATGCCGCAGACGATCGAGGCGATCAATCACTGCAAGGCGGCCGAGGTCCCGATGATCGTCGCGATCAACAAGGTCGACAAGGAAGACGCCAATCCGCAGCGCGTGCGCGAACGCCTGCTCGAGCACGAGGTCATCGTCGAGGAGATGTCGGGCGACGTCCAGGACGTCGAAGTCTCCGCGCTCAAGAAGACCGGCCTCGACGAGCTGATCGAGAAGATCCAGCTCCAGGCGGAACTGATGGAGCTGAAGGCCAATCCCGACCGCGCCGCCGAAGGCACGGTGATCGAGGCGAAGCTCGACAAGGGTCGCGGCCCGGTCGCGACGATCCTCGTCAATCGCGGTACGCTGAAGGTCGGCGACGTGTTCGTCGTCGGCGCCGAAAGCGGCAAGGTGCGTGCGCTGATCGACGATCACGGCAAGCAGGTGAAGAAGGCGGGACCGTCGATGCCGGTAGAGGTGCTCGGCCTGTCGGGCGTACCGATGGCGGGCGATCCGCTGCAGGTCGTCGACAGCGAAACCCGCGCCCGCGAGGTCGCCGAATATCGCAGCAGCGTCCTTCACCAGAAGCGCACGGCACAGGCTCCGGCGAGCCTCGAAAGCATGTTCTCCGCACTGAAGGAGAATCAGGCGATCGAATATCCGGTTCTGGTCAAGGGCGATACGCAGGGTACGGTCGAGGCGATCATCGGATCGCTCAACAAGATCTCGAACGAGGACATCAAGGTCCGCATCCTGCATTCGGGTGTCGGCGGCATCACCGAGAGCGACGTGACGCTGGCCTCTGCCAGCAAGGCGCCGATCATCGGCTTCAACGTCCGCGCCAATGCCAAGGCGCGCGAGATCGCCGAGAAGAACGGCGTGGCGCTGAAATATTACGACGTCATCTATGACCTGACGGACGAGATCCGCGCCGCGATGGCGGGCGAGCTTGGCCCCGAGGCGTTCGAGACGGTCGTCGGCCGCGCCGAGATCAAGGAAGTCTTCTCCGCCGGCAAGCACGGCAAGGCGGCGGGTCTGCTCGTCACCGAGGGCGCTATCCGAAAGGCGCTCAAGGCACGCATCACGCGCGACGACGTCATCATCTACAATGGCGAAATCGCGTCGCTCCGGCGCTTCAAGGACGATGTGCCCGAGGTTCGCGCGGGGCTCGAATGCGGTGTGACGTTCACGCAGAACTTCACCGACATAAAGCCGGGCGACTATCTCGAAACCTTCGAAGTCGAGATGCGCGAACGGACGCTTTGATCGAACTCCCCCTCCCGCATGCGGGAGGGGGCTGGGGGGTGGGCACCCGCTCCCAGCGATGTACCAGGTTGAGGCCGGGCGCCCACCCCCGGCCCCTCCCGCATACGGGAGGGGAGCAATGAGACACAGTGAAACCTCCGAATCGCGCTCGGTGCGCCTGCTGCGGATGGGCGAGCAGGTCCGGCACGTGCTGTCGGACATCCTGATGCGCGGCGACGTGCATGATCCGACGCTCGCCAGCCACAGCGTGTCGGTGACCGAGGTGCGCATGTCGCCCGACCTGCGCCATGCGACCGTTTTCGTGAAGCCGCTCCTCGGCGAGGACGAGGACGCGGTGCTGAAGGCGCTGCGCCAGAACACCGCCTATCTGCAGCGCGAGGTCGCGCACCGCGTCAATGCGAAATACGCTGCAAAGCTCAAATTCCTCGCCGACGAAAGCTTCGACGAGGCGAGCCATATCGATTCGCTGCTGCGCGATCCGAAGGTGGCGCGCGATCTACCCGGAGACGAGGACGCCTGACGTGCGTCAACCCGATGGCTGCACCAGCGTGCGGTAGCTCTCCACGAACCGTTCGCCGACGATTTCCGCAAGCCTGTCGACGCTATCGAACCCGATCTCGACATGGCGGTCGACGATATCCGAAATCCTGCCGTAATCGGCCTCCGAGCCGAGCGCGTGGAGCATACGCTTACGATAGCCCGCGGCGACGGCGGCGTCATCGAGCCGCGAATTGCGGCCCGATGGATCGGGCTGAATCGTCAACGCATCTAGCGCGCCCAACCCGTCGATCATCCGCCACGCCGGAAAAGGATCGCAATCTTCATAATCGTGGAGCATGACCCGGTGCCCGTCGGCAGCGAACGCCTGTAGCAGCGGCGCATAGTCGAAGCAGTAGAACCAATAAGGCGTACCGTCCTGTCCCGGCAACGGCTCGGGCCGGAACAGCACGCCCTTGCGGATCACCTCGAAGAACATCTCCAGCGGATCGGCGTAGATGTGATGCTGCAACTGCGCGTACAGGCTGGCGAAATACGCGCCCGGTTCGCGCAACGTCACATGCCACGTTACCGTTTCCACTCCGGCATTGCGTGCGGCCTGCTCGATATCGAGCGCGATCTGCCGGTTGACGACCACGCCTTCGAGGTCTTCGGATGACAGCAGGATCGTCGTGCATCCGGCGGCCTGCGCATGATCGGCCAGCTCGGCAATCGGCCCCATATCGCCGCGCAACAGCCTCCACGCCTCTTGGTGGTGCGCCGGATATCCGTCCTTCGGCTCGTACCAGATGCCGCGCGCGACCAGCGCCTCGTGATTGAGGTTCAGCAGATGCTGAAGCCAGGTCGTCCCGGTCTTGTGAAAGCCCATATGGATAATCAGGTGCACGAAACGCTCCGTTGGTTGGCACGCCACGCTATGCCGACATCGTTAACGACGCGATAACCGTAACCACGGGGCTGGATTTGCGCGCCCGGCAAGGCAAGAAGAGGCGATGGCCAAGCTCTATTTCTACTACGCCTCGATGAACGCAGGAAAATCGACCACGCTGTTGCAGGCCGATTTCAACTATCGCGAACGCGGCATGACGACGATGTTGTGGACCTCCGCGATCGACGATCGCGCTGGCGCCGGACGGATCGCGTCGCGGATCGGACTCGCCAGCGAAGCGCACGCGTTCGGGCCGACAACCGATATGTTCGCGGCGATCGCGCACGACCGGGCGGCGCGCGATACCGGGTGCGTGCTGGTCGACGAGGCACAGTTTCTGACGCCCGAACAGGTCGGCCAGCTCGCGCGCGCCTGCGACGAACTGGGCGTGCCCGTGCTCGCATACGGCCTGCGTACCGACTTTCTGGGCGAGCTTTTCCCCGGATCGGCGCGGCTGCTTGCGATCGCCGATGCGCTGGTCGAACTCAAATCGGTGTGCCGCTGCGGGCGCAAGGCGACGATGAACCTGCGCGTCGATGCCGGGGGCAACGCCGTGGCCGAGGGGCAGCAGACCGAAATCGGCGGCAACGACCGCTATGTCGCGCTGTGTCGCAAGCACTTTGCGGATGCGCTCCGCCAATAGCGCTCAGCGCCGGTTAAGCTATCCTCTGCCAGAATGTCGCGATGATACCGATTCTGGTCGCCACCGCCGCTTTTCTGTCGCCCGCGCCCGCGCAACACGCGCCTGACCGCGAGATCGGCAAGGAAACGAGCATCCCCTTTGCCGACCATGACGCGCTCCGCAACTGGCAGGCGGGAAAGCAAAGCAATATCCTCTACGTGCAGGACAATCGCCGCCGCTGGTACCGCGTCGAGCTGTCCGGGCCGTGCCTCGACCATATTTCCGGCTACCGGATTGCGTACAGCACCGGCCCGACGGGAAGCTTCGACACTTTTTCGAAGGTGTACAGCAATCGCTTTCCCGGCATGGTCTGTTCGGTGGTGAGCGTGAAGACCAGCCTGGCGCCCGACGACAAGGATCACGACAGCGTCAAGGAAGCCGAAAAGGAAAAATAATGTCCGGCGCCGTCCATCGCGGTTGCCCGGAGCATCCCCCATGCCCTAGCGCTGCCGGCTGAGGGGAGCGCGATGAACGACGGCAACATCATCTATACGTTTGCGATCTGGCTGGTGCCGCTGGTCGTGGCGATCGTGTTTCACGAGGTCGCGCACGGGATTGTCGCGCATTATTTCGGCGATCCGACCGCCGCCGATCGCGGGCGGCTGACCTTCAACCCGGTCAAGCATGTCGATCCGGTCGGGACCGTCGCGCTGCCGCTGATCCTCGCCATCACGCACGCGCCGATCTTCGGCTGGGCCAAGCCCGTTCCGGTGCGCAGCGACCGGTTGCGCAATCCGCGCGTCCACATGATGCTCGTCGCGCTCGCCGGGCCGGGAATGAATCTCGCGCTGGCGATGATCGCGGCGATCCTGCTCGCGCTGATGCCCGGTGAAACCTTTGCGGCGGTGCTGCAGGGAAGCGGCGGCTTCATCGCCGACAATCTGTTCAATTTTCTGCTCATCAACGTGTTTCTGGCGATCTTCAACCTGCTGCCGATCCCGCCTTTCGATGGCGGCCATGTCGTCGAGGGACTGCTCCCGCGCCGGCTGGCGAAACGCTATGCGCGGCTCGGCCGGTTCGGCTTTCCGCTGCTCCTTCTCCTGCTTGTCGTGCTGCCGATGCTGTCGCCGAACGCCGATATCGTCTCGCGGATCGTGTCGCCGGTCGTGACCTTCGTCGCCGGCGGGATGCTGACGCTCGCCGGCATGGGATCGTGACGCGGTGCATGGCTGGCTGATCCTCGACAAGCCCGTGGGCCCGGGTTCGACGCAAGGCGTATCGGCGGTCAAGCGCGCGCTGCGCGACGGCGGCTATCCGAAGCGCAAGGTCGGGCATGGCGGCACGCTCGACCCGCAGGCCTCGGGCGTGCTACCGGTGGCGGTGGGTGAGGCGACCAAGCTCGCCGGACGCATGCTCGACAGCGAAAAAATTTATGACTTCACGGTGAAGTTCGGCGAACAGACCGATACGCTCGATACCGAGGGAGCGGTCGTCGCAACGTCCGACAGCCGCCCCGACCGCGCGGCGATCGAGGCCGTCCTGCCGCGCTTTACCGGTGCGATCGAGCAGATGCCGCCCGCCTATTCGGCGCTCAAGGTGGATGGCGAGCGCGCCTATGACCTCGCCCGCGCCGGCAAGGAGGTGATGCTGACCCCCCGCGCGGTGACGATCCACCGGCTCGACCTGCACCCGGCGGACGCGGGCGCGGTTGATTCGGCGACCTTCACCGCCCATGTGTCTAAGGGTACCTATATCAGGAGCCTTGCGCGCGACATCGCGCTTGCGCTCGGCAGCGTGGGGCACGTCACGATGCTGCGGCGGACCAGGGCGGGTCCGTTCAGCCTCGAATCGGCGATTTCGCTGGACAAATTGCACGAAGCCGCTAAGGACCGCGCGCTTGAAGACATGATCCTGCCGCTGAGGGCGGGGCTGGACGACATCCCGGCTCTTTCCCTCACACCCGACCAGGCAGGGCTGCTCCGTCAGGGGCGGGTCTTGGTCGGAACAGCCGCTGACGATGGCCTTTGTTTCGCGATGCTGGACGATGTTCCGGTCGCGCTCGCAGAGGTTCGATCCGGGGAAGTCCGGGTTGTCCGCGGCTTCAACATGGACTGAACGTTTTAGAAAGGACGACGATGTCGATCACCCAGGAGCGCAAGGACGCGCTTATCAAGGAACATGGCCGCGCGGACGGCGACACCGGTTCGACCGAGGTACAGGTCGCCATCCTGACCGAGCGGATCAAGAATCTGACCGAGCATTTCAAGACCCATGCGAAGGACAACCATTCGCGCCGCGGTCTTCTGATCCTCGTCAACAAGCGGCGTGCGCTGCTCGACTATCTCCGCAAGAAAGATGGTCAGCGCTACACCGATCTGATCGCGAAGCTGGGTCTTCGCAAGTAACGGAAAGGCGGCCCGGTGGCCGCCTTTTTGTCATTCGGGGCAGCGGTCGCGAATATCCGCCGCTCCACGCTCCCGCCACGGGAGTATCAAACTGGCCGGGTCGCAATTCGGCGATCAGGCCTGAGCCAAGAACGGCTCCATATGGGCTTTCCGCATGTCGCGGCGCCCGATCAAAGGCCCCGGACCGCATAGGGCGGCCGGTGTAAAGGAAAACAGATGTTCAACATGAAGAAAGTCGAAATGGAGTGGGGCGGACAGACCCTCACTCTGGAAACGGGCCGCGTTGCCCGTCAGGCCGACGGCGCGGTTCTCGCGACGCTCGGTGAAACGGTCGTGCTGTGCGCAGTCACGGCGGCCAAGTCGGTCAAGGAGGGACAGGATTTCTTTCCGCTGACCGTCCATTATCAGGAAAAATTCTCGTCGGCCGGGCGCATTCCGGGCGGCTTTTTCAAGCGTGAGCGCGGCGCCACCGAAAAGGAAACGCTGACCAGCCGTCTGATCGACCGTCCGGTTCGCCCGCTCTTCCCCGAAGGTTTCTACAACGAAATCAACGTTATCTGTCAGGTCCTCTCCTATGATGGCGAGAATGAGCCCGACATCGTCGCGATGATCGCGGCGTCGGCGGCGCTGACGATTTCGGGCGTGCCCTTCATGGGGCCGATCGCCGGCGCGCGCGTCGGCTACAAGGACGGCGAATATGTCCTCAACCCGACCATGGCCGAAGCGGCCGAGGGCGATCTCGACCTCGTCGTTGCCGGTACCGGCAACGCCGTGATGATGGTCGAATCCGAGGCCAATGAGCTGTCGGAAGAGGTGATGCTAGGCGGCGTGATGTTCGCGCACGCCGAGATCAAGAAGGTCGTGAACCTGATCATCGACCTCGCCGAACAGGCCGCCAAGGAGCCGTGGGAAATCGCCGACAAGGGCGACCAGTCGGCGCTGAAGGCGAAGATCAAGGATCTGGTCGGTAGCGACATCGCCGCCGCCTACAAGAAGACCGACAAGTCCGAGCGTTCAGCCGCGCTGAACGAAGCCCGCGCCAAGGTGAAGCAAGCCTTTGCCGAGGCCGAGGGCCAGGAGCAGATGGCCGCCGGCAAGATGCTCAAGAAGCTCGAGGCCGAAATCGTCCGCGGCGCGATCCTGAAGGACGACAGCCGCATCGACGGCCGCAATACGAAGCAGGTGCGCCCGATCGAGGCGATGGTCCACTTCCTGCCGCGCACCCATGGTTCGGCGCTGTTCACGCGCGGTGAGACGCAGGCGATCTGCACGACCACGCTGGGCACCAAGGACAGCGAGCAGATGATCGACGGGCTGGAAGGCCTGACCTATTCGCACTTCATGCTGCACTATAACTTCCCGCCCTATTCGGTCGGCGAAGTCGGCCGCTTCGGCGCGCCGGGCCGTCGTGAGATCGGCCATGGCAAGCTGGCATGGCGTGCGCTGCACCGCGTGCTGCCGTCGAAGGAGGAGTTCCCCTACACCATCCGCGTGCTGTCCGACATCACCGAGTCCAACGGCTCTTCGTCGATGGCGACGGTGTGCGGCGGTTCGCTGTCGATGATGGACGCGGGCGTTCCGCTGAAGCGTCCGGTGTCGGGCATCGCCATGGGCCTGATCCTCGAGGGCGACGAGTTCGCCATCCTGTCGGACATCCTCGGCGACGAGGATCATCTCGGCGACATGGACTTCAAGGTCGCGGGCACCAGCGAGGGCATCACCTCGCTCCAGATGGACATCAAGGTCGCCGGCATCACCGAAGAGATCATGAAGGTCGCGCTGGAACAGGCCAAGGACGGCCGTGCGCACATCCTCGGCGAGATGAGCAAGGCGTTGGGCGAAACGCGCAGCGAACTGTCGGCGCACGCACCGCGTATCGAAACGATGCAGATCGACAAGTCGAAGATCCGCGACGTCATCGGCACGGGCGGCAAGGTCATCCGCGAGATCGTCGCGGAAACCGGCGCCAAGGTCGATATCGACGATGAAGGCGTCATCAAGGTCTCTTCGTCCGACCTGTCTCAGATCGAAGCGGCGATGAACTGGATCAAGGGCATCGTCGAAGAGCCCGAGGTCGGCAAGGTCTACACCGGCAAGGTGGTCAATCTGGTCGATTTCGGCGCGTTCGTGAACTTCATGGGCGGCAAGGACGGCCTCGTCCACGTCTCGGAGATCAAGAACGAGCGCGTCGAAAAGGTCTCCGACGAGCTGTCCGAGGGGCAGGAAGTCAAGGTCAAGGTCCTCGAGATCGACGGTCGCGGCAAGGTCCGCCTGTCGATGCGCGTCGTCGATCAGGAAACCGGCGAGGAGCTGGAGGACACCCGTCCGCCGCGCGAACCGCGCGGTGACCGTGGCGATCGCGGCGGCCGTGGCCGTGGCGGTGGCGGCGATCGCGACGGCGGTGGACGCGGCCGGGGCGGCCCGCGTCGCGATCGCGGCCCGCGCCGTGAACGTGGCGAGGACAAGGGCAAGTCCGATGAGGACGGTTCGGACATCGGCCTGCCGTCGTTCATCACCGAGGACTGATCGCCCTCACGACATCAGATCAAGGGAAAGGGGTCCGTTCGCGGGCCCCTTTTTCGTTGCGGCAGCGAACCGTTGCTTATGAAACCGTCTTGCCGCAGGTTAATTGGCGCATGGCCGCCATGCGTTAGTGTGCGTATCGAAAGGGTTTCAATCCATGGTGCATCCCGAAGAATCGCGCGCGCGCGATCCGTTGATCGAGCGCATGCCGGTGGCGCGCGACCGGCCCGGCATCGCGATCGGGATTGTCGCCGCGCTCGTTCTTTCCGCGCTGTTCCTGCGCTTTGCGGTCGATCAGGGGCTTCCCAGCGGCTTCCCCTATGTGACGTTCTTCCCTGCGGTGATCCTGTCCTCGTTCCTGCTGGGGGTGCGCTGGGGGTCGCTGGTCGCCGTGATCTGCGGCCTGCTGTCCTGGTATTTCTTCATTCCGCCGCTCGACAGTTTCGCGCTGCAATCGGGCGGAATGATCGCGCTGGGCTTTTACATTTTCGTCGTCGCAACCGACATCGCGATCATCCACTGGATGCAGCTTGCCAACGCCAAGCTCCGCCACGAGCGCGAGGTCAGCCGCCAGCTCGCCCTGACGCGCGAATTGCTGTTCCGCGAATTGCAGCACCGCGTCTCGAACAATCTTCAGGTCGCCGCAGGGCTGTTGTCGCTGCAAAAGCGCCAGGTGCGCGACGAGACGGGCCGCGCGGCGCTGGACGAGGCATCGCGCCGCCTTGGCCTGATCGGACGGATCAGCCGCCAGCTTTATGACGCGGCAGGCGCAACGCGCAGCATGGGCGAGTTTCTGCAGCCGCTTTGCGCCGATGTCGTCGAAGCGAGCGGCCGCACCGGCATCCGCTGCACGATCGAAGTCGCCGACGATACGCCGCTCAATGCAGACGCCGCGGTGCCGCTGGCGCTGATCGTCGCGGAATCGATGGCGAACGCGATCGAGCACGGCTTTCGCGACCGCGATGCCGGCCATATCGAGGTGCATCTCGCACGCGACGGCGAAGATCTGGTCAAGGTGGAGGTCCGCGACGACGGACACGGCCTGCCCGAAGGATTTTCGATCGAGGCAAGCGACAGCCTGGGCCTGCGCATCGCGACGATGCTCGCCGAACAGCTCAACGGCCGGTTCGACCTTGTCGGCGGCAAGGGCACGACGGCACGGCTGGTACTACCGGCATAATTTGATGGAAGTTGGCGGGCGCCGGTTACGCGGGTGCTTCGCAAAGACGCTGGAAGGTCCAGGGGGTTCTGTTGCTCGGCCCCCCTGGCAGCCGCCGGAATCCGCTTCTGTTGCCCGGTGCGGTCCAACCGCGCTTTTGTCGTTCTAACCTAGACCGTGAGGTCTTTGGTTAGGCCGCAATCGCGAGCGCCTCGTTATCGTTGGCACTTGTGAATATGGGCCGTTTCGGTGGTCCCATTCCGGGCGAAAGCTGCGCTTTTCAACACACGTCGATCCTGGTTCGGCCCCGTCATCATCCGCCGTTCGGACGGGTGGTGGTGGAGCCGCCGGGTACTGCCCCCGGGTCCGCTGCGCCTATTGCACGCCGCAGTTTATCGCCATAGCCGGCACGAGACCGGCAAGCCCAATATAGGGGCTTGTGCAGCAAAGAAAAGCCGCCCCGCGCCTTGTATCCGCCATAAAGGACTGTCACTAGCGCCCCATGCTCACCCAGCGGTCCCGCTACGCGATTCGAGCGATGCTGTTCCTTGCGGAGCAGCGGTCGGGCGGGAAGCCGGTCCCGATGAACCGCATTGCCGCCGAAGCCAATGTGCCGCGCAAGTTTCTCGAGCTGATCCTCGCCGATCTGCGCGACGCCGGGCTGCTCCATTCGCACCGGGGCAAGGCGGGCGGATATTGCCTGTCCAACCCGCCGCACATGGTCTCGCTCGGCGAAATCATTCGCATCATCGAAGGTCCGCTCGCGCTCGTCCCCTGCGTCAGCCGCACCGCCTATCGCCCGTGCAAGGACTGCAAGGACGAGGCGACATGCGCCATTCGCATCGCCATGGCGCGCGTCCGCGACGAAACCGCGCACATTCTCGACGGCACCAGCCTGACCGACGCGCTGTCCGAAGAGCGCGCCGCCGCCTGACCGCGCGGATCAGCCCTCAGGTGCGCGTTTGGCGCGAAGTTCGTCGCGAATTTCGCGCAGCAGCACGACGTCGGTAGGCTCGGGCGCCGCAACCTCGGGCTTTTTCTCTTCGAACGATTCCATCATCCGGTTCACGCTGCGCACCAGCAGAAAGATTATGACGGCGAGGATGACGAAGTTGATCGCGACGGTGATGAACTCGCCATAGCCGAGCATCGGCACGCCCGCCTCTTTCAGCGCGGTATAGTTGGTTCGCGACCCGCTATAGCCCGCCGGGATCGGCCCCAGCCGGATGAAATAGCTCGAAAAGTTGAAACCACCGAAAATCCAGCCGACAACGGGCATGATGATGTCGTCGGTCAGCGATTTGGTGATCCCCGCAAACGCGCCGCCGATGATCACGCCGACGGCGAGATCCATGACGTTGCCGCGCATCACGAATTTGCGGAATTCCTTCAGCATTGCCCGCTCCCCGGTCGAATTTTTCCGAATTTCCTTCATGCCACCTTCGCGCTCCGCTACAAGACGGCACGAGAATATTTCGGAGGGTCTTGATGCGAATTCGTGCGATTCTTGCGCTGATGATGGCGGTCACGCTGACCGCGTGCGGCCTGAACAGCGTCCCGACGGCGGAAGAGAATGCCAAGGCGCGCTGGGCCGATGTGCAGACCAACTATCAGCGCCGTGCGGACCTGATCCCCAATCTGGTCAACACCGTGAAGGCGGCGGCGCAGGCCGAACGCGGCACGCTGACCGACGTGATGAACGCGCGGTCGCGCGCGACATCGGTGCAGATCAGCGCCGACGACCTGACCGATCCGGCCAAGGTGCAGCAGTATCAGGCCGCACAGTCGCAGCTCGGCGGATCGCTCAGCCGCCTGCTCGCGACGGTCGAATCCTATCCGCAGCTGCAGAGCCAGCAGGCGTTCCAGACGCTGATGCACGATATCGAAGGCAGCGAGAACCGCATCGCCATCTCGATCCGTGACTATAACGAGGCGGTGCGCAAATATAACACCACGATCCGCACCTTCCCCGACGCGATCGGCGCAAAGGTCTTCTATGGCGCGAAACCAATGGTGCCCTTCCAGGCAAAGGCTGGCGCCGAAAACGCGCCGACGGTCAATTTCGGGAACATGAACTGATCGGACTGCCCGTGTCGCTCAAACGCCTGCTGCTGTTTTGTGCGCTGCTTTTTGCGGCAGCCACCGCGCACGCGCAGACCTTTCCGAAGCTCAGCGGGCGCGTGGTCGATGCCGCCAACCTGCTCTCTCCGCAGCAGGAGGCGCAGCTCACCCAGCTCTCGCAATCGATCGAACAGGCGTCGGGGCGGCAATTCGTCGTCGCGACGATCCCCGACCTGCAGGGCTATGAGATCGACCAATATGGCTATCAGCTCGGCCGCGCCTGGGGGATCGGGCAGAAGGGCGCGAACAACGGCATCATCCTGATCGTCGCGCCCAAGGAACGGCGCGTGAGGATCGAGGTCGGATATGGCCTCGAACCGATCATGACCGACGCGCTGTCGGGAATGATCGTCGACAATATCATCCTGCCGCGATTTCGCGCGGGCGACATGGCGGGCGGCATCATGGCGGGCGCGCAGGCAATCGCCGAGCAGATGAAGCTGCCGCTCGAAGCCGCAGAAAAACGCGCGCAGCAGCAGATCGCGCAGCACAAGGCGCAGGCCAAGTCGCACCGCGATCAGGGCAATTGGGGCGTCGCGATCTTCTGGGTGGTCATCATCCTGTTCATTGCGCTGCCGATGATGCGCCGCGGCGCGCGCGGGCGACGCTATCGCCGGCGCGGCGGCATCGCGCCGGTCATCCTGTGGGGTCCGGGCTTCGGCTCGGGCGGTTCGCACCATTCGGGCGGCGGTTTTGGCGGATTCGGCGGTGGCGGCGGCTTCGGCGGCGGCGGTGGTTTTTCGGGCGGCGGCGGCTCGTTCGGAGGCGGCGGCGCCTCGGGAGGATGGTGATGGCGCACGCGACAAGGCTCTCTGCGGAAGAACATGCGCGCGTCACGGCTGCCGTCAGTGCGGCCGAACGCGGCACCGACGGCGAGATCGTGACCGTTATCGCGCAGCGTTCGGACGGCTATCGCGACGTACCGGTGCAATATGCCGTGCTCGCGATGCTCGTCGTCCTCGGCCTTTCGGCGATCTGGCCGTCGATCATCGAAGCGAAGATCGCCTGGTTTACCGGCGGCTGGGGCGAGCCGGGCCTGCGCGACATCCTCGTCTTCCTGCTGCTGTCGCAGGCGGTCGTGTTCCTGGCGGTTCGCTATGCGGTGGCATGGACCCCCCTCAAGATCGCGCTGACCCCGCGAACGACCCGGTCGAGGCGCGTGCGCCGCAGGGCCGTGGCACTGTTTCGCGTCGCCGCCGAAAAGCGCACCGAAACGCGCGTCGGCATCCTCCTGTACCTTTCGCTTGAGGAGCGTATGGCCGAAATCGTCGCCGACGAAGCAATCCATCAGCGCGTCGCGAACGAGCGCTGGGGCGATGCCATGTCTGCGCTGGTCGAACATGTCCGGCGCGGCGATACCGGCGGCGGCATGGTCGCCGCGGTCGAGGAGATGGCGACCATCCTGAAGGCCGAATTCCCGAAGAGCGACGGCAATCCCAACGAACTTCCCGACCGGCTGATCGAACTTTGAGCCACGCCGATTCGGACAAGCCTGTCGAAACCGTCTGGCAGGGCGACTGGCTGACGATGAAGCGTCAGGGGCGCTGGGAATTCGTTGCGCGCGCGCGCGGCATTCGCGCGGCGGTGATCCTGGCGGTGGAGGACGGCCATGTCCTGCTCGTCGATCAGCACCGCGCACCGCTCGGACGACGCTGCCTCGAACTGCCGGCCGGGCTGGTCGGTGACGACGGCGAGGACGAACATGCGCTCACTGCCGCGGCACGCGAGCTGGAGGAGGAAACCGGCTACCGCGCGGCGCATCTCGAATCGCTCGGCGAATTCTTCTCCTCACCCGGCATGGCGAGCGAAGGCTTCACGCTGGTCCGCGCGACCGGCCTGACGCGGGTCGGCGATGGCGGCGGCGTGGACGAAGAAGAGGACATCGCCGTCCACCGTGTACCGTTGGACGGAATCGCCGATTATGTCGCCGCGCGGCGCGCAGACGGGATGGCGATCGACGTCAAGCTGTTGCTGCTATTGGGCGGCGGCATCCTCGCCGCCGGCTGAAATCAGCGAAAATTGTCGGCGTAGGCCTGAAGCTTCAGCTTGCGCTCGGGCGTCGCGATGACGTGATAGGTCAGCCCTTCGCGGTCGGCATAGGCCTTGGCCGCTTCCAGCGTGGGAAAATTCATCCGCACCTGGCTGTCGGTATTGGCGTGGCCGGCCCATCCCGTCAGCGGGTCGGGTTCCTGCCGCTCGGTCTGCTCGAATTCGACGACCCAGCGATCGGTGCGCGCGCGACCCGACTGCATCGCGTTCTTGGGGCGTTGATAGATACGGGCAGCAGGCACGAACTTCCTCCGAGTCTTTCCAGTAGGACGCCGATTAGCGCGATTCGCGCGCGCGCGCATCCGCCTTTTTCGTCTTGAGCGTCGCCCGCGCCGACGCCGGGTCGTCGGGCCACGGATGTTTGGGATAGCGACCGCGCATTTCCTTCGCCACAGCGCTCCAGCTTCCCACCCAGAATCCGGGCAGGTCGCGCGTCGTCTGGATCGGTCTTCCCGCAGGTGAGGTTAGGCTGAGCACCAGCGGCACGCTGCCACCCCCCACCATCGGATGCGCGGCCAGACCGAACAGCGACTGGACGCGAAGCGTGACCGTCGGCCCGCCATCGGCATCGTAATCGATCGCATGGCTCGATCCGGCGGGCGTCTCGAACCGGGCGGGGGCGAGCCGGTTGATCGCCTGCATCGCGTCCCAGCCGAGCAGCCCTTCGATCACCTGCGTCAACGCCGCAGGATCGACCGCGTCGAGCCTGCGCCTGCCCATGATCAGCGGCGGCAGCCACTCGTCGAGCCGTTCGGTCAGCGAAAAGTCGTCCAAGGCGACTTCGGGCCCGCCATGGTCGGCGGCGAACGCCGCGCGCTTGCGCAACGCATGTCCCGCCGCGTTCCACGGCAAAAGATCGAGCCCGTGTTCGCGCACGCCCTCAAGCAGCGCCGCCTCTACCTCGCGCGCATCGGCATCGCTGTCCGGACCGGTCGACAGCCGGATCGCGCCGAGCCGCCGCTCGCGCGTCGCCGCGACCGCGCCGGTCTCGCGATCGAACCGGACATGGCGCACGGTGGCGATCTGATCGCCGAACAGGCGTTCGACACTTTCCGCGGCGATCGGCGCTGCCGACAGGATGCGCGCGCCCGCCGCCATGCCCTGCGTTTCCGCCACCGCCAGCCATTCGCCGCGCGCGAGGCTCGATTGCGGATCAAGCCGGAACCCGCGACCGCCGGCGGACGCCCAGCGCTCGCCCGAGGCATCGCGGCGGCGCGCGATACGGTCTGGATATGCAAGCGCGATGCACGTCGCTACCGCGTCATCCTGATCCTCACCGCCACCCCGCCGCGAGACGAGCTTCGCCCAGCGCGCGGCCATCCGGCGTCCCGCCTCTGCGCGCCGGCCGCGCTCCGAACGCCATCGGCGCAGCCGCATCTCCAGATCGGGATCGCTTCCGCCAAGCCCGCGCTCACCCAGCAACACCGCGATTTGCGCCGCGATCTGCTCCAGCCCGCGCTCACCTGCGCGGATCAGCATGTGCGCCAGCCGCGGCGGCAGGGGCAGCCGCGCGATGGCGCGTCCATGGTCGGTCGGGCGACCGTCGGAATCGAGCGCTTCGAGCCGGGTCAGCCGAGCGCGCGCTTCGCGGATGGCGGCATCGGGCGGCGGATCGATCCAGCGCAGATCGCGCGGATCCGAAACACCCCAGATCGCGCAGGACAACGTCAGCGCCGACAGGTCGGCCTCCAGAATCTCTGGCGGATCATAGGGCGGCATTCCCGCCGTCGCCGCGTCTTCCCACAGGCGAATCGCGACGCCCGGCCCCTGCCGCGCCGCGCGACCCGCGCGCTGGGCCACCGCCGCCTGGCTGGCGCGTTGGGTGACGAGCCGCGTCATTCCCGCAGCGCGGTCGTAGCGCGGTCGCCTTGCCAGCCCCGAATCGACCACGATACGGATGCCGTCGAGCGTCAGCGACGTCTCTGCAATCGAGGTTGCGAGCACCAGCTTGCGCCGCCCCCCGGCATCGGGCGTGATGGCCGCGCGCTGCGCCGCCGGCTCCATGCTGCCGTGGAGGCGGTGAAGCACGATGCCGGCGTCCAGTCCCGCAAGCCGCTCGGCGGTCCGCTCGATCTCCGCAACACCGGGAAGAAACGCAAGGATGCCGCCGTCATGTTCGCGCAGGCCGAGCCGGATTGCCCCGGCGACCGCATCCTCGATCCGACCCTCGCCCGCGCGGCCGATATGGCGCAGGTCGAGCGGGTGGCTGCGCCCCTCGCTTTCGATCACCGGGGCGCCGTCCATCAGCCCGGCAAAGCGCGCGCCGTCGAGCGTCGCCGACATCGCCACCAGCCGCAGGTCGGGCCGGAGCGCCGACTGGACATCGAGCGCGAGCGCCATTCCGAAATCGCTGTCGAGGCTGCGCTCATGCACCTCGTCGAACAGCACCGCCGACACGCCGGCGAGTTCGGGGTCGGCCTGGATGCGGTTGACGAAAATGCCCTCGGTGACGACCGTAACGCGCGTCGCATCGGATCGCCGCGCATCCATCCGCGTCGCATAGCCGAATGTTTCACCGACATGTTCACCCGCCAGCGACGCCATTCGCTCGGCCGCGGCGCGCGCGGCGATGCGGCGCGGCGACAGCAGCAGAATCTCGCCCGTACACCACGGCTCACCGAGCAGCGCAGGCGCGACCGCGGTCGTCTTGCCGGCGCCCGGCGGCGCGACCAAGACCGCGTTCGACGCCGTGCGCAGCGCCTTCAGCAGGTCGGGCAGAACCGCATCGATGGGAAGACCGGCCATCAGAACGCCTGCAACCGAATGGCCGCCCTAGCGTTCGCCAACAAACCCGAAGGCCAAATCCCGAGGAGGCGTAACATGGCGAAGGCCCTCGCACAGTTCGCGATAACCGCGATTGGCGACGAATATATCATCCATATCGAGGATGAGGACGGCGACGTGATCGAGCTGATGGCCGATGACGAACAGCTCGAAATGATAAACGAAGCCGTCGCCGAACAATATGAGCGCGACGAAGACACGATGGATATCGACGACGAGGACGAACTGGGCCTCGACGACGACGATTGAGCGCCGCTACCGGCCATCGTCAATAGGCGCGCGCCACCGCGAATTCGACCGCCTCGATCATCGCCGACTTGGCCGCACCTGCCGGAAAGCCGCCGATCGCGTCGATCGCCCGCTGGCCATAGTGCCGCGCACGCGCCAGCGTATCGTCGACCGACCGCGTTTCGCGCACCAGCCGGATCGCCTCGGCGAAATCCTCGTCCGAGCTGCGCTTGCCGGTAACCGCGTCCTTCCAGAACGCGCGCGCCTTTTCGTCGCCGCGGGCATAGGCGAGGATTACCGGAAGCGTCATCTTGCCCTCGCGGAAATCGTCTCCGGCATCCTTGCCCATCGTGCCCGAGTCCGACGTATAGTCGATCGCGTCGTCGACAAGCTGGAAGGCGATGCCGAGGTTGCGGCCATAGGCATCGAGCGCGACCTCGTCGGCTTCGCTGCGTTCGGCGACCACCGCGGCGATGCGGCAGGCTGCGGCGAACAACGCCGCGGTCTTCGCCAAGATGATCTCCAGATAGCGTTCTTCGCCGATGTCGATCCGGCGCACCGCGGTAAGCTGGTTGACCTCGCCCTCGGCAATCACCGCAGAGGCGTTGGAGAGGATCTTCAGCACCTTCAGGCTGCCGTCCTCGACCATCAATTCGAAACTTCGCGAGAACAGGAAGTCGCCGACCAGCACGCTCGCCGGATTGCCCCAGATCAGATTCGCGGTCCGCTTGCCCCGGCGCAGGTCCGATCCGTCGACGACATCGTCGTGGAGCAGCGTGGCGGTGTGGATGAACTCTACCGCGGCGGCAAGCCGGTGGTGGCGCGTCCCGGCATAGCCCAGCAACTGCGCACTCGCGAGCGTCAGCATCGGCCGCAACCGCTTTCCGCCGCCCGCGATCAGATGACCGGCAAGCTCGGGAATCAGCGGAATATCCGACTGCATCCGGTCGAGAATGACCGAATTGACCAGGTTGAGGTCATGCGCGACCAGGCTCATCATCGGCTCGAGCGAGGGTTTGCCGCGCGGGTCTAGGCGGTGGACGGTGGCGTTCATCTAATCCGCGATGTGGCCGTCCTTTGCGCGGAACGCAAGCCTTGCGCATCGCGCGCGCCCGCGCAACAAGGCGCCGAACACCGATACGCGGAGAACGGCGAATGAGCGACGACGTGCTGACAGGCTTTCGCCAGAGCATCGACAATATCGATGCCGCGCTCGTCTTCATGCTTGCCGAGCGGTTCAAGATCACCAAGGCGGTCGGTCGCTACAAGGCCGAAAGCGGCCTGCCTCCGGCCGATCCCGGGCGCGAGGACCGCCAGATCGCACGGCTGCGCAAGCTGGCGCAGGAGGCCGATCTTGATCCCGAATTCTCCGAAAAATTCCTGCGCTTCATCATCGACGAGGTGATTCGCCACCACGAACGACTGCGCGAAGACTAGGAGCCGGGAAATCATGGCCATGTTCGACGATCACCTGATCTTCACCCCCGACATGGTCGATCTTTCGCGCTCGCCGCTCAGGAACGGCATTGCCGAACCGACTTTCGTGCTCGGGGCGTTCAATCCGGGGCTGACGCGGCTGGGGGGCGGCAACCTTTTGCTGATGGTGCGCGTGGCGGAGGCGCTGCGCGACCCGGTAAAGGACGATGCCGTGCGCGCGATCCGCTGGACGCCAGAACGATTCGTCCTCGACCGCTATCCGATCGACAGCGTCACCATGGACGATCCGCGCTTCTTCAGCGTGAAGGACCGTGCGAGCAGGCTGATCGGGCTTACCTCGCTTTCCTGGCTGCTTCCGGTCGAGCTTTCTCCCGATGCGCGCGAGGTGGTCGCGGTCCATTACGACCATGCGATCGCGCCGTCGGCCGAATATGAACAATATGGCATCGAGGACGCCCGCATCAGCATTGTCGGCGGCGCCTGGCAGATGGTGAGTTGCGGCGTTTCGGCGAACCGGCATTGCAGCGTCCTGCGCCGGTCGGTCGACGGTCTCGAATACCGGCCGATGGGCGTTGTGCTCGATCATCAGAATAAGGACATGGCGCTGTTTCACGGCAAGGTCGGCGACCGCTTCTTCGCGCTTACCCGACCGCTCGGCGAAAGCTATATCGCGCCGCCGCCGGACAGCGACTTTGCCGGCGGCCCTTCGATCAACCTCGCCGAATCGCCCGACGCGCTGCACTGGAAGCCCTGCGACACCGGCGGCATCCGCGCGCGAAAGGGGTCGAAGGCCGCGCGCAAGGTCGGCGGTGGCACCCCGCCCGTGCTGACACCGAAGGGCTGGCTGATGCTGTATCACGGCGTCGACCATGAAGGTCCGATCGGCGCCTATCGAACCTTCTGGGCGCTGCTCGACCGCGACGATCCGACCAGGGTGTTGCGCGTCGAGGATGACGACGCGCTGATCGAAGCCGATCCGTCGCTGACCGCCGCGCTCGCCGATCGGATGTACCTGTCCTCGCCGATCATTTTCACCACCGGCATTGCCGACGCCGACGATCATTATATCGTCGCCAGCGGCGAGGCCGATCTCGCGTGCCGGATCAGCTACATCCCGAAGACGCGTTTCGCCTGACTATTCGGCCGCGAGCAAGGTTTCGGCGCCGCCCAGATCGACCGACACCAGCCGGCTGACGCCCTGTTCGACCATCGTCACGCCGAACAGGCGGTGCATTCGGCTCATCGTCGCGGCGTTGTGCGTGACGATCAGGTAGCGCGTGCGCGTTTCCTCGTTCATGCGGTCGAGCAGATCGCAGAACCGATCGATATTGGCGTCGTCGAGCGGCGCATCGACCTCGTCGAGCACGCAGATCGGCGCGGGGTTGGTAAGGAACAGGCCGAAGATCAGCGCCACCGCGGTCAGCGCCTGCTCGCCGCCCGAAAGCAGCGTTAGCGATTGCAGCTTCTTGCCCGGCGGCTGGGCCATGATCTCCAGCCCCGCCTCGAGCGGATCGTCCGAATCGACCAGTTCGAGATGCGCCTGGCCGCCATTGAACAGCGTCGTGAACAGCCGCTGGAAATGCGCGTTGACCGCCTCGAACGCCGCCAGCAGCCGCTGCCGCCCCTCGCGGTTGAGCGTGCCGATCGACCCGCGCAGCCGGTTGACCGCCTGACCCAGTTCCTCGCGCTCGGCAAGGTTGCTGGTCGATGATTGCTCCAGCTCCTTCAGCTCGCTTTCGGCGACCAGATTGACCGGTCCAATCCGTTCGCGGTCGAGAATCATCTTTTCGTGGCGCTGCGATTCGGCTTCGGGCGTCCCGACCTGATCGGCCTCGAAACCGGCCTTTTGCGGCAGCAGTGGCGGTGGGCATTCGAAGCGTTCGCCCGCGACGCGTCCCATCTCGATCCGGCGCGCTTCCTGATTTTCGGCGCGCGCCGCGGCGCCGGCACGCCCCTCGCGCGCTTCGGCCAGCGCCTCGGACGCTTCGCGCCCCGTCGCCTCGACCTCGCGCAGCTTCGCCTCGGCCGCTCGCTCATATGCCGATGCGGCTTCCGCCTTTTCGCGGCCTTCGGATAGTCCCGCCTCGGTTTCGGCAATCGCCTTGTCGAGTCCCTCGGGCTTGGCGGCAAGGATCGCGCTTTCCTCGGCAAGCCGTTCCTCGCGCTCCTCCATATCGGCGATCCGCCGCGTCGCCTCGCCGGCGCGCGCCTGCCAGTTGCGCTTGTCGGTTTCGGCAGCGGCTACGCGCTCGCGGTCCTGCGTGATTTCGCGGTCGAGAGTCGCGCGGTCGGTGCGTGCGCTCGCCACCGCGGCGCGCTTCGCCTCGGCTTCGGACGACAGCGTCGCCACGCGCGTTTCGGTCGCGCTGCTGTCAGGAAGCGCATCGACCGCGACCTGCGCACGGCGAACCTCGTCCTCCGCCTCTTCCTGTTCGCCCGCGATGCGTTTGCGTCGCTCGTCCAGATCGGCGCGCTGCGCCTCCATCCGTTCGAGCTGGCCGGTGATACGATCCTCGGTGCGCCCCGCCTCGCGCGCGCTCGTCTCGCAGGACTGGAGCGTGCGGCGCGCATCGGCGGCCGACCGCCGTGCTTCTTCGATGGCCGCTTCGATCCGCGTCAGTTCGGCGTCGGCGGATTCGACGGCGCGGACAGCGGCGGGCCGTGCCTTGTCGATCGCACGCAGCCGGTTGCGCCGCTCAAGCCGCTCGGCCGCCGCCGCGCCGCCCGATTTTGCGATATATCCGTCCCAGCGCCGCAGCACGCCGTCCATCGTCACCAGCCGCTGCCCGACCGCGAGCGGCTGGCCATCATCCGAATCGGCGACGAGGATCTGCTGGAGCCGCCGCGCCAGCGCATGGGGCGCCTCGACATGCGCGGCGAGCGGCGTCGTGCCCGGCGGCGCGTCGGGGTCTTCCTTCGCCGGCTCCGCCCCCGCCCAGTAGCGCGTGGCTGCGGGATCGAGCCCAGCTTCCAGATCGTCGCCAAGCGCCGCCGCCAGCGCGCGTTCATAGCCCGGTTCGGGCTGAAGCCTGTCGAGCAACCGTTCGCGCCCGTCATCGCGCAGCGCCTTGCTCAGCGCCGCGGCTTCGCTGTCGAGCGCGGCGAGTTCGGCATGTGCGGCGGCACGCGCCGATTGCGCACGTTCGCGCGATTCGATCGCGCTGCGTTCGCTGGCATCGGCATTGGCGAGTTGCGTGCGGGCGCCCTCGGCACGCTCGAGCGCCTGCTTGCGTTCCGCCGCCGCCCGGTCGCGCTCTGCAGTCAGCGGCGCGGCATCGGGCAGGTTCGCAATCTCGCTCACCACGCGCGCCAGATCGCGCGCCGACCGGTCGCGGCGTTCCTCGGCAGCCTTCAGCGCCGCCGCAGCGACGCGCGCATCGGCCGATTCGCTCGCCTGCTGACCGAGCGCCTGGGCGAGCGCCACTTCGGCATCGCGCGCTGCCCGTTCCGCATCGGCAAGCGCCGATTCGAGCCGGGGAAGCCGCGCCTCCGCCGCCTCGATTCGCTCGGCAAGCGCCGCACGCTCCTCGTCGAGGCGCTTGATCGCGGCGGAAGCATCGCCGGCCAGCTCGCCTTCGCGCGCGCGGTCCTCGGCCAGCCGTGTCTTGCTGGCCGCGAGTTCATCGATCCGGCGTGCCACGCCTTCGCGCTCGGTGCGCAGCGCGCTGAGCCGGTGGCCGGTTTCGTTGGCCCTGTCGCGCGCCTCCAGCGCGATGCTGCGCGCCTTGGCGAGCGCGTCCGCCGCAGCACTTTGGTGCGCCGCCGCCGCGCGTTGCGCCTCGGCCTTTTCGCTGACCAGCGCTTCGGCGGCGCGCGCTTCTTTCTTGGCGATCTCCGCCGCCGCCGCGGCATCGCGCCAGCGGGCGTAGATCATCCGCCCCTCGGCAACGCGGATTTCGTCCGACAGGCGGCGATATTTTTCCGCCTGTCGCGCCTGACGCTTCAGCGCCGCGGCGCGCGCATCCTGATCGGCGATGATCTCGTCGAGCCGCGCGAGATTGGTCTCGGTCGCGCGCAACCGCTGTTCGGCATCCTTGCGGCGAACGTGAAGCCCGGCAATGCCCGCCGCCTCTTCGAGCATCTGTCGGCGTTCGGCGGGCTTGGCGGCGATGACCGCGCCGATCTTGCCCTGGCTGACAAGCGCGGGAGAGTGCGCGCCGGTCGCGGCATCGGCGAACAACAGCGCGACATCCTTGGCACGCACGTCGCGCCCGTTGATGCGATAGGCGGAGCCGGCGCCGCGTTCGATCCGGCGGACGACCTCGACCTCCTCCGCCTCGCCCGCGACCTGTTCGGCAAGGATCGAGACTTCGGCGAAGTCGCGTTGCGGGCGGCTGCCGGTGCCGGCGAAGATGACATCTTCCATGCCGGCGCCGCGCATCGACTTGGGGCTGTTCTCGCCCATCGCCCAGCGCAGCGCCTCGAGCAGGTTGGACTTGCCGCAGCCATTCGGCCCGACAATGCCGGTCAGGCCGGGTTCGATGCGCAGGTCAGCGGGATCGACGAAGCTCTTGAAGCCCGAAAGCCGCAATCGCCTGATCTGCACCGGCCGCCCCCCCGACCCGGCCTAGCGCTTATGCGCCATGCGCCACGAGCGCAGCCTTCAGCCCCGACCAGCTCGTGCTGTTGATGCGGTCGCCATTGATGAAGAAGGTCGGCGTGCTGGTGACATTATCGTCCTCCTGCGCCTTCTGCATCGCATTGGTCAGCTTTTCGGCCTTGGCCTGATCGTTGAGGCAGGCCTGCGCCTTCGCCTCGGGAAGGCCGCGCTTCTTCATGAAGTCGATATAGCCGGCGGCGTTGGCGAGCGCGGTCAGCGCCTGCGCCGGCTTCATACCCTGGAGCTTGGGCTGGAGCGCATCGTAATTCTTCTGCAGATTGCCGTTCAGCGTTTCCTGATCGGCATACATCTGTTCGAGGACCGGGAAATAGGCGCTGGTGGGCACGCACAGGCCAAGCAGCGACGCAGCCAGATCGGGCGCGCCGTGGACCATATATTCGTGGAATTCGAGGCTGACCTTGCCCGTGTCGATGTAATTCTTGATGAGCGGGTCATAGCCTTCACGCGCAAAGGCGCCGCATACCGGGCAGCCGCGCGATCCATATTCGACCAGTTTGATCGGTGCGTTGGGATTGCCCATCACATGCACGCCGACATCCTTGGTGCTGACCACTTCGTGCCACTGTTTGCCGGCCGGGGCCTGCGCACCGGCGACCGGCGCCGCGCTGTTGCCTGCGCTTGCACCACCGTCGCCCGAACAGGCGGCGAGGATCAGAAGGGGAATCGCCAGAAAAGCCAAACGCATCGGATATCTACTCCGTCAGGAAAATTATTTCGCGCCAGCAGCGCCGAGTGCCGTTTGCACTTCGCCCCAACCATGGGCGGCGGTCAAGCGGCCATTGATCGCGAAAGCGGGGGTTCCCCTGATCTGCGACCATACCAGCTGCGACGTGGCGCGCAGCTTGTCGAGCATCGCCCGGTCGGACAGGCATGTGTCTATCGCGGCATCGGTCATCCCAGCCTTGATCGCCAGCGCGCGGAGACCCGACCCCTTTGCAACGGCCTGAATGTCATCCAGCGTCGCGACCGGCACACGGCTGTACATTCCGGGCACGCCGCGCGCGGCATCGACCAGATCGGCCTGCGCGGCAAAGATCGCGTTATGCAGCTTGCCGGCATCGGCGGGCGGCGCGCACCCGACGAGCATCGCGGCAGCAATATCGAGCGGGTCGCGCAGCGCATGGACATATTCGAGCTGCACCTCGCCCTTGTCGACCAGCTGGTCGAGGTCGCCGGCGCGCGACTGCTCGACATATTCGGCGCAGTGCGGACAGGTATAGCTCAGATACTCGGTCAGCGTGACCGGCGCCTGCGGGTTGCCGATCGCCTGACCGCCGGCGGGAAGTTCGGTGACGGTCGCGGACCAGTCCGGTCCGCCCGCCGATTGCGCGGGCATGGCCAACACCAGCCCGCAAAGTGCCGCGCCGAGCGCCAGCAGGATTCGCATCAATCTATCTTTCCGATTTTCGGGATCGCACCCGGTCGTTCCACGCTCGCCGCCAGCGCGCCGAGCACCTCGCGCAGTTCGGCATCGTCGATCTTGCGCAGCCCGCTGCTCAACTCGGTCATGGCCGGTTCGGGGCGCGGTTGCGGTTTGGACCGTGGCGGGCGTTTCATCTGCCCCTGGCGAAACTGTACGCGCGCCACCGCCGAATAGCCGAAAAAACGGTTCACGCGCTCGATAATCTCGGGCGCGATATGCTGCATCATCGTCACATGCGCGCCGGCGACCGCCAGCGTCAGCACGCCGTCGGTGCGCTCGCCACGCGGAAAGCGAATCGATTCGGGCGACGACACGCGCGCATAGCGGTCTCCCACGATCTCCGCCCAGCGGCTGACGACCGAGCTTTGCACGAAGCCGAACTTGCGAAACGCCGCGCGGCCGATATCGGGCAGCAGTTCGGACACCTGGCGCGCATGGCCGTGGCGTTTCGGCTCTTCGCGCTGCCTGTGTCTCGATTTTACCGGGGGCTTCGTCATCGCGCCCAGTCATGCCATAGGCGGGCCGTGCCCGCCAAGCTCCCATCGACGATCGCGCCGCATCTGCTCGCCTGGTACGACGCCAATGCCCGCGACCTGCCGTGGCGCGCACCGCCGGGTGCGCCGCCGACCGATCCGTACCGCGTCTGGCTTTCTGAAATCATGCTCCAGCAGACGCAGGTCGCGACGGTAAAGCCCTATTTCGCGAAATTCACCGCGCGCTGGCCCGATTTCGCGAGCCTTGCCGCTGCCGACGAAGGCGAGCTGATGGCCGCTTGGGCGGGGCTTGGCTATTATGCCCGGGCGCGCAACATGATCGCATGCGCGCGGCAGGTCTCGGCCGAGCATGACGGCGCGCTTCCGGCGACCGAGGCCGAGTTGCGCAAGCTGTCCGGGATCGGCGATTATACCGCGGCGGCCATCGCCGCGATCGCGTTCGGCGAGCGCGCGGTCGTCGTCGATGCCAATGTCGAGCGCGTCGTCACGCGGCTCGCGGCGCTGGAAAAACCGCTCCCATCGGCGAAGCCCGACATACGCGCGCTCGCCGATACGATTACGCCCGATGCGCGCGCCGGCGACTTCGCGCAGGCGATGATGGATCTGGGCGCCACGATCTGTACCGCAGGCGCGCCGAAATGCCTGCTCTGCCCGCTCCGCGCCGATTGCGCTGGGCATGCGACGGGCGATCCCGAACGCTATCCGCGCAAGCAACCGAAGCGTGCGCGTCCGCACCGCCACGGCACGATCTTCTGGGCGGTGAACGGCGATCATGTGCTGCTCGTGCGGCGGCCCGACAAGGGAATGCTCGGCGGCATGCGCGCGCTGCCTACGGGGCCGTGGCAGGATGAAAAACCGGGACTGGCAGAGGCGCCGTTCGATGCCGAATGGCGAATGTCGGGCGACAGCGTTCAGCACGGCTTCACCCATTTCACGCTCGAATGCGCGCTTGCCGGGGCCAGGATCGACGGGCACACCAACCCGCGATCGGGCGAATGGTGGCCGCTGGCGGACCTCGATTCGGCCGGGCTGCCGACCTTGTTCGCCAAGGCGGCAAAAAGGATGAGGGAGTGGGAATGCTGACAATCCGGAAATTCGCGTTGCTGACCGCGGCGGCAGCGCTATCGATCCCCGCAGCGGCGCCGCTGTTGGCCCGCCACCCCGACAGCGCGGTCGCGGCAAAGGACACGCACGCCGTATCGCTTCCCGCGACGCGCGCCTTTGCCGGTCGCTTCATTGCCGAGGACAAGGCACCGGGCATCGTCATCGCGGTCGGCAAGGGCGACGCCCCCACCACTTTCATCGCCGATGGCAAGCTGGCCGATGCCGCGAATGCAGGGCCGGTCACGCCCGATTCGCTGTGGCGCGTCTATTCGATGACAAAGCCGGTCACCGCGATGGCGGCAATGATCCTGATCGAGGACGGCAAGATGAAGCTCGACCAGCCGGTCAGCGACTTCATCCCCGCGTTCAAGGACATGCAGGTGCTCGACACCCCCGATGGCGACAGCCTGGCGAGCCATCCGGCAAAGCATCAGATCACCATCCGCAACCTTCTGACGCACACCGCCGGCCTCGGCTACAACATCATCACCAAGGGCGCGCTGAAGGACGCGTATGAAAAACAGGGCATCCTTCCTGCCGCTGTGAATGCGCAGATGGAGGTGCAGATGCGCAAGCTGCGTCCGGCGACGCTGCGCGCCTTTGCCGACCGGGTCGCAACGCTGCCGCTGGTCTATGAACCGGGCACCAAGTGGAGCTATTCGATCGGCCTCGACGTGATGGGGGCAGTCATCGAACAGGCGAGCGGGATGCCGTTCGACGCCTTTGTGCAGAAGCGCATCCTTGGCCCGCTCCACATGACCGAAAGTTTCTGGACGGTGCCGAAGGGCGACGCGAGCTCGCTTGCGACCAATTACATGTGGGCGGGCGACAACCGCGTTCCGATCGACCCGGCCGCCGGCTCCGTCTATCTTTCGCCGCCAAGCTTTCCCTATGGCGGTGCGGGGCTTGTCATGTCGGCGCGCGACTATGACCGCTTCCTCCACATGCTTCAGGACCACGGTACGCTCGACGGCGTTGAAGTCATGAAGCCGGAAACGGTGAAGCTCGCCATGTCGAACCTGCTGCCCGCCGGCGTTTCGTTCGAAGGCGTCAGCGCCGCGACCGGCGGCAATTCGGAAAAAGGCCCCAAAATGGGCTTCGGGGCCGGTGGCTCGGTCTATCTGGAAGACGTGCCCGGCGGCCCCGGCAAGGGCACCTATGGCTGGGGCGGCGCGGCGGGCACGCTCGCCTTTGTCGATCCCGAACATGACGTTCGCGGCACGGTGATGGTCAATTATTTCCCGAGCGACAAATGGCCGCTGCGCAAGGACCTGACCCGGACGATCTATACCGACCTCGCCAAGTGATACGTCCCGGCTTTACCGGCGGCATGCTCGACCGCGTCGATCATGTCCGCACCGATGCGGAAGCGCTGGCCGAAGCGGTCGGCGACTGGCGTGCGCGGCTGCTCAAGCTCGACGGGCTCCATCCCGAGCTGGATGGCGAGGGGCGGCTCGGCTGGACGACGCTCGCCGATGCCCCCGACGACGCCGAGCTGATCCTGCTCGGCTATGTGGACGGCAAACCGCATTTCGCCGCGCGCCGGCCCGAGGATCGTCCCTCGACCGCGCGAACGCCTGCGCTGGCGCAGACCCTCGACATGCTGCGTCCCGAAGAAGCGGCGCATTACGCGGCGGCGCGCAGCCTGGTCGACTGGCACGCCCGGCACCGCTTCTGCGCGGCCTGCGGAACCCTGACCAATCCGTTTCGCGCCGGCTGGGGACGGCACTGCCCGAATTGCGGCGCCGAACATTTCCCGCGCGTCGATCCGGTGGTCATCATGATTGCCGAACATGACGGGCGCGCACTGCTGGGGCGACAGCCGCCCTGGCCGCAGGGCCTTTATTCGGCACTTGCCGGGTTTCTGGAGGTCGGCGAATCGATCGAGGAAGCAGTCGCGCGCGAAATTGCCGAAGAGGCGGGCGTGCAGGTCGGCCGTGTCCATTATGTCGCCAGCCAGCCTTGGCCGTTCCCGTCTTCACTGATGATCGGGTGCATCGCAGAGGCCGATGACGACACGATCACCATCGACGCGAACGAGCTGGAACATGCCCGCTGGTTCACGCGCGACGAGGTGCGCGCCGCGCTAGCGGGCGATGCCGATGCGCCATTCAAGGTCCCGGCGCGCTATGCGATCGCCCACACGCTGATGCAGGCCTGGCTCGACCGCTAGGCTTCGCCGCGCTTGCGCGCTCGCGGATAGGTGCCGAGCAGGCGCACCCATTTGGTGTGGAACGCCAGTTCCTCGAGCGCGCGATCGACCGCGGGTTCGCCCGGCGCGCCGTCGATATCGGCGTAGAACTCGCTCGCCGCGAAACTGCCGCCGCGCTGATAGCTCTCCAGCTTGGTCATGTTGACGCCATTGGTCGCAAAGCCGCCAAGCGCCTTGTAGAGCGCCGCCGGCACGTTTCTGACCGCGAAGATCAGCGTGGTCATCAGCGGACCCGAATGCTCGATCGGCGCCGCCTCGCGCGCAAGCACGACAAAGCGGGTGGTGTTGTGATCCGCATCGGCAATGTCGTCGGCCAGCACCTTCAGACCATAAAGCTCCGCCGCCTTGGGCGGGGCGAGTGCGGCGACATCGGCATCGCCCATCTCCGCCACCTGCGCGGCAGCGCCCGCCGTGTCGGGATAGCCGACCGGACGGATGCCGTGACGACCAAGCCAGTTGCGGCATTGCCCCAGCGCCTGCGGATGGCTCATCGCCTGTTTGACGCGCGCGATCGGCCCTTCACCGACCAGTGCGTGGCGGATGCGCAGAAAATGCTCGCCGGTAATCACCAGTCCCGATTCGGGCAGCAGATAGTGCATGTCGGCAACGCGGCCATGGAGCGAGTTTTCGATCGGGATGATCGCGCAATCGGCGCGTCCGTCACGCACGGCGTCGATGGCATCGGCAAAACCGAAACAGGGCAGCGGCAGGCAATCGGGAAACGCCTCGAGCGCGGCGACGTGCGAATTCGCGCCCGGCGCGCCCTGGAACGCAACCGCGCGCGCAGGCTCGGCGAGCGCCGCCTCGGTCATGCGCGCAACGATGGGGCGCGCGGGTTTTGCAAATTCCTGCATGACGGCGCGCCGGTTACGCGGCAATCGGCGATCAGGCAAGCGCGGCTTGCGATGCGTCAAACGGCCATCTAAAGGTCATCGCTCCAACGGGGCGAGGATAAGCGGCAAAAAATGGACAATCGTACCAATACGATCGCTGGATGGGTGCTGGCAGCCTGCGCAAGCGCGCTTGGCCTGTCGATTGTAAGCGGAATGATTTTTCCTGACCATCCGCCTGAAAAGGAAGGCTATCCGATCAAGGGGGTCGAACAAAGCGGCGGTGGCGGCGAAAAGGAAGTTCCGCTGGCGACGCTGCTTGCCAAGGCTGATCCGGCAGCGGGCGAGAAAGTCTTTCAGAAATGCACCGCCTGCCACACGATCAACCAGGGCGGGCCGAACGGCATCGGCCCGAACCTTTACGGCATTGTCGGCGATGAAGTGGCGCACGGCCGCAACGGCTTCGCCTTTTCCGATGCGCTGAAGGGTGTCGGCGGCAAGTGGACCTTCGACAAGCTCAACGACTGGCTGACCAGCCCGCGCAAGTTCGCCTCCGGCACCAAGATGACCTTTGCCGGCCTGTCCGATCCGCAGGACCGCGCCAACGTGATCGTCTATCTCAACAGCCAGGGATCGAACCTGCCGCTGCCCGCCGCGCCGGAAGAGCCGGCCAATGCGGAAGAAAACGCGCTGGAGAACCAGCCCGGCCATATCGCGCCGGCCGAAGTCGCCAACGAAGCGATTCCCGCGCCTGGCGATCCGTCGGTGGACGAAGAAGCGGCAGTTCGCGCCTCGAAAGACGCGAACTGAACTGATACCGAACGATCAGGCCGGGGGGAAATCCTCGGCCACTTCGGGATCGCGCTTGCGATAGAATTCGCGCACCGCTTCCCAGCCCTCCTCAGCCGTCTCGACAAAGGTAATCAGGTCGAGATCGCGCGGGCTGATGACGCCTTCTTCGCACAGCGCCTCGAAATCGACGACGCGGTTCCAGAAATCGCGACCGTAGAACAGCACCGGGATCGGGTCGATCTTGCCGGTCTGGATCAGCGTCAGAAGCTCGAAACTCTCGTCGAAGGTTCCGAAACCGCCGGGGAATACCGCGACCGCGCGCGCGTGGAGGAGGAAGTGCATCTTCCTGAGCGCGAAATAGTGAAACTGCATGCTGAGCGACGGCGTGACATAGGGATTGGGCGCCTGTTCGTGCGGCAACACGATATTGAGGCCGATCGATTCGGCATCGACATCGGCAGCGCCGCGATTGGCCGCCTCCATGATCGAAGGGCCGCCGCCCGAGCATACGACGAACTGGCGGTTGCCCTCGTCATCGCGCGGAAAATTCGACGCCAGCCGCGCCAGCTCGCGCGCGACCTCATAATATTTCGACTTGGCGATCAGCCGCTCGGCAATCCGCCTGGCGCGGTCGTCATCGGCAAGGTCGAGCAGCGCCTGCGCCTTGCTCGGCTCGGGAATACGGGCCGATCCGTACATGACGAAGGTCGACGAGATCTTCGCCTCGTCCATGATGAGCTGCGGCTTGAGCAGCTCGAGCTGAAAGCGGACCGGACGCAGGTCCTCGCGCAGCAGGAAATCCATGTCCTGGAACGCAAGCTGATAGGCCGGATGCTCGGTCTGCGGCGTCTGGACCTGGGTGCGGGCGGTTTCGGCCTCTTGCTGGGCCGGGCGAAAGACGCGCGACGGAACGCGCGTTTCGTCAGTCTCTTTTTTGTCTGTCATTGGCGAGGGGATTAGCGGATCGCCACGCTCACGCAAGCGGCGACCATGGTTTCAGCGGCAGAAATGGCCGCCGCCCATGTCGAGGTGAAAGTGATTATGGTGCGCGGCATTATAATCGGGGCCGAGCGTGGTCACGAAGCGCTTGCATGCCGATGCGTGGACCGTGCGCAGGAATGCGCGCACCTGCCGGTCATCCGAATTCCAGCCGTCGAGCACGCTGATCCGCCGGCCGTCGGCAAGGTCGAACGCCGCGACATCGACGGCGTCGGCAACCGCATGTTCGGACAGGCGCTGCGCCGGACCGTTGCCGACGACACCGCGGCACGCAAAGGTGCCGAAGCTTTCCACCTTGACGACATCGCTGCCGAGAATCTGCCGCGCCGCCGGCCGGACGCCGTAGCGCACCCAGTTGACGAACCTGTCGGCCAGCCCGCAGCGCATCGATTTCAGATTGGTTACCGGCGTGCCGAAATCGAGCAGCTTCACCGCGCCGATCGACGAACAGCCGCCGCCGAACGTGCGATCGGGCAAGCGCTGGTAGGACACCCCCTTCGCGTTCAGATCGGCAAGGCACTGGCGCGTCTCGGCCTCGGTCGGGATCGGCGATCTGGCAGCGGCCAGATGGCGCGGCGGCGCCCGGTTCGCGCCCCCTTCTCCGCCGCCGAACAGACAGCCGGTCAGCAACGCTGACAGAGCAAGGACGATGACGGGACCACGCAAACGCATTCCCGACACCTAGCGCCGCGCGCTTCATCTTGTCACTATGGCTGAAACAGGCGGGAAGGGGTGCAGGACATGAAGTGGCAACGAACGTTCGGCCTGGTCGCCGCATTGCTGGTCTCCGCCCTTCTGCATTCGCCGGCCCTCGCGCAGCAGCGAACCTATCTGTGGGAACACGGTGCGCCGGGTTTAGAAGCGCGCGCCGACATCCCGGAAATCTCGAAGGATTACTGGACCAAGCACGTCAACAATCCCAGCATCACCGCCTATCTTCCCGATCCGAAGAACGCGACGGGCACGGCGATCGTCATCCTGCCGGGCGGGGGCCACCGGCTGCTGGTGACGACCACCGAGGGCAGCGACGTTGCCCATTGGCTGGCCGATCGCGGGGTCGCCGCCTTCGTCGTGCGCTATCGCCTGTTCCGCGAAGAGGGTTCACCCTATTCGGAAGACGATGCCCGCGCCGATGCGGAGCGCGCGATGCGCATGGTCCGCCACGACGCGGCGCAATACGGCATCGACCCGCACCGCATCGGCGTGTGGGGATTTTCGGCCGGGGGCGAGCTGGCGCGCATGGTGACGCTCAGCCCGCCGGTCGCGCCGCGCGGTACGCCCGACGCCATCGACGCGGTATCCGAAAAGCCCGATTTCGCGATCCTCGAATTTCCCGGCCCGCTCCACGCCGAAGAACATGTCACCGCCGAGTCGCCGCCCGTCCTGCTGGCGGCGGCGAACGACGATACCTGCTGTTCGGGCCCCACGGTCGATGTGCTCAACGCCTATCGCAAGGCGGGCGCTTCGGTCGAGATGCACCTCTATGCCGCGGGCGGCCACGCCTTCAACATGGGCGAGGATACGCCGCTCGTCAGCCTGCAGCACTGGCCAGAGCGTGTCATCGACTGGCTGTCGGATCGCGGGCTGCTCTACCACCCCGCGCCGGTATTCGTCCCGAAATAGCGGCAGCCGCTCGGGCTTTGCTTGACAAGGGTCCGCACATCGCTAGGGCCGTCGGCGGGCCACGCGGTCCCAACGCCGCGCGTGCTCTCTGAAAGGAGAGTCTATATGACTGATACGACTGCTACCGGCGCTACAGTTGCGCCTGCCAAACCCGCCACCAAACCGGCGCGTCCCCATTTTTCCTCCGGTCCCTGTGCCAAGCCTCCCGGCTGGTCCCCCGACAAGCTCGCCACCGATTCGCTCGGTCGCTCGCACCGTTCGAAGATCGGCAAGAGCCGCCTGAAACATGCCATCGACCTGACGCGCGAAGTGCTCGGCGTTCCCGACACGTACCGCATCGGCATCGTTCCCGCGTCCGACACCGGCGCGGTCGAGATGGCGATGTGGTCGATGCTGGGGCCGAAGCCCGTCACCTGCCTCGCCTGGGAAAGCTTCGGCGAAGGCTGGGTCACCGACGCGGTCAAACAGCTCAAGATCGACCCAGAGGTCATCAAGGCGCCCTATGGCGAACTGCCCGACCTTACCCAGGTTCGCTCGGACCATGACGTCATCTTCACCTGGAACGGCACGACCAGCGGCGTGCGCGTACCCAATGGCGACTGGATCGCCGACGACCGTACCGGCCTGACCTTTGCCGATGCGACCAGCGCGGTCTTCGCGATGGAAATGCCGTGGGACAAGCTCGATGTCACCACCTTCTCCTGGCAGAAGGTGATGGGCGGCGAGGGCGGTCACGGCGTCCTTATCCTCAGCCCGCGCGCGGTCGAGCGGCTCGAAAGCTTCACGCCCGACCGGCCGCTGCCGAAAATCTTCCGCATGACCAAGGGCGGCAAGCTGATCGAGGGCATTTTCGAAGGCGCGACGATCAATACGCCGTCGATGCTCGCGGTCGAGGATTATATCTTCGCGCTCGAATGGGCGCAGTCGATCGGCGGCCGAAACGAGCTGATCGCACGCTCGACCGCCAACGCCACCGCCCTCGACCGCATCGTCGAGGCGCGCGACTGGCTCGACCATCTGCCGGGCGATCCGGCGGTGCGGTCGAACACCAGCGTGTGCCTGAAGCTCGTCACCGACGCCGATGCCGACACGCAGGCGGCGATGGTCAAGAAGATGGCCTCGCTCCTCGAAGCCGAGGACGCCGCCTACGACATCGCCGGCTATCGCGACGCGCCGCCGGGACTGCGCATCTGGTGCGGCGCGACCGTCGACACCGCCGATGTCGAAGCGCTCGGCCCCTGGCTCGACTGGGCCTGGGAACAGGTGACGCCGCGCTGAGCGGCGTCATCCCGGACGTGATCCGGGATCTCGCAAAACATTCCCCAAGTTCACAGAGATCCCGGCTTTCGCCGGGATGACGAGGTACAAAGACATGCCCAAGGTACTTATTTCCGACAAGATGGACCCCAAGGCCGCCGAGATCTTCCGCCAGCGCGGGGTCGAGGTGGACGAGATCACCGGCAAGACGCCCGACGAGCTGAAGGCGATCATCGGCGATTATGACGGCCTCGCCATCCGCTCGTCGACCAAGGTCACGAAGGACATTCTCGACGCCGCGACCAATCTGAAGGTCATCGGTCGCGCAGGGATCGGCGTCGACAATGTCGATATTCCCGCCGCCTCCACCAAGGGCGTCGTCGTGATGAACACCCCGTTCGGGAACTCGATCACCACCGCCGAACACGCCATCGCGCTGATCTTCGCGCTCGCCCGTCAGCTGCCCCAGGCCGATGCCTCGACCCAGGCCGGCAAGTGGGAAAAGTCCAAATTCATGGGCGTCGAGCTGACGTCGAAGACGCTCGGCCTGATCGGCGCGGGCAATATCGGTTCGATCGTTGCGGAGCGCGCGCGCGGTCTGCGCATGAAGGTCATCGCCTATGATCCCTTCCTGACCGAGGAACGCGCGGTCGAACTCGGCGTCGAGAAGGTCGATCTCGACACGCTGCTCGCGCGCGCCGACTTCATCACGCTGCACACGCCGCTGACCGACCAGACGCGCAATATCCTGTCGAAGGAAAATCTCGCCAAGACCAAGAAGGGCGTGCGCATCGTCAACTGCGCGCGCGGCGGCCTGATCGACGAGGCGGCGCTGAAGGAAGGCCTCGAATCGGGCCATATCGCCGGCGCCGCGCTTGACGTGTTCGTCACCGAACCGGCCAAGGAAAACGCGCTGTTCGGCACGCCCAACTTCATCTCGACGCCGCACCTCGGCGCTTCCACCACCGAGGCACAGGTCAATGTCGCGATTCAGGTGGCCGAGCAGATGAGCGACTATCTCGTCTCGGGCGGCGTCACCAACGCGCTCAACATGCCGAGCCTGTCGGCCGAGGAAGCGCCGCGGCTGAAGCCGTATATGGCGCTTGCCGAAAAGCTCGGCTCGCTGGTCGGCCAGCTCGCCCACGGCCCGCTCAAATCGGTCGCGATCGAGACCGAGGGTGCCGCCGCCGAGCTCAATCAAAAGCCGATCACCGGTGCCGTTCTCGCCGGGCTGATGCGCGTCTATTCGGACACGGTGAACATGGTCAACGCGCCCTTCCTGGCGAAGGAACGCGGACTCGACGTGCGCGAGGTGCGCCACGACCGCGAGGGCGACTATCACACGCTCGTCCGCGTGACGGTGAAGACCGATGCGGGTGACCGCTCGGTCGCGGGCACGCTGTTCAGCGACGCCGCACCGCGCCTCGTCGAGCTGTTCGGCATCAAGGTCGAGGCCGATCTCGCCGGCAACATGCTCTATGTCGTCAACGAGGACGCGCCCGGCTTTATCGGCCGCATCGGGACGACGCTGGGCGAGGCAGGCGTCAATATCGGCACCTTCCACCTCGGCCGCCGCGCCGCCGGTGGCGAAGCCGTGCTGCTGCTCTCGGTCGACGAACCGGTCGATGCCGAGCTGGTCGAACAGCTTCGCGCGCTGCCCGGCGTCAACACCGCGATGGCGCTGAGCTTCTGACGCGGCTAGGAGGGCGGGCATGACGACCGGACTCCTTCCGCAGGGCTTTCACGACCGCCTGCCGCCGCACGCCGATGCGGCGGCAGCGCTCGAGGCGCGCGTGCTCGCAGCGGCGCATGGCTATGGCTATGAACGCGTCGATCCACCGCTCGCCGAATTCGAGCAATCGCTCGCCAGCCGACTGAAATCTGGCAGCGCGCAGGACGCGGTGCGCTTCGTCGATCCGGTGTCGCAGCGCACGCTCGCCATCCGCACCGACATCACCGCGCAGGTCGGTCGCATTGCCGCGACGCGCATGGCGCATCATCCGCGCCCGGTGCGGCTGTCCTATGCCGGGCCGGTCATGAAGCTGCGCGCACCGCAGCTCCACCCCGAACGCGCGATGCGCCAGATCGGCATAGAACTGATCGGCAGCGATGCGGTCGCTGCCGCACGCGAAGTCGTGACGGTTGCCGTCGAGGCGCTGCAATCGGCGGGCGTCGAGGGCCTGTCGATCGACTTCACGCTGCCCGACCTGGTCGATACGCTGAATCACGACGCGGTGCCGGCGGACAAGCTCGCCGAACTGCGCGAACGGCTCGACGCCAAGGACGCGGCGGGCGTCACCGCCATCGCGCCGGCTTTTCTGCCGCTGATCGAGGCCGCGGGCGATTTCGACGAAGCGATGGCGCGGCTTCGCGAACAAGGCGGCGATGTGCTCGCCAGCCGGCTCGATGGGCTGCAGCAGATCGCCGAAGCGATCCCGGGCGATGTCACGATGACACTCGACCCGACCGAACTTCATGGCTTCGAATATCAGAGCTGGTTCGGCTTTTCGCTATTCGCCAGCGGTTCGCGCGATGCGATCGGCCGCGGCGGCAGCTACACCATCGTCCTCGGCGACGGCCGCGAGGAAGCCGCGGTCGGCTTTTCGCTCTATGCCGACGCCATTCTCGACAGCCGCGACGCCAGCGGTGACCGGCGACGGCTGTTCCTTCCGCTCGGCACCACCGCGCAGCGTGCGCAGGCGCTCCGTGCCGAAGGCTGGGTCGCCGTCGCCGCGCTCAGCGAAGACGACACGCCGGAACGGCAATTGTGCACCCACCGCCTTGACGATGGCCAGGTGGTCGAGGTCTGATCGCCCACCGGCAATAAAATTGCCGATGTCTTCGAACTGTCATCCAGCGCTAAGCGGGCATTTACCCTCGCAACCGTAGCAGTCCGGCCATGCAGACCGCTCCGAAACTGACGATCGTTCCGGCCGATTCGCCCGCCGACTGGCTTTCCGCCGATCAGCGGATCACCGATTTCGTTCATGTCGATACGCCGCTGCACCGGGCGGTCGATCGCTTTTACCGCGATTCGGACCTGCGCATCCTGCCGGTGCTCGATCACGGCCAGCGTCCGGTCGGCGCACTGTTCGACCGCGACATCCGCAAGTTGCTTCTCAATCCCTTTGGGCATGCGCTGCTGCGCAATCCGTCCTATGGCAGCCATCTCGACGCGCATATCGCCGAATGTCCCGTTGCCGAATCCTCGCTGAGCATAGCCGAGCTGATCGACGCATATCGCTCCGCACATGGTTCGGAAGGAATGATCCTGACGCGCGGGGGCCGCTTCTTCTGCGCGATCTCCAACCGGCTGCTGGTTCGGCTGGCGGCCGAGCATGAATTGTCGCGCACCCGCGCCCGGCTGGAACGCAGCCAGCAGATCGAAGCGGCGAGCAAGGCGTTCGAGCGAACCGTCGCCAGCCTGTCGCGCGAAATGAGCGAGCTTTCCGAACAGATCGAACGCAACGCGGTCGCCACCGCCGATCGTGCGCAACGAACCGGTCGCAATGCATCGGCAGTCGCGACCGCCGCCGCGCAGGGTAACAGCAACCTTTCGTCGATCGCCGAACATGGCCGCCTGCTCGCCGCCGCGCTTTCGGAAATTTCAGGCAATACGCGCGAAGCGAAATCGGCAGCGGCGAATGCGGTGACGTTGGTCGCCAAGGGTAGCGCGCGCACCGCCGACCTCTCACGCTCGGCGCAGTCGATCGATTCGGTGATCGGCCTCATCAGCGAAATCGCGGCAAAGGTGAATCTGCTCGCGCTCAACGCGGGCATCGAGGCCGCCCGCGCGGGCGAGGCCGGTCGCGGCTTTACCGTGGTCGCGAACGAGGTGAAGGACCTGTCGCGTCGCGCATCGGCTGCCGCCGGCACCATCGTCGCGCATGTCGAGGAAATGCGCGAAGCGGTGCGCGAAGTATCGGGAACCCACGGCGAGGTCGAAGTCGCGATCAAGTCGATCGCATCCTATTCGAGCGATATCGAACGCGAGGTCGCGGCGCAGGAGGCGGGGACGCGGCTGATCGCCGAAAATACCGGCGAACTGGTCGAAGTGACGGGCGTTATCGAAACCGATACCGGCGCGATCGCGCGCAGCGCCGACAGCGCATCGCACAGCGCGATCGACATGCGCGAACTCGCCGCGCGCCTGCGGGTCGGGGCGGAGCAGCTATCCGAAGAGGCCGAAACCTTCCTCAAGGTCATCTGAGCCGTCGCAATCGCGCGTGCGCCACCCTAGATTGGCGGCATGGCTCAGGCCGGTTTCATTCCCGCGCACCCGCCGCGCCGCGACCGGGTCGGCCCGTTCTGGTCGGCCTTTGTCGGTGAACATGCCCGCAACGCCGTCACCGGCTGGTCGAATGCCGCGTTCGAGGACTGGTACACGAAGCGCAAACTGCTGCGCCTGACAGTCCATATTCCGCGCCATCCCGACGCGATCGAACGCGTGCTGCTCACCAACGCCGCCAACTACGCCAAGCCGCGGATCGTCAAACGGCTGATCGCGCCGCTGATCGGCAACGGACTGCTGAGCGCCGACGGCGAATCGTGGCGGCAGCAGCGGCGCATCGTCGCGCCCAGCTTTGCGCCGGGCGCGGTGGCGAAGCTGACCGGGCTGATGGCACAGGCCGCGCGCGAGGGCACGGCGAAATGGCCGCAATCGGGCACTGTGGACATCGCCGAAACCGCGACCGACGCGACGATGGCGATAATCGCCCGCGCGCTGTTTTCGGGCGACCCGCGGCTGATGACCGAGGATGCAGGTCGGCACATCACGGCGGCGCTCGAGGCAGCGGGCTCGGCGCGGCTGGCGGCGATCCTCGGCATGCCCGGCCTGCGCCTGACGCCGACCGCCTGGGCGGGCGCGCGCGGGCAGCGATTCCTGCGCGAAACGCTGACCGACATCGTGCGCGAGCGCGGACCCGAAGGCGGCGACGATTTCCTTGGCGGGATGATCCGCGATCTCCACGAGCGCTTCCCGCGCAGCGAAGCGCTGAAGCTTGCCATCGACAATGCAGCGACCTTCTATCTCGCCGGGCACGAGACGACCGCCAATGCGCTGACATGGAGCATCTATTGCCTCGCCGGCGACCAGCAGGCGCAGGACCGCGCCTGTTCCGAGGTGCGTGCGGCGATCGACGGCGACCCGCAAACGCTGCCCGACCGGTTGCCCTTTCTTCGTCAGATACTCGACGAGGCGCTGCGCCTCTATCCGCCCGCCCCGCGCTTCGACCGCGAGGCGCTTTCCGACGACATGCTGGACGGGCATCCGGTCCGCGCCGGTGAAATCGTGTCGATCTGGCCGTGGGTGCTCCATCGCCACCGCAAGCTGTGGGATGATGCCGATCGGTTCGACCCCGATCGCTTCGCACCCGACCGTGAGCGTGAACGCCACCGGTTCCAGTATATTCCGTTCGGCGGCGGCCCGCGCACCTGTGTCGGCGCGCGCTTCGCCACGGTCGAGGCGCTGGTCATCCTTGCGCACTGGATCGCGGCGCGGCGCTTCGCGCTGCCGCCGGGGCGCGAGGTCGAACTTTCCGCCGCGGTGACGTTGCGGCCGAGAGGCGGGCTATGGGTCGAAGTCGCGCCGCGCGACTGAACCAACCCGCGCCTGAAAAGTTGGAAGGGCCATGACCGATACACCGATGCTCGAAATGAACGATGGCCGGGAAATCCCCGCACTCGGCCTTGGCACCTACAAGATCCCCGATTCGCAGGCCGATGCGATCGTCCGGCAGGGGATCGATCTTGGCTACCGACTGATCGACACCGCCGCGATCTACGACAATGAACGCGGCGTCGGCAGCGGTGTGGCCGAAGACGACGACGTGTTCCTGACCACCAAGCTGTGGAACGACCGGCAAGGCCATGACGAGGCGATCCGCGCATTCGAGGAAAGCCTCACACTGCTCGGCCGCGACTGCGTCGACCTGTATCTGATCCACTGGCCCTGCCCCGACCGGGGAAAATATGTCGAGACGTGGAAGGCGCTGATCGAGCTGCGCAAGAGCGGCCGGGCGCGTTCGATCGGCGTGTCCAATTTCCTGCCCGAGCATATCGAGCGCATCGCCGATGCAACCGGCGAGCTGCCCGCGATCAACCAGATCGAGCTGCATCCGTCCTTCCAGCAGCGTGAGGCACGCGCCTTTCACAACAAACACAATATCGTCACCCAAGCATGGAGCCCGCTTGGCCAGGCGAAGGCGTTCGACGATCCGGTGCTGTCGCATATCGCCGACAAGCATGGCCGAACGGTGCCGCAGGTAATCCTGCGCTGGCATCTGCAAAATGACGTGTCGGCCATCCCCAAGGCGGGCAATCCCGACCATCTTGCCGACAATCTGCGCGTGCTCGACTGGAAACTCGACGACGACGATATGCGCGACATCGGCGATCTCGACGATCCGGAGGGCCGGATCGGCCCCGACCCGCGCAATTTCTAGAATTGCCCGTGCGATGCTCCTGCGCGGACAGGAGCGCGGATATCAGCCTTTCCCGATCGTCGCCTTCGCGCGCTCGGCCAGCCTTGCCACCGCCGCATCGTGAATTGCAGGTGCGGTCGCCAGCACGCCGAAGGCGCGCGCTTCGGGGGCGTTGAAACGCAGCGGCTGGCCCAGCGCGTCGCTGACCTCCGCTCCTGCCTGCTGCGCGATCAGCACCGCCGCCGCGACATCCCATTCATGGCCCCAGCGCACCGTGGCGACCAGATCGGCCTCGCCCGCCGCGACCATCGCGATCCGCAGCGCGATCGAATTGGGCTTCGCCACCGCCACGAGGTCACGATCGGCCTTTGGCAACTGGTCGGCGGGCACGCGCGCACCGACAAGCTCCGACCGCGCGCTCGCGGTCAGCCGGTGCGCGCCGCGATAGGAACCCTTTCCGGCCTCTGCATGCCAATGTTCGTCGCGCGCAGGCGCATCGAGCACGCCGATGACGGGCCGGCCATGGTCGACGAGCGCGATCGACACCGCCCAGCCTTCGCGTCCTCGGATATAGTCGCGCGTGCCGTCGATCGGATCGACCACCCACACCCGCGCCGCGCCCAGCCGGTCGGCATTGTCCTTCGTTTCCTCGGACAGCCAGCCGGCATCGGGCAGCAGCGTGCCGAGCCGGTCGCGCAGCAGGCGATCGATCTCTATATCGACCTCGCAAACCGGGTTGCCGGGCGATTTTTCCCACCTGCGAAAATCGGTACGCCACCGTGACAGCGCGAGCGCACCCGCCTCTGCCGCGATTTCGCGCACCCGGTCGGACAGCGTGTCAGTCACCGGCGACCGTCATTCCGTCGACGCGCAGGCTGGGGACGTTGACGCCGTAGCGAAAGCGCAGATCGTTCGCGGGCGTCATGGCGAGGAACATCGTCTTCAGATTGCCCGCGATGGTGATTTCGGCGACCGGGCGCGTAATCTCTCCGCCCTCGATCAGGAACCCCGCCGCGCCGCGGCTGTAATCGCCGGTCACCGGATTGACGCCCTGCCCGATCAGTTCGGTCACCCAGACACCGTGTTCGATATCCTCGATCAGCGCGGTCGGGGTAATGTTGCCGACGTCCATATAGAGGTTGCTGGTCGCAATCCCGCCGCCGCGCCCGCCATGGCCGGTCGGTTCCAGGTCAAGCTGCCGCGCCGATGCGCTGTCGAGCAGCCAGGTTTCCAGCATGCCGTCCTCGACGATGACCGTCGGCGACACCGGCAGCCCTTCGCCGTCGAACGGGCGCGACCGCAGCCCGCGCGGCCGGTGCGGATCGTCGCGCAGGGTGATCCCCGGCGCGAACACCCGCTTGCCGAGCATGTCCTGCATGAAGCTGGTGCGCCGTGCGATCCGGCCGCCAGAGATCGCGCCGACGAACGCGCCGATAAGGCTCGCCCCGATACGCGGATCGAACACCACCGGCATCGTACCGCTGGAAAGCCGCGCCGGGTTCAGCCGCGACACCGCGCGTTCGCCCGCCCGCGCGCCGATATCGCCCGGCGCCTCCAGCGCGCTTTCGTGGCGCGTCGCGTGCGAGGCGTGATCGCGCTGCATGCCCGATCCCTTGCCGGCGACGACACTCGCCGAAACCGCATGATGCGTGGCGGCATAGCCATGCGCGAAGCCGTGGCTGGTGGCGAGCGCGACGACCGACCGGCTGGCCGAGGCGCCGGCGCCTTCGCTGTTGGTCACGCCGTCGACGGCGCGCGCGGCGGCCTCTGCCTCCATCGCGCGTTCTTTCAGCGTTTCGGGCGAAACATCCGCGCCGTCGTCGATATCGAGCGCGGGCGGCGATCCGTGGAGCAGCCGGTCGGCGGGCGCGAGGCCGCTCCAGCGATCCTCGCTCGCCTCGCGCGCCATGCGCACCGCACGCTCAGCCAGCGTATCGAGCGCGGTGTCGGTGAGTTCGGAGGTCGAAACGCTCGCCGATTTGCGGCCGAGAAATACGCGTAGCGTCAGTTCCGCGCCTTCGGAGCGTTCGACTTCCTCGAGGGCGCCGAGCCGTACCGCGACCGAAAGCGCCTCATTGGCGATGAAATTCGCATCGGCCGCCTCTGCGCCGTTGGCGACCGCACGTTCGACCGCTGCCTGGGCGCGTTCGCTTGCCTGATCCTTGTTGAGCATCGACAGCAAGTAGGAAGGCGAGACGCCTACGTCAAAGCGCGGTTGCGGTTCCGACCACCAAAAAGGCCGCGAAAATCAGCAGGCCGGCGTCGCGGTTCGAACGAAAGCGCCGCAATGCGCTCGCCCCGTCCTGCGGCTTCAGCGTTACCACCTGCCAGACGAGATGGAGCGCGCCGGGCAGCAGCGCGAGCAGCGCGACCGGATCGGGGCGGACGACCCAAAGCGCCGCCCCCCAGAACAGGATGGCGAGGAGGTAGAATATCGCGACCCCCGGCCGCACCGCGCGGCCCAGTGCGCGCGCCGACGACCGCACACCGACCAGCGCGTCGTCCTCGACATCCTGCAGCGCATAGATGGTGTCATAGCCGATGACCCAGAAGATCGACCCCGCATAGATCAGGATACCGGCGACGCTCATTGCGCCGGTGACCGCCGCCCAGCCGACAAGCGCGGCCCAGGAAAAGACGAGTCCCAGCCACGCCTGCGGCCACCAGGTGATCCGCTTCATGAACGGATAGGCGGCAACCAGTGCAAGACTGCCGACCGCGATGGCGGCGGCGACGAGATTGAGCTGCAAAAGCACCACCAGCCCGACAAGACACAGCATCGCCAGCCACGCCCAGGCCGCCTTCAGCGACACCGCGCCGCTCGCCAGCGGTCGGCTGCGCGTGCGTTCTACCTGACGGTCGAGATCGCGGTCGACAATGTCGTTATAGGTGCAGCCAGCGCCGCGCATCGCGATCGCGCCGGCTAGGAACCACAGGAGCAGGCCCCAGCGAGAAATCGCTCCGCCCGACAGCGCGATCGCCCACGCCCCCGGCCAGAACAGCAGCCACCAGCCGATCGGCCGGTCGAACCGCGCGAGCAGCGCATAGGGCCGCAGGCGTGCCGGCAGCATGCCGGTCAGCCCGCGATGTTCGGTATCGGGAACGGAGGTGTCGCTCATCGGCGCCCTGCTGCCACAAAGCGAGCGTTAAGCGAAGCTTAACCTTTTTCCGCGAGGCTGGCGGTCGAGTCGAAGGGAAATTCGATGGCTTCGAAGATGACGCGATATCAGCCCGCCGCGCCCGCGCTCGTCGATCAGCGCGCCGAGCCGCGCCACCCGGTGTTCATCACGCGGGCATCGGTTCGCCGTCACAGCGAGCCGCCGATCGAAGCCGCGCTGCACGACCTGTCCGCCTATGGCTGCCGCATCGCGTGTTCGGAGGAACCGGACGCGGGCGACCGGATCTGGCTGCGCTTTCAGGGCGGCATGCCGATCGCTGCGACCGTCATCTGGTCGAACCAGGGTTTTGCCGGCTGCCGGTTCGACGAACCGATTGAACGCAGCCTGGTCCGCGCACTGACGCTGAGAACCGATTGATCGCTACCCCATAGCCTTTGCGCAACCGCTCTGGCATCAATCGCCCCCGACACCGAACAGGGGGACGTGGCATGCAATATTCTAAGCTTCTCGCGATCGCAGCGGCATTGGCGCTGCCGGGCGCTGCACATGCACAGCAGACCGGGCCCGACATGCCCCGAACCAAGGCCGGGCAGGAAGCACTCGACATTCTGAAGCACGCCGTTTCCGTGCCGACGGTGAAGGGCCGCGGCAACGTCCCCAAACTCGCCGCCTATCTGAAGCAGCGCCTGATCGACGGGGGCTTCGCGGCCGATGATGTCCATTTCGAACCGATCGGCGAGACCGGCTATCTGACCGCACGGTGGCCGGGACGCGACCGCAGCGCCAAGCCGATCGTGATCCTCGGCCATATGGACGTGGTCGAAGCCAAGCCGTCCGACTGGGAGCGCGATCCGTTCAAGCCGATCGTCGAGAACGGGTATATCTACGGACGCGGATCGCTCGACGACAAGGGCGATAGCGCGGTCGCGATCGCGGCGCTGCTTGAGCTCAAGCGGCAGGGCTGGACGCCGGCGCGCGATATCGTCCTGTTGCTGACCGGCGACGAAGAGACCGACATGAAGACGACCGCCGCGGCGGCGGAGAAACTGTCGAATGCGGGCCTCGTCCTCAACGCCGATTCGGGCGGCGGGCTGCTCGGCGAGGACGGCAAGCCGATCGCTTACGGCATCCAGGCGGGCGAAAAGACCTATGCCGACTTCACGCTGACCGTCACCGATCCCGGCGGACATTCGAGCCGCCCCGACGACACCAACGCCATCGCGATGCTGTCGCGCGGGCTGGCGAAGCTGGGGGACTATCGCTTTCCCGCACAGATCAGCCCGCTGACCAAGGCCTATTGGGAAGGCAGCGCGCCGCGCACACCGGGCAAGGTTGGTGAGGCGATGGCCGCCTTCGCCGCCGATCCGACGAACAAGCAGGCCGCCGACACGCTGTCGGCCGAGCCCGAATATGTCGGCATCGTGCGCACGACCTGCGTGCCGACGATGATCCATGGCGGGCACGCGCCCAACGCGCTTCCGCAGAGCGTCGAGGCGAACGTCAATTGCCGCATCTTCCCCGGCACGAGCATCGAGGAGGTTAGGAAGCGGCTGGGCGACGTGCTCGGCGACGGCGCGATCAAGGTCGCCTACAAGCCGTCGGGATCGATCCCCGCGCCCGAATCGCCCCTCGATCCCAAGGTGGTGAAGGCGGTAACCGACGCCATCGCCGCGCGCGCGCCGGGCGTGCCGGTAATCCCCGACATGTCGGCGGGTGCGACCGACAGCATGTTCTTCCGCGCCAAGGGCATTCCCGCATACGGCGTCAACAGCACCTTCATGAAGGCGTCGGACGATTATGCGCACGGCCTGAACGAACGGCTCCCGCTCGCCACGATCGATCCCGGCGTGAAGCAGTGGGAAGCGGTGCTGCGCGCGCTGGCGAAATAGCGCTGATGGTGGCGACGCCCGCCTGGCCCCCGCAATCGACGCCGCGGCTGTTCGTCGGCGAGACGCTGTCGGCGGGGCAGCGCATTCGTCTGGACGCAGCGCAGGCGCATTACCTGATTTCGGTGATGCGGACGGGCGAAGGCGATCCGGTGAAGCTGTGCGACGACGTGACGGGCGAATGGCTCGGCATCGCGCGCGAGGTACGCAAGCGCGACCTGGTGCTCGAGGTGACCGAGCAGCTTCGGACGCGCGAGCCGGTGCCCGACCTGTGGCTGTGCCTGTCGCCGATCAAGAAGGGCCGCATCGACTGGATGGTCGAAAAGGCCTGCGAACTGGGCGTCGCTAGAGTGGTGCCGGTGCTGACGCGGCGCGGCGTGGTCGACAAGGTCAAGACCGACCGGCTCGAGGCGCATATGGTCGAGGCTGCCGAGCAATGCGCGCGCACCGCGCTGCCCGAACTTGCCGAGCCGGTGAAGCTCGACCGGATGCTCGGCGACTGGCCCGAGGGGCGGACGCTGTTCTTCGCCGACGAGGAAGGCGGCGCGCCCGCGCTCGAGGCGATGCGCGGCGCACCCGGTCCGGCGGCGATCCTGATCGGCCCCGAAGGCGGCTTCGACGACGAAGAGCGCGCGGCGATCAAGGCGTTACCGCAGGCACGCGGAATCTCGCTCGGACCGCGCATCCTGCGCGCCGATACCGCGGCAGCAGCGGCGGTTACGCTGTGGATGGCCGCGGCGGGCGATTGGTGAGCGGCACTGGCGCCGGGCGCGCGCCATCGCTACATGGCGCGCCATGAGCACGAAAACGGTTTCGAACAGCAACGCGGCGCCGATCGAGGATCGTGCTCAGCTTGTCGACTATTTCGCATCGGGCGAGAAGCCGCGCGAGCGCTGGCGCATCGGTACCGAGCACGAGAAATTCGTCTACAAGCTCGACGATCTCCATGCGCCCTCCTGGGAGGAACCGGGCGGCATACGGGACCTGCTGAACGCGCTCACCGAATTCGGCTGGCAGCCGGTCGAGGAGGGCGGCAAGATCATCGCGCTCAGCGGCCCCGACGGCACCGTCAGCCTCGAGCCTGCCGGCCAGCTCGAACTGTCGGGCGCGCCGCTCGACAATATCCACCAGACCTGCGCCGAGGCCGACCGCCACCTCAAACAGGTGAAGGCGGTGGGCGAGAAGCTGGGGCTCGGCTTTCTCGGGCTCGGCATGTGGCCCGACAAGGCGCGAAGCGACCTGCCGATGATGCCCAAGGGGCGCTACGGCATCATGGCCAATCACATGCCGAAGGTCGGCTCGCTCGGCCTCGACATGATGCTTCGGACCTGCACGATCCAGGTCAATCTCGACTATTCCAGCGAAGCCGACATGGCGAAGAAGTTTCGCGTCGGGCTCGCGCTCCAGCCGCTCGCGACCGCGCTGTTCGCCAATTCGCCGTTCACCGAGCGCAAGCCCAACGGCTTCCTGTCGTTCCGCAGCCATATCTGGTCAGACACCGACCCACATCGCACCGGGATGCTGCCCTTCGTCTTCGAAGACGGGTTCGGGTACGAACGCTATGCCGATTACGCACTCGATGTGCCGATGTACTTCGTCTATCGCGACGGCAAATATATCGACGCGGCGGGCCTAAGTTTCCGCGATTTCCTGAACGGCGAACTGTCGGTACTACCCGGCGAGAAGCCAACGATGGACGACTGGGCCGATCACCTCTCGACCGCGTTCCCCGAGGTCCGGCTCAAGACCTTCCTCGAGATGCGCGGCGCCGATGGCGGACCGTGGGGGCGGATCTGCGCACTGCCGGCGCTGTGGGTCGGACTGCTCTACGACGACGGCGCGCTGGGTGCGGCTTGGGACGTGGTGAAGCACTGGACGATCGAGGAGCGGCAGGAGCTGCGTGACTGGGTACCGAAGCTGGGCCTCGACGCACCCGTCCCCGGCGGGCGCACGCTTGGCGATCTCGCGCCCGAAATCCTCGACATAGCGAATGCCGGGCTGACCGCGCGCGCGCGGCTCAACGGTTCGGGCGACAACGAAACCGGCTTTCTCGACCCGCTGCGCGAGATCGTGCGCACCGGCAAGGTACCGGCGCAGGTCCTGCTCGACCATTATCACGGCGAATGGGGCGGCGATGTCTGCCGCATCTATGCCGAGACGCGGTTCTAGCTCTCGCCCGAACGCTCGACGCGCTCGTCCTGAGCTCGTCGAAGGGTGTTTTCCGCCACGCGGATTCGACAGGCTCAGCCTGAGCGCGGTGGATGGTCAGGCTTCGGTTGCCGGGGCGGCGGGACCACGAGGCTTGCCCTTGATCCACGCAAAGAAGCGCGGCACCGGGCCGTTGCGCTCCATCCAGTCGTAATAGGCGACGTAATCGGGATCGGCGAGCAGGTGCCGTTCCTCTGTCCGTGCGCGCCAGTAATAGACGCCCGACACCACCCCCATCAGCAGCGTCGCACGCACCGCATCGGTCCAGCTTCCCGTGGTCAGCACCGGGATGGTCGACAACCACCAGAACAGGTTCTTCGACAGATAGGCAGGATGGCGTGACAGGGCATAGGGACCGTTGGTCAGGATGCCGCGATTGGTGAGGTTCGAGAAGCGAAAGCCGAATGCGACCGTCGCCCAGGCATAGATCGCCGTCAGCACGACCAGCACCACGCCGACACCTGCAAGCAGGACGGGGTGGCCGGCGAACCACCAGGTCCATTCCTTCGTGCCCTGATGGTAATCGAGCGGTCCGCCATCGCTCATCAGCGTGAAGGGCGGATAGCAGATCAGCGCCGCGACCCAGGCGGCGGCAAAGGGATTGGCGCTGCGGATATGCGCATCGAGCGGCTTCATCGTCAGCATGTAGCCGACCGTCGCGAACGCCACATCGACGACGAACATGAAGGTGATGAGCCAGTTGGCGAGCGCCACCGGGTCGTGAAGCAGCCGACTGGTGTCGCCGCGCACGAAATCACCGAACCCCGGCGGCACGATCGCCAGCATGAAGGCCAGGAAGAAACCCTTTACCGCCCAGCTTCGCATATGATCGTAGATCGCCTCGCGGTCGATCGGCTCGTCGAGGCCCAGCACCCAGGCGCCGAGCGTCCATGCGCCGTCCTTCGGCGCGACCAGATGACGGTCGAGCCACAGGACATAGGGAATCGAGAGCGCGACGATCGCCGGCGCGGCATTTTCCAGCGCCCACATCGCAAAGGGAAACGGCGCCCATTCGCTCGACCAGTAAAAGCGGCAGGTGACATAGACGAGCGCGATCGCGGCCCAGGTCAGCCACAGTCCGACCAGCTTGGTCAGGCTGATATCGATCGTTTCGCGCCACGGGCGCCGTGCCGACCAGTCGATGCCCGTCGATGGATTGCGGTGTACCTTGTCGACAAAGATCGCGACGAAGAGCATCGGCACCGCGCAGGCAAGCAGATTGACCAGCGCGGCATAGGGGCCGTCCATGCCGTAATGACGCGCCACCGCCATCCAGGCGATCAGCCCCGCGAGCCCGGCAAACCCCGTGCGCGCGCTTACCGCCGAGCGTGGGCGGGGATCGACGGAAATCGCGCGGGAGAGAGCGGCATCGTAAAACATCGCGGAATTGCTAGCGCCCAATGGTAAGCAACCCGTGAAGCCTTTGGGGGCGGAGTACGGCAAGGGACTGGACGGACCGCCGTTTCGTGCCGTAACAATATTTCATCCTTCGATTTTAGAAGCCGTCTCCCAACCGAAAGGTCCGCCATCGATGATCCGCCGACTTGCGCTTGCCGCCCTGCTACTGTCGTCCACCGCAGCCAGCGCTCAGCAGATCTCCAAACCCGATCCCGTTCCGTTCGAGAACACGATCCCCGAGGCGCGCGACATCGCCTATCCGGGCACGATCGAGATCAATGTCGATGCGACCAACACTCAGCAGCGCATCTTCACCGTCGAGGAGACGATCCCCGTCGCCAAGGCCGGGCCGATGACGCTGCTCTATCCGAAATGGATACCGGGCCATCATTCGCCGACCGGACCGATCGACAAGCTTGCCGGGCTGCACATCACGGCGAACGGCAAGGACGTCGCCTGGACGCGCGATCCGGTCGATGTCGCGGCCTATCATATCGACGTGCCCGAGGGTGCGAAGGAACTGAAGCTCAGTTTTCAGTTCCTGTCGCCGACGCGGACCAATCAGGGCCGCGTGATGATGACCGACGAGATGCTGAGCCTGCAGTTCGACAAGATGACGCTGTATCCGGCCGGCTATTATGTCCGCGACATTCCCGTCGTCGCGACGGTCAAATATCCCGAGGGATGGACGGCCGCGTCTGCGCTGCGCGCCAACACGCGCGGATCGACCTATGCCTATGAAAAGACCAATTATCAGGTGCTGGTCGATTCGCCGATCATCGCTGGTGCGCATTACAAGAAATGGGCGCTGTCGCCGAAGGTGACGCTGAACGCCGTTGCCGATACCGCCAAGGAACTGGACGCGACGCCAGAGCAGATCGCCGCGCACAAACGGCTCGTCGAACAGGCGGTCAAGCTCTACGGCGCCGAGCATTACGACCATTATGATTTCCTGCTGACGATTTCCGACACGCTGGGCGGAATCGGCCTCGAACATCATCGCAGTTCCGAAGACGGCGTCAAAACGGGATATTTCACCAAATGGGACGACAATCCCTATTCGCGCAATCTGCTGCCGCACGAATACAACCATAGCTGGGATGGCAAATATCGCCGCCCGGCCGATCTCTGGACGCCAGATTACCGGATGCCGATGCGCGACAGCGGGCTGTGGGTGTATGAGGGGCAGGACCAGTTTTGGGGCTATGTCCTCCAGACGCGATCGGGCCTTGTGTCCAAACAGACCACGCTCGACGAATATGCGCTGATCGCCTCGAACCTCGACACGGCGCCCGCCCGCCAGTGGCGTCCGCTGATCGACACGACGAACGACCCGATCATCTCGCAGCGCCGCCCCCGCGGCTGGTACAGCTGGCAGCGCTCGGAAGATTATTACAACGAAGGGCTGCTCGTCTGGATGGAAGTCGATTCGATCCTGCGCGAGCAATCGGGCGGCAAGAAGTCGCTCGACGATTTCGCGAGAGCGTTCTTCGGTATGAACGACGGCGACTGGGGGGAGCTCACTTATAATTTCGACGATGTCGTCGCGACGCTGAACAGCATCGTGCCCTATGACTGGGCATCGCTCCTCAAGAAGCGGCTGACCGCCGTCGGCGCGCCGGCGCCGCTCAAGGGCTTCGAACGCAACGGGTACAAGCTCGTCTATAACAGCACGCCGAACGGTTTCCTCGAGAAGCTGGACAAGAACCGCAAGCGCGTCGACGTCAGCCGCTCGGTCGGCATCGTCGCCGATACCGATGGCGACATCTCCAGCGTGATCTGGGACAGCCCAGCATTCAAGCAGGGCCTGGATACCGGCAGCAAGATCGTCGCGGTCAACGGAATGGAGTTCAGCGGCGACCGGATGAAGGACGCCATCACCGCGGCGAAGGGCACGCAGACGCCGGTCAGGCTGTTGGTGAAGGAGGGCGAACGCTACCGTGATATCGCCATCGACTATCACGATGGGCTGCGCTATCCGCACCTCGAAAAAATCGGGAAGGGCGAAACCGGGCTCGACCGGCTGCTCGCTCCCAAATAAGCCAAGGAGCGAAAATGCGTATCGATATGGTGCCGGTGGGCGACAACCCGCCGCACAGCCTTAACGTCATCATCGAAGTGCCCATCGGCGGCGAACCCGTAAAGTACGAGTTCGACAAGGAATCGGGCGCGCTGTTCGTCGACCGCATCCTGCACACGCCGATGCGCTATCCGGCGAATTACGGGTTCGTGCCGCACACGTTGTCGCCCGATGGCGACCCGCTCGACGCGCTGGTCGTGGCGCGTTCGCCCTTCATCGCCGGATCGGTGGTGCGGGCGCGGCCGATCGCGGTGCTGAATCTCGAAGACGAACATGGCGGCGACGAAAAGCTCGTCTGCGTGCCGGTCGATTCGACCTTCCCCTATTACACCAAGGTGGAAGAAATGGAGGACCTGCCCGACATCGTGTTCAAGCAGATCGAGCATTTCTTCACCCACTATAAGGACCTCGAGACCGAGAAGTGGGTGCGTATCGGCACCTGGGGCGGCGCCGACGAAGCGCGCCGGATCGTCGTCGAGGCGATCGAGCGGGCGAAGGATGCCGAAAAGGCCGCCTAGGCAGCCCTGGCAGTCACCAGATAATCGAGCTTCGTGTCGGCCGAGAGGGTAAAACCCCGGCCCGGCGCGAAGCTCAGGCCGCGTACATCGGTCACCTCCAGCCCGGCCTCCTTGAGGAGCGCCGTCAGCTCCTCCGGCGTCAGGAAACGGCTCCAGTCGTGCGTTCCCTTCGGAATCGCGCCCGTCCCTTCGCCCAGCGTAATCATCGCGATACGCGACAATGCGGTGCGGTTGGGCGTCGAAAGCACCATCAGCCCGCCATCGGCAAGCGCACCCGCAAGGCCGGCGACGAATGCCGCAGGGTCGGCGACATGTTCAATCACCTCCATCGAGGTGACGAGGTCGAAGCGGCGTCCGGCGACATTCTCGATGCCGCCCGCGATATAGTCGATGTCGAGGCCGACCGCCTGCGCATGCGCCTGCGCGGCGCCGATATTTTCGGGCGCGGCGTCGATGCCTGTCACCGATGCGCCCAGCCGCGCGAGCGGTTCGGCGAGCAGCCCCGCCCCGCACCCGACGTCGAGCGCGGTCTTGCCGCCAAGCGGCGCGAAGCCGTGTTCGTCGCTGTCCCAGTGATGGTCGATCGCCTCGCGAAGATATTGCAACCGTACCGGATTGAGCCGGTGGAGCATCGCCGAAGAGCCCTTCGGATTCCACCAGTCGGCGGCGAGCCGCCCGAAATGTTCGGCCTCGGCCGGATCGATCGTCGAAGCGCGTGCATGGTCGGTCATGGCGATCGCTGTATCAGCAGCCGCGCCGCGCCCCAAGCGCTTGTTCGGGGCGGCGAAGCACGGCTGTGCTTGCCTTCGGCGCACGTGCTTTCTATCAGGCGCGCTTCCGCACCCTGACACCGGGAACCCTTTCGCATGGCGCGTATCGTGATGAAGTTCGGCGGCACATCGATGGCCGGGATCGAACGCATCCGAATCGTCGCCGAGCGCGTGAAGCGCGAATGGGACGCGGGCAACGAGGTCGCGGTCGTCGTATCGGCGATGGCGGGCGAGACCGACCGGCTGGTCAATTTCTGTCGCGAGGCGTCGTCGCTCTATGACGCGCGCGAATATGACGTGGTGGTGTCGTCGGGCGAGCAGGTGACGAGCGGGCTGCTTGCCATCGCGCTGCAGGCGATCGGCGTGCCCGCGCGGTCGTGGCTCGGCTGGCAATTGCCGATCCGCACCTCGGACGGCCATGCCTCGGCGCGGATCGCCGATATCGACACCAAGGCGCTGAACGCCAGCCTGGCCGAACGCGAGGTCGCCGTCATCCCGGGATTTCAGGGGCTTGCCGCGGGCGAACGCGTCGCGACGCTGGGACGCGGCGGATCGGACACCAGCGCGGTGGCGATGGCGGCGGCGATGAAGGCCGACCGCTGCGACATCTATACCGATGTCGACGGCGTCTATACGACCGACCCGCGCATCGTGCCGCGCGCGCGCAAGCTCAACCGCGTCACCTATGAAGAAATGCTCGAACTGGCGAGCGTGGGTGCGAAGGTGTTGCAGACCCGTTCGGTAGGACTGGCGATGAAGGAAGGCGTGCGCGTTCAGGTGCTGTCCTCGTTCGTCGAGGCCACCGACAATCCCGAACCCGGCACGCTGATCGTGGGCGAAGAGGAGATCGACGACATGGAACGCCAGCTCATCACCGGCATCGCGCACGACAAGGGCGAGGCCAAGATCACGCTTGCCGAGGTGCCCGACAAGCCCGGTGCGGTCGCGTCGATCTTCACCCCGCTGGCCGACGCCAACATCAATGTCGACATGATCGTGCAGAACATCGCGCATTCGGCCGGATCGACCGACGTCACCTTCACCGTGCCGCAGGCGGACATGCCGCGCGCGCTGGAAACGCTGGAGAGCAATCGCGAGGCGATCGGTTATGCCAAGCTGGTCCACGACACGCGCGTCGCCAAGATTTCGGTCGTCGGCGTCGGCATGCGCAGCCATGCTGGTGTCGCGGCGCAGATGTTCCAGACGCTGGGCGAGCGCGGCATCAACATTCAGGCGATCACGACCTCCGAAATCAAGGTCAGCGTCCTGATCGAGGAAGACTATACCGAGCTTGCGGTGCGCGTGCTGCACACCGCCTATGGCCTCGACGCCGACGACGCCGCCTGATTCGCCGCGACCGCGCGTCACGCCCGGCGCCGGAAGTTAGCGAAGTTTGCGACACGTCCCCCCTGCTTCGCCCTCCCGCCAGATTTGGAGCGCAAAAGGGACTGGCAGGGGCGCGACAACAGCATCGGCCAGCTTGGAGCAGCCGAAACCCTACATTGCCAGCGCTTTTGCGATTAGCCGCGGCGGGGCGTGAAGAGGTTGACGAACAGCCAGCCGAAGATCGACAGATAGGCGATCGCGACGATCAGCGCGACGAGCACCAGCCCGCCCGCGCGCAGTAGCGCGACGCGTGGTCCCGAAGGCGCGGGGGCGGTCTGTTCCATGCTCAATCCTTACGCGCGACCTGGAAGCCGGCAAAGGACTGGCTGACCGGCATCAGTTCGAGCGTGTTGATATTGAGATGCGGCGGCAGTTCGGCAACCCACAGGATGGTGTCGGCGATATCCTCGCCGGTCATCGGATCGGCACCGCCGTAAAGCTTGTCCGACGCCTGTTTGTCGCCGCCGGTGCGCACGATGGTGAATTCGGTTTCGACCATGCCCGGTTCGATCGAGGTCACGCGGACGCCGGTCCCGTGAAGGTCCGAACGCAGCCCGAGCGAGAACTGGCGGACGAACGCCTTGGTCCCGCCATAGACGTTGCCGCCGGTATAGGGATAGGTCGCGGCGACCGACGACAGGTTGATGATCGCACCCTTTCGCTCGATCAGGCCGGGAAGCAGCTTGCGCGTCAGCGAAATCAGCGCGGTGATGTTGGTGTCGACCATCACCTTCCAGTCGTCGATATCGCTGTCCTGCGCGGGGTTGGTGCCGAGCGCGAGCCCGGCATTGTTGACCAGCAGGTCGATGTCGCGAAAGCCCTCGGGCAGCGCATCCAGCGCGGCGTCGCGCGCCGCCGCGTCGCGAACGTCGAACGCGCACGGATGAACCTTGTCGGCGCCAAGCTCGCCCACCAGCGCGTCGAGCCGCTCCTGACGCCTGCCGGTCGCAACGACACGCCAGCCCGCCTTCACGAAGGCGCGGACGGCGGCTTCGCCGATACCAGCGGTACCACCGGTGATGAGGGCTGTTCGCATGTTGGTTTCTCCCGTTTCCTGTTCGTCAATGGTGCGCAGTTTCCGCGCCCTTCGTCATCCCGCACTTGATCCGGGATCCAGAGCCGCAAGCGCTTCGGGCTCTGGATCCTGACGTTCGTCAGGATGACGGTCGAGGCGGGGGTGCCGTCACCCCGTCAGCGTTACCCCCTGAGCACCGCGCCCTGCTGCTCCGCCGCCTTCACGACCTTGTCGGCGACCGCCTTGATTTCCTCGTCGGTGAAGCTCTTGCCTCCGGGCTGGAGCGTGACTTCGACCGCCATGCTCTTCTTGCCCTCCTCGATACCTTCGCCGGTGAAGAGGTCGAACAGACGCGCGTCGACGATCGCCTTCTTGTCGGCGCCGCGCACTGCACGGATCAGCTGGTCGGCGCCAAGGTCGGCCGGGGCAAGGAACGCGAAATCGCGGCGAACCGCCTGCAGCGCGGGCGGCGTATAGGCCGGGCGCATGAAGCCGGTGCTGCGCTTTTCTGGGATCGCGTCGAGGAAAATCTCGACCGCCGCGACCGGCCCGTCGAGATCGAAGGCCTTGATGAGCCCCGGATGGACGATGCCGAAGCTCGCCAGGACATTTTTCGGCCCCAGCCGCAGCGTGCCCGACCGGCCGGGATGCCAGCTCTCGCCAGCCTCTCCCATCACCATCAGCTTGTCGGCGGGCGCCCCTGCCGCAGCGAGCAGCGCCAGCGCCTCGGTCTTGGCATCGAACGCGTCGAAGGGCAACGCCTTGCCGCTGTTCCACGCACGCGGCGACTTTTCGCCCGCCATGACCAGCGTCAGCGTCGGGCGTTCTCCATCCGCCAGATAGCGCCGGCCGATCTCGAACAGGCGAACACCGTCCGCCCCGCGATCGATGTTGCGCCGCGCCGCCGACAACAGCCCCGGCAGCAGCGAGGGGCGCATGACCTTGAGGTCCTCGCTGATCGGATTGGCGAGCGTCCATGCACCGCCGCCGAACGGCTCTGCCTCGGCCTCCGACACGAAGCTCCACGTCACCGCCTCGTGGAAACCGCGCGCCGCAGCCGAGCGGCGCACGCGGCGTTCGAGCTTCTGTTCGGCGGTCGCAGTGGGTGCGGCGACGCCGGGTGCGCGCGCGATCGGTGTCGAGGGCACCTTGTCGATGCCTTCGATGCGGATCACTTCTTCGACCAGATCGGCGGTGCCGTCGATGTCGCGCCGCCAGGTCGGGACGGTCACCTGCCAGTCGTCGGAGACGGTGAAACCCAGGCCTTCGAGAATCGACTTCTGCCGCTCGGCATCGATGGCAAGGCCACCCAGCGTTTCGGCGCGTTTCGGGTCATAGCCGATCGTGAGCGGCGTCGCGGGCGGTTCGCCGGACCGCGTGACGCCGCTCGGCGTGCCGCCGCAATGTTCGGTGACGAGCCATGTTGCGATTGCGAGGCCTTCGTCGAGGAACGCCGGATCGACGCCGCGTTCGAAGCGTTGGCGCGCATCGCTGGTCAGCACGAGCTTCTGGCCGGTGCGCGCGATATGATCGGGATCGAAATAGGCGCATTCGATCAGCACGTCGGTCGTGTCGTCGGCAACGCCCGAATCCTCGCCGCCCATGATCCCGCCGATATCGTGCACCTGGGCTTCGTCGGCGATGACGGTCATCGTATCGCCCAGCGTATAGGTCTTGCCGTTGAGCGCGGTGACCGTCTCGCCATCCTTCGCCTTGCGTGCGACCAAAGCGCCCTTGAGCTTCGCACGGTCATAGACGTGAAGCGGGCGGCCGAGATCGATCATCACGAAATTGGTGATATCGACGAGCGTGGAAATCGGTTTCTGCCCGATCGCGGTCAGATAGCGCCGCATCCAGGCTGGCGCCTCACCATTGCTGACACCGGAAACCGACTGTGCGTAAAAGGCCGGACAGCCCTCGGCATCGTCGGTGCGGACATCGGGGCCGGGACCTTCGCCGACAACGGGCTTCACCTCGCCCATGCGATAGACGTCGCCGAGCGGCTTGAGCGTGCCCAGCCCTGCGGCGGCAAGATCGCGGGCGATACCGCGCACGCCCATGCAATCCTGCCGGTTCGGCGTGATCGCGACGTCGATCACCGGATCGGTCAGGCCGGCATAATCGGGATAGGGAAGGCCGACCGCGGCCTGCGCATCATCCCCCAGTTCGATGATACCGTCATGCGCATCGCCCAGTTCGAGTTCGCGCACCGAACACATCATGCCATGCGAGGTGACGCCGCGAATCGCCGCGACCTTCAGTTCGAAACCCGAACCGGGGACATAGGCGCCGGGAGGGCCGAACACGCCGATCATGCCGGCGCGGGCATTGGGCGCGCCACACACGACCTGAAGCGGATCGCCACCGGCATCGACGGTGAGCACCTGCAGCTTGTCGGCATCGGGGTGCGAATCGGCGGTCAGCACCTTCGCGACCTTGAAGTGGCTGAGCTTTTCGCCCGGATTCTCGACACCTTCGACCTCCAGGCCGATTCGCGTCAGCGTGTCGGTGACGGTGTCGATATCGGCATCGGTGTCGAGATGCTCGCGGAGCCAGTTGAGGGTGAACTTCATGCGCCCACTCCTCCGCTCAGCGTAGGCACGTCGAGCGCGGAGAAGCCGTAGTGGCGCAGCCAGCGAAGATCGCCGTCGAAAAAGGCGCGCAAATCGTCCATCCCGTATTTGAGCATCGCCAGCCGGTCGATGCCGCAGCCGAACGCGAAGCCCTGCCACTCCTTGGGGTCGAGCCCGCAGGCCTCGATCACCTTGGGGTGCACCATTCCGGAGCCGAGCACTTCCATCCAGCCTTCGGAGCCGCCGATGACGCGCTTGCCCTTCTCGATCGAGAAACCGACATCGACCTCGGCCGAGGGCTCGGTGAACGGGAAGTAGCTAGGGCGCAGGCGCAGCACGATGTCGTCGCGCTCGAAAAATGCCTTGAGGAACGTCTCGAGCGTCCATTTCAGGTGGCCGAGCGTGATCCCCTTGTCGATCACGAGCCCTTCGACCTGATGGAACATCGGCGTGTGCGTCGCGTCCGAATCCGAGCGATAGGTGCGGCCCGGCGCGATGATGCGGATCGGCGGCTTCTGATCGACCATCGTGCGGATCTGCACCGGCGACGTATGCGTGCGCAGCAGCATCTTCTGCTCACCCGAGTCGTCGGGCGGGAAGTAGAAGGTGTCATGCATCGCGCGCGCCGGGTGCGTGTCGGGAATGTTGAGCGCGGTGAAATTGTGCCAGTCGTCCTCGATCTCCGGCCCCGTCGCCACTGCGAAGCCCAGGTCAGCGAAGATTTCGGCGAGCTCGTCCATGACCTGGCTGACCGGATGTACGGTCCCCGATGTGGGGACATCGACGGGCAGCGTCATGTCGAGCGTCTCGCTCGCCAGCTTGTCGGCAAGGATTGCGGCTTCAAGCTTTTCACGGCGTGCGCCGATCGCCGCATTCACCGCCTCGCGCAGGCCGTGGATGCGCGGACCCTGAACCTGGCGTTCCTCGGGCGTCATCTTGCCAAGCGATTTGAGGAGCGCGGTCACCGTGCCCTGCTTGCCGAGCGCATGGACGCGCACCGCCTCCAGCGCATCGGGGCCGGCGGCCACGTCGATCGCGGCGAGCACATCCTCGCGAAGCTGGTCGATTTCGTCTGTGGTCACGCTGATCCTTCGGTTGGAACGGGTGGAAGTCGCAAGCGGCGTTAGCGACTGGCGCGCGGTGCGATCAAGTGCTTAGCGGCAAGCATCGTTCCGTGCATGCCGCAGCCGAAACGAAAAAGGGCGCCGACATTGCTGCCGGCGCCCTTCGAACTCGTTGCCCTGGCGGGTGTCAGGCGGCGGGCAAAGCTGCCTTGGCCTGCTCGACGATCGCCTTGAACGCGTCGCCTTCGTGCATCGCGATGTCGGCGAGAACCTTGCGGTCCAGTTCGATGCCGGCGAGCTTCAGCCCGTGCATGAACTGGCTGTAGGTCAGGCCTTCGGCGCGAACGCCGGCGTTAATGCGCTGAATCCACAGGGCGCGGAAGCTGCGCTTCTTAACCTTGCGGTCGCGATAAGCGTACTGGCCGGCCTTTTCGACGGCCTGACGCGCGATCCGGATCGTATTCTTGCGACGGCCATAATAGCCCTTCGCCTGATCCAGAATGCGCTTGTGCTTGGTGCGGGTGGTCGTACCGCGCTTTACTCGTGCCATGGTCCGTGCTCCTTACTTCAGGCCGTAGGGCGCCCACTGGCGCACATGGGCAGTATCGGCATCGGACAGCACCGAGGTGCCGCGGTTCTGGCGGATATATTTGGCGTTGTGGCTGATGAGCCGGTGGCGCTTGCCCGCCACACCGTGCTTCACCTTGCCGGAAGCGGTGAACTTGAAGCGCTTCTTGACGCCGCTCTTGGTCTTGAGCTTGGGCATTTTCGTCTCCTTATGCTTCGACGATCGCGAACGGCCGCGGCAGCCCTGTTGGCCGGACAGTTCCTCACAAATCGCGGAAAGGCGGTGCGCTTAACCGAGCTTTGCGCTAAAAGCAAGGCCATGCGGCGCGCGCCTGGTGAATGCGTGCGCCTATCGCCGAAAAGCCCTTCGGGTTATCGGCACGCTAGCGTACACAGTCCGCTTGTTCGAGTTCAGACAGGGAGGAGCGTGTGGCAGACGAGGCGCAGGGGCCGGCATCCGGTGTAACGCCACATCTGACGATTCGCGACGGCCGCGGCGCGGAGGCGGTCGAATTCTACAAACATGCCTTTGGCGCCGAGGAAGTGGCGCGCAACCTTGCCGAAGATGGCACGCGCCTGATGCATTCGCACCTGCGCATCAATGGATCGTCGGTGATGCTCAACGACGATTTCCCCGAATATAGCGGAAAGCCCGCCGGCGAACCCGCGGCGATGACGCTGCACCTGCAGGTCGACGATGCCGATCGCTGGTTCGATCGCGCAGTCGGCGCGGGCGCCACCGTGGGCATGGAGTTGGCCGACCAGTTCTGGGGCGACCGCTACGGCCAGATCCGCGATCCGTTCGGCTTTTGCTGGTCGATCGGCGGGCCGATCCGAAAAGGCTGACCGAATACCGGCCGCCGCCCCGGGCAGGTGTCGGGGCGGCGGCCGGTCCGTATCACGCCATCAGCGATTCGGCCTGATCGAGCGTTTCCTTGAAGGTCTGGATAATCGCGCGGTACGGCGCGGGCGACGCCATATCGAGTCCGGCCCGCTTAAGGATTTCGGTCGGATAGTCCGATCCGCCCGCCTTCAACACGCTCAGATAATTGTCGCGCTCCTTCGCGCCGCCTTTCAGGATAGCGCGCGCGAAATAGGACGCTGCCGCGATCGAGGTCGCGTACTGATAGACGTAGAAGCTGTTGTAGAAGTGCGGGATATAGGCCCATTCGACCGTATAGGTCGGGTCGATCGCCACCTTCGGACCGTGATAGCGGTGGACGAGGTCGCCGTAGATGCGCGTGAACGACTGGCCCGACGTACCCTCGCCCGCCTCCGCCATGTCGTGCGCCTTCAATTCGAACTCGGCGAACATCGCCTGGCGGAAATAGGTGCCACGGATATTTTCCATCTGCTGCCCGAGATAGAAGATTTTCTCTTCCTTGGTCTCGGCACGCTCGAGCATGTACGCGACGAGCAGTTGCTCGTTGAGCGTCGAGGCGATCTCGGCAAGGAAGATCGGATAGTCGGCGGTGTCGTAGGGCTGTGCAGCATTGGCGAGGAGCGTGTGCATCGCGTGCCCCCATTCGTGCGCGAATGTGCTCATCCCTTCGTAATTCTCACCCAGGTTGAGCAGCAGATAGGGATGGACGTCATAGGCGGCGGCGGGGTTCATATAGGCACCCGACCGCTTGCCCGGCCGCGGCAGCGGGTCCATCCACTTCTGCGCGGTCGCGTTCGCCAGTTCCTTCACATAATCGGGGCCGAGCGGCGCAACCGCCTTCAACACCGTCTCACGCATCTGCGGCACGGTGATCTTGCGGTCGAGCTTCACCAGCGGCGGATAGATGTCGTAATAATGCATGTCGGGCAGGCCGAGCAGCTTCTGCCGCAGCGCGAAATAGCGATGGAGTTGCGGCAGGCCTTCATTCGTCTCGGTGACGAGCGTGCGATAAACGGCCTCGGGCACGTTGGCCCCCGACAGCGCCGCCGCGACACAGGTTGGATATTTGCGCGCCTTCATCTGGAAGACATCGGCCTTCAGCTGACCGTCATAGGTCGAACCGAAAGCGCTTTCGAACTGTTTATATTCGCCCCAAAAGGCGTCGAACACCTTTTTGCGGTCGGTGCGGTCGGGCGCGTCGCGGTTGAGCGAATAGCCCTGATCGTCGAGCCGCACCTGCTTGCCCGTCGAAAGCGTGATCGTCGGCCACGGAATGCTTGCCGCGCGAAGCTGGCCGGCGGTCGTCTGCGACGCGCCAAGCGGCGAATTGGCGCTTGCGAGCAAGGCCTCCTCGTCGCTCGACAGTGTGTGCGGGGCCTGACGCAGCGTGTTGTCGAGATAAAAGGCGAAGCGCTTTTTCAGGACCGGGTTCCGGGCGACGAAACCATCGACCTTGTCCTTGCCGACCGACAGTATTTCGGGCGCCATCCATGCCGTCGCCTCGCCATAGGCGGTATAGAGGTCGATCGCCTGGCTGCGCTTTTCCTGATTGGCGGCGACGCGAACATCGGCATCGGCGTTGAGGCTGGCATAGGTATAGATGCGCGCGATCTTGCGACCGATATCGGACTGCGCGGTCAGCGCCCTGGCGAGAGCGGAAGCGCTGTCGCCGAGCGTACCCTTATAGGATTTGAGCGACGGCAATTCGGCGAGCGCCGCCTTGCGCGCGGCATCCCAGGCAGCGTCGCCGGGATAGAGGTCGGACAGGTCCCAGGCGGCGGTATCGGTGGGCGTCGCCTTGTCCTGCGCCCAGGCGGGCATGGCGATCGCCATGCTGGCGAGCGCGGTCGTTGCGATGGCTTCGCGGCGGTTGAGGTCGGTCATGATGCTCCCCGGCAAGTTGAATTGAGGGGACCATGCCGCGATTCGCTGCCTCGGGAAAGGGTGTATCGCCTGATTATAACACCGGTCAGACCGCAAGCGCGATGACGAGGAGCGACACCACCGCGATCGAGAATTGCGGCGGACGAAGCTTTGCGAAATGCGCCGGCGCGTTGCCACGCCGCGCCGCGTGCGTGTCGAGCGCCGCGGCGATCACGAAACCGGCTGCCAGGACGAGCAGCGCAAGGCGCGGCCAGGGCAGGAACAGCGCAAAGCCGGCGAGGCAGAAATAGACGAGCATTGTCGCGATCTCGGCCGGGGTCGATGCGCGGTCGTTGCCGAAGCCGTAACCGCGTCGCACCCCGCCGACAAAGCACAGGATCAGCCCGCCCCATATCACCACCAGCCAGACCGCGATCGCGGGCCAGGGTGCGGGCAGCAGCCACACGCCGAGCGCCGCCGCGACAAATGGCAGCATGGGGACATAGCCGAAGACGAGACTGTCGATCGGGATTCGGGACCGGTGCGGATGCTCCATACCGGTAGGAAAGCGACGAACCCGTAAAGGGTTGCGGCCGCGGGCAAAAAGGGGGGGCGTTTACAGGTGATTCGCTCGCTTCAAATTGCGGTCGGCGTTTCTGATCCGCCATCACGCCAAAAAGAAAGAGGGGCCCGATTGCGCGGGCCCCTCTCCTATACCTGTATGTCGGTCAGACCGGCTTAGCCCGGGCTGTCGACACCCGGGGTGGTCGCCTTGTTGTCGGTTGCCGCCGCAACGATCGGGATCGCAACGATGCCGGCACCGATGAGGACTGCCGGGATAAGCGCGCCGCTCGACAGGTTCGACGACTTCTTGACCTTCTTCGACGTGCGAACGTTCTTCACTACCGTCAGGGCCGTCGCCGTCGGAAGCGCGGCGCTCGCACGGGTCGGGGCCGAATTGGCCGGCGCGGCCATGGCCGGCGCGGCAATCAACGATGTGGCAGCAACCGCTGCAAAAAACTTACCGGTCATCAAGATACTCCCTTCGCGTATTTCCGCTTCTGATACCGACAGATGGTCGATAAAACAACAGCCGTTCTTCTGAACGGCCAAATGTAAATAACTTACCAAGCCCTATCGTTGTTTCTTACAGCGAGGTACCGCACGAATAAAACGCCCGGTCGCATAGTCGGCCATATATCGAAATGAGGCTTCGGCGGAATCCAAAAGAAAAGGGCCGGCGATCGCGATCGCCGGCCCCGTCCTTGCTGGTTCGCCTGGGCGAACGGCTGCGAGCTTAGAAGCCCATGCCGCCCATTCCGCCCATGCCACCCATGTCGCCACCGGCGGGCGCCGCCGGCTTGTCTTCGGGCAGCTCGGCGACCGTCGCTTCGGTCGTGATGAGCAGGCCGGCGACCGAGGCAGCGTCCTGCAGCGCGGTGCGGACGACCTTGGTCGGGTCGATCACGCCGACCGACACCAGATTCTCATAGGTGTCGTTGGCGGCGTTGAAGCCCATCGAGGTGTCGCCTCCGTCGAGCAGCTTGCCCGAGACCACCGCACCGTCGAAGCCCGCATTCTGCGCGATCTGACGGACCGGGGCGTAGAGCGCCTTGCGGACGATATCGACGCCGCGGGTCTGGTCGTCATTCTCGCCGGTCAGGCCCTCGATCGCCTTGGTGGCGTAGAGGAGAGCGGTACCGCCACCGGGGACGATGCCCTCTTCGACTGCGGCGCGCGTGGCGTGCAGCGCGTCGTCGACGCGGTCCTTGCGCTCCTTGACCTCGACCTCGGTCGCACCGCCGACCTTGATGACGGCAACGCCGCCGGCGAGCTTGGCGAGGCGCTCCTGGAGCTTCTCGCGGTCATAGTCGCTGGTCGTGGTTTCGATCTGCTGACGGATCTGGTCGGTGCGCGCCTTGATCGCATCGGCCTCACCCGCACCGTCGACGATGGTGGTGTTGTCCTTGTCGATGGTGACGCGCTTTGCCGTTCCGAGCATGTTCAGCGTGACATTCTCGAGCTTGATGCCGAGATCTTCGCTGACGACTTCGCCCTTGGTCAGGATCGCGATGTCCTCGAGCATCGCCTTGCGACGATCGCCGAAGCCCGGAGCCTTGACCGCCGCGACCTTCAGGCCGCCGCGCAGCTTGTTGACGACGAGCGTCGCGAGCGCTTCGCCTTCGATGTCCTCGGCGATGATGAGCAGCGGACGACCCGACTGCACGACCGCTTCGAGGATCGGAAGCAGCGACTGCAGGTTCGACAGCTTCTTTTCGAAGATGAGGATGTACGGATCGTTCAGCTCGACATTCATCTTTTCCGGATTGGTGACGAAATACGGGCTGAGATAGCCGCGGTCGAACTGCATGCCCTCGACCGTGTCGAGTTCGAAGTCGAGACCCTTCGCCTCTTCGACGGTGATGACGCCTTCCTTGCCGACCTTTTCCATCGCTTCCGCGATCTTTTCGCCGACTTCCTTGTCACCATTGGCCGAGATGGTGCCGACCTGGGCGATTTCCTGGTTGCCCGAGACGTCCTTCGAACGGCCCTTGATGTCCTCGACCACCTTCTTGACGGCCATGTCGATGCCGCGCTTCAGGTCCATCGGGTTCATGCCGGCGGCCACCGACTTCATGCCCTCGCGCACGATGGCGCGGGCGAGCACGGTCGCGGTCGTGGTACCATCACCGGCGACGTCGTTGGTCTTCGAGGCGACCTCGCGGACCATCTGCGCGCCCATATTCTCGAACTTGTCCTTGAGTTCGATTTCCTTGGCGACCGTCACACCGTCCTTGGTGATGCGCGGCGCGCCGAAGCTCTTGTCGATGACGACGTTGCGGCCCTTGGGGCCGAGCGTGACCTGCACCGCATCGGCGAGGATATCGACGCCCTTCATGATGCGTTCGCGCGCGTCGCGCGAGAATTTCACGTCCTTCGCTGCCATGTGTTCTATCCTTTCGAAACTTGTAGAAAACGGATGGGAAGTGCGTCAGGCAATCAGCCGACGATGCCCAGGATGTCGCTTTCCTTCATAATAATCAGGTCTTCGCCATCGACCTTGACCTCGGTGCCCGACCACTTGCCGAACAGGATGCGGTCGCCGGCCTTGACGTCCAGCGGAACGACCTTGCCGTCCTCGGACTTGGCGCCGGTGCCGGCGGCGACGACTTCGCCTTCCTGCGGCTTTTCCTTGGCGGTATCGGGGATGATGATGCCGCCGGCCGTCTTTTCCTCGGCCTCTACGCGGCGAACGAGCACGCGATCGTGCAGCGGACGAAAGTTCATGCGCGCTTTCCTTTCCTGACTACGGATGTTGATTACCCTTTTAGCACTCACCTGTGTCGAGTGCTAACGGACGCGGATATGCGAACGACCCCGCGCATCGTCAACGGGTTTCGCGACAAATTTTTTACGCTTTTGCCCGACGCGCGATCAACCGCGCGACGGCTGCGGCAAAAGCCCGATCCGGGCACGCATCGCCCAGCGTGCGCCGAGCAGGAGCGCAACGACCGCAAGCCCGGTCGCCAGACCGATCCAGATACCGGTACCCTGCCATCCCAGTCCAAATCCGAACAGGATCGCGGCACCGAACCCGGCGACCCAATATCCCAGCCCCGCAAGCACCATGGGAATGCGCGTGTCCTGCAGCCCGCGAAGCACGCCCGCCGCCACCGCCTGCGCACCGTCGAACAGCTGGAACGCAGCGGCAATGCTCAGATAGCGCACGGCAAGCGCGACGGTGTCGGCATCGCCGCTGCCGCCCGCCAGATAGGCATGGACGAACAGTCGCGGCCAGATGAGAAGCGCCAGCGCCGCCAGCCCCATGAAACCGATACCCAGCGCCAGCGCGGTCCGCCCTGCGAGTGCGATCCATGCGGCATCGCGCGCACCATAGGCCATGCCGACGCGAATCGTCGCCGCCTGCGCGATGCCGTAGGGCACCTGAAAGGTGATCGCCGCGATCTGCATCGCCACGGCATGGGCGGCGACCTCGGTCACGCCGATCAATCCCATCAGGAAGGTCGCCGCGCTGAAGATCGCGCCTTCGAAGGTCATCGTGATCGCGATCGGGACGCCAAGGCGCACCATCTCCACCAGCCGCGACCATTCGGGCCGCCACCATTTGCCGAACAGCCGGTATCGCCGCAGCTTCGCATCGCGCAGCAGGATCAGCGCATAGGCACCCAGCATCAGGTATACCGTCGCGACGCTGGCGATCGCCGCGCCGGTAAGGCCGAGCCGCGGAAAGCCCAGATTGCCGAATACCAACAGCCAGTTGCCGATAATATTGGCAACCAGGCCGAAGGCGGTGACCGCCATCGCCCAGTGCGGCCGGCCGAGCGCCGAAACGGTGATCCTGAGCACATTGCCTGCAACCGCCGGGATCATCGAGATCAACAGGATGCCGAGATACCGCCCCGCCTGCGCCGATGCACCCGGGTCCTGCCCCATCCAGCCCAGCAGCGTGCCGCCATGCGCCAGAAGCGCCATCATCGGCAGCGAGGCGATGACCGACAGCCAGATCGCCATGCGGAACGACCGGCGCACCTCTCGCACTGCATGGCGCTTTCGCCCCAGTTCCGCGGCGATCACCGGCGCCGCGGCGTTGACCAGACCGATCAACGCGAACAGCAGCACCGCATAGAGATAGACGCCGAGCGTCGCGGCGGCGAGCGCATGCGACCCGAGCCGCGCGACGAAGATTACGTCGCTCGAATAGATCGCCATCTGCAGCAGATTCGCGCCGACGAGCGGCGCGCTCAACCGGACGAGCGCACCCAGCTCGCGCCGCCAGCCGGCGGGCGGACCGGCGACGAGTGGCCGGGCGGGGGGAGCAAACGCATCCATGGCCGCGCGCGCTTAGCAGCTTGCAAGGGTTCGCGCTCCGCCAAAATCGCCGTATTGCCCTGGTAACACTCCAGCTTTACGCACCCGGTGCGGTACAGTAGGCAGGATCGGGATTGATGCGGGAGATTGTTCGGTGAAGCTGGTCAAGGGCGCCTGGAAGATACTGGTCGGCATCAAGGACGCGCTCGTCCTGCTGCTGCTCCTTCTGTTCTTCGGCGCGCTGTTCGCGGCGCTTTCGGCGCGTCCGCATGCGGCGTCGATCCATGACGGCGCGCTGCTGCTGTCGCTCGACGGCACGATCGTCGAACAGCCCAAGGAGGTCGCCCCCTTCGCGATGTTGACGGGCGGCCAGACAGCCAATGAATACCGCTTGCGCGACGTCGTTCGCGCACTCGACAAGGCGAAGGGCGACAACCGGGTAAAGGCGGTCGTGCTCGACCTCGACCGGTTCATGGGCGGCTATCCGACCGCGATCAGCGACGTCGCCGACGCCGTCCAGCGCGTGCGCGACAGCGGCAAGCCGGTGCTCGCCTATGCCACCGCCTATACCGATTCGGGCTATCGCCTCGCCTCCGCCGCAAGCGAGGTCTGGACGAGCCCGATGGGCGGCGTGGTGCTGCGCGGCCCCGGCGGATCGCAGCTCTACTACAAGGGACTGATCGACAAGCTGGGCATCAACGCGCATGTCTATCGCGTCGGCACGTACAAGTCGGCGGTCGAGCCCTATATCCGCTCCGATCAGTCGGAGCCCGCGAGGCGCGCGGCGGAAGCGCTCTACGGATCGATTTTCGACCAGTGGCGCGCCGGGATCGAAAAGGCACGGCCCAAGGCGAAGATCGAACCTTTCCTCACCGACCCGGCGAGCGCGATCAAGGCGACGCAGGGCGACCTCGCCAAGGCGAACCTCGCCGCCGGCATGGTCGACAAGCTGGGCGACCGGGTGGCGTTCGGCAAGCGCGTGGCACAGATCGTCGGCACCGACGACGACAAGCCGGCGGGCAGTTTCAAGACGATCAGCTATGACGACTGGGTGAGCGCCAATCCGCTGCCCAAAGGCGGCGCTGCGATCGGCGTGGTGACGGTGGCCGGAGAGATCGTCGACGGCAAGGGCGGACCGGGCACCGCGGCGGGCGACACGATTTCGAAGCTGGTCCTCGACGGGCTCGAAAAGAAGAATCTGAAGGCGCTGGTCGTGCGTGTCGATTCGCCGGGCGGTTCGGCGCTGGCGTCGGAGGAAATCCGTCAGGCGATCCTCCAGGCCAAGGCGCAGGGCCTGCCGGTGGTGACCTCGATGGGATCGCTGGCGGCGAGCGGCGGATATTGGGTATCGACCGCGGGCGACGAAATCTTCGCCGAACCCAACACGATCACCGGGTCGATCGGCATTTTCGGCATCATCCCGACCTTTGAAGGCACGCTGAAGAAAATCGGCGTCAATGCCGACGGCGTGAAGACGACGCCGCTCAGCGGGCAGCCGGATATCTATGGCGGAACCAACGAACAGTTCGACGCGGTGCTGCAGGCGCAGATCGAAAGCGGATATCGCCGCTTCATCTCGCTGGTCGCCAAGTCGCGCCACATGACGCCGCAGCATGTCGACGAGATCGGCCAGGGCCGCGTATGGATCGGCGGCACCGCGCATCAGTTGAAGCTGGTCGACAAGTTCGGCGGCCTCGACGATGCCATCGCCGAGGCGGCACGGCGCGCCAAGCTGGACCCCGACAAGGTCCATGCCGTCTATCTGGAGAAGAAGCCGAGCGAATGGGCCAGGTTCGTCGAACAGTTCGCCAATAAGGGTGACGACGACGACAGCGTCGATCGCGGTTCGACCGACCTGTTCGCCAAGCTGTCGGCCGAGCGCCGCGCGACCTTCGCGCATGCGCTGGGCGACGCCAGGCGGCTGGTGCGCGGCGGGACCGTCCAGGCGCGCTGCCTCGTCTGCACGGGCTTCGGCCCGCCGACGGTGACGGCGAAGGACGAAAAGCTGATGGACGTGCTGATCGACCGTTTCATGCAATGATCGCCATCCGCGTCGCGGAACCGGGCGATGCCGATGCCATCGCCGCGATCTATGCCCCCTATGTCGAGGGCGGGCACGTCTCGTTCGAAAGCGAGGCACCCGACGCCGCGGCGATGCGCGCGCGGATCGAAAGGCATCGCGGCTTTTATCCCTGGCTGGTCGCGGAAATTGTGGAGGAAGGCGCCGAACCACGCATCGCGGGCTATGCCTATGCCGGGCCGTTTCGTGACCGTCCGGCGTATCGCTATATCTGCGAAGCCTCCATCTACATCGCGCACGACGACACCCGGCGCGGCGTGGGGAGCCTGTTATACAGCGCGCTGATCGCCACGCTGCGCGCGCAGGATTTCACCCGGGCCATCGCCGTGATCGCGATGCCCAACGACGCATCGATCCGCATCCACGAGGCAGCCGGGTTCGAACGATCGGGTGCGATCCGCGAGGCGGGGTTCAAGCATGGCCAGTGGATCGACATCGGTTTCTGGGTGGCAAAGCTGAACGAAAGCACCATCCCGCCGCCCGAACCCAAGCCGTTCAGCGAGGTCGGGCTGGTACGGTCCTGAGCTTCCGCTCCCGCTCGCCCTCCCCGCACTCAGGCTGAGCCCGTCGAAGCCGGGCGGCTGCCCCACCCTTGGGCAGGCTCAGGGTGAGCGCGAATGCATCCGCTTGGCTCGCGCGCCTAGCGCTGGCCGCGATAGGCCGGAAGCGACAATTTCCACTGGATCGCGGCGCCGCGCAGCACGAAACCCGCAAGCGCGGCGACAGCGGCGGCAAGCGGCGTCGATACATCGCACAACCCGAGCACGACATACAGGCTGGAAGCGAGCGCCGCTGCGGTGACATAAAGTTCGGGCCGCATCAGGATCGACGGTTCGTTGGCCAGCATGTCGCGGATGATACCACCGACACAGGCGGTCACGATGCCCATGACCATTGCCGGAATGGGCGGAATGCCGAATGCGAGCGCCTTTGCCGCGCCGAACACCGCATAGGCGGACAGCCCCATCGCATCGAGCCAGGCAAAGACCTTTCCCTGCCAGAACCCTTCGGGCGTCAGCCACACGATCAGCGCGGCGGCAAGGCATATGCCCGCGACGAGCCGGTCATGCACCCAGAAGACAGGCGCCCCGATCAGAAGATCGCGCACCGTGCCGCCACCGACACCGGTAATCAGCGCGAAAAAGGCGGCGGTGACGAAGGTCTGCGCGCTGCGCGTCGCCGCCACCGCGCCGGTCGCCGCGAACACGGCGATCGCGATCAGGTCGAGCCACGGCAGCAGCGGGCCGATCTGCCAGGCGGGAAGCGTCTCCATCGCCCGCGCCCTTAGACATTTCGCGAAGGCGTGCAACCATTGCGCGAAGATGGGCTGGAAATGCGCGGCCATATGCGCGAAAAGGCGCGCGATGCAACGCTATCCCATGCCCGTCATCGGCGTCGCCATCCTGCTCGCAGCGCTTGCCGGTTTCGTCGATGCGCTGGCCTATGCGAGCCTTGGCGGCTTCTTCGCCTCGTTCATGAGCGGCAACACGACGCGTATCGGCGTGTCGCTCGGCACGTCCGAATATCGCGACGCGGTCATCGCCGGATCGCTGATCCTCAGCTTTCTGAGCGGCGTCGTATTATCCTCGGTAATCAACCATGCCTGGCCGCGCTGGAAGGGCGTCAGCGTGATGGTCGCCGTCACGTTGCTGCTCGCTGCGGCGGCGGTGACCGACTGGCTCGGCCCGCGCCCGGTGGCGCTGCTGTTCCTTGCCGCGGCGATGGGCGCCGAAAACGGCGTCTTCGCGTTCGGCGGCCATATCCGCATCAACATCACCTATATGACCGGCACGCTGGTGCGGTTCGGGCAGAAGCTCGGCTGCGCACTGATGGGCGTCGGCGGGCGCTGGGAATGGCTGCGCGACCTGCTGCTATGGGTCGGCTTCTTCTGCGGCGTGCTGGGCGGATCGTTCACCTTCACCGACTATGGCGAGTGGGCGTTCTGGGCGGCGCCCGCCGCAGCGGCGGTCCTGACGCTGATCATCGCCCTACTGCCGCGCCGGCATTTTCAGGAATAGATGAGGGGGTAGGCAGGGACGTGTCGTCGTTGTTCGCCCAGTAGCCGACGTAAGGATCAACGGCAGCAGGGCCAGACGTGATTATGGCCTGCTCCCATACCGTTGCTTCCCGGCTTTTCTCATGTCGTCGAGCGTTTGGCCTGGTGCTGGCGTCAAATATGCAGTCGCGGGGGGCATTGCTGCCGAACATTGCGGCGGCTCATGACCTCCTTGAACTGTGAGGATGTTATAGCCGCCCTCGGTATTGCGTCGCAGCCACCACTTTTTCGTCCCCAAATCACTGCGCCAGTAGGTGTGCTGGACGGAAAGGGCCGTGATTTTTTTCGCGCCGATTTTGCCTTTATTTACGCGCGTAATCTTGAGGTCGATAAAGTATGGCCACGACATGAGGATATTGCCATCTCCGAGGTTCGGAGGGTCGCTGGGGGTTTGACCGACGATTTTACCGAAAACCAAGACGTCGAAACACCTCTCAGCGGCAGGTTTTTGAGGAAATGTTTGTGCCGCCATTGTGCAACTCGCAATCAGGCAAGCGCATAAGGCTGTGGCGATGGATCGTACTCCCACCATGCCTCGTATATTTCTGATTGTCCGCTCCCTATCCAACAGCTGGCGCCTCCTATTCGCCGATCAGATGCAGCGCGACGCGGCGGCGCTGCGGGGCGCGGCGATGTTCGAACAGATAGATGCCCTGCCACGTGCCGAGCACCGGACGGCCGCCGGCCACGGGTATCGACAGGCTAGTCGCGCTCAGCGCCGACCGCAGGTGCGCGGGCATGTCGTCGGGGCCTTCGTCGTCATGTTCATAGGCATCGCTTTCGGGCGCGATGCGGGCGAAATAGGCCTCCAGGTCGCGCCGCGCCGCCGGCGCCGCATTTTCCTGAATCAGCAGCGATGCCGAGGTATGACGGACGAACAGCGTCAGCAGACCTTGCACGATCCCGCTGTCCGCCGCCCAGTCCGAGACATGACCGGTACATTCCCACAGCCCCTGCCCGCTCGTTTCGATCGTGATCTCGGTTGCAGCCTGTCGCATCGTCTTCCTTTCGCTTAGCAGCTTGCCCGATCCACCCTCGCGACGCTACGGCACTGATATGACCAGCACTTCCACTGTCGGCGAGGAACGCCTCGCCCGCCGCATGGCCCGCGGCTGCGAATTCCTGGGCACCGATGTCGCCATCATGGGCGGCGCGATGTCCTGGGTATCCGAACGCAATCTGGTGGCCGCGATATCCAATGCCGGCGGGTTCGGCGTGATCGCGTGCGGCGCGATGACGCCCGAACTGCTCGATGCCGAGATCGCGGGCACGAAGGAGCGCACGACGAAGCCGTTCGGCGTCAACCTGATCACCATGCACCCGCAGCTGTTCGAGCTGATCGAGGTGTGCAGGCGCCACGATGTCGGCCATGTCGTCCTCGCCGGCGGCCTGCCGCCCAAGGGGGCGATCGAGGCGATCAAGAATACCGGCGCGAAGCTGATCTGTTTCGCACCCGCGCTCGTCATGGCGAAGAAGCTGATCCGGTCGGGCGTCGACGCGCTGGTGGTCGAGGGCAACGAGGCGGGTGGCCATATCGGCCCCGTATCGACGTCGGTGCTGGCGCAGGAAATCCTGCCCGAAGTGGCAGGCGACATTCCGGTATTCGTCGCCGGCGGTATCGGCCGGGGAGAGGCGATCGCCGGATATTTGGAAATGGGCGCGGCGGGCGTACAGCTCGGCACGCGCTTCGTCTGCGCCACCGAATCAATCGCGCATGAGAATTTCAAGAAGGCGTTCATCCGCGCCTCCGCCCGCGACGCGGTGACGAGCGTGCAGATCGACCCGCGCCTGCCCGTCATTCCGGTTCGCGCGCTGAAGAACGCCGGCGGCGAGCTGTTCACGAAAAAGCAGCGCGAAGTCGCACAGGCGCTCGACGAAGGCGCGGTCGAAATGGCCGAGGCGCAGCTCCAGATCGAACATTACTGGGCAGGTGCGCTTCGGCGGGCGGTGATCGACGGCGATGTCGAGCACGGATCGGTGATGGCCGGACAGTCGGTCGGCATGGTCAAGGCCGAGGAACCGGTCGCCGACATCATCGCCGCGCTGATGGCCGAAGCGGCGTCGGCGCTCGAAAAGCGGCAGGACTGATCGCTGGGACTTTGCGCGCTCTTGCGGAGCCGCTAGCGTTCTCGCGCGTTCCTGATCCTCGCACCCCGTCCGGGGCGCGGTACGGGCACCGAGAAACGAACAGGGGAATTTCGCGCGCATGAGCGATCACGTGGTCATCGGCGTTGCGATCGGGCTTGGCCTGATCGTGGCGCTGACATTGATGTTCGCGCGGTTCGCGCGCAGCGAATCCTGGCTCGCCACGGTCACGCCGCTGGCGTCGATCATCGGCAGCGGCTTCCTGATCTGCGGGCCGTTGCTGGCACGCGAATTCGGCGCATTGGCAGCGCCCGCGATGATCGCGCTGCTGCTGCTCGCCTATGGTGTCGGGTCGATCGTGCGCTTCAACATCGCAGCGGCCGAACCCTATCTGACCGAGGCGCGGTTCAACGATCCCGTCGCGTGGACGGCGCGCGTCGCGCAGGGCGTGCTCGCCGCCGCCTATGCCGTATCGGTCGCCTATTATCTGAAATTGCTGGCGATGTTCATCCTGCGCGCGGTCCATTCCGAATCGGAACTGCTCGCCAATGTCATCGTCACCGCGATCATCGCCGTCCTGACCGCACTCGCCTTTACCGGCGGGCTGCGCCGGGTGGAGCGCGTGGCCGATGCGAGCGTGTCGCTGAAGCTCGGCCTGATCGCAGGAATGCTCGCCGCGCTCGCGCTCGACTGGATCCGTACCGCGGGACCGGAGACGCTGCCGCCCGTCAACGTCTCCTGGAACAGCGTGCTGTTGCTCCTCGGCCTGCTCATCACCGTGCAGGGGTTCGAGACATCGCGCTATATGGGCGAAAGCTATGATCGCAAGACGCGCATCCGCACGATGCGCAACGCGCAGCTGATCTCATCGGTCATCTATGTCCTATTCCTTGTCCTGCTGACGCCCCGCCTCGGCCAGGCGGCGGGCACGGAAGGCGTGGCGGGCGTGCTCGACGTGATGGAATCGGTCGCGCCGTTCCTTGGCGCGTTCGTGCTGGCAGCGGCGGTAACCAGCCAGTTGAGCGCTGCGGTCGCCGATTCGATCGGATCGACGGGACTTGCCATCGAACTGTCGCGCCAACGCCTGACGGTGGCGACGGGCTTCCTGCTCGCCGGCGCGCTCGCCATCCTCGTCACCTGGACGACCGATTCGTTTCAGGTCATCGCCGTCGCGTCGCGCGCATTCGCGCTGTTCTATGCCTTTCAATGCGCCATCGCCTTCATCATCGGACGCAAGGAAGGCAAGGCGGGGCCGGTCCAGCTGACCTTCTTCGCGGTGGTCGGCGCGCTTTGCATCCTTGCCGCCGCCGCCGGCGCGCCGGCCGAGGGCTGATCCTTGTCATTGGCGCGGGATGCGGCAATCTGATAGCGAGTGACCATGCCCCTTTCGGCCGCCGCATCCGCCCGCGAAATCCTGACACGTCTTCACGACGTGATGGCATCGCGCGACCGGGCGCAATCGAAGCTGAACGCGGTCGTCAACATCATCGGCGAAGCACTCGATAGCGAGGTCTGCTCGATCTATCTGCTGCGCGAGGGGCTGCTCGAACTGTTCGCGACGCGCGGCCTCGACCAGGAGGCGGTCCACGTTACCAAGCTGGCACCGGGCGAAGGTCTGGTCGGCACCATCGCCGCCAATGTCGAGACGCTGAACCTGGCCGAAGCCGCGGCGCATCCCGACTTCGCCTATCGCCCCGAAACGGGCGAGGACCGGTTCCACAGCTTTGCCGGCGTTCCCATCATCCGGCGCGAACGCGCGGTCGGCGTGCTGGCGGTGCAGCATGCCGACCCGCGCCGGTACGAGGATGTCGAGATCGAGGCGCTGCAGACCGTCGCCATGGTGCTGAGCGAACTCATCGCCAATGCCGGGCTGGTCGATTCGACGAGCGATCCGTCGACCCGCCCGCAATCGACCGCGACCGAACAGGTGTCGGGTTTCAAACTGGTCGATGGCATGGCCGCGGGCATCGCCGTCTATCACCAGCCGCGCATCCATATCGAACATACCGTCGCGGAGGACACCGAGTCCGAGCGTCACCGCGTCTATGCCGCGTTCGACAAGATGCGCGACGGCATCGAGCGCATGTCGAGCCAGGCCGAATTCGGCGTCGGCGGCGAGCATGAAGAGGTCCTCGAAACCTACAAGATGTTCGCCTATGACGAGGGCTGGGCACGGCGCATCAACGAGGCGATCGACAGCGGCCTGACCGCCGAGGCGGCGATCGAACGCGTCCAGCAACGCACCCGGATGCGCATGCGCGAGATCGACGATCCGCTGCTGCGCGACCGGATGCACGATCTGGAAGACCTGTCCAACCGGCTGATCCGGATCGTGTCGGGCCAGCTCGGCACCGCGGCGCAACTGGGGCTGCGACAGGATTCGATCCTGATCGCGCGCAATCTGGGTCCTGCCGAGCTGCTGGAATATGACCGCCGGCGGCTGAAGGGCGTGATCCTGGAGGAAGGATCGCTGACCGCGCATGTCACCATCGTGGCGCGCGCGATGGGCCTGCCGATGATCGGCCGGGTGCGCGATGTCCGCCGGCTGATCGCGGAAGGCGACATGCTGCTGCTCGATGCCGCAGAGGAATCGGTCATCATCCGCCCGAACGAGGCGATGGAGGAATCGTTCGAGGCGAAGCTGCTGCTGACGCAGGAACGGCGCGCCAAGTTCGCCAAGCTGAAATCCGAGCCGCCGGTCACCAGGGACGGGCACCGCGTCACGGTGATGGTCAATGCCGGTCTGCGCGACGATGTCGCCGCGCTCGACGTGACCGGTGCCGACGGCATCGGCCTGTTCCGCACCGAGTTCCAGTTCCTCGTATCGGCGACGCTGCCGCAGCGCGAGCGCCAGCAACGGCTGTACCGCGACGTGCTCGATGCCGCGGGCGACCGGCCCGTTACCTTTCGCACCGTCGATGTCGGCGGCGACAAGACGCTGCCCTATCTCGATCACGACGCCGATGACGAAGAAGAAAATCCCGCGATGGGCTGGCGCGCGCTGCGGCTGGGGCTGGAACGCGACGCGCTGATGAAGGCGCAGGCGCGCGCCTTGATCGAGGCGGCGGCGGGGCGCACGCTGAACGTCATGTTCCCGATGGTTTCCGAACCCTGGGAGTTCGACGAGGCGCGCGCGATATTCGAACAGCAGCGCGAATGGATTCACTCGCGCGGGCGCAAGCTGCCGACCGAGATCCGCTACGGCGCGATGCTCGAGGTTCCGGCGCTTGCCGAGACGCTCGACATGCTGCTGCCCAAGCTGCAATTCCTGTCGATCGGCACCAACGATCTGACCCAGTTCCTGTTCGCCGCCGACCGCGCGCACCCCAAGCTTGCGATGCGCTATGACTGGCTGAGCCCGTCGATTCTGCGCTTCCTGCGCCGCGTCGCCGATCAGGCGCGCGCCGCCGACGTACCCGTCGCCGTATGCGGCGAAATGGGCGGCCGTCCGCTCGACGCGATGGCGCTGATCGGAATTGGAATCGAACGTCTGTCGATCACGCCCGCCGCGGTCGGCCCCGTCAAGGCGATGATTCGCTCGCTCGACCGGGGCAAGGTGATGGAGGCGGTTGCCGACATGCTTGCCGCACCGCAGCGCAGTCTGCGCGAGCCGCTCAAGCGCTGGGCGATCGAAAACGGCGTCGAACTCGCCTGATCGCGGCGCAAATCCGCGGCTGCGGCGTTGACAGCGCGTCGCTGCTGTTGGACATCCAAGGGGAGCGGGGATCTCTTACCGGTCGCAACCCTCCCCGCTGGAGAGTTTGATGGGCGAATCCGAAGCCGAAAACGGCGACGACCTGTTTCCCAAATCCGTCGGCGAGCGGTTGCGCGACGCCCGCGTCAAACAGGGTCTCGATATCGACGATATCGCGTCGCGGACGCGCATCCCGCGGCGCCACCTCGAAGCAATCGAGGAATCGGATTATTCGCGCCTGCCCTCGACCACCTATGCGATGGGGTTCGCCAAGGCGCATGCCCGCGTCGTCGGCCTCGACGAGGCGGCGGTGGGCCGCGACCTGCGCGCCGAACTCGACACGGGCTATGAGCGCGAAGCGCCGCACATACCCTATGACGTCAGCGACCCCGACCGCGTGCCTTCGGGCGGGATTGCCATGATCAGCGCGATCATCGCGGTGCTCGTGCTGATCGGTGCTGGCATCTGGTACGGCACCGACTGGTTCCGCGGCGACGAGGCCGAGCCGCCGGCGCAAGTCGCGCAGACGCAGACGCCGCAGCAGCAACAGCAGCCGACGGCCCCTGCCCCCACTCCGACGCCGCAGACCGGCGGGCAGGTGACGCTGACCGCGACCGGGCCGGTGTGGATCCGCGTCTATGACGCCGACAACAAGACGCTGGTGATGAAGACGCTGCAACAGGGCGAGAGCTACAATGTGCCGCAGGACGCCAACCAGCCGATGATCAATGTCGGTCGTCCGGGCGAACTGAAGGTCACGATCAACGGCTCCGAAGTCGCGCCGCTCGGCCCGCCCGAACGCGCGATCAAGGATGTCGGGGTCAGCGCCGACGCGCTTCGCGCGCGTGGCAGCAGCGATACCCAGACTTCCGCCACGACAGGTACTTAAGGCTGGCGACAGGCGATTGGTGCCATGCCGCCGACAGGTTCAACTCCACCAAGGGATGTGACAATGCGTTTTCTTATTGGCGCCGCGCTGATCGCGACCGGTCTGGCCGCCGCAGGCGCCGCGCAGGCCCAGACCACGATCGACCGCCGCGTCGACCGGCTGGAACAGGAAATGCGCGCCGTGCAGCGCAAGGTCTTTCCCGACGGCGCGGGCAAATATTTCCAGCCGCAGATCACGCCGCAACAGCAACCCCAGACGCAGCCCGGCTCCCCCGCGGCGGGCCCGCTCGTCAATCTCGAATCGCGCGTGACCGCGCTCGAATCGCAGATTTCCACGCTGACGGGCCAGGTCGAACAGTCGCAGTACAAGGTGCGCCAGCTCGAGGACGCGTTCAACGCGTACAAGAAGGCGACCGATGCGAAGCTGGCTGCGTTGCAGGGCGGCGGTCCAGCCGCTGGCGGCGGCACTGCTGCTGGCGGCGGCACGGCCGCAGGCGATGACGACTATACGCCGCCGCCCGGCGTGCACGGCAACGGCGTATTGAAGGCGCCCGACGGCGAACAGGGCGACAAGGCTGCGACCGCGCATCCCACGGCGAGCAACGCGCGCGCGCAACGCGTCGCTGCGGTCGAACGGCCCGACACCGGCGATCCTGCGGAGGATGCCTATATCTACGGCTATCGCCTGTGGGATGCGAAACTGTATCCCGAAGCGGAAAAGCAACTGAAATCGGTGGTCGCCAAATATCCCGACAGCCGCCGGGCGAGCTTTGCGCAGAACCTGCTCGGCCGCGCCTATCTCGACGAAGGCAAGCCGTCGCTCGCCTCGATCGCCTTTTACGACAATTACAAGAAGATGCCCAATGGCGAACGCGCGCCCGACAGCCTGTTCTATCTCGCCAAGGCGCTGATCCAGCTCAAGAAGCCGTCGGACGCCTGCCAGGTCTATGACGAGCTGACCGATGTCTATGGAAACAAGATCTCGGCTTCGATGAAGGCGGGGATCGCCGAGGGCCGTGACACCGCCAACTGCAAATGATCGGCGCGCGCCGGATCGGGCGCAAGTCGAACGATTCGGCGAGGACTGCGCGCGGCTGACGGAAATGTCTCCGGCACCCGGGGCGCCGCTTGCGCTCGCAGTGTCGGGCGGGCCCGACAGCATGGCGATGCTCGCGCTTGGCGCCGCGGCGTTTCCGGGATCGGTAATTGCCGCCACGGTCGATCACGGGCTGAGGCGCGAATCGGCCAGCGAGGCCGCGATGGTCGCGTCCGCCTGCGCCGAACGCGGCATCGAGCACGCGACGCTGTCTGTGGCAGGCGGGCCCGGGGGCGACAATCTCCACGCCTGGGCGCGCGCCGAACGCTATCGGCTGCTCGAAAGCTGGGCGGCGGAGCACGGTGCGGTGGCGGTCGCAACCGCGCACCATGCCGACGACCAGGCCGAAACCTTTCTGATGCGCGCGGGCCGAGCGGCGGGCCTGTCGGGGCTGGCGGGGGTGCGCGGCGTCCATGCCGAGCCGGGGCGCGTGCGCATCATCCGCCCGCTGCTCCGCTGGCGGCGCAGTGAATTGCGGTCGGCGGCGCAGGCCGCACAGCTTCCCTTCGTCGATGATCCGAGCAATGCCGATCCGCGCTTCGACCGGGCGAGGCTGCGTACATGGCTGGCGGGTGCGCCGTGGTTCGATGCGGGCGCGGTGGCAAGGTCGGCCGAATATCTGGCCGAGGCGGAGGCCGACTTGCTGGCGGTCGCGGACTGGGTCTGGCGCGAACGCGCTCACGACGAAGCCGGATGCGATGTTTCCGGATTGCCGCGCGGCGTCCGCCGGATCATCGCGCGCAAGGGAATCGAACAGACGCGCGCCGACTGGGGCATCGAGTCGCCCGCATTTTCGGCGGCCAGCAATGTCGAGGCGCTGCTCGATGCGCTCGAAAACCACAAGCCGGCAACGCAGGCCGGGGTGCTGGTGACGCCGTCTGGCGGCCGCTGGACCTTTGCCAAGGCCCCACCGCGTCGATCACACTGATCGGCGTTGTTCCGTTGCCATTAACCTGTGATCTCCTATCTAGTAGGAGAGGAAAGGTATCTACACGCATGAACGATAACGACAAGCAGCCGGGCGGCCCCGAAAACGGCGGCGGCGGCAATCCCTGGATGAAGAGCCTGCTGATCTGGGTCGGCATTCTCGTCGCGCTTGCCCTGTTCGTCACGCTGCTCGACGGACGCTCGACGCAGCCGGTCGATTCGCAGATTTCCTATTCGAGCTTCCTCGACAAGGTCGAGGCTGGCGATGTGAAGAGCGTGAATGTCGGAAAGGACGCGGTTTCGGGCGTGCTGAGCGACGGCAAGAAGTTCAGCGCCAATGCGCCGCAGGACCCGCAGCTGATCCAGACGCTTCGCAATTCGGGAGTCACGATCACCGCGCAGCCGCCCGAACAGGGTTCGCTGTGGCAGTATCTGCTCGTCCAGTCGCTGCCCTTCCTGCTGTTCCTCGGTATCGCCTTCTTCGTGGTCCGACAGATGCAGAAAAATTCGGGGTCGGGCGCGATGGGCTTTGGCAAGTCCAAGGCGCGGATGCTGACGCAGAAGGAAGGCAAGGTCACGTTCGAGGACGTCGCCGGCATCGACGAGGCGCGCGAGGAATTGCAGGAGATCGTCGAGTTCCTGAAGGACCCGACCAAATTCGCCAAGTTGGGCGGCAAGATTCCGAAGGGCGCGCTGCTCGTCGGTTCGCCGGGTACGGGTAAGACGCTGCTCGCGCGCGCGATCGCCGGCGAGGCGGGCGTGCCGTTCTTCACCATTTCGGGTTCCGATTTCGTCGAGATGTTCGTCGGCGTCGGCGCCAGCCGTGTCCGCGACATGTTCGAACAGGCGAAGAAGGCCGCGCCGTGCATCGTCTTTATCGACGAGATCGACGCCGTCGGCCGCCACCGCGGCGCGGGGCTCGGCAACGGCAATGACGAACGCGAACAGACGCTCAACCAGCTTCTCGTCGAAATGGACGGGTTCGAGGCCAATGAAGGCATCATCATCGTCGCGGCGACCAACCGCCCCGATGTGCTCGACCCCGCGCTGCTGCGTCCGGGCCGTTTCGACCGTCAGGTGACGGTGCCGCGTCCCGATATCGAGGGCCGGGTCAAGATCCTCCAGGTCCATATGAAGAAGGTGCCGCTGGCACCCGATGTCGATGCGCGGGTCATCGCGCGCGGCACGCCGGGCTTTTCGGGCGCCGACCTCGCCAATCTCGTCAACGAGGCGGCGCTGATCGCCGCGCGGCGTTCGAAGCGCCTTGTCGCGATGAGCGAGTTCGAAGAGGCCAAGGACAAGGTCATGATGGGTTCCGAACGGAAATCCATGGTGATGACCGACGACGAAAAGCGGATGACCGCCTATCACGAGGCGGGGCACGCGATCGTCGCGCTGCACGAGCCGGCGTCGGACCCGATCCACAAGGCGACGATCATCCCGCGCGGTCGCGCGCTGGGCATGGTCATGCGGCTTCCCGAACGCGACAGCTATTCGTATCACCGCGACAAGATGTACGCGAACCTGGCGGTTTCGATGGGCGGGCGCATCGCCGAGGAAATCATCTTCGGCTATGACAAGGTGTCAAGCGGCGCGAGCGGCGACATCCAATATGCCACCAAGCTGGCGCGCGACATGGTCACGCGCTGGGGCATGTCAGACAAGATGGGCCCGCTGATGTATTCGGAGGGCGAGGAAGAGGTGTTCCTCGGCTATTCGCGCCAGCAGAACAGCTCGATGTCGGACGAGACCGCCAAGGCGATCGACAGCGAAATCCGCCGCATCGTCGAGGATGGCTATCAGCGCGCGAAGGAAGTGCTGACCGAACATATCGATCAGCTCCACCTGCTCGCGGGTGCGATGCTCGATTACGAGACGCTCTCGGGCGACGAGATCAAGCGCCTGATCGCCGGCGAGGATATCGGCCGCGACACGGTCGACGCCGATGTGAAGCAGGTGCCGGTCGGTGGCACCTCGATCCCCAAGACCAAACGCCCGCGCGGCCCCTTCGGCAATCCGAGCCCGCAAGGCGCCTGAGCCGGTACAAAGGACAAGAACACAGACCCTCCCGCGGTTCGCTGCGGGAGGTTTTTTTTGTATCGTTTCTCCGGGCGGAACCGAAAACTGCCGGGCGGCTGCGCGCGAGCCTGTCCGCCCGTGCATTCCGGCGCTTGCGCTCCACGAGATTCGTGTAAGCAAGGATTTCAACTCGGGAGACGATCATGGCGCGGTTCGGCTTGCTTGCTCTGCTTATCATAGCCGCAGGAAGCACTGGCGCGGCGCATGGCCAAAGCCGACAATCCGACACTTTGCCGCCAAGGAAAGAGGTTCCGAAGATAGAGCATCCGGGGGTCTGGCAGCCGCCCGCAGGCGCGACGCAGATTCCGCTTTGGCCCGCAAATGTCGCGCTCAAGAAACCCGATACCGGCGATCATCCCGAAGCAACCGGCAATGGATCACCGCTTGTCGGGGGCCGCAAATGGCATTGGGCGAGTTACATTACCCGGCCAACGATGACGATCTACCGCCCCGAGGGCCCGAATACGGGCGCCGCGATGATGGTCCTGCCGGGCGGTGGATTCTACGCGGTCGCGATGGACCTGGAAGGCACCGAGATCTGCGACTGGGTGACGCGGCTCGGCATCACCTGTGTCGTCCTGAAATACCGGACGCCGCAGGTCTGGCCGAAGGAAAATGGTCGGGCCAAACGGCCGAAAGTGCTGCTGGGACTGGAAGATGCCCAGCGCGCCATGGGATTGTTGCGGCAACGCGCTTCGACCTACGGCATAGACCCGGACAAGATCGGCGTGATCGGCTTTTCCGCGGGCGCATATCTCGTCGCGAACATGAGCAATACGACCCAGCGAACCTATCCGGTCGCCGATGCCGCCGACCGTCAGTCACCGCGGCCCGACTTTGCGATCATGGCCTATACCGCCCGGCTGTGGGACCCGGACAAGGGCAGGAACAACCTGGAACTAGCGCCGTGGGCGCAGATCAGCGCGAACGCTCCGCCGACGCTCATCATACAGGCGATGAACGACCCCACCGACAATGTTCGTCACGCGATGGCCTATGCGCTGGCGCTGAACGATGCCGGCGTACCGGTCGATATGCGCCTATACGCCAGGGGCGGCCACGCGTTCGGCATGCGCCCGACCAAGGATCCCGTCACCACCGAATGGCCGGCAGAGGTCAAGCAGTGGCTGCACGATATCGGCATGTTGTGAGGCCGCATAAGCAGGCCGACATGGCCAGAGAACGCCGGATTCTAGCCCAGCATCCCCAGCATCAGCAGCGCGACAAAGAAGATCGTGCCGATGAGGATCATGTAGAATAGCAGCATCAGCTCGCGCCACAGCGCGGAGAACCGGCTTAGCCTGTACGCTTCCTTCAGCTGGCGGTGGATATGCCAGAGCGGGATGGTGACACCGACGATCGACAGCGCGGTCATGCCGACGCCGAATGCGCCGGCGATGGTCAGCGCGATGAACAGGAGCGACATGAACGCGATCGAATAGGTCACGAAGACCGCATGGTCGTACATGTGGATGCCGCGCTTCCAGAAGAACAGCGACCACATGAAGGGCAGCGATATCGGGATGAGCAACCACGAGAATTTATAGCCGCTCGATTGCAGCTTGTAGAGCATCAGCCCCGGGTTCTTGCGCCATTTCTCGATGCCGTGATCGAGCCGGTCCCAGCCGCTATTTATATTCGCCTCGCCCTCTTTCAGGTCGATGACCGACGGGACATGCTTCAGGCTTTCGAGATCACCGTCGATCTTTGCGATGCGCGCGTCGATCCGGGTGCGTTCGGGGTCGCCGGGATTCAGCGCGTTGCGCTGTTCGACAAGGTCGGCGCGTGCCTTTTCGGTGCGCTTGGTGACCTGCTCCATGCCGTCGCGGACCTGGACGACATTGCCGACTTCTGCCGGCGGCGACAGGCCGATGATCGAGAACACCGCGAACATCGTGAAGATCGAGAACAGGAACAGCGCCATCGGTGTGACGAAGCGTGCGCGCTCCCCCGCGATATAGCGGCGCGTCAGGACGCCGGGGTGCCAGGCGAGCATTGGAAGCGTGCGCCAGAGCTTGCCCTCGAAATGAAGCACCCCATGTAGGAGTTCATGGCCGATCGCCCCGATCGACCGATGAACATGGGCATCCTGCCCGCAGCGATGACAATGTGGACCCACAAGCGCGGTTCCGCAGTTTAGGCATAGACCGCCATCGCCGTCGCCGGCATGTTCGCCCCGTGACGGTTCGATCGCGCGCCCGATCAGCGCGCCGGTGGCGATGTCGCCCGCTGCTTCCAGACCCCCTGTCATGGGGCGAAGTCGTAGCACAGTTTCCGCGCGCCGCCAGCGCGCACGTCAGACGAGAAGAAAAGCCCGGAGGATTTGATGAACGCCACCGTCACCCCGATCACAGAGAACCAGGACCCCAAGGCGCTGGTCACCGACATGGGCAAGCGCGCCCGCAGCGTCGCGCGCACGCTCGCCGCGATGTCGAGTGCGGAAAAGGCCGCTGCGCTGAAAAAGGCCGCCACCGAAATCCGTACCTCTGCCGCGGATATCAAGGCCGCCAATGCCGAGGACATGAAGCGCGCCGAGGAAAAGGGCCTGTCGGGCGCGATGCTCGACCGGTTGAAGCTCGACGACGACCGGATCGAAGGAATGGCCGCTGGCGTCGAAGCCGTGGCTAACCTCAACGATCCCGTCGGTTCGATCATTTCCGAGAGCGAGCGCCCCAACGGCATGAAGCTGCGCCGTGTGCGCGTGCCGATCGGCGTGATCGGCATCATCTATGAGAGCCGCCCCAACGTCACCGCCGATGCCGGCGCGCTGTGCGTGATGTCGGGCAATGCCGCGATCCTGCGCGGCGGATCGGAAGCGATCGAATCGAACCGCGCGGTGCATAAGGCACTCGCGCGCGGGCTGGAAGCAGGCGGCGTGCCGGGCGATGCCGTGCAGCTTGTCCCCACCACCGACCGCGCCGCCGTGGGTGCGATGCTGACCGCGGCGGGGCTCATCGACCTGATCGTGCCGCGCGGCGGCAAGAGCCTGGTCGCGCGCGTGCAGGACGAGGCCAAGGTCGCGGTGCTCGCGCATCTCGACGGCATCAACCACACCTATATCGACAAGGCTGCCGACCCCGATATGGCGCGCGAGATCGCGGTCAACGCCAAGATGCGCCGCACCGGCATCTGCGGCGCGATGGAAACGCTGCTGATCGACCGCGCATTCGCCGATCCCAAGCCGATCATCGCCGCGCTCGCCGAAGCGGGCTGCGAAGTACGCGGCGACGCCGAAGCGCAGAAGGCCGGCGCCAACGTCGTCGCCGCCAATGACGAGGACTGGGACACCGAATATCTGGAGCCGATCGTCGCGGTGAAGTTCGTCGATGGCGTCGACGGCGCGATGGCGCATATCGCCGAACATTCGTCGGGCCATACCGACGCCATCGTCACCGGTGACGAGGCGACCGCGCAGAAATTCCTGAACGGCGTAGATTCGGCCATCGTGATGTGGAACGCGTCGAGCCAGTTCGCCGATGGCGGCGAATTCGGGCTGGGCGCCGAAATCGGCATTTCGACCGGTCGGCTGCACGCGCGCGGCCCGGTCGCGCTCGAAGGGCTGACGACGTATAAATGGGTGGTGCTCGGCACCGGTCAGACGCGTCCCTGACGCGCGCTGATCGAAATTTTCCAACAATAGCAACCATTGCCGGACGGCCGGGGGACCACCATCTCCCGGCCGTCGACATTTCCGATCGCCTCGCGCTCCACTCCGATCCCGGCCACGGGCCTTCGGACCGCGCAGCGCCGTGACCGCCCCGCCGACATGCCCTGCGAGCGCCGTTCGCGCGCCCGCGCCCACCGATCAACGGAGTTCTTCCATGCGCTACAATCGCCTCGGCAATACCGGCCTGTTCGTTTCCGAACTGTGCCTCGGCACGATGACCTTCGGCGGCGAGGGCTTTTTCAAGCAGGTCGGCCAGGTCCAGCAGGACGAAGCCAACGATCTCGTCAAGGCGGCGATCGACGGCGGTATCAATTTCATCGACACTGCGAACGTCTATTCGCAGGGACTGTCGGAAAAGATCACCGGGCAGGCGCTGAAGGACCTCGGCATCAAGCGCGAGGATGTCGTGCTGGCGACCAAGGTGCTCGGTCCGATGGGCGAGGGCGTCAACGACCGCGGTGCGTCGCGCGGGCACATCATGGATCAGGTCAAGGCCAGCCTGACCCGCCTCGGCACCGATCATATCGACCTCTATCAGATCCATGGCTGGGACCCGATGACGCCGATCGAGGAGACGCTGGGTGCGCTCGACGACTGTGTGCGGCAGGGCCATGTCCGCTATATCGGCGTGTCGAACTGGGCGGCGTGGCAGATCGCCAAGGCGCTCGGCATTTCGGCGAAGGATCGGCTGGCGCGGTTCGAGACGGTTCAATCCTATTACACCATCGCCGGGCGCGACCTGGAGCGCGAGATCGTACCGATGATGAACAGCGAAAAGCTGGGCCTGATGGTGTGGAGCCCGCTCGCGGGCGGTCTGCTGTCGGGCAAATATCGCAAGGAAGGCGCCGAGGGGCGGCGTGCGAATTTCGATTTTCCTCCGGTCGACATGAACCGCGCCGACAAGGTGCTCGACGCGATGGAGCCGATTGCCGAGGCGCACAATGTCTCGGTCGCGCAGGTCGCGCTCGGCTGGCTGCTGTCGCGGCCGCACGTCACCAGCGTGATCGTCGGCGCAAAGCGGCTCGACCAGTTGCAGGACAATCTCGGTGCGGTCGAACTGACGCTGAGCGAGGACGAGCTGGCGAAACTCGACGCGGTGAGCGAGCTGCCCAAGGAATATCCCGGCTGGATGATCGCGCGGCAGGGGGAATATCGCGAGGGCATGGACCCCGGCAGCGCGACGCGCTGATGCGCTTGCCGGGCGGCGCGAAGCCTGCCATCGCGGGGCCATGAAACGGCGTATCGGTCTGCTCGGCGGCTCGTTCAATCCGGCGCATTCGGGGCACCGGGCGATTTCGCTCGATGCCCTGGACGCGCTCGGGCTCGACGAGGTGTGGTGGCTGGTGTCGCCGGGCAACCCGCTGAAGGAAGACAGCGGCGACATGGCGCCGTTTGCAGCGCGGATGGCGTCGGCGCGCGCGGCATCGCGCCGCGCCCGCATCCGCCCGAGCGATATCGAACGCACGCTCGGCACCCGCTACACCGCCGACACGCTGAAAAAGCTGGTCCGCCACTATCCCAATCACGATTTCATCTGGCTGATGGGGGCCGACAATCTCGGCCAGTTCCACCGCTGGCGCGACTGGCGGAGAATCGCGCGCACGGTTCCGATTGCGGTCGTCGCGCGTCCGGGGTATGATGCAGCTGCCCGGGCAAGTCCTGCCATGGGCTGGCTGCGGCGCTTCGTGCGGCCCGCAGGCCAGGCGAAGAACTGGACGAAGTGGAGATTGCCGGCACTCGTGCTGTTGCGTTTTTCCCCTGATCCTACTTCGGCGACCCGCATCCGCGCCGCCGATCCGGCCTGGCACCGGCGGTTTCCGCCGTCCCAATCGCAGAGCACGCATTCGTTGCAACCCTAGGAGTCACCTTGGCAACTTCGCCCAATGCAGTCCGGACGCCAGACCCCGAAGAGGTCTCGGCGTTGCATGCGCTCGTCATGAAGTCGCTCGACGACGATCAGGCGGTCGAGGCCGTGTCGATCCCGCTCGCGGGAAAGAGCAGCATCGCCGACTATATGGTCGTCGCATCGGGCCGTTCTTCGCGTCAGGTCGCGTCGATGGCGACCAAGCTTGCGCAGAAGATCAAGGATCAGTTCGGCCACAGCCCCAAGATCGAGGGGCTGAACACCGCCGACTGGGTGTTGATCGATGCCGGCGACGTGATCGTCCACCTGTTCCGGCCGGAAGTGCGCAGCTTCTACAATCTGGAACGGATGTGGGCGTTCGGCGACGCATCGCCCGAACACGCCTGATCCGTCCCTTGCGCCCGTGCTGATCCATATCGTCGCGCGCGGGCGTATCGGGCGCAGCCCGGAGGCCGATCTGGTCGCGCGCTATCTGAAGCGCGTGACCTGGCCGACCAAAGTCACCGAGTTGCCGGATCAGGGCGGCAAGATTCCCGCGCGCGAGGCCAATAGCCGCCTCGTCCTCCTCGATGAAAAGGGCAAGGATATGCCCTCGACCGATTTCGCGGCGCTGGTCGGGCACTGGCGCGAAGACGGCGTGCGCGAGGCGCGGTTCATGATCGGCGCCGCCGATGGTTTCGACGACAGCGACCGCGCCGAGGCCGATCTGCTGCTGTCGTTCGGCAAGCTGACCTGGCCGCACATGATGGCGCGCGCGATGCTTGCCGAGCAGCTCTGGCGCGCGGCGAGCATCCTTGCCAACCACCCCTATCACCGCGAAGGCTGAACCGATGCGGCGGGGACGAGCGGCCATCCTGTCTGTTGCGGCGGCGCTGGGCATTGGCGCAGCCACGATTCTACCCGCGCAGACCGCGCTCGATACGCAGCGCGAACGACTGCAGAACGCGCGCGAAGACGCTGCGGCCGCGCGCAGGCGATCGTCGCAACTCGAAGCCGCAGCGAAGAAGGAGCGCGACGCCGCCGCCCGCGCACGCGCCGAAAAGGCCGCGGTTTCGGCGCGGATCGACGCCGCGCGTTCGGATATCGAAGCGGCGCAGGCCCGGGTCGCGATCACGCGCAGGCGCCTCGCCAATCAGCGCAGCCGGCTCGGCGAGCGGCAGGAGCCGATCGCCCGGCTGGTAGCGGCGTTACAGTCGCTCGCGCGGCGGCCTGCGGTGCTGAGCATCGCTCAGCCCGGATCGACGCGCGACATCGTCCATGTTCGCGCGATGCTCGGCACGATGATGCCCGTCGTGCGCGCGAGGACCGCCGACCTGCGCGCAGAGATCGACCGCGTCCAGGCACTGCGGTCGCAGGCGCAACTCGCGGTCAAGAGCCTCAGCGACAGTCGCCAGCGGCTCGAGGACGAACGCATGGCGCTGGCGAAGATGGAGGCGAGGCACCGTCTCAATGCGCGCGACCTCAACCGCAGCGCGATGGTCGAATCGGACCGCGCGATCGCGCTGGGCGAGCGTGCGCGCGACATCGTCGACAGGATGGACGTCATCAACGCTGCCGCCGCGACGCGCGAACAGCTTGCCGCGCTGCCGGGGCCGCTGCCGCGCCCCACCGACGACGGCGACGACGATTCGCCCCACAAACAGGATAAGGCGGGCGCTTCACCCTATATTCTTCCCGTTGTCGGTCAGGTCGAAACCGGGCTGGGCGAGGTTTCGGACAGCGGCGTTCGCTCGCGCGGGCTGACGCTTGCCGCATGGCCGGGGGCGCGCGTCGTCGCGCCGGCGGCGGGGCGCGTGCTCGTCGCGCGGAAATTCGGCAATTACGGCGATATCGTCCTGATCGATCACGGCAAGGGCTGGACGACGCTCGTCACCGGACTGGGCGGGCTTTCGGTGTCGCGCGGCGACCGCGTGGCGCAGGGCAAGCCGATCGGCCGCGCACCGCAGGGCGACGAACCGCGCGTCACCGTCGAGCTGCGCCGCAAGGGCGAGCCGGTCGACCTTACCGGGCTGCTCGGCTGAAATGCCCGCGTCATCGCCCGTTCAGCAAGGTCGCGCTTTGATCCGGCACCCGATTGCGGCTATCACCGGTGGAGAATTCCCTCTTTGACGAAGGCGTACCGAATGTTCCGTCCCCTGTTGCAGGCTACCGCGGTGGTTGGCGCGCTGGCGCTTATCCCCGTGTCCACCGGCGCGATGGCCCAGGTCGACACCAACAGCTATCGCCAGCTCGACCTGTTCATGGACGTCTATAACCGGGTGAAGGCCGATTATGTCGACAAGGTCGACGACAAGACGCTGGTCAAGGGCGCGATCGACGGGATGCTGGCAGCGCTCGATCCGCACAGCTCCTATGTCGACGAGCTCGATTACGACAATCTGCAGATCCAGACGCAGGGCAATTATGGCGGGCTGGGCCTGACCGTCACGATGGAGGACGGCGCGGTCAAGGTGATCGCGCCGACCGAGGATACCCCCGCCGACCGCGCCGGGATCAAGGCCGGCGACTATATCACGCATATCGACGGCAAGCTGATCTATGGCGACACGCTCGACCATGCGGTCGAGGCGATGCGCGGCAAGCCGGGCAGCAAGGTATCGCTGACGCTGATCCGTCCGGGCAAGGACAAGCCGATCGACGTCACGCTGACGCGCGAAGTGATCGTCCAGAAGCCGGTGAAGTGGGAAGTGAAGGGCGATGTCGGCGTCATCAACATCAACACCTTCTCCGCCTCTACCGGCGCCGACACGCGCGCGGCGATTTTGGCGATCAACAAGTCGCTCGGCCACAAGCCGCTCGGCTATGTCGTCGATCTTCGCGAAAATGGCGGCGGGCTGCTGACCCAGGCGATCGCGGTATCGGACACGTTCCTGACGCACGGCGAGATCGTGTCGCAGCGTGGCCGCGACGTCGATATCGAACGCTATTACGCCGAATCGGCGGTGCCGGGCGATGTCGCCGATGGACTGCCGGTCGTCGTGCTGGTCGATGCGGGCACGGCCTCGGCCTCCGAAATCGTCGCCGGCGCGCTGCAGGACCATCACCGCGCGCTCATCATGGGCGAACGCAGCTTCGGCAAGGGATCGGTGCAGACACTGCTGCCGCTGGGGCCGAAGACCGCGCTGCGCCTGACCACCGCGCGTTATTACACGCCGTCGGGCCGGTCGGTGCAGGAAGGCGGTATCGAGCCCGATATCAAGGTGCCGCAGCTTTCCGACCCCGATTACAAGGATCGCCCCGTCTTCCGCGAGGTCGATCTGCGCAAGCACCTCATCAACGAGGCGAAGGTCGATAATTCGGTGCTCGAGGCCGACGACAAGGAAGATCCCCGCTTCGACGAAAGCGCCGAGGCGCTGAAGAAGGACGGCGTCGAGGACTTCCAGCTTGATTATGCGGTCAAGACGATCGCGCGGCTGGGCGGCGGCACCAGGGTCGCGAAGAAATAGCGGTGGCGCATTCGGCCATGCGGTCTTCGCGAATTTCGCTTGCGCACTGGATCGCGCTGCTGCTGCCGGCGGCGCTGCTCGCAGGCGCGCTCGGTTCACAATATCTTGGCGGGCTTTTCCCGTGCGAGATGTGCCGCTGGCAGCGCTGGCCGCATTATGCCGCGGTGGTCGTCGCCGGATTCGGCTTTCTGGTGGCGCGCCAGCGCATCCGCGTCCCGCTCGTTGTCCTTGCCGGACTGCTGATCGCGGTGTCGGGGTTGATCGGCGTGTTCCATGCCGGGGTCGAATATCATTGGTGGCAGGGCATCACGCCGTGCAGCACGACCTTCACCGCGCATGGCGGCGATTTCATGGAACAGCTGATGAACGCGCCGGTTATCCGCTGTGATGTGCCGCAATGGACGCTGTTCGGCATTTCGCTCGCCGGCTTCAATGCGATATTGTCGCTGGGAGGAGCCGCGATGATCTTTACCCTGTTGCTGGGAGGACGCCGATAATGCGCTGGAAACCCGGAGACCGCCGTGAAGCGACCGATGCGATGATCCGCGTCGATCAGGCCGGCGAATTCGGCGCGACGCGCATCTATGGCGGACAACTCGCGGTGATGGGCGACGGATCGAAGATGGCGCGATCGATTTCGGGCATGGCGGCGCAGGAAGAACGCCACCGCGCCTTTTTCGACAAGATGATCGCCGATCGCGGCGTGCGTCCGACATTGTTGCAGCCCTTCTGGCATGTCGCGGGCTTCGCGCTCGGTGCGACAACGGCGGCGCTCGGCCCCGAGGCGGCGATGGCATGTACCGTCGCGGTCGAGACCGAGATCGACGATCATTACAAAAAGCAGCTCGATACGCTGGGCGACAGCGATCCCGAGCTTTCGGATGCCGTTGCGCAGTTCCGCGACGAGGAACTGGAACATCGCGACACCGCGCTCGAATCGGGGGCGGAACAGGCGATCGGATATCCGGTGCTGTCGGGCGTGATCCGGCTGGGATGCCGCGCCGCAATCGCCATATCGAAGCGGATATGATGTACTGCCCGGTACGCTGTCACGCGGCGCCGGAACGAGGAGAGATTTGATGGCCCGATGGATGCTGCCGCTTGCCGCGATCGGCGCTGTGCTGCCGCTGACGCCCGCCCCCGCGCTGGCGCAGAGCGCGGTTCAGAACGGCGTTCTCATCATCTATGGCAACGACAAATGCCCGACCGACAGCAACGGCAACGAGATCGTCGTGTGCGCGCGCCGTCCCGAGACCGAGCGATACCGGATTCCCAAGGAACTTCGCGATCTGAAGATCGCGCCGGAAAACCGCAGCTGGGCGGTCAAGCAGGAGCAGGTGCTCGACACCGGCAAGACCGGCATCGGTAGCTGTTCGGCGGTCGGCCCCGGCGGCGGGATCGGCTGTTCGCAGCAGACCATCGCACGCGGATCGCAGGAAGCGAAGGAACGCCAGCACGACGCCGAGAACCTGCCGCTTCCGAAATAGAGCATATCCACCGCCGGCGGCCGGCAGCACGATTTGATTCGACAAGCATCCGTGCGGAACATATATCGAACAAATGGCGCAACTCGATGTTCGCGAAAAGCTGGCGATCCTGGCCGATGCCGCGAAATATGATGCGTCATGCGCATCGTCGGGCACGACCAGGCGCTCCTCGGCGGGCGGCAAGGGGCTGGGATCGACCGAAGGGATGGGCATTTGCCATGCCTATGCCCCCGATGGCCGCTGCATCAGCCTGCTCAAGATTCTGCTGACCAACAGCTGCGTCTTCGACTGTCACTACTGCATCAACCGCAAAAGCTCGAATGTCCGCCGCGCCCGCTTCACGGCGGAGGAAGTCGTCCAACTCACGCTGTCCTTCTATCGGCGCAACTATATCGAGGGGCTGTTCCTCTCCTCGGGCATCATCCGTTCGTCCAATTACACGATGGAGCAGATCGTCGAGGTCGCCCGGTCGCTGCGCGAGGACCATGATTTCCGCGGCTATATCCATCTGAAGACGATCCCAGACGCCGATCCCGAACTGGTGCATCAGGCGGGCCTTCATGCCGACCGCGTCTCGATCAATGTCGAATTGCCGACGACACAGGGGCTGACGCGGCTCGCGCCCGAGAAATCGGCCGTTCGCATCGAAGGCGCGATGGGCGACATGCGCGGCGCGATCGACGATCTGAGCGATGCGAAGAAGCGCTATAAATCGGCGCCGCGTTTTGCGCCCGCCGGGCAATCGACGCAGATGATCGTCGGTGCCGATGCCGCGACCGACGGCGATATCGTCCGTCGGGCCTCGACGCTGTACGATCGCTTTCGCCTGCGCCGCGTCTATTATTCGGCGTTCAGCCCGATCCCCCACCCCAGCGCGGTACTGCCGCTCCAGCGCCCACCGCTGATGCGCGAACACCGCCTGTACCAGTCCGACTGGCTGATGCGCTTTTACGACTATCGCCCCGACGAGGTGGTGGCCGCAGCCGACGATGCGACGGGCATGCTGCCGCTCGACATCGATCCGAAACTCGCCTGGGCGCTAAAATTTCGCGACCGGTTTCCCGTCGATGTAAACCGCGCCCCGCGCGAGATGCTGCTGCGCGTCCCCGGACTGGGTGTGAAGGCGGTGAATTCGATTGTCACCGCGCGGCGCTGGCGGCAATTGCGGCTGTCCGACATCTCCCGGCTGACCGTGTCGGTGGCCAAGGTGCGGCCGTTCCTGATCGCCGTCGACTGGCGACCGACCCTCCTGACCGACCGCGCCGATCTGCGCTCACTCGTTACGCCGCGGTCGGAACAGCTCGAGCTGTTTGCGGCGTGAATGAACCCATTCGGGCTTCGGCGGTTGGACAGGCGGACCATCATCACGAGGAAAACACGCCATGGCAGACGAACGCATTTTTGAGGATCTGAAGCGCGACCACGACCGGCACCGCGATCTGCTCGCCAAGATCGCCGAAACGTCGGGCGACAGCGAGGAACGGCGCGAACTGTTCGAGAAATTCCGCGTCGAGGTTTCGGCGCATGCCGCGGCCGAAGAGGAATCGCTCTATGCAACGATGCTCGAAGAACCCGATCTGCGCGACGATGCGCGCCATTCGGTGTCCGAACACAAGGAAATCGACGATTTTCTGGGCGAACTTGCCGATACCGACATGAGCTCGAGCGCGTGGCTGACCAAGTTCAAGGACATGCGCCACCGCTATGAACATCATATCGACGAGGAAGAGGAAGACATGTTCCCCGCCGCCGCCAAGGGCCTGAGCGAGGCGGAGGAAGCGCGCCTCGCCAAGGTGTTCGAGACGCGCAAACCCAAGGAACTCGAACGCGCCGAAGAAAGCGAATCGGGCGACGAACGCGAATAATTCCCGAACGGATGGGATGCATACGGTCCGGCTGGCGGCGGAGGACGATTTCGAGGGCTGGCGCGACGCCGCCCGCGCGCTCGCCGCCGCCGGCGTTCCTGCTGATGCGGTGATATGGCAGGTCGGCGGCGCTCCCGGCGACCTGTTTGCCGACGATCAGGCCCCCTTTCCCCCCGCGCGTGGCGACATCCGCGTATCGCGCCGGTTCATCGAGCTGGCGCGCAATGCCCTGCTCCACAGCGACTCCGAACGCTTTGCGCTCGCCTATGCGCTGCTCGTCCGTCTCAAAGACCAGCCACGGCTGATCGACGATCAGGTCGATCCGCTGGTCCGCCGGCTGGCGGCGATGGCGAAGGCGGTTCGGCGCGACATTCACAAGATGCGCGCGTTCGTGCGCTTTCGCCAAGTGGCGGATGATCGCGGCGAACGCTATGTCGCCTGGTTCGAACCCGAACACCATATCGTGCGCGCCAACGCCGCGTTCTTCGTCAACCGCTTCGCCAGCATGCGCTGGTCGATCCTGACGCCCGAACTTTCGCTGCACTGGGACGGCAAGGCGCTGCGCGAAGGCCCCGGTGCGACCAGGGCCGACGCACCCGACGGCGACCCGATCGAAGCGGTGTGGAAGACCTATTATGCGTCGATCTTCAACCCCGCGCGGCTGAAGACCGGTGCGATGCTGAAGGAAATGCCGCGCAAATACTGGAAGAACATGCCCGAAACCGCGCTGGTCGGCGAATTGGTGGCGGGTGCCCGGCAGCGGGAGACGGCGATGGTGCAGAAACGCGCGGTAAAGGGCGACAATAGCGAGGCCGCATGGGCGGCGCTGCGCGACGAGGCGGCGGGGTGCCGGCGCTGTCACCTCTACCAAGACGCGACACAGACCGTGTTCGGCGAAGGTCCGGTCGACGCCGCGATGATGCTGATCGGCGAGCAGCCCGGCGATCAGGAGGATCTGGCCGGAAAGCCTTTTGTCGGCCCTGCCGGTCAGGTGCTGGACGATGCGTTGGAAAAGGCCGGGATCGACCGCGCGAGCGTGTATGTCACCAATGCGGTCAAGCATTTCAAATTCAAGCCGCGCGGCAAGCGACGCATCCATGACAAGCCCGACGCCGGTGAGATCGACGCCTGCCGCTGGTGGCTCGAGCAGGAAGTGATGCTGATCGCGCCCAAGGTCCGCGTCGCGCTGGGTGCGACGGCGGCGCGAGCACTGCTCGGCAAGAACGTCACGATCGGGCGTGAGCGTGGGCGCCCGATCGAACTGACGGATGGCGGCGAAGGCTGGATCACCGTCCATCCAAGCTATCTGCTGCGCATCCCCGACGCCGCAAAGGCCTTGGACGAGACCGCGCGCTTCATCGACGACCTGCAGGCAGCGCACGCCCGCATCGGCTGATCGTCAGCGCGTGCCACCCTGCGCCGCGGCGAAGAACATCAGATGGACGAGCCGACCATTTTCGAGGCGGTCACCGAACGGTTTGCCCGCGTTGTGAAACAGCCAGGGACTGAACAGGATCAACCGGTTGAAGCGCATCGGCACCTGCATGACGCGTTCCCAGCGCGCAGGCTTCAGCGTGTCACGATTGACGACCTCTTCGACCAGCGCGTTGACGTCGGAAAAGCCCGACGCAACCAGTTCTGCGGGGTTCGACGGCACCCGGTCGAGCCCGGTCGGTCTGTGGCGAAAGAATTCGGTACCCCCCTTGCAGTGTTCGGGCAGGCTGAGGAAAAGGATACCCGAATAAAAACAGGGGTCGATATGAACCCCGCTTTTCCCCTTGTCCCCGGCGAGCGTCAGGCGGCAGTGGAGGTGCGTCGTACCCGCGCACGGCGCAACGGGAACGCCGATCCGCGCCGACACCGCCTCGTTCAACCCGGCAAGCGGCAGCGGATCGCCCGAAATCAGACCGGGATAATTACCCTTCTTGAATGCCGGATCGTAATCGAGCGCCAGCGCGCGGCGCCTGATCGCGTGCGGATCGCGCAGAAAGTCGTCAAGGATAAGAAGCGACGGAAGCATCGCCATCCGTCATGGCATCGCGAGGGGCGGCAACGCAATCGTCGGCGCGGGACCGCAGGCGCAGCACGTGCGTTGAACCGCCATGACCGATTCGCTTGACCGCTTCGTCGATGCGCAGCGCAGCACCTATGACCGGGCGCTTGCCGAACTGCGCGCGGGCCGCAAGACAAGCCACTGGATGTGGTTCGTCTTTCCCCAGATCGCAGGCCTCGGCCGCAGCGAGACCGCTCAATCTTATGCCATTGCCGATGCCGCCGAAGCGCGCGCCTATCTGGCACATCCGGTGCTCGGTCCGCGACTGGTCGAAGCGACCGACGCGATGCTCATCCATGCCGGCAACCGCAGTGCAAAGGCGATCCTGGGCGATATCGACGCCATGAAGCTGCGGTCGTCGATGACGCTGTTCGACGCGGTCGCCGAAGAAGGTCAGCCCTTCGCGCGCTGCCTCGACGCCTTTTACGGCGGCGCCCGCGATGTCGCGACGCTTGAGCGACTGTGACCGGGTTGGAAATCACCGCCCGCACGCGCGTTGACCGATCATGATCAGACGCAGACTTGTCATCACCGGACGTGTGCAGAACGTCTTTTTCCGCGACTGGACGGTCGAGCAGGCAACATCGCTCGGCCTCGACGGCTGGGTCCGCAACCGCGCCGACGGCAGTGTCGAGGCGGTCGTCGAAGGCCCTTCCGAAATGGTGGATACGCTGATCGCAAAGGCACATGAGGGTTCGCCCGCCTCACGCGTCGAAGCAGTCGATGTCAGCGATGATGATTCGAACGAAACGCTAACCGGATTTACGAAACGTCCGACGCGCTAGAGCACCGAGATCGTGCCGAGCGCGACCGGCGCCATTCCCGGCTTTTCATGCGGTGCGGTCTGCGCGTCCTCATAGGTCAGCGCGAGCACCGATCCATCGGTCAGGAACGACCGGTCGCCCTGCGGCACCGTCACCTGAGAGGTTCCCTTGGCGGGGATCAGGCCCAGCGAACGCGGCACACCATCGTCTGGAATGACCCAGAGTTCGGGCGCCATGCCGCTGGCCGGAGAGACCTTGCTGGCGCTGACATGCAGCGTCGCGTCGGCGGGATCGTAGCGCGCGGCGAGCGACGGCGAATCCGCCTCCGGCCCCGATAGCTGCGCCACCGCCATCGGCCCTGCGCTCGTCGGAGAGGGCACAGGAACCGGCACCTGCTCGGTTGGCCCGCGAAACAGCAACACCAGCGCGAGGCAGGCGGCAACCACAGTCGCGGCGACCGCGCCTGCACGCCACCGTCGCACTGCGCGCAACGCGCTGACCGACCCGCCACTCGCGGCCTGGATGCGCGTTGCGATTGCCTGCCATACGCCTTCGGGCGGAGAGACGGGTTCGACTTCGGCGAAAAGCGCGCCGAACCGGCGATGCCACGCCTCTACCTCTGCCGCGAAATCGGGGTCCGACAGCTCGAGCCGCATCGCGCGCGCCAGATCCTCGCCCGCGATCACGCCAAGCGCGCGTTCGGCGGCCAGCGCCTCCCATTCGTCGCGAGGTAGCGCGCCCTCAGCCATCGAGACACGCCTTCAACTTTTGCAGGCCGCGGCGAATCCAGCTCTTCATCGTACCGAGCGGCACCTTTGCACGCTCGGCGAGCTCGGCATAGGTGAAGCCGTCGAAAAAGGCCGACCGGATCGCGCCGCGCTGGCGCTGTTCGAGGTCGTCCATACATTCGGAAATACGCTCGCCCTGCTCTTCCTGCTCGAGCAGCGCGTCCGCCGACGGCCGGTCGTCGGCAATCTCGAGCGCGGCCTCTTCCGGTGCCGATTCGATACGACCCGACGCGCGCTTCCAGTCGATCGCGGTGTTGCGGGCAATCGTACCGAGCCAGGTGATCGGACTCGCGCGCGACGCGTCAAACCGGCCGGCACGATCCCAGATCTTGATATACACCGTCTGCAAAATGTCTTCCGCTGCTTCCCTGTCGCGGGAGATACGCAGGCAGATGCCGAAAAGCTTCGCCGAGGTCAGGTCATAGACCTGACGCAGCGCCGCATGGTCGCGCCGCGCCACACCGGCAAGCGCCAACACCAGCCGCTCGCGCGCCGCATCCGCTTCAGCCCGGGTTCCGGCGCGATCCATGGCCTCAGCCTAGCGTGCCTGCACCGCGTTGCAATGCCAATTCAATCCGCCGTCCGGGCACTGGGCGCAAAACGCAGGACCAGATAACCGGCCACCGCCGACAGGATCGAACCTGCAAGAACGCCGATCTTCACCTCGTCGATCAGCAGTTCGGCACCGGGAAAGGCCAGCCCGCCAATGAACAGACTCATCGTGAAGCCGATGCCGGCGAGCAGCGACACGCCATACACCTGTGTCCAGGTCGATCCGCCGGGCGTCTTCGCGAATTTGGTGTGATAGGCGAGGAAGATGATGCCGAAGATGCCAACCTGCTTGCCGACGAACAGGCCAAGCGCGATCGCCAGCGGCAGCGTGTTTAACAGGATCGACGGCGACATGCCCTGAAAGGACACGCCGGCATTGGCGAAACCGAACAGCGGCACGATCAGGAAGGCGACCCAGTATTCGAGCTTGTGCTCGAGCCGGTGGAGCGGCGAATCGACATCGTCGGGGGCGCCCGGCGATTTGGTGATCGGCACCATGAATGCCGCCAGCACCCCGGCGATCGTCGCATGGACGCCCGACAGGAACACGAAATACCATAGTAGCAACGCCAGGATCACATAGGGCGACAATCGCTGCACGTTCGATTTGTTGAGCACGTACATCGCGCCCAGCGTCATCGCCGCCAGCATCAGCGCGAGCGACGACAGATGATCGGTATAGGCAAGCGCGATGATCGCCACCGCGCCCATATCGTCGACGATCGCGACGGTCGTGAGGAACAGCTTGAGCGACGCCGGCGCACGGCTGCCGAGGATCGCGAGAACGCCGATCGCAAAGGCGATGTCGGTGGCGGCAGGGATCGCCCAGCCCGACTGCAGGTCGGGGCGGCTATAGGTGATCGTCAGATAGATGATCGCCGGCGCGATCATGCCCGCGGCCGCGGCGATTACCGGCAGGCGGCGCCGTTCCCAGGTCGAAAGCCGACCGTCGACGAACTCGCGCTTTATCTCCAGTCCCACGAGGAAGAAGAAGATCGCCATCAACCCGTCGTTGATCCACAGATGGACCGACATCGGGCCGTATTTGGGATTGATCAGCGGCCCGGTTTCGAAATGCAGAAAGTGGAAATAGCTCTCGGAAACGCCGGGGATATTGGCGGCCACCATTGCCGCCAGCGCCGCGACGATCAGGACGATGCCGCCCGATGCCTCGCTGCGCAGAAATCCCCTGAGCGCGGAACCCGCTTTCGCTGGCACGCTTTCCGCCATTCGCCTCCCTTTCACTTCCTCGAGCAACCTCCTATCGGCTGGCGCGGCGCAGGCAAACCCCCATAAGGCCGGACGAGCGATCCCCATTGTCGTTCACGGGCGCAACGCCTAAGCCCGATCGACCATGGACGCTCCTGCCATCATCCAGCAGAATCCGGTCATCGCGTGGTGGCGCGATCACATCGTCTCGTCGGTCGATCATGTCCGCGTGCTCGACAAGGTGCGCGGCGAATCGGGGTGGAGCGGCCGCTACGCCTTCATGACGCTGATGTCGGCGGGCATCGCGGTGCTCGGCCTGCTGCTGTCGTCGCCGGCGGTGGTGATCGGCGCGATGCTGATTTCGCCGCTGATGGGACCGATCATCGGACTGGGCTTCGGGCTCGCGACCTTCGACACGGCCGAGATCAAGGCATCGGCGGTCGCGCTCGGGCTGGGCGTGGTGCTTGCGGTGCTGTTCTGCGCGATGATCGTGCTGCTGTCGCCGCTACAGAATGTCACGCCCGAAATCGCCGCGCGGACCCGGCCCAACCTGTTCGACCTCGCGGTCGCGCTGTTTTCGGCGCTGGCCGGTTCCTATGCCATGGTGCGGGGGCGCGAAGGCACGATCGTCGGCGTCGCCATCGCCACCGCGTTGATGCCGCCGCTCGCGGTGATGGGATATGGCCTCGCCACCGCGAACTGGACGGTGTTCACCGGATCGACGCTCCTTTTCTTCACCAACCTGATGACGATCGCGGTGGCGGCTGCGATCATGGCGCGGCTCTATGGCTTCGGGTCGGACCTGTCGCCGCAGCATACCATCCTGCAGACGGTGGTGATGGGCGTGCTGTTCATCGCATTCGCCATTCCGCTGGGGCTGTCGCTGAAGCAGATCGCGTGGGAGGCGACCGCGCAACGTGAGGCACGCGACGTCGTCTACAGCCAGTTCAGCAACGATTCGCGGATCAGCCAGATGGACGTCAGCTACGATCCCAAGCCAATCCATGTCGATGCCACGGTGCTGACGCCCGAATTCCAGAAGGATGCCGAGCGCGATGCGCAGGTCACGCTGACACGGCTGTTCGGCGAACCGGTCAAGGTGACGCTGGAGCAATATCGCGTTTCGACAGGCGCGGCGGCGGAGGCGCAGCAGATCGCGGCGGCGCAGGCAAATGCACGGCAACAGGCCGCCGACCGGGCGGCGGCGCAGCTGACCAACCAGCTCGCCATCGTCGCGGGCGTCGATCCGGGGTCGGTGCTGCTCGACCGCGACCATCGCCGCGCGGTGGTGACCGCCAAGCCGCTGCCCGATACCGGGCTCGCCGCCTACCGCACGCTCGAACAGCGCGTCGCGCAGGTCGCGACCGGCTGGTCGGTAGAACTGATCCCGCCGGCGGCGGCGCTGCCCGACATCGCGTTCAAGGCCAATCCGGCGGCGAAGGACGACGAAAACGCGCCCGCCGATATCCCGACCGACAAGGGCGAGGCGGCGCTGAAAACCGCGATCTGGGCGGGCCAGCGGATCAACACGCCGATCGGCGTCGCCGGCCCCGACGCGCATGTCGATGCCGTGGTAAAGGCGCTGACCGATGCCGGCGTCGCCGCGCGCGCGGTCGACGGCGCGGGCGGCAGCGACGGTACGGTCAGGCTGCGCTGGCTAGCCCCCGACGAGGGCTAGCGCTCAGGCCCTTGCCAGCGCCTCGGCGATCAGCTTGCGCGTGTTCTCGACACCGTAGAGCGCGATGAAGCTGCCCATGCGCGGCCCCTGGCTCGACCCGAGCAGCGTTTCGTAGAGCGCCTTGAACCAGTCGCGCAGCCGTTCCTTGCCGAAATGCGCCTTGCCGATTTCATAGACATGGTTCTGGAGCGCGACCGCCTGATCGGCCTCGCCACCCGTCCCGTCATCCTTCGCCAGCACCGCGTCGAGTTCCTTCAGCGCCGCCACTTCCTCGCCCTCGGGCGCGCGGCGATGGAGCGTCGGCGCGACAAAATCGCGGCCATAGGCAAGCGCATGGTCGATCAGCGCGTCGAGCGCGGGATAGGTATCGGCATCCGCATCGGGCACGTAATTGGCGAGATAGCCCCAGACCTGGTCCTTGGTCGCCTCGCCCATCACGCCGACCAGGTTGAGCAGCAGGCCGAAGGTCACGGGCAGCGTTTCGGACGGCACATCGCCATTGTGGATATGGTGGACCGGATTGCCGAGCTTCTTGTCGAGTTCCTGATCGGGCCATGCGGCGCGGAACTGCCAATAATCATCGACCGCACGCGGGATCACGCCCATATGGAGCTGCTTCGCCTTGCGCGGTTCGCGGTAGATGTAAAAGGCGAGGCTTTCCTGCGAGCCGTAGGTCAGCCATTGTTCGAGGCTGAGGCCATTGCCCTTCGATTTCGAGATTTTCTCGCCCTTGTCGTCGAGGAACATCTCGTAGATCAGCCCCTCGGGCTTGCGGCCGCCGAGCACCTTGGCGATGCGGCCCGACTGGACGCCGCTGTCGGTCAGGTCCTTGCCGTACATTTCGTAATCGACGCCGAGCGCGACCCAGCGCATCGCCCAGTCGACCTTCCATTGCAGCTTCGCGCCGCCAGACAGGATCGACTGCTCGACCATCTCGCCCTCATCCTCGAACCGGACGAGCCCGGCGGCGGCATCGACGACCTCGACCGGCACCTGCAGCACGACGCCCGATTTCGGGCTGACGGGGAGCACCGGCGAATAGGTCGCGGCGCGTTCGGCGCGCAGCGTCGGCAGCATGATGTCCATGATCGCCTGATAATTGGCGAGGACGTTCTTCAGCGCATCGTCGAACGCGCCCGAGGTATAACGCTCGGTCGAAGACACGAATTCATAGTCGAAGCCATAGGCGTCGAGAAAGTCGCGCAGCATCGCGTTGTTGTGGTGCGCAAAGCTTTCATACTTGCCGAACGGGTCGGGGATGTTCGTCAGCGGCTTGCCGAGATGTTCTGCGAGCATCGCCTGGTTGGGGACATTGTCGGGCACCTTGCGCAGCCCGTCCATATCGTCCGAAAAGGCGACGAGCCGCGTGGGCTGGTCCGACAACGCCTCGAACGCGCGGCGCACCATCGTCGTGCGCAGCACCTCGTTGAACGTGCCGATATGCGGCAGGCCCGAGGGGCCATAACCGGTTTCGAACAGGATCGGCGCGCCACCGGGTTTGCCGTCTGGATAGCGTTTGAGCAGCTTCCGGGCCTCTTCGAAGGGCCAGGCCTTGGATTCGAGAGCGGCGGTGCGGAGTTCGGTATCGGTCATGGTGCTGCGGCATCTGCCTTGTGCGCCGCAAAATCGCAAATGCGAATCGCCTTGCCGACTGGGAAGTGGGGGATCGGCGTGGTGGGATTGCCATCTCGTCATGCCGGACCTGATCGGGCATACCCGGAAATACACACGCCGAGAGCGCTTTGGTACCATATCGCCTTGGACCCCGGATCAGGTCCGGGGTGACGGTGGGGGTCGGCGTTTCCTGCAGATCCGTCGCTCCCGCGCAGGAACGACGCGATTTGGAATAGGAACGGGTATTGGGCCCGGCCGGCCGACCGAACTCGGCCATCATCGGGGCGTCGCCGCGGCGGCTGCGGTGCGGGCACCGGGATTCGGCCTCGTCGTGACGGGCGTCGTGCGGCGCTTATTCGGGCGAAAATCCGATCATCTTGCTCGCCCATTCGGTGAAGGGCTTGATGTTGGGTGCGTCGGTGTGGCCGCCGTCGTGCTGGCGCCAGGCGAGGCGGTGGTCGGTCAGGCCGTGATTGACCGGCGGCATCGGCGTGGTGCGATAATCGGCGCCGGGCATCGGGCCGTGATGGCCGAACAACTCCCATGCCGGACTGGCGGCGAGCGTTGCCATCCAGCTGCCGCGATGGTCGAGCCACTTCGCGTCGCCCTTTTCAGGGATACCGTAGCTGACGAACACGAGCCGCGGGGCGCATAGCGCGATCAGGTCGTTCGAATCGACCGGCAGATCGGTGATCGTCTTCGCACCCGGCCCTGCGGTCGCGTTGTATTTGAGGAAATTACCGGCGAACCAGTAATATTCGCCGGTGCCGAGATTGGCAACCGCCTCCCCGAAATTGCGGCGCAGCGGCGTCGTTCCGCCCTTGCCCGACGAGCCGATCAGGCCCATCGCGAAGCGGCGGTCGAACGCCATCGTGACCAGCGCCGCCTTGCCCCAGCGCGATACGCCTTCGATGCCGACATGGTCGCTGTCCACCGTCGGGTCGGTTTGCAGATAGTCGAGCGCGCGGCTGGCGCCCCAGGCCCATGCGCGCAGTGCACCCCATTGGTCGGGCTCGCGCGTGCGGCCATGGTTGGTCAGACCGATGATCCCGCGCGTCAGCCCCTCGCCATTGTCGGCCTGGACGCTGGCGGTATCGAGCAGCGCATAGCCCCAGCCGGCCTTTATCAGCACGTCGGGGCGCGAAATCTCGTTCGGATCGGGCCACCCAACCGGTGGCTGCGATGCAAGCGCAAGCGCCTGATGATCGTCGAAGACCTTTGCGAGTGACGGGTCCTGCCGGACGAGCAGCGCCTTCATCGCGGCGTCGATGCGCTCATATTCTGCGCGGCTCGGCTGCGACGGGGCGGGAAATTCGTCGCGGCCGAACATGATGAGCAACGGCACAGGCCCCTTGGCATCGGCGGGCGTTACCACCGTCATGCGGATATTCACGTCGATCGCGGGATAGGCCGAATTGTCGACATGGCCGACCAACTGACGCGCCCTCACCCTGGTTCGCGGCCAGCCCATCTCCTCCGTGTCGGTCGCGCGCACGCGCCAGGTGACCGACGGGACGGTGTCGGGAACACGGCCATAGACTTCGCGCGCATAGGTCTCGGCGATTTCGGGCCGCCGGACCTTCCACCACATGTCGGGCGTCGTCACCTTGCGCCCGTCGAAGGTTGTCAGGACGGGCGGAAGCTCGGGATGCGGATTGGCCTTCGCCTCGTCGTAATTGGCGTGGTTGGGAGCATTGGGATCGCTGCTCGGCCCCGGCCGGAGCGCGGTGACGTCGAGCTTGTCCATCATGATCTGGCGACCCTGCGCGGCGCTCAGATCGCGCGGCGCGTCGGAAACGGGCTTTTGGGCGGCGACCGCCACGGTCGCGCTCAGCGCCAGCCCTGTCGCGATGATTGCCTTTCGCATATCCGCCCCCGCCTTTTGTTATCGCTATCATCATCAGTGGCGCACGGCTTTGAATCAATGCGGGGCCGCGGGAAGCCTTTCGCTCAATGGAATGGCGCGCAACGACTTTTGCCGCGTATTGCGCGAACGGTCCGATATGCGGCGTCAGCGATAGGCTCCTGCCTGCGCAGAAGCGACGGCGCGACAATTGTTGCCAATCTGTTCCCGGTTCGCGAAAAGGGGGTGTGGCCGACCTCCTCTATCCTGCCCTTCATGCCAGCCATGCCGGCGCGTGGATCGCGATGCCGGATGGCGAGACACGCTCGGTCGGGCGCGGCGAAGCGATCCGGATCGCGGCGGATACGCCGGTCCTCCTACTCAACGCGCCGCTGGTCGGGCAGCGGCTCGGCTATGGCGACCTGTCGGGGCTCGACCTGCTCGAACTGTTCGCCTTTCTCCACCCCGCGCGGTTCATGGTGCCGACGCCGCGCGGGCTGGCGCGCACGCTGGGCCTCGACGTGCCGGAAGACGATGCGGCGATCGCACCGATGCTGCGCGAGGCAGCGGCAAAGCTGCTCGCGGTACCCGAAAGCGACTGGCCCGAACGCGAGGGCGCCTGGACGGCGGTGCAGTCGCTGATGCGGCTGCGCTGGCCCTGGGCGCCGGCGGTCGGACCACTGATCGCCAAGCCCGAGCGCGCCGAGCGCTGGCTGTTCTCGAAACTGCCCGAATGGGAAGAGGCGGCTGCGCGCCCTGCCCCGCGCACCGTGACGCTGCATGACGCGGATATCGAAACGCGGCTCGATCAGCTGACCGGCCACGGGTCCGAACGGCGCGAGGGGCAGCGCAGCTATGCCAGCGCCACCGCGCATGCCTTTGCCCCGCGCGACATGCGCGACGCGCCCAATCTCGTGCTCGCCGAGGCGGGAACGGGGATCGGCAAGACGCTCGGCTATCTGACGCCCGCCTCGCTCTGGTCCGAACAGGCGGGCGGCGCGGTATGGGTGTCGACCTTTACCAAGGCGCTGCAACGGCAACTGGGGCACGAAACCGAGCGGCTGTTCCCCGATGCGAGGGAGCGCCGCGCCCGCGTCGTCACGCGCAAGGGGCGCGAGAATTATCTGTGCCTGCTCAACCTCGAGGACGCGCTGCAGGGCGGCTTTGCGGGGCGCGCGGCGATCCTGGCGCAGCTCGTCGCGCGCTGGGCGGCCTATAGCTCGGACGGCGACATGATCGGCGGCGACCTGCCCGGCTGGCTGCCGACGCTGTTCCGCCGCAACGGATCTACCGCGCTGACCGACCGGCGCGGCGAATGCATCTATGCCGGGTGCCCGCACTACCGGAAATGCTTCATCGAACGCGCCGCGCGCGATTCGGCGCAGGCCGATATCGTCATCGCCAACCACGCGCTGGTGATGGTCAACGCCGCACGCGGGCGAGAGACGGGAACGCGGCCGACGCGCTACGTCTTCGACGAGGGACATCACCTGTTCGACGCCGCCGACGCGATGTTCGCCGCCGCGCTGACCGGGCAGGAGGCGATTGAGCTCAGGCGCTGGATCATCGGTCCCGAACGCGGCAGCCGCGGGCGACGGCGCGGGCTGGCGGCACGGCTGTCCGATGTCGCGAGCTATGACGAGGAAGGCGCCCGCGCGATCACCCAGGCGGTCGACGCGGCGATGGCGCTGCCGTCGGACCAGTGGCTCCAGCGGCTGAACGAGGGTGAGCCGTTCGGGCCGATCGAGGCGCTGCTCGCCGCGGTGCGCGGGCTCGTCTATGCGCGCGACACCAAGGGGGCGGAGGCTGGATACGGGCTCGAGACCGAGCTCGCCGAACCGTCGCCCGAGCTGGTCGAGGCGGCGGGGCCGGCGGGCGAGGCGCTCGACGCGATGGTGCGCCCGCTGGTGGCGCTGGGGCGGCGGCTCGAGGCGGTGCTTGCCGAAGCACCCGACTGGATGGACGGCCCGGCGCGCGCGCGGATCGAGGGCGCGATCGCCTCGCTCGGGTGGCGCACCGACACGGTGACCGCGTGGCTGGCACTGATCGCGCGGATCGGCGGGCCGGCCGATCCCGATTTCGTAGACTGGCTGGCGGTCGATCGGTTCGAGGGGCGCGAGTTCGACATCGGGCTGCACCGCCACTGGCTCGACCCCAGCCGCCCGTTCGCCAAGACCGTGCTCGAACCCGCCCACGGCGCGCTGATCACCTCGGCAACGCTGCGCGCGGGCGGTGGCTGGGACGTCGCCGAGGCGCGCAGCGGCGCCAACCACCTGCTGCGCGGTCCGAGCCATTTCGAAGCCGTCAGCCCGTTCGATTATGCCGAACAGGCCGAGGTGGTGATCGTGACCGATGTGAAGCGCGGCGATCTGGGCAGCCTCGCCAACGCCTATGCGCGGCTGATCGCGGCGGCGGAAGGCGGAACGCTGGGGCTGTTCACCGCGATCCGGCGCTTGCGCGGCGTCCATGCGCGGATCGCCGACCGGCTCGCGCGCGAGGGGCTGGCGCTCCACGCGCAGCATGTCGACCCGATCGATACCGGGACGCTGGTCGATATCTTCCGCGACGATCCGCGCAGTTCGCTGCTCGGCACCGATGCGCTGCGCGACGGGGTCGACGTGCCGGGCAATTCGCTGCGCATGGTGGTGATGGAAGGCGTGCCCTGGCCCAAGCCTACCGTGCTCCACGCCGCACGGCGGATGGCGGCGGGCGGGCGCGAATATGACGACCGGGTGGTGCGCGCGAAGCTCGCCCAGGCGTTCGGCCGGCTGATCCGCCGCGCCGACGATCGCGGCATGTTCGTGCTGCTGTCGGCGGCAATGCCGTCGCGGCTGCTATCGGCCTTTCCCGAGGGCACGCCGGTCACGCGAATGACGCTCGACGAGGCGATTGTACGCGCGCAGCGTCTTTCTTCCGTAAGAACCATGGTGCATGAGCGGGTGGAGGAAGCCTGACGGAGCGCCATGAAGACGCTGATCCTGCTGCGCCACGCCAAGTCCGGCTGGGACGACCCGGTCGCGCGCGATTTCGACCGCCCGCTCAACCCCAAGGGCGAGCGCGCGGCGACGACGATGGGGCGGCACCTTCGCAATCTGGGCCTGCGCTTCGACCAGATCGTCGCGTCGCCGGCACTGCGCGTGTCGCAAACGCTCGATCACTTCGCCGAGGGGTATGGCCGGTCATCGCCGACCATGACCGACCGGCGCGTCTATCTGGCATCCTGCGCGACGCTGATCGACATTGTCCGCGAGCTCGACGACAATTTGGCGCGCGTTCTGATCGTCGGGCATAATCCGGGACTCGAAGAACTGGCGCTGGCGCTTTCCGAAATCGGCAAAAGCGAAGCGCGTGCGGCAATCGAGGAGAAGTTTCCGACCGCCAGCGTCGCCGAACTGCGTTTCGATGTCGATCATTGGGCCGATGTCGCCCCCGCGACCGGGCATATCGAGACATTCGTCCGCCCGCGCGACCTCGATGCCGCGCTCGGCCCCGATATTATCTAGCGCGCATCGGCGGCGAGCGCATCGGCCAGCCGGTCGCGTATCCGGCGCAAGGGCGTTGCCGATGTTGCGGCCGCCACCGGCGTCTCACTACCGCCCGCCAGCACCTTCTGCACGCCGCGGATGGTATAGCCTTCTCTGTTGAGCAGCCGGTCTATCCGCCGGACTAGTTCGACATCCTCCGGTCGGTAATAGCGCCGCTGGCCGGCGCGCTGAAGCGGTCGGAGCTGCGAAAAGCGGGTTTCCCAATAGCGCAGACGGTGCTGCGGGAGGCCGAGTTCCTTCGAAAGCTCGCCGATCGTGCGGAAGGCACCGCTGGATTTGGCGGACGACGATCCCGCCACCAGGTTATCCTGCCTCGACGATCCGGTCGCGCATCATCTGACTGGCGCGGAAGGTCAGCACGCGGCGCGGCGCGATCGGCACCTCGACCCCGGTCTTGGGGTTGCGGCCGATCCGCTCTCCCTTGTCGCGCAGGATGAAGCTTCCAAAGCCCGAAATCTTGACGTTTTCGCCATCGGCGAGCGCGCCGCACATCTTGTCGAGGATATCCTCGACGAATTTGCTCGATTCGGCACGCGAGAGGCCAATCTCGCGATTGAGGGCATCCGCCAGGTCCGCCCTGGTCAGCGTTCCGGCCGTTCCCGTTGCCATCGCTAGCCTCCTCGGTACTAAATTACTTCAATCTGGAGAGTATCACAGTAACGCAATGTCGCAAATAGAATGTGACGCATGCGTTACGTTTCAAAATCGGACAATCGACGCGCCCCAGGTAAACCCGCCGCCCATCGCCTCCAGCACCAGCAGGTCGCCGCGCTTGATCCGTCCGTCGCGAACCGCGGTGTCGAGCGCTAGCGGAACCGATGCGGCGGAGGTGTTGGCATGCTGATCGACGGTGACGATCACCTTTTCATTCGCGAGGTCGAGCTTGCGCGCCGTCGCATCGAGAATGCGGGCATTGGCCTGATGCGGAACCACCCAGTCGACATCGTCGGCGCTGAGCCCCGCGGCCTCGAGCGCTTCGCCCATCACAGCCGCCAGATTGACGACGGCGTGGCGAAACACCTCGCGTCCCTTCATCCGAAGCTTGCCCACCGTGCCCGTCGTTGACGGACCGCCATCGACATACAGAAGCTGGTTGTGACGCCCATCGGCGTGAAGCCGCGTCGCCAGCACACCGGCTTCGCCCTCGCGAGCTTCGAGCACGACCGCGCCCGCGCCGTCGCCGAACAGCACGCAGGTCGTCCGGTCTTCCCAGTCCAGGATGCGGCTGAAGGTTTCGGCGCCGATGACGAGCGCGCGATTGGCGGCTCCGGCGACGATCATGCTGTCGGCAACCTGGAGCGCATACAGGAATCCCGAACACACGGCGGCCACGTCGAAGGCGGTGCAATCGTCGATACCCAGCGCGGTCTGAACGCGCGTCGCGGTGGCGGGAAAGGTCTGGTCGGGCGTCGCGGTGGCGAGCACGATCAGGTCGATGTCCTCGGCCGCTATCCCCGCCGATGCGAGCGCTGCCTTTGACGCGTCGGCGGCGAGCGTGCCTGTCGTTTCCTCCGGCCCCGCGATATGACGGAACCGGATTCCGGTACGCTCGACGATCCAGTCGTCCGACGTATCGACGGTTTCGGCCAGTTCGGCATTCGAGACGCGGCGCGCAGGCAGCGCCGATCCGGTACCCGCGATGACCGAACGGCGCGTCATGCAGCCTCCGCTTCGAAATTGGCGAGGTCTTCGGTGATGCGCCGCGTCAGATCGTCGCGAACCATCTTGGCAGCGACACCGCAGGCATTGGCGACGCCGATCTCGTTCGCGCCGCCATGACTTTTCACGACAAGCCCGTTGAGGCCCAGAAACACCGCGCCATTGTGATTGTTGGGATCGAGATGGTTGCGCAGCAGGTCGGTCGCCGGGCGCGAGATCAGAAAGCCGATCTTTGATCGCGCCGAGCTGCGAAAGGCCTGTTTGAGCAGGTCGGCGACGAAGCGCGCCGTTCCTTCAGCGGTCTTGAGCGCGATATTGCCCGAAAAACCGTCGCACACCACGACATCGACCTCTCCGCGCGACAGGCGGTCGCCCTCGATAAAGCCGGAAAACTGCATCGGCAGGTGGAGCGCTGTGCGCAACTGGTTCGCGGCCTCGCGGATCTGGTCGGTGCCCTTCTGATCCTCGGTGCCGATGTTGAGCAACGAAACGCGCGGCGCCTGAAGATCGAGCGCAGTGCGCGCATAGGCGGCGCCCATCACCGCGAACTGGACGAGGTTACGCGTATCGCACTCGGTATTGGCGCCGAGGTCGAGCATCACGAGGTCGTTATCGCCAAGGCTGGGCAGCAGCGCGGCGAGCGCGGGCCGGTCGATCCCCGGCATCGTGCGCAGCGAAAGCTTCGCCATCGCCATCAGCGCGCCGGTATTGCCCGACGATACCGCGGCACCCGCACGCCCCTGTTTTACGAGGTCGATCGCAACGCCCATCGACGTCGTCTTGGCACGGCGAATCGCCTGGCTGGGCTTTTCGTTGCCCGCGACCACTTCCGGCGCATGCACGACTTCGGACGCCGCGGTCAGGTTGGGGTGATTCTTCAACCCCTCCCGAATCGCAGCCTCGTCCCCGACGAGGAGGAATTCCATCGCAGGAAAACGGCGCCGCGCCTGCGCGACACCGGCGAGCATTACGGCCAACCCCTCGTCACCGCCCATCGCATCGATGGCGATCCGGGAGCTAGAAGTCATGCCGTACTTGCCTCGTATCCTGTTGTCGGTCAGCCCTCGACCGAAACGACCTCACGGCCGTTATAATGGCCGCAAGCACCACACAGATTGTGCGGACGCTTCAGCTCGCCGCAGTTCGGGCATTCCTGGAATGCCGAAACCTTAAGCGAATCGTGCGAGCGGCGCATGCCGCGCTTGGAGGGCGTAGTCTTTCTCTTGGGAACTGCCATTTCGGCACCTTTATCCAAAAACTTCTGTACGTTCGGGGTCGCGATACGCGCCAGCAGCCAAACAGGCAAGCGGCACGGGCCTCGGCCACTCGCCGGACCGGCAAGCGGCAGGTCACGGAGCGAGCGAGCGCCTATAGCGATTTTCTGCGGCGTTGCAAGCCGTCAGACGTCGTGCCACGAGAGCGGCATCACCATCATTCGGGGGAAACAGGCAATGTTGACGATCACGCTGGTTACTGCTGGCGCTTGCGCGCTGATCGCCGTGTGGCTGGGCTTTCGCGTCGGCCAGATCCGCCGCGCGGAGGGAATCAGCGTCGGCGATGGCGGCAATATGCGGCTGATCGCGAGGATGCGCGCGCAGATGAACTTCGTCGAATATGCGCCCTTCGTGCTGATCCTGATCGCGCTGATCGAACATGCGCAGGGCAGTTCGGTGCTGCTGTGGGTGGCGGCAGCCGCCTTCGTGATCGCGCGCATCCTTCACGCCTTCGGCATGGACGGCTGGATGCCGGGGCGCGTTACCGGCATCGCGGTTACCCTGCTGCTGCTCGCCATCCTCGGCCTGTATGCGGTCATCCTACCGTTCGAAAGCGGCATCACGCATGCGCAGCCCGCAGCACCGGTCCAGGCGGTGTCGCCGACCGCCTAGGCGCGCGCGAGCGCGGCGTCGGATACGAACGGGTTGGTCTGCCGCTCGCGCGCGAAATCACTCATCGCGCCGTGGCCTGGCAGGAACCGGGTGTCGTCGCCGAGCGGCCACAGTTTGGTGACAACCGAATCGATGAGCGCCTGCGGATCGCTCATCGGGAAATCGGTGCGGCCGACCGACCCGGCGAACAGCACGTCGCCGACCAGCGCGAGCTTCGATTCGGGATGGTGGAATATGATGTGCCCCGGCGTGTGGCCGGGCGTGTGATAAACGTTGAGCGTCAGATTGCCGATACTCACCCGGTCGCCCTCGTCGAGCCAGCGATCGGGTTCGAACACCTGCGCATGGAAACCATATTGCCGGCCGTCCTCGTCGAGCCGCGCGATCCAGAAACGGTCGGCCTCATGCGGGCCTTCGATCGGAACGTCCAGTTCCTTCGCCAATATGCCGGCTTCGCCGCAATGGTCGATATGGCCGTGAGTCAGGATGATCTTCTCGATCGTGACGCCGTGCTGCTCCATCGCCGCGCGCAGCTTGGGCAGATCGCCGCCGGGATCGACAAATGCCCCGCGCATCGTTTCCGTGCACCACAGGAGCGTGCAGTTCTGCTGGAACGGCGTGACGGGGATGATCGCGGCGCGAAGCGGTGGATTGGCCATGCGATCGGACATAGGCGCATGGCGGCGGTGCGACAACATGGGCTTGCCCCCCGCGCCGCGCCGCTGCATGCGCCGGACCAGCCATGCGCCTCGACATCCGCCATCCCTTCGTCCTGCTCGACGACGCCCGAAAGGGCGGCGCATCGCCGCGGCTGTACCGCGCGCCGGTGGAAATCGTTCGCGCCGACGACCTCGCCTCGGTCGATGACGTGCTCGAACGGATCGAGGGCGCGCGCGACAGGGGCCTGAGCGCGGCAGGATATCTGTCCTATGCCGCCGCGCCCGCCTTCGAACCGCGTGCGGGCGATGCCGGGGCGGACGGCGTGCCGATCATCTGGTTCGGACTGTTCGACCGCTATGAGGTCATCGCGCCAGACGATTTTCCTTCGCTGCTCGGCGGTCCCGGCGGCGCCTGGATCGGGGCACCGCAGCCCGATATCGACCGCGCCGAATATGAGCGCCGGGCGGCCCGGATCGCCGATCTCATCGCGGCGGGCGATATCTATCAGGCCAATCTGACCTTTCGCGCGACGGTTCGCGCGCATGGCCATCCGCTCGCGCTGTACGCCGCGATCCGGGACCGCGCGAATGCGGGATATGGCGCGATCGTATCGACCGGCGACGCGCTCATCCTGTCCTTTTCGCCCGAGCTGTTCTTCGCGCTGCAGGACGGCGTGCTGACCGCGCGACCGATGAAGGGCACCGCCCCGCGCGGCAAAACGGCGCAGGAGGACCGCGCACTGGCCGAGGCGCTGCACGGCGACCCAAAGCAGCGCGCCGAAAATCTGATGATTCTCGATCTGATGCGCAACGACTTCGCACGCATCGCCGAACCCGGCAGCGTGCGCGTGCCCGAACGCTTCGTCGTCGAACATTATCCGACGGTGCATCAGATGGTGTCGGGGGTGAAGGCGAAGCTCGCCCCCGACCGCTCGCCGGTCGATGCGCTGCGCGCGCTGTTTCCCTGCGGATCGGTGACCGGCGCTCCCAAGATCCGCGCGATGCAGGTGATCGGCGAGGTCGAACAGGGGCGGCCGCGCGGCGTCTATACCGGAGCGATCGGACGGATCGATTCGAACGGAGACGCGATGTTCAACGTTGCGATCCGCACGCTCACGCGCGACAAGGACGGTTCGTACACGCTCGGCCTCGGGTCCGGGCTGGTCGCCGATTCGGTTCCCGGCGATGAATGGGACGAATGCTTATCAAAGGGGGCGTTTCTGACCGCCGGACAGCGCCAGTTCGACCTGATCGAAACGATGAAGTTCGATCCCAATGCCGGAATTGTGCTGCTCGAGCGGCATCTCGAACGGATGAAGGCGAGCGCGGCAGCGTTCGATTTCCATTTCGACCGGCACGGCGCGCGCAACGAGTTGCAGGCCGCTACCTTCCGGCTGCGCGAGCCGCGCAAGATTCGCCTTCTCCTTTCCCGGACCGGCGCGGTCGCCATCGAGATCGCGCCGATGCCGGCCGCGATCCGGCAACCGCTATCGGTCGCGCTGGCGCCGCTTCCCGTGGCGCGCGACGATTTCCGGCTGCGTCACAAGACGAGCGATCGCGGCTTTTATGACGGCGCGCGCGCGGCAAGCGGCGCCGACGAGGTGGTGTTCGTCGGCGAGGACGGCCTCGTCACCGAAGGCAGCTTCACGTCCGTTTTTGTCGAGCGCGACGGAGTGCTGGTGACGCCGCGCGCCGATCTGGGGCTGCTGCCCGGCATCCTGCGCGCCGAACTGCTGGCGACTGGCAAGGCGGTCGAGGGCGACGTTACCGAGGCCGATCTTGCGCAAGGATTTTACGTCGGCAACGCCCTTCGCGGCCTGATCGTTGCGCGGCTGGTTGCCTAACGGGGCTGTGCCGGGTAAGAGCGCGCCGCCCGTTCCTCCAGACCCGCAGGCCCCACCGCCATGAAGACTTCCGCCGCGATCGACCGTATCCAGCCCTCGGCCACGCTGGCCATGACCGCCCGCGCCGCCGAGCTGCGCCGCCAGGGCATCGACGTCATCGGCCTGGGCGCCGGCGAGCCCGATTTCGACACGCCCGATTTCGTCAAGGAAGCGGCGATCGAGGCGATCCGCGCGGGAAAGACCAAATATACCAATGTCGACGGCACGCCCGAACTGAAGGAAGCGATCGTCGCCAAGTTCAAGCGCGACAACGCACTCGATTACGCGACGACGCAGGTCTGCGTGAATGTCGGCGGCAAGCACACGCTGTTCAACGCGATGGTCGCGACGCTCGACGCAGGTGACGAGGTGATCGTCCCTGCGCCCTATTGGGTGAGCTATCCCGATGTCGTGCGCTTCTGCGGCGGCGAGCCGGTGTTCGTCGCGGCGGGCGCCGATCAGGGGTACAAGCTGCGCCCCGAACAGCTCGAAGCGGCGATCACCGACCGTACCAAGTGGCTGGTGCTCAATTCGCCGTCGAACCCGACCGGCGCCGCCTATACCGCCGACGAGCTGAAAGCACTGGGCGAGGTGCTCGACCGGCACCCGCATGTCTGGGTGTTCGCCGACGATATGTACGAGCACATCGTCTATGACGGGTTCGAATTCACGACGATCGCGCAGGCCTGCCCGCAGCTTTACGAGCGCACGCTGACGGTCAATGGCTGTTCAAAGGCGTATGCGATGACCGGCTGGCGGATCGGTTTCGCCGGCGGGCCGCAATGGCTGATCCGCGCGATGGCCAAGCTCCAGTCGCAATCGACGTCGAACCCGAGTTCGATCGCGCAGGCCGCGGCAGTGGCGGCGCTGGGTGGCGACCAGTCGTTCCTGAAGGAGCGCAACATGGCCTTTCAGAAGCGGCGCGACCTGGTCGTTGCGCGGCTCAACGCGATCGACGGCATGCAGTGCCCGACGCCCAAGGGCGCCTTTTACGTCTATCCCGAATTTTCCGGCCTGATCGGCAAGAAAACGCCCAAGGACGCGGTGATCGACAATGACGCGGCAATGGTCGGCTATCTGCTCGACGAAGCGCGCGTCGCGGCGGTGCATGGCGAGGCGTTCGGCCTGTCTCCCGCGATGCGCATAAGCTACGCCACCTCGGAAGAACTGCTCGCCAAGGCGTGCGACCGGATTGCCGAGGCCTGCGCCGCGCTTAGCTGAACGGCGCGTCCATTTTCTATTAATGTACGCCCAAGTATAGTTTGGGCTTGAAAATTGGCGATTCGCCTGCGATCTGGCCGCCGTCGGCGGCGGGGGTCGTTGGCGTTTCCAAACGAGATAGCGGCGATACGCCCGAAAGACGTGAAAGTGGTTACGATGCGTAAGGTACAGAATGCCGGCTTTTTCCGGCTCTTCCTTGGTGGTTTTGCAATTGGCGCGGTCGGCCTGGTGGCCGTCCAGTCGGTGCATGCCGACGAGCATCCGACGCCTGCGCCGACGCATTCGGAAATCCAGCTGATCCGCTGACCCGTATCTCCGTCGAGGGGCGCGGGCGGCAGGAAGCCGACGCCGCAGCCGAACGCCCTCGCAAACGGAGAGACATGATGCCCAAATCGCTGTTCGCCATTGCCGGTGCCGGCCTGCTGGCCGCCGCTGCGCTGAACCCTGCCGGCGGCGCCGAGCGCGCGGTGCCGGTTCCCGCACCCGCTTTCACCATGGCAAAGCCGCACGGGCTGCAGACCGCGGTGCTCGCCGGGGGCTGCTTCTGGGGCATGGAAGCGGTGTTCGAGCATGTGAAGGGTGTGAAGTCGGTGACCAACGGTTATGCCGGGGGCAAGGCGTCGACCGCGAGCTATGCCAAGGTCGGCACCGAGAAAACCGGCCATGCCGAGGCGGTGAAGATCACCTATGATCCCGGCGTGGTGAGCTACGGCACGCTGCTGCGCATCTATTTCTCGGTCGCGCACGATCCGACACAGCTCAACCGGCAGGGCCCCGATCGCGGCCCGAGCTACCGATCGGCGATCTTTCCGCAGAACAATGCGCAGAAGATGGTCGCTGCGCGCTATATCGAGCAACTTCGCAAGGCCGGCACGTTCGGAAAGCCGATCGTGACCAGGCTGGAAGGCGGCCGATTTTATCCGGCGGAACGCTATCACCAGGATTATTACCGCAAACACCCGAACAGCGCGTATATCGTGCGCTGGGACAAACCCAAGGTGGCGGCGTTGAAGGCGGCCTATCCCACGCTCTCGCGCTAGATCAGCGCAAGGTCGGTGAGCTGGCCGACAAGTGCGGGCGGCAGGTCGGCGATGCCTTCGGCGGCCTCGACCAGGTCGGCCGGTGCATCCTTGTCTTCCAGATAGCGCCACCCCTGATGCGCGCGCTTTGGCTGCGGCGCGACGCGCACGACCCGCGGCGCGATATGGATTTGCGTGCGGCCATCCTCGGCACCGGCAAAGCCGATGATCGGCGAGCGGGCGACAAGCTGATGCTTGATGATCCAGAACAGCGATCCCTGCCCCGCAATCTCTTCGTGCCGCTTGGGCAGATAGCGCGTCGTCAGGAACATCGGCCCGTCGCGCCCGCGAATCGCGAGCCGCTGCGCGAGATGCTCGACGCTCGGATTGCCGAAGGCGACCTTGGTGATGTGAAGCGGCACGTGCATGATCTGGGCGCGGCGACAGCCGTGATCAACCCACCAGTCCGCTGACCGTCGCAAGCCCGAGAAAGACGAAAAACCCCATCGAATCGGTCGTCATCGTGACGAATACCGATGACGCCACGGCCGGGTCGGCCCGCAAGCGTTCGAGCGTCAGCGGCACGACCACACCGGCCAGCCCGGCGATCAGGATGTTGGTCATCATCGCCGTGGCGATTACCGCGCCGAGTGCGGGGTGGTGGTAATACAGCGCGACCGCGGTGCCGATGACCACCGCCACGGTCGATCCGTTGAGCAGCGCGATCGTGATCTCGCGCCGGATAGCGCGCAACGTGTTCGATTCGGTAAGCTGGTTGGTGGCGAGCGCGCGCACCGTCACCGCCATCGTTTGCGTCCCCGCATTGCCGCCGACACCGGCGACGATCGGCATCAGCGCGGCAAGCGCGACCATTCGGCTGATCGTGCCTTCGAACAGCGTGATGACGGTCGCCGCGACCAGCGCGGTGGCAAGGTTGGCGATCAGCCAGCGCACCCGCGCGCGGTAGCTGTCGAGGATCGGTTCGTTGATGTCGCCCTCGCCCGCACCCGACATCAGCAGCGCGTCCTCGCCGGCTTCCTGCGAGATGATATGCACGACGTCGTCGGCGGTAATCATGCCGACCAGCCGCCCGCCGCCATCGACAACGGCCGCGGAGATAAGCGCATATTTCTGGAAGCGCAGCGCGACCTCTTCCTGATCCATGTCGACCGGGATCAGCGTCTGTTCGCGCTTCATCACGTCGCCCACCAGCACGCTGCGCGGGGCGCGGAGAATCCAGGAAAGGTGACAGGTGCCGAGCGGGTGGTGGCCCGGATCGACCACGAAGATTTCCCAGAAATCGGTGGTCAGTTCCTCGTCGCCGCGCAGATAGTCGATGACGTCGCCGACGGTCCAGTGTTCGGGCACCGCGATCAGCTCGCGCTGCATCAGGCGGCCGGCCGATTCCTCGGGATAGCTGAGCGCTTCCTCGATCGCCGCGCGGTTATCGGGGTCGAGCGCGCGCAGCACCGCGCGCTGCCCGGCCTCGCCGAGATCCTCGATGATCGCGACCGCGTCGTCGGTATCGAGTTCGGCGGCCATGCCGGCGATCTGTTTCGGATCGAGCGATTCGACGAGCGCATCGCGCACCCAGTCGTTCATCTCGGTCAGCACTTCGCCGTCGATCAGGTCGCCGATCGCAGCGACGAGCGCAGGCCGTTGCTCGCCCGGCGTCAGCTCGATCAGGTCGGCAATGTCGGCCGGGTGCAGCGGCTCGACCTTTTCGCGCGCAGCCTCGCCATCGCCTTCTTCGACCGCGTCGAGCACCGCACGGACGAAATCGGCCTTCAGCCGGTCGTCCTCGTCAAGCTCGCTCTCGGGCGTCTCGACGGGGTCGGAAAGCTCGGTCTCGCTCATGGTCCGGACCTCCTTTCCCGTTGCCCCGTGCCGGTCTAGCGATCACGCCGCGGCCTGCCAATCGTGCAAAACAGGGCGGCAGCAGAAACTTTTCAACGGCGCCAAGAAGATAGCAGAATGTGCCCCGAATCGGTGCATTCCCGGGGCCTGTCGATAGCCGCTTTGCGCGGTTCACGCGGTTGTTGCAAACGGCTCGCGATATCCCTACGGGCCGGTTTCCACTAACCGGAGTATCGCTTGCCCATGTCCGACGCCAACAACACGCTCGTAATGACTCTCGAGGGTGGCGACGTCACGATCCGCCTTCGCCCCGATCTCGCGCCCAAGCATGTCGAACGCATCTCGACGCTCGCCGACAAGGGCTTTTACGATGGTGTGGTGTTCCACCGCGTGATCGACGGCTTCATGGCGCAGGGTGGTGATCCGACGGGCACCGGTACCGGCGGTTCGGACGAGCCCGACCTGCCCGCCGAATTCAGCAAGGAACCGCATATCCGCGGCGTCTGTTCGATGGCGCGGACGATGGATCCGAACAGCGCGAACAGCCAGTTCTTCATCTGCCTCGACGACGCGACGTTCCTCGACGGTCAGTACACCGTCTGGGGCGAAGTCACCTCTGGCATGGAACATGTCGACGCGCTGCCCAAGGGCGAGCCGCCGCGTGAACCGGGCAAGATCGTGAAGGCGCGCACCACCGCGTAAAGAATGCGCCGGCGCCGGCCCTATTCGGGTTCGGCGCCGAACGCTTCCAGCACCCAGTCGTGAAACAGTTTGACCGGTCGCTGCGCCAGCGCGCGCGGCCGGCAGACGAACCAGTAGCTGTAGCTGCTTTCCACCTCGATATCGAACAGCCGCACCAGCCGTTCGTCATGCGCAGCGTTGAAATGCGCCTCGAGCATGAAGGCGATGCCGAGACCCTGCGCCGCGGCTTCGAGCATCAGCGACCCCGAATCGAAATGATCGACCGCCCCCGGTTCGAGATCGGGCAGGCCGACGGCGTGACGCCAGGCGACGAAGGTGTCGGGCATTTCGCGGTGCAGAAGCGCGGTCTGGCCCTTCAACTGCTCGGGCCGGGTTACCGGATCGTCGCCTTCGACGAGCGACCGCGCGCCGATCACATAGACCTTGTTGCGGTCGAGTCGGCGGGCATAGATCGACGGGTCGATATCCTGGGCGAGGACGATCGCGGCATCGAGTCCGTCGCCCAAGCGGGCGAGGCCGTGCCCGGCGGTATCGACATCGAGGTGAAGCTCGGGATGGCGCTTACGCAGGTCGGGCAGGCGCGGCAGCAACTGCTGCGTCGCATATAGCGGCAGCACGCCGAGGCGCAGGCGGAGAATGTCGAAACTGGTCGTCATTTCCTCGACCGCATCGGCCATCATGTCGAGCGCGGGCGCGACCCGCGACAACAGACGCTCACCATCGGCATTGAGCACCAATGCCTGATGTCGTCGTTCGAACAGCGACTTGCCGATAAAGCGCTCGAGCGCCTGGACGCGGCGGCTGAGCGCAGGCGAGGACAACGCGAGTTCGTCGGCGGCGGCCTTTATCGAACCGAGCCGGGCGACATGGACGAACGCCTCTATGGCGGTCAGGGGCGGGAGTCTGCGCATCGCCGATTATTGTGCGCCGCGTCAGGACGATTGCAAGCAATGATAGTCTGTTTCACGGTTGTTACCGCTATCAAGTTGCAATTATGTAAATCGCGAAAAGCCTTTTCGCACTTGCACAAAACTCTGCTGCACTGCACATAGGACAGGCCTTTCAGGCATCCTCTCCTAAACCTTTTCAAGGCCGGCCCCTCGGGGCTGGCCCTTTTTTTGTCCGCCGCCGCCCTCGTCATCGCGGAACCGCGACCCTATGTCACGCGTCCCCGGGACGCGAGAACAAGAGGAGCCGGCATGGCCGACGACGAGTCCACCCCCCAGAGCTTGCAGGTTGCCAACGCCCGGTCGGAAGACTCGGGACGAAGTCTTGCGCACCTTCCGCGCGCCGTGATGGCCGCGCTGGGCGTGGGCGAGGGCGATGTGGTCGAGATCGTCGGCAAGCGCGCGACGCCAGCCTTCGCCGTCTTTCCCTATTCGGAGGACGAGGGGCTGGACATCATCCGCCTCGACGGGCTTCAGCGCGCCAATGCCGGCGTCGGATCGGGCGACATGGTCGAAATCCGCAAGGCCGACGCCAAGCCCGCGACTCGCGTGGTGTTTGCACCGGCGCAAAAGAATCTGCGGCTTCAGGGCTCTGCCGAGGCCATCAAGCGGACCTTTGCCGGGCGCCCGCTATGCCAGGGCGACGTCGTTGCCACGGTCGGGCAGAAACCGGTCGGCAATATCCCGCCCGAGGTTGCACGCCACCTCCGCGCGCCGGCCTATGCGCTTCAGGAAATCCGTCTCAACGTCGTGTCGGCAAGCCCCAAGGGCGTCGTCCATATCGACGCCGATACCGAGGTCGAGCTGCGCACCGATTACGAGGAAGCGCGCGAAAGCCGCCGCGCCGATGTCACCTATGACGATATCGGCGGCATGGCCGCGACGATCGACCAGCTTCGCGAGATGGTCGAGCTGCCACTGCGCTATCCCGAACTGTTTCAGCGGCTTGGCGTCGACCCGCCCAAGGGGGTGCTGCTCCACGGCCCGCCCGGAACCGGCAAGACCCGGCTTGCGCGCGCCGTCGCCAACGAATCGGATGCTGAATTCTTCCTCATCAACGGGCCCGAGATCATGGGTTCGGCGTACGGCGAGTCGGAAGGGCGGCTGCGCGAGGTCTTCGAGAACGCATCGAAGTCGGCGCCGTCGATCGTCTTCATCGACGAGGTCGATTCGATCGCACCCAAGCGCGACCGCGTGCAGGGTGAGGCCGAAAAGCGGCTTGTCGCACAGCTTCTGACGTTGATGGACGGGCTGGAAGCGCGCACCAACCTGATCGTGATCGCGGCAACCAACCGGCCCGAGGCGATCGACGAGGCGCTGCGCCGACCGGGACGCTTCGACCGCGAGATCGTCGTCGGCGTGCCCGACGAACGCGGGCGGCGAGAGATACTGGGCATTCATACGCGCGGCATGCCGCTGGGCGACGAGGTCGACCTCGATGAGCTGGCACGCACGACTTACGGCTTTGTCGGCGCCGACATCGCGGCACTCGCGCGCGAAGCGGCGATCGAGGCGGTGCGCCGCATCATGCCGAAGCTCAACCTGACCGACGGGACGATTCCGCCCGAAGTGCTCGAGAATCTCTCGGTCGAACGCAGCGACTTCCTCGAGGCGCTCAAGCGTATCCAGCCCTCTGCCATGCGCGAGGTGATGGTCCAGGCGCCCAAGGTTCGCTGGGACGATATCGGCGGCCTCGACGATGCGCAGATGCGGCTGAAGGAAGGCGTCGAACTGCCGCTCAAGGAACCCGACGCCTTTCGCCGGCTGGGAATTCGGCCCGCCAAGGGTTTCCTGCTCTATGGCCCGCCCGGAACCGGCAAGACGCTGCTCGCCAAGGCGGTCGCGCGCGAGGCGGAGGCGAATTTCATCGCCACCAAATCGTCCGACCTGCTGTCCAAATGGTATGGCGAAAGCGAGCAGCAGATCGCGCGGCTGTTCGCGCGGGCGCGACAGGTATCGCCCTGCGTGATCTTTATCGACGAGCTCGATTCGCTTGTCCCGGCGCGCGGCGGCGGGCTGGGCGAGCCGCAGGTCACCGAACGCGTCGTCAACACCATCCTCGCCGAAATGGACGGGCTAGAGGAATTGCAGTCGGTGGTCGTGATCGGCGCGACCAACCGGCCCAATCTGGTCGATCCGGCGTTGCTGCGCCCCGGCCGCTTCGACGAGCTCGTCTATGTCGGCGTGCCCAATCAGGATGGCCGCGAGCGCATCCTGAAGATCCAGTCGCAGAAGATGCCGCTGGCCGACGATGTCGATCTGCGCGCGATCGCCGCGGACACCGATCGCTTCACCGGTGCCGATCTGGAAGATGTGGTGCGCCGCGCCGGCCTGATCGCGCTGCGCGAATCGCGCGACAACACGCAGGTGTCGATGACGCATTTCCGCGCCGCACTGAAGGAATCGCGCGCATCGGTGACGCCCGAAATGGAGCGCGATTACGAGCGGATGGCGGCAAAGCTGAAGCAGGAGGCGGTGTCGATCCAGCCGATCGGTTTCATCGCGCCGGGACAGCTCGAACCGCGCGACGCGGTGAAGGGCGGCGACGGCGACTGACGGTGCTGCGCCGATTCAGTCCGCCGGTTCGACCTCGGCACCGCTGCGCAGCGTGAAAAAGCCGTAGGCGAGCGTGGCGACGAGGGCCGCCGCCGCGACCCAATAGGGCAGCGGCCGCCACAGTTCGTACATGCCGACGCCGATCGACGGGCCGAGTACGAACGATGCGCCGTTGATCGAGGTTACCTTGCCCGCGACCGAACCTTGCGCCGCAGCGCCGACCGCAAGCGACGACCCGGCGGTGAAGCCCGGCCGGGCAAAGCCGAAGCCGAGCGCGGCGAGCGAATAGCCGATCGCGATGGTGTAGAGCGATGTTGCGGTACCGGTGATGAGGCACCCCAGCGCGCCGAATACCGCGCCCGCCAGCACCAGCGTGCGCGGTGCGAGGTTGAGGATCGGGATGATCCCCCATTGCGCAAGCAGCGCCGAGCCCGCACCCATCATCAGCACCATGCCGGTCGGTTCGATCGCCTCCATCGGCGAGACGTTCAGCCGGTCGATGACGAGAAATCCCATCGTCTGGCTGACCATCACCTGCGCATGGCCCGCGACGAGGCCGACGACGATCCAGCTGCGGATGCGGCGGTCGAAATAGCCGACAGGCTCGGCACGCTCGGCGGTCGCGGCAGTGATGCTCGCGCCCGAACTCTGGCCGCCGATCGAAGGGTAGCTGGCGGCGGCACCGTGCACGCCGTCCTGATCGTCGCGCGGGAGCATGCGGTGCGCGAAAAACAGCACGCCAAGCCCGAACAGCGCGAACACGAAGGCCGGGCTGGCCAGCCCCACGCGCACCGGGCCGAGATATTCGAACACGACATAGGGCGCGATCGCGGGACCGAGGATCGTACCCAGGCCGAACCCCGACGACAGCAGCGTGAGCGCGCGCGTGCGTTCGTCTCGCGTCGTCTGCCCGGCGACCACGGCCTGCACCGCGGGCGGTGCCGCCGACCCGAACGCGCCGTAGATCATTCGTCCGCACACGAAGAGCAGGAAGGCGGTGGTCGGCGCGATCCACCCGTTGATGCCCGCCGCGAGAAAGCTGCCGCACAGCACCAGCGACAGCGTGAACCCGCTGATGCCGAGCATGACCATCGCACGCCTGCCATGCCGGTCGGAACGGTTGGCCCAGAAGGGCGCAGCGATCACCCATAGCAGTGCCGACACCGAAAATGCCGCCGCAACCGCGCTATCGACGACGCCCAGCGACCGGCCCAGCGCGGGAAGCACCGATTGCAGCGCGGTATTGCCCGCCGCCGTGGTCAGCATGACGGTGAAGAGCAGCGCGAAGACCGCCGGGGGACGACGCGCGTTCACGGCGCAGTCCAGTCATACGCGCGCTCGACCTCGGCCACGGTGATCGAATAGGACCGGTACCAGCGATCGCGCCCGAGCTGTCGAATGCGGCTATGTTCGGGATGATCGCGCCACGCGCAGGCGCTTTCGCGGTCCTGCCAATAGCTGACCGTGATCCCCACCCCGTCGGCTCCGCGCACGCTTTCGAAACCGGCAAAGCCCGGCTGAGCGGCGGCGAGCGCCTCCATCTGCGCGGCGGCGCGATCATAGCCGACGCCGTCGTTCGCGGTCCGCCGCGAGGTGAAGATCACCGCTATCTGACCCCTGCGCCCCCTGCCCATAAGTCAGGCCTACGGCCTTTCAACGCAGCCGCCAAGCACGCCATGTCCGCCACAGACCCGCTTGATTGTTCGGGCCAGTTTTGCGACGGAGCGCGAACGCCACCATATTGGGGGCACGCAATCACGGGATCGACATGCATTCACCCTCCACCACCGCCGCCCGCAAGGGCGCCCGGCGCAACGGCACTCCGTCGCCCTGGGCAATGTTCTTCCAGGGGTTCCTGAAACATCCGGTGATGGTCGGCTCGGTAATCCCGTCCTCGAACAAGCTGATCCGCAAGATGCTTGCGCCCGTCGACTGGCAGGCGACCAAGCTGTTCGTCGAATACGGCCCCGGCGTCGGCACCTTCTGCCAGGCGATTCTCGATCGGCTCGGCCCCGATGCGCATTATATCGCGATCGACACCAACGCCGATTTCATCGGCTATCTGCGCGACACCATCCACGATCCGCGCTTCTTCGCGGTGCAGGGGTCGGCCGCCGATGTCGACAAGATCATTGCCGAGCACGGCCATGAAAATGCCGATTACGTGCTGTCGGGACTTCCCTTTTCCACGCTGCCGCCGGGCATCGGCGATCGTATCGCGATGAAGACCGCGCAGGTGCTGCGCACCGGCGGCGCGTTTCTGGTCTATCAGTTCTCGCCCAAGGTGAAGGACTTTCTCGACCCCGAATTCGAGCGTATCGACCACGATATGGAATGGTGGAACATCCCGCCTGCGCAGCTCTACTGGGCGTGGAAGGACTGAGGTCCGGGCGACCATCGGCACGCCAGCGCACGGGAACGAACCCGGTAGCGGCGCGTAGCTGATACCAGACCCCGCCGAATTCCCGTCGGGCCATTGCCGGTTTGCGGGAGATCGATGCTGCAACATCAAGCCTGTGTGAACGCCGTCGCGTCGGCGGTTCCCGATCAGGATGTCCACGGCGCCTTTATCGGCTGGGCACGGGACAGGCTGTCGAACCCGCGCGAGCGCAAACTGTTCGACCGCATGGCCGAACGCTCTGGAATCGCGCATCGCTGGTCGGTTCTGCCGCAGACCGAAGCGATGGTAAGTCCCGTTGATCCGGGCGGGTTCTATGCAGGCGGCATGCCCGGCACCGCCAGCCGGATGGCGATTTATGCCGAGGCGGCTCCCGAACTGGGAATCGCAGCGATCGGGCGCTTGCGCGAAAAATGCTCGCTGGACGGCATCACGCATCTGGTCGTGGCGAGCTGCACCGGCTTTGTCGCGCCGGGTATCGACCAGATCATTGCGCGTCGCATCGGCCTGCTGCCCTCGGTCGAACGGCTGCTGATCGGCTTCATGGGCTGTTATGCCGCGGTGTCGGCGCTGCGCAGCGCGCGGCACATCGTCCGGTCGGAGCCCGATGCCCGTGTACTGGTGCTGTGTGTCGAGCTGTCCTCGCTCCACCTGCAGGACAACGACACGCTCGAGCCGTTGCTCGCCATGCTCCAGTTCGGCGATGGCGCGGCGGCAGCGCTCGTAACGGCGGAGCCGGCGGGGCTGGTGCTCGGCGACCCGTTCGCGACCACGCTCCCCGATTCGGACTCGCTGATCCGCTGGGACATCACCGATCGTGGCTTCGCGATGCATTTGTCGGGAGAAGTTCCGGGGCGGATCGCCGAGGGGCTGAGCGACGCGGCCTTCGCCGACGCCGCGACCGGCGGGCGCGAGCCGGGCGAGATCGACGGCTGGGCGGTGCATGCCGGAGGCCGGTCGATCCTCGACGCCGTCGAGCGCGGCTTTGCGCTCGATGCGAATGCGCTTTCGGTTTCGCGCTCGGTACTGCGCGATTTCGGCAACATGTCCTCGGCAACGCTGATGTTCGTCCTCGAACGGCTGATGACGGGCGAGAAAATCGAAAACGGCGTCGCCCTCGCCTTCGGTCCCGGCCTGGCCGCCGAGGGATTCGGCTTCCGGAGCGCAACGTGAGCAGCCTCGCGACGCGCGCCATCGCCGAGGAACAGATGGACGACCCCGACCTCGATGCGAACACCTATCACGCGGTGCTGGCCGACCTCGCCAGGGTCAACCGGGTCACGATGGCGGCGCGGCCGACACTGTCATTTCTCGACAAGGCGGTCGACAATCATGCGCGATTCCGGCTGCTCGACGTCGGATTCGGCGATGGCGACATGCTGCGCCGCATCGCGCGCTGGGCAAGGAAGCGGGGAAAAGCGGCTGATCTGGTCGGAATCGACTGCAACCCACGCAGCGAGGCGGCGGCAACCGCGCATACCGCACCCGATTTGCCGATCGTCTATCGTACCGGAGATTATGTCGATCTGGCGGACGAGCCATGGGACATCATCGTGAGCAGTCTGGTCGCGCATCACATGTCGCATGACGAACTGGTCGCCTTTCTGCGCTTCATGGAGCGTCATGCGTCGCGCGGCTGGCTGGTCAACGACCTGCATCGACACCGTTTCGCGCATTGGGGCTATCCGGTTCTCGCCCGGATCATGCGCTGGCACCCCATGGTGCGCGCTGACGGCACACTGTCGATCGCGCGCAGCTATCGACAGCACGAATGGTCGCCGATCCTTGCCGAGGCCGGGGTTGCCAATGCGCGCGTCTACCGCGCCTTTCCGTTTCGCCTATGCGTATCACGCCTCCGCTGATCCTGGGCGGCGGACCCGCCGGGGCGGTTGCCGCGATACGGCTCGCGCGCGCTGGATTCCCGCCGCTGGTCATCGAACGCACGGTCGAACCGGGCGACGCGCTGTGCGGAGGCTTTCTCAGCTGGCGGTCGATCGAGACGCTTGCGCGGCTGGGCATCGATCCGGCGCTGCTGGGCGGCGAGGAGGTTTCGCGCGTCCGGCTATTCGCCGGAAAACGCTCGGCCGAAGCCGCACTACCGCGCCCCGCGCGTGGCATCTCGCGACGACGCCTCGATTCGTTGCTGCTCGACGCAGCGGCGCAGGCAGGCGCCAAGGTCGAACGCGGCGCCGGAGTCCGCGTCCTGGAGGACGACAGCGTTCGGCTGGACGACGGTGCAACGCTTCGCAGCGAGACCATCTTTCTCGCCACCGGTAAGCATGATCTGCGCGGGGCGATGCGGCCCGCCGATGCGCGGGGAAGCGATCCCGCAATCGGCCTGCGCACGCGTTTCGGACCCGCCCCCGGGCTGTCGCGCATGCTGGACGGCGCGATCGAGCTGCATCTGTTCGATCGCGGCTATGCCGGTCTGGTGCTCCACGAGGACGCGAGCGCCAATCTCTGCATGGCGGTACACCGGTCGCGGCTCGCCGAAGCGGGCGATGCGGAAGCGCTGCTCGCGGCGATTGCTGGCGAATGTCCCGACCTCGCGCGTCGCCTCGAATATCGCGAAGCCGGTACCGCCATCGATGCGGTTGCCAATGTCCCCTATGGCTGGCGCGCGACCGGGACCAGGTCCGGGCTGTTCCGGCTCGGCGATCAGGCTGGCGTCATTCCGTCGCTGGCAGGCGAGGGCATGAGCATCGCCGTGGCGAGCGGGCTGTACGCGGCAGGCGCATGGCTGACGGGCGGTGCGGGGGCGGCCCCCGGCTATCAGCGCGATTTCGCCGGGCGCATCGCCCGGCCGCTGGCCGTGGCCGGCATGATTCGCGACCTTGCCGAAGCGCCGGCCACCGCGCCGTGGATGGTTCGGGCCGCATCATGGTTGCCGCCGATCGTCGGTGCAGCCGCGCGTTTGACGCGGGTTAACCAAGAAGTGATTGACGAAGCGCTGGCCGCGCCACACATCTAGCCGGTCATGAACCAGATCAACCTGTCCGAGTCCGAATGGCGCCAGAAGCTGACGGCAGAACAATATGCCGTGCTGCGCGAGGCGGGCACCGAGCCTGCCTTCACCGGACGCTATACCGATAACAAGGCCGACGGCATCTATCACTGCGCGGCGTGCGACAATGCGCTGTTCGACAGTGCCGACAAATATGATTCGGGTTCCGGCTGGCCCAGCTTTACCCGTCCGATCTCGCCGGATTGCGTGACCGACCATAGCGATGTCAGCCACGGCATGACGCGCACCGAGACGCGTTGCGCCTGTTGCGACGGGCATCTTGGCCACGTCTTTCCCGACGGGCCGCCGCCGACCGGCTTGCGCTATTGCATCAATTCGGTGGCGCTGGAATTCCGCAAACGCCCCGAGGCGAGCGACGGAACGAACCGATAGCGGCTTGTGACGCACCCGATTAACGCGTAATCGGGGAGTTCCTGCGATGGCGAAAACTCCCCGATCCCGAAAGAACAAGAAGAAGGCACCCCGCTGGCGGCGGATTGCTTTCTGGACCATCGGCACTGGCGCGGTGGCCGGACTGGTCGCACTGATCGCGCTGGTCATCGCCGTCTATTCGACCGAGGCGTCGCTGCCGAGCTACAGCCAGCTCAAATCTTCGCCCAACGGTCAGATGATCCGCGTCCATGCCGCCGATGGCAGCGTCATCGTGTCGCTGGGGCCGAGCTACGGCCAGTGGCTGTCCTATGACGATATTCCGCCGATCATGCGCAAGGCGATGGTTTCGGTCGAGGATCGCCGCTTCTATTCGCATATCGGCATCGACCCGATCGGCCTGATCCGCGCGGCAAAGGTCGCCTATGTCAATCGCGGCACCGGACGGCGCATCCAGGGCGCTTCGACGATCACGCAGCAGGTCGCGCGAACGATCTTCCTCTCGAACAAATATGATGTCGGCCGCAAGATTCGCGAGGCCGTGCTGGCGCTGGCGCTCGAACGCAAGTTCAGCAAGGACCAGATCCTCGAACTCTATCTGAACAAGGTATATTTCGGCGGCGGCGCGTACGGCATCGACGCGGCCTCGCGGCGGTTCTTCGGCCACCCCGCCACGCATCTGAGCCTGGGCGAGGCCGCGATCATCGCCGGACTGGTGAAGGCGCCGTCGCATTATTCGCCGACCGCCGACATGGACGCCGCGCGCGGTCGCGCCGGAGTCGTGCTCGACCTGATGGTCGATACCGGCGCGATCACCCGCGCCGAAGCGCAGACCGCCGATATTCAGGACCTGAAGATGGTGCCCGAGCCGAACCGCAATTCGGTGCGCTATTTCACCGACTGGGCACTGCCGCAGCTCGAGGTGCTGATCGACGAGAACCAGGCACCCCTCGACGTGTGGACGACGCTCGACCTGTCGATGCAGCGCGCCGCTGATGCCGCGATCAACGCCAATGTGCCCAAGGGCGCGCAGGGTGCGCTCGTAGCGCTCGACCGCGACGGCGCGGTGCGCGCGATGGTCGGCGGCAAGGACTATGTCTCGTCGACCTACAACCGCGCCACGCAAGCGCTGCGACAGCCGGGATCGTCGTGGAAGCTGTTTGTCTATCTTGCCGCGCTGGAGGCGGGGTACAAACCCGACGACACGGTGGTCGACGAACCCGTCACGATCGACGGCTGGAGCCCGCATAACGACAATAACCGCTTTGCCGGGCCGATCTCGATCCGCTCCGCCTTCGCCTATTCGGTCAACACCATCGCCGCGAAACTGGGCCAGGCGGTCGGGTTCGGCACCGTCGCGGATATGGCGCGCCGGTTCGGCATCACCACCGACATCAACACGCACCCGGCGATGGTGCTGGGATCGTCCGAGGTCCATCTGATCGACATGACGCGCGCCTTCGCATCGGTGTCGCAGCGCGGCATCGCGGTCACGCCGTTCGGCATCACCCGCGTCACCGCCAACGGCAAGGTCATTTATCAGCATGAGGTCGATACCTCGCGCGTGCTCGTCGCGCCCTATGTCGCGGCGGAAATGACCGACCTGCTCCAGACCGCGGTCGCCACCGGCACCGGACGCAATGCGCAGATCGGCCGCCCCGTCGCGGGCAAGACCGGTACGACCTCTTCGAACAAGGATGGCTGGTTCCTCGGCTTTTCGAGCGGGATCACGACGGGCGTATGGATGGGCAAGGACAATGCTGATCCGGTGCGCGGCCTGTACGGCGGCACCGCACCCGCGCGCGCCTTTGCCGACTTCATGAAAAAGGCCGTGGCAAAGCGCCCTGTCGAACAGTTCGACACGCAGGTCACGCTGCCCGACTGGCAAATGGAGCCCGACGCCGAATCCTATTATGGCGAGCCCGACAATGGCCTGTTCGTCGATGAAAACGGCAACCCCATGGGGCCGGACAGCGGCTATCCCGGCGGATCGACGCCGCCCGCCGATGCCTTCCCGGTCCCGCAGGATTCATTGCAGCCACAACAGCAGCAACAGCCCCAACCGCAACCGCAGGCGCCTGAGCGGCTCGATCAGCGCTGGATCGACCGCGTGACGGGCCGGACCTCGAACCCGCCGCCTCCGCCGCCATCGCGGCGCAATCCCGCACCGGCGCCGACATCGACGCCGCAACCGGGCGGCGCCGATCAACAGCGCCAGCCGCAGCTATCCGATCAGGATTCGCGCCCGAACCAGTGAAGCGCCGCGCCGTGCGTGCGCAGCCATTGCCGCGCAGGACTCGGGTCCTCGCCATAGATTTTGGCGACGAGCGCGTGAAAGTCGGGGCCGTGGTTCATATGGACCCGGTGTGCGACCTCATGCGCCACGGTCGCACGCCGTACCGCCGTCGGCGCGAGGATCAGCCGCCAGCTATAGCGAATGCCGCCACGGGAAGAGCAGCTTCCCCAGCGTGAACGCGGATCGCCGACCGAAACGCGCTCTACCGAAACCCCCGCGCGTTCGGCGAATTCTTCCGTCTCCGCCGATAACAGCGCCAGCGCCTCGCCGCGCAGCCAGCGCTCGATCCGGCGCTCGAGCCCTTCTCGCGGGCCGCCGCAGCGCAGGATGCCGTCGATGATCGCTGGCCGTCGAGCGCCGCGTTCGCACCAGTCGATGCGAACCGTTTCGCCGGCAAAGGGCAGCTCGGCACCGGGCACGAAGGGGCGCGGTTGGGGCAATTGCGCGCGCTGCGCCTCGATCCAGCCGCGCTTGCTCTCGGCCCAGGCGCGGGCTGCACGTTCGGAGGCGCGGCGAGGGATCGTCAACCGGACCGCCCCGGTCGCAGGATCGACCGACAACCGCGCAGAACGGGCGCGCGGATGACGCACGACCTCGATCGCTTCGTTCATAGCTCGCGGTCGGTCATATGATGTTCGAGGTCTTCGGCCTCATCCTCCGAAACGGTCCAGCCGCGCGTCGATTCGCCCGCGCGGTGGACAGCCTCGCGGTCGCCGCAGACCAGATAATGCCAGTCGGGGAGTGGCTTACCCTCCGCGCGCAGGCGATAGGCGCAGGTCGAGGGGAGCCAGCGAAACGTCGCGGCGTCGCGAGGCGTTAGCCGGATACAGTCCGGGACATGCGCATGGCGATGGCGATAATCGCGGCACCGCGCGGCTTCGGTGTCGAGCAGGCGGCAGGCGACATTGGTTGCCGCAAGTGCGCCCGTATCGGCATCTTCAAGCTTGTGGAGGCAGCATTTGCCGCACCCGTCGCACAATGCCTCCCACTGCGCGCGGTCGAGCTGGTCGAGCCGCGTATCGCCTTCCCAGAACCGATCGCTCATCGCACCCAGCGCTTGAGCACCGCCTCTACCGCATCGGGCGATTCGTCGACCGGCACGAGCGCGATGGGATCGCCATTGGGGCTCATCAGATAGGCGGTGGTGCTGTGGTTGACGAGATATCCCTTGGTGCCCTCGCTGGGCGGCACCTTCTTGAAGAAGATGGCATATTCCTTCGCCGTCCTTGCAATCGCATCTTCACTGCCGGTCAGGCCGACCAGCCGCGGATAGAAAGCCGATACGAACTGCTTGAGCACATCCGGCGTGTCCCGCGCGGGGTCGACCGAAACGAAAATCGGGACGATCTTTTTCGAAATCGCCGGATCGTTCTTGTCGAGATCGCGCATCGCGGTACCGAGATTCTGCATGTCGACGGGGCAGACATCGGGGCAATAGGTATAGCCGAAATACATGATCCGGTATTTGCCCGCGAAATCGGCCTGGGTGACGGTCCTGCCATCCTGGTTGACCAGCGTGAACGGGCCGCCGATCGAAGCGCCGGCAAGCGGCGGCGCCTGGTCGCGAGCGGGTTCGGACGACGCGCCGCAACCCGACAGGACGAGCGCAACGGCAAGGGCGAATACGCGAAGGTTCCGATGGTCCATGACAGCGCCAGCCATGATCTGTTAAGCTTCGCTGCGCAAGGTCAGACACAGTTTTACCGGGGATTCTCGCCAGCCATGAAGTACCGCGTCCTGCCGCTCGCGCTTGCCGCAGCGTTGATCGTTCCCGTCGCCACGCCGGCTGCCGCGCAGCATTATTCGAACAGCTATAATTTCCTGTCGGGCGTGAAGGACAATGACGGGAACAAGGTCACAGAAGCGATCAACAACAGCAATGGTCGCGTGGTCAATGCCAAGGACCCGAACAGCGGCGAAGGGGCGCTCCACATCGTCGTGAAACAGAACAACGCCACCTATCTGCGCTTCCTGCTCGCCAAGGGCGCCGATCCCGACATTCAGGACAAGGACGGCAACACCCCGGCGATCCTGGCGGTCGAAAACGGGTTCGACGGGGCGATCGATATCCTGGCGCGCTATCACGCCAACTTCAACGTGGCGAACGACCGCGGAGAAACACCGCTGATCCGCGCCGTGCAGATGCGCGACCTTGTCGCGGTGCATGCGCTGCTCGATGCAGGCGCCGACCCCGACCAGACCGACAATATCGCAGGCATGTCGGCGCGCGATTATGCCAAGCGCGACGGCCGGTCGCCGCAGATCGTCAAGGCGATCGAAAACGCACCGAAGAAGAAGAAAGCCGACGATATTATCGGGCCACACCTCTAGGGCACCCGTCAGAAACCGGTATCGACATCCGGGTCGATCGTGCCGAGCAATCGCCGCGCGGCGCGGCGGCCGAAGGCGAGCGTGCATTTCTTGCGTGTGGCGGCGGCGATCGGCTCGCTGCGCGCTTCGCGAAGGATCGCTGCGTCATATTGATCGGCGACGATGACCCCGGCACGGTCGGGCAGAAAAGCCTCGCTATCGAGCGGTGCGGTGTCGAACCCGGCGGGCACCGCCCAGAAGAATCGATCGCAATGGGCGAGATAGTCGGTCCATTTGCAATCGCCGAGCATGTCGGCACGCGAAACCTTGATCTCCACGATGATAATCCGCCCGCGCGAATCGAGCGCCATCAGGTCGGCGCGCCGCCCGTCGGACAGCGGAACCTCCGCCATCGCGGTGTAATCATGCCGCAACAACATGCGCGACACGCCGCGCGCGACATCGATTGCGGTTAGCGTGTCGGACGCTGACGAGGAAAGGGTGGACGAAGCCGAAGCCATGTCCACCCCGATAGAACATTACACGAACGAAGGGAAGCGGGCGATTGCCCGCCCGCAATCCTCGTCAGCGGTAGAAGATGTGATTTCCGACGGTGCCGACCTTCGCCAGCCGCCAGTGCGGGCTGACATAGCGCGCATGAAAGAACAGCGCATTGGGCACCGGGCTGTCCCAAAGCTTCTGACGCGCGACGCGCGCCACGGCGACCGCAGTCTTCCAGGCACGGCTGTGCGTACGCGCACGCGGCAGGCGGCCGTGACGGACGAACGAGAACTGGCTGCGCTGCGTCAGCACCGAACAGACCGAACCGGGAAAGCGCGCCGATTGCGCGCGGTTGAGGATGACATCCGCAACCGCGAGCTGCCCCGCGAGCGGTTCACCCTTCGATTCGAAATAGACGCCGATCGCGAGGCATTTGAGCTCGCGGTCGAGCGTTTCGGGCATCGCCTGTGCGGCCACGGCCTCCGAAAGGCTGGCGAAATCCTGATCGTCACCGGTCGGCGCATCCGATGCGGCGTCGGCGGACCCGTCATGGTCATTGTCGTCGGGCGTCAGCGACGCCGGAACGATGGGCGGCGGCGGAATGGGAACTCCTGTGGCCGGCGCCGCGTTAATGGTCGCATCGGGTGTCTGATCCAGTTCGAGCGCGCGGCCCGGGCTGGTGAAACCGGTGGAACCAATAGCACAAAAAGACACAGCCGCGATAATCGCGGCGCGTAGCGTCGTTTTCATCGATATTCAGTTCAATGCGGTGGTGTGCGGTACGGCTGTAAACACGTCTTTGGGGCCGTCCGGACTTCCCCCCGACTGCGTCACCGGCTCGGAATCGCACTCCTTACCGGCGCAACGCGCCAAACAGTGGCGGGCCTAATCGTTTCGCTGGCGACCAAAGTCAACCCGGTAATAATATTTCAGCGGCGAATCGTTCCGCCTCCGCGATATCCAGTTCGACGATCCACAGATCGGGGTCGCTCCTGCGCCGCTTTTGCCGGTAGCTATCTATTTCATCGGCATTTTCCGAATCGCGCGGTCCCGACCGCAGCAGCTGGACCGTGCCATCCGGCCCGATACCACGTTCGAAAAAGCGCGGATCGGCTCCCCGTTCGAGCGCGAGAACCAGGATCGCTCCGGCATTTTCATCGCCGCGCGCGAGCAGCGTCGCGTGCCCGCCGGCTGCCTGTACGTGCCGCATCAGCGCCTTTACCAGAACGCCGCTGGCAACGCGCGCGCTCATTCGGAGCGATAGCCGTCGAGTGTGGCGAGCGCGATGCGCGAGCGCATGAAGGTGCCGGTGCCACGCGCGGCCTCTTCGCCATCGGCATTGATCAACCGCGCATCGGCAACGAAAACACGGCGGCGACCGCTGATCCAGCGCCCCTCGGCAATGACGGGGCCCGCCTTTAACGGGCGGGTGAGGAGGAGGTTGAACGCCGTCGTGAGCAGAAAACGGTCGGTGACGAGGCTGTTCGCGGCATAGAAGGCGGCATCGTCGAGCATCTTGAAATAGCTCGTGCCATGCGCGGCGCCGGCAGCGTGATAATGCCGTTCCTCGATGTCGAAACGGATACGCGACACGCCGCTCTCGACGATTTCGAGCCGCGACTCGAACAGCCCGTTGATCGGCGCCGCCGCATATAGCGACTCGAGCGCGCGGAAATGCGCCTCTTCGCCGAGCAACTCGGGCGCGATGTCGTCAGACGGCTTCACAGGTCTCCAGATCGGCGAGCATTGCATAGAGCGCGTCACGCGAACCCGCGCCGCGCAACTTGTCGGCAAAGGCGCGGTCGCGCAGCGCCCTCGCGATCCGCGCCAGCGCCTTCAGATGGTCCGCCCCGGCATCGGCCGGCGACAGGAGCAGGAATACGAGGTCGACAGGCAGGTCATCAACCGATTCGAAGTCGATCGGTGCTTCGAGATGCAGCACCGCGCCGACGATCCGGTCGAGTTCCTTCGGGCGGGCGTGGGGAATCGCGATCCCTGCGCCACAACCGGTCGAAACGAGCTTTTCGCGTTCGGTCAGCGCCTCTGTAATGGCGCGGGCGTCGAGCCCCCATTGCTCGGCAGCAAGCTGGCCGAGCTTGTGAAACAACGCCTTGCGATTCGCTACGCACACCTCCGAAAACACCGTTTCCGGGGTAATCAAGTCGCTAAAATCTGTCATTTTCGGTCCGGTCTGCCACCCGAAGACGGCGAACAATTCCCCGCTTGCCGTTATTTGGCGCGATCGGGTTCGACCCAACCGATCGACCCGTCGCGGCGCCTATACACCATATTATGGGCGCCGGTACCGATATTGCGGAACAGAAGTGCACTGGTATCTCGCAGGTCGAGCATCATCACGGCATCGGAAACGCTGGCGTCGGGGATATCGACACGCGTTTCGGCGACGATCACCGGCGCATCGCTGGCCTCTTCGTCGGCATGATCCGAATCGAAGACGGTATAGGCTGCATTGTCATAGGCGCCGGCATCGACGGAGGCGCCCGCCTTGCGGTCCTTCAGACGCCGCATATAGCGGCGGAGCTGCTTTTCGATCTTGTCGGCGGCGCCGTCGAACGCGCCATGCGCGTCCTGGCCGTCATTGCTGCCCTTCAGGACGAGACCCTGCATCACATGCGCGACGATATCACAGGTGAAGCCATTGTCGTGCGGCCCCTTTCCGAAGGTCGCGTGCGCCGCGATGGCGCGGGAGAAATATTTATCGGCGATACCCTGGAGCCGGTCCTCGACATGTTCGCGAAGCGCTTCGCCGGTGTCGACCTGATGACCCGAAACCCGGATATCCATAATTTCCTCCTGATATGTTTACTCGGACTTGGGAACGCGCGCGAACGCCGTCAAGCGGACGCCCAGAGCGGGTCCCTGATATCTTCCATGAACGCGGCATGGCGGGAAAGTTCCTCCGCCGAGGGTGCAAAAACGCGCGCGGGGCGAACGACGCTGCGCGGAACAGCGGACGTTTCGGGTTCGGGCGCGCTTTCCGCGACAAGGCCGAGGCCGATCTGGCGCCCTCCAGTCAGCTCGACATAGACCTGCGCGAGCAATTGCGCGTCGAGCAGCGCCCCGTGCAGCGTGCGCCGACTGCGATCGATCCCGAACCGCACGCACAAAGCATCGAGCGTGTGCTTGGCACCGGGATGCTTGCTGCGCGCGAGCACCAGCGTGTCGACCATGCGGTCGAGCGGAATATGGTCGCGCGCGCACTTGCCGAGTTCGCCGTTCAGAAAGCCGAAGTCGAAGCTCGCATTGTGCGCAACGAGCGGGCTGTCGCCGATAAAATCGAGCAATTCCTCGACCTGATGCGCAAAGAGCGGCTTGTCGGCCAGGAAGCTGTCGCCCAGCCCGTGCACCGCAAAGGCCTCTGCCGGCATGGCGCGCTCGGGATTGAAATAGGCGTGGAAGACGCGTCCGGTCTCGACGCGGTTTATCATCTCGACACAGCCAATTTCCACCAGCCGGTCGCCGCCGGAAAAGCTGAGCCCCGTCGTTTCGGTGTCGAAAACTATTTCACGCATGGCGCGATTATTCACCCACTTCGCGCCGCAGGCAAGCGATCAGACGGCGTACCTCCGCGCGCGCGTGCTCAATCTCGCCGCCGGTGTCGATAACATGGTCTGCGCGGGCGCATTTTTCGGCATCGGGCAGCTGTCGCGCGCGGATCGCGGCGAATTTTTCCCGCGTCATGCCCGGCCGCGCGAGAACGCGGCGTTCCTGTACGTCGGCGGGCGCGGATACGACGACGATCCGGTCGACATTTGCCTCGCCACCCGTTTCGAACAGCAGCGGAATGTCGAACAGGACGATATCGGTGTCACGGTGTTCGGCGAGAAAGCGCGCACGTTCTTCGGCGACCGCTGGGTGGATGATCGCCTCGAGCCGTTTCATCGCTTCGGGGTCTTCGAACACCGCCGCGCCCAGCGCCTGGCGATCGACCCCCGATTCGCCGGTCACACCGGGAAAGGCCGCCTCTATATCCGCAAGCGCCGCACCGCCCGGTCCCTGCATGCGGTGAACGGCGGCGTCGGCATCGAACACGGGAACGCCTGCATCGGCGAACATCGCGGCGACGGTCGATTTTCCCATTCCGATCGAACCGGTAAGGCCCAGGATCAGCGGATGGCGGTTCATCGCGTCAGCAGGTCGCGCAGCTCGTCGTCGCGATCGCGCGGCGGTTCTGCGCCGAACAGGATCTCGAACGCGAATGCGGCCTGGCCGATCAGCATTTCAAGCCCATCGACCGTGTCGAGTTCGCGCGCATGCGCCGCGGCCAGCAGCGGCGTTTCGAGCGGAGCATAAACGATGTCATAGACCACCGCGTCACCGGGAAGCGGCGACAGGTCGATTTCGAGCGGCGGCTGACCGGTCATGCCGAGCGAGCTGGTGTTGACGAGAAGCGCCGCTGCCGGAAGTGACGCATCGAGCGGCAGCACGTCACCCTTCAGCCCGAATGTCGCGAGCAATCCCATTGCCTTCATCGGGCTGCGGTTGAGGATCGTCACGCGCCCGACATCCATTCGCGACAGCGCGAACAGCACCGCACGCGCCGCGCCGCCTGCCCCGACGATCGCGACATGCGCTCCTTCAAGCGGGAGGCCGGCGATCGGGGCATAGAAACCCGCCGCGTCGGTATTGGTGCCGATGATCGCACCGTCCTCCGCGCGCGTGGCTAGGTTGATCGCACCGATCGTCTGCCGCACCCCGCCGCGATCCTCGACATGGTCGAGCGCTGCCTGTTTGTGCGGCAGCGTGATGTTGCACCCGCGCCAGTCAGGATCGGCGCGGCGCTGAACAAAATAGTCGCCGAGCGCGTCGGCGGCGACATGGGTGGCACGGTATTCGGCATCGATCCCGAGCGCATCGAGCCAGAAATTATGGATCAGCGGCGATTTTGAATGCGCGATCGGATCACCGATCACCTCGGCATAGGGTTTCGCGGACGAAGGCGATGACGTCATGACTGCAATATTTCCCTGGTCCGCAGATAATCGAGGATCGGCAGCAGCGGCATGCCGAGGATGGTGAAATGATCGCCGTCGATGCGCGAGAATATCTGCGCGCCCATCGCCTCCAGCCGGTAACAGCCGACACAGCCCGAAATCGCCGGCCATTCGGCATCGAGATAGGCGTCGATAAAGGGGTCCGACAATGGCCGGACGTGCATCCGGGCGCGCTCGACATGACGCCATACCGGCCGCCCGCCCTCGGCAATCACCGCCGCGCTGATGAGGTCGTGTCGCGTGCCCGACAGCATCGTCAGATGCGCGCGCGCCTGATCGCGATCGGCGGGCTTGTCGAGCAACGTGCCGTCTTCGAGCGCGACGACCGAATCGCACCCCAGCACCAGCGCGTCGGGCCTGCGGCCACTGACGCGCAGCGCCTTCAGCTCGGCAAGCGCATCGGCGAAATCGCGCGGCCCCAGTCCTTCACCCGCCAGTGTCGCCTTGGCCGCGTCTTCATCAACTCCGCTGACCATGGCTTCGTGCGGGACGCCGGCGGCACTCAGCATCGCCCGCCGCGACGCGCTTTGCGAGGCGAGGACCAGGGTCACGATCCGCTCGCCTTGATACCGTGTTCGTTGCACAGCTTGATGATCGCAGCGGCGGTTTCCTCGATCGAACGGCGGGTCACGTCGATCACCGGCCAGCCATTGTCGGAGAACATCCGCCGCGCATGGGCCACTTCACGCGTCACCGCGTCCTGATCGACATAGGCGGTTTCGGTCTTTTCGTTGAGCGTGAGCAATCGGTTGCGGCGAACCTGGATCAACCGCTCTGCGCTCGTCGTCAGTCCGACGACCATCGGATGTTTCAGGCCGAACAGCTCCTGCGGCGGCGGCGATTCGATGACGATGGGGATGTTGGCGGTCTTGTAGCCGCGATTGGCGAGATAGATCGATGTCGGCGTCTTCGACGAACGCGACACGCCCGCAAGCACGATATCGGCTTCCTCCCAATCCTCCCAGCCGATGCCGTCGTCATGCGCGATGGTGAACTGAATCGCGTCGACGCGCGCGAAATAGGCGGCGTCGAGCGTGTGCTGCCGCCCCGGCCGCGCCTTGGCTTCCTGGCCGAGCAGGTTGGACAGCGCATCGTTGACCGGATCGAGCGGCGCCACCGCGGGCAGGCCCATCGCCCGACACCGCGCCTCCAGCGTGCGGCGGATCTCGCTGTTGACCAGCGTGAACAACACGAGTCCCGGATTTTGCGAAATCTCTTCGAGGATACGCTCGAGATGCGCCTCGCTCCGCACCATCGGCCAGAAATGCCTGAGCGTTTCGACATCGTCATACTGGGCGAGTGCAGCCTTCGCGATATTCTCCAGCGTCTCGCCGGTGGAATCGGAAAGCAGGTGCAGATGGAGCCGCATCGCCATGTCAGGACAAGCCTGTGGAAAACATGCGGATAGCAGCTAGCGTAACCTGCCCCTCTCGCCAAGCATGCGATTTCCGTGGATAGCCGCACCGATTTTTCCACACGCCATCGACAGAGGCTCCAGCGTTCAACAGCCTGTGGATAACGGGGATCGCGAAATGGAATCGCAACCTGTCGGCGGGTCGGTACGAGTCAAGCTGTTGGCATTATCGGCAGAGAGTCATAAGCCCCGTTTTCCACGGCCCAACATCCTCCAACATCCTTTTCAAGATTCTTTATTATTTAGATGGAAAGAGGTTCGACCCTGACCGAGACCCCGAAATCGCTCCTCGCGACGCTGCGCGGGGAAAAGCAGGCAGTGCCGCCGATCTGGCTGATGCGTCAGGCCGGACGTTACCTTCCCGAATACCGTGCGCTTCGGGCCGAGAAGGGCGGATTCCTCGATCTTGTGAACGATAGTGCTGCCGCCGCGGAGGTGACGCTCCAGCCGATCCGCCGCTTCGGCTTCGACGGTGCGATCCTGTTTTCGGACATTCTCGTCATTCCACAAGCGCTGGGCCAGACGCTGTGGTTCGAAGCAGGCGAGGGGCCGAGGCTTGCACCGCCGTTGGATGGCGCCGCGGCGATTACCGCGCTGGGCGACGACGATCCCGATATGCTGTCGCCGATCATCGAGACGGTTCGGCTGGTGAAGCAGGATCTGCCCGACGCGGTGACGTTTCTCGGCTTTGCAGGAAGTCCATGGACGGTGGCGACCTATATGATCGCAGGCCAGGGCAGCCGCGAACAGGCGGAGGCGCGCAGGCTCGCCTATGCCGATCCACAGGCGGTGGTGATGCTGATCGAGCGGATCGAGGCGGCGACGATCGCTTATCTATCGCGCCAGGTCGACGCGGGGGTGGAGGCGGTGCAGTTGTTCGACAGCTGGTCGGGCAGCCTGTCGCCGAGCGAGTTCGAACGCTGGGTCGTGGCGCCGACCGCGCGCATCGTCGCCGCGCTGAAGCAACGCCATCCGGACACGCCGGTCATTGGTTTCCCAAAGGGGGCGGGGGGCAAGCTTGCCGCCTATGCCCGCGAAACCGGGGTCGATGCGATCGGGCTCGACGAGACGGTCGATCCGCGCTGGGCGCATCGCGAATTGCCGGCGGGTCTGCCGGTTCAGGGCAATCTCGACCCGCTCGCGCTGATTGCGGGCGGAGCGCGGCTCGATGAAGAAATCGACGCGGTCCTTGATGCCTTTGCCGATCGCCCGCATATCTTCAACCTCGGTCATGGGATCCAGAAGGACACCCCGATCGCACATGTCGAACGCCTGATCGCGCGAATCCGCGGGGAGAATTCATGACCAACTGGCTTGGCGAGGCCTATCTGTGGGTAAAGGCCGCGCACGTCATCTTCGTCATCTTCTGGATGGCGGGGCTGTTCATCTTTCCGCGCTACCTCGTCCATCACCAGGAAGGGTTGGGTGATCCGACCGAGCCGGCGCGCTGGGAAGCGCGCGAGGCGAAGCTGCGCAAGATGATCCTGACCCCCTCGCTGGTGCTCGTCTGGGTGCTGGGGCTGATGCTGGCCGCCAATATCGGCATGTTCGACGGTGCCGGGGGGATGGGGTGGCTCCATGCCAAGATCGCGCTCGTCGTGCTCCTGACGGGTTATCACGGCTGGATGGTCGGCTATTCGAAGCGGCTTGCGGCAAAGAAGCCGACGCTGTCGCCGCGCACGCTGCGGATGCTCAACGAACTGCCGGCGATCTTCGTCACGCTGATCGTCATTCTGGTGGTCGTGCGGCCCTTCTGATCCGGGGCGCGCACGCGCGTTGCGCTTGACTTGGAATCGGAGCGACCTTAACTCGGCACTATCCGTCGCGCGGGCATTGCGATCGCGCGCCGCGACCTTCCTTACATTGCCGTGACCGTGCGTCCGCACATTCGAACCGGCTCCCCCGATTTCCCAGACGGAAAAACTTCGATGCATCTCAAGGACCTGAAGAAGAAAGCACCGGCAGAGCTGGTCGAAATGGCTGAAAAGCTCGGCGTCGAGGGCGCCTCGACCATGCGCAAGCAGGACCTGATGTTCGCGATTCTCAAGGTCGAGGCCGAACAGGGCGAACAGATCATGGGGCTGGGCACGATCGAGGTGCTGCCCGACGGTTTCGGTTTCCTGCGCAGCCCGGAGGCGAATTATCTCGCCGGTCCCGACGACATCTATGTTTCGCCCAACCAGGTCCGCAAGTTCGGTCTGCGCACCGGCGACACTGTGGAAGGCGAGATCCGCGGCCCCAAGGACGGCGAGCGCTATTTCGCGCTGACGAAGCTGCTCAAGGTCAATTTCGACGATCCCGATGCGGTCCGCCACCGCGTCAACTTCGACAACCTGACGCCGCTTTATCCCGAGCAGAAGCTGACGCTCGATCCGCAGGACCCGACGATCAAGGACAAGTCGGCGCGCGTGATCGATATCGTGTCGCCGCAGGGCAAGGGGCAGCGTGCGCTGATCGTGGCGCCGCCGCGCGTCGGCAAGACCGTGCTGCTGCAGAACATCGCCAAGGCGATCACCGACAATCATCCCGAGGTGTTCCTCATCGTGCTGCTCATCGACGAGCGGCCCGAGGAAGTCACCGATATGCAGCGTTCGGTGAACGGTGAGGTCATTTCCTCGACCTTCGACGAACCCGCGCAGCGCCACGTCCAGGTCGCCGAGATGGTGATCGAAAAGGCCAAGCGCTTGGTCGAGCACAAGAAGGATGTCGTGATCCTGCTCGATTCGATCACGCGCCTCGGCCGCGCCTACAACACCGTCGTTCCGTCGTCGGGCAAGGTGTTGACCGGCGGTGTCGACGCCAATGCGCTCCAGCGCCCGAAGCGCTTCTTCGGTGCCGCCCGCAATATCGAGGAAGGCGGTTCGCTGTCGATCATCGCCACCGCGCTGATCGACACCGGCAGCCGTATGGACGAAGTCATCTTCGAAGAGTTCAAGGGCACCGGCAACTCCGAAATCGTTCTCGACCGCAAGGTCGCCGACAAGCGCATCTTCCCGGCGCTCGACGTCGGCAAGTCGGGCACGCGCAAGGAAGAGCTGCTCGTCGACAAGGCGACGCTCTCGAAGATGTGGGTGCTGCGCCGTATCCTCATGCAGATGGGTACGATCGACGCGATGGAGTTCCTTCTCGACAAGATGAAGGATTCGAAAACCAACGAGGATTTCTTCGACTCGATGAACCAATAAGGTTCGTTGGGAGTTGTTGCCGGGATGATCGATCTGATCGCATCTACCACGGGCGGCGGCATGGGATCGCCGGCCGAGATCTGGCAGCATATCGTCGCCGATTTTTCCAACATCACCGGCCCGTCGGAACTCGCCGCGTTCCTGCAGGTGTTGACGATCGACGTGATGCTGGCGGGCGACAATGCGATCGTCGTCGGTTCGCTCGCCGCCGGGCTTCCCGCGCAGGACCGCAAGAAGGTCATTGCGATCGGCATCATCGCAGCGCTGGTGCTGCGCATCGCCTTCGCGCTGACAATGACCTATCTGATGGGCATTGTCGGGCTGATCTTTGCCGGCGGGATCCTGTTGCTGTGGGTCGCGTGGAAGATGTGGCGCGAGATTCGCCACGGCGCGATCGGCGAGGAAGGCGAGGGCGCCGCCATTTCGCCTTCAAAGACCTTTGCTGCCGCCGCCTGGTCGGTCGCGATTGCCGATGTTAGCATGAGCCTCGACAACGTGCTTGCGGTTGCCGGTGCGGCGCGCGAGCATCCAGGCATCCTGATGATCGGGCTGATCCTGTCGGTTGCGCTGATGGGGCTGGCGGCGAACTTCATCGCCAAGATCATCGATCGCTATCGTTGGATCGCATATATCGGCCTGATCGTGATCCTCTATGTCGCGCTACGCATGATCTATGAGGGCGTGCTCGATCACGATGTCGGAATTCTGCAGCTGCTGATGTAGCAGGGGGGACCGCGGAGCGCCGCCGGGGCGCTCCGCCCTCCGACAGCGTTAGCCGCGCAGATGTTCGGCAAAAAATTCCGATGTGCGCTTGTCGGCGAGATCGGCCGACTCTTCCGAACGCCGCTTGCCGACCTCGGTTGCAAAGCCGTGATCTTCGCCTGGATAGTCGTAGAGCGTGACCTTCGGATGGTCGTCGAGCCCCTCGTGCATCTTCGCCTGCGCTTCCTTGTCGACGAAATGATCCTCTTGCGGAATGTGGAGCATGACCGGCTTTCCGATCGCGTTCATTTCACCAAGCAGGTTATCGATTCCGACACCATAATAGCCGACAACCGCATCGGCATCGGTTCGCGTCGCAGTCATGAAGGCGAGGCGACCGCCGAGGCAGTAGCCGACTGCGCCGACCTTTCCGCCGTTCGTCATCGCGCGCGCTCGCTTGATAGTCTCTTCGATATCGCGAACGCCGGCGTCCTGATTGAACTTGCCCATCAGATCGAGCGCCTTCTGGAATTCGGGCTCGACATCGGGGTCGAGCTCGATCCCCGGTTCGAGCCGCCAGAACAGATCGGGCGCCAGCGCGAGATAGCCAGCCTCGGCCAGCTTGTCGCACTTGCGACGGATGCCGGCATTGACGCCGAAAATTTCCTGGATGACGACGATCGCCGCGCTGGGCTCTCCCTCGGGTTCGGCGCAATAGGCGCTAAAGCTGCCGCCATCGGGCGAATCGATCGTAATCGTCTTGGTCATGCTGCATCTCCGGTCTGGTTGAACGACAAATGGGCTTGTTCGTGGTCGAGCAACCAGCGTTTGGTGGCCGGACCGGTTCCCGCCGAATATGCCCCCAACACGCCACCGGCTGCGAGGATACGGTGGCATGGCACGACGATCGGAAAGGGGTTGCGCGCGCAAAGCTGACCGATTGCCCTGGCGCTCGACCCCAATATGTTCGCAAACGCGCCATAGCTGAGCGTCTCGCCATATCCGACATCGATCAACCCCGCGCGCAATTGTTCGCCTCGCCGAGTGGAGAGCGGCGCGAGCGCCAGGTCGAACCGGGTCCGGTCGCCTGCGAACCATGCCCCGATTTGCTCGATCGCCGTGCGCACCATCGTTGCGCTTCCGCGCCGCTCGCCGGGTTCGCTGTCGCAGATCCGGATTGCGTAGAGCAGCTCGTCATCGCCCTCGACATGGATTGTGCCGATGGGCGTTGCGATCATGCCGTGGTCGCGCGCATACATGGTGCAGATCTAGCAGCCCGATATGCGGGCGCTCAAGCGGAGAACCCGATGAAGATCAATGTCGAGGTCGATTGCACCCCCGAAGAGGCACGTCGCGCGATGGGCCTGCCCGATTTCACCCCGGTGCACGACAAATATGTGTCGATGTTGCTGGAAACACTGGAAAAAGGCGCCACACCCGAATTGCTCGAATCGATGATGAAAAGCTGGTCTCCCATGGGTGAGGCGGGGCTGCAATTCTGGCAGCGCATGTTCGACGCGAGCGGCAAGAGCGGCTGATTGCACGTTGTGGACACGATTTTTGCGCTGTCGAGCGGTTTGCCGCCCGCGGGTATCGGCGTCATCCGCGTCAGCGGGGCCGCAGCGGGCGATGCGCTTCTTGCGCTGACGGGACGCGACAGCCTTCCGACCCAACGCAAGGCGGTCTTGCGCCGTATCGTCGATCCCCGCGACGGCGCCGTGCTCGATGATGCGCTGCTCCTATGGTTTCAGGGGCCGGCGACGGCCACCGGCGAGGATCTCGCCGAAATACACTGTCATGGCGGACGCGCCGTTATCCGAGCGGTCGAAGGTGCGCTTGCGGCTGTTTCAGGGCTTCGGGCCGCCGAACCGGGCGAATTTACGCGTCGGGCGCTGATCAATGGCCGGATCGATCTCACCCAGGCCGAGGCGCTTGGCGATTTGCTGACGGCGGAGACGGAAACCGCGCGGCGGATCGCGCTTGCCAACAGCGGGGGTGCGTTGCGGCGGCAGATCGACGATTGGGGCGGTACGATTGTCGATCTTTCCAGCAGGGTCGAGGCAGTGCTCGATCACGCCGATGAGGACGATATCGATGAAGACTCAATCCTAGATGTCCTCCGGCAGCAATGCAGAGCACTTGCGGGGGCGATCGCCCGCGCGCTTCGGAATCCGCCGGTCGAACGTTTGAATGAGGGAATCAATGTCGTGCTTGCCGGTCCGCCCAATGCCGGCAAATCGACATTGCTCAACCGGCTTGTCGAGCGGGAGGCGGCCATCGTGTCGCCGATTGCGGGAACGACTCGCGACCGGGTCGACGCTGCTGTGCGGCGCCACGGGGTCGGATATGTCTTTACCGACACCGCGGGACTGGCCGAGCGCACCGATGATCCGGTGGAAGCGATCGGGATCGAACGCGCGCGCGTTGCGGCGCAGACCGCCGACATTCTATTATGGCTCGGCGACGACGCTCCCCCGCACGTCGACGGACTGACGAGGATCATCCCGGTTCATCCGCGCAGCGATGAGGCGGCGAGGGCCGATGCGGTTGAAGGGAGGATTCGCGTATCGGCGCATACAGGTGAGGGGATCGAAGATTTGTGGGCGCTCATCGAATCGGAGTCGCGAGACCTGATTCCGCGCCCCGATCAGGCCGCGATGAACCAGCGCCAGCGTGACTTGTGCGCCGCCTGTGTAAGTGCGCTGGACGACGCCGCGGTCGAGCGAGATCCGATTTTGCTCGCCGAATCGTTGCGTGCGGCCCGGGCAAGCATCGACCGGATCACCGGGCGAGCTGACGTCGAGGCGATGCTCGACTCACTTTTTTCGCGCTTCTGCATCGGCAAATAGCGATGTTCCACGTGGAACTTTTTGACGGGAGCAGCCTTCGCGTTTAGCGGAGAAGCCATGCACACGTTCGATGTCATCGTCATCGGCGGCGGCCATGCCGGCGTCGAAGCCGCTGCTGTAGCAGCGCGCCGCGGTGCGCGTGTGGCGCTGGTAAGCTTTGATCTGACGAAGATCGGGGCGATGTCCTGCAATCCGGCGATTGGCGGCCTCGGCAAGGGTCATCTTGTCCGTGAGGTAGACGCCTTTGATGGTCTGATGGCGCGTGCAGCCGACGCAGCGGCGATCCATTACCGGATGCTCAACCGAAGCAAGGGCAGCGCGGTTCAGGGGCCGCGGGTGCAGGCCGACCGCGCCTATTATGCCGCGGCGGTCCAGCATATGCTCGCCGGGCAGCCCGGGCTGACGCTCGTTGAAGGTGAGGCGGAGAGTCTCGTACTTGCGGGTGGGCGGATCGCGGGAGTTTCACTGGCTGGCGGCACCGATCTGGTCGCGCCCTCCGTGGTGCTGGCCACGGGTACTTTTCTGGGCGGGCGCATATTCCGCGGCGAAGAACGACATGAAGGCGGTCGGATCGGCGAACGCGCCGCAACCCGCCTCGGAGTCCAGCTTCGCGAACTCGGCCTCCCGATATCACGCCTGAAGACGGGGACGCCGCCAAGGCTCAATGCGCGCAGCATCAACTGGGGAGCGCTGGCGGAGCAGCCGTCCGACGCCGAGCCCTGGACGATGTCACCGATGACAGGGCGGCGCGCCTTGCCGCAAATCTTTTGCGCAATCACGCGTACCAACGAAGCCAGCCACGCGATCATCCGCCGCGCGCTCGACCGGTCGCCGCTATTTTCCGGCGCAATCGACGCGCAGGGGCCACGTTATTGCCCCTCGATCGAGGATAAGATCCATCGTTTTGGGGATCGCGATGGGCATCAGGTGTTCCTGGAACCCGAAGGCCTCGCGACGAACCTCGTCTATCCCAACGGCATTTCGACGTCGCTGCCGACCGATGTCCAGCTCGATATGGTGCGCTCGATGGCTGGGCTCGAGCGCTGCGAGATCGTCGTGCCTGGCTATGCCGTCGAATATGACCATGTCGATCCGCGTTCGCTTGATCGCCGGCTGGCCGCTTCCGACATCCCGGGGCTGTTCTGCGCGGGGCAGATCAACGGCACGACCGGATATGAGGAGGCCGCAGGGCAGGGGCTGATCGCGGGCGCGAACGCCGCGGCCGATGCTATGGGGCTTGAGCCGTTGGTCGTCGATAGGGCGGCAAGCTATCTGGGGGTGATGATCGACGACCTGGTTCTGCAGGGTGTTACCGAACCGTACCGCATGCTGACATCGCGCGCCGAATTCCGTCTTCGGCTGCGCGCGAACAATGCCGAGACCAGGCTCACGCCTATCGCCGAGAGGCTGGGCTGCCTAACCGAGGACCGCCGCCTTCGTTTCCGCAAAAGGATGGACGCCAAAGCCAGGATCGAACACGCGCTGGAGCGCCCGGTTTCGGCGCACGCGCTGCGTCAGCGTGGTGCTGACGTTCCGCTTGATGCCGGTACCGACCGCGGTAGCGCATGGCTGCGTTTTCCCGCGGTTTCGCCCGCGCATGTTCTTCCCGACGCGGTGAGCGACACCGACCCGTCGGTACTGGACGAAGTCATCGAAGATGCCCGCTACGCCCCGTATCTTGCGCGGCAAGAGGGAGAGGTAGCAGAGCTGCGCGCAAACGAATCGCTGCCGCTGCCCCAATCGCTCGACTATGCGATGGTGCCGGGGCTTTCTGCCGAAATGATCGAGAGGCTGTCCGCCGCACGGCCCGAAACGCTCGGCGTGGCCGGGCGCATTCGCGGCATCACTCCGGCGGCGCTTTCCGCTATTTTGCTGCACAGCAAGCGCCGGAATGCCGCCTGAAAATGACCGAAGACGAAGCACGCGAATGGGTCCGAACGCGTTTCGGTGTTTCACGTGAAACGCTGCTGGCGCAATTCGGCGAAATGGTTCGTGACGAATCAGCGCATCAAAACCTGATCTCAAAGGCGACACTCGACGCGATGTGGGACCGGCACATCGTAGACTCGGCACAATTGCTTACGCTTGCACCCGATGAAGCAAAGGCAGGGCTGTGGATCGATATTGGCACCGGGGCGGGTTTTCCCGGAATCGTAGCCGCGGCCCTGCGCGAGGCCGAAACCGTGCTGGTAGAGCCGAGAAGGCGTCGTGCGGAATTTCTCCAGCGCTGCGTCGACGCTCTGGGAATAGGATCGCGAACGCAGATCGTCGCGGCGAAAATCGAGCGCTATTCGGGTCCAAAGGCCGCCATCATCAGCGCGCGGGCGGTGGCAGCGCTACCCGATCTGTTCGCCGCGGCGCGCCACTGCTCGCGCCGCGATACCATCTGGTTGCTTCCCAAGGGCGCTTCGGCGCAATCGGAGGTGGAAGCCGCGCGCGATGCATGGCAAGGTTCGTTCCACGTGGAACAGAGTATCACCCATCCTGAATCACGGATCGTCGTCGCGCGGGAGGTTCGCCGCAAATGATCTGCATTGCCATCGCAAACCAGAAGGGCGGCGTCGGCAAGACGACCACCGCGATCAACGTGGCCACCGCGCTCGCCGCGACCGGCCAGCGCGTTCTGCTGCTTGATCTCGACCCGCAAGGCAACGCATCGACGGGGTTGGGGATAGAGCGATCCGAGCGGTTGCAATCGACCTATGAGCTGCTGATCGGTGAGACCTCGCTCAACGAAGCCGCAATCGCCACGCGCGTGCCGCGGCTCGATATCGTGCCGTCGACGGTCGACCTGTCGGGTGCAGAGATCGAGCTTATCGATTTCGACGCCCGGACCCACCGACTCGATCGCGCAATCGCGCGTAGCGAGGGTCGATGGGACGTGGTTCTGATAGATTGCCCGCCATCGCTAGGCCTGTTGACGATCAACGCGATGGTCGCATCGCACGCGCTGCTGGTGCCGTTGCAATGTGAGTTCTTCGCGCTCGAAGGGCTTAGCCAGCTCCTCAACACGGTCGAGCGTATTCGCAGCCGCTTCAACCCCGGCCTGTCGATCCTCGGCGTTGTCCTGACCATGTACGACCGCCGTAACAGGCTGACCGACCAGGTGGCCGACGATGTTCGCGCTGTGCTGGGTGAGGTCGTGTTCGAAACCGTCATCCCGCGCAATGTCCGCCTTTCGGAAGCGCCGAGCCACGGGCTGCCGGCGCTGATCTACGATCACCGGTGTGCGGGGTCGGAGGCGTATATAGCCTTGGCGCGTGAGGTGATCGCGCGCATTCCAAAATCTGCGGAGGCAGCATGAACGATCCCGAATCAGCCGGCCAGCCCGCGCAGGCACGGCGTCCGCGTCCGGGGCTGGGCAGGGGCCTGAGCGCGCTGATGGGTGACGCGCCTCGCAACCAGCCGAGCGAAGACGGCGCACCGCAGAGCGGTATCCGCATGCTTCCCGTAAGCGCGCTCGCGCCGCACCCGGGGCAGCCGCGTCGCACCTTCGACGATCAGGCTATCAGCGAACTCGCCAATTCGATCGCATCGCGGGGGCTGATTCAGCCGATCGTCGTGCGCCCACACGGTAAGGATTATCAGATCGTCGCGGGGGAACGTCGCTGGCGTGCGGCGCAGCGTGCGCGGCTTCATGACGTTCCGGTGATCGTCCGCGAACTCAGCGATGCCGAAACGCTCGAAATCGCGCTTGTCGAGAATATCCAGCGGCAGGACCTCAACGCGATCGAAGAGGCCGATGCCTATCGCAAGCTGATCGATGAATTCAGCCATACGCAGGACGCGCTCGCACGCCTGGTCGGCAAGTCGCGCAGCCATATTGCCAACCTGCTGCGGCTGCTCGATCTGCCGGTATCGGTGCAGAAGATGGTCATCGACGGCGATATTCAGATGGGCCATGCGCGCGCGCTAATCAACGCACCAGACCCCGAAGCGCTTGCCGAGCAGGTTCGCGACAAGGGGCTTACCGTGCGCGACACCGAGCGCCTGGCGCGCGGAACGCGGCCGGGTAGCGGTGGTGGCGGCAGCCGCCCGGGGACACCGGCTTCGGGCGCGGAGAATGCCGATATTATCGCGCTAGAACAACAGCTTAGTGATGTTCTGGGACTCAACGTCAAGATCGCCCATGGCGAGGCTGGCGGTCAGTTGACGATCCAGTATTCGACGCTCGATCAGCTCGATATGGTCTGTCAGCGGTTGAGCGGCGAGCGCATCTAGCGCCGGGTCTGTCCGGAGCGCGACGCAGCGCGCGCCATTGCGACACCCATCTGTTCGGCGAGCAGGTTGTCGAGCGTCGAATTCGCCATCGTCGCGCGTTCTGCTTCGCGGATCCGGTCGATCGCGTGCGCGATCTGGCGTGAATTCCATTTGCGCAGCGCGCGCGATGTCGCGGCCTTTTCGCGGAAGAAGATGCGGTGGCGCGCAATCACCTCGTCGATCGAATCGCCGGCATCGACTTCTGCGCGCAGCGTCGCCAGTGTCAGCATCCGCCGCGCGAGCTGTCGCAGCAGCGGGATCGCCGATATTCCGGCTTCATCGAGTGCGGTCAGTTCGCTACCCGCTTCCGCCGCATTGCCGCCGATAATGGCATCGATCGCGCCGAACATTTCGACCGATTCGAGATTGGCGCCGATCGCATCGAGCGTCGCCCCGTCGGCATCGCGCGGGCGATCCGGTGCGGCGTCGAGGAACATGGCGAGCTTTTCGATTTCGCGCGCCAGAATCGCGCGGTCGCCACCCGTCGCCTCCCACAGGCGCGCCGGCGCATCGCCGGTCAGCCTCAACCCCGTGTCGCGCGCCATGGCCGCCGCGATTCGTGAGGCTTCCGCGCCTTCGGGGACATAGCAACCGAAACTGACCGCGCCGGGTGCCGCAATCGCCGCTTTGACGAGTTTTCCCGACGTCTTGACGCCGGGGGCGATGACGACGACCGGATTTCCGGCCTGGGGCGCGTCGAGCAGCGTCGAACACGCCGCGAGCACCTCTTCGCCCGCCCCGCTTACCCGGATGAAGCGGCTGCCGCCGAACAGCGAGATCGACGCAGCTTCGTCGGCGAGCAGCCCTGGATTGGAGCGCAGCGCGGCGGGTTCGATGTCGATCCGCTCGGCATCGGGGCCGACAGCGCGTGCGAGCCGTTCGGCCAGTGCCTGCGCCCCCGCTTCGTCGGGACCGTGGAACAGATAAAGCCGGACATCGCTGGCCAGCCGGTCGATCTGGCCGTTGATCTGGCCGGCGCTGACCTTCACGGCGCGGTCGGCGCCCGCCGCGCATAGAGCGCGAGGCGCGAGACGATCTGGTCGGCGACGATGCCCGATAGCCGTTCAAGCGCGCTCTGCTCGGCCGCGATCGTCGCATATTCGGAGCCGACCACGTCGATTCCGGCATCGGAGCCCGCCGTCTGGTCGAGCAGCACTTCGCCATTGGACAGGTCGATCAGCTGATACCGCGCGCGCAGCGTCCGCCTCTCGCGCGTGATGGCATCGTCGCGCCGCACGCCCAGCCCGGTGATCCGGTCGTCGAGCTTGACCTCCAGCCGGTACCGCGCCGCTGTGCCCTTGTTCTGGATCAGCCGGTCGCGCAGCGCATTGGCGACGAGCCAGCCATTCTGTCCGGCAATCGGTGCAACCTCGATTTCCGATAGCGTCGAGCGGATCGTGCCGCCTTCGCCGCCGCCATAGAGCGGCTGGAGCCCGCAACCCGAAAGCGCGAGCGCAGCGGCGATCAGGGCGGTGACGCGTTTCATGCCACGACGTTGACCAGCCGGTCGGGCACGACGATCACCTTGCGCGGCGCCTTGCCATCCAGCTGCCGCACGATCTTGTCGGTCGCCAGCGCGGCGGCCTCGACATCGGCCTTTGGGGCGCCCTTGGGCATGGTGATCGTATCGCGCAGCTTGCCGTTGACCTGGATCGCGATGGTCACCTCGTCCTCGACGATCAGCGCCGGATCGACCTCGGGCCACTCGGCGTCGGCGACCAGACCATCGCCGCCGGCTTCTGCCCAGGCCTCTTCGGCGATGTGCGGCGCCATGGGCGCGACGATACGGATCAGCGTGCGGACCGCATTGGCGCGCGATGCCGAGGGCTTTGCCTTTTCGATAGCGTTTACAAGCTCATAGAGCTTGGCGACTGCCTTGTTGAACGACAGCGCCTCGATGTCGTCGGCGACGCCGGCGATCGTCTGGTGCAGCTTGCGGTCGAGCGCCCGATCTTCGGCAGCGTCATCGCCCTGCGCCTCGTCGAGGCCGTCGAACAGCCGCCACAGTCGCTGGACGAAGCGCCATGCACCCTCGATTCCCGCCTCGGACCATTCGAGGTCGCGCTCGGGTGGCGAGTCGGACAGCATGAACCAGCGCACCGCGTCCGCGCCATATTGTTCGACGATCGGGCCGGGGTCGACGGTGTTCTTCTTCGACTTCGACATCTTCTCGACGCGGCCGACCGTCACCGGCTGGCCATCCGCCTTTAGCGTTCCGGTCTTGCCCGAAATTTCGACGTCATCGGGTCCGAACCAGCTACGCCGACCTTCGCCCTCATCGCGGAAATAGGTCTCGTGCGTGACCATACCCTGTGTGAACAGCCCGGCGAACGGTTCGGCGATGTCGAGCTTGCCCATATGCTTGAGCGCGCGCGTCCAGAACCGTGCATAGAGCAGGTGGAGGATCGCGTGTTCGACGCCGCCGATATACTGGCCCACCGGCAGCCATTGTTCGGCGACCGCCTTGTCGAACGGCTTGTCGTCGGGCTGGCTGGCGAAGCGTATGAAATACCACGACGAATCGACGAAGGTATCGAGCGTGTCGGTCTCGCGCCGCGCCGCTTTGCCGCATTTGGGGCAATCGACATGCTTCCAGGTCGCATGGCGGTCGAGCGGGTTGCCCGGAATGTCGAAGCTGACATCCTCGGGCAACTTCACCGGCAGCTGGTCGCGCGGCACCGGCACCGGGCCGCAGGTCTCGCAATGGATGATCGGGATCGGCGTGCCCCAGTAACGTTGGCGGCTCACACCCCAGTCTCGCAGCCGCCACACGGTCGTCCCCGTGCCCCAGCCGCCTTCCTCTGCGCGCTCGATCACCTCGCGCTTGGCATCGACCACGTCCATGCCGTTCAGGAAATGCGAATTCACCAGCGTGCCCGGCCCGGTATAGGCCTCATCACCGTGGAATTCGGGCGCTTCCTCGGCACCGTCGCTGACCACGCGGCGGACTTGCAGATCATATTTGCGCGCGAAATCCAGGTCGCGCTGATCGTGCGCGGGCACGCCGAACACCGCGCCGACGCCGTAATCCATCAGCACGAAATTGGCGATATAGACGGGCAGCTTCCAGTCGGGATCGAACGGATGCGCCGCGGTCAGCCCGGTGTCGTAGCCGAGCTTTTCCTGCGTCTCGATCTCGGCCGCGCTCGTCCCGCCCGCGCGGCACTTGTCGGCGAAAGCCGCGACTTCCGGGTTCCCCTCGGCCAGTTTGAGCGCCAGCGGATGGTCGGCCGCCACCGCGACGAAGCTTGCGCCGAAAATCGTGTCGGGCCGCGTCGTGAAGACTTCCACCTCGCCGCCGTCGGACAGCGCGAAGCGGAATTGCAGGCCCTGGCTCTTGCCGATCCAGTTTTCCTGCATCAGCTTGACCTTGTCGGGCCAGTGCTCGAGTTCCTTGAGCCCGTCGAGCAATTCGTCGGCGAAGTCGGTGATCTTCAGGAACCACTGGGAGAGCTTCCGCCGCTCGACCACCGCACCCGAGCGCCAGCCCTTGCCGTCGATCACCTGCTCGTTGGCGAGCACGGTCATGTCGACCGGGTCCCAGTTGACCGCCGATTCCTTGCGATAGACGAGCCCCGCCTCGACCATGTCGAGGAACAGCGCCTGCTGGTGCCCGTAATATTCGGGGTCGCAGGTCGCGAATTCGCGGCTCCAGTCGAGCCCGAAGCCGATGCGCTTCAGCTGCGACCGCATCGTGTCGATATTCTGGTACGTCCAGGCGCCGGGATGGACGCCCTTTTCCATCGCCGCGTTTTCGGCTGGCATGCCGAACGCGTCCCAGCCCATCGGGTGGAGCACTTCCATGCCCTTCATCCGGCGGAACCGGGCGAGCACGTCGCCCATCGTATAGTTGCGGACATGGCCCATATGGATCTTCCCCGACGGATAGGGGAACATCTCGAGGACATAGGATTTCGGACGCGGGCTATCGTCCTTCGCGGCGAAGGTGCGGCGTTCTTCCCAGACCGCCTGCCAGGCCGCGTCCGCCTTCAGCGCATTGAAACGCGACGCCATTATTGCCTTTTCTCCCCGCGTCAGTCAGCGGCGATCGCCTGACGGCGCAGATCGCGCGCGCGCGTCAGGATGATGTCTTCAAGCTTCTGGACCGTGGCCGCCTGAACCGGCGCCTGCACCCACTGGCCGTCCTTCTTCACCTCGCGCAGCGCGGCGACGCGCAGCGCATCGGCGCGAAGATCCTGGTCGAGGATCGACACCGTAACCTTCATCCGTTCGTTCGGGGTGTTCGGATTGACGTACCAGTCGGTGACGATCACGCCACCGTTGGAATCGGTCTGCAACAGCGGCATGAAGCTCAGCGTGTCGAGCGATGCGCGCCACAGATAGCTGTTGACGCCGATCGTCGTGACCTTCGACGCCGCGAGATCGGCCTTCGGGCGGTCATGGCCGCCACAGGCGCTGAGCGACAGGGCGACGGAGCCCAAAAGGGCGGAGGCCATCAGGCGGTTCATCGGCAATTCCTCGAACTGAACATATAGGCCCGCATCTATAGAAGGTACGGGCGTCGCCGCAAGCGTCTGCGCGGCCTGTGGACAAGGTGCAACACCTTGTCACGAAAAGACTCCGGGCGGTGGTGTTTCGCGACCGAATCATGATATCCACGTTGAAGGTTAGAGGATGTTATGAACACGCGTCATCTTTTGGCAGGATTGGGACTGACAGCGCTGCTCGCCGGCGGCGTCACCCTTGCGCCTGCGCTCGATGCGCGCGAAACCCCGGCCCGGTCGGCGAGCATGCCGGATATGGAGCTCGGGACGTTCACCCCCGCATCGGTCGATCCGAAGCTGGCCGCGGTGCTGCAGAAGAGCGGAATCGATTCGAGCGATTTCCGTTTCACGCCGTCGGATGCCAAGGAAACGAGCAGCCGGTCGGTCTCCGTCACCGTCCATGCAAGCAAGGTTCGCGGCAAGACCGATACCGCCGAACGCGCCTCGGCAACGACTCCCGCGATGACGCTCGCACCGATCGCCTATAATCTCGGCGCTTCGGTCGGTTGGAAGCGCTTCACCGTTACCGGCGACGTCTCCAAGCTCGATCTCGCCGGTGCGCCCGGCAGCCGCGAGCAGGCCGAAGTCGGCGTCAATTATCAGGGCAAGAAATTCACCGGCAGCGTAAAGGCCGGGGCATCGCGGCCGCTGCCCGACGAACCGGTGATGATCGCGGACGACTCGAGCTATTCGATCGAGGCCGGTGGATCGTACAAGCTGACGCACAATCTCGATGTAACGGCGGGCGTGCGCTACAAGTCCGAGGAACAGCGCCTGCCGCGTCTCGCGGCCGAACGCCGCGACAGCCAGGCCGTCTATATCGGGACCGCCTTCCGCTTCTGATCGGCCCACCAGTCGATCGCAGCCCAGCCATGAATTCTGTGATCGCATAGTATCCGGGCGCGCTGCGGCGTCATGCCGCCTAGCGCGATGACCGGCATCGACGCGTCCTGAACCATCGCCATGAAACGCGCCCGGCCCAGCGAGCGCGCGCCGGGATGCGATTCGGTCGCGAAAACGGGCGATGCGAAGACCAGATCGACCCCGTCGCGGTGCGCGGCGATCAGGTCACGCCGCGTATGCACCGCGCGCGTCCACAGCCCGACCACCGGTTTCGGCCCGTTATGCACGCCCTGTTCGGTTCTGGCCAATCTCGTGCGGCCAGCTCTCAGTAGAACCAGCCGCCGCCGCGCCGCAATCTGCGCGACCCGAGCGAAAAGCGCGCGGCGTTCGTCGGGCGTCAGCGAATAATGGCGAAACACGATCCCGGACCCGCGCGGCAAGCGCTCGAGCGCGGACCATAACCGGTCACCGAGCCTCTCGTCGGTCATCAGCCAGGTGCGGGGCGGCGTGGGGTGGCGGCAAGGCATCGCGGCATCTATAGCGGCGCAGATGACGACAGACGATGCCTCAACGCGCCTCGGCGATGTGCGCGCCGCCATTGCAAAGGCTGCCAGTACCGCCGGTCGCAAGCCCGATTCGGTGACGCTGATTGCAGTTTCGAAGATGCACGACGCGGCCGCGATCGAACCGCTGATCGCGGCAGGCCAGCGCGTTTTCGGCGAGAATCGCGTGCAGGAAGCGCAGGCGAAATGGCCGGCACTCTGCGAGGCGACACCTGACATCGCGCTCCACCTCGTCGGGCAGCTCCAGTCGAACAAGGCCGACGATGCGGTCGCGCTGTTCGACGCGATCCATTCGCTCGACCGCCCGTCGCTGGTGAAGGCGCTTGCGAAGGCGATGGACAAGGCCGATCGCCGCCCGCGTTGTTTCGTTCAGGTCAATATCGGGGATGAGCCGCAAAAGGGCGGTTGCCCGATTGTCGAGCTACCCGACCTGCTCGATCAGGCGCGCAAGGCCGATCTGCCGCTTGCTGGGCTGATGTGCGTGCCGCCGCTCGAGCTTGAACCCGCGCCCTATTTCGCGCTTCTGGCAAAGCTTGCACGCGATCATGGGCTGGAGGGCCTGTCGATGGGCATGTCGGGCGATTTCGAAACCGCGGTTACGCTCGGTGCCACGCATGTCCGCGTTGGCACCGCACTGTTCGGAGCGCGGGCATGAACTATGACGCGATCCTGTTCGATTTCGACGGCGTGCTGCTCGAAAGCGAATATGCGGGAAACAAGCAGATCGCCGATTATCTGACCGGCATCGGCCATCCGACGACCCCGCAGGATTCGATGGCCAATTTCATGGGGCTCAGCGGCACCGCCTTTATCGATGCTCTGGAAAACTGGATCGGCAGGCCGTTGCCCGATGATTTCCACGGCGCGCGCGAGGCGGAGAATATCCGTGTGCTCAAGGAAGGGCTCGACCCGGTGATGGGTGCAATCCGCTTCGTGCGCGCGCTGCCCGATACGCTGCCGCGTGCGATCGTGTCGTCGAGCCGTACCAACTGGATCGCAACGCATCTCGACCATCTCGGGGTGCGCGACGTGTTCGGCGACCACCTCTATTCGGGTCATGAGCACGTCGAAAACGGCAAGCCTGCGCCCGATATCTACCGCTATGCCGCGCAGCGCCTCGGCATCGCCATCGATCGCTGCGTAATCATAGAGGATTCGCCGGTCGGCGTGACCGGCGCGGTCGCATCGGGCGCCGATGTCATCGGCCTGTGCGCCGGCAGCCATTGCCCGCCCGACCATGCAGCCCGCCTCCGTTCCCTCGGCGTGGAGCGCATCGCACATGGCTTTGACGAAGTCGCACGACTGGTCGGGCTGGAAGATCGTTACGCCGCCACGTAACTTTCGAAGAGATGCGACGCGAATAATGAGAAGCTAAGAGCCACTGCTCGCTACCCGCGCCCAGGGTGAGCGCCCGTTTTCAATATCGTCTAAAGCTGGTGCCCGGTGCGGTCGCGCTTGGTCGCGAGATAGCGTTCGTTGTGCGGGTTGGGCGGCAGCTTGTGCGGCACGCGCTCGATCACGTTGACGCCCGCGGCTTGCAGCGCATCGACCTTTGCCGGGTTGTTCGTCAGCAGCCGGATATCGCGCTGGCCCAGCAGGTGCAGCATCCGCGCGGCGATGCGGAAATCGCGCGCGTCGATCGCGAAGCCCAGCCGGGTGTTGGCGTCGACCGTGTCGAACCCCTGGTCCTGCAGCGCATAGGCGCGCAGCTTGTTGATAAGGCCGATCCCGCGACCTTCCTGGCGCAGATAGAGCAGGATGCCCCAGCCATTCGCGGCGATCTCGCGGATCGCGGCGTTCAGCTGCGGACCGCAATCGCATTTCAGGCTGCCGAGCACGTCGCCGGTCAGGCATTCGCTGTGCAGCCGTACGAGCGGCGGGCGGCCCTCGGGCGTGCCGATCAACAGCGCGACATGTTCGTCGCTTGCGCTCAGCGACCGGAAGGCGACGATTTCTGCATCCTCGGCGCCGTCGACCGGCAGTTTTGCCCGCGCCGCGATCGACAGACGGTCGGCGTCCTCATGCGCCTCCAGTTCGTCCAGCGTCACGCGGATGTCAGACGGTGCCTTGCGGACGAAGAAGGCCGGCAGCATCCCCGCCATCCGCGCCAGCTTCAGCGCCGCCGCCGCCAGTTCGGGCTGTTCGACTGCAATCGCGCGAAACGGCCCTTTGAGCGGCGTGCCGAGGTCGAGCTGCGGATCGGCGAGCGCGCTGCCCATATCGAAATCGAGCCATGGCGCGCGTTCGACCATCACCGGCCCGTCGGGCGTCGCTGCGGCACGCTGGTTGACCAGCTTCAGTGTCGCTGCGCGCCCGGCCGACAGCAGCAGCGGTGCGGTGGCATCGGGATCGAACTCCGTCAGCCTTCCGGCATCGCCCGTTTCGACGGCGAACAGCGTCAGCGAATCGGCACCCGCCGCGATCGTCACCGGCCAGCCATGGCGCAGCGCGTCGATCGCGCGGGTGGCGGGCCGGGCGTCGGTCAAAGCGCGAACTCGGTCATGATCGGGATGTGGTCGGACGGTTTCAGCCAGCTGCGGCAATGTTCGAAAACGGTGTGCTCGGTCGCTGCGGGGGCAAGCGCGGGACTCGCCCACATATGGTCGAGCCGCCGTCCGCGATCCGACGCCGCCCAGTCCTTCGCGCGGTAGCTCCACCAGGTATAGAGCCGTTCGGGTGCCGGAACGAACCTGCGTCCCAGATCGACCCAGTCATTGGCGGCCTGCATCTTCGCAAGCGTCTCGACCTCGACCGGTGTGTGGCTGACGACCTTCAGCAGTTGCTTGTGGCTCCACACATCGCTTTCGAGCGGCGCGACGTTGAAATCGCCGACGAGCAGCACCGGCATGTCGTTCAGCGTTTCGGACCATTCGGTCATGCGCGCGATAAAATCGAGCTTCTGGCCGAATTTGGGATTTTCGTCGCGGTCGGGAATGTCGCCCCCTGCGGGCACATAGACATTTTCCAGCCGCATCCCGTTTTGCAGACGCACGCCGACATGCCGTGCTTCGCCATTGGCCTGCCAGTCGAGCCGGTCGTCTTCGGCAAGTGGCAGCTTGCTGACGATGGCGACGCCGTGGTGCATGCGCTGTCCGTGCAGGACGATATGCTTGTAGCCCAGCCGCTCGAACGGCGCCTTCGGGAAGTCGCCGTCGATGACCTTGGTTTCCTGCAGGCACAATATGTCGGGCGCCGCTTCGGTCAGGAAGCGTTCGACGATGTCGATGCGAAAGCGGACGGAATTGATGTTCCAGGAAGCGATTTTGATAGATGTTGTCATCGCGCCCGATGTAGCCACCCAAACGCGCCGATGCCAGACATGGAAAGGCCCCCGCTCCGGGGGCGTGGAGCGAGGGCCAACCAGCGTTCGTCACGCAGGCTGGAGATGAGGGCCGGGCAACAGGGGGAAAATCCCGGATCACCCCATCTCCGCGGGAATTCCTTTACGCCTGCAAAGCTGTCACCAACATGAACGAAGCCGTTAATGTGGCCGTTTCGCCCGCTTCGGATCGTTCCAGCGGAACATTCTGTCCGACACCGGTACGTTGAACTTCTGATCGTCGAGGCGGATCGTCGTCCGGTTGCCCTGCGCGTCTAGCGTCACCCAGCCTTCGAGCATCAGTCCGCCGGGGGCCGAACCCTGCTTGGCGAAGATCAGCGTGATCCGGCCATATTGCGGGTTCTTCGGATCATACGCCTCGACGCTGACGATGCGCGGATCGGCGGTGGGAACGATCTTGGCGAATTTGGATGCATCGCGCGACGGGTCGAGCAGAATCGACAGCGGCGAATTGCCGATCGGATAGCGCTGCTCGTCACCCACCGAATAGTCGATGAAATAGATCGCCTTGCCATTGCTGACGACCAGATAGGGCACGCCCTTTTCATACTGGAAGCGGATCTTGCCGGGCTTTTTCAGCGTCAGCTTTCCGGTCAGTACCTTTCCGTTGCGATCGGTCTGGCTGAAATCGGCAGTCATCGAATTGACCTTCGCCAGATGGTCCTGCACCGCCTGCAAGCTGGTGCTTTCGGGTGCGGGCGCGGCGATCGCCGGGACGGCAAGCGCCATGGGCAGCGCGATCAGTGGCTTCAGTTTCAACGGCTTAATTCTCCACATCATGGAAGTCGCTCTAGCGTGACCGCGTTGAACGCCCCGTGAACCCGTTGGTTGCGATCAGAGCGGCCGGCCGTCCTGATCCATCAGCACTTCGCGGCGGCCGACATGGTCGGGTTTGGACACCAGTCCTTCGCTCTCCATCCGCTCGATCAGCCGCGCAGCGGAGTTGTAGCCGATACGCATCTGCCGCTGCAGCCATGACGTCGAAGCCTTCTGGCTCTCGGCCACGAGCTGGATCGCCTGGCGGAACTGGCGGTCCTCGGGGCTGTCGTCGCCGGGCGCGCCGTCGAGTGCGAACGACCCCTCTTCGGGTTCTTCGGTGACGGCGGTGATGTAATCGGGCTGACCCTGTGCGCGCCAGTGATCGGCCACCGCCTCGACCTCGTCGTCGCTGACAAAGGGGCCGTGGACGCGCGCGAGCTGTTTGCCGCCGGGCATGTAGAGCATGTCGCCCTTGCCGAGCAGCTGTTCGGCGCCCTGTTCGCCGAGGATGGTGCGCGAATCGATTTTCGACGTGACGTGGAAGCTGATCCGCGTCGGCAGGTTGGCCTTGATGACGCCGGTGATGACATCGACCGACGGGCGCTGCGTCGCCATGATGAGGTGGATGCCCGCCGCGCGAGCCTTTTGCGCAAGCCGCTGGATCAGGAATTCGACTTCCTTGCCCGCGGTCATCATCAGGTCGGCGAGTTCGTCGACGATGATGACGATCTGCGGCAGCGGCTGAAGGTCGAGTTCCTCCTCCTCATAGACCGGCTTGCCGGTATCGGGGTCGTATCCCGTCTGCACGCGGCGACCCAGCTTCTGCCCCTTGTTGCGTGCCGCGCGCACCTTGTCATTGAACGAACCGAGCGAACGGACGTTGAGCGACGCCATCATCCGATAGCGCTCCTCCATCTGCTCGACCGCCCATTTCAGCGCGCGAACCGCCTTGGGCGGATCGGTAACGACGTCAGCAAGCAGATGGGGAATATCCTTGTACATGCTGAGTTCGAGCATCTTCGGATCGATCATGATCATCCGGCACTGATCGGGCGTCAGCCGATAGAGCAGCGACAGGATCATGCAGTTCAGCCCGACCGACTTGCCCGACCCGGTGGTGCCCGCGACGAGGAGGTGCGGCATCGGCGCAAGGTCGGCGATCACGGGATCACCGGCGATGTTCTTGCCGAGCACGATCGGCAGTTGCGACGAATGATCCTCGAACGTCTGCGATCCGATCAGTTCGTGCAGGTTGACCGTTTCGCGCTTGGGATTGGGCAGTTCGATACCGATGACGCTCCTGCCCGGGATCGTCGCGACGCGCGCCGACATCGCGGACATGTTGCGCGCGATGTCGTCGGCAAGCTGGATGACTCGGCTCGCCTTGATTCCGCTTGCCGGCTCGAGCTCGTACATGGTGACCACGGGGCCGGGACGAACCTCGACGATCGACCCCTTCACGTTGAAATCGTCGAGCACCGATTCGAGGAGCCGGGCGTTTCGCTGCAGCGCGGCCTTGTCGACCGCGACCGAGCCCTTGTCCGACGGCGGCGTCAGCAGATCGAGCGAGGGGAGCTGAAAATTGTCGCGCAGGTCGAGCGAGGCCTGGGTCGGCTTCGGCTTGGCGACCGACGGCGCCGCGGTACGGTCGGCGATGACCGGGGCGGGGCGATTTTCGGGAACCGCGACTTTGCGCGGGGCGGGCTTTGGCCGCGCCTCGACCTCGATCTCGTCGCCATCATCGAAAATGTCGCCATCGTCGCGCCCGGCGCGCCGGAAAGAAGGAAGTCGCAACCGCAATTGCGGGGGCGTGGGCCATGCGACCGTCAGGCTGCGTGCCCACAGGACGACGCCGGCGATGCCCGTCGCCAGCCCGATCACGCGCAGCGTCCAGACGATGATCTGCGCATCGCCGATAAAGCTCGTCGCCCAGCGAATGCCGCCCGCAATCGCCAATCCGACGACGCCGCCCCAGCCGCCGGGCAGCCACAGCACCGATTCGTCGGATACGAGCGCCAGCGTCGTCGCCATCAGCGCGATCCCGATCAGGCAGTTGCGCAGCATCATGCGCCACGGACCGGTCGGCATGTCTCGCCACAGCCGAGAGGCGATGATGACCCCCAGCGGGAGGATAAGCGCGATCGGAAGCCCGCCGATCGCCAGCAGCAGGTCGGCCACGAGCGCACCCGGTGTGCCCAGCCAGTTCTTCACCGGGCCGCCGGCGGCGGTGTTGAGCGACGGGTCGCCCGAATGATAGCTGACCAGCGCGACCGCCACGGCCAGCGTCACCACGAACAGCGCGATCGCGGCGAACATCGCGCCGCTGCGCAGCGCACCCGCCTTCATCGTTTCGCGCCACAGCTTGGGCTGTGCCTTGCTCGCCATGCGAGTTCCCCCGGATTTCGCAGAAATACTGCGTGAATCATTGCGCCTGGCGAGTCCCCCGTCAAGCGCCGGGCATTGGCAGGGCGGTGCGGCGCGGCTAAACAGCGGGCATGGACAAGGCGGATATTCTCATCCTCGGCGGCGGGCTGGTCGGTTCGGCGCTTGCTACCGCGCTCGATGCGCACGGCATCGCGTCGATCGTCGTCGACATGGCCGATCCCGAAACGATACTCGCCGCGGCACATGACGGCCGCGCCTCGGCGATCGCCAGCGCACCGCACCGGATGCTGCAGGCGATCGGCGTCGGCGACCGGCTGGGCGATGCAGGATGCCCCATTCGCAGCATCCGGGTGAGCGACGGGCTCGCCCCCGGCAAGCTCGATTTCGACGTGTCGGAAGACGAAGACGCGCTCGGCACGATGTACGAGAACCGCATCCTGCGCCGCGCGCTCCACGAATCGGCCAAGGCTGCACCGCGCGTCGACCTGCGCATGAAGACGCATGCCGTGTCGGTCATCCGCGACGCACACGGGGTCACCGCCGAACTGTCCGACGGATCGACGGTCCGCGCATCGCTGCTGATCGGGGCAGAGGGGCGCAATTCGCCGACGCGCGACACGGCGCTGCTGCGCGTGGCGCGCTGGCAATATGACCATGCCGCGATCGTGACGTCATTCCATCACGAAGAGAGCCACGAAAATATCGCCTTCGAGATTTTCTATCCCGAAGGGCCGTTCGCGATCCTGCCGCTCAATGACGATGAACATGGCCACCGCTCGGCGATCGTGTGGACGGTGCGCCGCGACCAGGCACCGGGGATGCTCAAACTGTCCGAACGCGGTGTTCTGGCAGAGGCGATGAAGAAAACCGGTGGTTTTCTCGGCGAATTGTCGCGGCTCGGCCCGCGCTCGACCTATCCGCTCGGCTTCCATCACGCCGCGACGATCACCGCCGAACGGCTCGCGCTGGTCGGCGATGCCGCGCACGGCATCCATCCTATCGCGGGGCAGGGGGTCAATGTCGGCTTTCGCGACGTGGCCGCGCTGGTCGAGGTGCTCGTCGAGGGCAAGCGGCTGGGGCTCGACCCCGGCGACGCGCAACTCCTCAAACGCTATGAGCGCTGGCGCAGTCTCGACACGATGATGGTCTCGCTCGCCACCGACGGCCTGACCCGGCTGTTCGGCATTCCCGGCCGGACCGCGAGCCGCGTGCGCCGTTTCGGGCTGAGCGCCGTCGACCGGATGCCGCCACTAAAGGCCGCCTTCATGGGTGAGGCGCGCGGCGAATCGGGCGATGTGCCCAAGCTCCTCCAGGGTATGACCGTCTAGCCGGAGACCTCCCGTTCACTGCGGTCCGGTCAGCGGGCTCCTGCCGGGGCAGGAACCCGACGGGTCGGCGCGGTGCTCAGCAGCCTCAGTGCCCGCCCGCGTCGGGCACGCCGCCGATGCCGGTATCTTCGCCAGCGCGGCGATAGATGGTGCCGCCCTTCATCACGAAGCCGACCTTCTCCAGCGTCGTCACATCGTCGAGCGGATTGCCCGAAACCGCGATGATATCGGCAAAGCGCCCCTTCTGGATCGACCCGATATCGGCGCTGTCGCCGATCAGGTCGGCGGCGTTCTTCGTTGCGGCAAGGATCGCGTCGCCCGGCGTCATTCCCGATTTGACCATCAGCGCGAATTCCTTGGCATTCTGGCCGTGCGGTACCAGCCCCTGATCGGTTCCGAACGCGATCTTCACGCCCGCGCGATAGGCATTGCCCAGATTGTCGCGCATGACCGGTGCGACCGCGAGCGCCTTTTTCGCCGAGGACGGCGGAAGTTGCTCGGGATTGGTCTTGGCGATTTCGTAAACGCGCTGCGCGATCAGCAGCGTCGGCACCAGATATGCGCCGTGTTCCTTGTAGAGCGGATAGGATTCGGGGCCGGAAAAGCTGCCATGCTCGACCGAATCGACCCCCAGCTTCAGCGCATGGTCGATTGCCTCGCGTCCGTGAATATGCGCCGCGACCTTCATTCCCAGCGCGTGTGCGGTATCGACGATCGCCTTGATCTCGGCGTCGCTCATCACCTGCAGATTGGGGTCGTCATTGACCGACAGGACGCCGCCCGACGGCATGATCTTGATCAGATCGACCCCGCGGCGATGATGGTCGCGCACCGCGTGGATCGCCTCGTCGACGCCATCGACGATCGAATCATTCCATTCGGGGTTGCTGATCGCCGGATCGAGCCCGGTATGCGAATCGCTGTGCCCGCCGGTGGGGCCGAGCGGGGCGCCGGCGACCCACATGCGCGGGCCGGCGATTTCGCCCTTTGCGATCGCGCGCTTCATCGCGACGACCAGATCGGTGTTAGCGCCGACGTCGCGCACCGTGGTAAAGCCTGCCTGCAGTGTGGCGCGGGCATAAGCGGGCGTCTTGTACGCGGCATCGAGCGGGCTGCGAGTCACCAGCTCGCGCACCGGGTCGCCGCCGTCGAACTGCCCTGTGATATGGACATGCGCGTCGATCAGGCCGGGCAGCACGGTCTTGTCCGAAAGGTCGATCACCTCCGCGCCCTCGGGGGTGGTGAATCCCGGTGTCACCGATGCAATCCGGTCGTCATGGACGAGTATCGAGACGCGCTCGCGCGGCGTCGCCGTCGTGCCGTCGATCAGCCGGCCGGCATGGATGACATAGTCCTTCGCCTGGGCGAACCCGGCCACGAAAAATGCGGCGATCGCCGCCAGCAGCATGGTAAAACGCATGATGTCCCCCTTGTTCGAAAGGGAGGTTATCCGGCGTCGGGCCGCCCATCAAGCATGCGCGCTTCCTCGACCAGCAATACGGGCACGCCGTCGCGGATCGGAAAGGCCAGCCCTGCCTCGTCGCTGATGAGTTCGTTCGTCTGCCGGTCGTGCCGCAAGGGCGTGCGCGTGACCGGGCACACCAGCCGCTCTAGCAACCACGGATCGGGAAGCATCGTCACTGCAGCGTCCCCGCTTCGTCGTCGCCGTGCCGACCGAAGAACTGCATCAACTGGACGATCAGTTCGGAGCGATCCTGAAGCGAATCGACCTCCAGCAGTGCTTGCTTCGATGCAATGTCGAACGGCGCGATCTGTGCGATCCCGTTGACCAGGCTCTCGTCGTCGAGCCGCGATACCGCCTCCCAGTCGACCGCATAGCCTTGCGCATCGGCGAAGCGCCGCGCTTCCAGCTCGAGCGAGGACCGTTCGGCGAGCGCCAGCGTCTCGTCCTCGGGCGTGTCGACCAGGTCGGCCTCGACCTGACGAAAGGGGGTGGCGACCTCAAGCTCGCGCTTGATGACGAAGCGCGACAGTCCCTCGAGCACGATGTCGAACCGACCATCATCAAGCGCCTCTACCTCGACGATCTGGCCGACGCACCCCATGCGGAACAGGCCGGGCTTTTGACGATTGTCGCGCGGCTGGACCATGCCGATCCGCCGATCACGAGCAAGCGAATCGGATATCATCGCACGGTAGCGAGGCTCGAAGATGTGCAGCGGCAGGTGCATCCGCGGGAAGAGCAAGGCTCCCCCGAGCGGAAACACGGATATCCGCGTGGTCATCCGAACAGAATCTGCGACAGCCGCCGGCGCTGCGAGGCGACCCAGGGATCTTCCAACCCGACGACTTCGAACAGCTTGAGCAGCTGCGTGCGCGCCGCGCCCTCGTTCCAGTCGCGGTCATCGGCGATGATGTGGAGCAGATTGTCGGCGGCCTTTTCGCGCTCGCCATTCGCCATTTGCGCATTGGCGAGGTCATAGCGTGCCTGATGATCGTCTGGTGTCGCGGCGACCGCCTTTTCCAGCGGGCCGAGATCGGCTGCCGGCTTGGCGTCTCTTGCCAGCGCAAGCGCGGCGCGCGCGCGCTCGATCTCGGGCGCCTTCGCCATTTCCTCGTCGAGTTCGGACAGCGCGGCCTCTGCCTCCTCGGTCCGGCCCGCGGCAATCAGCGCGCGGACCATGCCCGAAATCGCGGCTGGTTCGTCGGGCGCGATCTGGGCGACCTGGCCAAAGATCGACAGCGCCCGCTCGGCATCGCCTTCCTCGAGCACTTGTTCGCCCATTTCGATCAGCGGCGCGGTGTCCTGCTGCTGTTCGCCGTCACCGCTGCCCGCTTCGATCGGAAGTTGCTTGAGCAGCTGGTCGAGCATTTGCTTGAGCTGCGATTCGGTGCGTGCCTGGCCGAGATCGGCGACGAGCTGTCCCTGAAACATCGCATAGACGGTCGGGATCGAGCGCACCTGGAACTGCGACGCGATGAACTTGTCCTTGTCGACATCGATCTTCGCCAGCACCACGCCCTTGTCGGCATAGTCGGCCGCGACCTTTTCGAGGACGGGCGACAGCTGCTTGCACGGGCCGCACCATTCGGCCCAGAAATCGAGGATGACGAGCTTGGTCCGCGAAGGCTCAACGACGTCGCGGGTAAAAGCCTCTACCGCCTTCTTGTCGTCGGGGGACATGCCGAGCGTTGCCAATGCGAACTCCTGAAGTCTTGCGTGAACACTATCGCGGCAATGTGGGCGTTTCGGCGGCAGAGTCCAACCCTCTGAAACGAATCGCGATTGGGGGCTTGCCCTGTCCCGGACCCGGTGCTAACAGCCGCGCCTCACCTGCCCGCCACGCTGTGCGGGCCAGCGCCAGAGCGGGCGTAGCTCAGGGGTAGAGCACAACCTTGCCAAGGTTGGGGTCGAGGGTTCGAATCCCTTCGCCCGCTCCAGTTTTCTCCGGAAATCGTTGCTTTTAGAGCGGTGCCGTCCTGCGGTAGAGCCGCTTGTGGCCGTTCCAGTCCTCGCGCGCTACCGAAGGCGCGTCACATCATTCTGGCGCGAAGGTTTAGCAGGATGACGATCGTGCCCCCTACCATCAACGCCACGATCAGCGTCGAAAAGAGAATCAGCTGCAGGTCGTCGCGCGCCGATCGGCTGAAGCTGATGTGCAGAAAAAAGCGGAAATGGACGATGATCTGCACCAGCGCGAGGCCGAAGACGACGGCCAGCGTCGTCGTCGTGTCGGCGAACCAGTGCCAGTGAACCGCGCCGAACGCGGCGCCGGTCAGCACCAGTGCCGCGACATAGCCGATGACATAGGTTGTGATTTCGTGCCGCTTTCCAGCGTTCGGGCCGCTCATCAGATCAACCCCTGCAAATAGACGACCGAGAAAATCCCGACCCAGACGATATCGAGAAAGTGCCAGAACAGGCCGAGCCGGAGCAGGTTGATCTTCACCCGCGCGTCGAGCCCGAACCAGCTGACCTGGACCATCATGACCACGATCCACAGGCTCCCGAAAAATACGTGCAGCCCGTGGAGCGGGACGAGTCCGAAGAAGGACGACAGATATCCGCTGCGGCTGCCATAGGCGCCATCGGAAAACATCGAGGCGAAATCGTGCAGCTCGAAGCCGAGGAAAGCGAGCCCGAGAAGCAGCGTGATGCCAAGCCAGAATTGCAGGCGAACGCGGCCCAGCTCATGCTTCATCGCGATCGAGGCGAGGCCGAAGGTAAAGCTGCTTGTGAGCAGGAGCAGCGTTTCGATGAACGCGCTCTTCATATCATATTCGCTGGCGGGCGTGGGGCCGCCGGCTGTGCCGGGCAACATCACGCCATAGGTCGCGAAAAGCAGCGCGAAGACGATCGCGTCGCTCATCAGGAACACCCAGAAGCCGAAAATGCCTTCTCCGGCCTGTTCGTGCGTTACCTCGTCGGTGTCGCCGAGGTTCAGCCCGGCATGTTTGACTTCGTTCGCGCTCATGGCACCCTCGCTGCCAGCCCGCGATTGGCCGGGCTCGTTTCCTGGAATCGGTCGACGGGGCGGGTCTCGCGTATGAGGCGCAACCATTCGCCATGCTCGGCTGCGACCTTGGCGGCGGGAATCGTGTAGTGAACGTCGCGCGCGAAACTGCGCGCGATGACCGTCGCGATGACGCCCAGCACCGGCAGCGCCGCGAGCCACCATATATGCCAGACGAGCCCGAATCCGGCGAGGCCGCCGCACACGCCGATGATGACGCCCGACATGCTGTTGCGCGGCATTTCGATGTCCCGATACTCGTCCGGCGGATCGTAGGCGCAGTCATGTTCCTTGCGCCAGGCGAAGGTGTCGCGGCTGTGAACCTGCGGGATCAAGGCGAAATTATATTCGGGTGCCGGCGCCGCATTGGCCCATTCGAGACCGCGGCCGTCCCACGGGTCGCCCACGGGGACGCGGTTGTTCTCGCGGTCGCGGATGCTGACATAGAGCTGGACGAACAGCAGCGCGAGGCCGGTCAGCAGGATCAGCCCGCCGACTTCGGCCACGATCAGCCATGGCCGGAATGCGGGGTCGAACAATTCGTGCGTGCGCCGCGCGACTCCGGCGAGGCCGAGCGCGTAAAGCGGCATGAAAGCGAGGTAGAAGCCGACCACCCAGCAGACGAAGGCCGCCTTGCCCCAGCCTTCGTGCAAGCGGAATCCGAACGCCTTGGGGAACCAGTAGGTATAGCCGGCAATCATGCCGTAGAGCATGCCGGGGATCAGCATGTTGTGGAAATGGGCGACCAGGAACAGCGTGTTGTGGACGAGATAGTCGGCCGGCGGCATCGCCAGCAGGATGCCCGACATGCCGCCCAGCACGAAGGTCATCATGAACGCGATCGAATAGAGCATCGGCACCGTGAAACGAACCTCGCCGCGGAACATCGTCCAGATCCAGTCATAGATCTTCACGCCGGTCGGGATTCCGATCGTCATCGTCGCGATGCCGAAAAACCCGTTGATGTCGGCATTCTGGCCCATCGTGAAGAAATGGTGCAGCCAGACGGTGAAGCTGAGCACCGCGATCGCCATCGTCGCGAGCACCAGCGAGGTGTAGCCATAGAGCCGCTTCGACGAGAACGCCGAGACAACCTCGGAATAGACGCCGAATGCTGGCAGGATCAGGATATAGACCTCCGGGTGTCCGAATAGCCAGAACAGGTTGGCATAGTTCATCATGTTGCCGCCCATTCCGTTGGTGAAGAAATGGAACCCCAGATAGCGATCGAGTGCGAGCATGGCGGTCGCGACCGTCAGTGGCGGCATGGCGAAGATCATCAGGATCGAGGTGCACAGCGCGGTCCAGCAGAATAGCGGCAGCCGCATCAGGTGCATGCCGGGCGCGCGCTTTTTGTAGATCGTAACCGCGAAGTTCAGTCCCGTCAGCGTCGAGCCGAGCGAGCTGAGCGTCACTGCCCAGATCCAGTAATCGGGGCCGACGCCGGCATTGTAGGTAAGCTCGGTAAAGGGCGGATAGCCGCTCCAGCCGCCGGTCGAGAACTTGCCGATGACGAGCGAGGCCATCATCAGCCCGGCGCCCGCCCCCGTCAGCCACAGGCTGACCGAGTTGAGCAGCGGAAACGATACGTCGCGCGCGCCGATCTGCTGCGGCATCACGAAGTTGATGAGCCCGGTGAGCAGCGGCATCGCCACGAAGAAGATCATGATGCTGCCATGCGTGCTGAACAGCTCGGCGAAGTGGTCGGGCGACACGATGCCCGGCGTGTTGACCGCCATCGCCTGCTGGGTGCGCATCAGCACTGCCTCGATCAGCGCGCGCGACAGCATCACGAAGGCCAGCACGATATACATGATGCCGATCTTCTTGTGGTCGAGGCTGGTCAACCACTCGTCCCACAGATAGCGCCATTTCTTCAGCCAGGTGATGAGCAGGACCAGCGCGATCGCGCCGATCACCACCATGCTCGCCGCACCGGCTGCGATGACCTGGTTCAGCGACGGGTCTCTCCAGGCACGGACAAAGGCAAAGGAATGCAGGTCGATCTTGCCCAGCAGCGTGAAGAAGTCGTGCGCATGAACGATCATGGGCGGATCACCTCGGGATTTGTGTCGCTGGCACGCGCGGTGGGATGATATCTGTCGAGGATGCGCTGAAACAGGCCATCGGGCGCCGAGGAGAACAGGATCGGCTGTTTCTCGACCGATTTCTCGAACAGATGGTGATACGCCTTGGCATCGAACGGTTTGCCGGTCGCACGGACATGCGCGATCCATTCGTCGAACTGCTGCGGGGCGAGCGCATTCACCGCGAATTTCTGCTTGGCGAAACCTTCGCCGTTATATTGGGTATTCTGGCCGGTATAGGTGCCCGGATGATCGGCCTGGATATGCAGCTGCGTGGTCATGCCGCCCATCGTGTAGATTTGTCCGGCGAGCTGCGGGATCATCAGCGACTGCATCACCGTCCCGCTGGTCATCTCTATATGGACGGGCCGACCCGCCGGAATGGCGAGCATGTTGACCGTCGCGACATGTTGCCGCGGATAGATGAACAGCCATTTCCAGTCGAGCGACACCGCCCTGACCTCCAGCGTCGGCTGGGACGATTCGATCGGGCGGTACGGGTCCAGCTTGTGCGTGTAGTTCCACAGCAGAAACGAAAGTCCGATCACGATTAGCGTCGGCGGAACCCAGATGAAGAATTCTAGGATCCACGAAAAGCTCCAGTGCGGGCGATAGGCATGCTTGGTGTTCGACAAGCGATAGTGCCACGCGATGATCGGCGTCAGGATCAGCACCGGTCCGATCACGAACAGCATTACGATCGACACGATGATGAACAGATGCCGTTCCTGGCCCGCGATCGGACCCGCAGCATTGAAGAAACTGTCGTGAAAGGCGCCGCATCCGGCGAGCGCCAGGAACATCGGCAGCAGAGCCGCAACGCGCGCCTTGGCTGCCCCCGGCGACCGGGAATGGCGGCGTGCGGTGGGTGGAGTCTCGGATGCTTGTGTCGATATCGCGAAAGGAGAAGAGGTGAGGCGAGACCGGTTCATCGTGCGAAAAGTGCAGCTTTCTGGTTCGCACGGCACCCGCCCGACGGGCGAGGTCATGCGCGGATCGACACCGGCCTTGGCGTCCCGTCGCCGCAGCCATCTTCTACGCAACTCGTTTGACTTGCACGGGATTTACACAGCGGCGAACGCGGCTGCCCGATAATGGTTCCGGTAACGTCCGACATGACCGCTGAAAACTTGGCGACTCATCGCCATCGGCGTACAATGGCGGCACTGCACGAAGGACAGAGCGGGGGCCGTAAGGAGGCTTGCCATGTCCGAAGTAAACGACCTCGACGACCACAGCCTGATTTCCTCGGCGCGCGTCGAAGGAACGGCGGTGTACGACCGCCGCGCGAAAAAGGTCGGGACCATCCATTCGATCCTGATCGACAAGGTGTCGGGGCAGGCCAGATATGCCGTGCTGTCGTTCGGCGGCTTCATGGGGCTGGGGTCGCGCGTCTATCCGCTGCCCTGGGACCTGTTGGTCTATGACCCCGAACTCAAGGGATACGGGCTGACGGTGACGCAGGAAGATGTCGAGGCCGCGCCCTATATGGCGCTCGACAAGGCAGACCGTCCGCACGAAATACCCGAACCCGCCTATCGCCACTGGGACGAATATCTCTGACCGGTTCGGGCGCATGTGACGGGATGCGCACCGCGCGCCGACGCGCTATCACGCAGTCATGAGCAAGGGCAGGATACGCGTCGGCATCGGCGGCTGGACATACCCGCCATGGCGCGGGACCTTCTATCCGGACGATCTCGTCCAGAAGCGCGAGCTGGAATATGCCAGTCGCGCGGTCACCGCGATCGAGATCAACGCGACCTATCACCGGCTGCAAAAGCCCGAAAGCTTCGCCAACTGGGCCAAAGTCGTGCCGGACGACTTCGTCTTCGCGGTGAAGGCGTCGCGCTACGTCACCAACCGCAAGGTGCTGGCCGATGCGGGCGAGTCGATCGAAACCTTCCTCAATCAGGGCATTTCCGAACTCGGCGACAAGCTCGGCCCGATCCTGTGGCAGTTCATGGCGACCAAGAAGTTCGATCGGCAAGATTTTGGCGCGTTCCTGAAGCTGCTCCCCGCCAGCCATGACGGGTTGAAGCTCCGCCACGCCGTCCAGGTGCGAAACGACAGTTTCCACACACCCGACTTCGTCGCGATGTGCCGCGAGGCAGGCGTCGCGATTGTCTATGCCGATTCGGCCGACTATCCCGCCATCGCCGACGTTACCGGCGACTTCGTCTATGCCCGGCTCGAAAATGCCGAGGAACGGTACGAGGCCGGCTACGCGCCCTCGGCGCTCGACGATTGGACGAAAAAGGCGGAAAGCTGGGCCGAGGGGCACCAGCCGCGTGGCCTGCCGACCTTCGGTGATAATGGGCAGGAGGTGAAGCCGCGCGACACGTTCGTGTTCATGATCAACGGCTTCAAGGAAAAGGCGCCCGCGGCCGCTCAGGCGCTTCTGAAACGCTTGGGCTGAGCAAAATGCGCCGTTTCTTCGATCCCGCGCAGCTCCGCCACCGGCCCGCGTCCGAGCTCCATAACGGCGCGTTGGTTGCATATAGCGAAGCCGCCGAGCGCGCCGAGGCGATTGCGAGTGCGGTCGGCGCGACCGAACTCCCGGCGGATCACGGCGAAGCGCCGATCCTCGCCGTCCACGACGCCGGCTATGTCGATTTCCTCAAGACCGCCTTCGACCGCTGGCAGGCGGCCGGGCGACGCGATTCCCTATGTCTGGCCGGTGGTCGGGCGCCGCCCGCTCGACCTGGCGCGGATTGACGGGCTCATGGGGCGCTACAGCTTCGACGCGACGACCCCGATCACGGCGGAAAGCTGGGGCGCGGCCTATGCCAATGCGCAGACCGCGCTGTCTGCGACGCAGGCCGTGCTGGGCGGCGATCCGGCAGCCTTCGCGCTGTGCCGTCCGCCGGGTCACCATGCCGGGCGCGACTATTGCGGCGGCTATTGTTATCTGAACGTTGCCGCGATCGCCGCCCAGCGCGCCCGCGATGCCGGTGTCGAGCGTGTCGCGATCCTCGACATCGACTATCATCACGGCAACGGCACGCAGGACATCTTCTACGAGCGCGGCGACATATTCTACGCCTCGCTCCACGCCGATCCGGCGACCGATTATCCCTTCTACTGGGGCCATGCCGACGAAGTGGGCGCAGGCCAAGGGCGGGGCACGACGCGCAACTGGCCGCTGCCGCACGGCACCAAGCTCGAACCGTTCCGCGCCGCACAGGTGCAGGCGCTCGAGGCGATTGCCGCGTTCGGCCCCGGCCTGCTCGTCGTCAGCTTCGGCGCCGATACCTGGGACGGCGACCCGATCTCGAACTTTGCGCTCAAAACCGGCGATTATGCCGTGCTGGCAGCCGACATCGCCGCGTGCGACTGGCCGACGGTGATCGTGATGGAAGGCGGCTATGCGATCGACGCGCTCGGCCACAACGTCGCGAGCTTCCTGAGCGGCTTCTAAGGCGTCAGTGGTCGTTCGCCGGGCGCGGCGGGCTGGGCGTGTCGGCGACCATGCGTTCGCCGTCGATGACGATCGGGCTGGCGACGCCGGGCAGGCCGCCGGGTGCGACCTGCATCCCGCGCGCAATCACCTGCGGGTCGTGGAACACTTCCTCGACGGTGTTGATCGGGCCAGAGGGGATGCCCTCGGCCTCGAGCGCGGCGGCGAGGTCGGCCTTTCTGAGCGGCGCGATCGCGGCTTCGAGCCGCGGGATCAGCGCCGCGCGGTTGGCGACGCGCGCGGGATTGGTGGCGAAGCGCTCATCCTCGGCGAGGTCGAGGCCGAGCACCGCGCAAAGCTTGCGGAACTGCGAATCGTTGCCGACCGCGATGATCAGCTCGCCGTCGCTCGCCGAAAATGCCTGATAGGGCGCGAGGTTGGCGTGGCCGTTGCCCATCCGGTGTGGCACGGTGCCGCTCGCCATCCAGTTGAGCGCCTGATTGGCAAGCACCGCGACCTGCGAATCGAGCAGCGCCATGTCGATATGCGCAGCTCCGCCCTCGACATCGCGCCGGCGCAACGCGGCGAGGATCGCGACCGCCGAATATACGCCGGTGAAGATGTCGGCATAGGCGATCCCGGCCTTTTGCGGTGCGCCGTCGGGCTCGCCGGTCAGGCTCATGATCCCACCCATGCCCTGGATGATGAAATCGTATCCGGCGCGGTGGGCATAGGGACCGGTCTGGCCGAATCCGGTGATCGAGCAGGTGATGAGCGTCGGGTTGACCGCCAGCAGGCTGTCATGGTCGAGCCCGTATTTCTTCAGTCCGCCGACCTTGTAATTCTCGATGACGATATCGGCATCGGCGACGAGGTCGCGCACCGCCTGCTGCCCCGCGGGCGTGGTGATGTCGATCGCACGGCTCTGCTTGCCGCGATTGGCCGAATGGAAATAGGCGGCGTCGAGATTGTGCCCCGCCTTGTCGTGCAGGAAGGGCGGGCCCCAGTGCCGCGTGTCGTCGCCCGCGCCGGGTCGCTCGATCTTGATCACCTCGGCACCCAGATCGGCGAGCAGCTGCCCGCACCACGGCCCGGCAAGGATGCGTGCGAGTTCGACGACCTTGATGCCTGCGAGGGGCTTCACGGCCGCACCGCGACGATTTCGATGGCACCTTCCTTGCCGCCGAACGCGACCAGTTCGCCGGCGCCTGCTCCCATCACCGCGCGCGACAGCGGAGCGGTAAAGGCGAGCAGCCCGGCCCCGGGGTCGGCCTCGTCATGCCCGACGATTCGGAAATCGCGGGTCTTGCCGCCTTGCCGGATGGTCACCTGTGAACCGATGCCGGCGCTGCCATCGTCGGGCGGCGGGGGGACCTGTGCGGTCGCATGTTGAATCGACCAGTAGCGTAGTGTCCGATGCAGTTTCTTGCGCACTTCCTCGTCGGTTTCGGCGGCGATGGCTGCTTTCAGCTCGGCCATCTTTTCGGCGATCAGCGTCAGCCCGCGCTCGGTGACCAGATTGGGGCCGACCGGGATCGGGAGCTCGAATTCGGGCTCCTTGTGCTCGTCATCGCTCTCGCGGCGAAAGGCGACGCTCATCGCCGGCCTCTAAAACGCCGCGATGCCGGTGATCGCGCGGCCGAGGATCAGGCCGTGGACGTCGTGCGTGCCCTCATAGGTGTTGACCGTCTCGAGGTTGATCGCGTGGCGGATCACGTGGAACTCGCCCGAAATCCCGTTGCCGCCGTGCATGTCGCGCGCGGTGCGGGCGATATCGAGCGCCTTGCCGCAATTGTTGCGCTTGATGATGCTGATCGCCTCGGGGGCGAGCGTGCCCTCGTCGAACATCCGTCCCGCACGAAGACAGGCCTGCAGTCCCAGCGCGATCTCGGTCTCCATATTGGCGAGCTTGAGCTGGACGAGCTGTTTCGACGCGAGCGGCACGCCGAACTGCTGCCGGTCGAGCGTATATTGCCGCGCCGCCTGCATGCAGAATTCTGCCGCGCCCATGCTGCCCCAGGCGATGCCGTAACGCGCGCGGTTGAGGCAACCGAACGGGCCTTTCAGCCCCTCGACATTCGGCAGCAGCGCATCCTCGCCGACCTCGACCTCGTCCATGACGATCTCGCCGGTGATCGACGCGCGGAGGCTCAGCTTGCCCTCGATCTTCGGCGCGGACAGGCCCTTCATGCCCTTTTCGAGCACGAAGCCCTTGATCTTGCCGTCATGCGCGTCCGATTTCGCCCAGACAACGAACACGTCGGCGATCGGCGAGTTGGTGATCCACATCTTCGATCCCGACAGCGAATAGCCGCCATCGATCTTCTTCGCGCGCGTCTTCATCCCGCCGGGGTCGGAACCGGCATCGGGTTCGGTCAGGCCGAAACAGCCGACCCATTCGCCGGTCGCGAGCCTGGGCAGATATTTCTGCTTCTGCTCTTCGGTACCGTAAGCGTTGATCGGGTGCATCACGAGGCTCGACTGCACGCTCATCGCGCTGCGATAGCCTGAATCGACCGCCTCGACCTCGCGCGCGATCAGGCCGTAGCTGACATAGCCGAGCCCCGCGCCGCCATATTCGGCAGAGATCGTCGCGCCGAGCAGGCCGAGCTCGCCCATTTCGGACATGATGTCGCGGTCGAAATTCTCTTTCAGATAGGCGTCCTGCACGCGCGGCAGCAATTTTCCGCGCGCATAGCCATGCGCGGTATCGCGCACCATGCGTTCCTCATCGGTCAGCTGCGCGTCGAGCGCGAAAGGGTCCTGCCAGTCGAACCGGCCCATGCCTGCCATTTTCCAGTTTCCTCAATTGGTCTGTTGTTGTTGTCCATCGACGGTCGCGGGCGGTGCCGGCGGCCCTGACGTCACGGCGTCACCGGCGTCGGAGGGCTGCGTAACCTTGGGCTGGGGCTGCACCCCGCCGCCTTCGATCGCGGTGGTCTCGATCGCGTCGAGCGCTCGTCTGGCATTGATATAGCGCCGCGCCGCCTTCATCCAACTGTCGGCCTGGTCCGCGCCGGGCATGCGCGCCACCTCGGCCAGCGCACCTTCGACCTGACCGGCATCGAGCATCCGGCTCGCGCGGCGCAGCCGTTCCTCGGGGCGCGGGCTGGGTGTCGTGTCCTTGCGGATCACGACCAGCGTGCCGATTTCGCTGCGCAGAGCGTCCCACCAACCCGCATCGGGGCTGGCAGCGGTCAGCCGCGGCGAAATACGGTCGAGCGCCAGGCGCAGATCCTCCAGCGTCGTTGGCGTGCGCGCGGCGCTGATCACGGTCGCGACGGCGCGCGGCCGGACGCTGCCGAAGCGTTCGCGCAACTGTCCTTCGATATACCCCAGCGGCAAACCGCGATCGAGCGCACGGCGCGCGGCAAAGGCGACCATCAGCCCTTCGGCGCGGTTGGCGAAGGTCGATGCGACGCGGCTGCTGCTGTCGACATTCGACAGCCGGCTCTCCAGCGCCTCGATCCGCTGGTCGAGCGCGGCTTCGCGCGCCGCAAGCCTTTCGAGCCCCGACGTGTTCAGGTCTTCGCCCTGATCGGGCGGCGTGGTCTCTGCCGCCTTTTCGACCGGCGCGGCGCGGCGAGGCGCGGCATCGAGCCAGCGGTCGCCGAACATCGCGATCGCGGCCGCCATCACGGCCAATCCGATGAGGAACGCGATGGCGCCGGTGATGGCGATCGTCCGCATGGTCGGGTTACGCGTCGGCCCGGTCCGGAACGCGTCGCTGTCGGTGGTCATGCGGCCCTTATCTTCGCGCCCGTCCGCGCGGTCAATCGGCGAGACGCCGCGCGAGCGCCACGAGGTGATCGTCATCGGGGCGATTCGCGGTCTCGACAGCCGCCCATCCCGATCCGGCCGCTGTTGCCGCGCGCTCGCTGATCGCCGCAATCACGATGCCGCTGCGATCGATCTCGAACCGGTCCGCCACCTCGGCCAGCCGGCGTCCGGCGCGGGCCGAATGCACCATCGCGACCGACCCGTTCAATTGCGCGGCCGCGTGCCCGGCTAGCGCGGTGGCATCGCTGGCATAGACCGGAACGACCGTGCGGATGGGGCCGCCGACCCTCAGCCGGTGCTCGCGACCGCACAGGTGGAGAGCGGCGGATACCCCCTGGTCCGAAGCGGCGCGGCACAGCGCTTCGCCATCGCCGTCGCCGGTATGGGCAACGCGCAGCCCCGCGGCATGCGCCGCCTCTGCCGTCTGTGGCCCGACCGCATAGACCGGCAGCGATGCAAGCGAAGTCAGCTGGTCGCCCGCCTGGCGGACGGCATTCGCGCTGGTCAGGATCAGCGCGTCATGCGCGCCATGGGGCAGCGACCATGGCAGCGGCCGCACGGCGAACAGCGGGAGGCATATCGGTTCGATTCCGACCGCCCTCAGCCGTCCGGCAGTTGCCGCATTGCCCGGTTCGGGCCGCAACACGGCGACCGGGCGGCTCATGCGCCCGCGAACAGCGAGCGGATCGATTCGGGCGCTTCGGCTAGCAGGTCGCGGGCCAGCGACGGCGCGATATCGGGATCGCCCGGCGCGGCGGCGGCGTTCCCGGCGACATGCGCGCTGCCATCGATCGCCAGCAATTCGGCACGCAGCAGCAGCGACGGGCCGGCGATTGTCGCGAGTGCGGCGACGGGCGATTGGCAGTCCGCGCCCAGCTCCGCGAGAAAGGCGCGCTCGGTCCTCACGCAGATATCGGTGTCGCGGTGGTTGAGCGGCGCGAGCAGCGAACGGGTGCGTTCGTCGTCGGCGCGCGCCTCCACGCCGACCGCGCCCTGTGCCGGGGCGGGCAGCAGTTCTTCGGGTGGAATCGTGGTGCCGACGTCATGCCGCCCCAGCCGCACCAGCCCCGCCGCGGCGAGCAGGGTCGCATCGGCCTCTCCGGCGGCAAGCTTGGCCAGCCGCGTATCGACATTGCCGCGAAACAGCACGATTGTCAGGTCGGGCCGCAGCTTGCGGAGCTGTGCCGAACGGCGCGGCGAGCTGGTGCCGACAACGGCGCCTTCGCGCAGCGCAGCCACCGATTCCGCGCCGATGATCCGGTCACACGTCGTTTCGCGCTCGAGGATCGCCGCGATAGCGATGGCCGCGGGACGAATCGTCTCGACATCCTTCATCGAATGCACCGCGCAGTCGATCTCGCCGGCGAGCAGCGCCCGGTCGAGTTCCTTGGTCCACAGCGCCTTGCCGCCGATCTCGGCCAGCGCGCGGTCCTGCACGCGGTCGCCGGTGGTGCGCACGATGACGATCTCGACGGCGTCCGCCTCCCACCCATGTGTGGCGACCAGTGCGTCGCGCACCATATTCGCCTGGATGAGCGCGAGCGGCGAACCGCGGGTTCCGATACGAAAAGCTGGCATGGCCTTGTGCTACAGCCGCTGAGGGTTAGAGGAAAGCCATGGCGCTGATCCTGGGTCTTGAATCGAGTTGTGACGAAACCGCGGCGGCGCTCGTGCGCGACGATCGCACTATCCTGGCGCACAAGCTTGCCGGGCAGGAGGCCGAGCACGCGCCCTATGGCGGCGTGGTTCCCGAAATTGCCGCGCGCGCGCACGTCGAGATCCTCGGCCCGCTGGTCGAAGCGGCGCTTGCCGAGGCGGGTGCCACACTCGCCGATGTCGATGCCATCGCCGCGACCGCCGGGCCGGGGCTGATCGGCGGGGTGATGGTCGGTCTGGTGACGGGAAAGGCGCTCGCGCTGGCGACGGGAAAGCCGCTCGTTGCGGTCAATCACCTCGAAGGCCATGCGCTGAGCCCGCGGCTCGCCGATCCCGAACTCGAATTTCCCTATCTGTTGCTGCTCGTCTCGGGTGGGCATTGCCAGTTGTTGCTGGTGCGCGGTGTCGGCGACTATCGCAGGCTGGCGACCACGATCGACGATGCGGCGGGAGAGGCGTTCGACAAGACCGCGAAGCTGCTCGGGCTTGGCTTTCCCGGCGGCCCGGCGGTCGAGCGCGCGGCGACGAAGGGCGATCCGAAGGCGGTGCCGCTGCCGCGCCCGCTGGTCGGGTCTGCCGAGCCGCATTTCTCCTTTGCCGGACTGAAAAGCGCGGTGCTGCGCGCGCGCGATGCCGGCACGCATGCGCCCGAGGATATCGCCGCGTCGTTCCAGCAGGCGGTCGTCGATTGCCTGATCGACCGCACCAAGCGGGCGCTTGCTCAGGCGGAGGGTGTCACCGCACTCGTCGTCGCGGGCGGCGTCGCGGCGAACCAATCGGTGCGTCATGCGCTTGAAGGGCTGGCGGGTGACGCCGGCATGCGCTTCGTCGCGCCGCCGCTGTGGCTGTGCACCGACAATGCGGCGATGATCGGCTGGGCGGGCGCCGAGCGCTTTTCGGCCGGTCTCACCGATCCGCTCGATATCGCGGCGCGCGCGCGCTGGCCGCTCGACGAGACCGCGGAAAAGGTAAGAGGAGCAGGGGTTAAGGCATGAAGATCGGCGTGATCGGAGGCGGCGCATGGGGCACGGCACTCGCGCAGGTAATGGCGAGCGGCGGCAACGACGTCCGCCTCTGGGCGCGCGAGAAGGAAGTCGTCAGCGTCATCAACTCGGTCCATCGCAACACGCTGTTCCTGCCCGATTGCCCGCTTTCGGAACGCATCACCGCGACCGGCGAGCTTGGCTGGGTCGGCGAAACCGACGCGATCCTCGTCGTCACGCCTGCGCAGCATATGCGCACCGTTCTGGAAGGACTGCCCGACAATGGCCGCCCGCTGATCCTGTGTTCGAAGGGGATCGAGGCGGGCAGCCTCAAGCTGCTGCACGAGGTCGCGCATGAGGTGATGGCCTCGTCCCCGATCGCGGTTCTGTCCGGCCCGACCTTCGCGCACGAGGTCGCCGCCGGGCTTCCCACCGCAGTCACGCTGGCGTCGGCGGACGAAGAACTCGCGCGCGATCTGGCCGAACGGATCGCCCAGCCGACCTTCCGCCCCTATGCGACGGGCGATGTCGCCGGTGCCGAGATCGGCGGTGCGGTGAAAAATGTGCTCGCCATCGCCTGCGGCGTGGTCGATGGCGCGGGGCTGGGGCAGAATGCGCGCGCGGCGATGATCGCGCGCGGCTTTGCCGAAATGACGCGTTTCGGCCTGGCAAGGGGCGCGCGCGTCGAAACGCTGGGCGGGCTATCGGGGCTCGGCGATCTCGTGCTTACCTGCACCTCGACCAGCTCGCGTAATTTCTCGCTCGGCGTCGGACTGGGCGAGGGCAAGCCCGCGCGCGAACTGCTCGAGGATCGCCGTACCGTGGCCGAAGGGGCCGCGACCGCGCCCGTGCTGCGCGAGGCGGCAAGCGAAGCGGGCGTCGACATGCCGATCACCCAGGCGGTTTGTGCGCTGCTCGAAGGCGCGCAGGTCCGCCCGGTGATCGATGCGCTGCTCAACCGCCCCCTGCGCGCCGAGGGCGTGTAACCGGCCGGTCAGCGCGCGAGCACCTTGCCGCGTAATGCCGCACAATCGACATTGTCGGCCAGCGGCCGCTGATTGCCGGTGATCGCATCGCCGAGCATGCCCAGAATGTTACCGACGCTTTTCGCGCCCTCGGGAGCATGGGCTTTGGGCGACCGGATCGTACCGCTGACGGTGATCGGCTTTTTCAGCCGCAGGATGCTGTCCTTTTTCGGCGCGCCGTAGAGCGCGGCGCGGATCTGTTCGTCGGACAGGCGGATGCCGCCGACCACGCGCGTCTGCGACCGTGACGTGTCGATCAGCAGCGGATCGAAGGTGCCGAGGCCGTTTTTGACGTCAAGCCGCATCCCCAGGCAGCGCAGCCGCGCCTGTTTGTCCTTGTCGGCGAAGACGCCGCGCCCGACATCGAGCCCGATGAACGATGCGAGCTTTGCCGGAAGCACGCCCGAACTCGATACCAGCGCGACGGTGCCCGTCGAACGGCCGAGCGCGGCGCGGATCGTCTCGCCCGATCCCGTCAGCTTGGCATAGCCCGATAGCGGCGCATCGAAATCGCCTGCGCCGCCGAAGGTGGCGATCGTCGAGTCCTTGAGCGTCAGATCGACGCTCAGTTGCGGTGCCTTGCGGTCGCGCTGGTCGATGACGACCGGTCCCGACAGCGTGCCCCTGATGAGATTCGCGACGACCGGCGAGATGTGCAGTCGCGAATGGTCGAGCACCAGCGTGCCCGACAGCGCGGTAAAGGGAGTCTTGTCGTCGAACAACAGCTTCGCCACGCGGATGTCGAGCGAGCCATCGACATCGCTCACGCTTTTCAGGTCGATACGGGTGTCGGGCAGGATTCGCGGTCCCGTTCGCGCGTGCTGTGCCGCGGCCTTTGCCAGCCCGGCATCTGAGGCGAGGTCGTTGAAGTCCAGCGTCGCGAAATCGAGCGCGCCGTCGATCCGCGATCGACCGTTGTCCTTGACGATGGTGGCATGGCCTTCGCTCAGCCGAGACCTGCCGATCGTGCCGGTCAGGCCGATGATCTTCCAGATATCGCCGTCATGGTCCGCGCGCGCCGACAGGTTGACCGGCTGCGTGCCGAACAGTCCCGCCTCGATGATCGCGTCGACATAGCGCAGATTGGCCGCCTTCGCGTCGATCTCCGCATTCATGTGACCGGTGTCGAGCGGATGGTCCATTGCGCCGTCGATCGTCATCGACAGTGCCGAACCGTCGATCGCGACGGTGAACGGCCAGCGTGCATCGCGCGTCACCGGTGCGCCCTTTGCCGACACATCGACCGGCGCGTCCCGGACATGGCCCTTGCCGGTCGCGAACACGCCCGAATCATCGGCGCGTAGCCTCAGCGCGAACGATCGGTCCTGTTTCGCATCGCTATAGGTCAGGAAGCTGTCGGCGATGCTAAGCGACTCGATACCATTTCCCGATCCGCCGCCGCTGCTGCTTTGCGCCTCCCAGTTTTTTCGGCCATCGCCGTCGCGCACCAGCGCGAGTTTCGCGCCGCTCAGCGACAGCGCCTCGGGGTCGAAGCTGCCGGTGAGAAGCGGCAGTGCGGCAAAGCGCAGATCGGCCTGTTCGACGCGGATCATGTCGCCCGTGCCCGCCCAGCGCGGCTGGGCGACGCGCAGGCCGCGTATACGCACGGTGGGATGAAAGCCGAACCAGCCGATCCGCTCGACCGAATCGAGCGCGACGCGAGTCCTGAATCGCTCGGACAGCCGGTCGCGGACCAGTCCGTCGAGCGCACCCCAGGGAAACATGGCGAGCGCCAGAAGCGCGAGCACCACCACGGCGACCACGCCGATCGCAATACGGCGCGCGAGCCGCGATTGTTTTGCCGAAATCACCGGCAGATGACGCGCATGGAGGGCGGTTCGTTCCGCGAAGCTTCAGAAGTCGATCGCGACGCCCTTTTTTTCCCAGTCGCCATAGCGCGTCGGATCGCGGCCCAGCGGGTCCTGCTCGGGATCGCGCTCGGTCGGCTGCGGCTTGGGCACCGGCGGGCTCTTCGAAAGATGCGCTGGCGGTTTGACATGCGGCGGACGGCGTCCCATCGGGCACTCCTTCGCGATTGATCGGTGGCGTCGTGCTACCGACATCGGTGGCCCAGGGAAGGCTTGCAAGTGAAACCAGCGCGTCCACAGCGCCCCAACCGCGCATCGCGCCGCCCCCGGCTCGCGCCCGAGCAGGCCGGGCTGCCCGCGCGCCGTGCCGCGCTGCGGCTGCTTGATGCGGTGCTGCGCCGCGGGCTGGCGCTCGAAGCCGCGCTCGATCAGGCCGCGGCCGGGCTCGACAAGCGCGAGGATCGTGCGCTCGCCCATGCCATCGCGGCCGAGGCGCTGCGCCGGCTCGCCGATCTCGACGCGGCCATCGATTCGGCGACGCGCCAGCGCCTTCCCGACGATGCCAAGGCGCGCTTCGTGCTGCGCATCGCGCTCGTCCAGGCGCTTGCCATGAACATTGCCCCGCACGCGGCGATCGCCACCGCGCTGCCGCTCGTCGATGGCGGCCCGCGGCGCCTCGTTCACGGCGTCTTCGGCACGCTGATGCGCGGCGAAGCCCGATTGCCCGAAGCGCCGCAACTGCCGCCCGCCGTCGCCGATCGCTGGCGCGGGCAATGGGGCGACCATGTGGTGGATGCCGCACAGCGAGCAATCTCCGCGCCACCGCCGATCGACCTCACGCTGGCTCGCGCCGAGGAAACCGAAGACTGGGAGAAGCGGCTCCACGGCGAAAGCCTGCTTCCCGGGCATGTCCGCCTTCCCGCCGGGACGCCCGTTCCCGCGACCGAAGGCTTCGCCGAAGGCGCGTGGTGGGTACAGGACATCGCCGCGTCGCTGCCTGCCCGGCTGGGCGGCGGGGGCAGTGGCCATGCGCTCGATCTGTGCGCCGCGCCGGGGGGCAAGACGCTGCAACTCGCAGCAAGCGGGTGGGATGTCACCGCGGTCGATATCTCGGAAAGTCGTCTCGCGCGACTTCGTGAAAATCTCGAACGCACCGGGCTCGGCGCGCAGATCGTTGCCGCCGATCTGCTCGAATGGGAACCCGACGCCGCCGCCGATCTCGTTTTGCTCGACGCGCCGTGCAGCGCGACCGGCATTTTCCGCCGCCATCCCGACGTGCTCCACCGCGTCCGCCCGGCAATCATCGCGGAGGCGGCACAGCTTCAGGCGAAATTGTTCGACCGTGCGGCGCGCTGGGTACGTCCGGGTGGCTTGCTGGTCTATGCGACCTGCTCGATGGAGCGCGAAGAGGGCGAGGACCAGCTTGCCGGCTTTCTCGATCGGCACGGCGACTTCGCGGTCGATCCGGTGCTGCCCGACGAACTGCCCGATGGCGTCTATGCCGCGCCCGGCGGATGGTTGCGCACGCTGCCCGACATGCTCGCCGATGAAGGCGGGCTCGACGGATTCTTCATGGTCCGGCTGATGCGGACGGCCTGATCGTTCTTGCGGGCGATTCGGTGCATGCTACATGGGGGCCATGCAGCAGCCCGTCCGTATCGCACCGTCCATCCTTTCCGCCGATTTCGCCCGGCTGGGTGAGGAAGTGCGCGCCATCGACGCGGCGGGCGCCGACTGGATCCATGTCGATGTGATGGACGGCCATTTCGTGCCCAACATCACGATCGGACCCGGTGTGGTGAAGGCGCTCCGTGCGCATTCTGACAAGCCGTTCGACGTTCATCTGATGATCGCGCCGGTCGATCCCTTCATCCAGGCATTTGCCGAAGCGGGTGCCGACTGCATTTCGGTACACCCCGAAAGCGGCCCGCATCTCCACCGTACGCTCCAGTCGATCAAGGCGCTCGGCAAGCGCGCCGGGGTCGTGCTCAACCCGGCAACGCCGGTCGAGGTGGTCGATACCGTCCTCGACCTTGTCGATCTGGTGCTGGTGATGAGCGTCAATCCGGGGTTCGGCGGGCAAAAATTCATTACCAGCCAGCTCGACAAGATTGCGGCGCTGCGCGCGCGGATCGACGCTTCGGGACGCGAGATCGATCTGGAGGTCGATGGCGGAATCGACGCCGAAACCGCGCCGCTAGCCATCGCGGCGGGCGCCGATGCGCTGGTGGCGGGGACCGCGACCTTTCGCGGCGGGCCGGACAAATATGCGGAAAATATCGCGACGCTGCGGGGCGCGCGGTGAACGCATTGCCACCCGACGATCACGAACGCGACGGGATCGAGGAGGGCAAGCGGCTCGTCCGCGTCGGCGGTGACAAGGGACTGTCGCTGGCCGAGCGTTTCAGCGAGCGGTTGCAGCGGCTCGCCTGGCGCAGCCCGATCCACCGCTTCCGCCTGCGCGGCCGCCATCCGCTCAAGCTGATCGCAGTGGCCGAAGACCCGTTCTTCGGCGATGTCGAGCGCGGTCAGGCGCTGCTCGACGGGATGCTGCGCTATCGCGGCGAAACGCGCAACCTGTCGGGACTCGATCTCGACAAGCCGACCTATTCGGCGGCGTTTGCCGAATATCTCCACAGCTTCGCCTGGCTGCGCGACCTGTCATCGGTCGCGACGCGCGCCACCGCCGCGCCGATTGCCGAGGCGATCATGCGGCAATGGGTCGCCGCGCATGGCGATCAGGTCGCCGACCCCGCCTGGCGTCCCGATCTTGCTGGATGGCGCATCCTGTACTGGGTGGCGCATGCGCCGCTGATCCTGTCGTCGGCCGATCTCGTCTATCGCTCGAACGTGCTCCACGCGCTTGCCCGCGGCGCGCGCCATCTCGATCGTACCGCCGACAAGGTGCCGGCGGGTGTGCCGCGGCTTGCCGCCTGGTGCGGCGTCGTCGCGTCGGGGCTGATGATTCCGGGCGGCGATCCGCGCCGCGCCTTTGGCGAGGCCGGGCTGGAACGCGCACTTTCGGTATCGATTTCGGAAGATGGCGGCACCCTGGGTCGCTCGCCCGAGCGTCAGCGCGATGCCGTGGTGCTGCTGACGATGCTGTGCCAGACCTATGGCGCGCGGCGGCTCGATCCGCCCGCTGTGGTCGAGGATGCGCTGAAGCGCGCGGTGGCTGCGCTGCTCGGCGTGTGTCACGGCGATGGCGGCACGTCGAGTTGGCAGGGCAGCGGGCCGATTCCGGCCGAAGTGATCGCGCAGACGGTCGAGGCGACCGGGGTGCGAACGCGTCCGCTCAAACAGGCGCGTGACTGGGGCTATCAACGGCTTTCGGCGGGCAGCTCAGTGCTGATCCTCGATGCAGCGCCACCGCCTGTCGCGCGCGTGGTCGAAGGCGGCTGCGCATCGACGCTGGCGTTCGAAATGTCCGATGGCGACCGGCGGCTGATCGTCAATTGCGGCGGCGCGCGCGCGGTGCATTCCTCGGTCCCGCGCAAGCTCGCCGAAGGTCTGCGGACGACCGCCGCGCATTCGACGCTCGTACTCGACGACAGCAATTCGACCGCGATCCACGACGACGGCACGTTGGGGCGCGGTGTCGGAGAGATCGAGCTGAGCCGCAGCGAAGATGGCGGCGTCGCGCGAATCGAGGCGAGCCATGACGGCTATGTCCGCCGCTACGGCTTTATCCATCGCCGGCATATGGCGCTCGCCGCCGACGGTCGCGATCTGCGCGGCGAGGATTCGCTCGTCCCCGCCGGAAAGCGGCGCCGCAAGACCGATTCGCCCTTCGCGATCCGTTTCCACCTCGGTCCGTCGGTGGAGGTATCGCCCACCGCGGACGGGCTGGCGGCGTTCCTGCGCCTGCCCGGCGGTGCGGTGTGGCAGTTCCGGGCGAAGGGCGCCGCGCTCGACATCGACGACAGTCTGTGGATCGACGGCAGCGGTCGGCCCAGGCTGACCAAGCAGCTCGTCCTGACGGGGGAGACCCCCGCCGGCGGTGCGAGCGTCACTTGGCTGTTTCGCCGCGCGCGCTGACCGATAGGGGTTGCGCCGCGGCGGTGTTTGCGAAAAAGGACCGCCCATGACGACCATCCCCATCCGCCGCGCGCTCCTGTCCGTTTCCGACAAGAGCGGAATCACCGAACTCGGCGCGGCGCTCGCGCGCCACGGCGTCGAACTCGTCTCGACCGGCGGCACCGCCAAGGCGTTGCGCGATGCCGGCCTGGAGGTGCGCGACATCTCCGATCTCACCGGTTTTCCCGAGATGATGGATGGGCGCGTCAAGACGCTGCATCCGGTGGTCCATGGCGGCCTGCTCGCGGTGCGCGATAATGAGGCGCATGTCGCCTCGATGGACGAACACGGCATCGGCGCGATCGACCTTGTCGTCGTCAATCTCTACCCGTTCGAAGCGACCGTCGCGAAGGGTGCCGCGCGCGACGAGATCATCGAGAATATCGATATCGGCGGCCCGTCGATGGTGCGTTCGGCGGCGAAGAACCACGCCTCGGTCGCGATCGTCACCGATCCCGCCGATTACGATGCGCTGATCGCCGAGATGGAAACCAATGACGGCGGCACCGGCCTCGATACGCGCAAACGATTTGCCGCCAAGGCCTATGCCGCCACCGCTGCCTATGATTCGGCGATCGCGCAGTGGTTTGCCTTTGCCGATCAGGGCGAGCGCTTCCCCAAGACGTTGCCGCTCGCCTTCACGCTTGGCGACGAGCTTCGCTATGGCGAGAACCCACACCAGTCGGCCGCGCTTTACCTGCCCAAGGGACCGTCGACGCGCGGCATCGCGCAGGCCGAGCAGCTTCAGGGCAAGGCGCTCAGCTACAATAATTACAACGACGCCGATGCCGCGCTCGAACTCGTCGCCGAGTTTCGCGATGCGCCGCCGACCGTCGTCATCGTCAAGCATGCCAATCCGTGCGGCGTCGCCACTGCCGACACGCTGATCGACGCCTATCGCGCAGCACTTGCCTGCGACAGCGTTTCGGCGTTCGGCGGCATCGTGGCGACCAACCGCCCGCTCGACGCCGAAACTGCTGCCGCGATCACCGAAATCTTCACTGAAGTCGTCGCCGCGCCCGACGCCGATGACGAGGTGCGCGAGATTTTCGCGAAGAAGAAGAATCTGCGCCTGCTGCTCACCGGCGAGCTTGCCGATCCCGCGCGCCCCGGCCTCGCGCTGCGCTCGATCGCGGGCGGGATGCTCGTCCAGTCGCGCGATGCGGCGCTGATCGACGGCGATCTGAAGGTCGTGACCAGGCGCCAGCCGACGCCGCAGGAACTCGCCGATTGCCGCTTCGCCTGGACGGTCGCCAAGCACGTCAAGTCGAACGCGATCGTCTATGCCAAGGGCGGCAGCACCGCAGGAATCGGCGCGGGGCAGATGAGCCGGGTCGAATCGGCGCGCATCGCCGCGTGGAAGGCGAAGGACGCCGCCGAAAAGGCCGGCTGGGCCGAACCGCGTACGATCGGGTCGGCGGTAGCCTCCGACGCCTTCTTCCCCTTCGCCGACGGGCTGATGACCGCGGTCGAGGCGGGTGCCAGCGTCGTCATCCAGCCCGGCGGCTCGATCCGCGACGACGAGGTGATCGCCGCCGCCGACGAGGCTGGGCTGGCGATGGTCTTTACCGGAATGCGCCACTTCCGCCACTAAGCCGGACCACCCGTTCCGCGCTCAGGGTGAGCGCGGAAGGCGCGCTGGAGCCGTGGCTAGCGCGCCGCCGAACCTTCGACCGGCAACGTCGGTTCTTCGTCGGCCTTGGGCATCTTCGCGAACAGCTTGCGGTCCTCCGGGCCAAAGGCGAAGCGCCACAGCACATAGAGATAGCTGATAAGGATCGCCGGGATGCCGACGATCAGCTCGGCCCATTCGGGGCCCTTGGTCGCCGCGGTGCCGACGATGATCGCGACCCCGGCGGCCCACACCATCGGCCAGCGCCAGCCGGTCACCGGCTCGCCGAGCATGCGCCGCAGCACCCATGCCTTGATCGCCGACGTCAGCGCCACCGACACCATCAGCGCGACCGCCGGGCCCGCCGCCTGGAAATTGATCGGCCAGCCCAGCCTGCGCATCGCGAACACGAACGCAAAGCTCAGCGCGACCTGGAACCCCATCATCAGAAGCGAGATCATCAGGTTGCGGTGCCGCGCCATATAGACGAGCGCCGATTCGCACACCGTCCCGGTAGAGGCGAGCACCTCCGCCCATAGCAGAAACCCCAGCGCGGCGGTGCCGGCGACGAATTGCGGGCCGACCACGCCCATCACGCCTTCGCCGGGGATCGACCCCATCAGTGCCATTCCGGCCTGCGCCGCCATGATCCAGAAACCGACCTGCCGCACCTGGTTGGCGATCGCCGGATAGTCCTTGTTGGCAAGGCTGGTGGTGATGACCGGCCCCATGATCGGCTCGAAGCTGGTTTTCAGCTTTTGCGGCAGCGACGCGACCTGCTGCGCCATGTAATAGATGCCGACGATCGACGGCGCGAACAGCAGGCCGAGGATGAACCGGTCGACGTTGCGCGTGCCCCATTCGATCGCGTCGGCGCCGGCCAGCGGCACATTCTGCCGCGCCAGCGAAAAGATCCGCCCCAGCCGCGGCGTCCATCCGTGCGGCAGGCCATAGCTGCGCACGAACGGGATCACCGATGCGATCATCGCCGCCAGCATCGACAGCATGTACGAATACATCAGCCCGTCGCGGTGCGAGACGAAGGCGAAGACCCAGGCGCCGATGCTGATCGTCCACGGCTCGACCACGGCGCGCGCGGTCACTGTCGCCTTCACATTGTGGCGATAGGCGAGCGCGGCCAGGCTGACGTCCGACCAGGCGATAGCGACGATGATGCACGGCAGAAACCGGTCGAAACCCATGATCGGGCTGTTGGGATACATCGCCTCGGGAAAGGCGATCAGTACCGCGCTGGCGATCATCGAGACGATGAAGGCGACCGCCATCGCGTCCCACACGACATGGACGTGCGGGCGGTCGGTGTTGGACAGCGCCTGCGCCAGACCGCGCTTCAGCCCAAGCGTCGCGACCAGCGCCGCCAGTTCGACGACGACCACGGCAAGCGCGAAGCGTCCGACAAGGTCGGGCCCGTATACGCGCCCGGCGATGAAGAGAAACGGCAGCCGCGCCGCGAGCCGCAGGATGAAGCCGAACACATTGGTTCGCCCCCCCTTGGCCAGCGCGGCGATGTCGTCGGATGCGCCCCCTGTCGCGTCCGGCCCCTGGTCAACCGGCATCGATGCTGCCCATGCTCAGTGTGCCGCGCCCCAGCTCGGGCCGGTGCCGATCTCGACGCCCAGCGGCACCGTCAGCGTGACCGCCGGTTCGGCCGCGGTCGCCATGACGTGCTCGATCACCGGTTTCGCCTTGTCCACATCCCCCTCCGGCAGTTCGAATACCAGTTCGTCATGCACCTGCATCAGCATGCGGACGTTGGGCAAGCCCGCTTCCGCCAGCGCCGGCCCCATCCGCGCCATCGCGCGCTTGATGATGTCGGCGCTCGTTCCCTGGATCGGCGCATTGATCGCTGCGCGTTCGGAACCGGCGCGCTCGTTCGGATTCTTTGCCTTCAACCGCGGGAAATGCGTCTTGCGGCCGAACAGCGTGGTGGTGAAGCCGCGCTCCTTCGCCGTCGTCAGCGTCTCGGCGATATAACGGTTGATGCCGGGGAAGCGCTCGAAATAGCGGTCGATCATCGCCTGCGCCTCGTCGGGCGTCACGTCGAGTCGCCCGGCCAGCCCCCAGCGCGAAATGCCGTAGAGGATCGCGAAATTGATCGTCTTCGCCCGCGCGCGCGTGTCGCGGTTCAGTTCGCCGAACAGCTCGGTCGCGGTCATGTTGTGGATGTCGTCGCCGCGCTCGAACGCGTCGCGCAGCGCGGGCACATCGGCGATATGCGCCGCCAGCCGCAGCTCGATCTGCGAATAGTCGGCGGCGAGGATGACGTTGCCCGGCTCAGCGACGAAGGCGTCGCGGATTTGCCGCCCGACCTCGGTGCGGATCGGGATGTTCTGCAGGTTCGGATCGGTCGACGACAGCCGCCCGGTCTGCGCGCCGGTCAGGCTGTAGCTTGTATGCACGCGCCCCGTATTCGGGTTGATTTGCGCCTGCAGCGCGTCGGTATAGGTCGATTTGAGCTTCGACAGCTGGCGCCAGTCGAGCACCTTCTGCGCGATTTCGTGGCCTTCGCCCGCCAGCCGCTCCATCTCGTTGACGTCGGTCGAATAGACGCCCGACTTGCCCTTGCGGCCGCCTTTCAGCCCCATCTGTTCGAACAGCACGTCGCCCAGCTGCTTGGGGCTGCCGATGGTGAATTCGGTGCCGGCGATCGCGTGGATCTCGCGTTCGAACTCGCCCATCTTCTCGGCGAATTCGCCCGAAAGCTGTTTCAGCCGGTCGGCATCGACCTTCACCCCCGCCATTTCCATGTCGGCGATGACGCGGACCAGCGGCCGGTCGACCATTTCATAGACGCGCGTGACGCTTTCATAGGCAAGCCGCGGCTTGAAGCGCTTCCACAGCCGCAGCGTCACATCGGCGTCTTCGGCGGCGTAGCGCGTGGCCGCCGCCAGATCGACCTCGTGGAAACCGATCTGCTTCTTGCCGGTGCCGACCACCTCCTTGTACGCGATGCAGCTGTGCGACAGGTGCGTCGCGGCGAGTTCGTCCATGCCGTGGCCGTGGCTGCCGGCATCGAGGTCGAAGCTCATCACGATCGTGTCGTCATAGGGCGCCAGCGAAATGCCGCCCAGATCCGGACAACAGCGCGCGAGCACGGTGATGTCGTATTTCAGATTGTGCCCGATCTTCAGGACCGATGCGTCCTCGAACAGCACCTTCAGCTTTGCCAGCGCGGTGGCGCGGTCGATCTGCTCGGGCTTTTCGGCGAACATGTCGGTGCCGCCATGCCCGAGCGGGATGTAGCAAGCCTTGTTCGGCGCGAGCGCCAGCGAAATCCCGACCAGCTCGGCCTGCGTCGCGTCGAGCCCGGTCGTCTCGGTATCGACCGCGACATGCCCCCGCGCCGTCGCATCGGCGATCCAGCGGTCGAGCGCGGCTTCGTCGGTCACCGTCTCATAGGCGTCGTGGTCGCACGGCGGATCGTCGGTCTGCACCGCCGGCGCTTCGGCGGTTTCGGCGGGCGCGTCGGACACCGCAGACAGCTTGGCGATCAGCGAGCGGAATCCGTGATGCTCCAGGAACGCGCGCAGCGGCGGCTCGGGAATGCCCTGCAGCGCCAGATCCTCGAGCGGTTCGGGCAGCGGCACGTCGCAGGCGAGCGTGACGAGTTTGCGCGACAGCCGCGCCATCTCCGCCTGCTCGATCAGATTCTCGCGCATCTTGGACTTCTTCATGTCAGGCGCGGCGGCGAGCACGGATTCGACATCGCCATATTCGTTGATGAGGTCGGCGGCGCGCTTCGGGCCGATTCCCGTCACGCCGGGAATATTGTCGACGCTGTCGCCCATCAGCGCGAGCACCTCGCCCAGCTTGTCGGGCGTCACGCCGAACTTTTCCTGTACATGCTCTGGCCCGAGATGGCGGTTGTTCATCGTGTCATAGAGCTCGAGCCCCGGCTCGATCAGCTGCATCAGGTCCTTGTCGGACGACACGATCGTCACTTCCCACCCTTGCGCGAGCGCCGCCTTGGCATAGCTCGCGATCAGGTCGTCGGCTTCCCAGCCTTCTTCCTCGATGCACGGCAGGCTGAACGCGCGCGTCGCATCGCGGATCATCGGGAATTGCGGGACCAGATCCTCGGGCGGCGGCGGGCGGTGTGCCTTGTACTGGTCGTACATCTCGTTGCGGAACGTCTGGCTCGACTTGTCGAGGACAACGGCCATGTGCGTCGGGCCATCGGCCTCGTGCAGCTCCTTGGCGAGCTTCCACAACATCGTGGTGTAGCCATAGACGGCGCCCACCGGCTCGCCATGCACATTGGTGAGCGGCGGCAGCCGGTGATAGGCGCGGAAGATATATCCGGACCCGTCGACCAGATAGAGATGATTGGGCATGGCGCTGGCTTAGCAGCGCACCACGCCCCGCGCGAGAGCGCAGTTGCCGTTCGGGCGACACGAGGCCGCGCGCGTTGCCCGCGCGCAACGGATCAGCTGTGGTCGTGCGCCGCGATCAGGCCCTTCACCACTTCGTGCATCAGCTTCCAGCGTTGCGGGATGGTGCGCGACGTTTCGCCGATCATCACCGCGATGGCATAGCTGCGGCCATCGGGCGCGGTCAGGATGCCGACATCGTTATAGCCCGCGGTGCGGCCATCGAAATCCTGCCCCGTGCCGGTCTTGTGCCCGTACACCCAGTCGCTGGGGACCGCGCCGTGGATACGGTTCGGGCCGGTACGCGAATCCTGCAACGTCGAGATGAGCCAGGTCGTCGAGCCCGCCGACAGCAACTCGCCCTTTTTCAGCCGTGCGAGCGCATCGACTACGGCGACCGGCGCCGCGCCGTCGGGCGGGTCGGCGAGATAGGCGTTGAACGCGTCGCGTCGTACCTCGGTCGGCAGCGCCGCGCGCGCCTTGTAGAAATTGCGGCCGATCGAATAGCTCTGCTGCCAGGTCAGCCCGGCGGTCTTCGACTGGAGGAGCCGCTCGCCGGGGCCGAAGCGGATATCGGTGATGCCGCGGCTGGCAAGGAAGTTGCGCACCGCGTCGGGGCCGCCGACGCGCCACAGCAGCTTGTCGTTGGCGGTGTTGTCGCTGGTCGTCAGCGCGCGGTGTTCCAGCTTGCCGATCGTGGTCGTGTAGCTGCCATCCTCGAGCAGCCCGGCGACCGGCTGGTGGAACAGCGTCAGATCCGACTTGGTGATGGTGATCGGATCGTCGAGGCTCAGCAGCCCCTTGTCACGCGCATCGAGCATCGTCATCGCGACCCACAGCTTGCTGACGCTTTGCTGCGGCATCTTGTGCTCGCCATTGGCCGAGACCGTCCAGCCATCGTCGATGCTCTTGATCGCGATACCGGCAAGGCCGTCGAAGTTGCGCGCCAGCGAATGGACGGTGGCGACCAGCGCGGCGGGCGCTGGCTTAGGCTTGGGCGCAGGCGGCGGGACGGGGACCGCGACGGTATAGGTGGGCGGCGGGGCCTTTTGCGCGGTGGTCGCGGGCGGAATGACATGCACGCCGCATCCCACCAGCGCCAACGGCGCCAGCCATATCAGCGCCAATGCGCGCTCTATGGCGGAAAAACGCTTCAATACCATATGTTCGAACTTGCCCTAGTCGGGGGCAACTATGCAATGGCTGTGCGTTGTACGGCAAGCGCGACATGGGCCGGACTGCGACGAACGCCGATATTGCAGCGACGAACGGTGAACAGGGGACGAATCGGTGGAAGGCTTTGATTTCACTACGCTTGGCGCGCTGCTTTTCGTCGCGTCGCTGGTGGCGATGGCGTGTCACCGGCTCAAACTGCCCTACAGCGTCGGGCTCGTCGTCGCGGGCATCGTCATCACGCTGCTTCCGCTCGGCATTCCGACGCCGCTCACACCCGATCTGATCTTTTTCGTCTTCCTGCCGCCGCTCGTGTTCGAGGCGGCGATCCAGATCCCGTGGAAACCCTTTCGGCGCGAGCTTCCGCTGCTGCTTGCCCTCGTCACCTTCGGCGTCGTGCTGGCGACGGTCGTGGTGGCCGTGGGCATGCACCTGATCGTCGGCTGGAGCTGGCTGGGCGCTGCATTTTTCGGCATCCTGATCGCCGCGACCGACCCTGTCGCGGTTATCGCCGCGTTCAAGACGATGCATGTCGAACGCCGGCTTCACCTGCTCGTCGAATCCGAAAGCCTGCTCAACGACGGCGTAGCCGCGGTAGGCTTTGCCATCCTGGTGATCGTCGCGTCGGGCGGCAATGCCGGGCCGTCGAACATCGCGCTCCACCTCGTCACCAATATCGCCGGGGCGATCCTTGCCGGCGGGGTGGTTGCGTTCGGCCTGATCCTGATCGCGGGGCGGACGACCGACCGGCTCGTCGAAATCACGCTGACGATGTTGATTGCCTATGGTTCGTTCCTGCTCGCCGAGCATTTTCACTGCTCGGGCGTGTTGGCGACGCTCACCGCCGGGCTGATCGTCGGCAATTACGGATTCCTCGGGTCGATTTCCGAAAACGGGCGGCAAAGCGTGCTGAGCCATTGGGAATTCGCCGCCTTTCTCGTCAATTCGCTGATTTTCATCCTGATCGGCGGACGCGAAACGCAAATGCCGATCCTCGACGTGATCGAAACCGCGGCGATCGCGGCGGGGCTGTCGCTCGCGGGGCGCGCGGTGGCGGTCTATCCGGTGATGATGTCGTTCGCGAAGACGAAGCTGTCGGTGTCGTGGAAGTATAAGCACGTACTGTTCTGGGGTGGATTGCGCGGCGCGCTGGCGCTCGCACTGGCGCTCGCGCTGCCCGCCAACATCGCCGAGCGCGAGACGATCATCACCGTCGCCTTTGCCGTCGTCGCCTTTTCGATCTTCGTCCAGGGCCTGTCGATGCCGTGGCTGATCGACTGGCTGCACCTTCGTACCGAACCCGAAAAGGCAGACCTTTCCGCCGCCAAGGCGATCAACCGGATCGAGAACGAGGAAGCCGAGGCCGAAGCAAAAGGCGGCTAAGTCCAGTCATCGCGTCTGGGCTGAGTTGGCAAAACCGCGCTCACCCTGAGCCTGTCGAAGGGTGGGAACCGCCACCCCGGCGTCGACAGGCTCAGCCTGGGCGCTTTAGTCAAAGCCGGTTACGGCACCAGCACCGTATCGACCGGGTCGGGCAGCGTCTCGGGATAGTCGATCGTATAGTGCAGCCCGCGGCTTTCTTTGCGGTGGAGGGCCGACCGCACGACAAGGTCGGCCGCCTGATGCAGGTTGCGCAGTTCGATCAGGTCGGGCGTCACGCGGAAATGGCCGTAATAATCGGCGATCTCGTCGCCGAGCATCTTGATGCGGTGCGCCGCGCGTTCGAGCCGCTTGGTCGACCGCACGATGCCGACATAGTTCCACATGAAACGCCGGATCTCGGTCCAGTTCTGCTTGATGACGACTTCCTCGTCCGAATCGGTGACGCGGCTCTCGTCCCATTGGCGGATCGCCGGCGGGGGCGGGAGGTCGTCCCAGCAGTGGTCGATATGTTTCGCCGCCGCCTCGCCGAAGACGAAACATTCGAGCAGCGAGTTGGACGCGAGCCGATTGGCGCCGTGCAGCCCCGATTGCGTGACCTCGCCCGCGGCATAGAGGCCGGGCAGGTCGGTACGCCCGTCGCGATCGACCACGACGCCGCCGCAGGTATAGTGCTGCGCCGGCACCACCGGGATCGGCTCCCTTGTCATGTCGATGCCCAGCGTCATCAGCTTGGCGTAGATCGTCGGAAAATGCTCCTGCACGAACGCCGCGCCCATATGGCTGATGTCGAGATGGACGTAATCGAGGCCAAGCCGCTTGATCTCGTGGTCGATCGCACGCGCCACGATGTCGCGCGGGGCGAGCTCTGCACGCTCGTCGAAATCGGGCATGAAGCGATAGCCGGTATCGGGGATCAGCAGCCGTCCGCCTTCGCCGCGCACCGCCTCGGTAATCAGGAAGTTCTTGACCTCCAGATTGTAGAGGCAGGTGGGGTGGAACTGCATCATCTCCATGTTCGACACGCGCGCGCCTGCGCGCCACGCCATCGCAATGCCGTCGCCCGTCGCGCCCTTGGGTGCGGTCGAGAACAGATAGGTCCGCCCCGCGCCACCCGTTGCCAGCACCGTCGCGCGCGCGGTGAACAGCTCGACACGGCCGGTCGCCTTGTTGACCGCATAGACGCCCCAGACATTGCCCGCGCCCGAATAGCGTTCCTCGTGGCGGCTGGTGGCGAGGTCGATCGCGACCATGTCGGGCACCAGCCGGATATTGGGATGCGCGGTCGCGGCGTTGAGCAATGCTTCCTGCACCGCCCAGCCGGTGGCGTCGTTGACATGGACGATGCGCCGATGGCTGTGCCCGCCCTCGCGTGTCAGGTGAAGCGCGCCCGCTTCCTGGTTGAACGGCACGCCGAGCTCGACCAGCCGCTCGATCGCCGCCGGTGCGCCTTCGACGACCATCTCCACGACCTCGCGGTTGTTGAGGCCGGCGCCCGCGATCATCGTGTCCTCGATATGGCTCTCGAACGTGTCGCCGGGTTCGAGCACCGCGGCGATTCCGCCCTGCGCCCATGCGGTCGATCCCTCGTTCATCCGGCCCTTGGCGAGCACGGTGACGCGGAAGCGGTCGGCAAGGTTCAGCGCCGCGGTCAGCCCCGCCGCGCCCGAACCGATGATCAGGACATCACAGCCATGTTCGTTGGTCGCCAATCGTCTCTCCCTTGCAGCCGCCCAATAAAGGCGCTGACGGCGGTGCTTACAAGGCGAAGCTGGACGCGGGCGCTTTTTTCCGTCAGCTTCCCGATTCGTGGAAGACATCGCCAGGGCGCAGCTGCGCTATCGGCGCGCAGCATTGCAGCGGGACGCCGCGCGAGCCGACGCTCGCTCGTGCCTTGCGGACGCGCTCGGCGAACTCGACGATGCCGGCACCTATTACACGCTCTATTATCCCGACGATGGCGACCGTCCGGACTGGCAGGGCGGCACCGTTCCCGCTGACTTTTCGCATCTCGACTGGAACGCGCTTGCACCATCGCTCGAAGTCGCGGTCGAGGATCGGTCGACGCGCCGCGCAATCCTGCTCGCAGAAATTGCCCGTCGCTCGCGTCCGGCCGATACCGTTCTCGTCACCGTCGGCAGCAGGTCGGCGCCGCAACTCGCGCTCGCCCATGCTGATTTCGAACGGCATTGCGAGACGATCCTGAATCTGGGTCAGGCGGCGTTGTGGCTGTCGGCGCCGTCGGCGCGCTGGCTGATCGAACTGCGCCCGCCCTGGGTTCGCGTCGCCGGTTGAGGTTCAGGCCGCGCGCGTCAGGTTCAGGAAGACATCCTCGAGATCGGGTTCGCGCGTCGACACGTCGACGATGCCGAACCCGTCCTGCTGGATCGCAGCCAGCACTTCGCCGGCATTGACCTGCGTCTTGTTATAGCTGACCGCGAGTATCCGGTCGCCCTTCAGCTCGATCTGCTGGAAACACCGATTTTCGGGAAGCGCGGTGACGTCGCGATCGACGGTCACCTCGACCAGCTTTTCCTGCGCCATGTTGACGAGGTCGCGCGTCGGCTCGTTGGCGATGATGCGGCCGTGATGGATAATGGCGATGCGGTCGCACAGCTCCTCGGCTTCTTCGAGGTAATGCGTCGTCAGCACCACCGTCACGCCGCGCGCGTGAAGCCCGCGGACATATTCCCAAAGCTGCTGGCGAAGCTCGATGTCGACGCCCGCGGTCGGCTCGTCGAGCACCAGCACCGGCGGCGCATGGACCATCGCCTTGGCGACCATCAGGCGCCGTTTCATGCCGCCCGACAGCGTTCGCGAATAGGCCTGCGCCTTGTCCTCGAGGTGCATCGCGCGGAGCAGTTCCATCGACCGCCGTTCGCGCTTGGGCACGCCGAACAGCCCGGCCTGGATCTCCAGCGTCTCGAACGGCGTGAAGAACGGGTCGAAGGTGATTTCCTGATTGACGATGCCGATCGACACCTTGGCGTTGCGCGGGTGCCGATCGATGTCGAATCCCCAGATCGACGCGCGCCCGCCGGTCTTGTTGACCAGCCCGGCAAGGATGTTGATCAGCGTCGACTTGCCCGCGCCGTTGGGGCCGAGCAGCCCGAATATCTGTCCGCGCGGGACTGTCAGGTCGACATTGTCCAGCGCCTGCTTGCCGCCTTCATAGGTCTTCGACAGACCCTCGATCTCGATCGCTGCATCGCTCATGCAGGCGGAGATGCGGCGGATGCGCCGCCGACGCAAGCCTCGTGTGCGCATGCAAAGGGGAATTGAAGCGCGGCCAAGCTGCTGCTAACGGCTTGCCCCATGATTCCGCCGCCCGAAACGATCAAGGTCACCACCCGCCGCGTCGCCTGTGACGGCGCGACCGATATTCCGGGCGGCGCGTCGCTCGGCCATCCGCGCGTTTTCCTCGAAATCGATGAAAGCGGCTATGTCGATTGCGGCTATTGCGACCGGCGTTTTATCCTTGAAGGCGGGCCTGCCGACGGCGTCGATCAATCGACACTTCCCGACCATGGGGATGGTGCGGGGCGCTAAGGTTCCTATATCGGCGGGATGACGACACCTGCCGATCCCCGCTCGTTTCTCTATCAGGGCGCGCTCGACCCCGCCGCCGCGCAAAAACTGACCGCCGACCTTCTGGCGAAGGCCGACGACGGCGAACTCTATCTGCAATATCGCAAGTCCGAAGCGTTCGGCTTCGACGACGGGCAGTTGAAGCGCGCGTCCTACGACACCGATTCGGGCTTCGGCCTGCGCGCGGTGTCGGGAGAGGCGACCGCCTTCGCGCATGCCAGCGAGATCAGCGCTGCGGCGATCGCCCGCGCGGGCGAGACGATGGCGCTGATCGATCCGGCCAAGGGCGCAAAGGCGTCGCCGCCGCGCCACAATAACCGCCATCTCTATACCGATGCCGACCCGATCGACCTCGTGCCGTTCGCCGATAAGGTCAATTTGTGCCAGGCGATCGACGCCGCTGCGCGCGCGCGCGATCCGCGCGTCTGCCAGGTCTCGGTCGGGCTGCTGGGAAGCTGGCAGGTGGTGGAGATCGTGCGCCCCGACGGCTTCATCGCCACCGATGTGCGTCCGCTCACGCGGCTCAACGTCAACATCACCGTAGAGGCGAACGGGCGGCGCGAAAGCGGCAATTTCGGTATCGGCGGCCGCGCGCTCTATGGCCGCCTGCTCGAGCCGGAGACGTGGAACCGCGCGATCGACGAGGCGCTGGCGCAGGCGCTCGTCAATCTCGAATCGGTCGATGCGCCCGCCGGCGTCATGCCCGTGCTGCTCGGCCCCGGATGGCCCGGCGTGCTCCTTCACGAAGCGGTTGGCCACGGGCTCGAGGGCGATTTCAACCGCAAGGGCACCAGTGCGTTCTCGGGTCGCATCGGAGAGCGCGTCGCCGCACCCGGCGTGACCGTGGTCGATGATGGTTCGCTTGGCGAGCGCCGCGGTTCGCTGTCGATCGACGACGAAGGTACCCCGACGCAGGAGAATGTCCTGATCGAGGACGGCATCCTGAAGGGCTATATTCAGGACCGGCTCAACGCGCGGCTGATGGGCGTCGATCCGACCGGCAACGGGCGCCGGCAGGGCTATGAACATGCGCCGATGCCGCGCATGACCAACACCTTCATGCGCGCCGGGAACGACGATCCCGCCGAACTGCTCAGCCGCGTGAAGAAGGGTATCTATGCCAAGAGCTTCGGCGGCGGGCAGGTCGATATCGTGTCGGGCAAGTTCGTCTTCTCCTGCACAGAAGCGTACAAGATCGAGGACGGCAAGCTCGGTGCTCCGATCAAGGGCGCGACGCTGATCGGCGATGGCCCGACGGTGCTGACCAGGGTGACCGGCATCGGCAACGACTTCTCGCTCGACGAAGGCGTCGGCATGTGCGGCAAGGCCGGGCAGAGCGTGCCCGCGGGCGTCGGACAGCCGACGCTGCTGGTCGACGGGCTGACGGTGGGCGGCACGGCTGCCGCCTGACGGGTCAGAAGCCGGAAATCAGCATGTCGAGCGCAGCGGTGATCTCCGGGTCGCGGTGTGCAAGCGAAGCAACGGCGGGACCGAGGTTGGCCTTGTGTACCGCTCCGGCATCTTGTGGCGCCGGGATTCGTCGCTGGCGGGCCATGGCGAACGGAGGCGTCAGCCTGTCGATCACCTGATTACCGTCACCCGGCCGGACGAGCGGAATCACGAACCGGGTGTCGAAATGGTCGATTAGGTCGGACTGCATATCGACCACAAGCATGTCGTCGTCGCCGACCCGGTGGACATCGAATTTCGCCATCAGAACAGGCGATATTTTCCAGTGGCAGCCCGCACTCGTCGATCCATCGGTTCCAGCTTTCGATCGCTTCCCGGTTTTCCTCTCGCCACTGGCGCTCGCGTTCCCTCTTCGCTTCGGAGCGGAGCGCGGCCTCGCAAACCTGGCTGAGATTGAGCCTCGCCTCGCGCGCAGCCGCGACGACCCCCGAATCGATCGACGGGTTGACCGGCTTTCGCTTGCCGGAACCGATGGAATCGTGCTTCAGGGGCATAAATTAGGCGCACCACCATGCGCGTCAACGGAGGCCGAGGATGGCCGAATTTTTCGACTGCATCACCGAAGAGCATCAGGCGTTCATCGCAAAACAGCCGGTGTTCTTCGTCGCCACCGCAGCGGAGGGCGCGCGGATCAATTGCAGCCCCAAGGGGCTCGACAGCCTGCGCGTGCTCGATCAGCGCACCGTCGCCTATCTCGATCTCGGCGGGTCGGGCAACGAAACCAATGCGCACCTTGCCGCGGACGGGCGTATCACGCTGATGTTCTGCGCATTCGACAATCCCGCGCTGATCCTGCGCCTCTATGGCCATGGCCGCGCGGTGCTGCCGCAGGACGAGGACTGGCAGGTGCTGGCGCAGCGTTTCGACCTGATGCCCGGCGCGCGCCAGATCTTCGAGGTTCATGTCGAAACGGTGCAGACGAGCTGCGGATACGGCGTCCCGTTGATGACGCTCGAGCGCGAGCGTCCGACGCTCATCAAATATCATGCTGGCCAAAGCGATGAGGACCGGCTCGAAAAATGGTCCGGCCGCACCGTGAGTATCGACGGCCTTCCAGTGCGCGTCCCGACGCGAGTTCCGAACTGATGGCACTCGTCGAACTTGGTCGCTTCAATCGGTTCGAGGCGCACATCCTGCAAGGCAGGCTCGAATCGGAGGGCATTCCCGCCTTCTCCTTCGATGCCGAGGCCAGCATTGCCGATGGGAGTTCGTTCCTGATTCCCGTTCGGGTGATGGTCGATGAAACCGATCTGGCGCGGGCGCGTTCGGTGCTCGACGAAGGTCAGGAACCGTCTGCCTGATTTTTGAGCAGTCGTTAGCAACTGCACAAAATTTCATACTTTGGTAACATTTGATGTCGCGAAACCGCGCGGAAACGCGTGTTTTCGACTCTGGCACGCGCTTTGCTGCGTCTGCTCCCGGGACTATCCAGGCAAAGGGGGCGGCATGAAACTCGTCATCGCCATTATCAAGCCTTTCAAGCTCGACGAAGTGCGCGAGGCGCTGACCGAGGTCGGCGTCGCGGGCATGACCGTGAGCGAAGTGAAGGGATTTGGCCGGCAGAAGGGCCAGACCGAAATCTATCGCGGGGCGGAATACAGCACCAACATGGTGCCGAAGATCAAGATTGAGGTCGTCTGCGCGACCGAGATCATCGACCGTGTGGTGGAGGCGATCCAGGCCGCGGCCAATACCGGCGCCATCGGCGACGGCAAGATTTTCGTCCTCGATGTGGGCCAGGCGGTGCGCATCCGCACTGGCGAAACCGACGACAGCGCGCTGTGAGGGAAGGGGGTATCATGAAGAATTGGATGAAACTCGCCGGGGCCGCCGGCCTCAGCATGTTCGCAGCGCTCCCCGCCTGGGCGCAGGACGCCGCGCTTCAGGCGCCCGCGACCGTGGCCGGGCCGACCGTCGACAAGGGCGATACCGCGTGGATGATGACCTCCACCATCCTCGTCCTGATGATGATCCTGCCGGGCCTTGCGCTGTTCTACGGCGGTCTGACTCGGACCAAGAACATGCTCTCGACGATGACGCAGGTCGGCGCGGTTGCCGCGCTCGCGATGCTCGTCTGGGTGATGTGGGGCTATACGATGGCCTTTGGTGACGGCGGCAACGCCATCATCTCGGGCTTCGGCAAGGCGTTCCTGCACGGCGTCACCCCCGACAGCACCGCGCCGACGTTCACCGACGGCGTCGCCATCCCCGAATATGTCTTCGTCTGCTTCCAGATGACCTTTGCCGCGATCACCGTGGCGCTGGTGCTGGGATCGGTGGTCGAGCGGATGAAGTTCTCCGCGACCATGGTGTTCGGGCTCGTCTGGCTGACGATCGTCTATTTCCCGATCGCGCACATGGTGTGGGCGGGCAACGGCTATTTCTTAGGCCTCGGCGCGCTCGACTTCGCGGGCGGCACCGTCGTCCACATCAATGCCGGCGTCTCGGCGCTCGTCGCAGCGCTCATCCTCGGCAAGCGTATCGGCTATCCGACCGAATATATGGCGCCGCACTCGCTGACCATGACCGGGATCGGTACCGGCCTGCTGTGGGTCGGCTGGTTCGGCTTCAACGCCGGTTCTGCGCTCGAAGCGAATGGTTCGGCGGCGCTGGCGATGATGAACACCTTCGTCGCCACCGCATCGGCGGGCCTGTTCTGGATGATCGCCGAGCGGATCGCCGGTCACAAGGGTTCGGCGCTCGGCTTCTGCTCGGGCATCATCGCCGGGCTGGTCGCGGTGACGCCCGCGGCGGGCAATTCGGGCCCGTTCGGCGCGATCATCCTCGGCGCGGTCGCCAGCTTCATCTGCTACTTCTTCGTCGCGGTGGTAAAGCCGAAAATGGGTTATGACGACGCACTCGACGCGTTCGGCATTCACGGCATCGGCGGCATGGTCGGCGCGATCGGCACCGGCATCGTCTATGCGCCGGTCTTCGGCGGACCGGGTGACGGATCGGTTGGCATCGGGGCGCAGCTCGGCATTCAGATCGCCGCGGTCGCCGGCACGATTGTCTGGGCCGCGATCGGCACCGTCATCGCCATCTTCATCGCCAAGGCGGTCACCGGCCTGCGCGTCAGCGCCGATACCGAGCGCGAAGGGCTCGACCTCGGCGAACATGGCGAGCGTGCATATAATTACTGAGTTCCCGGCGGGGGCGGGCAGCGCCTGACCCCGCCGATACAAGTTCCTCCTGCGGACGACTGGGCCGGCGGCGCAAGCCCCGGCCCTTTTTTTTACGCCAGGTCGGCCTTCACGAATTCGGCCGCCCGCGCGCCGATCATGATCGTCGGCGCATTGGTGTTGCCGCCGATCAGCTTTGGCATGATCGAGGCATCGGCGACATATAGCCCGTCGACGCCGCGCACGCGGAGCTGCGGATCGCACACCGCATCTTCGTCCGATCCCATCCGCGCGGTCCCGACCGGGTGATAGATCGTATCCGACCGTGCGCGGATCAGCCGTTCGAGCGCCGCGTCGTCGTCCTGATCGAACGGATAGCGGTCCTTTCCGCGATAGTCGGTGATCGGCGGGGTATCGAGGATGCGGTACATCATCCGCGTTCCCTTCATCAGCAGCTTCAGGTCGCGCTCGTCGGACAGGAAGGCGGGGTCGATCAGCGGCGCATCGGCGGCGCTCGCCGTCGCCAGCCTTACCGTGCCCGTGCTTTCGGGGCGCAGCACGCAGGCATGGCAGCTGAATCCGTGCCCCTTCACATTGGCGCGGCCATGGTCCTCGACGATGGCGATCAGGAAATGGAGCTGGATGTCGGGCGCGGGCAGGCCGGGTTCGCTTTTCAGGAACGCGCCCGCCTCGGCATAGGGGGTGGTCATCGCGCCGGTTCGCTTGCGGAACCATTGCGCCATCGCGCCGAGCGATTTGATCGAGCCCTTGAGCGACTTGCCGAGGAAGTTGCCCTCGTTCGTCTCGAACGCCGCAACATAATCGAGATGGTCCTGCAGGTTCGTGCCGACGCCCGGACGGTCCACGCGCACGTCGATCCCGTGTTCGCGCAGATGCTCGCCCGGTCCGATGCCCGACAGCATCAGCAGCTGCGGCGTCTGGAACACGCCGCCCGCCAGCACCACCGCGCGCCGCGCCCGGATGGTGTGTTGCTCGCCGCCGCGCGAATAGGCGACGCCCGTCGCACGGCCATCCTCGAACAGAACACGTTCGGCGGTTACCCCGGTCAGCACCTCCAGATTTTCGGGCGGCTTGCCGTCACCCAGAAAGGCGCGCGCCGCGCTCCAGCGTTCGCCGTTCTTCTGCGTCACCTGATACAGGCCGACGCCTTCCTGCCGCGCGCCGTTGAAATCGGGGTTGAAGGGAATCTGCAGCTTTTCGGCCGCCTCGATAAAGGCACGGCTGCCGGGATGCGCATAATCCTGGTCGCTGACCCATAGCGGGCCGTCGCCGCCGTGATAGTCGTCGCCGCCGCGGACATTGTGTTCGCAGCGCTTGAACCAGGGAAGCACCTCGTCCCAGCTCCAGCCGGGGCAGCCCATGGCTTCCCAATTGTCATAGTCCCAGGGGTGGCCGCGGACATAGAGCATCGCGTTGATCGCGCTCGATCCGCCAAGGCCGCGTCCGCGCGGCTGATATCCGCGCCGGCCGTTGAGTCCCGCCTGCGGCACGGTTTCGAAGCGCCAGTTCGCCTCGTCCTTCTGGAACGGCATCATCCCCGGCATGACCGTGGTGAAACTGGTATTCTTTCCCCCGGCCTCGAGGATCGCGACGCTGTATTTCCCGCCTTCGCTCAGGCGACCCGCCGCGGCGCTGCCCCCCGATCCGGCTCCGACGACGACGATGTCGGCTTCTTCCATTCCGGCTCTCTCCCGCTCTCCTGCCGGGCCTTCCATCGGGCCCGGATCGTATCGGACGTGTCGCGGCTGCCGTCATGGCTCCATCCCGGTTCACGCCACATATAATTCCATTTCGCGCGCCACCCCGGCGCACGCCACACATCGCGCGCGATGCCGATCCATTCGTGCGTTGCCGCCCAGAGGATGTTGAAACTGCCCAGATCCTTGACGATGCCGTAACGCGGCGCTTCGTCCTCGCGTTCGGGCTCGAAGGTGCCGAACAGCTTGTCCCAGACGATGAAGACGCCGGCATAGTTGCGGTCGAGATAGCGCGCGTTGGTCGCATGGTGGACGCGGTGATGCGACGGCGTGTTCATGACCGCCTCGAACCAGCGCGGCATCCGCCCGATCGCCTCGGTATGGATCCAGAACTGATAGACGAGGTTCACGCCCGCCACGAAGAACACCATCGCCGGCGGAAAGCCGATCAGGAACAGCGGCAGCCGGAACAGGAAGGTCAGGCTGAAAAAGCCCGTCCAGGTCTGCCGCAGCGCGGTCGACAGATTATAATGCTGGCTCGAATGGTGGACGACATGGCTCGCCCAGAACCAGCGCACGCGGTGCGCCGAGCGGTGGAAGACATAATAAGCGAGGTCGTCGAGCACGAAAGCGACCACGAACCAGTACCAGTTCCAGCCGATATCGAAGAGGCGGAACTGCCATACCCAGAACGCGATCGCGAAGACGAAGCCGCCGGCCAGCACCCCGGCCACCGTGCTGCCCAGCCCCAGGCTCATCGACGTCAGCGTATCGCGCGGGCAGTAGCGGCGCCGATCCTTGCTCCATGCAACCACCATTTCGGCTGCGACAAGCAGCACGAAGGCGGGGATGGCATAGGTTACCGGGTCAGGTAGATTCGGCATCGGATGTCGTTCCTAACATCCGTGTAAGTTCGCGCGCTTCGTCTTCGGTTTCAAGCTGTATGATGCACGGCCCGAACATCTGCTCGGCAAATCCGATCGACACCTGCGTGTGTTCCTGGTGGATTTCGGGGGTTTCGCCCAATCGACGGGCGACGAAATGCGCGCCGTGACGCCGGATAAAGGCCCACCCCTCCGGCCCGCCGACCAGCGCTGCATCGCCGTTCGCCGACACCACGACGCGCTCGACCGCGAAGTCGGGCAGCAATTCTTCCGCCAGCCGCCGTGCCTCGGCCTCGTCGTCGATGGCGGCATGGCCCAGTTTGAGCAGCCGGGCGAACCCGGCGAGCAGCCCGATCGCGATGACCGAGCCGACGATCGCGAACCAGTTCACCGCGCCCCGGCCAGCGCGTCGAGCATCGGGCGGATGCCGCTCAGATCATATCCCGCCTCGGCCGCCTTCGTTACGATCGTCTCGGGATCGCCACCCGCCTTGGCCTCTGCCAGCGCCCAGAGATTGGTCGAGCGCGTTCCCGACCGGCAAAAGGCGAAAATCGGGCCTTGCGCGTTGTCGAGCGCTTCGCGCATCGCATCGATCTGGGCATGGCTGAAGCCTGCGCTAGTCACCGGAATCTCGGTGTAGGACAGTCCCATCGTTTCGGCGACGGTGCGGATCGCGTCGCCTGCGGGCTGCCCCGTTTCCTCGCCATCGGGACGGTTGTTGACGATGCCGGAAAAGCCCGCCCGCGCGATCTCGGTGACCTGATCGGGGGTGATTTGCGGGGAAACGGTGATCGAATCGTCGATTTTACGCACTATGCCGCCTCTCGGATGATGTTGAGGAACGCCTGACCATAGGCCTCGAGCTTCTTTGCGCCAACGCCCGAAATCTCGCCCATCGCCGACAGGCTGTCGGGGCGGCTCAGCGCCATGTCGCGCAAGACCGAATCGTGGAAGATCACATAGGGCGGCAGCCCCGTTTCCTGCGCGATTTCGCGCCGCAGATCGCGCAGCGCCTCGAACAGCGGGTTTCCGACCGGATTGGGCGAGCTGCCAGTACCGCCGCGCCGCCGCCGTTCGCGCTTGGGCGGCAGGACCAGTTCGACCTTGGTCTCGCCTTTCAGGATCGGGCGCGCGCCGGGGCCGAATTCCAGCCCGCCATGCGGATTGGTGCGCAGCGCGTCGCGCAGCAGCAGCGCCCGGCTGACGGGTTTCAGAAGCGCCGCCTCGTCGCCCTCGACGATGCCCCAGACCGACAGTTTCTCATGCCCGTTGGTGATGCTTCGCTCGGACGATTTGCCGATGAGCACGCTTTCGACATAGCCGGTGCCGAACATCTGTCCCGTGCGGAACACGGCGGAGAGATATTTCTGCGCCGTCACGCTCGCATCGACCGCCTTGGGCGGGTTGAGGCAATTGTCGCAATTGCCGCAGTGCTCGGGCGGGTCCTCGCCGAAATGCCGCAGCAGGATCGCACGGCGACACCCCGCGGTTTCGACCAGCGCGCCGAGCGCCGTCAGTCTTGCCCGCTCGCCCGTCTGCCGCGCCGGCTCGACCTCGCCGATACGCTGACGCGCGCGCGCGAAATCGTCCGCGCCCCAGAACAGATGCGCGACCGCCGGATCGCCGTCGCGCCCCGCGCGGCCGGTTTCCTGGTAGAATCCCTCGATCGACTTGGGGATGCCGGCATGCGCGACAAAGCGGACATCGGGCTTGTCGATGCCCATGCCGAACGCCACCGTGGCGCAGATCACCATGTCTTCGGACGCAACGAATTCGGCCTGGTTGCGCGCGCGTATCGCGGGGTCGAGCCCGGCATGATAGGCGCGCGTCGGCCGCCCGGTCCGTGCCAGCGCCTCGGCGAGCTTCTCGGTTTGCGCACGCGTCTGCGCATAGACGATGCCCGGCCCGGGATTTTCCGCGATCAGGTCGGATAGCTGCTTCGTCGTGTTGTTGCGCGGCGTGATCGCGTAGCAGATATTGGGCCGGTCGAACCCGGCGACGATCAGGCCCTCATGCGGGATGCCGAGCTGTTCGAGGATGTCGGCGCGGGTATGCGCGTCGGCCGTCGCCGTCAGCGCGAGGCGGGGAACGTCGGGAAACGCGTCGAGCAGCGGGCGAAGCAGGCGGTAATCGGGCCTGAAGTCATGGCCCCATTCGGAAACGCAATGCGCTTCGTCGATCGCGAAAAGTGCCAGTTTGGCGCTTCCCAGCAGGTCGCGAAAATGCCCCGACGATGCGCGTTCGGGCGCGACATAGAGCAGGTCGAGCTCGCCCGCGCGGAACCGGGCGATGGTCTCGGCACGATTGTCGTCGACGCTGGTCAGCGTGGCGGCGCGGATGCCGACCGCCTCGGCCGCGCGAAGCTGGTCGTGCATCAGCGCGATCAGCGGAGAGATGACGACGCACGTCCCCTCCATCGCCACGGCAGGAAGCTGGTAGCACAGCGACTTGCCCGCGCCGGTCGGCATCACCGCCAGCGTGCGCTCGCCCGCGAGCACGCGCTCGACCACCGATTGCTGGACGCCGCGAAAGCCCGAAAAGCCGAAAGTCGTGCGAAGAATGTCTCGGGGGTCGGTCACGACAGGCCTTCTGGCGAAGCCGCCCGGCCGGGGCAAGGGCGACCTCCCCGACATGCAACCGGCGCGCAGGGCAGCGATTGCCCTACGCGCCGGACATGCGGTGCTTCGGCGGTTTAGCCGATCGTGCCGTCGTCGGTCTTGGCCGGCGGCGTCGCTGCCGGATCGGTGACCGGCGTCACGTCGTCGCCATCGCTCGCGGGAGCCATGCCGCGCGCCTTCAGCATCGGGCCGATATCGGGGTCCTTGCCGTAAAAGGCGCGGAACATCGGGCCGTAATCCATCGTGTGGCCCTTCGACAGGATCATGTCGCGGAAGCGCTGGCCGTTTTCGCGGGTCAGGCCGCCATGATCCTCGAACCACTCATAGGCGTCGTCGTCGAGCATCTCGGTCCACAGATAGGCGTAATATCCGCTGGCATAGCCATTGGCCCAGATGTGGAGGAAATAGCTCGAGCGATAGCGCGGCGGGACATGCTTGATGTCGAGCCCCATCTTGGCGAGCGTCTTCGCCTCGAAGATGTCGACATCCTGCTTGGGCGCATCGGCGGGCAGCGAATGCCATGCCATGTCGAGCTTGGCGGCGGCGAGCAGCTCGCCCAGCGCATAGCCCTGGTTGAACGTCGCCGCCTTCTTGATCTTGGCGACGAGCGCGTCGGGGATGACCTCGCCGGTCTTGTAGTTCACCGCATAGTGTTTGAGCACCTGCGGATCGAGCGCCCAGTGCTCGTTGAACTGAGACGGGAACTCGACGAAGTCGCGCGCGACATTGGTGCCCGACAGCGTCGGATAGGTCTGGTCGGCGAAGAGCCCGTGCAGCGCATGGCCGAATTCGTGGAACATCGTCGTCACGTCGTCGAAGCTGATCAGCGCGGGCTGTCCCGGCGCCGGCTTCTGGAAATTGGCGACGTTGTAGATCACCGGCTTGGTGCCCATCAGCTTCGACTGTTCGACGAAGTTCGACATCCAGGCGCCGCCCGACTTGTTGTCGCGCTTCCAGTAATCGAAATACATCAGGCCGAGCTGGGAACCGTCGGCGTCATCCACCTCGAACACCCGGACATCGGGCTGATAGACGGGGATGTCCTTGCGCTCCTTGAAGGTCAGGCCATAAAGCTTGTTGGCGGCGTAGAAGACACCGTCCTCGAGCACCTTGTTGATCTCGAAATACGGCTTCACCTGCTCTTCATCGAGGTCGTACTTCGCCTTGCGAACCTTCTCGGCGTATTTTTCCCAGTCCCACGGCTCGAGCTTGAAGTCCTTGCCCGATGCCGCGATCATCTTCTGGATCTCGGCTGCCTCGCGCTTCTGCTCGGCGGCGGTCGGCGGAACCAGCTTCGCCATGAAGCTGTCGACCGCCTCGGGCGTCTTCGCCATCTGATTGTCGAGGACATAGGCCGAATAGTTCGGGAAGCCGAGCAGCTTGGCCTTTTCCGCGCGCAGCTTCGCGACCGTCGAGACGTCCGCGCGCGTATCGTCGTCATTGCCGCGTTCGGCGCGCAGCCAGCTGTTTTCGAACAGCGCCTTTCGCGTGTCGCGATTGTCGAGCTGCTGCAACATCGGCTGCTGCGTCGTGTTCTGGAGCGTCAGCACCCATTTGCCGTCGAGTCCGCGATCCTTTGCGGCCTGCGCGGCGGCAGCGATCTGTTCGTCGCTCAACCCGGCAAGCTGGTCCTTGCTGTCGACGACCAGCGCGCCGTCCTTGGCGGCGGCGATCAGCTTCTGCTGGAAATCGGTCTCGAGCGTGGAAAGCCGCTTGTTGAGCGTCTTCAGCGTCGCCTTGTCGGCGGGCGAAAGCTGCGCGCCGGCATGGACGAACTGCTGGTGATAGACTTTCAGCAGCTGCGCCTGTTCGGGGTTCAGGCCCAGCGTGTCGCGCTTCTGCCACAGCGCATCGACACGCTTCCACAGCTTGTCGTTGAGGTAGATCGCATCGCTATGCGCGGCAAGCTTGGGCGCGATGTCGCTCTGTACCTTGAACAGCGTGTCGTTGCTGTTCGCCGACACGATGTTGAAAAAGGTGTTGGTCGCGCGGTTGAGCAGCTGGCCCGATTTCTCCATCGCGACGATGGTGTTGTCGAAGGTCGGCGCCGCCGGGTTGTTGGCGATCTTCTGCACCTCGGCAAGGTGCTGGGCCATGCCTTTCTCGATGGCGGGCAGATAGTCGCTGTCCTTGATCTCGTCGAAGCGCGGCGCGTGGAACGGCAGCGTGCTCTGCGTCATCAGCGGGTTGGTGTGCGCCTGCGTCGCGGCCTGCGCGCTTGCGATGGTCGGGGTCATCGCGCTGGTCGCCAGCGCAAGCGCGGCTGTGGCGAAAATCGGCTTGAGGTGCATCGTGTCTCCTTGGGGAAAGCGAACGCTTTGAATTTGGTTTCAGCTGATATCATACCGAAGCTGTCGCCGGGATGAAGGGTTAGATTGGAGCGACGGGCCGCGCGCCTCATTCCGCCGCCACCCCGAGGTCGCGTTCGGCCTGCTGGCGGTTCCACATCTCGGCGTACAACCCTTGGCGGCGCAGCAATTCGGTGTGCGTGCCGCGCTCGGCGACGCGGCCTGCGTCGAGCACGACGATCTGGTCGGCATGGACCACCGTCGACAGCCGGTGCGCGATGACGATCGTCGTACGCCCGCGCTCGATCGCTTCCAGCGTCGTCTGGATTTCGGCCTCGGTGCGGCTGTCGAGCGCGCTCGTCGCCTCGTCGAGGATCAGGATCGGCGGGTCCTTGAGCAGCGTGCGCGCAATCGCGACGCGCTGTTTTTCGCCGCCCGAAAGTTTCAGTCCGCGCTCGCCGACCCGCGTTTCATATCGCTCGGGCAGCGTCGCGATGAAATCGGCGATCGCGGCACCCCGCGCGGCGCGGTGGATGTCGTCCGTCCCCGCGCCCTCGCGACCATAGGCGATGTTGTAGCCTATGGTTTCGTTGAACAGCACCGTGTCCTGCGGAACGATGCCGATCGCGGCGCGCAGCGATTGCTGCGTGACCTGCGCGATATCCTGGCCGTCGATGGTGATGCGTCCGCCGGTGACGTCGTAAAAGCGGAACAGGAGCCGCGCGAGCGTCGATTTGCCCGCGCCCGATGGCCCGACCACTGCAAGCGTCGATCCGGGTGCGACGTCGAGGTCGATGCCTTTCAGTATCTCGCGGTCGTCGCCATAGCCGAAGCGAACGCCTTCGAAGCGGACATGGCCCTTGGCCACGTCGAGCGGCGCGGCGTCCCCGGCGTCGGTCACATCGGCCGGCGTATCGACCAGGTCGAACATCGCGCCCATGTCGATCACTCCCTGGCGCACGGTGCGATAGACCATGCCGAGCAGGTCGAGCGGGCGGAACAGCTGCGACAGCAGCGTCGATACCAGCACCACGTCGCCAGGGCTGAACCGTCCGCTCGCCCAGCCATAGACGACGATCGCCATGCCGCCGCCCATCATCGTGTTGGTGATCAGCGACTGCGCGATGTTGAGGAAAGCGAGGCTGTTCTCGCTCTTCACCGCGGCATCGGCATAGGCCGACATCGCGCGGTTGTACCGGCGCGCCTCGCGCTCCTCGGCGTTGAAATATTTGACCGTTTCGAAATTGAGCAGCGAATCGACGGCGTGCGCGACGGCGCCGGTGTCGAGTTCGTTCATCTGCTCGCGCAGCTTGGTCCGCCAGTCGGTGATCGCGCGCGTCGCGGCGATATAGACCACGACCATCACCAGCGTCGCCGCGACCAGCCACAGCCCGAACCGCGTCCAGAAGATACCGATGACGAGCGCGAGTTCGAGGATCGTCGGTGCGATGTTGAACAGCAGGAAATACAGCATCGTATCGATGCTCTTGGTGCCGCGCTCGATGACGCGGGTGACCGCGCCCGTGCGCCGCTCGAGGTGAAAGCGCAGGCTCAGCGCGTGCAGATGGCGAAAGACGTTGGCTGCCAGGTTGCGCGTCGCTTCCTGTCCGACACGTTCGAACACCACGTTGCGCAAATTGTTGAACAGCACCGTGCCGAAGCGTGCGGCGGCATAGCCGATCACCAGCAGCACGACGAGCGTCACCGCGTCGCGAGGACCCGACGCCATCCGGTCGACCGCGCCCTGCAACGCGAACGGCGCGCCGTATACCTGCACCAGCTTCGACGCGATCACGAACAGCATCGCGCCGACGATGCGGATTTTCAGCGCGCGCGAATCGGCCGGCCACAGATAGGGCAGAAATCGCCGGATGGTCGCGAAAAGCGGGCGCTCTACGTCGCCGGGAGAAGATGTGTCGGGGGGCATTGGCGGTACCGCATTTGGGTCGTGCGCCACCGCGATGCAACGATTTCGTCGGAACCTGTCCGGCGGTTCGTCGATTTACGCCTTGACTGGAGGATGAAATGGAACCGCTGACATTCGTCATCGCGATCATGGGGTGCGCCGATTCGGGCGCGATGTGCCAGCAGGCGCGCGTCGAAGAGGCGCATTATTCGACCGCTGCCGCATGCCAGGCGGCGATTCCCGGCGCGTTACGCCGCAATACCGACCTGTTTTATCCGGTGATCGAGGCAAGTTGCCAGCGCAAGGTCGTCCATATGGTCGACAATCGAAACGCCGGCGCGCCCGACGAAGGCTGACCGCCGGTCCACCAACGTACCATCGGTACAAGACCCCGCCCTTCCGGCGGGGTTTTTCATATGGGCGCAATATTGGTTGCCGCCCCGCGTCGCGATCTGCTGCGGGCCGTTACGCAGACAGATCGATTGATGCGTATCAATTGCACCTTGATGCTATCGGTGCGAAAGATGTCGGGTAGCGTACCGAGGAGTAACCCCATTTCGATTTCCGGATCGGTCGGCACACCCGACGACCAGACCCATATGCTGGCCACGGTGCTGGATCAGACGCATGACTGCGTAAAGATCCTGAGCCTCGACGGCGTCATCCAATATGTGAACCGTCAGGGCGCCGAATCGATGGAGCTCAGCGATCCCGAAGAGCTTGTCGGTCGGCGCTGGATCGAATTGTGGCCCGAAGAGGCCCGGCCGAAGGTCGAACATGCCATCGACCAGGCCCGCTTGGGCGAGCGCGAACGGTTCGAGGCGTTTCGATACAATATCAAGGGGCGCCCCGGCTGGTGGGACGTCACCGTCGCACCGGTTCGCGACGACGACGGTACGGTGCAATATCTCGTTTCCATCGCGCGCGATGCCACGGCCGAAGTCGCCGAACGCGACCGCGCCGACGCGATTTCGACCGAAATGCGCCACCGGCTGAAAAATTCGCTGACGGTTGCCGCCGGGCTGCTGATGCTCAGCGCGCGGAACAAGCCCGAAGTGCAGGGTTTTGCCACGGCGGTGGCGGAAAAACTCGGCCAGCTGGCGAACCTTCAGGCGATGCTGCTCGAACGGGCCGACAACAAGAATCTGCGCGAGGTCATCCCCGAGCTGATGAAGGTCTATGCCGAACAATCGCTGATCGAGTTCGGTACGCTTCCCGAAATCATCATGTCCGATGGCGCCATGCAGGCGCTGGCGCTCGTTTTCGGCGAGCTGTGCACCAACAGCCTGAAATATGGCGCGATGAAAAACGGCCTCAAGGTTCAGGTCGATGCGCGTCACGGCGATGGCGAGCTGTGTCTCGACTGGGTCGAGCCAACCCGTATCGCCGAACGGCGACCGGGCGGGCAGGGGCATGGTCTGATTGAACGAATGCTGCAAGCCAATGGCGGCAGCGTGGCCTTTACCGAGGAGGGCGATCTGCTGCGCGTTCAGGTCCGCCTGCCGGTGCCCGAAATCGCTACCGCGCACTAGCGCCGGCGAGGACCTGCCCGACTGCATGTCCTGGCCGATGCCGAGGACGCACGCGGTGCGCGCGCCCTCGGATCTTGGGGGGAGCCTGCTGGTGCGCCCGCGGACCTTTCCCGGTTCTTACCCGATGCGGTTAATGTTACGCAGACGTTATTTTCGGCCGGGTCCACAGATCGCCCGGCCGCGGCGCGGGTTGCGATTGCTGTTTCAGGCGCGCGGCATCGACGGCGGCGCGTGCGGTTGCCGCCAGCTTTTCGGCCGGGCGCGTCGTGGTGCGGTGATCCCAGGCATGCTCGCCCGCCGCTGCGACCTTGCGGGCGATCCCTCCATAGATTCCGGCGGCGGCGAGTACCGCCCAGGCCGACCGGAAGGGCAGTTTGGCGGCACCTGCGCGCGCGCTGTCGGCATAGATTTCGGCAAGGTCGGTCAGCCTGCGCGCCAGCACGACCAGTCGCGAACGGAACGGCGGCTTCATATGCTCGCCCGGCGGAATATCCATCTCGGCAAGCCATTCGAGCGGGAGGTAACAGCGGTCGGCGCGGTCGTCCTCCTCGATGTCGCGCGCGATATTGGCGAGCTGGAAAGCTAGGCCAAGGTCGCAGGCGCGGTCGAGCGTTTCCTCGTCATCGGGCGACACGCCCATCACCACCGCCATCATGCAGCCGACGACGCCCGCGACATGATAGCAATAGGTTAGCAGGTCGGCTTCGCTGCGCGGTCGCCAGTCCTCGGCATCCATCGCGAAGCCAGCGATCAGATCGTCGATGAACGTTCGCGGGATCGCCACTTCCGTCAGCAGGATGCGCAGCCCGTCGAACGCCGCGTCGCCGACCCAGCGTCCGGCCAGCGCCTCTTCGGTCGCCTCGCGGATCGCGGCGATGCGCGCCGGGCCATTGACGACCTTCACCGCGCCGTGGCCCAGTTCCTGCGCATCGGCGATATCGTCGCACGCGCGGCACCAGGCATAAAGCAGCCATGCCCGCTCGCGCGTCTTGCGGTCGAAAAGGCGGCTCGCGGCGGCGAAGCTTTTCGACCCGCGCGCGATCGTCTCCTGCGCCGTCGCGACGATCGCCGCACGGCTCGGATGCCCCCCAGCCGCGCTCACAGGTCGGCGCGCGTCATCCGCGTGATCGGCACATGCGGCTCGTACTTCGCCATCCGGTCGAGCAGCGTGTCGAGTTCGTTCGCGACGATCAGGATATTCTGGTGCTGCGGCCGCAGGAATCCGACCTCGCCCATCTTTTCGACGAACCGGATCAGATGGTCGTAATAGCCCGCAATGTTGAGCAGGCCGACCGGATCGCTGTGATAGCCGAGCTGCGACCAGCTCATCGCCTCCCACAGCTCGTCCATCGTGCCGGTCCCGCCGGGAATGGTGACGAACCCGTCGGCCAGCTCGGTAAAGCGCGCCTTCCTCTCATGCATCGTCTCGACGACGTGCAGCTCGGACAGGTTCCGGTGCGCGACCTCTGCATCGACCAGCGCCTGCGGGATCACGCCGATCACCTCGCCGCCCGCGTCCAGCGCGCTGTCGGCGACCGCGCCCATCAGCCCCAGCTTGCCACCGCCGTAAACGACGCCGATGCCGCGTTCCGCAAGCGACCGTCCGAGGTTGCGCGCCGCCTCGATATAGACCGGATCGGCGGGCGTCGCCGATCCGCAATAAACCGCCAGCCGCTTCATGCCTCACTCCCCAGCATCAGCTGCGCGGTCGCCTTGGCGCTGCCGACGACGCCGGGGATGCCGGCGCCGGGATGCGTCCCTGCGCCGACGAAATACAGGTTGGGGATATGGTCGTCGCGGTTGTGGACGCGGAAATAGGCGCTTTGGGTCAGGATCGGCTCCAGCGAGAAGGCGCTGCCCAGATGCGCGTTCAGGTCGTGGGCGAAGTCGCTGGGCATATAGGAGAACTTCGTCACGATACGGTCGTGGATGTCGGGAATCAGCCGGCGGCCGACTTCGTCGAGGATGCGCTTCTCGACGACCGGGCCGACCCGCTCCCAATCGACGGGCGACTTGCCCATATGCGGTACGGGTGCGAGCGCATAGAAGGTCGAATGCCCCTCCGGCGCCATGTCGGGATCGGTGATCGTCGGATGGTGGAGGTAAAGCGACAGGTCCTCGCTCACCACGCCGTGATCGTAGATGTCGGACAGCAGGCCCTTATAGCGGGGGCCAAACAGGATCATGTGGTGCGGGATGCCGGGCCATGTCCCCTTCACCCCGAAATGGACGACGAACAGCGAGGGGGAAAAGCGTTTCTTCTCAAGCCGTTTCAGCGTTCGCTGCGCGCTGCGCGATCCGCTCAGCAGGTCGCGATAGCTGTGGATGATGTCGCTGTTGCATGCCACCGCATCGGCCTGAACCGAAAAGCCGCTTGCCGTCGTCACACCGGTCGCGCGGTCGCCCAGCGTCGCGATTTCGACCACCGGATCGTCCAGCCGCATCGTTCCGCCCAGCCGTTCGAACAGCGCGACCATGCCGGCGACCAGCTTGTTGGTTCCGCCGCGCGCGAACCAGACGCCGCCGTCGCGTTCGAGCTTGTGGATCAGCGCATAGATCGCGCTCGTCGTCATCGGGTTGCCGCCGACCAGCAGCGTGTGAAAGCTCAGCGCCTGGCGCAGCTTTTCGTTCGACACGAATTTCGACACGACCGAATAGACCGATCGCCACGCTTCGTATTTGGCAAGCTGCGGTGCTGCCTTGACCATCGAGGCGAAGTCGAGAAACGCGACCTGGCCGAGCTTTTCATATCCTTCGCGGTACACGCCCGCCGAATAGTCGAGGAATCGGCCATAGCCCGCGATGTCGCGCGGGTTGAGCTTGGCGATTTCCTGTTTCAGCGTCGCATCGTCGGCCGAATAGTCGAAATTGGTCCCGTCGGGCCAGTTGAGGCGGTAAAAGGGCGACACCGGCTCCAGCGTCACGTCGCGTTTCATGTCGTTGCCCGACAGCGCCCATAATTCCTCGAGCGCTTCGGGTGCGGTGATGACGGTCGGCCCGGCGTCGAAGGTAAAGCCGTCGCGTTGCCACACATAGGCGCGCCCGCCCGGCCGGTCGCGCGCCTCGATCAGCGTGGTATCGACGCCCGCCGATTGCAGCCGGATGGCAAGCGCGAGCCCGCCGAATCCGGCGCCGATGACGACGGCGTTCCTCATGGGCGTTTCTCGGTGATCGCGGCGATGGCGCGCCCGATCGGCACCGGCGGCTTGCCGATCAGCACGCGCGCACGATCGGCCAGCGTGGAGCGCGCGGCATAGAAGCGCGCGATCAGCCCGGGATCGAGGCGGTAGAAGCGTTCGAGGACGCGGTATCTCTCTTGTGGTTCGGCGGCCCGGAACAGCATGCGCGTCAACATGCGATAATATTGGCCGCGCTTCCACGCCATTTTCGCATGGCCGTGCAACATGTCGTGCAGCGTACCGCCCGAATAGTCCGAAAACCCCGCGACCAGCACCGCGGTGCGCACTGCGTCGGGCAGCGAATATCCGGTCAGCGGGTGGAACAGCCCGGCGCGCATCCCCGCCTTGGCGATGCGGTTGCCGCCCGAGCGCCAATAGGCTTCGAAATCGCCGCCCATCGCGACCGGCAGTGCGCCCGCTTCGGTGCGCACCGATTCGTCGATCTGCCAGCCGCGCGCGTTCGCATAGTTCAGGATGCGCCGGTTCAGTGCCTTGCGGTCGATATCGGAAGTGTCCGAATAATAGGTGTCCTCGATGAACATCCGCGTCGCGGCAAAGGGCAACGCATAGACGAAGCGATAGCCGTCGATCTGCTCGACGGTCGCGTCCATCACCATCGGCCGCTTGGCATCGTGCGGCTCGGCAAGCGTGAATTCCTGGCCGAGGAATTTCTGCCACCCGCAATCGAGCAGCGACAGGTCGCCCGGTCCGCGGCAATCGATCACGCCCTTCGCCTCCACCCGGTCGCCGTCGGACAGGACGACGGTGCGCGCGCTGGCGCCGACCACCTTGCGCCGGAGCATCACCGTGCCGCGCGGCAGCGTCTTGCGCACCACCTGGTCGAGCCGCGTCGAATCGATCGAATAATATCCCTGTTTCAGCGTGCGATGATGCGCAGGGAACGCGACATCGTAACCGGTCCAGCCATGGCTGATCAGCGGCGCGACCAGCCAGCGGTCGGCATCGTCGATGTCGCTCGCGAAGAACGACCACAGGTGATTGCCGCCGATATGCCGTCCTGCTTCGATCAGGCGGATCGTGGCGTCGGGCTTTTTCTTCGCCAGCGCCAGCGCGATCAGCGCGCCCGAAAGCCCGCCGCCGACGATCGCGATGTCACAGGAAATGGAGGAAGCCATGATTGCCCCGCGCCTAGCCCAAGCGCCCCCGCTGCGGAAGCCCCGCACCCCAGCATTTCACCCGGCCGGGGGACTCGGTTCGTCGCATGGCGGCCACGGAAATCGTGACGCCGCATATGTCAGACCCAGAAGGCTGTGCCGAGCTTCAAAACACTATCGCGAGCTTGATCGTTTCCGCTTTGACGCAGAAACGTCTGAATCGTCAGGCTGATAGACGCCTCCATCCTCGAAATCCTTGACGATGGTGGGACGGGCGTGGATCGCGGCTTTAATATCCTTTGAGCCTCCCTCGTCGCCTAGCCGCAATCGAGCGATCCCACGACCATAGACAGCGTCCACCAACATGAAATGCTTCTGAAAATTCTTGTCGCCCATGGCTTCGTTGAAGTCTGCAAATGCGGCCTCGTTTTGCCCAGTTTCGAGCTCAACACGGCCCCGGTTCACGAGCGCATATCCCGGCCGTCCATTAGCGACGGCGGCATTACAGTATGGCATAGCGTTCGCCACATCGAAGCCGTATCGGCCGCGAGCGAAGCACGACATATTCGACAAAGTCTTATCTTCGGGATGAAGTTTGACATTAGCATCCGCTATCGCAAGCATCTTTTCCGGATGACCTGCCGCCGCATCGACTTCAGACCGGCGCGCGGTGGCTCCCTGCACGTGGTCAGGATACTTCGCGATTATGGCATCGTAAGCTGCCTGTAGCTGTTTGATCGCCGCGGGATCTTGAACTGCGGACTTCAAGGCACGCCACGGCAACGCGCATACCGCTTTGGTCCGCTTAATCGAAGCAATCATCTCATTGACGCTCGTCTTGTCACCGTGCGGAAACGAGCAGCGAGGCGTGGCGCCAATGGCGAGCGATCCGGGTAAAAGACCGGTCGCGACAATTATTGCCAACGCAAGATGCTTATTCATGTGCCCCCTCGCCCTCTAATTTGAAGCGATATCTGATCTGTCCAGACATACCAAGCACCGCCCTTGCATAGTTAGAGAGCCTAACTAAATACCGTCGATGCCAGCCCCCGACACCACCTCGCTCGCCGAAGCGCTGCGTCCCGCGGTGCTTCGCCTTGCGCGTCACCTCCGGCGCGAGGCGCAGCGGGTGGGGATTTCGGAGGTCGACTGGCAGCTCCTCAGCATCATCTATCGTCGCCCCGGCATCGGCGTTTCCGAACTTGCCGATATGGAGATGATCCGTCGCCCGACGATGAGCGCGCACGTGAAGCGGCTCGAAGCCGCCGGCTGGATCGAACGCCAGCCGAGCGCGTGCGGCGACCAGCGCCGCGTCGGGCTCGCGCTCACCGCGGCGGGGCGCGCTGCGCTCGCCTCGATCCGTGATTCGCGCACCGGCTGGCTGCGCGACCGGCTGGCGGCGCTCGACCCGGATGCGCGCGACGCGATCGCGGCGGCGCTGCCCGCCATCGCCGCGCTCGTCGAGGTGCAGCCATGAGCCTCGACGCGCGCACCGAGCCCGAACCGGCGGCGACCGAAAGCGGGGCGCTGTCCGAAGCCGCGATGGCGCCGCCCGAAACCGGCTTCGATACGGACACGCATCGCGGGCCTTTGTTGCCGATGATTATCGGCACCGCGCTGTTCATGCAGACGCTCGATTCGACGATCATCGCCAATGCGCTGCCGCAGATGGCGCGTGCGCTCGGCGAAAGTGCGGTGACGCTCAACCTCGCGATCACATCCTACCTCCTCGCCGCCGCGATCTTCCTGCCGATCTCCGCCTGGGTCGCCGACCGGTTCGGGCCGAAGCGCGTCTTCCGCACCGCGATCATCGGCTTCGCGCTAAGCTCGCTGTTGTGCGGGCTCGCGCAGAACCTGCCGATGCTGATCGCCGCGCGCATGCTGCAGGGGATGGCGGGCGCGATGATGCTCCCCGTCGGTCGGCTGGTCCTTCTGCGCAGCGTGCCCAAGTCCGAACTCGTCCAGGCGATGACCTGGCTGACGATGCCCGCGCTGCTCGGTCCGATCCTCGGGCCGCCGGTCGGCGGGTTCATCGTCACCTTCTTTTCATGGCGCTGGATCTTCTTCATCAATATTCCGATGGGGATATTAGGCGCGATCCTCGTCACGATCTTCCTTCCCGACGTTCGCGAGGAACGCCCCGGAAAGCTCGACTGGACGGGCTTCGCGCTCACCGGGCTCGGGCTTGCGGGTATCGTCTATGGCTTCGACAATCTCGGCCGCGGCGCGCTCCCGACATGGCTCGTCGCTGCGATGCTGATCGGCGGCGTCGCCAGCCTGGCGTTGTTCGTCCGCCACGAACGCCGCGTCGACAACCCGATCCTCGATCTGTCGCTGCTGCGCGTGCAGACCTATGCCGCGGGCACCGTCGGGGGGATGTTCTCGCGGCTGGTGATCGGCGCCAGCCCGTTTCTGCTCGCGCTGCTGCTCCAGCTCGGCTTCGGCCTGTCGGCGTTCGCGGCCGGATCGCTGACCTTTGCCGGCGCGCTCGGCGCGCTGGTGATGAAGGTCGTCGCACGGCCGATCATCGCGTGGTTCGGCTTCCGACCCATCCTGCTCGGCAATGCGGTCATCGTCGCCGCTATGTCTGCGGCCTATGCGCTGTTCCGCGCGGGCACGCCGCATTGGGTGATCCTCGGCGTGCTGCTCGTCGGCGGCTTCTTCCGCTCGCTCCATTTCACCGCACTCAACGCGATGGCCTATGCCGATATCGACGCGCCGCAGATGAGCCGCGCCTCCAGCCTCGCCACGATGTTTCAGCAGATGGCGCAGAGCATTGGCGTCGGCCTTGCCGCCGTTCTGGTGCATCAGGCCATGCTGTGGCGCGGCAGCACCGAGCTGACCGCCGCCGACATTTCCCCCGCCTTCGCGATCGTGGCGCTCGTCTCGCTGATCGGCATGGCGTTCTACTGGCGTCTGCCCGCCGACGCCGGTGCGGAGGTTTCGGGCCGCGAGCAGGCGGGCAATTGACTATCTTCCTTCCGTCGTCCCGGACTTGATCCGGGATGACGACAAGAGCGACGGCGAAGCGGACGCGCCGCTCGCCTTTGTCGCATCCACGCGGTAGATTGCCTGCAATGACCGCGTTCCTCGCCATCGCCCTGTCCGCGCTTGCCATGACGCTGATCGTCGGCATCCGTTACCTGCTGTCGAGCGGCGGGTTCGCGCTGGCGACGCGGCTGACGCGTCCGGGCCTTTACACCGGTCTCGATCGTCAGATCGTGAAGGAGATTCGCTGGAGCCTGTATTCGGCGGCGATCTATGGCATTCCCGCCGGCATCGTCGCCTGGGGCTGGCAGAACAGGGGGTGGACGGCGATCTATACCGACATCCATGCCTATCCGCTGTGGTATCTGCCGCTGTCGGTGCTGCTCTACCTCGCCGCGCACGACACCTGGTTCTACTGGACGCATCGCTGGATGCACTGGCCAAGGTTGTTTCGCATCGCGCATGCCGTCCATCATGCCAGCCGCCCGCCGACCGCCTGGGCGGCGATGGCGTTTCACCCGATCGAGGCGCTGACCGGTGCCATCGTCATTCCGCTTCTGGTCTTCGCGATTCCGATCCATGTCGCCGCGCTCGGCATTGTGCTGACCATCATGACCGTTATGGGTGTTACCAACCATATGGGGTGGGAGGTTTTCCCCCGGTTCATCTGGGACGGGCCATTGGGGCGCTGGGTGATTACCGCCAGCCACCACCAGCGGCATCACGAACGCTATGGATGCAATTATGGCCTTTATTTCCGCTTCTGGGATCGCCTCTGCGGCACGGACGGCGGCCTGGGAAGTTTCGCAGGCCGGCCCCGCGCACCGCTTTCTGCGCAGGCTGGGCGCGGCGCTGATCGTGGTCAGCCTGTTGCCGGGGGCGGCTCCGGTCACTGATCTGACCGTCGATGTCACCGGTCTGCGCTCGGACAAGGGCCAGATTCGCCTCTGCCTCACCGCCGATGCCGACCATTTCCCCGATTGCAAGGGCGATGCCGCCGCGATCACGCGGTCGGTGCCCGCGACCGAGCGAGAGGTTCGCTTCACCGCCTTGTCGCCGGGGGCCTATGCCGTGTCGGTGATCCACGACGAAAACGGCAACGCAAAACTCGATACCTTTGCCGGTATCCCGCGCGAAGGCTTCGGCTTTTCGCGCAACCCCGCGATCCGCTTCGGCCCGCCGCGTTTCGATGCGGCCCGGTTCGACGTGTCGGGGCCGACCGAGACGCAGCAGGTGCGGATGCGCTACATCCTCTGACGAACGGCCAGAGGAACCGGCGGTCGCGGACGAGCGTTTGAAGTTGCTGAACCTTTTTCGGGGGAAGCCACGCTTGAAGACCTATCTTGCCGCTATCGGCCTTTGCCTGTCCTGCACGCCAACCGCCGCCTGGGCGCAAACGACCGAGGCGCCTCCTCCGCCCGACATGTCGGGCGACCGCGTCACAATCGGCGCTGGCGTGGGGTCGCTGCCCGATTACGAAGGCGCGGACGACAACCGCCTCTATCCGGTCGGCATCGCCATCGGCCAGGTGTCGGGGATCAGCTTCTGGACGCGCGGTACGCAGCTTTACGTCGATCTCGTCCCCGATAGCGGCGGCGTCGGCACCTCGTTCGAGGCGGGGCCGGTCGCGGGCATCCGCCTCAACCGCACCGGCGACATCCACACGCCGCAGGTCGCCGCGCTCGGCAAGCTCAACACCGCCTATGAAGTCGGCGGTTTTGCCGGCATATCGCGTACCGGCGTCGTCACCAGCGATTATGACACGCTGACCGCGCGCGTCGCCGTCACGACCGATGTCGGCAATGCACATAAAAGCTATACGATCAGCCCGCAGATCAGCTATTTCACGCCGCTGTCGCGCTATAATCTCGTCGGCATCAGCGCCTCCGCCGATTATGTCGGCAAGGGCTATGGCAGCTATTATTACGACGTCACCCCGGCGGGCAGCGCGGCGAGCGGTCTGCGTCCCTATCACGTCTCCGGCAGCGGCTTTCAGAGCTATTCGCTCGGCATCTACGGGCTGCAGAGCATCACCGGCGATCTGACCCACGGCCTCGGCATCGGCGGGGGCATCGGCTATACGCGCATCCTCGGCAAATATGCCGACAGCCCGATCGTCGCCGATGTCGGCAACCGCGACCAGTGGATTGCGGGGCTGGGCCTCGCCTACACTTTCTGACCCCTATCGCTCGCGCTCGATAGCCGTTAGAGTCGCGACCAACATCCCCGGGGGACCGCACGCATGCGGTTGAGAGGCGGGCACATTCGGCCCGCGACCCGCAGAACCTGATCCGGTTGAAACCGGCGGAGGGAGGGAGCGGTTTTCCAAAGAATTCCGGCCCTCGCTCCGACACAGCATTTGGAGCGACCCATGGCCGATATCGATTCCCCCATCGAACGCATGAAGGTGACCACCGGCCCGATCCGCGGCTCGCGGAAAATCCATGTCGGCGAGCACCGCGTGGCGATGCGCGAGATCGACCTCGAACCCGGCTGCGGAGAGCCGCCGCTTCGCGTCTACGACACCTCGGGACCCTATACCGATCCGAAAGCGAACATCGACATCTCCGCCGGCCTGCCGCAGCTCCGCCGCCCGTGGATCGAGGGGCGCGGCGATGTCGAATCCTACGACGCGCGCGAGATCAAGCCGGAGGATAACGGCCTCACCGGTCCCGATCGCTCGGGCGGCGTCCCGCAATTCCCCAACGTCGTGAAGCGCCCCTTGCGTGCCAAGCCCGGCGCCAACGTGTCGCAGATGCACTATGCCAGGCGCGGCATCATCACGCCCGAGATGGAATATGTCGCCGTCCGCGAAAATCTTGGACGCATCGCTGCCCGCGAAGCCGCCACCCGCGACGGAGAGAGCTTCGGCGCCGCCATCCCCGATCACGTCACCCCCGAATTCGTCCGTGACGAGGTCGCCCGCGGCCGCGCGATCATCCCCAACAACATCAACCACCCCGAAAGCGAGCCGATGGCGATCGGCCGCAACTTCCTCGTCAAGATCAACGCCAATATCGGCAACTCCGCCGTCGCCAGCGATGTCGCGAACGAGGTTGACAAGATGGTCTGGTCGATCCGCTGGGGCGCCGACACCGTCATGGACCTGTCGACCGGTCGCAACATCCACGACACGCGCGAATGGATTCTCCGGAACTCGCCCGTCCCCATCGGCACCGTCCCGATCTATCAGGCGCTCGAGAAGGTCGGCGGCATCGCCGAGGACCTGACCTGGGAAATCTTCCGCGACACGCTGATCGAGCAGGCGGAGCAGGGCGTCGACTATTTCACCATCCATGCCGGCGTCCGCCTGCCCTATGTGCCGATGACAGCAAAGCGCGTCACCGGCATCGTCAGCCGCGGCGGCTCGATCATGGCGAAATGGTGCCTCGCCCACCACAAGGAGAGCTTTCTCTACGAACGGTTCGAGGACATTTGCGAGATCATGAAGGCGTACGACATCGCCTTCAGCCTTGGCGACGGCCTGCGCCCCGGCTCGATCGCCGATGCCAATGACGAGGCGCAGTTCGCCGAACTCTACACGCTGGGCGAACTCACCCACAAGGCGTGGGAACACGACGTCCAGGTCATGATCGAAGGCCCCGGCCATGTGCCGATGCACAAGATCAAGGAGAATATGGACAAGCAGCTCGAGGCCTGCGGAGAGGCGCCCTTCTACACGCTCGGGCCGCTCACCACCGACATCGCGCCGGGCTACGACCATATCACCAGCGCGATCGGCGCGGCGCAGATCGGCTGGTACGGCACCGCGATGCTCTGCTACGTCACGCCCAAGGAGCATCTCGGCCTGCCCGACCGCGACGATGTGAAGGTCGGCGTGGTGACCTACAAGCTCGCCGCCCACGCCGCCGACCTTGCCAAGGGCCACCCCGCCGCCAAGCTCCGCGACGATGCGCTCAGCCGCGCGCGGTTCGAATTTCGCTGGCGCGACCAGTTCAACCTGTCGCTTGATCCCGACACGGCGGAGCAGTATCACGACCAGACGCTCCCCGCCGAAGGCGCCAAGACCGCGCATTTCTGCAGCATGTGCGGCCCCAAATTCTGCAGCATGAAGATCACGCAGGAAGTGCGCGACTTCGCCGCCAAGCAGAACCAGGGCGCCGACAGCTTCCTCGCCGCAAATCCTCCCCGGAACGGGAATGGTGCAGGGGCCGCTGCCACAAGCGAAACCCCCGAAAATGCCGAAGCCGGCATGGAACAGATGGCAGAGAAATACCGCCAGGGCGGCGACCTCTACATCCCCGCCGAGGACTGACCGCCATGCCCGCCGCTGACGCGCCGTTCCTGCTCACCGGAGCGGTACGGCGCGATCCGGCGGTCGCGGCGTGGTTCGACACCACCGATCCGCTCCGCCAGATTCTGCGTCCGTGGTTCGAGCGGATGCGCGCGTGCGGCGAAGACGTGCGCGAAGTCATCCACGACCGCTGCCCCACCGCCTGTGTCGGCCAGGCCGCCTTCGCCTATGTCGCCGCCTACCGCGCCCACGCCGCGATCGGCTTCTTCCACGGCGCCTCGCTCCCCGATCCCGCCGGCCTGCTCGAAGGCGCCGGCAAGCGTATGCGCCACGTCAAGCTGCGGTTGGGCGGGGGGTTAGACGAGGCGGCGCTGGGGGCGTTGATTGCAGCGGGGTACGCGGTCGCGAGGTCATCGCGGGAGGACTTTTAGGCCCTCCAATGCGCATTATCCGTCAGCGACGGTCGCTAGATCCTACGATACGCTCCATCAACGGAATGCTGAACGACTGTTTGCGGGTCACGACGCCAGCACGCTCCATTCGATTCTGAAATTTCTTATTCAGTTGGAGCTGCGAATCAAAGTTTTCACCCTTTGGCGTGTCTTTCAACGCTGCCTTAAGTGCTTGATCGATCATCATGGGGCACCTCATTGCAGAATGCGGTTAAAAATTGTGAAAGCTTGGCCGTGACGTTCGATATAGCCGGTCAATGTGTCAGCATAACGCCGGACGTGGGCATGGAGTTCGCTGTCGTCGCTAAAATCCTCGACCTCTAATCGCATTTCTGATCGGAGCGTTCCCATCCCAATCATGCGTCCGTGCGAATGCCAGAGGTTGTTATCTGAGAGCTTAGTAGCGATTTCCTCAGCTCGAACGAGCCGTTCATCCTGAGTGACAGGCGTGCCGGGATTCGTTGTTCGATGATGAGTCCAGTTCTTAAATTTATACTCTGCAAGCCACTTCTTTAATAGATTTATCGAGAGCTCTTTCGCTTGTTCGTAAAATCGGAGCATCGCTAAATCTAAGCTTTGAAGCATTTGGAATTCTGCCGGAGAAATCGTGTCGCTATTACTCTTCTGAATAAGTTCTTCAACTTTATCGAGATACCCTAACGCAGGTACCAACACGCGATTTTCACGGTCAGGAACTTGGGGGTCTATGGGACCAAGAGCCGACGAATAGTCCATGTATATTTTATCTGCAGCCATGCAGAAAATAGTTCCGGCTGACATGGCAGTATTCGGCACAAGCGCATAAAAACTGTTGTAATGATGTCTGATAACTTCGACCATTCGTTCAACAGCTTCGGCTTGGCCACCGGGCGTTGTAAGGCAAAGGCCTAACGCGTCCCGCTTGTCAGCCCTTTCAGCAAGTCGCTCTATCGAATCGCGAAAAAAGGTGAAGTTGCTGGTCCGCAGTTCGCCATAGTAATACAAGACATCGCAATCCAGCGCGGTCTCAACCTGCGCTTCGGCCTCCCCAACGGTATCAAGTATCACCCTATCCAAAAGAGGCATCGTTGATGCCATGCAGTGCTCCCCCGTCTGCTTAAGTCGATAGATGAATCAGATTATCCTACATTGCTAGCGTTAAATTTCTGGCTGTAAATTTGCCGGCAGCGGCCGAGTCATGGCGATTCAGCGACGATCCCGATTTTGAAGCTGCCCCGCCGGATTGGTCATCGCCGCCATGATCGACAGTATCCTCGCGCCGAGGTCGGCCTGAGCCTTGCGGCTCAGCTCAAGCCGCATCCTTGCTCCCGTACCCCGGCGCGCAGCTCGTCGAGATACTCGAACGGATCGCGCTCGCTCACGCCCGAAGCACGGCCCTCGTCGATCGCCGCCTGCAGCCGCCGCCGCGCTTCTTCGGCCTCCTGGTCGCGCCGGACCAGATCGCGGACATAGTCGCTGGTGCTGCTGTAGCGCCCCTCGGCGACCCGGGATTCCACCCAGCCCTTGAGCTGATCAGGGATCGAGACGTTCATCTGTGCCATGCGCACCAATATACGAATTCGCGCAACATTTGTCATCTTCCGCGCGATACCGTGCTGAACCTGCCCGCCGCCGGCGCGTTCCCCCAACTATGCCCCGCCTGACCCCCGCCATCCTCGCGCCGCTCCTCCTCGCCGGGTGCGTCGGCGCGCCGCCGATCGCGCAACCCGCGCCGCAGCCGCGCTTCGACGTGTTTGCCTTCTTCGCCGGGCCCACGCTCGGCACCGGGCGGCTCAAGAAAATCCTTTCGGGCACCGAATCCACGCTCGTCCACGGCACCGGCCGGGTGGAGGGCGACACGCTGGTCCTCGATCAGACGGTGGAGGAGGGCGACAAGCCCGCAAAGCACCGCCAGTGGCGCATCCGCCGCACCGGCCCCGGCCGCTATTCGGGCACGCTCACCGATGCCAGCGGCCCCGTCACCGGCGAGGTTGAGGGCAACCGCCTCCACCTGTCCTTCACCATGAAGGGCGGCCTGCCGACGCAGCAATGGCTGACGCTCGCCCCCGACGGCCGCTCCGCGCACAACATCATGACCGTGACCAAACTCGGCCTCACCGTCGCCGTCCTCGACGAGGACATCCGCAAGACCGACTGACCCTTGCGGGCGCGCCCCCAAAGCAAAAGAACTTTCCTACCCGTTCTTTTTATGTTCCATACTGCCCGATGACCCACGGCAGAAATCCCATCCCGCCCGAACCGGCGGTCGAGGACGAATCCTTCGACGCCGACTTCGAACCCGTTCCCACCCGCCAGCGCCACGATGGCTGGACCCCCGACAAGCAGCGCGAGTTCATCGAGGCGCTCGCCGCGTCGGGCTGTGTCGATTCCGCGTGCCGCGCGGTCGGCATGTCCACCGCCGCCGCATATAATCTGCGCGCGCGGACCGATGCGCAGAGCTTTCGCTGCGCCTGGGAAAATGCGCTCGAATATGCCGTGTCGCGGCTGTCCGACGCGGCGCTTTCGCGCGCCATCCACGGCGTCGTGCGACCCGTCTTCTACCAGGGCGAGCAGATCGGCGAGCGGCGCTATTATGACGAACGCCTCGCCATGTTCCTGCTCCGCTACCGCGATCCCGTGCGCTACGGCGCGTGGCGCGACTCCGTCGCGGCAGAACGCCATCCCGATCAGCCCGCGCTCGGCCTCGCCCGCTCGCTCAACGCGCTCGGCGACCATGCCTGGGCGTCGTGGTTCGGCCATGCCCGCCCCGATACCCCGCTGATCTTTCCCACCGTCCGCTTCGTCCGCCCCGACGAGGAACGCGCAGAGGCCGAAGCTCGCGCCCGCGACCGCCGCGAGAAGGGGTATTGAGGGGGGACGTACCGTTAACTTCGCTAACTTCCGGCTACGCCGCTCGCAGCACCGGCCGCTGCGCTATCGCCGTCCCAGTCGTCCGACCACCGTCACGAAGAACGCCGTCGACCAGCCGAGCAGGATCACCCCGTTGATCCCCTCGATCGCCGCCACCAGCCGCCACGCCTGCGCCAGCCCCTGATCGTCATAACCGATCGTCGCATAGGTGATGGTGGAGAAATACACCGCGTGTTCCAGATCGCCCAGCGCGCCGCCCAGCAGGTACAGCAGCGCATATAGCCAGATCTCGATACCGTGCAGCGCGAACAGGCCGAGCACCAGCGTCAGCACGAACAGGAACCCGCGCCACGACGCGTGCATGATATGGCTGCTGCGCTCTTCCGCCGCCTCCAGTCGCATCAGCCGCACCAGCGCGATGATCCCGCCGCCGTGGATCGCCACGGTCAGCAGCACCATGGCGGTGGCGATGGCAAGTTGCGCGATCATGCCGGTCGATCTTTCCCGTCCAGCGCCCCGCGGTCAATCCGCCGCGGCAATTTCGGGCAGCGCCCAGTCGATGCTCCCGCGTCCCCGCTCTTCCAGAAACGCATTGGCTTTGGAGAAATGACGGCAGCCGAAAAAGCCGGTGTGCGCCGACAGCGGCGACGGGTGCGGCGCCTTCAGCACCAGATGCCGCCCACCGCGTTCGACCGAGGCGATGAAATCGGCCTTTTTCTGCGCATGCGATCCCCAGAGCAGGAACACCACCGGCGCCTCCTTCGCCGCGACCTGCCGGACGACGGCATCGGTGAAGCGTTCCCAGCCGCGCCCCCGGTGCGACGCCGCCTTCGCCATCTCGACCGTCAGCACGCTGTTGAGCAAAAGCACCCCCTGCCGCGCCCAATGTTCCAGATGCCCGTGCCGTGCCGGCGCGATCCCCAGATCGTCGCGCAGCTCCTTGTATATGTTGACGAGGCTTGGCGGCGTCCGCACGCCCGGCCGAACCGAAAAGCACAGGCCATGCGCCTGGCCCGGCCCGTGATAGGGGTCCTGCCCCAGGATCACGACGCGCACCTGTTCGAGCGGTGTGAGGTCGAGTGCGCCGAACCATTCGCCGCCCGCCGGAAAGATGCGCTTCCCCGCCGCCCGCTCGGCGAGCAGGAAGCGTTTCAGATCGGCCATATAGGGCTGCTCGAATTGATCGGAGAGCGGTTCGCGCCAGCTCTCGTGCAGCTTTACCGCATCGGCCATCGATCAGCCCTTGCCGGGCGCATATTTGGCAATCACCTGCGCCCCGGTCAGCCGCTCACGATCGCCTTCGAACGCATAGTAATCGGGCTTTTCGTCGATGAATATCTCTTCGGCCATCGCCGCATCCGGCGCGTCGTCGAACAGACCGACCGGAAAGGAATAGGTGTCGTGCGGTTTGTAGTGAAAGAACAGATGCGTCCCGCACCGGTCGCAAAAGGCGCGCTCGGCCCAGTCGGACGAGGCGTAGCGGCGGATATGTTCGGTGCCGGTGAAGGCGGGCTCGGCCACGCCCCGCGTCGAAAGAAATGCGATGCCGCCCCAGCGCCTGCACATCGTGCAGTGGCACGCATCAAGCTCGGGGCCGGGCGGGGAGGCTGTCACTGTCACCGCACCGCACAGGCACCGCCCATTCAGCTTCGTTCCGCCCATCGCGCTATCCCTCCAACCTTGTGGACCGGCCGATGGTGACACAGCCCATCGACCGCGACCAGAGCAAGCCGAGTTGCAACGCGAAGATCAGTAAAGCCCCGGTACCTCGCGCTGCGGCGTGCTGGGCACAGCCGGCTGGAGCAGCTTGCGGCGCTGCTGCACGGCCTGCGTCGTCTGCGCACCGGCGGCGGTGATCTGCGTACAGCTCTTGCCCTCGAGAAAATCGAGCGCGGCGCGGGTCGAGGCTTCTTGCGGATCGCCCATCGGCCTCGAAAGATCGTCATCCGCCTGGCAGCTCGCCTCCACCGTCCCCGCGAGCCCGTCAAAATAACCGCCCTGATTGTTGGCGTTGTGCAGCCCGAACGCGATAATCCGGAAGCGATCGTCGCATTCGCTGCGATCGACCGCGATCTGTCCGACCGGCTTGCCATAGGTGTTGGTGCCGATCAGCCCGTCGGCGGTGTGCAGATAGGGGATGAAGGCGTTGACGACGAGCTCGCTGGCCGACGCGGTTCCGCGCGTGCCGATGAACGCGATGCGCGTGGCGCCGATCGATTGCGGTTGCGGCGCGAAATACGCGGTCGTGTTTTCCGAGGCCTTGGACGGACGGAAGGTCATGTGATCGAACACGTCGGATGTCGAATGATCCCCGCCCAGCAGATTGCCCATCAGCTCGGCGACCGAAACCAGTCCGCCACCATTGTAGCGCAGGTCGACGATGACCTTGTCGACCCCCGCCGCGCGGAACTTCGCAAAGGCGTCGCGCAGTGCCGGATCGGCGGTCGAAATAAAGGTCCGCAGGTTGATATAGCCATATTGCTGGCCACCATCGCTCAATATCTGTGCGCCGTAGCGGCTCGACACCGGTTCGATGTCGTAATCGGCCTTGGTCACACTGACGACCCGCGTGCCGCTGGCATCGGTGATGCGGAAATAGCGGGTCGTACCCGCGGTCGATGGCCCCAGCGCATTGTTGAGTGCATCGCCGCCGCCGCTCGCGATCAGTTCGGAGACGGTTTGCAGGTTGTTCTCGCTCGTTCCGATCGCCGTGATCGCGGTGCCGCGGTCGATACCGGCCTTCAGCGCGGGGGCGCCCTCGAACGCTTCTGCGATCAGCAGCTTGCTGTTGTCGGGCGCAAGCGTGATCCGAAAACCGAAGCCCGCCGTCTGGCCCGAATTGTAATAGGCGTCTTCCTCGGCAATCGAGGTCAGATAGGTGAAGTGGCGATCCTTGCCCTGCGCACGGGCATTTGCCGTCAGCGCGTCAATATAGTCCTGAACCGTCGAATAGGACGCGGGGTCGAGATTGTTCGGCAGCGTATCGGGAAACAGATACCATTCGTCGAGCTGGTCAAAGGCCCATTGCTGGCGCGACAGCAGCGAACATGTCCCGCCGGCCGATGCCGTGCCTGATCCGCCGCCGCTTCCCGATGTCGGCGGGGTGGAAACTGTTCCACCCGATCCCCCGCCGCCGCATCCCGACAACAATGCCACAAGGGCCAGGCCGGCTACGACGCGATTACGCATATACATTCGAGTCCCCAAGAATTTCGAACAGCTTAACCGCTAATCCCGCCTCGGCAAGTCACGCGGGGTGGCGCGGTGCTGCAAGTACGGATCGGTGGTCTGTGGGGATGCAGGCCGCGCCCATATGAAACGGGGCGGCGCGGTCTTCCCGCGCCACCCCGTTCAATCGGCAGATACAGCGTCGTCAGAGCTTTTCGGTCAGCTCCGGCACCGCCTTGTAGAGGTCGGCGACCAGGCCGTAATCGGCGACCTGGAAGATCGGCGCATCCTCATCCTTGTTGATGGCGATGATGGTCTTCGAATCCTTCATGCCGGCAAGGTGCTGGATCGCGCCCGAAATGCCGATCGCGATATAGATTTCCGGTGCGACGATCTTGCCGGTCTGGCCGACCTGATAGTCGTTGGGGACATAGCCCGCGTCCACCGCCGCGCGGCTCGCACCGACCGCGGCGCCGAGCTTGTCGGCAAGCGGTTCGATGATGTTGTGGAAATTCTCGCTGTTCTGCAGCGCGCGGCCGCCCGATACGACGATCGATGCGCTGGTCAGCTCGGGCCGCTCGCTTTCGGCGATGTCCGCCTTGACGAAGCTCGAGATGCCCTTGTCGCCCGCGCCGGAAACCTGCTCGATCTCGGCGGACCCGCCCTCGGCGGACGCCTTGTCGAACGCGGTGCCGCGCACGGTGACGACGAGCTTCTCGTCGCTCGTCTTGACGGTGGCGATTGCGTTGCCGGCATAGATCGGCCGGGTGAAGCTGTCTTCGCCCTCGACCGAGAGGATGTCCGAAATCTGCATCACGTCGAGCAGTGCCGCGACGCGCGGAGCGATGTTCTTGCCGGTCGTCGTGGCGGGCGCGACGAACGCGTCGTGATGGCCCATCAGATCGACGATCAGCGGCGCGACATTCTCGGCAAGCGCATGCGCATAGGCCGCGTCGTCGGCGACATGGACCTTGCCCACGCCCTCGATCTTGGCCGCTGCCTGCGCGACCGAATCGCAGCCCGATCCGGCCACGAGCAGATGCACCTCGCCGAGTTTCGACGCCGCGGTCACCGCAGCGAGCGTCGCGTCCTTCAATTCCTTGTTGTCGTGTTCGACCCAAACGAGCGTCTTCATGCCGGAACTCCCATCGCCTTCAGCTTGGCAACCAGTTCATCCACGTCGGCGACCTTTTCGCCCGCCTGCCGCTTGGGCGGCTCGGAAACGTTGGTCACGGTCAGGCGCGGCGATACGTCGACGCCGTAATCGGCGACGGTCTTCGTATCCATCGGCTTCGACTTCGCCTTCATGATGTTGGGCAGCGACGCGTAGCGCGGCTCGTTGAGGCGCAGATCGGTGGTAACGATGGCGGGCAGCGTCAGCTCGTCGGTTTCGAGACCGCCGTCGATCTCACGCGTGACGGTCGCCTTGCCGTCGCCCAGCTCTACCTTGGAAGCGAAGGTGCCCTGCGCCCAGCCGAGCAGCGCCGCGAGCATCTGACCGGTCTGGTTGTTGTCGTCGTCAATCGCCTGCTTGCCGAGGATGACCAGCTCGGGCGATTCGGCTTCGACCACCTTCTGCAGCAGCTTGGCGACGCCCAGCGGCTCGACGCGTTCGTCGGTGGTGATCAGGATCGCGCGGTCGGCACCCATTGCGAGCGCGGTCCGCAGCGTCTCCTGGCATTTCTGCTCGCCGATCGAGACGACCACGATCTCTTCGACCGGGCCCTTCTCCTTAAGGCGGATGGCTTCCTCGACCGCGATCTCGTCGAACGGGTTCATGCTCATCTTGACGTTGGCAAGATCGACGCCCGACCCGTCCGCCTTCACGCGGGGTTTGACGTTATAGTCAAGCACGCGCTTGACCGGCACCAGCACTTTCATTTGCGTCCTTTCCGTTTTGTCCGCTTGATTACGGCTTTCGGTTGGGCCGTACATGGCGGTTTTACGCGTTTTTCGCAAGACCGGTATGGCGATTCGGCCTTGCCGTAGCGGCAGGGGCCGGGCGCGCCGTCGGACCTATTGCACATCCCAACGAAAACGGGGCCGCGACGTATCCGTCCCGGCCCCGCAAATCGCCAAAGGCTGTCGCGCGGGCGGCGTCAGGCCGCCTGCTTGACCTCACCGACAATCTTGCGGGCCGCGTCGCCCAGATCGTCGGCCGACACGATCGGCAGGCCCGAATTTTCGAGGATTTCCTTGCCCTTGTCGACATTGGTCCCTTCGAGGCGGACGACCAGCGGAACCGAAAGGTTCACTTCCTTCGCCGCCGCGACGATGCCCTCGGCAATGATGTCGCAGCGCATGATCCCGCCGAAGATGTTGACGAGGATGCCCTTCACTGCCGGGTCGCTCAGGATGATTTTGAACGCCGCGGTGACCTTTTCCTTGTTCGCGCCGCCGCCGACGTCGAGGAAGTTGGCCGGGAACATGCCGTTCAGCTTGATGATGTCCATCGTCGCCATGGCGAGGCCGGCGCCGTTGACCATGCAGCCGATATCGCCGTCGAGCTTGATGTAGGCGAGGTCGTGCTTCGACGCCTCGAGCTCCATCGGGTCCTCTTCGGTCTCGTCGCGCAGTTCGGCGAGGTCCTTGTGGCGGAACATCGCGTTCGAGTCGAAACCGACCTTGGCGTCGAGTACCATCAGCTTGTCGTCCTCGGTGACGGCGAGCGGGTTGATCTCGATCTGGCTGGCGTCGGTGCCGAGGAACGCCTCGTACAGCTTGGCCGCGGTCTTCTGCGCCTGCTTGGCGAGATCGCCGCTCAGGCCCAGCGCCGCTGCGACGGCACGGCCGTGATGCGGCATGAAGCCCGTCGCCGGGTCGATGTCCATCGTGTGGATCTTTTCGGGGCTGTTGTGCGCAACATCCTCGATGTCCATGCCGCCCTCGGTCGATGCCACCATCGCGACACGGCCGGTTGCGCGGTCGACGAGCACCGCGAGATAGAATTCCTTGGCGATGTCGACACCGTCGGTGACGTACAGGCGGTTGACCTGCTTGCCGGCCTCGCCCGTCTGGACCGTGACGAGCGTGTTGCCGAGCATGTCCTTGGCCGCTGCCCGGACCTCTTCCTCGGTCTTGGCGAGGCGGACGCCGCCCTTGGCGTCGGGGCCGAGTTCCTTGAACTTGCCCTTGCCGCGACCGCCGGCATGAATCTGTGCCTTCACGACATAAAGCGGCCCGGGAAGCTTTTTCGACGCTTCCACGGCTTCGTCCACGCTCATCGCCGCATAGCCTGCTGGGACGGGGACGCCGAATTTCGCGAGCAGTTCCTTTGCCTGATATTCGTGAATGTTCATGGGCGGGCCTAGCCTTTCGGAGTCGGGAAATTGTGCGGTGCGCTAAAGCACAGCTGCGCGCGCGAATCCACCCCAAAGCCTATGCACAGCGAATGCGAAGCACTTGCAATAATATCGCTGATCCGGCGGTCGCGATGGCGCTTCGCCTTTGCCCGGCAACACACTATATAGGCGATATGCCGATATGGGCCGCGATCCTGCTGTTTGTCGCCACCGTGCTTTTCATGGAAGGCTTTGCCTATGTCATGCACCGCTGGGTGATGCATGGGCCGGGCTGGTTCCTACACAAGAGCCATCACCGGGCGCGGGTCGGCAATTGGGAATTGAATGACCTGTACGCCGTGATCTTCGCCGTGCCCTCGATCATCCTGCTGCTGGGCGGCGTCCAGCTTGGCTGGTGGCCGGGCGCGACGTGGATCGGCGCGGGCGTCGCGGCATATGGCGCGATCTATTTCGGCTTTCACGACGTCATCGTCCACAAGCGCGTCGGTCACCGCTACATGCCGCGCTCCGCCTATATGAAGCGCATCATCCAGGCGCACCGGCTGCATCATGCGGTCGAAACCAAGCACGGCACGGTCAGTTTCGGGTTCCTTTGGGCGCCCAGGCCCGAAGCGCTGAAGGCCGAACTCCACCGGCGCGGCAATCGCGGCGTTCGCGCGGCAAGGGGGGCGGACGCAAAGGCTAAGGACCGCGAGGTCGCGTAACGCCGCTGCGGTCGCCTATCCGACCTTGCCGACGCCGAGCCGGGGAATCTCGATCTTGGGACAGCGGTCCATCACGACCTTCAGCCCTGCCGCCTCGGCCCGCTCGGCGGCAGCCACGTTGATGACGCCGAGCTGCATCCATACCGCCTTCGCCCCGGCGGCGATCGCCTGATCGACCACTTCGCCGGCGGCATCCGAGTTGCGGAAGATATCGACCATGTCGACCTTTTCGATCTGCGACAGGTCGCGAAACACGAACTCGCCGTGAATATGTTCGCCGGTGATCTGCGGGTTGACCGGGATCACGCGATATCCCTGCCCTTGAAGGAACTTCATCACGCCGTTCGATGCGCGCTCGGGGCGGTCGGATGCGCCGACCATTGCGATCACCCGCGTGTCTTCGAGCAGCGCCTTGATATCCTCGTCGCGAGTCAGCGGCATTGGTCAGTCTCCCTGCGATTCGATCCAGTCGGAAAGTGCGTCCGCTATGCGGTGGAACGCCGCGGCCTGTTCGCCGTTCCCCGCGGCCGGCGGCGTACCGGCGTCGGATTGCTCGCGAATGGCGATGTCGAGCGGCACGCGACCTAGCAGCGGCACGCCGATATCCTTCGCAGCCGCCTCCGCACCGCCCCGGCCGAACGGATCGGACACCGCGCCGCATTCGGGGCATGCATAACCCGCCATATTCTCCACGATGCCGATGATCGGCACGCCCGTCTTTTCGAACAGGTTCACCGCGCGCCGCGCATCGATCAGCGCAAGGTCCTGCGGCGTCGAGACGATCACGGCGCCCGCCGGCTTGTGCTTCTGCACCATGGTCAGCTGCACATCGCCGGTGCCGGGGGGAAGGTCGAGGATCAGCGTGTCGGCATCGCCCCAGTCGGCATCGACAAGCTGGCCGAGCGCGCTGGTCGCCATCGGCCCGCGCCACGCAAGCGCCTGATCCGCGCTGACGAGCTGTCCCATCGACAGCATCCGCACGCCATAAGGCGTGTCGACGGGTATCAGCGTCTTCTCGCGCGCTTCGGGCTTAGCTGCCTCGGACCCCATCAGCTTGGGCTGAGACGGCCCGTAAATATCGGCATCGACCAGCCCGACCTTGCGCCCCTTCGCCGCCAGGGCAACGGCAAGATTCGCCGAAACCGTCGACTTGCCGACGCCGCCCTTGCCGCTGGCGACTGCAATCAGGCGGCGTTGGCGCCGGCTGGCGGTCTGCGCGATTCGCACATCCTCCACCCCTGCGGCCGCCAGCGCTGCTGAGCGGACATCGGCTTCCAGTGCGTCGCGCGCCTGCGGAGCGAGCCCGGTAACGTCGAGGATGATGTCGGCGCGCGCGCCGTTGATCCGCGCGGTTGCGCGGCCTGCGGCGACGGGGGCGAGGGCGGTCTGGAGGTCGGTGATTTCGGTCATGGACACGCAGATAGGGCTGCAATCGTGTCTTGCCACTGTAAATCGGCGCGCACGTTCTTATAAAGGCCCCATGGGAATATTCACCGGGTGGTTTGCGCGCGCCGGCGCGCTGATGAACGAAGGCAAGGGGCCCTGGGGCAGCGGCGGCGGCAATGGCGGCTCCGATGGCGACGGGGGGCCGCGCAATCCGTGGCAATATCCGCCGCAGGGAAAACGCGGCCGGGGCAATGTCTCTTCGCTCGACGAATTTCTGAAGCGTGCGCGCGGCAGCGGTGGCGGCGGTGGGGGCTTTGGCGGCCCCGGCGGCTTCCAGGCGCCCGGCGGGCCGCGCCTGTGGCTGATCGGCGCCGGGGTGATCGTGCTTTTGTGGCTGCTGCTCACGAGTTTCCACTCGATCGGCCCGCAGCAAAAGGGCGTCGTCACCTTTTTTGGCCGCTATTCGGGGACGCTGAACCCGGGCATCCAGTTCACGCTGCCCGCGCCGATCAATTCGGTGAGCAAGGTCGACGTGCAGAAGATCCGCACCGAAAATTTCCCTGAGGGCAACACGCCCAACCTGATGCTGACCGGCGACCAGAATATCGTCGATCTCAGCTATCAGGTATTGTGGAAGGTCAGCAGCCCGCAGGATTATCTGTTCCAGATCGCCAATCCGCAGGAAACAGTGCGTGCCGTGGCCGAGAGCGCGATGCGCGAGATCGTCGCCGAAGTGACGCTCGACGAAGCGATCGGCGCCGGCCGTTCGGCGATTGCCGAGCGCGTCCAGCAGCGCATGCAGCAGCTTCTCAACAGCTATAATGCCGGCGTTACGGTACAGGATGTCGCGATCAAGAATTCCAGCCCGCCGGCGCAGGTCGACGACGCCTTCAAGGCGGTGACCGCGGCGCAACAGGAGGCGCAGGCCAATCTCAACCAGGCGCGCGCCTATGCCCAGCAGGTGCTGGCGAGCGCGCAGGGTGAGGCTGCCGAATTCGACAAGATCTACGAACAGTATCGCCTGGCGCCCGAAGTGACCAAGCGACGGCTTTATTATGAAACGATGGAAAAGGTGCTCGCCAATACTGACAAGACGATCGTCGAGCCTGACAATGTCACCCCCTATCTGCCGATCCCGCAGGCCGCGAAGCGCGCCGGGGAGCCGCAGGTGACGAGCAACGGATCGAAAGGGGGGCAGGGCCAATGAACAGGTCATTGTGGCGCAACCCGATGGTGCTGGCGATCGTCGCGCTGGTGATCGTGATTATCGGTGCGAGCAGCTTCGCGATCATTCCCGAAACGCAGCAGGCGGTGATCCTGCGGTTCCAGAAGCCGGTGGCGACGGTCAATCGCTATCAGCCGAACCGGCCGTTCGGGCGGACGGGTGCGGGCATCATCTTCCGCCTGCCGTTCGCCGAACATATCGTCCGCGTCGACAAGCGCGTGCTTGATCTCGAACTCGACAACCAACCCGTGCTCTCGACCGACCAGCTTCGGCTGGAGGTCGATGCCTTTGCCCGCTTCCGCGTCGTCGATCCGCTGCGCATGGTGGTGACTGCTGGTACCGAGGAGGCGGTTGCCAATGCGCTGAAGCCGATCCTCGGTTCTGCACTGCGCAACGAACTCGGCAAGCGCGAATTTGCTGCGCTGCTCAGCCCGGAGCGCGGGCAGGTGATGGACAATATCCAGATCGGCCTGAACAATGTCGCGCGGCAATATGGCGTGCAGATCGTCGATGTGCGCATCAAGCATGCCGACCTGCCCGACGGCAGCCCGCTGGAAAGCGCGCTGAAGCGCATGGCGACCGCTCGCCAGCAGGAAGCGCTGACGATTCGCGCACAGGGGTTGAAACAGGCGCAGATCATCCGCGCCGACGCCGATGCCCAGGCTGCGAAGATCTATGCGCAGGCGTTCGGCAAGGATGCACAATTCTATGATTTCTGGCGCGCGATGCAGTCCTATCGCCACACCTTCGGCGTGGACGGGACGACGCCCAACGGCAGCACGTCGATCATCATGTCGCCGAACAACGGATATCTGAAGGAATTCGAACGCCCGGGTCGCTGACGATCCGTTCATATTCAATCGCCGTTCAGCCGCTATGCGGCAGAAGGCGGGCCATTCGGCCCGAATGAAGAGAGGAAGACCATCCGTGCGTTACGCATACGCCATTACCACCGCCCTGCTTCTCGGCGGCGCCGCCGCCACGATGACACTGCAACAGCCCGCCGGCGCCCAGACCGCGCAAAACGACAAGAGCGTGATTTCCTCTGCCGTTCCGCAGGCGGGCGCACCGGGCAGCTTTGCCGATATGGTCGAGAAGCTGCAGCCGGCGGTGGTCAATATTTCGACCACACAAAAGGTGAAGGTCAGCGCCAATCCGTTTGCCGGCACGCCGTTCGGCCAGATGTTCGGCAATCCCGGCGGGGGCGGCGATTCGGTGACGCGAGAGGCTGAGTCGCTCGGCTCCGGCTTCCTGATTTCGCCCGACGGCTATATCGTCACGAACAATCACGTCATTGCCGCCGGCAGCAAGAATGCGGTCGTTCAGTCGATCCAGGTCAAGCTGACCAACGGCAAGGAATACAAGGCAAAGCTGATCGGCAACGACGCCGCGTCCGACCTCGCGGTGCTGAAGATCGACGGCAACAATCTGCCGTTCGTGAAATTCGGCAATTCCGACACGGCGCGCGTCGGTGACTGGGTGCTCGCCATCGGCCAGCCCTTCGGCATCGGTTCGACGGTGACGGCGGGCATCATCTCGGCGGTGCACCGGGTGACCGGCTCCGGCGCGTACGATCGCTTCATCCAGACCGATGCCGCGATCAACAAGGGCAATTCGGGCGGCCCGATGTTCGACATGCACGGCAATGTCATCGGCATCAATTCGCAGATCCTGTCGCCGTCGGGTGGCAATGTCGGCATCGGCTTCGCGATTCCCGCGACCGAGGCGAAGCCGATCATCGACACGCTGATGAAGGGCGATTCGGTGAAGCGCGGCTATCTGGGCGTCGGCATCCAGCCGATGACCGACGACATGGCCGACGCGCTGGGTCTCCCGCGCAATCGCGGCGAACTGATCGCGTCGGTGCAGGACGGCGGTGCCGCGGCGCAGGCCGGCATCAAGCAGGGCGACGTGATCGTGAAGGTCGACGGGCAGGACGTGACCCCCGATCAGACGCTCAGCTACCTCGTCGCCAACGTCCGGCCCGGCCAGACTGTGCCGATCGAACTGATCCGCGACGGCAAGCGCATGACGGTTCGCGCGACGCTGAAGCAGCGCCCGCCCGAGGATGAGCTGCAGGCGTTCAACAGCGACGACAGCCAGAATGCGATGCCCGACCAGCCCGGTCAGGACGAAGCCAATCCGGCATCGTCGATCGGTGTTGCGGTACAGCCGTTGACGCCGCAGATCGCGCGGCAGATCGGTGCGCCGGCCGATATCAAGGGTCTCGTCATCCTCGGCACCGATCCGTCGAGCGATGCAGCGCAGAAGGGCTTGAGCCGCGGTGACGTCATCGTCTCCGCCAATCGTCAGCCGGTATCGAGTGCGGCCGAACTCGGTCAGGCGATCGAGCGCGCCAAGAAGGCGGGCCGCAACCAGTTGCTGCTGCTCGTCTATTTCCAGCGCTTCCACCAGACGCGCTACATGCCCGTCGCCATCGGCGAGGAGTAACGCCGGCGGCAGGGCTATCATGCCCTGCTGACCAATGGCCGATCACACGCTATCGCTCTCGTCACCCTTGGTGGCGGGAGCGATTTGCTATGGGCGATATGGCGAGCATGTTTATCGGGACGGCGGGAAATGAGCGGCAGGAACTGGTGCTCAAGCGCGCCAATCGCCACGGCCTGATCGCGGGCGCGACCGGCACCGGCAAGACGGTGACGTTGCAGGGCATGGCCGAAAGCTTTTCGCGAGCGGGCGTCCCGGTGTTCTGTGCCGATGTGAAAGGCGACCTGTCCGGTCTTGCAATGGCTGGGTCGCCCGCCGCGAAGACGCATGAACCGTTCGCGCGGCGCGCCGCGGAGATCGGCTATGCCGATTGGGCCTATGGCGAAAGCCCGGTCCAGTTCTGGGATCTGTTCGGCGAGCAGGGCCATCCGGTTCGCGCGACGATATCCGAAATGGGGCCGTTGCTGCTGTCGCGGCTGATGGACCTCAACGACACGCAGGAAGGCGTGCTGACGATCGCGTTCCACGTCGCCGACGAACAGGGCATGCTCCTGCTCGATCTCGACGATCTGCAGTCCATGCTCGGCTGGTGCGCCGAAAATGCCGCCGACCTGTCGGCAAGATACGGCAATGTTTCGAAGGCGAGTGTCGGCGCGATCCAGCGGTCGTTGCTGCAATTGCGCAGCCAGGGGGCCGAGCATTTCTTCGGCGAACCCGCGCTCGACATCCATGACATGATCGCGACCGACGATCGCGGTCGCGGGATCGTCAACGTACTCGCCGCCGACAAGCTGATGGCCTCACCCCGGCTCTATGGGACTTTCCTGCTGTGGATGCTGTCGGAAATGTTCGAGACGCTTCCCGAGGTCGGCGATCCCGACAAGCCAGTGCTGGTCTTCTTCTTCGACGAGGCGCATCTGCTGTTCGACGATGCGCCCAAGGCGCTGACCGAAAAGATCGAACAGGTCGTGCGGTTGATCCGGTCGAAGGGCGTCGGCGTCTATTTCGTCACGCAGAACCCGGTCGATGTGCCCGACGAGGTGTCGGGGCAGCTCGGCAACCGCGTTCAACATGCGCTGCGTGCCTATACCCCGAAGGAGCAGAAGGCGATCCGCGCCGCCGCCGAAACCTTCCGCGCCAATCCGGGCGTCGATGTCGAAACCGCGATTACCGAATTGAAGGTCGGCGAGGCGCTGGTCTCGCTGCTTCAGTCCGACGGCGCGCCGTCGCCGGTCGCGCGCACGCTCATCAAGCCGCCGCGCTCGCGCGTTGGCCCGGTGACCCCGGTCGAGCGTGGTGTGCTTGTCCAGACCGACGCGATCGGTGCCAAATACGATCAGGTCGTCGACCGCGAGTCGGCCGAGGAACTGCTCGCGGCCAAGGCCAGGGAAGCCGTCGCCGCGGCTGCTGCGGAGAAAGCCGAAGCCGATGCCACAAAGGCGGCAGCGGAAAAGGCGAAGGAGGAGGCGCGCGCCGCCAAGGAAGCCGAGCGCGCGCGGATTGCCGCCGACCGCGAAGAGCGCAATTCGCCCTGGGGGCAGGTAAAGCGCTCAGCGACGCGGTCGGCATCGTCGGCGATCGGCAGGTCGGTCGCCAACGAGGTCGCGAAACAGATTTTCGGCTCGTCGCGCGGCGTTGGCGCGAATGCGGTACGCGGTATCGTTCGCGGCGTGCTCGGCGGGCTGTTCCGGGGATAGGGTTCAATCGGCATCCCGCCCTTCTGACGAAGGCTCAGAGCGGCAGGCTCGGCTGTACCGCGTCCTCCTCACCGCCCTCGTCTTCGCGCTGGATCTTCGACAGCGTCAGGCCGAGCAGCCGAATGCCCTTCTCGGTCGGCAGAAATTCCTCGAGCATCTGCTTTCCAGCCTCGAGAAATTCGTCGCGGCCGGCGACCTCGCGGGAAAAGGTCTGCGCGCGCGTCAATGTGGTGAAATCGGCGAGGCGTACCTTCAGCGTGACCGTGCGGCCTTTTGCCTCGCTGCGGGCGACGCGCTCCCACGCCGCGTCCGCTACCCGGCCCAGCGCGTCATGGAGTGCCGTGCGGTCGCGGAGATCGTCGCCGAAGGTCCGCTCTGCGCCGACCGATTTTCGCGGGCGGTCGACGCGCACCGGGCGGTGATCCTCACCGCGCGCGGCGCCGTAGAGATAGTCCGCGCTCGACCGGAAATGCGCCTGCAGGAAGGAAAGCGGCTTGGCGGCGAGATCGGCGCCGCTGTGGATGCCGAGCCGTTCCATCTTCGCCGCAGTGACGGGTCCGACGCCGTGAAAGCGCCTGATCGGCAGGCTGGCGACGAAGCTCGCGCCTTTTGCCGGCGGGATGACGCACAATCCATCGGGCTTGTTCTGATCGGATGCCAGCTTGGCGATGAATTTGTTGTAGGACACGCCTGCCGATGCGGTTAGCTGCGTCTCTTCCTTGATACGCGCACGGATCGCCTCGGCGATCGCTTTGGCGGAGCCGAGGCCGTGGCGGTCGACGGTGACGTCGAGATAGGCCTCGTCGAGCGACAGCGGTTCGATCAGGTCGGTATAGTCGGCAAAGATCGCGCGGATCTGCTGCGACACCTGACGGTACACGTCGAAGCGCGATTTGACGAAAATCAGGTCGGGGCAACGCCGCGCCGCCGTTACCGAGGGCATTGCCGATTTCACCCCGAACTTGCGTGCTTCATAGCTTGCGGCCGCGACGACGCCGCGCCGCGAGCTGCCACCCACCGCGACCGGCTTGCCGCGAAGGTCGGGATTGTCGCGCTGTTCGACGCTCGCGAAGAACGCATCCATATCGACATGGATGATCTTGCGGACAGGGGGCGCATCATCGGCCATAACGTGCCCCTTATGTTCCATATTTGACGCCCCGGCACCAGCGCTGCTTCCCATAGATTACGCGCATGCGGAGCCTGTCGAAGCATCGGCCGAGCGACGGCCGGTACGGACGCTTCGACAAGATCAGGGTAGGCGCAGCAGCCCTGCGCGCCCGAAAAAGCGCTGTCGTGGCGCCGCGCTTTCATGCCATGACGTCGCGGCGCACCCGGCAGAGGTGCCGGGACATGACAAGGGGCCGCACCGATGACCGATACCGCCGCAACACGGGCCGCCGAACGGCCGGCGCTCGAACTGACGCTGCGAGGTATTCTGCTCGGCGGGATCATCACGCTGCTGTTCACCGCGGCGAACGTCTATCTGGGGCTGAAGGTCGGACTGACCTTTGCGACGTCGATTCCCGCTGCCGTCATCTCGATGGCGATCCTGCGCGGGTTCAAGGACTCGACGATCTACGAGAACAATATCGTCCAGACGGTCGCGTCGGCGGCGGGAACGCTCGCCGCGATCATCTTCGTGCTGCCCGGCCTCGTCATGATCGGCTGGTGGCAGGGCTTTCCCTATTGGACGACCGCGGCGATCACCGGCACCGGGGGCATCCTGGGTGTGCTGTTCTCGGTGCCGCTGCGCCGCGCACTCGTCGTCGATACCGAGCTTCCCTATCCTGAGGGCAAGGCGGCGGCCGAAGTGCTCAAGGTCGGCTCCGAATCGCGCGAGGGTGCGGCCGAAAGCGCCAAGGGCTTGTCGGTGCTGTTGTGGAACGCGATCGCCAGCGCGGGGTACGCGATCCTGACGCAAACGCGGCTGGTCGCGGGCGAGGCGGCAACATGGTTTCGCGTCGGCGGCGGCGCGACGGGCGGCGGTTTCACCCTGTCGTTCGCGCTGCTCGGCGTCGGGCATCTGGTCGGCATATCGGTGGGGCTGGCGATGTTCGTCGGCGTGATCGTCAGCTCGGGAATCCTGCTGCCGATGCTCACTGCACAGCACCCGCTTCCCGGCGGACCCGAAGCATGGGCGGGGCAGATTTTCGGCGATGACATCCGCTTCTTCGGCGCGGGCGTGATCGGCGTTGCGGCGATCTGGACGTTGCTCCGTATCGCCGGGCCGGTCATCGGCGGCATCCGATCGGCCATGGTGGCGAGCCGCGCGCGGCATGCTGGCGAAGCGCTCGCGGTCGAGGAGCGCGATATGCCCATCGCCGCAGTCGGGCTGGGATCGATCGTCATGCTCGTTGCCATCGCCTTGCTGCTGTATGAGGTGATCGGATCGGGGCCGCTCGCCGGGTCGGAAGTATCGCTGATCGCAGGCGCGGTCGTCTTCGTCGCGGTGATCGGGCTGCTGATCGCCGCGGTCACCGGCTATATGGCCGGGCTGATCGGGGCGTCGAACTCGCCGGTGTCGGGCATCGGTATTCTGTCGGTCGTGGCGGCGGCGCTGATGCTGGTCGGGTTGTTCGGCCGCGACCAGGCGCCCGACACGGTCGCCGCGCTCGTCGCCTATGCACTGATCGTCACCGGCGTCGTCTTCGGTGTCGCGACGATTTCGAACGACAATCTGCAGGACCTCAAGACCGGTCAGCTCGTCGGTGCGACGCCGTGGAAGCAGCAGGTGGCGCTGGTGATCGGCGTGGTGTTCGGCTCGCTCATCATCCCGCCGGTGCTCGATCTGCTCAACAGCGCTTTCGGGTTCGCCGGTGCGCCGGGCGCAGGTCCCAACGCGCTTCCGGCGCCGCAGGCCGCGCTCATATCGGCGCTGGCCAAGGGTGTGCTGGGCGGTGACCTCAACTGGGCGATGATCGCCTGGGGCGCTGTCGCGGGCGTGATCTTCGTGATCCTCGACGAAGTCCTCGGCATGATGGGGCGGATGCGGCTTCCCCCGCTGGCGGTGGGCATCGGCGTCTATCTGCCGATGAGCCTGATCGTGCCCGTTTCGGTCGGCGCGCTGATCGGCTGGTTCTATGACCGCTGGGCGGCAGGGCGCGCCGACCCCGAATTTGCCGAACGGATGGGCGTGCTGACCGCGACCGGAATGATCGTCGGTGAAAGCCTGTGGGGCGTGGTGTTCGCCGGGATCGTGGCGGGTTCGGGCACCGACAGCCCATTGGCGCTGGTCGGCGGCGGATTCGAAGGGCCGGCGCTCGCTATCGGCATGATATTGTTCTTCGCGCTGCTGACCTTCCTCTATCGTCGCACGCGGCGACTCGTCACATCATCCTGAGCAGCGCATCGATCCGCGCGAATGCGAAGGCGATCGAACTGTCGGCGATGCCGTAAGGAATGAAGATGCTGCCGCCGTGGCGCAGCGCGCCGCAGCTATAGACGACATTGGGGACATAGCCTTCGCGGTCCTGATCCTTCGCGGCGAGGATCGGCCGGTTGGTGCGCCCCAGAACCTTTGACGGATCGTCCTTGTCGAGCAGCACCGCGCCGATCGAATATTTGCGCATCGCGCCGACGCCGTGGGTGAGCAGCAGCCAGCCCTCGTCGAGCTCGATCGGCGGACCGCAATTGCCGATCTGGACGAATTCCCACGGATATCTGGGCTCGAGCAGCTTGGTGCCCTCGTCCCAGTGCGTCAGCGAATCGGATTTGATGAGGAACAGATTCTCGCCGTCCTGCCGCCCGATCATCATGTAATGGTCGCCGATGCGGCGCGGGAACAGCGCCATGCCCTTGTTGCGCGCCGCGCTGCCGGTCATCGGGACAAGGTCGAAGGCGCGGAAGTCGCGCGTGCGCATCATCTCCGACTGGATCACCGAGCCGTTATAGGCGGTATAGGTGCCCAGCCACTCGATCGACCCGTCGCGGTGCGTGAACTGCACGAGGCGCAGATCCTCCAGCCCGTTCGACTGCGCCTTGGTGATGGGAAAGATGACCGTGCCCGACAGCGTCGAATCGCGGTGCCGGTGCACCGTGACGGGGCCTTCGGGCGCCTGAAGCTCTTCCTCGGCTGCGTCCGCCGCGGTCGCGAAGGGCGGCTCGGGCGCCAGGCGAAGCTGGTTCTTCGCGGTGATGATCCCCTCACGAAACGCAACCGACGAGATATGCCCTTCGCCGACCGCCCGCATCGACAGGATGACGCGCGTGCACCCTTCCGCCATGCCGGTCTGGTCGAAATGCGGCACCGCGCTGGGGTTCATCAGAGCAGCGGCGGCATAGCTGTATTCGTGACAGAAATAGGCGCCGATCAGCTGGCGCTTCTCATCGCTGATCGCGGCGCCGTCGAGCTTCAGCTGCGCCTCGATCTCGTCATAGCGGGTCATGAAGACGCGGCGTGTCTGCCAGTGGCGCGCCTCGAAATCCTTCAGCACGGCGTCGAGTTGCGCGCGCGCATCTTGCGGCGACAGGTCGAGCACCTCGCGTACCAGCCGTTCGCTGCGACTCTGCGCGCCGCCGTTCGATTGCCAGCCGATATGGAACGGCCGCACCACGACGCGCGATGGGTCGGCGTGAAGCCGCAGCGAATGGGTAACGATATCGTCCATGCTCGCGCCCCGGAACTCCCCTTTGCCGTAGCCGGGATCAGGCGACGGCGCGGTCGCGATTCTTCACGCTTTCGCCCGCTTTGGAAAGAGCCGAAATCGAGCATGAGGCGAGTTGCAGCGCCAAGATCGATTCAGCCCCCTGGTTGCGATTCAGCCCCGTCGGCATCAGCCCGTCATAGCACCCGCCGTCGCGCGGCGTGGCGAGCGGCAGGTCGAGGTCGTTAATCCCGATATACCAGCCATAGGCCTTTTTCGCCTCGGCGACCCAGCGTCGCTCGTTGGTCGCTTCGAACGCCGCGGCGCACGCGTCGATCGTCGCCTGCGCCTCCAGCGGTTGCTGGTCGAAGGGCAGCGGATCGGCATATTCGCGACCGAAACTGTCGGTGCCGATTGCGCGGAACCGGCCTTCGGGGCTCGTCTGGCGCGCGATGATCCAGTCGAGCGTTTCCAGGCCCGTGCGCAGGAAGTCGTCACGCCCGAGCGCCAGCCCGCCGCGAATCAGCGCCTCGGGCAGCCGCGCATTGTCATAGGCGAGGACGATTTCGAACCATTGCCATTCGGGTCGCCGCGCCGCGTCGAGCAGATGGGTAAGCTGGTCGCCCCATTGGTTCAGCAGGTCGCTTGCCAGTGCATGACCGGGTTGGGCGCCGAGCACCGCCGCTGCGCCCAGCATTGCAAATGCGGCGGCGCGCGGGCTGCCGAAATCGCGCGCGATGCCCGCGGTCGTGTCGAACAGATTGATCGCCCAGTCGCGGTATTTGGGAAATTTCGCTTCGGCCGCGGTGACGCCAAGCGCCCAGACCGCGCGACCGTTCGAATCCTCCGACCCTTCATCCTCGCACCAGCTACGGTCGAAATTCATGAAGTTGCGGAAGCGCCGCGTGTCGGGATTCCACGCATGCTGCAGAAACGCGGCATAGATGCTGGTCCAGCGTTCGCGCGTCGCGTCGTCGCAGTCGGGAATGCGGTCGATCAGGATCAGCGCGCGGGCATTGTCGTCGATGCAATAGCCATGGTGCCTGTCGGGTACCGCAAAGATCGAATGCTGGAGCATGCCCGTGGCATCGCTCATCCGCTCGACGGCGCTCAGGTCGGGCGGCAATACGACGAAGCGCGGTTCGACGCGGCGGATACGCGGCGGACGGTCCGCAATCGCGTCTTCGATCACGTTACGTCCCGCCTCGGCGAGCCGCGACCAGAGCATCGTCCGGCCGCGCTGATAGACGCGCTGCGACAGCGCCTCGCGCGCCGCATCGTCGCCGAGCAGCCGGTTGATGGCCCGGGCAAAACCGGCGCTGTCGTTGAAATCGACCAGAACGCCGTGATCGTCGGCCAGTATTTCGGTGGCATGGATATAAGGCGTCGATACCACCGCCTTGCCGACCCCCACCGCGTAGGAAAGCGTGCCCGACGTGATCTGCGCCGGGTTGCCATAGGGTGTGGCATAGACGTCCGCAGCCTGCAGATAATCGAGCAGGTCGTCGAGTTCGACGAAGGCGTCGACGAACCGGATATTGTCGGCCAGCCCGCGTTCGGCGGCGAGCGCCTGCAGACGTTCGCGATAGGCTTCGCCTTCGTGCGCGACGAGATTGGGATGCGTCGCCCCGAGCACGACATAGAGCGCGTCGGGATGCGCCGCGACGATCGCGGGCATCGCTTCGATCATCGTTTCGATGCCCTTGTTCGGCGCGAGCAGGCCGAAGGTCAGGATCACCTTGCGGCCCTGCCAGCCGAAGCGCGGTTTCAGGCTGTCGGGAGATACCAGCGGGCGATCGGGAACGCCGTGCGGGATCATCGCGATCCGGCGCGTATCGGCGCTATAGACGCGCTGCAGGATATCGCGCCCCTTTTCCGCCATCACGATAACGCGCGCCGCGCGCTGGAGCAGCGCTTCCATCACGCGGCGTTCGTCGGCGCTCGGCTCTTCGAGGACGGTGTGGAGCGTGACGACCACCGGCACCGTCAGCCGGTCGAGGAGCGCGATCAGGAACTCGCCGGCCGCGCCGCCGAAAATGCCGTATTCATGCTGCACCCAGACCGCCTGCGCCCCGCTCGCGGTGATTTCGGCGGCGGCGCGGATATAGGCGTCGCGGTCCCGCTCGGGAATCGCGTCGGTCACCGCGTCGGGATAGTCGTAACGGCCGGGATGATCGTCCATCGCATAGACATCGACCCGCATGTCCGGGAAGCGGTCGCGCAGTGCCTGATAGGTGTCGGTCGTATAGGTCGCAATACCGCATTTGCGCGGCAGGAAATTGCCGATCAGCGCAATGTGATCGATTCGCGACGTCCCTTCCGACCGCTGCGCCATTCCGTTCCTTTCGCGAATGCAACAAAGCACGGCGACTCGCCACGCAGGTTGCTGAAACCGCTCACAAAGATATTGGTTTCAGTTTTGTTGCAGTGCAACGAAAAGATTCGCGGCGATTGCAGCGATTTATGCGGTCAGCCGCGGCCGCGATATCCGGGAACATCCTGATCGGGTAGCCAAAGCCCTTCGGGCGGCGCGCCCGATTGCCAGAAGACGTCGATCGGAATTCCGCCGCGCGGATACCAGTATCCGCCGATCCTCAGCCAGTGCGGGGCCATTTCGTCGAACAAACGCTGCCCGATGCCGACGGTGCAATCCTCGTGAAACGCCGCATGGTTGCGGAAACTGCCGAGGAACAGCTTGAGCGATTTCGATTCGACGATGCTTTCGCGCGGCGCGTAATCGATGACGAGGTGCGCGAAATCGGGCTGGCCGGTCACCGGGCATAGCGAGGTGAATTCGGGTGCGGTGAAGCGCACCAGATAGGGCTTTCCGGGCCGCGGATTGGGAACATAGTCGAGCTCCGCTTCGTCTGGCGTAGCGGGAAGCGGGCTTGTCTGGCCGAGATGCTTGGGGGTCATGCGTCGGGATGTAGGCACGCAAGGAGCGAATTGGAACGCATGACGACACTCATCCCGATTTTGGGCGACCAGCTTTGCCTCGACATCTCGTCGCTCGAGGATGCCGACCCGGACGACAGCATCATCCTGATGATGGAGGTCGCCGAGGAAACGACCTATGTCCGCCACCACAAGAAGAAGGTCGCCTTCATCCTCTCGGCGATGCGCCACCATGCCGAGCGGCTGCGTGGGCGCGGCTGGACGGTCGATTATGTGACGCTCGACGACGAGGACAATCAGCGAAGCTTCACTGCGGAGGTCGCGCGCGGCGTCGAGCGGCACCGCCCCGACCGGATCGTTGTGACCGAGGCGGGCGAATGGCGCGTCGCGGCGATGCTCGACAGCTGGGCCGACCGGTTCGACGCGGACGTCGAAATCCGCGCCGATACGCGGTTCCTGTGCAGCCACGGCGAATTCGATGACTGGGCCGAAGGCCGCAAGCAGCTGCGCATGGAATTTTTCTACCGTGAGATGCGCCGCAAGACCGGGCTGTTGATGGACGGCGGCAAACCGGAGGGCGGCAAGTGGAATTACGACAGCGAGAACCGCAAGCCCGCCCAGACGGATCTTCTGACGCCCAAACGGATCAGCTTCCGCCCCGACGACATCACGAACGACGTGCTCGATCTGGTCGCAGAGCGTTTTGCCGATCATCCCGGTACGCTCGACGGGTTCGACTTTGCGGTCACGCATGAGGAAGCGCTCCGCGCGCAGCGGCGTTTCCTCGACGAAGCCTTGGCGAGATTCGGCGATTATCAGGACGCGATGCTCACCGACGAACCGGTGCTGTGGCACGCGCACCTGTCGGCCTATATCAATGCCGGGCTGCTCGACCCGCTCGACCTTTGCCGCAAGGTCGAGGCGAAGTACCGCGACGGCGACGTGCCGCTCAACGCCGCCGAGGGCTTTATCCGCCAGATCATCGGCTGGCGCGAATATGTGCGCGGAATCTATTGGCGTGAGGGGCCGGACTACGCGACGCGCAATTTCCTTGAGGCGAACCGCGACCTTCCCGGCTTCTACTGGACCGGCGACACCGATATGCACTGTCTGGCGCAGGCGATCGGACAGACGCTCGACAATGCCTATGCCCATCACATCCAGCGGCTGATGGTAACCGGCAACTTTGCATTGCTGATCGGTGCCGACCCGGCGCAGGTGCATCAATGGTATCTGGAAGTCTATGCCGATGCCTATGAATGGGTGGAGCTGCCCAATACGCTGGGCATGAGCCAGTTCGGCGATGGCGGGCTGCTCGCGTCGAAGCCCTATGCGTCATCCGGCAGCTATATCAACAAGATGTCCGATTATTGCGGCTCGTGCCGGTACGATGTGAAGGACCGGACCGGCGAGAATGCCTGTCCGTTCAACGCGCTTTATTGGGACTTTCTGGCGCGCAACCACGACCGGCTGAAGGACAATCGCCGGCTCGCCATGCCTTATCGCAGCTGGGAAAGGATGGCGAAGGAAGACAAGCTCGCCCTGCGCGCCAAGGCCCGCAATTTCCTCGATGATCTCGACGCGGGCACAGGAGCGGCCTAACCTTGGGCACGAGCAGGCAAGGGACCGAGACGTGGACTATCTGGTAACGACCGAATGGCTGGCGGCGGAGCTTGGTGCGGACGACCTTCGCATCCTCGATGCCAGCTATTTCCTGCCCGATCATGGCCGTGACGCGCGAGCCGAATTCGACGCCCGTCATATTCCCGGTGCGCGCTTCCTCGATCTCGCCACGCTGAACGATCATGAAGACCCGCGCCCGTCGATGCTGCCGTCGGAACGCTTCATGGCCGATCGCATGGCGGCGCTGGGCGTGAACGATGGCGACCGGATCGTCGTCTATGACAATTCTCCGCTTAGGAGCGCGGCGCGCGCCTGGTGGATGCTGCGCATTTTCGGTGCGCCGGATGTCGCGATACTCGACGGCGGTTTTGGCAAATGGCTTGCGGAGGATCGTCCGGTCGAGAAAGGAAATGGCGAGGTGGCGCAGGGGTCTTTTGCCGCGCGCCTCGACAGGGGGAGCGTGCGGAGCAGGGACGATATGCTCGCCAATATCGCGACGGGCGCCGAGCAGGTGGTCGATGCGCGGTCGGCGGGCCGTTTTTCGGGTTCCGATCCCGAACCGCGTGCGGATATGGCGTCGGGCCATATTCCCGGGGCGCGAAACCTGCCGTTTGCGGAACTGCTGAACGCCGACGGCACCTGGAAACGCGGCGATGCGTTGCGTCAGGCGTTCGCGGCGCGCGGCATCGACCCGGCGCGGGCGATGGTGACGACCTGCGGTTCGGGGATTACCGCGGCGGTGCCGCTCTTCGCGGCTCATCTTCTGGGCCACGATGCGGCGTTATATGATGGAAGCTGGGCCGAATGGGGCGCGCGCGCCGATACGCCCAAGGAAACGGGGGACAAGTGAGCGGATCGAACGACCGATCGAAGGCCAAGGCGACGCAACTCGTGCTCGCCGGCCGCCGCAAGGAATGGACGCGCGGCATCGTCAGCCCGCCGGTGTGGCGGGCATCGACGGTGCTGTACGACGATGTCGCCTCGATGCGCGCCAATGCCGTGCGTGATACGCACCACCGCCTGTTCTACGGCCGCCGCGGCACGCCGACACAATGGTCGCTTGCCGATGCGCTGACCGAACTCGAACCGGGAGCGGAGGCGACCTTCCTCTATCCCTCCGGCGTTGCCGCGATCGCCGCCGCGCTGCTTTCGGTCCTGTCTCCCGGTGACGAACTGTTGCTGCCCGACAGCGCCTATGAACCGACCACGGCGCTGTCGAACGGTATGCTCAAGCGCTTCGGCATCAAGACGCGGGCATATGACCCGATGGTCGGCGCGGGCATTGCCGACCTGATCGGCGATGATACGCGTGCGATCTTCCTCGAAAGCCCGGGCAGCCTGACGTTCGAGGTGCAGGATGTGCCCGCCATCGTGGCGGTGGCGAAGGAGCGGGGACTCGTTACGCTGCTCGACAATACCTGGGCGACACCGCTGCTGTTTCCGGCGATCGAGATGGGCATCGACATGTCGATCCTCGCCTGCACCAAATATGTCGTCGGCCATTCGGACGTGCTGATGGGGTCGGTGACGACGACGAAGGAGCATTGGCACGCGCTGCGATCGACGAGCTTCCAGCTCGGCCAGACGGTCAGCCCCGACGATGCCTGGCTTGGCTCGCGCGGACTGCGGACAATGGGGGTGCGGCTTAAACAGCATGGCGAAAGCGCGCTCCGCATCGCCGAATGGCTGCGCGACCAGCCCGAGGTTGCGCGCGTGCTCCACCCAGCGCTGCCCGACTGCCCCGGCAGCGAATTTTTCCACCGCGACTTTGCCGGCGCATCGGGCCTGTTCGGCGTGGTGCTGAAGGGCGGAGGTGAAGAGGCGCGCGCGGCGCTTATCGACGGGCTCGACCTGTTCGGTATCGGATTCAGCTGGGGCGGCTTCGAAAGCCTCGCGATACCGGCCGATCCCGAACGTCTGCGCAAGGCCGTCCCGTGGCAGGCGGAGGGGCCGCTTGTCCGCTTGCAGATCGGGCTTGAGGATACCGACGACCTGATTGCCGATCTGGAGGCCGGGCTGGCCCGGTTCCGCGCGGCGGCATGAAGGATCTGGCCACCTGGCTGGCGGTGCGCGGGATAACGCTGCCCAACACGATCGAACTGGTGGAAGCCGGCATCGCCTTCGTGCTGGCGGCGGCGGCGCTTGTCGTCGGGTGGCTTGCCGGCCGGACACTCGGCCCCAGACTGACCGAGTTCTGGGATCGGCGCGTCGGCGGCCATGTCGAGGGGCTGGCCGACCGGATGACCAAGATCGTCCGGCACGGCGTCGCCGCGATCCTGCTCTCGATCCTCGCGTCGCTATGGCCGTGGAACGACCTGTCCTCGATCGGATTCGGCTTTGCCCTCGGGTCGGCGGTCGCACTGCTGGTGGTCGAAATTCTGCGCGGGCTGAACCTGCCGCGCTGGGCGGCATGGACGGTCGCCGCGGTCCTGTTCGTCATCATCCTGTCGAATGCGGTCGGCGGGCTGGACGTCGTCTCGAACGTCCTCGAACGGATCGGCTTTTCTTTCGGCAAACGGCGCTATTCGCTGCTCTCGCTGACCACGATCATGGTCGTCGCCGTCGCGCTGTTCGCGGCGGTGCGCCTCGCCAATCGGGTGATCGGACATTCGATCCAGCAGGCCAGAGGATTCGATCCCGCGCAGAAGCTGCTCGCGCAGAAGCTTGCCGGTATCGCGATCCTCGTCGCGGCGTTCTTCTTCGGCATCGATTTTCTGCAGATCGACCTGACGACCTTTGCGGTCTTCTCCGGCGCGCTGGGCCTTGCCGTCGGTTTCGGTCTGCAAAAGACGGTCGGCAACCTGATCGCGGGCATCATTCTGCTGATGGATCGGTCGATCAAGCCCGGCGATGTCATCGTGGTCGGCGACAGCTTCGGCTGGGTCAACAAGATCGGCGTGCGCGCGGTGTCGGTCATTACGCGCGACGGTAAGGAACATCTGATTCCGAACGAGAATCTGATGACGCAGGAGGTGGAGAACTGGTCCTATTCGGACCGTAACGTCCGCGTCCGCATTCCCGTCGGCGTATCGTACAATTCGGATCTGGCGCTGGCGCAGGAACTGATGCTTCGCGCTGCCAAGGAATCGCCGCGCGTGCTGAAGAGCCCAAAGCCCAATGTCTGGCTCGAAGGGTTCGGCGACAGTTCGGTCGACCACGAAATCCTCGTCTGGATCAACGATCCCGAGGGCGGCGTGGGCAATGTGAAATCGGACGTGCTCAACCGGCTGTGGCGGCTGTTCAAGGAAAACGATGTCGAAATCCCGTTCCCGCAGCGCGACGTTCACGTGAAAAGCTGGGCGCAGCCGGGCGAATAGGCCCAGATCAGACGAGCAACTGCATCCGCACCCGCGCGGTGCCGCTTGCGAGCATTCCGATCCGCCTTGCCGCCGCCGTCGACAGGTCGATGACACGACCGGCGATGAAGGGCCCGCGGTCGTTGATCCGCACGACCACGCTGCGCCCCGTCCGGGTGTTTGTCACACGTACGCGGCTGCCCAGCGGCAGCGTGCGGTGCGCGGCGGTCAGCTTGCGCGGGTCGAAACGCTCTCCGCTAGCGGTCTGTCCGCCCGCGAGGCCCGGTCCGTAATAGCTGGCATGGCCGAAGCCCAGATCGCGACCGAGCTTGCGGATCGCGGCGCGCGCGGTCTGCCAGGGGGTCGGCGTTGCCTGCGGGACGGGTGCGGGCGCCGCGGCGATATTCGGGTCGACACCGGCCTTTCCGGCGCCTAGCCGCACCCATTCGCGCTGTGGCGACGCCAGCCAGACAGCGCCGGCGAGCGCGATCGAGAGCACCAGTACGGCGATCAGCGTGAGGAGCAGCTTGCGCTCCATTTTCAGGCGCACAAAGGCGCGCAGCCGCGCCCGGCGGGTCGGTAGGGCGGTATCGGTCATCAGGCGATTTGGGTCGATACCAGGGGCGAACGGGCCGGGTCCGGAACGGGCGCCGGGCGGGGCGCCGCTTCCGGGCAGTAACAGCGGATGGCGTCATCGATCACGCGCATCACCCTGGCGTCCGACGGATAGCCGAGATGCAGGCAATCGACCTCGATATTGTGGTCGGCAGCCGCTTCTCCGCAAAAGGCATGGGCGAAAGGAACGACCTCGTCGCGCCGCGAATAGAGCGCGACCGTCGGCACGGGCGGCTTGGCGGTGAGCGAACATTCCACCGGCGGCTGATCGACGCGGTGGCCGGCGATCATTTCATAGATGCGCGCAATCGGAAGCTGCCGCAGATCGCCGGCAAGCGGGCTGCCTAGCGTAATCACCGCGCCGACGCGTTCGGGGGCATATTTGGCGTATTCGCGCGCGATGATGCCGCCCAGGCTCCAGCCGATCAGGACGATCGGTGCCTCGTGCTTGCGCTGAAGATAGCGGATTCGCGCATCGATCCGCTCGAGCGTCTGCGCATCGACGCCGCGATTGCGGCCCTGTTTCCAGCGGTGCGTGCGATATCCCATGAAGTTGAGGCCCTGCCGCAGCGGGAGCATCGATGTGTCGCAGGCCATGAAGCCCGGCAGCACCAGACAATGTCCGCCACCTTCGCCGCGCGGCAGCGAATCGAGCGCTACCGGCGAGGGACCGAAAAAGGAGCGGACGAGCAGGCGCGTTTCGTCGGCGACCCGCGAAAGGATCGCGACCTTGCGTTCGATGCCTGCGGAAATCCGCCCTGTCATGCTTGTGTAACGCGGGACGGCCGGCTTGTTTCCGACGACGCTCGGCACAACAGGTCGATCACCGCATCGCGCAACTGGTCGGGGCTGGTGGGATGGGGGTAGTGAACCAGCCCGAGCCCGACCGACAATATGGCATGGCTGCGAAGCCGGGCCTCGCCGACATCGAAGCCTGCATCCTCCAGGCATTGAGCGAGAAATGCCATCACCTTGGCGTCGTGGCTGCGCACCGCCTCTGCCGCATTGGCGTCGCTTTCGGCCCAGGCGCGCATCGCCAGCGCGAGCTGCGAAAGGTTGCGCCGTTCGACATGCACGGCGAGCGCGCGGATACGCGCGACGGGGTCAGCCTCGCGCGCATGCATCGCGGCGAGCAGCGCGTCGATGCGTGGCCCCGAAAAGAAGGATGCGAGCCGCGCCTGATAGGCGTCGAAGTCGCGGAAATGATGATAGAAACTCCCCGTCGATACGCCCAGTTCGAGCGCAAGCGCGCGGAGTTTCAGCGTTTTGAGGCCGCCGCGCCGCAGCAGGCGCAACCCCGCCTCCAGCCAGTCTTCGGGCGCCAGTTCGTCGGCGCGGGGCGCGCGGCTTCGCCGGTGCGGCGCGACAGCTTCGCTTGACATGCGCTTGGCCATAACGAAAGTTACGCCAAAATCACGCGTCGTCAAACAGGCGCGGCAGCGGGAGTGGGTGATGGCGACCAGGGCCAGCAGATACCGGCGCGAATCGGGCGGCCGTCACGCGGCATGACCGACCTGCTCCACCCCATCGCGCATGCGCGCGAGCACCCCGACAAGCCGGCATATATCATGGCGGGTTCGGGCGAGACGGTGACCTATGGCGGGCTCGACGCCCGCGCCAATCAGGGTGCGCATCTGCTGCGTTCGCTGGGGGTGAAGCGCGGCGACGGAGTCGCGCTGATGATGGACAACAGCGCCCGCTATCTCGAGATCGTCTGGGCGATCGAGCGGACCGGTGCCTATTGCACCTGCCTGTCGTCCAAGCTGAGCGTCGCCGAGGCCGAATATATCGTCCGCGACGGCGAATGCCGCGTGCTGATCGCCTCGACGGGCGTCGCCGAATGCGCGACGGCGCTTGCCGAACGGCTGCCCGATTGCCGGCTGCTGATGTGCGACGGCACCGTCGCGGGCTATGACAGCTATGAAGAAGCGCGCGACGCACAGCCCGACACGGCGATCGGCGATGCATCGCCGGGCGGGATCATGCTCTATTCGTCGGGCACGACCGGTCGCCCCAAGGGGGTGAAGCACCCGCTGTCCGACGAACCGCTCGGCCAGAACACCAGTGTCCTCGTGCCGCTGGGGCAGGCGCTCTACGGCTTCACGCCCGACATGGTCTATCTGTCGCCTGCGCCGCTCTATCATGCCGCGCCGCTGCGCTGGTCGATGGCGGTCCAGCAGCTCGGCGGGACGGTTGTCGTGATGGAGCATTTCGATGCCGAAGCGGCGCTCGCCGCGATTGAAAAATACCGCGTCACGCATGCGCAGTGGGTGCCGACCCATTTCATCCGTATGCTCAAGCTGCCCGAGGACGTACGAACGAAATACGATCTTTCCTCGCTCAAATCGGCATGGCACGCCGCTGCGCCGTGTCCGATTCCGGTCAAGCAGGCGATGATCGACTGGTGGGGGCCGATCATCGGCGAATATTATGCCGGAACCGAAGGTAACGGTTTCTGCGCGATTTCCTCGGCCGAATGGCTGACGCATCCGGGATCGGTCGGGCGCAATCTGATCTCGCAGACGAAAATCGTCGGCGACGATGGGGAGGAACTGTCGCCGCGGCAGGAGGGGCTCGTCTATTTCGCCGGCGGCGGGGCGTTCGAATATCACAACGACCCCGAAAAGACCGCCTCGATCACCCACGAACAGGGCTGGACGACGCTGGGCGATGTCGGCTGGCTCGACGAAGAGGGCTATCTCTACCTCACCGACCGCAAGAGCTTCATGATCATTTCGGGCGGGGTGAACATCTATCCGGCCGAGATCGAGAATTTGCTGGTGACGCATGAGAGGGTCGCCGATGTCGCGGTGATCGGGGCGCCGCACGACGAGATGGGCGAGGAAGTCGTCGCCGTCGTCCAGCCGATCGACATGACCGATGCCGGGCCCGAGCTCGCCGCCGAGCTTACCGATTTCTGCCGCGCCAATCTCAGCCATGTGAAGACGCCGCGCCGAATCGATTTCCGGGCCGAGCTGCCGCGCCACGCCACGGGCAAACTCTACAAGCGGCTGCTGCGCGACGAATATCGCGCCGCGCATCGGCGGAGGGAGAACGCGTGAACTTCGATTATTCCGACGAGCAGAAATTCCTGAAGGAAGAGGCGCGCAAGTTCCTCGCCGCGAAATGCGGGGCCGACCGGGTGCGTGCGGTACTTGAGGGCGATCATGCCTATGACGCCGAACTGTGGCGCGAGGTCGCGGCGCAGGGCTGGCTGGGCGCGGCAATCCCCGAAGCGCATGGCGGGCTGGGCCTCGGCCATGTCGAACTGTGCGCCATCGCGGAGGAACTGGGCCGCGCCTGTGCGCCGATCCCGTTCGCCTCGACCGTCTATTTCGTTGCCGAGGCGCTGATGCGGTTCGGATCGGAGGCGCAGCAGGCGAAGTGGTTGCCGAAGATCGCGGCGGGGGAGGTCATCGGCGCGTTCGCCACCTCCGAAGGGCCGGGGCCGGTCGGCGCGGTGAAGACGCGGGTGACTGGCGGGAAACTCACCGGCACCAAGATTCCGGTCACCGACGGCGATGTCGCCGACTTGATCGTCGCGCTTGCCGATGACGGGCTGTATCTGGTCGAACGCGGAGAGGGCGTCGTGGCGGAGGCGCTGTCCACGCTCGATCCGACGCGCAGTGCGGCAAAGCTGACCTTCACCGATGCGCCCGCCGAGCGGCTCGGCGACGAGGGTGGGCACACCGCGATGCAGGCGGTGTTCGACCGCGCGGCGGTGCTGCTCGCCTTCGAACAGCTCGGCGGCGCCGATCGCTGTCTCGAAATGGCGAAGGACTATGCGCTTCAGCGCCACGCCTTCGGCCGGGTGATCGCGGGCTATCAGGCGATCAAGCACAAGCTCGCCGACATATATGTGAAGAACGAGGTGGCGCGATCGAACGCCTATTACGGCGCATGGGCGCTCAATTCGGGCGCGGCGGAGCTTCCGCTGGCGGCAGCGATCGCGCGCGTCGCGGCGTCGGAGGCGTTCTGGTTCGCGGCCAAGGAGAATATCCAGACGCATGGCGGCGTAGGCTTCACCTGGGAATATGATTGCCACCTGTTCTACCGCCGGTCGCGCCAGCTCGCGCTCGTCGCCGGCGCGCCCGCCGAATGGCGCGAGCGGCTGGTCGGGCAGCTCGAAACGCGCAACGCCGCCTGAGGGGAGCCGAAATGGATTTCGAAGATACGCCGGAGGAGGCGGAATACCGGGCCAAGGCGCGTACCTGGCTCGAGAACAATGTCGCGGCGCATGAGCGTGAGCGCTTCCCCGACCCGCTGACGCGCGCCAGGGCGTGGCAGGCGCGCAAGACCGAGGCGGGCTATGCCTGCATCACCTGGCCCAAGGAATGGGGCGGGGGCGGCGGCACGCCGATCCAGTCGGTCATCTTCGGGCAGGAAGAGGCGAAGTTTCCGTCGGTACAGGCGGGCTATTTCACCATCGGGCTCGGCATGTGCGTGCCGACGGTGATGGGCTTTGCCGACGATGCGACCAAACAGCGTTTCGTCCGCCCCGCGGTGCGCGGCGACGAAATCTGGTCGCAGCTCTTTTCCGAACCCGCGGGCGGGTCCGACGTCGCGGCGATCCGCACGCGCGCGGTTCGCGACGGCGACGACTGGATCGTCAACGGGCAGAAGGTCTGGACCTCGGGCGCGCACTATTCGGATTACGGCATCGTTCTCGTCCGCACGAACACCGAGGTTCCCAAGCACAAGGGGCTGACGATGTTCTGGATCGATCTCAAGTCGCCCGGCATCGACATCCGCCCCATCCACCAGATGTCGGGAAAATCCGATTTCAACGAGGTCTATTTCTCCGACGTGCGCGTGCCCGATGCGCAGCGGCTGGGGCCGGTCGATGGCGGGTGGAAGGTCGCGCTGTTCACGCTGATGAACGAGCGGCTGGCGGTCGGTGGGGCAACCGGCGTCGGGCCTGCCGATATCCTGAAACTCGCGCGTGAGCTTCCCGGGAGCGACGGGCCGCTGCTTCACGACCGCGCCTTTCGCGAGCGGCTCGCGGACTGGTGGGTCCTGGCCGAGGGGCTGCGCAATACGCGGATGCGTGCGATCACCGCGCTGTCGCGCGGGCAGACGCCGGGGCCGGAAAGCTCGATCGGCAAGATCATCGCCGCCAACCAGCTCCAGCAGATCGGCAACGCCGCGATCGAGGCGGAGGGGCAGTTCGGCATCATCGACGATCCCGATCTCGCGCCGATGAAGGGGGCGTTTCACGACGCGGTGATGTGGGCGCCGGGCCTGCGGATCGCCGGCGGCACCGACGAAATCCTCAAGAACATCATCGCCGAGCGCGTGCTGGGCCTGCCCGGCGAAATCCGCACCGACAAGGATGTCGCCTTCAAGGACCTGCCGGCGGGCGGCTGACCACCAACAATCAGGAGAGCAACATGGACGTGAAGGGCAAGGCAGCGGTCGTTACCGGCGGCGCATCGGGGCTTGGGGCGGCGACGGCGCGCGCGCTCGCCGAACGGGGCGCGAAGGTCGCGATCTTCGACCTGCAGACGGAAAAGGGCGAAGCGGTCGCGAAGGAAATCGGCGGCGTGTTCTGCGAGGTGAACGTGACCTCCGACGAGAGCGTCGATGCCGGGTTCGCCAAGGCGCGCGAGGCGCATGGGCAGGAGAGCGTCCTCGTCTGCTGCGCGGGCACGGGCAACGCGATGAAGACCGCCAGCCGGTCGAAGGAGGACGGCTCGATCAAGCATTTCGCGCTCGAGGCGTTCAACTGGCTCATCCAGATCAACCTTGTCGGGACGTTCCGCTGCGTCGCGAAATCGGCCGCCGGCATGCTGACGCTTGATCCGGGGGAGGATGGTGCTCGCGGGGCGATCGTGATGACGGCGAGCGTCGCCGCCGAGGATGGCCAGATCGGCCAGGCGGCGTATTCGGCGTCGAAGGGCGGCGTCGTCGGCATGACGCTGCCGATCGCGCGCGACCTGATGAACGAGGGCATCCGCGTCAACACGATCCTGCCGGGCATTTTCGATACGCCGCTGATGCAGGGCGCGCCGCAACAGGTGAAGGACGCGCTCGCCGCCTCGGTGCCTTTCCCCAAGCGGCTCGGCAAGCCGGAGGAATATGCCCGGCTCGCACTCGCGATGGTCGAGAACGACTATTTCAACGGTGAGGATGTGCGCCTCGACGGCGCGATCCGCATGGCGCCGCGCTGAGCACCGTGACCGGGGTCCTGTTCGGCGTCCGTATCGTCGAGCTGGCGAGCATCGGGCCCGGCCCGTTCTGCGGGATGATGCTCGCCGATCACGGTGCCGAGGTGATTCGCGTCGAACGCCCCGGCCAGCCGCACGATCCGCGCGATCCGGTGCTGCGGTCGCGCACGATCGCCCATGCCGACCTGAAGACCGAAGAGGGGCGCGAGCGCGTGCTCGATCTCGTCGCCGATGCCGACGGGTTGATCGAGGGGTTCCGCCCCGGTGTCCTCGAACGGCTGGAGCTGGGTCCCGATGTGCTGCTCGAGCGCAATCCGAAGCTGGTGATTGGCCGGATGACCGGATGGGGGCAGACGGGGCCGCTGGCGCAGACTGCCGGGCACGACATCAATTATATCGCGCTGTCGGGCGTGCTTGGCGGGGTGGGGCCGGCGGACGGACGCCCGGTGCCGCCGATGAACCTGGTCGGCGATTATGGCGGCGGCGCGATGATGCTCGCGTTCGGGATGGTATCGGGCATCCTCCATGCGCGGACGGGCGGCGCGGGGCAGGTGATCGACTGCGCGATGACCGACGGCAGCGCGCTGCTGACCGCGCAGATATGGGGCCTAAGGCATCGCGGGCTGTGGCATGACGAACGCGGCGCAAATCTGCTCGATGGCGGGGCGTATTTCTATGGCTGCTACCGGTGCAGCGACGGCGAATATGTCGCGATCGGCGCGATCGAGCCGCAATTCCATGCCGAGCTGCTTGAGCGGCTTGGCCTGACGAGCGACCCCGATTTCGCGCAGCAGATGAACCCGAAGACATGGCCGCGCTGTCGAGAGCGGCTGGATGCCATCTTCGCCACCCGAACGCGCGACGAATGGGCCGCCGACTTCGAAGGGAGCGATATATGTTTCGCGCCGGTGCTGGCGATGGGCGAGGCGCCCGGGCACGGCCATAACGTCGCGCGCGAAACCTTCATCGAAGTCGGCGGCGCCGTGCAGCCTGCGCCCGCGCCGCGCTTTTCGCGCACACCCGCGCGCGCGCCATCGCTATCGAAATCACGAACCGACTAGGTCGATTCGCTTTTTTCGCGGCTGCGAAACTTTTGCGACAAAAGGGGTTTAGGCAAGAGTCGCCGGCCGCGCCGCCGGCCTGTGCGCAACGTCGGAAAGCCCAGTGAATGACTCGTTTCCCTGTTCTGGCGGCCGCGCTGCTCGCCGCGACATCGCAGGCCGCGCTTGCCGCGCAGCAGACCGACCCGCAGCCACGGCAGGACGGGCAGCAGGCGAATGGCAGCGCGACCGGCACTGATACGGGCACCGAAATCGTCGTCACCGGAGAACGGCAGCGCGGCGCGGTTATCGGCGATATTCCGCCCGAAGAGCAGCTCGATCAGGGCGATATCCAGTCCTATGGCGCGGCATCGGTTTCCGAACTGCTCGACGCGCTGTCGCCGCTGACGTCGAGCGGCCGGGGGCGGAGCAGCGGTCGGCCCGTCGTACTCCTCAACGGCCAGCGCATTTCCAGCTTTCGCGAAATTCGCGACCTGCCGACCGAGGCGATCGAGCGTGTCGACATCCTGCCCGAAGAGGTCGCGCTGAAATATGGCTATCGCGCCGATCAGCGCGTGGTGAACTTTGTCCTGCGCGACCATTTTCGCGCCTATACCGCCGACCTCGACGGCAAGGTGGCGACCGCCGGCGGGTGGAGCGATGGCGAGGCGGAGGCCAATTACGTCGCGATCAACGGCGATCAGCGGCTGAACGTCGATCTGGAGGCGGAGCGGACCAACAAACTGCTCGAAAGCGAGCGCGACATCATCGCGGCTGCCACGAATGCGCCCCATGACCTGTACGGCAATATTGTCGGCGCCGGCGGCGGCGAGATCGATCCCGCGCTCAGCGCGCAGGTCGGGCGGCCGGTAACCTCGGCCGGCGTTCCGGTCGGCACTGTGCGACCATCGCTCGGCGATTTCGCGGCGACGGCGGGGACGACGAACAGTACCGACACGACACGGTATCGCACGCTACGCCCCTCGACCCAGCGCTACAGCCTGAACGCCGTGCTGACGCGCCCGATCGGCGATGTTTCGGCGACGGGCAATATCCGGCTGGAGCAACAGAACAGCCAGGCGCTGCAAGGGCTGCCGGGCTTCGCGCTCGACCTGCCAGGAAGCAATCCCTTCTCCCCCTTCGCCAACGACGTGACGCTCTATCGCTATGCGCGGCCGGCCGATCCGCTCAACCGCGACACGCGCGATTTCACCGCGCATGGTGGCGTCACGCTGAACGGACATTTTTCGGGTTGGCAATGGTCGGCCACGGGCAATTACGACCGCGAAGTCACCGATACGCGGACCGAGACGGGGCTTGATACGAGCCTGTTACAGGCGGCGCTGCTGGCGGGCGATCCGGGCGCCAATCCGTTCAACCTGTTAGCGCCGCCGGTTCTGAGCGACCGTGCGCGGTCGGTTTCGAGCACGGGCGCGATCGACACGCTTGTCAACGGATCGCCTTTTTCGCTGCCGGCGGGAGAGGTCTCGACCTCGTTCAAGGCCGAGTTCGAAACCAGCGACCTGTCGAGCGAATCGACGATTGGGGGCATCTTCCAGTCGCGCCGCATCGGCCGCGACCGCGCCAATGCGCAGGTCAATGTCGATCTGCCCATCGCGAGCAGGCGGCGCGACGTCCTTTCCGCCATCGGCAACCTGTCGCTCAACGCCAATGCGCAGATTGCCGAGCTTTCCGATTTCGGCACGCTGACCTCGGTCGGCGGCGGCTTTCACTGGGAACCGGTCGATCCGGTGCGGCTGATCGTCAGCTATACGCAGGAACAGGGCGCGCCATCGGCGAGCCAGCTCAACGATCCGGTGATCTCCACACCGAACTCGCGCATCTTCGATTATGTGACGGGTCAGACGGTCGATATCGTGGCGGTGTCGGGCGGCAATCCGGCACTGCGCGCCGACAACCGGCATGTGCTGAAGGTGGGGCTCGACCTGAAGCCGCTCGACAACAATCCCGATCTGCGCATCTCGACCGAATATGTCCGTGAGCAGATCGACGATCCGATCGCGGGCTTTCCGTCGCCGACGGTGGCGGTGGAAGCGGCGTTTCCCGACCGGTTCTTCCGCGATGCCTCTGGCCGACTGATCCAGGTCGACCGCCGTCCGATCAACTTTCAGGAATCGCGGCGACAGCAATTCCGCTGGGGCATCGATTTCCGCAAGCGCCTCCAGCCCGAAGAACGTCGGCCGCCGCCCGATCGGCGGCGGAACTCGCGCGGCGACAATGCGGCGGGGCAAGATGGCGATGGGGCCAAGGCGAACAATGGCGGCGGGGCTCAGCGGCAGGACGCTATGCAGGACCGGAGAGGTGGCCGGGGTCGTGGCGGCTGGCGCGGGCGTCGCGGCGGGCGGATCGATTTCAGCGTCTTTCACACCATTCATCTGGTCGACAAGGTGTTCATCCGCGACGGCGTGGCGCCGCTCGACCTGCTCAACGGGTCCGCGACCGGCAATAGCGGCGGCCAGTCCCGGCACGAGGTGCAGGCACGCGCCGGCTATTTCAAGAATGGCTTCGGTATTCGGGCAAAGGCCGACTGGCAAAGCGCGACCACGGTAGATGGTGGCCCCTCGGGCGGAGATTCGCTGCGCTTTTCCGATCTCGCGACGGTCAGCTTCCGGCTCTTCGCCAATCTCGGTCAGCAGCGCTCGCTGGTTCGCGACCATCGCTGGTTGCGCGGCACGCGCGTTTCGCTGTCGGTCGACAACATATTCGATTCGCGCCAGCATGTGACGACGCCCGCGGGCACCGTTCCGATCAGCTATCAGCCGGGCTATGTCGATCCGCTGGGTCGCACCGTGCGGATCAGCGTTCGCAAGATATTCTTCTGACCGCGCGTCCTCAGTCGCCGAAATGGCCGCGGCGATAGAGCAGCGTTATCGCCACGCGGCGATTGCGCGGATCGGCGGGGTTGTCGGCAACCATCGGCTCGCGGTCGGCAACGCCTTCGATCCGTTCGAAGCGATCGTTGGGGATGCCGCTATCTGCGAGCTTGCGGCGTGTCGCCTCGGCACGCCCGCTCGACAGCATCCAGTTGTTCATCTGTTTCGTGTCGCCATAGCCCAGGCTGTCGGTATGGCCGCGGATCATGATCGGATTGTGCATCGGCCCGACGGTTTCGCCGATCAGTCCGATCAGTTTAGACGCCTCGGGCACCAGGGTCGTCGTACCCAGCGCGAACATCGAATAGTTGGCGTCGTCGAGCAGGTCGATCCGCATCCCGTCGCGTGTGGCGACGAAGTGGACATGGTCGGCCAGCTTGGCGAGGCGCGGCGATGCGTCCATGCGCTTGCGAAGTTCGGCGCGCAGTTTGCGGAAATTATCCCGGTCCTCGGCGGCGAGCGCTTCCTTGCTCTTGAGCGAGCCCTTTTGTCCGGTGCCCACATCTTCGCCGCCATTGGCATCGGTCGGGATCGTCATAGAGCGCGTGCCGGTTTGCGCCGCCTTGTGCGGATAATTGTCCTTGTCGATGATCGATTCGCCGCCGAACAGCCCGTTCGACCCGGCGCTGTTCTGCTTGAGTTCGACCAGCGTCGGCGCAAAATAATCGGCGAGCGACTTGCGCTGCTTCTCGGTCGTCGCGCCGAGCAGCCACAATAGCAGGAAAAACGCCATCATCGCGGTCACGAAGTCGGCATAGGCGACCTTCCAGGCGCCGCCGTGATGGCCCCCATGCCCTTCGACATAGATTTTCTTGACGATGATCTTGGGCGGCTGGTTCGAGCCGTGGGGAGCGCGCGCGGCCATGGCTCAGCGCCCACGCAGTCCGTCGAAGACCTCGCCGAAATTGGGCTGGTTCGAATGGGCGATCCCCGACCGCGCTGCTTCGATGACCAGCGGCTGCGGATGGCCGTGGAGCGAGGCGATGATGATCTGCTTCACCACATGATAGATCGCTGCGTCGGCGTCGATCACCTGTTTCAGGCGCGATGCGAGCGGCCCGACGATTCCATAGGCGAGCAGCACGCCCATGAAGGTGCCGACAAGCGCCGAACCGATCATGCCGCCCAGGATCGACGGCGGCTTGTCGATCGAACCCATCGTCTTCACGACGCCAAGCACCGCGGCGACGATGCCGAGCGCGGGCAGTGCGTCGGACAGCGATTGCAGCGTGACCTGCGGCCCTTCAACCTCATGATGGTGGGTCTTGATGGCGTTATCCATCACCTCTTCGACCGCATGCACGTCGAGCGTGCCCGACGACACGACGACGAGACGCAGCGTGTCGGCGATCAGGTTGATGAGCGTGTGATCGGCGAGCAGGCGCGGATATTCGGAAAATATCGCCGAGGATTGCGGGTCCTCGACATGCGGTTCCAGCGCGATCGGACCATCGGTGCGCAGCATCTTCATCAGCTTCGACACGAGGAAGATCGTGTCGAGATAGTCCTGCTTCTTGTATTTGGGGCCTTTCAGCACCTTCACGAAGCCGCCGCCCAGCGCCTTCAGCTCCTTCATCGAATTGCCGATGATTAGCGCGCCGACGGCCGCGCCGCCGATGATGATCATTTCGTGCGGAATGGCTTCCATCACCGGGCCGAGCGCGCCGCCGGTGAAGACGAAGCCGCCAAAGACCATGACGAGCAGGACAACAAGGCCGATTACTGGAAACATGTGTTCGCCAATTCCCCCCGCGCGTGAAAACTTACTCGGCCAGAACCAGTAACGACCGGTTCGCGCGAACTTTCAGCAATGTTTCGCCGAACTTGGTTATCAAAACGGTAATCACCGCAGATAATCGAACAGCGAAAGGCCCTCGAGCTTGGTGAAGCTCGCCTGCGTCGCCTGAAGCGCGGTCAGCGTCTTCTGAAGCTCGGTGATCGCGGTGGTGACGTCGGTATCTTCGAGTTGCGATCGCGTCACGTCGCGCGATGCGGCGAGATCGGTCAGCCGCGATTTCTCGAGATCGAGCCGCGCGCCCCGCGCGCCGATCGATGCCTGTGCGGTCGTGATCTTGTTGAGCGACGCCTGGATATCGTCCATCGCGCTGCTGGTGTCGCCGCCTGAGCGCAAGGCGTCGGCGAGTCCCTTGATCGTCGCGAACATATCGGGCGTCGACCCGTTGCCACCGAAGATCTTCGCGCCGTCGGTCCCGACCTGGATATTCGTGTCGGCGCCGATCGGGATTGAGGAGGTGTCGCCGGCACCGACATAGCTGACCGTGCCGTCGGCGGCCCTCGCAAAGGCGGTGTCGCCCGATGTGCCGCCGAACAGCGGCTGCCCTCTCGTATCCTTCGTATTGGCGAGCGAGAGCAGGTGATCGAGTATCCCGTCGAGCGAGACGGCGATGCTTTCGCGGTCGCTGGGCGACAGCGTTCCGTTCGCCGCCTGCACCGCATATTCATTGGCCCGCTGCAGCTGCGTGGTGATGCTGCTGAGCGTCGAATCGGACTGATCGAGCAGGCTCTGCGCGAAATCGATGTTCGATGTGTATGCCGCGTCGTCCGCCGTGGCGCGCTTGATGCCCGCCAGCCGTTGATAGGCGATGGTATCGTCGGCGGCGCCCGTCAGCCGCTTGCCCGTCGCGATCTGCGACTGCAGCTTGTCGGCCTGGCCGTTGAGCGTGGCGAGCTGGCCTACCGATCGGTTGAAGAACTGGCTGGTGGTGATCCGCATGGGCTTATCCGATGTTGAGCAGCGACTGCAGCGATTCGCGCGCGACCTGGATCACGCGGCTGGACGCCTGATAGGCTTGCTGAAAGCGCAGAAGGTCGACCGCTTCCTCGTCGAGATTGACGCCGGCGACCGAATCGCGTGCGGCCGTCGCCTTGTCCTTGATGGCGGTCTGAACGTCGGAGACGGCGCGTCGGCCCGACAGCGCGGAGGCGTTGTCGGTGACGAGGTCGGTGATCCGGTTCTCGATATTGCCCGAAGTGCGAAAGGCGTCGAGATTGGCCACGTTCGAATTGTCGCGCGCGCCGCCCGACGGACCGGCTGCGGCAATCGCGCCGGGATCGGTCATCGGCATCGTCATCGTCGATGCGCCGCCCGACATGGCGAACATCGCGGCACCGGGATTGCCCGACAGATCGTTGCCGCCCGCCTGCACCGCATTGATGCCGTCGACGAAATCCTTCGCGATCGTGTCGAGCTGTTCGCTCGCCGCCGCGATGCGCTGGGCGCCGTCGACTATGCCGGCAAGTTCGCCCCCGGTTGGCGTCAGCGCCGAGGTCGTGCCGAGGCGCGATACGGCGAGCGACACGGCCCCCGTGGCGTTGCGAGAGTAGCTTACCGTCGACGCGATATCGCCCTGCACGAGCATCGGACCCGCGCTGCCGCCGCCGCGCACCGATGCGCGGCCCGCCGTGTCGATATCGACGCTGATATCGGTGATCTTGCTCATCGATTCGAGAATGCGGTCGCGTTCGTCGAGCAGCTGCGCATGGCCGCTATTGTCCGCGGCGGTCCTGCCGAGCGAGGAATTGACCTTGGCGAGCGCGCCGGTGAGCTGGTTGAGCTGGTCGAGCGACTGCTTCGCATGCGTGTCGATCTCGTTCGCGGCGGCATCGAGCGCGCGCCCGCTGCCGGCAAAGGCGCTGGCGACGCCCTGCGCGCTTTCGAGCATCGCCGCGCGCGGTCCCGTCGCCGAAGGATCGGCGGCAACGCTCTTGGCCGCGGCGAAGAAGGCGGTCAGCCGGTCGGAAAGCTGATAATCGGTCAGCGAACTGTCGATCCGTTCCAGCGTGGCGACGCCGGTGCTGGTGCGCGACAGATCCGATTGTGCCGAGCGGACCTCAGCCGAACGGAACGGGTCGGCGGCGCGCGATATGCCGTTGATCGACACGCCCTGTCCGCTCAGCACCGAACGCGTGCGGAAGCTTTCGGCTGCGCTGATCTCGCTCAGATCGGTCGAACGACGGGCATAGCCGGTGGTGCCGACATTGGCGATGTTTTCGGAAACCGTCGTCATCGCCGACTGATAGGCCCGGACGCCGCTGGCGCCGATCGACAGCAGATCGCTCATTTCGCGTCATCCTGCTTGGCCGAGGCGCTGGCATCGGACGTATCCGACGCGCTCTGCGCCTTGGCGAGGAAGTCGGTCATCGCCTTGCCGATGCCCAGCGGGGTGTGCGCGGCCATCGATTTGGCGAATTGCTGATCCTGCATGTCGCGGAACTGCTCGGTCGCCTTGTTGTCGAACAGGCTTTCGGCAAGGTTCGCGCTGCGCATCGACTTCAGCATCATGTTGACGAAGATCGCTTCGAACTGCTGGCCCGCCTGATCGAGATTGGCGTGCGTGTTCGTCCGGCGCGTGTCCGACGCGACGCCATCAAGCCTGAGCGGCGAGGTGGGCGAAACCGGCTGGGTCACAGCACGATCAAGTCGGCCTTCAGCGCGCCGGCTTCCTTCAGGGCTTCGAGGATCGCGACCAGGTCGCTGGGCGACGCGCCGATGGCGTTCACCGCCTTGACGATGTCGGCCAGCTTCGGGCCGGGCGCGAGCAGGAACATCGGGTGGCGTTCCTCTTCGGTGCTGACCGCGCTGTCCTGCACGACCGTCGTCTTGCCCTTGCTGAACGGGGCCGGCTGGCTGACGCGCGGCTGCTCGTCGATCCGCACCGTCAGCTTGCCGTGCGTGACAGCAGCAGGTGCGACCCGGACGGCGGAGTTGATGACAACCGTTCCGGTGCGTGCATTGACGATCACGCGGGCAGCGGCCTCTGCAGGTTCGACCTCGATATTCTCGATTTCGCTCATCAGCGTCGACCGCAGCCCCGCGCCCTGCGGCGCGGCGACGCGCACCGACACGCCGTCGATCGCGCTGGCGATACCCTGGCCGAAACGGCCGTTGATTGCGGTGGCGACGCGTTGCGCGGTGGTGAAATCCGATTCGGACAGGTTGAAGGTCAGCGTGGGCGTCGTGGCGAACCCGGTATCGACCGCACGCTCGACCGTCGCGCCTTCCGGAATGCGACCGGTGGACGGCACGTTAACCACGATGGAAGAGCCGTCGGCGCCGTTCGCGCCCATGCCCCCGACGGCCAGGTTGCCCTGCGCCATCGCGTAGATCTGACCGTCGGCACCCTGCAGCGGCGTCAGGATCAGGCTGCCGCCGCGCAGCGACTTGGCCTTGCCCAGCGCGGCGACGGTCACGTCGATCTTCTGCCCCGGCTTGGCAAAGGCGGGCAGGTCGGCGGTGATCATCACCGCCGCGGCATTTTTCAGCCCCGGATTGACCCCGGCCGGCAATTGCAGGCCGAAGCGCGAGGTGACGCCCTTCATCGACTGCACGGTATATTCCAGATTGTCGTCGCCCGTGCCCGGCAGGCCAACGACGATGCCGTAGCCGACGAGCTGGTTCGACCGGATGCCCTGGAACGAGCCGAGATCCTTGACGCGTTCGGCCATGGCCGGCTGTGCGATCGTCAGGGCGGCGAGGACAGCGATGAGAAAGCGGATCATGTCGTCTGTGCTCCGGCGCTTAGAAGGGGCTGATGATCTGGAAGAAGCGGCTCAGCCAGCCCTGACGGCTGGCGCGGGCGACGTCGCCCTTGCCGGTGTAGGAAATCTGCGCATCGGCCACGCGGGTCGAAGCGACGCGGTTGTCGGCGCTGATATCGGCCGACCGGACGATCCCGCGAATCTCGACCCATTCGTCGCCGCGATTGAGCGTAAGGCGCTTGCGGCCCTGAACCAGCATGGTTCCATTGGGATAGGTTGCGTACACCGTTACGGTAATCTCGCCGCTCAGCGCATTCGACTGGCCAGCCGTGCCCGTACCCTTGAACCCGCGCGTGCCGCTGGCGGCGGCGTCGCTCGAGTTGAATACCGACAGCGGGCCGGTCGATGGCGGCAGGATCGAAAACCCGCCCTTGCTGTCGAGGTTCGAGCCCGCCGACTTGGTCGCGCTGGTATGTTCGACCAGCACGATCGTCAGCGGATCGCCGACCGCATGCGCGCGGCTTCCCTCGTACAGGCCGGCATAGCCCTGCGACGCCTGAAAGATCGATCCGTTCGCGGGCGGCGGTGCCGGCGGCGGCGGGACCGTCGCTGCGTAGCGGGGATTCTCTTCATGGTCGCGTGCGCAGGCGGGCGTAGCGCCGAGCGCGAGAAGCGACCCTGCGGTGAGCGCGACGACGATATGGTTGATGGTGCGCATATCAGACATTCTGGTTCGCATATTGGAGCATCTCGTCGGTCGCCTTGATCATCTTCGAATTGACCTCATAGGCGCGCTGCGTCTCGATCATGTCGACCAGCTCCTCGACGACATTGACGTTCGACCCTTCGAGCATGCCCTGGCGGATCTGGCCGCGCCCGTCCTGGCCCGCGACACCCAGATTGACCGCGCCCGAGGCGGCGGTTTCGATCATGTAGTTGTCGCCGGTCGCCTGAAGTCCGGCCGGATTGGGGAAGCTGGCAACCTGAATCTGGCCTAGCTCGCTCGGCTCGGTCTGGCCGGCCACGGTCGCCGATACGGTGCCGTCCGACCCGACGGTGATCGAGGTCGCGCCCTCGGGCACGGTGATGCCCGGCATGACCTGATAGCCTTCGGAGGTGACGAGCAGTCCTTCGGGCGAGCGCGAGAAATTGCCGGCGCGGGTATAGCCGAGCGTTCCGCCCGGCATCTGCACCTGGAAATAGCCGTCGCCGTCGAGCGCCATGTCGAGCGAATTGCCAGTGGTCTGCAGCGACCCCTGCGTATCGATATGCGCGGTGCCCTGCACCCGCACCCCGGTGCCGAGGTTAAGGCCGGTCGCGTATTTCGATTGCGACGTGCTCGCCGCGCCCGGCGCGGTTACCGTCTGATAGGCCAGCGTCTCGAACGCCGCACGGTCCTTCTTGAACCCGGTCGTGTTGACGTTGGCGAGGTTGTTCGAGATCACCCGCATGCGCATGTCCTGGGCGTCGAGCCCGGTGCGCGCGATATGCATTGCCGCATTGCTCATCGGTCAGTTCCTTCAGCTCGGCATGCGCATGATCGATGCGCCGCCTTCGTCCATTTTCTTGGCTTCTTTGAGGAGGTTAGCCTGGACCTCATAGGCGCGCTGGTTCTCGATCATGTCGACCAGTGCCTGGGTCATGTCGACGTTCGACTGTTCGAGCGCGCCGCTGGCGACCTTGCCCTCCATATCCTGCGGCAACACGCCGCCGCCGCGGACATGCAGCAGGTTGTCGGTGCCCTTCACCGTATCGGTGCCCGTCGCGCTCGCCAGCTTGATCTGGTCGATCTTCTGCGGCGCGGCACCAGGTTCGGCGCCCAGCGGAATGATCGACAGCGTGCCGTCTTCGGCGATCATCACCCTTTGGGCGGGAGGCACGGTGATGGGTCCCCCCGAACCCATCACCGGGAAACCGTCGCCGGTTTCCAACACGCCCGTCGGCGCGATCGAAAGATCGCCGCGACGGGTATAGGCTTCCTTGCCGTCGGTCGCCTGGACGGTGATCCAGCTGTCCGACGTAACGGCGACGTCGAGTGGACGACCGGTCTGTTCGATCGTGCCGGCGCTGCGGTCCATGTCGATCACGCCGGCACTGGTATCCTGCCGCGTGTCGAACCCTTCGCCGTCGATCATCATCCGGTCGAAACCGACGCGGTCCGCACGAAAGCCGATCGTTTTCGCGTTGGCGATATTGTTCGCGATCGCCGCCTGCGTCGTCATCTGACTGCGCATGCCGGACATCGCGGTATAGATCAGCCGGTCCATCGTGCGGTTCCCCCCAATTCAGCCCGTTACTGGATGTTGAAGATCGCCTGGGAGATCTTGCTCGAGGTATCGAGCGCCTTGGCGTTGGCCTGGAAGTTCCGCTGCGCGGCGATCAGGCCGACCAGTTCCTCGGTAATGTCGACGTTCGATCCTTCGACCATGCTCGACATCATCGATCCGAAACCGTCCTGTCCGGCCTCGCCGACGATCGGCGCGCCCGAGATGCCCGAGGACGACCACGAGCTGTTGCCAAGCTGGCGCAGGCCCGACGGATTCGAGAAGTTGGCGAGCAGAACCTTGCCGATCGCTTGCGTCTCGCCGTTCGAGAAGCTGGCGCTGACCAGCCCTTCGCTGTCGACGGTCACGCCCTGAAGCTGGCCGACGGCCTTGCCGTCCTGGCTGCGCGTCACGACGTTGAACGGAGAGCTGAGCTGCGTCGACGACGCGAGGTCGAGGCTGAGCTGCATCTGTGTCGAGCTGGCGCCCGGCGTGAACGGCGCGAATGCCGTTGCCGATGTCGGAGAAGTCATCGCGCCGGTTCCATCGAACGTCGCGGTGATCGGACCCGATCCGCTTGCCGGCTGCAGTTCCTGATCGCCGACATAGCTGTGGACTTCCCATGTGCTCGTCGGCGGCGTGCCGGCGGCCGCGGTCTTGCGGACGAAATAGTTGGTCATCGTCAGCGCGTTGCCGTCGGCATCGTAGATCGTGCTCGACGTCGACTGGTTGAACGAGTCGGTGTTGAAGCGGTCGAACGGCGTGCTCGGCACCGCGCTGCTCGAATTGAGGTTCACGCCCAGCGCGACATTCTGCGTCGGCTGCGGGGTGCCGCTCGTCTGCGGCAGGCGCAGGCTCACCGCCTGATCGAGCCCGGTGGCGACCACCGATCCGCTGCCGTCGACCGGATAGACCTGCAAGTGCGCGCCCTGCGCATCGACGACATAGCGATCGGCGTCGACCAGGAAACCGCCGTTGCGGGTGAAGTTGACCTGAGAGCCGTCCATGTTCGGCTTGACCGCGAAGAAGCCGTCACCGGCGATCGCGAGGTCGAGCGAAGAACCCGACTGGTTGAGCGTGCCCTGGCCGAACTGCTGGCGGATCGCCTTGGTAACGACGCCCGAACCGATCATCTGGGTCGGGCTGACCGACAAGCTCGACGCGATGACGTCGGCGAATTCGGTCCGGCTCTTCTTGAATCCGTTGGTCGAGACGTTCGCAAGGTTGTGCGAGATCGTCGACATATCGTTCTGGGCCGCCTTGAGGCCGCTGAGCGAGGTATAGAAGGACATGCGCGTTACTCCTGTTCGAAAAGGTCAGCCGACGCTGCGGACGGCGGATGCTGGGATCTGCCCGACGCCGGGCACGGTGAGGACGGGGTCGCCGTCATTGGTCATCTGAACCGATGTGACGGGCGCCCACACGAGCGTGCGGCTGACGACGTCATCGGTTCCGTTGACGGCGTGCGCGGAAATCGTGAACGGTCCGGACCCGGCGGCCTCGCCGGTATCGGTGGTGCCGTCCCACATGAAATTGACGGTGCCCTTCGACTGGGGGCCGAGCGATTCGGTGCGCAGCAACTGGCCATTGGCGTTCTGCACGGTGACCGTGACATCGGTTGCGTCGCCGTCGAGTTCGATGCCAGCCTGCATCCCGCCATTGGCGAGCGGATAGGCGGTGTCGCCTTCTGTCAGCACATTCTTGCCGACCCAGGCGAGCGCATCGCTCGAGCTGGTCGCGCCGAGCTTCGCGGCGATCGCCTTCAGCGTCGAATTGGTCTCCTCCTGGCTGGCCAGCGAAGAGAATTGCGCCATCTGCGACACCATCTGCGTGTTGTCGACCGGGTTGAACGGGTCCTGGTTCTTGAGCTGCGCGGTCATCAGCGACAGGAAATCGCTCTGGTCGAGCGTCGATTTGCCCGTCGCATTGGCCAGCGCCTGCGTCGTCGCATTGGTGCGGCCGATGCCCGAATTTGAAAGCGCGGTGTCGAACGAAGTCGCCATGATCAGCGTCCCAGCTTGAGGGTGTCGACGATCAGCGACTTGGCGGTCTGCATCACCTCGACATTGTTTTGATAGCTGCGCGCCGCTTCCATCATGTCGACGAGCTCGCGGGTCTGGTCGACCGCGTTTTCGTAAACATTGCCACTGGCATCGGCGAGCGGGTTGCCCGGATCGTAGCGCTTGGTCGGTTCTTCGCCCGCGCTCACGACCTTTTCGACGTCGACCGTCGCCATGCCCGACGCCGCATCGTAATGCGTGCGGAACACCGGCTTCATCGTCTTGTACGCCTGGTCCGGCGTCGTCGCGACGCCACCGACATTGGCGAGGTTCGACGCGGTCGTGTTCATGCGGACCATCTGTGCGGACATTGCCCGACCGGCGACGTCGAAGATGCTCATCGGCTGCGCCATGATCATTCACCCCTCAGTGCGCGGGTGATCGTGGAGATCCGCCCGTTCAGGAAAGACAGTGTCGTCTGGTAGGCGACGGCGTTTTCGGCGAAGGCGGTCTGCTCGGTCGACAGATCGACGGTGTTGCCGTCGAGCGACGCCTGCAACGGCACCCGGTATTTGGTCGCATCGTCGATCGCCCGCGTGGGCGAACTCATCCCCGGCTGCTCGACCGCATCGAGCGCCTGTTTGAAATCGATGTCCTTCGCCTTGAATCCCGGGGTCGAGGCGTTGGCGATGTTCGACGCGAGTACGCCCATGCGCTTCGAACGCACCATGAGCGCTGCTCCGTGCACGCCGAAAAGTGAGTTGTCCGCCATGTGTGGCCTCCAAACGCGAAATTGCGTGATCGTGAGAAGCAATGCCCGTGCCAGTTTCGCAATCGAGGGCGAAAGCCACGCAAATCGGGGGTGGGGGGCGGCAGGCGGCAAGATCTTGCCGCCGACCGGCAACCGGCTGCACCGCTTTTGCCGCCGGTGAGTGCGGGTTGGATGCGGTGTGAAATTGGCGCGGTGCTTGCAGTGCGGCGCGCATGGATACATCCGTACTTCCGATCGGCGCGCTGGCGCCCTTTGTCGATCCGGTGGCGCTTGCCATCGTTGTCGGCGGCACGCTGCTCGCGCTTGTCATCCGCACGCCGCGGGCCGACCTGGCCCGCGCCTTTGCCGCGCTTGCGGTGCTCGCGCGCAGGCCGTGGAAGGCCGATACCACGCTCGATCAGATCGCCGCGCTCGATCGCATCGCGCGAAAACATGGCATCGTGGCGCTCAATCGCTCGGTGATCCGCGACGGCGATGTCGCCGAGGCGGTAACCGACATCGTCGATGGCGCTGGGCCTGAAACGGTGCGCCGCCTCATCGGAGAACGCGCGCTTGCGCGCAGCGAGCGGCACCTCGCCGCCGTCGAAGTCTGGTCTGGCATCGCCGAGATTGCGCCCGCGATGGGAATGGTCGGCACGCTGATCGGCCTGGTGCGCATGTTCATGGTCATGACCGACCCGACCCGGATCGGCGGTGCGATGGCCGTGGCGCTGCTCACCACGCTGTACGGCGCGGTGATCGCCAGCCTGATCGCCAGCCCGATTGCCGCGCGGTTGCGGCGGCTCGCGCGAATCGAGGCGTTCGAGCGATCGCGCCTCGAAGCGCCGCTCATCGAACTGGCGCGACGCGAACGCCCGCGCCTGCGCGAGGCGGTGGCGTGACCCCGGCGGCAGTCGACCGGTTCGAAGCGCCGCGTTCCGCGCGCCCGGTCTGGCTCACCACCCTCGCCGATCTCGGCCTGCTGCTGGTCGGCTTTTTCGCGTTCTTGCAGGCCAATCGGCAAGTCGACGGCACTGCGCTCGCCGATGGCCTGAGGGCCGGCTTTGTTGCGCAGCAATCGGCGGGTCCCGCACCGATGGCGGTCGATATTTCGCGCGTCGCGGGGTTCGCGCCCGGTGCCGCTACGGGCGCTGCGGTTGCGCCTGCAGTCATCGCCTGGGCACGCGGCGCGGCCGCCGATCCACGCACGGCGATCCGTCTTGCCGGCAGTACCGACGGAAGCGCGGTCGACGTCGATGGCGCGACCGGCAGCGCGGCGATCCTTGCGAATGACCGCGCCCGGTTCGTTGCGGTTGCGTTGTTGAAAAGCGGTGCCGTGCGGCCCGACCAGCTCGTCATCGCGCCAGAGGGTGCGGAGCCGAAGGGGCGCTCGGTCACGCTTTCGCTTGGCTATGCCGGGCAGCGGCAATGATTTGCCGCCCGGCAATGCCGGTTTGCCGGCCATTCCGGCATGGCTCTTGCTGCATGTCGCCCGAGAAATTTAGTATGATGGAGACCCGCATGTTTCGTGCAATCCTGCCCGCAATGCTGCTCGCTGCCGCACCTGCTGCGGCGCAGACCGCACAGTTTCAGGACACCGCGCTGCTCGACACTGCCGTGGCGCAGTTCACCGGCAAGGCGATCGGCGAGGAGGGCGGCGCGCGCACGGCGATCGACAAGCGGCTGAAACTTGCCGCCTGCGCGATGCCGCAGCTCGACTGGCGCGGCAGCTTTCACGATGCCGTGATCGTGCGCTGCATGTCGCCTGTCTGGCGAATTTTCGTCCCCGTGAACGTCGCCAGGCCGGCGCCCGCGCCTGCCGCGGTCGGCACGACATCTGCGGCGCGGGTGCCGGCTGCCAAGCCGGTCAAGATCATCAAGCGCAACGATCCGGTGACGATCGAGGCGGGGTCGGACGGGTTCAAGATCACCCGCGACGGCATCGCGATGGGCGATGCGGCAGCGGGCGAGCGGCTTCAGGTTCGGGTCGAACAGGGCAAGCCGCCGATCCAGGCGATCGCCGTCGAACCCGGCCGTGTGACGCTGCCCGGCTGGGCCGAATAAATTTTCTCTAAAGGAATCCGCGATGGGGTCGTTGTTCACAATGTCGGCATTAGCAAAAGGCTGCAGACATGGTGGAACCTATCGGCGCAAAGCCCCGAAGCTCGGTGGATCGGATTTCGTCTCCGGTCGCGCCCGCAGCACGTGCGCAGCGACCGGCGAACGCCGCCGCGCAGCGCGATACGAGCGGGCTCGCGGCAACGTCGCGCAGCTTCGCCAAATCGCCGCCGGTCGATGCCGGTCGGGTAGCCACGCTGCGCGCACAGGTGCAGCAGGGCAGCTACCGCATCGACGCGAAGGCGGTGGCCAACCGCATGCTCGCCATGCGCAAGGATTGGACGTCCAATGACGCGTCGTGATGCCCTGGTGCAGGTGATCGAAAACCTCCACGCCGAAATCGCGGCGCTGAAGGCGAACGACATCAAGGCGCTTGAAGCGGCGACTGCCGCCAAGCTCGGCCATATCCAGACGATCGCCAATGACGACGAAGCGCCGCCGACGACCGAGTTGCGTCAGCTTGCCGAAGAGGCCAACCGCCTCAACGAAACCGCGCGGATCTACGTCAATCTGATGGCGGCAAATGTTCGCCGCCGCCTGCAAAATATTACCGGTGGCGCCGCCGCCGGTGCCTATGGCGCGACCTATCACGTCGCCTGAACGGCACAACTACTCTCACTGGAACAACTGGCACGGTCCTTGCTGAATGAGCCCCTGTAAGGGGCAATATGAGCAAGGCCGGATGAGCGTAAATCCCATCATTCCCGCCGGAACACCGGTACAGCGCGCGATTGCGGTCGCGAGCCGCAAGACCGGTATGGATTTCGACTATCTGCTCGGCCAGGCGCAGGTGGAAAGCGGAATGCGTGCCGATGCGCACGCGCCGACCTCCAGCGCGACCGGGCTGTATCAGTTCATCGAACAGAGCTGGCTGCAGGTGATGAAGCAGCACGGCGCCGAGCACGGTCTCGGCTGGGCGGCGGACGCCATCCAGCAGGGCGCGGGCGGACGCTTCTATGTCTCCGATCCCAATATGCGCCAGTCGATCCTCGACATGCGCAACGATCCGCAGACCGCTGCGCTGATGGCCGCCGAACATGCCGCCGACAACAAGGTCGCGCTCGAAAGCAGCCTTGGCCGCGCGGCGACGGGCACCGATCTTTATATGGCGCACTTCCTGGGGCTGGGCGGCGCGCGTTCGTTTCTGGGCGCGATGGAAGCCAATCCCGGCCGCAGCGGTGCGGCGATGTTTCCGGCCGCCGCACGCGCCAATCGCAACGTGTTCTACGACGGCAGCGGACAGCCGCGTTCGCTCGGCGAAATCTACCAGCGCTTTGCCGCCAAGCTCGACAATGGTGCGGCTTCGGTCGGCGCGACCGGGCTTGCGTCGGACTCGCTCGACGGAGCCGGTTCGTTCGGCGGACAGGCGCCGCAACTCGAAGTCGTGCTCGGGCGCGGGGCGATCGACGGTGACCGCCAGTGGCTCGCCAACGCCTTCGACCGGATGGCGGGCGGCGCGAGCGACAGCCCCCGGCCCGAACCCGCGATGTTCAATGCCAGTTACGGCAATCTCGGCAGCGCGCGCTCGCTCGAAGCGTCTTCGGCGATCGCCTCTGCCCGCGCCTTTCGCCCGACGCCCGAAACCGCGCGTCTCGCCTATCTCATGCTTGCAAGTCTCGGAGCGTAATCGATGCCGTTCCTTCCGCGTGGCGATATTCCCGCGATGATCCGTGGCGGCGCCCTGCCGATCGCCATCCTGTTGCTCGTCGTCCTGATGGTCGTGCCGATCCCGGCCTTCATGCTCGACGCGTTCTTCATCATGAACATCATGATAAGTCTGGCCGTGCTGATGGTGGCGTTGAACGCGCACAAGCCGCTCGACTTTTCCGCCTTTCCGACGGTGCTGCTGTTCGCCACGCTGTTCCGGCTGGGTCTGAACGTCGCCTCGACGCGCGTCGTGCTCGTCCACGGGCATGAGGGCGAGGCCGCGGCCGGCCATGTCATCGAGGCATTCGGAACCTTCCTGATCGGCGGCGACTATGTCGTCGGCATCTTCGTCTTCGCGATCCTGATGATCATCAACATGATCGTCGTCACCAAGGGCGCAGGTCGCGTGTCCGAAGTGTCGGCGCGCTTCACCCTCGACGCGCTGCCCGGCAAGCAGATGGCGATCGACGCCGACCTCAATGCCGGTCTCATCACCCCCGACGAAGCGCGCACGCGCCGCGTCGATGTCGCGACCGAAGCCGATTTCTACGGCGCGATGGACGGTTCGTCGAAATTCGTGAAGGGCGATGCGGTCGCGGGTCTCCTGATCCTCGGCGTCAACATCATCGGCGGGCTTATCCTGGGCACGGTCAGCCACGGCCTGTCGATCGGCGATGCTGCGCACAATTATGTGATGCTCGCGATCGGCGACGCGCTCGTTGCGCAGCTGCCTTCGCTGATGCTGTCGATCGCCGCTGCCGCCATCGTCACCCGTGTGAAGTCGGACGACGACCTTGCCGGTCAGATCTCCGGCCAGTTCGGCAGCCACAAGACCTGGACGCCGGTCGCCGCGATCCTCGGGCTGCTCGCCGTCCTTCCCGGCATGCCGACGCTGGTCATCCTTCCGGCCGCCTGTGCAGCCGGTTTCGCCGCTTACAAGATGCGCAAGAAGGCCAGCCTGCCGCCGCCGCCCGAACCCGAAGCGCCGCCCGCCGATCCGTCGCAGATCGGCTGGGACGAGGTGACCGACAACATGCAGGTCGTGATCGATATCGGCTATGGCCTCGTGCCGCTGGTCGATGAGCGCAAGGGCGCGTCGCTGATGGGCCGCATTACCGGCGTCCGGCGCCAGCTTTCGAAGGAACTCGGCTTCGTCGTGCCGCAGGTGCGCGTGCGCGACGACATCAACCTGCCACCCTATGCGTACCGCGTGTCGATCGGCGGCGTCGTCGCCGGCGAAGACAGCGTTTCGCCCGATGAGATGCTCGCGCTCGACACCGGTCAGGCCGCCGGCCATCTGTCGGGCAAGCCCGCCAAGGACCCGACCTTCGGCCTCGACGCCGTGTGGATCAGCAAGGCCGATGCCGACGCCGCGACGGGGCAGGGCTATCTGGTCGTCGATCCCGGCACGGTGATGGCGACCCACCTCAACCAGCTGCTCATCCAGAACGCATCCGATCTGCTCGGCCAGGATGAGGTCCAGTCGCTGCTCGACGAACTCAAGGAGCGTGCCGGAAATCTGGTCGCGGCGCTGTCTCCGCAACCGCTTCCGCTCACGACGCTGACCCAGATCCTGCGCGGGCTGCTCACCGAGAATATTCCGCTCAAGGAATTCCGCCGCATTGCCGCTGCGATTGCCGTCGCTGCGCAAAAGACCGCCGATGCCGACGAGATCATCGAGCTGATCCGGCCCGAACTCGGCCCGCTCATCATCCAGAAACTGTGCGGCGTGCGCGAACCGCTGCGCGTGATGACGCTCGAAGGGCAGCTCGAGGCGCTGCTCGGCCAGGCGGTCCGTTCGGACGCATCGCGCAGCCACACGATCGAACCCGATCTCGGCCGCCGCATCGTCGATGCGCTGCAAAATGCCGCGCAACCGCTCATCAACGAGGCGAAGCCCTTCGCGCTGGTCGTCCAGCCGTCGATCCGCCTCGCGATCCGCAAGCTCGTCAAGACCTGCCTGCCCGACACACCCGTCATGAGTTTTTTCGAGGTGCCCGAGGAAAAGCCGGTTGAGGTCGTCGCCGTGGTCGGCGCTCCGGAGGCGTTGCCGGCATGAACATGATGCACGCCAAATTCACCGCGGCGGACGCCTATACCTATGACCGCGCCGGGCACAGCCACCGCGATGCCGATGCCATGGCGCGCGAGCATCTGCCGCTGGTGCGCCGGATCGCGTGGCACATCCACGGGTCGATGAGCGGCATCGTCGAGGTCGAGGATCTGATTCAGATCGGCCTCGTCGCGCTGGTCGAAGCGGTCGCGACCTTCGAAGATCGCGGGCAGGTGACGTTCGAACAATATCTCTCGACGCGGCTCAGGGGTGCGATGATCGACGAATTGCGCCGTCAGGCGACGCTGACGCGCGGCGCGATGCAGCGCAAACGCGTCTATGCCAGGACCGTTGAACAGCTCTCGCGCGATCTCGATCGCGTTCCGACCGATGAAGAGGTTGCCGCAAAGCTTGGCGTTACGACCGAGAAGCTGCGCATCGAATATGCCAGTGCCGAGCCGCTCCGCTTCGATCCGATAGAGGACGTCTATACCGATGAGGGGCCGTGGTTCATGGACGATGCGCCCGACGCGTTCGAACAGCTCGCCGATGCCGATATCCGCGACGCGCTGGTCGATGCGATCGGCGCCCTGCCCGAGCGCGAGGCGCAGGTGATCCAGCTGTATTATGTCGAGGAACTCAACCTCGAAGAGATCGGCCAGGTGATCGGCGTCGGCGCCGCGCGCGTGTGCCAGATCAAGAAGTCGGCGCATGACCGGCTGAAGCGGGGCCTGCAACGCCGGTTCGGCTGAACCGTCAGGACAGGCTTGCGAACGCCCGCAATAGCCCTAGGGTCCGGTCAGGATCGGATACCGGGGGCATTTCCTGATGAACAAAGCGATTTTTCTCGCCGTGGCTGCGGTTATGGTCAGTCCCGGCGTACCGGCGTTCGCGCAAAGCGCGCCCGTCGCAACCGCCGCGCCGGCGAAGGACTGGGTGGTGAAGCCGCAATGGATTGCCGCGCACGAGCGGTTCCTCGCCGGTCCCGAGCTTCGCGGACGCGGCAGCGCCACGCATGACGAGGCGGTTGCCGCCGCCTATGTCGCCTCGCAATTCGAAGGCTATGGTCTCCATCATGCGCCGGGCATGGACCGATATGTCCAGCAGGCGAAGATCGTGCGGCTCGGCCTTGACGGTGCTGCGCAGCTTGGCGTGGCGGGCAAGCCGGTTGATGGCGCCGCGCTGCTGATCGGCGATGGCCGCGAGGCGACGGGCACGCTGGCGGTGTTTTCGGGCGACGACCTCGCTGCGCTTCCCGATACCGACATCATCGCGATCGACAGCGACAATATCAGCGCCTTCGATGCCTATCGCGCCGCCAGCGCCAAGGGCGCGCGGCTGGTGATCGTCAAGGCGGATGAACAGACGAAGCGCCTGTCGGAGCGGTTTGGCGGTCGCGCGCGGATGCCCTCCTATCTCGAAGGTGCCGAGCCCGAGCAGGCGACGTCGCTGGTGACCGTCCCGGCCGAGGCGATGAAGGCGCTGGCCGCCGCCGGCGGTCAGGCGGTCGCGTTCAGCCTTCCCGGCCTGGTGCGCGACACGAAGGTCACGACCAATGCGGTCGGATATCTGCCGGGAAGCGATCCGCAGGCGGGCGTGATCCTGTTTTCGGCGCATCTCGACCATCTGGGGATGCGGCCCGACGGAACGATGATGCCGGGTGCGAACGACGATGCGTCGGGAACGACGGCGGTTCTCGAACTGGCGCACGCGCTGGCCGCGGGCAAGCAGCACCGCCGCGGCATCCTGTTCGTCGCCTATGGCAGCGAGGAAATCGGCGGGTTCGGCTCGAAATATTTCGGCGCGCACCCGCCGGTGCCGCTCGACGACATCATTGCCAATATCGAGGTGGAGATGATCGGCGCGCAGGATCCGAAACTGCCCGACGGTACGATGATGATGACCGGGTTCGGCCGGTCGAACCTGGGGCCGGCGCTCGCCGCGCACGGTGCGCTGGTAACGAAGGACCCCTATCCCGAGCAGCATTTCTTCCAGCGCTCGGACAATTATTCGCTCGCGCTGAAAGGCGTCGTTGCGCACACGATTTCGGGCTGGGCGGTGGTGCCGACCTATCATTCGCCCAAGGACACGATCGGCAATCTCGACATCGGCTTCATGGCGAAGGCGATCCAGTCGCTGATCGGCCCCGCGCGCTGGCTTGCCGACAGCGACTTCGAACCCGAATGGAATCCGGGCGGCCGGCCGAAGGAGTAACGCGCCGCCGCGTTCCAAAAAGCCGAAAGCCCCGGCGGTTGGTACCGCCGGGGCTCCCTCACGCACCCCTTGCGGGAAGCGCTGGCCCGGATCCGCCGCCCATATCGGGGGGAGGCGGCGGGGCCGGATATATGCGACTTAGCGCAGGAGCTGCAGCACGCCCTGCTGGCTCTGGTTCGCCTGGGCGAGCATCGCGGTCGAAGCCTGCGACAGGATCTGCGCCTTGGCGAGGTTGGTTGTTTCGGTCGAGAAGTCGGCATCCTCGATACGGCTGCGCGCATCGGTCAGGTTTGTGACGTTCGACGTCAGGTTGTTTGCCGCGGACTGAAGGCGGTTTTGGGTCGCGCCTAAGCCAGCCCGGACCGTATTAACGGTGGTCAGCATTGCATCGGAAAACAAGATGGCATTGCTGGCGTCCGTCGACGTCGTAACCGAGATTCCCGTTTTCGTATCGTCCGCGACGGCAATCTTACTTTTGGCGGCGGTGATCGCGACGGAGGTGCCGATATCATCAACTGTCCAAGCGGTGATCCCGTCCGCCGACCCCCCAACTGCGACGTCGGCAGCCGTAACCACGTGAGCGGGGTCGTCCGCTGCCGCCACTTGCTTGTAGCCCTTTGTCAGAGCAGTCGTATCAAGATTTCCGACGGTCAAATCTACCGTTTCACCACTGTTGGCTCCGACCTGAATCTTGGTTGTGACGCCGGTACCACCATTGCTTGTATCGAATAGCGCCACACCGTTGAACTTCGTATTCGACAGTACGCTGCTGATCTGATCCCGGAGCTGGGTAACTTCGGTCTGCAGGTTGGCTCGATCATCGCTCCCGTAAGTGCCTGAGGCGGATTGCACAGCAAGTTCGCGGATACGCTGCAGCATGTTGGTGACTTCGCCGAGCGAACCTTCGGCGGTCTGCGCCATCGAGATGCCGTCATTGGCGTTGCGAACCGCCTGGCTCATACCGCGGATCTGCGAGGTCATCGATGTTGAGATGGCGAGGCCGGCCGCGTCGTCCTTGGCCGAGTTGATGCGCTTGCCGGTCGACAGGCGCTCCATGCTCGTCTGCAGCGAAAGATTCGCCGTAGTCGAGGCGTTGGCGGCGCGAACGGCGCCGATATTGGTTCCGATAACAGTCATTTTGCGTGTCTCCGTTCTACCTTCGGCTTCCTGCGCGTTCCCCCCAAGCGATGCGGGAGCCCGAGTAGCCAGATGGTGAAACGACCGCTTGCGCCCACGATTAAGCAATTTTGTCGCTGGTCGAAAAAAAGACGCAAATTCCGCACCTAAAGGCACGTGCGCGCTCTACGCGGGGGCGGGCGCGGGTATTATTCGGCAAAAAAATCGTGCGTGTACGGCATAGTTTACGGCTTGTTTACCACGGCCCGGGCATTCCTTGCCTCCGTAAGGGGGACACCGAATGCCAGCGATCTTTCCGTCAGCCGCAGTTCTCGAGAGCCATTACACGCTCGTGTCCGCGCTCCGTGCGCAGGGCTTCGAAGCCGCGTCGCTCGACGATCGCAAGCCCGTTTCGGGCGATCTGTTTCTGATCGCAGAGGGTGAACAGCCGCCGGTAGCGGCGCGCACGCTGATCCTTTCGCACGCCGAACGGGCCAGCGCCTCGCCATTTGCCGATGGCAAGCCGGCACGCCTCGCCTATCCGGCAGAGGACGCCGCCATCGCCAACGGCATGGCCAGCGCGCTGCTCAGCAGCCCCGGCGCACCCGTTGCCGCCGACCCCGAAAGCCTCGCGCTGCTGTCGCTTGCAGAGCGGGTGGCCGGCGCCGACATCACGGTTCTCATCAACGGCCCGACCGGCACCGGCAAGGAAGTGTTGGCCCGCGCGATCCACAATGGCTCTCCGCGCAAGGATGCTCCGTTCGTCGCGATCAACTGCGCGGCGCTTCCCGAAACGATGCTCGAAGCGCTGCTGTTCGGCCACCAGAAGGGCGCTTTCACCGGCGCTTCGTCGGGCGGCGAAGGGTTTTTCCGCGCCGCCGACGGCGGTACGTTGCTGCTCGACGAGATCGCCGAAATGCCGATCCAGCTTCAGGCCAAGCTGCTCCGCGCGTTGCAGGAGCGCGAGGTCGTTCCGATCGGCAGCACTGAGGCGGTGCCCGTCAATGTCCGCGTCATCGCCTGCGCCAACCGCGATCTTCAGGCCGAGGTGGCGGAAGGCCGCTTCCGCGCCGACCTCTACTACCGACTGAGCGTCTTTCCGCTGACCACGCGTCCGCTGTGCGAGCGTCCGGGCGACGTAGCCGCGCTCGCCGCGGCGATGGTGGTGCGCCACGGCGCCAGGCGCGAGACGCTGCCGTGGCTTTCGCCCGCAGCGCTCGACCTTCTGCAAAAGCATGACTGGCCCGGCAATGTCCGCGAGCTTGAAAACGTCATCCAGCGCGCCCTGCTGCTCGCCGGTGACGAACGGATCGAGGCGCCCGACATCATTTTCGACCGCGCATCGCGTCCGGCCCAGCCCGAACAACCGGCGAAGCTTTCGAACATCGTCCAGCTGTCCGAATTCCAGGCGATCCGCGAAACGCTCGCGGCGTGTGGCGGCAGCCGGGTCGAGACCGCGAAGCGGCTGGGAATTTCAGAGCGCACGCTGCGCTACCGCCTCGCCAAGGCACGCGAACAGGGTGAGGATATCGCCCGGGCGGTGTCGGCATGACCAGTCCGGTGGGAAGCGCCGGCGCGATGGGCGTCGACCGCGTGATGGCGCTGCGCTCGCAAATCCTCGAACGCAATGCCGCGCTGCAACGCGCGAACAGCAGCACCGGGGTCTCGGGTACCGAGGCCGCCAAGCCGGCGACCGGCGCGGCGAGCTTCACCGATGCGTTTGAAGGCGCGCTGAAAAACGTCAACGACAGCCAGGCCAAGGCCGGCGAATTGTCTGCCGCCTATGAGCGCGGCGAAACCGTCGACATCGCCAAGGTCATGCTCGCCCGCCAGAAGGCGTCGGTCGGGTTCGAGGCGACGTTGCAGGTCAGGAACAAGCTTCTGTCCGCATATAAGGACATCATGAGCATGCCGGTCTAATCGATGGAACAGCAACTCGCACCCGCCGCCGGGCCAGCTCCCGAAAACGGCCCCGGAACCGCACTGGGAATGGCCAATCCGCTGAAGCAGATCGGCGGCTTCGTCTCGCAGCCCGCGGTGAAGCGCAGCCTGCCGCTGATCTTCATGATCGGCCTCGTCATCGCGGCGGGGCTCGCCTATCTTTCGCTCCGCACGCCGTCGCAGCGCATCCTGTTCGCCAACCTGCCCGATTCGGACAAGGCAGCGGTCAGCCAGGCGCTCGAGACCGCCGGTATTGACAGCCATTTCGACAATGCCGGGTCGATCACCGTCGCGCAGGACGAATATCACAAGGCGCGCATGCTGCTCGCGTCGCAGGACCTGCCCAAGGCGGCGCCGGGCGGATACCAGATTCTCGACGACCTTCCGATGGGCGTCAGCCGCGCGGTCGAGGGCGAGCGGCTTCGCCAGGCGCGCGAGAGCGAAATCGCCAAATCGATCGAAGAGATCGATGCGGTCGCCGATGCGCGCGTCCACCTCGCGGTGCCCGAATCGACCGTCTTCGTGCGCGACAACGACGCACCGTCGGCGTCGGTCATTCTGCGGTTGCAGCCGGGCCGAGCGCTCAGCGACGCGCAGGTGCGCTCGATCATCAACCTCGTCGCCTCTTCGGTGCCGGGGATGAAGCCCGATGCCGTCACCATCGTCGATCAGATGGGCACGCTGCTCAGCCAGTCCGACGGCGACGACAGCGCCGCGGCGGCGGGCGATGCGCGTATCGCCTATCAGGCGCGTATCGAGGACAAATATCGTCAGCAGCTTACCAAGCTGCTGACGCCGCTCGTCGGTGCGGGAAACTTCTCGGCCGAGATTCAGGCTGATGTCGATCTCGACGAAAATCAGGCGACGCGCGAATCCTATGACAAGGACGGTCTTCTGCGTGCCGAACAGGGCAACTGGACCGGAAAGGCCGATGCGGCCGATTCTCCCGGCGGCATCCCCGGCGCACTGTCGAACACCCCGCCCGCGCCCGCGACCGCGAAACCGGCGAGCCAGCAACAGGCGGCGCCTGCGGCAGCCATCGGCGCGGGCACGACCGCGACCGATGCCAATGGCGTTCAGAAGACCAGCGAGGATTTCGCCCGCACCTATGAACGCGGCAAGGAAATCTCGGTTACCCGCGCCATGCCCGGCGATATCAAGCGCCTGTCGGTCGCCGTGCTGCTGCGCGACCCGGAGGGCGGCAAGCCGCGGACCAAGGCGGAAATCCAGCAGATTACCGACCTTGTTCGCGCAGCGGTCGGTTACGACCAGTCGCGCGGCGACCAGGTGACCGTCATCAGCCGCAAATTCTCCCCGAGCGCGACCGAGGTCGACAAGCCCGCCTGGTACGACGCCGAATGGCTGCCGATGGTCCTGCGCAACGTTACCGCGCTCGTCATCGCGCTGCTCGTGCTGCTGCTCGGCGTGCGTCCGTTGTCGAAGGCACTGCTCAAGAAGCGCGACGAGGCATCGCGCCCGGCGCTGCCGATGGCCGGCGGCAAGGCCAATGTCGAGCGCGAGACGCCCGGCGAACAACCTGTCAGCATCGACATGCTCGCTTCTGCCCGCAGCTATGACGACCGGGTCGGACTGGTCCGCGGCTTCACCCGCGACAATCCTGCCCGCGCCGCACTTGCCGTGCGCGACATGATCCAGGCGGAAGCAAAGGGATGAACGCGCCCGCCCGTACCTTCAGCGGTGTCGAACGCGCCGCCGTGCTGATGATGCTGGTCGGCGAGGAAGAAGCCGCCCAGATCCTCCAGAAGCTCGACCCCGAAGAGGTTCGCGAGCTCGGCAAGGCGATGTTCGCCGTTGCCGATGTCAGCGAAACCGATGTCGAGGCGGTGCTCGACGATTTCGTCGGGCGCGCGGTCGAGCGGACCGCGATCGGCTTCGACCCGCGGCCCAAGATCCAGACGATGATGACCCGCGCGCTCGGCCCCGAAAAGGCCGAAAGCGTGCTGGCGCGCATCACCCCGCCCGAGGCGGCATGCGAGATCGACCTGCTCGACTGGCTCGAACCCGCCGATATCGCATCGCTGATCGAGGACGAACATCCGCAGATCGCGGCCGTCCTGATCGCCAATCTCGACCCGGCGGTGGCGGCACAGGTTCTCGAAATCCTGCCCGATGCGATGCAGCCGCAGATTCTTCACCGCGTCGCGCGCCTCGGCCCGATCACGCCCGAGGCGATCGAGACACTGAAATCGATGCTGTCGCGGCGCATCGGCAACGCGCAGACACCCGCCGGCGTGCAGCTTGGCGGCACGCGCGACGCCGCCAAGATCCTGTCGAGCGCGCGCAAGGCCACCGAAGCGCGCGTCATGCCCAAGCTTGCCAAGATCGACCGCGAGGCGGCCAAGGCGATCGAGGAGGCGATGTTCGTGTTCGACAATCTGCTCGAACTCGACGACAAGAATCTCGGCATCCTCATCCGCAATATCGAGACCGATACGCTGGTCCGTGCGCTGAAGGGCGTCGACGAAGAGGCGCGAGAACGCTTCCTCGGCTGCATGTCGAGCCGCGCCGCCGACGGCATCCGCGACGAGATGGAAGCGCGTGGCCCGATGCGCCTGACAGAGGTGCTCGACGCGCAGAAGGTCATCATCGCCAGCGCCCGCGGCCTCGCCAAGGACGGCACCATCATCATGGGCGGAGGCGACGACGACTATGTCTGATTTCGCGCCGGGCTTTGCCAGCCGTCACGACAGCGCCGGCGACGCGCTGCAGCGCGCCTTCGGCGTCCTGCCAGACTTCGCCCCGCACGATATCGGCGCCAGCGCGCGCGACCGGGCTCCGGCACCGAAGCACTTTTCGCCGGAAGCCGCCGGACCACAGCATTTTGCGCCCGCAGATCGCAAGCAGAACCCGACCCAGGGCTGGGACCCGTTCAACCCGGACGTTTCGCAGGACGATGCCGCGGGTCAGTTCACCGATCCGGTGGCCGCGGCGAAGGAAGCGGGCATTGCCGAAGGGCGCGCCCAGGCATTTGCCGAAATGGCCACCGCCAACGACCGCGACCAGCAATTGCTGATGGAACTGCGCGCAGCGCTTGGCGAGCGCAGCCATTTCGACCGCGATACCTTTGCACGCCATCTGCGCCAGGCGGTCGTGCATCTGGTCACGCGCATCGTTGGCGAGGTCGGCGTCGAGGGCGAATTGCTCACGCGCAGGATCGAAGCCGCCGCCGAACTTCTTGCCGACAGCGCCGAATCGGCGATGCTGCGGCTTCATCCCGACGACGTTCCGCTGGTCGAAGGTGCGCTCCCGAAGACCGTATTCCCGGTCGGCGATTCGAACATCGCGCGGGGCAGCTTCGCGCTCGAATCGGCATCGACCGTCGTCGAGGACGGGCCCGATCTGTGGCTCGAACAGCTTGGCGCGGCGCTCGACCGCGTGGCGGTGCCGCCGGCATGCTGAGTCGCTTTGCGGACGATTATCTGGGCGCGCTGGGAAACCATGACTTCCGGCCGCAGCCCAAGATTTCGGGCCGGCTCGCCTCCTATGACGGCATGTTGATGGAAGCGGTGGGCCTTTCGCTGCCGGTGGGGACGGTCTGCGCGATCGACGGCACCGGCGGGCAGCGCGTGGAGGCGGAGGTGATCGGCTTTCGCGCCGGCCGCACGCTGTTGATGAATCTGGGCGGCCCGGCCGCACTTCTTCCCAACTCGCCGGTGCGACCGGTTGGTCCGCCGGGAGAGGCGGAGGTCGGCTCTGCGCTGCTCGGCCGCGTCGTCGATGGTTCCGGCAAGCCCATCGACGGGCTCGGCACGATCCGCGGCGCGGGGCACTGGCCGCTTGCCGGGCAGATGCAGAATCCGCTCGATCGTGGCCGTGTCTTGAAGCCGATGGATGTCGGCGTGCGCGCGATCAACGGCCTGCTGACCATCGGTCAGGGGCAGCGTGTCGGCATCATGGCCGGTTCGGGCGTCGGCAAATCGGTGCTGCTCGGCATGATCGTGCGCGCCGCCGAAGCCGATGTCGTCGTCGTCGGCCTGATCGGTGAGCGCAGCCGCGAGGTCGCGGATTTTCTCGAGACCAAGATTTCGGGCGAAGCGCGCAAGCGCTCGGTCGTCGTTGCCGTGCCCGCCAACCATTCTCCCGTTCTGCGCATTCGCGGGGCGCTGCGCGCGACCGCGATCGCCGAATCCTTCCGCGCCGAGGGCAAGAAGGTGCTGCTCATCATGGACAGCCTGACGCGCGTCGCCCATGCGGGGCGGGAGATCGGGCTCGCGCTCGGCGAACCCGCGTCGGCGCGCGGCTATCCGCCGTCCGCCATCGCGATGCTGCCGAGCCTGATCGAGCGTGCGGGTACATGCGTATCGTCGGGCGGTTCGATTACCGCGATCTATACCGTGCTCGCCGATGGCGATGACGGCAACGATCCTGTCGTCGATTCGGCGCGTTCGATCCTCGACGGCCACATCGTCCTGTCGCGCCATCTGGCCGAACAGGGCGTCTATCCGGCGATCGATCTCGGCCCGTCGGTCAGCCGCGTGATGACCGACATCGCCGCAAAGGACCATGTCGCCGCCGCGCGCGTGCTGCGCCGGCACCTCGCGACCTATGAGGAAAATCGCGACCTCATTCTGATGGGCGCGTACAAGGCCGGGGCCGATCCCGCGATCGACGCCGCGCTCGCCTGTCATCCGGCGGTGATGGAATATATCAAGCAGGACGCTGACGCTGTCGTGCCGCTCCCCGAAGCCATTGCAGAGCTGACCGGCGTTTTCGGTGATGGCTGATCGCGCGAAGAAGCGTCTCGACCGGCTTCACCGTGTCCGCTCGCTCCAGCTAGACCTCGTCCGCATGGACGAGATGCGCGCGGCCGAACGTGTCGCCAATGAGGAAAAGCTGCGCGACCGGATCGCGCAGCTCAGCGCGTCGGTCGCACCGGCCTCGACGCCGACAGAGGCGACGAGCCTGATCGCGGCGGCGCATTATCGCGACCGGTTGAGCCAGTCCGCCCAGGCCGCCAGCCACCGGCTCCAGATGGCCGAGCGCGGCCTCGACCTGGCACGCGAGCGCACACAGGAAGCGTGGCGCGACCAGAGCGCCATCGAAAAGCTGATCGAACGCGCGCAAGACGCCGCCGCCGATCGCGCGCGCCGTGCGCTCGAAGCGCTTCCCGGTGAAGCGCGGAAGAAACGGCACGATCCTTGCTGATTGAACCGTCGAACGAAACGACGGGATGCGCGAATGATCCAGATTGCGATGTCGGGCCTATCGAAGGTTGCAGGCGCGTCGCTGCCCGCGGGTGCCAGCGCCATGTCGGCGCGCGGCTTTTCGCTTGCGCTCGCGCTGCCCGGCAAGGGTGCCGCCTCGCCAGATAGCGCGGCAACGAACCCCGGCGGGAAGCCGGCCATCATCGCTGACAAACGGCAAGATATTGCCGGGAGCGGCATCGTGTTGCCGGAAGCCGTGTCGACACAGGCCGATGCGCCCACCGACCCGCTCGACGACGGCACCCGCCATCATATTCATTCGGATGATGCGCAAAACATCGCGTTCGGCTGGTTGCCGGTACCCGCGGCAGCCGCTGATGGCCCCAAGGGGGCGCCGGCAAATGCCGTAACGCGGCTGAAAGCGACGACGGCGATTGGCGTCGCCCCCATCGCCGCTCGGCTGCATGCGCACACCGAAGATGCCGTTGAACCGGCACCCGAGGCTTCGAGCGATTCCAGTCGCGATGCACGGCCCGTTTCGGACCAATCGACACAGTCGCCGAAGAGCGAAGCCGCCGCGAAGCCGGCCGCGTCATCGCATCCCGATACATCGGACGTTGAAAGCGATCCTGTTCCAAAAAGTACTTCAGCCAAGCAGGGCCGTGGGGCGGTGCAGACGCTCGACGTTGCTGCGCACCGCATCCATCACGAACCGATGTCGGTCAACGGCGACGAACCGGCGCATGCCGCGCGAAACTCGAAAGGGAAGCCAAGCGCAAAACCACTTCGACCGGACCCGCATGGACAGACGCCAGAGCGTGCTTCCCGGTCTGTCCCAGCCCCGGCGCTGACGCCGGTAAGCGATGCTACGTCACCGTCGAAATCTTCACATGCGCCACTCGCAACCGGGCAGTCTGTGTCGCGAGCGGATGTGGTTCGGGCCGCCAGACATGCCGATGCGATAGCGCCCGAGGATTCAGTGCGTCAGCCCTCCGCCGCAACTGGCCCGACCGTCGATCCGGCAGGAGCTGCAAAGATCGTCGCGAAATCTGCAGAGGAAACCGCGCCGCCACCCGTTCGCGAACCGCGTTCCGACGGCTCTGGCACTCGACAGCCAGCCGCGGCCACCGATGCCCGGTCGGTTTCGGCGAAGGCTGATATGCCAGCCGTCTTGGCGGGTGCGGTGCATTCTACCGACCACCAGGCGCGACTCGCACCATCCGCCAATCCCCATTCGGTGGCTCCTGACCCGCGCCATGCTGCGCCATCGCATCGGGTGGCCGACGACCGGCAGAACGCTGCGGTCCCGCCGCTGGCGCTTCGTTCGGTTTCAGCGCCTCCGTCAGTTGTTGCATCCGCTTCCCCGGCGCTTCCGTACGCCTTTGCCGAGGCAATGCGCGCCAGCGCCGACCAGCGGCAGACGGTCCGTATCGCCGCACCCGGCAGCGGTGGCGACGATGCGAAGCTCAGTGCGGTTCTGGGGGCGCATCACAGCGCGGCCACCGACCCGGCGAGCGCGGTTACCGCCGCCGCCAATTCGGGGCAGCAACCGCCGCTCGACCTGCGTCAGGACCAGGGCCTGCAACACATGATCGACCGGATCGAGGCGCTGAAGACCGAAAATGGCGGGCAGGATGCGAAGATCCGGCTTGCGCCCGACGCGCTCGGCACCGTCGATATCGCCGTACGCCGCGACGGCGACAAGCTCCATGTCCATTTCACCGCGCACGAAGCAGCGGCGCGCACCGTCATCGCCGATGCCGCGCCGCGCCTGACCGAACTCGCCGATGCGCGCGGCGTGAAGCTGGGACAGACCACCGTCGATGCCGGCACGTCGGGCCACAGCCAGCAATCGAACCACGAGGCGCCGCAACAGCAGCCGGGTCGGCACAACCGCCTCGCCCGGCCTGACGGCGCGTCACCCGAACCGAACGACAACCGTATTGCCTAAAGGGAACCAGTATCATGGCGGATAGCGACAACGCGAAGGACACGGCGGAGCCGAAGAAGAAAAAGAAGGGGCTGAAGATGATCGGCCTGATCGCTGGCGTGCTGGTGCTCGCCGGCGGCGGTGCGGGGGCGGGCATCTATGCCGCGCAGTCGGGTATGTTGTCGGCGGCTCCGCACGCGGCGGTGCCCGATACGCCGCAGCTCGTGCCCAAGTCCGAGGAAAAGCGCGCGTCCGCAGGCGGCGAAGGCGAAGCGGGCGGCGAAGGCGGTGGTGAGGGCACCGGGCACGGCATGGCCACGCCCGCCGGCAGCGGTGGCGACCGCTATGCCTCCAATTATTACGCGATGGACAAGGAGTTCACCTCCAACCTGCAGGACAGCGTCCATTTCATCCAGGTCGGTGTCGCGATCTCGACGCCTTATGACGACCGCGTCATCGACAATCTGAAAACGCATGAAATTGCCGTGCGTTCGGCGATCCTGATGTCGCTTGGCCAGACCAGCGAGGATCAGGTTTTCACGGTCGAGGGCAAGCGCCAGCTTCAGCAGCGGCTGAAGAAGGCGATCAACGACACGCTGAAAGAAAAAGAAGGCTTTGGCGGCGTTAGTAACGTCTACTTTACCAATTTTGTTGTTCAGTGACCGTGCATGGTTAACGCTGATTCACCAACCGAGGCGCCCGAACGGCGAAAGCGCCCCAGAGCCGAGTCCGGACACACGCCCGTACTCGGTGAGGCGAACCTGAATCCGTTCGGCGACCTCCATACGCTCCAGCATCTGTCGGCGCGGCTCGCCAAGTCGCTGCGCGGCGTGTTCGAGCCGCTGCTGCGCCGCGCCGTTCGCGGCTGGGCGGAGCCGGTCAGCGTACAACGATTTTCCGATTACTGCGCCGAACGCGAACAGGGGCTGACCGCATGGCTGCCGCTGGCGATCGCTCCGACCGGCGGCCAGGCGCTGTTCGTCATCGACGGTCGTTCGGTGCTCGAGCTGCTCGATCTGTTCTTCGGCGGCAACGGCGATACGCCGAGCACGCTGCCCAACGAATTCTCGCCGGCGGCTGAAGCGATGGTCCAGCGCCTTGCGCGGATGGTGATCGACCCGCTGCAACGCGCGTGGGAGCCGGTCACCAAGCTGACCTTCGAAGCGACCAATGTCGAAATCAATCCGGCGCTGCTGTCGGCACTCGACGGCGATGATCCGATGGTCGTCACCCGGTTCGGCCTGGCGTCGGAAGGCGGCAAGCCGTCCTTTGTCGATCTGATCTATCCGGTCGCGGCGCTGAAGCCGCACGGCGCGTCCTTGAATGCCAAGGTTCACGGCCGCAGCGCCGAGCCCGATCCGAAATGGAATCACGGGCTGACGCGCGTGGCGATGGGCGTGAAGTTCGAGGTCCGCTCCGTACTGGCCGAACCGAAGATCACGCTCGGCAAGCTGATGGACCTGAAGGAAGGCGACGTAATCCCCATCCATTTCGGCCCGAACGTGCCGGTGATGGTCGCCAATAACCGGTTCGGAACCGGCACCGTGGGCACCGCCAACGGCCACGCCGCGATCCGCATCCAGGAAATCGAACATTTCGACGAAGAGGACTTCCAATGAACGAGATGACTGGAGGCGTTCCGGCCGACGGTGCCGTGGCGGCCAATTTCCGGCTGCTGCAGGATGTCGAGGTCAAGCTGACCGTCGAGATCGGTTCGACGCACCTGACGCTGCGCGAGCTGCTGGCGCTCGGTGAATCGAGCGTCATCGAGCTCGATCGTCAGGCCAACGAACTGCTCGACCTGTTCGTCAACGGCACGCTGATCGGGCGCGGCGAAGTCGTCACCGTCGGCGACCGTTTCGGCATCCGCATGACCGAGCTGGTCAGCCCCGAAAAGCGGATCGCCCGCGCATGATGTGGGCCTATGTCCTGAAGCTTGTCGTACTGCTGCCGCTCGTCTGCGGCCTGTTGATCGCGTGTCTGTGGGCATGGCGCAAGCTCGAGGCGCGGATGCCCGGCCAGCAGGGCGAAAAGATGATCCAGGTCAAGGAAACGATGATGGTGTCGGCGGGTACCCGCCTTGCCGTGGTCGAGTTCGAAGGTCGCCGCCTGCTCCTGTCCGTCGCGCGCGGCGGCGTCACCCTGATCGACAAGGCCGACCGCTAGCATGTCGCACGCGCTTTCCCCCCGGCGCTTTCTGCCCCTTCTGATCGCAATCCTCTTCGCGGTCCTGATCGCGCATCCCGCGCTTGCCCAGACCGCGCCCGCAGCGCCTGCCGATCCGGCACAAGGCGTCGGCGGCGCGCTCGACCGTGCGCTGGGCGATCTCGGCAGCAACCAGGGCGGCGATGCGCCGCTCGCACTGTCGCTGCAGATCCTCATCATCATGGGGCTGCTGTCGATCCTGCCCGGCATCCTGCTGATGATGACCAGCTTCACGCGGATCATCATCGTGCTCGCGGTGCTGCGTCAGGCGCTGGGGCTTCAGCAGACTCCGCCCAATCAGGTGCTTGTCGGGCTGGCGCTGTTCCTCAGCCTGTTCGTGATGTCGCCGACGATTTCGAAGATCAACCAGCAGGCGATCCAGCCCTATTCCGACGGCCAGATCAACGCGACCCAGATGATAAAGGCCGGCGGCGCGCCGCTTCACGACTTCATGATAAAGCAGACGCGCAACAAGGACATCACCATGTTCGCCGGCATGGCCAAGAGCGGTCCCTACGCCTCTACCGCCGATGTGCCCTATGCCGTGCTGCTGCCCGCATTCGTCACGAGCGAGCTCAAGACCGCGTTCCAGATCGGGTTCCTGATCTTCCTGCCGTTCATCATCATCGATCTCGTCGTCGCGACGGTCCTCATGTCGCTGGGTATGATGATGCTGTCTCCGACGATCATATCGCTGCCGTTCAAGCTCCTGCTGTTCGTTCTCGTCGACGGCTGGGCGCTGACGATGGGCAGCCTCGCCAACAGCTTCGTGAGCTAGCGGAGATGGACGCCGATTATTTCCTCACCATCGGCCGTCAGGCCTTGTGGGTGCTCGCGCTCGTCTCGGCGCCGGTGCTGATTCCGGCGCTGCTGACCGGCCTGATCGTCGGCATGGTGCAGGCGGCGACCTCGATCAACGAACAGACGCTGTCCTTCATTCCGAAGCTCATCGTCGTCGCCATATCGCTCGCGATATTCGGCGCCATGATGATCGGCCTGCTGAGCGATTTCACGCTGTCGATCTTCGAACGCATTCCCGATCTCGTGCGGTAGCGATGCTCGGCTTCGGCCTCTCGATCGAGCCGCAGCTCTGGGCGCTGATCTTCACGATGGTGCGGATCGGCGCCGCGTTCGTGGCGGCGCCCGTGTTCGGCGCGGTTTCGGTGCCCTTGCCGGTGCGTATCGCGCTGTCGGGATCGATCGCGATCCTGGCGATGAACACCGCGCATATCCAGCCGCCCGATCAGGTCTTTGCGCTCGCGACCTTCCTGTCGGTGGCGGGCGAGGTGCTGATCGGCCTCGCGCTCGGCTTCATCCTCCAGATCGCATTCGCCGCGCCGATGGTGGCGAGCGAGGCGATCGGCATTTCGATGGGCATCGGCTTTGCCACCACCGTCGATCCGCAGCACGGCACGTCGACGCCCGCGCTCGGCAACTTCCTGTCGATCCTGCTGACGCTGCTGTTCCTGTCGGTGAACGGCCATCTGGTGCTCGTCGAACTTGTCGTGCGCAGCTACACGCTGCTCCCGCCGGGCGCCTGGCTCGCGCCGAGCCAGTTCGAGAATATCGTCATTTTCGGCGGCTATGCCTTTCTCGCCGGTCTGCTGCTCGCGCTGCCGGTCGGCTTTCTGCTGCTGTGCCTCAATATCGTCGTCGGGATGCTGTCGCGGTCCGCGCCTGCGCTCAACCTGTTCGCGGTGGGCCTTCCCGCCAGCCTGTTCGTCGGCGTCATCGCGCTGCTCGTCGCCATGCCGGCGATGGGCGACTACATGCTCGTCATAATCCGCGAAGGGCTTGAGGCGACGCGGCATCTGGTGCTCGGCTGATGTCCGAAAGCGCCGGCGAAAAGACGGAAGCACCGACACCAAAGCGCCTCAAAAAGGCGCGCGATGACGGTGACATATTACGATCCAAGGACTTTGCGACAGCGGTTGCGGTGCTGGTCGGTTGCGGCTGGCTGGCGATGCTCGGACCCTCGCTGATTACCGCATGCAAATCGGTGATGACGGCCTGTTTCACCTTCGACCGTGGCGACGTGGTCGATTTCGAACCGCTCCGGCCGCTTGCATCGGCGGGGTGGCGGTTGCTGCCCTCGCTCGGGGTGCTGGCGGCGGTGTCGGTTGTCGTCGCGATCGCCGGACAGGCGGTGCTCAGCGGCGTTAGCTTCAACGGAAAACTGCTCGCGCCCAAACCCTCACGGCTCAATCCGGGCTCGGGCATCAAGAAGATTTTCGGGCCGCAAGGATGGATCGAACTCGGCAAATCACTCCTGAAGGTTGTGCTGCTCGGTTCGATCGGCTTCACCATGCTCTGGTCCACCGCGCATCATGCGATGGGCCTCGTCTCCTCGGACGTCGAAGGCGCGGTATCCGCGCTGGGCGGTGACTTCATCGCGCTTCTCTTCGCGATGTCGGGCGGACTGGTGCTGATCGCCGCGATCGACCTGCCCATCGCCATCTTCCGCCGGTCGAGCAAGCTCAAGATGAGCAAGCAGGAGGTGAAGGACGAGCACAAGGAAAATGAAGGTTCGCCCGAAGCCAAACAGGCGCAGCGTGGCAAGCAGCGCGAAATTCTGAAACGCTCGTTCCGCAAGGCGGTGGCAGAGGCGCATGTCGTGCTCACCAACCCGACGCACTTCTCGGTCGCGCTACGCTATAGCTCGGGCAGCGATCAGGTGCCGGTCGTCGTCGCCAAGGGGCGCGGCGAAACCGCGCTTGCGATCCGCGAGCTCGCGAAGGAGTTCGAGGTGCCGACGCTCGAATATCCGATGCTGGCGCGTGCGGTCTATTTCACCAGCCGCGAGGGACAGGAAATCCGCGACGATCTGTATCAGGCGATCGCCGTCGTTCTCGCCTTCGTGTTCAACGTCAACGATCAGGCGTCCAGGGGACAACCGCCCGTCGACGTGCCGACCACGGCGCGGTTCGACGAAAACGGCAACGCGCTGGAGCAGAACCGCTAAAGCGACGCGAACTACGGTCGTTCTTCGACGCAGGGGAACAAGAGGACGATATCGTGGACTCGATTGTCAGCACGCTGGGGGGCGGATCCGGCATCGATACGACGGCACTGGTCAAGAGCCTCGTCGATGCGCAATTTTCGGCCAAGAACGATACGCTCGACAAGCGCGCAAAGACGCTCGACGCCCAGATTTCGGGCATTTCGAAGATCAAGAACGCGGTATCCGATTTCGCCTCGGCGCTGGAGGCGCTGACCAAGGGCGGAACGCTTCAGAGCCAGCCGACATCGAGCGACACCGGGATCGTCAAGGCAAGCGCGCTTTCGGGCGCGAAGCTCTATGGCTTCAGCGGCTCGATCGAGGTGCAGCAGCTCGCCGCCGCGCAGACCGCGAATACCGGCGTCATTGCCGACCCGACAGCCGCGGTCGGCAAGGGGACGCTGACGCTGACCTTCGGTACCGCGACCGTCAGCAGCGGTTCGATGACCAGCTTCACGGCCGGTTCGGGAACGCCGGTCAACATCACGATCGACGACACCAATTCCAGCCTCAACGGCATTGCCAGCGCGATCAACGCCGCGCAGGCCGGTGTCACCGCGACGGTGCTGTCCGACAGCAGCGGCGCGCGGCTGGTGCTGAAGGGAAAGACCGGCGCCGATCAAGCATTCACGCTGAAGGCGACCGAAGACAGTACCGCCCCGGGTCTGTCCGCGCTCGATATCGGCCCCGGCGCCAGCGGGACGACGATCGGCAATGTCGCGCAGGACGCGATTGTGAAGGCTGATGGCGTGACGCTCCAGCGGTCGAGCAACTCGATCAGCGATCTCTACAACGGCGTCCAGCTCGACCTTGTCGCGGCAAAGCCGGGGACGACGGTTTCGCTCGCCAGTGCCCCGGCGACCGATGCGCTGCGCAACGCCGTCAATGATTATGTCGACACCTATAATCAGCTCGTCGGCATGGTGAAGCAGGAGACCGACCCCAAAACGGGTACGCTCAGCGGCGATTCCGCTGCGCGCAACCTCCTCGATTCGCTGTCGAAGATGACGCTGACCAATCTCGTCAACGATGGTTCGGGCGGGCCGCAGACGCTTGCTGAAATCGGCGCGGCGACCAATCGCGACGGCACGCTGAAGGTCGATGCTGCGCAGCTGAGCGATGCGCTGACCAACCATGCCGACGCGGTCGAAAAGATGTTTTCTCCGGGGCTGCTCTCTACCGGAGACGGCCTGTCGGCCGCGCTGCGTTCGGTCGCCGATCGTTCGACAAGCGTGATTTACGGCCTGGGCGCAAGTGCCGCCCGCTATACCAAGGCGCAAAGCGACATCACCGCGCAGCAGGACAAGGCGAGCGCCGACGCCGATGCGATGCGCACGCGCCTGACCCAGCAATTCGCGAGCATGGACGCCAAGGTGGCGGCGTATAAATCGACCCAGACCTTCCTGACGCAGCAGATCGCCGCCTGGAATTCGAAGGGCTGATCGCGTGATGCCGCGATACGCAACCGTATTTTCCGGCGATCCCGCCGCGACCTATCGCTCTGTCGATCTCGCGTCGCGCACCGGCGGAGCCAATCCGCAACAGCTTGTCGGACTGCTGTATGAAGAAGCGGTCGCGGCACTGCGCAGCGTTGCCTGGGCGGTCGAAAACCGCGACTACAAGTTGAAGGGCGAACGCGTCACACGCGCCACCGCGATCCTGTTCGCGCTTGAATCGGGCCTCGATTTCGACCGCGGCGGCGATGTCTCGCACACGCTTGCGCGCTTCTATCGCGGCATTCGCGAAGCGGTGGTGGAGGCGAGCATCGGAAGCGATCCCGCGCCCTTCCTCGCCGCTGCCGACAGCCTGACCGAAATCGCCGAAGCCTGGTCGTCGGTCGCCAAATAGTCGTGTTGGCGGTGGCGCTTGCGGTGCCATTGCGCTAGCGCTCTCGGCCATGAAGCAACCGCATATCGTCGCCATCGGCGGGACGCTGCGCCCGCAATCGGCCACCGGCAACATGCTGGAAGCCGCTCTCGCCGTCGCCGCCGAAAAGGGCGCGCGCACGACGCTTATGACCGGCGACGCCATCGCCTTTCCCAATTTCGAACCCGAAGACGCGCTCTCCAACGACCAGATCCGGCATTTTCTTGACGTGCTGCGCAGCGCCGACGGGCTCATCATCGGATCGCCCGGCTATCACGGGTCGTTGTCGGGGCTGGTCAAGAACGCGCTCGACCATGTCGAACTGATGCGGCGCGACGACCGCGTCTATTTCGACGGCATGCCGGTCGGGCTGATCGCGACGGCGGGCGGCTGGCAGGCGGCGGTATCGACGTTGCAGGCGTTGCGCACCATCGTCCATGCGCTGCGCGGCTGGCCGACGCCGATCGGGATCGCCGCCAACACCGGGCAACCGGGCGATGCGATCGCCGCCTGTGACAGCCAGCTGCGGCTGATGGTCGGTCAGATCCTGTACTTTCTCGACCGCGCACGGGCATAGTTCGCCAGCGCGCTTAACCGTTTTGTGACGGCTTTGGCTTAGGGTCTCGTCCCGTCATGCAAGGGGATAGAGAACAGGGCCGTGCCGGGGATGCGCCGCGTCGCAAGCGCGGCGTGCGCAATATCCTGATCGTCGATGACAGCCGCACCGACCTTAACGGCATGGGGCAGCGCCTCGGCGACCGGGGGTATCTGCCGGTATTGTGCGACAATGGCGCGCAGGCGCTCGACCTGATCGCCGGGCGCGGGTTCGACCTCGTGCTGCTTGATCTGATGATGCCGGGCCTGTCGGGTATCCAGGTGCTTCGCGAGTTGCGGTCGGCGCGCGAAACCACTGATCTGCCGGTCATTATCGTTAGCGGTCGCGACGATCCGAACGGCCCGGTGGAAGCGTTGAGGGCAGGGGCGGACGACTATCTGGTCAAGCCGCTGGCGCTTGAGGTGCTGGTCGCGCGGATCGAGCGCGCGCTCGATTTCACCGGACGCCTCAACGACCTCAAACGGTTTACCGCAACCCTCGACGCGCGGGTGGCGGCGCGTGCGATCGAACTGGGCGAGGCGCGCGACGAACTCGCCGCCGCGATTGCCGACCGCAAACGGCTTGCGCGGTCGCTGCGCCAGCTCAATGCGGAGGTCGAACGGCTCAGCCTCGGAACCAGTGCCGCCGGATGAAATAGGCGCTGATCGCCAGCGCCAGCGCGGCGCACACGATAACCACGCCATCGAACGCCCATGGCTGATGCGCATAGGGAATGCCCGCGACATTCATGCCCAACAGGCCGGTGATGAAGGTCAGCGGCAGGAACACCAGCGCAACCACCGCGATTAGCAGCGAGCGCTGATCGAGCTGTTCGGCGCGCAGGTCGGTCAGCGTTTCGTGGATCAGCGCAGACCGTTCGCGGATGCTTTCCAGTTCCTCGGCCATCCGTGCGGCGCGGTCGGCGGCTGCCGACAGGTGTAGCCGGTCGTCGTCGCGCAGCCAGTCGACATCGAGCGTGGCCAGCTTTTCCAATGCGCCGCGTTGCGGGTTGAGGAAGCGGCGATAGCCGATTGCCTGGACGCGGACATGATTGACCCGCCGGCGCAGTTCGAACACGCGGTCGGCGTCGATCCGTTCCTCGGCGTCGTCGAGCGAATCGCCGAGATCGGCGACGACGGGATCGAGCTCCTCGGTGATCGCCGCGGCGAAGGCGGCGATCAGGTCTCCGGGGTCGCGGATTTTGCCCTCGCCGATCCGCGCACGCACGGCATCGACGCCGTTCACCTGTTTGCGCGTCACCGAAAAGACAGCGCCTTCATGCGCATAGATGCGGATCGAGGCGAGCAGGTCCGACGGTTCCATCCGGTCGCTCGTCAGCCCGCGCATGTTGATGAACACGCCGCCACCCGGTGCCGCGTCGCAGCGCGGGCGCGTTTCGGCGGCGGTCAGCATGTCGGCGATGTTGTAGGACAGCCCGCCCTTGTCGTGCAGCCAGTCGGCGGCTTCGTCATCGGCCGAGGGAAGGTGGACCCAAATCAGCTCGCCCTGTGCCGAGACGGCCTGGTCGATATTGATCGGCTGCGCATGGCCGTCGCGGACGGCAAAGGCGAAACCGGTCATGCCGCGTACCCGACGATCACCGACAATCCCGGTCCGGGTGAAGCCGGCACGTCGTTGGTCGCAATCCGTTCGGCATCGGCGCGTGCGCGGTCGAGGATCGCCAGCGGCGCTTCGGGGGCGTGAAAGACGCGGTCGGCTTGCGCCAGCCAGCGTGCTTCGCGCAGCGTCAGTTCGTCGGGATCGTCGGATCGCAGCATGATCCTCACCAGCCTGTCTTTTGCACCATCGTCATCGCCGTCCAACCAACGGGCAACCGAATCGGCTCCGTGCGCCGCCAGCGGGTCGAGGATGCCGCCGCTGGCAAGCGCAGCTCCGATCGCGCGCCGGCGGTCGCCGGATTCGGGCCAGCGCGTGCGTATCCGGTCCCGCGCCGATTTCAGCGTCAGCGCAAGCTCGCCCAGTCCTGCGGGCAGGATCGCCTCGAGCCGCTGACGAAGCGCTGCCGCCAGCCCCGCCGAAACCCCGCCGGTGGAAATCGCAACCAGCACCGGATCGCGGTCGACGATGGCGGGAAGCGTGAAGTCGCATAACGCCGGGCGATCGACGGCGTTGACCAGAATTCCGCGCAGGCGGAGCCGCTCGATCGCCGCCTGCGCCTCTTGGTCGTCCTCGACCGCGACGATGGCGAGTGCCGCGGTCGCGCGTTCGTCGTTGGTAACGGCGGCACCGGCGCGTTCGAGAAGGCGGCGCTTGGCATCGGCGGGCGGACCTTCGCCCAAGAGGATCACCGGCCGTCCCGCCAGATTCAGCAGCACGGGCAGGCCGGTCATCGTCATCAGAGCCAGTCCGGCACGCGTTCGGCGGCCATGATCGTCTCCGGCTGGATACGGTCGGCGACGACGGCGTAGCGATCGCCATCGACCAGAACCTCCGGCACCAGAGCGCGGCTGTTATAGGTGCTCGCCATCGTCGCGCCATATGCGCCGGCGGTGCGGAAAATGCCCAGATCGCAGGGCTCGACCGCGTCGATCTCGCGCCCCATGGCGAAGGTGTCGCCTGTTTCGCAGACCGGTCCGGCGATATTCGCGGTCATCCGCCGGCCGTTGGGCGCTACCGCTTCGAACGCGTGATAGGCGTCATAGAGCGCGGGGCGGGCAAGGTCGTTCATCGCCGCATCGACGATGACATAGGGGTGGAGGACGCCGGGTTTCACCCACAGGACCTGCGTCAGCAGCACGCCCGCATTGCCCGCGATCACGCGGCCGGGCTCGAACATCAGCTCGACATTCCAGCCTCTGGTGACGCGCGCCGCCATCGCACCGAATTCGGCCGGGCTGGGCATCACGTCGCCCGGGCGATAGGGCACGCCCAGCCCGCCGCCCAGATCGACATGGGTGATGTCGTGCCCGTCGCCGCGCAGCTCGGCGATCAGTTCGCCGACGCGCGTATAGGCGGCCTCGAGCGGCGCGAGATCGCCGAGCTGGCTGCCGATATGGATCGCCACGCCGCGCAGCTTCATCCCCGGCTGGGTGGCGAGCCGACCGAACATCGCGCGCGCTTCGCTGATCGGAACGCCGAACTTGTTTTCGGCGCGGCCGGTCGAGATCTTGGCGTGCGTGCCCGCATCGACATCGGGATTGACGCGCAGCACCGCCGGGGCGGTGATTCCGCGCGCAGCGGCGAGCGTGGCGAGCGCCATGCCTTCGGGTTCATGTTCAAGGTTGAACTGTCCGATACCGGCATCGAGCGCGCGTTCCAGTTCCTGCCGCGATTTGCCGACGCCCGAAAAGACGATGCCTTCCGCCGGCACGCCCGCTGCCAGCGCGCGGGCCATTTCGCCGCCGGAAACGACATCGGCGCCGTACCCGGCATCGGCGAGGACGCGCAGCACCGCGAGGTTGGGGTTGGCCTTGATCGCAAAGGCCAGGTGCAGGCGTTCGATACCCGACAGACCTTCGCGAAATACGCGCGCATGGCGCTCCAGCGTTGCGCGGCTATAGACATAGGCCGGCGTTCCGACCTCCGCGGCAATGCGCGCCAGCGGGACGTCTTCGGCATAAAGCTGCCCGTCGCGCAGGGTAAAATGATCCATCGGATGGTCCCTTAATTGGGAGGAAGGTCGAAGGGGTCGGGCTTGCGCTCCTTCGATTCCTTGAGCAGTTCGTCGCTGCGCTCGGGGCGTGCCTGCGCGTCGGGCGTCAGCAATTGGTCGGCGGTGGGCTTGTCGGCGGCGCCATAGGGTTTGGGCGGCAACGATGCCTGTTTGGGCGGTTCCAGCTCGTTCTTGGCACCGCACGCGGCGAGCAGCGCAAGCGGGATGATCGCAAGAAGCGCTTTCATCGGTGCGGCTCCTGGTTCTTTCGTGCTTCGGCGATTGCGGCGCGAACGCGTTCGGGCGCGGTCCCGCCGAAGCTCATGCGGCTCGCGACCGAGGCGTCCACGCTCAACACCTCGAACACGCGTTCGTCGATCCGCGTATCGACCGATTTCAGCTGATCGAGCGTCAGTCGATCGAGCGTTACGCCCTCCTGCTCGGCAAGCGCAACGACGCGCCCGGTGACATGATGCGCCTCGCGGAAGGGAAGGCCCGCTTCGCGTACCAGCCAGTCGGCAAGATCGGTGGCGGTGGCGAACCCGCTTTCGGCGAGCGCGCGCATCCGGTCGGTGCGAAAGCTCGCGCTTTCGACCATGCCGGTCATCGCGGCGATCGCGAGCCCGATCAGGTCATGCGCCTCGAACACCGGCGGCTTGTCGTCCTGCATGTCCTTCGAATAGGCGAGCGGCAGCCCCTTCATCGTCATCATCAGCGACGTCATGCACCCGGCGATGCGCCCGGCATGGCCGCGCACCAGCTCCGCCGCATCGGGGTTGCGCTTCTGCGGCATGATCGAGCTGCCCGTCGACCATTGGTCGCTGAGCGCGACAAAGCCGAAGGGCTGCGACGCCCAGATGACGAATTCCTCGGCAAGTCGCGACAGGTGGAGCGCACACTGCGTCGCGGCGGTCAGATATTCGAGCGCGAAATCGCGGTCGGACACCGAATCGAGCGAGTTGCGCGTCGGCTCGTCGAAACCGAGCGCCTGCGCCGTCGCCTCCCGGTCGATCGGAAAGCCCGTGCCCGCCAGCGCGGCGGCGCCCAGCGGGCACCAGTTGAGGCGTGCACGCGCGTCGGCAAAGCGGCCGCGGTCGCGCGCGATCATTTCGTAATAGGCCATCAGATGATGGCCCAGCGTCACCGGCTGCGCCGATTGCAGATGGGTAAAGCCCGGCATGACGCTGTCGGCATGGTCGTGCGCCCGGTCGAGCAGCGCCTTCTGGAGCGCGGCGAGCCCGGCATCGACCTCGTCGATCGCGTCGCGGACCCACAGCTTGAAATCGGTCGCCACCTGATCGTTGCGCGAGCGTGCGGTGTGCAGCCGTCCGGCGACCGCACCGATCTTTTCGGCGAGCGCATTCTCGGTGACCATATGGATGTCTTCGAGCGCCAGATTTTCCGGAACGCCATCGCGCGCATAGTCGGCGGCAACTGCATCCAGTCCGGCGTCGATCGTCCGTGCATCCTCGGCGGAGACGATCCCTTGCGCCGCGAGCATCGCGACATGCGCCTTCGACCCCGCAATGTCCTGTTGCCAGAGTCGCTTGTCGAACGGGATCGAGGCATTTATCTCGCGCATGACGGCAGACGGGCCTTCGGCGAAGCGCCCGCCCCACATGGCATTGGATCCTGACATGCGCTCCGGAATCGCGTTTCTCCTTGTCGCCCTCGTGGCAATCGCTGGCTGCGATAAGCAATCGCCCGGGCCGGAGCAAGCAAACGTCGCGACTTCGCCGGCAAACGAAACTTCGTCCGATGCGCAGGCGCAGGCGGGTGAAATCGATCGCAGCCATGCCGGCGAAGCGCCGCCCGATGCTCCGTTCACCGCGCCCGACGGCAAGCAGGTTTCGATCGCCGATTTCAAGGGCAAGCCGGTGCTCGTCAATCTGTGGGCGACGTGGTGCGCGCCGTGCATCGCGGAGATGCCGACGCTCGATGCGCTCGCGACCGATATGAAGGGCAAGCTGACCGTGCTGCCCGTCAGCCAGGATCTCGACGGCGCCGACCGCGTCGATCCGTGGTTCGCCAAGGCCGATTATGCGACGCTGAAGCCCTATCTCGACCCCAATCTGTCGCTGAGCGCGGCCTATGCCGCCAATCTGCCGACGACGATCCTCTACGACGCCCAAGGCAAGGAAGTCTGGCGCGTGACGGGCAAGTTCGACTGGGCCTCGCAACAGGCGCACGACCTGATCGCCGAAGCGAAGAACTGATCTGGCGGAAAGGCTGGATGCCCCGCGTGGATTCGAACCACGATTGACGGAGTCAGAGTCCGTAGTCTTGCCATTAGACGACGGGGCAAAGAGGCGGCGCAGATAACCTTCGGGTTTCGGCCGGTCAAGGGGGTAATCGGGCGGGTCGCTGTGGCGCATCCGCTCTCGCTTGCCGTGGTTCACTGCCTGCGCTAGGTTCGCGCCCAAGCACCGAGCGGCCATTTCGGCCGTGACGGATAGAACATAAGTGAGTGACGGCATGGGGGATCATCCCGCGCAGGTGCCGTACCGGCGGTCCAAACGGCCCGCCAGATCGGCACCATCATCTCCACCGCGAGGGCGGTGGCCGTCGGCGCGCCATTTCGCGGCGCTCGACCTTGGTACCAATAATTGTCGCCTGCTGATCGCCCGGCCGCAGGGCGCGGGCTTTACCGTCGTCGACGCCTTTTCGCGCATCGTCCGGCTGGGCGAGGGGCTGGCGTCGAGCGGCCGACTGAGCGACGAGGCGATCGAACGCACCATCGCAGCACTTCGCATCTGCGCCGACAAGCTGCGCCGCCGCAACGTCACGCTGGCGCGCTCGGTCGCGACCGAGGCATGCCGCCGCGCGAGCAATGGCAGCGCCTTCATCCAGCGCGTCTACCGCGAAACCGGGATCGCGCTCGACATCATCACTGCCGAGGAAGAGGCGCGGCTCGCCGTGCTCGGGTGCCACGCGCTGCTCGAACCCGGCGACGGACCGGCGCTGGTGTTCGACATCGGCGGCGGATCGACCGAACTCGTACTGATCGACGCCGGCAAGCCGGTGCCGGAGGTGCTCGACTGGCACAGCGCGCCCTGGGGCGTGGTGTCGTTGACCGAGCATAGCCGCGGGTTCGACACCGCCGACGGATCGGCGGAACATTATGGCCGGATGCGCGCGCTGGTCGCCAAAAGCATGGCGCCGTTCGCGCGGCGACTTCCCAATCGTGCCGACGGGCTTCGCCTGCTCGGTACCAGCGGAACGGTGACGACGCTGGCAAGCGTGCATCTCGGGCTCGACAGCTATGATCGTTCGCGGATCGACGGCCTGATCGTGCGCGCCGATGCGATGCGCAAGGTCAGCTCGGAACTTGCCGACATGGATATGGCGCGGCGCTCGCAGGTGCCGTGCGTCGGGGCGGAGCGCGCCGATCTGGTCGTTGCCGGATGCGCGATCCTGGAAACGATTCTCGACCTCTGGCCTGCCGAACGCATCGGCATCGCCGATCGCGGCATCCGCGAGGGGATTTTACGGCGTCTGATGGATGGGAGCGCGCGATGAGCAGGGGCGGCGGCGGTGGCCGCAAGCGGGTGCGCACGGCGCGCGGGCGCAGCGCGCAATCGACGCGCTGGCTGGAGCGGCAGCTCAACGATCCTTATGTCAAACGCGCCAAGGCCGAAGGCTATCGCAGCCGCGCCGCGTACAAGCTGATCGAGCTCGATGAGAAGTTCAAGCTGCTGAAAGGCGCGAAACGCGTCGTCGATCTGGGCATCGCGCCGGGCGGCTGGACGCAGGTGGTGCGCAAGCAGATTCCGCAGGCAGCAATCGTCGGCATCGACCTGCTGCCCGTCGATCCGATCGACGGCGCGACGATCCTGCAAATGGACTTCATGGCCGATGCCGCCCCCGATGCGCTGACCGACGCGCTGGGCGGCAGACCCGATCTGATCCTGTCGGACATGGCGGCGAATACCGTCGGCCATCAGCAGACCGACGCGTTGCGGACGATGGCGCTGATCGAAGCGGCCTTCGCCTTTGCCTGTGACGTTCTCGAACCCGGCGGCGCGTTTGTCGCAAAGGTGTTCGCGGGCGGTGCCGATGCTCAGCTTGTCGCGGAAATGAAGCGCGCCTTCACCACCGTCAAACATGCAAAGCCGCCCGCCAGTCGCAAGGGGTCGGTCGAATGGTATGTCGTCGCACAGGGATTCAAGGGTGGCGAAGAGGCCTGATAGTGCGATTGCCGACGCCGGCAATCGGCGCAGCCGTTAGGGAAGTTCACGTATCGATCGCGCGCCGGTTTGTTTCCTAGGCTTTGCTTGTCGGAAATATGGGGCGCGACCGATGATGACTCGTTCTTTGAGCGCCGCGATTGCGTTCGCTGGCGCTACGATCCTGTTTGGCGGCAGCGCGCTGTCGGCTCAGATGATGGGTCAGGGAATGGGGCGCGGCATGGGGCATCCCAGCATGGCGCGACATCACGAAGCGATGATGAACGGCATCCCGGCCAAGTTCGCCGACCTGCGCAATCCGTTGCCGATCGATTCCGCCACGCTTTCAGCGGGCAGGCAGGTGTACCAAGCCGATTGCGCCTCTTGCCATGGCGCAGAGGGGCGTGGCGACGGCCCACTCGCGCGCACGCTGAACCCGCCGCCTGCCGATCTCGCCTGGTCGGCGCGGATGCCATTGAGCCGTCAGGACGGTTATCTTTATTGGACGATTGCCGAGGGCGGCCAGCAATTCGGCACCGCAATGCCGGCATTTGGACAGGCGCTCACGCGCAAACAGGCATGGTCGGTGATCGCCTATATCCAGCACGATCTCGGGCGTTGACTGCCAGCGCCCCTACAGGCGGACGGCGGACACAAAAAAGCCCCGGAACCGGCCGGGGCTTTTTCGTATCTGTATATCGTCGCGATCAGCCGTCGTAATCGGCGCCGACGCTGGTGTTGCGCGGCGGCGCGGCGGCGGTGAGGCGTAGCGCCTCCGCCGAGGCGGACAGCGAACCGATTTCGTCGGGCGCTTCCTCGTCGTCGATCTGGACGCGTTGCATGCCGGAAACGACCGCTTCCTCGAGATGCTTCGGCTTCACCGTCTCCTCTGCGATTTCGCGCAGAGCGACGACCGGGTTCTTGTCACGGTCGCGATCGAGCGTCAGCTCGGCGCCGCCCGAAATCTGCCGGGCGCGCTGCGCCGCAAACAGCACGAGATCGAAACGGTTGGGAACCTTGTCGACGCAATCCTCGACGGTAACGCGCGCCATGAAACGCTTCCTTCGTTGGTAACGGTGTCCGGAAAGGCCGTGGATTTAAGGACCGATGTGCCGAATGTCAAGGAAATCGCGCGCCTTCGACACGCTTGCCTATGGCGGCTCCTGCTTGCAGAACCCGGCCATGGACCAGCCCCCCGAACAGCCGAGTTTCACCGTCGATGGCGACCGGCTGACGATGCTCGATACCGGACCGCGGCGGCTGGCGGCGCTGCTCGGCCTTATCGCCGGCGCGACCCACAGCCTGCGCATGCTCTATTACATCTATGTCGATGATTCGGCTGGAGAGCGGGTTCGCCAGGCGCTGATCGACGCGACGAACCGCGGCGTCCGCGTGTCGCTGCTCGTCGATGGGCTGGGGAGCGAGCGCGCGACCGACCACCGCTTCTTCGCGCCGCTCGAGGCGGCGGGGGCGGAGGTATGTCGTTTCGTGCCCCGGCTGGGGCGGCGCTATCTGCTGCGCAACCACCAGAAGCTCGCCATTGCCGATGACGCCCGCGCGATCATCGGCGGGTTCAATATCGAGGACAGCTATTTCGGCGTATCCGAGCAGCAGGCGTGGCGCGACCTAGGCTTGCTCGTCGAGGGCGAGAGCTGCGCGCGGCTCGGCGGTTATTACGACATGCTCGTCCGCTGGGCGCGGCGTCCGCGTGCGCCGCTGCGCAGCTTGCGGCGGATGCTCAAGCACTGGAGCGAAAAGACGGGGCAGACGCGCTGGTTGCTCGGCGGGCCGACGCAGCGGCTCTCGCCCTGGGCACGGATCGTCAAGCGCGACATGGAGGGCGCGCGCAACATTGACCTGATCGCCGCCTATTTCGCGCCGGGTCCGGGGATGTTGCGTCGGCTCGACAAGGCCGGGATGCGCGGTCGGGTGCGGTTGGTTTTGCCGGCAAAGACCGATCACGGCGCGGCGATCTGGGCATCGCGCTTCACCTATGCCGGGCTGTTGCGCAAATCGGTCGACATCTACGAATATCAGCCGACCAAGCTGCATACGAAGCTGTTCGTGATCGACGACGTCGTCCATATCGGGTCGGCCAATTTCGACGTGCGCTCGATGTATCTGAACCTGGAACTGATGCTGCGGATAGAGGATGCCGATTTCGCCGCGCACGTTCGCGCCTATGTCGATGGCGAGGTCGCGGATTCGCTGCACATGACGCCAGATTGCTATCGCGAGCTTTCGACGCCGTGGCGCCGGATCAAACAGGCGGTCGCCTATTTCGTGATGGCGATCCTCGACTACCGCGTGACGCGGGGCCTCAATTTCGGGGATGAATAGGGCTGCCTTGCCCAACTATCTGGTGCGGTCGAGAAGACTCGAACTTCCACGGCCTTTCGGCCACAACGACCTCAACGTTGCGCGTCTACCAATTCCGCCACGACCGCACTGATATGTCCGCCGGATGAAGCACCGGCGCCTGGCAGGCGCGTGCCCCTAGCAAAGCGATCGGCACGTGGCAATGGCCGAAACGGCCTTGCCGCCGATTGCGCGCGAATTTTCCGATCAGCTCTCGTCGTCGCCGGCGAAACTCAGCTCCAGCGTCTTCGAACTTGCCGGCACGTCGAGCTTCGCGCTGTTGAACTCGAGCGTGCGGTTGGGCCCGAGCGACCGGCTGGGCGGCGCGATCATCCAGCTATAGACGATGCGGCCCTGCGCATCGCGCAACTCGGCGCGGATATCGGGGACGTGCTGGTTGTCGTCGGTCGGGTTTTCGATCTTGCCCGACACCGCGAACAGTTCGTTCCCGCTCGACAATTGCCCGCGGTCGATCTTGTTGCTGGCGAAGCGCAGCGGCGTCTCTGCCGCGCCGATCGGCAGGCCGAGCTGCGACGCGATGCCGGGTGCGCCCGAATACAGGATCGCGCCCGAACCGATCAGCATCGACAGGCCGGCAACGGCGGCAGCGGCGGTCCAGCGCTTCGCCGGATTGCGGCGCGGTTTGAGCAGCGGTTCCTGCCGGAACGGATCATAGCCGGACCGCGTGGCCGCCGGTCGCGGGCCCAGATCGCCGTCAACGAAGGTGCGGATCGGCTTTTTGGCAGGCGGCGCAGGCGCGGTCTTGGCTTCGTCGGCAGGTTTCTTCGCCGGTTCGACGACAGCCTTTTGCTCGGCCTCGGGCGCGGTGGCTTTCTCTGTCGGAGCGGGCGCTGGTTCGGGCTCGGCGGCCGACTGCGGAGCGGTCTGCTCGACCTGTTGGGCAGCCTTGGTCGAAACCATCGGAGGGGCCTGGAACCAGCTATGCTTGCAACTGGCGCAACGGACGGTGCGCCCCTTCGCCCCGATCGCGGTATCGGGTACGAGATAGCGGGTATGGCACTCGGTGCATTCGAGGAGCATCGGATCGATTTCCTACGCAGGCGGAATAACGCAATAACGGCTGACGAATCTAAGCATGTCCACGAGTCGCTTGGCAAGAGTCGCGCTTCATTTGCTTGAGCGGGGGCACCGGACATGCGATGGAATCGACAAGGGGCAGGTCATGGGAGCGGACGGCACGCCGCGATGGCGAATATCGTACAGTTCGAGAATGTCGGGTTGCGCTATGGCACCGGTCCCGAAACGCTGTCGGACGTCAGTTTCACGCTGACGGCGGGTGCGTTTTATTTTCTGACCGGGGCATCGGGCGCGGGCAAGACTTCGCTTTTGAAGCTGCTCTACCTCGCGCAGCGCCCCAGCCGCGGCATCATCCGGCTGTTCGGCGAGGATGCGGTGACGCTGCCGCGCAAGCGGCTTCCCGGATTTCGCCGGCGTATCGGCGTCGTGTTCCAGGATTTCCGGCTCGTCCCGCACTTGTCCGCCTATGACAATATCGCGCTGCCGCTGCGCGTGGCGGGCATTCCGGAGAGCGATATCGAGGGGCCGGTTCGTGAGATGCTCGCCTGGGTCGGCCTCGCCGAGCGTGCGAATGCCAAGCCGCCTACGCTATCGGGCGGGGAGCAGCAGCGGATCGCGATCGCGCGCGCGATCATCGCGCGGCCCGAAATCCTCGTGGCTGACGAGCCCACGGGCAACGTTGATCCCGACATGGCCGAACGGCTGCTCCATCTGTTCGGCTCGCTCAACCGGCTCGGCACCACCGTCGTCGTTGCGACGCACGATTTTCACCTGCTCAATCGCATTCCCAATGCGCAGATGATGCGGATCGACAATGGCCGGCTGAGCGATCCGACCGGGTCGCTGCGTTTTCCGCCGCGCGCACCGGACGATAGCGAGTAATGGCGCGCCGCCAGTCCCCCTCGCACCGGCTGCTCGACGAAGGCCGGCGTCAGCGCACGATGATCGCGATCATGGCGATCATGGTGTTCCTGACCGTGCTTGCCGCCGCGTTCGGGCTGGGCGCAGCGCGTTCGGCGCGCTCGCTCGACGCCGATCTCGCCGGGCGGCTGACGGTGCAGGTCGTGGAGGCCGATGCCGCCAGGCGAGATGCTGCGGTAGAGGCGATCCTGACGAAACTGCGCACCGACCCCGATGTCGCGCGCGCGGCAGAGGTCGACAGGGCACGGCTCGCCGAACTGCTGCGCCCATGGCTGGGCGATGCCGGGCTCGATGCCGGTGTCCCGATGCCGGCGATGATCGATATCGATCTGCGCAATGCGAGCGATGCCGCGGTCGGGCGCGTGGAGGCGATCGCCGCGGCTGCATCGACCCAGACGCGGGTCGATCGCAATGCCAGCTGGCTTGCGCCTGTCCGCCGTTTCGTCACTACGCTGGCGATGCTCGCCGCCGCGCTGGTGCTGCTGATGGCGCTTGCGACGGGCGCGGTCGTGCTGCTTGCTGCGCGCGCGGGGCTTGATGGGCACCGTTCGACCATCGACATATTGCACATGCTTGGATCGACAGACGTACAGGTGGCGCGGCTGTTTCAGCGCCGCATCGCGATCGACACGCTGACCGGCGGCCTGATCGGCGCGATCGCGGCGATCGTGATCGCATGGCTGCTTCAGGCGCAGCTCGCGGTGCTCGGCTCGCAGATATTGAACGGAAGTGCGCTCGCGCCGGAGGACTGGGCGTTGCTCGCACTGCTCCCGTTCCTCTTCGCGCTGCTGGCAATGGTCGCGGCGCGCCTGTCGGTGTTGCGCGCCCTGCGGAGCCGGCTGTGATCCGCAGGGTCTTCGCGTTTCTGCTCGTGTCGTGGCTGCTCGGCTTCGCGATCTTCATGGTCGCGCTCGGCCATCCGCGCGAGGGCGGGCATACCGACGCCATCGTGGTGCCGACCGGCGGGCCGGGACGGATCGATCGCGGCCTGACGCTGATGCAGCGTCACGCGGCGAAACGCATGCTCATCAGCGGCGTCGCGCGCGAAGTGCGACCGATCGAACTCGCCGTCGAATATCATGTGTCGCCGGGCTTGTTCGCCTGCTGCGTCGATCTGGGGCGCGAGGCGGTCGATACGCGCTCGAACGGCGACGAAACCGCGCGCTGGGTGCGCGAACATGGCTATCACAGCGTTCGGCTGGTCACGTCGAGCTGGCACATGCCGCGCGCGCGGATGGAACTGACCCATGCGCTCGGCCCCGATGTCGAGGTGATCGGCGACCCTGTTCCGTCGAGCCCCAGCCTGACTTTTCTATTCGGCGAATATAACAAGTTTCTCGTCCGCCGCGCGGCGCTGTGGCTGGGGATCGATTGATGGCGTGGCTGCGCTCGATCCTGTTCGCGCTCGTCTTCTACGGACTGTCGGTTCCGATCGTGCTGTGCGCACCCGTCGCAGGCCTGTTCGGCCGCGATGCACTGCGCGGCTATGCGAACTGGTGGGCGGGCGTGCAGGCATGGTGCGCCCGCTGGCTGCTTGGCATCACCGTCCGCGTCGAGGGGCGACCCGCGGAAACGCCCGTCCTGTATGCCGCAAAGCATCAGGCGATGTTCGAAACGCTGGAGCTTGCGCGCCGTGTCGGGTCGCCGGTGATCGTGATGAAGCGCGAACTGACGCGGATTCCGGTCTGGGGCTGGGCCGCGCGGCGCTACGGCGCGATCGCCGTCGACCGGTCGGCATCGGCCAAGGCGTTGCGTGCGATGATGCGCGAGGGGCGCGAAGCCGTTGCCGAGGGGCGGTCGGTGCTGATCTTTCCAGAAGGAACGCGCGTGCGCGCAGGTGAGACACCACCGCTGCGTCCGGGCTTTGCGGGTCTTTACCGTGCGCTCGACCTGCCGGTGGTGCCGGTTGCGGTCGATACCGGGCTGCTGCTGCCGAGACAGGGGCCAAAGCGTGCGGGAACGGTGACGCTGCGCTTCGGCGAGTCCATCCCGGCGGGCTTGCCGCGCAAGGAGATCGAGGACCGTGTCCACCGAGCGATCAACGCGCTGGAGCGCGAAAGCGTTGGTAACCTGACGGAACCACGCTCAGGTTGAGCTTGTCGAAGCCGGGTGGTGCCCACCCTTCGACAGGCTTAGGGTGAGCGCAAGTGGCGCCGGTCGTGCGCTTGTATATCGGCCGCTTCAGTCGTGCGTGCGGCCGAAATCTTCGCGCGCGTCGTCCTGGCCCTGTTCGACGATCGACCGACGGATCGCGCGGGTGCGGCTGAACAGCTCGAACAGCTCGTCGCCCTTGCCCCAGCGGATCGCGCGTTGAAGCGCGCTCAAATCCTCCGAAAAGCGTTGCAGCATGTCGAGCACCGCCTCGCGATTGGACAGGAACACATCGCGCCACATTGTAGGGTCGGACGCGGCGATGCGCGTGAAATCGCGAAAGCCGCCGGCCGAATATTTGATGACCTCGCTTTCGGTCACTTCCTCGAGGTCGGACGCGGTTCCGACGATCGTATAGGCGATCAGATGGGGCAGGTGGCTGGTGACGGCGAGCACGCGGTCGTGATGCGCGGGTTCCATCCGTTCGACATCGGCGCCGAGCCTGCGCCAGAATTCGGCGACGCGCTCGACGGCGAGTTCGGGTGTGTCGTCGGCGGGCGTCAGAATGCACCACCGGCCGTGGAACAGCGTGGCGAAGCCGGCATCGGGGCCGCTACGCTCGGTGCCCGCGACGGGATGTGCGGGAACGATGGTGGCGTTCGGCAGCGCCGCTGCGAGCGCGGCCGCCACGCTTTCCTTGCATGACCCGACATCGCTGACGATCGCGTCGGCGGGCAGGTCGTCGGCGAACTCGGCGGCCGCTGCTCCCATCGCGCCCACGGGTACGCACAGGATAACGAGGTCGGCGTCGATCACAGCCGCGCCCGCGCTGTCGGCAATATCGTCGCACAGCCCGATCTCGACCGCACGCTCGCGTACTTGTGGCTCGGCGTCATAGCCGGTCACCTCGACGCTCGGCATTTCGGCGCGGATGCCGCGCGCGATCGACGATCCGATCAGCCCCAGCCCGATCATCGTGACGCGGGCGAAAGGCAGCATCAGCCGGTCACGATCTCGCGCAGCGCCGCCGCCACGCCGCGGACTTCGTCCTCGGTGCCGATCGAGATGCGCAGGCCTTCGCCAAGTCCCTGTCCGGGCAGCCAGCGGGTGATGTACCCTTTGTCCATCAGTCCCTTGTACGCGGTTTCGGCGCTCACCTCGCCCTCGAACAGGACGAGCAGGAAATTGGCCTTGGACGGTATCGCGCGCAGCCCGGCATTGCCCATCGCCTCGACCTGCTCGGTGAACCAGCCGAGCCATTTGCGGTTATGTTCGCGGCTGGCATCGGTGAAATCGTCGTCGCCAAGCGCCGCGATCGCCGCCTGCTGGCCGGCGGTGGTGACGTTGAACGGCGCACGGATGCGGTGCATCGCGCCGATGATGTCGGCACTGGCATAGCCCCAGCCGATCCGTTCGGCGGCGAGACCGTAGATCTTGGAAAAGGTGCGCGTGACGAGGACATTGGGCTCGGTCATCGCCAGTTTCAGGCCGTGATCGTCCTCTTCCGCCGTCAGATATTCCGAATAGGCATGGTCGAGGACCAGCAGCACCGATTTGGGCAGGCTCGCATGCAGCCGCGCGATTTCCTCGCGCGGCGTGAAGGTGCCCGTGGGATTGTTCGGATTGGCGACGAAGACGACGCGCGTGCGTTCGGTAACGGCGGCGAGGATGGCGTCGACATCGGTGGCATAGTCCTTGTCGGGCGCCACCACCGGCGTCGCGCCGACGCGGCGCGCAGCGATCTCGTACACCGCGAAGCCGTATTTGACGAAGACGATTTCGTCGCCCGGCCCGGCGAACGCGCCGGCGGCGAGGTGGAGCACCTCGTCCGACCCGGTGCCGTAGATGATCCGCGCGGGGTCGAGACCATGCTTGTCCGCCAGCGCCTCGCGCAGCTCGGCGGCACCGGCATCGGGATAGCGTTCGAGGCTGCGGTCGGCGCCGTCGAACGCTTCGCGCGCCTTCGGCGATGTGCCGAGCGGGTTTTCGTTGGACGACAGCTTGGCGACCTTGCGGCCGTCATCGGTCTGCGAACGCCCCGGCACATAGGGGGCGATGTCCATGATCCAGGGCTTGGGCTGTGGTGCAGTCATGCGCGGCGGGATGGCGCAACCGCGCGCCGATGGCAAGGCTGCGTGCCGCACCCACTTCTGTCATCCCGGACTTGATCCGGGATCCAGAGCCCTGACCGCTTCGGGGTCTGGATCCTGACTTTCGTAAGGATGACGGCGCGGCAAGTCGCTTGAACCCAGCCCCGCCTCCGCCTAACGCGATTGCCATGTCGTCCGACCCGCGTTTCGGCCTCCGCCGCCATGTCACCTTGCCGGGGCCGCTCGCGCTCGACAGCGGGGCGTCGCTGTCGCCGGTCGAGATCGGCTACGAAACCTATGGCACGCTTAACGAGGATGCGAGCAACGCCGTCCTGATCTGCCACGCGCTGACCGGCGACCAGCATGTCGCCTCCGATCACCCGATCACCGGCAAGCCGGGCTGGTGGACGCGGATGATCGGGCCGGGCAAGCCGATCGATCCCGCGCGGCACTTCATCATCTGTTCGAACGTCATCGGCAGCTGCATGGGCTCGTCGGGGCCGGCGACGATCGATCCGGCGACGGGCGAGCCTTTCGGCATGGCGTTTCCCGTCATCACAATCCGCGACATGGTGCGCGCGCAGGCGATGCTGCTCGACCATCTCGGCATCCGGCGATTGCAGGCGGTGGTCGGCGGCTCGATGGGCGGAATGCAGGCGCTGAGCTGGCCCGCGACCTTTCCGACCCGTGTCGGCGCGGTCGTGGTGATCGCATCGACCTCGCGGCATTCGGCGCAGAACATCGCCTATCACGAGGTCGGGCGGCAGGCGATCATGGCCGATCCCAAATGGCGCGGCGGCGATTATTATGCGGCGAACGATCCGCCCAGCGCCGGGCTGGCGGTCGCGCGGATGGCGGCGCACATCACCTATTTGTCGGAGGCGGGGCTGACCGAGAAGTTCGGGCGCCGCTTCCAGGCGCGGGAAGGCGGCGAAGCGGGGGCAAAGTCGTTCGGCTTCGACGCCGATTTTCAGGTCGAGAGCTATCTGCGTCACCAGGGGCTTTCGTTCAGCGACCGGTTCGACGCCAACAGCTATCTCTACATCACCCGCGCGCTCGATTATTTCGACTTGGCGGAGGAACATGGCGGAATGCTGGCGGGCGCGTTTCGCGACACGCAGGCGCGCTTCTGCGTCGTCAGCTTCGACAGCGACTGGCTCTATCCCACGCGCGAATCGCGCACGATCGTGAAGGCGCTCAACGCGGCGGGTCGCCATGTCAGCTTCGTCGAGCTGTCGAGCCCGTTCGGCCATGACGCGTTCCTGCTCGATTCGCCCGAACTCAACCGCGTCATAGACGGTTTTCTGAGGACCGGCGGATGACGGAGCTGCGTCCGGACCTTGCGGTGATCGCGCGCAACGTGGCCGCGGGGTCGCGCATCCTCGATATCGGGTGCGGCGACGGTGCGCTGATGGCGGTGCTGCGCGACGAACACGGGGTCGATGCGCGCGGGCTGGAGATCGATCCCGACAATGTCGCGGCGGCGGTATCGCGCGGGCTGTCGGTGGTACAGGGCGATGCCGATACCGATCTTGCCGACTATCCCGACCAGAGCTTCGACTATGCGATCCTCAGCCAGACATTGCAGACGTCCACGCGGCCAAGAGTCGTCTTGGACGACTTGCTGCGGATCGGCCGTCGCGCCTTCGTCTCCTTTCCCAATTTCGCGCATTGGCGCGTGCGGCTGTCGCTGTTGTGGGGCGGGCGCATGCCGGTGACGCGGCTGCTGCCCGAACGCTGGTACGACACGCCCAACATCCACCATGTCACGATAGACGACTTCCGCGCGCTGCTCGGCGAACGCGGGATCACCGTCGAAAAGTCATGGTTCCTGTCGGGCGACAAGCAGACCGGATCGGCCGCGGCCAATCTGTTCGCCGAACATGCCGTATTCCTTCTCAGCCGCTAGGCCGGGCTAGCGCAACAGCCGGTCGATCACGTGATGATCGCGGATCGCGCGGTAGCGCGCCATCACCAGGCTGAATATCCCGAAGACGAGAAGCCCGGCAGCGACCGAATAATAGAGCCAGGAAATATCGCGCAGCGCCTCTAGCGCGGCCTGAAAGCCGATCTGGTCGGCATGCCGCTTCCATGCCGCGCCGATGATCTTCCACGCGAGCACCGCAAAGACGACCGCCCTGGCGGCGAAGCCGATGCGGCCGACGATTTCCGCCCAATGCGGTGTCCGCGCCTCGAGCAGCGACATGAATTTGGCGGTGACCGCCCTGACCGCCTGATCGAAAGCCGCCAGCGCAAAGCCGATGCCGACGAGGCCCAGCACGATCTGGCCGCCGGTGAACGACATGACGGTGCTTGCGGCCTGGTTGCCACCATTGCCGCTTGCCGCGCTGCTATGGCCAAAGGCGAGCCTGATGGCGAGATAGGCGAGGATCAGGTGCGCAATCCCGCTGGCGATATGGCCGATCCGCTTGCCGATCCCTTCGAAGTCGGTTCCGTTTCCCTCGATGTCGAGGATCGCCCCATAGGCGCGAAAGATGCCGTAGCCGATCAGCCCGATTCCCGTGGCGACGAGCACGACGGTACCTGCTGGCAGGTTATGGATATCGTCGAGTACGGTCGTCGTCCCCTCGGTCTGCGCGGTCGCCAGCGTCAGATAGCCGAGCATGAAATAGACGATTGCGCGCGCCACATACCCGGCACGGGCGAGATGCTCCAGTCGTGCGATACGCTCCACGGACCCGCTCCTGTTGTTATACTGTCAGGAGCGAGCGTTCGAAACGCCGGTCGGTTCCCGATCTAGAACGGAACGTCGTCGTCGAGATCGTCGGGGAAGCCACCGCCAAAGTCGCTGCCGCCCATGCCGCCCGACTTGTCACCGCCGGCATTGTAGGAGCCACCGCGGCCCGCGGACTGTCCGCCGCCGCCAAAGCCGCCGCCCGAACCCCAGTCTCCGCCGCCGCTGCCGGAACCGCCGCCCTGGCCGCCGCCGGGACTGTCGAGCATGGTCAGCGCGGAGTTGAAGCCCTGCAGCACGACCTCGGTCGAATAGCGGTCCTGTCCGTTCTGGTCCTGCCACTTCCGCGTCTGGAGCTGCCCCTCGATATAGACCTTCGATCCCTTGCGCAGATAGCGCTCGGCGATGTTGGCGAGGCCTTCGTTGAAGATCGCGACCGAATGCCATTCGGTCTTTTCGCGGCGCTCGCCGGTGTTGCGGTCCTTCCACTGTTCGGACGTGGCGATGCGCAGATTCACCACCTTGCCGCCGTTCTGGAAGGTGCGGCTTTCGGGATCGCGGCCGAGATTGCCGATCAGGATCACCTTGTTCACGCTGCCGGCCATCTGTGTCTTCTCCCTACAATCCGATTGCCACGGCGAGCCAATATGTCGCCCCCGCAGCGATGTAGGCGAGTGCGAACAGATAGCCAACCATGAAGGCGGGCCATTTCCAACTATTGGTCTCGCGCCGCGTGATCGCGATGGTCGAAATGCATTGCGGCGCGAATACGAACCACATCAGAAAGGCCAGCGCGGTCGGCAGGCTCCAGCGGCGGCGCAGATTGGTGACGATTTCGCGCTCGCCCGCATCGCCATCGGGATTGTCGACGGCATAGACGGTGCCGATCGCCGATACCGCCACCTCGCGTGCCGACATCGCGGGAAGCAGCGCCAGCGAAATATCGCGGTTGAACCCGATCGGGGCGACGACCTTTTCGATCTGGTGCCCGATCCGCCCGGCGATCGAATAATCGACCGGCGAAACATCGCTGCCGACCGGCGGCTTGGGAAAGCTCAGCAGCAGCCACAGGATGATCGTGGTCGAGGCGATGATCGTGCCGGCGCGCTTCAGGAAGATGCGCGCGCGCTGCCACAGCCCAAGCGCCAGGTCGTTCAGGCGCGGCCACTGATATTTGGGCATCTCCATCATGAAGCCCGAGGATTCGCCCTTGGTCACCGTTCGGCGGAGCACGATCGCCGCGACGAAAGCGCCGATGATGCCCGCGACATAAAGGCCGAACAGCACCAGTCCCTGCAGGCCGATACCCGGTCCCACCGATCGCGCCGGGATCATCGCGCCGATGATGATCGAATAGACCGGCAGCCGCGCCGAACAGGTCATCAGCGGTGCGATCAGGATGGTCGTCAGCCGGTCCTTGTCGTCATCGATCGTGCGCGTCGCCATGATCCCCGGCACCGCGCAGGCGAAGGACGACAAAAGGGGGATGAAGGCGCGGCCCGACAGGCCCGCAACCGCCATCAGCCTGTCCATCAGAAAGGCTGCGCGGACCATATATCCGCTCGATTCGAGGACGAGGATGAAGGCGAACAGGATCAGGATCTGCGGCAGGAACACAACCACCGCGCCGACACCGGCAATCACGCCGTCGACGAGCAGCGAGCGCAGAAATCCGGGGGGCAGGGCACCGCCAACGGCTCCGCCCAGCCAGGCCATGCCATCCTCGATCCAGCCGATCGGCGCTTCCGACCAGGCGAACACCGCCTGGAACATGACGAACAGCAGCGCCAGAAGCAGTGCCGAACCGAAAACGGGATGGAGCGCGATCGCGTCGATCCGGTGCGTCCAGCGGCGCACCGCGGTTTCCGACACGGTGGCGGCCTCCGACAGCGCGCGCGCGCGGCGTTGCAGCGTCGCGATATCGTCGCTTACCGCGCCGTGGCCGGGACGCACGGACTTTGCCCCCGACTGCACCGTTTTGGCGAGCGCTTCCTTCAATTCGTCGAGCCCGCGCCGGCGAACCGCGACGGTGGGAATAACGGGCACGCCGAGCTCGCGTTCGAGCACCGCCGGGTCGAGCGTCAGGCCGTCGCGCTTGGCGAGGTCGATCATGTTGAGCGCGACGATTACCGGCAGGCCGAGTTCGACAAGTTGCAGCGTGAAGCGCAGATGGTTGTCGAGGTTCGCGGCATCGACGACGACGACGATTGCGTCGGGCAGGCGCTCGCCCTCCTGCGCGCCGGTGACGACGTCGCGGGTCACCTGTTCGTCGGGGCTCGACGGGTCGAGGCTGTAGGCGCCGGGAAGGTCGACCAGTTCGACCGGCCTCCCGTCGGGCAGCGCCATCCGTCCGGCATGTCGCTCGACGGTGACGCCGGGATAATTGCCGACCTTCTGCCGCGCGCCGGTCAGCGCGTTGAACAGGGCGCTCTTGCCGGCATTGGGGTTGCCGACCAGCGCGACAAGGGGCGCGGGCGTCATGCGGGCAGGGTCAGAAAATCAAGGGGATCAGGGGAAAACGTGGATCGCCCCCGCGACATGGCGGCGAAGCGCGATCGTCATGCGGCCGATACGACAGGCGATGGGGCCGCGGCCGAACGCCGCCTGATGGAGCAGCTCGATCCCGACGCCTTCGTCGAGTCCCAGCTCGCGCAGCCGCCGCGCCTCGGGCGCTGCGAGCATCTCCCAATCGACCGCGGCAACCTTCGACGCTCGGTGGCGCGGCAGTTGCGACAGGCGAATCGGGGGAGCGATCGAAGCGGCTACGTTCATAATGAGAGTGAGTATCAATAACTGTGACCGAAGAAAAGGACTAATTGACGGTCCTTTCCCCGGCCATACGGGATTATCCTACCGGATAGCGCAGCCGGCCGATCAGCCGCGACGGGTTGAAGCGGCGGTCGCGCGTCTGGCCGAGAAACTTCGCCTTGGTCTTCTCGAACCGCATGATTCCTTCGATCCGGCGGGCAAGGAATGCGCGCGTATCGGCCCAATCCTCCGATTCGTCGTCGAGGAACACGGTGATCGTCGCGGCATAGACGCCGGCGAGGATGCCGCGCTTGGTATAGTGGTTGTAATCGGTCGCGGTGTCGCCGGCGCGCCGCCACATCCGGTCGGCCGAACGCCAGCCGAGCCTGCCGGCCCTGGCGATATGATGCGGCATCGCGAGTATGGCGAGTGCGCGGCGCAGCGCCTCGCGTTCGGGAGCGAGGATTTCGAGCCGCTTTTCGACCAGCGCGGTAATCCGCTCGCGAATCTTCATCTCGCTCAGCGTTTCGGCGGGCAGCGCCGCTTCCATCTGCTCATCGACATGCGCGAACCACGCATCGATCATCTCGACCGCGCCTCCGGGAAAGGCGAGGCGCGCGACGTCGGGATCGACGCCCAGCGTGTTCGCCGCCGCCTCGATCGCCTTCGGGGTCCAGCCGTCGAACGCGGCATTGACCGGCAGTTCGGGAACCAGCGCGGCGCGGATTTCGTCTAGCGTGGCGTCTTCGGGCACGGTCTGGGCGGCCATGGCAGCTTTCTCCTTCTAGTCCGATTTAGGCGATGCCCCGGGCTGCGCAAGCTGTGTCGGCTTTCTTGGCCCGCGCCGGACGAGCACAAGCGCAACCGCGACCAGCGCGCCGCCGATGAAATCGGGCAGCGTCAGCCGTTCGTCATAGGCGATCCAGCCGATCGTGCCCGACACCAGCGGCTGGAACAGCAGCGCGATCCCGATGACAAGCGGCGGCAGCTCGCCAAGCGCGTAGATCATCAGCCCTTGTCCGATAAGCTGGCTGGTGATCGCCAGCGTCACCACCGGTGTCCAGTTGGTCGGTACCACGGTTTCGCCCAGCACCAGCGCCGTCAGCAGCAGCGGCGCCACGCTGACCACGCTCGACACCGCCAGCGCCTGAACCGAACCGAGTCGCAGCCGCGCGCGGGCCATTGCGATGAAATAGACCGCGTACAGCGTACCCGCGAGCAGGCAGAACAGATCGCCCGCCAGATTGCGCGGCGACAGTTCGGCCGACCGCCCGAGCAGCAGCGCGGCCCCGATCCCGGCCAGGATGAGCGCCGTGAACTGCGTCCGGTTCGGCCAGGCGCGCATCACCAGAAAACCGTAGATCGGGTAGATCAGGCTCGCCGAATTGCCGAACAGCGTGGCGTTGGCGAGCGTCGTGCGCAGGATGCCGATGTGCCAGCTCGCCAGGTCGCCGGCAAAGGCGATACCGGCAAGCAGGACGATCGGCCACAGGCCGCGCGCGGCGCGAAAGGGGCTGCCGCTCGCCATCGTCGCCACCGCGACCAGCACGGGGGCGGCAAGCACCAGTCGCCAGAATGCCGCCGATACCGGTCCGACATCGGCGAGCCGCACCAGCCACGGGCCGAAGGCGAGCGCGACATTGGCGCCGACCACGGCAAGAAGCGCAGGCAGGGGGAAGCGCCCGCTTTGTACGGGCGAAGAATTTTTTGCGGGCGACGATTCGTGCATGGGGCCGGTTGCCGCCCTATCTGGCCTGCAACGCCAACGCACGAAGGAAATGAAGCTCCATGCCCAGCCTGTTCGATCCCATTCGCCTCGGCGCGGTCGAAGCGCCCAACCGTATCCTGATGGCGCCGCTGACGCGCGGCCGCGCGACCCGCGAGCATGTGCCGACCGGCATCATGGCCGAATATTACGCTCAGCGCGCCTCTGCCGGGCTCATTATCTCCGAAGCGACGGGGATCAGCCGCGAAGGCCTTGGCTGGCCGTTCGCGCCGGGCCTCTGGACCGACGAGCAGACCGAGGCGTGGAAGCCGGTGACCGAGGCGGTCCACCGCGCCGGCGGGCGCATCTTTGCGCAGCTCTGGCATATGGGGCGGCTGGTCCATCCCGACTTTCTGGGCGGCGCGCAGCCGCTGTCGTCCTCGGCGACGACCGCGCCGGGGCAGGCGCACACCTATGACGGCAAGAAGGATTATGCCGAAGCGCGCGCCGCGACGCTCGACGACATCGCCCGCGTGCTCGACGATTATTCGAACGCCGCGCGCAATGCGAAGGCGGCCGGGTTCGACGGCGTTCAGCTTCACGCCGCCAATGGCTATCTGATCGACCAGTTCCTGCGCGACGGCGCCAATTTCCGCGACGACGATTATGGCGGCAGCCCCGAAAATCGCGGCCGCTTGCTGCGCGAGGCCGTCGAACGGCTGATCGCCGAGGTTGGCGCCGACCGGACCGCGGTGCGCTTTTCGCCCAATGGCGACACGCAAGGGGTGCAGGACAGCGATCCCGAATCGGTCTATGTCCCCGCCGCGAAGTGGCTCGCCGAACAGAAGATCGCGTTTCTCGAACTGCGCGAACCGGGGCCGGAGGGCACGTTCGGCCGCACCGATCAGCCGCGTATCTCGCCGGCGATCCGCCCGGTGTTCGATCGCCCGCTCGTCCTCAATCAGGATTATGGCCAGACGGAAGCGCAGGCGGAACTCGACGCAGGCCTGTGCGATGCGGTGGCGTTCGGCCGCACCTTCCTCGCCAATCCCGACCTGCCCAAACGGTTCGAAACCGGCGCGCCGCTCAACAAGGACGAGATGGCGACCTGGTACAGCCGCGGGACCGAGGGTTATCTCGACTATCCCGTGCTCGCCGAAGCCGCCGAATAACGGTCAGGGCTCGGGCCTTGTCCATATCCATGTCCCGCTGGCGAGCATCGCCGCCAGCGGGAACAGGAGCCAGGGCCATTTCAGCCAGAACAGCGCCGCTGCGATGCTGACCGCGAACGCGATCGTCGCCGCCCATTTGCCGCGCCGCGAAATCGCGCCGTTCTTTCGCCATGCAAGGATGTGCGGCCCGAAGCGTGGATGCTCGACCAGTCGCCGTTCGAGCGCCGGGCTCGAGCGTGCAAAACAGAAGGCGGCAAGAATCACGAACGGTACGGTCGGGAGCAGCGGCAGGAAGATGCCGAGCGTCCCGAGGGCAAGCGCGGCCCAGCCGCCGAGGAAATAGAGCGTTCGCGTCACGAAGCCGGCTCTGCCACGCCGCCGCCGGTCGCGCCAGCGGCGACGGACCGGGCTCAGCCGAACCGGTTCTTGAGGTCGAGCATGGCGAGCGCCGCCCTGGCCGCTTCGCCGCCCTTGTCCTTCTGGTCGGGCCGCGCGCGGACCAGCGCCTGATCCTCGTTCTCTACGGTCAGGATGCCGTTGCCGATCGCGACGCCGTCCATCGTCAGCGCCATCAGCCCGCGTGCGCTTTCGCCCGCGACGATCTCGAAATGATAGGTTTCGCCGCGGATCACGACGCCCAGCGCGACGAATGCGTCATAACGGCCGTGGAGCGATGCGAACGACACCGCGCCGGGGATCTCCAGCGCGCCGGGCACGGTGATCGTTTCGTGGTCGTGCCCCGCCTTGTCGAGCACGGCGCGCGCACCTTCGAGCAGATGGTCGTTGAGATGGTCGTAGAAGCGCGCTTCTACGATGAGGATGTTGGCCATTATTTCGTCCCGCAATCGATGGGTCGCTCGCCTACGATCGACAGGCCGTATCCGTCCAGCCCCACCAGCGTGTGGTGCGTGTTGGTGAGCAGTTCCATTTCCTCGACGCCAAGCTCGGTCAGGATCATCGCGCCGACGCCGTAGTCGCGCAGTTCCTCCATGTCGGAGCCTTTCAGTGTACCCGCCTTGGCCTGTACCGCCATGGTGAACTGGTCGGCGCGCGGCTTGTTGATGACGACCACGACGCCGGCGCCTTCCTCGCCGATGATCTCCATCGACCGGCGCAGCATGCCGCCGCGTTCGCCGCCTTCACCGAAAATGTCGCTGAACGGCGACAGCGCGTGCATGCGCACCAGCGTCGGCTTTTCGGGATCGACATGGCCCTTCACCAGCGCGACCTGTTCGGTATGCGCGGCCTTGTTCCAGAAGGTGATGACCTTCCACTCGCCGCCCCATTCGCTGGTGAAGCTCGTCTCGGCGCGGCGCTCGACGAGATGGTCGTAGCGGCGGCGATATTCGATCAGGTCGCGGATCGTGCCGATCTTGAGATTGTGGAGCTGCGCGAACCCGATCAGATCGTCGAGCCGCGCCATGGTGCCGTCGTCCTTCATGATCTCGCAGATCACGCCCGACGGGTTGAGCCCGGCGAGCCGTGCGACATCGACCGCCGCCTCGGTATGGCCCGCGCGCACCAGCACGCCGCCTTCGCGCGCGATCAGCGGAAAGACATGGCCCGGCGTGACGATGTCGTCGCGGCCCTTCGACGAATCGGTGGCGACCGCGATCGTGCGCGCCCGGTCGGCGGCGGAAATGCCGGTGGTGACGCCCTCCTTCGCCTCGATCGAGACGGTGAAGGCGGTTTCGTGCCGCGTGCCGTTCGACCGGCTCATCAGGTCGAGGCCGAGCTGTTCGACGCGCTGCTTGGTCATCGACAGGCAGATCAGCCCGCGGCCGTGGCGCGCCATGAAGTTGATCGCGTCGGGCGTCGCCATCTGTGCCGGGATGACGAGATCGCCCTCATTCTCGCGGTCCTCATCGTCGACGAGGATGAACATGCGGCCGTTGCGCGCTTCGTTGATGATCTCTTCCGCGCTTGCCATCACGCCCGCGCCGCCGCCGTTTACCAGATAGCGCTCGAGCTTGCGCAGTGTCTCGGCGGTGGGGTTCCAGTCCGCCTCGTCGAGTCGGCGCAGCGAATTTGCGTGTAGGCCTGCGGCGCGCGCGAGGCCGGCCTTGGTAACCTCGCCATCGGCGACGAGACGGCGGACATTGTCGATCAGGGGCGTGCTCATGCGCGCCGCATATCACATCAGGATAGCGGCAAACAAGCGCAGATCACATCAGCGTGTGAAGTTTAGCTGTTCCATGCGCTTGAGATAGCGGGCGAGCACATCGATCTCGAGATTGACCGCCTGGCCCTGCTGCAGGTCGGCGAAGGTCGTGACCTGCGCCGTGTGCGGGATGATGTTGAGGCCGAAGCGGACCCCGCCCGCGACATCCTCGACCGAATTGACCGTCAGCGAGACACCGTCGACGGTGATCGACCCCTTGGCCGCGACATAGGGCGCGATTTCCGGCCCGGCGGCGATGGTGACGCGGTGCGATCCGCCTTCCTCGCGCACCTCGACGACCTCACCGATGCCATCGACATGGCCGGTGACGATATGCCCGCCGAGTTCGTCGCCAACCTTGAGCGCGCGTTCGAGGTTGAGGCGCCTGCCCTCGGTCCACTGGCCCTGCGCGGTGCGCGAAACGGTTTCCCGCGACACGTCGACCGCGAACCAGCCCGGCCCCTTGTCGACAACGGTCAGGCAGACGCCCGAACACGCGATCGACGCGCCGAGATCGATGGTCGTGGTGTCGTAGCCGCACGCGATGCGGACGCGCAGGTCGCCCTGCTCGCTGGCGGCTTCGATGGTGCCGATGTCGGTGACGATTCCGGTGAACATGGGTCAGTCTCGGATGCGCTCATAGGCGTCGAGCCGGTCGCTGCCAAGCACCCGCGAATCGATCCCCCGCCAGCGGCCATGCGCATCCGCTATCCGGTCGAGCCCGATATCGCCCAGCGCGGGCATGCCGGCTGCGATCAGGATCGGCGCGCGGTAGAGGAGCAGCCGATCGACCAGGTCGGCGCGAAGAAAGGCGGCGGCGGTCTGTGCCCCGCCTTCGACCATCAGATAATCGACGGCGTCGAGATCGCCGATCCGCCCGGGCGCGTCGATGACGGTCCAGCCATCGGGTTCGCGCGCAGAACCCGATAGCAATATGCGGCGCGGTGAGCGGTTTTCGAGGCCCGCTAGCCGTACATCGAGGCGTGGACCATCGGCGTCGAAGGTGCCGCGCCCGACCAGAATGGCGTCATGCCGCGCGCGTTCGAGATGGGCGTGCGCGCGCGCTGCTTCTCCGGTGATCCAGCGGCTTTCGCCATCGGCACGCGCGATACAGCCGTCGAGCGACGTCGCGAGCTTCAGCGTAACATGCGGACGCCCGAACGATTGCCGCGCCAGAAAGCCTGCCATGCTGCGTCGCGCGTCCTCGGCGCGGATACCGACATCGACCGTAATTCCGGCGGCGCGCAGCCGCTCGATGCCGCTGCCGTCGGTACGCGGATCGGGGTCGCCGAGCGCGACCACCACGCGCTCCACGCCCGCTTCGGCCAGCAGCGTCGAACATGCCGGGCCGCGCGGCGACATGTGCGCGCAAGGCTCCAGCGTGACATAGGCCGTGCTTCCGCGTGCCGCGTCGCCCGCCTGTTCGAGCGCCATCGCCTCGGCATGCGGGCGGCCGCCGGGTTGGGTCCAGCCGCGCCCGACGACGCGGTCCCCCGCCTGCGCGGAGGCAGGCTTCACGATCACGCAGCCGACATTTGGGTTGGGCGCGGTTCGCCCGCGTCCGCGTTCGGCCAGCGCCAGCGCGGCGCCCATCCAGCGCGCGTCGGTCAAAGGCCCCAGGCGTCTAGCTGATTGTCGAGCCGCTGGAATTCGGCGCGGCGTTCGGCGCGCATCTTGGCAAGCTTTTCGGCCGCCGCCTTCTTCTTCGCATCATTCACCTTTGCGGCTGCCGCGATCTGCGCATCGGTGCGGTTCAGCGGCCAGCTCTGCACATAGATGATCTCGGGTTCCTTGGGCGGCGCCTGCACGCGGCTGTCATGGATCAGCATGCCGATCAGCGTCACCGTGATGATGAAGGACAGGAACATGAAGCCCAGCTCATAGGGCTGGCGCTGCTGCAGATAGGCGCGAAGGTCGCGAAAGGCGCGCAGCGGCGAGAAACGGCGAAAGAAGTTCATTGCCGTCAAAGATAGGATGGCGGGGGCGGCGCGGCCAGCCCCCGCCTGTCGTATTGCTCAGCGATTGTAGAGCGCCCTGGCATCGGCGCGGAACGCCGCACCGCTGTCGTCGCGCGTGTAGAACATGTGCCCGCCCGGGAAGATCTCCAGGTGGATGCGCTTGTCGACGCCGTAGCTCGGCATCTGCTCGACAAGCAGCTTCGACCCGAAAAAGGGGCACGACAGGTCGTTCCAGCCATGTGCGATCATCACGTCCATCTTCGGGTCGTTGGCGATCGCCTTGCGCAGGTCCTGCACCGGCTTGTCGTCGGGCGTGCCGCGATCCCAGGCCTGGTTCACGGCATAGGACAGTGCTTTGTAATGCGCGTCCTTCACGTCCCATCCGACGACGCGCGTCACGAAATCGACCATGGCGCTGGTCGTCGGCGCGATGATCGAATTGAGGAGCGGATCGTTCGACTTGCGCTCGGCCGAACCGGGGAAGGGGTCGAACGCCGCGACATTGCTGTCATAGACGCTGCCGATCTTCTTTTCGGTGCGGTGGCTTTCGCGCAGGAACGTGCCGATGTCGACGCGACCGTTCAGCTTGGAGACCAGATCGTGGTCGAGCCCAGTCAGCTCGGTGACCTTGTTGACGAGCCGTGCGGTCGCCGCCTTGTCCTTGGGGCCGGCGAAATAGTCGGTGACGAACTGCGTCTGCGTATAATGTTCGATCGGTGCCATGGTCGCCGCGCTCAGATTGCCTTCGCGCTCCAGCTTGGCGGCAGCCATCGACGGCAGGTCGATCATCCATGGCAGCGGCGAAAGCCCGTTGTCGCCGCTGACCGACGCCGGATCGAGATAGGGCGACACCATGAAGATGCCCGAAACGCCCACGCCCATCTGCGTCTGCAATTCATAGGCGATGCGCGGCGCGCGGTAACCGCCATAGCTTTCGCCCATCACATATTTGGGCGAGCGCAGCCGCCGGTTCTTGACCAGCCAGTCATAGACGATGCGCGACAGATATTTGATGTCGGGATCGTTGGCGTAGAAATCCTTCTTGGTCGCCTTTTCGTCTTCCAGGCTGCGGCTGAAGCCGGTGCCGACGGGATCGATGAAGACCAGATCGGTAAAGCTCAGCCAGCTGTTCGGATTGTCCTGCAGCAGCGGCGCATCGGACGGCGCATCGCCCGCGTCGCCGAAGCGGACGCGCTTGGGCCCGATCGCGCCGAGGTTGAGATAGACCGACGACGCACCCGGCCCGCCGTTGAAGGCGAAGGTGACGGGGCGGCTCGGGCTGCTGCCGGGGACGGTATAGGCAGTGAAGACGACCTCGGCGATTTTCTTGCCGTCCTTGTCGCGAACCGGAAGCGACCCGACGGTCGCCTTGTAGCGGATCACCGATCCCGCGATATTCGCGCTCTGATCGACCGTCTTGTCGTCTGGAAGCGGGGGAAGCTGCGAACCGGCCTCTGCCTTCTTGGCGTCGCCGTCGCCCTTGTCGGCCTGAGCAAAGGCGGTGGCCGGCATCGCGCCGATCAGCAGCGCCGCGAGCAGCGCCCGTATCCAGTATCGCATCGAAATCCCCCCGGGGCGTAACGGTAAAGCGTCGTACCTACCGGCAATTGCCGGTGGCGCAAGGGCTGCGGCGAACATATCCCGCCGCAACCCTGATGTGCGTCAGTCCTGCATCACGAAGCGGACCGACATCTGGTACCAGCTCGCAACGGGCTTGCCGTCACGCGTTTCGGGCTTGAATCGCCACATCGACAGGGCACGTTTGCGCGTCGCCTGGAAGAAGGCATCGCTCGTCGCGCTGACGCGCTGCACTGCGGTCACCCTGCCATCGGGCGCGATGCGGACGCGCACGGTCACCTGTCCCTCGCGCTCTGCCCGCCGTTCGGAGGCGGGATATTCGGGCTGGAACTGCGCAAGTCGCGACGGATCGGGGCGCGCGCCGACGACCACGGGCGCGGGTTCGGCCTTGGCGCTGTTTCCGTCGCCGGTGCCGGCGGGCGGCGGTGGCGGTTCGGCCGGGATGATCTTTGTCAGGTCGAGCGGCGGAGTGTCGACGTTGGTCGTCGGAACGAGCGGGTCCGGCGCGACGACTTCATGCGTCGGTTGTGGCCGTGCCTGCCGCGGCATCGGTTTCGGCTCGGGAAGCGGCGGCGGATCGGTGGGCAGTGGCACCGGATAGGTGTCGATCGGCCCGGGCGGCGCCGTGCTTGGCAGGATATCCGGCGCAGCGAAGATCAGCCCTGCGACGAGTAGCGCATTGACGGCAAGCGCGGCGGTAACGCTGCGCGGGTCGATCCCGTGCGGCCCGGTATAACGGTTGGCGGTGTTATGATGGATGGTCGGGGTCATTCGCATTCTCCCTCTCCTGCGGCGCATAAAGGCCGCTCCATTAAGTTACATCATAACATAACAATGTCAAAAGACCCTGAGATGGCGCGCTTTTACCAAAAGCCTGGGCCAGGCGCCGGTTCGGTTCAGGGTTGCAGGCGAGCGATCGTCCGTTCGCGGCCGATCAGCGGCAATAGCGCCGCCATGTCCGGGCCATGATCGTGCCCGGTCAGCACCTTGCGCAGCGGCAGGAACAGCGCGCGGCCCTTGCGCCCGGTCGTCTGTTTGAGCGCACCGGTCAGCGTGTGCCATGGATCGCCCGACCAGTCGATGTTCGCTGCCAATTCTGCCGCCTGCGCCAGGAAATCGCGGTCGGCGGGGTCGTGCCCTGTATCGACTGGCCCTTCGATCACGCGCCACCAGATATCGGCATCCTCGACGCGCATCAGATTGGGGCGCACCGCGTCCCAAGCCTCGGCCGTCATGCCGTCGGGCAATCTTGCCGCCACCCGGTCGAAATCGAGCAGGTGGACGATCTTCGCGTTGAGCATGCGCAGCTCTTCTTCGTCGAAGCGCGCCGGGGCGCGACCGAAATGCGCGAAGTCGAACCGCTCGATCAGCGGCGCGGGGTCGGCAACGGGCTCGACCGGGTCGCTCGTTCCGATCCGCGCGAGCAGCGCGATCAGCGCCTGCGGCTCGATGCCTTCTTCGCGAAAATGTTCGGCGCCCAGCGAACCGAGCCGTTTCGACAGCTTGCCCTCGACCCCGGTCAGCAGCGCTTCATGGGCGAAGGCCGGGGGGGCGGCGTCCAGTGCTTCGAACATCTGGATCTGGACCGCGGTGTTCGACACATGATCCTCGCCGCGCACGACATCGGTTACGCCCATGTCGATATCGTCGATGACCGAGGGCAGCAGATAGAGCCAGCTTTCATCCTCGCGGCGAATCACCGGATCGCTTAGCAGCGCGGGGTCGAAATGCTGGTCGCCGCGAATCCGGTCGCTCCATTCGATCGGCGTGTCGTGGTCTAGCCGAAAGCGCCAGTGCGGGCGTTTGCCATCGCTTGCCAGCTTGCGGCGGTCGGCCTCGCTCAGCTTCAGCGCGGCGCGGTCATAGATCGGCGGCAGGCCGCGTCCCAGCAGTACCTTGCGCTTGAGGTCGAGTTCCTGCGGCGTTTCGTAGCAGGGATAGATGCGGCCCGCGCTGCGCAGCTGCTCGAACACGCGCTCATAGCGGTCGAAATGGCCGGACTGGCGCTGCTCGCCGTCGGGTGACATTCCCAGCCAGCCGAGATCGGCGCGGATCGATTCGACGAAGCGTTCCTCCGACCGCGCTTCGTCGGTGTCGTCGATGCGCAGCAAAAAGCGCCCGCCCTGTTTTTTCGCCCACATCCAATTATGTAGCGCGGTGCGGATATTGCCGACATGCAGCTTGCCCGTCGGGCTGGGTGCGAAGCGCGTGGTGACCGTCATGCGCGTTCCTCTAGGCCGCGTGGCGATTCCCGGCAATCGCCCCTTTTCGGATCGCGCTTTCGTGCGTAAGGCAGGCCGCAGGCAGAGGCGTGGGGATTTTCACATGAAGTTGATGGCCGGCAATTCGAACCTTCCGCTGTCGCAGGCGATTGCGGATTACCTCGAAATACCGCTGACCAATGCCAATGTGCGGCGCTTCGCCGACGAGGAAATCTTTGTCGAAATCCTCGAAAATGTCCGCGGCGAAGACGTGTTCATCGTCCAGTCGACCTCGTTCCCCGCCAACGACAATCTGATGGAATTGCTGATCTGCGTCGATGCGCTCAAACGTGCTTCGGCGCGCCGCATCACGGCGGTCCTCCCCTATTTCGGCTATGCCCGGCAGGACCGTAAACCGGGGCCGCGCACCCCGATCTCGGCAAAGCTCGTCGCCAACCTACTGACCGTCGCCGGGGCGGACCGCGTGCTGTCGGTCGATCTGCACGCCGGGCAGATCCAGGGCTTTTTCGATATCCCGACCGACAATCTTTACGGTGCGCCGGTGATGTCGGAGGATATCAAGGCGCGCTTTTCGGACAAGAATCTGATGGTCGTCTCGCCCGATGTCGGTGGCGTGGTTCGTGCCCGCGCGCTCGCCAAGCGGCTCGACAACGCGCCGCTCGCGATTGTCGACAAGCGCCGTGAGAAGCCCGGAGAGTCGGAGGTGATGAACATCATCGGCGACGTCTCGGGCCGTTTCTGCATCCTGATCGACGATATCGTCGATTCGGCCGGAACGCTGTGCAATGCCGCGGCCGCGCTGAAAGAGGCGGGGGCGGAGGGCGTCGTCGCCTATTGTACGCACGGCGTGCTGTCGGGCGGCGCGGTCGCGCGCGTCGAAGGTTCTGCGCTGCAGGAACTGGTCATCACCGATTCGATCGGCAATCACGACGTCATCGCCAAGGCCGATCATATCCGCCACCTGACGATCGCACCGCTGCTTGCCGAAGCGATCCGCCGCATTGCCGAGGAAGCATCGGTTTCCAGCCTGTTCGATTGATTTAGGTTATTAAGATTGCGGCGTTTTCCATGGCGTTGGTGATCGCGCCGCAATAAGGTGCAGGGCATGAACCAAGGCCCCGACGACTCCACCAGCCACGAACAGCGCCGCGCGCAGCGCAAGCAGGCGGGGTTCCAGGCGAGTATGCGCGGGAGAGGGTCGCAGCGGTTCACCGTCGATGTGATCGACCTTTCGACGACCGGTTTTCGCGCCGATGCCGCACTAGACCTTCATGCGGGCGACATCGTGTGGCTGACGATCCCAGGCCTTAGCGGGCTGGAGGCGAAGGTCGCCTGGCGCGACGGCTTCCTTTACGGCTTCGCCTTTGCGCACCCGCTATATCCGGCGGTTTTCGACCAGATCACGGCCTTTGCCGAACAGCAGCGCTAGGCCGCTGCCCGGCGCAAGGGCTCAGTCGCGCAGCAATTCGTTGATGCTGGTCTTCGAGCGCGTGCGTTCGTCGACCTGCTTGATGATGACCGCGCAGTAGAGCGAGGGCGTGCCGTCGCCGCCGCCCAGCGTACCCGGCACGACGACCGCATAGGGGGGCACTTCGCCGGTGCGGATTTCGCCGGTCCCCCGGTCGACGACCTTGGTCGACTTGCCCAGATAGACGCCCATCGACAGCACCGCGCCCTCGCCGACGCGCACGCCCTCGGCAACTTCCGAGCGCGCGCCGATAAAGGCGCCGTCGCCGATGATGACCGGATCGGCCTGGAGCGGTTCGAGCACGCCGCCGATCCCCGCGCCGCCCGAGATGTGGACGTTGCGGCCGATCTGCGCGCAACTGCCGACGGTCGCCCAGGTATCGACCATCGTGCCTTCACCGACATAGGCGCCGATATTGACGAAGCTCGGCATCAGGACGGCGCCCTTGCCGATATGCGCACCGTGGCGAACGATCGCGCCCGGCACCGCACGGAAACCGGCTTCGCGAAAGGCATCTTCGCCCCAGCCGGTGAATTTGGACGGAACCTTGTCCCACCAGTGCGCGCCGCCCGGCCCGCCGGGGATGAGCGCCATGTCGTTGAGGCGGAACGACAGCAGCACCGCCTTTTTGAGCCACTGATTGACGCGCCAGCCGCCATTGCCGTCGGGTTCGGCGACGCGGGCTTCGCCGCGGTCGAGCAGGTTGAGCGCTTCGGCAACGGTTTCGCGAACCTCACCTTCGGTGCCGGTACCGATCGCGGCGCGGTCTTCCCAGGCGGTTTCGATGACGGAAATCAACGCGTCGGACATGGTTGTGTCTCCAATATCTGCTCGAGCCAGCGGCCGAGGTCGGTAACGGTGAAATCGATGAAATCGCGATCGGTGTCGGCCGCCTGTTCGGACCCGTTGTCGATCCAGACGGTAGTCATCCCGATCGCCTTGGCGGGTTTCAGATTGCGCGCCATGTCCTCGACGAACAGCGACGATGCAGGCGTCAGCGCATAGGCGTCGCACAGCCCGCGATACGCATCCGGATCGGGCTTGGGGCGGTAGCTTGTCGCATGGACGTCGTGGATCGCTTCGAAATGCGTGCCGAGGCCGAGCCGGTCGAGCACCTTGGTCGCATAGGGCGCGTCGGCGTTGGTGAAGACCAGCTTGCGGCCGGGCAGCTTCGCGATCGCCGCCGCCAGCGGTGCGTCATGCTCGAGCACGTCCATCTCGACATCGTGGACAAAGGCGAGAAATTCGTGCGGATCGACACCATGTTCGGCCATCAGGCCCGCCAGCGTGGTGCCGTGTTCGAAGAAATACTGCTTCTGGATGCGCCGCGCTTCGTCGGGGTCGCAGCCGAACATGTCGCCGATAAAGCGCCCCATCCGCGAGTCGATCTGCGCGAACAGATTCGCGCTTGCCGGATACAGCGTGTTATCGAGATCGAAGATCCAGGTGTCGATATGCGAGAGAGCGGCATCCATGTCGCGGGCGGCTTTAGGCAGGCTGGACGGTTGCGGCAAGCGATTGCGCCGCGGGTAATGCACAAGGTGCACGTAAATCATGCGTAAAGCTGACATCGGACAATATGCCGACCGAATCCTGAAAATCGGCACGAATGGAATGCGAATGAAGCGACGCCTCTTGCAGGGGGCCGCACTGGGCAGTCTGGTTCTGGCTGCGGCATGCAGCGGCGGCGGTGGGGGCGGCGTTGCAACCACGCCGCCACCGATCAGCGCACCGTCGCCGACGCCCAGCCCCACGCCAACACCGGCACCCGCACCAACTCCGACGCCCACGGCGAATTACGACACCGCCGAATATCGCGCGTCGATCGGTCCCGTTTCGATGAATGCGCTCGCCGCCTATCAAAAGGGCGCGACGGGGACGGGCGTGACCGTGGGCGTTGTCGATACCGGGCTCGATGCGGCGAGCGAGGAATTCGAGAATCGCGTCGTCGGTTCGCGCAATACGGCGGGCGGCAGCTCGACCGACGATGTCGATGGACATGGCACCGCGGTCGCCTTCGTCGTGGCAGGCCGCAATAACGGCGTGGGAACGCACGGTGCCGCATTCGACGCCAACCTCTATATCGCGCGCGCCGATACGCCGGGAAGCTGTGCCAGCGCCAATCCCGACCAGCCCGACAGCGGGTGCAGCTTCGACGACAGTGCGATCGCTGCCGGAATCGATGCCGCGATCAGCGGCGGCGCGCGCGTCATCAACCTCTCGCTCGGCGGATCGCGGCCCAGCAACCAGCTTCTCCAGTCGATCAGCCGCGCAACGGCGAGCGGCGCGGTGATCGTCATCAGCGCGGGCAATGACGGCGAGGACCCGAGCAAGGGCGACGTGCCCGACCCCTTCACCTCTCCCGCCACCAACAATTCGGTGTCGCGCGGGCAGATCATCATCGCCGGATCGGTCGATGCAAGCGACCGGATTTCCAGTTTCAGCAACCGGGCAGGCACCGGTGCTGCGGCATCCTTCTACCTTGCCGCGGTCGGTGAAGACGTTCGCGCGCCCTGCGACGACACCAAGGTGTGCCTGTGGTCGGGAACGTCTTTTTCCGCTCCGCAGATTTCGGGTGCCGTCGCGCTGCTCGCGCAGGCATTTCCCAACCTTACCGGCAAGCAGATGGTCGATCTGTTGCTGGCGACGGCGCGCGATGCCGGGGCCAGCGGGACCGATGCGGTCTATGGCCGCGGCATCCTCGACCTGACGGAGGCATTCGCGCCGCAGGGCAGCATGTCGGTCGCCGGCACCCAGCAGACCGTGTCGACCGGGGTTGAGGCAAGCCTGTCGGCGCCGATGGGCGACGCTGCGACGGGAACGGTAGGCGCGGTCGTGCTCGACGGGTTCGACCGCGCCTATGCAGTCGAACTGGCTCGCACGATCGACCGCGCGGGGCCGGGACGGACACTTGTCGGCGCGCTGCGCTTCGATCGGCGCAACCTTGCGGCGACCAACGGCCGGACGGCGGTGGCCGTGACATTGCTCGAAGGACGTAACGAGACGCGGGTCGAGCGGCTGGCAATGCCATTTTCCGACGCGCAGGCCGCACGCGCGATGGCGGCTGCGGTCACGACGAAGCTCGACGATCGGCTCAGTTTCGGGATTGCCGCGTCGGAAGGCGGCGACTCGCTCGTCGCCCGGCTGTCGGGGCGCACCGATCCGGCGTTTCTGGTGGCGGGCGATCCGACACGGCGCAGCGGCTTCGACGTCGATATCGCGGGCTCCGCCGCGGTTCGCAACCGGTTCGGCCCCTGGGGTATCAGCGTCGCTGCCGAAAGCGGTGACGTGCTGACGCGCGGCGACCGGATATTCGGTGCGCTGCGCAACCGTTATCAGCGCTTCGGCTATGACCGGTTCGCGATCGGCGTCGATCGCCGCTTCGGGCCGGTCAGCGCGGCGCTGACGCTCACCCAGCTCGAAGAGCGCAATACGCTGCTCGGCGCGCGTTTCGGCGGCGCACTGGGCGGTGCAGGGGCCAGCACGCGCTTCGTCGACCTGAACGCGCGCGCCGATCTCGGCGGCGGCTGGTCGCTCGGCGCTTCGACCCGGCAGGGATGGACGACCGCACATCTGCACGGCGGCATCGCGGGCAGCGGGTCGCTCCGCACCAGCGGCTATGCCGTCGATATCGGCCGCGACGGCGCGTTCGACCGGCGCGACCATATCGGCCTGCGCATTGCACAGCCGCTGCGCGTCGAACACGGCGGCCTCGACCTGATGCTGCCGAGCTATTGGGACTATGCGAGCCAGAGCGTCGCCAGCTTCAGCGACCAGCGCCTCAATCTCGCGCCGCAGGGGCGCGAGGTCGACGCAGAAATCGCCTATACCCGCCCGCTGCTCGGCGGGGATGTCGCGACCAACCCGTTCTACCGGCGCAATCCCGGGAATTTCAGCGCACTGCCCGACGATTACGGCGCTGCGCTGCGCTTCACCTATGGCTGGTAAGGGGTAGCAAATCGAAACCGGTCGCCCCACCTAAGCCGGCATGACCGCTTATTCGCTGCTCGACCTCGTCCCCATCGTTCAGGGCGGTGACGCCGCTACCGCGCTTGCCGACGCCGCCGATCTGGCGCGCACGGCGGAGGATGCCGGCTATACCCGCTACTGGGTCGCCGAACATCACGGCATGCCCGGTATCGCCAGCGCCGCCACCTCTGTGGTGATCGGCCATGTTGCGGGCAAGACGAGCCGCATCCGCGTGGGCGCGGGCGGCATCATGCTGCCCAATCACGCGCCGCTGGTGATCGCCGAACAGTTCGGGACGCTGGCCGCGCTGTATCCGGGGCGCATCGACCTCGGTCTCGGCCGCGCGCCGGGATCGGACCAGCGCGTCGCGCGCGCGCTCCGGCGCACGCTCGACAGCGATGCCAACGCCTTTCCGCAGGACGTCGTCGAGCTTCAATCCTATTTCGCCGATGACGGGCGGACGGGTATCCGTGCGGTGCCGGGCGGCGGCGCCGAGGTGCCGATCTGGATATTGGGGTCGAGCCTGTTCGGCGCGCAGCTCGCCGCCGCGCTCGGGTTGCCTTATGCCTTTGCCTCGCACTTCGCGCCGGGCGCGCTCGATCAGGCGATCGCGATCTATCGCCGCGATTTCAAACCCTCGGCGCAGCTTGAAAAGCCGCATGTCATGCTGGGCTTCAACGTGTTCGCCGCCGAAAGCGACGAAGAGGCCGAATATCTCGCCAGCTCGCAACAACAGGCGTTCGTCGCGATCCGCACCGGCCAGCCGGTCCAGCTTCCGCCTCCGGTGGAGGGCTATCGCGAAAAACTCGGTGCACAGGGTAGCGCGATCCTCGACCATGTCCTTGAGTGTTCGGCGGTCGGCAGTCCCGATACCGTCGCCCGGCAGATCGCTGCTTTTGTCGAACGCACCGGCGCCGACGAACTGATGCTGACCGGCGCGATGTACGATCCTGCGGCGCGCAGGCGGTCGGTGGCGATGGCGGGCGACATCATGCAGGGGCTGAAGGTCGCCGCCTGACGATCAGGCCGCGGGGAGGCGCAGCCGCACGAGCAATCCGCCCAGATCCTCGCTTTCCTCCAGCGTGACGGTGCCGTCATAGATTTCGACGACATCGCGCACGATCGCCAGACCAAGCCCCGTGCCGGGCTTTCCGGTGTCGAGCCGCACGCCGCGTTCGAACAGCTTTTGCCGGTCCGCCTCGGCGATGCCGGGGCCGTCATCCTCGATCATGATCTCGACAAAGCCCGCTTCGGCTCCGACCGTCACGAACACGCTGCCGCCGCCATATTTGGCGGCGTTTTCGACGAGGTTCCCGAGTATTTCCTCGAGGTCCTGCCGTTCGATATGCGCGGCGAGGTCCTTCGGACCGTCGATATCGATACGAAGATGGGGGTAAAGCCGCGACACAGCGCGCTCGACCGCCTCGACCGACGGCCAGACCTCGGCGCGGCTGTGCGCCGATCCGCGCCGTCCGACCGCCCTTGCGCGGGCGAGGTGGTGATCGACCTGACGGCGCATCGTGCGCGCCTCGCGGATCACGGTTTCGGACAGCGGGTCCGACTGCGCGGTCGCGGCGTTCATGATGACGGTCAGCGGCGTCTTCAGCGCATGGGCGAGGTTGCCGGCATGGCGGCGCGCCTCTTCGGCCTGGCGGTCGTTATGCGCGACGAGCGCGTTCAGTTCCTCGACCATCGGCGCGACCTCGGCCGGCATTTCGCCCTCGATGCGCTGCGAATGACCGGCGCGCAGCTCGGCGATGGCAAGTCGCAGTCGCTTGAGTGGCAGCAGTCCGTACCAGGTCTGGAGCGCTGCCATCACGAGCAGGCCCAGTCCGAGCAGCAGGAAGCTGCGTACCAGCGTGCGCCGCAGCGCGTCGATCTGCGCGTCGAGCATCGCGCGAGACTGGGCGACCTGAAAATGCCACAGCGTCGGCGATCCCGGCAGCTTTACGTCGCGTTCGACGACGCGCAGCGTCTGATCGCGGAATTCGTGGCTGTCATAGGTCTGCACCTCGGTCCCGTGATGGTCGGGCCGAACCTTCAGGAGCCGATCCCATAGCGACCGTGAGGGGAAGGGATCGTGCCCCTTGCCGCTGATCTGCCAATAGGCGCCCGAATAGGGTTCCAGAAAGCGCTGATCGCCCAGCGTCCGGTTGAACATGACATCGCCGTTCGAATCGATCTCCGCCGACACGATCAGCGAATTGAGGACATATTCGAGCTGGTCGTCGAAATTGCGCGTCACCGCGCTGGTCAACACGCGGTCGAGCGCGAAGCCACCGCCCGCCAGCAGCACCAGGATCCAGATCGTCGCGATGACGATCATCCGCCGGCTCAGCGAGCCGGTGATGCGCACATAGGGGCGGGGATGCGGTTCTGCCTCGGCCACGCGCCGGTTCTTCTCCTTTGCGCGAACGAGCGGGCGTTACTCCGCGGTCTGCGCTTCGTCCGGTTCTTCCAGACTGTAGCCGAGCCCGCGGATCGTAGTGATGGTGTCGGCGCCGAGCTTCTTGCGGATGCGCGTGACGAACACCTCGATGGTGTTCGAATCGCGGTCGAAATCCTGATCGTAGATATGCTCGATCAGCTCGGTGCGGCTGACCACCTTGCCCTTGTGGTGCATCAGATAGCTGAGCAGCTTGTATTCCTGTGCGGTCAGCTTCACCGGCTCGCCACCCTTGGTGACCTTGCCCGAGCGCGTGTCGAGGCGGATGTCGCCGGCGGTGAGTTCGGCCGATGCGTTGCCGCTTGCACGGCGGATCAGCGCGCGCAGCCGGGCGATCAGTTCCTCGGTCTGGAACGGCTTGGCGACATAATCGTCGGCCCCGGCGTCGAGCCCGGCGACCTTGTCCGACCAGCTATCGCGCGCCGTCAGCACGAGGACGGGCGTCGACTTGCCTTCCTTGCGCCAGCGGTCGAGCACCGTCAGCCCGTCGATTTCGGGCAGGCCGAGGTCGAGCACGATCGCGTCATATTCCTCGGTCGAGCCGAGGAAATGGCCGTCCTCGCCATCGGTGGCGAGATCGACGGCATAGCCGGCGCCTTCCAGCGTGGAGCGAAGCTGTTGGCCTAGATTGGGTTCGTCCTCGACGATCAGAACGCGCATATTGATCCTCTTGTCGGCGGGTGAGTTGGCAGGCTTATCGGTCGGTGCGGCGAATGATGCGTCCCGAACGGCCGTCGACGTCCACCCAGATCACCTCTCCATCGCGCAGGAACTTGAGCGTGTAAATGCCCGTCGCCGAATCGAAGTCGAAGCCGAGATACTGCGAATTGGGCATGTGCGGGACGACGCGCCGCTCGATTTCACGCAGCGGCAGGATGCGTCCGGCCCTGCGCGCCTCCAGGGCGGCGCTCTGGTCGCTGCGGCGATGCTGGGCATTCGCGTCGGGCGCAACAAGCCCGGTGGCGGCCAACAGGCCTGCAAGCAGACAGGATCGAACAATCATTCGCATTCTGACTGGCATAGAGGGCGCGCGTTGAACAGCCTGTGAATGCACCTGTAATCAACCACTAACTTGCGGGCGCGCGGGCGACGGCCTAACGGGGCGCGATATGGCGCCACCGATACTCAGTTATGAAGGCCTTGGGCTGGTTCAGGGCAGCGGCTGGCTGTTCCGCGGACTCGACATCCATATCGGCCAGCGCGACCGTCTGGCGCTGATCGGGCGCAACGGCGCGGGGAAGACGACGCTCCTGCGGCTGATCGCCGGCGAGATAGAGGCCGATGAAGGTCGCCGCGTCATCGTCCCCGGCACGCGCGTCGTGCTGCTCGAACAGGAACCGGCCGTCGCGCGGTACGATACGCTGATGGATTATGTGCTGTCGGGCGACGATGCCCCCGCCCGGCACGAGGCGGAAGCGATTGCCGACCAGCTCGGCATCGACCTGTCGCGCGAGGCGAAGACCGCCAGCGGCGGCGAACGGCGCCGGGCCGCGATCGCGCGGGCGTTGGCGCAGGCCCCCGACGTGCTGCTCCTCGACGAGCCGACCAACCATCTCGACATCGCCGCGATCGACTGGCTCGAGGACTGGCTCGGCCGATATTCGGGCGCGTTCGTCGTCATCAGCCACGACCGTACCTTCCTGACGCGCCTCACGCGGCAGACGCTGTGGCTCGACCGCGGCACGATCCGGCGCAACGAGGTCGGCTTCGGCGGATTCGAGGCGTGGACCGAACAGGTCCATGCCGAAGAGGCGCGCGCCGCGCAAAAGCTCGACGCCAAGCTGAAGCTGGAGGAACATTGGCTGCACCGCGGCGTCACCGCGCGGCGCAAGCGCAACATGGGCCGGCTCGAAAAGCTGATGGAGATGCGCGCCCAGCGCGCGGCCATGCTCGGCCCACAGGGCACGGCCAAGCTTGCGGTGGCGAGCGACGACAGCAAAACCAAGGTGGTGATCGATGCCAAGGGCGTTACGAAACGCTTCGAGGACCGCACGATCATCAAGGATTTCACGCTGCGCATCCAGCGCGGCGACCGGATCGGCATCGTCGGCGCCAACGGCGCGGGAAAGACGACGCTTCTCAAGCTGCTGACCGGCGAAATCGCCCCCGATGAGGGCAGCGTCACGCAGGCGAAGACGCTCGACGGCGTCATCATCGACCAGCAGCGCAGCCTGATGCAGCCCGACAAGACCGTGCGCAACGTGCTCGCCGATGGCGGCGACTGGATCGAGGTGCGCGGCGCGAAGAAGCATATCCAGGGCTATCTGAAGGACTTTCTGTTCGAACCCGGCCTCGCCGAAGCGAAAATCGGCACGCTGTCGGGGGGTGAACGGTCGCGCCTGCTGCTCGCGCGAGAATTCGCCCGCGAATCGAACCTGCTGGTGCTCGACGAGCCGACCAACGACCTCGATCTCGAAACGCTCGATCTGCTTCAGGAAGTGATCGCCGATTACGAGGGTACGGTCCTCCTCGTCAGCCATGACCGTGACTTTCTCGACCGCACCGTCACGATGACGCTCGGGCTCGACGGGTCGGGCCATGTCGATATCATCGCCGGCGGCTATGCCGATTGGGAGGCGAAGCGAAAGCCGCGCCCTGCAAAGAAGACGACGGCGAAATCGGGTGGCGGCGCTTCGCCCGCGCCGCCGAAGCAGAAGCAGACCAAGCTCAGCTACAAGGATCAGCGCGATTACGATCTGTTGCCGAAGCGGATCGAAGAACTCGATGCCGCCATCGCGCGCGACGAGGAAGCGCTTGCCGATCCGCAGCTCTATACCCGCGATCCCGGTCGCTTCGCCGCGCTGACCAAGGCGATCGAGACTGCGCGCGACGAAAAGGAGGCAGCGGAGTTGCGCTGGCTCGAGCTTGCCGAACAGGCCGAGGCGCTGGGCTGATCGCTCAGCCTGCGACGGTCAGCGTCACTGTGGTTCCATTGGGGCCGCTGTCGGTCGCCAGCGTTCCGCCAGCCTGACGCGCAAAGGCGTCGATCAACCGCTGGCCCAGTCCACCGTCGCTGGTCGGCTGCGGCATTTCCTTCGGCAGGCCGACCCCGTCATCGGCAACTTCCAGCACATAACCGCCGTCGATGGTGCGAAAGGCGACACGAATCTCACCTCGCTCGCGCCCGGCAAAGGCGTGTTTGGCCGCATTGGTCACGAGTTCGTTGACGAGCAGTCCGATCGAAACCGCCTCGTCGCGCGACATTGCCGCTGCGTCGGTTTCGCAGCGAAGCTGGACCGCGCCGTGCAGCAGCAGCGCCTCGCGCAGCGCATCGCACAGATCGCCCAGATATTTGTCGATCTGTACCGACCCCGGCGCGCTGTGGCCGCGGTAGAGATGACGGTGCGCACGGGCGATGCTTTCGACGCGGTTGAGCGCGCTGCCCAGCGCATCGGCGGTCGCGCCGTCGCGCGCACGTCGACGCTGCATGTCGAGCATGCTGGTGACCACGGCGAAATTGTTCTTCACCCGGTGGTCGAACTCGGCGAGGAACAGGTCGCGCTCCTCGATCTGGCGGTCGCGTTCCTCGACGGCGTGGCGGGTCGCGACGCGAAACCGCTCCGCCAGCAGGATGACGAGCAGATAGGCGAGCGTATTGACCACCGCGCGCGGGCGATCGGTCGGGTCGGCGAAGACGAACGACCCGTGCACCGGCAGCGCGAAATACCAGGCATAGAAGCTGGTGATACCGGCCGTCAGCAGCCCGCTCTGCCACCGCCCGAACAGCGTTGCGACCAACACTGCGGCATAGCCTAGTGAGAACGGCCCCGAACTGGGCGCAACGGTGTCCACCAGCATCCGCACGACATAGGCGGCAGCCGCGCACATCACCGCGAAACCGATCTGCGACATCCAGACGGGAGCAAAGGGCGACAGCCGGTCCGGAACGTCGAGTTCGCCTAATCGGGCCATGATCGGTACAGGGGCTCAACGACCGCGCAAGTCAAGATAATTGCGCGGTTAATCTTGTGTCGCTCAACCGACGCTGCCTGATTTGCGACGAACCGACGGGCGGGGCCGCTAGAGCGCCTTGCCCGACCGGCCGGCGAGATCGACGACATATTGCCAGGCCACGCGGCCAGATCGGCTGCCGCGTCGGGTTGCCCAGCCGATCGCTTCGACCGGATCGAAATCCAGCCCGTAGCGGCTGGCATAGCCCTCGACGATGGCGAGATACTGGTTCTGGTCGATGGCGTGAAAGCCGAGGCTGAGGCCGAAGCGGTCGGCGAGCGCGAGCTGATCGTCGATGCTGTCGCGCGGATTGATCGCGCTTTCCTGTTCGGCGATGTCGCGCGGGACCAGATGCCTGCGGTTGGCGGTGACGATCAGCCGGGCATTGACGGGCCGCGCCTCGGCGCCGCCTTCGAGCAGCGAACGCAGCGCGCGTGCCTCGCCGATGCCGTCGAAGCCGAGATCGTCGATGAAGACGGCAAAGGCACGCTCGACCGGGGCGATTGCGGCGAACAGCGCGGGCAAGGTGTCGAGCCTGCCCGTCGCCTCGACCAGCGCGATATCGGCGCCTTCGCCTTGCAGCGCGCCGACGATGCTTTTGACCAGCGCCGATTTGCCGGTGCCACGCGCCCCCCATAGCAGCGCGTCCTGCGCCGCAACTCCGCGCGCCAGCCGTTCCAGATTGTCGTGCAGCGCGCCCTTCTGGGCTTCCAGCCCCTGAAGCAGATCGAGCGGCAGCGGCGTAAAGGCGCGCGCCGCGACCAACGCCTCGCCATGCCACAGATAGGCCGGATGCGCGGTCGCGTCGGCCGGGCGCGGCGGCGGTGGCGCGATACGCTCGAGCGCGTCGGCAATACGGGCGAGTGGCTCTCGATCGGTCATCACGCGCGCCGGTATAGCCCGCTGGCGCGTGCGCTCAAGCGAGGTGCTTCAGCAGCGCCTGCGCGGCATCGCGATCGCCGAACCCGGGGTTCGCCAGCGCCAGCCGGATATTGGCGACCGCGTCCTTCTTTCGGTCCAGCGCGGCATAGACCTGGCCGAGGTGCCAGCGAAGCCCGGCATGATCGGGCGCGATTGCTACCGCCTTTTCGATCAGCTGCCGTGCGCCGTCGTCATCGCCCGCTTCGAACATCGCCCAGCCATAGGCGTCCGCGACCGCCGGATTGGCGGGGGCGAGCGAATAGGCGGCGGCGGCGTAGCGGCGCGCTGCATCATGCTCGCCGGCCGCGCCATAGGCCGAGGCGAGGTCGCTCAACAGACCGGCATCGCGGTCGCCGATGCGCGACCGCAACGCTTCCAGCGTCACGATCGCCGAATTGGCGTCGCCTGCGGCAAGCTGCCACTTGCCCGCGAGACGAAGCGCGGTGCTGTTTTCCGGATTCTGCGACAGGAACAGCGCGAGCGCGTCGCGCGCGGCCGCACTTTCTCCCGCCGCGTCGCGTGCCTCGACAAGGCGCAGCATCGTCGACTCGTCGAACCGCAGATCGGCTGCGCGGGCATAGGCGCTTGCGGCGTCGCCAAAGCGCTTCATCGCCATCAGCACGTCACCGACAAGCAACTGTCCTTCGGGTGCGCCCGGCGCATCCTGCGCCGCCTGGCGAGCGCGCGAGAGCGCGGTTCGCGTGTCGCCATGGTCGAGCAGCGCACGAACCAGCGGCACCACCGTATCGGCCGCCTCCGGCGTTTCCGCGGCATCGGCGCTCAGCACGGCAAGGCTGTCATCGGCGCCGAACGTGTCCGACTGGCCGGTTGCGGGCATCGCCGCTCGGTCGAGCAGATGCGCCGCCATCACACGGTTGCCCGCTGCTTCGAACGCGCGTGCGGACAGGGTCAGCGTATAGGCGTCGGCGTCGGCACGCTGCGCCATGGGTTTCAGGATGTCGAGCGCATCGCTCGCCGATCCCGCACGCAGATAGGCAAGCGCCAGCAACTTGCGTGCGGAAAGGTTCATCGGTTGCCGCGCGACCAGTTCGCGCAGAGTCTCGGTCGCCTGACCATAGCTGCCCGTTTCGACAAGGACCGCGCCTTGAAGCAGCAGCGCACCGGGCAGGTCGGACAGCGCGTCGCCCGCGCGTTGCAGGATGGACCGGGCAAGGTCGTATTTGCCCGCGCGGGCCGCGAGTACGGCCTGCAGATAATAGCCTTGCGGGCTTCCGGGGCGCGCCAGCATCGCCTTGCGGACCGCCGCCAGCATGTCGGTGTTGCGCCCGACATCGCCCAGCGTCGCGGCATATTCGATCAACGCGTCGTGGCGCCACGGATCCTGCCGCAGCGCCGCCTCGAACCAGGGAAGGGCTGCGACCAGGCCGAATTGTTCGCGCACCATCTTGCCGCGCAGCACCAGCGCTTCGGCATCGTCGCGGTCCGTCGCCACGGCGCGGCGGCTGGCGTCGATGGCGCCGGCCAGATTGCCGTTTTCGAACCGCATTTCGCCGAGATCGGTCCAGATGCGCACATCGTGCGGCGCAATCGCCAGCGCCTGCGCAAATGCCCGTTCCGCGCCGGCAACATCTCCCTGCGCGGCAAGCGCCATCGCGCGGATACGCAACGTATAGCGAAGATAGCGCGGATCGGCCTTGTCGAGCGCGGCAAGCGCCTGCTCGGTCTGTCCTTGAAGCAGATAGGCATGGGCATAGAGCTGATAGCTGCGGCGTTTGTCGAATCCGGCGCTGATCGCGCGGTCGAGCTCGCCCTCCGCCGCGACACCTTCGCCGAGCGCGAGCTGGCTGCGGGCGAGCACGGCATGGGCAAGACCCCAGTTCGATGCCTCCTGCGTCGCCTTGAACGCCTGCGATCGCGCGGCGCTTGCATTTCCCGCCTTCAGATAGGTCAGGCTGCGCGCCAGCGCGTCGCGCGCCGCCATGTCGTCCGCACGCGCCGCACCCGGCATTGTCGTCAGTACCAGCAGCGCCAGCATGATAAATGCGCCCGCGAAGCGACGGATGGGGAAAGCCGGTTCAGGGCTGGAGGTCATAATTCTTCATCAGGTCGTAGAGCGTCGGGCGGCTGATGCCGAGCAGGCGCGCGGTGCCGGAAATATTGCCTTCGCTCCGCGCGAGAGCGTGGCGGATCGCCTTGCGGTCGGCGCGTTCGCGGATCGCCTTCAGGTTGATCGGTTCGCCTTCGTCCTCGAAATCGAGGTCGGCGGCGGTGACCAGTTTGCCGTCGGCCATGATGACCGCGCGCTTGATACGGTTTTCCAGCTCGCGGACATTGCCGGGCCAGTCGTGCCCGTCGATCGCGCTCAGCGCGTCGGGCGCGAAACCCTTCACCGGGCGCTTCATCCGTTCGGCATATTTGTTGAGGAAATGCCGCGCGAGCAGCACGGCATCACCCGGCCGCTCGGCAAGCGCGGGGATGCGCACGACGATTTCTGCAAGACGGTAGTAGAGATCCTCCCGGAAGCGACCGTCGGCGACCATCGCATCGATGTCCTGATGCGTCGCACAGACGATGCGCGTATCGACCGCAATCGCCTTGCGTCCGCCGATCCGTTCGATGACGCGCTCCTGAAGAAAGCGCAGCAGCTTCACCTGCAGCGCAAGCGGAATGTCGCCGACCTCGTCGAGGAACAGCGTGCCCCCGCTCGCCTGTTCGATCTTTCCCTCGGTGGTCTTCACCGCGCCGGTAAAGGCGCCCTTTTCATGGCCGAACAGCTCGCTTTCGAGCAGCGTTTCGGGAATGGCGGCACAGTTGATCGCAACGAACGCGCCGTCCTTGCGCGGGCTTTCGTCGTGCAGCCCGCGCGCGAGCAGTTCCTTGCCCGACCCGCTGGCGCCGAGCAGCATCACCGACACATCGGCATCGGCGACGCGCTCGACCGTGCGCGTGACCTTCAGCATTTCGGGCGCGGCGGTAATCATGCCGCCAAGCGCGGTCGTGCCCTCGACGCGTTCGGCGAGACGACGATTTTCCGCTTCCAGTGCGTGGACGTGGAAGGCGCGCGATACGATCAGGCCCAGCGCGTCGATATCGATGGGTTTCATGTAGAAGTCCCAGGCACCGGCGGCGATCGCGCGAAGTGCGCTTTCGCGTTCGCCGTGACCCGATGCGACGATGATCTTGGTGTCAGGGGCAAGGCTGCGGATCGACTCCAGCGTGACGAAGCCCTCCGACACGCCATCGGGATCGGGCGGCAGGCCAAGGTCCAGCGTCACGACCTGCGGTTCTTCGGCGCGCAGTTGCGCGATCGCCGAGGCGCGGTCGGAAGCGACGAAGATGTCATAGCCTTCATACGCCCAGCGGAGCTGGCGCTGCAGGCCCGGATCGTCCTCGACGATAAGAAGGCGTGGCTTCGTATCGGCGGTCATGCCGCTCTCCCCATGTCAGAAGTCTCCGCGCCCGGTACGGGCAGCGTCAGGCGAAAGCGCGTGCCTTCACCCTCGCGGCTGGCCACGTCGAGCGTGCCGTCCATTGCCTGCGCGAGCTGCAGCGATTCGAACGCGCCGATGCCGAAACCGCCCGCCTTGGTGGATACGAATGGCCGGAACAGCCGGTCGCGGATAAAGCCCGCGGACATCCCGCAGCCCTCGTCGATCACGTCGATGGCGACCTCACCGCCGGCGCGCGACACGGCGATCGTCACCGGCTTTTCCGCCGGGCTGGCCTCGAGCGCGTTCTGGACGAGATGGCCGAGCAATTGTTCAAGCCGGACCGGATCGGCGATCGCCACTGCCTGGGGCGCGCCGACGACCACGACCGGGTGCTGCGCGCGCCGCGCAGAAGCCACGCGCTCGACGAGCGCGGCGACATCGACCGCTTCGCGCGACCCGACCTTGCCGCCATGCTGCGACAATCGCGCGAGCAGGGCGCTCATGCGCTCGGCCGAATCGGTCAGCGTGGCGACCATGTCGGCGCGGAATTCGGGATTGTCGGCGTGGCGTTCGGCGTTGCGCGCGACGAGCGTCAACTGGCTGACGAGGTTCTTGATATCGTGCAGGATGAAGGCGAAGCGCCGGTTGAATTCCTCGAATCGCTGCGCTTCGCCCAGCGCCGCCTGCGCGCGCTCCTCGGCGAGATAGCTTGCGACCTGCCGTCCGGCGATGCGCAGCAGGTCGAAATCCTCCCAATCGAGCGCACGGTCGATCGGCGGGCGCGCGAGCAGGATCGCGCCGGTCAACCGCCCGAAATGGATGAGCGGCACCAGCACCCAGGCTTCGGCCAGGTTGCGCATCCATTCGGGGGTCGCTTCGTCGCCGCTTCTGCCCCGGCCCGCGCGCACCGCATCGAGTTCGATGATATGTCCGGTTGCGGCGAGATGCCCCGCAAGCGCGCCGTCCGCGCCCTTGGCGGGCAGCTCGCCGGCATTCCAGTTCCACACCGGACCGATTCCCAGTCGGTCGCCATCGGGCACGAGCAGCAATCCGGCAGGCGATTCGGTCAGGTCGGCGATGGCCTTGACGATACGCTCGCCGAGCGGCGTCGCGCTTTCGGGATCGCCGAGCGTGTCGGTGAAACGGACCCATTCCGCGCGATAATCGTAGCGATGCCGGAACAGGTGCTTGGCAAGCTTCACCCGCGCCCAGGCGCGAAGCCAGGGTGTTGATACCAGCGTCAGTATCGCAGCGGTCGATCCGAATACGAATGCCGTTTGCAGGATGCGTGCATGTGCGCCTCCGACCGCGGCCAATGCGCTTGTGGCCACGGCGAGCACGGCCAGATAGAGGCCGATCGCCACGACCGACAGCGACTGATAGGTGAAGGTGCGTGATACGCGCACCGTCCAGTCGCCGCGATGCTGCAGCGCCACGGCGAATATCGCGGCCGCGACGAGCATCGCCAGCCCGCGTGCGACGCCGAGTTCGGCGGGCCAGTTGCCGCTCAGATAGGCGACTGCGAATATCAGGCAGTCGGCGCACCACATCACGGCAATGCCCAACAGGATCACGCGTGTCGCGCGCGCGGTGGTGGCGTACAGATTCTGGAGGATCACCAGCGACGCGACGCAGGCCAGCATCCTGAACAGCAATGCGGCGGATGTGGTAGGCGTCGCGATCCTCGCCGGAGCACCGGTCGCGGCGAGCGACAAGATCATGCCGCCGACAAAGACCAGCGCGACCACGCCGTAGACGAGCCGCAGCGCACGCAGAGGATGGTCGCCTTCGCCGCGGCGATGGAGCATCAGGATAAACGTCAGCCACGACAGGTTGCGCAGCCCCTCGACCAGATCGGTCGCCGCCTCGTTCGGCCCGATTCCCGCCACGCCCAGCGCCCAGAGCGTCGTCACCGCCAACGCCACGCCGAGCGTCAGCCGTGCGGGTAGCGCGTCGTCGCGTCTGATCGTCCACAGCGCGAGCGCGGCGAACAGCAGCGCCGCAAGAGCATGTGTCCACAGGGTCAGCGTCGCGGCCATGACGGGCCTCAGCGCGCGCCTTCGGGGAACAGCACGACCCGGATCGTCTGGAGCAGGATCAGCAGGTCGAGAAAGGGCGAGTAGTTCTTCGCGTAATAAAGGTCATATTCGAGCTTCTGCCGCGAATCCTCGATCGACGCGCCGTAAGGATAGTTGATCTGCGCCCAGCCGGTAATTCCCGGCTTCACCATGTGCCGCTCGGCATAATAGGGCAGCTTCTGTTCGAGATCGTCGACGAATTGCGGGCGCTCGGGACGGGGGCCGACAAAGCTCATCTCGCCCTTCAGCACGCTCCAGCACTGCGGCAGCTCGTCGATGCGCGTCTTGCGGATGAACCGGCCCACCCGGGTGATGCGCGGATCGTCCTTTTCGGCCCATACCGCCTTGCCCGGCGTTTCGGCGTCGATCCGCATCGAGCGCAGCTTGATGATGTCGAATCCGACATTGTACAGCCCCACGCGGCGCTGGCGGTAGAAGGCAGGTCCCTTGCTGTCGATCTTGACGACCAGCGCCGTCAGCAGGATCAACGGCAGTGCGAGCGTCAGAAGCGTCAGGCTGGCCAGGACGTCGAACAGCCGCTTGAACATGCTCGACAACATGCGGCTCGACGAGAACCCGTCGGAAAAGATCAGCCAGCTCGGATTGACGCTGTCGAGGTCGACGCGCCCCGTCTCGCGCTCGAGAAAGGTCGAGATCTCGTTGACGTGAACGCCGGTGGTCTTGACCCGCAACAGGTCCTTGAGCGGCAACGCATTGCGGCGTTCCTCGAGCGCGAGGACGACTTCGGAGGCGTTGAGCAGGACGACATGGTCGGCAAGGTTATAGATCGCATCGCGCGCGATCGCTTCGGGGATGATGCGGTTGGCCTCGTTCATCGAGACATAGCCGACGACGACGAACCCGGCGCCGGGCGTCCGCGACAACTGCTTGATTCGCGCAGCCCTTGGCCCTGCGCCGAGCACGACGACGCGACGTTTGAAGGCCTGGCTACCCAGCGTCTTGCCGAGCAGGATGCGCAGCAGCACCAGCAGCACGAATGCGAGCGCCATCGCGTAGAGCAGGTTCGACCGCCAGAAGGTAAGGGCGGGTACCAGGAAGAATATCAGGCTGAGAAACGTCGTGCCGAGCGACACCGCAACCAGCAGGCGCGCCGTCGCGAAGCGCAGCGATTGCAGGGCGTCGGCGCCGTACACGCCGACCGCGATCATCGCGAGTTCGAGCGCTACCGCAAAACTCAGCAACTGCGGAATGCGGGTGTAGATCGGTTCGGTCTGCATGCCGATCTGGCTCGCACGGATCACCCAGCCCGCCTCTGCCGCCGCGACGAGCAGGGTAATATCGAGCAGACCGAGCAGCAGCACGGCATTGGGGACGTAGTGCTTGAACAGCCTGATCATCCGTCCGCGACCTTCCCTGGTGTAAAATTCACCGACACAGGAACGGCTGTGACAAAAATTGGCAAAGAAATACTGAACAATGCGGGCGAAGGGCCGACAATTCTTGGTTTGACGCGGTCGATCGCCTGCCCCTAACTGCTCGTATCAAAGGAGCCGGGATGTCGTCTATCATTACACCTGTCATTCTGTCGGGCGGCACCGGAACGCGGTTGTGGCCGATGTCCCGGCCCGAACGACCCAAGCAATTGCTGCCGCTGACCGCCGACGCGACGATGCTGCAACTGACGGCGGGCCGGACCGGCGATGCGGAGCGTTTCGCGAGACCCATTGTCGTCGCCAATGCGCGCCATGCCGATACGATCGAGGCACAGTTGCGCGATGTGGAGGCCGATGCGCAGGCGCTGGTGCTCGAGCCGATGGGGCGCAACACCGCGCCCGCAATCGCGCTGGCGGCAATCGCGGCAGGGGGCGACAGCACGCCGATCCTCGTCATGCCGTCCGACCATGTCATTGCCGATGCTGATGCCTTTCGAGCGGCGATCGCCAAAGCGTTGCCGCTCGTCGAACAGGGTTGGCTGGTCACCTTCGGGATCGGGCCCGAATCGCCCGAAACCGGCTATGGGTATATCGCGGTCGGCGACGAACTGGCGCCCGGTGTGTGTAAGGTCCGTCAATTCGTCGAGAAGCCCGACCGCGAGCGCGCGGAGGCGATGCTTGCAGCGGGCGATCATGTCTGGAACGGCGGCATTTTCCTGTTTCGCGCCGATATCTATCTTGGCGCGCTTTCGACCTATCAGCCGGACATGGTCGTCGCTGCACAGCAGGCGATGGACAAGGCGAGGCGCGAGGGCAAGCGGATCTATCCCGATGCCGATGCCTTTGCCGCATCGCCCGCCGATTCGATCGATTATGCGGTGATGGAAAGGGCGGAGCGCGTGGCGGTGGTGCCGGTCAGCATGGGCTGGAGCGATGTCGGCAGCTGGGACGCGCTCCATGCGCTGAGCGAACATGATGCCGGCGGCAATGCCTGTTCGGGAGAAGTGATCGCGATCGATACCGAGAACTGCCTTGCTCGCAGTGACGGCGCGCGAATCGCGATGGTCGGGGTCCGCGACCTTATCGTGGTGGCGAGCGGCGACGATATCCTCGTCCTGCCGCGCGGCCGTTCGCAGGAGGTCAAGAAGCTGATCGAGGCCATGAAGGACAGATGAGCGGGCGCGTCCGCCGCAAGCGGATGCTCGCCGAAGCCGATCGTCTGCAAATCGCGGCGCCCGAGCCCGAACGTTGCGCGCTTTGTCGGCGACCGCTTGGTGCGCGTGTCGAATGGCACCATGGCGTGCCGAAGAGCCGGGGCGGGCGGAGGACGGTAGCGGTTCATCCGATCTGCCACCGCACGATCCATGCAAGCTTCACCAACGCCGAGCTCGAGCGGTTCGGGGGTGGCGACCTGACCGCGCTGCGCGATCATGCCGAGATCGTTCGCTTCCTCGACTGGATTGCCGACAAGCCGCCCGATTTCCACGCGCCGACGCGGCGCAAGCGCTAGGTCATCAATGCCCGCGGCAGGCGAGCGCCTCCAGGATGTCATCGATCCGCGCCGCATCGCCCGCGGCGATCACTTCTCCGTTGCTCCCCGCGTGCAGCGGGTCGCCCGACCAGTCGCACATCCGGCCGCCGGCGCCTTCGATCACGGGCACGAGTGCGGCGAAGTCATAGAGTTTCAGCCCTGCCTCTACGACGATATCGAGATGGCCGGACGCGAGGCAGGCATAGTTGTAACAGTCGCCGCCGAGCACGGTGCTGCGTACCTTGGCGTCGAGATGTTCGAAGGCGTGAAGCTGGCCGTCGCCGAACAGCGCCGGAGAGGTCGTCGCCAGCAATGCCTGGGATAGTTCGCGGCACGCCCGGCTCTTCGCGGGCTTGCCGTTGAAGGTCGTGCCTTGCCCCGCCATCCCGATCCAGCGTTCGTCCAGGATCGGCTGGTCGATCACCCCCAGGACCGGCCATCCATCGTCGAGCAGTGCGATCAGCGTGCCGAAGATCGGCCGCCCGGCGATAAAGGCGCGCGTGCCGTCGATCGGGTCGAGAACCCAGGTCCGGCCGCTCGATCCCTCTCGCTCGCCTTCCTCTTCGCCGACGATGGCGTCGCGCGGTCGTTCGGCGACGATCAGGCTGCGCATCGCTGCTTCGGCCGCCTTGTCGGCGAGCGTGACGGGCGAGTCGTCGGCCTTGGTCTCCAGCCCATGTTCGGCGCGGAAATAGGGGCGGATCGCGGCGCGCGCGGCATCGGCGAGCTGTTCGGCGAGGACGCGGTCGGAAGGGGTTATCGTCATGGTTCCCGTGTCCCTATCGCAGTGCACACGCGCTGGCTATGCTCGCGGCGACCCGAAGGGGGCGGGGTTATGGACTGCAAGGGGGAAGAATGACCGGCGATTGTCACATTGCATTGCCAGACATGCTGGCATGAATCCGCAAGCCGCTTTTGCGCTCGCTGCGCTCGCATTCGCCTCGCCGGTAGCCGCGCAGGTGCGCGTCGTTCCCGAACAACCGGCAAGCGCCGCCGCTGCCGCCGACGGCGTCGACATCTATTTCGTCAACGAAGGCGATGCGGCGGAGCCCGCAACGCCGCCTGCGCGGATCACGGTCACCGCAGCCGATGGTACGCGGCTTACTCTCGACAGGGCGCCGGGCGCAGCGCCCACCATAGCGCCGGGCGGATTTGCGAAGCTGCGCTACGTGCCGGCGCAGGCTGTTGCCAAAGCCCCTCCACGCGGGTCGGCCGCTGCCGCCGAAACCACCATGTTGTCGTCAACCGGCGCATCGTCCGGCATTCTCGATCGGTTCGCGCCGCACGAGCCGACCTATGGCGCGTTCGGTTTGAACGATGCGGGCGGCAAGTTGCAGATAAGCTTCGCCTTTCGGCCGTTCGAAGGCACGGGCGCGCTCGACGGCGTGCGCTTCGCCTATACCCAGACGATGTTCTGGGCGGTCGACGAACCCTCGGGTCCGTTTCGCGCGACGATCTACAGCCCCGAACTCTATTACGAGCGCGCCGTCGGCGACGATCTGGTTGCCGCAGCAGGTTATCGCCACGATTCGAACGGGCGCGGCGGGATCGCTTCGGTCGATGTGAACCGGATTTTCATCCGCGCGTCCAAGCGGTTCGATCTCGGCGGCGACTGGCAAGCCGAATTGTCGCCCGAGGCGTGGCTCTATGTCGGCAAGCTCTCTCGCCAGGAACGGATCGGCGATTATTGGGGCTATACCGGCCTGGGCGCGTCGATCGAGCAGGAAGACGGGTTGAAGGTCGCGCTACATGCGCGTGGCAACCCCGTCACCGGCAAGGGAAGCGGTGAGCTGTTCGTATCCTATCCGCTCGTCGATCTGGGGGCGGGAACCGGCTTCTACCTGTTCGGACAGGCATTCACCGGCTATGGTGAAGCGCTGGATGATTACCGTGTCGCCGACACGCATGCCCGTCTGGGTATCGCGTTGACGCGTTGATCGCCGTTACCGGAGAATGACGATGCGCCTTCCGCTGTTTCTCGCCGCACTGGCCCTTCCGCTCGCCGCGCCGGCTTACGCCGCCTTGAACGAAGGCGCACGCGCACCTGATTTCACGACCGACGGTGCCATCGCCGGAAAGTCGTTCCACCTCCATCTTGCCGAACAGCTCAAGAAAGGGCCGGTGGTCCTGTATTTCTTCCCGGCGGCATTCACCGGTGGCTGCAATGCCGAGGCCAAGGCGTTCGCGCAGTCGATCGACAAGTTCAAGGCGGCGGGAGCGACGGTGATCGGCATGTCCGCGGACTCGGTGCCACAGTTGAAGAAATTCTCGACCGCGCATTGCGCCGGCAAGTTCGCCGTGGCCAACGCCTCGCCAAAAGTAATCGCCGATTACGACGTTTCGCTCGGCCAGACATTCAAGACGCCGGAAGGCGTTGAACGTGCGGTCACCGACCGGACCAGCTATGTCATCGCCCCCGATGGCACGATCATCTACGCGCATTCCGATATGAGCCCCGCAGGCCATATCACGGGCACGCTGGCCGCGGTTCGCAAATGGCGCGCCGATCATCCGCGGTAACCGGCGGACGCACCTCGTTTCGGCCGTGCGCCCCCTGCTTATGCTTTCCAAAGAATGAAATAGTCGCTCACCCGATCTTAGCAGTTTGGCGGTAGCCGGTGCTCAACTGGAGCTGCGCATCCGCAAGGCGGCGCGCAGGACTGTCTTGGGGAAAGGGTGGCAATGCTTGCTTGGCGTCCGGCCAGCAATGATCGCGCGGAACCGGCGGCAGACCTGTTCGACCGGATCGGCGCGTTCCTTCGCGACCAGCGCCTGCAACCCAATCCGGCGAATTACACCTTTGCATATCATGTCCTGAGCGATCCCGAAGGAGCGCTGGCCAAGGCCGTCGCACGGCTGACCGACGGCGGCATCCGACTGACGCGCGAAGAAGTCGAATCGCTTGGCCACCAGATTGACGGCACGCGGGCGGGCAACGGAGCCGAACTGGGCCGAAAACTCGTTGCACAGGCGCAGATGCAGGTCGCCGGGTTCGAGGATATGGTTCACCGGATGCGCAGCGAAACGGCCGATTTCGGCAAGGATATCGAGGCGAGTACCGCGGCGCTGCGTGAAAGCAGCGCGGAGACGGGCCGGATCACGGTCGACAATATCGTCGAAATCGCCGCCAACATGGTTGAACGGGTCGAAATTGCCGAGGGCCGGCTGGAGGCGGCGACCCGCGAAGCTGCCGACCTGCGCTCGCAGCTGGAAGAGGCGCAGGACAATGCGCGGCGCGATCCGCTGACCGAGTTGCCCAACCGGCGTGCCTTCGAAGAGGCATTCGCCGAACTGGACGCGACCGACAGTAGCGCCTGTCTCGCCGTTTGCGACGTCGATCATTTCAAGGACGTCAACGATCGGTTCGGCCACGCCGTCGGCGACCGGGTGCTCCGCGCGATCGGTGCGCAATTGGCCGAAAGCTGTTCGGGACACCTCGTCGCTCGCTATGGCGGCGAGGAGTTTGCGGTGCTTCTGAGCGGTGTTGGCTCCGCGCGGGCGAAAGAGATCATCGAATCCGCGCGGCAGGCGATCGCCGCAAAGCGCTATCGCCAGCGTGAAACGCACGAACCGCTTGGCGAAATCACCGTTTCGGCCGGCCTGACCGAGATCGGTAGCGGCGAGACGTTCGCGCAAGTTTTTCAGCGCGCGGACGAGTTGTTGTACCGGGCCAAGCTCGAGGGACGGAACTGCCTGCACCTCGACTAGGTGAATTTTCCTAATTTGCCGGAAAAATTACAACACGGAATTGGCGTGAAATTCCGAACCCACCAAGCTTAAAAATAAAAGTCGTTCAATATCAGCATGATGTAGAACTGGCACGCCTGATGCAATGTCTCTGGCATCCACGCCGGATGGTCCGGTCGATGGAAACAGACCAGGGAGATACACCAATGTTTGCTCAGTTCGAAACCGCCCAGCGTTCGCTCGTCGCCTTTGCCGGCGCCGTATTCGCCACCGCGCTGCTCGTCGCCGCTGCGACCCCCGTCATCCCGATCGCCTGATCGAAACAACGCCAACCCAGCTTCGGAGACACGCCATGATCCGCTCGCTTGTAATCGGCTTCGCATCGTTCGGCCTGACCGCCGTCATGATCCTCGCCAGTGCTACGCAGGGCTCGCCACTGATCGGCTGAGCCCTGCCGCGCCCCGGCCACTGCCGGGCGCATTCGCCGGTTCGCCGGCCCTGTTACCGGGAACAGGACTGTCGCCCGATCGGTTTTCCGTAGCGATCCCAACGCGTTCGCAGGAGGACCGACATGAGCGACCCCGACACCATCGACATGATCCACGAAGACGGCCTGCCCGGCCATGAGAGCGGGTTGAGCCAAAAGCCCGACTGGGAGCCGCGCTATCGCGGCTCCGGCCGGCTGGAAGGCAAGGTCGCCATCGTCACCGGTGCCGACAGCGGCATCGGCCGTGCCGTCGCCGCGCTCTATGCGCGCGAGGGCGCCGATGTCGCGATCGTCTATCTGTGCGAACATGACGATGCCGAAAAGACCGCGGAAATCGTTCGCGACGAAGGCCGCCGCGCGCTGCTTCTCGCCGGAGATCTGGGCGAGGACGGCTTTTGCAAGGAGGTCGCCGCGAAGGTGATGGCCGAATTCGGCCGTATCGACATTCTCGTCAACAATGCCGGCGAACAGCATCCCGATCAGGACATCATCGACATTACCGAAGAGCAGCTTCGCCGCACCTTTCAGACCAACATCTTCGCGATGTTCTTTCTGACGCAGGCGGTGCGCCCGCATCTGAAAGAGGGTGCGGCCATCGTCAACTGCACATCGGTGACGATGTACAAGGGTTCGAAGGAGTTGCTCGATTATTCCTCGACAAAGGGCGCGATTACCGCGTTCACGCGCAGCCTTTCGGAAAACCTGATCGACGACGGGATTCGTGTGAACGCGGTCGCGCCGGGACCGATCTGGACGCCGCTCAACCCGAGCGGAGGCGCAAGCAGGGAAAAGCTGAAGCATTTCGGAGAAGGCACGCCGATGGGCCGTCCCGGCCAGCCGAACGAGGTCGCGCCGGCGTTTCTTTTCCTCGCCTGCGAGGATGCCAGCTACATGTCGGGGCAGGTGCTCCACCCCAATGGCGGGATGGTCGTCAACGGGTAGGTATGGCCGCCTTTGCGCTGGTGGTGCCGGCCGGCGCGCGTTCGCCGCGCGAATAGGTGCCGGTCAGCACGCCGGCCGCCAGCACACAACCTGCCATCGCCTTGACCACCGCGGACCGCCCGGGATTTGCACCGGCATCGGGGCATTGGCCGAGCGCGAAGATCTGAAAGGCATAGGTGTGGACGCCGTGTCCGGTCGGCGGATCGGGTGGCAGCCAGCCTTCGCCGAAATAGCTGTTGCGGCCGACGTCCCGCTCATCGTTGCCCTGCGCGCCGTCCTCGCGGATCGCGCCTTCCTTCAGCTCGCCGTCGCTGCCCGGCAGGTTCCATACCACGGCGTGGACCAGCGGTCTGGGCGCGGGGGCGTCGGCATCCTCGACGATCAGCGCGATCCGCTCGGTACCCTCTGGAACCCCCGTCCAGAACAGCGGCGGTGATACGCCTTCGCCATCGGCGGTGAAGCGTTCGGGCAGCCGCGCACCATTGGCAAAGGCTGGGCTGGCCAGGCGAATCGCGTCGAAACTGCCGAGTTCGGGCCGGGTGATGACGAGCTGGTCTGCACCAGCGCGCAGGCCCTTGATCGCCTGTCCCAGCCAGCGCGGTACATGTTCGAGCATCGTTTGCCGGTCTCCCTTGTTACAGGTCGAGCTTTTCGTAATCCGCAGGCGGCGTAATCCCCACCATCCGCTCGGCGAGCAGCGGGCGCATCGTCGGGCGGCTCTTCATGCCGATATACCAGCGCTTGGCCTGTTCGTGACTCTTCCAGTCGATGCCGCCCAGATAATCGGCCACCGAAATCTGGGCCGCGGCGGCCAGATCGGCAAGGCTCATCGTCGATCCGCCGAGCCACGAGCGGTGATCGAGCAGATAATCGATATAGTCGAGATGCGCGACGGCGGCCTTCATCGCCTCGCGCAGCAACCGGGCATCGGGCGCCGCGCGGTGGACGATGCGCTTTTCCATCCGTTCCTGCAGCAGCGGGGCGGTGATGTCGCGGTAGAATTGCGTGTCGAACCACGCGACGAGCCGACGGATTTCGGCGCGGTCGGCGGCAGTGCCGCCAAGCATCACCGATTTTTCGACCGTCTCCTCGAAATATTCGCAGATCGCGACCGAATCGATCAGCCGCGTACCGCGATCACCGATCATCACCGGCGTCTGGCCGGCGGGATTGATGTCGAGGAACTCGTCGCGCCGTTCCCACGGAAATTCGCGCACCGGTTCGTAACCGACGCCCTTTTCAGCGAGCAGCAGCCGGACCTTGCGCGAGAAGGGGCAGAGCGGGAATTGATGAAGTTGCCACATCGCATCCCGCTTTAGCGGCGCAGACTCGCCTGTGGAAGCCTTCGCCTATTCCGCGGCGACGACCGCTTCGGCATCGTCGAGCGGATGCGGCAGCCGGCCGAGCATTTCTTTCGGCACGACCTGCCAGAACGCCCCGCGCACCTTGTCCCAGTCGTCGAGCAGTTCGGCCGCCCATTTGCTGTCGGTTGCCTGCGCATGGTCGCTGATCAGGTTCTTGAGCACCGATTCCCAGTGGAGCGACGACAATCGCTGCCAAACGATATTGTCCGGGTTCGCGCGGCGTTCGAAGCTGCCATCGGCGTCGTACACGAACGCCATGCCGCCGGTCATGCCCGCGCCGAAATTCGATCCGACCTTGCCGAGCACGACGGCATAGCCCCCGGTCATATATTCGCAGCCATTGGCGCCGCAGCCTTCGACCACGACATGCGCGCCCGAATTGCGGACGGCGAAGCGCTCGCCCGCCTGACCGGCCGCGAACAGCCGCCCGGCGGTGGCGCCGTAGAGCACGGTGTTGCCGATGATCGTATTGTCCTGGCTGGCGAGCGGCGAACTGACCACCGGGCGGACGATGATCGTACCGCCGGACAGCCCCTTGCCGACATAGTCGTTGGCGTCGCCGAAGACCTCCAGCGTGATGCCCTTGCACAGGAACGCGCCGAGCGATTGGCCCGCCGACCCGCGCAGACGGACCTGAACATGGCCGTCGGCGAGCTTCTGCATTCCGAACTTGCGCGTGATCTCGCTCGACAGCCTTGTGCCGACCGCGCGGTGCGTGTTGCGCACGCTATAGGTCAGCTGCATCTTCTCGCCGCGCGTGAAGACGGCGGCTGCGTCCTTTATCATCTGCGCATCGAGGCTGTCGGGTACCTCGTTGCGGAAGGTGTTGAGGCTGAAGCGCCGTTCGGCATCTTCGGCATCGACCTTGGCGAGGATCGGGTTGAGGTCGAGATCGTCGAGATGCTCGGCGCCGCGGCTGACCTGGCGCAGCAGCTCGGTACGGCCGATCACCTCGTCGAGGCTCTTGCAGCCCAACCGGGCAAGGATTTCGCGGACCTCTTCGGCGATGAAGGTCATCAGGTTGATGACCTTTTCGGGCGTCCCGGTGAACTTGGCGCGGAGCCGCTCGTCCTGCACGCATACGCCGACGGGGCAGGTGTTCGAATGGCATTGGCGCACCATGATGCAGCCCATTGCGACAAGGCTGAGCGTGCCGATGCCGAATTCCTCGGCGCCGAGGATCGCGGCGATGACGATGTCGCGCCCCGTCTTCAGTCCGCCATCGGTGCGCAACCGCACGCGACCGCGCAGATTGTTGAGCGTCAGCGTCTGGTTGACCTCGCTCAGCCCCATTTCCCACGGCGTGCCGGCATATTTGATGCTGGTCTGCGGGCTGGCGCCGGTGCCGCCGGTATTGCCCGAGACGAGGATGACGTCGGCATGCGCCTTCGCGACGCCGGCCGCGACGGTGCCGATGCCGGCGCTCGATACCAGCTTCACGCAGACCCGCGCCTTGGGGTTGATCTGCTTCAGATCGTAGATGAGCTGCGCAAGATCCTCGATCGAGTAGATATCGTGGTGCGGCGGCGGCGAAATCAGCATCACGCCCGGCGTCGCGTGGCGCAGCTTGGCGATGAATTCGGTGACCTTGAACCCGGGAAGCTGGCCGCCCTCGCCGGGCTTGGCGCCCTGCGCGACCTTGATCTCGATTTCCTCGCACGCGTTCAGATATTCGGCGGTCACGCCGAAGCGCCCGCTCGCGATCTGCTTGATGACCGAATTGGCGTTGTCGCCATTTTCGTAAGGCGTGTAGCGGCTCTTGTCCTCGCCGCCTTCGCCCGACACCGCCTTGGCGCCGATCCGGTTCATCGCGATCGCCAGCGTCTCGTGCGCTTCCGGGCTCAGCGCGCCCAGGCTCATGCCCGGCGTGACGAAGCGCTTGCGGATTTCGGTGATCGCCTCGACCTGGTCGATCGGCACGCCTTCGTCGGGGAAATTGAACTCCATCAGGTCGCGGAGATAAACGGGCGGCAGGTCGCGCACCCCGCGCGAAAATTGCAGATAGCTCGAATAGCTGTCGGTGCCGACCGCAGTCTGCAACAGGTGCATCAGCTGCGCCGAATAGGCATGCGTCTCGCCGCCGTAGCGCTGGCGATAGAAGCCGCCGATGGGCAGCGTCGCCACCGCCTTGTCGAACGCGGCTTCGTGGCGGTCGCTGGCGTTGACGTAGAGCGAGGCATAACCCTCGCCCGAAATCTTTGCCGGCATGCCCGGGAACAGGTCGTTGACCAGCGCGCGGCTGAGCCCGACCGCTTCGAAATTATAGCCGCCGCGATAGCTGGAGATCACCGCGATCCCCATTTTCGACATGATCTTCAAAAGGCCGTCACCGATCGCGGTGCGATGGCGCCTGAGACATTCGTCGAGCGAGAGGTCGCCGAACAGGCCACGCTCATGCCGGTCGACGATCGCCGCTTCGGTCAGATAGGCGTTCACAGTCGTCGCGCCGACGCCGATCAGCACGGCGTAATAATGCGTGTCGAGGCATTCGGCGGTGCGCACGTTGATCGAGGCATAGGAACGAAGGCCACGCCGCACGAGATGCGTGTGAACGGCAGCCGCGCTCAGCACGCCAGGAATCGCGACGCGGTCGGGGCCGATATGTTCGTCGGTCAGGAACAGTTCGGAACGGCCCTCGCGCACGGCCTGTTCGGCCTGCGCGCGGATGCGCTGGATAGCCGCGCGCAGCGATTCGTGCCCGGCGCCGGCTTCGAACGTGCAGTCGATCTCGGCCGCCTGTCCCTCGAAATGCGCCTTCAGCCGTGCCCATTCGGCACCGGTCAGCACTGGCGAATCGAGCACCAGCACCTTGCCCGGTCGCTTGTGCGAATCGAGGATATTGTCGAGATTGCCGAACCGCGTGTTGAGCGACATCACATGGCGCTCGCGCAGGCTGTCGATCGGCGGGTTGGTGACCTGGCTGAAATTCTGGCGGAAGAACTGACTGATCAGCCGGGGCTTGTCCGACACGACGGCGAGCGGCGTGTCGTCGCCCATCGATCCGACCGCTTCCTTGCCCTGTTCGACCATCGGCGAGAGGATCAGCTCCATATCCTCCAGCGTCTGTCCCGCCGCGACCTGCCGCCGCGCCAGCTCAGCGCGGTCGAAGCGCACCGTGGCGTAGGAAGGCGCCTCGGGAAGGTCTTCGACGGTCAGGAAGTTGCCGATCATCGAGGCATAATCGGCCTCTCCGGCAATGCGGTCCTTCAATTCGCGGTCGTGGAACACCGCGCCTTCGTCGAGATCGACCGCGACCATCTGGCCCGGGCCGAGCCGACCCTTTTCGAGCACGTTCGATTCGGGAACGACGACCATGCCGGTCTCCGACCCGACGATCAGCAGCCCGTCATTGGTGCGTGTATAGCGCAGCGGACGCAGCGCGTTGCGGTCTAGCCCGGCAACCGCCCAGCGGCCGTCGGTCATCGCGAGCGCCGCCGGCCCGTCCCACGGCTCCATGACGCTGGCGAGATACTGGTACATCGCGCGGTGCGCCTCGGGCATGTCGTCCTGCCCGCCCCATGCCTCGGGAATCAGCATCAGCTTGGTCGTCGGCGCGTCCTTGCCGGAGCGGCAGATTGCCTCGAACACCGCATCGAGAGCGGCGGTGTCGGACGCGCTCGCCGGGATCACCGGCTTGATGTCCTCCGAATGCTCGCCGAACGCGATCGAGGCCATCTTGATCTCGTGGCTGAGCATCCAGTTGCGGTTGCCGCGGATCGTATTGACTTCGCCATTGTGCGCGAGGCAGCGGAACGGCTGCGCCAGCCACCATTGCGGAAAGGTGTTGGTCGAATAGCGCTGGTGGAAAATCGCGACGCGGCTCTCGAACCGCTCGTCGTTGAGGTCGGGGTAGAAGTCCGACAGGCTCTCGGCGAGGAACAGCCCCTTGTAGATGATCGAGCGGCAGCTGAGCGAGCAGATGTAGAAGCCCGAAATCTGGGCCGCGATAACGCGCTTCTCGATCCGGCGGCGGACGAGATAGAGCTCCTTTTCGAACTCGGCGCAGTCCATCTCCTCGGGCATCGGCCCGGCGATCATGATCTGCTCGATCTCGGGCCGTGTCTCCTGCGCCTTGCGGCCGATGACCGAGACGTCGACTGGCACCTGGCGCCAGCCATAGATGGTGTAGCCCGCGTCGATCAGTTCCGATTCGACGATCGTGCGGCAGCTTTCCTGCGCATTAAGATCGGTGCGCGGCAGGAAGACCATGCCGACCGCGAGGCGGTTGGGCAGCACCTTGTGCCCCGACGAATCGATCGCGTCGTCGAAAAAGCGGTGCGGCAGATCGACATGCAGCCCTGCGCCGTCGCCGGTCTTGCCATCGGCATCGACTGCGCCGCGGTGCCACACGGCGCGCAATGCGTCGATCGCCGAGGAAACGACGCGGCGCGAGGCGCGCCCATCGGTCGAGGCAACGAGCCCGACGCCGCAGGCATCGGATTCGAATTCGGGACGATACATGCCCTCACGGGCAAGGCGGAGGCGTTCGGTTTCGTTCATTGGCTACCGTTCTTCGAATTCGCCGCCTTCAGCTTGGCGACGAGGTCCTTGGTGTCCTGCTGGGCATGCTGCATCGACTGTTTCATCAGTTTCTGCTGCCACGCGGCGACGTCGGGATCGCTCATGATCGTTATCGACTTTTCCAGATAGGCCTTGCCGGTCGGCGTGGCGAAGAACTTCCGCAGATCGGCGAGCTGTTTGGCATCGAAGCGGCGCGCATAGGCATGCGCGATCGCGTCGACCATGCCTGGCATGTTCTCGCGAAGCATCGTGATCGCCTGCTCCATCTGGGCCTTCATATAGTTCTGAAGGATCGGCTTCGCCTGAGGGTTTGACTGAAGCGCGGAGTCGATCTGCGGACTCTGCATGATGCCTCGCTGAATATTTGCCATCATCGGCCTCAGCATCCCCTCGACCATGGCCTGACGCCGCTCGGGCGGCATCATCTCGCCGAGCAGCTTCTGCGCGGCGGCAAGACGCGCGGGATCGACCGCGGCAGCGGCGCTCGTCTGCGCGTCGGCGGAAGCCGTCTGTGCGTGGAGCGGCAGCGGCGCCATCAGCGCAAGCGCAGGCATAAGAGTTTTCACGATAGTCATGCGGCTTTCCTCTCCGATGTCGCCTTGGCCTTCAGCCAGGCGTGCATGTGGTCGGCGACATCGCGACCGTCGCGGATCGCCCACACGACCAGACTGGCCCCGCGGACGATGTCGCCGGCAGCGAACACGCCGTCCATGCTCGTCATCATCGTCTTGTTATCGACGCGCAGCGTACCCCAGCGCGTGACGCCGAGATCGGGTGCACCGAAAAGCTTTGGCAGGTCTTCGGCATCGAAACCGAGCGCCTTTACCACCAGGTCGGCGGGCACGGTGAAGTCGCTGTCGGGCTCGGGTTCGGGCGCGCGTCGACCGCTCGCATCGGCGGCGCCCAGCCGCATCCGCGTAGCGCGCACGGCGGTGACCCGGTCATCGGCGTCGAACGCCTGCGGTGCCGACAGCCAGACGAACTCGACGCCTTCGTCCTCGGCATTGCCGACCTCGCGCTGCGATCCGGGCATGTTGGCGCGGTCGCGGCGATAGAGGCATTTCACCGATTTCGCGCCCTGGCGGACGGCGGTGCGGACGCAGTCCATCGCCGTGTCGCCGCCGCCGATGACGACGACATTCTTGCCGGCGGCGTTCAGGCTGCCATCCTCGAATTCGGCGACGGTGTCGCCAAAACCCTTGCGATTCGACGCCGTCAGAAAGTCGAGCGCCTCGACAACGCCGTTGCTGCCGATGCCGGGCGCCTTGATGGCGCGGGGCTTGTACACGCCCGTGGCGACAAGCAGCGCGTCATGGCGGTCGCGCAATTCGTCCATCGTCGCGTCGCGGCCGACCTCGAAACTTTCGTGGAAAACGATGCCGCCGTCCTTCAGTCGCTGGACGCGGCGCATCACCACTTCCTTTTCGAGCTTGAAGCCGGGGATGCCATAGGTCAGCAGCCCGCCCGCGCGGTCATGCCGGTCATAGACATGGACCTCATATCCCAGAACGCGCATATATTCGGCGGCCGTCAGGCCGGCCGGCCCGGCGCCGATCACACCGACCGACTGGCTGCGTTCGGGCCCGGGCACGACGGGTTCGACCCAGCCCTCTTCCCAGGCGGTGTCGGTGATGAACTTCTCGACCGATCCGATGGTGACCGCACCATGGCCGGAAAACTCGATGACGCAATTGCCCTCGCACAGCCGATCCTGCGGGCAGATGCGGCCGCAGATCTCGGGCATGGTCGAAGTGCTGTTGGACAGCTCATAGGCTTCGCGCAACCGGCCCTCTGCGGTCAGGCGCAGCCAGTCGGGGATATGGTTGTGCAGCGGACAGTGGACCGAGCAATAGGGCACGCCGCACTGCGAGCAGCGCCCCGATTGTTCCTCGGCCCTGTCGACGGCATAGCGCTCGGCAATCTCCTTGAAATCGCCTGCACGCGCACCCGGATCGCGCTTATCCGGATAGGCTTGCTCCGTACCGACAAATTTGAGCGTCGCGTCCGCCATGAGGTCCCCATTGCTGCTGGATGGTGCGCCGCATAGCGCGCGCAGCCGCCAGAGTCACGGGAAAAGCTGCAAGTGAGACAGCAAAACTTACCTATTCCGCAAGATAATTGCGCGGAATTTCTCAGGCGGCGCGGCTCGCCGCAAATTTAATGGGCCGAACCGGACCTATATCGACAGCAGCCATATCAGCGCGGCACCGCCGATCGCGATACGGTACCAGGCGAAGGGGGCGAAGCCGTGGCGCGTGACGATGGTCATGAACCAACGGATGACGAGCATGGCGACGACGAACGAGACCACAAATCCCAATGCGATGGCCAGCCACCCGCTCTCGCCAAGCGATGCGTGGCTCTTCAACAGGTCGTATCCGGAAGCCGCGATCATCGTCGGCACTGCGAGGAAGAAGCTGAATTCGGCAGCGGTCTTGCGATCGACGCCCAGGCTCAGCGCGCCCATGATCGTCGCGCCCGACCGGCTGACGCCCGGGATCATCGCGAGGCATTGAACGATGCCGATGCCGAGCGCGGTCTTCCAGGTCATCGCCTCGACCTCGTGCGCTTCGGGTTCCTTGACCAGTTTTTCGATCACCAGGATCGCGATGCCGCCGACGATCAGCGCGATCGAGACGACCAGCGGCCCGACCGACGGGCTCGTCAGCAGTGCCTTCACGCCTTTGTACACGAACACGCCGATGACCGCCGATGGCAGAAAGGCGAGCAGGATGTTGCGGGTGAACAGGATGGCATCGCCTTCGCGGCCGAGCAGCCCGACCGCGACCGCCCAGAAGCGTTTCCAGTACAGCACGATTACCGCGAGGATCGCGCCGAGCTGGATCACGATCTCGAACGTTCCCGATCCCTCGCCCTGAAAGCCGAGTAGCGCGCCGGCAAGGATGAGGTGTCCGGTCGAGGAAACCGGCAGAAATTCGGTCACCCCCTCGACGATACCAAGCAGGATGATGGTCAGAAGTTCGGTCATGCGGTCCCCTCGGCGCCCGGAGACGCCGGGCCGCTCGCGCTAGGTAGAAGGAAAAGTGGCTCAGGCGTGTTCTTTGCGGCCGAACCGTCCATGGCGGCGATACTGGACCAGCCAGCCCGGCGCTACCGTGGCAAGCGGCGTCGGCGTTATGCCGAGCTCGGTTACCCCGGCGGTGTCCTGTGCCACTACATTGTCACGCAGCAGCATCTGCCACTGGTCGCGCGTGATCGGCGTTCCGGGCAGCGAGGCGAGCATCGAACCAAGCCCGTCAGGGACATCGACGATCGCCGGATCGCGGCCGATCGTCTTCGCTATCCAGCGGATCAGCGCGTCCATCGTCAGAATGTCGGGGCCGCCGAGTTCGAAGACGCGTCCGCCATAAGCCTCCGGATCGCCAAGCGCCTTGACGACGGCGGCCGCGACATCGGCGACATAAATCGGCTGAAACCGCGTCGGGCCGCGCAGCACCGGCACGATCGGCGCCGACGAAATCATGCGGGCGAAGCGGTTGATGAACTGGTCCTCGCGCCCGAATACGATCGACGGGCGTAGGATCGTCGCATTGGCGAATGCCTTGCGTACCGCGGCTTCGCCCTCGGCCTTCGAACGGCCATAGGCGGAAGGCGAATCGGCATCGGCGCCGATCGCCGAGATGTGGACCAGCGATTCGGCGCCCGAAGCGGCCGCGGCTTCGGCCACGTTTCGCGCACCGTCGACATGATATTTCTCGAAGTCGCCCGACAGGATGCCGACCAGGTTGACCACGCCGTCGGCACCGGCAACCGCGCGCTCCACGGTTTCGGGGCGCGTGATGTCTGCGGCGATGAACTGCGTTTGTCCCAGCCCGCCGAGCGGCTTCAGATACCATGCATCGCGCGGATCGCGCTGAGCGATGCGCACGCGCGCGCCCGCTGCCAGCAGATCCTGCACGACATAGCGCCCCAGGAATCCGCCGCCGCCGAATATCGTAACCAGCTTGTTCTTCATCGTCGCCTCTTTGCTGTCGCCCCGCCAAATGCCTGTTGCAGGCACAAACGGCAAGCACCGACATGGAGTTTCGAAAGCAGGATTGACAACACCATCGCTGCTACCCTAGAGCGCGCCGCCTACCCCGTGCCCAGATGGCGGAATTGGTAGACGCACCAGCTTCAGGTGCTGGCGGCCTTTGTGGCCGTGGAGGTTCGAGTCCTCTTCTGGGCACCATTTTCCTACAGCGCGAATCATCAGGCCCGTGGATCGGCGCGCGAGCCGTGACGAGAATCGCACGGCTTCAGGCGCCGGTGAAGCACAAGGCATCGACGAGCAGCGCAAATGCCTGCGATTGCTGGCGGCGGCTGGGATAATAGAGGTGATAGCCCGAAAAGGGCGGGCACCAGTCTTCGAGCACACGCATAAGGTATCCCGACGCGACTGGCTCGGCGATATAGTCTTCGGGGAGGTATGCGATGCCCGATCCGTCGATTGCCGCCTGACGGGCCATCGCGATTTCATTGACGATAAGCTGGCCTTCGACACGCACGTTGAGTGCGCGCGCTGCCTTTTCGAACTCCCAGGCGTAAAGCCCGCCAAGCGTGGGAAAGCGCAGGTTGATGCAGTTATGCCGCGAAAGCTCATGCGGCGTTCGTGGCGGATCGCGGTCGGCGAAATAGCCTGGCGACCCGACAGCCGCCATGCGCATGTCCGGCCCGATCGGCACCGCGATCATGTCCTGTTCCAGCGTCTCGCCCATCCGAATGCCCGCGTCGAATTGTCGAGCGGCGATGTCCACCAGCCCGGCGTCGACATTCACTTCCACCTGCACATCGGGAAAGGTGGGCAGGAACTTGGCCAATGCCGGCCAAAGAATCGTCTCTGCCGCATGAATGCCGGTCGTGATGCGGATCGTGCCGGCCGGCCGATCGCGCATTTCGGCGATGGCGCTCAACTCCGCTTCGATCTCGTCGAAGCGGGGCGCGATGGTGGCAAGCAGCCTTTCGCCCGCCTGCGTGGGCGACACGCTGCGTGTCGTCCGGGTGAGCAGCCGGACTCCGACGCGCTCCTCCAGACCTCGCACCGCATGGCTGAGCGCTGAGGGAGATAGGCCCATCTGCGCCGCTGCCCGCGTGAAGCTGTGTTCCTGCGCCACCGACCGAAAGGCGAGCAGGTCATTGACGGTCCGGCGCACCATTACTGAATCCTTTTCACAAGCTCTTGCGAATTACCTCCTCTAATCCCCGGATACTGCACACACCACATCGGTTGGTGAACGGCAGCCGAGGATGCGACCCCAATGATCGTGATGACCATGTTCGCGCTTGTCTTCGGCGGTGGTGTTTCGGTTGCAGCAGAACACGCAGGAAAGGAGCAAGCTGTGGAAATCACTCGCAAGAAGGATATGAAGACCGTCGAGGGGCCTGAGGAATATTTTACCGGAAAGGCGACGATTACCGGGCAGTTTTCGCGCGAAGACCCGTCCAAGGTGACGGGTGCGATCGTTCATTTCGAACCTGGCGCACGCACCGCCTGGCACAAGCATCCGCGCGGCCAGACGCTGATCGTGGCCGAGGGTGTCGGCTGGACGGCGCTCGAAGATGGCGAGATCCACGAATTTTACGAAGGTGACATGTTGTGGTGCCCGGCCGACAAGAAGCACTGGCACGGCGCGACCCCGCACGAGGCGATGACCCATATCGCGATCCAGGAAACCGATGAGAACGGCAGGAATGTCGAGTGGATGGAGAAGGTCAGCGACGAGGAATATCTCAAGGGTCCGAAAAAGCACTGACCGGCGGTGCCTATCGCGCGGATCAGATCATATCCTCATCTGCGAACGTCCAATCGAAGGTTAAGGCGATGATTCTCGAAGAAACCTATGCGCTGTCCGGCGGCGTCACGATCCCGAAGCTCGGCCTCGGAACGTGGATGATCGACGACGACAAAGCCGCACAGGCGGTGCGTGATGCCATCCGCATCGGTTACCGCCATGTCGACACGGCGCAGGCCTATGGCAACGAACGCGGCGTCGGCGAAGGTATTCGTGATTGCGGCGTTCCGCGCGACGAGCTGTTCGTCACCACCAAGCTTGACGCAGGGATCAAGTCGCTTTGCCAAGCGCGCGATGCGATCGATGGTTCGCTCAGGACGCTGGGACTGGACGTGATCGACATGATGATCGTTCATAGTCCGCAACCATGGGACAAGTTCCGGAAGGGTGAGCACTTCTTCGAAGGCAATCTCGAAGCGTGGCGCGCGCTCGAGGAGGCGCTTCAGGCCGGCAAGCTCCGGGCCATCGGCGTTTCGAACTTCGAGCAGGTCGATCTCGACAATATCCTGGAGAACGGAAGCGTGAAGCCGGCGGTCAACCAGATCCTCGCGCATGTCACCAACACGCCTTTCAAGCTCATTGATTATACGAAGAGCAAGGATGTGCTGGTCGAGGCCTATTCGCCATTCGGTCATGGCGAGGTGCTGAACAATCAGGAGCTTGCCGCGATCGCCGGAAAATACGGCGTCAGCGTGCCTCAGCTCTGCATCCGCTATTGCCTGCAACTGGGGCTGCTTCCACTACCCAAGACCGCGTCGCCCGATCATATGCGCAGCAATGCGTCGGTCGATTTCGTGATCGACGAGGCCGATATGGAAGCGCTTAAGACCGCCACGCCTATCGATAATTACGGCGAGGCCAGCGCATTCCCCGTTTACGGCGAGAACGCCCGCAGCGATTGATCGTCAAGCGCCAGCGACCGGTCTGGCCGATCGGCATATTGATCCCGTCGGACAACGGCCCGACGGGATCAATATCGCGCGACGAACCTTGGCTCAAACGTCGAGATTGGCGACGCTCAGCGCGTTTTCCTGGATGAATTCGCGGCGCGGCTCGACGACGTCGCCCATCAGGCGGGTGAAGATTTCGTCGGCGACGTCGGCCTGTTGGATTTCCACCCTCAGCATCGAACGGTTCTGCGGGTCGAGCGTCGTTTCCCAGAGCTGTTCGGCGTTCATCTCGCCAAGCCCCTTGTAACGCTGGATCGACAAGCCCTTGCGCCCCGCCGCCAGCACCGCCTCCAGCAGTTCGCTCGGCCGTGCGATCAGCGTTTCGCCCTTGCCGGCGACCACCGCCTCGTCTTCGCCTTCCGCCGCATCGTCGTCGGACGACGCATTGCGCAGCGGCACCAGCTTGGCGAGATGCTCGTAGCTCGCGGCTTCTCCCGAGGCGAGGCCGTGCAGCTTGCGCGCCTCGGCAGAGGCGAGGAAGGCCGGCTCGATCACGTGATGATCGGTGACGCCGCGCCACAGCCGTTCGAAGTGCAGGCCGCCATCTTCGGTCACGCGGGCCGACCAGCGGGCGCCGTCATCGGTCATGTCGAGCCGCTTGGCGACCCAGTCGAGCCGGTCGGCGCGCTGCTGTTGCGTTGCCGTCGGGTCGAGCGCGCCGCCCATCGCCAGCACTTCGACGATCGCCGGATCGTAACGCCGCGGGACATAGCGCATCAGCGTGCGCATCCTCCGGGCATGGTCGACGACGGTGCGCAGGTCCGCGCCCGTGCGCGCGCCGCCCGCGGTTTCGAGCACGGTCGCGCCGACGCCGTTTTCGACGAGATAGTCGTCCATCGCGGCATCGTCCTTCAGATAGACCTCCGACCGGCCGCGCATCGCCTTATACAGCGGCGGCTGCGCGATATAGAGGTGCCCCTGCTCGATGATCTCGGGCATCTGGCGATAGAAGAAGGTGAGCAGCAGCGTGCGGATGTGGGCGCCGTCGACATCGGCGTCGGTCATGATGACGATCTTGTGATAGCGCAGCTTGTCGAGGTTGAATTCCTCGCGCCCGATGCTCGTGCCCATCGCCTGGATCAGCGTGCCGATCTCCTTCGACGACAGCATCCGGTCGAAGCGCGCTCGCTCGACATTAAGGATCTTGCCGCGCAACGGGAGGATCGCCTGGAAATGCCGATCGCGGCCCTGCTTGGCAGAGCCTCCGGCGGAATCTCCCTCGACGAGGAAAAGCTCGGACTTGGCGGGATCACGCTCCTGGCAGTCGGCGAGCTTGCCGGGCAGGCTGGCAATGTCCATCGCGCCCTTGCGCCGCGTCAGGTCGCGCGCCTTGCGTGCCGCTTCGCGCGCCGCGGCGGCGTCGATGATCTTCTGAATGACGATCTTCGCGCTTTGCGGATTTTCCTCGAGCCATTCGGCGAGCTTGTCGGCCATCAGGCTTTCGAGCGGCTGGCGCACTTCGGAAGAGACGAGCTTGTCCTTGGTCTGCGAACTGAACTTCGGGTCGGGCAGCTTGACCGACACGATCGCGGTCAGCCCCTCACGCATGTCGTCGCCGGTCAGGCTGACCTTTTCCTTCTTCAGCATGCCCGAGCGTTCGGCATAGCCGTTGATCGTGCGCGTCAGCGCTGCGCGGAACGCCGCCAGATGCGTGCCGCCGTCACGTTGCGGGATGTTGTTGGTGAAGCACAGGACGTTCTCGTAATAGCTGTCGTTCCATTCGAGCGCGACGTCGATGCCGATATCGTCCTTGTCGCCGACGATAGCCACCGGCTCGGGCACGATCGCGGTCTTGTTGCGGTCGAGATATTTGACGAACGCTGCGATTCCGCCCTCGTAGAAGAGTTCGACTTCCTTCACGTCCTCGTGCCGGCTGTCGCGCAGCACCAGCCGCACGCCCGAATTGAGGAAGGCAAGTTCGCGGTAGCGATGTTCGAGCTTGTCGAAATCGAATTCGGTGATCTTGAACGTGTCGGGCGAGGGCAGGAAGGTGACGCGCGTTCCCTTGCGCCCTTCGGCCGGGCCGACGACCTTCAGCGGCGCCTCTGCCTCGCCGAGGCGGAAGCGCATGTAATGCTCCTCACCGTCGCGCCAGATCGTCAGATCGAGATATTCGGACAGCGCGTTGACTACCGACACGCCGACGCCGTGAAGGCCGCCAGACACCTTGTAGGCATTGCCGTCGTTGGTGTTCTCGAACTTACCGCCGGCATGGAGCTGGGTCATGATGACCTCGGCCGCCGAAACGCCTTCTTCCTTGTGGATGCCGGTCGGAATGCCGCGGCCATTGTCCTCGACCGAGACAGAGCCGTCGGGGTTCAGTTCGATCAGGATGCGGTCGCAATGCCCGGCAAGCGCCTCGTCGATCGCATTGTCAGAAACCTCGAACACCATGTGGTGGAGACCCGAACCGTCGTCGGTGTCGCCGATATACATGCCGGGACGCTTGCGGACCGCGTCGAGGCCCTTCAGGACCTTGATCGATTCCGCGCCATATTCATTCTGCTTGGGGTCGGTAGCCATGCCAAGCATATAGGAATTGCGCACGCCAAGGGGAAGCAAAATACGGCCCCGCAGCCATATCGGCCGACCCGCCGAAGCCGTTACCGGAGAAAAGGAACACCATGCCAAAGAAGATCAATCTGGCCGATGCTTTTTCGCGGTTCGACGACGCCTGGAACCCGCGTATTCTCGGCGATGTGAACGATGCGCAGGTCAAGGTCGCGAAGTTTCGCGGCGCGTTCGACTGGCATCATCATGACGACGAGGACGAGATGTTCCTGGTCGTTTCCGGCCGCATGCGGATGGGGCTGCGCGACGGCGATATCGACCTGGATGCGGGCGAGCTGATCGTCGTGCCGGCGGGGGTGGAGCACCGGCCCGAGGCGCTGGGGGGCGAATGCCATGTGCTGATGTTCGAGCCCGCCACCACGCTCAACACCGGAACCGAGGAATCGGAGCGGACGCGGCGCGACCTCGAACGGCTCGACTGACCGGAAGGGCTGCAATGGGTGGTGACGGGCACACGGCGGCGCCCGTCAGTCGATTCGCTCTCAGCCTTGCGACTTGCTACCGCGACGGCGCTGGCCGCCACCGGGGCGGCGCTTGCGCTGCGCGTTCGCGGGCTTCGCGTCGTGCGTCTTGCGCGGGCGGCGCGGACCGCGGTCCTGCCGAGGCTTGCGCGGGCGGTCGGGACGCTCGGCGGGAACCGGGCCGACGCGCGTTTCCTTGATGCGTTCGGCCTCGGTGAGGAAATTGTCGGGCAGCGGTACGACCTCGACCTTCTGCCGCGTCAGCTTCTCGATGCCGCGCAGATAGGGGCGCTCATCCTCTGCGCAGAAGGCGAAGGCGATGCCGTCATTGCCCGCGCGCGCGGTGCGGCCGATGCGGTGGACATATTGTTCGGCGACGTTGGGCAGTTCGAAGTTGATGACATGGCTGACACCCGACACATCGATCCCGCGCGCGGCGATGTCGGTGGCGACGAGTAGCTTGACCCGGCCCGACCGGAATGCGCCGAGCGCCTTTTCGCGCTGCGGCTGGCTCTTGTTGCCGTGGATCGCGACCGCTTCGATGCCGTTGCCGGCGAGCAGCTTCACGACTCGGTCGGCGCCGTGCTTGGTGCGGGTGAAGATCAGCGCGCGCTCGATCTCGTTATTTTCGAGGAACAGCGTGAGGAGCGCCTGCTTTTCCTTCTGGTTTACGAAGGTGACATATTGCTCGACGCGCTCGGCGGTCGAGGCGACGGGCGTGACCCTCACCTCGGTCGGATCGGTGAGGAACTGACCGGCGAGATCGCGGATCGCCTTGGGCATCGTCGCCGAGAAGAACAGGCTCTGCCGGTCCTTGGGCAGCATCGGGATGATGCGCTTGAGCGCGTGAATGAAGCCAAGGTCGAGCATCTGGTCGGCCTCGTCGAGGACGAGGATCTCGACATCGGATAGCGCCAGGCACTTCTGGTCGATCAGGTCGAGCAGACGCCCCGGCGTGGCGACGAGGATGTCGACGCCCGAGCCGAGGTCGCGGCGGTTGCGCGCGATCGGCACGCCGCCGAACACGGTTGCAACGCGCAGCTTGGTATAGCGGCCATATTCCTTGGCCGACTGCGCGATCTGGCTGGCGAGTTCGCGCGTCGGCGCGAGGATCAGCATGCGGCAGCGCATCGGCTTGACGCGCTCGTTCGCGGCGACGAGCCGCTGGATCGACGGCAGCATGAACGCTGCGGTCTTGCCGGTGCCGGTCTGCGCGATGCCGAGCAGGTCGTCGCCTTCGAGCAGCGCGGGAATCGACTGGGCCTGGATCGGCGTCGGCGTATCATAGCCCTTCTGGGCGAGCGCATCGACGAGCGACCGGTTGAGGCCGAGTTTGGAAAAAGACATGAATTTCCTGAAATGGTCAGCAGCGCCAGGCGCATCTCTGGCGCATGGCGGGCGGGGAAGAATGGCACCCCGCGTGATTTGGGAAGCTTGAGCTAATAGACGACGCGGAGCCTAGGTCCGGGGACCCGATCACGCTGCATGACACGTCGCTTGGACCGCCAGATGGTCGTGTTGCGGTGCAATGTCAAGAAATTGCGTGCGATTGCGACAATCGTCATGCCGGACTTGATCCGGCATCCATCGACCGGCTGCATGAGCATGGGCTAATGTTTCGTGCTGGCCCACGGATCAAGTCCGGGGTGGCGAAGACATTTATCGGGACGTTATCCGTCGATCGAACCATTGGTCAGCGAATACCGGCTCGCATCGGGCGGGAGTCCGTCGAACAGGCCGGCCTCGGTGCCCGTCATCCAGACCTGCCCGCGTCCCGCCAGCCGGTCGAACAGCGCGCGGCGGCGGAGGGGGTCGAGATGCGCGGCGACCTCGTCGAGCAGCAGGATCGGATTGCGGCCGACTCGGTCCGCGACGAGTTCGGCATGCTCGAGCACGATGCCGAGGAGCAGCGCCTTCTGCTCGCCGGTCGAACATAGCGCTGCCGGCTGGTCCTTGCCGAGATGCGTCACGGCGAGGTCGGTGCGGTGCGGGCCGGTGAGCGTGCGCCCGGCGGCGGCGTCGCGCGCGCGCCCGGCGGCGAGATCGCGCGCGAGCATGTCGCCTTCGCCGCTCCAGCCTTCGAGCGACAGGCCGGCGCGCGCGAACGGCCCCTCGGGCTGCTCGGCCAGCCGCTCCGCCAGCGCGGTCACCGCGTCGCGGCGGGCGGTGTCGATCGCGGCGCCGTGTTCGGCCATCTGCGTCTCGATCGCAGTCAGCCATTCGGGATCGGCGGGTGCGTTGTCTGATAGCAGCCGGTTGCGCGCGCGCATCGCGGCTTCGTAGCGGCTCGAATGCTGCGCATGGCCGGGGACCAGCGCGAGCGTCAGGCGGTCGAGGAAGCGGCGGCGTTCGCCCGCGGCCTCGACGAAGATGCGGTCCATCGCCGGGGTCAGCCACAACACCGTCAGCCAGTCGGAAAGCTGCGTGGCGGGGGCGCCGGCTCCGTTGACGCGAACCAGCCGCCGGTCGGGCGCGTCGGGGCGCGTGCCGGTGCCGATCTCGACTTCGCCCTCCAGCCGCGCGGCCACGCCGAAGGCACCGTTGCCACCCTGACGCGCCATCGCGGAAAGCTGTGCGCGGCGGAGACCGCGTCCCGGCGCGAGCAGCGATACCGCCTCGAGGATATTGGTCTTGCCCGCGCCATTCTCGCCGGTGAGGACGACGAAGCCCGGACCGGGGGTGAGCACGGCGTCGGCGTGGTTGCGAAAATCGCTGAGGGAGAGGCGCGCGATTGCCATGTCCTGTCCCTAGCGGCTAGGACGGTGGCTGCAATGCGTAGCAAACTGATACCCTTGGCACTGGCGGTCGCCGCGCTTGGCGCCTGTCACCAGAAAACCCCGCAGGAAAAGCAGGCCGACCAGATCGTCGATGCTGCCGATGCGAAGGCCGATTCGATCGAGGCGGCAGCCGATAACAAGGCTTCCGATCTGGAGGCGCAGGCCGAGCAGATGAAGCAGCAGGCCGGGCAGGCGGGCACGTTCGAGGGGCGCCGGATGCGGCTTCAGGCCGAATCGCTCAAGGAACAGGCCAAGGTCTTCCGCCAGGAAGGCAAGGCGAAGGCCAAGGCGGTGCGCGACGAGGGCCAGGCCAAGGCGAGCGCGCTGCTGGCGCAGTAACGGGCTTGGCTTCACATAATTCGCGCTGATTCTTTGCGAAAGTTGCGTGCGACAGTAATTTGATGTCGGGGCGCGTTGGCGGTGATTTCGACCGTTCAAAGAGCGCGCCGGAACAGCGGTAACGCGCAGTCGAGCAGGCGAAATCCTACATTGCAAGGAGGATGGCGGTGCGGATGCGAATCGGTATGCGCGGGGGCCGCTTGTTGCGCAGTAGATGCTGAAACGCGTTCAGCATGACGGCGGGGATGCCCCCCCGCCGGCGCTAGATGCCTTTCAGTCCCTGTTCGGCGAGGCGTTGCTGGGCCGCGCGATATTTGACCGGCTCTGCGATGTTCAGGCGCTTGCGTGCCGCCTCGAGCGGCTCGAACATCAGCTTTTCATAATCCTCGCCCGATAGCCACTTGGCCTGCTTGCCGTGGCGATAGCCTTCGAGCACGGCGGCGGCGAATTTGCGCTCGCCGGTTTCGCGCAGGCTCTTGAGCGCGGCGCCGCCGGCGATGAACGCCCAGCCGAGCCCGCGCGTCTGCGCGAAGGAAAAGGCGACGAGGCACGCCTCGCCTAGATGTTCCTCGGCAGTATAGCCGGTCAGGATGTGCCAGATATCGTGGATGTCGCGTTCGCGCCGCCCGTACCAGGCATAGGGATGCTTGAGTTCGCGCCAGCCGCTATTGTCGGCATAGCTGATATCGGCGAGCCCCTGCGCCGAGAAACCGGTCTTGTCGAGAAAGGCGCGGTAGTGCGCGCCGACCGATCCTTGGGGCATCGAATCGAGCCAGGCGCGGTCACTGAAACGCTCCGACAGTTCGACGCGCGCATAGGCGAGTTCGCCGCCGCCGGGACGATCGAGCAGCTTGCGATAATTTTTCTGCGACGTGTCGCCGTTGAGCGCACGCATGATGCGGAACACCTGCACCGTGTCGTCGCCGTTGCGCAGCAGTTTCCTGAGCGCGCGCCACGCCGAAGCCCAGTCGCGCTTCGTCTGGATCGCGGGGCTTTCCTCGGGCGTGTCCTGCGCGGTGTGCGGTGCGTCGATTACCGTTGCCATGGCCTTTTCCATACTGACAATGGTGTCAGTATGGTGGCGCGGGCTTTCAAAATCAATAACCGCCCGCGCGTCAGACGCGCATCGGCATCAGGACGTAGAGCGCGGGCGACTTTTCATTCTCGCGGATCAGCGTCGGGGCCGATGCGTCGGCGAGATGCACCTCCACCGTATCGCCTTCGATCTGGCCGAGAATGTCGAGCAGATAGCGGCTGTTGAAGCCGATTTCGAACGGCAGCGCGGTATATTCGCCGGGCACTTCCTCGGCCGCCGCGCCGTTTTCGGGGCTCGTCACCGAGAGCGTGATCTTGTCACGGTCGAGCGCCATCTTGACCGCGCGGGTCTTTTCGGTGGCGATCGTCGAGACGCGGTCGACGCCCTGCATGAACGCGCGCGGGTCGATCTTGAGCAGCTTGTCGTTCCCGGTCGGAATGACGCGGGTGTAATCGGGGAAGGTGCCGTCGATCAGCTTCGAGGTCAGGATCGCCTGGCCGAGGTCGAAGCGGATCTTCGAACCCGACAGCGACACGCCGACCGATCCGTCGACCTCGTCGAGCAGCTTGCGAAGTTCGGCGACGCATTTGCGCGGGACGATCACGTCGGGCATCTGCTCCGCGCCGTCGGGCCGCGGCACGGTGACGCGGGCGAGGCGGTGGCCATCGGTCGCCGCCGCTTTCAGCACCGGCTGGTCGTCGTCGGAGACGTGCAGGAAGATGCCGTTCAGATAATAGCGCGTCTCTTCGGTCGAGATCGCGAAGCGCGTCGAATCGATGATCTGCTTCAGCGTTTCGGCGGGCAGTTCGAAGGTGGTCGGCAGATCGCCCTCTGCAATGACCGGGAAATCGTCGCGCGGCAGCGTCGGCAACGACGACGAATAGCGTCCGGCGGTGATCTGAAGCTTGCCCTCTGCCGCCGACAGTTCGACCTGAGCCCCTTCGGGAAGCTTGCGGGCGATATCGAACAGCGTGTGGGCGGATACCGTGGTCGAACCCGGCTGGTCGATCGCGGCGGGAACGGTTTCGTCGATCTGCAGGTCGAGATCGGTCGCCATGAGGCGAATCGACGCGTCCGACGCCTCGATCAGCACGTTCGACAGGATGGGGATGGTGTTGCGCCGCTCGACCACGGACTGAACATGGCTCAGCCCCTTGAGCAAAGTTGCGCGTTCGATCGTCGCCTTCATCGTCAAACTACCCCCGGGCGGCCCCGCCCAATCGCATTATGGCCCTGACAGATTCGTATAGAGCCGAATTCCTTTAGCGCATCTCTAACGCGAAAAAGGGCCGGAGCAAGCGGCTCCGACCCTTTCCGTTCAGATTCTGAACGCCGATACGCTGCGATCAGAAGCGGAAGCCGACGCCGGCGACGACCTGATGCCGGTCGGTGTCGACGCTGAAATTGTTGGTATTGGTGCCGTCATTATATTCCAGACGGGCATCGCCATAGTTCGAATAGCGATATTCGATCTTGGCATAGGCGTTGGTGCCGATGGCGTGTTCGACGCCCGCACCGACGCGATAGCCGTCGAGATTGAAATGCTCGTCATTGACGCGCTGGTTGTTGTCCGTCGTCAGGTCGAGACGGGCATTGGTGTAGCCGCCCTTGGCATAGATCATCGTGCGCGGGCTGACGAGATAGCCGGCGCGGACGCCCGCATACAGGTCGCGGCCCGCCTGGACGTTGCCATAACCGAACTGGGCATTGCCGTCATAGGGATCGGTGTTCGCGGTCGAATCCGAAACCTCGCCTTCCAGGCCGACAATGGCGCGCGGACCGACGGCGACGTCATAGCCACCCTCGACACCATATTGGAACCCGTCCGACGTCTGATCGACGCCCGGCATATCCTGCGTGCTGCCGGGGCGCAGCGCGTCATAGCCGGCGATAACGCCGACATGCGGTCCGGTGAAGGTCGGGCTGGCGGTCTGCGCCACCGCGGGCGCGGCGGCAAAAGCGGAAGAACCGATCAGTGCGGCCATCAAAGCGTAACGCATACTAAACTCCTTGACTTCGTTACTACCCGTCATTGCGGGTGGACGGCGAAAATGCGGCTCCCCCGCGAGAGGTTGCATGAACGCCAGATAAACGCGGATTTCCGTTGCTTTTGCGCCACAGGGGCTTGAAAACGGGAGGATGACGAACAAGGCGCAGCGGCAGGGCCGGGACTTCATCGCACGGCACGGCGAAACGGTGTTCAACGCCGCCGGACGGTTGCAGGGCGACCATGCGCACACTCCGCTGACGCGCGCCGGTTTTGCCCAGGCCGAAGAGATGGGGGCGGCGCTTCGCGAAATTCTGGGGACCGGACCTGCGCTCACTTTATGGGCGTCGCCGACGGGGCGTGCGTTGCAGACGCTGGCGGTGATCGCCGAACATCTCGAACTCGACTGGCACGATGCACGGACCGACGAACGGCTGGTCGAAATCGGCATGGGGGACTGGGGCGGACGCTATTATGCGGAGGTGACCGCGGAGGTCGGCCCGATCATCGACCCGGCGACCGGGTTGCTCGTCTGCGCACCGGGGGGCGAGCGATATCACCAGATCGCGGGGCGCGTGTCGGGCTGGCTCGCCGACACCGACGCCGATCGGGGCGACCGGCTGGTCATCATGCACGGCATTTCCAGCCGCGTGCTGCGCGGCGTGATGACGGGGTGCGACGTGCATCCCGAATTCGAGGCGCCGGTCGCAGCGGGGCTGCCGCAAGGATCGGTGGTGATGGTCGAAAACGGTGCCGAATCCGTCGTTCACCATGGCACGGGGCGCGCACCGGCATGACCCGCAGGCTGTTGCTGGCAGCGCTGTCGGTCGCGGTGGCAGGTCCCGCGACGGCTGCCGATTCGCTCGGCATATTCGAAAGCTGGGGTGCGTTTCGCGACGATTCGCCGCGCCATTGCTACGCCATCGCGCAGCCGGTGCGCCCGATCAGCGCCCGGCGAGCCGGAGCGTTTGCCAGCATCGCGACCTGGCCGGGGCAGGGCATTCGCGACCAGATCAACGTCCATCTCAGCCGCAACCGCAATCCCGATGCGAAGGTCACGTTGTCGGTCGGCGAACGCCGGTTCGAACTGATCGCGGGCGACCGCGATGCCTGGGCGCCCGATGCCGAGACCGACCGCGCGATCGTCGGCGCGATGCGATCGGGCCGCAGCATGAGCGTGGAGAGCGTGTCGCGCAGCGGCCGGCCCTTCGCCGACATCTACCTGCTGAAAGGCGCCGCGACGGCGATCGACGCCGCCGCGGTCGGCTGCCTTGCCCGCGCGCCCGGCCGATAGCGGCGCGAACGTCCGGATCGCGCTGGAACTGGCATTGCCGCACAGAATCGACTATGTGCGCGCCATGCAGAAAAGCGAGCCGCTTTCCATGCCCATTCCCGGGCATATCGATCCCGTGCCCGTGCCGCGCACTCCCGCGGCGCGAGAAGACGGGCGTATCGACCTGGTCGGACTGTCGAAGGACGCGATCCGCACCGCGCTGGAGGGTGCGGGGATGGAGCCGCGCCAGGCCAAGCTCCGTTCGAAGCAGATCTGGCACTGGATCTACAATCGCGGCGCAACCGATTTCGCCAAGATGACCGACATCGCCAAGGCGCAGCATCCCTGGCTTGCCGAGCGGTTCGTGATCGGCCGGCCCGACATCGTCGAGGCGCAGGTTTCGACCGACGGGACGCGCAAATGGCTGCTCAAATCGCCCGACGGCCATGATTACGAGATGGTGTTCATCCCCGATGCCGATCGCGGGACGCTGTGCGTGTCGAGCCAGGTCGGCTGCACGCTCAACTGCCGGTTCTGCCACACGGGCACGATGCGGCTGGTGCGCAACCTGACGCCCGGCGAGATCGTCGGCCAGGTGATGCTCGCGCGCGATTCGCTCGGCGAATGGCCGTCGACGCCCGAGGGGCGGATGCTCACCAACATCGTGATGATGGGGATGGGCGAGCCGCTGTATAATTTCGATTCGGTGCGCGACGCGCTGAAGGTCGTGATGGACGGCGATGGGCTTGCCCTGTCGAAGCGGCGCATCACGCTGTCGACCAGCGGCGTTGTGCCGATGATGGCGCGCTGCGGCGAGGAGATCGGCGTGAACCTGGCGGTGTCGCTCCATGCGGTGCGCAAGGAAGTGCGCGACGAGATCGTGCCGCTCAACCGCAAATACGGCATCGAGGAACTGCTGCAGGCGTGCGCCGACTATCCCGGCGCGAACAATGCCCGGCGCATCACGTTCGAATATGTGATGCTGAAGGACAAGAATGACAGCGACGAGGATGCGCGCGAGCTCGTCAGGCTGATCCGCAAGTACCGGCTGCCGGCGAAGGTCAATCTGATCCCGTTCAACCCGTGGCCGGGCGCGCCCTATGACTGTTCGACGCCGGAGCGGATCAGGAGCTTTTCGAACATCGTGTTCGAAGGCGGCATCTCGGCCCCCGTCCGCACCCCGCGCGGGCGCGACATCGACGCCGCGTGCGGCCAGCTGAAGACCGCGGCGGAGAAGAAGAGCCGCGCCGAACTCGACCGGCTGGCGGAAGAAAAGCAGGCCGCGCTGGGCTGAGCCCGCATATCATCGGTATTCGCGCGTCACATCCTGTTTCAGGCCGTGCAGCGCGACGACCTGGCCGTGCCGGCAGATCGGCGCGGCCGACAGGCGCATCCAGCGCAGCGGGCTGCCGACCGGACGGATGCGCACATCGACGGTGAAGCCGCGCCGGTGCCGTATGGCGTGCGCGCGGAGCCGTTCCATCGCATCGCGCGAATCCTCGCAGTAAAGCGCCACCGCATCGGCGCGGCTGATCCGCTCGCCGCGGGGCAGGCCGAAAATATCATATACCTGGTCCGACCAGTCGAGCGCGTTGTCGGCAAGGTCGCAGGCCCATCGGCCGATGCCGACGCCATTATCGGGTGCGAGGCGGGCGGCCTGATCGATGAGCGGCCAGCTATGGTTCAGCGGCAATGGTTCGGTCGGTTGCACCGGCGCCTTCCTTCGGTTGCGCGGCAGATTGCATCGCGAACGGTTAAGGCGCGGTGCATGCGGCGGTGACCGCTATCGCTTTTGCGCGGCGGAGCACGTAAGGGGCGGCCATGGACCTGCCCTCATTGCTCATCGCTGCCGCCGGCGGCTTTCTCGGCGGTGCGATGAACGCGCTGGCGGGCGGCGGATCGTTCGCGACCATGCCGACGCTGATCGGGCTGGGACTGCCGGCGACCTATGCCAATGCGACTTCCAATTTCTCGCTGTTGCCGGGAGCGGGGGCCAGTGCGCTGACCTTTCGCGACGAACTCGGCCCGATCGGAACCGCGCGTCCGGTGCAGCTCGCGGCGATCACCTTTGCCTGTGCGCTGGTCGGCAGCCTGCTGCTCGTCATCACTCCGACCGAGACGTTCGACGTCATCATTCCCTGGCTGCTGCTGCTCGCCTTCCTGATCCTGCTGTTCGGCAAGCGCGCCGCGGCCTGGCTGCACGACCGGGTGACGATCGGGCGGCGCAGCCTGTTCGTCGCGCAGGGGCTGCTCGGCATCTATGGCGGCTATTTCGGCGGCGGGATCGGGATGATGACGACCGCGCTCTACGGCCTGCTGGCGGGTGCGAGCCCGCGCGAGATGTTCGCGGTGCGCACGCTGATGCTGGCGGTCGCCAACACCGCCGCTGCGTTCGTCTTCATCGGGTTCGGCATGGTGCGCTGGTGGGCGTGCATTCCGATGCTGATCGGGGCGCTGGCAGGCGGATGGATCGCCGCCGCGCTCGGCAAGCGCGTGCCCGCGACGCCGATCCGCATCTGGACGCTGCTGTGGACCGGTGCGGTGACGGTGATGTTCTTCTGGCGCGCCTACGCCTGAGCCGCGTTGCGGATCGCATCGCGGTCGGTGGCGGTTTCGGCATGGCCGAGCGCATGTTCGCGCAGGATGTCGAGATGCTGCGCAATCAGTTCCGCCGCCGCCGGCTCGAGATCGCGTGCGAGAACGCGGCGATATACCTCGAGCAGCCGTGTCGCGACGGCGGGATAGGATGCCGCCGACTGGCGCAGCGCGTGGAGCGGGGCGTCGAACAACCCCCGGAACCGGTCGCCCCTCACCAGTACGCGTTCCGCGCCATCGTCGTCGTGTAGCCACAGCGCGCCCTGCGGCAGGCGGCCATGCGCGACCATCACCGGCCCCAGCGCATCGACACAGGCGCGTGCGGTGTAGAAATCGTTGACCGCCGCCGACAGTGCCCGCGCCGCGATTTCGACGAGCAGGCGGACGTAGAAGACGGCGCCTTGCGACGCGCTGCGGAAATCGCCGATCGCGAACGCCTCTACCGCATCGTCGCACGCATGCCGGTCGCAGCCGATCGCGGTGGCGAGCAGGTCGCCTGCCATGACATGCGCGCCGACCTCGGTCTCGATACGGATCAACCCGCCGCCTTTCGCCGCGAGCCGCGTCAGCAGCGGCAGCGCGACGACCTCTACATAGCCTTCCTGCCGCGCGCGGATCGCGACACCCTTGTCCCAGTCGGGCGCACGGCCGGTTTCGACGGCGTCGTCGAACGGCTGAGCGTCGGCGGCGGCATCCTTGCCCAGCGCGGTGATCGCGGTGTCGATATGGATGGTGCGGCCAAGATCGTGAAGCGCATAGGACAGCCAGCACAAGAGCGGCACCGTCGCCAGCGCGAGCGTCGTGATCGTCAGCCGCGCGGCCTGACCATGTTCGGGATCGACGGCGAGCAGCGCGAGGATCGCCCAGCTCAATCCGGCGAGGAGCAGCCCCAGCGTGATTCGCGTCGTTCGCCTGGAAATCCAGCGGTCGATCAGCCGCACGCCCAGATTTCCGGCCGCCAGCGTCAGCACCAGCAGGCTGATCGAGAAATAGAGCGTGACCAGCGCGCCGTAGATCGTGGCGAGCGCGCTCGCCAGCGTTTCGGCGGTATGGGCGGAGAAATCGAACGGCCAGCCGATCCGCGTCAGCGCCTGCGACGCACCGGTCGAATCGAGCCGCAGCAACAGCGCGACCAGCGGCAGGCTGGCGACCACCATCGCCGTCGCCATGCCCCAATAGCTGCGCCACAACAGCGCCGCGATCCACCGTCTGGGCGATTGCGGATGCGACGCCATCAGCGGATCAGCCGGGCCGCCGCATCTGGAAGAATTCGCCCGGTTCGAAATAATCGCCCCAGCTTCCGCCGCGCAGGATCGGGCGGGCTCGGGCGGTCTGATAGATGCCGTTTTCGATCATCGCGGTGTCGATGTGCACGCCGACGACCTCTCCCAGTACGAGCCAGGAATCGAGTTCGGCTCCCTTGGCATCGGTCAGGCGGACGATCTGCGATTTGACGCATTCGAACTGCACCGGGCTGGCGCCGACGCGCTGCGGCTTCACCAGTCGCGACGGTTCGGGGTCGAGCGCGGTGCTGTCGAACTCGTCGATCTTGTCATCGGTCGAGGTCGCGTTCATCGCCTCTGCGAGGTCGCGCGTGGCGAGATTCCACACGAACTCGCCCGTGGCGTCGACATTGGCGACGCTGTCCTTCCACCCGACCGAGCAAAAGCCGATGATCGGCGGGCGATAATTGAACAGGTTGAAGAAGCTGTAGGGCGCAAGGTTGCGCTTGCCCTCTGCGCTGAGCGTCGACACCCAGCCGATCGGCCGCGGCGCGATGATCGCATTGGTCGGGTCGTGCGCGAGCCCGTGCCCGCCCGCGGGTTCGTAGAAGTGAAATTCAGCCATCGCGTCGATTGTGCCCCATCGTTCGTAGCTATCAAGTGCGAAAGCGTGAGAACGCTGGTATCACGGCGACGATCCATCGGAGACGACCATGGCCGACAGCGGCGACCATCCCCCCAGACGCAGCATCTGTCGCCACACGCTGGCGACGCGCATCTGGCACTGGGTCAATGCGGTCACGATCTTCATCATGATCGGCAGCGGGCTGATGATCCTGAACGCGCATCCGCACCTGTACTGGGGCCATTACGGCGCCAATTTCGATACGCCCTGGATCGACCTGCCGCATTGGCCCGGATGGCTGACGATCCCGTCGAGCTACAACCTCGCGCTTGCCAGGCGCTGGCACCTGACCTTTGCGCTGGTGCTCGCCTTCGGGTTGCTGTTCTTCATGGTGGCGAGCCTTATCAACCGGCATTTCCAGCGCGACCTGAGGTTGCGGCGAGCGGAAGTCGCGCCGCGCCACCTATGGGCCGACATCAAGGCGCATCTCGCCTTTCGTTTCTCAGACCCCGACCGTCCGGGTGCGTATAACACGCTGCAAAAGCTTAGCTATGTCGCGGTGATCTTCGTCCTCATCCCGGTGATGATCCTGAGCGGCCTTACCATGTCGCCGGGCATGGATGCGGCATGGCCGTGGCTGATCGACCTGTTCGGCGGGCGGCAGTCCGCGCGCTCGGTCCATTTCATCGCCGCTGCGCTTATCGCCGGTTTCGTCACCGTCCATCTCGCGCTCGTGATCCTTGCCGGCGTGTGGAACGAGCTGCGTTCGATGATTACCGGGCGCTGGGAGGTCGAGGACGCGGATCGGGGAGAGGCGGCATGAGCAGGTTTTTGACCCGCCGCGCGGCGCTCACCGGGCTGGCGGTCGGCGCGGGCGGGCTGCTGACGGGATGCGACAAGCTGGGCAACGAAGGCCCGGTGCGCAAATTCATCTTCAAGGGCGACGGCTGGAACCGCGGCTTGCAACGCCTGATTACCAGCCGCGACGCGCTGGCGCCCGAATTCCGGCCCGACCAGATGTCGCCGATCTTTCGTTCCAACGGCACGCGCAATCCGAATACGCAAAGCTACAACGCCCATGCCGCAGCGGATTTTTCCACCTGGCGGCTAAAGATCGACGGGCGCGTCGCGCGACCGCTTTCGCTGTCGATGGCGCAGTTGCGCTCGCTTCCGGCACGCAGCCAGATCACGCGCCACGATTGTGTCGAGGGATGGAGTGCGATCGGCAAGTGGACCGGCCCGCGGCTCGGCCCGCTGCTTCGCCATGCCGGGCTGCGCGACGATGCGCGCTACATCGTCTTTCACTGCGCCGACCGGTTTGGCGGCACGCCCTATTACGAGTCGATCGATCTGGTCGATGCGTTTCATCCGCAGACGATCCTCGCCTGGGCGATGAACGACCATGTGCTGAGCGTACCGCACGGTGCCCCCGTCCGGCTGCGCGTCGAACGGCAACTGGGATACAAGCACGCCAAATATGTCGAACGCATCGAAGCCGTAGCGTCGCTCGACGATATCGGTCGCGGGCAGGGCGGCTATTGGGAAGATGTCGCCGACTATGACTGGTATGCCGGTATCTGATTGAAACTTTTGCTTGGCGACTCGTGCGTTGGTTCGGTAACGGACCTTTATGGCTCTGATCGACCGGTTTTTTGAACGTGCCGTCAAACGCGGCGAACTCACCATCATCTATCCGAACGGGCGAAAGCGCAGCTTCGGCAAGCCCGATCCGGACCTGCCCCCGGTCACGCTGAAATTCGCCGATCGCAAGATTTTCGCCGAGATCGTCCGCGACCCCAGCCTTGGCGCTGCCGAAACCTATATGGAGGGGCGGCTGACCGTCGAGCAGGGCGATATTCGCGACGCGCTGATGCTCGTCCAGGCGAACAATCGCTGGGAAGATTATAACGGCAGTCTGGACCCCAATCTGCCGCGCAGGGTGTGGAACGGGATCATCCACCGGCTCGACCGATATAACATGGCGCGTCAGTCGAAGAAGAACGTCGCGCACCATTACGATCTTTCGGATCGGCTCTACGACCTCTTCCTCGACGCCGACCGGCAATATAGCTGCGCGTACTGGACCGATCCCGACGGCGAGACGCTCGAACAGGCGCAGCTCGACAAGAAGGCGCATATCGCCGCCAAGCTGGCGCTCGAACCCGGGATGCGCGTGCTCGACATCGGCTGTGGCTGGGGCGGGATGGCGCTCTATCTGCACGAGAAATTCGGTGTCGACGTGTGCGGCATCACGCTGTCCGAGGAACAGGTCAAGGTCGCGCGGCGGCGTGCCGAACAGGCCGGCGTCGATGGCCATGTCCGTTTCGAGCTGATCGACTATCGCGAGCTGGAAGGGCAGTTCGACCGGATCGTGTCGGTCGGCATGTTCGAACATGTCGGTCCGCCGCAATACCGCACCTTTTTCCGCAAGTGCCACGAACTGCTGACGCCCGAAGGCGTGATGCTCGTCCATACGATCGGGCGGATGGGCGGCCCCGGCGTGACCGACGATTTCACCGCCAAATACATCTTCCCCGGCGGCTATATCCCCGCGATGTCGGAAATGATCAGCGCGAACGAGGGCAACCGGCTGATGGTCACCGATATCGAGGTGCTGCGCAAACACTACGCCTATACGCTGCGCGAATGGTACAAGCGCACCGTCGCGGCGAAGGATGCCATCGTCGAGATGTATGACGAGCGCTTCTACCGCATGTGGCTTTACTATCTGGCAGGGTCGGAGACGAGCTTCCTGCACGGCGGGCTGGTCAACTTTCAGGTCCAGTACGCCCGATCGCGCGACACGCTGCCGATCACGCGCGATTACATGCTCGAGGTCGAACGCAAGCTCGCTGCGTCGCCCGACAGCGGTGCGCACGCCTCGATCAAGGTCGAGGGCTGACGCCCACCGCCAATCCGGCTAGGCGCGGCGGATGAGCGACCTCGTCCTCACCCGCCGTTCGATCTTCGATCAGGCATGGCCGATCATGCTCGGTCAGGCGACGGTGCCGCTGGTCGGCATCGCCGACACCGTGGTGATCGGGCGCACCGGCGACGCCGCCGCGCTGGCCGGCGTCGCGCTCGGCACGACGATCATCAACTTCGTGTTCTGGACCTTCGGCTTCCTGCGCATGGGGATGACCGGCATGACCGCGCAGGCCAAGGGCGCAGGCGACGAGGCGGAAGTGCGCGCGATGCTGGTGCGCGGGCTGTTGCTGGGTACGCTGATCGGGGTGCTGCTGTTCGCGCTGCAGATCGCGATCATTCCCGCCGCCTTCGCAGTGCTGGCGGGTGGCGAAGCGCTCGACGCGGCAGCCAGGGGCTATGTTTCAGCGCGCTTCTTCGGGGCGCCGGCGGGGCTGGCGGTCTATGCGCTGGTCGGCTGGTTTCTGGGGCTGGGGCGGACGCGGGCGGCGCTGGTGCTGCAGGTCGCGATGAACTGCATCAACATCGTCGCCGACATCGCGTTCGTCTGGCATTTCGGCATGGGTGCGGCGGGCGTCGGATATGGCACCGCGATCGCCGAATGGTCGGCGCTCGTCATCGGTAGCGGCATCGCGCTGTCGGTGCTGGGGCCGGGCGCGCTTTCCGCGATCCGCGCGCAGGGTCGCGCGCTGATCGACCGCGAGGCGCTGCGGCGGCTGTTCGCGGTCAATGCCGACATCATGATCCGCACGATCGCGCTGCTCGCCACCTTTGCCTGGTTCGCCAATGCCGGCGCGCGGCTCGGCACCGTGCCGCTTGCCGCCAACCATGTGTTGATGCAGTTCGTCAGCGTCTCCGCCTTCGTGCTCGACGGTTTCGCCTTCACCGCCGAATCGCGCATCGGCATCGCCATCGGCAAGCGTTCGCGCCCCGATTTTCTGCGCGCCTTTCGCCTGACCGGCGAGTTCACCGCGATTGCCGGGCTGTGCTTCGCACTGGGCATCTGGCTGGCGGGTCCGTCGCTGATCGCCGTCATCACCGATAACGCACAGGTTCGCGCGGCGGCGGGCGCATTGCTCGTGTGGACCGCGCTGGTGCCGCTGATCGGTGCGCCTGCCTGGCTGTTCGACGGCATCTTCATCGGTGCGACGCGCGGACGTGCGCTGCGCAACGCCGCGCTGGCGGCGACCGCGCTCTATATCGGCACCGACCTGCTGATGCGGCCATGGGGTGCGACGGGCGTGTGGATCGCGCTCCTTGCCAGCTATGTCTGGCGTGCGCTGGCGCTCGGCGCCTATCTGCCGGGTCTCACGCGAAGCATTGCGGAAAGCCCGCGACGCGCATAGAGCGCGGCACCGTTCCTACCTGCCGTTTGGAGATTGCTGATGGCCGACAAGATCAACCGCGTTGTGCTCGCCTATTCGGGTGGCCTCGACACGAGCGTGATCCTGAAATGGCTGCAGACCGAATATGGCTGCGAGGTCGTAACCTTCACCGCCGATCTCGGCCAGGGCGAGGAACTCGAACCTGCGCGCAGGAAGGCCGAAGCCGCGGGGGTGAAGCCCGAACATATCTTCATCGACGATCTGCGCGAGGAATTCGTCAGCGACTTCGTCTTCCCGATGATGCGCGCCAACGCGCTGTACGAGGGGCTGTACCTGCTCGGCACGTCGATCGCGCGGCCGCTTATTTCCAAGCGGCTGATCGAGATCGCCGAGGAAGTCGGCGCGGACGCCGTCGCGCACGGCGCGACAGGCAAGGGCAACGACCAGGTTCGCTTCGAACTGTCGGCCTATGCGCTCAACCCCGATATCAAGGTCATCGCGCCGTGGCGCGAATGGGATCTGAACAGCCGCACCGCGCTGATCGACTTCGCCGAAAAGCACCAGATTCAGGTGCCCAAGGACAAGCGCGGCGAAAGCCCGTTCTCGACCGATGCGAACCTCCTCCACACCAGCAGCGAGGGCAAGGTTCTGGAGGATCCGTGGGAGGAAGTTCCCGATTACGTCTTCTCGCGCACGGTGAATCCGGAGGACGCGCCCGACGAGCCCGAAGTCATCACGATCGATTTCGAAAAGGGCGACGGCGTCGCGCTGAACGGCAAGGCGATGAGCCCGGCGACGCTGCTCGCCGCGCTGAACGACCTCGGCCGCAAGCACGGCATCGGCCGGCTCGATCTGGTCGAGAACCGCTTCGTCGGCATGAAGTCGCGGGGCATGTACGAGACGCCCGGCGGCACGATCTATCACGCCGCACACCGCGCGATCGAACAGATCACGCTCGACCGCGGTGCGGCGCACCTGAAGGACGAGCTGATGCCGCGCTATGCCGAGCTGATCTATAACGGATTCTGGTACGCGCCCGAGCGCGAGATGCTGCAGGCGGCGATCGACCACAGCCAGGAAAAGGTCGACGGCACGGTGCGGATGAAGCTCTACAAGGGCGGCGTCCACATCATCGGCCGCAAGTCGCCGAACACGCTCTACAGCGAAAAGGTCGTGACGTTCGAGGACGACGAGGGCGCGTATGACCAGCGCGACGCGGCGGGCTTCATCAAGCTCAACGCGCTGCGGCTGCGCCTGCTGGGACGCCGCGACCGGTAGGGCGTCAACCCCGCTTGCCTTGATCGAGCAGGCCGATGAAAAAGGCCGTAACCACCGTTTGAAGGCCGATGCAGCCGAGCAACATCGACGGTACCGTAAGTCGCATCAGTGCGAGCGGGTCCAGGTCACCAAATCCGGTGTGGGCCCAGAATGTCGTCGCCGCGATTGCGCCCCCGATACCCGCAGCGAGCATCAGGCCGCCCCCAATACAGGCGCGCTCGACCGTGAACCAGTCGCGCACCCTGCGCATCAGACCGCTTTCCGGCCATAGCCCAACGATTGTGCCATATCGGCGCGCGAGGAGCGATAGCCCGATGAGCTGTGATCCCATCAGCAGCGCCATCCCGAAGAAAATCATTGTGTGCACGCCAAATTGCACTTCTCCGAGTGTCACGTCCCCTGGGATAAGCCCGGCCACACCCACGAGGCCCGCAAAGGCGAGAGCGAGCCCAGGATAGAGCAGCAGGAATTTCGGCGCGTAGATCAAAAGGAAACGTAAATGCCGCCAGCCGTCGTGCCACGTCCTGAGATGCGGCGGACGACTGCGGCCATCAGGCTTGAGCGTCGTCGGTACCTCGCGAATATCGAGCTTCTCCAACGCCGCCTTGACCACCATCTCGCTGGCGAATTCCATCCCCGGGGAAGCCAAGCCGAGCGAAACGACCGCCTCGCGACGGAATGCACGCAGCCCGCAGTGAAAATCGCCGACGCCGACTCCGAAAAAGATACGGCCCAGAAAGCTCAAAACCGGATTGCCCAAATAGCGGTGCAGTGCGGGCATGGCCCCGGGCGCGATACCGCCCCGGAAGCGATTGCCCATCACCAGTTCTGCTCCATCGCGAAGCGCCTCGACAAAGGGCATCAACCCCCCGAAATCATAGCTGTCATCAGCATCGCCCATCGCGATATAGCGCCCCCGCGCCGCCGCGATCCCACCGATTAATGCCGCGCCATAGCCGCGATTTGCAACATGCACTATACGCGCGCCGAACGCGATCGCAATCTGTTGCGACCCATCAGTCGACCCATTGTCGGCGACGATGATTTCCCCAGTAACACCGCTGTTGTCGAGAAAAGCGCGCGCGGTGCGCAGGCATAGTGCGAGTGTCTCCGCCTCATTCAGGCAGGGCATGACGATCGATAATTCGACCGTATTCGCCGCAGTTTTTTCAACGTCACGGGGGCCTGGCTCGGGCATGCGACGGACTTGGGCGACTGACATGGGACCCCTTGCAAGTAATTGTAGGTCCAGCTGGTCTATCGGACAGGCCCTAAAAAGATGGTTAACCATTTTTGGTTAGCGGTCAGGTGACCTTTTGAGCGAGGGCAAATGCGCAACGAAAAAGTTACCGTTTCTGGCCTGGTTCCGCGCAACCTTTGGCGGGATGCCATCGCCGCGCTTGCCATCGCGGCCTTGTTGATGACGATCTGGACAATCAGGGGCTGGCCTCAACTGGCCTTTCTGAACCTGCCGGACAATGACGACATGATGCGGCTAGCACAGATTCGTGACTGGCTGGCAGGGCAGGGGTTCAACGACTGGACGCAATATCGGCTGGCGCCCCCGCTGGGTGCGCCTATGCACTGGTCGCGAATCAACGACATCGTCCCGACGGGTATCATCGTTTTGACGCGGCCGTTGCTCGGCACTCACCACGCCGAATTGCTAGCCGTGATTTCCTATCCCGGTATGCTGTTCGGTATCTATCTCTTTCTTTCTGCTAGGATCGGCCGGCGGCTGGGTGGGGCGGCGGCCGGAACGGTCGCGCTGATCGTCGCGGCGATCGCATATCCAGCCGGCTCACTGTTCCTACCAGGCAGAATCGACCATCACGCCCTCCAGATCGTGCTCACCTTAGGCATCGTCCTTTCCCTCACATGGCGGTCGTCACTTGCCAGCGGTGCGATAGCAGGAGCCGGAGTGGCCCTCAGTATGGGGATCGGGCTTGAAACTGCACCCCAAGTCGCCGCTGTTATGTTGACTCTCTTCGGCATGTGGGTGTGGCGAGGCAGTGAGGAGAAGGCGCGCGCCATCGGCTTCGGTGCGATGCTGGTCGCGGTGACAGGATTATTGCTCGCTTTTGCCCGGCCGACTTTGTGGACGACGCAGTGGTGCGACACTTTCACCCCGGCTTCGACCACCAGCACGCTGGCCGTCGGCGGCTATTGGCTGTTGCTTGGTTTTGCGGGTGTGCGGTTGAGGGGATGGCGGGCGCGCATTATCGCCGGTAGTGCGCTCGGTGCCGTTGCAGCCCTGGTGTTGGTTGGGCTGTACCCCATTTGTCTGTCGGGCCCCTACGGTCCGATGGATCCTTTTGTCCGCCACGCCTTCATGGACAATGTGCTTGAGGCTCGGGGACTGTTCCACCAGGAACTGCTCGGCATCGCTATCCCCTCCGCCGGGATGATGGCGGCTTCGACCATCGCCGCGATTTGGTTCCTGTACCGCTTTCCTTGCCGACGGATTGTCGCATTACCGCTGATTGCGATTCTCGCGATGAGCGATCTCGTTCTGTTCGATCAAGTGCGCGGCGCCTATATCGGCAGCGCTGTCGCCGCGCCGCTGCTGGCGCAGATGATCCTCGCCGCGCGTCGCGGCGGGCGGACGCCGCAGATCATAGCGAGTTGGCTGGCGTCGTGCGGTATGGTTTACCTGTTGGTGCCCGCCATCGCCGCAAAAGCGTTTGCTCCGCAAATTCGGGCGACTTATCTCGTCAACAAGGGCTGCAAATCGGGCGATGTCTGGCACCAACTCGACCGCTATCCGGCCGGCGTAGTGATGGCGCCGATCGACATGGGCGCATACATCATCGGTGGGTCGCACCACGCATCGGTTGCGGCGGGCTATCACCGCAACAATCGGGGCAACCGCGCGATGTACGAGTTCTTCCTGTCGCAACCCAAACAGGCGGAACGTATGGTCGCGCGCTGGCATGTCCGTTATATCGCGATCTGCCCGACCGATTTCCTCGAACTCGACGTGCGCAATGCCTATCCCGACAGCCTCGCCGCTTTACTGCTGAGCGGTAATGTTCCAAGCTGGGTAGAGAGGCTGCCACTGCGCGATACCGGACTCGCCTTTTATCGCGTCCGCGAAGGCGCTGGAGCGAGTAAGCGTGCAGACATGGCAGAAACAGCTTTCTGACGAGCCATTGTACTGTGCGGACGCGCCGCATCTTCGTGCCGGTAGCGATCGCCGCCGCGCTCATCCTGCTGCTCTCGATGGCGCTGGGCTGGCATTATGCGGTCGACGGCATCGTCGGCGCGTCGGTCACGCTGGCCTGTTACCAGGGATTGCTGGCATTCTATCGCTCGCGTTCCGGCGCGAGGGAGCACGCGCCCGCGCTCGCACTGGGCTGAGCCAGCTCCCGCTGGACCAAAAATGCGCCGAACCGCAGGGGATGGCGATGTGCTAGCGCTTGTACGCACGCACGCTGCTGCACTACAGCATCGCGGATGCAGGGGTTGCGCGATCGACAGGCCCATTGGTGGCAGACACGGTGGTTCGTCGTGGCGATGGCGCTGGTCGCGGTCGTTCCGCTGATCTGGCCGACCATTCCGCCGCTCGTCGACCTGCCCGGCCATATGGGCCGGTACCGCGTGCAGGAATCATGGGACACCGCGCCCTGGCTGCACGAATGGTACAATTTTCACTGGCAGCTGATCGGCAATCTCGGGTTCGACCTGCTCATCATTCCGATGAGCAAGCTGTTCGGCATCGAACTAGGCGTGAAGCTGATCGTGATGACGATCCCCGCGCTGACCGCGATCGGCCTGCTGTGGATCGCGCGCGAGGTGCATGGGAGGATTCCCGCCACCGCGCTGTTCGCGCTGCCGATCGTGTACAGCTTTCCCTTCCATTTCGGCTTCGTCAATTTCGCGCTGTCGATGGCGCTGGCGCTCAATGCCTTCGCGCTGTGGCTGCGCATGGGCCGGCTGCACCGGGTGCGGCTGCGCGCGATCGTGTTCGTGCCGATTTCGGCGATCATCTGGGTGACGCACACCTATGGCTGGGGAACGCTGGGCGTGCTCGCCTTTTCGGGCGAGCTGGTCCGCCAGCACGATCTGCGCGGCGGCGGCTGGAAGGGTTGGATCACCGCCTGGATTCGCGCCGGCGTTCATTGTCTGGTGCTCGCGCCGCCCGCCGCGCTGATGATCCTGTGGCGATCGGGCGACCATGTTACCGGGCAGACGTTCGACTGGTTCAACTGGCGCGCCAAGATGCTGTGGGTGACCATGGTGCTGCGCGACCGGTGGCAGCTGTTCGACCTGGCGAGCCTGGCGGTGTTCTATCTGATCCTGTTCAAGGGGTTGCGCGATCCCAACATCCAGTATTCGCGCAACCTGACGCTGTCGGCGCTGTTCCTGCTCGCGGTTTATCTGCTGCTGCCGCGGATCGTGTTCGGATCGGCCTATGCCGATATGCGGCTGGCGCCGTTCGTGTTCGGGATCGCGCTGATCGCGCTTCGGCCCAAGCCTGGCCTGTCGATCCGCCGCGCGAATGTGGTCGCGCTGCTGGGGCTCGCCTTCTTCCTGGTGCGCATCGGTGCCACGACCGCGAGCTTTTATCTGTACGACCAGCGCTATACCCGCGAGCTGGCGGCGCTCGACCATGTGCCCAAGGGCGCGCGGCTGCTGAGCTTTGTCGGGACGACGTGCCGTTACTATTGGAAGATGTCGCGCGTCGAGCACATGCCCGGCCTCGCGCTGGAGCGGCGGCTGGCCTTTTCGAACGACCAGTGGTCGATGGCGGGCGGGCAGCTGCTGACGGTGCGCTATGCCGCCGGGCGCGGGTTCAACCACGATCCGTCCGAACTCGTCACCTACCGCAAATGCCATGGCGAGATGTGGCGGCCGATCGACTGGGCGCTGCGCACCTTTCCGCGCGATGCGTTCGATTATCTGTGGCTGATCGGGCCGCCGCCTTATGATCCCGCGCTGCTGAAGGGCATGACGCCCGTCTGGCGCGACGGCACGAGCATGGTGCTGCGCATCGACCATGACGCGAAGCCCAAGCGCTAATCACCGCGCTTGAAAGGCGTCATCGCGCCCAAAAACTCCTGATCGTTTTCGACCGCGAGCTTTTCGCGTTCGATGAAATCGGCGACCGCGCGGCGGAACCCCGGATCGGGGATATAATGCGCCGAATAGGTGGTGACGGGGACATAGCCGCGCGCGAGCTTGTGTTCGCCCTGCGCGCCCGCTTCGACACGGGCCAGACCGCGCGCGATGGCGGCGTCGATCGCCTGATAATAGCAGAGCTCGAAATGGAGGAATGGCACATCCTCGACACAGCCCCAATAGCGGCCGTAGAGCGCGTCGTCGCCGATCAGGTTCAGCGCGCCGGCGATGGGATGTCCGTCGCGCTCGGCAAGGATCAGCAGCACCCGGTCGCCCATCGCTTCTCCCAGCATCGAGAAGAAGGGGCGCGTAAGATAGGGGCGGCCCCATTTGCGGTGGCCGGTATCCTGATAGAATTCCCAGAAGGCGTCCCAATGCGCATCTTCGATGTCGTCGCCGCTCAGATGGCGGATCGTCAGCCCCTCGACCGCGCGTGCGCGTTCCTTGCGGATCGCCTTGCGCTTGCGGCTGGCGAGCGCGGCGAGGAAATCGTCGAAGCTGCCATAGCCGTGATTGGTCCAGTGGAACTGGTTGCCGTGGCGGATCAGCCATCCCGCCGCTTCGAACTGCGCGACCTGTTCAGGCGCGACGAAGGTCGCGTGCGCCGAGGACAGCCCGTGCCGATCGGTCACCGCCTCGATCGCGGCGATCAGCGCGGCGGCGTGATCGTCGTCGCGGAGCAGCAGGCGCGGCCCCGGCACAGGGGTAAAGGGCACCGCGACCTGAAGCTTGGGATAATAGCGCCCGCCGGCATGTTCCCACGCATCGGCCCAGCCATGGTCGAAGACATATTCGCCCTGGCTGTGCCCCTTGGCATAGGCGGGCGCGATCGCAATCGGGCGGCCGTCGGGGCCATCGACCACGATCGGCAGCGGTTGCCACCCCGTTTCGGCGACCGCCGAGCCCGATCGTTCGAGCATCGAGAGAAAGGCATGGCTGACGAAAGGGTGTCCCGCAGGCGCGCAGGCATCCCAGTCGGCGGCGGGAATCGAACAGACGCCGTCGGCGATTCGCGCGGTGATCGGATGGGAAGTCACGCGCATCATGTAGGATCGGTGCTCGCCGGGTGAAAGTGCCGCAGGCCATCGCAGCGTCCATGTCGGATCAGAGACGCGGTTCATCGGCGGGACGGCACCTTATGTCGCGAATCGGGGGCGGCGGTAATGACTTGGCGACCAGGCCGGGACAGGGTCACGCGCATCGAAATGGGGAGGGGCTTTCCATGCGGTTCGCATTCGTTCTGGCAACTTGTCTGTGTGCCGCCGCGCCCGTCGTCGTCCATGCGGCGCCAGCAGAAGGTGCGGCGATGGCCGGGACCGAAATCGACGGCGGCGAGGCGAGCTATTTCAGCACCGAAATCGCCGGGCAGCGTACCGCGAGCGGAGATATATGCGATCCCGACACGCTGACGGCGGCGCACCGGACGCTGCCCTTCGGCAGCAGGGTCCGCGTGACCAACCCGGCCAATGGCGAAAGCGTAGTCGTCACGATCAACGATCGCGGCCCCTATGCCGCGGGGCGTGTGATCGACCTGTCGCGCGCCGCCGCGGACGAAATCGGACTGACCCGGCGCGGACGCGGCGATGTCGAGTTGACGTTATTGTCCGACGATTGACAACGTAACTTTAGTGCGTCCGACCGCGGCTGCGGTTGACGGATGGTGCGCCGCGGTGCAGCAGGCTCTTCATGGCTAGCAATCCCTCGATCACCAACAATCCCGACATCCGCTTCCTTGGACGCATGCTCGGCGACGTCATCCGCGACTATGGTGGCGAGGATCTTTTCAAACGCATCGAATATATCCGATCGACCTCGGTCGATCGCTATCGCGGCGTTGCCGGCGCCGATGCTATCGATCCCGGACTCGACCGGCTGACGCTGGACGAGACGCTCGATTTCACGCGCGGCTTCATGCTGTTTTCCATGCTCGCCAACCTTGCCGAGGACCGGCAGGGCGTGGCGACCGAACCCGATGCCGATGTGTCGCACGCGCTCAAGCGGCTCGACGCCGACGGGATCGACCGGAAGGCGGTGCTCGACCTGCTTGCGCACGGGCTGATCGTTCCCGTGCTGACCGCGCACCCGACCGAGGTTCGCCGCAAGAGCATGATCGACCACAAGAACCGCATCGCCGAGCTGATGGCGATGAAGGATCAGGGGCTCGAGGAGACGCCCGACGGCGACAAGATCGAAGAGGCGCTGCTGCGCCAGATCGCGCTGTTGTGGCAGACCCGCGTCCTGCGCCGCGAAAAGCTCTATGTCGCCGACGAGGTCGAAACCGCGCTCAGCTATTTGCGCGACGTGTTCCTGCCCGCGCTGCCCGCGCTCTATGCACGCTGGGACCGTGCGCTGGGCGAGCGCGTGCCGAGCTTCGTGCGCCCGGGAAGCTGGATCGGCGGCGACCGCGACGGCAACCCGTTCGTCACCGCCGATTCGCTGCGCTTCGCCCTCGCGCGCGCGGCGGAAACGGTGCTCGGCTATTATCTCGAAGCGCTCCATGCGCTGGGCGCCGAGCTGTCGATTTCGACGCAGCATACCGATGTCGATCAGGCCGTGCTCGACCTTGCCGAGGCGAGCGGCGACGAGGCCGAAAGTCGCGTCGACGAACCGTATCGCCGCGCGATCTCGGGCATCTATGCGCGTGTGTCCGCGACGCACGAAAAGCTTGCCGGAAAGAAACCGCCGCGCCCCGGACCGCTGACCGGGGAAGCCTATGCCGATCCGCACGAATTTCGCGCCGATCTCGTCAAGCTCGCCCGCGCGCTGGCCGAACAGGGCGGCAAGTCGCTGTCGTCGGGCGGTGCGCTCGGCCGGCTGATCCGCGCGGTCGAGACCTTCGGCTTCCATCTCGCCACGCTCGACATGCGCCAGAATGCCGCGGTGCATGAGCGCGTCGTGTCCGAGTTGCTGAAACATGCCGGCGTCGAGGATGATTATACCGCGCTCGACGAGGATGCGCGCGTCGCGCTGCTGCGCCGCGAACTGGCCAGCCCGCGCCCGCTGACCAGCCCCTATGCCGAATATTCGGATGAAACGGCGAAGGAACTGGCGATCCTGCATGCCGCCGCCGATGCGCATTCGAAATACGGGCGCAACTGTATCAACAACTATATCATCTCGATGGCATGTTCGGTTTCCGACCTGCTCGAGGTGAACCTGCTGCTCAAGGAATCGGGGCTCTATGTGCCGGGCGAACCGCCGCAGGCGCATGTCATGGCGGTACCGCTGTTCGAAACCGTCGCCGACCTGGAAGCTGCGCCCGAGGTGATGCGCGCCTATTTCGCGCTTCCCGAAATCGCCGCGATCAACAAGGAGCGCGGCTATCAGGAAGTGATGATCGGCTATTCCGATTCGAACAAGGACGGCGGCTATCTGACCTCTACCTGGCAGCTTTCGCGCGGATCGACCGCGCTGGCGCCGGTGTTCGAGGAAGCGGGAGTCGCGATGCAGCTGTTCCACGGTCGCGGCGGCGCGGTGGGGCGCGGCGGCGGATCGGCCTTCTCCGCGATCCGCGCGCAGCCGCCGGGCACCGTCAACGGCCGCATTCGCATTACCGAGCAGGGCGAGGTGATCGCAGCCAAATACGGCACGCCGGAAAGCGCCAAGACCAATCTGGAAGTGATGGCGTCGGCGACGCTGCTCGCCAGCCTGGAACCGGTGAAGCTGTCGCAGAAGGATTACGAGCGGTTCGCGGGAGCGATGGACCAGCTCTCCGACACCGCGTTCAAGGCGTATCGCGGGCTGGTCTATGACACCGAGGGTTTTCGCAGCTTCTTCCGCCAGATGACGCCGATCAGCGAAATCTCTGGTCTGAAGATCGGATCGCGCCCCGCCAGCCGCAAGAAATCGGACGCGATCGAGGATCTGCGCGCGATTCCCTGGGTGTTTTCGTGGGCGCAGGCGCGTGTGATGCTGCCGGGCTGGTACGGCGTCGGCCAGGCGATCCAGCAGTTCGAGGACAAGGGGCTGCTGCGCGAGATGGCCGAAGGCTGGCCGCTGTTCGCCGCGACGCTCGAGAATATGGAGATGGTGCTCGCAAAGTCCGACATGGGCATTGCCGCGCGCTATGCGACGCTGGTCGAGGACGAGGCAAAGCGCGATCACATCTTCGGCCGCATCCGCGACGGCTGGCAGCAGACGCATGACGGGCTGTTGACGGTGACGCGGCAGACGCGCCTGCTCGAGCGGCATCCGCAGCTCGAGGCGTCGATTCTCCTGCGCCTGCCCTATATCGAGCCGCTCAACCTGTTGCAGATCGAACTGCTCAAGCGGCTGCGCGGCGGCGAGGAGGATCCGCGCATCGGCGAGGGCATCCTACTGTCGATCAACGCGATCGCGACGGCACTTCGCAACAGCGGCTGAGGGCTATCCGTCCGCTGCCGCAAGGAACGGCGCCGCGACCTCTTTCGGGACACGGACGATGCGTTCGGCCTCGCGGTCGATGATCGCCCAGGTCGTCACCGCTTCGACCTTCACCTTGCCGTCCGCGCCGATGAATCGCATGTGGCGGTTGAATCGCGCGCCCCTGGGCGGTTCCTCGACCCAGGTTTCGGCGGTCACCGTTTCGCCCTCGCGAACATTGCCGCGATAGTCGATCTCGTGCCGCGTCACGACCCAGATATAGCGCGCCTTGTGTTCAGGCGCGGCGACCGCATCCCAATGCGCGATCGCGACCTGCTGAATCCACGCCACCCATACCGCGTTGTTGACATGGCCCAGCTCGTCAATGTCTTCGGCGCGGGCGGTGATGGTCTGGGTGAATCGGCTCATGTCGCTGAAAATAGCGCGAAAGTTGCGTGAACGAAACGTTGTTTTGGGTTCATGCAACCGCCCCTTACCTGCGCCGGTTCTAGTCGCAGGAACGGTTGAAGGAGAGTATCCATGCGTACTGCCATGCTGAGCGCAGCCGCCGTTGCGCTGTCGCTGCCCGCCATCCCCGCTGCCGCCGCGCAGCATCACCATCATCACCGCCATGGCCCGCCGCCGCATGCAAAGGCATGGGGCAAGCGCGCCCACGATGCCGAACGCTATTATGCCGAGCGCCATTATCGCAGCGGGTATCGCCCGATCCGCTTGCGGCGCGATATGCGCGTCTATCGTGGATATGACGGCCGCTATTATTGCCGCCGGTCGGACGGCACCACCGGCCTGATCGTCGGCGCGGCGCTTGGCGGCCTGCTCGGCAACCAGCTCGGGCGCGGCGATTCGACGCTGCTGACGACCGTCATCGGCGCAGGTGCCGGCGGGCTGATCGGTCGCGAGATCGATCGCGGCAAGGTCGTCTGCCGCTGATCGCCGGAGGTCCGGAAGGGAGGGCGCGGCGCACCGGACATTATCGCGTCGCGCCCATTTTATTTACTCGCGCCTTGTTTACCATGGCGCGAAACCGGGCGTTGAGCTTTGCGGCTTAGACCGTGCGACATGCTTCCACGCCGTCCCGCACAGATTTTCCGCAGCCGCTGGTCGGCGATCTTCTGGGCCGTGGGCGTCATCTTCTTTGCGCTGACAACGATCGGGTTCGCGCCGTCCAAGGCGTCGCACCCGCCGGCCGCCAAGAAGGCCGAGCACGCCAAGCAGACCGATGTCGATGGCGCGCGGATCAACGACAAGGAAGTGAAGATGCTCGCCAACCTGATCGGCTGATCAGCCGGTCTGTGTGCAGGGGAGCGGCGGCTGATCGGGCGTCGAGAAGCTGATCTCCCCGCCCTTGCCGCGAAGCACATATTCTCCGCTGCGATAATAGATTCCCGATCCCGAGCGCTGATGGTCGAGCGTCGCGACCTGCTTTGCGCCGCGAACGACCGTCGCGGTGTCGGCGCCCTTGTCATAGCGCACGACCAGCGCCGATCCGTCGATGCAGGTGAAGCGCGCAGTGATGATATCGGCCGCGGCCTGGCCGGCATTGTTGCCGGGCGCGCTGTCGGCAGGCGGCGGTTCGGCGACATTGGTAGCTGCGGCCACGTCGCCATCGGCACCCGAATTGCCGGGCTCGGCGCGCGGCGGTGTCGCGGCGATGTCGGTCGCGGCGGCCTCGGGCGTCCGATTGTCGGGCGTGGGCGCACCGCCGCAGCCGGTCAGCAGCAGCGCCAGCAGGGTCGCCGGCGCTGCCGCGAAGAGCGGGCGGTGGAGCGCCCGGTCAGGGATTGATCGCGCTTTCGTCGCGGTCGGTCAGTTCGTCTTCGCCGATGCTGCCATCGTCGAATTCGGCCTGCACCTCGTCTTCCTTGCGGTCGGCACGGTCCTGATCGACATCCTCGTCTTCCTCGCCGAGGTCGCTGTCGGTCATCTCGATCATGTCTTCGTCTTCCTCGTCCTCCTCCGCGTCGCGGATGTCGGGATCGAGGTCGGTCTGCACGACGCCGTCGTTGCGGCCGCCGCGCGTCGTCTCGATGATTTCCGCGCGCTGGCTTTCGTCATAGCCGCGATCGTCATACCCATCGTCATTGGGGCCGCGTTCGGGAACCTTGTGTCCGCCCATAGCTATCCTCGCTTGTCTGTCGGCAGCGACGATTGGCTGCCGCATTTCCGAACGGCGAAGCCGCACTTCGCGTTCCCGCCTTCCGCGACGAATCGTCATCAGGCCGGTTGGAACATGCGGCCGCGTTCGGCGATCATTATTACCACAAAGGCGACCAGCCCGCATATCAAGAAGCCCGAATAGAGCGGCACGGTGGTGCCGTCGAACGACTGGCCGATCCACGCGCCGATCACCGCCCCGCCCATCGTCGAGACAAAGCCCTGCAGGCTGGATGCGGTGCCGGCGATCTCACCCATATTCTCCATCGCCATCGACGAGAAATTGGAGGTGGCGAGCCCGAAGCACGCCATCATCAGCGCCTGAAGGATCGCGAAGCTGACGATATTCTCCCATCCCGACAGCGCCACGAACAGGTGGATTCCGGCGATTGCGATGAGCGCGGACAGCGCCAGATGCGAGATCAGGCGCTGGCCGAAGCGCATGACGATGCGCGCGTTGAAATAGCTGCCGAGCGCCATCGTTCCCGCGACCGCGGCGAAGATGAGGACGAGCAGATTGGGCAGGCGAAACACGTCGAAGACGATCTGCTGTACCGATCCGATAAAGCCGAACAGTCCGCCCGACAGCAATGCGGCGGCAAGCGTATAGCCGACGGCATAGCGATCGCGCAGCACGATGCCATAGCCGCGCAGCAACCGGCGCGGATCGAGCGGGATGCGGTGTTCGGAAGCAAGCGTTTCGGGCATCCGCGCGAGGAACCAGACCAGCACGAGCGCGCTGACCGCCGCGATCCCGCCGAAGATGATCCGCCAGCTTCCCACCAGCAGCACCGTCTGGCCGAAGGTGGGGGCAAGCACGGGCGCGACCATGAACACGATGAAGGCGAGGCTCATCACCCGCGCCATCGCACGGCCGGCGAAACAGTCGCGGACCAGCGCGATCGTGACGACGCGGGCAGCCGCCACCGCCGCGCCGGAGGTTGCGCGCGCCAGCAACAGCAGCGCGAAGCTTCCCGAAAAGGCGGCGACGATATTGGTCGCGGCATAGGCGAACAACGCCACGGCCAGCACCGGTCGCCGCCCGAACCGGTCGGCAAGCGGGCCGTGCGCGAGCTGCGCGACTGAAAAGCCGAGCAGGAACGCGGTGATGACATATTGCCGGTGATTGGGATCGGCGACGCCCAGGCTGTCGCCGATCGCGGGCAGCGCAGGGAGCATCGAATCGATGCCGAGCGACGTCAGCGCCATCATCGCCGCGATCAACGCGACGAACTCGGCAAAGCGGATCGGCGAGCGATCGAGCGTGGTGCGGGCCTGCGGTTCCATGATGCGGTGCACCATGGCCGATAACGTTATCCGCGTCACCCAAGCATCGCTTGACCGAATCCACCGATTTGTTAGTGTATTGTGTAATTAACACACAAGTGGAGCCGGTGATGCGCCAATCGCTTTATGTCGTCCCCTTCGCGCTGCTGCTTGCGGCCTGCAACGGCTCTTCGGACGGCGATGCGACCAATGTCACCTTTTCGGCCAAGGGAGAGGGCGGCAACATGACCGCGACGGCGGACGAAAATGGCCGCGTATCGTTCAAGCTTCCCGGGTTCGAGGGATCGATCAAGCTGCCCAAATTCCGGCTCGACGCGGACAATTTCGATCTCAACGGCGTGAAACTCTATCCGGGTACGAAGATTACCGCCTTCAACGTCGACGCGAACAGCGGCGACGGTGGCAACGGCCCCGACCGCGTGCATGTGCGCTTCGACAGCCCCGCCTCGCCGCAGGTCGTGCATGACTGGCTGAAACCGAAGCTGATCGATGCTGGCTATTCGCTGGAGGACAGCGGCGCGGGGCTGAGCGGGAAGACCGACGATGGCGACAATTTCCGGCTCGAACTGTCACCGACGGGACAGGACCGGACGGCGGGCGTCATCACGATCGAAGACTGACCCTGTTCGGATGCGGGCGAAGCGACTATTGGCAAGGGCAATCTGAAACGCTTTTGCCGGAAAAGACCATGCTCGATACACCGTTGTCCGAAGTCCCGCTCGTCTCGATGAAGCAGCAGCAGGACGATCCCGAAGCCTTTGCCGCAGCGCTCGGCGGATCGTTCGAGCGGTTCGGCTTCGCGATGGTGTCCGATCACGGCATCGACGAGGCGCTCATCGACCGTGCCTGGAAGACCACCGAGCGGTTCTTCGCGCTGCCCGAGGAGGAAAAGCGCCGCTATCATGTCGAGGGTGGCGGCGGCGCGCGCGGCTATACGCCGTTCAAGACCGAGATCGCCAAGGGCGCCGAACATGTCGACCTGAAGGAATTCTGGCATGTCGGACGCGAGCTGCCGGAAGGGCACAAATACGAGCCCGACATGCCCGCCAATATCTGGCCCGACCGGCCCGAGGGCTTTCGCGAGACCTTTACCGAGCTGTTCGCGGCGTTCGATACTGCGGGCGACCGGCTGCTCTCCGCGATCGCGCGGCATCTGGGGCTGGAGCCCGACTGGTTCGATCCGGCGGTGAAGGACGGCAATTCGGTGATGCGCCTGCTGCACTATCCGCCGATCGAGGAGGACGCGCCCAATGTCCGCGCCGGCGCGCATGAGGACATCAACCTCATCACGCTGCTGCTCGGCGCCGAGGAAGCGGGGCTCGAACTGCTCGACAAGGACGGTCGCTGGCTGCCGGTGAAGCCTCCGCAAGGCGCGATGGTCGTCAATGTCGGCGACATGCTGCAGCGGCTGACCAACCATGTCCTGCCCTCGACCACGCACCGCGTCGTCAATCCGCCGGCCGAGCGCCGCGGGCATTCGCGCTATTCGATGCCGTTCTTCCTCCATCCCGCGCCAGATTTCCTGATCGAGACGCTGCCGGGCTGCGTCAGCGAGGAAAATCCGAACCGCTATCCCGAACCGATCACGGCGCAACAATATTTGCATCAGCGGCTCGTCGAGATCGGCCTCATCAAGAAATAACCGGGCCGGCCGCAACATTTCTTCGTCACCCTGAACTTGTTTCGGGGTCCTTCGTGCCGCTAGAGCATCGCCTGCTGCTGTGGGCGCGCCGTGCATGCTGAAACGAGTTCAGCATGGCGGAACGGGCCGCAACGAAATGAGGAGACCGCGATGACCGAACCGCTGCGCGTAGCGATTGCAGGCCTTGGAACTGTGGGGGCGGGTGTCATTCGCCTGCTCGATACCAATGGCGAGCTGATTGCGCGGCGCGCCGGACGGCCGATCGAGGTGGTCGCCGTTACGGCGCGCGACCGGTCGAAGGATCGCGACGTCGACCTGTCGCGCTTCAAATGGATCGACGATCCGACCGCGCTGGCGGTGGAGGCCGATGCCGATGTCGTGCTTGAACTGGTCGGCGGTGCGGACGGAACCGCGCTGGCGCTCGCTCGCGCGGCGCTGGACGCGAAAAAGAGCTTCGTGACCGCCAACAAGGCGATGATCGCGCATCACGGGTTCGAACTGGCGCAAGCGGCGGAAAGCGCGGGCGTCGCGCTGAAGTTCGAAGCCGCGGTCGCCGGCGGCATTCCGGTGGTGAAGGGACTGCGCGAGGGCGCGGCGGCGAATGCCATCGACCGCGTGTACGGCGTGATGAACGGCACCTGCAATTTCATCCTGTCGAAGATGGAGAGCGAGGGCGGCGATTTCTCCGAGGTCCTCGCCGAGGCGCAGGCAAAGGGCTTTGCCGAAGCCGATCCGAGTTTCGACATCGACGGTGTCGATGCGGCGCACAAGCTGTCGATCCTGTCCAGCATCGCCTTTGGTACGCAGCCCGCGTTCGACGATGTCGCGATCGGCGGCATTCGCGACGTCGTTGCCGCCGACATCGCAGAGGCGGCGGCGCTCGGCTATCGCATCCGGCTGGTCGGCATCGCAGAGGAAGACGGCGAAGGGTTGTTCCAGCGCGTCCATCCCTATCTCGTGCCCATGGCCCACCCGCTCGCGCATGTATCGGGTTCGACCAATGCCGTCGTCGCGGAGGGCAATTTCGTCGGCCGGCTGTTCTTCGAAGGCGCGGGCGCGGGCGACGGTCCCACCGCCAGCGCGGTCGTCGCCGATCTGATCGATATCGCGCGCGGCGAATTCGGCCCGCCCTATGCGATGCCCGTAACGGTGCTGGCGAAACAGCCGCCCGCACCGACCGGCGAACGGCGCGGCCGCGCCTATGTTCGCCTCACCGTTGCGGACAAGGTCGGCGTGCTCGCGGAGATCGCCGCGGCGATGCGCGATGCCGGTGTTTCGATCGAGGCGCTGATGCAGCGCGGCGCAATGGCCGACGGCAGCGTGCTCGTCGCCATCGTCACGCATGAGGGGCCCGAACGCTGCGTCGCGCAGGCGCTTGAAAAATTGTCGGCGTCGTCGAACCTGAAGGGCGCGCCGATGTGGATGCATATCCTGGGCGACTGATCGCGCGTCGGCTTCGCGGAACCGTAGCAATTTCCGGGCATTGCTCGACAAGTGAAGTCTGCTCCCGTATCGCCCCAGCCAGCAACAGAAGCGAGGAATGTTCGACCCATGCCGTCTAGCGCCAGCAAGAATCTCGACCGAGTCCTCGTCCTGGAAATGGTCCGCGTGACCGAAGCGGCGGCGATCGCAGCTTCCTCGCTGATCGGGCGCGGCAATGAAAAGGCGGCCGACGCCGCTGCGGTGGAGGCGATGCGCGAGGCGCTCAATTCGCTCCACATGGACGGCACCGTGGTGATCGGCGAGGGCGAGCGCGACGAGGCGCCGATGCTTTATATCGGTGAAAAGGTCGGCATCACCGACGGCGATGCGCCGTCGATCGACATCGCGCTCGACCCGCTCGAAGGCACCACGATCACGGCAAAGGCCGGTCCCAATGCGCTCGCGGTGCTGGCGATCGCCGAAAAGGGTTGCCTGCTCAACGCGCCCGATGTGTACATGGAAAAGATCGCGGTCGGCCCCGGCTATTCGAAGGGGGTGATCGACCTCAACAAGAGCGCGCGCCAGAATGTCGAGGCGGTGGCGAAGGAAAAGGGCGTCGAGCCGAACGAGATCATCGCCTGCGTTCTCGACCGCCCGCGCCATGAAAAGCTGATCGCCGAACTGCGCGAGGTCGGCTGCGGTATCGTGCTGATTCCCGATGGCGATGTGGCCGGCGTGATCGCGACGACCGATCCCGACACGACGATCGACATCTATATGGGTCAGGGCGGCGCCCCCGAAGGTGTGCTCGCGGCGGCGGCGCTGCGCTGCGTCGGCGGCCAGTTCCAGGGCCGGCTGATCTTCCGCAACGAGGACGAGCGGCAGCGCGCGCGCAAATGGGGCATCGACGACCTCGACCAGATCTACAGCCTCGAAGATCTCGCCAAGGGTGATTGCATCTTCGCCGCGACGGGCGTCACCGACGGGTCGCTGCTCGAAGGCGTCAAGCGGCTTCGCGGCGGCGTGATGACGACCGAAAGCGTCGTGATGCGCGCCAGCTCTGGCACCGTGCGCTGGGTCAAGGGCGAACACCGCCACTCGCGCTGACGGGCGGCGTTTCCGGCACCGATGGCCACCGCGCTGCTCGTACTGGCGCTGGCCGCCTATACGCTGTTCCTGAAGGGGCGGCTGGCAATCCGCCTTGGCATCGACCGCAGCGACCGTGCGGCGATGTACCGTTTCTGGGTGTGGAAGGCGGTGCTGCTGTTCGCGGCTCCGACGCTGATTTCGCTTGCGCTTCTCGGCCGACTGGGGGCGCTCGGCTACATGCCCCAATCGTTCGCCGTCGCCTCCGCCCGATTGTCGGTTGTCCCCGGCGGCTGGCGCGGCGACGCGGTGATGTTGTGGACGATGGCTGGCGGACTGATCGGCGGCGCGCTGATCGGTGTGCTGGTGGCACGGTGGCGCCGGCGGCGCGGACGCGCGCCATGGATGCTGGGCGATGTCGGCATGGTCCTGCCGCGGCACCGCGGAGAATTGCGCTGGACCTTTTTGCTGTCGATCACGGCCGGGATTACCGAGGAGCTGTATTTCCGCCTGTTGCTGCCGCTGCTGAGCGCGATCCTGCTCGGTGATGCGCTGCCGGGCTTCGCGCTGTCGCTGGTGCTGTTCGCGCTCGCGCATGGCTATCAGCGCTGGACGGGGATGCTCGGCGCGATGGTCCTGGGCGCGATCTTTACCGCGATCTATTGGCTGACCGCGAGCCTGGGCATGACGATGGCGCTCCACGCGCTCGTCGATCTCAATGCGCTCGTCCTGCGACCGTTGTTGATGGGGCTGCCAAAAAGGCCCGTCAGCTCTTCAGCCGATAGCCGCTTTTGAAGATCCACGAGATCAGCGCGAGGCACAGCGCCATGAACAGCGCGATGAAGCCGAGGCTCCACGCCACCGACACATCACCCTTGCCGAAGAAGCTCCAGCGGAACCCGCTGACCAGATAGACCACGGGATTGAACAGGCTGACCGTGCGCCACGGCTCCGGCAGCATGTCGATCGAATAGAAGGCGCCGCCGAGAAAGGTGAGCGGCGTGACGAGCAGCGCGGGGACGATCGAAAGCTGTTCGAACCCTTGCGCCCAGACGCCGATGATGAAGCCGAACAGGCTGAAGGTCAGCGCGGTCAGCAGCAGGAACGCGATCATCGCCAGCGGATGTTCGATGTGCAGGTTCACGAACAATGTCGAGGTGGCGAGGATGATGAGACCCAGCACCACCGACTTGGTCGCCGCCGCGCCGACATAGCCGATCACCATCTCCATCGCCGATACCGGCGCCGACAGCAATTCGTAGATCGTGCCGGTGAATTTGGGGAAGTAGATGCCGATCGAAGCGTTCGAAATGCTCTGCGTGAGGAGCGTCAGCATGATGAGGCCGGGCACGATGAAGCTGCCATAATCGACGCCGCCGACATTCTGCATGCGGCTGCCGATCGCGCCGCCGAAGACGACGAAATAAAGCGAGGTGGTGATGACCGGCGTCGCCACCGACTGCCACAGCGTACGCAGCGCACGCGCCATTTCAAAACGGTAGATCGCCCAGACGCCGTGACCGTTCATATCGACGCCCCCGTCCGTTCGAGACGAACCGGAGATTGATTGCGATAGATTTTCATCATGCCGCCTGCTCCTCGTCACGGTGCGAGACAAGATCGACGAAGATATCCTCGAGCGAGCTCTTCGACGTTTCGAGGTCCTTGAAGGCAATGCCGAGATCGCCGAGCTTCCTCAGCAGCGACGGTATGCCGGTATGTTCGGCGGTGGCGTCGAACGCGTAGCGCAGTCGATGGCCTTCGTCCTCCAGCGAGAGGTTCCATTCGGACAGCGCGTCGGGGACCGCGTTGAGCGGCTCGACGAGGAGGATATCCATCTCGCGCTTGCCGAGCTTTGCCATCAGCGCGGTCTTTTCCTCGACCAGCAGCAGCTCGCCCTTCGCGATCACGCCGACGCGGTCGGCCATTTCCTCGGCCTCTTCGATATAGTGCGTGGTCAGGATGATCGTAACGCCGCGTTCGCGCAGCCGCCCGATCAGTTTCCACATGTCGCGGCGGAGCGAAACATCGACGCCGGCGGTGGGTTCGTCGAGGAACAGGATATCGGGTTCGTGAGAGAGCGCCTTGGCGATCAGCACGCGCCGCTTCATGCCGCCCGAAAGCTCCATGATCTTCGACTTGCGCTTGTCCCATAGCGACAGATCCTTGAGGAGCTGCTCGATATAGGCTTCGTCGGGCGCGCGACCGAACAGGCGGCGGCTGAAGCGGGCGGTGGCGATTACCGTTTCGAACATGTCGACCGACAGTTCCTGCGGGACGAGCCCGATCATCCGGCGCGCCTTGCGATAGTCGCGGATCGCGTCATGCCCATCGACGCTGATCGTCCCGCCGCTGGGCGTCACGATGCCGCATACGATGCTGATCATCGTCGTCTTGCCCGCGCCGTTCGGGCCGAGCAGCGCGAAGATTTCGCCCCGGCGAATGTCGAGGTCGACCGACTTCAATGCCTGATGGCCGCCGTCATAGGTCTTGCTGACGCCGGAAAGTCTGAGGATCGGTTCCACGGGGTGCCCCTTTTCGCGAAACCGACAGGTAGGAACGCGTCGCCTATTCGGCAACGAAGGCGTTCAGCTTTTCGTGCGCGCGGTGTCGATCATCGACTGGAGCGAATCATAGGGAACCGCACCCGACGTTACGCGGTCGCCGATCACCCAGGACGGTGTGCCCGTCATGCCGAGTTGCCCGGCAAGCTGGAGATTCTTGTCGATCTGCTGCGCGACCCGGTCCGATCCGGCGACCTTTGCCGCGCGGTCCATGTCGAGGCCGGCCGTGCGCGCGGCGTTCATGATCGCGTCGCGCGTCACCCGCTCTGCAGCGAACAGCGTGTTGTGGAATTTCTGAAACTTGCCCTGTTCGGCGGCGGCGAGGCTCCATTCGGCGGCGGTGCGGCTTTCCTCGGTCAGGATCGGCAGCTCGCGATAGACGATGCGCACCTTGGGGTCGTTCTTCACCAGCTCGGCGATCTCGGGCAGGCTCGCGCGGCAATAGACGCAGGCATAGTCGGTATAGACGACCACGTTGACGTCGGGATTCTTGGCACCCTGCCATGCGCTGCCGAACGGATCGACGATCGCCTGCCGATTGGCGTCGATCACCTGCGCGGTCTGCTTGTCGCGCAGCCGGTCCATCGCCTCGGGCAGGATTTCGGGATTGTCGAGGACATAGTCATGGACGACCTGCTCGATTTCGGCGCGGCTGCCCAGCGAGGCGGGAAACAGCGCCTGGACCGCGACGACCGCCGCCGCACCGGCAAGCGCGGAGACGAGGATGAGCAGGACGAGGCGGAGCGGCGTGCGCGTAAGGGCTTCGATCATCGGCGGGGTAGCTTGCCCTTGTCTTTCAGTTCCTGAACCTGCGTCTGCGATACCATCATGATGTCCTGCGCGCGGAGCCAGTCGCGCGACCCCTTGTCGAGGCCGGCCATCGCGGTCTTCGCGCTGACGAGCGCCAGCACCGGGTCGCCGGTCAGGTTGGCGCGCTCGGCAGAGGCGAGCGCGGTGCGCGCGCGGTCGCCCTCGCGTTCATAGACGGTGCCGAGCTGGAGCCAGGCGAAGGGATTTTCGTCGTCGCGCGTGATCGCGTCGCGAAGCACGGTCTTCGCCTCGTCGAGATGGTCGCGATTGTCGGTCGAAACCAGCGCCTGGCCGAGCGTCGTTTCGATAAGCGGCGCATGATCGCTGTATTTCACCGCCTCGCGCAGCGGTGCGAGCGCCTGTTCGGGATGGCCGCCCTCGAACAGGATCTGTCCCTGCAGTTCGAGGAAATAGGGATTTTTCGGTTCCGACTGGACGAGCGCCTGCGCCTCCGCTTCCGCGCGGTCGGGATAGCCGGCGCGGTGATAGGCATAGGCGCGCGCATAATGCGCCGGCAGCGAATTGTCGGTCACCGGATATTTCGCCAGCACGTCGTTCATGTCGTTGACATAGCCGCGCAGCTTGGCCTGAACGAGTTCGAAGCGCTCTTCGAGCTTGGGTGGGGTCGGCTTGCCCCATGCCGACGACTGATGGAGCGTCTGCGTCAGCGCCGCCATCCGTTCGCCGGTCAGCGGGTGGCTGCGGTCGAAGCTGTTGTCCTGCGGAATGCCGAGGCGATATTCGTAATTCTGAAGCTTCTTGAAGAAGTCGAGCATCCCCTTGCCGCTGATCCCGGCGGTGTTGAGGTAGCGCGCGCCGGCCGCGTCGGCCGACGATTCCTGCGTGCGGCTATATGCGAGATATTTGCCGAGCGCCGCGCGCTGCCCGGCGGCGAGGATGCCCGCGCCCGCTTCGCCCGCGCCGGCCGCGATCGCCGCTACGCCGAGCAGCAGGCTGGCGATCGACACGCCGGTTGCGCTCTTCATGCCGCGATCGGCTAGCGGAACGTGTCCGCCGGCGATATGGCCGAGTTCGTGGGCGATGACGCCCTGAACCTCGTTGGCATTGTCGGCGGCGTCGATCAGGCCCGAATGCACGAACACCACTTGCCCGCCCGCGACGAACGCGTTGATGCTGGGGTCCTGAAGCACGATGATCTGGACATTCTTTGGCGACAGACCCGCCGCCTCGATGATCGGACGGGTCATGTCCTTCATCAGCGCTTCGGTTTCGGTGTCGCGCAGAATGGTCTGCGCATAGGCGGGCTGGACCGCGAACAGGCAGAACAGCGCGATGAGCGCAGCAAGTCGCTTCATGATCGGCTTGTCGATCAGGTCACGTCTCCGTCAGGTCCGTCCCGTCCGGTCTTGCGCCGGTACTTCCCATCTCTGGCCGCGTCCGGCTGAACTTCGGCTGAAGCCGGTCGGCGGACGCGCGGACAGATGTGTCGCGCGTCCGCCATGTCCCGATCAGCCGCCGAAGGTGCGCTGCCACCAGCCGCGACGCGGGCTGGCATCGCCGCCCTCATCGGCGTCACCTTCGCCCGCGGCGTTGTCGCCCGTGCCGGCATCGGCCGTCGTGGCGCCATCGCCGCCCTTGTCCGCAGGCGCGGTCTCCGCTGCCGGTTCGAGATCCTGCTCGACCGGTTCCGCCTTGGGCGCAGCCTTGCGCCGACGGCGCGGCTTCGGCGCGGGCGCTTCCTCGGCGCCATCCGACTCCGCTTCCTTGGCGGGGGCGTCCTCGGCGGGCGCTTCGGCCTTTTTGCGGCGGGTACGCTTTGGCTTGGGCTTTTCGGCAGGTTCGGCGGCGGCCTCTTCCGCAGGCTTTTCCGGCGTCGTGTCGGCCTTGGCGCTATCCTCTTCGGCGCGCGCCTTGGGCCGACGGCGTGTCCGCTTCGGCTTGGCCTCGGCTTCGGGAGCGGGTTCGCTTACCGGCGCCGCTTCGGCGGGCTCGGCCGGAGCCTCGGCAGGCGCTTCGGCTTCTGCCTGGCTATCCTGCTGCGATTCGTCGCTCTTCGCCTCGCCCGAATCGCCGCGATTGCGACGACCGCCGCGGCGACCGCGCCGACGACGCTTCGGCTTTTCCTGTTCGCCGTCGTCCGACGGCTGCTCGGTTTGCTTGTCTTCCTCCTCGTCGGAGTCGGAGCCGTCCGAATCGTCGTCCTGCCGCTGTTCGGCATCGCGACCGCGACCGCGTCGTCCACGCCGACGCCGGCGACGACGGCGGCCATTGCCTTCGCCTTCGCCTTCGCCTTCGCTGTCGTCGTCGCGCGATTCGGTGTCTTCCTGCTCTTCCTCGTCTTCCTCGATGAAATCCTCTTCGGGCTCCTCGATCGGGGGTTCGATGCGCGGAGCGTGCGCCGGCGGCGGACCGGATGCCTCTACCGACATCCGCGCGCCCTCGACCTCGCCATCGGACATGATCTCGACCGACACGCCATAGCGCTCTTCGATCTCGGCAATGTCGGCGCGCTTCTTGTTGAGGACGTAGAAAGCGGCTTCCTGGCTGCAGCGCAGCGTCAGCAGCGACCCGCGACCGCGTGCCGCCTCGTCGTCGAGCAGGCGCAGCGCCGAAAGCCCGGCCGAGGATGCGGTGCGGACGAGCCCGGTGCCTTCGCAATGCGGGCAGGTGACGGTGGACGCTTCGAGCACGCCGGTGCGCAGTCGCTGGCGGCTCATCTCCATCAGCCCGAAGGCGGAGATGCGGCCGACCTGGATGCGCGCACGATCGTTCTTGAGCGCCTCCTTCATCGCCTTTTCGACCTTACGGACGTTGGAATTGTGATCCATGTCGATGAAGTCGATGACGACAAGGCCCGCCATGTCGCGCAGGCGAAGCTGACGCGCGATTTCGTGCGCGGCCTCGAGATTGGTCGCGGTCGCGGTCTGCTCGATATTATGTTCGCGCGTCGACCGGCCCGAGTTGATGTCGATCGACACCAGCGCCTCGGTCGGGTTGATGACCAGATAGCCGCCCGATTTGAGCTGGACGACGGGGTGGTACATCGCCGCGAGCTGATCCTCGACATGATGGCGCTGGAACAGCGGCACCGCGTCCGAATATTGCTTCACGCGCCGGGCATGGCTCGGCATCAGCAGCTTCATGAAGTCCTTGGCCTGGCGATAGCCTTCCTCGCCCTCGACCACGACCTCGCTGATCTCGCGGTTGTAGATGTCGCGGATCGCCCGCTTGATGAGGTCGCTGTCGCCGTAAACCAGCGCGGGTGCGCTCGATTTGAGCGTCTGTTCGCGAATCCCGTCCCACAGCCGCGCGAGATAATCGAAGTCGCGCTTGATCTCGGTCTTGGTGCGCTGCAGCCCGGCGGTGCGGACGATGCAGCCCATCGTCGGCGGCAGCTTCAGCTCCGCCATGATGCCCTTCAGCCGCTTGCGGTCGCCCGCGTTCGAGATCTTGCGGCTGATCCCGCCGCCATGCGCGGTGTTGGGCATCAGCACGCAGTAGCGGCCGGCGAGCGACAGATAGGTGGTCAGCGCGGCGCCCTTGTTGCCGCGTTCTTCCTTCACGACCTGGACGAGCAGCACCTGACGGCGGCGGATGACGTCCTGGATCTTGTAGCGCTTGCGCAGCGACATACGGCGCTGGCGCAGCGCCTCGGCCGCGCTTTCCTTGTCGCCCTTGCCCTTTCGGCGTCCGCGGCCGCGCTTGGCGTCGCCTTCCGAATCGTCCGAAGCCTCGGCGTCTTCGTCGCCCTCATTCTCGTCGTCGTGCGAGCGTTCGACCAGTTCGACGGCGCCGTCGCCATCGTCCTCGTCGACCTCTTCCTCGGCGCGCAGCGCGGCTTCCTCGGCGGCGTGTTCGGCCTCTTCGGCGAGCAGCGCGTCGCGGTCTTCCTTGGGGATCTGGTAATAGTCGGGGTGGATTTCGCTGAAGGCGAGGAAGCCGTGGCGGTTGCCGCCATAATCGACGAACGCCGCCTGCAGCGACGGTTCGACGCGGGTTACTTTCGCCAGATAGATATTGCCCTTGAGCTGCTTTCGCTCGGCGGACTCGAAATCAAACTCCTCGATTCGGTTTCCCTTGACGACAGCCACGCGGGTTTCCTCCCGGTGACGTGCGTCGATCAACATACGCATGGTCATTTATGATTCTCCGGGCGCGCCGGCCGAAAGTCCCCGGCGGCGCGCGATCAACAGTAAGGGCAGGGCGGAAAAACCTCCGGCCTGCGGTCTTGAACTCGTGAAATGCTGCTGCTGCCGGGGCGCGAGCGGACCGATGGTCCGACGCTTCCGCCGCCGCGCGTCCGAACTGTGGAACGCTATTGTGCGGGCGGAACGGAACTTGCCACATGCAGCTTCAACCTGAATGACCGCTCACACGCGGGAATTCGCGGTGCGCGGGGAAATTTGGCCGGCGACTTCCGCGATTTCGCGGTGCCGGTACCCGTTGCCTAGCACCCGCGCCGCGGCGCGGCAACACTGTCGCGAAACCGGCAACATCCTGCCGCCCGGCGGCAACGCTTTGCCGATTATGGCTTACGCGCCATTAACCGCATCGCTTCACCGCACCTTGAAATGACCGCTGCCAGACATGGTGCATGGACTGGGTAAGCGGAATCTTCAGCATGCTTTTTGGCTGGACCGGCGCACTTTCAACGCGGCATATCGGACGCGTGGGCATTCTTCTGGCAATTCTCGCGGGCTGGTTCACCGGCACGCCGGGCTGGGCGTCGACGATCCAGGACATTCGCGTGCACAATGACCGGATCGTCATTCGCTTCGACGGGCGGGTCAGCGATGCCAGCGCCTTCATGCTCGACAGCCCGCGCCGGATCGCGGTCGATGTCGGCGGCGCGGACCCGGGGCGCAAGCCGGTTGTCGGCGGCCCGGTGGCCGATGTCCGCCAGGCGTCGCATGGCGGGGATTCGGCGCGCGTCGTGTTCGACCTGTCGCGCCCCGCGATCGTCACGCGAGGCGATTTCGGCAGCGACGGCCATACGCTCACCCTGGCGCTGCGCACCGTCGACGATGCCCGGTTCGCGAGTGCTGCGGCGCAAGGCAGGTTGCGCTTCCTGCCGCCGTTCAGTTTCGGGCATTCCAGTCGCGACCGCGGATACAGCGTTTCGGTGCCCGTTCCCGCCGTGCACCGTTCGGCGGCATTGCCGCATGTCTATGGCGACGATCCCAGCCGGCCGCTGGTCGTGATCGATGCGGGGCATGGCGGGCACGATCCCGGCGCGATCGGCGTCGATGGCCTGCGCGAGAAGGATATCACGCTCAAGACCGCGCTCGCGATCAAGGACGAGCTGCTCAAATCGCACCGCGTCCGCGTCGCGCTGACGCGCGAGGACGACCGCTTCCTCGTCCTGCGTCAGCGCTTTGCGATCGCGCGCAAGCTGGGCGCCGATCTGTTCATCTCGATTCACTGCGACAGTGCGGCCAATCCCGACGCGACCGGGGCGACCGCCTATACGCTGTCCGAAGTGGCGTCGGACAAGGAAGCCGCCCGGCTCGCCGCGCGCGAGAACAAGGCCGACATTATCGCCGGGGTCGATCTCGACGACGAACCCGCCGATATTTCCTCGATCCTGATCGACCTGACGCAGCGCCAGACGATGAACGCCTCATCGGGATTCGCCCGGCTGCTGGGGCGCGAGGCGAAGCCGCTGATCGCGACGAAGGACAATTTCCACCGCATGGCGTCGCTGATGGTGCTCAAGGCGCCCGACATGCCCTCGATCCTGTTCGAAACCGGCTATATCTCGAACCCGCACGACGCCGCGTTCCTCAATTCGACCGCCGGCCGCGAAAAGATCGCCGAGAGCGTGCGCCACGCGGTCGAGATCCATTTCGCCAAGCAATACGCCTCTCGCTGACAGTTTCGGCGCTTGAGCGACAGACGGACCGGCAAGCGCGGGAAATCCTGTTGCGGCTTGTGACCCCTGCCGGGGCGGTGCGCCTTTTGGCCGATGGCCGCGTCGCGCGTCGGCTCCGGTGCCTTGGCATCGCATCCTGCTTGCTTCTCGCCACAGGCCAAAATTCGCACTGTGCCGGGCATTGCCGTTTGCGCGCGCAGGCCGTAGACCCCGCTCGATATGTCCGAAAGTGAATCCTCGACCGTCAGTTTCCGGTTGCGTCGCGAGATTGGTGGATTGCGGGGCGGTTTCCAGCAGATTCGCCACCGCTGGTGGTTCCGTATCCTTGCCTGGCTGGCGCTGCTTGCTGGGATCGGCGCCTTTGCGCTGTGGTTCTTCCTCGCGCGCGACCTCCCCTCGGTCGATCAGCTCAAGCGGTACGAACCGCCGCTGCCGACGCAGGTCCGCGCGATCAATGGCGAGCCGGTGCATTCCTATGCCCGCGAGCGTCGCATCGTGCTCAGCTATGACGAATATCCGCCGCTGCTCGTGCGCGCCTATATGGCGGCGGAAGACCGCACCTTCTTTTCGCATCACGGTGTCGACCTTCCCGGTATCGCATCGGCGATGTGGACCAACCTGACGCATCACGGACGACCGGTCGGCGCGTCGACGATCACCCAGCAGGTGGCGAAGAACCTGCTGCTGACGAACGAGGTCAGCTATGTCCGCAAGGCGAAGGAGGCGATCCTCGCCTGGCGTATCGAGGATGCGCTGACCAAGCAGCAGATCATGGAGCTGTACCTCAACCAGATATTCCTCGGTCGCAATGCTTACGGCGTCGCCGCGGCGAGCCGCGCCTATTTCGGCAAGGACCTGAAACAGCTTTCGCTCGCGCAGATGGCGTATCTGGCGATCCTTCCCAAGGGGCCGGCCAATTACGACCCCGACCGCAGCCCCGACCGTGCGCTGGCGCGGCGTAATTGGGTGCTGGGCGAGATGCTGAAAAACGGCTTCATCACCCAGGCGCAGCATGACGAGGCGGTGGCGCAGCCGCTCGGCACGATCCGGCGGCGGATTTCGCGCTACGACCGCGTCGGCGGATATTTCATCGAGGCGGTGCGCCGCCAGCTGATCGACAAATTCGGCGAAACCGCCAAGGACGGACCGCACAGCGTCTATGCCGGCGGGCTGTGGGTGCGTACCTCGCTCGACCCGAAGCTGCAGGGCTATGCACAGCAGGCGCTGCGCGACGAGCTGGTCCGGTTCGAGCGCGGTCGCGGCTGGACCGGCCCGATCCGCGAAGCCGATATCGGCGACGATGGCGACTGGCGCGGCGCGTTGCTCGGCACCAATATCGGCATCGACTATGACGACTGGCAGGCGGCGATCGTCATTTCCAAGTCCGACGGCACCGCAAATATCGGCTTCGCCAATGGCAAGACCGGCGATCTGCCGCGCGGCAATGCGACGATGCCCGTGCGCGGCAAGGGCGGTGCGGCGTTCGACGCGCTGAAGCCCGGCGACGTGATCGCGGTTTCGCCCGATGGCGGCGACTGGGCGCTGGAAAGCATTCCCAAGATTTCGGGCGGCATGATCGTCGAGGACCCGAGTTCGGGCAGGATCATGGCGATGCAGGGCGGGTTCGATTCGCGCATCCAGGCGTTCAACCGCGCCTTGCAGGCCGAGCGCCAGCCGGGTTCGACGATCAAGCCGATCGTCTATACCGCCGCGCTGGAACAGGGCATGACGCCCGCGACGATCATCATGGATGCACCCTTTTGCGTCGAACAGGGCGCGAAGCTGGGCCGCAAATGCTTCCGCAACTTCGCCAACGAGCGTGCCGGCGGCGCGCGGACGATGCGCTGGGGCATCGAGCAGTCGCGCAACCTGATGACGGTGCGCGCCGCCGCGCAGACCGGCATGGATCATGTCGTCGACATGATCCAACGGCTAGGAGTGAGTTCGAAGAAGCTGCCGCCCTATCTTTCCTACTCGCTTGGTGCCGGCACGACGACGGTCGAGCGGATGGTCAACGCCTATTCGATGCTCGTGAACCATGGTCGCGAGCTGAAGCCGACGCTGATCGACTATGTGCAGGACCGGCACGGCAAGGTGATCTGGCCCGAGCATTGGCGCGCCTGCGATCGTTGCAACGCGCCCGACTGGGACGGCAAGGCGATGCCGCGCCCGGTGGTGCGGTCGAAACAGGTCGTCGATGCGATGAGCGCCTATCAGATGGTCCATATTACCGAAGGCGTCATCAAGCGCGGTACCGGCGTGCGGCTGCGCAGCCTCGACCGGCCGCTCATGGGCAAGACCGGTACGACCTCCGGCCCGACCGACACCTGGTTCGTGGGCGGCAGCCCGCAGATGATCGGCGGCGTCTATGTCGGTTACGACACACCGCGGCCGATGGGACATTACGCGCAAGGCGCCACCGTCGCCGCGCCGATCATGAAGCAGTTCCTCGAAAAGGCGCTCGACGGATTGCCCAAGGTGCAGTTCCGCGCCCCCGCCGGCATCCGCATGGTCCGCATCGACCGGCGGACGGGCAAGCCGGTGTTCGGAACCTGGCCGTCGGGCGATCCGCTGGCGCCGGTGATCTGGGAAGCGTTCAAGCCCGAGACCGAGGGGCGCCGCACCGCGCATAGCGACGAACAGACCGACCAGAACAAGCAGCCGGTGAAACGCACCGCGCAACCAAAGGCGGAGACGCCTGGTGACAGCGATTTCTTGCAGCGCGAGGGCGGCATCTACTAGCAGCAGCCGTCCGCCCCCATATCGGGCGCGATTGTGCGGGCGGGGGACCCTGCTCGCGAAAATGTGATTTGGAGAAAGCGACATGCGCGCCGAAGCGCAGGCTCATGCGGATACGATCAACGAGGCGCTGGCACTGTTGCGGCGCTTCCTCGACTGGGACAAGGCGCTCCGCCGCCTCGACGAGCTCAACGCGCGCGTCGAGGACCAGTCGCTGTGGGATGACCCGAAACAGGCGCAGGAGGTGATGCGCGAGCGCCAGCGGCTCGATGCCGCGATCACCGCGACGCGCGATATCGAAAGCGAGCTGAAGGACACCGCCGAGCTGATCGAGATGGCCGAGGCGGAGGGCGATGACGAGATGGCGGCCGAAGGCACCGCCGCGCTGGAGGCGCTCGCCAGGCGGGCCGAAAAGGACAAGATTCAGGCACTGCTCGCCGGGGAGGCCGACAGCAACGATACCTATATGGAGATCAATGCCGGCGCGGGCGGCACCGAGAGCCAGGACTGGGCCGAAATGCTCCAGCGCATGTACACGCGCTGGGCGGAGCGGCGCGGCTACAAGGTCGAACTGATCGACTATCATGCCGGCGAACAGGCGGGCATCAAGTCGGCCACGCTGCTCCTCAAGGGCGAGAACGCCTATGGCTATGCCAAGACCGAAAGCGGCGTGCACCGGCTGGTGCGTATTTCGCCCTATGACAGCTCGGCGCGGCGCCATACGAGCTTTTCGAGCGTCTGGGTCTATCCGGTGATCGACGACAATATCGATGTCGAGATCAACGACGCCGATCTGCGCATCGATACCTATCGCGCATCGGGTGCGGGCGGACAGCACATCAACACGACCGATTCGGCGGTGCGCATCACCCACCTGCCCACCGGCATCGTCGTGCAGTGCCAGAACCAGCGTTCGCAGCACAAGAACCGCGCCGAGGCCTATAACCAGCTCCGCGCGCGTCTTTACGAACGCGAACTCGCCGAGCGCGAGGCCGCGGCGAACGCGCAGAATGCGACGAAGACCGATATCGGCTGGGGCCACCAGATCCGGTCCTATGTCCTCCAGCCCTATCAGCTGGTGAAAGATCTTCGCACCGGCATGACATCGACATCGCCCTCGGACGTGCTCGACGGCGATCTGGACCCGTTCATGGCGGCTGCGCTATCGCAGCGGGTGACCGGCGAAACGGTCGAGGTGGAGGACGTCGATTGAGACTTGCCCGTGGCGCATTGCTGATCCCCGCCGGGATGCTGCTTGCGCTTGCGGCATGCGATGGCGGCCCACCGCACGTCCCCGAACAGCATGACAGCGCCGGCCCCTTTCCCAAGGCCGACCGTCCCGTCGCCAATATCGTGTCGAGCCGCTGGTCGAACGAAGAGGCGCGCGACCGGCTGAACGAGGCCGGCGACGTGATGGACAAGTCGGGCATCAAACCCGGCATGACCGTCGCCGATATCGGCGCGGGCGAAGGCTATTACACGATCCGCCTGTCGAAGCGCGTCGGGCCGAAAGGCCGTGTGCTGGCCGAAGATATCGTTCCCGCCGTGCGCGATGCACTGGCGCAGCGCGTCGCGCGCGAACGGCTCGACAATGTCAGCGTGCGGCTGGGCGAACCGGCCGACCCGAAACTGCCCGACAACAGTTTCGACCGCGTGTTCATGGTCCACATGTATCACGAGATCAAATCGCCCTATGAATTTCTGTGGCACGTCCGGCCGTCGCTGCGCCCCGATGGGCAGGTGATCGTGGTCGATGCCGACCGCCCGACACAGGATCATGGCACGCCGCCCGCGCTGCTGAAGTGCGAATTCAATGCGGTCGGCTATTCGCTCGTGCGGATGGAGAACATGCCTTCGGCGGGCGGCTATATGGCGGTGTTCACGGCGAAGGGACCGCGACCGAAACCGGCTGATATCCGCCCTTGCCGGCTTGCTGCGCACGAGGAAGCGGGTGCTGGCGCCACGGGGCATTCGACGACCTGACGACGCACGGCGTGGGTCGTCCTAGAGCAGCCCCAGCGCGGAAAAGCTTCGTATCTCCGCCCGTGTCACGATCCAGTGATCGACGACGCGTACCCCGAGCGGGTGGAGGACGCGCGCCAGCATTCGGGTCGCGGCGATGTCGCCGCGGCTCGGCTGCGCGTTGCCGCTGGGATGGTTGTGCGCGACGGCGACCGCGTTCGCGCCGAATGCCAGCGCATCGCTTGCGACCGTTCGCAGCGGCACCTCCGCCCGGTCGACCAGTCCGCCGCGGATATAGCGCGCACCGACCAGCCGAAGCCCGTCCGCGAAATAGGCGAAGGCCGCCACCTCGCTGCGTTCCCCGGCGAGGTTCCCGAACATCGGTCCCACCGCTTTCCCCAGCGGAATCAGGGCTATGTCGGCATTCGCCATCATGACGCCATCATGCCACTGCCCCGGGCGGCCGCCGCGAAGAACCGTGTTCGCTTCGGACAATGTTTCATCCGATTCGGATTCGATTGGTGCTGCATCTGTTCGCGCGGGCGCAGCGCGGTTAAGACGATCGGCGAAGGGGAACCGCATGGCCGACGCGCGTCATTTCGAACATCAATATCTCGATCTGCTGCGCCGGGTCTGGGAACAGGGCGACGAACGCCGCGATCGCACCGGTGTCGGCACGCGCTCGCTGTTCGGGCCGACGATGCGCTTTCCGCTTAAGGACGGCGCGGTGCCGCTGTTCACGACCAAGCGCGTGGCGTGGAAGACGGCGGCGCGCGAGATGCTGTGGTTCCTGACCGGCGACACCAATATTCGCGCGCTGGTGGCGCAGAAGGTACATATCTGGACCGACTGGCCGCTTGACCGGTATCGCCGCGAAACCGGCGAGGATGTCGACCGCGACGCGTTCGAGTCGCGCATTCTGGACGATGACGATTTCGCCGCGGCGTGGGGCGATCTCGGCCCCGTCTACGGCAAGCAATGGGTCGACTGGGACACCTATGAACCCGTCGGCGACGGCCTGTTCCGGCGCGGCCCCGGCATCAACCAGATCGCGGCGCTGGTCGACGGACTGCGCAACAATCCGACCTCTCGCCGGCTGCTGTTCACCGGCTGGAACGTGGCGCAGCTCGACGGCATGGCGCTGCCGCCCTGTCACATGACCTATCAGTTCCACGTCGCGGGCAAGCGGCTGTCGTGCATGTTGTGGCAGCGCTCGTGCGACCTTGGCCTGGGCTTTCCGTTCAACGCCTTTTCCGCCGCGCTGCTGACCGCGATGCTCGCGCAGCAGAGCGACCTCGAACCCGGCGAGCTGGTGTGGAGCGGGGGCGATGCGCATGTCTATCTGAACCACGAACATCTCGTGACCGAGCTGTTGCGGCGCGAACCTCGCAGCGTGCCGAGGCTCGAACTGCTGCGCCGCCCGCCCTCCATCTTCGACTACACGATCGAGGATTTCGCGGTCCATGATTACGACCCGCACCCGCATATCGCCGCGCCGGTCGCGGTATAGGCGCGGCGCATGATTATCTTCTTCCTCGCGCGCGCCGATAACGGCGTGATCGGCAGCGATGGCAACCTGCCCTGGCACATTCCTGCCGACCTGAAGCGGTTCAAGGCGATGACGATGGGCAAGCCGCTCGTGATGGGGCGCAAGACGTTCGAGAGCTTTCCGCGCCTGTTGAAAGGGCGGCGGCACATCGTCCTGACGCGCGACCGCGACTGGCAGGCCGAGGGCGCCGAGGTCGCGCATACCCCGGACGAGGCGCTTGCCGTGGCGGGCGCGGGAGAGATCGCGGTCATCGGCGGCGCGGAAATCTTCGCCCTCTACCGCGACCGCGCCGACCGCATCGAGCTGACCGAGGTGCATGCGCAGCCGGCGGGCGACGCGGTGGTACCGGGCTTCCACCGCGACGACTGGCGCGAGACCGCGCGCGAGGACCATGTGGCCGAGGGCGACCGCCCGGCGTTCAGCTTCGTGACGCTTGAGCGGCGCTGAGGGCGGGCAGCTTAGTTCATTCGAAACGATAGGGATCGAAGCACGCCGCATCGGGATCGGGCGTTCCGTCCATCTCCGCCGCGATCAGTTCGGCGGCGAGCGCGGCGAAGCTGACCCCGTTCCCGCCAAAGCCGCTCGCCAGCCACAGCCGGTCATGGTTGCGCGCGCGGCCGATGGCGGGAAGCCCGTCGGGCGAACTGCCGAACATCGCCGCCCAGCGGTGCTCCACCGGCACCGGATCGCGCCCGAGCACTGCGCCCAGCATTTCGGACAATTGCCCGCCCTTCGCCCCGATTGCGGCATCGCGCGGCCCTTCGGCAGCAAAATCCTCGTCGCAGCCGCCGGCGATGACGCGGCCTTCGTCGTCGGTGCGCGCATAGAGATAGGGGTCGGCTGCCTCCCACAGCATCGCGTCCTCGCGCCATAGCGGGGCGGTGCCGGGCGCGGTGGCGACGGCATAGCTCGACAGCAGCGAGAAAGCGGGCGGCAGGAACCAGGTCGCGCGCTCATAACCGCTGGCAAGGATCACCTGCCGCGCGCGCAGGGAACCGCCTGCGCAGGAAAGGGCGAGATGGTCGTCCCGCTGATCGATCGCCGTCGCCTCGCATGGCCAGGTCACCGTGGCGCCAGACCGCCGCGCGCGGTCGAGCAGCGCGAGCGTCAACCTTACCGGATCGACGCGGCAGCATCCGCGCGACACGAGCGCGGCGCGCGGTGCGATGCCGAACCGTTCGCCCACCGCTTCGGCGGCGAGCCACGCGCTGGGCAGGCCGTGCTTCTGACGCAGCTCGGCCTCGCCGCGCAACTGGTCGGCGTCGAGCAGCGATCCGGCGAGATAGACCGCGGGCCGTTCGCCGGTATCGCCGATCGGAAGCGCCGCCAGTTTCTCGCGCAGGCGTTCGACCGCGGCGAACACCCGGCGCCATCGTCGCGCGGCTTCGCGTTCACCGATTTCGGCCGCGAGGTGCGTCAGCGGGACATCCATCGCCCAGAGTATCAGTGCGGTCGAAGCGGCGGTGCTGCCGGCGGCGGGCGGGCGTCGGTCGACCAGCGCAACCGACCGCCCGCGTTCGGAAAGCCGTTCCGCCAGCATCGCGCCCATCACCCCTGCGCCGACGATGGCGATATCGACGATGTCGTCCGGCAGCGGGTCCGATGGCGGCGGCTGGGCATGACCGCCCCATACCGGGCTGCCGGTGCGCAGATCGTGGCGTTCGGTCAGCGGAATCGTCATCGCGCCCAAACGCGCAAGCATGCCCGAAAGGTTCCGGTTTGGCAGAGCGGCGCGCGGCCTCTATAGGCCCCATCCATGAAGCGGCTTGATGGCGGCTCGGCGGTTCCGCCCGAACTTCGCGGCGGTGTCGTCGCGCTCGGCAATTTCGATGGATTCCATGTCGGCCACCAGGCGGTGGTCGGCCGTGCGATTCGCTGGGCGAAGGACGAGGGGCGGCCGGCGATCGTCGCGACCTTCGATCCGCATCCGGTGCGGTATTTCAGGCCCGATACGCCGCCGTTCCGCCTGACCACGCTCGACCAGCGCCAGCGGCTGTTCGGAGCGGCGGGGGCGGATGCGATGCTCGTCTTCCATTTCGATGCCGCGCTTGCCGGGCTGCCCGCGCGCGAATTCGCGCGGCAGCGGCTGGCCGAGCTGATCGGCGCGGCGGGCGTCGTGACGGGGGAAGATTTCACCTTCGGCAAGGGGCGCGACGGCAATGTCGAGATATTGCGCGCGCTGGGCGAGGAAATGGGCTTCGGCGTGGCGACCGTTTCGCCCGTTGCCGACAGTGCCGACACCGTATCGTCGAGCCGCATTCGCGACCTGCTGAAGGCGGGGCGTCCGCGCGATGCGGCGGAACTGCTCACCCGGCCGTTCGCGATCGAGGGTGAGGTCGAGCCGGGCGCGAAGCTGGGTCGCGAGCTTGGCTATCCGACCGCCAATATCCGCCTCGGCACCTATTTGCGCCCGAAATTCGGCATCTATGCCGTGCGGGGGCATCTGCCCGACGGGAGCATGCTGGACGGCGCGGCCAATCTCGGCATCCGTCCCAGTTTCGAGCCGCCGGTCGAGCTGCTCGAGCCCTATTTCTTCGATTTTTCGGGCGATCTCTATGGCCAGCGAATCGAGGTCGAGCTGATCGAATATCTGCGCGAGGAAGCGAAGTTCGACGATCTCGATGCGCTCAAGCGCCAGATGGCCGAGGATTGCCAGCGCGCGCGGGAAATCTTGCGGTCGGCATAGGGCGGGTCGCGCCGGGGCGCGGAAGCGCAGAGCCGGTGCCGGATGCGAAGCCGCGGCCGGTATCTCCGCGCCTCAGCGCCTCGGCGCGGACCAATCTGATCTTTTTCCCTTGCGCAGGCGCCGCGCCCGCACACACCTGTTTCCCTGGCGCGCAACCTCGGCTAAACGCCCAAATTCCATGAACGACGCATCTTCACCCAAGCGCGATTATCGCGACACCGTCTTCCTGCCGAAGACCGATTTTCCGATGAAGGCGGGGCTTGCCGCCAAGGAACCGGCGATTCTCGAGCGCTGGGCGCGGATCGGCGTGTACGAGAAGCTGCGCGAGCAGCGCGCGGAGGCGGAGCGCTTCATCCTCCACGACGGCCCGCCCTATGCCAATGGCGACCTGCACATGGGCCATGCGCTCAACAAGATCCTGAAGGATCTTGTGACGCGCAGCCAGTCGCTCCTCGGCAAGAACACGCCCTATGTGCCCGGCTGGGACTGTCACGGCCTGCCGATCGAATGGAAGGTCGAGGAGCAGTATCGCAAGAAGAAGCTGAACAAGGATGAGGTCGATCCCGTTCAGTTCCGCGGCGAATGCCGTGCCTATGCGACCAAGTGGGTCGATGTGCAGCGCGAGCAGTTCAAGCGGCTCGGCGTCATGGGCGACTGGGACGATCCGTACCTTACGATGAAGTTCGACAGCGAGGCGATCATCGCCGGCGAGCTGCTGAAATTCGCCGAGCGGGGCCAGCTCTATCGCGGCGCGAAGCCGGTGATGTGGTCGCCGGTCGAAAAGACCGCGCTCGCCGAGGCCGAGGTCGAATATGAGGACATCACCTCGACCCAGATCGACGTGGCGTTCGAGATTGTGGAAGCGCCGAACGCGCCGGAACTGGTCGGCGCCCATGCGGTGATCTGGACGACGACGCCGTGGACGATTCCGGTCAACCAGGCTTTGGCGTATGGGGCGGAGATTGATTACGGCATTTATCGGGTCGGTGTCGGTGCTGCTGAAGACATTGTACCATCGATGTCGATCCCTGAGGGTCGCGTAGATCAGCGAATGGTCATTGCCGATGCTCTAGTTGGGCCGTTTGAGAAGCGCACCGGTCTTCACCTCGTGCGAACTGGTGGTATTAAAGGCTCCGACCTCGCCGGGGCGAAAGCTCGCCATCCGATGCACGCACGCGGCGAGTTTTACGCCAAGCCGCGGCCGTTCCTCGACGGGTCGCATTTCGTCACGACCGATGCGGGTACGGGGCTTGTCCATATGGCGCCCGACCATGGCGAGGACGACTTCCTGCTGTGCAAGGCGAACGGGATCGATCCGGTTTTCGCGGTCACCGACGACGGGCGCTATCGCGAGGACTGGGCGTGGCTGGGCGGCGACGGCTCGGTCATCAATCCGAAGTTCAACGCGTCCGGCAACGGCGCCAAGTTCGAGCAAGGGCCGATCTGCCGCGACCTGCGCGAGGCGGGGGCGCTACTATCGGGGTCGGACGACTTCCTGCACAGCTATCCGCATAGCTGGCGGTCGAAGGCGAAGATCATTTTCCGCTGCACGCCGCAATGGTTCATCCCGATGGACGCGCCGCTCGACCAGCCGCTGCCCGAGCGCGTGCGCGAAGGCCATGCGGTGGGCGAGGACATTGCCGAAGCGACCGGCATGCATGTCAACGAGGACGCCCCCACGCCGAAGAGCGCCACCGTCAATCATAATGGTGCGACGCTGCGCGACACCGCGCTCGATTCGATCGAGCGGACGCGCTGGGTGCCCGAACGCTCGAAGAACCGCATCCGTTCGATGGTCGAGGGCCGCCCCGACTGGGTGATCAGCCGGCAGCGCGCCTGGGGCGTGCCGATCCCGCTCTACGTCCACCGCCAGTCGGGCGATTATCTGCGCGACGAGGGCGTGAATGGCCGCATCCTCGAGGCGTTCCGCGAGGGCGGCGCCGATGCGTGGTTTGCCGCCGACCATCAGGCATTGCTCGGCGATCGGTACGATCTCGCCGACTATGAGCCGGTGAACGACATTCTCGACGTGTGGTTCGATTCGGGCAGCACGCATGCCTTCGTGATCGAACAGCGTTACGGCGAGGGCGTCCGCGCCGACCTCTATCTCGAAGGGTCGGACCAGCATCGCGGCTGGTTCCAGTCGTCGCTGCTCGAATCGGCGGGCACGCGCGGGCGCGCGCCCTATGACGCGGTGCTGACGCACGGCTTCGCGCTCGACAGGAACGGGCGCAAGATGTCGAAGAGCCTGGGCAATGTCGTCGATCCGCTGAAGATCATCGACCAGTCGGGCGCCGATATCCTGCGGCTATGGGTCGCCAGCACCGATTATTTCGAAGACGTCCGCATTGGCGACGAGGTGCTGAAGGGGACGAGCGACGCGTATCGCAAGCTCCGCAACACCTTCCGCTACATGCTCGGCGCGCTCGAGGGCTTTGGCGATGAAGAGCGGATCGCCGTCGACGATATGCCCGAGCTGGAGCTCTATATCCTCCACAAGCTCGGCGCGCTCGATGTCGAACTGCGTACCGCGGTCGAGAATTATCAGTTCCACCGCTATTCGCGCGCGCTGATCGAGTTCATGAACGAGGACCTGTCGGCCTTTTTCTTCGATATCCGCAAGGACTGCCTCTATTGCGACGCCGCCGACGATCCCAAGCGGCGCGCGTACCGGACGGTGCTCGACACGCTGTTCCACGCGCTGGTGCGGTACGCTGCCCCGATCCTCTGCTTCACCGCCGAGGAAGTGTGGCAGGCGCGCTTCCCGAGCGAGGACGATTCGGTCCATTTCCTGACCTGGCCCGAATTGCCGCCGCTGCCCGGCGACGATGCGATCTCGACCAACTGGTCCGATGTCCGGGCGCTTCGCGAGCGCGTGACCGAGGCGATCGAGCCGCTGCGCCGCGAAAAGATCATCCGGTCGAGCAACGAGGCGGAGGTCACCGTGCCCGAGCTGCCGCTGCCCGCCGATGATCTGCAGGAGATCTTCATCTCGTCGACCGTTCATCACGGCGAAGGGGAGGTTGCGGTAACGCGCACCGACAATCACAAATGCGGGCGTTGCTGGCGTTGCCTGCCCGACGTTCCCGAAGACGGCGCATTGTGCGGCCGTTGCGAAAAGGTTCTGAACCGATGAAGCGTCCCCGCTATCTGGGTCCCATCGTCGCGCTGCTGATCTTTGTTGCCGACCAGGTGATGAAATATGTCGTCACCGGCCCGCTGGGCATCGACCATCGCGACGCGGTGCTGCATGTGCTGCCGATCTTCAACCTCGCCTATGTCGAGAATTACGGCGTTTCGCTCGGCTTTCTGCGCGCCGACACCAATATGATGCGCTGGGCGCTCGTCGCGCTGACCGTCGCGATCGCGGCAGGCGTGGGCTATTGGATGGCGCGCGAGAAGAACCGGTCCGACCTGTTCGCGCTGGGCCTGGTGCTCGGCGGTGCGCTCGGCAATATCGTCGATCGCGTGCGCCTTGGCTTCGTGGTCGATTACGCCGATCTGCATTTCGGCGCCTGGCGACCCTTTCTGGTCTTCAATGTCGCCGATGCGGCGATTACCATCGGTGTATTACTGCTCTTGATCCGTGCCCTGTTCGTGCGCGAAAAGCCCAGGGATGCACGCGCCACTGTGGAGAATGTGAATGCGTAAGGCTCTACCCATCGCCGCGGGGCTCGCTGCCGCCGTCCTTGTCACCGGTTGCGCGAAAAGCGGGCTCGACCGCACGCGACCCAACGAATTCGCGGTCGCGCGTCAGGCGCCGCTCGTCATTCCGCCCGATTTCTCGCTGACGCCGCCGCAGCCCGGCGCGCCGCGTCCGCAGGATACCGGTCCTGCCGAACAGGCGTTGCAGGCGATGTTCGGCGGTGCTGCCCCGCGCAGCGCGGTCGAAAAGGATACACTCGACGCCGCCGGCCAGAACTCGGTCGATCCCGGCGTCCGGTCGGAAGTCGGCGATGCCGACACCAAGGTCGTCGACAAGGGGTCGACCACGCGCGACATCGTCGCGGCGCCCGCGGGTGACGGACAGGTCGCGCGCGTCACCACGCCGTAACGGCCGGGCGTCTGTCGAAGTACGAAAAAGCGCCGGGGCGGCATGGGCTGCCCCGGCGCTTTTCCCATGTGGCGGGCACGGCGAGCGCGCCCGCGAAGATGGTGTCAGAAGCTTAGCCCGACATAGCCGAGCACGGTCGAGCCGCGGCCGTTGTTCTGCGCGAAATTGCCGACATTGGAGATGTCGGTATCGACATATTTGACGCCGCCGGTGATCGGGCCGCCCGACCATTCGACGCCGGTCGACCAGTCCCAATATTTGTCGCTCGCGCCCGGATTGACGAGGCCCAGCGAGCCGCTCGTATGGCCGAGATGCGCGTTTACCGACAGCGGCGTGCCGGGGATCGCGGTCGACGCCTCGCCATAGACGTACAGATTGTCGTCATTGCCGCTGGTGAAGTCGAGGCCGCTCTGGCCGCCCCAGGCATAGGCCGCACCCAGCTTGGTATCGACCGGCCCGATCGAATAGCTGACCGAGGCATAGGGTTCGAAAAAGTCGGTGTTCAGGCCGCTCGCGCCATTGGGATAATAGTAATAGAGCAGGCCGACATCGAAACCGACGCCATTATCGAGCGACTTCGTATAGCCGCCGTAAAAATCGACTTCCTCGTTGCCGTAGCCGGGAAGCGACGTCTTTCCGTCGATCGTCGAATACCAGGTGCCGATATAGAAACCGGTATCGCTGTTGATGTTGACGGTGCCCTGAAACGCGGGGCCTTCGTCGCTCTGCGTCAGGCCGCGAAAGCGATAGTCGCTGGTCACGGTCACGCCGCCGGAGACGGTTACGGGCGGCGGCGGCGCGGTGTCCTGCGCCATGGCCGGTACGGTCGAGGCGAGCAAAAGCGCGCCGACGCTGAGTGTTGAGAAGCGCATCATATCCCTTTCATTTATCGAACGGTCGATTCGCTCCTGCGGCCGCGCCCCTGTCACGTCGTCAAATGTGCGTGACTATCGGGTGCGACATAACAAGATTGCCGAAATCGCCTGCCGGACGCAATGCAAATTGCCCGGCAGATGACCGATTGATGACATGGTGTTGCAGTGCAGCAACAAGTGCCGCCTGCGAAACGGTATCAGCGGACCGCGACGATCGCGTCGATTTCGACCGCTGCGCCCAGCGGCAGCGTCGGGACGCCGACCGCGCTGCGGGCGTGGCGACCGGCTTCGCCGAACAGCTCCGCCATCAGTTCGGACGCGCCGTTTGCGACCTTGGGCTGATCGGTGAAGCTGCCCGCGCTGTTGACGAAAACGCCCAGCTTCACGACGCGCTCGACGCGGTCGAGGTCGCCCAGCGCCTTCTTCATCTGCGCCACCAGCATCAGCGCGCAGCGTTGTGCCGCGTGCTGGCCGAAGGCGAGTTCGCGGTCCTCGCCGAGCCGCCCGGTCATCAGTTCGCCCTTGTCGAACGGCAACTGCCCGGAGATGTGGAGCAGCCCGCCGGCCTCGACCGCGGGAACATAGGATGCGACGGGGGCCGCCGCTTCGGGGAGGGAAAGGCCGAGTTCGGCCAGCTTCGCTTCGATCTGTTCGCTCATGATGCTTGCTCCTCTACCGCTGCTGCCTGCTGGTCAAGAGGTGCAGGACCCGCCGCGAAACGCTGTGCGATCCACGCCGATGCAGCGCGCCAGTCGTCGATCCGCGCATGTGCGGCAGGGGCGGGCGCGACATGCGGCGCCAGCGACGGCTCCGACACCATGTGCAGGCGGTGTACCTGCGGCGCGTGCCGCGCGACCGAATCGTGGTGCACGGAAAGATCGTCGACAAAGACGGTCACCGGGTGGCCATGTTCGGCGACCAGTCGCGAAACGGGATCGCCCTTGCCGCCCTGGTTGCACTCGACGCGGTGGCGGATGCCGTGTGCTGCGAGCTGCGCGATGCGGTGCTCGCGGCAATGGTCCTGCAGGTTGGTGAGGATCACGACGTCGCAGTGCCCGGCCAGTTCGCCGAGCGCTTCGCGCGCGTGCGGGACGAGCGTCTGCCGCTTCATCTCGTCGGGAAAGAAGCCTTCGAGCAGCGGCCACAGCTCCTCGCGCGCCAGCGGCGTGCCGCAGGGTCGGCGTTTGAGCGCGTTGCTGAAATCGCCGCCATCGGGGCTGAAGTCGATGTCATGCTCCTCGTCCAGCCAGGCGCCGAAGTGGCGGACCATGTGCAGCAGTACCTCGTCGCAGTCGCAGATCAGCAGCGGTCGCATCATTCCTCCAGTTCGCGCCGCGCGGATACCAGCGCCTCGGGCGTCATCGCAAGCGCATCGGCGCAGGCGAGCAGGTCGGGCTCATAGGCCTCGAGGAACAGGATCGCCGCGGCGAGGAATACGGGATCGCCGGCGCGGTCGCGCAGCGTGGGCAGGTCGATCCCCGTCAGGTCGAGAAAGCGCCGTGCGCGATCGTCGGCGCTGACGATCCAGCCGAGCGCACCCAACCCTATGACAATAGCGTCGTCCTTGTTTGTATCGCGCTCGGGCATCGCCTAGAAAGGTCTCAACATTTCGGAGAGATGAACAGGGTGTCGAAGAAGGTTCTCGTTGTCGAGGACAACGAACTAAATCTCAAACTGTTCTGCGATCTGCTGCGTGCGCACAGCTTCGCCACCGAACCCGTGCGCGACGGCCGCGACGCCGTGCAGCGAGCACGCGATTTCGAACCCGATCTGGTCATCATGGACATCCAGCTTCCGCATGTGACGGGCACCGAGCTGATCGGTCAGATGAAGGCCGACCCGAGCCTGCAGAAAATTCCGATCATGGCGGTGACCGCCTATGTCGGGCGTGAGGACGAGGACCGCATCCGCGCGGCAGGCGCCAACGCCTATGTATCGAAACCGATCGCGGTGACGCGTTTCATGGAAGAGGTCCGCGCGCTAATCTGACGCGCACGAAAACACCGCGCAAGCACGACAGCCAGGGGCTGCGCGCAAACGCGGCTATCCAATCGACAAAGCTCGGCGGAGCGGCCGTCGGCCGCCCGCGGCTTACTTGATCTTCGCTTCCTTGAACTCGACATGCTTGCGCACGACGGGATCGTATTTGCGGAACGACAGCTTCTCGGTCTGGGTGCGCGGGTTCTTCTTCGTGACGTAGAAGAATCCGGTATCAGCCGAGCTGACGAGCTTGATCTTGACGGTGGTCGGCTTGGCCATGACCCATGTCCTTACGGTTCGAATAAATACGAAAAAGCGGCGCGCGCCCAATGCAGGTGCCGGGGCGGCCGCTGTCCAGACGCGGGCGCATGCGGCAATGGCGCATGATTGTCAAGCCGCGCGGCGGTTTTACCGGCCATTAACCAAGGCCGCGTTATACCCTTTCCATATCAGGGAAGGGAAATTTCCGCATGGCCCAGACCGCATTGCCGACCCCCGAAATTCGCGCCGAACTTGCCGCCCGCGTCGATTCGATCACCGCTCGCGCGCCTGCCACCCACCCGGGCGAGATCGCGCTCGAACTCGAAACCATCCGCCGCATCGCGCACCAGAACGGCATCCGCCCGGCGGTAACGGTAATCCATGCGCTCGATTCGGCGCTGGCACGCGGCGAGTGCGGCGCGCTCGTCCAGGGCTGGCTCGCGATTCTACGCGACGCGGTCGATTGCGACTTTGCCGAAGCCAGTGCGGACACGCTGTTCGCCGCTGCCTGTTCCGTTCGTCTGAACGGCTGATCCCGGGCCGGTGGACGCTCTCGTCCCGGCCTTCATAGCCGCGCTGCTGGCGCAGGCGGGCGACCGGCCGCCCTGGCTCGCCGCGATTCTGTCGAGCAGATACCGTACACCGCTGACGATTTTCGTGGCCGTGGCGCTCGTCCAGGCCGCGAGTGCGGCCATCGCCGTGGTCGGGTCGGAAATCGTCCGTCCGGTCCTCAACCCCGATGCCCGGTCGCTGATGCTCGCGCTGGCACTGCTGTTCGCGGGCGCAGGCGCGTTGTGGCCGGTGCGGATATCCGACCGGCTGGACGGCTGGCGAATCGGTGCGTTCGCAACCGCCTTTCTCGGCCTCCTCATCCTTGCACTGGGCGACCGGACACAGTTTCTGACCGCGGGTATCGCGCTCGATTCGGCGCATCCGGTGCTTGCGGGGATCGGTGCCGCGACTGGCGCCAGTGCGGCGAACCTGCCGGCGATCTATCTGGGCGAGCGGGCATGGTGCGCGCTTCCGCTAAAATGGCTGCGCATCGCGTCGGGGGGCGCGTTCCTGCTCATCGGATGTATCATGGCGCTGGGTGCGCTGCGCCTTATCTAGGCGTTCGATTGCTGTCATCGGGACATTCCCAATGGCGTCGCGGAGCCTTTCGATTACGGCCTCGTTGTTGAAACGAACCGAAAATCGAAAGGGAAACGCACATGACCACGACCGCGCTCGATACGCCCACCGACCTGAAGGACAATGCGGCGAAGACCGTTGCGCAGGCGCTGAACGGCATTCTCGCCGATTCCTATGCGCTCTACATCAAGACCAAGAATTTCCACTGGCACGTGTCCGGCCCGCACTTTCGGGATTATCACCTGATGCTCGACGATCAGGCGGCGCAGATCCTCGGCACGACCGATGCGATCGCCGAACGCGTGCGCAAGACCGGCAATACCACGCTGCGCTCGATCGGCGACATCGCACGGCGCCAGACGATTTCCGACAACGACAAGGATTTCGTGAAGCCCGAGGACATGCTTTCGGAACTGCGCGAGGACAATCTGAAGCTCGTCGCCGCGCTGCGCGAGGCAAAGGATATCGTCGATGAAGCCAAGGACAATGCGACGAGCGGAATCCTCGACGACTGGACCGACCAGGCCGAGGAACGCGCCTGGTTCCTGTTCGAGGCAGGCCGCAAGAGCTGAACCGCCGAAGGAACGCTTGCCCGTTGATATGGGTTAACCCGTGCAGCAACAGGAGAACCGTACATGATCAAATGGGCTATCATATTCCTGGTCGCCGGACTGGTTCTGGCGGCAATCGGGTTCGGCGGCGCCGCGGGCGTTGCGTTCACCATCGCCAAGGTGCTCGCGTTCATCGCCATCGCGCTGTTCGTCATTTTCCTCATCATGAGGCTGATGGCCGGAAAAGCCGTGAAGGACGCAATAGACTGACCGGAGGTTGGTCAGCACGGAAGCGAGGGGCGGTCGGCTTGTCCGGCCGCCCTTTGCGTGTCTGAACGATGCGCGCCTTTGCCGAACTGCTCGACCGGTTGATCTACACGCGCTCGCGCAATGCGAAGCTGCGGCTGATCGCCGACTATCTGCGTACCGCGCCCGACCCCGATCGCGGCTGGGCGATCGCGGCGCTGACCGGCGACCTCGACCTGCGCGGGGTGAAAAGCTCGGTCGCGCGTGGGCTTATCGAGGAACGCGTCGATCCCGTGCTCGTGGCGCTGAGCCGCGATTTCGTCGGCGATACTGCCGAAACCGTTGCCCTTTTGTGGCCGGAAGTTCCCGCGACCGGCGACACCGATGAACCGCTGGGGGTGGCCGATGTCGTCGAGCGGCTGTCGGGGCTGTCGCGCAGCGAGGCGCCGGCGGTGCTCGCCACGATGCTCGACCGCTGCGACGCCAACGAACGTTATGCGCTTCTCAAGCTCGCGACCGGCGGGCTCCGTGTCGGCGTATCGGCCCGGCTGGCGAAGACCGCGCTCGCCCAGGCTTTCGACCTCGATGTCGATGCGGTGGAGGAGGTATGGCACGGGCTGTCGCCGCCCTATGCCGAAATCTTCGCCTGGGGCGAGGGGCGGGGCGATCAGCCGACGCCCGCAGACGTGCCGGTATTCCGTCCGTTCATGCTGGCGCACCCACTGGAAGATGGGACTGTCGATCTTGCCGAATATGCGGCCGAATGGAAATGGGACGGCATCCGCGTGCAGCTCGTCCATGTCGCAGGCGAAACGCGGCTCTACAGCCGGGCGGGCGAAGACATCACCCGCGCCTTTCCCGATGTGGCGGAGCATTTTCGCGAGCCCGGCGCGCTCGACGGCGAACTGCTGGTGCGCGGCGAGGGGCAGGGCGCGGCGCTGGGCGAAGGGGCGGGGGCCGCCAGCTTCAACGCCCTGCAACAGCGGCTCAACCGCAAGACCGTGTCGAAGAAGATGCTCGCCGAATCACCTGCATTCGTCCGGCTCTACGACATCCTGTTCGATGGCGCAGAGGATCTTCGCCGCCTCGAATGGCGCGAACGGCGGCAGCGGCTGGAGGTGTTTGCCGCTCGGCTGGAAACGGATCGCTTCGACGTCAGCGAACTGATCGAGGCGGACGATTTCGAAGCACTTGCCGCAATCCGCGAAGGCGCGCGCGAGGGCGCGATCGAAGGGGTGATGCTGAAGCGGCGCGATTCGGAATATGTCGCCGGCCGCCGCGTCGGGCTGTGGTACAAGTGGAAGCGCGACCCGCTGACCGCCGATTGCGTGATGATGTATGCGCAGCGCGGCAACGGAAAGCGCTCAAGCTTCTATTCGGACTATACCTTCGGCTGCTGGAATGCCGAGGGCGAGTTGCTGCCGGTGGGCAAGGCCTATTCGGGCTTCACCGACGAGGAGCTCAAATGGCTCGACCGGTTCGTGCGCAACAATACGGTCAACCGCTTCGGGCCGGTGCGCGAAGTGGAAAAGGCGCTGGTGCTCGAAGTCGCGTTCGATTCGGTCCATGAATCGAAGCGCCACAAATCGGGCCTTGCGATGCGCTTCCCCCGCATCGCGCGCATCCGCCGCGACAAGCCCGTGGCCGAGGCGGATACGATCGATGCTCTGCGCAAGCTCATAACCTGATCGGCTTCCCGGCCCATCTTTCTGTTGCTAGCATCACCGCGTTCAGCGGGGAGACGAGGCGATGCCGTGGGGGCCGTTCCTGTTCGATGCCAAGATCAGCGCCGGCGACGCGATCCAGACGGTTGCGTTGCTGTTCGCCGTTGCCCAGTTCACGATCCAGTCCCGCGCCAATCGCAGGGCCGATGCCGAGGCGGCGGCGCTGCGCGAGGAAACCGCCCGCAAGGCGCTGGAAAGCCGGCAGGTCGAAATCTATCAGCGGCTCGAGATCGAATCGAACGCGGTGTTCAAGTTCGAAGCAGAACACAGCGACATTCTGCCCTTTTTCAAGACCCATCTGGCGCCCGGTCGCGCCGAGTATGAGCGGCGGGCACGCGAGGGCGACGATTTCCTGACCGCGCGGAAATATTATGAAAACTGCTGCAATCTGTTCGAGATTTCGGCCCGGCTTCGCCAAAAGGACATCGTCGATCCGGAGGTTTTCGCCAGTTGGGTCGCGTGGTATTTCGACACGCTGCTCGAATGGGGTTTTCGCGCGCTGTGGCACGACCTGCGCGACAATTACACGCCGCAACTGCGGATGGTGTTCGACAAGTTCGTCAACGAGCTGATCCGCGATTGGGACGCACCGCATGATAGCAGGCGCGGAGCCGGGCAGAATGAGTCCGAAGAGGCTGTCAGAATGGTTGCGGATCAGACGATCGAGGCTTTGAGGAGCCGTTTTTATGCAGAATTGGGAAGCAAGTTCGTCTGTCCGACGATCACCAACTGGCTTGCCAGGGTCGAGGAGGGGCGCGGCGACCGCGCCCACCCGCTGGCGTTTCGGTAATATCCTATGACGTTCACGATCGACTGGGCCCCCGACGCGCTGATGGAGGACGTCGCGCGTTTTTTTGCCAGGGTAATTTCAGGCGATGATTCGTATATCAGTCACGGTGAGGTCCAGACCGGGCTGAGTTCGGATGGCAGGCATTGGGCGCCCGACCTCGCCGCGAAAATGATCGCGGATTTCGAAGAACTGGGACCATGTCGCAGCGTGGCGGTGGCAAGCGACGGGGGGCGAATCGTCGGAGCGGCAGTGCTGCTCTGGGTCAGAGGCGGCAGGGTCGCCTATTGCGTGCTGGAGGATCTCGCCGTCGATCCGGCCGTGCGCAATCGGGGTGTCGGCGCGGACCTGGTCGCCTTTGCCGAGGAAGCGGCGCGGGAGCGCGGAATGGCCTGGATCTTCCTCGAAAGCGGATTGCACAATCACGGTGCGCACCGTTTGTTCGAGCGGTCGGGGTTTCGTCCGATCTCGAAGGTGTTTCTGAAACCGCTTGGCGCGACCGAATAAGCGCGTCGACCTGCTATTGCAGCGACAGGCTGAGGACGAGTGCGGCGAGCGTTACCGCGAGGATCGGCAGCGTCAGCGTGACGCCGACGCGGAAATAATAGCCCCAGCCGATCCGCACATCCTTCTGCGCGAGGACGTGCAGCCATAACAGCGTCGCGAGCGATCCGATCGGCGTGATCTTGGGGCCGAGATCGCAGCCGATGACATTGGCATAGACCATCGCCTGATGCGCCGCTCCGGTCGCGGCGGTGGCGTCGATCGACAGTGCGCCGATCAACACGGTCGGCATATTGTTCATGGCCGACGACAGGAGCGCCGACAGAAAGCCCGTTGCGAACGCGGCACTCCATACGCCACCCTGCGCGGCGCGTTCGAGCAGCGCGGCGATCGCTGCGGTCAGGCCGGCATTCTTCAGGCCATAGACGACCAGATACATGCCGAGCGAAAAGATCACGATTTGCCACGGCGCGTCGCGAATGACCGACCGGACAGCGATGGCGCGCCCGCGTGCGGCGATCGCCAGCATTGCGGCAGCGGCGATTGCCGCGACCGCGCTGACGGGCACGCCCAGCGGATCGAGGACGAAAAAGCCGATAAGCAGAAGCGCCAGCACGACCCATCCGGCGCGAAAGGCGGCGGCATCGCGAATCGCCTCCGCAGGGCGCTGCAACTGCGTCACGTCGTAACGGCGCGGGATATCCCTGCCGAAAAAGGCCATCAGCACGGCCAGCGTCGCGGCGATGGCGGCGATATCGACCGGCACCATCACCAGCGCGTAGTCGCCGAACCCGATGCCGAAGAAGTCCGCCGACACGATATTGACGAGGTTGGAGACGACCAGCGGCAGGCTCGACGTGTCGGCGATGAATCCCGCCGCCATGACGAAGGCGAGCATCGCCCTTTTATCATATCCCAGTTCGCGCAGCATCGCGATGACGATGGGGGTCAGGATGAGCGCCGCGCCGTCATTGGCGAACAAAGCGGCGACCCCTGCTCCCAGCAGTATGACGAGCGCGAACAGCCAATAGCCGTTGCCGCCGCCCCACCGCGCGACGTGGAGCGCCGCCCAGGCGAAGAAGCCCGCGCGGTCGAGCGTCAGGCTGATGAGGATGATGGCGACGAACGCGCCGGTCGCGTTCCAGACGATGTGCCAGACAAGCGGGATGTCGCCGGGTGAAATGACACCGGTGAGCAGCGCGAGCACGGCCCCGCCCATCGCGCTCCAGCCGATACCGAGCCCTTTCGGTTGCCAGATCACCAAAAGGATCGTGGCGGCGAAGATCAGAAGCGCGGTGAGTATCAAGCGAGGCGCTCGCCCCGTTCGCCGACGACCGGTTGGCCGTCTTCCTTGGCAAAGGCGCCGTGCTGCGGCTCGGGCAGGATGTCGAGCACGACCTCGGACGGGCGGCACAGGCGGACGCCCGCCGGGGTTACCACCAGCGGTCGGTTTATAAGGATCGGGTGCGCCATCATCGCGTCGATCAGTTCGGCGTCGGAAAGCGTTTCGTTGTCGAGGCCGAGATCGGCATAGGGCGTACCCTTTTCGCGCAGAAGCGCGCGAGGGGTTAGGCCGGCGCGTCCGATAAGCTGCTCGAGCAGCGCGCGCGACGGCGGATTGTCGACATAGTGGATGATGTGCGGCTCTATCCCCGCGTTGCGGATCATCGCGAGCGTGTTGCGCGACGTGCCGCAATCGGGGTTGTGATAGATGATGACGTCGGTAGCCACGGGCGTCCCTTTCAGCAGCAGGCGAGATCGGCGAGGAGCGGTTCGCACAGTTCGGCGCTGCCGTTGCAGCAGTCCCTGGCGAGGAAGAGCATCAGGCCGCGCAGCCGCGCAATGTCGGCGCGCTGGATGATCTGGCGCCCATGCTTCTTCGATGTGACCAGCCCGGCACCCGACAGCACGGCAAGATGGCTGGAAAAGGTGCTCTGGCTCAGCCCCGACGCCGCGACGAGCTGCCCGGTCGACAAGCCTTCGGGTTCGGCGCGCACCAGCGTGCGAAACGCGGCAAGCCGGGTTGGATGGGCGAGCGCCGAGAGCGTCGCGAGTGCGTGGTCGTCATCCATCCATCGGAAATTGCCGATGGATAGACCGCTGTCAATTCCTATCGGTAAATATCGATGGTTTTCCCGCCACGTCATGCGCGGGGAGGGCGGGTCGAGCGAGGCGGATTGGCCGCATCACCCTTGAGCGAATGCAAAAAGGCCCGGCGCCGCGTATGCGGGCCGGGCCTTTTCCGTGTCGTATTCGCCGACTTTACTGCGCGGGCTGCAGGTTCACCGCTGCATATTTGCCGCGCCGATCGACCTCGAGTTCGAATTCGAGCCGGTCGCCTTCGTTGAGCGTCGGCATGCCGGCGCGCTCGACGGCGGAGATGTGGACGAAGGCATCGGGCTGTCCATCATCGCGCTGGATGAAGCCGAAACCCTTCATCGCGTTGAAGAACTTGACCGTGCCGGCCGCCTTCTCGCCGGTCAGCTGGCGCTGCGGGCCGCCGCGGTCGCCACCGCCGCCGCCACCACCATGCGATTCGATGGGCATCGGTTCGCCGTCGATCTTCAGATCGGTGGCGGAGATGCGCCCGCCGCGATCGACCAGCGTGAAGCCCAGCGGCTGACCTTCGGCCAGTCCGGTCAGTCCGGCCTGCTCGACGGCGGAGATATGGACGAAGACATCCTCGCCGCCATCGTCACGGACGATGAAGCCGAAGCCCTTCTGCCCGTTGAAGAATTTTACGACGCCGGTCGCTTCACCAACGACCTGCGGAGGCATGCCGCGTCCGCCGCCGAAGCCGCCACCACCGCCGCCACGAGGGCCGCCGAAGCCGCCACCACCGCCGCCGCGAGGGCCGCCGAAGCCGCCGCCACCGCCGCGCGGACCGCCGCCGAAGCCACCACGATCACCGCCGAAGCCGCCGCCACGGTCGTCGAAACCACCACGGCCGCCGCCGAAATTGGATTGATCCGGCCCCTGATAGCCTTCTTCACCGAAGAAATCGCGCTTGTCCCTGCCGCGCCCGCCACGATCGCCGCGGCGTCCTTTGTCAAAACTCATTGCCCTGTTCGTCTTCCCGGTTCGTCCCGTCTCCATAAGTCCCAAAAACCGTAGCGTCGGACGACAAACGCAGGTCTTCGCGCGCACAAACTCTTCTGGCGCACGAATCCGTATAACCGAAAAGATCAAGCGTCGCGAACGATTTTGTCATGATGGAGGTCAAGATCGCGGCGATACTTGCGCTTCCGGTGCATAATAGGCACAGCTTTTGCCCATGGCCGACATCCTTGCGCTCTTCGCCGATCCCGGCACCTGGGCAGCGCTCATCACGCTGATCGTGCTCGAAGTCGTTCTCGGCATCGACAATCTGATCTTCATCTCGATCCTGTCGAACAAGCTGCCCGCGCATCAGCAGGCGCGCGCCAGAAAGCTCGGAATCGGGCTCGCGCTGATCCTGCGACTCGCGCTGCTGTCGATGATCGCCTGGATCGTCGGGTTGAAGGCGGTGGTGTTCGACCTGGGCCTGGTCGGTGCGCCCGGCGCGCATGGCGAGCCCACCTTCGAAACGGCCTTTTCGATTCGCGACCTGATCCTGATCGCGGGCGGGCTGTTCCTGCTCTACAAGGCGACCACCGAGATCCATCACAATGTCGAGGGCGATGCCGCCGAATCGCACGGCGCGCCGGCGGGCAAGCGGACCCTGACCTTCGCCGCGGCGATCGCGCAGATCCTCGCGCTCGACATGGTGTTCTCGATCGATTCGATCCTTACGGCGGTGGGGATGACCGACGACTTGCCGGTGATGATCGTCGCCGTCGTGGTCGCGGTCGGGGTGATGCTGTTCGCCGCCGATCCGCTCGCCAATTTCATCGCGCGCAACCCCAGCGTCGTGATGCTCGCGCTGTCGTTCCTGCTGATGATCGGGCTTGTCCTGATCGCCGACGGGTTCGGCGTGCATATTCCCAAGGGCTATATCTACAGCGCGATGGCCTTTGCAGCCGGGGTCGAGGCACTGAACCTCGTCGCCCGCAAGCGCGGCGCCGCAAACGGTCAGAACACAACCGGCCATTGAGCGTTCAGCCAAACGGGTCTAGGCGGTCGGCATGACCGTTCATTTCCATGAAGAAGACCTGCCCGAGGGCGTCCTCGCACCCGGCCCCGTCGCTGTCGATACGGAGACGATGGGCCTCCACACGCTGCGCGACCGGTTGTGCGTCGTCCAGATTTCGGATGGCAAGGGCGACGAGCATCTCGTCCGCTTCAACCCCGGCAGCGATTATGCCGCGCCCAATCTGAAGGCGGTGCTCGCCGATCCGTCGCGGCTGAAGCTCTATCATTTCGCGCGGTTCGATCTCGCCGCGATCCAGCATTATCTGGGCGTCGTCGCGGCGCCCGTTTATTGCACCAAGACCGCGTCGCGGCTGGTGCGCACCTATACCGACCGCCACGGGCTGAAGGAACTGGTGCGCGAACTGCTCGGCGGCGACATTTCCAAGGCGCAGCAATCTTCCGATTGGGGCGGCCCCGAGCTGTCGGAGGCGCAGCGCGATTATGCCGCGTCGGACGTTCGCTTCCTCCACCAGCTCCGCGAAGAACTCGATCGTCGCCTTGTCCGCGAAGGGCGGACCGAGCTTGCCCAGGCATGTTTCGACTTTCTTCCGCACCGTGCGGCGCTCGATCTCGCCGGGTGGCCGGAGGTCGACATCTTCGCGCATGTCTGATCGGAAGATCATCGCAAGGGGGTGAGGGCGGCGCATGTCCGAAATCGCGAAACAGATGCGGTCGCGTCGGCAGCGCTGGGCGGAGCCCGGCAGCGGCCATGACCGGATCGTCGCGATCATGCAGGCCGGTCTGCCGATGGCGATCGGCGTGCTCGCGGCATTCCTCGTCATGGCGCCGCTGTTCAAGGGCGGCGATGTCAGCTTCCTGCTCGCCAAGGACAAGGTCGATGTCGCCAAGGAGCGTCTGAAGATCCAGAGTGCGACGTATCGCGGAGAGGACGACAAGGGCCGGGCCTTTACGCTGGTCGCCGGGCAGGCGGTGCAGAAAAGCTCGGCCGAACCCGTGGTGCGGATGAAGGACCTTGCCGCGCAGATCCAGCTTTCGGATGGCCCCGCGCGGCTCGTCGCCCAGCAGGGGCGCTACGACATGGATTCGCAAAAGGTGAAGATAGAGGGACCGATCAAGTTTCGCGCCGCCGATGGCTACCAGCTCGACACCCGCGATGCGACCGTCGATCTTCGCACGCGCACGATGAAGAGCGACAGCCCGGTGAGCGGTCGAACGCCGCTTGGAACGTTCAGCGGCGACGAACTCAGCGCCGATCTGGAAAAGCGCATCATCCGCATCGACGGCAATGCACACTTGCGGATCGTGCCCAAGCAGGCAAATAGGCGCTGATGATGCGCGCTCGCCTTTTCCTCCCGGCTCTGTTCGCCGTCGCCATTGGCGGCGCGGCGGTGGCGCAGACGCGCCACAACACCAATGCGCCGATCGACTTTTCCGCCCAGCATTTCGAGATTCAGGACCGCGCCAACCGCGCAATCCTGTCGGGCAACGTGTCGATCCAGCAGGCCGAAATGACGCTCGACGCTGCGCGCGTGACGGTGCGCTATACCGGTCAGGTTATCGACGGTTCGCCCCAGGTTTCGCGTCTCGACGCGTCGGGCGGCGTCTTCATCAAGCGCCCCGACCAGACGGCGCGCGCGCAATATGCCGTCTATGACCTCAATTCGCGGGTCATCACCATGCTCGGCAATGTCCGGCTGACACAGGGCGGCAACACCATCGGCGGCGGCCGCCTGCGCATCGATCTCGACACCGGCAAGGCGGTGATCGACGGATCGTCGGTCGGCAGCTCGCGCAGCGGCGAGACGACGACTCATGAAAATGGTCGCGTGACCGGGCGTTTCTCGGTCCCCGATCGCGGCCAGTAACGCGCACGATCCGGCGGGTTGCGAAGGCGGCCCTTTTCTCGCGCGCGATTATCATGCAGGATTCCTGCCAACCACGCGGCTGGTAGGTTTTTGCTAACCATGTCCGTGCGAACAACGATGGTGAAATGATGAACGACGTCGCCACCCTGGCCGAAGCAGAACCGATCGTCGAAACGCCGCCCGACAACGGGCTGGCGGTGGTTTCGATCGCCAAGGCCTATGACAAACGGCCGGTGCTGTCGGACGTGTCGCTATCGGTTGCGCGCGGGGAGGTGGTCGGCCTGCTCGGCCCCAATGGCGCCGGCAAGACGACCTGTTTCTATTCGGTGATGGGGCTGGTGAAGCCCGATTCGGGCCGGATCATGATGGACGGCGAGGACATTACCGGCCTGCCCATGTATCGCCGCGCGATCCTGGGGCTGGGCTATCTGCCGCAGGAAACGTCGATCTTTCGCGGCCTTTCGGTGGAAAAGAACATTCTCGCGGTGCTCGAACTCGCCGAACCCGACAAGGCGGCGCGCGAACGCCGGCTCGACCAGCTGCTCGACGAATTCGGCCTGACGCGGCTGCGCGATGCGCCCGCGATGGCGCTGTCGGGTGGCGAGCGCCGCCGCGCCGAAATCGCCCGCGCGCTGGCCGCCGATCCGAAGATCATGCTGCTCGACGAACCCTTTGCCGGCATCGATCCGATTTCGATCGCCGATATCCGCGATCTCGTCTGCGACCTGAAGGATCGCGGGATCGGCGTGCTGATTACCGATCACAATGTCCGCGAGACGTTGGAAATCGTCGACCGCGGGTACATCATCTATGACGGGCGCGTGCTGTTCGCGGGATCGCCCAACGAGCTCGTCGCCGACGAAAATGTTCGTCGCCTCTATCTCGGCGAGGGATTCTCGCTCTAACGGCCATGTCGCTCGCCCCCCGCCTCGACCTTCGGCAGACGCAATCGCTGGTGATGACGCCGCAGCTCCAGCAGGCGATCCGCCTGCTCGCGCTGTCGAATATCGAGGTCGAAACCTATCTCGCGGAGGAAATCGCCAAGAACCCGCTGCTCGAAACCGGCGGCGACGACGACGGTGCGCCCGACCGCGAGGCCGACACGCCCGAGTCGCGCGACGAGCCGGCGAGCGCCGACGAACTGCTGATGACCGGAGAAGGCTCGGGCGAGGCGGGTCTCGACGTCGATCTCGGCGCCGAATCCTTCCATCACGACAGCGCGGCCGACGGGATCGGCGGGCTCGACGGCGGCCTGGGAATGGCGGCGACGGGTAGTGGCGGCGTGGGCGAGGACGGCCCCGACCTCGATGCCTTTGCCGAAAGCGATATCAGCCTGGCCGACCACCTGCTCGCGCAGGCAGGCACGGCGGTCGATGGCGCCGACATGTTCATCGCCGCGCATCTGATCGACCAGATCGACGAGACCGGCTATCTGACCGTTCCGCTGCTCGACATCGCCAACCGGCTGGGCGTGGCGCTGGCGCGCGTGGAGGCGGTGCTGGCAACGATCCAGACGTTCGACCCGACCGGCGTCGGCGCGCGCACCCTCGCCGAATGTCTGACGCTGCAGGCGAAGGAGGCCGACCGTTACGATCCCTGCATGGCGGCGCTGATCGACAATCTCGACCTCGTCGCGCGCGGCGATCTCGCCCGGTTGAAGCGGATCTGCGGGGTCGATGACGAAGACATGGCCGACATGATCCGCGAACTTCGCGACTACGACCCGAAGCCCGGATGCCGCTTCGGCGGCGAGCGCGTGGCGGCGGTCGTGCCCGATGTGTTCGTTGCGCGGCGCAAGGATGGCTGGGCGGTGGAGATCAACAACGCCACGCTGCCGCGCGTGCTCGTCAACCGCGCCTATTATGCCGAGCTTTCGACCGGCAAGCAGGACAAGGCCTCGAAAAGCTGGCTGACCGATTGTCTCGCCAGCGCCAACTGGCTGGTCAAGGCGCTCGATCAGCGCCAGCGTACGATCATCAAGGTGGCAAGCGAGATCGTGAAGCAGCAGGAGGCGTTCTTCCTGAAAGGGGTCGCGCACCTGAAACCGATGACGCTGAAGCAGGTCGCCGATGCCATCGAAATGCACGAATCGACCGTCAGCCGCGTGACGAGCAACAAATATCTGAGCTGCGCGCGCGGGCTGTTCGAACTCAAATATTTCTTCACCTCGGCGATCCAGTCGGCCGATGGCGGTGAGGCGGTTTCGGCCAATGCGGTCAAGAATGCGCTGAAGGCGCTGATCGCCGCCGAAGACCCGAAGAAAATCCTGTCCGACGACACGCTTGTCGCGATGCTGCGCGAACAGGGTTTCGACATCGCGCGGCGCACCGTCGCCAAATATCGCGAGGCAATGGGTATCGGCAGCTCGGTTCAGCGTCGTCGGCAAAAGGCGCTTGAAGGGGTCAGCGGCTAGGCCTGCCGGTCCGGAAATCGTCCGCCTTGTCGTGGCGCGGCGCCCGGCTTAGCGTGGTACCGATCTTTTGGGAGAGGATCATGCGCATTTGCCCAATCGTATACGCCGCCGCCGGTCTCGCAGCGATATTGCCCGGTACCGCCCTCGCACAGGCGGCGGGTTCGACCGGTCCGGGCATGCCGGTGCTGGTCGGGGAAAGCGATTCGATGGACATCGGGGTCAAGACCGATGCAGCGCGTGCCCGCGATGCGGCTGCGCGCAATGCGCTTCAGGACCAGTCCGAACGCAGCCGCCGCTCGCGGCGCGACCGAGCGGTTGCCGCCACGGCGGCCGACCTGATCGCGGGGGCGCCGATCTTCGACGAGGCGGGCAAGGCGCTGGGCACGATCCGGTCGGTCGATGGTCCGACCGCGATCGTCGAAACGGGTGACAGCGCGGTCGGCGTCCCGGTCGAGGCGTTCGGGAAGAATCGCAACGGACTGATGCTGCAGCTGACCAAGAAACAGTTCGACGACATGGTCGCCGGCCCGAAATAGGGCGGTCGGGCGGGCGCCCCTAAAGCCATTTCAGCTTGCGGAAGATCAGCAGCTGGAAACCGAACAGGCCGACCAGCAGCGCCACCGTGATCCAGAAGGCATCGCCGTCATTGACGCCCGGCATCCCGCCGACATTGATGCCGAGCAGCCCGGTCACGAACGATAGCGGCAGGAAGATCGCTGCGACGACCGACAGCATGTACATCGTCTGGTTGGCGCGCGCGGCGGCGCGGCTGTTGATTTCGTCCTGAAGCACGACCGCGCTCTGCATCGATACGTCGATATCCTCGAGATAGCGACGCAGCCGGTCGATCGTCTCGCGGATGTCGCGGCGATTATCCTCGCTAAGCCAGGGCGGCGCGGTGCGGCCGATCTCGAGCAGTGCCTCGTGCTGCGGCGACATGTAGCGCTTCAGCGCCAGGCAGTTGCGGCGAATGTCGGCAATCACGTCGAGGATCGCGTCGGCGTCGGCATCGTCGGCGTCGCCCTCTTCCTCCAGCTCGTCGATACGGTCGTTCATGTCGACGATCGACCGGCTCATCTTCGCGACCGTCTGTTCGACGAGTTCGGTGACGAGGTCGCCCGCGGTTTGCGGTCCTTCTCCGCCGTCGACATCGGCGAGCACATCGAACGGGGTCTGGAGCCGGCGACGGCGCAGCGTGACGACACGGCGCGCATCGGCCCAGATCTGCATCGCCACCATATCCTCGGGCTCGGCTCCGGGGTTGAAGTTGATCCCGCGCAGAATCGTGACCAGCGTTCCGCCCTCGCGAAAGGCGCGCGGTCGCGTGTCATTGGCCGTCAGCAGTTCGACCGTGGCCTCGGACAGGTGCAGCGCGCTGTCGAGCCAGTCGGTGACCGCGTCGACCGTACGGTCGAGATGCAGCCACAGCGTCTCCTGCTCATTTTCGGGATGCCAATCGCGCGCCTTGTTCCAGTCGGCCGGTCGCGCACCGCCGGCGCCGTCGAGTATCCGGGCGAAGATCAGCCCGGTCTGCGGATCGGGTTCGGTCTCGGAGGTGCGCGCGGCGTTCATCGCCAAAGGCTATCTGCAGGCACAGCCGCGATCAATCGTCCTCGTCCTCGAACCCGACCAGTTCGAGCGCGCGCGCCTTGATCTGATGCAGTCCGCACCAATGGACGAGCGCATCCTCGCGGCCATGCGTGACCCACACTTCCTTCGGCGCGATCTCCCGGATCGTGCTGGTCAGCTCGTCCCAGTCGGCATGGTCGGACAGAATGACCGGAAGCTCGACATTGCGCTGCCGAGCGCGCTGGCGGACGCGCATCCAGCCGCTCGCCATCGCGGTGATCGGGTCGGGCAGCCGCCGCGACCAGCGGTCGTTGAGCGCCGAGGGCGGGGCGAGCACGATATGCCCCCGCATCTCGCCCTTGTCGGCCCCGGTCGCCGGGCGCAGCTCGCCCAGATCGACACCGTGATCGACATACAGGTCGCACAGCCGCTGGAGCGCGCCGTGGACGTAGATCGGCGCGACATGATCCAGCTCGCGCAGTTCGCGAATGACGCGCTGCGCCTTGCCGAGCGCATAGGCGCCGACCAGCACGCAGCGATCGGGATTGGCGTGGAGCGCATCGATCAGCTTGGCGATTTCGTCGCGCGTTTCGGGATGGCGGAACACGGGCAGGCCGAAGGTCGCTTCGGTGATGAAGATGTCGCACGAAACGGGTTCGAAGCGCGCGCAGGTCGGGTCTTCGCGGCGCTTATAGTCGCCCGAGACGACCACGCGCTCACCGCGATGTTCGAGTATGATCTGCGCCGATCCGAGGACATGGCCCGCGGGCACGTAGGTGACATCGACCTCGCCGAGGCGAATCGCTTCGCCATAAGCGACGGGCTTGCCGTTTTGCGGGCCGTAGCGCGCTTCCATGATCGCCAGCGTTTCGGGCGTCGCCCAGACCGTTTCATGTCCGCCGCGGGCGTGGTCGGCATGGCCGTGCGTGACGAGCGCACGCGGCTTTGGCGCGGACGGGTCCACCCACGCATCGGCGGCGGGCACGAAGATTCCTTCCGGATGGGGTTCGATCCAGCTGCCAAGCGCCATTGCGCCGATATGGGGTGGCGCGAACGCTTCGCCAGTCGGATCGAAAGCAGCGCCGCAGTGTTGAAAGGAGTGAAAGGCGCAAGGAGCCGAAGGAGAATGTGATGATTGACCTGGGAAGCCTGTGGGGCCTCGCAACGGTGATCGGCCCGATCGTACTGGCCGCCGTCATCATCTGGGCGATCCTGCACAATCGGACGTCGCGCGAACAGGATGCCGAAATCGAAGCGGCGACGCATCGCCTGTATGACGAGCAGGACCGCGAAGACAAGCTGCGCGAAAACCTGTGACGCGCTAGACGGGCGGAGTGGACGCACCCGCCGACATCATCGAATCGCTGCCGCCATCGCTTCGCGAATGGTTCGCCGAACGCGGCTGGCGGCCACGCCGACACCAGATCGAGATGCTGGAGGCGGCGCGTGCCGGGCGACATGCGCTGCTCGTCGCGCCGACCGGTGCGGGCAAGACGCTGGCGGGCTTTCTGCCTACGCTCGCCGACTTGATCGAAAGTCCCGCCGAGGGGCTGCACACGCTTTACGTATCGCCGCTCAAGGCGCTCGCGATCGACGTGCAGCGCAACCTGATGGCGCCTATCGAGGAGATGGGCCTCGATATCCGCGTCGAGGCGCGCAGCGGCGACACGCCGTCGGATCGCAAGAAACGCCAGCGCGCGCGACCGCCGCAGATCCTGCTGACGACGCCCGAATCGCTCAGCCTGCTCCTGTCCTATCCCGACAGTTTCACGCTATTCGAAAATCTGCGCACCGTCGTCGTTGACGAGGTCCATGCCTTTGCCACGCAGAAGCGCGGCGACCTGCTCTCGCTCTCGCTCGCGCGGTTGCAGCATATCGCGCCGACGCTGCGCCGCGTCGCGCTGTCGGCAACGGTGGCCGATCCCGACGGCTACCGCGCATGGCTGGCACCCGATGGCGATATCGACAGCGTCGAGAAGGTGCTTGGCGAAGCGGGCGCCGATCCGGATATCTCCATCCTGCTTCCCGAGGGGCGCGTGCCCTGGTCGGGCCATTCGGGCCGCTATGCCGCGCCGCAGGTCATGGCCGAGATCGAGACGCACCGCACGACGATCGTGTTCTGCAACACCCGCGGCCTCGCCGAACTGATCTTCCAGGATTTGTGGAAGGCAAACGAGATGGGGCTGCCGATCGGTGTCCATCACGGCAGCCTGTCGAAGGAGGCGCGGCGCAAGGTCGAGGCGGCGATGGCGGCGGGCAAGTTGCGCGGGCTGGTCGCGACGGCGAGCCTCGACCTCGGCGTCGACTGGGGCGATGTCGACTGCGTGATCCAGATGGGCGCGCCCAAGGGATCGTCGCGATTGCTGCAGCGGATCGGCCGCGCCAATCACCGGCTCGACGAGCCGTCGGAGGCGGTTCTCGTTCCGGGCAACCGCTTCGAGTATCTGGAAGCGCGCGCGGCGCTTGATGCGGTAGAGGCGGGCGAACTCGATCCCGATATTTTCCGCCCCGGCGGGCTCGACGTTCTCGCGCAGCATTTGATGGCGTGTGCCTGCGCAGCGCCGTTCGATGCTGCGGAAATGCTGCGGCAGGTTCGTGCAGCATTGCCCTATTCGGCGCTCACGCAAGAAGCCTTCGATCGCGTGCTCGGCTTCATCGAAGATGGCGGCTATTCGTTGAAGGCGTATGACCGGTTCAAGCGGCTGACGCACGGTGCCGACGGGCTGTGGCGCGTCAGCCATCCGCGCTTTGTCACGCAGCATAGAATGAACGCCGGCATCATCGTCGATGCGCCGACGCTCGACGTGCGGTTCAAAAATGGGCGCAAGCTGGGCACGGTCGAGGAATATTTCGCCGCGCAGCTTTCGCCGGGCGACACGTTCTTCTTTGCGGGCATGAGCCTCGAGGTCGAGCGGATCGACGTCACCGATCTCGTCGTGCGGGCGACCGCCAGGTCGGCGCGCATCCCGACCTATGTCGGCGCGCGGATGCCGCTGTCGACCAATCTCGCGCGGCGCGTGCGCACGCTGATGCACGACCGCGACCAGTGGGCACGCTTTCCCGGGGATGTTCGCGAATGGCTCGAGGTACAGCAACGGCGATCGGTGCTGCCCGCTCCCGACCAGCTGCTCGTCGAGACGTTCCCGCACGAGGGGCGACATTACATGGTCGCGTACAGTTTCGAGGGGTGGAACGCGCACCAGTCGCTCGGCATGCTCATCACCCGGCGAATGGAAAGCCAGGGGCTGAAACCGCTCGGCTTCGTGTCGAGCGACTATGCGCTCGCCTGTTATGGGCTCGAACCGGTCGAGGACCCGGCGGCGCTGTTCTCGCCCGATATCCTGGAGCATGAATTTGTCGAATGGGTGCAGGGCTCTGCGCTCCTGAAACGCGCGTTCCGCGAGGTTGCGGTTATCGGCGGGCTCGTCGAGCGACAGCATCCGGGCAAGCGCAAGTCGGGCAAGCAGGTGACCTTTTCCACCGACCTGATCTACGACGTGCTGCGCCGCTACGAACCCGACCACCTGTTGCTGCGCGCAGCATGGGCCGATGCCCGCGCACGGATGACCGATGTCGGCCGGCTGGCCGATCTGCTCGACCGCGCGGGCGGTACGATGCTGCACAAACGGCTCGACCGGATCAGTCCGCTCGCGGTGCCGGTGCTCGTGCTGATCGGGCGTGAAAATGTTGCGCAGGGAAGCGCCGAGGATGCGCTGCTGTCCGAGGCCGAACTGCTCGCCGCGGCTGCGATGGAATAGCTTCGCGGACCGCAAAGTCGCCGGTCAAATTGCGAAATGGCACATTTTGTGTTATCATTTTTCAATGTTGAAGGCGCTTATGATATTACCTTGCGCCGCGTTGCTTTCGGCGCAATCCTTGCCAGCCACACATTCCGGTGATGGATCGGCAAGCGCGCGACCATCGCCCGAACTTCGCCAGATGTTGTCCGATGCGGCGCTGCTGACGCTGGGTGAAAACCAGCGGCGGATGACCGTGCCCGTTTCGATCAACGGCGAGGGGCCATATCCCTTCGTCATCGACACGGGCGCCGAGCGCACGGTTATTTCGCGGCAACTTGCCACGGTGCTGGGGCTCAAGTCGGGGCCGCGCGTCACGCTGGCGGCGATGAGCGGCCGACAGGTTGTCGGCACCTATGTTGTGCCCGAATTGTCCGTCGAGCGGCTGTCTGATTTTGCCGGCCTGGCCGCGCCGGGGCTCGACAAATACGACCTGGGGGCACACGGGCTGCTCGGCCTCGACGTGCTCGAGGGACATCTGATCCGCTTCGACTTTGCCCGGCGCGAAATGTCGGTTCGCGATTCGCCGCGCCGCCGTGTGCTGCGTCATTCGTCCGATGAGATCGTGGTCACGGCACGGCGCTATCATCACCGGCTCGTGCTGACCGATGCCGAATATCGCGGTCATGCCATCCGGGTGCTGATCGACACCGGATCGGTCATCAGCGTTGGAAATCCCGCCTTTCAGCGCCTGGTCGAGAGGAGTCGCAGCATCGCCAACCCGTTGACGGTGCTGAGCGTGACCGGCGATCGCGTGGAGGCGCAGTTGTCACTCGTCGACGGGGTGAAGATCGGCAGCGTCCGCTATAAATCACTGCCGGTGGCATTCTCGCCGCAACCGCCCTTCGACACCTTCGCCCCGGGGGACAGGCCGGTCCTGATCCTCGGCATGGACGCGCTGCGGATTTTCTCGCAGGTCGATATCGACTTCACCAATTCGCGGATCGTGTTTCATATGCCCGATCCCGATTATGTGCCGCCTGTGTGGTGGTAGCCTTGGGCCTTGACCGCTGACCGTGCGCGAACGATAGCGGTGCCATGGTTCCCCTTTCGTTCGCTGGTCGCGACTTTGCGGCACGTACCGACGGCACGCTGTTCTGGCCGCAGCGGCGTGCGCTGCTGGTCGCGGACCTCCATTTCGAAAAGGCGAGCTGGTTCGCGCGGCATGGCCAGATGCTTCCGCCCTATGACAGCATGGCCACGCTTCGCATGCTTGCCGCAGCGGTAGAGGCCGTGGACGCTCGCGAGGTCTGGTGCCTGGGCGACAGTTTTCACGACAGGGCGGGCAGCGCGCGGATGCGCGCCGAAGCGCGGGATGCGTTGCACGACCTGACGCGCAGCGTGCGCTGGACCTGGATCAGCGGCAACCATGACGCGGTATATGAGGACAGGCTGGGCGGAGACGTCGTGACGGAGGCGGAGGTCGATGGCCTCATCCTGCGCCACCAGGCCGAACCGGCCGAGGCGCGGCCCGAATTGTCGGGGCATTTCCACCCCAAGATCCGCGTTCGTGCGCGCGGCCGATCGGTGGCGCGCAGATGTTTTCTGGCCAGTCAGAGCAAGCTGATCCTGCCTGCCTTCGGGTCGCTGACCGGCGGACTCGACGCCGCGCATCCCGAAATCATCCGTGCGATCGGCCGGTCGGCAGAAGCACTGATCGCGCTGGACGACCGGTTGCTGCGGTTTCGCGTTGCCGCCTGAGATGCGGGCCTAGCGCTCCATCCGGTCGCAATGCACCGGTCCCGGGCCGCGGATGGTGCAGCTCGCATTGCCGGTGACGGTTATCGAGCCAAGCCCGGTGGCGGTGATGTTCGCGCTCCGCTCGGCATGGAAATCGCTTTGCCCGGGCCCGTCCGAACTGACCGTCAGATCGGATACCACAAGGTCGGCTGCGTCGATGCTTCCGGTGCCGCTGTTGGTGAAGCGCGCCTGGTGAACCTTGCCCGAAAGCGCCAGTGCGCCCGACCCCGCGAGCACGGCGGTAAGCTGATCGGCATCGACCTTGCCGATATTCAGCCGCCCCGATCCGGTTACCGTCAGCGCGACCGACTGGCCCGTCAGCATGTCGAGATCGAGCGTACCGCCGCCGATGACGCTTGCTGCGTGAACCTCCGGCGTGGTGGCGGTGATGACCGGCGGCTGATGGCGCTCGCCGGGCCAGCCGCCCCATTGGTTGAGGCTGGGCGCGACGATCAGTGTCCGCCCTTCGACATGAACATCGACCGCCTCTATCGCGCGCACATCGCCGGAAACGGTGGCGCCGGAGCCGCTTCCCGTCGTCAGGTGGACCTCGAACGGCCCATCGACGCGAATGCTGTCGAAGGTCGAGAGCATGATCGTGCGATCGCGCGCTCCCGCGCTGGCGGGCACGAGCAGCAACAGCGCTGCGAGCAGGAGGCGGATCGGCATGGTCGCCGGCATCGCATCGAAGCGAAGCCGGCGCAAGCAACTATGCTCCGCAGCGGATATCGCCCGATCCCATCTTGTGCTTCGTGCAGCGCGCGCCGGGTCCCAGATCGACATCGCCCGATCCCATCACCGACACCGTGGCCGGGCCATCTACGATCGCGGTCGCGTCGCCCGATCCGGCAATCGAGACCGTGGCCGAGGATGCCTTCAGGTCGCGCGCGCGGACATCGCCCGACCCCTGGATGGAAATCGACAGATCATCCGCCCTGCCGGCCGCCGACAGTGAGCCCGAACCCGCGATCGAAAGCGCAACGCGGCCACCCTCGACCATCCCGACGGCAAGGTCGCCCGACCCCGCGATCGAGCCGTTGAAATCGCCCTGGGCGCGGTCGACGGTCATATCGCCCGACCCGTCGATCGCTGCGCCGTGGAGTTCGGGCATCGTGACGCGCACCGTCGCGCTTCCGCGCGATCCCCAGCTCCAGCCGCTGTTGCGCTTCGTGCCGATGGTCAGAACGCCGTCATCGACCTTGACCTCCAGTCGCTCGATCGCCTTTTCGGAGCCCGTGGCGTGGATCGAAAAGTCCTTGCCGGTCGAAATTTCCACATTGTCGGACCCGCGCAGCCTGACCGCGTCGAACCCGTTCGCCGAATAGGTGCGCGAGATTTTCGCCCCCGCGCTTTCGGCGCCTCCGCTGTTGCCGATCGTTCCGCAAGCCGCGAGCGGCAGGAACAGGACTGTGATCGCACGGCGCATTGCAACCTCCCTTAGTGTATTGCACCAATAATACACATAAATTTGGTCGCTGCAATCCCGCCCGAATGCAAAAGGGGCGGCCGTTTCCGACCGCCCCTTTCTCGAGTGCGGATGCACCGTGCCGTCAGGCGGCAGCGGCATCCTTGTCCTTGTTATATTTCGGTGCCGCTTCGCGCAGGATGTCGAGAATCTTCTCAAGCGCGGTGGGTTCGTCGACCTCTTCCATCGCGGCGAGCTCACGCGCCAGGCGCGATGCGGCGGCTTCGAAGATCTGACGTTCCGAATAGCTCTGTTCGGGCTGGTCGTCGGCGCGGAACAGGTCGCGGACCACTTCGGCGATCGACACGAGGTCGCCCGAATTGATCTTCGCTTCATATTCCTGCGCGCGGCGCGACCACATGGTCCGCTTTACCTTGGGCTTGCCCTTCAGCGTATCGAGCGCTTCCTTGAGCGTCTTGTCGCTCGACAGCTTGCGCATGCCGACGCTTTCGGCCTTGTTGGTGGGCACGCGGAGCGTCATCCGCTCCTTTTCGAAACGCAGAACATAAAGTTCGAGCTGCATTCCAGCAATTTCCTGTTTCTGCAGTTCGATGACACGGCCGACGCCGTGCTTGGGGTAAACAACATAATCGCCGACGTCGAAGGACAGCGCCTTGGCAGCCATAGGGGGAAGCCTTTCCGTAAATTTTGTCCCGGGGGATTGAACACTGGCGAAAGCTCGGCTAGCCGAACCCGGTCAGCGCCGCCGGGGCAATCAACAAGAGTCTCCGGTCGGAGGGCATGTACGCCTCCGTCGCGCATCATTTAACACAGCTGTAATAAAATTACTAGCCGGTTTGCATATCCGGCAGGGCGTTTCGTCGCACAAATGCGACACCGCCGACGGCTATGTCGACAGGTGCGGCACCATATGGCGCCGGTTCGATTGTTCGAAGCGCGTGCCCGGGATTTTGTGTGGCCGTGCCGTTCGGCGGGCGCTGCCCGCGGGTCAGTCGCCCTTGCCGGGTTCCGGCGAGAAATATTTCTCGAACTTGCCTTCTTCGCCCTTGTGCTCGTCGGCATCGTCGGGCGTCTGACCAGCATTGGTCGTCACGTTCGGCCACTCGGCCGAGTATTTGGTATTGACCTCGAGCATCTTCTCGAGCCCCGGCTCGGTGTCGGGCAGGATCGCTTCGGCCGGGCATTCGGGCTCGCAAACGCCGCAGTCGATGCATTCGCTGGGGTTGATGACCAGCATGTTTTCGCCTTCATAGAAGCAATCGACCGGGCAGACCTCGACGCAATCCATGTATTTACAACGGATGCAGGCCTCGGTGACGACGTAGGTCATTGGTGGCGGAACTCCAAGCCAGTGTTTGCCTAACCTGCTATTCGCGGGCGCGGGGCGCGTCAACGGGGTTGGCGCTTCCGGGTTGCAGGTCTTCGTACAGGCTTGCGGCTTCGGCAGGCGGCCCGCGACGCCGCGGCAGCGCCGCGACGCGCAGCACGCGGACCTTGCCATGGCGAGCATAGGCGATGATCGCGCCGGGACGTACGGCAGCGTGCGCCCGGTCGATCCGGCGGCCGTCGAGCCGCAGCGTCCCAGCTTCCGCCATCGCCTGCGCCACCTTCCGCGTGGGCGCCAGCCGCGCCCACCATAGAAAACGGTCGAGGCGCATGGCCGCGTCAGCCATTGCCGAACTCGATATCGGCAAGCGCTGCGAACGCATTGCCGGGCTGCGCGGGCTTGTCGGGCCGCCGGCGCGGGGCAGGCCGGCCACGCCATGTCCAGCGCGCGCGCCCTTCGACCGGCGGCGCACCGCGAAAGCCCAGCCGGGCCATCAGCTTGCCGAGCGTGGCATCGGTCAGCCCGATCGAGGTCGCGAGCGCGGGATCGGGCGCGAACGGGGTCCGGCCGTCGCGCTTGTCATGCGCGTCGCGCGCGATGCGTTCGACCAGATCGACGCGAACCGCTTGCGCACCGATCGCGCGAAAGCCCATTGCCGCGCTTGCCCCCGGGGCACCGCGATCGAGCACCGTCGCGCCTTCCTTGGGCTGCGCGGCGTGCCTGCCGCCCGCTGCCGCGAACAGCGCTGCGCGCCACCGCGCTGCCGCGGGCTTGAGCAGCCGGGGGTCGAACAGGTCGAGCGTCCCGATCGTGATACCGGCCTTGCGCAGGCGCTTGCGATCCTCGGCCTCGAGCGCGCCCACCGCCTTGGCCACGGGATCGCGCGCGGTGATGCCGCCATGTTCGGACAGCGCCGCCGCTACCGCGCGCAGCCGGGCCGAGGCGGCGGGATCGCGCGTAATCGCGTCGAGCCGGGGCAGCGACGGGCAGCGCCGCGCAATCTGGTCGGCCACCCAGCGTTCGATGCGATCCTTCACCGCCTTGCGCTGCGCCTTGTCGAGACAGTCGAGGCTGCGGTCGAGAACTACCTTCGGACGGGCGGGCGACGTACCGCCCTTCAGATGCGCAATCACGACCTCGCGCCAGCATAGCTGCGGCGCCCCACCATCGTCGGGGGACAGCGTGATCTCCGAATCGCTGGCCGCGGCAAGTGCTGCGCCGCGCCGCGACAATTCGCCGCCCAGTCGCTTTTCGGCGGCGGCGAGCAGCATCCGCTTGTCATGCGCTCGGGCATCCGCGGCGACCGAGAAGCGAAATCCGTCGAGCCGGCCGAGGACATGTTCCTCGACCATCACCTCGCCCTCGGGCCCGATCTCGACCGGAAGCTCGCCCGCATCGGCGCCGATCTGGCGCAGCAGGACCGACGTTCGCCGATCGACGAACCGCTGCGTCAGCCGCTCGTGCAGCGCATCTGACAGGCGCTCCTCGATCTCCTGCGTTCGCCCGGCCCAGTGTTCGGGACTTGCGAGCCAGTCGGCGCGGTGCGCGATATAGGCCCAGCTTCGCGCCGCCGCGATCCGTCCGGCGATGGTTTCGACATCGCCCTGGACATTGTCGAGCCGGGCGATCTCACCCGCGAACCATTCGTGCGAGACATGGCCGTTGCCTTCGCTCAACGCTTCGAACACGCGGCCGACGAAGCGCGCGTGCGGATCGACACCCAGCTTGCGGAAATCGGGCAGGCCGCAGGCGGCCCAAAGTCGTGCGACCATCGCGGGGGAGCGCGCGCGGTCGCGAACCCAGTCTTCGTTCGCAAGCTTCTTGAGCACCGCAAGGTCGATCGCCTCGGGCGCGGGGCGCAGCAGTTCTTGTTCGGGCTTCGCCTCAAGGTCGGCGATCAGCGTGTCGATGCTCGACAGGCGCGGCACACCGTCGCGCCAGTAGAGCGACTTGAGCGGTGCGACGCGGTGATCTTCGAGCGCCTCGATCTCTTCGGGCGTAAAGGCGGACGGCCCGTCTGCATGGAGCGAGCCGAACGTGCCGTCGCGCTGATGGCGACCTGCGCGCCCGGCGATCTGCGCCATTTCGGCGACCGTCAGCCGCCGGCGCCGATGGCCGTCGAACTTGCTGAGCCCGGCAAAGGCGACATGCGCGACATCGAGGTTCAGCCCCATGCCGATCGCGTCGGTCGCGACGAGATAATCGACCTCGCCAGCCTGGAACATCGCCACCTGCGCGTTACGCGTTCGCGGCGACAATGCGCCCATGACGACGGCGGTGCCGCCACGCAGCCGGCGCAGCGTTTCGGCGACGGCATAAACCTCTTCGGTGGAGAAGGCGACGATCGCCGAGCGCCGCGGCAGGCGCGAAAGCTTCTTGGCGCCGGCATAGCTGAGCGTCGAGAACCGCGGCCGGCCGATGATCTCCGCCTCCGGCACCAGCTTGCGCAGCATCGGCGCGAGCGAGTCAGAGCCGAGGATCATCGTTTCCTCGCGTCCGCGCGCGCGCAACAGCCGATCGGTGAAGACATGGCCGCGTTCGGGGTCGGCACCGAGCTGCGCTTCGTCGAGCGCAACGAAGGCGACATCGCGATCGACCGGCATCGATTCCGCGGTGCACAGCAGCCAGCGTGCATCGGGCGGCAGGATCTTCTCCTCGCCGGTTATCAACCCGACCTGGCGCTCGCCCTTGATCGCGACCACGCGGTCATAAACCTCTCGCGCCAGGAGCCGCAGCGGAAAGCCGATCATGCCGCTCGCATGGCCGCACAGCCGCTCGACCGCCAGATGCGTCTTGCCGGTATTGGTGGGGCCGAGCACCGCCGTGACGGGGCTTAGTGCGAACTCACTCATCACCGCCCCAAGATCGTTGGTTTCGTCGACCGTTGCAAGTTGCCGAAATTCAGCCCGCGACTCGCGCAAAACCGGGAAAGTTGCGTAATCTTTCCGGGTTCGTCCCTCTCGCCGCACGGTTCACCGCAACTATCGTCCGAGGGGCGCCGGGTTAATTTGACTTTAGCCTATTAGTTGCACAGTGATTTTCCCGGGCCGGGGGTAGTGCGGCCGCAGATTGCCGGGGGTTGGCGCATTGTTCCTGCGCACCGAACATGGACTGGATCAAGGTAGCGGAACGGGGGCGCTCTCGTTCGGGCGTGTTCTGGCGCCGCGTCCGCAGAGCCTTGCCGACAAGCTGCGCGAACGCTTTCCCGATTTCGATCCGGTGCCCGACCTCGGGTCGCGGATCGGCTCGCGCGAATGGTTTCGCGGCGTTGCGACCTGCGCCGCGCTCTGCACCGTCACCGTCATGCTGTCGCCCGGTTTTTCCCGCCCTATCCATGCGGCGTCGCCCGCGCCGCTGTCGGGCTCCGATTGGGACGATGCGCGCACCCAGTCGATCTCGGCACTGGCGCTGGGATCGAACACCGGTGCGCATATGGGCGCGACCAATCTGGTCGAGCCGCTGGCCGATACGCCTGAACGTCCCATCATTGAAAAGACTGCGCTGGTCGGTCGTGGAGAGGATTTCGCGGACGTTCTGCTGCGGGCCGGGCTCGACAAGGCCGACGCGACGCGCACCGCCGATCTGGTGGGAAATGCGATTTCGCTCGACGATCTCAAATCGGGTACGCGGCTCGACCTGACGCTTGGCCGCCGTCCGGCGAAGTCGCAGCCGCGCCCGCTCGAAAAGCTTTCCTTCCGCGCGAAGTTCGACCTGACGCTTGAGGTCTCGCGCGGCGATGCCGGCCTGTCGCTCACGCGCATCCCGATCGCGGTCGATCACACGCCGCTGCGCATTCGCGGTCGGGTCGGCGCCAGCCTGTATCGTTCGGCACGTGCCGCCGGAGTGCCGGCCAGCGCGGTCGCGGCCTATATCAAGTCGATCGCCAATGTCGTGCCGATGTCCTCGATCGTCGCCGACGACCAGTTCGATATCATCGTCCAGCGCGAACGCGCCGCGACCGGCGAGACGCAGCTCGGCAACCTGCTATATGCGGGGCTCGACCATGGCAGCCGCGACGTGCAGCTGATGCGCTGGGACGATGACGGGCGCACAAGCTGGTTCGACCCCAAGGGCACGAGCGAGCGCAAGGGCGCGATGATGATGCCGGTCCATGGCCGCATCACGTCCACCTTCGGCATGCGTTACCACCCGATCCTCCACGCGAAACGGATGCACAAGGGGCTCGACATCGCGGCTGCTTATGGCACGCCGATCCATGCCGCATCGGACGGCGTGGTCGCTTATGCGGGGCGCGCCGGCGGATATGGCAATTTCATCAAGCTGAAGCACCGCGGCGGCATCACCACCGAATATGGCCATATGAGCAAGTTCGCTGTGCATTCGGGCGAGCGTGTCCGGCGCGGCGAAGTGATCGGCTATGTCGGTTCGACCGGCCTGTCGACCGGCGCGCACCTGCACTGGGAAATCCGGAAGAACGGCCGCGCGGTGAATCCGCAAAGCTTCAGCTTTTCCTCGGTCGAACGGCTGGCGGGAAGCAATCTGCGCGAGTTCAAGGCGCGGTTGCGGCGCCTGCTTTCGGTGCCGGCGGCCGGCGTCCCCGGCGATGCCGAGGAAGACGCCGGCTAAAGCCGGTTCGGCTTTTCGAAAAACTGGATTTGGCGTGACCGCGGCGGTGCCGCTGCGCGCGGGGCTCAGTGCCCCTGTGCGCGCCAGCGTTTGATCGTGCGGCCGATGATCGCTTCCTCGTCGCCGACCTGACGCCAGAGTTCGGAGAATAGCGGGTCGCCCGATGCCGGACGGCGATCTTCCTCAAGCGTGTCGAACAGGACGCGGATCGGCGTTGCGACACCTTCGCCGCAAATGATGCATTCGCGGTTCCTGAGCGCCGGGATCGAATCGAGGAAGCCGCGTGCGCCCTCTGGCATGGCCGCACGGACATAGGCCTGGTCGCGGTCGTTGTTCAGGCGCATCGAGATGATCGTGCCGCACTGCGACAGCACGCCTTCGGCAAGGTCCGACGGCCGCTGCGTCACGAGGCCCAGCGAGACGCCGTATTTACGGCCTTCCTTGGCGATGCGGCTGAGCGTGTGCCCGACCGACGAGCTTTCCGCGCTCTGATCGTTGGGAACGTAGCGGTGCGCCTCTTCGCAGACGAGCAGGATCGGCCGTTGCGGTTCGTTGCGCGACCAGATCGCGAAGTCGAAGACCATGCGCGACAGAAGCGCGACCACGACCGACGTGATTTCGGAGGGAACACCCGATACGTCGATGATCGAGATCGGCTTGTCGTTGCTCGGCAGGCGGAAGATGCGCGACAGAAAGTCTGCCATGGTGTCGGCGACCAGCATGCCGGAAAACATGAACGAATAGCGCGGGTCGGCCTTCACTTCCTCGATCTTGGTCTTGAGCCGCAGATAGGGGGCGGTGTCGCCGGCGCGGTCCATCTTGCCCATTTCGAGCTGGATGATGTTGGTCAGGTCGGACAGCAGATAGGGGATCGGCGAATCGACCGTCAGCTTCCCGATCTGCTGCGCCAGCCGGTTCTTGCCGCGCGCCATCAGCAGGCACTTGGCGAGGATGTCGGCGTCGACCTGGCGGCTGGAGCCCGAGCCGGTGAGGAATACCTCGCAATGTTCCTCGAAGTTCATCAGCCAATAGGGCAGCGCGAGGTTGTCGACATTGTAGATCGCGCCGTTGGTCTTGAACGCCGCGGCATATTCGCCGTGCGGGTCGATCATCACGATATGACCCTGCGGCGCGAGTTCGCAGATGCGGTGCAGGATCAGCGATGTCGCGGTCGATTTGCCCGTGCCGGTCGATCCCAGCAGCGCGAAATGCTTGCCGAGCATCGCATCGACATACAGCGCGGCGCGAATGTCGCGCGTCGGATAGACGGTGCCGATCTCGACATTGGCGCGCTCGTCGGCGGCGTAGATCTGGTTCAGGTCGGCGGTCGATACCGGATAGACGTAGGAGCCCGGTGTCGGATAACGCGTCACGCCGCGGCGGAAGCGATAGAGCTTTCCGGTCAGCCGTTCCTCGTCGCCCTCGCCGAGAAAGTCGATCTGCGCGACGACGCGGTCCGAATCGATGTCGCTCATCTTGAGCGAGCGGATATTGGCGACCAGCCAGACATTGCCGACGCGCATCTTGATCTGCGCCCCGACCCGGCCCGCCGTCGCCATCGCCGAATCCTCGTGATCGGCGAGCTCCTCGATCGCCGCACGGTCGAGCAGCACCAGGCTCGACGATCCGGCGATTTCCATGACGGCACCGATTGCCGCCACCGATTCGGGTGCGGAACCGGTCGCGCTCGCGCTGCCCGTTCCCGCAGGTTCCGCCTGTTCGAACGCATGCGCGCCCAGCATGTCCGCCATAAAAAATCCTCGGTGGTCCATCGGCCACCTTGGCGACGCCGGGTAAATATACCGTTAGGTTCGCGCTACCATGGCGTCAGAAACGACGCCAAATCGCTCCCGCGCTCCAGCCGAGCAGCACCGACAGCGCGACGGCGGCAAGCCCGTACAGGATCGAGGAGCGGTCGGCTGCGCTCGCAACGAAACGTTCGAACCCCGATTTGCGGATATTGATGTCTCGCACCGCCGCCGCGAGAACGCGGCCATCGCGGACGAGGAACGTCTCCGCGGTGAACTTGCCGACGGGCACGCGCGCGGGGATCGTCACCCGAGCGCGGTAGAGAACGCGGTCGGTGATCTGCACTGCATCGGGCGCTTCGTAATAGAGCCCGGCGCGCTTGCGCAGATCGACCAGGCCGCTTGCGAATCGCGACTGGGTGTCGGGCGCCATGCCCGAGGCGGGCGAGAGTTGCAGCCGGTCGAGCCCGAATTCGTAAATCGCGCGGGTGCGGTCATCGACCAGATCGCGCACCGGCCGCGACGACGCGATGGCGTAGAAGGACGGGACCGAGCGATAGCGCGCGCTTTCGGCATTGACCCAGATGCCGGCGACCTTCTGCTTTTCGCGCAGCAGGATCGACTGCGAGGGGCCTTTTACCACGATCACGATGTCGGTCGGCGGCTCGTCGGGACCCGGCGCCTGCCCGCCGGGGTACAGAATCGCTCCGAACAGCAGCAGGTCGGCACCGGTGAAGCTGTAGACGATGTCGATGTCGCGTTGCGAGACATCGGGCACCAGCACCGGCTTGGTCGCGCCGATCAGGAGCGGCAGCAGCGCGGTAAGGATCAGCGCGCGCAGCTTCACGGCAGGTCTACCGTGTAGATCTCGTCGGGGCGCCAGCCGAGGCCCAGCGCCATGCGCAGACCGACGAGGAGGACGATGACGGCGAGCGCCAGCCGCAGATATTCGGGCGTCACCTTCTGCGCGAACCGCGCGCCGATCTGCGCGCCCGTCGCCGATCCGAGCAGCAGCAGCGTGGCGAGGACGATATCGACCGACTTGGTGGTCGTCGCATGGACCAGCGTCGCGCTGGCGGTAACGAACAGCGTCTGGAACAGCGACGTGCCGACGACGACGCGCGTATGCATGCCCAGCAGATAGAGCATCGCCGGGATGAGGATGAAGCCGCCGCCGATGCCGAGAAGCGTCGTCAGGATACCGATGCAGAAGCCGAGCAGCATCGGCGCGAGCGGCGATATGTAGAGTCCCGACGCATAGAAGCGCGTCCGGAACGGCAGCGAAGCGATGAGCGGGTGGTGGCGGCGCTTGCGCGCGCGCGATGCCGTGCCCGATCTCGCCTTACGGATCGCGCCGATCGATTCGATGAACATCAGTCCGCCGATCGAACCGAGCAGCACGACGTACAGGATGGCGATCACGGTATCGATCTGGCCGGATTTCTGAAGGATGCTGAACAATACCGCGCCGAACAGCGAGCCGAATATGCCGCCGGTGACCATCATCGCGCCCATCTTCACATCGACGCCGCCGCGGCGGAAATGCGCGGACACGCCGGACACGCTGGATCCCGTGACCTGCGACGCCGACGACGCGGCGGCCACCGTCGGCGGAATGCCGTACACGATCAGCAGCGGCGTGGTCAGAAATCCGCCGCCGATGCCGAACATGCCCGACAACAGCCCGACGCCCCCACCCAACAGGATGATGACGAGCGCGTTGACCGACAGGTTGGCGATGGGAAGGTAGATGTCCATGCGGACGGCAGGGATAGTGCGTTCTCGCGCGGTTAAAAAGCCGCCTCGGTCAGAAATCGGCACCCAGCGTCAACGCCGGCCCCGAACCGGGGCTGGCGTCGCCCGCCACGCGCTGTCGCCAGTCGAGCGACAGGCGGGCATTTCCGTCGGCGACATGCAGCGGAATACTGACCGAAGGGCCGATATCGACCCGCGACGCTTCGCGCTGCATGCTCGCCCATGCGCCGAGCCCGAGCGATATTGCGGTGTCGCCGATCCTGGCGGTCTTTCGCGACAGCCGCGCCGCGCCGGCGGCATAATAATCGGGCCGTTCGCGGAATACCGCACCCGCCTCGCCATAGGTTTCCAGGTCGAAGCCGCCGGCGAGTGGCGCGGGTCCCGATCCGCCGACAATGGCGGTCGCGGGACCACCCCGCTGATTGTCGAGGCCGAAGCGGCGTTCGGCTACCAGCGCGACCGGTGCATTCCATGGGCGCCATTCGACACCGACGCTCGCCTCCGCCCCGTCGCCTTGCAACGGCGTGCTGGCGCGGCCCGCCGCCGCGATCCGATTATCGGGCGCCAGCGGATAGGATAGCCGCGCCCCTGCCTGACTGCCGCCCAGCCGTGCCGAATCGTTCAGTTGCGTACCGTTCCCGTGCGTGAAGAGCCAAGCGGTCCCCCGCCAGCGCGACGGATGCGGCGCCGGTCTCGCGGGCAATGGGTCGAGAACGGGCCGCGGACGTGCCTGCGCCTCTACGGTGCCGTTGAACCGCACCAGCCCGATCAGCGCGAACTGTGCCCGGACCGCATCATGGGCTGGCCGTGCTTCGGGCAGGTTGAAAACCGACCGTTTTGGCGTTGCGGTAGCAATCGGCGATTCCGGCTGGACGGCACGCGCCGCGGAATCGTGCGCGGCGGCATTGGCTGAAACAGGACGATGTCGCCTGAGCACCGGCAGGCCGCGCGTTTGCGCGATCGTCACCGGCAATGCTCCGCGTACAGCTGCCGGCAACGAGCCTGTCTGCGGCCAGAGCATCGCCACGCGCAGTGCCGTCCAACCACCGACGACGAGCAGTATGAAGCGTAACGGTCGCCCTCCACGCGTCACGTCGCGGCTTCCTCGACCGCGTCGGGGAACCGGTGCGAGGTCTTGTCCCATGCAATATGGCCGCCGCGCAGCATCGTGACATAGCGGAATACCGCGCGCCGTGCCGCCAGCAGCGCGATGACGTTGCCGACCACCGATCGCGGGATCGACAGCAGTGCTTCGGCGACACCATAGGCGCGCCCTACGAAGACGGCGCGCACGCCAAGTCGCCAGAACAGGAGCAGCATCGTCGCGACCAGCAGCGCCTGGCGCACGAACGGAACGGGCGGCGCGGACAGCCCCGTCAGCCGGTGCAGCCCCCATGCGGCGGCATTGGCAACCACGGCGACATAGGCGGTGGCGAGCACCAGCACCGCCATCAGCGCCCGCCGGTCGCGCATCCGCATCCAGTGATCGCGCCAGTCGCGTGCGGGCGCCCATCCGACGCGGTCCCATCCGGCCAGCGCGATCCCGATCATCCAGCGCGTCTTCTGACGGACCGCTGCGTCCAGCCGGCCGGGGAAATAGGCGCGCACTGCGACCGGCGGGCCGCCGGGTCGGCTCGACACGCGGGCGAACACCGCCCTGCCGCCGAGCTTTTTGACCGTCAGGCCAAGCTCGTAATCCTCGGTCAGGCTGGATGCGTCGAAGGGGTCATTGTCTCGATCGACCGCGATTCGTTCGATCATGTCGCGCCGGATGGCGCAGCCGACACCAGCGAGCGGCAGTCCGGCGCCGAGCGTCGAGCGGACGGGGAGTTGCTTGCCATGCGCCTCTGCGAACTCGTCGGCATAATGACCGGCGACGAAGCGCGACGAATGGTCGATCAGCGGCAATACGGGTACCTGGACGAGCTCGAAGTCGCGAAGATATGCGGCATGGACGTTCAGTTCATCGCGGTCGATCAGGTCTTCGGCATCGTGCAGCACGACCGCCTCGACGCGTGGAGCCCCGGCCTGCTCGTCGCGCAGCATCGCGCGCCAGATGGCGTTCAGGCAATCGGCCTTGGTCGTCGGCCCGGGCTTGTCGTTGATGACCAGCCGGATGCGGTCGTCGCCGGCCGCAACCGCCGCGACGGCGGCGATGGTTTCGCGGTCGTTGGGATAGGTGCCGACATAGATCACGTAATCGGATCGGTCGATTCGCGAGAGCGCGGCGCGGAGCATTCGGCCGATCACCGCCGATTCGTCCCAGGCGGCGATATAGATCGCGAGCAGCGCGTCTGCGCGCGGCGCAAGGTCGCCGACATTCGGCTGACGCTGACTGCCGCGCCGCAAACGGTTGCGAATAGCGCGTTTCAGGAAAAGATAATCGACCGCCAGATCGTCGAGCCCGCCGACCAGAAATCCGACGCAGGCGAACAGCGTCACCTCCCGCGCAAGTGCATCCAGCCAGCCGATCATGACCCCCGCGTCCGGCACGTACCCCCCTATCGATTCGGACGCGCGCATCATTGGCTTTGCGTAACGTCAGCGCAAGTGCCGTCGAAATAGGAAGAATCCGCGCTGGACTCGTCTCGCCGGTGCGGTAGCTTCGGCATGTACGGGGAGGCTGTCGATGAAACTCGTTGCTCGGATCGTGTTTGCGCTGCTCGCGCTGATGCCGGTCCTGGCCTTTGGCGATGCCGCCCCCAGGGTGATCCTTTCGACGCCCGGCGTCAGTGGCGGTGCGATCGCGCGTTTCACGATCCGCTTCAGCGACCCGATGGTGCCGCTCGGCGATCCGCGCAGCGCGCCGCCGGTTACCACGAAATGCAAGGGGCAGGGGCGTTGGGTGGATCAGCGTACCTTTGTCTATGACTTCGCAAAACCGCTGCCCGGCGGCGTCACCTGCGGGTTCGATCTGGTCGACGGGCTGAAGAGCCTGAAGGGCTATGCCGTCGCGGGCACGTCGCATTTCGAAGTCGATAGCGGCGGGCCGGTGGCGCGTTCGGTACTGCCGAGCGCCTATGGTAGCGAGATCGACGAGGATCAGGTTTTCCTGATCGCGGCGAACCTGCCCGCCGACCCCGTTTCGGTTGCCGAGAACGCCTATTGCGCGGTCGATGGCATCGGCGAGAAGATTCCGGTCGATGTCCTGAAACCCGAACTTGCCGGCGATTTGCTGACGAAGCTCGGGCCCAATCGGTGGCAGGTACGCAGCTTTCTCGAACGCGGCGGCATCGCCGAAGACCTGCCCGACGACCCGAAGCTCCGCGGGCAGGCGCTATCGGCCGTCACCGCGCTGAAATGCCGCCGTCCGCTGCCGCCGGGACGCGACATGGCGCTCGTCTGGGGTGCGGGGATCAAGAGCAAATCGGGGCGTGTCGCGGGCACCGACCAGCGCTTCGATTACGAGGTCAGGAAACCCTTCACCGCGCGGTTCGAATGTTCGCGCGTCAATCCGCAGGCGGGCTGCAATCCGCTGACCGACGCGCATGTCCGGTTCAGTGCCCGCGTGCCGCGGTCGAAACTTGCCGGCCTGCATCTGGAATTTCCCGATGGGCGCAAGGTCGCGCCGACGCTGTCGGACGATGACAAGCGCCATGCGACATTGTCCGACCTGACGTTCAAGGCGCCGCTGCCGGTCGACACGACGGCGAAGCTGGTGCTGCCCGCGGCGATCAGGGATCTGTCGGGTCGCGGCCTCGCCAATGCAGAGCGCTTCCCGCTCGACATTCGCATCGACGAAGCGCCGCCGCTGGTGAAGTTCGCCGCGCCGTTCGGCATTCTCGAGGCGAAGGAAGGTGGGGTGCTCCCCGTCACCGTGCGCGGTGTCGAGCCGGTATTGCAGGGCATGAACCGCAATCTGCGCGCAACCGGTAAGAGCCTGCGCGTCGCCGGATCGGACGGCGCGGTCGCCGAGTGGCTGCGCAAGGTCGACAAGGCGGGCGATTACAAGGTCGAAACCGTTACCCGGAACGGCAAGCAGGTGCGGATCAACCGTACCGGCGAAAATCCCGTGCTGACCGCCGCCGATGCGCATCGCTTCACACTGAAGCCCGCGGGCAAGGGCAAGGCGTTCGAGGTCGTCGGCATCCCGCTCGGCAAGCCCGGTTTCTACGTCGTCGAACTGGCCAGCCCGGCGCTTGGCCGCGCGTTGCTGGGTCGTGACCAGACGCGCTATGTCGCCACCGCAGCGCTCGTCACCAACATGGCGGTGCATTTCAAATGGGGGCGGGCGAACTCGCTTGCGTGGATCACGTCGCTCGATAGCGGAAAGCCGGTCGGCGGTGCCGATGTGCGCGTCACCGATAGCTGCACGGGAAAGCTGCTCGCGCACGGCCGCACCGATGGCGAGGGCCGGTTGCTCATCCCCGACGGGCTTCCCGAACCGGACGGTTATGGCAGTTGCGAGCGCAAGGATGGTCCTCACCCGCTGATGGTCTCGGCGCGCTCGGGCGGCGATTACAGCTTCACGCTGACGAACTGGGACAAGGGCATCGCGCCGTACGATTTCGAGCTGCCGTTCGGCTATTCGTCGCCCGAACCGGTCTTCCACACGATCTTCGACCGCGCGCTCGTCCGGCAGGGCGAGACGATCCACATGAAGCATATCGTCCGCAAGCAGGTGGCGAAGGGCTTCGCCGTCGAGGGCGGGATGAAGGGCACGCTGCGCCTGTCGCACCGCGGATCGGATACACAGTTCGACCTGCCGGTGACGATCGACGCGCGCGGCGTGGGCGAAAGTATGTGGCACGTGCCGCAGGGTGCGCCGATGGGCGAATACGACCTGCGCTTCATCATCGGCGACAAGACGATCTGGACCGACCAGACCTTCCGCGTCGACGAATACCGCCTGCCGACGATGAAGGCGACGGTGTCGGGGCCGAAGGAAGCGCAGGTGAAGCCGCATGTCGTGCCGCTCGACCTCTATGTCGGCTATCTGTCGGGCGGCGGCGCGGCGAACCTCCCGGTCGAGACGCGCGTCGGCTATTTCGAGACCGCGCTCCACCCCGACGGATACGAGGATTACAGCTTCTCCGCCGACAAGGTGACCGAGGGCGTGCAGCCGCTGAACGGCGACAACGAGGTCGACGAGACCAATCCGCTGCCGCCGACGCAAACGATGCCGATCACGCTCAAGGGCGACGGCACCGCGCGCGTCGCGATCGATGTGCCGCAGACGGTCGACCAGCCGACCAACATGCTGGTCGAGATGGACTATCCCGATGCGAACGGCGAGGTGCTGACGGCGTCGCGGCGCATTCCGCTCTACACCTCGGGCGTGCAGCTCGGCATCCGCACCGATGGCTGGATGATGCGCGCCGACGATCTGCGGTTGAAATTCATCGCGCTCGACACCGACGGCAAGCCGCTCAAGGACAAGAAGGTTTCGGTGGCGCTCTACAGCCGCGAGATCCTGACCGCGCGGCGGCGGCTGATCGGCGGCTTCTACGCCTATGACAACCAGCGCAAGACGACGCGGCTCGACGAAGGCTGCACCGCCACGACCGACAAGCTCGGCCGCGCCGAATGCAAGCTCGATCCCGGCTTGTCGGGGGAAATCTACGCGGTGGCGACGACGACCGATGCCGCCGGCAATGTGGCGCGCGCGGGTACCTCGGTATGGCTTGCGGGCGACGACGACTGGTGGTTCGGCGGCGACAATGGCGACCGCATGGACGTCATTCCCGAGCAGCAGGAATACAAGGCGGGCGAGACCGCGCGCTTCCAGGTGCGGATGCCGTTCCGTCAGGCGACCGCGCTCGTCACCGTCGAGCGAGAGGGCGTGCTGTCTAGCTTCGTCACCAAGCTGTCGGGCAAGGACCCGGTGGTCGAGGTGCCGATGCCCGGCGCCTATGCGCCCGACGTCTATGTCTCGGTGCTCGCGGTGCGGGGACGCGTCGGCGGCTGGCGCTTGTGGCTCGCCGATCTCGCACGGCGCTGGCATCTGCCGTTCTTCTCGCGCGATGTCGCAAAACCGACGGCGACCGTCGACCTCGCCAAGCCCGCTTATCGCCTTGGCATCGCGAAGGTGAAGGTCGGCTGGGACGCACACCGGCTGAATGTCCGCGTCGCCGCGAACGAGACGCGCTATTCGCCGCGCGATACGGCGAGCGTCGCGTTCCAGGTGCTGACGCCCGACGGCAAGGCGGCCAGGAACGCCGATGTCGCCTTCGTCGCGGTCGATGAGGCGCTGCTCCAGCTCGCACCCAACGATAGCTGGGACGTGCTGAAGGCGATGATGGGCGACCGTCCGCTGTCGGTACTGACCTCGACCGCGCAGATGCAGGTCGTCGGCAAGCGGCATTATGGGCGCAAGGCGGTCGCGGCTGGCGGCGGCGGGGGTGGCGGTGACCTGTCGGGTCTCAACCGAGAGAATTTCAAGCCGGTGCTGCTGTGGAAGGGGCATGTCCCGCTCGACCAGCGCGGCATCGGGCGCATCCGCGTGCCGCTGTCCGACGCGCTCAGCTCGTTCCGGCTGGTGGCGATCGCGACCGATGGCGACGGCATGTTCGGCACCGGCCAGACGACGGTCAGGACCGCGCAGGACCTCAGTATCTTCTCGGGCGTGCCGCCGCTGGTGCGCACCGGCGATTTCGTCGCCAACGCCTTCACGCTGCGCAACGGATCGGATCATCCGATGAAGGTGACGGCGACGGTGGCGGTCAATCCGCGCGTTGCCACCGGCCATCCGCTGACCGTGACGATCCCGCCCGGCGGTGCCGCGCCGGTCGCGTGGAACATGACCGTGCCCGAGGGGATCGACCAGCTCACCTGGCAGGTAAGCGCACGCGATGCGAGCGGCCGTTCGACCGATCGCCTTAGCGTCACACAGAAGGTCATCCCGGCGGTGCCGGTCGAAACCTGGTCTTCGACGCTGACCCGCGCGAGCGGCACCATCGCCATTGCCCCGCCCGGTGGAGCATTGCCGGGCCGCGGCGATGTGACGGTGGCGCTCAGCGATACGCTGGCGCCGCCGCTGACCGGCGTGCGGTCGTACATGGCCGAGTATCCCTATGGCTGTTTCGAACAGAAGCTGTCGCAGGCGGTGGCGCTGGGCGACCAGCAGGCTTGGCGCGGGCTGGCGGCGGAAATCCCCGTTTATCTCGATCGCGACGGGCTGCTCAGATACTTCCCCTCGGACCAGTTGCAGGGGTCCGAGGCGCTGACCGCCTATGTGCTGTCGCTGACCGCCGAGGCGGGGCTGGAGATTCCCGACGGGCCGCGCGGACGGATGCTCGACGGCATGAGAGCGGTGCTCGACGGGCGGTTGCGGCACGAGGATTATGGCGATGTCCGCCTGCAACGCGTCGCGGCGTTCGCGGCACTGGCAAGGCAGGGCGCGGCGAGCGCCGATATGCTCGGTCAGATCGGGCTGCCGGTCACGCAGATGCCGACCGCGAGCCTTGCCGATTATCTGATGGCGCTCGGCAAGGTGCCGGGGCTCGCCAACGGGCCGCAGCTCCGCGTCGAAGCCGAGGCCGAACTGCGCAAGCGGCTGGCCTATGAAGGCACGCGGCTCGACATTACCGACAGCGAGGACACGGCGTGGTGGCTGATGGCTTCGAACGACGAATCGGCGATCAAGGCGATGATGGCGACGATGGGCCGGCCGGGCTGGAACGAGGACACGCCGAAAATGATGGTCGGCGTCGCGCAGCGATTGCGACACGGACATTGGGATACGACGACCGCGAATGCCTGGGGCAGCGTCGCGGTCCGCAATTTCATGCGCGCCTATCCGGCCGAAGCGATTGCGGGTGTGACGACCGCGTCGCTCGGCGGGCAGTCGGTCAGCCGCAAATGGCCCGTGTCGGGCAATGCGCGCACGCTTCGCTTGCCGCTGCCCGAAAATCAGTCGCGGCTGACGCTGTCGCAAGCGGGCGGCGCAGCACCCTGGGCGCTGGTTTCGGTGCGTGCGGCGGTTCCGCTGAAGCAGCCGGTTGCGGCCGGATATCGCATGACCCGGCGCGTGGAGGTGGTGCAGGCGCGAACGCCCGGCAAGCTGACGCGCGGCGATGTCGTGAAGGTTACGATCAGCGTCAATGCCTCGGCGGCGCGGAGCTGGGTGGTGATCGACGATCCGGTCCCTGCCGGTGCGACGATCGTCAGCAATCTCGGCGGCCAGTCGCAGATGCTGGGCGGCGAGGGCGGCACGAGCACCGGGATCTCCCCCAGCTATGTCGAGCGCGGGCAGGATAGCTGGCGCGCTTATTATGGCTGGATGCCCGAGGGCGATCTGACCGTTTCCTATGTCATGCGATTGAACGGTGCCGGGCATTTCAACCTGCCGCCGACGCGCGTCGAGGCGATGTATTCGCCCGCGATCCACGCCGCCGTGCCGAACCAGCCGATGACGGTCGCGCAGCGATGAAATTCGCGCTCGCCGGCCGCAACGTCACGCTCACCTGGTCGAAGGTGGCGCTGGCGGCGGTCGGCATGCTCGCACTGGCGATCGCGGTGCTCGATTTCGTCACCTTCCCGCCGCACCTGCCGGACTACCGACAAGTGCGTGCGGCGTGGCGCCCGTCCGAAGCGTGGCTCTACGACCGCAACGGCGTGCTGCTCGACAGCGCGCGCGTCGATTTCCAGGTGCGGCGGCTCGCCTGGACGCCTGCCGACAAGGTGTCGCCGGCCGCGCGCAAGGCGCTGGTCGATGCCGAGGACAAGCGCTTCCGCTCGCACCGCGGCGTCGACTGGTGGGCGGTGCTCGGCGCGGCGCGCGACCGGATAGAGGGCAAGCGCTCGCGCGGCGCCAGCACGCTGTCGATGCAGGTCGCGGCGTATCTTTCGCCCGATCTCGCAGCACCCGGCAGTCGCGACATCTGGGACAAGATGCGCCAGATGCGCGCCGCGCTCGCGCTCGAAAAGCGCTGGAGCAAGGACCAGATCCTCGAGGCGTATCTGAACCTCGCCGGCTTTCGGGGCGAATCGCAGGGGATCGGCGCAGCCGCGCTCAGCCTGTTCGGCAAGACGCCGGCAACGCTGTCGCGCGACGATGGCGAACTGCTCGCGGCGTTGCTGCCCGACCCGGCTGCCGACGCGCCGGAAGTTGCCGCGCGTGCCTGCGCTCTCGCCGCTGCTAAGGATTGTGCCCGGTTCGAAGCGGGGGCCGCGTCGATGCTCGGCCCGGCGCGCAGCCTCGCGCTCGATCCCGGTCTTGCGCCGCATCTCTCAGTCAAGCTGCTGACCAGGCCCGGTATGCGCGTCACCTCGACGCTCGACGCGCATATCCAGCAGATCGCGATCACCGCGCTCCGGCGGCAGTTGCAGGGACTGGGTGGCACACGCGCGCGCGACGGTGCGGTGATCGTTGTCGATAACGATAGCGGAGAGGTGCGCGCCTATGTCGGCGGTGTCGGCGGTGCATCGACCGCGCCCGCGGTGGACGGCGCCGACAGCTACCGCCAGGCGGGATCGACGCTGAAGCCGTTCCTTTACGCCGATGCGATCGAGAAGGGATATCTGACTCCCGCCTCGATCCTCGACGATTCGCCGGTTCAGCTCGACACGGCGACCGGGCTCTACGTTCCGCAGAATTACGATCACGAGTTCAAGGGGCCGGTATCGGCGCGGATCGCGCTTGCCGGATCGCTGAACGTGCCCGCGGTACGCACGCTGCTGCTCGTCGGCGTCGATGCCTTTCGCGACCGGTTGTGGGACACCGGATATCGCGGGCTGACCGAGGACGGGCAATATTACGGCTATTCGCTCGCGCTCGGTTCGGCCGAGGTGACGCTGATGGAGCAGGTCGCCGCCTATCGCAGCCTCGAACAGCGCGGGCGCTGGTCGCCGCTGAAGCTGGTCAAAGGCGCCGAGGTGGCGAAGCCGCGCGCGATCACCACGCCGCAGGCGGCATGGATCGTCGGCGACATGCTGTCCGATCCCAATGCCCGCGTGGCGACTTTCGGCCTCGACAATGCGCTGCGGCTACCCTTCTGGGCGGCGGTGAAGACGGGCACGTCGAAGGCGATGCGCGACAATTGGTGCATCGGCTTTTCCGACCGCTACACGGTCGGCGTCTGGGTCGGCAATCTGGAGGGCGATCCGATGCGCGCGGTATCGGGGACGAGCGGCGCGGCGCCGGTATGGCGTGACGTGATGCTAGCCATCCACGCCGATCGCGGCGGGAAACAGCCGAGCCGCCCCAAGGGTGTCGACGAACGGCGAATCGCCTTCGCAAGCCGGGCCGAACAGCCGCGCGAGGAATATTTCGTTGCCGGTACCGCGCAGAGCCAGGTCGCGCTGGCCCCGGCCGCTGCGCGCAGGCCGCGCATCGTCAGCCCGGTTTCGGGCAGCGTCTATGCGCTGGACCCCGATATTCCGATCGAGCGTCAGCGGCTGGCGATTTCGGTTTCGGGTGAGGCGGTCGGCCACCGCCTCGAACTCGACAAGCGCGATCTTGGCAATGCGGAGGACGGGCCGCTGGTCCTGGCCGGGCCGGGGTCGCATCGCCTGCGCCTGATCGACCTTGCAGGCCGCGTCGTCGATCAGGTTCGCTTCACCGTGCGATAGTTGCATCTGCTGTGGAGCCAATCGCGAAGATGCGCGTTTTACACCTCGGTCCTTACCCTTTCGGACTGGTGCACATACGCACCGGCCGCGCCGTCGCGTAACGGCCGGCGCGGCCGAAGGGTAGGGGCCTATCGCAAGACCCGCAGCGACCGAAATCGCTGCGGGTCTTTTTTGTTGCCGGTGATTACCAGAAGAAGTTCGGGATCACCCTCAGGACGATGCCGCGCCGGACGTCGACCAGCAGTACATCGTCATAGTGGCGCACCCAGCGCTGCCAGCGGCCGGTCGGCGGCAAGCGATAGCGCCACGGGTCGTTGATGTAATAGCGGCTCGAATAATAGACGCGGCCGATCCGCACGCCGGAGCGGAAATGGTGGTAGCGGAACGGCGCGTTCCAGTGGCCGCGACGATAGAGGCGCCGGTTATGCGACCGGTGGCTCCGCCATGCATTGCGGGCATAATGGCGGCGTTCGGCGCGGTGGTGGCGATATTCGCGGCGTGCTTCGCGGCGGTGGTGACGATATTCACGACGCGCTTCGCGGCGATGATGGCGGTATTCGCGCCGTGCCTCACGACGATGTTCGCGCTGCCTTGCCCGGCGATGCGAGCGGCTGCGGCTTTCATGGCGCGTCGCGCGGTGGCGCTGGCGCGCATCGTGGTTGCGATGATGGCGTCCGTCGCGGGCATGTTCGCCGTGATGGCGCGACTGCGCCGAAGCGGTCGCGGGAACCGCGGTCATTGGTATCGAAACGGCGGCCATCAGTGCCGCCAGTGTCAGCTTTCGCATCCTTGGTCCTCCTCGGTCTGCCGGTCGGCGCCGTGCGCGCCTTTTCCGATGCTGAGGAGGACCTTCGCATGCCCGCACTGAACCTTGCGGGAACGTAACGGTCAGGAAAACGAAAGGCGGGCGTTACTGGCCCTGCCCGCCGCCGCCTGCTCCGCCCACGCCGCCGGGGGTGACCGTGCCGATATTGCCGAACAGCTGTTCGAAGAAACCGCGCTTGCGACCCAGCGTCGGCGTCTTCTTGTCGGTCGGGTTGATCGAGACGACCTGTTCCATGCCCATCTTGTCGACCGAGCTGACGGTGCCGCTCTGGTCGAAGCGGATGCGGATCGTCGTCTGGCTGACCGGCTTGGGCCGGTTGAAGGCGAACGAGCTGACGTTGCGCGCGAGATAATACCATTCGCCGTCGTTGAACTGGCTGGCAAAGGTCGGCCGGCCCATCACGCGCAGGACCGAGTTGCGGTTATCGACGCCCGGCTTGATCGAATTGGCAAGATCGGTGTCGATCACATAGCCGTGATGGATTCGCGTCTTGGTACAGCCGCCGGTTGCAACGGCGCATCCCAGCGCAACGGCGATCAGGACACGGTTGGACAGCACCGACATTCAAAATTCTCCCAGCACGACATACGCCGGCGCACGGATTGCATCGCGCGCCGTTCGCCTCAATATGCGCGGTGGCGCGGTCAAACAAGGCCGCTGACGATATATGGAAGCGGCGATGGGATTTCTGGACAGGCTTTTCGGCAGGGTGCCGCCGCGCGAAACGAGCGCGCTGTACAATGCAGTGGTCGAACGCGCGCGCCAGCCGCACTGGTATGTCGAAGGGGGCGTCGCCGACACGATCGACGGCCGGTTCGACATGATCGCGGCGGTTCTCTCGATGGTGTTGCTGCGGCTGGAAGCCGATCCGCAGGGCACGGCACCGGGCGCGAGCCTTGCCGAATGTTTCATCGACGACATGGACGGGCAGCTCCGCCAGATCGGTTTCGGCGATATCGTCATCGGCAAGCATGTCGGGCGGATGATGGGCATGCTGGGCGGTCGGCTGGGTGCCTATCGCGAGGGGGTGAAGGAGGGCGACCTGAAGCCCGCCTTGATTCGCAATCTCTATCGCGGTGAGGACCCGGGCAGCGCGCCCGCCGGGCATGTCGAGCAGCGGCTGATGGCGCTTCGCGAGGCGCTGGCGGCGACCGAGCTCGATTCGCTGCTCGCGGGGAATCTGCCATGACCGATGCGGTCGAATTCAGCCGCCCGCAACGCCTCGACCAGATCGGCGCTGGCGATTCGGAGGTGCGGATCGCGGCAGACGATGCCGAGCGCGCGGCACTGGCGCAGCGATTCGGACTGGTCTCGCTCGACCGGCTGGAGGCGAAGTTTTCGGTCCGGCGCGAAGGGCGGTCGGTGTTCGCCGACGGCCATGTGTCGGGTGCGGTCGAACAGGCGTGCATCGCCACCGGCGAGCCCGTTCCCGCCGCAATCGAGGAGGATGTCCGCCTGCGCTTCGTCCCGGCCGGCAGCGAGACCGAGGAGGAGCTCGAACTCGACGAGGACGAATGCGACACGGTCTTCTACGAAGGCGGTGCGGTCGATCTGGGTGAGGCGGCGGCCGAGACGCTGGCGCTGGCGCTCGATCCGTTTCCGCGCAGTCCGGACGCCGACCGCGTGCTGCGCGAAGCCGGCGTGGTCAGCGATGAAGAAGCGGACGCCGATGCCGAGCAGTCGAGTCCGCTCGCGCGGGCGCTGAAGGAAAAACTCAAGGGCGGCTGAGCAGCGAAGCGCGGCCCTGCCGGCGGGTCAGGCCCGGTCGATGACGATCAGCGCAAGATTGTCCCTGCCGCCGCCATCGAGCGCCGCGCCGCACAGTGCGGGCGCGACCGATTCGAGCGGCAGCGAAAGCGTTTCCGCTATCGCCGGTTCCTCGATCATTCCCCAGACCCCGTCCGAACAGACGAGGAAGCGGTCGCCGGTGCACCAATCTTCGCTGCGGAAATCGATTTCGACCTGGTCGGCGGTGCCCAGCGCGCGCGTGATGACGTTCGACCGCGGATGCCCGCGCGCCTGATCGGCGGTCAGCGCGCCGGCATCGACCCACTCCTGAACCAGGCTGTGATCGTGCGTCATGCAATCGAGCCGGCCGCCGCGCCAGCGATAGACCCGGCTGTCTCCAGCCCAGAAAATATGGGCCTTTCCTTCGCCTGCAAACACGCCCGCGATCGTGCAGCCGCTGATTTCCCCATCGCCCGTTGCCTGGCGGATGGCGCTGTTGGCGCGGTCGAGCGCATCCCGGACACGTTCGCGGGTAAGGCGCGCAGGGGCAGCCGCGAGCGTTTCCAGCTCGCGAATCGCGGTCGCCGCCGCCGATCCTCCGCCGCGATGCCCGCCCATCCCGTCGGCCACCGCCCAGATGCCGGCGTCCGGATAGTCGAGCAGCCGATCCTCGTTGATCTGGCGCACCAGCCCGACATGCGTCGTCGCAGCCGAACGGAATTGCCGGTGTCCTGTCATTTCGTCCGTCGCCGCGGGTTCACCCGCCCGTCGCCGAATCGCCCCCCAAAAGCCCATCAGCTTATCGTTTCGGCCGTGTTCGCGGCTTTACCATAGGCCTCGACAAAAGCGCGATTGAGCAGACCATCCTCGCATTGTTCGATCTGTTGCGCCAGCTCGGCATGGCGTTTGCGCGCCTCTTCCCAGGCGGCGGCGTCGCGGCTCTTGAGCAGGCCGCCCTTTTTCTTTCTCGCTTCCTGTTCGACGGCCTCTGGGTCGAAATGGGCGACGGCGGCGCGAAGCGATGCGCGGAATCCGCCAAAGGTCGCGACGAGGTGTTTCTTGACGTCGCGGAACGATGCCTTGAGCGCGGCCGGTCCCGACAGGAAGCTGGCTTCGCCGGCGAGCAGCAGGTCGATCGCGAGCCGCTGCGTCGGCGCCCATTTGAACGGGTTGTTGCCGTCGCCGCCGATCGTCGTGCGCGCCAGGCGGAACTGCGCGCGGGCGCGGTCGCGTTCGGCCATCAGGTCGCCGACGCCGAGCACCATCTGGCGATATACGGCGCCTGCACGACGCATGATCTCGGTCGGCTCCTCGGTCGAGAATACCGATGCGTCGAGACCCGCGCCCTCGCAGAACGCCTCGAGCAGCGACCCCTCTTCCATCGGTTGCGACGACAGCGTTGCGGCGCCGTCGGCCCAATCGGCCGGTACCTCGATCGAATCGCCGAGCGGCGGCTGGAAGACCATCGTGCTGTTGGCGCTCGCCTCGTCGAGTTCGGTGTCGGCGGCGCGTTCGGCGACCAGGCGGTATTTGCCGAGCCTGAGCGTCTGGGGCAGCGACAGCGTGACGCGCTCATGCTCGGGAAGGCGGGTGTCGGTCGCGTCGTCGAAGACGCCGTTGGCGCCCAGGCTGCATATCGTCAGCGCATCGTCGTTCGCCTCGAACTCGCAGTGCGCGCGCGACAATTCGCATTCGGGGTCGACCAGCACCCAGTCCGAGCCGGGGTCGCGGCCGACGCGGAGCAACCCTTCGCGGATCATCCGGGCATCGAGCGGATGCAGCGGGTCTGCCTGATCGAAAAGGCGGAATACGTACATCGCCGAAGCTCCTACGCGGCGTGCTGCGACCGGATGCGGTCGAGCTGCTTGTGAACGGGATTGTCGACGCGCGTGCGGGCGAGCGCCGCCGGATCTTCGGCCGGCGCGACCAGTTGCGGCTCCAGCGTCGCGGCCATGTGGTTGAAGCTGTCGAAGAGCTGGCCGAGCTCGTCGCGGCGGCGGTGCGAAATGCGAAAGCCCAGCCGGCCCTTCGCCGCGTCGTCAAGCGCGCGGCGCAGGCGACGGATCGGCCGCGCGATGATGCGCGCGCTCATATATCCGATCGCGAACACCACCCCCATGACGATGATCGACAGGCCGATCAGCAGGTTGCGTGCGCTGGCGATGGCGCTGTCCAGCGCCTGACGCCCGATGACCAGATCGACCTTGCCGAAATTGGCGCCGGCATATTCGATCGGTTCGACGAAACGATACCCGTCGCCGCGCGAGCCTGTGCTTTCGGTGATGTTGGCCTTGCCCTTGAAATCGACATGCGGCTCGCCGGCCGGTTGCCGATAGGGGTTTCCGATCAGCGACTTGTCGCCGGCGGCGCGAACGATGCCGCGATCATCGACCACCACGATCCGCCGCACATTGGCATCGCCGGCTGCGCTCGCGACAAAGGCCTGCAACGGCATCCAGTCTTGCTGTTCGGGCGGTAGCCCTGCGTTTTCCGCTGCATAGAGCGCGGCGTTGCTGGTCACGAACGCGGTGATCGAGGAACCAGAGGCAAGCGCCATATTCTCCATCGTTCGCGTCTGGCGGTTGAGCACGGCAACGACGCAGAAGGCGAGGGCGATCGCGGTCGTCGCGCAGAGGATGAGCGGCAGCTTGAAACGGAGCGCGAGGCCGCGGCGGCGCTCGCCATCCTCGCCGGTCAGTGCCTCGATCTCGCGGCCGATCGCGTCGCCCAGCGCATCGCCGTCGGCGTAGCGTTCCTCGGGCTTCTTCGCGAGCAGCTTGTCGACGATGTAGCGCACGCCCTTTGGACAGTCGCGAACGGTGCGCTCGATCGGCGCGGGCTGTTGCTGCGCGATCTGGATGGCGAGCGTCCCGACGCCGGTTGCATCGAACGCGGTCTTGCCGGTCAGCAGTTCGTACAGCACCACGCCTAGCGAAAACAGGTCGGAGCGCTGATCGACCGGCAGGCCAAGCGCCTGTTCGGGGCTCATATAGCGCGGCGTGCCGACGACCTGTCCGACCTGCGTGCGGCAGGCCTGGTCGGCGTCGTGCATGTCATCGCCGTCGGCGATCCGCGCGATGCCGAAATCGAGCAGCTTGGCGGTCCGTCCGCCTTCGCACATCAGGATGTTCGACGGCTTTATGTCGCGGTGGACGATGCCCTGGCGATGGGCATAGGCCAGCGCATCGGCAAGCTGTCGCGCAATGTCGAGCGCGCGCTCGACAGGCATTCGGCCCTGTTCGGCGATGATTTCGTCGAGCGGCCGGCCATCGACGAATTCCATCGCGATATAGGGAAAGCCGTCCGCCTCTCCGACATCGTAGATCGTCGCGATATTGGCGTGCGACAGCATTCCGGCGGCGCGCGATTCGCGCAGGAAACGGCCGACGATATCGGCATTGGCGCGATATTCGGGCTTGAGGATCTTGATCGCCACGTCGCGGCCGACGCCCGGATCATGCGCACGATAGACATCCGCCATCGCACCTTCCCCGAGCGCAGCCTTGATCTGGTAGCGGCCGACCGATTGCATATCCGTTCCTTCGTCTCAGCTTCGGAACGGATGTGTATCAGGCGGGAATTAAAGGAATCTTCCCGCCGGCCTATTGTCGGGCGCGGACCGCTCGACGGACGCGCTGCGCCCGGGCGAGATCGCGCTTGATGAGTGCATTGCCGGGATCCAGCGCGGCGGCGCGGGTCAGGAGCGCGACTGCCCGATCGACCTTGCCCTGGCTGAGTGCCGCCAAACCGGCCGAGCGATATCTGGCGGCGCGCGCGGGATCGGCGCTGGGCTTGGCCGGGGCGGGCTCGGCCTTCGGTTCAGGCCTGGGCTGCGCCGGGGCCGGTTTCGGCTCGGGGCGATCGACGCGCTTCGGGCGCGGCGCCGCTTGCGGCTCGGTCCCCGGAATGCGGATCGCCGTGCCGGTTTTCGCCGCCTCGGGTGTGTCGATCCCGTTATAGCGCGCGAGCGCATAGAATTTGTCGGTGTCGCCCAGATAGCGTTTCGCCAGATCGGGAAAGGTGTCGCCGGGACGCAGTGTGTAGGCGAAAGACTGTTCGCCCAGCATCGCTTTCGGGTCGCCCTCTATCGACTGCATCAGCGTTTGCGCCCGAGCGTCGCCGGGATCGCGCTTGAGCATCGCCTTCAGCTTCTTGCGCGCGGTCTTTTCGTCGCCGCGGTTGAGCGCGTCGATGACATCGCCGACCTGCAGGTCGTTGCTGATCGCCTGAACCATCGCCGGCGCGCTGGGCGCCGCTGTTTTCGGGGCGATATTGCCGCCGTGCGAGCAGCCCGCAAGCGCGGTCCCCGCGAGCATCGCGATCCATGCGGCACGCACGCCGCTCCCCCTGTGTACGCTCATTTACTGCACCCCTGTTCGTATATGTTGCTGAAGAATTTGCGGCGCCGAGACCGCGATGCGGCCGGCCAATGCGTTGTCGTTCGCCAGCGCGGTCAGCTGTTCGGGCGCCATCGGCTTGGCGAAATAATAGCCCTGAAAATGGCCGCATCCCTGCTGGCGCAGCCACAGATATTCCTCGGCGCGCTCCACGCCTTCGGCCAGCACGCGAATCCCCAGTCCGCGACCCAGTGCGAGCAGGCTCTGGCAGATCGCCTGGCTGGCGGGGCGCTTGTCGACTTCGGTGACGAATTCGCGGTCGATCTTGAGCTTGTCGAAGGCAAGCTGGCGCAGATAGCTGAGGCTGGCGAAACCGGTGCCGAAATCGTCGATCGCGATCGCGATGCCCAGTTCGCGCAGCGCATCGAACAATCGCGCCGCCCTTGCGACATCGCCCGCAGCGACGGTTTCGGTCAGTTCTATTTCCAGCATGCCGGGCTCCAGCGCGTGCCGCGACATCGTTCGCTGGATCATCGCCGGCAGGTCGTCGCGATCGAGCTGACGTGCCGACAGGTTCACCGCCACGCGGAACCGGTCGAGACCGGCGCCGCGCCACTGCCGCGCCTGGCGGCAGGCGGCGTTGAGCGCCCACATGCCGATCTCTTCGGCCAGGCCAATCCGTTCGGCGATGGGGATGAAGCACCCCGGCGAGATGCGTCCGCGTGTCGGATGGCGCCAGCGGACCAGCGCCTCGGCGCCGCAAATCCGGCGCTCGGCCGCGTCGATCAGCGGTTGATAATCAAGCTCGAGCTCTCCCTGTGCGACCGCGCGGCGCAAATCCTGTTCGAGCGAAAACGCCTCGCGCACGCGGGCGCCGACCGAGGTGGAGCCTGCCGCCGTGCCGTCTCCGCCATCGTCGGCGAGCGAGGATATGGCGGCGGCGAGAAGCGCCTCGGCGGTCGATCCGTCATCGGGGGCGCTGGCTGAACCTGCGCGGATTTCGGGGAGGATTTCACGGCCATCGACGGCGATGGCGTCGCCGAGCGCGTAGCGGATCGCCTCGATACCCGATTCGGTCTGGTCGCGCCCGCGCCCGGCGAACCAGATGCCGAACCGCGACCGGTCGAGTTGCGACAGGTGCTGGCTTTGGCCGACCATCGACCCGATCCGCTTTGCCAGCGCGGTGATCGTGCGGTCGGCCACGTCAGGATCGAAGCCCGACAGCCGCTCGAACTCGACGAATTCGAACACGCCGAGCGTACCCGAAGCGGCATGGGAGAGATCGTCGCGTATGCGCTCCAGCAAGGGTTCGCGCGTGGGCAGCCCGGTTGCGCTGTTGCGGCGCGCGAAGCGGTGGCGCACCGAATCGACCGCGCCGCCCAGCGCATCCATCCGCGCTTCGAGCATATCGACGGCACCGGCCTGTTCTTCGGGTATCGAGATCGAAAGCGTCTCCAGCATCGAATCGAGCCGCTGCGAGACGCGCGCAAGCCGATCGTCGCGGCGGAATAGTGCGTGGAGGCCCAGCGCGGCGGAGACTACCGCGACGGCGCATAGCGAAAGCGAGACGATATCGGTGTCGTCGGGAGCGCCGGCAACGAGCAGGAGCGGCACCAGCAATCCCGTCGCGGCCATTGCCCATGGCGCAAAGGATAGGATCCAGTGCTGATCCGGCGCGCTCTTCGGCGCGCGCCTGCGTGCGGCCATGTCATCTACTCAGTAACCCAAGGCTCGCGTCTTAAAACGACAACCGTAACAGAGGGTTAAATGCAGATGCCGTCGCCGGAGGCGCGGTAGCTGCAGGCCATTCGAGTTTGGGAGGGTGGTGGACAGGGCTGGATTCGAACCAGCGTACGCTTGCGCGGGCAGATTTACAGTCTGCTGCCTTTAACCACTCGGCCACCTGTCCATGGGGCCGCTGAAACAGCGAGGGCGCTCCATGCCGATGACGGGCCGCGCTGTCAACGCCTGTTCCCCGCTTGCCAGCGCCGTAACGCACGCATAGCGTCCGCCGCCCGCCCAACGACCAAGCGAAAGACATTTCATGCCGTCAGCCATCCGATCGCTCGCCATCGTCGCAGGCGCCCGCTGATGGCGCGGCGCGGACATCGCCCGAACAAGGCGGCGCCCGGCCGTCCGCGCTTCTGGGGGCGGCACGCGGTAACCGCCGCGCTCGCCAATCCGGAACGCACGGTGCGCAAGATCTGGGGCACGCGCGAGGCGCTGGGCGCGCTCGATCTGCCGCCGGTGCTGCCGATCACCTTTGCCGAGCCGGCCGATCTCGCGCGGCTGGTGCCTTCCGATGCGCCGCATCAGGGAATCGTCGCCGAAGTCGATCCGCTCGAAGATGTCTGGCTGGGCGATCTGCTCGAACAGGGGCAGGGCGACCGGCGCCCGCTGGTGGTGCTCGACCAGGTGACCGATCCGCACAATGTCGGCGCGATCCTGCGCTCGGCCGCCGCGTTCGATGCGCTGGGCATCGTCACGCAGGACCGCCACGCGCCGCCCGAATCGGGCACGATCGCGCGCGCCGCGTCCGGCGCGCTGGAGACCGTGCCATGGGTCCGGGTGGTCAATCTGGCCCGTGCGCTCGACGAGATTGCGGAGGCGGCGTTCTGGCGGATCGGACTCACCGGCCATACCGACCGGCTGCTCGCCGACGCGCTGGGCGATGCGCGCGTGGCGCTCGTGCTCGGCGCCGAAGGCGAAGGGATGCGCAACAATACCGAGGCGCATTGCGACGAACTCGCCAAGTTGCCGATCGGGCCAAAGGTGGAAAGCCTGAACGTGTCGAACGCCGCCGCAATCGCGCTATACGCAGCGGCGGTACGCGGCTGAGGTCGGTCGGCGATTTGGGGAACTGCTGGAGCGGGTAACGGGAATCGAACCCGTATATTCAGCTTGGAAGGCTGCTGCACTACCATTGTGCTATACCCGCCCGTGCAGTGCGGACCGCAGCAGTTAGCGGGGACCGCACGCGGGCGCAAGATGCTGTTCGCGCGAAGCACTGGCGTTTCGTCGATCTTCGCCCTAGATAGCGCGGCTCCATGGCCCGTATCGATACCCCCAACCGGATCCGCGGAACGCAGGACATCCTAGGCGAGGACGAGCGTCGCTTTGCGCGCGTCGTCGATGGTTTTGACCGCGTCCGGCGGCTCTATTGCTTCGACCGCGTCGAGATACCGGTGTTCGAGGCAACCGCCGTCTTTGCCCGCTCGCTGGGCGAGACCACCGATGTCGTCTCCAAGGAGATGTACACGTTCGAGGATCGCGGCGGCGATTCGGTGACGCTGCGTCCCGAATTCACCGCCGGCATCGCGCGCGCCTTCATCACCAATGGCTGGCAGCAGCACGCACCGATGAAGCTTGCGACGCACGGGCCGGTGTTTCGTTACGAACGCCCGCAAAAGGGGCGCTATCGCCAGTTCCACCAGATCGATGCCGAGATCATCGGCGCGGCCGAACCCGCCGCCGATGTCGAGCTGCTGACGCTTGCCGATCAGTTGCTGGACGAACTCGGCATCGCCGACGGTGTTACGCTGCAGCTCAACACGCTGGGCGATGCCGAAACGCGCGAGGCGTGGCGCGCCGCGCTGGTCGAGCATTTCAACGCGCATCGCGACGAGCTGTCGGAGGACAGCCTCGACCGGCTCGAGCGCAACCCGCTGCGCATTCTCGATTCGAAGGATCCGCGCGACCGGCCGATCGCCGACAGCGCGCCCGATATCGACCAGTTCCTCACGCCCGAGGCGAGCGACTTCTTCGCCGCCGTCACGGGCGGGCTCGATGCCGCGGGCGTCGCGTGGACGCGCAATTCGCGGCTGGTGCGCGGGCTCGACTATTACCGCCACACCGCGTTCGAATTCGTCACCGACCGGCTGGGTGCGCAGGGCACGGTGCTCGCGGGCGGGCGCTATGACGGACTGATCGAAAGCCTGGGCGGCAATCCCACCGCCGGCGTCGGCTGGGCGGCGGGGATCGAGCGGCTGGCGATGCTGCTCGACGAGCCCGCGGCCAAATCGGTCGATGCGGTCGTGGTGCCGCTCGGCGATGCCGCCGCGACGCGCGCGCAGGGTATCCTTGCCGAACTGCGCCGCGCGGGACTCGCCGCTGACATGGCGTTCAAGGGCAATATGAAAAAGCGCATGGCGAAGGCCGATGCGCTCGGCGCGCGCTATGCCGTGATCCTTGGCGACGACGAGATCGCGAAGGGCGAGGCGGGCGTGAAGAACCTTGCGACCGGCGAGCAGCAGCCGGTGGCGTTCGACGCGCTGGCAAAGGCCCTGAACGCGGCATGACCCATATCCCGGCCGACCGCATCGCCGCGATCGAGGCGCGGCGCGACGAATTGCAGGCGATGATGTCGTCGGGCGAATTGCCGTCGGACAGGTTCGTCGCGGTGTCGAAGGAATATGCCGAGCTGGAGCCGGTGGCGAAGGCGGCGGGCGAGGTGCGGCGGCTGCGCGCCGAGGGCAAGAGCCTGGCCGAGATGACGCGCGAAGGCGATGCCGAACTGCGCGCGATGGCCGAAGAGGAACTCGACGAGAATCGTGCCAATCTGGAATCGGCCGAGCGAGCGCTGGCGCTGGCGCTGTTGCCGCGGGATGCAGCCGACGAACGCCCGGCAATGCTCGAAATCCGCGCGGGCACGGGCGGCGACGAGGCGGCGCTGTTCGCGGGCGATCTGCTGCGCATGTACCAGCGCTATGCCGATGACCATGGGTGGAAGGTCGAGCTGATCTCCGCCAGCCCATCCGAAGCCGGCGGGTACAAGGAAGTCGTTGCCAGCGTGAAGGGCCAGGGCGTCTTCGCGCGGCTGAAGTTCGAAAGCGGCGTCCACCGTGTCCAGCGCGTGCCGGTGACCGAATCGGGCGGGCGGATCCATACCTCTGCCGCGACGGTCGCGGTGCTGCCCGAGGCCGAGGAGGTCGATGTCCAGATCGACGACAAGGACCTGCGCATCGATATCTATCGTTCGTCCGGCCCCGGCGGCCAGTCGGTCAACACCACCGATTCGGCGGTGCGCATCACGCACATCCCGACCGGGCTCGTCGTCATCCAGCAGGATGAAAAGTCGCAGCACAAGAACAAGGCAAAGGCGATGAAGGTGCTGCGCACGCGCCTGTATGAGCGCGAGCGCGAGCGGCTGCATTCCGAACGCGCCGGCGCGCGCAAGTCGATGGTCGGTTCGGGCGACCGGTCGGAGCGCATCCGCACCTATAACTTCCCGCAAGGGCGCGTGACCGACCACCGCATCAACCTGACGCTCCACCGTCTGCCCGAAATCCTCGAAGGCCAGATGGACGAGCTGATCGGTGCGCTGATTTCTGAGGACGAGGCCGAACGCCTCGCCAGTCTGGAAGATGCCGCATAAGGTTCGATCTTCCCGTCATGCCGAACCTGTTTCCGCATGACGATTGAGAAAGCCGGCTCCGGAGAGACGGTTCGCGCCGCGCTGGCCGAAGCCGCCGCGCGCCTCTCAGCCATTTCCGATACACCGCGGCTCGATGTCGAACTGCTGATGGCGCATGCGATGGGGAGTAGCCGCGATGCGGTGCTGCTCGGCGGGCTCGACCGCGAGACGCCGCAAGCATTCGCCGCGCTGATCGAACGGCGGCTGGCGCACGAGCCGGTCGCCTATATTCTGGGCGAGCGCGATTTCTGGACCGTCACGATCGAGGTCGGACCGGGCGTGCTGGTCCCGCGCGCCGACAGCGAGACGCTGATCGAGGCGGCGGTCGACCATTTCGGTGCGCGCGCGCCGGCGACGATCCTAGATCTCGGCACCGGTCCGGGGACGCTGCTGCTCGCCGCGCTCGACCAGTGGCCGCAGGCGCGCGGCGTCGGCGTCGATGCGTCACCGCGCGCGCTGGACTTCGCCCGCCGTAATGCAGAGCGGATCGCGCCGGGCAGGGCGGAGATGGTCGCGGGCGACTGGGCCGAGGCGATCGATGCGCGCTTCGACCTGATCCTCGCCAACCCGCCCTATATCGAGGCGGCGGCGGAGCTGCCGCGCGACGTGGCGGAACACGAACCCGCCGAGGCGCTGTTCGCGGGTGAGGACGGCCTTGCCGATTACCGCCGCATCGCGCCGCAGCTTCAGCGGCTGATGGCGCCGGGGGGCGTGGCCATTCTCGAAATCGGACATACGCAGCAACAGGCGGTGACCGCGCTGATCGAGGGCGAAGGACTGAATGTCGCGTGCCGCCGTGACCTTGGCGGCAGGCCGCGCGCGCTGATCGTCACTTGATGTGCCGCCTGCGCATTTCCATATTAGTCCTTGGAGAACGCGCCCGAACCCGCTAAAGCGTGTTGCGGGGCAGCCAAATTCGACCAACGTGTTGATTTCGGGGCGCTGGCCCAATCCAACGTCATGTGAGCCGCTGCAGTCCGGCGGCCGTGGCACGCGGGCCTTGCCGGCATGCCGGTCAGCTTCGCAGGTGTGACTCCTATCCGGGATCGAGCGGATCGACGGACAGATTGTTAAAGACAGGACACTGAAACCTTGATGACCAATCGTCAGGCCGGCCGCCGTCGCGGCCGCGGCGGGCAGCGCCCGCAAGGTGGGGGCGGACGCCCCGACAGCAACAACCGTATCGACAGCCGTAACCGCGGTAATGCCGCGCAGTTGCTGGAGAAATACAAGAATCTCGCGCGTGACGCGCAGATGCAGGGCGACCGGGTGAATACCGAGATGTACCTGCAATATGCCGATCACTATTTCCGCGTGCTCAACGACAGCCGCCAGCGCGCCGAGGAACAGCAGCAGCGCAAGCAGCGCGACGACCAGCATGGCGGTCAGGACGACGACAACGAGGCGCAGGACAACAACCGCGCCGCATCCGATGACGGCAATGAGCGCAAGGAGCGCCGTGGCGGTCGCGGTCGTCAGGGCAATGGCGCCGACCAGGATGGCCAGTCCTCCGGCAAGCAGACCGAAGAAGCCGGCGAGGAAAAGCCCAAGCGCCGCGGTCGTCCGCGCAAGGCCGACAAGGTCGAGGACAAGCAGGCCGAGAATGACGGCGACGCCGCGATCGAGGCCGATCGCCTGCCGCCCGCGCTGGGTTCCGACGAGGAGGAGGCGCCCAAGCCGCGCCGCCGTCGCCGGGTCGCCAATGACGGCGACGAGGCGCAATCCTCGGTCGGCTGACCGTTAAGGCGATCGCCGATGAAAGGGCCGGCAGCCACTGCGGCTACCGGCCCTTTTCATTTGGGTCGAGGGTTGCCGGACGTCCGGCTTCGGGCTGCCGCCATGAAAAGCGCTACAAGGCGAGGTCGCGGTTCACCCAGGCCAGATAGTCTCTGAGCGCATCCTCGTTGCGCGCACAGTAAGACCATTTCGCGTGTCGGCGCACGGTGATGAATTGGGCCTGCCTCAATATGTCGAGGTGCCTGCTGACGGTCGGCTGCGCGATGCCCAGCGCCTGTGCGATCAACGACATGCACACGCCATATTCGACCGGATCGGCGGATTCCTGATGCGCGAAATGCTTCTGCGGCTCCGCCAGCAAGCGGAGGACGGCAAGGCGAGTCTCGCTCGCCATCGCCTTGATCTGGCTTGACCTATCCATGGGCATCAACGCATTCTAACATAGCTAAACGACAATATGAGGATGTATCATGCTCAAGCTGCCATATACGTCCTCTATTGATGGAAATGCGGTGCGGTGGGGCAAGGTCGGACAGGGGCCGCCGCTCGTTGCCGTGCATGGAACCCCCTTTTCATCGCAGGTGTGGCGCCGGATCGTGCCGCATCTTCAGGACTGCCGAACGGTCTATTATTTCGATCTGATCGGCTATGGCCAATCGGAAATGCGCGAAGGGCAGGATGTGTCGCTCGGCGTGCAGAATGGCGCTCTGGCCGCCCTGTTCCGGGAATGGGGGCTCGACCGGCCGGACGTCGTCGCGCATGATTTCGGCGGCGCCACGGTACTGCGCGCCTATTATCTGGATGCGCTGCGCTACCGGACGCTGACGATTGTCGATGCGGTGGCCATGCGACCCTGGGGGACGCCGCTGGTCCAGCATGTCCGGAAGCACGAAGCGGCCTTTGCCGAGATGCCAGACTATATGCACCGCGCGATTCTGCGCGCCTATCTGCAGACCGCGGCGCGCCACCCGCTCACAGAGGAAGCGCTGGACCTCTACAGCACGCCCTGGACCGGCCCTGTCGGCCAGCCCGCCTTCTACCGCCAGATCGCTCAGATGGATCAGGCATTCACCGACGAGGTCGAGCAGCGTTACGACCGAATCGACTGCCCGGTTTCGGTGCTGTGGGGGCGCAATGACGACTGGATACCCTATGAGACGGGGCAAAGGCTCGCAGCGGTGCTTTCCGACCGCGACTGCACTCCCATCCCCGAGGCGGGCCATCTGGTGCAGGAAGACCGCCCCGAAGCAATCGTTGCGGAGATTTTGAACAATCTGGCCCGCGCGTGACGGCGATTCGAAGAGGCGCCGACAACCATCGAAATTCGCAATGGCTTGAGCGCTGCCGGTAGCCCCCCTCGGCATTTCGGGCCTGTCGCCACTATTCCTGTCGAAGCGCTGCCGAGGCCATTGGATCGTGCCACGTTGGATGATGCCACGTGCGAACGCATCGCCTCGCTCGCGCGTGCTGATCGCCCTACAGCCTCGATTGCCAGCGTCAGCGAAGGCCGATAGCCTGCTCTCCCATGGTGATGTCTAAGCCTTCATTCGGTGGGCTGGCCTGTCGCTACCTGGCTCTCTGCCTGGTGGCCTTGTGTGTGATGACCTGCCCCGCCGCGGCCGAAGACCAGGGCTCTTCACCCGAACTGCTCATCCGCAATGTCCGCCTGGTCGACTTCGCCGCCGACGAGCCGCGCATCCGCGACGATCATTCGGTGCTGGTTCGCGACGGGAGGATCGTCGCGGTAGCACCGACCGACCAACTGGCGGCCGATGCCGGCACGGAGATTCTGGAAGGCAACGGCCGAACGCTCCTGCCGGGCCTCACCGATATGCACGTTCACCTCTGGGATGAGGCGGAGCTCGGCGCCTATCTCGCATCGGGTGTGACGACGGTGCGCAACATGTCGGGCATGCCGTACCTTCTCGAGATGCGGGACCGGATCGCGGACGGCCAGTTGGCGGGACCGCGGATTCTGACGACCGGCCCGATCCTCAACAGTCGGGGGCCCAACGCCCAGCTCAATCATCAGATCGTCGAAACCGCCGAAGAGGCAAAAGCGGCTGTTCGCGGGCAGTTCGAGCAGGGGTATCGGCGGATCAAGGTCTACTCGAATCTCAACCGCGCGGCCTATGAGGCAATCCTTGCCGAGGCGCGGGCGCTGAATATGCCGATCACCGGCCATACGCCCGAAGGTCGGCGAATTGAGGGAATGCCCGAACAGCTCCCTTTCGACATCGCATTTGACGAAATCCTCGATGATGGATTCGAATCGATCGAACACGTCGAATCGATCGTCTGGCACGGGCTTCGGAACCGGCATGACGCGACACGCGGCCGGGCACTTGCTCGCCGGATCGCAGCTGCAAACGTCGCCGTGGACCCGACCCTCGTCGCCTTCGCCAACTTGATGCGGATTGCCGAAACGCGTGGCGCACATCTTCGGAGGCAGGGCGCTGAAATGCTCAATCCCTTCGTCCGCTCGATGGAAACGGAGCAATCCGAGCGCTGGACAAACGAAGATGCTTCGCGTGCCGGAGACGACCTCGCATTCTATCTGGAATTCACGCGCATGCTCGCCGATGAAGGAGTACGCATCGTCGCCGGTTCCGACGCGGGTATCGCCACCAACATTCCGGGAATTTCACTCCACGACGAGTTCGACCTTTTATTGGCCGCGGGGCTCACACCTGCGCAGGTGCTGCAAGCTGCGACCACCAACGCGGCGCGTGTGGTGGGGCAGCGGCAAGAATTCGGCCAAATCGAACCCGGCCAGCGGGCCGATCTTTTGCTGGTCAAAGGCGACCCCCTGGATCGGATCGAATCGTTGCGGCACCCGCAGGTCGTCATCGCCGGCGGACGGGTGTTTGACGAGCAGGCGGTCGAGGCGCTGTGGCGTTCGGCGAAGCAAACCGATGCCGGTCGCACCGCGCGCAATGTCCTCCAGGCCATGGAGGTTCAGGGGACCAGGGTAGACCTCGGCCACTGAGTCGAAGGCGCGAGACACTTTGAACGAGTGTCTGACCGGCATGGGACACGAAGCCTTATTTCCGGATTGCCGCTACTCCGGTTCGCGGTCCTTGTTGAACCGGTCGACCGCTTCGTCATGGCCGCTGCCCGAGCTCAGGAACATCAGGCCCGTCAGCGCGGCGGCGAGAAGGATCGACAGACCGACGCCCAGCCCGGTCGCGACCGCAAGGTGGAACGCCATCGTGTCGAGCCACCACCACAGCGCCAGCACCGAAAGCACCGCCACCGCGAGCGAGAAAACCGCCATCCATTTGAGCACGCGCCGGTAGCGCGCCCAGGCGAAGGCGGCGTAATCCGGGTCGTCGAGATCGCGGCGCTGTTCGGTCACGGCTTTCAATTGGCGTGCAAACGTGGAATCCTCAACCGCCTAAGCCAGAACTGAGGAGAGAGCCGATGACGATTGCGGCAATCCTGGGCGACAAGGGACATGATGTCATTTCGATCACCGGCGACACGCGCGTCGCCGATGCCGTGGCGCTGCTCGCGGAGCGGCGGATCGGCGCGGTGCCGGTGCTCGACGGAGAGCGCGTCGCCGGCATCTTTTCCGAACGCGATGTAATCTATTGCCTCGGCAAGGAGGGGCATGCCGCGCTCGACCGGCCGGTGGCCGAACTGATGACCTCGCCCGCGGTCACGGTGGAGCCGACCGAAGAAGCGCTGTCGGCACTGTCGATGATGACCAAGCGTCGCATCCGCCATCTTCCCGTGGTCGAGGGCGGGCGACTGACCGGGCTCGTGTCGATCGGCGATCTGGTGAAATACCGGATCGAGCGGATCGAGGCCGAAGCCGACGCGATGCGCGATTATATCCGCCAGGCCTGATACTCCCCCGGCGGTGGAAACGGGACCGAATCCACCCCGCACCAATATGTTAACCATCCCGGCCTAGCCTGATGCGCGAACAAGCCGGGATGTCTCATGCCTCGTCGAATCCGCGCACTGCTGTCTTCGCTCCAGGAAGAAGTGAAGCTTTATGCCAGCGAGAGCGAGGAAATCGCGAACCGCACCAATCTGCTCGCGCTGAACGCCACGATCGAGGCGGCGCGTTCGGGCGAGGCGGGCCGTGGCTTTTCGGTCGTCGCGCAGGAAGTGAAGGGGCTTGCCCAGCAGGCGCGGTCGTCGAGCGCCAAATTCCGCGAAGACGTGCTCGGGCGGCTGGCGCACGGATCGCGCATCTCCGAAGAACTGGTTGCCGATGTCGAACGCGCGCGATTGGCCGAACTCGCCCAGTCGATGGCGCAGGCGATCTGCCGGTCGGTCTATGACCGT
>NZ_JAGRQC010000003.1:572500-575616 GCF_018122655.1 Stakelama marina
CAATTAATTTCGCACTCGAGCGATCGGGTACGGAGTTAATTGGAAAAGGTATCACCGAAGTGAATTCATAGCTTTGGTGAAGCGAACCCGGAGAACTGAAACATCTCAGTACCCGGAGGAAAAGACATCAACCGAGATTCCGTTAGTAGTGGCGAGCGAACGCGGACCAGGCCAGTGCCTGACATTCAACTAGCAGAACACTCTGGAAAGTGTGGCCATAGCGGGTGACAGCCCCGTATGCGAAAGTGAGATGTCAGGACTCGAGTAGGGCGGGACACGTGAAATCCTGTCTGAACATGGGGGGACCACCCTCCAAGCCTAAATACTCGTACATGACCGATAGCGAACTAGTACCGTGAGGGAAAGGTGAAAAGCACCCCGATGAGGGGAGTGAAACAGTACCTGAAACCGAATGCTTACAAGCAGTGGGAGCCATCTTGAATGGTGACCGCGTACCTCTTGCATAATGGGTCTGTGACTTAATGTATCAAGCAAGCTTAAGCCGTTAGGTGTAGGCGCAGCGAAAGCGAGTCTGAATAGGGCGACTGAGTTTGATGCATTAGACCCGAAACCCGGCGATCTAGGCATGACCAGGTTGAAGGTGAGGTAACACTCACTGGAGGACCGAACCAATCAATGTTGAAAAATTGTTGGATGAGTTGTGTTTAGGGGTGAAAGGCCAATCAAGCCGGGAAATAGCTGGTTCTCCGCGAAATCTATTGAGGTAGAGCCTCGGACGAATACCCTGGGGGGTAGAGCACTGGATGGGCTAGGGCGGCGCGAGCTGTACCAAACCTAACCAAACTCCGAATACCCAGGAGTACTATCCGGGAGACAGACGGCGGGTGCTAAGGTCCGTCGTCAAAAGGGAAACAGCCCTTACCTACAGCTAAGGTCCCCAAGTCACGTCTAAGTGGGAAAGCATGTGGGATTTCCAAAACAACCAGGAGGTTGGCTTAGAAGCAGCCATCCTTTAAAGAAAGCGTAACAGCTCACTGGTCTAAATAAGAGATCCTGCGGCGAAGATGTAACGGGGCTCAAGACGTGCACCGAAGCTTAGGGTGTGTAGTTTACTACACGCGGTAGCGGAGCGTTCCGTAAGCCTGCGAAGTGGAAGGGTAACCGACCATGGAGGTATCGGAAGTGCGAATGCAGACATGAGTAGCGATAAAGAGGGTGAGATGCCCTCTCGCCGAAAGACCAAGGGTTCCTGCGCAAGGCTAATCCGCGCAGGGTGAGTCGGCCCCTAAGACGAGCCCGAAGGGGGTAGTCGATGGGAACACGGTTAATATTCCGTGACCTGGAGGTGTGTGACGAATGCCGTAAGTGGTCAGTCCTTATCGGATTGAACTGGCTGCGAAGGTGTTCCAGGAAATAGCCCCTCCGTATAGACCGTACCCGAAACCGACACAGGTGGTCAGGTAGAGTATACCAAGGCGCTTGAGAGAAGTGTCCTGAAGGAACTCGGCAAATTGCCTCCGTACCTTCGGAAGAAGGAGGCCCATGCATTGCGCAAGCAGTGTGTGGGGGCACAGGCCAGGGGGTAGCGACTGTTTAGCAAAAACACAGGGCTCTGCTAAGTCGGCTTCAAGACGACGTATAGGGTCTGACGCCTGCCCGGTGCCGGAAGGTTAAGAGGAGGAGTGCAAGCTCCGAATTGAAGCCCCGGTAAACGGCGGCCGTAACTATAACGGTCCTAAGGTAGCGAAATTCCTTGTCGGGTAAGTTCCGACCTGCACGAATGGCGTAACGACTTCCCCACTGTCTCCAGGACATGCTCAGCGAAATTGAATTCTCCGTGAAGATGCGGAGTACCCGCGGTTAGACGGAAAGACCCCGTGCACCTTTACTGCAGCTTCAGAGTGGCATTGGAAAATAACTGTGTAGCATAGGTGGGAGGCTTTGAAACGTTGGCGCCAGCTGACGTGGAGCCATAGGTGAAATACCACCCTGTTGTTTTTTAATGTCTAACCACGATCCATGAAACTGGATCTGGGACCCTCTGTGGCGGGTAGTTTGACTGGGGCGGTCGCCTCCTAAAGAGTAACGGAGGCGCGCGATGGTTGGCTCAGGACGGTTGGAAACCGTCTTTTAGAGTGCAATGGCATAAGCCAGCCTGACTGCGAGACTGACAAGTCGAGCAGAGACGAAAGTCGGTCATAGTGATCCGGTGGTCCCTCGTGGAAGGGCCATCGCTCAACGGATAAAAGGTACGCCGGGGATAACAGGCTGATAACCCCCAAGAGCTCATATCGACGGGGTTGTTTGGCACCTCGATGTCGGCTCATCACATCCTGGGGCTGGAGCAGGTCCCAAGGGTTTGGCTGTTCGCCAATTAAAGTGGTACGTGAGCTGGGTTCAGAACGTCGCGAGACAGTTTGGTCCCTATCTGCCGTGGGCGTCGAAATTTGAGAGGAGTTGACCCTAGTACGAGAGGACCGGGTTGAACATACCTCTGGTGTACCTGTCATCGTGCCAACGGTGCAGCAGGGTAGCTATGTATGGACGGGATAACCGCTGAAAGCATCTAAGCGGGAAGCCTCCCTCGAGATAAGATTTCACAGGACGGTCAAAGACCATGACCTTGATAGATCGGGTGTGGAAGCGCGGTAACGCGTGAAGCTAACCGATACTAATTGTCCTATTCGCGCTTGAAGAGTCCCACCATCAACGACAGCCTTGGGCTGTCCACGATGTGGATGATTAAGCCTTGATATCGATTTGAACCCCGTTTCGTGACCGATACACCGGCTTCATTGCTTGGTGATCATAGCGTCTGTGCCCCACCCGATCCCATCCCGAACTCGGACGTGAAACCAGACAGCGCCGATGGTACTATTGCTTAAGCAGTGGAAGAGTAGGTCGTCGCCAGGCATTGCAGCCGGTGTGTCGCGAAAGTGAAACGGAAAAACCCATTCACATATTTGCCGCGGGGTGGAGCAGTCCGGTAGCTCGTCAGGCTCATAACCTGAAGGTCGCTGGTTCAAATCCAGCCCCCGCAACCAGCTTTAAAAAAGGCCGCTATCCTTCGGGATGGCGGCCTTTTTGTTTGTCTGGGCTACGCCGCGTCGCGCTGATCGCGGGCGGCATGTACTGTCCGACCGTCGTCGTTGAGG
>NZ_JAGRQC010000004.1 GCF_018122655.1 Stakelama marina
CCGCGCCGTCGTGCCTTCCTTCAACCGGACGAGCGGTCCGGGCACGCTGCCGTTCACCGCGATCGCGTGGCCCGCGCGGCCCTGGACCATGCGCGGCCCGCGCCCGACGGTCAGGTCGATCGACGCGCCGCTGACCTCGTCGAACCCCGCGCGCACCGCTTCCGCGCGCAGATCGGCGCCGCGCGCCCAGCCGGGTAGCGCCATCGCCGATCCGGCCATCGCCATCGTGCCGAGCATCCTGCGTCTGTTCAGTTCCAAGGGACCACCTGCTTGAAATTCGTCTGGTGGCTTGCCAGATATATACCCCCATAGGGTATTGCAAGAGGACGCGATGAACGAGGCGCGCAAGGCGACGGTCAACCGGTTGAAGCGGATCGAAGGGCAGGTTCGCGGATTGGCCCAGATGGTCGAGGACGATCGCTACTGCATCGACATCCTCCATCAGGTGCAGGCGGTGAAGTCCGCGCTCGCCAAGGTCGAAAGCGCGGTTCTGAAGGATCACGCCGCGCACTGCGTCGCCGATGCGATCCGCTCGGGCGACCCTGCCGAGCAGCAGGTCAAGTTCGGCGAACTGGTTGAACTGTTCGAAAAGGTGAAGCGATGAACGATATGAGCACCGCGCCGAACACGCGCAACAAGACCGCCACCGTCTATCGCATGGTGATGGACAAGCATGTCTGCCCGTTCGGACTGAAGACGCTGCACCTGCTCAAGAGCCAGGGTTACCGGGTCGAAGACCATCATCTGTCGACGCGCGAACAGACCGACGCGTTCAAGCAGGACCACGGCGTCAAGACCACGCCGCAGACCTTTATCGGCGGCGAGCGTATCGGCGGATACGAAGATCTGCGTCGTTTTTTCGGCAAGCCGGTCAAGGACAAGAACGCGACCAGCTACACGCCGGTGATCGCGATCTTCGGCATGGCGGCTGCGCTGGCGCTGGCGGTAAGCTGGCTGTTGTCGGGCACGCTGTTGACGGTGATGGCGGGCGAGCTGTTCATCGCGATCTCGATGTGTCTGCTCGCGATGCAGAAGCTTCAGGATGTTGACGGCTTCGCGACGATGTTCCTCGGTTACGACCTGCTTGCCAGGCGCTGGGTTCCCTATGCCTATATCTATCCCTTTGCCGAAGCGCTGGCGGGCATATTGATGGCCGCGCACGCGCTAAACTGGCTCTCGGTGCCGATCGCGCTGTTCATCGGTGGCGTCGGAGGCGTGTCGGTATTCTACGCCGTCTATGTCCAGAAGCGCGAACTCAAATGCGCCTGTGTCGGTGGCGGATCGAACGTGCCGCTGGGCTTCGTTTCGCTGACCGAGAATGTGATGATGTTCGCGATGGGGCTCTGGATGCTCTTCACCTGACGGATCAAATTCCGTCGAACGGGGCGGGGCGAGGCCGGACCGGCTTCGCCCCGCTTGCCTGTCCTACCAGTCGAGACCGGCCTTCACATAGAGCCGGCGACCATTGAAGCCGAATGGCGAATAGAAGGGGAAGGCGACCACGCCGACCGCAAAGCCCGCCGGTGCCGCATCGGGGTAGACATCGAACAGATTGTCCGCGCCAAAGCCGAAATGGAACCTGTCGGCGACGGTAAAGCGCGCCTCGATATCGGTAATCACCTTCGCTCCGGTGTGCAGGTCGGACGCGGCCGAGCTGCCCGGTTCGATCACGTCGCCATAATAAACGCCGCGCGCGGTCAGCCCGACATCGCCCAGTGACCAGTCGATTGTGCCCGTGACCTTGGTTTCGGGGGTGCCGTCCTCCAGCGAGACGATTCGCTGGCGGCTGACCAGCGTCGGCGCGGGGTTGAGCGTCGAAGTGGTTTCGGGGACGCTCAGCACCTTCAGGTCGTTGTAATTGCCCGCGACCGTGAAATCGAAGATGCCGGCGCTGTCGGTGCGCAGCTTGTAATTCGCCACGACATCGATGCCGCGCGTCCGCGACTTCACCCCGTTCAGGAAGAAGCGCGCCGACGCCACGCCATAGGGCGCGAGCAGGTTTGCGACATCGGTGCTGAAGCTCGACCGGATATTCTCAGACAGCGCAAGGCCGTTGCGCAGGTCGATTTCATAGGCATCGGCGGTGAGGTTGAATGCGCCGCTGCGAAAGACGATGCCCGCCGAATAGTTGGTCGATTTCTCGGGCTCGAGCTGCTGTCCGCCGAGCGCGCGTGCCACCGGGCTGACCGACGGGAAGGTACCCGTCAGGATCACGTTGCCGCTATCGACGACCGATGCGATCGAGGTGAAATATTGCTGCTGCAGCGACGGTGCGCGGAATCCGGTCTGGATGCCGCCGCGGATCGCGAAGCTGGGCGTGAAGTCGTAGCGCGCCGAAAGCTTGCCGTTCACCGTGTCGCCGAAGTCCGAATAATGTTCGTACCGTCCGGCTGCGCCGACGCTGAGATTGGCGAAGCGGCCTTCGAGGTCGAGATAACCGCTGATATTGTCGCGATGTTCGCTGACGATGTTGTCGGGGCTGAACCCGCCGAACCCCTGTGCGCCCGCCGATGTCGAATTGCCGTTGGTTGGGCTGACATAGACCGGGCCGTGGTCGTAGGACTGCGGCTCACCCGCCGAAATCGCATAGCTTTCGCGGCGATATTCGGCGCCGCCCGCGACCGTCAGGTCGCTGCCCGCGCCGAGCGAGTAATCGTGCGAGAGATCGAGATTGGTGACGAACTGGTCGTAGGAGACCGCGCCGTCGTAAAAGCTCGTCTTCGACTGCGCGCCATAGGTCGCGTTCAGCGTGTGGATCGTCGAATAATCGATCTTGTTCTTGCCGTAGGACGCGGTGAGGCTGGTGTCCCAGTCGCCAAGCGCGCCCTTCACACCACCGGTGACGGTGAAGTCGCGCGACTTGGTCTGGATCAGCGGCAGGAACCCGTCGGGATAGATTGCCGGGACGTTGTTGGTGTTGCTCGGATTGCGCGGGAAGGCGGCCGACTGTGTGCGGCGATACTGATAGCCGCCCCAGCCGACGACCTGCCACCCGCTGTCGCCCAGCGGCACGCCAAGATTGGCATAGCCGGTATATTGGTTCACATCGGGATCGCCGAAGCGCGAGCGGATCTTGGCGGGCGTGTCGCGGGTATCGAGGTCGCCGCGGCTGGTCGGCTCGCGGTTCACATATTCGCCGGTAACGTCGAGATAACCCTCCGCGCCGATCGGCACGTTCTGCCAGCCCGAAACCGTCAGCGTGCCGCCATCGGTGACGTGGCGCGGTGCGAGCGGGGCGGGAACGTAGGTGTCGTAGCCGCCGAAGGTCACGCTGGTGCCGCCGCCGGTCCTGTCCTGGCGCAGCCGCAGATTGACCACGCCCGCAATCGCGTCCGATCCGTACAGCGCCGATGCGCCGTCGCGAAGCACCTCGATGCTTTCAAGCGCGGCGGTGGGGATCGTGTTGAGATCGACCGCCGCGGCGCCGCGGCCGACCGACCCGTTGATGTTGAGCAGCGCCGACGGATGCGCGCGCACGCTGTTGATGAGCACCAGCGTCTGGTCGGGCGACAGGCCGCGCAGCGTCGCGGGCCGGATCGCGTCGGTCGCGTCGGTGACGGCGGGGCGCGGGAAATCGATCGACGGAGCGACGGTGGCGAGCGCGGCCGCGGTTTCGGTCGTGCCCTGGTTCTTGAGCGCCTGTGCCGACAGCACATCGACCGGGGAGATGGTGTCGAGCCGCGTCCGTCCGGCGGCGCGCGTCCCGGTCACGACGATGTCGGCCGACGGTTGGGCTTGCGTCGATTGCTGGTCGGCGGGGGTGTTGTCCGTCGCGGTCTGCGCAGCCGCGGGCAGGGCGGCCAGTGCGCCGAGCGCCGCGCCGGTCAGGAAAATATGTTTTCTCATGTCTCGTCCCCTTTGATTTTGGGGGACGAGTTGAAAGCGCTCGTCCCCGTTACAGGCCGCCCTGGGCGGTTCGCGCATCCTCTCCGGTCGTTATTTTTTCGTCCTTGCGCCTATCGGGGCGCGCATCGGTTGAACAAGGGCGAAGTGACGTTCGTAACAAAAATGTAGAAAACTATGGCATATTTGCATCATTATGATGCGACCATGCCATTCCGGATCAGGCTGATTGCCTGAGGCCCGATGGTGGCAATTCGGACGTGCTGTTGGCCGGGGTGTCGTTCATCGGCGGCGAAGCGTGGAGCGGCGGGTGCGGCGCGCGCTCTTTCCCAAATCGCACCCCCTTGCTACAGGCTCCCTCGAATCTCGTATTCGCCAGTTTTCCGCCAGCGTATCGGCACAGAGGACCCCCGATCCCACGCCGCCCTTTCGGGGCCGGCGAGCAGCACGGACCCTCAGGCCGATCCCAGCGTTGGCAAGGCAACAGACAAGGGAAGGGAACACCCCGATATGACCGCCATCGGCAAGGACACGCTCGGTACCCGCGACACGCTAAAGGTCGGCGGCACCGAATATGGCTATTACTCGCTCGCAAAGGCAGCGGAAAAGCTCGGTGACATCTCGCGCCTGCCCTTCTCGATGAAGGTGCTGCTCGAAAACATGCTGCGCTTCGACGACGGCACCACCGTGACGCCCGACGATGCGCAGGCGATCGTCGACTGGCAGAAGGATTGCCGTTCGGACCGCGAAATCCAGTATCGCCCCGCGCGCGTGCTGATGCAGGATTTCACCGGCGTTCCCTGCGTCGTCGATCTCGCCGCGATGCGCGACGCGATCAAGAAGCTCGGCGGCGATGCCGAGAAGATCAATCCGCAGGTTCCCTGCCACCTCGTCATCGATCACTCGGTCATGGTCGACGAGTTCGGCAACCCCAAGGCGTTCGAGCACAATGTCGAGCGCGAATATGAGCGCAATGGCGAGCGCTACGAATTTCTCAAATGGGGCGCCAAGGCGCTCGACAATTTCAACGTCGTGCCGCCGGGCACCGGCATCTGCCACCAGGTGAACCTCGAATATATCGGTCGCGGCGTATGGTCGTCGGAGGATTCGAACGGCAAGAAGGTCGCCTATCCCGACACGCTGGTCGGCACCGACAGCCACACCACGATGATCAACGGTCTCGGCGTGCTCGGTTGGGGCGTCGGCGGGATCGAGGCCGAAGCCGCCGTGCTCGGCCAGCCGGTATCGATGCTCATCCCCGAAGTCGTCGGTTTCAAGCTGACCGGCAAGCTGAACGAGGGCATCACCGCCACCGACCTCGTCCTCACCGTGACGCAGATGCTGCGCAAGAAGGGCGTTGTCGGCCGCTTCGTCGAATTCTTCGGCCCCGGCCTGCACGCGCTGACGCTGGCCGACCGTGCGACGATCGCCAACATGGCGCCCGAATATGGCGCGACCTGCGGCTTCTTCCCCATCGACGAAAAGACGATGGAATATATGCGCCTGACCGGCCGCGACGAGGAAACCGTCGCGCTGACCGAAGCCTATTGCAAGGCGCAGGGAATGTGGCACGACGCCGACGGCAAGGACCCGGTCTTCACCGACATGCTCGAACTCGACATGTCGACCGTCCATGCCAGCCTTGCCGGCCCGAAGCGCCCGCAGGACCGGATCGAGCTTCCGCAGGTCGATGACGAGTTCAACGGCGACCTCGAAAGCGTCTACAAGAAGTCGGCGCCCAAGCGTGTCGATGTCGAGGGCCGCGATCACGACATCGGCGACGGCGACGTCGTCATCGCTGCGATCACGAGCTGCACCAACACCTCGAACCCGGCCGTGCTCGTCGCCGCCGGCCTCGTCGCGCGCAAGGCGAACGAGCTCGGGCTGAAGACCAAGCCCTGGGTCAAGACCTCGCTCGCGCCCGGAAGCCAGGTCGTCACCGACTATCTCGACAAGGCGGGGCTGACCGACGATCTCAATGCGCTCGGCTTCAACCTCGTCGGCTATGGCTGCACGACCTGCATCGGCAATTCGGGTCCGCTCGCCGAGCCGATCTCGAAGGCGATCAACGGCAACGACATCGTCGCCGCTTCGGTTCTGTCGGGCAACCGCAACTTCGAAGGCCGCGTGTCGCCCGACGTGCGCGCCAACTTCCTCGCCTCGCCGCCGCTCGTCGTCGCCTATGCGCTGAAGGGCACCGTGACCGAGGACATGGAAGCGACGCCGATCGGCCAGGACAAGGACGGCAACGACGTCTTCCTGAAGGACATCTGGCCGTCGAACCAGGAAGTGTCCGACATGGTGACCGCCAACATCAACGACGCAATGTTCCGCGACCGTTACGGCGACGTCTACAAGGGCGACGAGCATTGGCGCGGTATCGACGTCGAAGGTTCGAACACCTATCAGTGGAACCCGAGTTCGACCTACGTCCAGAACCCGCCCTATTTCGACGGCATGACGATGACGCCGGCCCCCGTGGGCGATGTGATCGAGGCAAAGCCGCTCGCGCTCTTGGGCGATTCGGTTACCACCGACCACATCTCGCCGGCGGGCGCGATCAAGGCCGACAGCCCGGCGGGCACGTATCTGCAGGAGCATCAGGTCAGCCGTCAGGACTTCAACAGCTACGGCTCGCGCCGCGGCAACCACGAAGTCATGATGCGCGGCACCTTCGCCAATATCCGCATCCGCAACGAGATGGTGCCGGGCGTCGAAGGCGGCATGACGAAATATGATGGCGAGGTCATGCCGATCTATGACGCGGCGATGCGTCACAAGGCCGACGGCACGCCGCTGGTCGTGATCGCCGGCAAGGAATATGGCACCGGATCGAGCCGCGACTGGGCGGCGAAGGGCACGATCCTGCTCGGCGTCCGCGCGGTCATCGCCGAAAGCTTCGAGCGTATCCACCGCTCGAACCTGGTCGGCATGGGTGTGCTGCCGCTGCAGTTCGCAGAAGGCGTCACGCGCAACACGCTGAAGCTCGACGGGTCGGAAAGCTTCACGATCCGCGGCGTCGCCGATATCCGCCCGCGCCAGGATGTCGAGGTGACGCTGACCCGCGCCGACGGGTCGAGCGAGACGTTCATGACCCGGTGTCGCATCGATACCGCCAACGAGCTCGATTACTATCTCAACGGCGGCATCCTGCATTACGTCCTGCGCAAGCTGGCGGCGTAAGCGCATGAAGGCGCTTGCCGTCCTCGCCGGCTGCCTGTTGGCCGTGCCCGCGTTCGCCGCGCCGGCACCGGTCACGGGCCGCTGGATCACCGAGGACGGCAAGGCGCTGGTCGAGATCGGCCGCTGCGGGCAAAGCCTGTGCGGCAAGGTCGCGAAAATCCTGAAGGTCGACCCGTCGAAGCCGACGCACGACGTTCACAATCCCGATCCCGCCAAGCGCAACCGCCCGATCGAGGGGCTGACGATCCTGTCCGGCCTCACCGCCGATGGCGACGAGTGGAAGGGGCAGATCTATGACCCCAAGAGCGGCAAGACCTATCGATCGGTCCTGCAACGCGATGGGCGGACGCTGACGGTAAAGGGCTGTATCGGCCCGTTCTGCAAGACGCAGCATTGGCAGCCCGCGACCTGATCGTGGTTGAGGCACCGTAAAGCATTTGCTGCTATGTCCCTTCGCCTCGATGCCGGCGGGAGGATCATTGCCGTGAAGAAGCCGCAGACCGTCAACGCGCTGACCGAGCTGGGCAGGGTCCAGCTTTCGCGGACCTTTTTCATGCGCGATTTCCTCTATTCGGACATCGCCCAGATCTACAAGCTGGCGAACATTCCCGACGATCCCGATCTGGCGATCGCGGCGGGAACACGGCTGTGCGAGGATTTGCTCGAACCGTTGCAGGACGCGTTCGGCCGGATCGCGATCCGCTCGGCCTATCGTTCGGCGGAGATCAACGCGCTCGGCAATGCCAAGGGTCATAATTGCGCGTCGAACGAGCGCAACGCCGCGCACCATATCTGGGACATGCGCGATGCGAAGGGGCATATGGGCGCCACCGCGTGCATCGTCGTGCCGGGCTTCGTCAATCGCTTCGACCAGCCCGGCGACTGGAAGCGGCTGGCCTGGTGGGTACACGATAACCTGCCCTATTCGACGATGGAATTCTTCCCCGTCCGCTGGGCGTTCAACCTGTCATGGCACGAAAACCCGGCACGGATGATCTTCAGCCATGTGCCCGGCGACCGCGGCTATCTGACCAAGCCGGGCATGGAAAACCATGACGGCGACCACAGCGCCGAATGGGACGGCATCCTGCCATAGAGGCGACGCCTGACCGCGATTTCCGCGCGGGCGCACGGTCTTGCTGCCATTTCCGCCTGAGAGAAGGAGGGCCGCTCCCCGGTTGGTTGCGCATATGGGGGTGCTCCGTTACGCCACCGCACAGTTTCGTTATTGGGGGGAAATAGTGGCTGTTGCCTTTCGTATCTTTGCGCCTTTGTCGCTCGCGTTTCTTTCGCTCGGGATACCTTCCGATGCTCAGGCTCAGGCTCAGGCTCAGGCTCAGGCGCCGACAGGTGAATTCGCGCAGTGCGCGGATGCCGGTTCGCATGCGTCGTTGCGCGGGACGCAGTGCGCGCGTGTAGAGGCGCCACTGAATTATTCCGAGCCGGGCGACGGGACGGTCGAACTCTTCGTGCGGAAATTCCCTGCCGAGGGAAATCCCAAGGGCCAGCTCTGGCTGGTCGCGGGCGGGCCCGGCGAATCCGGGGCGTCTTTCTATCCCTTCGTCGATACGGTGCGGGCGGCTGCTCCGGGGTTCGACCTGATGATTGCCGATCACCGCGGGACCGGCTTCTCGACGCGGCTTTGCCCCAAGGAGGAGAGTCCGTCCAGCGACGCGGGAACGTCGCTCGCCGGGGCGGAATGGGGTTCGTGTTTCGGGGCTCTGAACGCGAACGCGGAACGGACCCGGTCGTTCACGATCTCGAACGCCGCGCGCGATCTCGATATGCTGATGTCGCGCTTCGACACCGGCGGGCGTACCTATCTCTATGGTGTCTCTTACGGCACGCAACTGGTCTTGCGGATGCTCACGCTCGGCGACCATCGTGACCTCGACGGCGTGATCCTCGACTCGCTCGTTCCGCTCGAAAGCGACGACCAGCTCGACTTGAGCCACCGTTCGGCGGTCACCGACCGCGTTGGCCGCGAGGTGCTGCGCGAATGCGATGCGCGCCCGGAGTGCAGCCGATATTTCCCCGGCGGTGCGGAGCAGGCGGTTCGCCAGCTTCTTGCGCGCGACGATATCGAGGATCTGGCCGGCGCGAAGCTGAAATACCGGCTGGCCGCGCTGCTCGACTTTCCCGAAACGCGCGCGATGCTTCCCTATGTCATCGCGGGATTGCAGGCCGACGATCCGGCGTGGCTCGAATATGCGATGGGCAGGCTGGCGAGCAGGGGCTCCATACTCGACGCCTATCCGCAAAGCGGGTCGTCGATCCCGCTGGTCAGCCTCATCAGCCGCTCTGAAAACAATGCCCGCCCTGCGTTGACTGCGGAGACGATCAAGCAAGAGGGCGAGGGGTATCTCTTCGCCAGCCCATTGCCGTCGCTGCTGCTATCGGGCGGGTTTCCGACCTATCGGCCGGATGAGAGCTTCGGGGAATCGCCCCAAACGATTCCGCCGATGATGGTCCTTCACGGTACGCTCGATCCCAAGACGCCCTATCGCGGCGCTCAGGAACATGTCGCAGCACTGAAGGGGGCAGGGGATGTCACGCTGGTCCCGGTCGCGCGCGCCGCACTTTATCCTCATGACCGCGCCGGAGAAATTCAAGCAGTCGGTGCGAGCCTTCATTCAGAAGGAGGCAGGCTCGCCCGGGCCCGTACGCAGCTAGGCGGCTTCGGGTGCTCGGCAGCTTGTCGCTACCGGTGCCCTGGAAAACCTGGCTCGCACTTCTCAATCCCCCGCGAAGCGAAATGCCGAAACACCGCGTTCGCGTTCGTTGATGAGGAGCGCGCGGGCGGCCGGCGGGGCGGAGCGTTGGGGGCAGTCGGGACGGACGCACTGGCGACAGCCGAGCCCGATTGGCGTCGCGTCGGCTGTCAGGTCGATGCCGCGCGCAGCCGCGAGCGGGGCGGCGAGGCTCGCTTCCACGCCGATGCCGATCGCGAACATCGCGTCGACCTGTCCGTAGCGCCTGCCCGGCGGCGTCACCGTGCGCGCGATGGTCAACCAGCGCGGCGGACCCGAATCGTCGCCCGATCCTTCGAGATCGACGAGTTGCACCGCAAGGCTCCCCGGCCGGTCGAAGGCATGGTGCAGCCGCCACAGCGGGCAGCGTCCGGGCGCTTCGACCAGCGCCGCGCCGCTTGCACCGGCATAGCGTTTCGAGACCTGCCCGGCGCGGTCGATGCGGATCATGAAAAAGGGCAGGCCGCGTGCGCCGACGCGGCTGAGCGTGGTCAGCCGGTGCGCGACCTGTTCGAACCCCGCGCCGAAGCGGCGCTGCAGGATTTCGATATCATAACCGGTTGCCTCGCACGCGCGCAGGAAGCGGGCATAGGGCATCATCAGCGCGGCGGAGAAATAGCTTGTCAGGTGGCGGCGGTAGAGCCGTTCGGCCGCCGGATTGGCGAATTCGGCGCCCTTTACCAGCGCCTCGATCTCCGCGCGAGCCTCGTTCTGCGCGAGTTGATAGGCAGCGGCGAAGGTGCGCGAGCTGGGATCGAGCAGTTCGGAGAGCTGCAGCTGGCGGGCATGGAGGTCGAGCCTGCGCAGCAGGTCGGGCATCACATCGGCGGGCAGGATGCGGATCGAAAGCTGGTGCTTGACGCGCAGCCGCTCGGCGATCGCCCCGTACAGGTCGCCCGCGCCCAGTCGCAATTCGTCGGCGATCTGTTCGGCCGCGGCGTCGAGATCGGCGAAATGGTTGCGCCAGCGTTCGATCTCGCGGCGAACCGGGGCGACGGGGTCGCCATCATCGCCCGTTACGGCCGACCCGCCCTGTCCGATCCGGTCATAGGCGCGGGCAAAGGCTTCGACCCCGCCCGGTGCACCGGCAAGCCATTCCTCCAGCTCGGCGCGGTCGATCTCGAGGTCGCCGAACATCGGATCGGCGAGCCTGCGTCGCACCGCGTCGGCACCGCCGCCGGGCTCGTTCGCCGATAGCTGGCGCGGGTCGAAGTCGAACCGTTCGGAAAGGCGCAGCAACAGGGTCGCCGACAGCGGTCGCTGGTTGCGCTCGATCAGGTTGAGATAGCTCGCCGAGATGTCGAGCATCTCCGCCATCGCCGCCTGGGTCAGCCCGACCTGACGCCGCAACCGGCGCACGACATGCCCTGCGAACAATTTGGCTTCGGCCATTTTCCTACCGCCCTTCGCTCATGATACCGTCACTGCGATCCAACCACCCCAGCATCATTCGCGCGAAGGCGGAAATTCATATCCACGGCCGTCGATGGTCTTCGGTTCGCTCAGCCGATCTGGATTCGCGCCTTCGCCGGAATGGCGACACAGACTGTAAATATATTTACAACATTACATTGTCGAGAGTCGCCATCCTGACCGCGCAACCACTTTTGGCGACATATTATATTCCAATCAACGCGAATTATGAGAATTTAGGCGTGTCCCGGCCGTAATGGTCGGTCGAACTTGTAAAGGAAACGACATGACTTTCGACGATCTCGTTCCCGCCCCCAGCGGCCGCTTCGACGGCATCGAGCGCCCCTATTCGCCCGAGGATGTGGCGAAGCTGCGCGGGTCGGTCGCGGTCGAACATACGCTCGCGCGGCGCGGCGCCAACACATTGTGGCAGCTGCTCCAGTCAGAGGATTATATCAACGCCCTCGGCGCGCTCAGCGGCAATCAGGCGATGCAGATGGTCCGTGCGGGGCTGAAGGCGATCTATCTTTCGGGCTGGCAGGTGGCTGCCGACGCCAACACCGCCGGCGCGATGTATCCCGACCAGTCGCTTTATCCCGCCAATGCCGGTCCCGAGCTTGCCCGCCGCATCAACAATACCTTGCAGCGCGCCGACCAGATCGAGCATTCGGAAGGCGGCGCGACGCGCGACTGGTTCGCGCCGATCGTCGCCGATGCCGAAGCCGGGTTCGGCGGCCCGCTCAACTGCTTCGAGATCATGAAGGCCTATATCGCCGCCGGTGCCGCGGGCGTTCATTACGAGGATCAGTTGGCGGCGGAGAAGAAGTGCGGCCATCTGGGCGGCAAGGTGCTGATCCCGACCCAGGCGCATATCCGCAACCTCGACAGCGCACGGCTCGCCGCCGACGTGTCGGGCGTGCCGACGCTGGTGATCGCGCGCACCGATGCCGAATCGGCCAAGCTCATCACCAGCGATGTCGATGAGCGCGACCACGAGTTCCTGACCGGCGAACGCACCCCTGAAGGCTTTTTCCGGTTGAAGGAGGGGACGGGTGTCGACCACTGCATCAAGCGGGGTCTGGCATTTGCGACCCATGCCGACCTGCTGTGGTGGGAGACGTCCAAACCCAATCTGGAAGACGCGCGCCGCTTTGCCGAGGCGATCAAGCGCGAGCATCCGAACAAGCTGCTCGCGTACAACTGCTCGCCCAGCTTCAACTGGGAAGCCAATCTCGACAAGGATGACATCGCCCGCTTCCAGCGCGAGCTGGGCGCGATGGGATACAAGTTCCAGTTCGTGACGCTTGCCGGCTTCCACCAGCTCAACCACGGCATGTTCGAGCTGGCGCGCGGGTACAGGGATCGCGGCATGGCGGCCTATTCCGAGCTGCAACAGGCCGAGTTCGCGAGCGAGGCGAACGGCTACACCGCCACGCGCCACCAGCGCGAGGTCGGCACCGGCTATTTCGACAAGGTCGCGACCACGCTCGCCGGTGGCGCGAGTTCGACCACCGCGCTCGCCGAATCGACCGAAGCCGACCAGTTCAAGAAACAAGCTGCCTGAAAGGAGACAGCGTGATGCAAGTCGAACTCCAAACTCCGCCCGCCCGTCCCGTCGGCGAACCCGGTCGCGCAAGGGCGCTGCTTTCCACCGCCGATTTCAAGCTGCTGCGCACCGCGCTCGGCGAATATGCCAAGCAGCTCGAGGACGAACACGAACTGGCGCGCGTGAAGGCGCTCTATCACCGCCTCGGCAGTTACGCCTGACCATATCGATATGGACCCCGGCTGGCACGCCGGGGCCTTCGGCTCCTGAACGGAGCCTCGGGTTTCCTGGGGAGGAAAGGTGCCCGTCGGGAGCGATCCCGGCGGGCATTTCCGTCACCGGATCGGCATGCTCGCTTCGCCGGCGGAGCCGCCCATCGCCTCGACGCGCGACATGTGCTCGTCGCGCCCGAACGGGAACCGGCTATAGAGCCATGCGCCGAGCAGGCCTACGCAAAGATAGATCACGCAATAGATGAGCGTCAGCCGGTCGATTACCGGCACCGGCACCTCGCCGGGCGTCGCCGCCGCGGGAAAGTTCGCAGCCCATAGGACGAGGCCCGAGATCGCGATACCGACACCGCTGGTGCATTTCTGGATGAAAAATCCGCCGGCGAAGAACACGCCCTCCGACCGGCGGCCGGTATGCGCCTCCGAATGCTCGACGACATCGGCCATCATCGACGCGCCGAGGATCATCGCCGACACGCTGCATCCGGTGTGAAAGATGAAGATGCCGAACAGGGCGGGCAACAGGATGGGGCTGCCGGGTTCGGGAAACAGTCCCGCGAAGCGCAGCCAATAGGGCAGCGTCAGCAACACCGCCGAACAGGCAGCGAAGATCGCCGCCGCACGCGGCTTGCCGATCCGCCGCGCAACCGGCGGCGCGATTCCGAACGAGACGCACACGCCGGCGAACAGCACCAGCGCCAGCCAGGTGAAATCGCCGCCGCTGAAGCGCCAGACGAAGCTGTAGAGATAGTTGGACAGCGAAAAGCTGATGCCCTGATTGGTGTAGACGCACAGGCCCGCCAGCATCAGGATGACGAAGGCGCGGTTCTTCACCGTCTCGAGCAGTTCGCGGAACGCCGCGCCGACGCTCCCTGTGGGCGCCGCCTGTTTGGGCAGATGCCTGATCTCGCCATGCGTGCCGAGTGCCGAGACGATGATCGCGACCGCCATCGCAATCGCCGTCGCCAGCGCGAAATGCGAATAGCCGGGCCGGTTGAGCAGCCCGTTTCCGCCCGGCGTCTCTGGCGTCAGAAAGATCGCATAGGCCGCGAACAGCGCGGTCAGCCCGCCCGCCCATCCGAACAGATAGCGGTACGATGTGATCCGTGTGCGCTCGTCATAATCGGCGCTCAGTTCGGGCGTCAGCGCCTGGCTCGGCACTTCATAGCACGACACGGCCGTGCGGACGGCGACGGCGGTCGCGAACAGCCAGACGAGCGTCAGTGGTTCGCTGAGCGATGGCGGGTTCCACAACAGCAACCAGCCGGCGGCGATGGGAAGCGCCGCCGAATACATCCATGGATGCCGTCGTCCCCAGCGCGACCGCGTCCGGTCGGACAGCACGCCGACGGCGGGATCGATGAACGCGTCGAATATTAGCGCCGCCATGATGACCAGCCCGACGGTTGCCGACGGCAATCCGACCACCTGATTGTAGAACAGCAGCAGGAACGTGCCGAAGCCGTTGTCCTTCACGCCGTAGGCGACGGCACCGAAACCATAGGCAAGCGTCGGCCCGCGCCCCACCTTTCGAACCGGCGGGAGCGCGCCCGCGGCGGTCACTGCGTCACGCCCGCCAGCGCATCGAACATCGACGGCACATTAGGGTCCCAGCTGTGGCGCGGGCCGATCAGCATTCCGCCATCGACCAGGATATGCGTGCCGGTGACGAACCCTGCATCGTCGCTGGCGAGATAGGCGACCGCCGCTGCAATGTCGTCGGACGTGCCGGTGCGCTGGATCGGCTGCGCGCCCGCGGCCATCTTCGCGATGCCGGCATTGGCCGCGTCGCGTGCCTCGCCCTCGATGCCGAGCGACGATGTGAAGATGTTGGTGGCGATGAAGCCGGGGCAGACCGCGTTCACGCGGATCCCGTGCTGCGCAAGCTCGGCGGCGGCGACATGCGTCAGGTGGAGCACGCCTGCCTTGGCCGCCGAATAGGCGATCGGCGCGGCGCCTGATTGAAAGGCGGCGATCGACGCGGTGTTGACGATCGCGCCTCCGCCGCGCTTCGTCATCAGCGGCGCGGCATAGCGGATGCCGAGCGCGACCGATCGGAGCAGCAGCGACTGGGTGCGGTCCCATTCATCGGGTTCGATCTCGTCGATCCGCGCGCGCGATCCACCGGCGCCGGCGTTGTTGAACAGGACATCGACCCCGCCGGCATCGTCGGCTGCCGCGATCAGCGACTCGATATCGCTCGCCCGCATCACGTCGCAGCGCTGGAACCGGATGCGTCCGCCCGAGTCGGCGGCGAGTTCGCGTCCGCCGGTTTCGTCGATATCGCCAATCCAGACTTCGGCACCCTCGTCCGCCAGCCGCAGCGCCGTCGCGCGACCGATGCCCGACGCGCCGCCGGTCACCACCGCGCGCTTGCCCGAAAACCGCATTCGCCTCTCCTTTAGGTTTTTCGGTCGAGCATAGGAGCACGGTTGCCCGCGTCAATCATGCTGTTATTGGAACATGTGGTATGGTGGCAGGGCTTGCCCTGCGATGCCGCGCGCGATAGCTGTACCGCCGTATAAGGACAGGATGCTGACATGCCTCTCGACGCAGAAACATTCGATGCGCTGATCGACACCGTTCGCCGGTTCGTTTCCGAACGGCTCCGCCCGCTGGAAGCGCAGGTGGAGGCCGATGACGCGATCCCCGCCGAGGTCGTCGAGGAGATGAAGCAGCTCGGCCTGTTCGGTCTGTCGATTGCCGAAGAATATGGCGGCCTTGGCCTGACGATGAGCGAGGAATGCCGGGTCGCGATCGAGATGGGCCGGACGACGCCGGCATTCCGGTCGGCCTTCGGCACCAATGTCGGTATCGGTAGCCAGGGCCTCGTCATCGCCGGGAGCGACGAACAGAAGCGCGAATGGCTGCCGAAGATCGCCAGCGGAGAGATCGTCACCAGCTTCGCGCTGACCGAACCCGATGTCGGCAGCGATTCCGGGTCTGTGAAGACGCGCGCGGTGAAGGATGGCGACACCTATAAGCTGTCAGGGACCAAGCGCTACATTACCAATGCCGACAAGGCCGATCTGTTCACGGTGATGGCGCGCACCGGGGACGAGCCGGGCGGGCGCGGTGTTTCCGCCTTCCTCGTCCCGCGCGACCTGCCGGGCGTCAGCGTGGGCGAGCCTGAAAAGAAGATGGGGCAGAAAGGCGCCAAGGTCGCCGATCTCAACCTAGACGAGGTGCCGGTGCCGGCGGCGAACCGGCTGGGAGAAGAGGGGCAGGGCTTCAAGATTGCGATGCAGGTGCTCGACCGCGGGCGGCTGCATATCTCTGCCGTTTGTGTCGGCGTCGCGGAACGGCTGATCGCCGATTGCGTCGCCTATGCGGGCGAGCGCAAGCAGTTCGGAAAGGCCATTGCCGAGCATCAGCTGATTCAGGCGATGATTGCCGATTCAAAGACCGAGGCGCTTGCCGCGCGCGCGCTCGTGCTGGAGACCGCCGCGAAGAAGGATGCCGGCGAGAATGTCGTGATGGAGTCGGCGGCGGCGAAATATTATGCCAGCGAGATGGTCGGGCGCGTCGCCGACCGCGCGGTGCAGATTTTCGGCGGCGCGGGCTATATCGCCGATTACGGGATCGAACGCCTCTACCGCGACGTTCGTTTGTTCCGCATCTATGAAGGCACCAGCCAGATCCAGCAGATCATCATCGCGCGCGAAACGATGAAGCGCGGCGGCTGAGCGCACAGCAACACACGGAAGAGGATCACCATGGACGTCAGCAAGCTATTCCGCCTCGACGGTCGCGTCGCGCTCGTCACCGGCGGGTCGCGCGGGATCGGCAGCATGATCGCCGAAGGCTTTATTGCCAGCGGGGCGAAGGTCTATATCTCTTCGCGCGACGCAGATGCGTGCAACGCGACTGCCGAGGAGCTCGGCGAAAACTGCATCGCGCTGCCGCAGGACATCTCGACCGTTGCCGGCTGCAAGGCGCTCGCCGAAACATTGGCCGAGCGCGAGGACAAGCTCGATATTCTCGTCAACAATGCCGGCGCGGCGTGGGGCGAACCGTTCGAAACCTTTCCCGAAAAGGGCTGGGACAAGGTCATGGACCTGAACGTCAAATCGCCCTTCTTCCTTACCCAGGCGCTGCACAGCCTGTTGCAGGCATCGGCGCGGCACGAGCAGCCGGCGAAGGTCATCAACATCACCTCGATCGACGGGCAGCGGCTCAATCCCTGGGACACGTACAGCTATCACGCGTCGAAATCGGCGCTGATCTATCTCACCAAGCGGATGGCGGCGCGCCTCATCCGCGACTCGATCAACGTCACGTCGATCGCGCCGGGCGCCTTCCCGTCGAAGATGAACCGCGCCGCGCGCGACCACGGCGATGCGGTTGCGCAGGGCATCCCCGCCAAGCGCATCGGCGAGCCCGAAGATATGGCTGCCGCCGCGATCTACCTCGCCAGTCGCGCGGGCGATTATGTGGTGGGCGAAACGATCACCGTCGATGGCGGGCTGGTCAACGCCGCGCTGGGCACGAGCATCGACGCCTAGGCGGGTTTGCGCCGTTCGCGCCGGGGGTTGCATCACGGGCCGCCACGCGCTTCAATACGGGCCGGGTCGCAGATGAAGAGATACTGAGAGGGGTATCATGCACGCGACCACGACCATTTTACTTGTTGCCGTAGCAGCCGCCACCGCCGGCGGGCCGAACGTCCGGCCCGGCGAGTGGAAGACGACCACGACGATCGTCGATTTCGATATGGCGCTTCCTCCCGGTGCGCCGCCAGGCATGCTCGATATGGTGAAATCACGGATGAACAGCCACGGCATGTCGCACAGCCAGTGCATCACCGCCGCCGACCTTCGCGATGCGCCCCAAAAGCTGGTGAAATCGTCGAAGGGCAAATGCTCCTATGACAGCTTCTCGATGGCGGGTGGAAAGCTCCACGCGACCGCGACCTGCAATATGGAGCAGTCGGGCACGATGAAGATGACGATGGATGGCCGGTATACCGCGACGACGATGGACAGCACGATGGAGATGCGCGGCAAGGTGCCGTCCGGCCCCATGCGCATGACCATGAAGATGCACGGGCAGCGCACGGGCGATTGCGGCTGATATCTGTTGCGGCGGCTGACGGGCGCTGGCCCCGGAGCCGCAAAATCCTAACCGGCCAGTGACCGCGTTACCGCAAGCGCCGCGCCGAGCGACGTTGCGATATAGCTTATGTGCGCGCCCGCACGGACCGGATGGGCGAAGCGCGACAGGTTCATGCCGACCGCCTCGCCGACCAGGACTCCGATGGCGAGAAACGCGAACCAGGCGGTGAACAGCCCAACCGTCGAACCGCGAACCAGTAACGTCACGGCATCGTGCAGCATGCCGCAAAAGACGAAGGTGCCGAGCAGCGCCAATGCGCGCGGCACCGCCCTGCGAAGCGGTGTGAATATGTAGCGCCCCAATCCATAGCCGAAGATCGGATTCCAGTAGAGCCAGAAGCCGGCGAAGGATCGCGCGCCGAACGCGCGGCGCCCCATGGCCGACAGCGAACCCGGTGCACCGAGCGGAACGCCGAGACGCCGTTTCACATAGCTGCGCAGGCTGAGCGCCGGCGACGATGTCACCCGACCATGCCGCCTGCGGCGAGGACGGCAAGCGTGACAAGCTCGCTCGCGCTCGACGTCATCGGGGCGATCTGGACCGGCTTTTCCATCCCGACGAGCATCGGACCGATCACCGAATCGCCGCCCAGTTCGCGCAGGATCTTGGCGGAGATATTGGCCGATTGCAGGCCCGGCATCACCAGCACATTGGCGGGACCCGAAAGGCGCGCAAACGGATAATTGGCGAGCTGGCGCGGATTGAGCGCGACATCGGGCGCCATCTCGCCTTCATATTCGAATCCGACCTCACGCTTGTCGAGCACCTGTACGGCGGCGCGAATATTGTCGAGCCACTTGCCCTCGGGATTGCCGAAGGTCGAATAGCTGAGGAACGCGACGCGCGGTTCGTGCCCCATGCGCCGCGCCACCTGCGCCGTCTGTTCGGCGATATCGGCCAGCTCTTCGGCATCGGGACGCTCGTTCACCGTGGTGTCGGCGATGAAGACGGTGTGCGTATGCCCGACCATGATGTGGATGCCGAACGGTGTCCGGTCCGGCTTGGGGTCGATGACGCGGCGAAGTTCGCGCGTAGTCTGCGCATAGGTCCGCGTGGTGCCGGTAATCATGGCATCGCCCTCGCCCAGCTGGAGCATCAGCCCGCCGAACACGTTGCGGTTCTGGTTGACCATCCGCTCGCAATCGCGGCGCAGATAGCCGCGCCGCTGCAGTCGGGCATAAAGGAAATCGACCATCTTGGGCACCAGCGGCGAGTGGCGACTGTTGTGCACTTCGAAGCTTTCGGGGTCATCGACGCCCAGCGCGCGCAGCCGGTCATGCACATCGTCGCGGCCGACAAGCACCGGCGTTCCGTATCCGCCATCGCGGAATGCGATTGCCGCGCGCAGCACGACCTCTTCCTCGCCCTCGGCAAAGATGACGCGCTTGGGGCGCGACCGCGCACCTTCATAGGCTAGCTGCAACACCGATGTCGTCGGGTTGAGGCGCCCGCGCAGTTCCTGGCGATAGGCGGCCATGTCGAGGATCGGTTTGGTCGCGACCCCCGAATCCATCGCCGCCTTGGCGACGGCGGCGGGCACGATTTCCATCAGCCGCGGATCGAACGGCGCGGGAATGATGTAATCGGGGCCGAAGCTGTGCTTGGTATTGTATGCCGTCGCGACTTCTTCGGGCACCTGCTGGCGCGCGAGTTCGGCGAGCGCCTCGGCCGCCGCGATCTTCATCTCGTCGTTGATCGTCGTCGCGCGCACGTCGAGCGCGCCGCGGAAGATGAACGGGAAGCCGAGAACGTTGTTGACCTGGTTGGGATAGTCCGACCGGCCGGTCGCGATAATGACGTCGGGCCGCGCCTTCTTCGCCTCGGGCGGGCTGATTTCCGGGTCGGGATTGGCCATTGCGAAGACGATCGGCTTGTCGGCCATCGTCGCCAGATATTCGGCGGGAAGCGCGCCTGCCGCCGACAGGCCGAGGAAAACGTCGGCGCCGTCGAGCGCGTCTTCCAGTGTCCGGCGGTCGGTGTCGACGGCGTGAGTCGATTGCCACTGATTGATGCCGTCGCGGCCCTGATAAAGCACGCCACTGCGGTCGAGCATCAGCATGTTTTCCTGCGGCAGGCCCATCGCCTTGATAAGGTCGGCGCACGCGATCGCCGCTGCACCCGCGCCGTTCATCACCACGCGCGTCTTCTTGATGTCGCGCCCGGTCAGGTGCAGCGCGTTGATGAGGCCGGCCGCGGCGATGATCGCGGTGCCGTGCTGATCGTCGTGAAAGACCGGAATGTTCATCCGCTCGCGCAGCGTCTGCTCGATGATGAAGCATTCGGGCGACTTGATATCTTCCAGATTAATGCCGCCGAAGCTCGGCTCCATCAGCTCGACGGCGGAGATGAACTTGTCGACATCCTCGGTCTTCAGCTCGAGATCGATCGAATCGACATCGGCGAAGCGTTTGAACAGCACCGCCTTGCCCTCCATCACCGGCTTGGATGCGAGCGCGCCCAGATTGCCGAGTCCAAGGATAGCGGTACCATTGGAAATCACGGCAACGAGATTGCCCTTGGCCGTATAGTCATAGGCGGTGTGCGGGTCTTCGGCGATGGCGCGGACGGGGACGGCGACCCCCGGCGAATAGGCAAGCGCCAGGTCCCGCTGCGTCGACATCGGCTTCGACGCGACGATCTCGATCTTGCCCGGGCGCCCCTCCGAATGGAACAGCAATGCTTCGCGTTCGGAAAACTGGACGTTCGATTCTTCGGACATGATGGAGCGGGACCTTCGTTGAACTGACGCTACGTCCTTTAGGGGGCTTGGCGCCTCGCTGTCACCCCCGCGATGCAAAGGGCTTTAGAGTCGCTTCCGGCTCGGCTAGGCACGCCGTCATGCCCGCAGGTCCCACACCCATGATGGCCCAGTATCTCGCGTTGAAGGAGCAGGCGGCCGACTGCCTGCTCTTTTATCGCATGGGCGACTTTTTCGAACTGTTCTTCGACGACGCCAAGGTCGCTGCCGCGACGCTCGACATCGCGCTGACAGCGCGCGGCGAACATGATGGCGAAAAGGTCGCGATGTGCGGCGTGCCCGCGCATTCGGCTGAAAGCTATCTCGCGCGCCTTATCAAGGCGGGGCACCGCGTCGCCATCGCGGATCAGGTCGAAACGCCCGAGGAGGCGAAGAGGCGCGGCGGATCGAAGGCGCTCGTCGAGCGCGCGATCGTCCGCGTCGTCACCGCGGGCACACTGACCGAAGAAGCGCTGCTCGACGCCCGCGCCGCCAACTGGTGCGTCGCGATCGGCGAGGCGGCGGGCGAGATCGCGGTTGCTGCGGCCGACATCTCGACCGGCCGGTTCGAAGTATGCGGCACGAGTGCGGCGGGGCTGGCGTCCGAACTGGCGCGGCTCAACCCGGCCGAGGTGATCGCCTCCGACGCCACCGCCTTTGCCGAGGCAGCGACCACGCTCAGGCCCAAGGCGGAATTCGACAGCGGCAAGGGCGAGGAGCGGCTGAAACGCCTCCACGGCGTCGCGACGCTCGACGGCTATGGCCAGTTTTCGCGCGCAGCGCTCGCGGCCTGTGGCGGGCTCGTCGCCTATCTCGATCATACTGCAAAGGGATCGCTCCCTTTCCTGCGGCCGCCGCTCATTACCGATATGGGCGCGACGATGGCGATCGACGCGGCCACGCGAGAGAGCCTCGAGTTGACGGTCAGCACGGCGGGCAGCCGCAAGGGCAGCCTGCTCGACGCCGCCGACCGCACGGTGACGGGCGCCGGCGCGCGGATGCTGGCGCAGGATATCGCCGCGCCGCTGATGGAGCGCAGCGCGATCGAGGCGCGCCTCGCGCTGGTGCAGCGTTTCCACGACGATGCGGGGCTGCGGGAGACCACGCGCTCGGCGCTGCGCGCGCTTCCCGATATCGGCCGCGCGATCGGACGGCTGGCCGCGGGCAGGGGGGCACCGCGCGATCTCGGCCAGCTTCGCGACGGGCTCGAAGGCGCATGGATGCTGGGCGAGAAGCTGGCGGCGATCGCCGACGTGCCGCCGCTCCTCGCCGATCTTGCGCCCAGGCTGCGCGGGCATGGTGCGCTGATCGACCTCATGAAGCGCGCATTGGTGCCCGATCCGCCGATCGACACCGACAAGGGCGGCTATATCGCCGAGGGCTATGACGCCGCACTCGACGACCTGCGCGCGACCGGCGCAGGCGGGCGGCGCGCGATAGCGGCGCTCGAGGCGCGCTACCGCGAGCAAACTGGCATCAACGCGCTCAAGGTGCGGCACAACAATGTGCTCGGCTATCATGTCGAGGTACCGTCGAAACATGCCGACGCGCTGATGGCGCCCGATAGCGGCTTTACCCATCGCCAGACGCTCGCCGGCGTGGTGCGCTTCAACAGCCCCAAACTGCACGAGACCGCGACCAAGGTCACGCAGGCCGGTGCGCACGCGCTCGCCGCCGAAGCCGCGCATCTCGAAGACTTGATCGCCACCGCGCTCGAAACGCGCGAGGCGATTGCGGCGACCGCCGATGCGCTCGCCCGGATCGACGTCGCGGCCGGACTTGCCGAGCGCGCGGCCGAGGGCGGATGGATACGGCCCGGCCTGGTCGATCATGCCTGTTTCGAGGTCGAGGGCGGTCGCCATCCGGTGGTCGAAGCCGCGCTCCACAAGACCGGCGAACGCTTCGTCGCGAACGACTGCAAGCTGTCGGAGGATTCGCGGCTGTGGCTCGTCACCGGTCCGAACATGGGCGGCAAATCGACCTTTTTGCGCCAGAACGCGCTGATCGCCGTACTCGCACAGGCGGGCAGCTACGTCCCGGCATCGAGCGTGACGCTGGGGTTGGTCGACCGCCTGTTCAGCCGCGTCGGCGCATCGGACAATCTCGCGCGCGGACGTTCGACCTTCATGGTCGAAATGGTCGAAACCGCCGCCATCCTCGCCCAGGCGGGGCCGCAGAGCTTCGTCATCCTCGACGAGGTCGGGCGCGGCACCTCGACCTATGACGGGCTCGCAATCGCCTGGGCGGTGGTCGAGGCGATCCACGAGGAAAATCGCTGCCGCTGCCTGTTCGCGACGCACTATCACGAACTGACCCGGCTCGCCGAACGCTGCGATGCATTGTCGCTCCATCACGTCCGCGCGCGCGAATGGAAGGGCGATCTCGTCCTGCTGCACGAGGTCAGCGACGGTCCTGCCGATCGTAGTTACGGACTCGACGTAGCGCGCCTTGCCGGACTGCCGAAATCGGCACTGGCGCGCGCCAAGGCGGTACTCGCCAAGCTGGAAGCGGGACGCGAAAAGACGGGCGGCATCGCAGCGGGGCTCGACGATCTGCCGCTGTTCGCCGCTGCCGCCGAGCAGGAGGAAGAGGAGGCGGACGCGCTCCGCACCGAACTGGAAACGCTCGACGTCGATGCGCTGTCCCCGCGCGAGGCGCTCGATACGCTCTACCGGCTCAAGGCGCTGGCCGGCGAGCAGGGCTGAGAACGCACGCGAAAAATGAAAGAGGCTGCCGGGCCCCGCAGAGCCCGACAGCCTCAAGCATGGTCAGCGGCCGGAGAGCTCCAGCCCGGGAGACCATGCGAGCCGCTTTGCTTTCGCTGGCGAGCGTTGATTGGAGGAGGATACCTCCCGCTCACCAAAGCGGACGGAGGGCTTCCGTCCGCCGCGTCAGCTCAGCGGCGCGTCTCCCGAACGAACTGAACCGACCCCATTGCTGAACCATGAGACATCGGATCACCTCCTTTCGCTAGTTGAAGAGCTACGCACCCTGCCGGGTACATGCGAATCAATGAATCATCGCGAGTCGCAGAACAAGTCTTGTAATGCATCGCGGTTTGCGCGATTCTCCTCCGCCTGCGCCGATCAGGCTCTGCCGAATGCCTCGCGCAGCGAATCCTTCGCATCCTCCAGCACCTGTTTCTGCTTCGCATCGAGGCCGCTGCCGGCGCGATTGATGTAGAAGGTCAGCATCGACATCGCCGACTGATAGTCCGATCCCTTTTTGCGGTCGCTCTGCTCAGCTGAATTCTTGAGCGACGCCGCGATCCGGTCGGGGTCGTTCCAGGTAAAGACGCCTTCTTCCAGATCGAGCGCGTCGGAATGCTCGGTCACGTCCTGCGACCATTTCTTGTCGGTGGTCATGGCTCTTTCCTCCTCGAGCCAAAACGCGTGCCCGCGTGAAGCTATCCGCGGCAACCATGGATGACACGTCCGATCGCCGGGTCGCCGGGCATGACGAGCGCGGGGTCGTCACCCAGCTTCACCGCGATCCGGGCCGGGTTCGCCGCGAGCGTTTCTCCGACAAAGGGAAGCGTGGGCGAACTTTCGGCGCGTACCTCTGGAGCCTGCGTATCGGCGGCGTGCGCGGGAAAGGCGGTCGCGCCGGTATCGGTGGCGATGTGCATCATCGCATCCTGTACGGGCATCGCGCCGCTGCGGATGAAGACGATCTGGTGGCTGTCGGGGTCGCAGCGGATGATGAAGCGCGCTTCGCTTTCGGAGGGGCCGAACAGTGCCGCTGAGCCGCCGGCGAGCGTTTTCGAGGTCCAGCTCCCCTTCGCCATGTCCGCTCCGGCAAATTCGGGAGCGGGCAGCGCGCCGGGCGTGTTCGCGACCGGCGGCTCGGTAGATGGGGCCGCCGCATCCGCGCGGTTCGACGCGGGTGACCGATTTTGCGGCGCGGCCTCGTCTCCGCCGCAACCTGCGAGCGCCAGCGCTACGAGCAGTGCCGGCACGACCCGCATCAACGACAGTCTTCGGTAACCCGCGGAACCTCCGACCAGGCGGGGATGACGAGCGTCGGCATGCCCGCAGCCTCGACGATGAAGCGGCCCCGGCTGAAGCTCATCGCGTCGAGCAGCCGGTCGCCCGGCGCGAGCGCGGCCGCGGCATAAGGCGGCGTGCCGCCCGTCGGGCTGGCGCTGACCGTGCGCGTCATCGATGTCGTGCGGATGGTAATGGGCAGCGGCCCCTGGATCAGACCGGCACGCGAGAGATAGACCTGACCGCGCTGCTTGTCGCAACGGATCACGAACAGCGCATCTTCGCCCGGCTGGCCGAACAGCGCGAGCGACCCGCGATCGTCCTGCCGATAGGTCCAGTCTCCGGGCGTCAGCGGCCAGTCGCGCCAGTCGCCGGTCGGTTGCGGCGTCGGCGATGGTGTCGGCACCGGAGCGGGCGCAGGCGTGGGGACCGGCGACGGTTGCGGAGCGGGCAGGGGCGGCGGCGATTGCGGAACGCAACCGGCGGCGAGAAGGGCGAGCGCAAGGGCTAGGCTACGGGTACGCATGGCGATCGCTTATGAAGGCCCCGAACGCCCCTCTCAAGTCCGAACCCGCCTGATTCAGGCCGGCTTGCGAAATCGATAGACGATCCGGTCGGTCTTGCCGCGGACGGACGGGTCGAACACCAGCTTTGAATGATCGTCCGAAGGCATGCGCAGCGCGTCGCTTTCGGCCTCGAGAACGAAACCCGCATTCTCGAAATCGGCCCGGATTACCGCGGGATCGATGCGGTGGAGCCGGTCGACCGTCGCGCGCGTGTCGTCGTTCGGATCGGCGACATGATCGACCACGCCGACGATCCCGCCGGGCTTGGTCGCGCGGAAGAGCGCGGCAAGAAAGCGTGCAGGATCGGTTTTGGGTATCCCGAACTTGTCACTCTGCCAGTAAAGATCGTGATAGACCATGTGCAGAAGGACGAAGTCGAAGCTGCCTGCGGGCGCGCTGAAGGCATCGAAGGGATAGGTTTCCAGCGTGACGTTGGGTTCGCGCTTTTTCAGGGCGTCCCATGCCGCAACCGCCTTTTGCTGACCGTCATAGAACTGCTTCGGCTCATAGGCGAGGACGGCTCCGCGCGGCCCTACGACGCGCGCTATCAATTCCGAGTAATAGCCTGTTCCGGCCATGATATCGGCAGCGGCGTCGCCCTTTTTCAGCCCCAGGAACGGAAGGACCTTTGCGGGCCGGCGACTTTCGTCGAGCTTGACCGCGTCGTCCGACCGCCCCGGCGCGGCAACCGCTGCAGCGACATCCGCGCTGGTGGCGGTCTGAGCGAGGGCGGGTGCAGGCGAAAGCAACGATAAACACAGAGCCAGGGCAATCGGGCGCATAAGAAATCTCCCACAAGGATGGGCGCCAAATTGCGCTGGTGTATTATATTGGTCAAGCACCAAAAGCGGCGACGCGCAGGCCCTCCACTGCACTCCCGCGGTCGTTGGTCGCCGCGCAGGCTATCGACGTCCGCCGCCGCCGAATTTCTTCTGCACCTTGCCATAGCGTGTCTTGCGCGTGCCGGGCTTGCCCTCGTTCGACCGGCCCATCAGCGGCGCCTTTTTCTCGCCCTCGGGCAGGCCAAGCTCCTCGTTTTCGAGCTCGCGAATCTGGTCGCGCAGGCGGCCCGCCTCCTCGAACTCGAGGTTCGCGGCGGCGTCGCGCATCTTCTTTTCGAGTTCCTCGATATAGGCGCGCAGATTGTGGCCGACCATGTGCGGATGCTCGTCGTCGATCTCGACCGTCACCTGATCCTTCGACGCGACATGCGCGACGATATCGCCGATCTTCTTGCGCACCGTTTCCGGCGTGATGCCGTGTTCGGCATTGTAGGCGAGTTGCTTTTCACGGCGGCGTTCGGTCTCGTTGATCGCGCGTTCCATGCTGCCGGTCATGCGATCGGCATAGAGGATCACGCGCCCGTCGACGTTGCGCGCGGCGCGGCCGATCGTCTGGATGAGCGACGTTTCCGAGCGCAGGAACCCTTCCTTGTCGGCGTCGAGGATCGCGACCAATCCGCATTCGGGAATGTCGAGCCCCTCGCGCAGCAGGTTGATGCCGACGAGCACGTCATAGACGCCCATGCGCAGGTCGCGGATCAGTTCGATACGCTCCAGCGTCTCGACGTCCGAATGCATGTAGCGGACCTTGATCCCCGCCTCGTGCATATATTCGGTCAGATCCTCGGCCATGCGTTTGGTAAGCGTGGTGACGAGCGTCCGGTACCCGGCCTCGGCGGTCCTGCGGCATTCGTTGATGCAGTCCTGAACCTGCTCCTCGACCGGCCGGATTTCGACGGGCGGATCGACGAGCCCGGTCGGGCGAATGACCTGTTCGGTGAAAACGCCGCCGGTCTGCTCCATCTCCCAGCCGCCTGGAGTTGCAGACACGAAGGTCGTCTGCGGGCGCATCGCTTCCCATTCGTTGAAGCGCAGCGGGCGGTTGTCGATCGCCGACGGCAGGCGGAAGCCATATTCGGCGAGGGTCAGCTTTCGCCGATGGTCGCCGCGCGACATGCCGTTGATCTGCCCGATGGTGACATGGCTTTCATCGACGAACAGCAGCGCGTTTTCGGGCAGATATTCGAACAGCGTCGGCGGCGGCTCGCCCGGCAGGCGGCCGGTGAGGAAGCGGCTGTAATTCTCGATGCCCGCGCAGCTGCCCGTCGCCGCGATCATCTCGAGGTCGAAATTGGTGCGCTGTTCGAGCCGCTGCGCTTCGAGCAATTTACCCTCGGCCTGCAACTCCTTGAGCCGCTCGGCAAGCTCGTGCTTGATCGCCTGCATCGCCTGTTTGAGCGTCGGCCCCGGCGTCACATAGTGCGAATTGGCGAAGATGCGAATGCGGTCGAGGCTCGCGATCTTCTTGCCGGTCAGCGGGTCGAACTCGGTGATGTCCTCGATATCGTCGCCGAAGAAACCGACGCGCCAGGCGGTGTCTTCATAGTGCGAGGGAAAGATTTCGAGGCTGTCGCCGCGCACCCGGAAATTGCCGCGCGCGAAGCCTGCGTCGTTGCGCTTGTACTGGAGCGCCACGAGCTTGCGGATGATCTCGCGCTGGTCGACGACATCGCCCTTCTTGATGTCGAAGATCATCGCCGAATAGGTCTCGACCGAGCCGATACCGTACAGGCACGACACCGATGCGACGATCAGTACATCGTCGCGTTCGAGCAGCGCGCGCGTGGCCGAGTGGCGCATGCGGTCGATCTGCTCGTTGATCGAGCTTTCCTTCTCGATGTACGTGTCCGAGCGCGGGACATAGGCTTCGGGCTGGTAATAGTCGTAATAGCTGACGAAATATTCGACCGCGTTTTCGGGAAAGAACTGCTTGAACTCGCCGTAGAGCTGAGCTGCGAGAATCTTGTTCGGCGCAAGCACCAGCGCGGGGCGCTGCAACTGCTCGACCACCTTGGCCATGGTGAAGGTCTTGCCCGACCCGGTGACGCCCAGCAGCACCTGGTCGCGCTCGCCGGCCTTCGCCTGGCCGACAAGCTCCTCGATCGCCGCCGGCTGGTCGCCCGCCGGCTGATAATCGCTCACCAGTTTGAACTTCTTGCCGCCTTCGGCCTTTTCAGGACGGTTGGGCCGATGCGGGACGAAGGTCTGTCCCGTCTCCGGCTCGGCGAGGCTGGTGCGGATCTCGATTGCCATAGCGCCACGATATGGGATGCGGGCGACCATGCCGCAACGCGGAGCGACGATGATGAAGCGATCAATGCTGCTGGTGACTGGTGCGGCCACGCTGTTGGCGGGATGCGGCGGGTCGGACGACTTTTCGGCGAAGAACGCCTCGGTCGCCGACGTCGCGTCGAAGACGAAGCAGATGCAGCGTCAGGAACCCGGCGAGTGGGAAACGACGACGCAGATCACCGCGCTCGACAATCCCGATATTCCCAAAGGGTCGCCCACCGCCAAGCTGATGATGGAACAGCTCGGCCAGAAACAGACGCAAAAGACGTGCGTCACGCGGCCGAGCACGGCGCGGCCCGTCTTCGCCCAGGCAGTCGATCCGACGGGGCAGTGTCGCTACGACCATATCTCGCTGAAGCAAGGGCATATCGACGCCTTGCTCGCGTGTCCCGCGCCCGACGGCGGCGGCACGGTGGAGATGCGGCACCGCGGCACCTTCACGCCGAAAAGCTTCGACGTGGAGGCGACGATGACGCGCAAGGACAGCAACGGTGGGCGCGCGGGCACGATGACGATGCGGATCACCGCGAAGCGCATCGGCGACTGCAAGGCTTAGGCGGCGCTGATCAACTTGAGAGTTGCTTCCTCGAGGCCAAAGTTCGTGACGGTCGTCTCGTGGAAGGAAAGCCCTGCCGAAATTAGCCCGCTGAAAAGGTTTGAAATTTTCATCTCAAGAGAATGGCTGCGAACAACCGTTTGACCAGTGGCAGTCGCCCCATCCGCCTGGCACAACCATTTGCCCCGTCCCGAAGTCGTCCACGCCTCTCAGGCGACGCGGCGATAGGCGATGCGCCACATCAGGACGGCGATGGCGGCGGAGATGGCCGCGCAGATCAGGCTCGTCGCCACGGCGCTGATCCAGCGATAGGCGAGCGCCGTCCCGCTCGGCGGCAAGGGGCGCAGCATCCCGAAGCCGTGCGTCTGCGCGCCGAGAAAGACGAACAGCGCGAGTGCCGCCCCGGTGACGGCGGCGGCGACCGGCCCGCGCCATCCCAGTGCGTGAACGGCAAGCCAGATCGGTGTGACGACGGCGGTGATCCCCAGCATTGCGAAGACGCTGCCCAGCGCCCACGCGATGCCGAGCGCGGCCATCCCGTGCTGTCCCCCCAATGCGACCAGCGCGGCGACAAGCGCGCCCGTGCAGATGCCACCGGCGGCGATGGCATATCCCGCGCGGTCGATGGACGTGCCATAGACGCGCGGCAAACGTCCGTTTGCAGCTTTCAAATTGCGACCCTCCCGGGGCAATCGCTATCACCGCTTCGCGCTTCTCCCAAGCCCCCGCGCGCCGTCACGGGCCGAATTGCGCCGGGTTTCGGGCAAAACACCACGCGCATGATAGAAATTTGCGTGCTACGCCTTTGATCGTGGCGCTGGTCGCGATAGAGAGCGCGCATGCCCAGCCGCGACTCCGTTGTTTTCCTGCCGTGAAGAAGCTTACCCGCCGCCGAATTCGCGCCCTGATGCGTCGCCACGGGCCGGAGTCGCTCGTTTTTCGTCGGCGCGTGGCGATTACCGGCGGCGCGATCTCGATCGGCCTGTTCGCGCTGATCTTCGCATCCGCCGCCGACTGGGTCAGCGGGCAGTTTCTGCATGTGGTGCATCAGTGGAAATATCTGCCGCTGCTGCTGACGCCGGTCGGTTTCGTCGCCATCGCCTATGCGACCAACCATGCGGCGCCGCTGTCGAAGGGCTCGGGCATCCCACAGGTCATCGCCGCCAAGTCGAACCCGGCCGGTGCGTCCGAAGCGCTGGTGTCGATGCGCACCGCGATCCTCAAATCCTTCCTGACGCTCGGCGCGCTACTGTGCGGCGCATCGGTGGGCCGCGAAGGACCGACGGTGCAGCTTGCCGCGGGCGTGATGGTGTTGTGGCACAAGGTCATGCATGCGCCGATGCGCGCGTCGATGATCATCGCAGGCGGCGCGGCGGGTGTCGCCGCGGCGTTCAACACGCCGCTCGCCGGTATCGCGTTCGCGATCGAAGAACTCGCCGCCGCCTATGAACAGCGCATGACGCTCCTGGTGATGACGGCCATCCTGATCTCGGGCATGGTCGCGCAGGGCGTGGCGGGGGATTATATCTATTTCGGCGTCACGGGCGCGACGATCCCGTTCCGGAGCGCGCTTTACGTCGTGCCGCTGGCGGGCATCCTCGGCGGACTGGGCGGGGGAATTTTCTCGCGGCTGCTGCTCCTCGCGGTCAGCGGCAATCACAAGGTGCTGCGGTGGATGCGCGCGCGTCCGCTCGCAACCGCTGCGATCTGCGGCGTTGTCGTCGCCGTGCTCGGTGTCACGACCGGGCTGACCTGGGGCACTGGCTATGCCCCGGCGCGCGCGATGATCGAGGGCGTCCACGCGCCGCTATGGTTCGGCATCGCGAAGTTCGTCGCGACCGTCGCGACCGCCGTTGCCGGCCTGCCGGGCGGTATCTTCGCGCCCAGCCTCGCCACCGGCGCGGGATTCGGCAACATGCTGCGCCAGTTCCTTCCGGGCGAACCGGCGAGCGCGGTCGTGCTGCTGGGGATGACCGCATATTTTACCGGCGTCGTCCGCGCGCCGCTGACCGCGGTGATCATCATTTCCGAAACGACGGTCAGCCGCGGGCTGATGTTGCCGATGCTCGGTGCCGCGCTGATCGCCGACCAGTCGAGCCAGTGGGTCTGCAAGGACCGGCTGTACCACGCGCTGTCGACGACCTTTTCCAGCCACCGCGACGACGACGATTAACGCAGCTTCCTGCCTTCGGGCGTATCGAGGCAGGCGAGCATCTGGTCGTGGTCAAGCCGCGTTGCCTTTGGCGGCGTGGTACCGGCGGGGATGTTGACCCCGCGGCCGATTGCGACGGTCGAGAACGCATTGCCGATATGGGCGCATCTGGCCGCGAGCTTCAGCATCCTTGGCGGCGTGTCATATCCTTCCCACGACAGGCGGAAGGTACCCCAATGGATGCCGATCGCATGCGCGGCGCGCAGTCGTTCGAATATGCGTACCGCATCCGCCGGGCCGACATGGCTGCCGCTCGCCATCTGGCCGGGAACGAAGCGAAACGCGCCGATCGGGATCAGCGCCAGCCGGACGGGGCCCAGCGCCGCGGCCGAATCGGCCCATTTGCCATCGCCGAATCCGGTATCGCCGCCGAAGAACAGGTTGCCGCCGGGCAAATGCACGACGAAGCTCGACCACAGCGCGCGGTTGCGGTCGGCGAACCAGCGACTGTCCCAGTGATGATTGCGGGTGACGGTGACGAACGCCTTGCCCGTGCAGCCATCGGCGCCGCGGCATGGCCGGCGGACGGGGGTGCTTTGTCCCCAGTCGAACGCCTGCGCCTCGATACCTGCCGAGCGCAGGATCGCATCGTTGCCGAGGCTGGTGACGATCTGCGGCCTGTAGCGCCGCCACAGCCGTTTGAGCGTCTCAAGGTCGAGATGGTCGTAATGGTTGTGGCTTAGCAGTACGAGGTCGATCCTGGGGAGATCGTCGAAGCGAATCCCCGGCCGCGCCACGCGCGTGGGGCCGAGGCCGAACGGACCGGCATTGTCGCTCCAGATCGGGTCGGTGAGGATATTCATCCCGTCAGCCTGGACGAGGACGGTCGCATGACCGACCCATGTCGCCACCATCCGCCCATCGCCGACGCGCCGTGCCGGACGGCTCTGCTCGACGGTCACGTGGCGCGGCCAGGCGGGCCGCCCGTCGCGGCCGGTCAGATAGCGGAGGATGAAGCCCGCACGGCTGCCGCCGCCGGGGGGACGAACGCTGTCGTCGCCATCGGGATTGAAAAACCGCTGTCCGTCGAAATGATCGCTGACCGGCCCGCGATAATATACGCGGTCGAGAAAGCGCGGAACGATGACGATCGTCAGGCACAGCGCGACGACCAGCCACAGCAACAGGCCCGCGCCGATCCGGACCGCGCGTCGTCCCCACCCGGCGCTTTTCATTTCCCGCCCCCTTCAGGTTACGCCATGCTGATACCGCCATCGACACGGTACTCGGAACCCGTCACATAGCTGGCGTCGTCGCTCAACAGGAAACAGGCGACGGCGGCGGCTTCCTCGGGCTTTCCGAACCGCCCGAGCGGAACCATCTTCGCGACCTTCTTGTGATATTCGCGGATTTCATCGTCGCTCATCCCGCCGCGCGCATGAAAGCGCGTTTCGGTGGCGCCGGGGGCGACCGCATTGACCCGGATTCCGCGCGGCGCAAATGCACTGGCCAGGCTGCGTACCGCCTGTCGGATGCCTGCCTTCATCGCCGAATAGACGAGCGCGTCGGGCCTGCCTCCGCCGACCGTTCCCGAACTGATGAGCAGCAGAGCGCCGCCATCCTTCAGGCAGTCCGCGAGCAGTTTTGCCTGTAACAGCGGCGCGCGCAGATCGACGGCATAATGCTTGTCCATATCGTCGGCATCGGTTTCGTCGAGCGCGGCAAATCGGCCGAAACCGGCGTTCAGAAAGGCCCCGTCAAGGCCGTCGGGCGCAAATTCGCGCACCGCTTCTGCAAGCGCTTCCGCAGCGTCGGGATCGGCAGCGTCATTGGCGATGACGGTTGCATTCGGCAGCGCCTGCCGCGCTTCGGCCAGATGGTCTTCGCTATGGCCGGTGATGAGTATGTGCGCGCCTTCGTCGCTCAATCGTTTTGCGGTCGCGAGTCCGATGCCGGAGAGGTGCCGCCGGTGACGAGCAAGCGACGATTTTCGAAGCGCATTGGATTCTCCTGACTGGTCGATGTTCGTCCATCAAAGCGCCGGGAGGGCGCGCCGGTTCCGGACTGCGGGTTGCATGCCCCCGGTTCGTTCGGCGATGATCGGGGCATGGAAGACTGGAGCGATGCCGATCTGGACAGGTTTCGCGCGCGGCTGATCGAACGCCGCGCAGAGCTGGTGGCGCTCGATCGGGGAGCCAGCGAATCGCGAGCGGCGGTGACGCTCGACCAGCAGTCGGTCGGCCGGCTCAGCCGGATGGATGCGATGCAGCAACAGGCGATGGCGCAGGCCGAGGGACGCCGCCGTCAGCAGGAAATCGTGCGCATCGACAATGCGCTCAGCCGCATCGAACAGGGCGAATTCGGATGGTGCGTCGAATGCGGCGACGCGATTGCGGCGAAGCGGATCGAATTCGATCCTTCGGCCGCGCGTTGCCTCGATTGCAGCGCCTGAATCGGCAGTCCCCACGCAAGAGTTTGTGAAGCTTTGTCTGCTAGCGCGGGCAGGTGAGCAGCATGTTCTCCTCTATGCGCAGATTTACCGGGGCGGCAGACAAGGATGCTGCGCGTCACGAGCAAGCCGAGCGCGCGCTTCGCCTGCTCGGCGAATATGAACGGCACAGCAGCGGCTGGTTCTGGGAAACCGACCGCACCGGCCGGCTCACCTATGTTTCGGACAAGGTCGCGAAGGTGCTCGACACGCCCGAAGCGCCGGCGATCGGTTCGATGCTGACCGACCTGTTCGTCATCGACAGCGATTCGCCCGATACCGAGCGAACGCTCGGCTTTCACCTGTCGTCGCGCACGTCGTTTTCGGATTATTCGGTGCGTCCGGCGCGCGACGATCAGGAAGAATGCTGGTGGTCGATCTCGGGCCGCCCGCAACTCGACGAGATGGGCAGGTTTCGTGGCTTTATCGGCAATGGCAGCGACCTCACCGAAAAGCGCAAGGCCGAGGCCGAGATCAACCGGCTGGCATTGTTCGATGGGCTGACTGGGCTCGCCAACCGGCAGCGGATGCGCCTGTCGCTGAGCCAGACGCTCGCCGAATCGAGTGCATATCGCGTGACCTCGCTGCTGCTGCTCGACCTCGACCGGTTCAAGGCGGTCAACGATACGCTGGGGCATCAGACCGGCGACGCGTTGTTGAAGCAGGTCGGCCAGCGGCTTCTGCGCGCGGTGGGAGAGAGGGGGCTTGTCGGTCGCCTCGGCGGCGACGAGTTCGAGGTCATTCTGCCCAGCGAGGGAAACCGCGAGCGTCTTGCCCAGCTTTCCAGGGCAATCATCAATTCGCTGTCGCAGCCTTATTTCATCGCCGGGTCGTCGATTTCGATCGGCTGCTCGGTCGGCATCGCGATTGCCCCGGACGACGGCAATGATGCCGTAACGTTGACGCGCAGCGCCGATCTGGCGCTATATGCGGCGAAGTCCGACGGGCGCGGCGTCCACCGCTTCTACGATGAAAAGATGCTGACCGGTGCGCAGAGCCGCAAGCGGCTCGAAGACGATCTTCGAACCGCCCTGGCGCAGGATCAGCTGCATGTCGCCTATCAGCCGGTCGTTGCGACGGAGGACGCGCGGATCGTGGGATTCGAGGCGCTGGTGCGCTGGACGCATCCGGCGCGAGGTGCGGTGTCGCCGGCAGAGTTCATTCCCGTGGCCGAGGAATGCGGATTGATCGAATCGATCGGCGAATGGGTGTTGCGCACCGCGTGCAAGGAAGCGGCGCAGTGGCCGGGCGACGTTCGTGTCGCCGTCAATGTTTCGCCGATCCAGTTCGCCAACCCCGCATTGCCGGCGATCGTCACCAACGCGCTCGCTCAGTCGGGCCTCGCCGCCAATCGGCTCGAACTGGAGATCACCGAGGGCGTGTTCCTGAACGAATCGGACGCGTCCGACCGGATGTTCGCCAGCCTGAAGGGTATCGGCGTCCGGCTCGCGCTCGACGATTTCGGCACCGGCTATTCGTCGCTCGGCTATCTGAAGAAGGCGCCGTTCGACAAGATCAAGATCGACCAGAGCTTCGTGCGCGGCGCGGTGGTGCCGGGCAATCGCAATGCCGCGATCATCAAGGCGATCGTCATGCTCGCCGAAACGCTGGGCATGGAAACCACCGCCGAAGGGCTGGAGGTTCAGGACGAGATCGACCTGATCCGGGAACTCGGTTGCAGCCATGTGCAGGGCTATGTCTATGGCAAGCCGATGGATGCCGGCGAAGCTGGGCAACTGCTCCAGGCCGAAGGTGGTGCAGCGAAGCCGTCTGGATTCAAGGTCAGCCGCGCCCAGCGCGTGAAGATGCTGCGCCGCGCCATGCTCGATGTGGGCGACGCGCGCGGCGAAGTGCGTATCCTCAACATGTCGACCACCGGCGCGATGATCGATGGAATCGAGTTTCCGGGCGATGTGAACGGGTATGAGGTGAAGATCGAACTGCTCGACGGGCAGATGTTCGCGGCCAAGCTACGCTGGGCCAAGGGCGGTAGGGCAGGGCTGGAATTCGCGGAACCGTTCGACATGGCGCGGCTCAGGCCGACATCGAAGATACTGCGCAAGACGGGCTGAATTTCTCGCGCTTGATCGCGGCGGGCTTGCCGCTTACCGCTTCGCCGATGGACCGCCTGCCCAATACCGACGAGGAAGCCGCCGCCGAACTGGCCGAACTGGCCAGCAGGATCGCGCATCACAATCGCCTGTATCACGCAGAAGACGCTCCCGAGATCAGCGATGCCGAATATGATGCGCTGGTCCGCCGCAACAACGCGATAGAGGCGGCCTTTCCCCATCTCGTGCGCGCCGATTCCCCCTCGGTGCAAGTCGGTGCGGCGCCGGCAGGGCATCTGTCCAAGGTCGCGCACGCGCAACCGATGATGAGTCTGGAAAACGCGTTTTCCGACGAAGAGGTCGTCGAGTTCGTCGCGCGCATCCGGCGGTTCCTGAGCCTTGGCGAGGACGACGCCGTGGCCTTGACCGCCGAGCCGAAGATCGACGGGCTGTCCTGTTCGCTTCGCTATGAAAAGGGCCGCCTCGTCCGTGCCCTGACGCGCGGTGACGGCCGGATTGGCGAGGACGTGACGGCCAATGTGCGGACGATCGCCGATATTCCCGACCAGCTTCCCGAAGACGCGTTCGGCACTCCGGACGTGTTCGAGGTGCGCGGGGAAATCTACATGGCCAAGGCCGATTTCCTTCGGCTCAACGAGCGGTTGCTGCGCGAGGCCGAGGACGCGGGGAACGCCGACAAGGCGCGGCAGTTCGCCAATCCGCGCAACGCCGCCGCGGGTTCGCTGCGCCAGAAGGATGCGGCCGTAACCGCGACCCGCCCGTTGCGTTTCCTTGCTTGGGGCTGGGGGGAACTGGTCGGTGCGGAGGTCGAGGAAACGCAGGCGGGACGGATTGGCCGGATCGCGAAAGGGTTTCCGGTGTCCGAACTGTTCGCCGGCCCGTTCGATGTGACCGCAGCGCTAGATCACTACCGCCGCATAGAGGCCGAGCGCGCCGACCTGCCCTTCGACATCGACGGGGTCGTGTACAAGGTCGACCGGCTCGACTGGCAGCAGCGGCTGGGCAGCGTGGCCAAGGCGCCGCGCTGGGCGCTCGCGCACAAATTTCCTGCCGAAAAGGCGCAGACCACCCTCAACGCGATCGACATCCAGGTCGGGCGGACGGGCAAGCTCACGCCGGTCGCGCGGTTGGAGCCCGTGACGGTCGGCGGGGTCGTCGTGACCAATGCGACGTTGCACAATGCCGACGAGATCGCACGGCTCGGCGTGCATCCGGGTGACCGCGTCGTCATCCAGCGCGCGGGCGATGTTATTCCGCAGATCGTCGAGAATCTAAGCCGCGACGACGGCCGCGAGCCCTGGCCGTTTCCCGACAAATGCCCCGAATGCGGTTCGGACGCGGTGGCCGAGGAGGGCGAGGTCGATATCCGCTGCACCGGCGGGCTGATCTGCCCCGCGCAGCGCGTCGAGAGGCTGCGTCATTTCGTCAGTCGCGGTGCGCTCGATATCGACGGCATGGGCGGAACCACCGTCGAGAGCTTCTTTCGCGACGGATTGCTTCATTCGCCGGCGGACATTTTTCGCCTGCACACCAAGCGCGACGAGATCCTCGCGCGCGAGCGCTGGGCGGAAACGTCGGTCGATAACCTCTTGTCGGCGATCGAGCAGCGGCGGGCGCCCGATCCCGCGCGGTTCCTGTTCGGGCTTGGCATCCGGCACATCGGCAGCGTCACCGCGCGCGATTTGCTGCGCGCGTTCGGCACGGTCGAACGGCTCGCGGAGGTGGCGTCCAAAGCGGCTGACGATGCCGAAGCGCGCGGCGAGATAGAGGCGGTCGACGGCGTCGGCCCCGTCGTCGCGCAGGCGCTCGTCGATTTCTTTGCGGAACAGCACAACCGCGAGGCGTGGGACGATCTGCTCAGCGAAGTATCCCCGCCGCCGCTGGCCGAAGAGGTGCGCGACTCGGAAGTCTCCGGCCTGACCGTCGTGTTCACGGGCAGCCTGGAAACGCTGTCGCGCGACGAGGCGAAGGCGCAGGCGGAATCATTGGGTGCGCGTGTGTCGGGATCGGTGTCGGCGAAGACCGGACTGGTCGTTGCGGGACCGGGTGCGGGTTCGAAACTCAAAAAGGCATCCGAACTTGGGATTCGTGTCGTCGATGAAGCCGAATGGGCAAGGATCGTTCAATCGGCGACATGATCCATGCGCGGGACGGGGTGATGCGTTTTTGCAACGCAGCATGAGTCTTTTCGTTCCGGCGCTCTGACGGCGTTGACTGTCATCGAACCGAAATAAAGAACCTCCAACGGGGGCGCGACGGTGAACACCACCGCGTGCACGAGCACTTGGGCTCCAAGAGGGATTATTGATGCGAAACCACCTTCTCTTTGGTGCGGCTGCGGTCGCGCTCGCAATTCCTGCCGCCGCTTCGGCGCAGCAGATCACGACGGGCATCGAAGGCGCCGTCACCGACGCTTCTGGCGCGCCGATTTCGGGCGCGACGGTTGTCGTCACCGATACGCGTACCGGCGCCAGCCGCACGCAGACGACCAACCAGACCGGCCAGTTCTCGGTCAGCAACCTGACGCCGGGCGGCCCCTACACGATCGCCGCGTCGGCTCCGGGTTTCGAAGGCCAGACGGTCAACGACGTCAACACGTCGCTTCAGGGTAACACCCGCCTGACGTTCAACCTGACTTCGGGCGCCGGCGCGATCGTCGTTACCGGTACGCGCGCGAACCTGACGCAGCTTGCGGTTGGCCCGGGCAGCGCGTTCGGTGAGCAGACGATCGAGAATACGCCGAGCTTCGGCCGCGATATTCAGGACATTATCCGCTACGACCCGCGCGTTTCGCTGGACCAGAGCGGTGACCAGATCACCTATTCGTGCCTGGGCGGCAACAACCGCACCAACAGCTTCACCGTCGACGGCATCCAGCAGGGCGACGTTTTCGGCCTGAACGGTACCGCCTATGCCTCGCGCACCTCGGCGCCGCTTCCGTATGACGCGCTGCGCGAAGTCCAGGTCCAGTTCGCGCCTTACGACGTCGAATATGGCGGCTTCACCGGCTGTCAGGTGAACGCGATCACCAAGTCGGGCAGCAACAGCTTCCACGGTGATGCGTTCTTCGAATATTCGGACAACAACCTGCGCGGTACCAAGGTCGCTGGCGAGACCGTCGGTGACATCAATCCGGAGAAGCGCTGGGGCGTTTCGCTCGGCGGGCCGATCATCAAGGACCACCTGTTCTTCTTCGGCGCATATTCGCACATCGAAACCGCGAAGTCTCAGGATTACGGCCCTGCGGGCGCGACGGGCTATGCGAACACGCTGTCGGGCATCTCGCAGGACCAGTTCAACCAGATCGCCGATATCGCGCGTAACGTATACGGCGAGGATCCTGGCCCGCTGGTCAGCAACCTGCCCTATACCAACGACCGCTATTTTGCGCGTCTCGACTGGCAGATCAACGACCGTCAGCGTTTCGAGGCGACCTATCAGCGTCTCGAGGAAGTCGCGCTCAGCACCGACGATTTCAGCTATCGGCCACGCAGCGTCCAGCTGACCGGTAAGAACACCTATGAGAATTCGGGTACGAAGTCGGATTATTATTCGGGCCGCCTCTTCTCGGACTGGACCGACAATTTCTCGACCGAGATTCGCTATTCCTATTCGAAGGTCAACGACATCCAGGACCCGTTCGGCGGCGGAGAAGCGCAGTCGGGCAACCCGATCGTCCGTCTGGTGGTCGGTGTCGACAACGGAACCGGCGACAACGCCACGGTCCTGATCGGTCCCGGCCAGTATCGTTCCGCGAACCAGCTCAACACGACGATCCAGCAGGGCACGGCGATCGCCAAGCTCAACCTCGATCGGCACAAGCTGAAATTCGGTTTCGAGTTCAACCAGGCTGAAATCTACAACCTGTTCATTCCGAACGGCACCGGAACGCTGGTTTTCAACAACATTTCCGACTTCCAGAACGGCATTCTGTCGAACGGAAACAGCACCTATACGGCGCCGGATAACGTCGTTTCCGGTGGTGCCTATGGTGCGTTCGGAAACTTCTCTGCCACCGGCAACCCCAACGACGCTTCGGCGACGTTCACGCGGACGATTTTCTCGGCCTATGGTCAGGATGACTGGCAGATCAATGACGCACTCGGTATGGTCGCGGGCGTTCGCCTGGACTGGTATGACGGCGGGCAGCCGACCGCCAACCCGATGTTCACCGATCGCTATGGCCGTACGAATGCGGTTGGCTTCAGCAACCTGCCGGTGCAGGTGCTGCCGCGCGTCGCCTTCACCTATGATGCAGGCGATTTCGGTCCGCTGACGCGGAACAAGCTGCGCTTTGGCGCAGGCATGTTCACGGGCGGCGATCCGCTGGTGTGGTTCTCGAACGCCTTCTCGAACAACGGCTTCAGCAGCGCGCGTGGTACGTCGACCGCCGCGGGTTGCCCGGCAGGCCCGATCAGCGTCGTGAGCAACGGGTCTTTCACCGGCTTCCCGAACTGCGTCGTTGCCGATGCCTCTTCGCAGGCCGCGCAGGGTTCGTTCACGGTTCAGTCGATCGATCCCAACATCAAGATGCCGACGGTGCTGCGCGCCAATATCGGCTTCGAAAGCGCGCTTGAACTGGGCGGCGGCTTCTTCAGCGGCTGGCACGTCAAGGCCGACTATATCTACAGCCACTTCATCAACCCGTTCGCGGTTTCGGACCTGACCCAGGCGGTCGATCCGAGCCAGGGTCTGAATGGCTACACGGTTGACGGTCGTCCGATCTATGCTCCGATCGACCCGCTTGCCACCGGCTGTAATGCTGCGCTGCAGAGCTCCAGCCCGACGCCGGTTTACAGCAACCTGTCGCCGGCTTGCTTCAACACGGGACGTTATGGCGCCATCGTGCTGACCAACTCGGACGGGTACGACAGCCATGTCGCGTCGTTCATTCTGTCGAAGCGCTTCAATCGCGGTATCTTCACCGATGGCGGTTCGGTCGATTTCACGGTTGGTTATGCTTACACCTACGCTCAGGAGCGTCGGGCCTTCACCAGCTCACAGGCGACGTCGAACTTCAAATATCCGGCGACCTTCGACATCCAGAACCCGGCGGTGTCGCGCGGTCTGTTCTCTCAGGAGGACAGCATTGCGATGAACCTCAACTTCACCGAGACGTTCATCAACGACCTGAAGACGCGGCTGGGCATCACGTTCAACGCCACGTCGGGCAAGCCGTTCAGCCTGACCTATTCGGGCCGCGACCTGTTCGCGAAGAGCGGTGCGGGCGACAATGCTCTGATCTACGTGCCGAACGGCATCGACGATCCGAATCTGTCGCCGAGCTCGAACACGGATGCGGTCAAGGAACTGGTTGCGTTCGCGAATTCGAATAGCTGCACCAAGGGCTATCTCGGTCGTTCGATCGCCGGCAACACCTGCACGAACCCGTGGTATTTCGATATGGACCTCGTGTTCTCGCAGGAAGTTCCGGGGCCGGGCCGCCTGTTCGGCGTGAATGACAAGATCAAGCTGTATGCGACGGTCGACAACTTCCTGAACATGCTCGACAGCGGCTGGAACGTGCGCAAGCGCAACACGTCCTATGGTTCGGTTTCGGTTGCCGATATCAGCGGTGTCGATCAGCAGGGACGCTACATCGTGTCGAAAGCGACCACCGGTGACTACAATAAGATCTATGTGGATACGACTCCGTCGCTGTGGCGGATCAAGGTCGGCGTGAGCTACAGCTTCTAAGCCGATAACAGCCCAAGAAACTGGCCGCCGTCCCCGAAAGGGGGCGGCGGTTTTCTTTTGTGCCGCGTGCCGTCGGCTTTGCGCCGGTCGGGGGGCGCGCCTACATTGCTTTGCCGATACCCGCCCGCGGCGGTACAGTCGCGGTTCAACGCCGACGCTTCAGAGAGCCCCAGCGCCAGTGCCCAACCAGAAACCTTCGATTTTCTCGCGCCCCTTTTTCGAGGACAAGAGCCGCGCCTTCTGGATGCTGCAGGCGGCCGGGTGGAGCGGCTATCTCGTGCTGCGCAGCGTCTCGTCGGTTTCCAACAGCTTTTCGTTTCAAAGCGTCATCGCCAACATCATCGAGGCGATCCTCGGCTATTGCCTGACGCTGCTTCTGTCGGCGCTGTACGGCTATTACCGCAAACTTCCGCGATTGAGCGGCATCGCGATCACGCTGGCGACGCTGGTCGCGGCCACGGCGGTATATGCGGTCATCGACGCGTTCACATTTTCGTTCATCCGCAATGCGACGCCCGGCCTGACCGTCAGCCTGGTGCTGGGATATGTGTTTCTGAACTTCGTCGTGCTCGCGGGCTGGTCGGCGCTGTATTTCGGGATCAATTTCTACCTGATCGTCGAGGAGCAGACTTCGCAGTTGCGGCTGCTCGAAACGCAGGCATCGACGGCGCAGCTCACGATGCTGCGCTATCAGCTCAATCCGCACTTCCTGTTCAACACGCTCAATTCGATCTCGACGCTGGTGCTGCTGAAGCAGACCGAGCGCGCCAATGCGATGCTTGCGCGGCTGTCCAACTTTCTGCGCTACACGCTCGCCAACGAACCGACAGCGCACGTCACGCTGGCGCAGGAGGTCGATATGCTGAAACTCTATCTCGAGATCGAGAAGATGCGTTTCGACGAGCGTCTGCGGCCGCGGTTCGACATCGATCCGCGCGTGGAAAAGGCGCGACTTCCCTCGTTGCTGCTCCAGCCGCTTGTCGAAAATGCGATCAAATATGCCGTAACGCCGCAGGAAGAAGGCGCCGAAATCGCGGTCACGGCGCGGCTCACCGGGGACAGGGTGCATATCACCGTATCGGACACCGGACCCGGATTGACCGCAGCAAAACGCAGGCCGAACCTTTCAACCGGGGTCGGCCTTGCCAATATCAGGGAAAGATTGGCGCAGGCATTCGGCCCCGACCACAGATTCGCCACGCGTTCGAACCCAGGGGGCGGGTTCAGCGTTGAGATTGAAATACCGTTCCAGTTGCAGGAACAGACACGTGAGGCAGCATGAGTATTCGCACCATCCTCGTCGATGACGAGCCCCTTGCGATCCAGGGACTGGAGCTGCGGCTCCAGCAGCATGACGATATCGAGATCGTCGAGAAGTGCCAGAACGGCCGCGAGGCCATCCGCGCGATCAAGACGCACAAGCCCGATCTCGTCTTCCTCGACATCCAGATGCCCGGTTTCGACGGTTTCTCCGTTGTTCAGGGGCTGATGGAGGTCGAACCACCGCTCGTCGTATTCGTCACCGCCTATTCGGATCACGCCATCCGCGCATTCGAGGCGCAGGCGGTCGATTATCTGCTGAAGCCGGTCGAGGAAGCGCGGCTCGCCGACACGCTCGAACGCGTGCGCGCGCGGCTCAGCGAAAAGCGGGGCCAGGCCGAGATCGAGAAGCTGAAGGAAGTGCTTGCCGAGGTCGCGCCCGAAGCCGCCGAGGAACTTGCCGAAGGTGGCGAGCAGCCGGCGGCCAGCCGCTATGAAAAGCTCATCAACATCAAGGATCGCGGGCAGATCTTCCGCGTCGATGTCGATACGATCGAACGCATCGACGCCGCCGGCGACTATATGTGCATCTATACCGGCGACAACACGCTGATCCTTCGCGAGACGATGAAGGACCTCGAAAAGCGGCTCGACCCGCGCCGCTTCCAGCGCGTTCACCGCTCGACCATCGTGAATCTCGACCTCGTCCGTCAGGTCAAGCCGCACACCAATGGCGAGTGCTTCCTGATGCTCGATTCGGGCGCGCAGGTGAAGGTCAGCCGCAGCTACCGCGACGTCGTCGCGCGCTTCGTGCACTAATCGCCGGCCGGGCGCGCTCACCGCGCCGGCGGTCGAACGCAAAAGGCGCCGCTCCCTCTACCGGGACGGCGCCTTTTCTTGTGTCATGTGCGCGAAATGGCGAGGCATCAGGCCTCGTCGGCGACGTCCTGCGGGCCGGTCGATCCGGGTTCGCCCTGTTCGGCGTCCTGATACCAGGCCTCTACCGGGCCGGTCAGCTTGATCGTCAGCGGTTGGCCGTGGCGATCGGTCTTGCGGCCGACCTGAACGCGGACCCAGCCTTCGGAGATCGAATATTCCTCGACATCGCGGCGCTCGGTGCCCTTGAAACGGATGCCGATGCCGCGCTGCAGGACCGACTGGTCGAAATGCGGGCTGCGCGGATTGACGGAAAGGCGGTCGGGAGGTGTGTCGCTCATGGCGTGCGCCTTTGCCGCAATATTGGTCGCCGGAAAAGGGGGCGCATGAAAAAAGGGACGGCGCACCCGCCGTCCCCTTGTCGTTGCGATTGCCTTGGCGTCAGCGGCAATAGCGGACCCGGACATGGCGGTGGAGATACGGATCCCACACGCGCCGGACGCTGCAATAGCGATAGTCATCGTAATAGCGGCGGGCATAATAGCCGTTGGTCGGATAATAGCCGTGGCGGTTGTAATAGCCGCGATCATAGTCGTAGCGGCGGTCGTACCGGCTGTCATAGCGTCGGTCGTAGCGGTTGTTGTCCGCAATCGCCGCGCCGATCACGAGGCCGGCAATGCCGCCGACAATCGCTGCGCCGGCAACGTCGCCGCCGCGGTCGTGGTGACGGTAGTGATGGCGATAGTGCTGGGCCTGGGCGGGCGCTGCGACGGTAAGCGCCGTCGCACCGAGCGCGAGGCCGAGCGCCGATTTCCTGATAATGTTGGTCATATGGTCCTCCTATTCCCCGCCGCGCCAGACGATCGTTGGAAGAACGCATGAACCGCGACGATGGTTAAGGGTATAGCAGGAGGTGACTGAACCGGCCCGGAACCGGCCGTTAAGCAGTGGTTTAGCTGGTTAAGGCGTGCATGGCGGCGGCGATGGTCGCATATCGACCATCGCCGCCCATGGCTTACACGGCCTGCGCGCTGCGCTTGGCGCGCTTGCGCTCATGCGGGTCGAGATGGCGCTTGCGCAGGCGGATGGTCTTCGGCGTGACCTCCACCATCTCGTCATCGTCGATATAGGCGATCGCCTGTTCCAGCGTCAGCTTGCGCGGCGGGGTCAGGCGGATCGCATCGTCCTTGCCCGACGAGCGGATGTTGGTCAGCTGCTTCGCCTTCATCGGGTTGACCTCAAGGTCGTCGGGCTTGGCGTTTTCGCCGATGATCATGCCCTCATAGAGCGCTTCGCCCGGGCCGACCATCAGGATACCGCGATCCTCGAGCGAATTGAGCGCATAGGCATTCGCCTCACCCGTGCCGTTCGAGATGAGGACGCCGTTCTTGCGGCCCTCGATCGTGCCCTTGTGCGGGCCATAGCGTTCGTACACGCGGTTCATGATGCCCGTGCCGCGCGTGTCGGACAGGAACTCGCCATGATAGCCGATCAGGCCGCGCGACGGGGCGGAAAAGGTGATGCGCGTCTTGCCGCCACCCGACGGGCGCATGTCGGTCATTTCCGCCTTGCGCAGGTTCATCTTCTCGACGACCGTGCCCGAATATTCTTCGTCGACGTCGATCATCACCGTCTCATACGGCTCCTGCCGCTCGCCATTTTCTTCGCGGAAAAGGACGCGCGGGCGGCTGATGCCGAGTTCGAAGCCCTCGCGGCGCATCGTCTCGATCAGCACGCCGAGCTGGAGTTCGCCGCGGCCGGCGACTTCGAAGCTGTCCTTGTCGGCGGCTTCGGTCACCTTGATCGCGACGTTCGATTCGGCCTCGCGGAACAGGCGGTCGCGGATCATGCGGCTGGTGACCTTCGATCCCTCGCGGCCTGCCATCGGCGAATCGTTGACGGCGAAGCGCATCGACAGCGTCGGCGGGTCGATCGGCTGCGCGGCGATGGGTTCGGAAACCGATGTGTCGCAGATCGTGTTGGCGACGGTGGCGACTTCAAGGCCGGCGAGGCTGATGATGTCGCCCGCCTTCGCCTCTTCCACGGGCACGCGTTCCAGCCCGCGGAACGCCATGATCTTGGTCGCACGGCCGGTCTCGACGACCTTGCCGTTCATGTCGAGCGCATGGATCGGCTGGTTGAGCTTCACCGTACCGGTTTCGACCCGGCCGGTCAGGATGCGGCCGACGAAATTGTCGCGGTCGAGCAGCGTCACCAGAAACTTGAACGGCGCGTCGACATCGACGTCGGGCTGCGGAACATGGCCGACAATCGCTTCGAAGAGCGGCGTCAGGTCGCCCTCGCGTGCATCGGCGTCGGTTGAGGCATAGCCATTGCGGCCCGAGGCGAAGAGCGTCGGGAAATCGAGCTGCTCGTCATTGGCGTCGAGGTTGACGAACAGGTCGAACACCTCGTCGAGCACTTCTTGCGCACGCGCGTCCGAACGGTCGATCTTGTTGACGACGACGATGGGCTTCAGGCCGAGCGCGAGCGCCTTGCCGGTGACGAACTTGGTCTGCGGCATCGCGCCCTCGGCAGCGTCGACCAGCAGGATGACGCCGTCGACCATCGACAGGATGCGCTCGACCTCACCGCCGAAATCGGCGTGGCCGGGCGTGTCGACGATGTTGATCCGCGTGCCGTTCCACTCGACCGAGGTGCATTTGGCGAGGATCGTGATCCCGCGTTCCTTTTCGAGGTCGTTCGAATCCATCGCGCGTTCGTCGATGCGCTGATTGTCGCGGAACGTGCCGGACTGGCGGAAAAGCTGGTCGACGAGCGTTGTTTTGCCGTGATCGACGTGGGCGATGATCGCCACGTTGCGAAGAGTCATGGTTTTTCCCGGGAATGAAGGTTCGCGCGCGCCTCTAGCGCAAATGTTGCGCTGCGCAAAGGGCGCAAGTAGAGGCTGGCGCTTCGCAGCGGCCGCCGTTAAGCGTTTTTCAAGGCAAAAATCAGAATGATAGCCTTGTACAGGGGGAGCAATGCGCAAATTGTTGGCGGGCGCCGTTTGGCTCGGCGTCCTTGGGGGCGTGGCGCCGACGGGCGCGCATGCGCAGGACCGTTCGGACGAAAATGCCGTCACCGAGGCCGACGACGCATTCGGCATTGACCTGGGCCGCGAATCGCTCGGCATCTATACCAGCGGCAATACCCGCGGTTTTTCGCCGACCAAGGCGGGAAACGTCCGTATCGAGGGACTCTATTTCGATCCCGATTATTCGCTGACGAGCATCATCGCCGAATCGGTCAGCATCAAGGTTGGCCTGTCGGCCCAGGGCTATCCCTTTGCCGCGCCCAGCGGGATCGTCGATTACAGCCTGCGCCATCCGGGGCAGAAGGCGGGTCAGTCGGTCTTTGTCGATGCCGACAGCTTCGGCAGCATCAATCTGGAAGTTGATGGCACCCAGCCGCTGACCGGCACTCTTTCGCTGGGCTATGGCGCAAGTGCCGGGCATACTGAATATTCGGGCGGCACCAATTCGGAACATCATGCCGAAGCACTCATCGCCAGCTGGAAGCCGTCGGCAAACGTCGAAATCCTGCCCTTCTGGACGCTGTCGAACGACTATGACGACGAGGCGGGTCCCTATTACATTCCTGCCGGCGACTATCTGCCGCCCGAGCCTCCGGCGCGGCAGTTCGACGGACCGCAATGGGCGGATTTTCGCTATACTGCGACCAATCACGGTGTCATCGCGACGGTGAAACCGGCGAGGAACTGGACGATCCGTGCAGGCGGGTTCCGATCGGTTTATGATTCGCTCAGCAGCTACACCAATCTTCTTTACGACGTGACGCCGGATGGCGCCGCGCATCAGCTCGTCATCGCCGATCCGCGCCAGAAATCGGTGTCGGCAAGCGGTGAGGTCCGGGTGACGCGCCGCTTTACCGAGGGGCCGAGGCTCCACCGCATCAATGTCAGCATTCGCGGGCGCGATGCGACGCGCGAATATGGCGGCTTCGATTATGTCGATCTCGGCGCGCGCCGGATCGGCGAGGCGGTCACCGATCCGCGTCCCGATTTCTCGTTCAGCGACGTTACGCGCGATCGCATCCGCCAGGTCGGATACGGCGTGGCCTATGAAGGGCGCTGGCGTGGGGTCGGCGAACTGAGCTTCGGCGTGTCGAAGGTCGATTACCGCAAGACCACCAGCATCCCGGGCGACGCTCCGATCGTCTCGCGCTCGCAACCCTGGATCTATAACGGCACCGCGGCCGCCTATATCTCGAACGACATTGCGATTTACGCAGGCTATTCGCGCGGGCTGGAGGAAAGCGGTGTAGCGCCGCCCAACGCCGCCAACCGCAGCCAGCCGCTTCCGGCGATCATCACCGAACAGAAGGACGCCGGTTTCCGCTGGAACGTCAACGGGCATCTGAAGCTCATCGCGGGGGTGTTCGACCTGCGCCGGCCCTATTTCGGCTATGCCACTTCGGGCGATTATACGCGGATCGGGATGACGCGGAGCCGCGGCGCCGAAGTCTCATTGACCGGATCGCTCACCCGGCGGCTGCGGCTCGTCGCGGGCGGAGTGTTTCTGAAACCGCGCGTCGAGCAGGATCCGACCGCCACCGGAGATATCGGCGTCCGTCCGGTCGGGCTGCCCGACCATCTCATCAACCTGAACGTCGACTGGCGCACGACCTTCCTCGATGGATTGTCGATCGACGGCGCCTTCGTTCACAAGGGCAAGATGCCGGCGACGACCGACAATGCGCTCTATGTGCCCGAACGGGCGACGGCGAATGTCGGCGGGCGGTACCGCTTCAAGCTGGCCAAGCAGACCGCCGTTCTGCGCGTGCAACTGGTCAATCTGTTCGACAATCGCGGCTTCGCGATTGCCGGGCCGGATGTTTTCGCACCCAATGCAGGGCGCTATCTCAGCGGCTATCTTGCGATCGACTTCTGAGTGATGGCTTCGGGCGAAGGTCCGCTGCCCTCGACAGGTGTTATATTGTGTTGATACACTTGCGCGGAGTCACGAACGCGGCCATTTAAACAGGGTTCGCAAGCCGGAGGACATGAATGGCGACCGATACTGCCACTGCGGAAAAGGATCTGACGCTGACCCCGCCCGAGCCGGTCGCGCCCGTCGCGCCCGAAAAGGCTGCGGGGCTGGTGCCGGTCGATGAAAAGACCCGGTCGAAGCTCGACGAACGCGTCGACGGCTTCATCGACAAGCTGGTCGCGCAGGATGTCAATTCGCCCGAATTCGGCAAGCAGGTCGATCAGATCACCAATATGGGGCAGAAGGAAATCCGCGACGCGGCGGGGCAGTCGAACCGCTTTCTCGACCGCCCGGTTCGCGCGATGGACCAGGAATCGGGCGTCGGCGCGGACCTTGCCGAGCTGCGCCGGACGATCGAGGATCTCGATCCGGGCAAGCGCGGCAATTTGACCGCCAAGCGCAAGCTGTTCGGGATCATCCCGTTCGGCAACAAGCTGCGCAACTATTTCGACAGCTACAAATCGTCGCAGACGCACATCGCCTCGATCCTGAAAAGCCTGTCTTCGGGCAAGGACGAGCTGCTGATGGACAATGCCGCAATCGATGTCGAACGGCAGAATCTGTGGGCGTCGATGGGTCGGCTGGAACAGATGATCCATATCGCCAAGGAAATGGACAAGAAGCTCGAGGACAAGGCCAACGACCTCGATTCGAGCGACCCTGCCAAGGCCAAGGCGATCCGCGAAACCGCGCTGTTCTATGTCCGTCAGCGGCACCAGGACCTGCTGACGCAGATGGCGGTGACGGTTCAGGGCTATCTCGCGCTCGATCTCGTCAAGAAGAACAATGTCGAGCTGGTGAAGGGCGTCGATCGCGCTTCGACCACCACGGTGGCCGCGCTGCGCACCGCCGTTACCGTCGCGCAGGCGCTGACCAACCAGAAGCTGGTGCTCGACCAGATCACCGCGCTCAACACCACGACGGCGGGGATCATCGATTCGACGGGCAACCTGCTGAAAAGCCAGACCGCCCAGATCCACGAACAGGCGGCCGCATCGACGATCCCGGTCGAAACGCTGCAACGTGCCTTCCAGAATATCTATGACACGATGGACGCGATCGACGTGTTCAAGCTGAAGGCGCTCGATTCGATGAAATCGACCGTCGATACGCTCGACAAGGAGGTCGAGAAGTCCAAGGGCTATATCGCGCGCGCCGAGGGGGCTGCGCAGAACAAGGGCGGAGGCGCGGCGTCCGAAAGCCCGTTCGAGCTGGAGGCGATGTAGTCCGCGATGGAATCGGAGGTCGATCGCCAGATTCAGCGTTCGAGCGAGGTTCTCGAACGGTCGCGCGAGCGCTATCGCAGCGTGCGCGGTCGCGCCAAGCGGCAGCGCGAGGCGGAGGTGCTGCGGCGGCTCGGGCGGATCGCGGTTGCCGATCTGGCGATCATCATCGGCGCGCTGATCGTCGGTTGGGTGGTGCCGCTCGGCATGGGCGGGGCGCTGCTGGTGATGGCGATGCTGATCGCCGCCACGCTTGCGCTCGCGATCTTTCCGGTCACGCCGGAGGTGACCACCGAAACGCTGACCCAGACGCCGCTGAAGGCGCTGCCGATCCAGACCGAGGCGTGGCTGGAGCGCCGCCGCCCGGCGCTGCCGGCGCCTGCCAAGACGCTCGTCGATTCGATCGGCGTGCGGCTCGAAACGCTCGCGCCGCAGCTTGCCACGCTCGACGAACGCGAACCGGCGGCGGCGGAAATCCGCAAGCTTGTCGGCGAGCAGCTACCCGAACTGGTCAAGGGCTATGAGCGCGTTCCGGAGCCGCTACGCCGCGTCGAGCGCAACGGGCGAACGCCCGATCAGCAGCTTGCCGATGGATTGAAGCTGATCGATGACGAGATCGGTCAGATGAGCGCGCAACTTGCCGAGGGCGACCTTGACCTGCTCGCCACGCGCGGGCGCTATCTGCAGATCCGCTACCGCGACGACGACGCGCTGGGCTGAGTTCAGGCGGGCCCGGGCGAGAAAACGCCGCAGGCGATGCGCGAGCCGCTATTGCCCGACGGATCGCTCGTCATGTCGTCGGGGCCGGAATGGATGACGATTGCCGATCCGTCGGCATCCATCAGTCCGGTAAAGCTGCCTGCGGGCAGATTGACCGCAAGCGAGCCCCGGCCATCGGTGCCGATCAACAGGTTGGGCATGTCGCCGGCATGCGGCTTCGGTTCCTGCGGATTGTTGACGCCGTGATGCGTGTTGGTGGGGTTCCAGTGACCGCCCGCGGTGCTGAAGTCGGGCGGATCGCAGCGGCCGACGCTGTGAATATGCGCGCCGTGCGGTCCCTGTGGCAGATTCATCGCGTCGATCGAGATGCGCACGCCGCCGCCGGCGAGCGAGGTCGCGGTGGCGGTTCCGGCATCGGCGCCGTCGGCGGTGTAGATATGCGCGACGGCGGTGGTGCCCGCCGGAGCAGGCGGCATCGCCATCGGCTGGCTGCCGGACATGCTGCAGCCTGCCGCGGTAAGCGACAGCGCCGAACTCGCGATCAGTGCTACCCCCACGGTACGTAACTGCATCATTTCCTCCTGTTGCCTATGCGCAACGAATGTACGGAGGCGCTCAGAGGTTCCCTTTCGCGTGCCCGTGACGATGCAGCGATCGATGCTTTCACGGCATTTGGATATGCGCTCGTCCGTTCGGAATAGTCCGTTTCCGGCGCTAGGCGGCCTGGCGTTGGGCGATACCCGTCTGGCGCCAGATCACGGGGCGGAAGATGACCGACAGGACCACGGCGTCGTTCCCCTGCGGCGGGGGCGCCATCAGGAAGCCGGTTTCCTCGCATCGATACAGGCCGCCCGCTTCGTCGGTCATGCCGTCGGCGATCACCACCGCCTCGGCACCGCTTGCAGGGCCGTTCCGGTCGAAATCGGCCATCCGGTGCCACTGCGCCGAATCGACCTGTGCCCATTCGCATATCGCGCCGAGCTGGACGGCCGGTGTCCAGCGCGTCTGTGCGACGGGAATGTTGACGCGGTAGAAGCCTTCGGCAGTGGGGTGCGCGTCGAACAGGTGCACGCCGTCCTCTCCGCCACCCATCAGGATGACGGGAAGCTTGATGCCGCCGACCGCGAAATCGCTGTTGCGGATGTCGAGCGCAAACCGGCTCGACGTGAAAAGCGCCAGGTTGAGTGGAAGGCCGTGCTGACGCAGTTCGCCGGGAATGAACATGCGGCCTGTCTCGTTCAGATAGGAAAGCCCACGACGACGGAGCCCGGCCGACGATTCTTCGGGGTCGAGCAACCGCACGACCTCGGTCGTGCCAAGATTGACGTCGTGGTCGAACGCTTCGAGCAGCGCGATTTCGCTGGCCGTCGGCATGAACAGAAGGCGCGACAGGACGGCGGCGGCCGACCGACGCCGGGCATCCGCTTCATCGATACGACTGCCGCGGATCACCTGCTTGCCGGCATTGCGCGCGAATTCGATGCAGGCCGCCTGCACCTGATCGCGGATTGCGCTCTGGCCGCCCTTGATGTCGACTTCCTTGCGGATCGGCTCGCCATCCTCGGAATAGTCGATCACCGACCCTTGCGCGACGGTCGAGAGCTGTTCGATCACGGCGACGCACATGCAAAGCGAGTGCAGCGCGCGCGTTTCATAATGGCGCGTGTCGAGCAGCCCGCGCTTGTCGAGGCCGCTCTGCTGTTCCTCTCGCAGAAGCAGATACCGACCGGCGACGGTCAGGCCCATTCGCTGCTCGAGAACCGGCCCGACCAGATTCTGCACCGACCCGTTATAGCCGAGATCGACGAGCATCACCGCGTCGCCATCGTGCACGCCGGCGCGGTTCAGATGCGCGACGAGCCGGTCGGTGAACTTCGCAGACCGCGCGAGAATCTTGCGCGCCATATCGGGCTTGGTGACTGCCTTGCAGAAGGCGGCAGGGGATAGTTTGGTGAGTTTCTTCGCCTCATGGCCGAACAGCATCAGCGCGCGCGATACGGCATCGAGCGATGCGCGATCGACAGCGTCGAGGACGAATTTCTTCAGTGACTCGCGGTCGGTAAGCCGCGCGCTGGACGACACGAAACGGCTGATTTCGACGGGTGCGGCGTCCGTATCGTCGCCGAATGCAGCACGGAAGCTTTCGAGCGGAAGATGGCCGTCGCGCATCAGGAACAGCGGACGCACCTGCTTGCCCAGGCGGTCGGACATTTCCGCGACCTCGTCCTTCACCCAACAGGCGAAATCGTACATCAGCGGGCCGAGAACGTCGTGACCCAGCATGTCGGCGGGTGCGTCGCTTCGCCGCATGGCGACTTCGGCGCGGTGCGTCTGGCTGATCGGAGCGGTCAATCGCGCAGTGGGATCGATCATCGCCGCGGCCACGGCTTCATGGCGCAGCCGTTCGGTGCTTTCCTCGTCGAACTGGACGAGATGGGCGGTATGGATGCCAAGCGTGTCGGGTGCGACCTGGTCGGCGATGCGGTTGTCGCCGCAGTGAAGGATTGCCTCCGGGCGGACGCCGAGCTCCTTCAACACCGGCTTGAACATGCCGTTGCCCTTGCCGACCCCGAATGCGGAGGAGACGAAGATCCGGTCGATCAAGTCGCGAACGTCCTGGCCGGCGGCACGCGCAATCAGCGTGCCGAGCTGATCTTCGTTAAGGTAGGTGTCGCTGACGATGATGACTTGCAGCCCGCGCTCCTTTGCCGCGCGCATCAGCGCGACGGTCGGGGCGAACGCGAAACAGTGCCGCGCCTCCAGCGCCAGCTCGTGTGCGACGGCGGCATCGATCGCCGGTTGCCCGGCGTTGGGCAGAAGGCGTTCGTAGATCGCCTGAAAATCAACCTCGGTATCATTGTTGCGCAGGCGTGCCGCACGCCTGGCGGCTCCTTCGGCCCACATTCTGGGCTCCAGCGCGCCGCCCGCCATGTCGATGCCCGCGAACACGTCGCGCGGCGCCTGCACGTCGCGCCACAACAGCGTGTCGAAACAGTCGAGCGAAAGGATCTCGATCTCATCCGGTGCCTGAGCCAGCAGCTCGGCAAAATCATATGCCCGGATATTCGTCTTCATCGCTTTCCCCCAAATTCGTCGATGCGATCCGATGGTCATCAAGCTATTGACGGAAAGGGTTACCAAAGCATTAGCGAGGACGGGTTTGGCTGGCTGGACGATCGGAATCATCGGCGGATCGGGGTTGTACGACGTCGAGGGGATAGAGGGCGGCGAATGGGTCTCGGTCGAAAGTCCCTGGGGGCAGCCGTCTGACCAGTTCTTCACCGGCCATGTCGGCGAGGCGCGCGTCGTCTTCTTGCCGCGACACGGGCGAGGGCACCGCATCGACCCCTCCGGGCTCAATGCACGCGCCAATATCGATTGCCTCAAGCGGCTGGGCGTAACCGACATCTTGGCGGTTTCGTCGGTTGGCTCGCTGGTCGAGGAGCGGCCGCCCGGCAGCTTCACCGTCGTCGATCAGTTCATCGACCGGACGCGCAGGCGGGTGTCGAGCTTTTTCGGCACCGGCATGGTCGCGCATGTGTCGATGGCCGATCCGGTCTGTCCCAGGCTGTCGCGCCTCGCGCTCGATGCCGCGCGCGAGGCGGGGGCGCAGGTTCATGACGGCGGCACCTATCTGGCGATGGAGGGGCCGCAATTTTCCAGCCGCGCCGAAAGCAATCTCTACCGCCAATGGGGATGCGACGTGATCGGCATGACCGCGATGCCGGAGGCCAAACTCGCGCGCGAGGCGGAGCTCCCCTATGCGCTGGTCGGGATGGTCACCGATTATGACTGCTGGCGCGACGATGGTGACGATGTCGATGTCGCGCAGGTGATCGCGCAGCTTTCGGCGAACGCGGAAAAGGCGCGTGTGATGGTGGTCAGGCTGCTGCGCTCGCTGCCTGCGGAGCGCCCGTCATCGCCGATAGACACCTGCCTCGACACGGCATTGATAACCGCGCCGCATGCGCGCGACCCTGCGCTGCTTGCCAGGCTCGATGCGGTGGCGGGACGGGTGACCGGCTGAGCAACAAGGTGTGTTGACACAATAACACACATCCCTATGCCTCCCACGAAAGGCAGTGGGAGGAAACGATGTTGAAGATGGTGATCGCGGCGGCGCTGCTCGCGGTCCCCGCAGCGCATGCGGGGCAGGCAAGGTTCGATCCGCGCGACTATAAGGATCAGGTCGCGGGGCCGCCGACCCGGGTGATGGTGCTCGGTACGCCGCATCTTTCGCACATGCCCGACGCCTTCAGGCTGTCGGACCTGAGCCTGCTGATGCAGCGGCTTGCCGACTGGAAGCCCGACATCATCACCATCGAACATGTCGCGGGTGACGAATGCGATCACCTGAAACGCTATGCGCCTGTCTTCTACGATGCCGATGAATATTGCCGCGACAGCGCGGAGGCCGAGCGCGCGGTTGGGCTCGACCGGCGCGACGCGGTGATCGCGGCCAACCGGCTGTGGCGCAAATGGCCGGCGCACCCCGCCGCATCGGAACGTCGCCGCATGGCGGCGATCCTGCTCGCATCGGGCGAGGCGCCGTCTGCGCTGGTGCAATGGCTTCGCCTGCCGGAGGCGGAGCGCCATGCAGAGGGCGACCTGACAAAGCCGCTTGTCGAGACTTTGGAAAAGCTTCGCGGCAACGCCAATGAAGATTATTCGGTGGCGGCAAAGCTCGCTGCGCGGCTCGGGCTCGAGCGCGTCTATTCGGTCGATGATCACAGCGCCGATGGCGCGGTCGAGGCGACCGATGCCTATGGCGCGGCGTTGAAGCGCATCTGGTCCGGCCCGGCGGGCGAGAAACGGAAAAAGCAGCGCGAAAAGGCCGATACCTGGCTGGGAACGCCCGAGGGCACGCTTGCCTATTATCGGCGGCTGAACGCGCCCGGGCAGGCGCGCATCGTATTCGACAGCGATTTCGGCGCCGCCGCAAAGGATAACGCGCCAGGTTGGCCGGGACGCGAATATGCCGGCTGGTGGGAAGCGCGAAACCTGCACATGGCGGCCAATATCCGCGCCGCGCTGACCGGTCATCCGGGCGCAAGGGCGCTCGTCATCGTCGGTGCGTCGCACAAGGGATATCTCGAAGCCTATCTCGGCATGATGCAGGCGATCCGCATTGCCGAGACCGACGAGGTGCTCGCGCCGAAGTGAGGCGCCTGCGCGTTCAGGCGCGATAAAGTGCGTGTGCGGCAGGAAATCTCGGATGGCGTATGCGCAATCTTTCGGGGCGGGGTATGGCGGAAAGCCGCCGCGGCGAGCGCGTCTGACGGCAATTGCCGCGGCGCTGGGCGCCAATGCGGCGCTGATCGCGGGACTCTGGCTCGGGCTGCCGGTTACCCTGACGGAGGTGGTGAGCAGGCCGCTGGCGGTTTTCGACGTCGTACCCCCGCCACCGCCTCCCGAAATTGAAAAACCCGCCGCAAAGCCGTCGACCGCGAATGAGGGTGCCGCAGCCCCGCCGAACAGGAAGGCACGGCCGGTCCCCGTCGTCGCGCCCGAACCCAAGGTCGTGACGCGACCGCCCATGCCGCTTCCCGTAGCGCCGGCCGCGGCGGATGGAACCGAAAGTGCCTCGGGCGCCGCCGAAACGCCGGGTCCGGGGACGGGCGCGGGCGGCGTGGGTAGTGGAACCGGAAACGGCGGATCGGGCACCGGCAGCGGATCGGGCATCGCCGTCCATGCTCGCCACACAAGCGGTACTATCACCAATCGCGACTATCCCAAAAGTGCCAGCAAGGCGGGCGTGCGCGGCAGCGTTACGGTGACACTGTCGGTCGATGCGCGCGGTCGCGTGACGAATTGCACCGTGGCGCTGTCGAGCGGCAATGCCGCGCTCGATGCGACTACCTGCCGGCTTGCGCAGAAGCGTTTTCGCTACGACCCCGCACGCAACGGAAATGGCGAGGCTGTCCCGGATCTCGCCGGCTGGCGGCAGGACTGGTGGCTGGAAGGGCAGCGCAGGCCGTGAAAAGACTGCCGGCGGGTTGAGCAGGGCAGGCGGTGGCCGTTAGACGGGGCCGATCACAGCCAGAGGTCCCGCACGATGAAAACGCTGATCCGCGATTACCCCTATATCCATCTGGCGATCGGCCTGCTGGGCAATCTCTGTTTCCTCGTCGGGTCGGTGCTGTTCTTCAAGCAGTTCGAGGCCTGGCACACCACCGCGGTCTGGCTGTTCGTTGCGGGGTCCGCCGGAATGTTGCTCGGCGCGCTCGGCAAGGCGGCTACCGATATCATCAACGCCCGGGAAAATCGGAACCGATAATAGCTCAGCAGCCCGCCGCGGTCAGCGCCGTCAGCTGTTCGTCGTTGAGGGCGACGTCCCACGAGCCGATGATGTCGTCGAGCTGTTCGGTGCTGGTGGCGCTGGCGATCGGCGCGGTGACGCCGGGCTGCGCGGCGAGCCAGGCCAGCGCGATCTGCGCGTGCGATGCGCCGGTCTGTTCGGCGACCTGATCCATCGCGTCGAGCACCGCCTTGCCCTTTCCTTCGAGCAGGTCGGCCATGCGACTGCCGCGAACGCTTTTGCCGAGATCGTCTTTCGAACGGTACTTGCCCGTCAGGAACCCCGATGCGAGCCCGTAATAGGGCACGACGCCGATATTGTGCTGGATGCAGAGGTCCTGCAACTCGCCCTCGAACTTGCTGCGGCTGACGAGATTATATTCGGGTTGCAGCACATGGTAATGCGGCAGGCCCTCGCGCGTCGACGTGTCGATCGCTTCTTTCAGCCGCGCGGCATGATAGTTGGACGCGCCGAGCGCGCGGACCTTGCCGGCGTCGATCAGCTTGGCGAACGCACCGAGCACGTCCTCGAGCGGCTGATCCTCGTCATCCCTGTGCGCGAAATATAGGTCGATGCGATCAGTGCCGAGTCGTTTCAGCGATGCCTCGCACGCAGCCGCGATGCGCTCGGGCGCCAATCCCTTGCCGCCGTCACCGGGGAGCATACCGACCTTGGTCGCGATCAGCACCTCATCGCGCTTGCCCGACTGTTTCAGCCATTCGCCGATGACGCTTTCGGATTCGCCGCCCGAATGCCCTTCGACCCACGCCGAATAGACATCGGCGGTGTCGATCATCGTGCCGCCGCGTTCGACCCAGCGATCGAGGATACGGAAACTGGTCTGCTTGTCGGCGGTCCAGCCGAATACGTTTCCGCCGAGCACGAGCGGCGGTGTTCGAAGGTCGGTGGCGCCCAGTTTGCGCATCTCGGTCATTGGTTCATCTCCTGATCGGCGCCGACCGCATTGGCCGAAACGCTGTTGGCATCGAGCATCGCGGCAGCGTCGTTCAGCGATTTCGCCTCTCCGACGGTCACCCCGCCTGGCCCCTCGGCAGTGTCGGGCTGACCGCACGCCGTCAGTGCGAGCGGCAGAAGGAGAAGGCATGGCAACAGGCGCATGATCGGAATAATCCCCCTGACAGACGAAGGGCCGCGTCGATTGTCGAACGCGGCCCTTCCAATTTCGATCCGGGCGATTCCTCACCGCCCGGAAATGCAAGGCTGCACAGCTTAGTGCTGCATGTCCTCGCCGGCATTTTCAAGAGCCTGACCGGTCTGCGTCTTCGCCGTATCGGCGCCGTTCTCGATCGCGTCGCCGGCCTGATCGGCAGCGTTTTCGGCCGCGCCGAACGCCTGGTCGCTGGCGGCGTCGAGATCGCCGACGGCGTTGCTCATCGTGGCGCTCGTATCTGCTGCCATCGCATTGGCGGCTTCGGCGCTTTCGTTCTGCGCATGGTCGGAACAGGCGGCAAGGCCAAGTGCGGCCGCCGCGGTCATCGATACCAGAATGGCTTTTTTCATCAGGCTCCCTTTCGATTATTGCCAGTTGGCTCCCAACTGCGGACGCTAGCCATGGTTCCATGGCGCTGCAAGCAATCGGGCGCCGCAGCGCGTTGACCACATATAAAGATATCTTTATATGATGCTGCATGGCTGAAGCTCTCGACATCTTCCGCGCGCTCGCCGATTCGACGCGGTTGCGGATTCTTGCGCTCCTGCGGCGCATGGAACTGTCGGTGGGCGAGCTTGCCCAGGTGCTGGACCAGAGCCAGCCGCGTGTATCGCGACATGTGAAGATTCTTGCCGACGCGCGGCTCGTCGAGCGCCGCAAGGAAGGAAGCTGGGTGTTCGTGGCGCTTGGCCAGCCCGAACGTGTCGAACCGCTGCTCCTTGCGCTCGATCGCTGGGGGGAGGGCAATGCCGATGCGGAAGCGCTTGCCGATGCCGAACGGCTCGACGCGGTACGTCAGGACCGGACCAGCGCCGCGGCGCAGTGGTTCGAGGCGCATGCCGGCGAATGGGACGCTATTCGTTCGCTCCATGTCGCCGAAAGCGAGATCGAGGCGGCGATGCAGGAGGCGATCGGCGACGCGCCGATCGGCCGGCTCGTCGACATCGGCACCGGCACCGGCCGCATGCTCGAACTGTTCGCCCCGCAGGCCGAAAGCGCGATCGGTATCGACCGGTCGTCGGAGATGTTGCGGCTCGCGCGCGCCAAGCTGTCCGAACAGGGGCTGACGCATGCCGAGCTTCGCCAAGCCGATTTCTATGCGTTGCCGATCCTCGGCGAAACTGCCGATGCGGTGATCTTTCACCACGTTCTGCATTTCGCACAGCAGCCCGAAATGGCGATCGGCGAGGCGGCGCGCGTGCTGGGCGCAGGCGGGAGGCTGGTGATCGTCGATTTCGCCCCGCACGATCGCGAGGAACTTCGCACCAGCGATGCGCATGCGCGGCTGGGTTTTTCGGACGAGCAGATGCTCGGCTGGTTCAAGGCGGCGAATCTCTCGCCGGTCAGGACCGAAATGCTGGGCGGCGGCGAACTGACGGTGAAATTATGGCTCGCGCGCAAGGCCGGCGAGCCGGGAATCAAAAGGAAAGCGGCATGACCCTGTCCGTCGATCAACTCGAAGAAGCGCGTCGTGCGCTCGACGAACCGCTATTTGCGGATCTTGCCGGCGATGCGGAGGTATCGTTCGAATTCTTCCCGCCCAAATCGGAGAAGATGGCCGAGACGCTGTGGCAGTCGGTCGAGACGCTGGCGCCGCTCGGCCCGCGCTTCGTGTCGGTGACTTATGGTGCAGGCGGGTCGACACGCGAGCGCACGCATCAGACGGTGGCGCGGATTCAGCGCGAAACGCCGCTCAACGCCGCTGCCCACCTGACCTGCGTCGAGGCGTCGCGCGACGAGATCGATGCGGTGGCGGAGGAATATTGGGCGGCCGGCATCCGCCACATCGTGGCGCTGCGCGGCGATCCTCCCGAGCAGGGGCAGAAATTCAAGGCACATCCCGACGGCTATGCCAACGCCGCCGAGCTGACGGCTGGGCTGAAGAAGCTGCACCCGTTCGAAATCTCGGTCGCGGCCTATCCCGAATGCCATCCGGACTCGGTCGATGTCGCCGCCGATCTCGACAATCTGAAGCGCAAGTTCGATGCGGGCGCGACGCGCGCGATCACGCAGTTCTTCTTTTCGCCCGAAGCATTTTTCAAGTTTCGCGACGCGGCGGCCGCGGCTGGTATCGACGAAGAGATCGTGCCGGGAATCCTGCCGGTGTCGAACGTCGCGCAAACGCGCAAATTCGCGGGCATCTGCGGCGCGGAAATTCCGGCGTGGATGGACCGCCTTTTCGAAGGGCTCGACGACCATCCCGATGCGCGCAAGCTGGTCGCCGCAACGCTCGCGGCGGAGATGTGCCGCAAGCTGTACGCGGGCGGCGTGCGTCACTTCCATTTCTACACGCTCAACCGCGCGGAGCTGAGCTTCGCGATCTGCCACCTGCTCGGGCTGCGCGCGAATGGCGCGGCCAGGAAGCAGGCGGCGTAATCATCAATATCCTCCCCCCGGATGTGGGAGGAGAGGGAAGACAATCATGACAACGCCACGCGAAAAACTGCTCGCAGAGGCCGAAAAGCGCATCCTGATCTCGGATGGCGCATTCGGGACCGAAATCCAGAACTGGAAATTGTCCGAGGCCGATTACGCCGGCGACCTTGGCCTGTCGCACGACCAGAAGGGCAATAACGACATCCTTGCGCTGTCGAAGCCCGACGTGATCGAGGCGATCACCCGCTCCTATTTCGAGGCGGGGTCGGACATCGTCGAAACCAATACTTTTTCGGCGAACCGCATCAGCCAGGCCGATTACGGTGCCGAGGACAAGGTGCGCGAGCTCAACATCGCTTCCGCCCGTATCGCGCGAGAGGTCGCCGACGAATTCGAGAAGAAGGACGGTCGCCCCCGCTTCGTCGCGGGCGCGATCGGGCCGACCAACAAGACATTGTCGCTCAGCCCCGACGTCAACGATCCCGGCTTTCGCGAGATCGATTTCGACTATCTGAAGGGTGTTTATCGCGAACAGGTCGATGCGCTGGTCGAAGGCGGTGCCGATTTCATCCTGATCGAGACCGTGTTCGACACGCTCAATGCCAAGGCGGGCGTGATGGCCGCGCTCGAGGCGGGCGAGGCGCTTGGCCGCGATTTGCCGATCCAGCTTTCGATGACGCTGACCGACCTGTCGGGCCGTAACCTGTCGGGCCATACGGTCGAGGCGTTCTGGCACGCGGTGCGCCATGCGAAACCGCTTACCATCGGCCTCAACTGCTCGTTCGGCGCCGAGCAGCTCAAGCCGCATGTAAAGGCGCTGAGTGCGATCGCCGACACGCTGATCATGGTCTATCCCAATGCGGGCCTGCCCAATGAACTGGGTGAATATGACGAGGCGCCGGAAACCACCGCGAAGCTCGTCGCCGAATGGGCAAAGAATGGACAGGTCAACGTGCTCGGCGGCTGCTGCGGTTCGACGCCTGCGCATATCAAGGCGATGGCCGAGGCGGTGCAGGGCATCGACCCGCGCAAGCTTCCCGAGCCGCCGGTCGTGACGCGCCTCGCGGGCCTCGAACCGATGACCATGGCGGCCTAGTCCTCCTCCCGCGTGCGGGAGGGGTTAGGGGAGGGGCTGTCCTTCCTTACGCCGCCCGTAAGCGTTTTCTTTCCCTCCCCCGACCCCTCCCGCACGCGGGAGGGGAGAAGGAGCAAAATGACCCAATCTTCCTCGAACTTCGTGAATATCGGCGAGCGCACCAACGTCACCGGCTCGGCGCGCTTCAAGAAGCTCATCATGAACGGCGACTATACCAGTGCGATCGAGGTCGCGCGCCAGCAGGTCGAAAACGGCGCTCAGGTGATCGACGTCAACATGGACGAAGGGCTGCTCGACTCCAAGCAAGCGATGGAGACCTTCCTCAAGCTGATCGCCGCCGAACCCGATATCGCGCGCGTGCCGATCATGGTCGACAGCTCGAAATGGGAAGTGATCGAGGCGGGCCTCAAATGCGTGTCGGGCAAGCCGATCGTCAATTCGATCAGCATGAAGGAAGGCGAGGAACCGTTCCTTGAAAGCGCCCGCAAATGCATGACCTATGGCGCCGCCGTCGTCGTCATGGCGTTCGACGAGAAAGGCCAGGCCGATACCGAGGAACGCAAGGTCGAGATTTGCGAGCGCGCCTACAAGCTGCTCACCGGCATCGGCTTTCCGCCCGAGGATATCATCTTCGATCCCAATATCTTCGCCGTCGCGACGGGTATCGAGGAGCATAACAATTACGCGGTCGACTTCATCGAGGCGGTGAAGCGGATCAAGAAAAGCTGCCCGCACGTCCATTTCTCGGGCGGGCTGTCGAACCTCTCGTTCAGCTTTCGCGGCAACGAGCCGGTGCGCCGCGCGATGCACTCGGTGTTCCTCTATCACGCGATCCCCGCCGGGCTCGACATGGCGATCGTCAATGCCGGCCAGCTCGACATCTATGACGATATCGACGCCAAGCTGCGCGACGCGGTCGAGGACGTCATCCTCAACCGCGATCCGGAAGCAGGCGAAAGGCTGGTCGAGCTCGCCGAAAGCTATCGCGACAGCGATCCGGTGGCGGAAAAGAAGGCCGCCGAATGGCGCGGCTGGGAGGTCGAGAAGCGGCTCGAACATGCGCTGGTCAAGGGCATCGACGCGCATGTCATCGACGATACCGAGGAGCTTCGCGTCAAGGTCGCGGATCGCGGCGGCCGCCCGATCGAAGTGATCGAGGGGCCACTGATGGACGGCATGAACGTCGTCGGCGACCTGTTCGGTTCGGGCAAGATGTTCCTGCCGCAGGTCGTGAAGTCCGCGCGCGTAATGAAAAAGGCCGTCGCCCACCTCTTCCCCTATATCGAGGCGGAAAAGGACGAGAATTCGCGCGGCAAGGGCAAGATCGTCCTCGCCACGGTGAAGGGCGACGTCCACGATATCGGCAAGAACATCGTCGGCGTCGTGCTGCAATGTAACGGGTTCGAAGTGATCGATCTCGGCGTGATGGTACCGTGGTCGAAGATCCTCGAAACCGCCCGGCAAGAGGATGCCGACATGATTGGATTGTCCGGGCTCATCACCCCCTCGCTCGACGAAATGGTGACGGTGGCCGAGGAGATGCAGGACGCCGAGATGACGATGCCGCTGCTGATCGGCGGTGCCACCACGTCCAAGGTCCACACCGCGCTCAAGATCGCGCCGGCTTATTCCGGCCCGACGATCCACGTCCTCGACGCCAGCCGCGCGGTCGGCGTCGCGACCAACCTGGTCAGCGACAGCCAGCGCGACCCTTATGTGAAGAAGATCGCCGACGAATATGAGGCTGTTCGCGAGGCGCGCGCGAACAAGGGCCAGTCGAAGCTGATCTCGATTCAGGAAGCGCGCGAAAACGGCTTCAGGATCGATCCCGACCTCAAGGCGCCCGCACCGAAAAAGCCGGGGCTTCACGTCTATAGCGACTGGGACCTCAATGACCTCCGCGACTATATCGACTGGACGCCCTTCTTCCGCTCATGGGAACTGGCGGGCACCTATCCGGCGATCCTCGAGGACGAGGTGGTCGGCGAAAGCGCGACCAACCTGTTCAACGATGCGCAGACAATGCTCGACAGGATCATCGAGGAGAAGTGGCTGACCGCGAAGGGCGTTGCCGCGCTATGGCCGTGCCACCGCGATGGTGACGATGTGGTGATCCACCATCATCATGTGCAGGATAAGGTCAGCAAGGACGGTGCTACCTTCCGCGATCATGAGAATGACATTCCCGATCTCGACCGCACCAACGAGGCGAGCGTGCGGATGCCGTTCCTTCGCCAGCAGATCAACAAGCGCGAGGGCCGGCACAATATGTGCCTCGCCGATTTCATCACCGAGGAATCGGACTGGATCGGCGGCTTCGCCGTCACCGCGGGCCACGGGATCGAGGAACATTCGAAGCGCTTCAAACAGGCGCATGACGATTATTCCGACATCCTGTTGAAGGCGCTTGCCGACCGGCTGGCCGAAGCGTTCGCCGAGCGGATGCACCAGCATGTCCGCAAGGACCTGTGGGGCTATGCCGAGGGTGAGCAGCTCACCAACGAAGCGCTGATCAAGGAGGAATATCGCGGCATCCGCCCGGCGCCGGGCTATCCGGCGTGCCCCGACCACAGCGAAAAGCCGATGCTGTTCGAGATGCTCAATGCCACGGAACATACCGGCATCACGCTCACTGAAAGCTTCGCGATGCTGCCCACGGCGGCGGTTTCGGGTTTCTATTTCGGCCATCCCGAGGCATCTTATTTCGGTGTCGCAAGGATCGGGGAGGATCAGGTTGCCGACTATGCAAAGCGTCGCGGGGTCGATCTGGAAAAGGCGAAGCGCTGGCTCCGCCCCAATCTCGACTAGGCGGGCGGCCTGGCTGCTGCCTGTGGCGATGCTGCTCGGCGGATGTCAGGAGATGCACGAGCTGGGCGCGATCACCCGGAGCAGCGCGCGTCCCACCACCGATTGCATCGCCCGGGTCTTCAAAGGACAGGGCGGACAATCCGTCGAAACCGGGCAACGCTATGTCGGCAAGCGATACGCCAGAATCTATGGCGTCGATGCGAAGGCGCTGGGCGATGTGGTGGAAATGTGGCTCCCCGATGGTGGGCCGCAGGTGCAGGCCTTTGTCTTCCCGAACAGCGACGGCGGCGCGGTCGTCGATCTCGGCGTGGTCTGGATGGGCCCCGGCTATCCCCCGCAGCAGGTCGGTGCAATCGCCGATGCCATGACCGCGCTTGAAAAGGGACTGGCGGACCACTGCGCCGTCGACTTCACCAGCGCCCGGCGCGAGCGCAAAGGCGACGATGTAAAGGCCTATTTCGCCGGTCGCGACTGACGCGGCGGCTATGACGCTCGCCTAGTGGCAGCAATGCGCCTTTTTCGGTTCGGGCGCCTTGCGGCTTAGTCGCCACAGCCACAGTCCGATCGCGCCGAACACCAGGTTGAGCCAGAAGGTATAGTCGATTGCGAAGGTCGTCAGTTCCTCGCGGATATCGGTGCCTGCCTGCGGCACGAGGCCGGCCCAGGAAAAGGCGAGGTCGACCCCGATCGCGGCGATCACCATCGATGCGAACAGGACGAGCGCGATATAGAGCGCCATCCTCCACCCGTAATAGCGGCGATAGACGTCGATCAGCGGCAGCACGATCAGGTCGCCATACAGGAACGCGATCACCCCGCCGAAGGTCGCGCCGCCGCCCCACAACACCGCGGCGACCGGGACATTGCCGATCGAGCAGACGAAGGTCAGCATCGCGATGATCGGGCCGATCGCGGCGTTGAAGGGGACGCGTACCCATTCGGGCGCGTTGACGAGGAACAGCGACTGCCAGAATTCGGTCGGCACGAAGACAGAAACGAACCCGCCGATCAGGAACCCGATGGCGAGGTCCTTCCACAACATGCCCCATTCCATCGTGAAGGCCTGCGCAATGCGCCCGCGTGTTTCGGGGCGTTTCAGCTTGTCGATCCAGCTGCCGCCCTCGTCATGCGCTGCGCCATGGTCATGGCCGCCGCCGCCCGGTTCGGGATGGTTGCGTGCCTCCTCGGCCAGCTTTTTCGGATAGGTCAGCGTCACGATCAGGCTCATCGCCCCGATCAGCGCGATGCCGCCCAGCCATTCGGCCGCCATGAACTCCCAGCCCATCAGCAGATAGAGGATCACGCCGAGTTCGATGACGAGGTTGGTCGCTGCAAACAGGAAGGTCAGGCTGGTGACGAGCGACGCGCCCTTCTTGAACAAAGTGCGCGACACCGAAGCGGCGGCAAACGAGCAGGACGAACTCGCCGCGCCGAGGATGGTCGCCAGCGCCACCTGCTTCGCGCCGTGGCGACCGAGCTTTTCGCGCATCGCATCGGCCGGCACGATGGTTTGCAGCACGGCGGAGATGGCGAAGCCGAGCACCAGCGTCCAACCGGTCTTCCAGAACATCCCGAGCGCCATCAGCAGCGCTGTGCCCACCTGTTCGACGATATTCATGCCGTTCCAGATGCGATTCCTGCCGCGCCATTACAACCGTATCTATTGATGCGCGGCGCTGCTCGCGTCATGCTGCGATGAAAATAAGGGGGAATGTAATGGCGACTGCCGGGGCGGGCGAACCCAGTGCAAAGGACATGCGGCTTGTCATCACCGCATCGTCGCTCGGCACGGTGTTCGAATGGTATGACTTCTTCATCTACGGGACGCTCGCCGCGTCGGGAATCATCGGCAAGACCTTCTTCCCGGGCGGCAACGAGGTCATCCAGACACTGCTCGCATGGGCAGGCTTTGCGATCGGCTTCGGCTTCCGCCCGCTGGGCGCGGTGCTGTTCGGCTATCTTGGCGACCGGCTGGGGCGCAAATACACGTTCCTCATCACCATCACGATCATGGGCCTCGCGACGGCGGGGGTCGGACTGGTGCCGTCGGTCGCGGCGATCGGACTGGCTGCGCCGGTCATCATCATTCTGCTCCGGGTGGCGCAAGGGCTGGCGCTGGGCGGAGAATATGGCGGCGCCGCAGTCTATGTCGCCGAACATGCGCCGCCGGGCAAGCGCGGGCACCATACCAGCTTCATTCAGGCGAGCGTCGCCGGCGGATTCGTACTGAGCCTTGCGGTCGTGCTCATCACCAAGGCGCTGATGCCGACCGCAATGTGGGATGCGTGGGGCTGGCGCATTCCTTTCGTCTTCTCGCTGCTGCTCCTTGCCGTTTCGCTGTGGATGCGGATGAAGCTGTCGGAAAGCCCGGTCTTCGCAAAGATGAAGGCCGAAGGCGAAACCGCGGCCAACCCGTTCAAGGAAAGCTTCACCTATCCCGGCAACTGGAAGCGCCTGCTGGTCGCGCTGTTCGGCATCGCGGCGGGGCTGACCGTGATCTGGTACACGGCGATGTTTTCCGTCCTGTCCTTCCTGTCTGGGCCGATGCGCGTCGATCCCACCACCGCGCAGATCATGACCGGTATCGGCGCGCTGTTCGGGCTGTTCTGGTTCGTGTTTTTCGGCAAGCTGTCGGACCGGGTGGGCAGGAAACCGCCCATCGTCATCGGCTATGCGGTGACGCTCGCCGCGTTGTTCCCGCTATTCTGGGTAATCGGGTCTTCCGCCAATCCGCATCTCGCGCGCGCTGCCGAGCGGGCACCGGTGGTCGTCAGCGGCCCCGACTGCCGCTACGATCCGTTCGCCAGTGCGCAGTCCGATGCGTGCGGCCGCCTGCTCGACGAGCTGTCCAAGAAAGGCATCGCCTTTTCCACCGTCCGCACGCCCGCCGTCAGCGTGACGGTGGGTGGGGTACCCGTGGAGGACACGAGTTCGGAGGGGCTCGACGCGGCGCTGACGGATGCGGGCTATTCGCTCGACCGGGTCGTGCCGTCGCCGGGGAACATCGCGATCATTCTGCTGGCCATCATCATGCTGAGTGCGCTGGCCGGGGCCACTTATGGCCCCGTCGCGGCACTCCTGACCGAGATGTTTCCGGCGCGTATCCGCTACAGTTCGATGTCGATCCCCTATCATATCGGCACGGGCTATTTCGGCGGGTTCCTGCCCTTTATCAGCCAGTATATCGTCGCGCGGACGGGCGATCCCTATGCCGGGCTGTGGTACACGATGGGCGTGGTTGCGCTGGCCTTCGTCGTGACGCTCGTCTGGCTGAAGGAAGATCCGAAGGCGCGAACGACCTGACGAGACCGGCTCGACGTGGCAGGGGCGGGCGGCTATCGCGACGGCGATGAACGTATCCGCTCCGATGCGCCTCGACCTCGACGGCGATGCCCTTGTTCGCAACTGGAAAGCGCTGGCTGCGCTGAGCGGCAGTGCCGCCTGTGGTGCCGCGGTAAAGGCCGATGGATATGGACTCGGCGCGCGCGCCGTTGTCGAGCGGCTGGCCGCGGCCGGATGCCGCGATTTCTTCGTCGCCACCTGGGCCGAGGCAGAGGTGCTGACCGACATCGGCGTATCGATCTCGGTTCTCCACGGCGTTCGCGAAGACGATATGGCAACAGCGACCGGCGCGCAGTCGTTGCGGCCGACGCTCAATACGCCAGAACAGGTTCGCCGCTGGCGAAGCGCGGGCGTCGGCAAATGCGATGTGATGGTCGACACGGGCATGAACCGATTGGGCGTGTCGGTGGAAGATGTCGCCGGCGGTCTGCTCGACGGGCTGAAGGTCGACACGCTGATGAGCCACCTCGCCTGCGCCGACGATCCCGGGCATTTACTCAACGAACGGCAGCGTTCGGCGTTCGCGGGGCTTGCCGGCAAGACCGACGCGCGGCGGATGAGCCTCGCCAATTCGGCGGGGATCGCGTTGGGTTCCGGCTATGCGTTCGATCTGACGCGGCCGGGCCTGGCGCTCTATGGCGGCGTACCTGTTGCTGCGCTCGAGGGGCGGATTGCGCAGGTGGTTACCCCCCACGCGCAGATTCTCCAGCGCCGCAGCGTGAAAGCGGGCGGCACGATCGGCTACAACGCAACCTTCACCGCGCCGCGCGACATGGAGGTCGCGATCCTCAATATCGGCTATGCCGACGGCTATTTTCGGGGCTTTTCCGACACCGGCAGCGCACACGCCGATGGCAGGCGGTTGCCCGTTCTCGGCCGCGTGTCGATGGATTTGACGGCGATCGGCCTCGATACCGCTCCGCATCTGCGTGAAGGTGACTGGGTAGCGATCGACTTCGCGCTACCCGCAGCCGCCGCAGCGAGCGGAATGTCGCAATATGAGCTGCTGACCGGGCTGGGGCAGCGGTATGAGCGGCGGTGGACCGCCGGATCTCAGTCGAGCGGATAATCCGGCAGGACGAAATCGTCGCGGACGCTGTTGCCGACGAAACGGTCGGCGACGAACGGAAATTTCATCATCTTCACGACCGTATCGCGTATGAAGAGGCCCAGCCGCGTCTTCGGTGCGAAGGAAGAGGCGAAGTCGCGCGCGGCGGCTTGCTTGCCGTTTATGAAGCCGCGCAGCTTGTCCTCATATGCGGTGAAGGCGGCTGCGTGATCGTCACCCGCGCGCGCCAGTTCCCCCGCGAGGACATAGGCTTCGGTCATCGCCAGGCCGGTCCCTTCACCCGCGAGCAGCGAAACGCACGCGGCGGCATCGCCGAGCAGAGCGACGCGGCCCTTTGACCAGCGCGGCATCACGATCTGGCTAACCTTGTCGAGATAGAGCGAGGGGGCGGAGTCCATCGCCTTCAGGATCGCGGATGTTTCCCATCCCAGCCCGCCGAAGACCCGGTGAAGCGCCGTCTTGCGCGCGGCCGGTTCGTCGGGCAGCGCGCCTTCGAGATATTCGTCGGCAAGAATGAACAGGAACAATGTCGATCCGTCGGCGAGCGCGAAGCGCGACAGGCTGCGCCCCGGCCATGACCGGGTGACATAGACGTCGGGGTCGCGCGGTTCGTAACCGGGCGCGTTGAAGGCGGCCACGCGGTAGCCGAGATCGCGTTCGAACTGGTCTTCCCGGCCGAAAACGAGGTGCCGGACATTCGAATGCAGGCCGTCGGCGCCGATCAGCATGTCGGCTTCGATCGTTGCGCCGCTGTCGAGGCGCAGGGCGACGCCGTCCCCGTCCTGATCGATCGCAGCTATGCTGTCGCCGAAAAGCGTTTCGACGCGACCCTTCACGGTGTCGAAGATCGCGTTCGCAAGATCGCCGCGCGGCAGGCTGGTATAGCGACCGCCGGTCATTCGCCGGAACACATCGACGCCGAAGCCGCTCGCTTTCGAGCCGTCGTCGCGCACGAAACGGACTTCGCGAACCGAATATCCGTGGTCGCGAACGGTATCGAGAACGCCCATCCGTTCGGCCAGATCATAGCCCAGGCCCCAGAAATCGATGATGTACCCACCCGTGCGGAAATGATCCGCCTGCTCGATGATCGTCACCTGATGGCCGCCGCGAAGCAGCCAATGGGCAAGCGCCGGCCCGGCCACCCCGGCACCGCTGATGACGATCTTCATGATGTTCCTCCATTGCCAGCGACTCGCGACAGGCTTTATTATGACTGACTGCTCAGTCATAATAAAGGTGCGGCATGAGCCCGAAGCGGATCGACAGGACGGAACGGCGGCGCGTGATCCTGCGCGCGGCGACCGAGGTTTTCGCCGCGCGCGGCTATCGTGCGGCGACGATGGAGGAGATCGCGGCGGCGGCAGGCGTCGCGAAAGGCACGCTCTATCTCTATTTTCCGAGCAAGGAGGCGCTGTTCTTCGCGCTGTTCGAGAGGTTTGCCGATGACGCGATGGCCGAAGGCGGTGCCGATAGTGAAACGACCAACGCCGTCGATGCGGTCGCGGCGCTGCTGCTCCAGATTGCGGCCCGGATCGATGCGGACACGGTGTTGGTGCCGCTGACGCTCGAATTCTGGTCGGTGGCGGGGGTGGCCGAAACGCGCGACAGGTTCGGCGCGCGCTACGGCCAGATGCTCGACATGTTTCGCGGACAGATCACCGCGATGCTGCGCGCGGGACAGAGGCGCGGCGAGGTGAAGGAGAAGCTGCCGCTTCAACCACTTGCCTCGACGTTGCTGGGGGTGATCGACGGCCTGATCGTCCAGCGCTGGGTCGATACCGAGCTATCGGTCGCCGATACGCTCCGCGAAGCGTTGCCCGCGCTCATGGCGGGAATGCGAAGCGGGCCGGGGGATGCCCGGCCTGCTGCCTAGATCAGTCGCGCTCGACGCACATTGCGATGCCCATGCCGCCGCCGATGCACAGGGTCGCAAGCCCCTTTTTCGCGTCGCGCTTTTCCATTTCGTAAAGCAGCGTGGTCAGAACGCGCGCGCCGCTGGCGCCGATCGGGTGACCGATGGCGATCGCGCCGCCGTTGACGTTCACCTTGTCGGCGTCCCAGCCCATGTCCTTGCCGACCGCCAGCGCCTGCGCGGCGAACGCCTCGTTGGCTTCGATCAGATCGAGATCGGCGACGGTCCAGCCGGCCTTTTCGAGCGCCTTTTTCGACGCGGGAACAGGGCCGATGCCCATGATCGACGGATCGACGCCCGCCGAGGCCCAACTCTTGATCCGTGCGAGCACCGGCGCGCCGCGCCTCTTCGCCTCATCGGCGGACATCACGACCAGCGCTGCGGCTCCGTCGTTGATTCCGCTGGCATTGCCCGCGGTAACCGTTCCGTCCTTCTTGAACGCCGGGCGTAGCGCGCCGACGCCTTCGACGGTGGCGCCCGCGCGGATATATTCGTCCTGATCGACGATCGTGTCGCCCTTGCGGCCCTTTACCGTGACGGGAGCGATCTCGTCGTTGAAGCGACCGCTTTCGCGCGCCTTTTCGGCGAGGTTCTGCGAGCGCACCGCAAATTCGTCCTGCGTCTGCCGCGTGAGCTGATATTGCTCGGCCAGATTTTCCGCGGTGATGCCCATGTGATAGCCGTTGAACACATCGGTCAGCCCGTCCTTGATCATCGTATCGACCAGGCTGACATCACCCATTTTGGTGCCGGTGCGCAGCGTCTGCGCGTGCGCGGACATCGACATCGATTCCTGACCGCCGGCCACGACGATATCGGCGTCGCCGCCCGCGACCATCTGATAGGCGAGCGCGACGGCGCGCAGGCCCGATCCGCAGACCTGATTGACGCCCCATGCCGGGACCTCTTTCGGCACGCCGGCGGCCATGGACGCCTGGCGCGCCGGGTTCTGGCCCTGCGCGGCGGTCAGCACCTGGCCCATGATGACCTCGTTCACGTCCTCGCCGGTGATCTTCGACTGCGCCATCGCCGCTTCGATCGCGGTCTTGCCCAGTTCGTGCGCGGGCACGGTGGCAAGGCCGCCGAGAAAGCTTCCCACGGGCGTGCGCTTGGCGGCGGTGATGACGATATCGGGCATGAAAGGCTCCTTGTCGGCAAGGGATCGGATGATTCGCTTGGCCGCTACTTAGGAAGCGGAAGCGCGGTTATCCAGTCGGCGAGCGGTTGCCACAGCGCTTCGCGTGCGCGGCTGCCGACGACCATGCCGACATGGCCCGCGCTCGTCGTCCGCTGGTCGCGCAGCCCGATCGCGGTCGCGGCGGGCACGATCCGGTCGGTGGTGGACACGAACTCGACCATCGGCGCGTCGATCAGGCTGGGCATCGCCACCTTGCCGCGCACCTGCCATCGCGCCTGACCCGGCAGGTCGGCGGCGAAGAAGTCGTCGAACATCTGGCGGCCTGCCGCATAGGTCAGCGGCGCGCCGGCATTGGCCCAATCCTCCAGCGCAACGAAGGCGCGCGCCTTTTGGCTGTCCGGATCAAGCTCGGCAAACCGTTCGAACTTGGCGACCGTGCGCGCGGGGTCCAGCCGCCAGAAGCCCGATTGCAGCACCTCCATCGGGACGAGCCCCAGTGTCTCGCAAGCCGGTTGCGCCGCGTGCCACAGCGCGTCGATTTCCGACAGCGCGGCCGCGCCGAACGCCGAGAAACGCCACGGCGCCGCGATCAGCGCGACGCCCGCGACCGGCAGCGCTGATGCGGCGCCGAGTGCAAGCGTCCCGCCCAGGCAATAGCCGACCAGCACCGGCGGCCGATCGAACGCTTCGAGCATCGGCAGCAGCAGCGCTTCGACATGCGCGGTGATGTCCTCATGCGAATCACCGGGCTCGGGCGTGCCCCAGTCGACGAGCAGCGGGCGCACCGCAGTGTGGCTTGTGAGCCACTGCAACAAGGAATTGTCGGGTGCGAGGTCGAGTATGAAGGGCGGGTTGATGAGCGACGGTACGAACACGACGGGCCAGCCCGTTCCGCCATGGTCGCGCAGTGTCGCACGTCCCGATCGCGCAACTATATGCTTTTCCGTGCGAATTTCGCTTCTGGGTGCGGCCTGATAGGCGGCGAGCCCGCGCAAAGCGGCCGCGCGGCGTTCCGGCGATGCTGCGGTTTCGCTGCGCAGCATGTCGAGGAACAGCGGTAGGGGGCGCGGTCCGTGTTGCGGTGCGTCATTGAACGATGGTAGAGCTCGTTCAGACATTTGCGAGGGCCTCATGAAGAAGACGAATCCGGGGGACGGTCCCGTCATCATCAAGAAGTACGCCAACCGGCGTCTCTACAATACCGAAACCTCTTCCTACATCACGCTCGACCATCTGGCGGCGATGACGCGCGAGGGGCGCGATTTCAAGGTCATCGACGCCAAATCGGAAGAGGACATCACGCACAACGTCCTGACGCAGATCATCATGGAAGAGGAAAGCCGCGGGCAGACGATGCTGCCGGTCAGTTTCCTGCGCCAGCTGATCGCGCTCTACGGCGATTCGATGCAGGCGATGGTGCCGGGCTATCTCGAAGCGTCGATGGACAGCTTCCGCCGCAACCAGGCCGAGTTCAAGCATGCGGTCGAAGGCGCGTTCGCCAATTCGCCCTTCGCCGAACTCGCCAAGCGCAACATGGCGATGTTCGAAGCGGCGACTTCCGCGTTCAAGCCGGGGGCGGCGACCGCGGAAAAGGGTAATGGCGACGCGCCGAACGGCAGCAAGGACGAAGAGATTTCCGCGTTGCGCGCCGAACTTGCCAAGCTTCAGGACAAGGTCGAAAAGCTGAGCAAGTAACCGCGTCACGCGAACGCGCTCACTTCGGTTTCCTGAACCGGATCGTCATCCGGTCGCTTTCACCGATCGCGGCATATTTGTCGCGGTCGGTATCGCCCAGCGTATAGGTCGGCGGCAGCGTCCACACGCCACTTGCATAATCATGCGTGTCGGCGGGATTGGCGTTCACTTCCGACATGTCGGCGAGCTTGAAGCCGGCTTTCCTTGCGTAGCCGGTGATCGTGCTGACCTTCATATAACCGCTGCCACCCTCGCGCGCCGAAGGCATTGCTTCGGGTAGCCGGTGATCGACGATGCCGAGCGTCCCGCCGGGTTTGAGCATCGCATACATCTGGTCGAACGCGTTCTGCGCGACTTCGGGCCCTGCCTGTTGCCAGTTATGCGCATTGCGAAACGTCAGCACGACATCAGCGGTACCTTCGGGGACCTTGGGCAGTGTGTCGCCTGCGGGAAAGGATGCCAGGCGGATATTGCCATAGGTCGCGCGATCGCGTTGCTGCATCGCCCTGACGGCTTTCAGGCCGCCCATATTCGGCGCGGCTTCGTAGAGCGTGCCCTTGTCTTTCAGATAGGGCGCCAGGATTTCGGTGTACCAGCCGCCGCCCGGCCAGATTTCGACCACCGTATCGTCCGGCGCGACATTGAAAAAGGCGAGCGTATCGACCGGGTGGCGATAGCGGTCGCGCGCGACATTGGCGGGGGTGCGCGTGCTCGCTCGGGCCGCCTCGCGAAGCGCCTCGCGCTGAATTTGCGGCGCGCCCACCGCAACGCTGGTGACGGCGGCAAGCGTGGTGCCTATGGCGATCAATGCGAGGCGGTGGCCCATGGCGGCTTCCTGCTGGTGACGAATCGATCGGGAACTGGAAATACCCTGATGCACGAACGCTTGTGGATGGCGGTTGTTGCGCTGGCTTTGCTGGCGGTGTTCGCAGGGGTTGCGGAACATCGTCGTGCGCGTCGCGACGACCTCGACCGGATCGGGATCATCGCCTGGCCGACGGTTCAGGCGCTTGCGCTGATGGCAGCGCTGATCGTCGCGGCGGCAGCGCTTTTCGGCTGAAGCGTCAGTAGAATTGGGCGAGCGTGAGCGCGCGCTTGGTGCCGTCGCACATGCCCAGCTTCACCACTTCGCCGGGCGGGCCGGCGGACCAGCTTGTGTCGGCGGACAGGCCGTTGCCCGCGATCGGCGAGCCATCGACCCGGCAGATCGTGTCGCCGTCCTGCCAGCCGTCATGCGCGGCAGGGCTGTTCTTCATCACATGGAGGACGCGCAGCCGATCGCGATCGAGCCCGACGAGCAATCCGCTGGTCGAGCGTATCGGCACTTCGTCGACCTTCTTGCCGGGACGGAAAACGATGTGCCCGGCATGCGGATCGAGGAGGACGCGGTAGCGCTGGAGAAAGGCCGAGCCGATCCGGCCCAGCGTGCCCGTCTTGGTCGAAAAGCCCATATCGTCTTCGATGCGCAGTTCGACATTGTGTGCGGTCAGGCCATCGACATGAAGTTCGGGAAGGATCGTCAGCCGGGTTTCGATCGGCCCGCCGAGGCCATAGGCGACCGCCGACGTCACGGCTTTGGGCTTCAGCCCCGATTTCTTCCAGGTCGATTGCGTCACCGTGACCGCGGCGCCGTCGCCAGTATCGACGAGCACGGGCTTGATGTGTTGCCTGCCCAGCGTCAGCTCGCTGACATAGACCTTGCTGCCGCGCGACAGCGACAGCGGCGCGCTGACGCCGCGAAAGGGCATGCGCCCCGACGGCAGGATACGAAATCGCCGGGCATCGTAATCGATATCGATCGCGCAGCATGACAGGATGTCGCTGCCGATCAGCATATCGACCGGCGTTGCGCTGCCCGTCGCCATTGCCGTCAGATCGGCAACCGCAATGCGGCCGCCCTTGCGCTTCAGCCCGCCGAGTTCGATCGCGCGCGGTGCCGCCCAGCCGATCGCGACATTGCCGCCGATCGCATCGGCTTCGGATTTGGCGCTGATGCGCAGCCCCGCGGTTCGCGCAAACTTGGCGGAAGCAACCGATACGCTGACCCCGGTGTCGAGAATGGCGGTCGCGGGCTTTCCGTTCACTTCCATGTGAAAGCGGATCTGGTTTCCCGGTGTCAGATCGAACGAGACCCAGCGCGCCTCGGCGTCGTGCGCCAATTGAATCGATGGCGGCGCGGCAATTGCGGGTGCGGCGCCAAGCACCAGCAGGAGAACCGCAAGAATCGTCATACGCATGACCGCAGCCTAGGCGATGTCCGGGGCGGTTTCCAACGCGCGCGACTACTTAGTGGTTCGGGATAACGGGCAGGGGCTGCGTCAGAGGCACGCCTCGAGCAATGCCTGGTCGAAGCCGAACTGCTTGGCCTTGTCGAGCGTATAGGGACGCAGGCCCATCGAGCGATATTCGCCGATGATCTTTCCATCGGCCGATTCGTCGAGATATTCGAACTTGAACAGCTCCTGCGTGACGATCACCGGGCCTTCCATGCCGATCACCTCGGTCACGTTGGTGACGCGGCGCGAACCGTCGCGCAGACGCTTCACCTGGATGATGAGGTCGACCGAGTCTGCGATCTGGCGGCTGATCGCTTCCTTCGGCACCTTGATGTCCGACATCATCACCATGTTCTCCATACGCGCGAGGCATTCGCGCGGGGAGTTGGAGTGGAGCGTCGCCATCGAGCCGTCATGGCCGGTGTTCATCGCGGCGAGCAGGTCGAAACATTCCGACCCACGAATTTCGCCGAGGATGATGCGATCAGGGCGCATACGCAGCGCGTTCTTGACGAGGTCGCGGATCGTGATCTCGCCTTGCCCTTCGAGGTTGGCCGGGCGCGTTTCGAGCGGCAGCCAGTGCGGCTGTTGCAGGCGGAGTTCGGCCGCGTCCTCGATGGTCAGCACGCGCTCGCCGGGGTCGATCATCTTCGACAGTGCGTTGAGCATCGTCGTCTTACCCGAACCGGTGCCGCCCGAAATGACGACATTGAACCGGCTGGCGCCCGCGATCTTCAGCGCGGTCGCCATCTTCTCGGACATCGATCCGCCCTTCGCCATCATGTCGAGCGTGATCGGCTTGGCGGAGAATTTACGGATCGAGATCGCGGTGCCCTTCAGACTCAGCGGGGGCACGATCACGTTGACACGGCTGCCGTCCTTCAACCGGGCGTCGGCGAGCGGTGTGGTCTGGTCGACGCGGCGGCCGACCGAGTTGCAGATGCGCTGCGCGATCTGGAAAAGATGTTCCTCGTCGCGAAACTGGATATTGGCAAGCTCCAGCTTGCCCTTGCGCTCGACATAGGTCTGTTCGGGACCGTTGACCATGATGTCGCTGACCGCCGCATCGGCCAGCAATTCCTCGAGCGGGCCGAGGCCGAGCAGCTCGTCGACCAGCACCTTTTCAAGCGCGAACTGTTCGCGCCGGTTGAGCGTCAGCTTCAGCTCGGCGAGCACCTCGTGGATGATCGGGCGGAATTCCTCCGCCAGCTCGTCCTTGGTCAGCGTCGCGGCGGCTTCGGGGTCGACGCGTTCCAGCAGGCGCGGCAGCACCTGTTCCTTGATCCGGTGGATCGAGCTTTCGAAGCCTTCGACCCGGCTGTTGCCTGCTTCTCCCGATGCTGCCTGACGTTCGGCGAGGCGCGACATCGCGTCCATGCCGGGGGCGGGGGGACCTGCCGGTACAGCCTCGGCGCCCGATTGGTCGGCGGCGGGTGCCTCGTCGGGCAACTTCGCCTCGTCGATCGGCGGAAACTGGCTGCCCCCCTGGTCGTCCTTGGGCTTGGAAGCAGCGCCGCCGCCCTGCATCGGGCGGGCGACTCCAAAGGAGGGGCGTCCACCGCCCGTTCCCATGCCACTACGTCGACCGAATGCGCTCACAGCCCAACTTCTCCCGGTAAAACAGTCACGCCGACAGCTACCGGGTAAGGCTTGATATTTGACTAACCAAACCTCCACGCCGTTGAATCGGACACGCGCCTCTGTATTATATGCGTAATACACAATGGGAGATACCGATGCGCGTCTCGTCGTTGCTGCTTGCGCTGGCGCTGGCTCTGTCCTCAGCATCGCCGGCGCGGCAACCGGACCCGGGCAGCGGGGACAGCATTCCGTTCGAGCTCGATCACGGACACATCTTCGTCAGCGCGTATGTCGACGGTCACGGACCCTATCGGTTCGGGTTCGATAGCGGCGCCAGCGGCATGGGCCGCGCCGACGTTGCCCTGACCGCCGAATTGTCGCTGCCGAAGACCGGGCAGGCCGAAAACTCCGACGGCGTCCGCGTTACCTCGACCGACATCGTTTCGGCCAGGAGTCTTCGGGTCGGAAACCTCGAACGGCACGATGTCCGGCTGCTCTCGCGCGACTACAACGGGGGTCGCAAGTCCGGCGTCACGCCGATGATGGGGATAATCGCGCGTGATTTCTTCGCCGACCGGACGGTGATCATCGACTATCCGGCGCGGACGATCCGTTTCTCGGCCCAGCCTTTGCGCCCCGACGAACAAGGTGTCGTGCGCTACGGCAGGAGCTTCGCGATTCCGGTGTGTTTCGCGAAGGCCTGTTTCCCGGCCAAAGTCGATACCGGATCAAGCCGCGGTCTGGTGATCCCCAAACAGATCGCACAGCGGTTTGCGCGCGGAACGCCGACAAGGATCGGCAGCGCCGCAAGGACAAACAGCTCCGTCACGCTCTATGCGGTTGACCTCGATCCGCCGATGCGCGTGGGAAAAATGGCCGTGACGAGCAGAAAGGCGCTGTATGCGGAGCCGTCGAGCGACACGACGATTATCGGATCGGACTTCCTGAAAGACTATGTCCTGACCATCGATCCGCGCCACCGGCTGCTGCAGATCAGCGAGCCGGAGCGCGATTGATCATTCCGCGTGTTCGGCAAGGACCGTCAGGCCCTTGTCGTTGACCTCGGCAAAGCCGCCGCGGATCGCGATCGTTTCCGGCTGCGACTTTTCTTCGGCATAGACCGTCAGATTGCCGTCACGCACCGTTGCCATGAACGGCGCATGGTTCGCCAGCACGCCGAAATCGCCTTCGGCGCCGGGAACGACGACCTGATAGACCTCTTCCGACCGGACGAGCTTTTCGGGGGTCACGAGTTCGAAGTGCAGGGGCATTTTTCTCAACTCCCCCCTCCCTTTCAAGGGAGGGGCAGGGGGTGGGTGAGTGGCGGGCGGGCTGGGTGCCCGGTCGCCGCTGCCGCGGCGAGCGCTGCCCTTGGAACAGCGCACCCACCCCAACCCCTCCCTTGAAAGGGAGGGGTCGGATGTTCGTTACGCTTCGTTCGCCATCTTCTCGGCCTTGGCAATCGCTTCGTCGATGCCGCCGACCATGTAGAAGGCGCTTTCGGGCAGATGGTCGTATTCGCCGTTCACGACCGCCTTGAAGCTGCGGATCGTGTCTTCCAGCTCGACGAACTTGCCGGGGATGCCGGTGAAGACCTCCGCGACGTGGAAGGGCTGCGACAGGAAGCGTTGGATCTTGCGCGCGCGGCTGACGGTCAGCTTGTCCTCTTCGGACAGCTCATCCATGCCGAGAATGGCGATGATGTCCTGCAGCGACTTGTACTTCTGCAGCGTCGACTGGACCGCACGCGCGGTTTCGTAATGCTCCTGACCGACGACGCGCGGTTCGAGCACGCGGCTGGTCGAATCGAGCGGATCGACCGCCGGATAGATGCCGAGTTCTGAAATCGCGCGGTTGAGCACGGTCGTCGCGTCGAGGTGCGCGAACGACGTCGCCGGCGCCGGGTCGGTAAGGTCGTCGGCGGGAACGTAGATCGCCTGGACCGAGGTGATCGAGCCCTTGTTGGTCGAGGTGATCCGTTCCTGCAGCGCGCCCATGTCGGTCGACAGCGTCGGCTGATAGCCCACCGCCGACGGGATGCGGCCGAGCAGCGCCGACACTTCCGAACCCGCCTGGGTGAAACGGAAGATGTTGTCGACGAAGAAGAGCACGTCCTGCCCCTCCTGATCGCGGAAATATTCGGCGATGGTCAGACCCGAAAGCGCAACGCGGGCACGCGCGCCCGGAGGCTCGTTCATCTGGCCATAGACCAGCGCGACCTTGGAACCTTCGCTGACGGCATTGCCTTCATCGTCCTTGGCGATGACGCCCGCGTCGAGGAACTCGTGATAGAGGTCGTTGCCCTCACGCGTGCGCTCGCCGACGCCCGCGAACACCGAGGTGCCGCCATGGCCCTTCGCGATGTTGTTGATGAGTTCCTGAATGAGCACGGTCTTGCCGACGCCGGCGCCGCCGAACAGGCCGATCTTGCCGCCCTTCGCATAGGGGGCGAGCAGGTCGATGACCTTGATGCCGGTGACCAGGATCGCGCTTTCGGTCGACTGGTCCATGAACTCGGGCGCCTTGGCGTGGATCGGCGCCTTCAGGTCGGTGCCGATCGGCCCGCGCTCGTCGATCGGCTCGCCGACGACGTTCATGATGCGACCCAGCGTCTTCGGTCCGACAGGAACCGAAATCTGATCGCCGGTGTCGGTCACAGTCTGGCCGCGGGTCAGGCCGTCGGTGCCGTCCATCGCGATGCAGCGAACGGTATTCTCGCCAAGATGCTGCGCAACCTCGAGAACGAGGCGGCTGCCGTTATTGTCGGTTTCGAGCGCCGAGAGAATTTCGGGCAGCTCGCCGTCGAACGTCACGTCGACGACGGCGCCGATCACCTGGCTGATGCGGCCGACATTGTTGGTGCCCGTGGCGGGGCGGGTGTCTTCAGCGGCGGTTGCCATTGTCTGCTATCCTTGGGGCTTGCTGTTGTCCGGGCTGGTAGCGTCCGGGCGGGTGAAAGTCACGTTGATGACCTCTGGCATGGCGCCGGTCTGGACGCCGGTATCGATGGTCACGGGTGTGCCGGCGATCGTGCCGTCGGTATTCTGTTCGTTGGTAATCGCGGCGAGCAGGTTCTTGTCGTCCTCGATGCCGAAGCTCGACAGATATTGCCGGATCATGTCGGCGAAATGCTGCTCCGCCTGCTTCGCCGTGCCTGAATCGCCGAGTTGCAGCGAAAAGGTGATCGTGCCGATCTTGTCGGCCTGATTGCCCGATGCGGTGAACGACGCCTGATTGGCGGCGTCGGGCGTGCTGCCCGACAGCGTGATCGGCGCGCTTTTCGCCTGATAGGGCGGTTCGCCCCCGGTCGGGTCGTAGCTTTCGGGCGCGAAACCGTCATCGCTCGCGGCGGCGAGGGCATCTGCCGGGGAGGTGAAAAGCCGGTCCCAGCCAGCCGATTGCAGCGGTGCGCCTTCATTGGCCGACACAGCCTCCGTCGCTTCGGGCGTCGGCTGCTGCGACGTTCCGTTGCACGCGGCGAGCGCCGCGCAGCCGGCAAGTCCGGCGATCAGAAGGGTATGCGTCCGGCGCATCAGAGTGCTTCGGCTCCCGAGATGATCTCGACCAGTTCGGTGGTGATCGCGGCCTGGCGCTTGCGGTTATATTCGATGTTGAGCCGCTTGATGAGGTCGCCCGCATTGCGCGTGGCGTTGTCCATCGCGGTCATCTTCGAACCCTGTTCGGACGCGGCATTCTCGCGCATCGCGCGGAAAATCTGGACCGCGACGTTGCGCGGCAGCAGATCGGCGAGGATCGCCTCCTCGTCGGGTTCGTACTCGACCGCGGCGCTCGACTTTTCTTCGGCAGCGCCTTCGGGAATCTTGACCGGGATCAGCTGCTGCTGCGTCGGAACCTGCGACAGGACCGACTGGAATTCCGAATAGAAAAGATGCGCGACGTCGAACTCGCCGTCTTCGTAGCGCTTGATCAGGTCTTCGGCCCATTCATGCGCGTCGTCGAAGGTCAGCTTGCCGAGATCGCCCGGCTCGATCGCGTGCTTCATCTGCTTCGGATAGAGCCGGCGCAGCACCGCCCGGCCCTTGCGGCCGATGGTGTAGAATTCGACCGTCTTGCCCTGCGCGATCAGCTTGTCGGCCTCGCGCCGCGCAAGGCGGGCGATGTTCGCGTTGAACGCGCCCGCCAGCCCCTTGTCGCTGGTTGCGACGACGAACAGGTGGACATCGTCCTTGCCGGTGCCGCTGAGCAGCTTGGGCGTGGTCGAGCTGATCGTCACCTTCGACGCCAGCGACGCCACGACCTTTTCGAGGCGCTGCGCATAGGGGCGCCCGGCCTCGGCCGCGTTCTGCGCGCGCTTCAGCTTGGCCGCGGCGACCATCTGCATCGCCTTGGTGATCTTCTGCGTCGACTTAACCGAGCCGATGCGGTCTTTGAGAGCCTTCAGGCTGGCCATTATTTCCTCATCAACTCCTCAACTCGTCATGCTGACCTTGTTTCAGCATCCACTTCGACAACGGTACCGTCCGGACTGTTGCACGGTGGACCCTGAACCAGGTTCAGGGTGACGATGTGAACGTATCGCCGCCTCAGGCGAATGTCTTGGCGAAGGCGTCGAGCGCTTCCTTGAGCTTGCCCTTGGTCGCGTCCGACAGATCCTTCGAGTCGCGAATGTCCTTCAGGATGTCCGCATGCTTCGAGCGCATCTCGGCGAGCATCGCACTCTCGTACCGCGTAACCTGATCGGTCGCGATATCGTCGAGATAGCCGTTGGTGCCGGCGAAGATCGACACGGTCTGCTCCTCGAACGGCAGCGGGTTGAACTGCGGCTGCTTGAGCAACTCGGTCAGGCGCGCGCCGCGGTTGAGCAGCTTCTGCGTCGACGCATCGAGGTCCGAACCGAACTGCGCGAACGCGGCCATTTCGCGGTACTGGGCGAGCTCCAGCTTGATCGAGCCCGACACCTTCTTCATCGCCTTGGTCTGTGCCGAAGAACCCACGCGGCTGACCGACAGACCGACGTTGATGGCGGGGCGGATGCCCGCGAAGAACAGGTCGGTTTCAAGGAAGATCTGGCCGTCGGTGATCGAGATCACGTTGGTCGGAATGTACGCCGAAACGTCGCCGGCCTGCGTTTCGATGATCGGCAGCGCGGTCAGCGAGCCGGCGCCATTGTCGTCGTTCATCTTCGCGGCGCGCTCGAGCAGGCGGCTGTGGAGATAGAAGACGTCGCCCGGATAGGCTTCGCGGCCCGGAGGACGACGCAGCAGCAGCGACATCTGACGATAGGCGACGGCCTGCTTGGAAAGGTCGTCATAGACGATCACGGCGTGCATGCCGTTGTCGCGGAAGAACTCGCCCATCGCGCAGGCGGTATAGGGGGCGAGGAACTGAAGCGGCGCAGGCTCCGACGCGGTCGCCGCGACCACGATCGAATATTCCATCGCGCCGTTTTCTTCGAGTTGGCGAACGATCTGCGCGACGGTCGAACGCTTCTGACCGACCGCGACGTAGATGCAGTAGAGCTTCTTCGATTCGTCGTCGCCCGAATTGACTTCCTTCTGGTTGATGAAGGTGTCGATCGCGACGGCGGTCTTGCCGGTCTGGCGGTCACCGATGATCAGCTCGCGCTGACCGCGGCCGACGGGGACAAGCGCGTCGATCGCCTTCAGGCCGGTCTGTACCGGTTCGTGGACCGATTTGCGCGGGATGATGCCCGGTGCCTTCACCTCGACGCGGCTGCGCTTGTCGCTCTCGATCGGGCCCTTGCCGTCGATCGGATTGCCGAGGCCGTCGACCACGCGTCCGAGCAGACCCTTGCCGACGGGAACGTCGACGATGGTGCCGGTGCGCTTCACGGTGTCGCCTTCGCGGATTTCGGCGTCCGAGCCGAAGATCACGACGCCGACATTGTCGGCTTCGAGGTTGAGCGCCATGCCCTGCACGCCGTTTGCGAACTCGACCATTTCGCCCGCCTGGACGTTGTCGAGGCCGTGGATGCGCGCGATGCCGTCACCGACCGACAGCACGGTGCCGGTTTCGGACACTTCGGCCTCGGTGCCGAAGCTGGCGATCTGATCCTTGATGACCTTGGAGATTTCTGCGGCGCGGATATCCATGGGTGTAAGCCTTTTTAGCCTTTCATCGCGTGCGCGAGGGTGTGGAGACGGGTCTTGATCGAGCTGTCGATCATCTGGCTGCCGATCTTGACGATCAGGCCGCCCAATAGCGAGGGATCGACCGACAGGTCGATATTGACGTCGCGGCCGACGCGGGTGCGAAGCTGCTGCTTCAGCGCATCGACCTGATCGTCGGAAAGCGGGTGCGCGGAAATGACGTCCGCGGTGGTTTCGCCGCGATGCGCCGCGGCAAGCTGGCGATAGGCGCGAATGATCGCCGGAAGCTGCGCGAGGCGGCGATTCTGCGCCAGCACGCCCAGAAAATTCTTCGTCGTGGCATCGAGCTTCATCTGCTCGGCCGCGGCGACGACCGCCTTGGTCGCATCGTCGCGCGATACCAGCGGGCTGGAGGTCAGCCGGCGGAACTCGTCCGATTCGCTCAGCGCCTCGCGTACCTTCGCCAGGCTCGCCTCGACAGAATCGATAGCCTTCGATTCGCTCGCGAGCTCGAACAGCGCGCTGGCATAGCGTCCGCTTAGGCTTGCCTGGATACCGGCGGAAATCTCCACGCGTCGAAACCCTCTTTGGAAATTGTTCCCATACGAAAAGGGGGCGGCAACGCCTGCCCCCATACAGGTAGCGGGGCTGCTAGCATCGGGGCGCGGGGGATGCAAGCCGCTGCTGCCGCTTGAGGGCCTGCGAAGGACCGTGCTTTGGGCGCAAGGTGCGGGATGCCGCAGGCGCATCGCTCGGCTATATCGGAGCCATGCAACACACCGACGACATCGATGACGCTACGGCATGGGAGGCGTTCGTCCGTCGCGACCGGGCCTATGACGGTCGCTTCGTCGTCGCGGTGCAAACGACCCGGATCTATTGCCGGCCAAGCTGCCCGGCGCGCCGGCCCAGGCGCGAAAATGTTCGCTTCTACCCGGCGGGCGCCGCGGCTCAGGCGGATGGCTATCGGGCGTGCCTGCGCTGCAAGCCAGACGAGGTGGCGCGCGACCGGCTCGCGGTCGCCAGGGCGGTTGCGTTGATCGAGGCGGCGGAGACGGGAATCTCGCTCGACGAACTGGCCGCGGCGGTCGGTTATGCGCCGCATCATTTCCACCGCCTGTTCAAGCGCGCCACTGGGGTTACGCCCGCCGCCTATGCCCGCGGAATGAAGGCCGGACGTGCGACCGAGGCGTTGTCGAGGGAGATGAGCGTGACCGATGCAATCTACGAGGCCGGCTATTCCTCGCCCAGCCGCTTCTATGAAGCTGCGGGTGAGAGGCTCGGCATGACGCCGAGTGCATGGAAGCGTGGCGGGGCAGGCGCGACGATCCGCTGGACCGTTGCCGATACGAGCCTCGGGCCGCTACTGATCGCCGCCACCGACAAGGGCTTGTGCCGCGTCGCCTTCGACGAGGACGCAGTGGCACTCGGCAAGCGTTTTCCGCGCGCGGAGATCATGCCCGGCGGCGCCGCGCTCGCCGATCTTGCGGCGCGCGTCGTTGCGGAGGTGGAGACGCCGGGGCGCCATCGCGATCTGCCGCTCGACGTGCAGGGCACCGCCTTTCAGGAAGCGGTGTGGCAGGCACTGCGCGCCATCCCGCCGGGCGAGACGCGCACCTATACCGAACTGGCCATCGCCGCAGGAAACCCGAAGGCGGTGCGCGCCGCGGGCACCGCATGCGGCGCGAACAATGTCGCCGTCGTCATTCCCTGCCACCGTGCGCAGCGCAGCGACGGATCGATGGGCGGCTATGCCTATGGCGTCGATCGCAAGCTGGTGCTGCGCCGGCGCGAGGGCGTCGAGGACTGATCGTGCGCGGTTATTGCGCCGAACAGGTATAGACCAGCCGTTCGTTCGGCAGCGCCGGCAAGGCAGAGCGGATGCTCGACTGGCGCGATGCCAGCTCGGCGCGCGCCGCCATTTCGCCGGTGCATTGTTTCTGTTCGGGGCGATTCTTGCGCAGATGCGCCATCGCCGCGGGGTCGAGGAAATAGCGGTCGGCGACATAGGTCTGGCGATCGGGGTCATAGGTCGCGACCGTCACCGTATCGCCCTTTTCGGGGACGAGAACGCGCTGCCACGCATTCGCCGTCTCGGCATATTGCGTCTTGCCCGCAACGCAGCCATCGGCGCCCCAGTCGAGCGTGAAGTTCTTGCCGTCGGCGATGATGATCCGGCTGCGATCGGGATCGAGCTTGCACAGCAGGTGGCCGGTGCGCGGGGTCGAAACCTGCGCGCCGACATCGCTGCCGTCATCCGCCACCGTCACGGAATCGGGGTCGAAATCGGGCCGGACGAGAAACAGGACGATCGCCCCGACCATCATCAGCCCGCCCGCCGCGGCGGCGGCAATTGCCGGATTGCGCTTGCCGCGGTTCAGAAGCAGCCCGCCGCCGCCGATCGCAAGTCCGCCGACGACCAGCAGGAAGGCGGCGCCGGCCATGAAATTGTCGCGCGTCCGTTCGTTCGCGAGCTGTGCCTTCTGTACCGCCGAATCGTGCGCGCGCTGCGCAGCGACCTCTCTGTCACGGGCGTCCTGTTGCGTCTGTTCGGCGCGCTGCTGGGCAAGTTCCTGATCGCGCTGGACCGCAGCCTCCATGCTCTTGCACGGCCAGGAGACGGCGTGAAACGGCTGCTTGTTTTCCTTCAGAAAGGCAGCGAGTTCGCTTTCGCCGAGCGCGATGACGAAACTGCCATCGCCTTCCTCCGCCGTCGTCACCGCGCGGTTGACGCCGACGATGCGGCCGCAATTGTCGAGCAGCGGGCCGCCCGAATTGCCGCGCGCGATCTGTGCGGTATGCTCCAGCGTCTCCAGCCCGCGCTGGCTGCGATGCGCCGACAGCACACCCGTCGACCGGACCGGAGATGTCGGCTGAAGCATCTGCGTCAGCGAACCATATGTCGCCTTGTCGACATTGCCCGGATAGCCGAGCGACACCAGCGGATAGCCGTCGGGCAGTGCCGGCGAATATAGCGTCAGCGGAGGGAGCGGAGGCCCTTCGAATTGAATCAGGGCGAGGTCGCGGTCGGCATCGAACGCAACCAGTTCGCCCTTGTAATGATCGTCGCCGGTTTCGGGTACGACATCGATGGTGACGAGCGAGGGGAATTTGTTGGCGAGCTCGACGACATGCGCGTTGGTGACGATGCGGTTGGGCGCGACGGCAAAGCCGCTGCCATGTGCGCGGCCGATCTCCTCGCCATCGACCGACGCGGTGATGACGACGCGCACGACCCCGCGCGCCGCGCTCGATATGTCGTCGGCGCGCGCGGTGGGCGTCAGCACGAACGCAGCGGCCATCAAAGCCGCGACGAACGCCAACAGGCGAATGGAAGCCTCCCCGGCTCGAATCATGGTGGCGGTTTCCTACAAAAGGCGGCTCGGGTTCAAGCGCTACTCGCTCAAAGAAAGCTGTAGGGGTCGATATCGACGGCGACGCGGACCTTTGGCGACCAGTCGAGCGCGCCGAGCCAGTCGCGGATCACGTCCTGCACGTCGAGCGCGCGGCGGGCGTGGACAAGCAGGCGGAAACGGTGGCGGCCGCGCAGCATCGCGAGCGGGGCGGGGGCGGGGCCGAAGACCATCATGTCCTCGATTTCGGGCGCGGCGCGGCCGATCGTCCGCGCGACGTCCTCGGCCAGCTCCTTCTCCTCCGCCGATACGACGATCGCGGCGTAGCGGCCGAAGGGCGGCGCGTCGGCGTCGCGGCGCATCTCGGTCTCGGCGGCGTAGAAGCTCTCGGCATCGCCGGTGACGAGCGCCTGCATCACCGGGGCCTGCGGCGAATGGGTCTGGATCAGCACTTTGCCCGGCTTCTCGCCTCGGCCCGCGCGTCCCGCCACCTGCATGATCTGCTGAAAAGTGCGCTCGGCTGCGCGCAGGTCGCCGCCCTCCAGCCCGAGATCGGCGTCGATCACGCCAACCAGCGTCAGGTTGGGGAAGTGATAGCCCTTGGTGACGAGCTGCGTGCCGACGACGATGTCGATCTCGCCCGCCTCCATCCGCCGGACGAATTCGGCGGCGCGCGCGGGCGACGAGATCGTGTCGGAGGTGACGATGGCGAGCTTCGCATCGGGCCACAGCGCCGCCGCCTCGTCGGCGATGCGCTCGACGCCGGGGCCGCAGGCGACGAGCATGTCCTCTTCCTTGCACTCGGGACAGGCCTTGGGTGTCGGCATGTAATGGCCGCAATGGTGGCAGGCGAGGCGGCCGATCAGCCGATGCTCGACCATCCATGCGGTGCAGTTGGGACACTGGAACCGGTGCCCGCAATGGCGGCACAGCGTCAGCGGGGCATAGCCGCGGCGGTTGAGGAACAGGAGCACCTGCTCGCCGCGTTCGAGCGTCGCGTCGATCTGGTTGACGAGCGGCGGCGCGATCCAGCGTCCGCGCTCGGGTGGATGGCGGATCAGGTCGATCGCCTTCAGCTCGGGCAGTTCGGCGACACCGTAGCGGCCGGGCAGCTTGAGCTCCTCGTAGCGGCCGAGTTCGACCTGATGCCGCGTCTCGATCGCCGGGGTGGCGGAGGCGAGGACGACCGGGCATTTCTCGAACAGCCCGCGCATCACCGCGACGTCGCGCGCGTGATAATGGACGCCCTCTTCCTGCTTGAAGCTGGTCTCGTGCGCCTCGTCGACGACGATCAGGCCGAGATTGCGATAGGGCAGGAACAGCGCCGACCGCGCGCCGACCGTTACCAGCGCCTGACCGCTGGCGATCGCGCGCCACGCACGTCTGCGCTGCGACTGGCGCAGGTCCGAATGCCAGGCGACGGGATCGCAGCCGAAGCGCGCCTCGAACCGCGTCAGGAACGGCTCGGTCAGCGCGATTTCGGGGAGCAGCACCAGCGTCTGCCGGCCCGCGGCGATGGCGGCGGCGACAGCCTCGAAATAGACCTCGGTCTTGCCCGATCCGGTGACGCCGTCGAGCAGGAAGGGCTGGAACTGTTCCGCGCCCACGGCCTGACGCAGCACCGATGCGACATCGGCTTGCATCGTGGAAAGCTCGGGCGGCGCGAAACTCGGGTCGGGCATGGCGAAGGGGCTGTCGATATCGACCTCGACGGCCTCGATCGCGCCGGTTTTGACCAGCCCGCGGATCACGCCGTCGGACACGTCGGCAATCGTCGCCAGCTCGCGCACCAGCCCTTGCCGCTCGCCGATCCGCTCGAGCGCCTGTTCGCGCTGCGGTGTCATGCGTGCTGGAACCTCGCCGGTCGCACGGTATTCGACGGTGGTTTTGGCGCCCTCGAGCGCCGAGGTCGAGGCGAGCGCCATGCGCAGCACCGAAGCGGGCGCGGCGAGATAATAGTCCGACGTCCATTCGACGAGGCGGCGCAAGGGCGCAGGGATCGGCGGCGCGTCGGCGACCGCGATCAGGTTGCGCAGACGGTTGTCGCCGACTTCTTCTGCCGGCAACCGCTCAGCCTCCCACACCACGCCGATCAGCTGGCGCGGCCCGAGCGGCACGACCACGATCGATCCCGGCCCCACCTCCATACCGTGCGGTACCCGGTAATCGAGCGGGCCGAGTGCGGCATTGAGGACAAGAACGCGGACGCGGTTTCCGGGCATATGCCCCTATCTAGCGATTTCGAAGCCGCGCGCGAGCCCGTGCTTTGATAACGGCGCCAGGCTGTCCTCGCGGCACGCAGCGGCTATAGGGAGAACGAAATCGATTCGGGCCGGCATCCCGGCGCCGATCCTTGTCCGACAGCATCCGAGGCCCAACGCAATGAAATTCTTCGTCGATACCGCCGACACCGCCGAAATCCGTGAACTCGCCGAATCGGGGCTGGTCGACGGCGTCACCACAAACCCGTCGCTGATCCACAAATCGGGCCGCGAGTTCCTCGAAGTGGTCGAGGAAATCTGCGGCATCACCGACGGCCCCGTATCGGCCGAAGTAGTCGCGCTCGATCACGAGACGATGATGAAGGAGGCCGAGGTCCTGCGGAAGATCGCCGACAATGTCGCGATCAAGGTTCCGCTGACAATCGACGGGCTGAAGACCTGCAAGGCGCTGACCGACGACGGCACGATGGTCAACGTAACGCTGTGCTTCTCGGCCAATCAGGCGCTGCTCGCGGCGAAGGCGGGGGCGAGCTTCATCTCGCCGTTCGTCGGCCGTCACGACGATATCGGCTTCGACGGCATGCAGCTCATCAGCGACATCCGGCTGATCTACGACAATTACGATTTCGACACCGAAATCCTTGTGGCCAGCGTGCGGCACCCGGTCCACGTCCTCGAAAGCGCGCGGATCGGCGCCGATGTGATGACCGCCCCGCCCAAGGTCATCCGCCAGCTCGTCAACCACCCGCTGACCGACAAGGGCATCGAAGGCTTCCTCGCCGACTGGAAGAAGACCGGGCAGACGATCGGGTAAGCTGGCGCGGCTGCTCGGCGTATTGCCGCCCCGTGGACATATGGTTCCGGCTGGATGGTCAGCGACGTTGGCCCCTGGATGCCGGATCAAGTCCGGCATGACGAAGTGGGGGGCTGTCCCCGTCACCGTCGTTCCTGCGGAGGCAGGAACCCAGGGCTATCGCCGCAGCCGCGCTGCCTGAAGGAAGAACGATAGGCTCCTGCCTGCGCAGGAGCGACGCGAGAGGCGTATCGGTCGAAAGCTCGTTCGATACCTTTTGACGAAGATCGCGTTGCCGATCGCAACGGCCTGCGCCTAGAATCGCCCGCATGACCGACACCCCCCTTCCGCTCGAGTTCGCGCAGCATCTTGCGCGCGACCGGCGGCGGTCGGCGCATACGGTGCGGGCGTATCAGGCGACGGCGGAGCGGCTGGTTGCATTCCTGCAGGGGCATTGGGGTGGACCGGTTGCGCGCGAGGCGCTGGCCGGGGTGAGGGCGGCCGATCTGCGCGCGTTTCTGGCGCACAGGCGAGCTGCGGGATTGTCCAATGCATCGGCCGCGCGGGAGCTTTCCGCCGTGCGCGCGTTCCTTAAATTCGCGACCGGTGATGCCGCCACGCCCCGGCTGCGCGGTGCGCGGGTCAAGAAGGGCGTGCCGCGACCGATTGCGCCAGACGAGGCGGTGGCGCTTGCCGAGGAAGTTGCAGAGGAGGCGCGCGAGCCGTGGATCGGCGCGCGCGACTGGGCGGTGCTGTTGCTGCTCTACGGCGCGGGGCTGCGCATCGGCGAGGCGCTGGGGCTGACCGGCGCGATCCTGCCGCTCGGCGAGACGCTTGCGGTCACGGGCAAGCGCGACAAGACGCGGATCGTGCCGATCCTGCCGCAGGTGCGCCAGGCGGTGGAAAATTATGTCCGTCTGTCGCCCTATGGTACGGCGAAGGACGCTGCGCTGTTCCGTGGCGCCAAGGGCGGGCCGCTGTCACCCGCCGTCATCCGTCGGTCGGTGCGTGCGGCGCGAGCGCGACTGGGGCTGTCCGACCGCACCACGCCGCACGCGCTGCGCCATAGTTTTGCGACGCACCTTCTCGGGCGCGGTGCCGATCTGCGCGCGCTTCAGGAATTGCTCGGCCATGCCAGCCTGTCGTCGACTCAGGTCTATACGCAGGTCGATGCCGCGCACCTGCTTGACGTCTATCGCAACGCGCACCCGCGCGCAGACTAGGCCTCGCTCTCGGCCGGGCGCCATGTGAGCACGCGGTAGAAATACCACGCCGCCACCAGCACCACGGTGCCGATGCTGACAGGGCCGATATAATTATCGATTTGCGTGAAGTTGCGGCCCAGATACAGACCGGCCCAGGCGAGGAATCCGTTCCAGATCGCGCTGCCTGCCGTCGTCCAGACGAGAAACTTCCAGATCGGCATGCGCGCAAGGCCAGCAGGCAGCGAGATCATCGTGCGGAAGGTCGGCAGGAAGCGGCAGACGAACACCATCCAGCCGCCATGCCGATGGAAGAACCGCTGAACCTTCTCGATCTCCGGCCAATCGACCGTCAGCCAGCGGCCCCAGCGATCGACGAACGGTTTCAGTCGCTCGTAACCGATCTTGCGGCCAACCCAGTACCAGAAACAATTGCCGACCACCGTGCCGATCGTTCCGGCGACGACAAGCAGCCACAGGTTCATATGGCCATGCGCGACGGCGATGCCGCCCAGCCCCATGATGAGTTCGGACGGAATCGGCGGGACGACATTTTCAAGGCACATCAGCAACGCGATGCCCCAATAGCCGCCCATCGCGATCAGCTTGATGACGAAACTACCCATTGGCGCTGCCAACGCACGGAAAGGCGGGCTGGTTCAGTCGCTTGCGGTCAGGCGGCGCTGCGTTCGGCCAGCCTGCGTTCGATCGCGTCCCAGATCATCGCCGCGGTGTCGGTGCCGTTGAACTTGTCGATGGCGACAATGCCGGTGGGTGAGGTGACGTTGATCTCGGTCAGCCATTTGCCACCGATCACGTCGATGCCGACGAAGAGGAGTCCGCGCTTGCGCAGCTCGGGGGCGAGCGCGGCGCAGATTTCCTGCTCCCGCTCGGAAAGTTCGGTCTGCACCGCCGACCCGCCGGTCGCGAGGTTGGAGCGGATCTCGCCCTCGCCCGGCAGTCGGTTGATCGCGCCTGCGACTTCGCCGTCGACGAGCACGATGCGCTTGTCGCCCTTTTCGATCTCGGGGAGGAATGCCTGCACCATATGCGGCTCGCGATAGGCGGTGTTGAACACCTCGATCAGCGAGGAGAGGTTCTGGCCATCTGCATCGATCTTGAAGATCGCCTTGCCGCCATTGCCGTGGAGCGGCTTCACGACGATCGAGCCGTGCCGCTTCAGGAATTTGCGAGCTTCTTCGACCGAGCGGGTGATGAGCGTCGGCGGCATGAAGCGCGCGAAATCGAGCACGAAGACCTTTTCGGGTGCATTCCGCACGCTGGCCGGATCGTTCACCACGAGCGTCTGGCCGGCGATACGCTCGAGCAGGTGCGTCGCGGTGATGTAGCTCAGGTCGAAGGGCGGGTCCTGCCGCATGAGGACGACGTCGACATCGGCGCCGAGGTCGATATCGACGGGCTCGCCGGCGTCATAATGGTCGCCCTTCACGCGCTGCACCGTCACCGGTCGCGCCCTGGTCCACAGACGGCCTTCCGAATAGCTGAGGTCGCGCACGTCGTAATGATAGATTGTGTGCCCGCGCGCCTGCGCCGACAGCATCAGCGCGAAGCTCGAATCGCCGGCGATGTTGATCGTCTCTAGCGGGTCCATCTGGACAGCGATGGTCAGCGGCATGCGGTGCGTTCCTCGGTTGTCGAGCAGGCGATGTAGGGCGCGGCGCGCGCGAAGTCACCCGATCCAGGCATTCTCGATATGGCGCGGCCGGCTTTTCGGCGAGACGAGGATGACATCGATGCGAATGTCCTCGCCATTGGTGGCGAAGCGGCCGGCGAGTATTTCCGCCGCAGCGGCGATGCGCGCAAGCCGGCGTTCGTCGATCGCGAGATCGAGTTCCGCCGTCGTGGCGCGCGATTTGACCTCGACAAATGAAATCAGGTTGCGGCGTTTGGCGACAAGATCGACTTCGCCGGCCGGTGTGCGGACGCGGCGCGCGAGGATGCGCCAGCCCTTGGCGCGCAGATACCAGGCGGCGACCGTTTCGCCCGCGCGCCCGCGCTTCTCCGCCGCGCGGCGGTCACGCATTGCGTCGCTCCTGCGCAGGAGCGACGGGTGGGCGGACGCTCACCGATCGTCCTTCATTGCGATGGCGCGGGCGTAGAGTTGCTTGCGGTCGAGCCCCAGCGCCTTTGCGACTTCGCCTGCGGCCTTTGCCGGGGGGAGGCGGGTCAGCGCCTCTCGCAGGGCGGCATCGGCGTCTGTCTCGCTAGGCGGCGGAGCCTCGCCGGGCGGGCCGACAATGACGACGATCTCGCCCTTGGGCGGCGCATTCTCGTAGCGGTCGGCGAGCGAAGACAGCGTGCCGGTCACGCATTCCTCGAACTTTTTGCTGATCTCACGCGCGACGCCGGCTTCGCGGTCGCCCAGCCCCTCGGCAAGCGCGCGCAGGCACGCGGCGAGGCGCGGCCCCGATTCGTAGAGGATCAGTGTCGCGCGGATATTCGCCACTTCCTCGATCGCGGCGGCGCGCGCCTGCGCCTTGGCGGGCAGGAAGCCGAGAAAGAAGAAACGGTCGGTCGGCAGGCCCGCAAGCGTCATCGCGGCGATCGCGGCGCAGGGGCCGGGAATCGTCACGACCGTGTGCCCGGCAGCGCGCGCATCGCGCACCAGCTTGTACCCCGGATCGGAAATCAGCGGCGTGCCCGCATCGGACACCAGCGCGACGACCCTGTCGCCCATCTGCGCGACCAGGCCTGGGCGGACGGCATCGGCATTATGGTCGTGATAGGGCGTCATCGGTCGTTTCACGCCGATATGGCGCAGCAGCTTGGCCGTTACCCGGCTGTCCTCGACCGCGATCAGGTCGGCGGCTTCCAGAACCGCCGCAGCGCGCGGGGAGAGATCGCCGAGATTGCCGATTGGCGTGGCGACGATATACAGGCCAGGAGTGAGAAGCGTATCCACAGGGAGTGTCATGGCAGAGGCTGCATTGAAACCGCAACGGGGCAAGAGCCTCTTCCGACTGGCTGCAATGGCGGGCGCATTGGTGCTGAGCGCCTGTTCGACGCTGATTCCGCGTGGTGCGCCGCCCGTCCAGCCGCCACCGAAACAGCCGACCACATCTGCTCCCGCACCGGTGGAACCGGGCATTCCGCAGGATCAGCAGCGCCACCGCGTCGCGCTGCTCGTGCCGCTGTCGGGCAGCAATGCCGGGGTCGGCCAGTCGCTCGCCAATGCAACGCAGCTCGCGCTTCTCGATACCAAGAGCGAGAAGGTGCGCATCACGACCTATGACACCGCAGGCGGCGCCGCACAGGCCGCGCGCCGTGCGATCGCCGATGGCAACGGGCTGATTCTCGGCCCGCTCCTGTCCGAAAATGTGCGCGCGGTGGCGCCGATCGCGCGGTCGGCGCATGTGCCGGTCATCAGCTATTCGAACGATGTCGATGCGGCGGGCAACGGCGCCTTCATCATGGGCTATACGCCCAACCAGTCGATCGAACGCGTCGTGGATTATGCGGTGAAGTCGGGCATCACGCAGTTCGCGGGGCTCGTGCCCAAGGGGCTGTATGGAGAGCGTGCGTCGGCGGCATTCGTCCGCGCCGCGCGCGATGCCGGCGGACAGATCGTCTCGATCCAGAATTATGATCGCTCGCGCGCGTCGATCAACGCCGCCGTCGGCCGGTTCCCCTCCACCTCGCCGTTTCAGGCGGTGCTGATCGCCGACAGCGCGGGTACTGCGGCGGTGGCCGTTCCGCAGATTCGCAAGACTGCGGTCGGTGGCAATGCCCGCGTGCTTGGTACCGAGTTGTGGAACACCGATTCGGCGGTGGGCGACGAGGCCGCGCTGAACGGCGCGTGGTTCGCGAGCGTGCCCGACGGGCTCTACCGCCAATATGCGACCAAGTACCGGACGCGGTTCGGCAAGGCGCCGTACCGGCTGTCGAGCATCGGTTATGATTCGGTGCTGCTGACGGTGCGCATCGCGCGCGAATGGCCGATGGGCCGGCCGTTTCCGATGAACGCGCTGATGGACAAGGACGGATTTGCCGGTCTCGACGGGGCGTTCCGCTTCGACCGTAACGGCGTCGCGCAGCGGATGCTGGAGGTGCAGGAAATTCGGGGCGGCCAAACGGTGACGATCTCGCCCGCGCCGCGCAGTTTCGCCAACCAGTAGCCGTCAGTCGGCGTCGCGCACGATCGTCGGCAGGATCGCGTCGAGCAGCGGCATCCCCGCTTCGGTCACGCGCAGGCGGGACGCGGACTGCTCGACAAGGCCTTCGCCTGCGAGCAGCGCGATCTTGCCGAAATCGAGAAACCGATCGGGCACCCCGTCGCCGAGCGCTGCGATCCGGTCGGTATCGATCCCCTCGTCGAGGCGGAGGCCCATCAGGATCGCCTCGACCGCGCGCACTGCTGGCCGGAGCGGTTCTTCGGACCGGATGCCATGGCCATTCCGCGCCATCGCAGCCATCCAGTTTTCGGGCTTTTTGTGGCGAAAGGTGGCTAGTTGGCCGCGCCGGCCATGCGCGCCGGGGCCGATGCCGGCATAATCGTGATAGCGCCAATAGGCGAGGTTGTGGCGGCTTTCCTGACCGGGGCGGGCATGGTTCGAGATTTCATAGGCCGGCAGCCCGGCTGCGGCAGTCATCTCGCGCGTGGCAGCGAAAAGGTCGGCGGCTTCATCGCCTTCGGGAAGGACGAGTTCGCCCTTCGCCGCCAGCGTCGCAAAGCGTGTGCCGGGCTCGATCGTCAACTGATAGAGCGACAGGTGATCGGTGCCGAAGGCGAGCGCGCGATCCAGTTCCTGCCGCCACGCCGCAAGCGACTGGTCGGGCCGCGCGCAGATCAGGTCGAAACTGACCCGTTCGAACACCGTTTGCGCAGTGTCGAGCGCACGCAAGCCTTCGGCGACGTCATGGGCACGGCCGAGGAAGCGCAGCGCAGCATCATCGAGCGCCTGCAGGCCCAGCGACACGCGGTTGACGCCCGCGCGGGCGAGGTCGGCGAAGCGCGCGGCTTCGACCGAGGAGGGATTGGCCTCCAGCGTAATCTCGATCCGCTCGTCCGCCGGCCAGTGCCCGGTCGCCGCGTCGATCAGCGCCGCGACTGTGGCGGGGGGCATCAGCGAGGGCGTGCCGCCGCCGAAGAAGATAGAACCCAGCCGCCGTCCCGGCAGCAGCGCCGCCTCGTGCGCCATGTCGGCAAGCAGCGCATCCAGCCATGCCGTCTGATCGACCGTATCGCGGACATGGCTGTTGAAGTCGCAATAGGGGCATTTCGAGACGCAGAACGGCCAGTGGATATAAAGCGCGAGCGGCGGCGTTTGGTCGGCGTTCATGGCAGGGGCGATATGGCGATGCGAATGAAAGTGCGAAAGTCCTGGGCGGTTCTCGCCGCCGCGATTGCCGCTACGGGTTGCGTGCCGGCGTCGCAAGGCCCCGATACCGTGGTCGAGCCGCGCTCCTTTTCCGGCGATGCGCCGCGTGGGAGCGCCTTGCTGCGTTCTGCCATGGTCGAGGGGCATAATCGCGCCCGGCAAGATGTCGGCATGGCACCGCTACGCTGGGACCAGACGCTTGCCGCCGACGCGCAGCGTTATGCCGACGAACTGGCGCGTACCGGCCGCTACCGACATTCCGAGGCGCAGACGCGCGGCAACGAACCCGAGGGCGAGAACCTGTTTCGCGGCACGCGCGGAGCCTATCGCTACAGCGAAATGGTTCAGCTCTGGATCGACGAGAAGCGCTATTTCAAACGCGGCATCACGCCCGATTTCTCGACGACCGGCAACTGGCGCGACGTATCGCACTATACGCAGATCGTGTGGTGGAACACGCGCCGCTTCGGTTGCGGCTTCGCCAGCAGCCGTACCAGCGACTATCTCGTCTGCCGCTATGCCCCGCCGGGCAATGTCGTCGGCGAGGATGTGTTCGGCGGACGTTGATCGATCAGAATACCGCTTCGACAAGCTGGCGGAAGGCGTCGGCGCGGTGGCTCATGCCGTGCTTTTTTCCCGGGTCCATCTCACCGAAGGTCTCGCTTTCGCCCTCGGGCTGGAAGACGGGGTCGTAGCCGAAGCCCTTGTCGCCGCGCGGTGGCCAGACGAGGTGCCCCTCGACCTTGCCCTCGAACCATTCGACATGGCCATCGGGCCAGGCGAGCGCGAGCGTGCATACGAAATGCGCTGCGCGGCTGACATCGGGGCCCTGTTCGGCGAGCTTGCCCTCGACCTTGCCCATGGCGAGATACCAGTCGCGTCCCGGCGGGCCTTCGAGCGGCTGCCGCTCTGCCCAGTCGGCGGTATAGACGCCGGGCGCACCTGCCAGCGCCTCGACGCACAGACCACTGTCGTCGGACAGCGCGGGCAGGCCCGACAGGTCGGCTGCCTGCATCGCCTTCAACTCGGCATTGGCGTAAAAGGTCGTGCCGTTCTCGACCGGCACCGGCAGATCGAGTTCGGCCGCTGACACCGCCTCGACGCCATAGGGCTTCAGCAGGTCGCGGATTTCGCGAACCTTGCCCTCATTATGGCTGGCGATGACCAGCTTGCCCGGTTCGAGCTTGCGGATCGCCTGCGGCGCGTCGCCGCCGATACCTTCGTCGGGGCCGCTCACTTGCCCACTGCCTTCAACTGAGCGGCGAATATGTCGTTACAGCCGATCCGTGCGAGGCGGAGCAGGCGGAGCAGCCCTTCCTCGTCATAGGTCGCGCCTTCGGCCGTCGCCTGCGCCTCGGCGATATTGCCGTCGGAAAGCAGCACGAAATTGGCGTCGGCATCGGCATTCGAATCCTCGTCATAATCGAGGTCGAGCACCGGGTTGCCCTGATAGATGCCGCAGCTGATCGCCGCGACCTGCTGCCGAATCGGATCGGTTTCGATGTCGCCGGCGGCGATCAGCTTGTCGACTGCCAGCCGCAATGCGACCCATGCACCGGAAATCGAAGCGGTGCGCGTGCCGCCATCGGCCTGGATAACGTCGCAATCGAGCGTGATCTGACGCTCGCCGAGCAGCTTCAGGTCGGTAACGGCGCGCAGCGAGCGACCGATCAGGCGCTGGATTTCCTGCGTGCGGCCCGACTGCTTGCCGCGTGCCGCTTCACGGTTGCCGCGCGTGTGCGTGGCGCGGGGCAGCATGCCGTATTCGGCGGTCACCCAACCTTCGCCCTTGCCGCGCAACCAGGGCGGAAGGCGCTCTTCGACGCTGGCGGTCACGAGGACGCGGGTGTCGCCGAATCCGATCAGCACCGATCCTTCGGCGTGACGCGTGAAATTCGGTTCGATGCTGATTTCCCGCATCTGGTCGGGGGCGCGGCCGGATGGGCGCATATTGGCAATCTCCTTTGTTTGACCCGGCACCTAAGGCCTGTCCATGCAGGATTAAAGTGTCGGGATCGTCCTGTCGTGTTCGTCCGGCAAGGAAGGTTGCGCATCGGGTAGCGGAGCTACCCGTCAGCGGCCTGACGCTGCCGGTGGGCACGACAGGACGACCGCCTTGCGGCGGACCGCTTGTGGTGCAGGGCGGCGTCGCTCGTCGGTCGAGATGCCTAGGCATCGCTCCGCTCCTCGCTCCTTGCCCTGCACCACAAGCGGCTCCGTCACGACACGTTAATCCTGTATGGACAGGCCCTAGACGGCAAGAACGCAACGCGCCAGTGTCGCGCGCCGATCCGAAGTATTTGGGAGTATGTGTGATGCGGTTTCTGGTGCTGGCAATGGTCGCGCTTCTGGGCGGATGCGCCGTGTCGATGAATTCGACAGTCGATCAGATGGAGCTTGCGACGATTCGCTACACGACCTCGCCATGCTTCGGCGCCTGTCCGGTCTACAGCGTTACGGTCGGCAGGGACGGCCACGGCGTGTTCGACGGCAAACGCTATACCGCGGTGAGCGGAAAGCGCGATTTCGACGTCAGCCCGGCGCAGTTCGAGGCGTTCAAGCGCGCACTCGCGCCCTATCGTCCGACGGCGGGTGAAACGGTCCACAAGCCCGGCACCAATTGCGATCATGTCGCGACCGACATGCCGAGCGTCGAAGTGGTCTGGACGCAGGGCAATGGCCGGTCGCAGCGGCTGTATCATTATTTCGGCTGCGACTTGCAGAAATATGCCGGGCTGGCGCAGGCCTTGCGGCAGGCGCCCGACACCCTGCCGATCGCCGCCATGATCGGTCACCGTTGAGCGGAAGGCGGCCGATGCCTAAATTCGTATCATGACGACGCCGCCGATCACCGAACTGAGCGAACGCGCGCGTGATGTATTTCGCATCGCGGTCGAAACCTATCTCGATTCGGGCCAGCCGGTGGGATCGCGCACGCTGTCGAAGCTGTCGGGGCTCAACTTGTCGCCGGCGTCGATTCGCAACGTCATGCAGGATCTGGAGGAACTGGGGCTTCTTGCCGCGCCGCATACCAGCGCGGGGCGGATGCCGACCGATCACGGGCTGCGGCTATTCGTCGACGGCATGATGCAGGCGATGGAGCCGAGCGCGGAGGAGCGCGCGGCCATCGAACGCCGTGCGGGAGAGGCGGGCTCGCTCGAAGAAGCGTTGTCGAACACCACCGCGGCGCTGTCCGGACTGTCTGCCTGTGCCGGCATGGTCCTCGTTCCCAAGCATGAGCCGGTGCTGCGCCAGTTCAGTTTCGTGCCGCTGTCCGACGACCGCGCGCTTGCCGTTCTGGTCGGCGATGACGGATCGGTGGAGAATCGCGTGGTCGATCTGCCGCCCGGCCTCAATCACGAAGCGCTGATCGCCGCAGGCAACTATCTGACCGCGACACTTGGCGGCGCGACGCTTGCAGAGGCGCGCAAGCGAATTGCGCGGCAGATTCGCGACGAGCAGGCCGCACTCGACAGCGCGGCGAGGGCGCTTGTCGAACGCGGTATCGCCGTGTGGACCGAAGATGGCGATCACCGCCCGGTGCTGATCGTGCGCGGGCAGGCGCGCCTGCTCGACGAAGCGGCCGCCGACGATCTCGAGCGCGTGCAGCAATTGCTCGAGGAACTGGAGGGCAAGCAGGAGATTGCGCGTCTTCTCGATAGCGCGCGCGAAGGCGATGCGGCGCGAATCTTCATCGGCGCGGAGAACAAGCTGTTCGCGCTTTCCGGGTCGTCGGTGATCGCGAAGCCGGTTCGTGCGTTGGACGGTCGGGTGGTCGGCGTGGTGGGTGTGATCGGCCCGACAAGGTTGAACTATGCGCGCGTCGTACCCATGGTGGATTTCACAGCGGCGACCGTGGCCAGATTGCTGGCCTGAGGCGCTTTCAGACAAGAACAGGAAATTATGAGCGACAACGACAAGATCGATTCCGCCGCCGCGAACGAGCGCGAGGATCTTCGCGAGGAAACCGCCGAACAGGCGCCCGAAGTGGCCGAGCATGACGAAGCTGCCGCGCGCATCGCGGAGCTGGAGGCCGAACTCGCCGAGGCACGCCAGGCGGTACAATATGCGCAGGCCGAGGTGCAGAATGTCCGCCGCCGCGCCGAGCGCGAGGCACAGGACGCGCGTTCCTATGCGGCCACCGGGTTCGCACGCGACATCCTGTCGGTGGCCGATAATCTGACGCGCGCGCTCGCGGCGATGCCCGACGCGCTGCGCCAGGACGAAAAGAACAAGGGGCTCGTCACCGGTCTGGAGGCGACGGGCCGCGAGCTCGAAACGGTGTTCGGTCGCCACGGTATCGTCAAGGTAACGGCGTTGGGCGAGCCGCTCGATCCCAATCGCCACCAGGCGATGATGGAAGTGCCGAGCGCGGATGCCGAGCCCGGCACGATCGTTCAGGAAATCCAGACCGGATACATGATCAAGGATCGCCTGCTCCGCCCGGCGCTGGTCGGCGTGGCGAAGAAGCCCGACGCCGAGGGCTGACGGTTGCAGGGGGCGGGGTGACGCGCATCCCGCCTTCGCCTATCCCGTTCGATCATGTCACAGCGCATCGCCAACATCCCGCAACGTCGCGCGATCATCGATCGGCGCGCCCTGACCGAAAAGCTTGGCGCGCTTGAAGGCGACGATCCGGCGAAGCTGCGTCAGGCGGCGACCGGGCTGCTCAAGCAGGCGCTCGCCGATGGCCGTGCGGAGATCGAACGACGCTTTCTCGAAAAGCCGTCGAGCGGGTTGTCGACAGCGGCGGCGGGCGCGTTCCTGATCGACCAGCTGCTGCGGCTGCTGTGGGATTTCACGATCCGCAGGCTCTATCCCAACAACAACCCGACCAACGCCGAACGAATGACGCTGATCGCGGTCGGCGGATATGGCCGCGGCGAAATGGCGCCGCATTCGGATGTCGATATCGGTTTCCTGACCCCGTGGAAACAGTCCGCCTGGTCAGAGCAGGTCATCGAATCGATGCTCTATGCGCTGTGGGACATGGGGCTGAAGGTCGGCCATTCCTCGCGCTCGCTCGACGAGATGGTGCGCATGTCGAAAAGCGACGTGACGATCCGCACCGCGCTCGTCGAGGCGCGCTACGTATGGGGCGACACCGATCTGTACGAAGAGGCCGCCCGCCGGTTCGAGGCAGAGGTGCAGCGCGACACCGCGCGACAGTTCATTGCCGACAAGCTCGCCGAACGCGAGGCGCGGCATCAGAAGATGGGCGACAGCCGCTATGTCGTCGAACCCAATGTGAAGGAAGGCAAGGGCGGCTTGCGCGACCTCCAGACGCTCTTCTGGATCGGCAAATATGCGTACAATGTCCGCCGCGCCGCCGATCTGGTCGAGGCCGGTCTGTTCACCGCCCACGAATATCGCCAGTTCAATCGCGCCGAGAATTTCCTCTGGGCGGTGCGCTGTCACCTGCATCTGATCGCCGGACGCGCCGAGGAACGGCTGACCTTCGACGTCCAGCGCGAGATCGCGGAGCGGATGCGCTATGCCGACCGACCCGGCAAGTCGAAAGTCGAGCGCTTCATGCAGTTCTATTTCCTGCAGGCGAAGCGCGTCGGCGACCTGACGGGCATATTCCTCGCCCATCTCGACGAAAAATATGCCGCGCGCGGCAGGCGCTTCGGGCTGCCGACGATCCGGCGGACGCCGCGCAAGCTGAAGGGCTTCGTCCTCGACCGCGGGCGCCTCGCGCTACCGTCGGACGATTTCTTCCAGAAAAAGCCGATCCGCCTGATCGAGATATTCGCGCTTGCCGATCTGCACGAACTCGAAATCCATCCGCTCGCGATGCGCGCCGCTTCTCGCGACGCCAAATGTGTCGACGATGTGCGCGACGATCCCCGCGCGAACCAGTTGTTCCTCGACGTGCTGTCCAGCCCGCGCGACCCGGAAACGGTGCTGCGCTGGATGAACGAGGCCGGCGTATTCGGCCGCTTCGTGCCCGATTTCGGCCGTGTCGTCGCGCAGATGCAGTTCGACATGTACCACCATTATACGGTCGATGAGCATACGATCCGCGCGATCGGCCTGCTCAGCAGGATCGAGCGCGGGATGCTGGCCGAAGACCATCCGGTTGCAACCGCGATTCTGCCGCAGATCGTGTCGCGCCGTGCGCTCTACGTCGCCGTGCTGCTGCACGACGTCGCCAAGGGACGCGGCGGCGATCATTCGGTGCTCGGTGCCGAGGTCGCGAACGAGCTGTGCCCGCGGCTGGGGCTGACCCCGGCGGAGACCGAAACGGTGGCGTGGCTGGTGCGCTATCACCTGCTGATGTCGGCGACCGCGTTCAAGCGCGACCTTGCCGACTTCAAGACGATCCTCGACTTTGCCGAGGTCGTGCAGAGCCCGCAGCGGCTGATGATGCTGCTGGTGCTCACCATCGTCGATATCCGCGCGGTCGGCCCGGGGGTGTGGAACGGCTGGAAACGCCAGCTCCTCGGTGACCTTTACGAAGCGGCGGAAGAGGTGCTGCGCCTTGGCCACAAGCACAAGGGCAGGGGGGAGCGCATCGCCGCCAAGCAGCAGGCGCTAGCCGACGAACTCGGCTGGGACGATGACCAGTTGAGCGCGTTCGACCGGCGCGTGTCGGATGCCTATTGGGTTGCCGAACCGCTCGACGTGCTCGAACGCAACGCGCGACTGGTCAATGCCTCGGAAGACACGCAACTCGCGATCGACGCCGAAATCTATCCCGAGCGCGACGCGACGCTCATCACCGTTTATGCGGCCGACCATCCGGGCCTGTTCTACCGTATCGCCGGCGCGATCCATGCCGCGAGCGGCAACATCATCGACGCGCGCATCCACACCACGAACGATGGTCGCGCGCTCGACAACTTCCTGGTTCAGGATGTGCGCGGCCAGCCGTTCGACAATCCCGAACAGATCGAGCGGCTGAAACAGGGTATCGGCGATGCGCTCGCCAATCGCGTCAGGCTGGCCGACCGCTTGCAGAAGAAGCCGCTGCCGCGGCCGCGCGCCGAAGCTTTCACCATCGCGCCCAATGTCCTGATCGACAACCGGGCTTCGAACCGCGTGACGGTGATAGAGGTGAATGCGCGCGATCGCCCCGCGCTGCTGCACGATTTGGCGCAGGCGCTGTTCCAGTCGAAGGTCACGATCCATTCCGCCCATGTCGCGACCTATGGCGAGCGCGCGGTCGATACCTTTTACGTAACCGATCTGATCGGCGACAAGATCACCAATGCCGGGCGGATGAAGGCGGTCGAGCGCCGCCTGCTCGAGGCAGCCGAAACGTCCGATCCGGCAAAGGCGGCCTGATAGCGTTCGGGCCGCGCGGTCTCCTCATTCGCTGTTCGCGTTTTTCTCCGCGTCGGCCTGCGCCTTGGCATCGGCGTTGGCCTTCGCCGCCTTCGCCTCTACCGCGCGCACGACATTGCGCGCCGCCTTTTCGGCTTCGGGCTCGGGCGGGATGAAGCTGATGACCTGATCGCCCTCCTCGACAAACGGCTTTTGTCGCGCGGAGAAGAACTCGATCTCGCCGTCCTCGTGCTGGACCGCGACTGCCTCTCCGCCTTCGTCGAGATTGGCGGTGAAATCGGAAAAGGTGAACTTTTCGGTGATGCGCGTGCGGCTGAACTCCCAGCCTTCGGCAATCAGGCGTTGCAGTTCGTCGACCGTGCGCTCGCTTTCGAGCAGCACGCGCCCGCGCGGCTTCACGCCGCCCTTCCGGGTGTCCGCCGCTGCGGTCTGGGTAAGGCGTTCGAATCCCATTTCGGGGCCGAGGTCGGCGCAGATCAGCGAATTATAGGCATCGTTGTCGCTTGCCGCGAGCAGTTGCTGGAACTCGCCGAGATCGAGATGGTCCTCGGTCACCTCGTCGAGCAGATCGCCGCGATAGACGTCAAGGTCCTGACGGCGAGGATTGCGCAGCGCGAAGGAGGAGCTGTCGGCAATCGTCACGCCATAGCCCAGCCCCTTCAGATAGACGCCGAACGCCGTCGTCCAGTCGTTCGCGCCGACGATCAGGATGTCCTCTCCCTTGCCGCGTTCGATGCCCAGCTGCTCGGCGACGAAACGTGCTGAAAAGCCGTGCGCGAGGATGGTCACGATGACCACCGCGAAGCTGAGCGGGACCAGCGCCTCGGCATCGGGAATGCCGTATTCGGACAGGCGAAAAGCGAACAGCCCGGTGATCGCGACGGCGACGATGCCGCGCGGCGCGATCCATGCGATGAACAGACGTTCGCGCCACGGCATCTTCGAAAAGAGCAGGCTGACGAGAACCGTCACCGGGCGCACCACGAACAGCAGCAGCACGAGGAAGATCAGGAACCGCGCGCGGAAGGCGGACAGCGTTTCCCAGTCGAGCGTTGCCGACAGGATCACGAACACGCCCGAGATCAGGAGGACGGTCAGATCCTCCTTGAACCGGCGCAGCAGATGCGTCGAATGGATCGGCCGGTTGGCCATCACCACGCCCATCAGCGTGACGGTAATCAGTCCGGTTTCATGCTTGATGATGTCGGCGACGACGAAGCCGGCGATGACGACGATCAGCAGCACCGGCGATTTCAGGAATTCGGGAACATAGCCGCGCGGGAACAGCCAGGTGACGGCATAGCCCAGCGCCACGCCGATCGCGCCGGCGGCCACGGTGGCGACGATGACATCCATGCCGACCTGCGCGATCCCCGCATCGGCGCCTTCATAGGTGATATAGCCGTAGATGAAGACCGCGAGCAGCGCGCCGATCGGGTCGTTGACGATCCCTTCCCAGCGCAGCGTATCGCCGACGCGCGCGGGCAGGCGCAGCGTTCGAAGCATCGGACCGATCACGGTGGGGCCGGTGACGACCAGAATGCCGCCGAACAGCATCGACACTTCCCAGCTCAACCCCGCACCGTAATGCGCCGCCCAGGCGCCGAGCAACCAGCCGAGCGGAACGCCGATCAGCACCAGCCGGGCCACCGCGGCACCGGCATGGCGCAGGTCGCGGAAATTGAGGCTTAGCCCGCCTTCGAACAGGATCACCGCGACCGCGAGCTTGATGATCGGTTCCTGAAGTTCGCCCAGGTCGCGCTCGGGCACGATGATGCCGAGCACGGGGCCGGCAATGACACCGGCGATCAGCATCAGCGCAATGGCCGGCCTGCCGGTGCGCCATGCAATCCATTGCGCGCCGATCCCGATGATGCCGATCAGCGCGAGTTTGACGAGAAGCGAATCAATCATGCGAGGGCAGGACTATCGGCTTTTTCGAAAAGGGGTTAGTCTTGCCTTGCCGGCACGGAACAGGGAGACGTGGCATGGGCGTAGTTGGCATCGGCGGCATCTTCTTTCGGTCGAAGGATCCAGAAGGCTTGTCGTCGTGGTATTCAGAACATCTGGACGTCGGTGCGGGTTGCACCGCCGAGGATGCGGGCGAACCCGAGGAATGGTTCTGGAAGACACAGGGCGGACCGGTGGTCTTCGCGCCGTTCAAGGCGGACACCGATTATTTTCCCGCCGACAAGGCGTTCATGCTGAACCTGCGCGTCCGCGATCTCGACGGGCTGCTCGAGAAGCTGGCGGCAGAGGGGATTGCGATCGAAACGCGCGCCGAGTGGGATTCGCCCGAGACCGGGCAATTCGCCCGCATCCACGATCCCGAAGGCAACGCCATCGAATTGTGGGAGCCGCCCGCGGGCAACGACGACGGCTGAGCGGCTGCGCTCAGCGATCGGCCTGCTGCCAGACGCGGACATAATCGACCGCCATGCTCGACGGGAATACGCTGTCGTCGATCCCTTTCTGGCCGCCCCAGTCGCCGCCGACCGCGACGTTGAGGATCAGATATTCGGGGTCGTCGAACGGCCAGCGTGCGGTGTCGCCGCTGCCATCATTGGCGAACCGCATATAGGCGTGACCATCGACGCCGATCAGGATTTGCTTCGGCGTCCACCAGAGCTGATATTTGTGAAACGCGCTGCACGCGTCCTTCACCGAAATCTGCGAGCCGATCTGTGTGCCGATAACGTGGTTATAGGCCTTGGTGTGGATCGTGCCGTGTATTTCGCCCTGATCGAAGCCGACATGCTCCATGATGTCGATCTCTCCGATCTCGGGCCAGGAAACGTCCTGCTTCGTGCCCAGCATCCAGATCGCGGGCCAGGTGCCGCGGCCGCAGGCGATCCTGGCCGAAATTTCGAAAAAGCCGTATTTCCATTGCTCGAGACCACGGGTGAGCAGGCGCGCGGACGTGTATTCCTGCCCGCCATAATCCTTCACCGTATCGGGATCGAGGGTCTCGTGGCGCGCGGTGATAATCAGCTTGCCGTCCTCGACCCGCGCATTTTCCGGTCGGTCGGCGCTGTAATATTGCTTTTCGTGATTGGCCCAGCCCTGCTTGTTGCGGGCGGTGTCGTACTGCCATTTGGCAGGATCGGGCAGGCCGGGCTTGTCGAATTCGTCGGACCAGACGAGGCGATAATCGTCCGGCACGGCGATCGGCAGGTCGACCGCGCCATTCTTGGCCGAAAGGCCGCTGTCGGGCAAATCCTGCGGCGCAGGGCTTGCCGCCGAGACAAGGAGCGGAGCCGCGCCCAGCGCGAGCGCCAGGACGCGGCTCGAACGCATCATTTGGGCGCCAGCACCATCAGCATCTGCCGGCCTTCCATGCGCGGATAGGCTTCGACCTTCGCGTCCTCGGCGCAATCCTCGGCGACGCGCTGGAGCAGCGCCATGCCGAGTTCGCCGTGCGAAAGTTCACGACCGCGAAAGCGCAACGTGACCTTCACCTTGTCGCCATCCCCGATGAACTTGTGCACGTTACGCATCTTGGTGTCGTAATCGTGATCGTCGATGTTCGGACGCATCTTGATCTCCTTGATCTCCTGCGTCTTCTGCGACTTGCGCGCGGCATTGGCCTTTTTCTGGGCCTCGTACTTGTACTTGCCGACATCGAGGAACTTGGCGACCGGCGGGTTGGCGTTGGGCGACACTTCGACGAGGTCGAGCCCGACATCGGCAGCCTGCTCCATCGCCTCGCGCGTGAACATCACGCCGAGATTTTCGCCTTCATGGTCGATCACGCGGACCTTCGGCGACTGGATGAACTCGTTGTACCGGGGGCCGTTCATCGGGGGTGGCGTGTTACGCCGCATAGGGGGTCGTATGTTGGTCTCTCCTGTCGAGATTGAAAAACTGAATCAGCAATATAAGCGATTCGCCGCAGCTTTTGAAGATGGCGGGGCTGCGGCGTAGCACAACGGGCGTTCCTTCCGCCGCTCAGCGCATGTCGGGCGGTGTTGCTTCGGTGGTCAGTTGCGCGAGCGCATCGTCGAGCGAAAGCACCTTCTGTTTCGCGCCTTCGCCGAGCTGGCGCAGCGCGACCGTGCCCTCCTCCGCTTCGCGCTTGCCGACGACGAGCAGGTTCGGAACCTTGGCGAGCGAGTGTTCGCGCACCTTGTAGTTGATCTTCTCGTTGCGCAGATCGACCTCGACGCGGATGCCCGCGGCGCGCAGCTTGGCGGCTACTTCTTTCGCATAATCATCGGCGTCGGACACGATCGTCGCGACGACCGCCTGCACAGGCGCGAGCCACAGCGGCAGCTTGCCCTCGAAATGCTCGATCAGGATGCCGATGAAGCGTTCATAGCTGCCGAAGATCGCGCGGTGGAGCATGATCGGGCGGTGGCGCTCGCCATCTTCCGCAACATAGGTCGCGTCTAGCCGGTCGGGCAGCACGCGGTCGGACTGGATCGTGCCGACCTGCCAGGTCCGCCCGATCGCGTCGGTCAGGTGCCATTCGAGCTTCGGCGCATAGAAGGCGCCTTCGCCGGGCAGTTCTTCCCAGCCATATTCCTCGGTCGCGAGCCCCGCTTCGACCACGGCGTTGCGCAGTTCCTCCTCGGCCTTGTCCCAGTCGGCGTCGGAGCCGAAGCGCTTGTCGGGGCGCAGTGCGAGCTTGATCGCGTATTTGAAGCCGAAATCGCGGTAGATGCGGTCGGCGAGTTCGCAAAAGGCGCGAACCTCGTCGACGATCTGGTCCTCGCGGCAGAAGATGTGCGCATCGTCCTGCGTGAACTGGCGCACGCGCATCAGGCCGTGCAGCGCGCCATGCGGCTCGTTGCGGTGGCAGCAGCCATTTTCATAGAGGCGCAAGGGAAGGTCGCGGTACGACTTGATGCCCTGTTTGAACACCAGCACATGCGCCGGGCAGTTCATCGGCTTGAGCGCCATCCAGTCGGCCTCGCCCGAGATGATCTCGCCCTCATCCTCGACATTGGGCACCTCGTCGGGGATGACGAACATGTTCTCGCGGTACTTGCCCCAATGGCCCGACTGTTCCCACTGGCGCGCGTCCATCACCTGCGGCGTCTTGATCTCGCGGTAGCCGGCGGCGTCGATCGCGCGGCGCATATAGGCCTCGAGCGCGCGCCAGATGACATACCCCTTGGGATGCCAGAAGACCGAACCGTGCGCTTCGGACTGAAGGTGGAACAGGTCCATCTCCGCGCCGACCTTGCGGTGGTCGCGCTTGGCGGCTTCCTCGAGCCGGTGGAGATGCGCGTCGAGCTGCTTCTTGTTGAGCCAGCCGGTGCCATAGATGCGCGTGAGCTGTGCATTGTTCTGGTCGCCGCGCCAGTAAGCGCCCGCCACACGCATCAGCTTGAACGCCTGCGGATCGAGCTTTCCGGTGCTCGCGAGATGCGGGCCGCGGCACATGTCGAGCCAGTCCTCGCCCGACCAGTAAACCGTCAGTTCCTCGCCCTCGGGCAGTTCGGCGGCCCATTCGGCCTTGAAGACCTCGCCGTCGGCCTTCCACTTGGCGATCAGGTCCTCGCGGTTCCAAACCTCTCGGCGAAGCGGTTTGTCGGCGCGGATGATTTCGCGCATTTTCTCTTCGATGGCGGGCAGATCGTCCATCGAAAAGGGGTCGCGGTCGGCGGGCGCCTTCACGTCGTAATAGAAACCGTCGTCGGTCGCCGGGCCGAAGGTGATCTGCGTGCCCGGCCACAGTGCCTGCACCGCCTCGGCCAGCACATGCGCATAGTCGTGGCGCACAAGCTCGAGCGCATCGGCCTCGTCGCGCGAGGTGATGAGTGCGAGTTCGGCATCGCCCTCGAGCGGGCGCATGATGTCGCGCACCTCGCCATCGACCTTGGCCGCCATCGCCGCCTTCGCAAGCCCCGGCCCGATCGCCGCCGCGATGTCCGCGGGGGTAGTCCCCGGCGCCACTTCCCGGACAGAACCGTCGGGCAGCGTGATCTTGAACATCTCGGACATGGGGTGGGGTTTCACCAGAAGCGTTGTTTGCGGAGCCGCGGCTTATGCCGCCGCAAGGGGTAGATAGGCAAGGGGAAGCGGGAGGGCGAGTCCCGAAAGGTTAATCCTCGCGGCTCATCACAGTCGGCAAGACGGTTTCCCTTTTTCCCTTCTTTCGACCACTACGGTACCGGCTCTGATATTCGCGGCGCTGTTTCGCTACCTCGTACAAAACGATGCCCGAACTCGTGGCGAGGTTCAGGCTCTCGATCATGCCGAACATTGGGATGCTTACGCACATCTCGCATCGTTCGACGGCCAGATCGGAAATGCCGCGGGTTTCGTTGCCGAACCAAACAGCAAGTTTCGTGTGTTCGGTGTAATCACCCTCATGCAGAAAAATGCTCTTTTTGCCTTTCACATGGGGCGAAGTAACGATCGATACGAAGCCATTCTTTTCGAGATGGTCGAGGCAGTCCTGTGTGTTGTCGAACCGTTTAAGAAACGTCCACTTGATCGCTGAGACAGACAGCTTCGAAAGCTTGGCCTCTTCGCGAAGTTCTTGCCAGTCGTCTGAAAGAACGTGCCTAGGATCAATCACATATACCTTCTCGACGCCCAAGGCGTTTACGTTCCTGATGGCGGTGCCGATGTTACGTGGGTTCTGGGGGTCTTCGATAACGGCAATCAGGTTTTTGCATTGGAAAGGCTTGATGGCATCCGCGCGCTGGCGTGCCGGCTTTTTCTCCAAGCTTAAATCGTTCACGGGCCAGCTTTCCTCTTATCGATTAACACCCATGCCTTACATTTCCTTCGCCCGCCATCATCGGGGGCTATGTCGGTCAGACGTTTCTCTGAATCGCTACGCCGCAACCACCCCGAACGGCACGACATGGTTGTCGGCGCTGTGGCCGACGCGGGCGCGGCCGAGATAGGGGACACCCATGTCGGCGCACCAGCGTTCGATCATGGCTTCGGGGGTCTCGCCCCAGGGCGGGTCGTTTTCCTGGATGTCGACGATTTCGCCGAGCCGCACGCCTGCGACGCCCTTTAGCTGCGTGGCGTTGGCCATTTCGAACAGCATGCGGTCGATGCGGTAGAGCGGTTCCGACACGTCCTCGATAATCAGCACATGGTCGGTCAGGTCGGGCAGCCAGGGCGTGCCGATCATGGTCGTCAGGATCGACAGGTTGAACGCGACCGAGGGGCGGCCATCGAGCCCCGGCTCGAGCGCGCGGGGATCGCGCGCGACCATCCATTCGAGCGGGCGACCGATGCACACGCCATTGTCCTTGCGCCCGATCTCGATCGGCATCGGTGCATGGACCGGATGACCGATGCGCCGGGCGTAGAGTGCGCCGAGCAAGAAGCCCATGTCCGAATAACCGACATACATCTTGTTGGCGGCGATCGTGCCCAGTTCGGGGATCACGGCATCGAGGATGCGGTTCGAGCCATAACCGCCGCGCGCGAACCAGATCGCGTCATATTGCGGGTCGTTGGCATATTCGAGAAAGGCCTGCGCGCGCACGTCGTCGGGGCCCGCGAAATGGCCGTCCTCCATGAAGCATTGCGGGTGAAAGCTGAGATCGACCGTGGGAAAGGCGAGCGCGGCGAATGCCGATGTCGCGGCGGCAACCTTTTCGTCGATCGGCCTTCCCGGTGCGACCACGCCGATTTGCATATTTCAACCATCCCGTTCGCTTCGAGCGAAGTCGGGAAGCGCATCCCGTCGCAAGCGTGTCTCGACTGCGCTCGACACCAACCGACAGGTCTCTTGCTCCCGCTTCGCAAACCGCCGATAGCGCGCAGCCATGGCAGATCGCAAATCCTGTTTCTTCGTCGGTATCGGCGGTAGCGGCATGATGCCGCTCGCGATGATCCTTGCGCAGCGCGGCTATGACGTCGCGGGTTCGGATCGTTCGCTCGACCAAGCACGGCTTCCGGCCAAGTTCGAAGCGCTCGAACGGCGTGGAATCCGGCTGTTCCCGCAGGACGGCAGCGGCATCACATCGCCCGACCAGATCGTCATCGCTTCGGCCGCGGTCGAGGACACGGTGCCCGACATGGTCGCCGCATCGCGCGTCGGGGCACAGCGGATGACGCGCGCCGAGATGCTCAGCCGGCTGTTCAACGAATCACCAGTGCGGATCGGCATTGCCGGCACCAGCGGCAAATCGACCGTCACCGGCATGATCGGCTGGATCCTTCATGAAACGGGCCGCGACCCGACGGTCATGAACGGCGCGGTGATGAAGAATTTCGCTTCGTCCGACGCGCCGTTCGCGAGTGCGTTGGTGGGTGAGGGCGATGCCTTCGTCAGCGAGGTCGATGAGAGCGACGGCTCGATCGCGCTCTACCGGCCGCAGGTGGCGGTGCTCAACAATGTCAGCCTCGATCACAAGTCGATGGACGAGCTGCGCACGTTGTTCGGTGATTTTATCGGCAAGGCGCAGACGGCGGTGGTCAACCTGGCCGATGCCGAGGCGGCTATGCTGGCGCAGGCGCTTCCGGGCGACCGGCTGCTCGGTTTTGCGGTCGAGGCCGAAGCGCCGCTGCGCGCAGACAGGTTGACGCCTGGTCGCTTCGGTATCGCATTCGATCTCACTGCGGCGGGCGAGACGCGACGGGTGACGCTGAACGTGCCCGGGCGCCACAATGTCGCCAACGCGCTTGCCGCCATCGGCGCGGCGCATGCGGCGGGCCTTCCGATTGCCGAGGCGGCCGAGGCAGTGCAGGGCTTTACCGGGCTCAAGCGCCGCTTCGAACTGGTCGGCGCGGCAAAAGACATCGCGGTAATCGACGATTTCGGCCACAACCCCGACAAGATCGCTGCCACGCTCGACACGCTGCACGCGTTCGACGGTCGCCTGCTGATCCTGTTCCAGCCGCACGGTTTCGGCCCGCTGAAGGTCATGCGACGCGAACTGGTGGCGATGTTCGCCGACAAGCTGGCGGCGGACGACGAACTCGTCCTGTGCGACCCCGCCTATTTCGGCGGCACCGTGACGCGCGAGGTGACCAGCGGGGACATCGTCGCCGACATCGCCGCGACCGGCAAGCATGCGCAGCACATCGCCGACCGTGCCGCCGCCGCCGCGCATGTCGTCGCCGAAGCGCGGCCCGGCGACCGAATCGTGGTGATGGGAGCGCGTGACGATACGCTGAGCCAGCTGGCGCAAAGCATGCTGGACGATTTGAACAAATAGCTTGTCGATATGGAAAGCATAGTTGACATGCGATGCGAATCGGATGTAAACGACCCTTGTCATTACAACAAGGGAGCTTTCCACCATGCGTACCGCAGCAGCCAAGCGCTATACCGTGCGCCTTGCCGTTACGATGATCGCCTATATCGGCATCCTCTTTACGGTATTGAGCTACATCCGGGGGTATGACCCGCAGGGTTCGCTGCGGGTGCTGCTTTCCCTGCTGCCCGCATTGCCGGTGATTGGCGCGATCGCGGTGATGGGCATCTATCTCATCGAGGAAACCGACGAGTTCATCCGCGCTCGCGTCGCGATGTCGATGCTGATCGGCACCGGTCTGGTGCTGTCGGTCGCCACGGTGCTGGGTTTTCTCCAGATCACCGACGTCGTCGGACAGGTCGAGGTATTCTGGGCCTTTCCGCTCTGGGCGATAGGCTGGGGCCTGACGCAATGCGTGCTCAATTTCCGCGACAGCCGCGCGGGAGGGGAAGCGTGAAGAACCGTCTCCGCGTGCTCCGCGCCGAGCGAGAGTGGAGCCAGCAGGACCTTGCCGACCGGCTCGAGGTGTCGCGCCAGAGCGTGAACGCCATCGAGAAGGGCCGCTACGATCCCTCGCTCCCGCTCGCCTTCAAGATCGCCGACCTTTTCGAGCTCACCATCGAACAGGTCTTTGTCAATCCGGCGATCGAGGGAAAGGAATCATGAACCGTCGCCACATCGGGGCGCGCCTCGCGCTCGCCGCGTTCGTCCCGATCTTCGCGATCGTCGTGACCGACCATCGCCCGGCGCAGATGCCGAGCCTCGCGGTCGGCGAACGGCATATCGAACTCGATCTGTCCGCTTTCGGTGCCCGCGCGCATTTTTCAACGAGCTTCGTTCGCGGTGTCGCGGACCACGCAAAATTCGAGAGGAACTGACATGACCCGAACCATCGCAATCGCACTGACCATGCTGCTCGCCCCCGCAACCGCACCGACGGCAATCGCCGGCCCGACCGCCGCTATGCCTGACGGCGCGGCGCGGACCGACCCGGTTGCCACGCAGCTCGATCACATCTCGGTCGCGACGATGGGCAAGGGCGATCCGGTCGTCCTGATCCCCGGCCTGTCGAGCCCGCGCGCGGTATGGGACGTCGTAGCCCCCGGCATTGCCAAGGGTCACAAGCTCTATCTGGTTCAGGTCAACGGCTTTGCCGGCGGCGATCCGCGCGGAAATCTCGACCCCGGCATCCTCGATGGCATCGTCGCCGACCTCCACGAATATATCGCGCGCAACAAGATCGAGGGCGCGGCAGTGGTCGGGCATTCGATGGGCGGGCTCGTCGCGCTGATGCTGGCCAAGGCGTATCCCGACGACGCAGGCAAGCTGATGATCGTCGATTCGCTGCCCTATGTTGGCGACATCTTCATGCCCGGTGCCACCGTCGCGCAGGTCGAACCACAGGCAAGGGCTATGCGCGACCAGCAGAAGGCGAGCTATGGCAAGCCCGCCGACGCGGCGAATGTCAAGGCGACCGCGATGGGCCTCGCGCTCAAGCCATCATCGCAGTCGACGGTGGCGCAGTGGTTCGAGGCCGCCGATCCCCGCGTGTCGGCACAGGCGATGTACGAGGACATGACCACCGATCTGCGCCCCGACATGGCGTCGATCGATACGCCGATCACGCTGGTCTATCCCTTGGTCCGACCGGATGCCGAAGGAGCGCGCCGACGCATTCTACCGCGCCGAATATTCAAAGGCGCCCGAGGTGACCTTCGTCGGCATCGGCGATGCCGCGCATTTTGTGATGCTCGATCAGCCGGCGGCGTTCACTGCGGCGGTCGATGCATTTCTGGCCGACTGAGCAAGGGCGGCCCTTTCGCGCCCACATGATTGCGCCTAGACGCTTCCGCCATGGCTGATACCGAAAACATGGCGGCACGGCTCGCCTATCACCGGACGGAGGGCGCGGGGCCGACGATCATCTTCCTGCCCGGCTATGCCTCGGACATGTCCGGGACCAAGGCGACTGCGCTGGAGGCATGGGCGAAGGAGCATGGACGCGCCTTCATCCGCTTCGATTATCGCGGCTGCGGAAAGAGCGAGGGCGCGTTCGAAGATCATACGCTCGCCGACTGGCGCGACGATGTGCTGACGGTCATCGACCAGCTTGCCGAGGGACCGGTCGTGCTCGTCGGATCGTCGATGGGCGGGTGGCTGATGCTCCTCGCGACGCTGGCCCGGCCCGAACGTGTAGCCGCACTGGTCGGCATCGCCGCGGCGCCCGACTTTACCGACTGGGGCTTCACCGCCGACCAGAAGATGACGATCCTGACCGAGGGACGGCTGGAAGAGGAATCGCCCTATTCCGACCAGCCGACGGTGACGACCAAGGCGTTCTGGGCATCGGGCGAGGCCAACCGGCTGATGTTCGGCGCCATCGACATCGACGCCCCGATTCGCCTGCTTCAGGGCATGGCGGATGCCGAAGTGCCGTGGAACCGGGCAACGCGGCTCGCCGAACTGATCCGTTCAGCCGATGTGCAGCTGACATTCGTAAAGGATGGCGACCACCGCCTGTCGCGCGAACGCGACATCGCGCTGCTGCTCCGCACCATAGAGGACCTGACCGCGCCGCAATGATCCTGCCGCTGCTGCTTGCCATTCAGACCAACGATATCGGGCCGCTGGTCACCGATCAGCAGCGCTATAGCGGCTGCATCCAGATGGCGGCGGAGAACCCGATCGGCGCGCAGTCGGTCGCGATGCACTGGCGCGATGCCGGGGGCGGCTTTCATGCTCTCCATTGCCTGGCCGTCGCCTATGCCAACGCCGAACAGTGGAGCGATGCGGCCGCTGCGTTCGGCGACGCGGCGGACGCCGCGCAGAATGCGCAGGATCGGGCCGCCGCCGGCCAGTTTCGCGCTCAGGCGGGCAATGCCTGGTTGCTGGCAGGCGATCCGGACAAGGCACGGATCGCGCTTGGTGCGGCGGTAACGGCGGGCGTGCTGCAGGGCGATCAACTCGCCAACGCGCATATCGACCTTGCCCGCGCAGAGGTAGCGCTTGGCGATTCCGCCACCGCGCGCACCGACCTCGATGCCGCGATCAAGGCGGCGCCGAACAATGCGCTCGCCTGGCTGTTGTCGGCAACGCTTGCGCGGCGCACCGGCGATATGCGGCGTGCGCAGCAGGACATCGCGGTGGCGAAGACCAAGGCCCCGCAGGACCCAGCGGTCTATCTGGAAGCGGGCAACATCGCCGCGCGGCTTTCCGACGAGGCGGAGGCGAAGGCGGCGTGGAACAAGGTCGTCGCGCTTGCGCCCGCTAGTCCGCAGGCGGCGTCGGCAAAAAATGCGCTTGCGCAGTTCGACGGGGCGCCTGCCGGACGCTGACCTTTCATCGCGCGCGCTCGCTGCCTATCTGGACCGAAAGCGACACCAGAGCGAAAGGCCAGCGATGAAATATCTCCACACCATGATCCGCGTCACCGACCCCGATGCGACGATCAAGTTCTTCGAATTGCTCGGCCTGAAGGAAGTGCGGCGTTTCGATGTAGAAAAAGCGCGCTTTACGCTGATCTTCCTCGCCGCCCCCGAAGATATCGAGAAGGAGGGCGAGCGGGCCCGTGCCGAGGTCGAGCTGACCTATAACTGGCCGCCAGAGGATGGCAGCGCCCCCGAAACCTATACCGGCGGGCGCAATTTCGGCCATCTGGCGTACCGCGTCGACAATATCTACGAGACGTGCCAGCGGTTGATGGATGCCGGGGTGACGATCAATCGTCCGCCGCGCGATGGGCACATGGCGTTTGTCCGCACACCCGACAACATCTCGATCGAACTGTTGCAGGACGGGCATCTCGAGCCGCAGGAACCCTGGGCGTCGATGCCGAATACGGGCGAATGGTGATGTCCGCGCTGGAGGTCGTCCGCATACCGGCGCTCAGCGACAATTATGTCTGGCTGGTCCATGACCCCGCCTCGCAAGAGACGGTGGTCATCGACCCGGCCGAGGCGCAGCCCGTGCTCGATGCGGCAAGCGAGCGCGGCTGGACGATCACCGCAATCTGGAACACGCATTGGCATCCCGATCATACTGGCGGGAATGCCGAGCTGAAAAAGGCGACCGGCGCCGCGGTAACGGGACCGGCGGCGGAAGCTGAACGTATCCCCACGCTCGACCACGGCGTGGGCGAGGGTGATGTCGTATCGATCGGCGAACACCGGGCGCGCGTGATGGAAGTGCCCGCGCATACCGCGGGGCACATCGCGTTTCACTTCGCCGACGATGCGGCGATCTTCGTCGGCGACACGCTGTTCGCGATGGGGTGCGGCCGCCTGTTCGAGGGCGATGCGGAGCAGATGTTCGCGAACATGCAGCGCTTCGCCGAACTCCCCGGCGAAACCATGGTCTATTGCGGTCACGAATATACCCAGGCGAATGGACGGTACGCATTGGCGGCCGAACCCGACAATGCCGCGATTCGGGAGCGGATGGTGCGCGTCGATGCGGCGCGGGCCAAAGGGGAGCCTACCGTGCCCACGACGATCGCCGACGAAATGGCGACGAACCCGTTCCTGCGCGCTTCGTCCGCTGCCGAACTTGCCGAGCGCCGGTCAGCAAAGGATAATTTCGCCGGCTGACGTGTTGGTGTAGAAATGCAGGGGAGCTTGAAGGAGATACCGATGAAGTATCTGGTCTTGCCGCTCGCCCTGGTCGCGACCGGCTGCGCACTGACGCCCGCACAGCAACAGCAACAGGCCGCCGCGGACGCCAAGCAACATGCTGAAATGTCGAAACAGCTTGCCGGGCTTACGCCGGGCAAACCGATCAGCTGCATCCGGATGCGGAGCGTCCAGCATGTCAAAACCTATCCGGGCACCATCCTGTTCAAGGTCTCGTCCTCGCGGATTTACCGCAACGACGTGTCGATGGGGTGCAATGCATCGCGCGACGATGTCCTGGTGACGCGCACCACGATGGCGCAATATTGCGCGGGCGATATCGTGCAATTGCAGGACCGCAACACCGGGATGATGACAGGCTCTTGCGGCCTGGGCGAATTCATCCCGTACACCAAATAGGAGGCGGCCCCGTGCGCACCATCCTTGTACTTGCCGCCCTTTCGACAGCATTGGCGGGATGCGCGATGTCGCCCGAGCAGGTGGCCGTGCAGAAGCGCGAACAGGCGAAGGAATTCGCCAGCACGCTCGACAACCGCGTTCCGACCAAGACCGAGGATTGCATCAATTCCTCGCTCGTCACCGGGCCGCAGATCATCGGCAACGATACGATCATCTACCGCGAGTCGGGACGGCGGCTGTGGGTGAGCAAGATCGAAGCGTGCCCCGCACTGCGCCCGCTGACGACCTTGATTGTCGAGCAATATGGCACGCAGCTATGCCGCCACGACCGGTTCCGGGTTCTCGAACCCGGTGCGACCATCCCGTCCGCCTATTGCACCTTCGGCACATTCACCGCCTATGACCGACCCGATGCCAAGGGCGGCTGAGCGCCTTACAGCACGTAACGGCTGAGATCGGCGTTGCGCGCGATACCCGAAAGCTGCTTGTCGACATAATCGGCGTCGATCGTCAGCGCTTCGCCGCTTCGTTCCTCGGCGTCGAAACTAATTTCCTCAAGCAGCTTTTCCATCACGGTCTGCAAGCGCCGGGCGCCGATATTCTCGACCTCCGCATTAACCTCTGCGGCTATTTTCGCGACCTGCTTGATGCCGGTATCGGTGAAATCGAGCGTGACGCCCTCTGTCCCGATCAGTGCCTTGTACTGCTGCGGAAGCGATGCGGTCGTGTCGGTAAGGATCGAGACGAAATCTTCCTCGGTCAGCGCCGACAGCTCGACGCGGATCGGAAGCCGTCCCTGAAGCTCGGGCAGCAGGTCGCTGGGCTTCGCGACATGGAATGCGCCGCTGGCGATGAAGAGGATATGGTCGGTCTTCATCGGGCCGTATTTGGTCGAAACCGTCGTTCCCTCGATCAACGGCAGCAGGTCGCGCTGGACGCCTTCGCGGCTCACCGATCCGCCGCGCACGTCGGAGACCGCGATCTTGTCGACCTCGTCGAGGAAGACGATGCCGTTGGCTTCCGCGTCGGCGAGCGCGACGCGGCTGACCTCGTCCTGGTCGAGGCGCTTTTCCGATTCCTCCTCGACCAGCTTTTCCCAGGCAGATTCGACCGTCAGCTTGCGGCGCTTCATCTGATGCTGGCCGAACGCCTTGCCCATCATGTCGCCGAGATTGATCATTCCTACCTGGCCGCCGCCGGGCATTTCGAACGGCATCTGCGGCGAGGCTTCGAGTTCGATCTCGATCTCCTTGCCCTCCAGATGACCGTCCTTCAGGCGCTGGCGGAACGCCTCGCGCGTCGCCTGGCTCGAATCCTTGCCGGTCAGCGCGTCGAGCAGGCGGTCGAAAGCCGCTTCCTCCGCCTTGTCCTTGATCGCGGCGCGGCGGCGATCCTTTTCGAGCCGGATCGCTTCTTCGACAAGGTCGCGCGCGATCTGTTCGACGTCGCGCCCGACATAGCCGACCTCGGTGAACTTGGTCGCCTCGACCTTGATGAAGGGCGCATCGGCGAGCTTGGCGAGGCGGCGCGAAATTTCCGTCTTTCCGCAGCCCGTCGGGCCGATCATCAGGATGTTCTTGGGCGTCACCTCGTCGCGAAGTTCGGGGGAAAGCTTCTGCCGGCGCCAGCGGTTCCTTAGCGCGACGGCGACCGCACGCTTGGCGTCTTTCTGTCCGATAATGTGGGAATCGAGTGCGGCGACGATCGCCTTGGGAGTCAGTTGATCTTGCATTGCTCTCTCGAAAGCGGCCCGGGAACGATGATCCCGGGCTCGTTACTGGTTGGCGGCGATATTGGGGGCATGGCGGTCCGTATCAACCATGCGGTTGCGCAAGGGCGCGGCTTCGGTCACCGTGGGCGCGAAATATCAGGGGAGAGGAAGCGATGACGCAGCGACATGTCGATCCCGAGCGCGAGGCGTTCGAAGCGTTCAAGCAACTGCCGCGCGATACGCCGATCGCGATGATAAACCTGATCCGTTATCGTGACCGGGCGGACTATCCGGCGGACCATGAATGTGCAGGGCAAGAGCTTTCGGGGGCGGATGCCTATCGAAACTATTCGCGCGCCAGCGGTCCGGTATTCGCGCGTGTCGGTGGCACGATCGCGTGGTCGGGAAAGCCCGAGGTGATGCTGATTGGTCCGGCCGAGGAGATGTGGGATGCGGCCTTTGTCGCCCATTATCCGAGCGCTGCCGCATTCCTGGAAATGGTCACCGACGAGGAATATCGCCGTGCCGTCGTCCACCGCCAGGCGGCTGTCGAGACGTCGCGCCTGATCCGCTGCGCACCGCGCGATGGTGAAAAGGGGTTCGGCTGAACCTAGTCGAGATACAGATAGCTCGGATCGAAATCGGCGAACGCGCACAAGCCCTCGCGATCATGAACCCGCACATATTGCTCGCGGAAATCGGCCAGCTTGCGTTCGCGAAGCTCACGCAGCATCCGGTTGGTGTGAACCGGCGTCAGTCCGACCGCGTCGGCAAGGTCGATCTGGGTCATCGGTAGCGCAAAGCCGCCGGCATCCGCCCGTTCGATCCTTTCGAGCCGAAGTTGCAGTTCGCATAGCAGATGCGCGATGCGGACCGCCGCGCTGCGCGCGCCGACCGATACCAGCCATTCGCGGTTGATCGCGGCATCGACCAGTGTCGATTTCCAGAGCAGTTCGGTCAGGGTTGGCGATTTCGCGGTGATGTCGCGTATCGCCTCGTGCGGAAAGATCGCGATTTCGACATCGGTCGATGCCGCGACCGAATGTTCGAGATGCTTGAGCGGATAGCTGTGCAGATCGACGAAATCACCCGGCACATGAAAGGCGAGAATCTGCCGCCGCCCGTCCGAGGTGTCCTTGAAGCGGTGAATGAATCCGTCGAGCAGCAGCGTACATTGTTTCAGCGGCACGCCTTCGCGCACGATAATCTGCCGCGCGGACATCTTCAGCGTCCTGCCGACCGCGTTTTCGAGAATAGACCGATCGTCGGCTGTCAGCACCGGCGTGCGGTGCGTGCGCAAGAAATCCGTTGTGATCATGCTCCCGCCCCGATGGAACGTTTCAATTAGCTTCCCCGTTTCAGTCTTCTACAGCCGGAGTTGGATATGTCCACGCGAAAGCCGAGCGATAAGCCTCTAAACGCGCAGGCCGAAAAGGGCGAGGTGCTGGTCGACGGGCCGGACGGCGCGGCGAACTCGTTCACCCCCGACGCCGCTTCGACATCGGCCGGTCGTATCGCCAGGGCGGCGGGCAAGGCTGCGGACCAGCGCGACGAGGACGATAAAAGGCGCGACCGCGAGTCCGACTGAGCTGGTCGCTCACTTCCAACTTTCGCTCATCTTCCAAGCCGTATCTTGCGTTTCGGCGGCTGCCGAAGAGCTGGCGGCGTTATGCCCGGGTGGGAAATGTTCGCAGCGATCTGCCGGGTATGGGCCAAATCCCCTTTCCTACAACGAACCAATATGGTTATAGCGCGAATCATGGGGAGGGCGCTATGGCTGTGGACAGGCTGATCGACGACGTAATCGAACGAGAGGGCGGTTTCGTAGATGACGCCAGCGATGCGGGTGGCCGGACGCGCTGGGGGATCAGCGAAGCGGTTGCGCGTGCCGAGGGTTATTCGGGCGATATGCGGCGTCTGCCGCGCGCGACGGCAGTCGAAATCTACCGTCGTCGCTATTGGGAGGCACCGCACCTGGATGCCGTCGCGGCGCATGCGCCCCGGCTGGCCGAGGAGCTGTTCGATACCGGGGTGAATATGGGGCCGGCAGTGGCGGTGAGCTTCGTGCAACGCGCGCTCAACGCGCTCAATCGCGGTGCGCGCGATTATGCCGATATCGCGGTCGATGGCCGGGTGGGACCGAACACGCTCGCCGCGCTCGACGAGTTTCTGGCCACGCGCGGAAGCTGTGGCGAGCAGGTGCTGGTCAAGGCGGTCGATGCGCTTCAAGGCGCCCGCTATCTGCGCCTGGCCGAACGACGTCCGGCCAACGAAGCGTTCCTATATGGCTGGCTTGCGAACCGTATTGGATAGATGATGGCTTCAAGGGGTGGAGACATGGGATTGCTGGGCGATATCATCGGGCCGATCGCGGGACTGATCGACAAAATCATCCCCGATCCGAAAGCGCGCGACGCGGCAAAGCTCGAGCTGCTGAAGCTGCAGGGCGGGCAGGAGATGGAGGCGCTGAAGACGCAGATGTCGGCGATCGTCGCCGAGGCGAATTCGGCCGATCCGTGGACCAGCCGCGCACGGCCGAGCTTTCTCTACGTCATGTACGCGCTGCTCCTCTGGGCGATCCCGATGGGGCTTATCGCCGCGGTTCAGCCCGACACGGCGCAGGCGATCGCGCACGGCATGAACGCCTATCTGGCGGGTATTCCCGAGCCGCTCTACGCGCTCTTCGGCACCGGCTATCTGGGCTATACCGCCGCGCGGCAATGGGGGAAGGTCAAGGGCGTCGAGAAATAGCGCACGCCGGAGATCGGGTGCGGGGGTTTCATCCCCCCGCGCCACCGCCCATATGGCGGGGATGAGCAAGACGACATCGTGGCACGGCACGACCATTCTTTCCGTGCGCACCGGGGGCAAAGTGGTGATCGCCGGCGACGGCCAGGTCACCGCCGGCCAGACCATCATGAAGCCCAATGCCAGGAAGGTTCGCCCGCTGGGCGACGGCGACGTGATCGCCGGGTTCGCGGGTGCCACCGCCGACGCCTTCACGCTGTTCGAGCGGCTGGAGGGCAAGCTGGAGCGGCATCAGGGCCAGTTACTGCGCGCCGCCGTAGAACTCGCCAAGGACTGGCGCACCGACAAATACCTGCGCAATCTTGAGGCGATGCTGATCGTCGCCGACAAGAACATCACGCTGGTCGTGACGGGCAATGGCGACGTGCTGGAACCCGAAGGCGGGATTGCGGCGATTGGTTCCGGCGGCAACTATGCGCTCGCCGCCGCGCGCGCGCTGGTCGAATATGAAAACGATGCCGAGACGCTGTGCCGGAAGGCGATGAAGATCGCCGCCGATGTGTGCGTCTATACCAACGACCAGCTGACGGTGGAGATGCTCGACAGCGAGGACTGATCGCGTGACGCCCGGGGCGGCGCGGCGAACCGCGGCCGCCCCGGGAACCAGCCCCCATCAGCCGGCCGGGACCAGACCGACCATCGCTGTCACCTGCTCGCCCGACCGCGCTGCACGCGAAGCCCAGTCGCGATTGGCGCGGTCGCCATCGCGTTGTAGCTTGCGCAACTGCCGGTCCCGGCCTTCCTCGCTGTTCGCGAACAGGATTACCGCAGAAAAGCGCTGTTGCGGCGTCGCCCCGCGCGGCAGCGGATGTAGCGTGCGGATACGCTCGACCGCTCGGACTGCCGCCCGATCGAGCGCGGCATTTTTCGACGACCGGGCAATCACGGCATTTGCCGGCCGCCCGTCCTCGCTGCACAGAAAGTGGACGGTGACGATGCCCTGGTCGGGTTCGCGGCCGAACAGCGTTCGGGGATAGTATAGATGCCGTTCGAGTTCGCGCGACGTGGCAGCGGCCCATTGCGTTACCTCGGGTTGCGCCGTCACGACCATCTGGGAGCTATCCTGTCCGCTCGCCATGCCGACCGGAAGCACGCAAGCAAAGCCCGCCGCGAGCGCGGCGCTCTTGAGCATATTCATCGCCATTTCCTTTTCGAGAGCAAATGAACGGCGCAGGACTCCGCGATTCCTTTTCAGGGTAGTCTCGCGTCGCTGTTCATGGTGAGGGATCGACTGTCCCGAACCCTCACCCGCGATAATAGGCCCGGCGGCCATGCGGCCCCAAAGCGAAGGTGCGAAGCGAGCGAATATTGCGCCGTGTCGTGCCAAAGCGGCTCTTCAATGTCGGATCGGTACAATGCCACCGGGCCTGCCGCTATCGACTCGCGTCGTGGTAGTCGCGAGGTGGGAAGGGCCAGTTATTCTGGGTGCGGAAGCGCAGGTCGCATGCGTCCGTGCGCGGCCCATACTTGCCAGCGATGCGCATTTGTGATGGTATCACATCACCATAGCGAGGAGAGTGCCAATGCGCCGTTTCGCCACCACCGCTCCGGCGGCCGATCTGCAACCGATCCAAGGCATCAACACCACGCCGCTGATCGACGTCATGCTGGTCCTGCTCGTGATGTTCATCCTCGCCGTCCCCGCCGCGATGCACGAGGTGCCGGTCAACCTGCCGCAGCCCGCCCCGGCGAGCGACCCGGTCCGCCATCTGCTCGCCATCGACCGCGGCGGCGCGATGAGGCTCGACGGCGCCGCGCTCAGCGATGCCGCGCTGGCGACGCGGTTGCCGGCGATCGCGGACGACCCACAGGCGCTGCTGGTGCTGAAGACCGATCCGGAGGCGCGCTACGAACGCTTCGATCAGGTGCTGGCGGGCATCAAGCGCGCCGGCATCACCCGGCTGGGCTTCGAAGGCAATCGCGATCTGGCCTGGTAAGCCCGTCGCCCCTGCGCAGGCTGGGGCCCATGTCTGTAGCCGTGTAGCAGGCGGTTGGCGGTTCGAAGTGCCCGTTCCGATCCCGCCGATCCGTGCCGCTGCGATGCGCATTGCCCCGAGCGGGGGCGATCGCCGCACCCGCCCTGGCTGCCCGCACCAGCGATAGGCCCCTGCCTGCGCAGGGGCGACGCGATGGGTCAGGCGTTGAGGTCGTCCCACAGGTTGCGCCAGTCGGGATTCTGACGGCCGATCAGGTTGAGCTTCCAGCCGCGTTTCCAGCGCTTGAGCGCCCTTTCGCGGGCGATGGCTTCCGCGATCGTCGGATGCGGCTCGAGATGGACGAGGCGGGTGGGGCCGTGCTCGCGGCAGAAGGCGGGGCCGGTGCCGCTGCGATGCTGATGGATGCGCGCGGCCGGATCGGCGGTGACGCCGATATACAGCGTCCCGCTCGGCCCGTTCGTCATGATGTACACGAACCCGCCCCGATCCACCGGCCATCCCCCTCGACCGCACAGCCTAAGCTTGCGCCCTCTAGCGGCTGGTTTGCCGGAAGATCAGATCGTGTCCGAACGTTTTTTGTAAACGCTCGGTCGCCTCACTCCGCCGCGACCCCGTCTTCCGAGAACATGTCCGCGCCGCTGTCTTCCTCGGCTTCGGGCTTGTCGGCCTTGGCCTTTTGGCGCTTTTCGAAGCTGTCCCAGACCTCGTTCCAGTTGCCCTTCGTCGCGGCCTTCGAATATTCGGTCGCGCGGGTTTCGAAGAAGTTGGCGTGCTCGACGCCGTTGAGGAGCGGCGCGAGCCAGGGCAGGGGGTGCTCGTCGATCAGGTAGATCGGCTTGAGGCCGAGCTGGCCCAGCCGCCAGTCGGCGATGTAGCGGATATATTTCTTGATCTCCTTGGGCGTCATGCCCGGCACGGGGCCCATTTCGAAGGCGAGATCGATGAACGCATCCTCCAGCCGAACGGTCGTCTGGCAGGTGTCGATAATCTCGTCTTTGACCGATTTGGTCAGGCAGTCGCGTTCGGCGCAGAAGGCGTGGAACAGCTTGATGATGCCTTCGCAGTGCAGGCTTTCGTCGCGCACCGACCAGCTGACGATCTGGCCCATGCCCTTCATCTTGTTGAAGCGCGGGAAGTTCATCAGCATCGCGAAGCTGGCGAAGAGCTGAAGCCCCTCGGTAAAGCCGCCGAACATCGCCAGCGTCTTGGCGATGTCCTCGTCCGAATCGACGCCAAAGCGCTGCAGATAGTCGTGCTTATCCTTCATCTCGGCATATTCGAGGAAGGCGCCATATTCGCTTTCGGGCATGCCGATCGTGTCGAGCAGGTGCGAGTATGCGGCGATGTGCACCGTTTCCATGTTGGAAAAGGCGGTGAGCATCATCTTGATCTCGGTCGGCTTGAACACGCGGCCATATTTGTCGTGGTAGCAGTCCTGCACCTCGACATCGGCCTGCGTGAAGAAGCGGAAGATCTGGGTAAGCAGGTTGCGCTCGTGGTTGGTGAGCTTCTGCGCCCAGTCGCGGCAATCCTCGCCCAGCGGCACTTCCTCGGGCATCCAGTGGATCTGCTGCTGGCGCTTCCAGAAGTCATAGGCCCAGGGATATTCGAAGGGCTTGTACTGCTTGCGGGCTTCGAGAAGGGACATGGGACTACTCCGGTTTGGAAACTGAAAAGGATTTGGGGTGTGCGGGACGGTGCGTCACGGCGCACCTCCCGCCGCGATCTCGCCGTTCCACTGCCACATCGCGCCCGCCGACAGCGCGAGCACGGCGGCGAGCGCCAGCGCCATCACCGCGACCATGCGGTACGCATAGGTGCGCGCTTCGGTCAGCGGCTGGCGGAGTTGGACGAGCAGCGCGAGGCCGAGCAGACCGGCCGCGCCCGCTACCGCGAACATGATGGCGACCGCGAGGCTCATCGGCGGATCACGCGTGTCTTGTATACGACATGGCTCTTGCGCGCGCCAACGCCCAGGAAGACGATGCCGATGAAATAGCCGAAATCGTACCAGCCGCCATTATTGGGTACCGCGTAGATCGCGATGTCGGGCACGAACAGGCTCAGCACCCAGGCGACGGGAAAGATGAAGCCGTGCCACAGCCCGAGCAGAAAGCCCGGCGCCTGCGGCTCGACGCTGCTCGCGACCTGATGCGCGCAGGCGCTGAGCGCCGCGAGCGCGGGGACGGGGAGGAGGGTGCGAAACTGCTTCATGCCGCGATCTCCCACGCATCGTTTGCCGGCTTCGCGCGTTCTTCCCCTGCTAGCGACAAAGGAGGATTTCCATGGCCGATACCAGCCAGATCAAGGAGCATATGAACGTCATCGGTGCCGACGGTGTTCACCTCGGCACCGTCGATCATGTCGAGGGCGACCGCATCAAGCTGACCAAGTCCGACAGTCCCGCGACCAAGGACGGGCAGGGCGCGAAGCACCATTACATCCCCGCCGGCCTCGTCGCCGAGGTCGAAGGCGACACGCTGCGCCTGTCCGCGACCGCGCAGAACGCGCAGGACATGTTCGAAGAGGCGGAGTGAGCAAGGCCCTTCCCTCTCCCCTGGTGGGAGAGGGAAGGAGCAGCCGAAAGGCTGCGGAAGGGTGAGGGGGGCGAGCATCATATGTTCCGCCCGTTCAGATGCTGGCCGACCACGGCGACCACGCCGTCCGGATTCGCCAGCACGTCGTTGTTCCAGAACCGCAGCACGCGATTGCCTTCGCTCTCGATGAATCGGGTGCATGCCGCATCATATTCGACCGTATCAGCATGCTGGCCGCCATCGACTTCGATCACCAGCTTTTCAGCATGCGAGCAGAAGTCGGCGAAATAGGGTCCGAGCGGCACCTGCCGACGAAATTTCGGGCCGGGCAATGCTTCCCGCAACGCGCGCCAAAGCTTCTTCTCCGCGTCGGTGGAGTTGCGGCGCAGTTCGCGCGCACGGCTCACGGCACCCGATGGCAGAAGCTGACGCTTGGTCAGCCCGTCGGCATTGCCCCTCATCTTCCCACGCCGCTTCGCGACGCGGGCCCCTTCCTCTCCCACGAGGGGAGAGGAGGAAAGAAGAGCTGCGCCGCTGCTCATCTCACTGGCAGGCGAGGCATTCGTCATAGTCGGTGCTCGGCAGCTCGTACTTGGCGAGTTTGGACGTGTTGTCCGCCTCGACACCCCCTGCGAAGCCCGCGCGCTGCACGCTCTTCGAGCGGAGGTAATAGAGCGACTTGATGCCCAGTTCCCACGCGCGGAAGTGGAGCATCAACAGGTCCCACTTGTCGCAATCGGCCGGGATGAACAGGTTCAGCGACTGCGCCTGATCGATGAACGGCGCGCGGTCGCCGGCGAGTTCGAGCACCCAGCGCTGGTCGATCTCGAAGCTGGTCTTGTAGCAGTCCTTTTCTTCCTGGCTCAGGAAGTCGAGATGCTGCACCGAACCGCCCTTTTCGAGGATCGAGTTCCATACGCTGTCGGCATTCTTCGATTTCTTGTCGAGCAGCTTTTCGAGGAACGGGTTCTTCACGACGAAGCTGCCCGAGAGCGTCTTGTGCGTGTAGATGTTCGCCGGGATCGGCTCGATGCAGGCGCTGGTGCCGCCGCAGATGATCGAGATCGACGCGGTCGGTGCGATCGCCATCTTGCAGCTGAACCGCTCCATCACGCCGACATCGGCCGCGTCGGGGCAGGGGCCGCGCTCGACCGCGAGCTGCATCGACGCCTCGTTCACCGCGGCGTTGACGTGCTTGAAGATCTTGAGGTTCCAGCTCTTCGCCATCGCGCCCTCGAAGGGAAGCCCGCGCGCCTGCAGGAAGCTGTGGAAGCCCATGACGCCGAGGCCGACCGAACGCTCGCGCATCGCGCTGTACTTGGCCCGCGCCATCTCGTCGGGCGCGCGCTCGATATAGTCGCTCAGCACATTGTCGAGGAAGCGCATCACGTCCTCGATGAACGTCTTGTCCTTCGACCATTCGTCCCAGGTTTCGAGGTTGAGCGAGGACAGGCAGCATACCGCGGTGCGGTCGTTGCCGAGATGGTCGAACCCGGTCGGCAGCGTGATCTCGCTGCACAGGTTCGAGGTCGAGACCTTCAGCCCCAGCTCGCGGTGATGCTTGGGCATGTTGTTGTTCACATGGTCGGCGAAGACGATGTACGGCTCGCCGGTCGCCAGCCGCGTCTCGACCAGCTTCTGGAACAGAGCACGCGCGTTGACGCTGCCGCGCTCCGACCCGTCCTTGGGGCTGCGCAGCGTCCACTCGCCGCCCTCGCGCACGCACTCCATGAACTCGTCGGTCAGGAGCACGCCGTGGTGGAGGTTGAGCGCCTTGCGGTTGAAGTCGCCCGAGGGTTTGCGGATTTCGAGGAACTCCTCGATTTCCGGGTGGCTGACGTCGAGATAGCACGCCGCCGAACCGCGGCGCAGACTGCCCTGGCTGATCGCCAGCGTCAGCGAATCCATCACCCGGACGAAGGGGATGATGCCGCTGGTCTTGCCGTTGAGTCCGACCGGCTCGCCGATGCCGCGGACATTGCCCCAATAGGTGCCGATGCCGCCGCCGCGCGAGGCGAGCCAGACATTCTCGTTCCAGGTGCCGACAATGCCGTCGAGGCTGTCGGGCACCGAGTTGAGATAGCAGGAGATCGGCAGGCCGCGACCGGTGCCGCCGTTCGACAGAACGGGCGTGGCGGGCATGAACCACAGCTTCGAGATATAATCGTAGAGCCGCTGCGCATGTTCGGCATCATCGGCATAGGCCGATGCGACGCGGACGAAGATATCCTGATAATCCTCGCCGGGCAGCAGATAGCGGTCCTTCAGCGTTTCCTTGCCGAATTCGGTCAGCAGCGCGTCGCGAGAATGATCGACCTCGATCGGGTAGAGCTGGGGCCGCACCGACTTCGAATCGAGCTTCTCAGGCTTGGCTTCGGCCTTGGCTTCCGGCGCTGCGGTTTCGGCGGTGTCGGTGCTCTGGTCGGTCACGCGTTCGTCCTGTGTATCCCTGAAATCCATGACTGGCCCCGTCCTCTGTTTAATCGACTCGGGGAAGCGAACCCCGATGCTACCATCCCGCGCATCCGACGCGAGAACAAAAAGTGATCGTGCGCCCGTTGACAGGCGCAAAAAGGGGCATTCCGCGATATGGGGTCGCGGTCACTGTTCTACCAGCGATAGGGTTTGCCCCCGCAAACAACCACTATAGATTGTGCCTAATCGCGTCGCGACGCAAGGCCGTAAATGACATTTCAGGGACTCGGTTCGTCGCTAAAATGACTCGTCTCATGGACCGTGCGACGCAGCGACGCGTGGACCTTCCTAGGGTTGTCGCGAGCGCAAGGGAACAGGCGCAGAACGAAAATAAATTCTTGGGGTTGCGACGCCCGGACACAAGATATGGTGCGCGCCCGCGCCGCTCGCCACCCGATGGTGCGACTACTGCCTTCGATACACAAAAAGAGAGGCGGTCCGTGCGGACCGCCCCGTCAGTGTCGGCCCCAGGGGCAGGGCCGGTCAGAAGTTTGCCGTCAGTTCCACGCCGTAGAAGCGCGGTTCGGCGGGAATGAAGGTCGGATATCCGAAACCGCCGCCGGTATTGCCCGCGTCGAGCAGATAGTGCCGGTTGGTCAGGTTGCGTGCGAACGCCGCCGCTTCGTAGCGGCCATCGGCGAAGCGAACGCCGCCGCGGATATTCACCAGCGTCACCGGGTCCTGGCTTATCAGCTCGGTATTGGGCAGCTCGAAATAGATCTTGCTGCGATAGGTGATGCTGGGCGTCGCGAATATGCTGGCTCCGTCGCCCATCGGCATGTCGAACGTGAAACCGCCCGATGCCTGCACTTTGGGCTGGAGCCGGAACTGATCGCCGGCATAGGCGCCGAACTTCGGATTGTTGTCGATGCCGCCGCCGATATAACCGATATTGCCGAACAGGTTGATCCAGCGTGTCGGCCGGACGAACAGCTCGGCCTCGACACCAAGATTCTTCGCCGAGCCGGCGCTTTCCGTTCGCGCGGCACCGGCATTGTCGATCACCGTCACCTGGAACGCGCTGTAGGTTTCGTAATAGACGGCGAGCGAGCCCGAGACGATGCCCGCCTTGCCCTTCAGCCCGGCTTCGTAGTTCCAGACGGTTTCTTCGGGGATGTCCTGCACATTGGCGACCGGCCCCGCGACCCCCCTGGCCGAGTTCAGTTTGACCGTCGGCGAACGGCGGCCCTTCGAAATCGTCGCATAGACGTTGATGTCGTCGTTCAGGTGATAGAGCGCGTTGAAACGCGGCAGAAACGCCTGATAGCTGCGCCGCGCGTGAAAGGTCTGTCCCGCGGTATCGACGATCGGCAACAGCGGTACGCCCGCGAGCACGGCATTGGGCTGAGTCGCCGAATAGCCGCTGATGCGCTGTTCGATCAGCGCGCGCACGCCCGCCGTCAGCTCGAGCCGCGGCGTCGGAATCCAGGTGCCGTCGGCGAAAACCGAATAGCTGTCGTTCTTGCCGTCATTCTGGAACACCGAGGAATAGGGTATCGCGGTCGCCGCACCGCCGGTCGCAAGCGCGGTCGCCTGCGCCGCCGACACGGTGCCGTCGGGCGCGACGCAGCCCAGCCCGGGAATGATGTTGAGCGTACATTGCAGATAGGTCCCCTCTTCGGTCGAGAAGGGGACGCGCTGGAAGCCCTGTTCGTGGAAGACGTTCAGCCCGAACGAACCGCGAAACCGGTCGGAGGTATAGGCGAAGCGCGTTTCCTGGCTCGCCTGCCAGCCCTTGGCGTCTTCGGCGAATTCCAGATACCAAGCGCGGCTGCCGTCCGCGTCGAACACCTCGTTCGACAGGAACCGGCGATAGCCGTTGACCAGCGTCAGCGTCCAATCGTCCGAAAGATCCCACCTCGCGGTCAGGTTGGCGTCGTACACATCGCGGTGCAGGCCGAGATTGGCCGAGCCGAGAACGCTTTCCGAATAGGGTGATCCGCCGAGCCACGCGACGTTGCTCAGCGGGGCGGCCGGGCCGGCGGTGGTCGGCAGGCTTCCCGAGATGAAGGGTGTGCCCGAATTGCGCTGCCGGTCATAGGTGCCGATCAGGTCGACGGTCAGCGCGTCGCTGGGCGTCAAGCGCAACGAACCGCGCATGCCGAGCTGGTCCTGCGCGTAGAGATCGCCCTGGTTCGGGGCGAGGTTCTTCACATAACCGTCGCGCTTTTTGTACGCGAAGGCGAAGCGCCCGGCGACGACGTCCGAACCGGCGTTCACGAACCCGCGCAGCAGGCGATAGTCGTAATTGCCGTCGCCGATCGTCAGCGATCCCGAAAAACCGGGCTCGGGCCGCTTGGAAATGATGCTGATCGCGCCGACCGCCGATGCCGTGCCGAACAGCGTCGCCTGCGGTCCCTTGATGACCTCCACCCGGTCGATGTCATAAAGATCCTGGTACGAACCGCGCGACCGCGAAATGTCGACGCCGTTGTAATAAAGCGTGACGCGCGCGGCCTGTTGCGCCGATCCGCTGTCCGACGTGATGCCGCGAATGACGATGCCGGGGTTGTTGGCCGATTGTTCCTGGATGTTGAGCCCCGGAACATAGTTGGAAAGCTCGTCCAGATCGGAAACGCCCAGCTGGTCCATGCGATCGCCGGTTACCGCGGTGATCGAGATCGGCACGTCGACCGCGCGTTGTTCCAGCTTTTGCGCCGTGACGACGATATCGGTGTCCGATGCCGCCGTGTTTTCGGCAGCGCCGGTGTCGTTCTGACCATTGCTTTGTGCCAGCGCGGCGGGAGAGACGGTAAGCAACAGGATGGCGCCGAGCGCCATGGGTGCGACATTGCGCATGAAATTCCCCCGGTTCGTGAAAAGATGCTCCCGTTGCGCCCCGATTGTTGCACTGCCGCGAAAACTCGATGACAGTTGCGTTGCGCGGTCGCGATTCGGTGGATGGCGTAAGGATGAGTCTGGAACAGGGGGAAATCATGAAGATGTTGTCGAACGGCCGGCGTGTGGCGCTGGTGTCGATGAGCGCGCTTGCGATTGCCATGTCGGGTGCGGCTGTAGCGGCGTTTTCCGGTACGGCCGTCGCGGCGGCGCCCCAGACCGCCGCTGAACCAGCGCTTCCCGAGGTCGCGGAGCGTTCGCTATCCGATCTGTCGCACGCGCTGGAGACGGGCCAGGTAACGAGCGAGCAGCTCGTTCGCGCCTATCTCGCGCGGATCGCCGCGATGGACCGCAAGGGGCCGGGCCTGCGCAGCATCATCGCCGTCAACCCGCAGGCGCTGGCCGAAGCAAAGGCGCTCGATGCCGAGCGCAAGGCGGGGCATGTGCGCGGTCCGCTGCACGGCATACCGATCGTCATCAAGGACAATATCGAACTCGCCGGTCCGCTGCCCACGACGGCGGGCAGCCTGGCGTTGAAGGACAATGTGACCAATCGGGACGCGCCGGTCGTCGCGCTGCTGCGCAAGGCGGGCGCGATCGTCATTGCCAAGACCAACCTGTCCGAATGGGCCAATATCCGCTCGACCAATTCGATGTCGGGCTGGTCCGCGGTCGGCGGACTGGTGCGCAACCCCTATGCGCTCGACCGCACGTCGTGCGGATCGTCGAGCGGCACCGGCGCAGCGGTGGCGGCGAGCTTCGCGGCTGCCGGGCTGGGCACAGAGACCGACGGGTCGGTGACCTGCCCGTCGTCGATGAACGGTCTGGTCGGGCTGAAGCCGACGATTGGCCTTGTCAGCCGCACGCATATCGTACCGATCAGCCACAGCCAGGATACCGCCGGGCCGATGGGGCGCGACGTGCGCGATGTCGCGATGCTGTTCTCGGCAATGGTCGGCAGCGACCCCGCCGACCCGGCGACGAAGGACGCCGATGCACACCGCGCCGATTATGCCGCGGGCCTGTCCGCCGACGCGCTGAAGGGCGTGCGGATCGCGGTGATGCGCCCCGATATGCCCGATGCGCTGAAATCGCGTTTCGATGCGCAGCTCGAGATGCTGAAAGCAGCCGGTGCGACGCTGGTCGATGTCGAACGGCCCAAGACCGAGGGCATGGGCGATGCCGAGTTCGACGTCCTCAAGATGGAGCTGAAGAGCGACCTCAACAAATATCTCGCATCGACGCCTGCTGCGGTGAAGACGCGCACGCTTGCCGACCTGATCGCCTTCGACAAGGCGCATGCGGATCAGGAAATGCCCTATTTCGGGCAGGAGATCTTCACGATGGCCGAAAAGACCGGGGGCGTCGAAGATCCGGCCTATGAAGGCGCGCGCGAGACATCGCGCACGCTGGCCGCGACGGCGATCGACACGATGCTGAAGACCGCGAAGGCGACGATCATCGTCGCGCCGACCTATGGCATGCCGTGGCTTTCGGACACCGTCTATGGCGACCAGTTCTCCGGTCCCAGCTCGAGCGGGCTGCCTGCGATTTCGGGCTATCCGCACCTCACCGTTCCGATGGGGCTGGTGAAGGGACTGCCGGTCGGGCTGTCGTTCATCGGGCGCCCGTACAGCGAGGCGAAGCTTCTGGATGCGGGCTATGCCTATGAGCAGAAGGCCAATGCGCGGGTCGCGCCGGGCTATGCGGCTAGCGCCAACAGCGGGCCGGCGCTCGACGGGTTCGATCGCTAACGCGCGTTCAGATCATCGGCATTCGCAGGCCGCGCCAGCGGCTTGCGAGTGACATCTGCCAGAGCATCAGCAGCGGTACGATCACCAGTTCGATGCCGAGGCCGATCAGATGTCCCTGCGAGGGCGCGCCGACCGCAAAATAGGAAATCAGGCGGCCTACTCCGCCGAGGATGACGATGAAGCCGAGCGTGCGGAACCGCCCGGTTCGCCATTCGATGTGCGGCACGCATGTGGCGAACGCGATGCCGAGCGCGAGGAAGATGCCCGACAGATAGCGGAAGTGGCTATCGAGATCGACGGGCACCTGCGCCGGATGCCCCAGCCATTCGGGGCCGCCGACAAGGCTCTTCAACCCGACATAGAGCGGAATCAGCACGAGAACCGATACGATCAACTGCAACAAGCGGCGTTCGACATCGATCGTCATGCAGGGGCGTGCTCCAGGAAAATGTCGTCAGCAAATGGGCGCGGACAACCGCAAGCCGTCGCGGCGCTGGCCCGGCAGCATGGCGCGCGCAAGCTCGTCTCGGCTACGGTCGAGAGGGCGGGAGGAAAAGCCATTCACCTATGTTATGCTGTCATCGACCGGGGGGCCGCAAGGGTGAAGGTGGCCGATGATCGATTTTGTTACGGATTCGCAAGCCGGCGTCATCGAATTTACCGTCGATGGTCGGATTTCGCGCGAGCAATATGATGCCGTTGCTGCCGAGATCGAAAGCCAGATCGCGCAGCATGGCAAGGTCAACATCGTCGAGATCATCCGCGACTTCGAAGGCATGGAGCCGTCGCTATGGTGGCGCGACATTCGCTGGGGATTCGACCATCTCAGCCAGCTTTCGCGGACCGCAGTTGTTACCGACAGCGGCTGGATCGGGCCGGTCAGCAAGGCGGTGGGCGCGTTGATGCCGGTCGATATCCGCGTATTTCCGATGCGCGACCTCGATGCCGCCCGCTTATGGGTGCGCGAAGACCGGGCGAGCGCCTGACGATCTGCACGCCTTGGTAACCCAAGGCTGGTATCGCGGCGAACATGACCCGGCCGATGCCCCTGTCCGACTTCGAACGTCTGCCGCCGCTATATGCCGTGCAGACCTGCGATGGCCTGTCTTCGGCAATCGACAGCGTCGCCGAAGCCGCGCCCGCATCGCACCGTTTCCTGCGCTATGGCTGGTTCGCCGCAGCGTTGCAGGCGTATGGCGGTGATGCGCGCACGCTGCTGGTATCGCGCGAGGGCCAGCCCGTGGCGGCGTTGCCGATCACCGGGTTCGGTCCGGCGATACTCAAGCTCGCCGCCGTTCCCGGAAGCTATTGGCCGTTCCGCAGCTTTCCGGCGCGCGACGATGCCGGGGTCGGCGCCTTCGAAGCGTTGCTCGATGCGCTTGGCCGGGAGGTCAACGCGCTGCGCTTCGGGCCGGTCTATGACGACGACCCCTCGCTCGTTCTGCTCGGCGAAGCCGCCAGGTCGCGCGGCTGGCTGGCGATCGACCGGTTCATCGCCGACAGCTTCCTGCTCGACATGGCGGCGAAGCGTGCGGAAGGCACCTGGCCGCGCAACTCGACGCTGCGCAAGAACCGCTTCCACGAAAAGCATCTCGCCGGGCACGGCGACCTCGACTGGTCGTTCGTGACCGGCGCGGGATGGTCGGACTGTGCATTCGACGATCTTGCCGCCATCGAGGAAAAGAGCTGGATCGCCGCGCGTACAGATGGCAGCGACGCCAAGTTCACACAAACCGGTCACGGCATATTCTGGCGTGCCGCAGCCGCCGATCCGGCACTCGCCGAAATGATGTGGGCGGCGGTCCTGAAAGTGGGCGGCGAACCGGCCGCGTTTTCGTTCGACCTCAATGCCGGCACGCTGAAATACGCCATCGCCAACAGCTATGACCCGGCGTTCGCCAAACATTCGCCGGGCAAGATACTCTATTACCGCAACCTGCTTCGCGCGATCGAGGACGGTCAGTCGGTCGTCGATTGGGGCGCGGGCGACAGCGGGTACAAGAAGGTCATCGGCGCCGAACAGGGGCCAGCGATCCGTGACTGGCTGTTCGTGCGGCCGGGCGTGGCAAGCTGGATCGCCCGTGCGTTGCGCGGACGCTGGACGCGCAGCGGCAACCGCGCCTGACGGCCGGGCTCGCGCGACGCGGACGGAGGGTCAATCCTGCGAGCGGCGATCACCCTTGCGGCGTTCGGGACCTTTGTAATTCGGATCGTCACCTTGCCGCCGGTCGCTACCCTTGCGGCGGTCCTTGTCGGCCTTGGGATTCTTGTCCTGGTCCATTGGCGCTCTCCCTGCTGGGAAGCACTATATACATGAAATCTTGGGAAGCCGCTATTTTCTGAACCGTGTCGTTCAAACGCGGATATAGCGGAAATACCAGACCTTAGTGGCCATACCATCGTAATGCACTGATATGTAATCATTAATTGGCATTTTTTGATGCCCATTTTCTCGGCTAGCAATCACCGGGTAATCACCACGTCAAATTTGACAAGCACGCGCCCCCATGAAGGGATTTCTGCGATTGCGATCATGATGCAGGCGCTGCCAATCGGAAGCAGGTTGCGAAACGCTTGCGGTCAGCCGCGCTTATCCCAGCCTCCGTGAACAGCTGTTCCCACCGTGTCGCTACGGTTCTGCTCATGTTTTCGGCGATTGCTTTCGCGTCATCATGGCTGAGGTCGAAGACCGCGGCACCGGCGAGAGCATTCTCGATCGTTGCATTGCGGCCTTCCGGCCCCACGCCGAGGACGAGCCGTCGCTCCAGTCCCAGCTGCGGTTTCGGCACTACATCGTAAAGCGGCGATAGCCGCCAACCCTCACCATCGAACAGGAAGCCATGATTACGCAGGTGATCATCATCATTGGTGACGAGGATATTGAGCAACATACGACGAAATAGCTCGTGCAGATCCTGGCGCACTTCGGTTCCGAATTGCCGGATCGCTCCTGCGAGATCGGCATAGCTGAAGCTGCTGACCTCGCTCTCATGCGCCCCGAGCATTGTGAGCCCCGAAGCAAAGGGCCTACGTTCCAGCCAGTTGCCGTGAGGAATCCGATCGAACCGCTCGATCAGATAGATGTCGCGATCAAGGACACAGCGGAAGTCGAGTGGCGGCACATCGAGACCACATTCGCTGGCAAGCCGCATCGTCGCCAGTTCAACTCTGCATTCGGGAAAGCTGTCCCCGCGCTTCTGGAATTTCGCGATCCAGGGTTGGTCGCCGATTTTTGTAGCAGCCTTCGGCCGGGCGCCGCCCAGAGATGATCCGGCTGCCAGCAAGGCTCTTAAGTTCTCGTCGAGTTCGTCGACATGCTGCGCGCGTTCGGCGGCTTCCGCTAGCTCTGCGAGCGTGAACTCTTCGCCCGGAGCAAGGCCACCCCCCCATGGCGTAATTCTCTCCGGCTGGGCGGATGTCGGTCCGAAGGCGAGCGCCCCTACACGATGTTCGCCCGAGGCCAGAATGAGATCGATTTCGCTCGGCAAGCGATCGCCCATCGCCTTGTACATCAGGTATTGGCCCCAGCCATCGGGAGCAGCATCCCGAATGCCACCGAACACGGCAAAGCCTTCTTCCGTCCTGAACGTTCGAGAAGTTCCAGCTTCGTGCAACGGCAGAGCTACAGGATCGACCGCAATACGGTCAGCGCGTTCCAGATAACGCCGCCCGTAAGCGAAGGTAGCAAACTGGTTGCGCGGTTCGTCGGTCATCGTGAGAAGGCCTGCCGGAACAGGCCCCTCCTCTAGATGCACGAAGACATAGGTGCGGATGGTCGTCACGACTTGCTAGAAATCCAGATCATCGTCGCTGACAGCATGGGTCTTTTGGGGCAGGCGGGACAAATCTTCGCTGATCCCGGCCCGATCACTGTCTGGGGTTACCAACTCAGCAAGGCGCTGTGTCATCCCAAGGACATGAAGGGCGCTCGCCAGAACCGCGAGGCCCACGGTAGGATCCCCCGCTTCGAGACGTTGCAGCGTTTGAACCGAGACGATCATCCGCTCGGCCATCAAACGCTGAGGGAGTTTTCTCCGGCGGCGAGCAAGGGCGATATCCTTGCCTAGCCGTGTAATCGCACGTTGGCTCTGGGGCGGTAGTCCGCTAGCAGCTCGAGACGAACGGGGCATAGCCTGATATATGACATATCATGCGAAATTCCGCAAATAGAAATGATATGTCATGTTTTTGTGCTCTTTCGCTAGAAGCAGATTTACCGAAGGAAGATGCTTCAACGCCTCCTGCACAAGGCTTACAATGGCCATGGCTGAGTGGAGAGGCGCTGGTGAGCGGTCGCTAGGCCGTGGCTTGACCATTGTACTTCAAAAGTCGCTGTGCAGTTGCGCGAATTGTCTCAGCGACTATATCGCAAACGTCACGCATGTCGGCACTGATCGACAGCCTCGGAAAAGAATTCCGAGGTCCCGTCCTCCAGTTGGAGGTTAACCGGCGGACCCTGCAGAGGGTTCGCCGAATTTCGTTCGAACGCTCTCGCAGGTTTAACCCGAAGGAGTATCGAATGCATTATTCAGATGAGGAAATCGAACGCGCGAAGACATTATTCGCTCGTGAGGCAGGTAAGGTTGGCCATGGCAGAATGGCGATTGCTGCGATGGCGGGAATGAGCAAGCCCGGAAAAATCAGCCATATCACTCATCTGCGGACTTGGCGTGACTACCTTCCGAAGGCGCGACGCGCTTTACAGAAGGAAAGATCGGATCAAAATTCTCGATAGGGGGCGCAAGTTATCACATGATCTGAACTGACCCAGACATGGGGCAGCAATAAGAATCAATGGCGCAAGTGAGAAGCCGCCGCGGCAGATAGGTATACCTCGCGGCTGAGCGACAATGGCGATGCGACGCTCAAACCGACGGGGTCGAAGCGCAGAAGTGACTCCTTTCCAACCTGCTCTCACAATACAGGAAGGCTGGAGGGGAGGGGGCCTTTGTGAGCGAACCGAAAGGATCGCGATGTGCTATGTCCCACCTATATTTCACCAAGATAAGCTCTTTGGAAGCAACCGCCCGCCGCATCTGCGAAAGCCGTGGCGGCAAATGGTCCGGCACGAAGGGCATGGCTCGTTGCCCCGCACATGACGACCGCACACCCTCGCTCGGCATATCGCTCGGGCGGGGTGCCATTCTCCTCCATTGCTTTGCCGGATGCGATCAGAATTCCGTGCTCGCAGCGCTAGCGCGTGAAGGCGTACCGGCGTCGGCCTTGTTCTCGGGAGGTCCAATTGATCCCACGATGGACACTGGTCCTGCAGCGAAGCCTTCGACCGCTGCCTTGCGCATCTGGCGCGATGCACAGCCACTGCGTGCCAGTCCGGCAAGGGCATATCTTGAGAGCCGCGGCATCCTGGCCGCATCTTCGGCGCTCCGCTTTCATTCGCGAACGCCGCTTGGTCCGATGGGACGCACCCGCTTTTTGCCCGCCATGATTGCGGCGGTCAGCCTCGACGAGGGGCCGATCGCCATCCATCGCACGTTCCTTTCGGGCAATGCCAAGGCCGATTTCGACAAACCGAAGCGCGCGCTCGGCGCGCTCGGCGAAGCTGCTGTCCGCCTGTTCGCTCCGGCCTCCGGCAAGCTAGGCCTCGCCGAGGGTATCGAGAGCGCGATGTCGGCCTATGCGCTAACCGGCATTCCCGTCTGGGCGACCCTGGGCAATGAGCGCTTCGGTCTCGTGAGCGTGCCTGAGAGCGTGACCGAGCTTCACTTCTTCGTCGATCACGATGCTGGCGGCGAGCTGGCCGCGTCGCGTGGCCTGGCAGCTTATGCCCGCGATGCGCGGACGATCCACGTTTGCAAACCATCCTCACGCGACACCGACTGGAACGACGAACTCACAGCATGGCTGCGCCGCAAGGCGGCGCCGTAGAGGAGAGAGGGCTTCTCGAATTCCTGATCCGGCAGAGGGCGTGTCCCGATGCCTTCATCAGGAGGACGAATTGCCATGTTTCAATCAGACCTGTTTCCCGCCGGCGAGCAGTTGCCGTCAACGCCTTTGTCCTACGCTATCGGCACCCGAGTTGCCGAACTTCTCGCTTCGGGACGTCATCTTACCCGCGCCGACATTTCCGTGTTGTTAGCCGACGAGACCGGGGCCTTGGACTGGGGAAGCGCCTGGACCATCGATGACTACAACAACGCGGTCGAGATCGGCGCACTGCTCTGGCTGCGAAAGTCCTCACGGATCGATCTGGCGACGAACGTGCACGAAGCCGGAGCGCGCTTCGACTGGCTCGAAGCAGCCTTGCCGCCCCGGCACGTTCGCAGCGAAGCACAGGTCGAGCTCCAGCAGTTCTCGACCCCGCTAATGCTGACCTGGCTGATGGCAAAGGCCGCAGCTATCTCTGCGCACGAAACGCTACTCGAACCATCCGCCGGCAATGGCGCCATTGCGCTCTGGGGCAGCGTCCAGAACGCCTCGCTGCTCCTCAACGAGATCGATCCGGCAAGACGAGACGGTCTGAGTCACATCTTCCCGTCGGCCACAATCACTGCGCATGACGGGGAATTGATCGCGGACCTGCTTCGCGGCCCGGTTCCGTCGGTCGTGCTGATGAACCCGCCATTCGCGCGCAGCAAGGAACGCGGCAAGGACGGCGATACGGCGCAGCGCCACCTGCGCAGCGCGATCCGGTCTGCCGCCGCTGGAGCGAGGATTGTCGCCATCATGCCCGAAGGCTTCGTTGCTTCCATTTTCGCCAAGGAACAGGACGAAGCGTCGCTGCTCCTCGATGTTCGCCTGCAGCAGATGTTTCGTCGGACAGGGACGGGGATCGCCGTTCGCCTGGTTGTGTTCGACAAGACGCCGACTGCGTCCTCGCCTGCGATCACCGGAGATACTGCCGACCTCAACTCGCTCCACGAATTTATCACTGCGCTTCCGCCACGCGTACAGACCTCCGCCAACATCTATCGCCTGCCGCTCGGCAAGCCAGTGCGCCTCGTTGGCAAGACTTCGGCCCAAAGCGCGCCGGTGCGGCCGCTGGCGCCGTTCGCCGCGACACCAGCAGCCACGGCGAATGCGATCGATCTTGCCTATTCTGTTCTCGCCGACCCCGCGCCGGTGCCTGAACAGGCAGGCATCTACCTGCCTTACCGGCCCAGCCGCATCGTGTTCGAAGGTGCGCCGGTTCATCCCACCCCGCTCGTGGAATCGGTCGCCATGGGTTCGGTCGCAGCACCCCAGCCGGACGTCACACCGCGCCTTCCCGCTTGCTGGAAGGCCGAGGGCCTTCTGTCCGAAGCGCAATGCGAGACACTGGTCTACGCTGCCCAGGCATTTGCGCGCGATCTTCCGGGTCAGTTCAAGGTGAGCCAGGAAGGCACCTCGCTGGAACTCTCCGAGGACGGACACTCTTACCGCCAAGGCTTCTTCCTCGGCGACGGAACCGGAGCGGGCAAAGGACGGCAGATCGCCGCGGTCATCATGGACCGATGGCTCGCAGACGAGCGCCGGCATGTCTGGATCACCAAGAACGAGGCGCTGCTCGAAGATGCACGCCGCGACTGGGAAGCGCTTGGCGGGCTGCCGCTCGACATTCAGCCACTCTCACGCTGGAAACTTGGCCACCCCGTAACGATGTCCGAAGGCATTCTCTTCGTCACCTATCCGACGCTGCGCTCGGGCCGCGCCGAAGACACGCGGCTCGACCAGATCCTTGCCTGGGCGGGCGTAGATTTCGACGGCGTGATCGCCTTCGACGAAGCCCATGCGATGGCCAATGCGCTCGGGGGCTCTTCAACCCGCGGCAAGGTCAAAGGATCCGAACAGGGCATGGCGGGCCTACGGCTACAGAACCATCTGCCGCGCGCCCGCGTGCTCTATGCTTCGGCCACTGGCGCCTCGGATATCGCCAACCTCGGTTACACCTCACGGCTTGGCCTCTGGGGACCCGAGACCGCCTTTCCGACCCACGAGGCGTTCATGACCGAGATCCGAGCTGGCGGCGTTGCGGCGATGGAGCTCGTCGCCCGCGACCTCAAGGCCCAGGGGCTCTACCTTGCCCGTGCGCTGTCCTTCGCCGGGGTGGAGTACGAGATCCTCGAACACAGCCTGACCGAAGCACAGGTACGGATCTACGATGCCTATGCCGATGCCTGGGCGATCATTCACGGCAACCTCGAAGCTGCGCTCGAAGCAACCCGCGTGGTCGACGAGGACAGCGGCGACACGCTCAACCGCAATGCCAAAGCTGCGGCGCTGTCGATCTTCGAAGGCACCAAGCAGCGCTTCTTTGCCCAGCTCCTGCTTTCGATGAAACTGCCCAGCCTGATCCCCGCGATGGAAGCAGCGCTTGGCGAAGACCATTCGGTCGTCGTGCAGCTTGTCTCGACCGCCGAGGCTATGCTCGACCGGCGCCTTGCCGACCTTACCGTGGAAGATCGCGAAGCGCTCGATATCGATCTCTCACCGCGTGAATATGTCATCGACTACCTGGTCAAGAGCTTCCCTGTGCGCCTGATGCAGGTCTTCGCCGACGAGGACGGCAATCTTCGCTCCGAGGCGATGAGCGACGAGGAAGGCAATCCCGTTTTCTGCCCCCGCGCGATCGCCGCGCGTGACGCGCTGATCGAACAGCTTTGCGCACTGCCGCCCATCGCCACTGCGCTCGATGCGATTATCGAACATTTCGGAACCGACGCCGTGGCCGAAGTCACGGGCCGGACCCGCAGGCTTGTCCTGGGCCGCGATGGTGACCAGCGCCTCGAACGGCGTAGCCCCAGCGCCAATGTCGCCGAAGCCCAAAGCTTCATGGAAGGCACCAAGCGCATCCTGGTCTTCTCGGATGCGGGCGGCACGGGACGATCCTACCATGCCGACTTGGGCGTCAGGAACCAGCAGCGCCGGGTTCACTTCTTGCTCGAGCCAGGCTGGCGCGCCGACAACGCGATCCAAGGTCTCGGTCGCACGAACCGCACCAATCAGGCCTCGGCCCCGCTGTTCCGTCCCGTTACCACCGACGTGAAGGGCGAGCGTCGGTTCATCTCGACCATTGCGCGAAGGCTCGACGCATTGGGCGCGCTTACGCGCGGCCAGCGCCAGACGGGCGGACAGAACCTGTTCGACTCGGCAGACAATCTCGAAAGCGACTACGCGCGCGACGCGCTCAGCCGCTGGTTCCAGCTGCTCTATGACGGCAAGCTCGAAGCCACGAGCTTCGGTAACTTCGTAGAACGCACCGGCCTACGGCTTGAAAATCCCGATGGCGGGCTGACCGACAATCTCCCGACGATTCAGCGCTGGCTCAACCGCATTCTCGCGCTGCCAATCGCGCTGCAGAATTCGATCTTCGACGAATATCTCGGCCTCGTCGAAGCGCGGATCGAAGCCGCGCGCGAGGCCGGAACGCTCGACCAGGGACTGGAAACCGTGAAGATCGATCGCTTCTCAGTCCTCGCCGACGAACTCCTCCGCACCGACCCAGTGACCGGAGCAGAAACCCGTCTCGTCTCGCTAGAAGTGACGAGGCACCTGCGGCCTCTGCGATTGCAGCGCCTCGTTCGGATGCACGAGATTGGCAGTCCGCACGCGATCCCGATGCGCAATGCGCGCTCGGGCAAGGTTGCGCTGTCGGTTCCTGCCCGGCGCCTCATCGCCGACGACGGGGCCGTGATCGAACGCCGACGCCTGCTGCGACCGCTCAAGTCCGCGAACTGGACGCTTGAGGCACTCGCTGAAAGCCACTGGGAAGAAATTGGCGTCACTGCATTCACAAGCGCCTGGCGGGCCGAGGAAGATGAGGCGGCCAAGTCACCGGTGACCGAGCGCGTCCATCTCGCCACAGGGCTGCTGCTTCCGGTCTGGAAACGCCTGCCTGGAGATCATGTCCGCGTCACCCGGCTCGTTGCCGAGGACGGCCAGTCGATCATCGGTCGCGAAGTGCTCGATATCGATCTCGCTGCGATCGCCGAGACCTTTGGCCTCTCCGGCGTTGCCGGACCATCTGCTGAGCAGATCGGAGAGCTCGTCATCGCCAGCGGCAAACCGCTGGGCCTTGCGAGCCACGAACCACTCACCGTGAAGCGCTCGCTGGTCGGCGGCGATCAGCGCCTTGAACTGACCGGGTTCTCGCCCGACCGGCTCGACTGGTACAAGAACAAGGGCTGCTTCACCGAGATCATCCGCTACCGCACGCGGCTGTTCGTGCCAGTCTCCGCAGCCGCGTCGATCCTCCCCGCGCTAGCCGCCTGATCCCTCAGTCAGACCCCAATCTCAGAATGAGAGTGGAGGGAGCCCTTTGGGCTTGTGGGCCTCGTGATCCTCACCTGCGCCCTCATTCCATCAGGAGAACACCCATGATCCAGTCGATTCCCTTGAAGAAGCTCGTCCCGAGCCCGCGTAATGTTCGCAAGTCGAGCGACGTGCTGGCCGACCTCCAGCTGCGGGCAGACATTGCTGCGCGCGGCCTGCTGCAGAACCTCGTCGTGCGCAAAGGAAAGCGCGGCAAGTTCGAGGTCGAGGCCGGCGGTCGCCGCCTCGCTGCACTGCAAGCTCTGGCCGAGGAGGGCACGCTGCCGAAAAACCACGAGGTCACTTGCCTCGTCATTGAAGGCGAGGAAAGCGAAGTGCGCGAGGCCAGCCTTGCCGAGAACTTCCAGCGCCTCGCGATGAACCCCGCCGACGAAGCGCAGGCCTTTGCCTCCATCATCGAGGCGGGGGCTACCACCGAAGACGTGGCGCGCCGCTTCGGCCTCACCGTCCGGTTCGTCGAAGGGCGCCTGCGCCTGGCAAGCCTCGCACCCTGCGTTTTCGAAGCTCTCGCCGAAGGCACGATCACGCTCGACATGGCCAAGGCCTATGGCGCGATTTCCGACGTGGAGCGCCAGGCGCATGTCTATGCAGAGTTGCAGGACGCCTGGTACCAGATCACGCCCGACACGATCCGCCGCATGGTGCTCGACTCCACGGTGCGCGGCTGTGATCCGCGAGCTGTCCTCGTCGGACGCGACGCCTACCTCGCCGCAGGTGGCCGGATCGAGCGCGAACTGTTCGACGATGACGCCAGCGAAAGCTGGATCGATGTCGCGCTGCTCGAAGACCTCGCACACAAGGCCATGGAAGAAGCCGCAGAGAAGACTGCGCTCGAATATGGCCTTGCCTGGGTGCGCCCGACGCTTGGCAACTACGTCAGCCATGACCTCGTCGAAGGTCTGAGCCGTCTGCCTTGCGAGCCTGCGCCAATGACCGAACAGGAAGCGAAGGAATTTGGCGAACTCGAGGCCAACTACGACCGCGTCGCCGCCGTGCTCGAAGACGAGGACAGCGATGAGGACGAGGTCGCCAAGGCCGAACAGGAACTCGTGGTGATAGACCGCGCCATGCGCGCGCTGAATGATCGTCCCCCCGTGCTTGCCGACGAGCTGAAATCCGAGGCTGGTGCCTTCCTCGTCCTCTCACGCAATGGCGAGCCGGCACTGGTCCCGCAGTTCTATACCGAGACCGAAGTCATCGCTGACGAAGGCGTGGTCGAGGCCATTGAAGAGAGCGGAGCGGCGAAGCCCAAGGGAAGCTCGTTGTCCCAGCGCTTGCTTGACGAACTGGCCATGCAGCGCCGCGACATCCTGGCGATCCATCTCGCCAACGATCCGGCATTGGCGCTCGACTTCATGGTCTTCACGCTTGCCGATGCCGATGGACATGACTGGCGCGCCAAGAAAGCGTCGACGCTGGTCGGCTCTGTCGCTTCCGGCCCGGTTACTGGGTTCGAGGCCAAGGATGCACCGTCGAGCGCTGCCCTAGCCGAATTCGCCGGGTCGCTCGATGAAAGCTGGCGCTCGGAAGAAAGCGATGTCGATCGGTTTGCGAGATTCCGGGCACTGTCAGACGAGGCGCGCTCGGCCTGGCTTGGCCATGTCGTCTCTCGCACGCTTGTCGCCAGCCTTGCCTGCGAAGGCGAGCGCTCGGTGCCGATGCACGAGGCGCTCGGCTCCCTCCTCGAAATCGAGACCGCGCATTGGTGGCGTCCCACGGCGGCGAACTACTTCGACCGCGTGGCCAAGGCCCGCACGCTCGAAGCGCTCGATGCCGCCGGCGGTCCGGAACTGGTCAGTCGCTACGCTGCCTCCAAGAAGGCCGAACTCGCAAGCGCTGCCGAACGCATCTTCTCGGGCAACTTCATCGGCGAGGCCGAGGTCAAGGAACGGGCACAGGCCTGGGTGCCTTCGATCATGCGGTTCACTGATGCTGACGTTCCAGCCGATCTCGAGGAAGATGCGTCGATTGATGACGAAGCCGAGGAGCTGGTCAACGACGTTACGACTGACGAGATTGCCGAGCAGGCTGCCTGACCCCTCCTGACAGGTCCAGGTCACTCGGCGGGCGGTCCGTCCCTCTGGGGACGGGCCGTCTTTTCGCGTTCTCGCTGAATATCGCCTGCCTTAGCGGCGGAGAGGGGAGGGAGCTTTGCTTTTCCTGAACCGGGGCATGTCCGTCCCGGCGATCAGGAGAACTACCATGACCAAGTCCCGACGCACTGCTTCAACTTCGCCAGCCGGGCGCATCACCGCCGCAATCGTCGAGAAGTTAGAGCAAGGCACAAAACCTTGGGTAAAGCCATGGCGCGGCGTACCGGTCTCGCGGCCCTTGCGCTCCTGCGGGACGCCATATCGAGGCATGAACACATTCTGGCTGTGGATGGTGGCCGATGGCTGCGGCTACGCCTCGCCTTACTGGATGACCTACCGCCAGTGCCAGAAACTTGGCGGACAGGTCCGCAAGGGCGAAAAGTCGACCATCGCGATCTTCTACAAGAGCTACACCAAGGAGGTCGAAAACGCCGAGGGCGAAGCTGACACCGAGAACCGGCGCGTGCTCAAGGCCTATGCCGTGTTCAATGCCGACCAGTGCGACGGCCTCCCTGCATTCTACCACCCCAAGCCACTCATTGCCGCGCTGGAGCCCGAAGGACGCGAAGACCGGCTCGATGCTTTCTTTGCCCATATCGGAGCAGACCTGCGGCATCATGGTGTCCAGGCCTATTACGAGCCGCTGCGTGACCGCGTTACCATGCCGCCAGCCGAACTCTTCGAAGCCTATGACCACTACTACGCGACACTCGCACACGAATTGTCGCACTGGACGGGTCATGCTTCGCGGCTCGACCGCGATCTCAAGAACCGCTTCGGCAGCGAGGCCTATGCTGCCGAAGAACTGATCGCCGAACTGTCCTCGGCTATTCTAGGCGCTGAACTGGGGCTTCCGGTCACCCACCTCGACCATCACGCCAGCTACATCGCGTCCTGGCTCAAGATCCTCAAATCGGACGAGCGCGCGATCCTGACCGCTGCAGCCAAGGCCGAGGAAGCGGCCAGCCTGTTGCTTGACCTTGGTGGTCACCAATCCGACGAAAGCGAGACCGACATCGATCTCGTTGATGCAGCCTGAGGAGCAATGAGATGGGACGTTCCGTCAGCTATCCAACCGGCTCCGTGGTGGCCTTTCGCCTGCTTGATGACGGCGAAGACGACGATGTCGACTGGGCCTACGAGTGCCTAGTCGACGAGGTCATCGATACCACGAAGGCGGCCTTTCCTTCCTTCGAGCGCTTCGAGGGATGGCGCGGCCGCGAGGACCGTATCCTCCTGCGCAATGCCTTCGCGGATTGCGGCATATCGACCTATTGCGGCCTTGCCGCGATCTGGCTCGCAGAACGCGACGATGCGCGGTACTGGGAGGCCGACTTCTACAACCCACGAACGGCGAGAGCACGGCACTGGCTTGGCCAGGTCTCGGGTAGGTTCATCGACTTGTTTGGTGAGTTGCGCCTGGTCGGGCGGTTCTCAAATGGCGAAGCGATCTTCGAGCGCTCCCGATTTGCTTGCGCCACCGGGTCCTGATTCTGCCTCATCCCTGTCCGCCGGGAGAGGCCCTTGGGCCGGTCGGGGCGCGCCGCAACCTGCGGCCCGTCGGCCCGTGTTGCCCGCGCCAGCCTAGGGCCGCAGGTTTCCCGCTACGCGGTGCGTCACGCCCCTTTCCCCGGCCCTGATCGGGCTACGGCGGACAGGGCCGAGGCGATGGCGCCTCCTCTCCTTGTCCCCGCGATCAGGAGACACCCCATGTACGACAGCTTCATCGACCAGTTGAACGGCCTCGACCTTTCAGGCCTCAGCATCAGGCCGGCCCCCTTCAACGCGACCGACTTTCCCTGCGAGGACGCGATCGAGCAGACGCTTGGCGCCGTATGGTCCGACCTCTTCGCGATGTTTTCCGATACGGCCCTGGAAGCTGATGCCGAGGACATTGCCTGGGGCGTGGTCAATCTCTTTCACCGTGCTGCCAGCCGCAAGGCGGCTCAGCTCGACCGGGCCAGCGACGAGATCCGGGTTCTTCTAGCATCAGCCGATGGCTCCGAAGTGCATTCGAGCAATCTTGAAGAGCAAGTCGAGCGCGCGCAGGCTGCCGAAGCCAGCATGCTGGCCTTCGAGCAGATGCGCGAGGCTGCGGCAGCACTCTATCGCGACGAGACCGGTTCCTCGTGGAAGCCTGTTTCTGGCTCGCGTACGAGCCATTCGCGCCACCTTACTTCGGCTGTGATCGATGCCCGCGATTTCCTCCGCGCACGCGCCGAGAACCGGCGTCACGCCCTGATACCGGAAGGAACTCCGGTCCTCTTCGCCGGTGGTCGCCAGAGCTTCGAGAGCACCGAGGATGCGAAGCGATATGCCGACAATATCTGGGCAACGCTGGACAAGGTTCGCGATGCGGTTCCCGATCTCTTCCTGGTCCATGGCGGTGACGGCAAGGGAGCCGATCGCCTGGCAGCGAGTTGGGCTGAACGCCGCGAAGTGCAGCAACTGACCTACTCGCTTGATCGTCGGCTTGGTGCCCGCGCCGGGTTCAAGCGCAACGAGCAGATGCTTTCCCTCAATCCGCGTTACGTTGTCGCCTTCCCGGGCAATGGCGTGACCGAACGGCTCGTCATCGATGCCAAGGCGCGCCGGATCACCGTGGTCGATCGCAGGGCCGTCACGTCCCGATCCAAGACTAAGGGAGAATAGTCTGTTGGTCGCCGCAGCATTTCTATGATCGGTTGGCTGCGGCGACCATCTCAGACAATCGACGTCGATTGCCTTTTCGTTTCAAGGAGGGATTTCTTGGAAAGGCATCTCGGGGTATCAGCCCCGCATGCATCACGCCGACTCCAATCCGCTCGCCCATGACCACAACTTCCTGAGCGCCTCGCACGACGCGCATGAGCGGCGCACGCGTTATGTCGTTGCCTTGACCGCCGCGATGATGGTGGTCGAAATCGTCGCTGGCCTGTGGACCGGATCGATGGCGCTTCTCGCCGATGGTATCCACATGGCGACCCATGCAGGTGCCTTGGGCGTCGCGGCCTTCGCCTACTGGTTTGCCAGGCGCCATGCGAACAACCCGCGTTTCACATTCGGTACCGGCAAGGTGGGCGACCTCGCCGGCTTCGCGAGCGCGCTTGTCCTCGCCATCTTCGCAATCGGGATCGCGGTTGAATCGGCTCAAAGGTTCGTCAGTCCGCTCACGATTGCCTATACCGAGGCGATCTGGATCGCCCTGCTCGGCCTCGTGGTGAACCTCGCGAGTGCCTGGCTGCTTGGTGCCGATCATCACCATGGGCATGATCACGACCATCATCATCACCACGACCATGCGCATGCCGACAACAATCTACGCTCCGCCTATTTCCACGTGCTTGCCGATGCCCTGACCTCGGTCCTGGCTATCGTGGCCCTTCTCGCCGGCATGTACCTCGGCTGGGCATGGATGGACGCGGCAATGGGGCTGGTGGGTGCATTCGTGATAGGGCGCTGGTCATGGTCACTGCTGCGCGATACCGCTGCCGTGCTTGTCGACGCTGAAGCGGCTTCTGATCGGTACACAGAAGTGCGCGAGGCGCTCGAGGACCGGGACGCCGCGATCGGCGATCTGCACATCTGGCGGATCGGTCCCGGCAAGTATGCAGTCATCGCCTCGCTCATCGCCGATGATCCGCTAGCGCCCGACCATTATGCCAGCCGACTTTCAGAGCATGCAGAATATGTGCACGTCACGATCGAAGTTCATCGCTGCGAGCACGCTCATCCGCATTTGCAGGTTGCTTGACCGCCCATAGCGACACAACTGGCTCAAAGAGCCTCGAATGCCGACGGCCCGACGTTCCTATTACATGAGTTGCCGACCACTATCCAAATATTGAGATAAGCGGCGTTGCCGGATGTTGCTTACTTGGCCAATGCCTCGATAATCCTGCAATCGCTGATCCTCTCCCGATCGCAACTTGCGATCATTCGGGCCAACTCAGTGCGCATATCTTCTAGAGCTTCCAGTTTGCTTTCGACCTTACCTAGCTGGGATCGCGCGATAGCATCGACTTTTGCGCAGGGGCGATCGGCATCTTCCGAAAGATCGAGGAGTTCTCGGATATCCGCCATAGAAAAACCGAGCTCTCGCGCCCGGCGGATAAATGTCAATTTCGTCGCTTCGGCTGGTCCGTAATCGCGATAGTTGGATCCGGTTCGGGGTGGGGGGCTTAGAATGCCTTCGCGCTCGTAGAAGCGGATCGTCTCCGCCTTGACGCCCGTTTTGCGCGCCACTTCACCAATTCTCATATCGTCAATCCCAATCGCTTGACCTTGTAGTGGCTACAAGGTGCATAGGCTCTCTCGAAACCAGGAGTCGAGCGGATGGCGAAGAATTGCTGCGATGCTGCCGATGTCGGCGACGCCCATAATGATCCCAGATGGCGCCGGGTCCTGTGGGTGGCCCTCGCTCTCAACGCCATTATGTTCGCTATCGAAATCGTGGCCGGAATAGCCGCAGATTCGCGCGCGCTGCAGGCCGATGCACTCGATTTTCTTGGCGATTCAGCCAATTACGCCATCAGCCTCGGAGTTGCCGGAATGGCGATTGCATGGCGCGCACGCGCGGCGCTCGCGAAAGCCGCCACTATGCTAGGCTTTGGCCTCTGGGTCCTTGGTTCGGCTATCTGGGGTTTTTTTGTGGGCGCCTCACCCGATGCCGGCACGATGGGAATAGTCGGTTTTCTTGCGCTCGCAGTCAACCTCGCGGTCGCGGCAATGCTCTTTCGGTATCGAACCGGGGATGCAAACATGCGCTCGGTGTGGATCTGTTCGCGCAACGACGCGATCGGAAACTTAGCAGTACTCGCGGCCGCGGTCGGTGTTTTCGGGACGGGCGCGGCATGGCCTGATCTGGCTGTCGCCTCACTGATGGCAGGGCTGGCCGTCTGGGGCGCCGCCGAAGTTTTTGCGCAGGCGCGCGGGGAGATCAGATCCGCGTGAGGTCGACCTTTGTCCTGATAATCATTGATCCAGAGGGCCTGTCGCTATCGCGCGGGTCCGGTTCCCATTCGCCGCGCAAGCCACAAAGTCGCTGAAGGAACTACAATCCACATCAGCATGGGGACTAGGCCAATGTCGGTCCCCGGCAGCACAGGCATGCTCTCGCTATACGTCCATCCCCAATCGGCTCCGACCGCCAGGACTTCGACGATAGCCGTTATCACGAGGCCAGTCGCAAGATAGGCGGCGAAGCGCCAAGCCTCGAACCGGGTCAACCACGGACATTGTCGATTGCCGATCGAGGCGACCAGATAAGCCCCAACCATGATACCGGCATCGCCGAGCGACGCCAAGCCGCAACGACGGGCGGCCTCGGCGGGCGACAGACCGGCTGACTGGTAGAAGGGAAGCTGGAGCATTTCCCAGGCGAAAGCGATGAGAATTCCGAATATCGCGATCCAGAGCGCTGGATGAGCACCGCGCCATTCGCGCGATTTCTCAGAGATTTGGTTTTGATCCTGCATCGTCTAATCCGTCACTCTTGCCATCTCCGTCCCGTGCCCATCGCTCAAGTATCGAATTTGGGAAGAGCGAGGCCGCGCAGCCGGAGGGCGTTGCCGATGACCGAAACCGAAGAAAGGCTCATCGCCGCGGCCGCGATCATCGGGTTCAAGAGCAACCCGGTCCACGGATAGAGAACACCTGCGGCGACCGGTATGCCGAGCGCGTTATAGGCAAAGGCAAAGAACAGGTTCTGCCTGATGTTGCGCATAGTCGCCCGAGACAAGACGAGCGCCTGAACAACGCCGATGAGGTCGCCGCGCACCAATGTCACGCCCGCGCTTTCGATCGCGACATCGGTACCCGTTCCCATCGCGATCCCGACATGCGAAGCGGCGAGCGCGGGTGCGTCGTTTATGCCGTCGCCGGCCATAGCGACCCGGCGACCCTCGCTCTTCAACTGCTCGATCTTGCGATGTTTGTCCTCGGGCGAGACGTTCGCTTCGACTTCGTCGATACCGACCTGGCTTGCTACCGCACGCGCGGTGGCTTCGCTGTCACCGGTAAGCATCACGATTTTGATGCCGCGCTCATGCAGCGCGGCAATAGCGGAGCGGCTGGTTTCCTTGATCGGATCGGCGACAGCGATAAGGCCTGCCGGTGCCCCGTCCACGGCCACGAACATCACCGTCTGTCCGAGGCTTCGCCCCTCATTGGCCGAGGACCGCCAGCTTTCTTCGAGCGCCCCTATGCGCTCCATCATCTTTTCATTCCCGATCGCGACCCGGCGCTTGTCGACATTTGCCTGGATACCTTCTCCGGTCACGGACTCGATATCGGAAGCGTCGAGAATTGCAGCGCCCCTGCTTTGAGCCCCTTCGACTATCGCGTGGGCGAGCGGATGCTCGCTTCCTCTCTCAACAGCAGCGACAAGGCTCAGCAACTCCTGTTCGTCAAAGCCAGGCCGCGGTTTTACGTCGACAAGATCGGGCTTGCCCCGGGTCAGCGTTCCGGTCTTGTCGACGACCAGCGTATCGATCTTTTCCAGCGTTTCGAGCGCTTCGGCGTTCTTGATCAGGATGCCGTGCTGGGCTCCCTTGCCGGTGCCGGTCATGATCGACATCGGCGTCGCCAGTCCGAGCGCGCAGGGACAGGCGATGATCAGAACGGCGACCGCGTTGACGAGCGCGTAGGCAAGAGCTGGAGCCGGTCCCCAGATAGCCCAGACGAAAAAACTTACGATAGCGACAAGGACGACGATGGGCACGAACCATCCGGTGACCTGGTCGGCGAGCCGCTGGATCGGTGCCCGGCTGCGCTGTGCCTCCGCCACCATCTGCACGATCTTCGAGAGCATAGTGTCCGCGCCGACCTGCGTCGCGCGCATGGTGAAGCTGCCGGTCTGGTTGACAGTGCCTCCGATCACGGGATCGCCCGCGCTTTTCTTGACGGGAATGGGCTCGCCACTGATCATGGACTCGTCGATGGCGCTGCTTCCATCTTCGAGCGTGCCATCGACGGGGACCTTGTCGCCCGGACGCACGCGCAGCAGGTCCCCAGACGCCAATTCATCGAGCGGTACTTCGCGCTCGTCTCCGCGACCGAAAATCTTCATCGCGGTCGGGGGTGCGAGTTCGAGAAGCGCTCGCAAGGCGCTCGATGTCGAACCGCGCGCCTTGAGTTCCAGGACCTGCCCGAGCAGCACGAGGGTCGTGATAACCGCTGCGGCCTCGTAGTAGACGCCGACCCGGCCCGCATGATCGCGGAAAGCCTCGGGGAAAATGTCCGGGGCGAGGGTGGCCAAAAGGCTGAACAGATAAGCGATGGCAACGCCGAAGCCGATCAGGGTGAACATGTTGAGGTTCATGGTCCGGACCGATTGCAGCGCTCGGGTGAAGAAGGGCCAGCCGCCCCAAAGCACCACCGGAGTGGCCAGCAGGAGCTGCAACCACTGCGCGAAAGCGGGTTCGATGACCTGATCGAACGGTCGCGACGGGATCATGTCGCCCATCGCGTAGGCGAAAAGAGGCAGGGTGAAGAGCGCGCTCCACCAGAACCTTCGCCGCATGTCGACGAGTTCGGGATCGGGGCCCTCGTTCAAGGTGACCGTTTCAGGTTCGAGGGCCATCCCGCATATCGGGCAAGAGCCCGGCCCCGGCTGCCGGATCTCCGGATGCATCGGACAGGTGTATATCGTACCTTCCGGGACATCCTCGACAGCATCGAGGTGCGCCTTCGAAAGATACATCTCCGGATCCGCGCGGAACTTGTCGAGGCAGCGCGAGGAGCAGAAGTAATGGTCGCCACTCTCGTGTCGATCGACGAAGCGGGCGCCGTCCATCTTCACGCTCATTCCGCAAACGGGGTCGGTCGCCGTGCCCTCGATCGTATTGTGCCCGTCGCTCATCTGTCGTTCTCCCCTAATTGGCCGTGACCACGAACTGCCCCATCATGCCTGCGTCCTCGTGCTCGAGGATATGACAATGATACATGTAGGGATTGTCGGGATCGGTATTCTCTTCAAACCGCAACAGCAGCCTGACCTGTTCACGCGGGTTGACGATAACGGTGTCCTTGAAGCCCGCCTCTTCCGCCCGCGGAGGCCGACCGTCCCGGTCGAGCAAGCGGAACTGCACGTTATGAATATGAAAGGGATGGGCCATCATCGATGCGTTGGCGATTTCCCATATTTCCCACCGACCCACCGGTACGTGCTGATTGATGACATCCATGTTCATGGTCTCGCCGTTGATCGACATGCCCCGACCCATCATGCCCATATCGAGTACGAAACGGCGGCTGCGAACGGCGAGCGAGGGGTCTGGCGCGGCTAGCGCGGCCAGGGTGGGCGGGAGCATCACTGGAGTCGACGCGCCTGAGGGGCGCATATCGAGGATCGAAAAGGTGCGCCCCTGCCTCTCGCGATCGGCCCGGTTTCCCATCATTCCGCCGCCCATCATACCCCCGCCTTGCCCGCCCATCATGCCCATGGCGTTAGCAGGGCTGCTGGCAATCAGCCGGAGCGGGCGCCCTTCGGAAAGATCGACGATCACTTGTGCGCGTTCGCCTGGGGCAAGGGTAAGACTGCGAACCTCGCTTGGCGCGGCAAGCAGGCCGCCATCGCTTGCGATGAGTTGCATCGGACGATCACCTTCGAGCGAGAAGGTGTAGAACCGCGCATTCGATCCATTGAGAAGCCGCAGGCGCAGCGGACCGGCGGCGGCCTCGAAAACGGCATTGGCCGTTCCGTTCACATAGATGCGCTCACCCATCACCCCCATCATCCGCGAGTGCATATCGAGCGGGTAAACAAGGCGGCCCGCGCCGTCGATCACGCGATCCTGCACGACGAGCGGTATGTCATCTACACCGTACCGGCTCGGCAGATCGAGGCGATCGTCTTCCTCGTCGCGCACGTAGATCGGGGCTGCAAGTCCGGCATAGACCTGCGGTCCGGCCCGGCGATGCAGATGCGAATGATACCAGTATAGCGAAGCGCGCTGGCGTATTTCGAAGGACGGGCTCCAGCGCTCACCGGGCCGTATGAGCTGGTGCGGCCCGCCATCCGCTGTGGCGGGAAGTTCGAAACCATGCCAGTGGACGGTCGCATCTTCGGCAAGCTTGTTGTCGATGTGAAAGCGAACCTGTTCGCCGCTGCGCATTTCGAGGGTCGGCCCGAGATAGGATGCGTCGATACCGATCGTCGGAGACGGAGTGCCGGGCACGAATTCTTTCTCGCCGGGTGTCAGGGACAGGCGAAAGACACGCTCGCCCCGTTCGATCGTTCCTGCCTGTAGCCGAGGTATGGCAAGAGGATTGCTTTCGCCTCCCTGATCGAGCGACATCCTGCTTTGCGTACCGCAACCCAGCAGCGGCAGCGCCGCGAAACCCGTCGCCGCGAGGCCGGCGCTCTTGATGAAGTCGCGGCGATTCTGAAAGTTGGGGCTGTCGATACCGGGCATATTCACCTGTTTTTGCGTGGGAGGCACCGGCGCAACCGAGCGCCTCCCACCCATCATGCTATCGCGGCGTTACCGAGGTAACGACGCTGCCTTCGGTTCCAGTACGAAATTCAAAGGCTATTCCCTCACCGACAATGACCTGTTCGAGGATTTGTTCGTCGGCTTCGAAGGCCATGGTCATCGCCGGCCATCCGATACTTTCGACCGGACCATGCTCGATGGTCACGGTGCCCGCCTCGGGATCGATGGCTGTTACCGTTCCCTCCGCGCTGGCGCTCTGCTCGCCGCCGGTCTCCTCCGCCATCGGCATTTCGCCTGACATGGGCATACTGTCCGAGTTCGCCATCTCGTCAGACATCGGGGTCCCGGTGCTGTCGTCTGCAGCGTCGCAAGCTGCAAGCGCCAGCGGTGCCGCGAGCAGGATTATGTAGGTTAGGGTACGCATTCTTCTTCTCCTTGAGAATTGGCCGGTTTTTCCGGACGGGGGCGCCGCAACAACAGATAAGCGGCGGGAAGCAGGAACATGGACAGGAGCGGGGCGGTGATCATGCCGCCGACCATCGGCGCGGCGATGCGGCTCATGACTTCCGAGCCCGCGCCCGTGCCGATCAGGATCGGAAAGAGACCGGCAAGGATGACTGCGACGGTCATCGCCTTGGGCCGCACGCGCAGGAGCGCGCCTTCCCGGATGGCCTCGTCTACTTCTTCGGCGCCCAGGTCAGCTTGTCGCCGTTCCAGTGCGGCTTTCAGGTAGATCAGCATCACGACGCCGAATTCGGCGGAGACGCCGGCAAGCGCGATGAAGCCGACCGCAGTCGCCACCGACTGGTTGTAGCCCATCAGATAGAGCAACCAGTATCCGCCCGTCAGCGCGAAGGGCAGCGTGCCCATGATCAGCAAGGCTTCGTCCCAGCGCCGGAAAATGAGATAGAGCAGCAGGAAGATGATCGCGAGCGTCGCGGGAACCACGATCTTCAGTCGCTCATAGGCGCGCGTCAGATATTCGAACTGCCCCGCATAGGACAGGCTGACGCCGGCAGGAAGATCGACACCCGCGGCGACGACCTCCTGCAGATCGGCGACCACCGAAGTAAGATCGCGGCCCCGGACGTCGACGTAGATGTAGCTGGTCAGTCGGCCCTGTTCGCTCTTGAGCATGGGCGGACCGTCGCTGACGGCGATACGGGCGACAGTGCCAAGCGTGATCTGTTGGCCGGACGGCGTCAGAACCGGCAAGGCCCTGAGTTCATCGACGCTGTCCCTGATTTCGCGGGGATAGCGCACATTGATCGGATAGCGCGCCAGCCCCTCGACGGTCCGTGCGACATTGGCGCCGCCTATTGCACCAGAGACGATCTGCTGGATGTCGGCAATGTTGAGCCCGTATCGCGCGGCAGCCATCCGGTCGATATCGACATCGACATAGCGACCGCCCGACAGCCGCTCGGCCAGCGCGGAACCCACGCCAGGCACGGTCTTGGCGATACGCTCCACATCGAGTGCAACGCGTTCGAGTTGATCGAGATCGTCGCCTGAAACCTTCACCCCGATCGGGCTCTTGATCCCGGTCGCGAGCATGTCGATCCGGTTGCGGATCGGGGGCACCCAGACATTGGCGAGGCCCGGCACCTGGACGACCCGGTCGAGTTCCTCGACCAGCAGCTCGGGCGTCATTCCCTCGCGCCACTCCTCGCGCGGCTTGAAGCGGATCGTCGTCTCGAACATTGTCAGGGGAGCCGGATCCGTGGCTGTATCGGCGCGCCCCGCTTTGCCGAACACCGTTTCCACTTCCGGAACCGACTTGATCAGCCTGTCGGTGCGTTGCAGCAGCGCCGAAGCCTCGCCGGGGGAAAGCCCGGGCAATGCACTCGGCATATAAAGCAAATCGCCTTCATCGAGCGGCGGGAGGAACTCGCCGCCAAGCCGGGTGAAGGGGATCGCGGTGGTTAGGAAGATCACCGCCGCGATCGCCAGCGTCGCTTTGGGGCGCCGCATGACCCAATCGAGTCCCGGGCGGTAGATTTTCGTCAGCCAGCGGTTGAGAAAATTGGAATCCTCCGAAGGGATCTTCCCACGGATCAGCCAACCCATCATTACCGGCACCAGCGTTACCGAGAGAATGGCTGCGGCAGCCATCGCATAGGTCTTGGTGAAAGCGAGCGGTGCAAACAACCGCCCTTCCTGCGCCTGCAGGGTGAAGACCGGCAGGAATGACAGCGTGATGATCAGCAGGCTGAAGAATAGCGCCGGTCCCACTTCCTTCGATGCATCGGCGATGATCCGCCAGCGTTCCTTCACCGCGAGCACGGAATCGGGATTCTCGTGTTCCCATCGCTCGAGATGCTTGTGCGCGTTCTCGATCATCACGACGGCAGCATCGACCATCGCACCGACCGCGATCGCGATTCCACCCAGCGACATGATATTGGCATTAACGCCCTGCAAGCGCATCACGATGAAGGCCGCGAGCACGCCCAAAGGCAGGGTGATGATGGCGACTAGTGCCGAACGCGCGTGCCAGAGGAACAGCGCGCATACGAGCGCCACGACGATAAACTCTTCGATGAGCTTCGTGGTGAGGTTCTCTATAGACGCATCGATGAGCTGAGAGCGATCATAGGCCGTGACGATCTCGACGCCTTCGGGAAGGCTTGCCTGCAATTCGTCGAGTTTCTGTTCGACGGCCTGTATGGCGCTTCTTGCATCCGCACCCTGACGCAGGACGATGATGCCGCCGGCAACCTCGCCTTCGCCATTGAGCTCGGCGATGCCTCGGCGCAGTTCGGGTCCGACCTCGATCGTCGCTACGTCGCCCAGCGTGACCGGAACGCCGCCGCTCACCGCGCGCAGCGGGATCGCCCTGAAATCGTCGAGGTCGCCGAGATAACCCGAGGCACGCACCATATATTCGGCTTCGCCCATCTCGACGATCGAGCCGCCCGCTTCCTGGTTGGCGGACTGGATTGCGCTCACGATCTCGGCGTGGGTCACCCCCAGCGATGCCATCCGGTAAGGCTCGAGCACGACCTGGTATTGCTTGACCATTCCGCCGACGCTGGCGACCTCGGCAATGCCGGGAATCGTCTTGAGCTCATAGCGCAGGAACCAGTCCTGCAGGCTGCGCAGTCCGGCAAGGTCGTGCCCGCCGGTCCGGTCGACGAGCGCATATTCGTAGATCCACCCCACCCCGGTTGCATCGGGTCCCAGCGTGCTCGTCACGCCATCGGGTAGGCGGTTCTGCACCTGGTTGAGATATTCGAGCACGCGCGATCGCGCCCAGTAGAGGTCGGTACCGTCCTCGAAGATGATATAGACATAGCTGTCACCGAACATCGAATAGCCGCGGACGGTTTTCGCCCCCGGCACCGAGAGCATGGTCGTTGCCAGGGGATAGGTGACCTGGTCCTCGACGATCCGGGGGGCCTGCCCCGGATAGTTCGACCGGACCACGACCTGCACATCGGAGAGATCGGGCAACGCGTCGACCGGCGTCGTGCGTACCGCCCAGAAACCGGCCAGCGTTACCGCGACGGCGGCGAGAACGATAAACAGGCGGTTGGCGATCGAGGCATCGATTATCCGAGCAATCATTGTCCGGCCCTCGTGATAGACTCGATCCGGGGGCCGGCATCCTGCTGGGTGAAGGTGAAGCGCACCCTGTCTCCCGTCTCGAGCCCGCGCATTTGCGCCGCGCTCTTCGTGCGGAAGGTCATGGTCATCGCGGGCCAATCGAGCCGGGGCACAGGACCGTGCCGCAGCGTCACCGAACCATTGGCGATCGACTGGATCGTGCCGGTGGCACCGAAGGTCGCTGGTTCGTCCTCGCCGCCGGTGGAAGCGTCATCTGCCTGATCGACCGGACGGACGTCCAGTCCGGTGAGGCTTGCTTCGGAATCGAGCAGGAACTGACCCGATGTCACGACCTGCTCGCCTGCCGACAGACCGGCCAGCACTTCGGTCCTTCCACCCGCTTCGCGGCCGATCCGGACCTCGGCGGGCATGAAACCGCCCTCGTCCTGCTTCACCATCACGATGGTTCGACGTCCGGTCCTGATAACCGCTTCGGACGGTACCAGCAGCGCGCGGCGTGTGTCCGGGGTCAGCGAGACCTGTGCGAACATGCCCGGCTTGAGGCGCCCGGATGCATTGGGCAGTTGCGCACGAACGGTGATCGTACGGCTTGCATCCTGCGCGCTCGGCAGGATAGCGATGATGGGCCCGGAGAAGCGTTCCTCGGGGAATGCGGTCAGCGTCGCGCTGACAGGTTGCCCGACGCGTACATTCGCCGCCTGCGTTTCAGGCACCGCGGCTTCGAGCCAGATCGGTGAGAAACCGGTTATCTCGGCGAGCGTCTGTCCGGCCATGACTGTCATCCCCGGTCGCACGCCGAGCGATGTGATGGCACCTCCAATCGGCGCGGTAACGGTGATCGTGGACTGCGGACGTCCACTGCGCCCTACCGATGAGATCAGGCCTGGAGGCATGCCCAAAAGGCGCATGCGTTCGCGCATGGCCTGCGCAAGTTCTTCATCACCGCTGTTCAGGACGGCCAGATACTCCTGCTGCGCTCCGCCCCATTCGGGAACCAGGATATCCGCGAGCGGAGCGCCCCGTCCAACGACATCGTCGGGTGCGCGGCCGTAGGTTCTTTGGACATAGCCTCCGGCACGTGGCTGGACAATCGCAACGTCGCGTTCGTTGTAGGCCAGAACGCCTGTGACGGTTACTTCCGGTTCGAGGACGCCGTACTCGACTTCAGTGGTGCGGATGCCGAAATTCTGCACCAGGCCGGGATCTATCCTGACGCCCGCGGTGGCCTCCTCGCCCGCGCACTTGGGCACCAGCTGCATATCCATGAAGGGTGACTTGCCCGGCTCGTCGAAGTGCTGCCCCGGCACCATCGGGTCGTACCAGTAAAGGACCTCCTCGCATTCGGTCGCACTGCCGCCCGCGTTGCTCGCACCACCCTGGCCTTCACCGAGCTGCGAGAGACCATAGCCGGCGGCAAGACTGATGAGCGCGACCGTGCCTGCCATCGTCCAGGATTTCTGGCGCGGCGATAGCCTGTCCCACGCGGCTCCCATTGCGGCTCTCATCGGCCATACTCCCCATAGGTCAGTCGCAGGTTCGCGGCGGCTTCGACGGTCGCCTCCTCGCGTTGCAGAATGTCCACCCGCAGCACGGCAAGCGTTTTGATGGCGTCGATGACATCGACCAGTTCGGCCCGGCCCGCGGCAAAGCTCGCGCGCTCGAGGTCCACGCGGCTTTCGGCAAGGGGAAGCAATTCGTCCGTCGCGCGCTGCCATTGTCGATAAGCGCTGCGCCAGGCGGCGAGATCGGTCTCGAACTGGGCTTTGAGTTCACGCAGCCGGTCGGCCCTGGCCGATTGCGCCGCAGCCGCCTCGGCTTCGGCGGCGGCTATACGCGGATTCTGGCGCCGGTCGGCGAAAATCGGGAGCGTGATCGAACCCATCACCGAGATTGCATCGCCAAAATCGGGATCGCGCCGTCCATAGCTCACATTGACGCCGAAATCCGGACGCCTTTCCGATCGCGCAAGATCGCTTCTCGCTTCCGCTTGGCGGACCTGCGCAAGCGCCACGACAAGCTCCGGATTGCTTTGGAGCATGGCCCGCAAACCTTCGGGATCGAGATCGGTCGAAGGGATGGTTCCGGTCGCGGTAGCGTTCGGCAGAGCCGTATAGCGCGACAGCATGGCCTGAGCGGCCTCTCGGTCGGCTTCGATCCTGGTCCGCATGTCTGCGACTTCGAGCACGGCACGGCGTACTTCCAGACTTTCGGCGGGTCTGGCCGAACCGGCGGCGACAGAACTGCGGGCGAGTGGTACGAGCCTCTCGATTTCAGCGAGTGCATCGTCGGCGACGGTCAGAGACCGCTGGGCATAAGCCAACGAAATCCATGCCATTCCTGCTCCGACGCGTACCCTGTAACGGGTTTGACGCAATTGTGCTGCGGCAAGGTCGATGTCGGCGTCCGCCATTCCGAACCGGGCCCGACGTTTCGCGAGATTGGGGATCTCCTGTTCGATGCCGACTTGGATCTGCGTTGGGAGCTGGCGACCCAGCTCGAACGCAGCCGGCCCGCTTACCGGCAGGTTCTGGATGCCCGCGCGAAGGCGCGGGTCTGGCAGTTCATCGGCAGCGTCGGCGATCTCGCGCCGGGCGTCCAGTCGCAGTTCACTTGTGCGAACCTGGGGCTGGTCACTCGTTGCTGCTCGCAAAGCTTCTTCATAGCCCACCGACTGGGCATTACTCGCCGGCGCGAGGGCCAGCAGGACCGGAAGCGCGGTCCAGGCTATTCGTTTCATGATCATTCATCCGCAAAAGGAGCGCGTCAGGCACGCGTTCCGGATCACCGGCTCGCGTCAAGCGCAGGCCGTTCATCCAGAGGCAGGAGCGCGCAGGCTTAAGCCTGCACGCGGGTCATGCCGGAAATTGCGGAGGTGGCGGCTCTGGCCCCAGTCCTGTGGCTGCGAGCGAATTGAAGATCAAACCGCTGAATTGAGCAGCCTGCGCCGGTCTTTCTCCGACCAGGGTCGCATCACCCCCTGGAACGAGGGGCGGGATGCAGCCGAATGCCACGAGACAATCCAGCCGAAGGTTCTTGCAAGGCACGCCGTCATGATCGTCCATGGATGCTGCGCCCGCCATCATCTCCATCTCGGCGCAGGCCGGTTTGCCTGCATCGAGCCCCTGAGGCAGGGCAGATGCATGCGCTGCCGACTGGACGAACAGCCCGCAAGCGATCAGTAACAGTCCAAGGGAGCGCAAGACTCGCATAAAAAGGGCGTAAAGCTTTGAGGAGCGCAAGACAAGGACCTCCAGTCCGGTGCGCTGGGTCATCACGACGCGTGCTGCCAGGCACCCATCGAGCCCAGATATACGTCGAGCTTTTCGAATCCTTTGCTTTGCAGCCAGCCCGCAGCCACACTGGCACGCATGCCACTGGCGCACATGACGGTATAGGCGCGTTCGCGATCGAGCTCGGCGAAGCGGGAATTGAGCTCGCCCACGTAGATGTGGTCCGATCCCTCGATCGCGCCGCTGCGCCGCTCATCGAGGTCACGCACATCGAGCAAGGTCCAGTCGTCGCGCTTGCGCTCGAGACGATCCTGAACCTCGCTCGTCCCGATCATCGGAAGGCTCGCCATCTTCATTCCTTGCGCTGCAGCCGGCACGATACCGACATAGCCGCCGACGATCGAATCGAGCCCGATCCTCACAAGGTGCGTCATGGCCGAAGCCAGCTGGTCTTCCGCCGATCCGACGAGGGCGATTGTTTCACCCTCCCTGATGAACCAGCCCGCAAACGCCGAGATCATGCCGACCGGAAGGCATATCGAACCAGGCAGATGCCCGCTTGCGTATGCAAGCGGATCCCGCACGTCGACGACATGATCGGCGTCGATTTCGCGAATGTCCGAGAGCATGAGACGTTTTGGTCGCAGGATCCGTGGCGCAGGAGATGTTCCCTCGACATTCAGGCGTTCCATCAGCCTGAAATAAGGCGGTTGGTAATGATGCTCGGCGAGCTTCGCCTCGATGAATTCCTCGCGATCGGCGATCTGCAGCCGCGGATTATTGCGACGTTCGTGGCCTATGGTCGAGAATTCGCGGTCCGCCATTCCCGAACCGCAGACCGAGCCTGCTCCATGCGCGGGGTAGATGATCGTCTGGTCACCCAGACCGCAAATCTTTTGCAATGAATCGTACAGGAGGCCCGCGACCTCCCGCGCGCGCTCGGGATAGAAATCTGTGCGTCCGACGTCGCCCACGAAGAGCGCATCGCCGGTGAACACGCCGATCGGTCCTTCGGGAAAATCGTCGTCATGGAGGACGAAGGCGAGATGATCGTCGGTGTGACCGGGAGTTTCGAGCACCGAAATCCGCAACTTCCCGATCTCGAAAACGTCGCCCTCTCGCGCGGTGTCGGCGAAAACAATCTCGTCCGCAGGGTTTGGACCGTGCAGAACGCGGGCACCGGTCATTTTGGCCAATACCGGCGATCCCGTGATGAGATCCTCATTCCTGTGCGTTTCGAAGATATGCGTGATCTGCAACCCTTCGGCGCGGGCACGCTCGACATAAATCTCGCAGTCCCGGCGCGGATCGATGACCGCTGCCTTGCCCTGCGAACCAATCAGATAGGAAAGGTGGGAGAGGCCGGGGGTCTTTATCTTCTCGAGCAGCATGTTTTGCCTCGTTGTTGGAGTGTTTCCGTGAGACCGCGTCGATCTAGTCGATCCCGAGTTCGGCTTTGAGTGCCGAGACATTCTCGAAGCGGTCTGCTTCTGGCCGGGCGATAGCGGGCTTGGCGTTGACCCAGGTGTTCTCACAGACGAATTCGAGCATGGCTGCCGCGAGGTCGGCGTGCCTGCAACGAAAGCAACCCTCGGCAAGACGCTCGTCGGTAATGACGGCTTCACCCGTATAGGGTTCGTCGAGGAGCCAGCCCGGTCGCGCAGACGTCCAATTCAGGCCTTTCGCGCGCTCCAGAAGATCTTCCATGGCGCGCATCTGTTCGAGAATATTGTGCAAGGCTGGTCTTGCCGTGAGCTCGAACCATGCAGGAACGCTGGGCTGCGGCTCTACAAACGCCGCCGATATCACGACGATCCGGGAAATGCCGGTCGTCGACATCGCTTCCACCAGCTTGCGGGTTCCCTCCGTATAAAGCGGAGGCGGATCGATCGCCGTGGATGGACTAAACCCTATACCGAGTGCGGAAATGACCGCACGGCAACCTTCGAGCTCGCTGCTGAAGTCGTCGTTGAGTACATCGCACTGGAAGTACTCGACATTATCGACCCGGTCCGATGGTTCGGGCAAGGTGTGCTCGAACGCTCGAACTTCGATGCCCTTGTGAACCGCATGGCGCAGTATTTCCGTGCCGGTCTTTCCTCCGGCACCGAAGACCGCAAGAGGGGCTGCATCGGTCACAGGCTCAGCTTCCACTTTCGTACCTCATTGTGAATTCGGCCGCGCGTGCCGGGCCGATCGTGATCAAGGAGCGGGCACCGGAGGCCGGTGCCCGCTCGCTCGTCTTCACGCCTCGCTGTTGCCGCAGGTCGTGTAACCCCAGAACCCGAACTCGTCCTTCATCCGGGGTCCGGCTACGATGAGTTCCTGCATCTGCAGGCCCGCATCTCCTTCGTCATCGAGGAGACGCGTACGGATACGAAGCTCACCATTCGCATACTCACCCGAGGCGCTTGCCGTGACAGGGATCAGTTTGCCATTGATCTTGATCGCGCCGCGACCGCTGTTGTCGTAGACGAACGACGGAAACGCGACCTCGGTCAGGCGAAACTGGCACGTGTTCTCGGCTCCCAGCGCGGTGAGGTCCGCGTCGCTCATCGTCTCGGGCAGCATCAGTCCGGGGCTGAGATTGGCAAGTGCGCTCGCAGCGCTCTCTATCGGCGCCGCCGTTGCCGGAGGATCGAGCTGTGCTTCGCGATCATTGCCGACCGCGGTATTGGTGTTGCAGGCCGCCAGCGGAAGGGCTGCAAGCGTCAAAATCGCGATCTTGTTCATTGCTGCATCTCCTCGGGCAGGCGTTCTTCGGTGCGCAGACCGTTCTCCTCGATGTCCTGGATGAGATATTTCATCTCGGCGATCTCACGCCGCTGGGCGACGATGATGGCCTGCGCGAGTTCGCGGACACGCGGATCCTTCAGGCTCGCCCTCTCGCTGGTCATGATCGCGATCGAGTGGTGCGGAATCATTGCGGCCATGTATTCGGTGTCGTCGACCGTGGTCTGGCTGCGTACGAGCCATAGCGCGAGCGCGAAGACAATCGCTCCGACGCCCAGGATGATGAAGTTCTTGGTCCGGTCCTTGTACATGCCCCACATGAAGAGCAGCATGACGACCATCATCATCGCGCCCATGACGAACATCATCCAGAAGCGCGTTTCGCTCCAGAACACGTCGTCCATGTCGAAGCTGTTGGCATACATCAGGAAGAACATGATCACGGTCGAGGTCGATACCATGGCCATGAACCGCCAGTAGTTGCCGCCCCCTCCCTTGTCCGAGTGGGATGTACTTTCAGTCATGCGTTTTCTCCTTCCTTCATCATGGTCCAGAACAGTTGTGCCGAGCAGCTGATGAGCGCGAAGCCGGTCAAGGCTTCGACGCCGGCAATGACGCGCAGGTGCTCGGTCGGGTAGATGTCGCCGAGTCCCAGCGTGGTCACGTTGATCAGCGAGAAATAGAAGTAGTCCATCGCACACATCGCCGGCGTCTTGTCGAACCCGCCGAGGTCCAACTCCGCACCAAGCCAGAAACCGGCAGCGAAGAGTGTCGCGACAAGCAGGTGCGATGCCAGGACAAGAAGCGCGACGCCAAGCTTGGCCGAGAAATTGCGGCGTGTGTCGAGCATGCGATGCCCCACACCGAGAATCGACAGATGCGCACCGACCGAGGCCAGAAAAAGTGCAATGGCGAGAATTAGGGCGTAGACTCATTATCCAGCGCACCAGATGCGAGCGCATATGAGCTTCACGGCGGCGAGGTAGTTTTCGGGACACTTGTCGTAGCGGGTGGCGATGCCTCGGAAGTGTTTGATGCGATTGAAGAAGCGTTCGACGAGATTGCGCTGGCGATAGATCCAGCCCGAGAAGGCGAAGCGCTGCTTGCGGTTGGATCGTGCCGGGATGTTGGCCCAGACATTCTTGCGGGCGGCAGCCTCCCGGATGGCGTTGCTGTCGTAGCCTTTGTCGCCGAGCAGTGTCGCGCCTTCGGGTACAGCCTCGAGCAGGGCTTCGGCTTCTTGGCTGTCGTGAACCTGGCCTCCGGTCAGGCGCAGGGCGACGGGACGACCGTCAGCGTCAACGAGGGCATGGATTTTGCTCGTGAGACCGCCTCGGGAACGTCCCATGCCGCGATCTCCAGTTCCCCTTTTTTACCCGTCGCACCGTGCTGGTGGACGCGGACGCAACTGGAATCGATCATCACGATCTCACCCGCAAAAGCGGCGGAGACCGCGGCGAGCAGCCGGTCCCACACCCCGGCTTTGCGCCAACGGACGAACCGGTTATAGCAGGTCGTGGAAGGTCCATAGCGTTCGGGTATCTCCGCCCATGGCGAGCCGGTGCGGAAACGCCAAAGGATGCCGTTCAAAACCCGTCGGTCATCAACTCGGGGAACGCCACGAGGCTTGTTGGGCAGCAGCGGCTCGATGATCGCCCATTCCCCATCCGTGAGTTCGTAACGCCGCCGTGCCATCAAGCCTCCATTGCAATGGAAAGCCTGAATCACGTGAGCCGAAAAACCTCAAGCCAGCTTGGGAAATTACGTCTTAGTGTTCGCATTGGCCGTCTCTCCACGCGCCACCGCTATCAGGCAGGCATCTTGAGCTACCCACGGTGAAAACCAAAGGAATGCCAAGAGCGCGACAATCGCAACGCCCAGCGCCAGTACCGCCCGCTTCCACGTGATGTGCATACCCCCTCATATCACGCGCCAAATCCGCCGCCAGATTTTATGAGTTTACGACCTAGTACGGCGATCATCGATGATCTCCATCGTGTGTGGCGGGCATTTCACGCAGCGCGGGATTCCGACGGAGATAGAACCATTCGGCTCCGAACACTGCGGCGATGCCTGCGACCGCATAGGCGACGACCGCAGGGTCGGTTTCGAGCTTGGCGAGGGCAAAAGCTGTCAGGACTACGCCGTCTGCCACCAGGGCCGACCAAAGGATCCAGGCGCGCGCGCCTATCTCTTCCCGCAAACCGCGCAGCACGCCCCAATGTACAAGCATGTCCATTACGAGATAGAAGAACGCTCCGAGCGAGGCGATCCGCGAAAGATCGAACAGGACCGCGAGCGTGCCTGCGACAACAACGGTATAGACCAACATGTGACTGCGGATCGGTCCGCTCATGCCAAAATGGCTATGCGGGATCATCTTCATCTCGGTCAGCATGGTCAGCATACGCGAAACGGCGAAAACGCTGGCGATGACACCCGAGGTCGTGGCGGCGATGGCGATTGCCACTGTGAAATAGAAGCCAAGCTCTCCGAGCGCGGGACGCGCAGCCGCCGCAAGCGAATAATCGCGCGCCTCAGCTATTTCTGACGTGCTGAGGCTGGCACCGACCGCCGCCGCGACAAGCAGGTAGACGACCACGCATATTGCGATCGAGATGATTATGGTTCGACCGACATTCCGGTGCGGATTGATGATTTCACCGCCACTGTTGGTGATGGTGGTGAAACCTTTGAAAGCAAGGATCGAGAAGGCGACCGACGCGAGCAGCGCGTCGAGGCCCGAAAGCGCGACCGGCTCTGAGAAGGCACCGTCCGAAAATCCGCTGGCCCAGATCGCCGCAATCGCGAACAGGGCGATGCCGCCGATCTTGATCGCCGACATAATGAGCGAAAATCCGCTGACCGATTTGTTGCCGGCCGCATTCACGAAATAGGCGAAGACGATGAGCGCCAGTGCCGCGACGGAAACCAGAATGCCGCTGCTCTCGAGCCCAAAGGGCCGCAAGGCATAGGTCGCGAAGGTCCGAGCGACCAGGCTTTCGTTGATGACCATCGACAGCGCCATCAGGAGCGATGCCGATGCTGCAACAACACCCGGTCCGTAGGCCTTCTGAAGAATCATCGCGATGCCGCCAGAGGAGGGCCAGCGGTTCGACATCTTGATGTAGCTGTAGGCGGCTAGGGATGTGACCAGGGCGCCGACTATGAAAGAAAGCGGAAATAGCGGTCCAGCCAGTTCGGCAATCTGGCCGGTCAGTGCGAAAATACCAGCGCCGATCATGACGCCGGTTCCCATTGCGACACCGCCAAGCAGCGTTATCGATCCAGCACTCTTCCCATGTTGATCGTTGCCATCTGTCTGCAAGTCTTTCCCCTGTCGATGTCCTCCCGTCCGAGAAACATCACGACAAGCAGTACGTTGCGAAGCGGCTCACCCCTCAAAAAATTTTCTGGCGGGGCATGAGCCATCCTTGGGCTGGCCCCGGAATCGCGTTGAGCTATCGATTTCCGGCGGCGCGCTCTTTCTTCCTGCAGCGATGCCGATGGCGGCGCGTCAAGGCACGGCCGTCCACGCTAAGTGCGCCTAATATTCAGCGCGTCAAATCAGGAAAACCGGGCCTGGAAAAACCGGTGCAGCGGGACCGCGATGAGTGCGATGTACCAGCCGTAGAGAAAACTGCCCACCGCTCCTGCGAGAAATCCCGACAGGGTCAGCCATTCGAACCATGGCAGCAACGGAGCCCAGGCTTGGTGCATGTGAAACCGCTCGGGTGCAAGCGCCCCGAAAGCAATGCATAGGAGGTAGCTGACAAGCAGGAACACGCTGAGCGTCCAGCCCCATGCGAATATCGAGTTCTTGATTGATCCTTTTACCATCGCATTTCTCCCACTTCGTGCGTCCTAAAATTATGCAAACGGAAGGGTCCGGGACCGTCGGGGCAGCCGGCCCCGGACCCAGCGGGATGATCGACAGGCATCTTAGCGCCCGTCCCGGTGTCCCGGGCTTCTGTGTTGTTCCCGCGCGATTGTTCTTCAACGAGACATCGCCCTTATTTCTCGCGCGGCCACTGGCGTCAGTTCCTTACAATCACCGATAAGATGCGAAGACGCTCTGTCCGGTCGGACCAAAGGCGATGACCTCATAGGGCTGGATCCGGTTTCCGGCCTCCATGCCGGGCGATCCCAGAGGCATTCCCGGAACCGCTAGACCGGCAACGCCGTCGGGCCGCTCGCGCAAAAGTCGGGCGACGGCTTCGGCGGGCACGTGACCTTCGATGATGTATCCATCGACCTCCATCGTGTGGCACGACCACAATTCTTCCGGTACGCCGCGCGCTGTCTTGATCGCCGCCATGTCGTTGCTATCGACCGATGCCACCTTCGCGTTCATCCCATCTTCAAGATGGCCTGCCCAGTTGAGACAGCATCCACATCCGGGGTCCCTGAACATCGTATAGGTCGCTGCCTGAGCCACGTTCGAACAGGCTGCCAGCACGAGCAAGGCCGCGCCGCTAACCGATCGCCGGAACAGGGCAGGCTTTTTCCAGATCATTGTGCAATTCCTTTCTTGTATCCGCGCCATAGCGAGATCGTCCCGGTCACCGTCGGGAACCGGTGGAGCAGGCATGGCTCGGTGAAGATTTCGGCGAACAGTTTTTCGACCTCGCCGTCGGCGCTGGGCTGCGTGTCGCTTACGCCGTCAAGCGACTGGACGGTCGCCCGGAAGAGGCTCCGCATGAGTGGGCTATCCTGCTTCATATAATCGGCGATCAAGACGGTTCCGCCTGGCACGAGCAAGCTTTCGATGGTTTCCAGGATTGCCTGCTTCTTGCGCAAGGGAACCTGGTGAAGGACGAGGCTGCTGACGATCTTGTTCGGCCGCCACCCTGCGGGCAGCTCGAGGCTTTCGAGAAAGCCATTGTGCCATTTCACGAGATCGGCTCCCGCGCCAAACTTGCGCCGCGCAAGCGCAAGCGCCTCCTGGTCGGGTTCGACACCGATCAGACCCGCTTCCGGACAATCCGTCATCAAAGCCTTGAGAAGAGTGCCGGTTCCGCTGCCAACATCGATCACCCGGTCGCCGGGGACAAGGTGCAGTTCTTCGACAATCCTTTGTCGCCAGAGATGTTCGCGGGTGAACAGACCGATCGCCCGGTCGTAAAGGGGCGTCAGAAAGCTCTTGCCAAGAAGAGGCGTAAATTCGCCGTGATCTTCAGGTGCGGTGATATTGTTCACGAGCTGGTTCCCATTCATCCCGGGTTCGACCCGATTCTGACAGACCCGTCTCGGTTACGTATGGCGGTGGACATTCCCTCAAAAAAAGAAGTTTAAGGGATTGTGCAGGCGAGCGCGTATAGGACACGTGCGACCCACAGGAGTTTTTCGGATGCGTGACAATCACTCTCTTGATGCGGTGCTCGGAACGCTTTCCGCCACCGCCGCCAACGAGGTCCCAGCCGACTTCATGGATGGCGTTTGGCAGCGCGCCGGACAGCTTGGCGAAATCGCCGACCGACGCCGCCGGACGGCCCTTTTCGTCGGTCTGTTCGTCGTCGGGCTTGGAGCTGGCGCCGGAACGAGCGGTTGGCCCGGCGGCTATGGCACGTCTTCCGCGTCATTTGGCGAGGGTCTTATCCTCGGCGAACAGCTGTCCCCATCGGCGCTCCTCCATGTGGAGCAATAGGGTTTGAAGACGACGCATATCGTTCTCGCGGTGCTTCTCGCAGCACTTGCAGGATGCCTCGGCGCGATTGCCGCGGATCGCTGGGCCAGTCACGAGGCCGGCTCCGGCCTCCACGATTTCGTGCACGACGAGCTCACCCTGACGGCCGACCAGGAGCAGCGTCTCGATGCGCTCGAGGCCCGTTTCGCTGTCGAAAGGGCACGGCTCGAAGGATCGGCGCGCGTAGCCAATGCCCGGCTCGCCCAGGCGATGGAAAACGAGCATGAATACGGCCCCGAGGTCTCGGCCGCGATCGACGAGGTGCATGCACGCATGGGCGATCTGCAGAAAGCAACGGTGCGCCATGTCTTCGACATGCGCGAAATTCTCGAACCCGATCAGCAACGCCAGTTCGACCGCAAGGTCTCCGACGCCCTGACCCGCGACCCGCGCGACTGAAGCGCCATGTCGGGGGCGGGCGACAATCCGGACGAGGCCCTTGTCTCGCAGGCAAGGGCCGGAAGCAAGCGGGCTTTCAGCAAGCTCGTCGAGCATGAAACGGGTCGGCTTCTCGCGCTCGCGACACGCATGCTTTCCTCTCCTTCTCAGGCGGAGGACGTTGTTCAGGACAGCCTCGCTTCGGTGTGGCTGACGCGCCATCGGCTCGATCCGGACAAGCCGATCGGACCCTATCTGACAACCGTCGTCCTCAACCGCTGCCGGGACCGTTTGCGCAGGCGCAAGGTCGCGGGCTTTTTCGGACTGTCGGGCGATGACGAACTCCATTCCATCGCCGACGATTTGCCGGGTCCTGAAACGTCGGCCGTTTCCAGGGAAGAGCTCAATCTCGTTCAGGCCGAGATCGCGCGAATGCCCGTAAGGCTGCGCGAAGCCCTCGTGCTCGTGACCATTGAGGGGCGTAGCCAGGCCGAGGCGGCCGATCTTCTCGGAACGACCGAAAAGGCGATCGAAACGCGCGTATACCGCGCGCGCAACAGACTGAAGGAGCGCTTCGAAAAACTTTGAGGGGTTGGACGGGAGGGCGCGTAGTAGATAGTATACGTTTTTCAGGAGCACAAGTATGATCACCGTTAATCGACGCAAACTTCTTGGGGCAGGAGCTACCGGAATGGGTCTGCTGGGCCTGGCCGGTGTCGTTCCGGCTTGGGCTCGCGGTGGTGACCTGCTGTCCGGGGTTGCACGCAAGGGCTTTGATGAGGTGAGCGGCTCCAACATAGACCTGACAGTTGCCCGCTCGGCTTTCTCCACTGGCAACAAGCGAGGCGGCGCGATTGCCGTCAATGGGAGCATCCCGGGACCGCTCCTCCGCCTGCGTGAGGGAACCACCGTCCGCCTCAACGTTCACAACCAGCTGGAGGAAGATACCTCGATCCATTGGCACGGGCTCCTGGTCCCCTTCCAGCTCGATGGCGTCCCGGGCGTAAGCTTTCCCGGCATCAAGCCGGGCGAGACCTTCACCGCCGAATTCCCGGTGCGGCAGTCGGGCACCTACTGGTGGCACTCGCATAGCGGACTGCAGGAACAGGCGGGTCATTACGGTCCGATCGTAGTCGATCCTGCGGTCCCCGATCCGGTGCAGGCAGACCGTGAATATATCGTGGTGCTGAGCGAATTCAGCGAGACAGATCCAAATGTGCTCTACGAAAAATTGAAAAAGAGTGCTGATTATTTCAACTACGAGCAACCAACATGGACGGATGACTACCCGCTTAGTGGAGCGCAGAGAAGGAATTGGGCAAGGATGCGAATGTCGCCCGTTGATATATTAGACATTACGGGATCCACGTTCACTTATCTCATCAATGGCCACGGACCGGCGGACAATCTTGAATTCAACTTCCAGCCCGGCGAACGCGTTCGATTGCGTTTCATAAACTCTGGCGCCGCCACCTATTTCAACATCCGTATACCCGGCCTCCCTATGACCGTGGTTCAGGCCGATGGGCAAAATGTCGAGCCGGTCGAAGTGGATGAATTCCAGATAGGCATTGCAGAAACTTACGATGTGATTGTGACCCCGGACAATGACGCCGCTTACACGCTGGTGGCGGAGTCGATGGACCGCTCGGGCATGGGTATCGCTACGCTTGCGAGCGCACCCGGCGCGCGCGCAGCGATTCCACCGCTACGCGACCCACCGTTGCTGACCATGGCAGATATGGGCATGGGCGGCATGGCCGGTATGGCTGGTATGGGGGGCGGCTCAGAAAGCATGCCCGGAAATTCGAGCGGCCAAGGAGCGGCCCGGCCGGGAATGCGCGATACGTCCAGATTGCCAGCGGATGTCGAGGTGGGTCCGGGGCTTGCAATGGTGTCAGCGAACCCTGTCGACCGCACCGGAGACCCAGGCGTTGGCCTTTCCGATGTCCCGCACCGAACACTCGATTATCGCAAACTGCGCTCACTCACCCCCAATGTTGACCGACGGACTCCCTCGCGGCGGATGGAAATCCATCTAACCAGCAATATGGAGCGCTACATGTGGTCCTTCGACGGCAAGAAGTTCTCAGCCGTCTCCGACGAGCCGATCCGCTTCGCCTATAACGAGCGCGTACGGGTGAAGCTGATCAACGACACGATGATGACCCACCCGATCCATTTGCACGGGCATTTCTTTGAACTGGTCAATGGCGCACCTGCGGATCGCCAACCGCTCAAGCACACGGTTAACGTGCAGCCCGGCGGTAGTGTGGAATTCGACCTGACGGCAGACGAGCCGGGCGACTGGGCCTTCCACTGCCACATTCTCTATCATATGGTCGCGGGGATGTTTCAGATCGTCTCGGTTGCCAATCCGGTCGGAGAAGGCGCATGAAAACCGCTGTTGCAAGCCTGCTCGCATCGGTCGCAGTCAGCACAGTTCTCGCCTCCCCCGCGGCGGCGCAGCATGCCGGTCATTCGCTGGCGGAACCGCAGCAGAGTGCTGACGCCAAGACAAAGTGCGAGGAAGAAGTCGCGCGCCATCGCGCTATGGGGCATCCGGTAACAGATGGAGCATGCGAACCGGCTGCTCAGCCTGAAGCCGCCATGGACCACTCCAAGATGGGTCACATGGCCATGGATCACGGCTCAATGCCGCAGGGCAGGCCTGCCGAAGGCGCGATCGATCATTCGCAGATGAACCACGGCGATATGGGGCAGTCTGAAACCGACACCTCGTCGATGGACAATGGGCAGATGGATCACAGCCAGATGAACCATGGGCAGACGGGCTCACAGGTCATGCAGGGGATGGACCATTCGGCGATGCAGATGGGCTCGAATGCCGATATCCCGCTCCTTCCGCCTCCGCCCGAAGCCGGGAGCGGCCCCGCCCGTGCGGCGGTCTCTATCTGGGGTGAGCAAGCCATGGCCGAAGCCCGCCAAGAACTCATCCGCGAGACCAACGGAGGGACTCGTTTCTGGTTCCAGGGCGACCGGTTCGAGTATCAGGCCCGCAAAGGCGCGGATGGGTATTTTTGGGAAATCCAGGGCTATTACGGCGGCGATATCGACAAGTTCTGGTTCCGCTCGGAGGGCGAAGGTGTCTTCGGCAACAAAGTGGAGAAAGCCGAAGTTCAAGGGCTGTGGAGCCATGCCATCGCACCCTTCTTCGATTTTCAGGCAGGTATCCGGCAGGACCTTACAGGACCGGAGCGGACCTATGCGGTGGTCGGCTTCCAGGGGCTTGCTCCCTACAAATTCGAGGTGACCGGAGCGGCGTTTGTTTCGAACACCGGCGACTTGACCGCGCGGCTCGAAGGCGAACTCGACCAAAAGATTACGCAGCGCCTGATCCTGCAGCCGCGTGCCGAGATCAATCTATCGGCACAGGACGTGCCCGAACTGGGAATAGGTGCCGGAATCGACCGGTTCGAAACCGGAATTCGCCTGCGCTACGAGTTTGCCCGTGAATTTGCACCATATGTCGGCATATCGCAGGGATGGCGTCTCGGCAGAAGCGCGGATTTTGCGCGGGCCGCCGGAGAGGATCCGAGCGTCACCAATTATGTCGTCGGCATAAGGTTCTGGTTCTGAAGGCTTTTTTGGGGGATCGAACGGCATGAGTACGATAAGTAAGAATCAGCAAGGTCGTATCCACAAAGAAGGCGCCGTTGCATGGCTATGATCGACTGGTTGGCAAACCATCTGGTGTTTCTGGCTACACCGACATTCGCTATCTCCTGGTTTGTTTTGGCTGCTTTCAGCGCCGTATTTATCGTATTCGACGTAATCGGAGCAAATCGTGGGCTAAATGCACCTTTAAAGGTCGTATGGCCGATCATCGTGATTTTCTTTTCTGTGGTGGGCCTGGCAATGTACCTTGCGACATCAAGGCCACCCGGCATTGGCCGAGTTCACGGTCAGGAGCCGAAGATGGAGCGTCTTACCGAATTTTCTCGGCCGAGATGGCGCAAGGTCGTCGCGTCCGCGACTCATTGTGTTGGCGGCGATGGTCTCGGGATCATGACTGCGATGGTCTATGCGAGGCTCAACAATTTCAGCTTCTGGTCGGAGTTCTGGTTCGAATACCTCGTGGGCTACCTATTTGGCTGGTTCGTTTTTCAGGTCTGGGCAATGCGGATGCATGACAACGGTTGGCTGATGGCGCTCTGGAAAGGTGGTCGAGCCGAGTTTTTCTCGATGATCACCGTTATGGTTGGAATGGGCCTGGTCATGCGTTTTGTGACGCCTGCAACTGTCGGCGCAGAGCCGTTGCCCGATACCTACGCGTTCTGGACGTTCGGCGCCCTCGGCCTGATGGTCGGTTTTGCGTTTACCTATCCGATGAACTGGTGGCTGGTCGCGATTGGCTGGAAGCATGGGCAAGGACACGAAAGCATGCGGGACAATAGATGACGCGCGCAAGGAGTGGGACAAATGAAACTTATGCAAACGGTCAGCGCAGCAGTATTAGTGATGCTAGGTTCTGCCGCCGGTCTTGCGCAAGAGCGTGGTGGCAGCGGGATTGCGCCTTCATCGGCATCGGAACCAACAGAGGATCCTGTTGAGCTCGGTGGCGCTTTGTCAAAGCTCGAGCGCAGCTCAGCAGCTGCACTGGCCACCGGCGGGAAGAGGCGCAAGTCCATGGAGATGCTCGATGGCGCCCATCGTTTGGCTGCCATTCTGAAAGATGCAGGGTATCCGGGCGGAGCTGAACGGTTCCGTCGAATGTCGCAGGCACGGCACATGGTCCAGATTGGTCGCCCGAGCAATGCGGTCGGTATACTGCGTGACGATGCGCGGCGTTCACTGGGTTCGGGTACTTCGACCACAAGAAAACAGATCGAGCAAGCGGACTCTGGCAAGCTTGTCATAGACCTCGAAGGGCGCGAGGTCGGGAGAATCGAGAGTATCGATTTGAGCACGCGCGAGGTCATAGAAAAGAAGGGCGGCGTCCTAAATCTGTTTGGTTTCTGGGATTACGGCAATCGGTTGCAGCGCCGACAGCCTCGCTGCTTTGTCCCCGGTAAGGAATATGTCGTTGATCTCTGCAGCCGCGTGGGTGCAAATTAGTTCATCTGCTCGACGGATTGGGTAGTTCGCTTCAACCCAGGGGCCCGCTCTCGCGACTGAAATCATGATGCCGTTCTGCACGCTGTGCAGTGCCAAGAGACGAAAGCGCGCAAAGAGCGCAATCGTGCCGGCATCGGACGTGGTCCCGCGGGCGCATTTCTGACGCGTTGCTACAATCAAATTAATGTGAGGGGCACCCGGCTGCCGTGCGTATCAGGAGCACAGGTCGCACTTTAACTGCTGGGTCGGGAGACATACGAGACATGAAAGCCCCTTATTTCTGGCGCTGCTCGCCGCAAGCCTGCTCTTCGTCGGACCCGTTCAGGCTCATGGCGACGAAAAGCACGGCGAAGAGACGAGCGCCGCACCTGCTGTCACCAATGGCGATGCGGCCGACCAGGCGGCCATGGCGCAGATGGGCGACGGCGGAGCGGCCGGCGAGCCCTCAGCCGGGCACGACGAAGCAAGTGGAGGCCATGACGAAGCCGGTGGCCATGCGGCGGAGGATGAAACCGGCGTCATGGCCGTACTGAAGAAGCTGCATCCGGCAACGATCCATTTCCCGATCGCCTTGTTTCTCATGGCTGCGGCCACCGAATTGTTCGTTATGCGCCGGAAAGGAGCGGGCCTGGAAAGTGCGGTGCGCGTACTTGTCTACGGCGGGGCCATCGGCGCGGTGGTCGCAGTCCTGTTCGGATGGATTCACACCGGCCTGTGGTTCGGCGGCGACACCGTCATGCAGGTGCATCGATGGAACGGTATGCTGATCGCCGTTCTCGGTATTGCGATGGCCTATCTCGCGAGCAGGCCGAGCCAGAGCCGCGCATGGTTGCGCGCGTCGATATTCTCCATGGCGGCGCTCGTTCTCATCCAGGGCTTCCTTGGCGGCGAGCTCGCGCATGGGCCGAACCACCTCGGTATTTCCTGGCTCTGAAGGAGTTGAAGAGCATGCGTACTTCCAGATTGAATGCAGCGATCGGGTTTCTCGCGATCGCGCCCTTGATGTCCGCTCTTGCTGCTTGCGACGAGGCGCAGGAGAGCACACCGATTACCGAGGTTTCGCCTATGGGCCAAGCTGCAGTGGTGGCTGCCACGGCTCCCGAGTCGGGTCTTGCCGATCCGGCAGCCTCTTCCTCCGAAGATGAGGCAGCGACCGCTCGGGAGGACGCTCTTTCGACAAATGGGGCCGCCACGCCCGCCTCACGGCACGCTGCCTCTCCCGCATCACGCGCAACTGCCACACCCGCAGCGCCAGCAGCGCGCACGCAACCCGCGAGCGAAGCGACCCAACCCGCCGATCCCCATGCGGGCCATGACATGTCCTCGATGGCCGATCACGACATGGAAGGTATGTGATCGGACGCGTTCCCCGGTGACTCGGCAATTCAGGAGATATCCTCGGCAAGAAATCGCAACGAACAACGCAAGATCAGGAAAGGACGGCCCCGCCTCCCCCCGAAGCCCTGCGGGTCGCAGGTGCCCCCAAGGGGTCGTTCAGGAACCCCGCGTGAAGACCAACCCGCGCGGGGTTCCGTTTGCCCGGCTTCGCTGTCGCCGTGCCAGGCGCATCCCGGTAGGGCTTTGTGCTATGTGAGCAGCGAGCAGACGATCGCCTCGTTGGCTATGAAAGGAACCGCATATGTCGGAAACGGGAAAAGCCGGGGCGCTGTCGCGCTGGGAAGACGAAGGCGGGGCATTGCCCTGCGGGCCGCAGGAAGCGCTCGCTGCCGATTGCGAGAAATGGGATATTCCGCCACTTTCCGATGCCGAGATCATCCAATTGCGCATCAGGGTGATCGCCCTTGAGAACATGGTGCTCGGCCTTCTGTCGAAGGCCAGCGCCGATCAGCTTGCAGCAATCGAAGAAATCGCGGAATTCATATCCCCGCGTGCCGATGCGAAGCCGCATCCGCTTACTCTGCATGCCGCCACCCAGATGGAGCACTTCGTCGAGCGCGCCCGGCGGCTTCGCGAGCAACCCACCGCTGATTGAGCGACGCTTGACCGGGCCACGAATGCTGGCCTTCCTCGCCGCGGCCCGACCGATGATCCGAAAAGAGTGCGATGGACCTCCATACGCTTCTCATGCGCTAATTTGGCACTGCCGATCCTGGAGCGGTTGGCGCAGAAACCTTGGCCTCGGGGATCGAGCGATGCCAGGTCGATCTCGGTCTGGAGCAGGACCGGGGAAAACGCTTTGCCCTGTGGGCCATGCTCTACCTGCTCGGGTATGCCCCCGACCTCGACGTGGCCTTCGAGAGCGAGGAAGACCGGGAAGCAGCCCGCAACTTCATGGATCTCCTGGCGGCATCGGAAGGCAATGAGGTAAGCTGATTGCAGCAGGGTCTTGGCACCTTCAGACCCGCACCCGATACCCATCCGGCTTTCTTCGCGAACAGTCCTGAACCAGGTCAGCTGAGGAGCCGCAACCCGTTCCTTTCCGGCCGTGTTGGCGGCTTCGCCGCCTGCCCGCACCACCCGTCATGAACAGGTTTCCCTTCGGCCCTTCAGGCCTGCGGTGCAGTCCTCCCATGCCCTGCTTCTTCTGAATGTTCGCAAGCCGGAGATGGTCTCCGGTTTGAGGAACTGAAGGAACTTATCTCATGACCAATATCGCAATCCTCACCGGCCGTATCGCCCGCGATCCGGACACCCGCGAAACCAAAGGCGGAACCAGCGTTACCGGGATCACTGTCGTCACCGATCGTCCTGCACGCGACAAGGACGGCAAGACCTACAAGGACGAGAACGGCTACACCGCCAAGGACAGCGAATTCCACCGTGTGACCTGCTTCAACGGCCTCGCCAAGACCGTCGGTCAGTACTGCTCGAAAGGCCAGCTGGTCTCGGTCCAGGGCCGCATCCACTACACGCAGTGGGAAGACCAGGACGGTGTGACGCGGTATGGCTCGGAGATCCTTGCCGACAAGGTCGATTTCTTCTCGCGGGCCAATGGCGGCGACAACCAGGACGCCCCTCCGATCGACTGATCCGGCGCCATCGAACCAGCCAAAGGAGGCTCTGCCGGAAACGGCAGGGCCTCTTTCGCTGTTCACCCTTCCTTTCGCTCGGTCTTTTCTCCGGGGAATAGCCAGGCGCTGCCCGGAGGGCCCGACCCATTATGGCAGCGATCATCTGAAACGGTCGTTTGAGGTGGACTGGATTGGCCTGGCTTACCGCATTTCCAGCATGATGGTCCCGCGCCGCCCGCATCAAGGACGGCAGGGGCCCCACCATTTTGTCCGCCGCCGGATTGCATCCGGCACCGGACAAAACCGTTTCCCCCTGCGCCGCTTCGCGGTCGCCCTGTCAGGCGATCCTGTGACCCGGTCTGCCCGGGCCCATCGGCCAACCTCCTGTCGTCTCGCGACAGATTTCAGGAGGATTATCATGACCTATTTCACGAAATGCAAACTGCCCTCGCGCAACTATTTCGAGGCTTTGGCGACAGCCGAACAACGGGCCTTGCACAGCTTCTTCGACCAGCATGTCATCGAGGATGACGAGCTTGGATACCGCGCGGTCGACGAAGGCGACTACAACGCGCTGCCCCCGCACCTTGCGATCCGGGTCGTTCATACCGTCCATGGCGGAATGCTCGACGAATTCTGAGGCATTCTGCAGGGCAGGGACCGGCAGCGGTTCCTGCCCTTTTTTCGTGTCTCTTATGGGCTGAGCTACAGGTTCAAGTTTCGATCCAGCAGCAATCGGCGGTTCTCCAAACATCGGCTTGGCCAACTGGCGATCGGGATAAATGGAGCGGGGCTGGGGACGCACTCTGTCCCGCGCATCTGGCGATACGCTCCTGAGGGTGCGGCATTACGTGTTTTTGGGGCCCCGCATGCACTTGCGAACCGGCAGCGGGTCGGGCGAGCGGGAAGCTACGGCCGCGACAGGTCCCGCTTGCCTTGCTTCCCACAGGCCCTTGGCCACTGCCTCTCTCGCAGGTGCGGTTCATTGCTCTGAGCCTTCGGCATTGCAGCCGAAAGCCTGCCGGGCAGCGCGATAGCGTCGGGTTCTGCGCGGATGCCGCCCCTCCTCGATCCTGCCGAGCTCAGATCGGTAGGGGCGACAAATCCGAACGCGGCATCGTGTCGCTCCCCCCATTGCCAGGGCATGCGCCATCACCCTCCGCAATCAGCGGCAGTTAGCCGCAGCCACCCAAGCCTCCTGGAGCTAACCCCATGCCCGCCGTTCCCGATCCGGTCCGTCCCCGCTACCTGCGCACCCCGGATGCCGCGGTGCATCTGGGGCTTTCGCCGCGCACGCTCGAAAAGCACCGATGCTATGGAACAGGGCCGGTCTACCACAAGCTCGGCAGCCGCATCGTTTACCGGCCCGAAGATCTCGACGCCTGGGCCGAGCAGGGCTTGCGCCGTTCCACCAGCGATCCGGGCAAGGGCGTCGTTCATCCTGCCAAGCGGATCGACGGCTACACCGGTCCGGTCCGGCGCTGAAGCGGTACCATGCGCTCCTTGAAGACATCGGACGGCGGGGCCGGACAGCTCGACCTGTTCGTCGGCGCGGGCAGCGACATCGCCGCGCGCGATGCGCAGGATCTGATGGCCTGGCCTTTCTTCAGCCTCGCCAAGACGAAGCGCGTGAAGCCGATCGACTTTCGTATGGGCGAGGTCGCCATTCTGGTCGAAGCGACCGCCGAGCATGGGATGGCCACGATCTGGGATGCCGATGTGCTGATCTGGGTAGCCAGCCAGATCGTCGAGGCGCGCGATGCCGGCAAAGCCACCTCGCGCCTGATCGCTGCGACGCCCCATGAAATCCTGACCTTCACCCGGCGCGGAACCGGAAAAGCTGGCTACGAGCGCCTGAAGGCGGCGCTCGACCGCTTGCAGTCGACGAGCATCGCCACCTCGATCCGGCAGGCCGGGGCGCGGCGGCGCCGACGATTTTCCTGGATCAACGAATGGCGCGAACGGCTCGATGACAAGGGGCGCGCACTCGGCATCGAAATGATCGTGCCAGACTGGCTCTACGAGGGCGTGCTCGACCGTGCGCTCGTCCTGACCATCGACCCGGCCTATTTCGCGCTCACCGGCGGTCTCGAGCGCTGGCTCTATCGCATCGTACGCAAGCATGGCGGGAAGCAGAAGGGCGGGTGGAGTTTCGACATTTCGCACCTGCATGCAAAGTCGGGCGCGCTGTCGCCATTGAAGCGCTTCGCTTTCGAAGTGCGGACCATCGTCCGCCGCCAGTCTCTCCCGGGCTACAGTCTCGCACTTGAGCACCAGTACGGTCGCGAGCGTCTCCTGTTCGTCGCGACGCCTGTCGATCCCTTTACAGCTGCGCGGCGCCGCATCGGTCTGCCCCTTGTGGAAAAGGGCGTGTGATGTTCGGACTATCAGGAACCATAACGTTCGGACGATCGGGAACCCGACGCCCGGACTATCAGGAACCGAAAGCCTGCGCGACTCGCCGAAAACGCGGCGCTTGCGAAGCCCTTAACAATGCTAACAAGGAATCTTCCAGATTCCTGCTAACACAGCCACGCCTGTGCAAAAGCGCAGCGCGCGCTTCGCTTCCGCCCGCGGAGAGGGTCGACGCTGGTACCGGTGATCCGCCACTTACGCATGTCACACTGGTGTGGCGCGGCGGCGTGCAGGAAGACTGGCTTCGGTTCGGCAAGCCCGTTGAAGAGCGCATTCTTGATCGCCGGACGCGTATCGAAAGCTATGCTCCCGGACAGGTCTTTGCCTTGGTTCGGTGGGCTTCGAACGATTACGGGACTATCCGCTCGGCGTTCGCAATCGCCCGCGCCGTCGGCATCGGCGACCCGTTGACCACATTGCCGCAGGTCGATCCCGGCGCGCAAATGCTGTTGACGGTGAAAGGCTGGCCCAAAGTCCGCCAGGCCTTTGCGCTGATCGATGCGATGGAGGAGCACGGCATCGATCCCTGCGATGTGGCTCCGGACCACTGGCGTCATGTCCACAACAGGCTGGCAGCGGGCATGCAGGCACGATCTTATTCCCCTGCGCGCCATCGCGACTGGCTGCGGCGGCGAAAGCTGCACTCATGAGACGGCGCACCGCCTTTCTGGCAGGCATGGTCGCGGCAGCGACACTGGCCAGCACCGCATTCCCGCTCTCGCGACTTTTCGTCTGGAACGCGACTGCCAGCGTGCCGGTTGGCCTGTACTCTATCGGCGGAAAGACTGGTCTTGAAAGAGGCGACCGCGTCGCGATCGAACCTGCATCCAGGCTGCAGCGATACCTCGCCTCGAGGGGTTATCTTCCCGCAGGCGTCCCGCTCATCAAGGAGGTTGCGGCGCTTGGCGGGGATAGGGTCTGCCGGCGCGACCTGCTCATCACAATCAATGGGACACCTGCGGGATCGGCGCGCCGGCGCGACAGCCTTGGACGCGAACTGCCCGTCTGGAAAGGATGCCGGACTATCGCTGCGGATGAACTGTTCGTGATGAACAGGCGCGCCCCCGGCAGCTTTGACGGGCGTTATTTCGGCCCGGTCGCACGCGCCGATGTCATCGGGCGCGCGCGGCCCGTCTGGACCAACGAAGCGGGCGACGGGGACTATGTCCTGCTCGCCTCGCCCGCCGACTTTCCCATTCCCAACGTAAATGATGGAGACGCACAATGACCTGTATCGGCACTTTTGCAGCCACACCCGACGGCTTTGAAGGGCGGCTGCAAACCCTGACCATCGACGCACCGCTGACCCTGGTGGCCGCCGACCCCGGCGACACCGAGAACGCCCCTGACTATCGCATCATGGCAGGCGAAGGCGAGGAAACCTACGAGGTGGGTGCAGGCTGGAAACATGTCGGCGACAAGGCAGGCGATTTCGTCACGCTCGTCATCGACGATCCGGTATTGCCTCGGCCCCTGCGCGCCAATCTGTTCAGTTCTGACGACCAGAACCATGTCCTTATATGGTCGCGCGGCGCGCGCCGCCCGGCAAAGGGCTGATTCCGTGCTCCGCCTGTATCTTCTGCAGGGACTCCTGGCCACCATGTGGGCGGCGAGTCCCGGGCAGGCTTTTGCACAATCGGAGCAGTTTGTCCTACCTTCCCCGCGCGTCGAGATTGCGACGCATGTCAGCGAAGCATCGCAGCAATTCGGCATTCCCGAACACTGGATCTACGCGGTAATCCGCGTCGAAAGCGCGGGCCGGGTGCGGGCCGTTTCCAGAGCAGGAGCGATGGGTCTCATGCAGCTTATGCCCGGAACCTGGGCGCGGCAGCGCGCCCGGTTCTCCCTCGGGCAAGACCCGTTCGACCCACGCGACAACATTCTGGCCGGCACGTCTTACTTGCGCGAAATGTACGATCGCTACGGCGCGCAAGGCTTCCTCGCGGCATACAATGCGGGTCCGGGACGCTACGAAGACTGGCTTGCCGGACGGCGTTCGCTGCCACTCGAAACACGCCGCTATGTCGCCCGGATTGCGCCGCTGTTGCAGTCCGAGGGCATTTTTGCGGCGGCGCCTCTTCAAGCCGGGGATGTTCCGCCCGGCGTCTTGCAGCCTTCCGGCGCGGCGCGACAAGAGTTGGACGAGGTGGCTGCGCCCGGCCCCGTAGCGAACCCTTTTGCGCGCCCGGAACAGCCCGCGCATGATCTTTTCGCGCCCGTCTCGACGGCTCCTTCTAAATGAGAGCGGTCCTCGCACCTTCGCGCAGGCATGCGTTCCCAAGGGAAAGCGGGCGTAGGAGCGGAGACCTAGGCATCAATGGAAGGGAGGGATGGCGAGATAAAAGCAGCGCCGTCGGCCGGGCTGCAGGTGGTTGGTTTTGCGGGAGAATATGCGCCGTCTCTGCTGTACGCCTGCAGGCGCTTGAACCGAAATCCTTAGGCTTTTCAATGCTGAAAGCGCCGTCTTCCGATTTTCTTGTCTGTGGCTGACGACGAATTCGACATCAGGCCGGGCCGGTCGAGAGACAGCGATGCGCGCGCCTATCGCAAGGCCGGTTCGCTGGTGGGACGCGTGCTGCAGGCCTCACGCCGGTCAGGCTATACACCGCTCGGGCGAGGCCGGGCAGGTGGCGGAACCGGTCACTTGGGGCGCGGCAAACATGCTGCGTTCAGAGGCAGCCCCCATGCTTTCCAGCGGCGGGTCATCATCAAGGCGCGCGTCGTTCGCCATGGCGGCAGCCGCTTCCGCTCGGCACCGCTCGCCCGCCACATCGCCTATCTCGAACGCGACGGCGTCACCCGTGACGGATCGGATGCCCAGATGTTCGATGCCTCGTCGGATGAGGTCGATGGCGATGCCTTCGCCGCGCGCTGCGAAGACGACCGGCATCACTTCCGCTTCATCGTGTCGCCGGAAGACGCGAGCGAGATGGCCGACCTGCGCGCTTTCACGCGCGAACTGCTCGAAGATATGGCGAGCGACCTCGACACCAGCCTCGACTGGGTAGCGGTCGATCACTGGAATACTGACAACCCGCATGTCCATGTCCTGGTCCGCGGCGTTGCCTCGGACGGCAGGGACCTGGTGATCGATCGCTCTTATATCAGCGAAGGCATGCGGGCCCGCGCCCAGGAGCGCGTCACCGTCGAGCTCGGCCCGCGCAGCGAGCGCGATATTCAGCAAGCGCTCCGCCGCGAGGTCGATGCCGAGCGCTGGACCTCGCTCGACCGCCGCTTGCAAAATCAGCGCGACGATCTTGGCGTGGTCGATTTGTCCCCCGAGGCCGATGCGACACGCCGCAGCAACCGCGCATTCCTTATTGGCCGCGCACGAACGCTCGAACGCATGGGATTGGCCGAGCGGGTCGGGTCGGCGCGCTGGACCTTGGCCGCAGACCTCGAACCGACATTGCGCGCGCTGGGCGAGCGCGGCGACATCATCAAGACCTTGCACAAGGCGATGCGTGGACGCGGCGCACAAGGCGCCCTTGCATCCTTCGCGCTGCATGGAGAAGACGAGAACCGCCGGGTCATCGGAAGGTTGGTCGAGCGCGGTCTTCATGATGAGCTGACAGGCGAGGCTTATGCGATCGTCGAAGGAGTGGACGGGCGTGCGCATTATCTGCGTTTTCCCGATCTGGACCAGACAAGCGATGCAGCACCCGGCGCCATCGTCGAGACAGGCGAATGGACCGACCGCAAAGGGCGACGGCGCAGCAGCCTGCTGGTGCGTTCGGACCTGCCGCTCGAGCGGCAGATTGACGCGCGCGGGGCGACCTGGCTCGACCGGCAGCTGCTGTCGGCACGAGCCGCGTCGCTGGGAGGCGGCTTCGGCAATGAAGTCCGGAAGGCTCTTGACGAGCGCCGTGAATGGCTCGTCGATCAAAGTCTTGCGAAGCGACATGGTAGGAGCGTGACCTTGGTGCGCAACCTGCTCGGAACGCTCCGCAAGCAGGAACTGGACGCGGCAGGTAAAGCGCTGGCTGCGCGTCATGGTCGTCTGGCAAATCCGGTAACGGAAGGTGATCACATTTCCGGCATCTACCGCGAGCGCATTTCGCTGGCGTCGGGTCGCTTCGCCATGATCGATGACGGAGTGGGTTTCCAGCTCGTGCCCTGGAGGCAAGACCTCGAGCGGCATCTTGGAAAAGAAGTCGCTGGCAAGGTCCATGTGCGAGGCGGTGTCGACTGGAACTTTGCGCGTTCGCGCGGTCCGGCGGTTTGAGGAGCACCGGCATCATAACGGAAATCTTGACAAACGCACCATATGATGCTTATAAACGCATCAGGAGATGCGATATGGTAAGTGCAGCGATTCAGCATGCCGAAGCTCCCCCGGGGCTTCAGACCTTTGCAAGCGACGGTGATCGCAGCCGCCTCACCAGCGCTGCGGTAAAGGCCGTGCTGCGCCTCATTGGGGCCTGGGGTGCGAGCAACGCTGAGGGCGCTGCGCTGCTCGGCGTGTCCGAAAGCACCTGGGACCGGATGAAAGCCGGAACCTGGGAAGGCTCGCTCGGTCAGGACCAGCTGACCCGCGCGTCGGCGCTGATCGGTCTGTTCAAGGGACTGCATCTGCTGTTCGCCAACGACATGGCCGATCGCTGGCCAAAGCTCGAAAACAGGGCCCCGTTGTTTGATCGCCGCTCGCCCATCGGGGCGATGATCGAAGGCGGCATTCCGCGCATGCTGGAGACCAGACAATATATCGACGCGCTTCGTGGCGGGCTCTGAGGAGGCAGGCGAGCCGCCGCAGATCCGCGAAGCGTTCGAGCGGACTGTCCGGCTCGTTTCCAGCGCGCGCTTGCGCGAAGCGGTCATGGCTCCACTTGCCGACAGTGATGCCGAGCTTGCGCTGCTCGCTGAAATCGAGGGGGCGACGAGTTCGCGCCTGATCGCCGAAGAGCGCGGGTTTGGCGGGCTGACAGCCGACGAGCTGGTTCATGGCGTGCCGCATGCCAGGTTCATTAATGCGAGCTTTGCTTACGCCAAACCGCGCGAGCCCAATCGCTTCAACCCCGCGAACCGCGGCGCATGGTATGCCGCGCTCGATGTCGAGACCTGTATTGCCGAGGTCGGCCATCACCTGACACAGGCGCTCGCCGATGCCGGCGATTTCGATGCCGTTGTCGAATATGGCGAGATGATCGCCAGCATGGCGGGCGTCTTTATCGATCTGCGCGAGCAGCCCGGACACCCGGCCCTCGATCCGGACAAGACGAAAGGCTATCCTGTCGGCAATGCTCTAGCGGCGCAGGCACGCGCCGCCGGTCATAACGGCATTATCTATCCCTCTGTGCGCCATGCGGATGGGACTTGCATCGCGGCCCTGTGGCCCAACGTCGTGCAATCGGTCGCGCAAGGGGCGATGTACCGCCTGACCTGGTCCGGCAACCCGGACTATAGTCGGGAAGCAATCTAGCCGTACGCCGCTTTTGCTACGCCAACCTGCGATCACGCAGCTTCCGACTTGAATATGTAATGCAAAGCCGCCGTGCTGTCCTTCACGAAAGGAGCCAGCCTTGTCGGCAACCCGGATATTGTGGGGTCAGATACTCGTCGTCTTCACCCTAACGCTCGCAGGTGTGTGGGCGGGCACTCAGTGGACGGCGCACGCGCTTGGCTATCAGGCGCAGCTGGGCGCGCCCTGGTTCAGTATCTCCGGAGCGCTTGTCTATCCGCCTTATGCCATTTTTTGGTGGTGGTTCAGCTACGAAGCCTATGCGCCGCGCATCTTCGAGACCGGCGGAATGATCGCCGCATCGGGCGGTCTCGTGTCGGTGGCCGTCGCGATCGGCATGTCGGTCTGGCGCGCCCGAGAGATCAGGAACAGCGCGACCTATGGCTCGGCGCGCTGGGCGACCCGTTCCGAAATTTCACGCGCGGGCCTTCTGGCAGGCAAGGGCGTCATTATCGGCCAGCATGCCAATCTCTATCTTCGTCACGACGGCCCCGAACATGTGCTCTGCTTCGCGCCGACCCGCAGCGGCAAAGGGGTCGGCCTTGTCGTGCCAACGCTCCTGACCTGGCCGCATTCGGCGATCGTGCACGATATCAAAGGCGAGAACTGGGAGCTGACAGCTGGTTTCCGTACCCGGTTCAGCCGCACGCTTCTGTTCGATCCGACCAATGAGGCATCGGCGGCCTATAACCCTCTGATGGAAGTGCGACGCGGCATCAACGAGGTGCGCGACGTGCAGAACATCGCCGACGTGCTGGTCGATCCGGAAGGCTCGCTTGAACGGCGCAATCACTGGGAAAAGACCAGCCACGCGCTGCTCGTCGGGGCCATTCTGCATGTGCTTTATGCCGAGCCTGACAAGACGCTCGCCGGGGTTGCGAACTTCCTCTCCGATCCACGCCGATCCATCGAGGCGACACTGACCGCAATGATGCACACACCGCATCTGGGGGAAGACGGCGTCCATCCGGTTGTCGCGAGCGCGGCGCGAGAATTGCTCAACAAGTCGGAGAACGAACGCTCGGGCGTGCTCTCGACCGCCATGTCGTTCCTCGGCCTGTACCGCGATCCGGTTATCGCAAAGGTCACGCGGCACTGCGAATGGCGCATCGCGGACCTCGTGGCACAGGGCCGGCCGGTCACGCTCTATCTCGTCGTTCCGCCGTCAGACATCAGCCGCACCAAGCCGCTCATCCGGCTCATTCTCAACCAGCTCGGAAGACGTCTGACCGAGGATCTGCAGGAAGGTGCCGATCGTGAGCGGCTTCTCCTTATGCTCGACGAGTTCCCTGCTTTGGGCAGGCTCGACTTCTTCGAAAGCGCGCTCGCCTTCATGGCGGGCTACGGCATCAAGGCCTTTCTGATCGCCCAGTCACTGAATCAGATCGAGAAAGCCTACGGGCAGAACAATGCCATTCTCGACAATTGCCATGTGCGGGTGTGCTTCGCGACCAATGACGAGCGAACCGCCAAGCGCATTTCGGAATCGCTCGGGACCGCGACCGAAACCCGGGCGATGCGCAATTATGCCGGACACCGCCTCTCCCCATGGCTCGGTCACCTGATGGTCTCGCGCTCGGAGACGGCGCGCGCTCTTCTGACCCAGGGCGAAATCATGCAGCTGCCCGACACCGACGAAATCGTGATGCTCGCAGGCGTGCATCCGATCCGTGCCAGGAAAGCGCGCTACTACCGCGACCCCCGGCTCAGCAAACGGGTGGAGCGTCCACCGAAGGTCGAGAAGTCGGAGTTTGCGGCGGACGGGAGCGAATGGCACGGGAGACATGTGACCGCGCCTTCGCAATCCGCGAAATTGCTGACCGAGTCCGAAGAGTACGAGGTCGATGATCACCAGTCCGATGGCGGGATCCGCCAATCGCCTGAATTGCCGGACTACGAAGATGTCGCGCCGCCGGTCGAGATCCCCAACGAATTTGAGTTTGACGACCGAACGGACGACGATCAGGCAAACCGCAATCGCAGGATGGCCCAGCGGATGCAGGCCAATGCGCGGCGCGCTGCGCTCGATCCCGGCGACGGGATCGAGCTATGAGCAAGGGCAACCGTATCAAACATACCTTTCGCTTGCCGCCAGCCCTTTCCAAGCAGCTTGCAGACTATGCGGGTCGCAAGCGCGTCTCGCAGGCTTCGGTGGTAGAGGCCGCCATCGGCTCTTTTCTCTCTCCCGATGGATCGGAACGTATGGAAGCGGCCTTCAGCCGACGCCTTGATCGTATAAGCCGACAGATCGGCAAGCTCGACTATCATATCGAGGTCGGGAACGAGGCCTTCGCCCTCTACCTCAGGCGATGGCTGGCGGTGACGCCGGCTATACCTTTGGAAGCTAATGCCGCCGCCCGTGCCGATGCAGAAAAGCGCTTCGACTTCTTCATCGAAGCGCTCGCGCGGCGCATGGAAACGGGCAGGCATCTCGCTGACGATCTCATTCGCGCGGTCCCGGAACCAGAGCTTGGTGAGGTCGAGAAAACAGACGGAAGCGGCCCAGAGCCTCCAGCGTAGCCCTGACAGAAGCCTTCGATAGTCCGGCGGAGAAATCCAACCAATGGAGGAGAGGGACGCTTTCTTGGGTATGCCGACGCACCTGCAGGAATGCGAGGGTGCAACCATTCCAAGTGCTTGCTAAAGGTCCAGTAATGCGCACCGAACTCGATCACCTGCCCCCGCAAAAGCAACGCGAACTTGAGCGCGTGGTGCAGCTGATTTTCGAAGAATTCGATGATGCCTTTGCCCTGGCGAAGCACGAGTGGAAGAAGGCCGCCCGCATTCTCAAGGTCATTCTCTACGGTAGCTATGCCCGCGGCACTTGGGTCGACGAGCCGCATACGGCCAAAGGCTACCAGTCGGACTACGATCTGCTCATCATCGTCAACGACAAGCGGCTGGTCGACCGGGTCAAGTACTGGTCGAAGCTCGATGACCGGCTGATGCGCGAGTACGGCGTGACCAAATCGCTCAAGACGCCGGTCAATTTTATCGTCCATACGCTGCAGGAGGTGAACGACGGTCTCGCGCACGGACGCTATTTCTTCATGGATGTCGCGAAGGACGGGATCGCGCTCTACCAATCCGATGACACCGAGCTCCACACGCCGAAGCCCAAGACTGCCGGTGAGGCGCTGGCGATGGCGCAGGAGTATTTCGACGAGTGGATGCCTGCTGCGTCAGGTATGCTGGAGACCGCCAAATTCAGCGTCGATCAAGGACGACTGAAGGATGCTGCTTTTTTAACTCATCAGGCAGCTGAGCGGCTTTACCACTGTGTATTATTGGTCTGCACCTTCTACACGCCGCATGTGCACAATCTTGGTTTCCTTCGCACCCAGGCCGAGCGCATTGACCCACGCCTGACCTATGTCTGGCCGCGCGACACGCGCCGCGATCGTGCGCGCTTCGAGAAGCTGAAGGAAGCGTACGTCAAGGCGCGCTACTCAAAGCATTACCGTATTACCGAGGAAGAGCTCGATTGGCTTGGTGAACAGGTCGAGGAACTCGGCCGGGTCGTGCACGAGGTATGTTCTCAAAGGCTGGCTGAGCTCCAGATAAGGTCCGAAAACTGATCAGGGCTTGAAGCCGAAGTACATCACTCGGTGCTTTTTTCTGGTCGCGGTCGAAATAGCTCCAACTCGTCATGGACCCCGTCGTCCGCATTCACCATGAACTCGCGGACTCTGGCTCCCGTCAAGCCCTCCACTCCCATCTCGCGTGTAAGGTAGGTAGCGAGCCAGTCTGCTAACCGGAACATATCGCGGGAGCGTGGATCGGGGGAGCAGCAAAACCTCAGCAATTCGTGCACTAACCCGATCTCCGGATCGCCTGTGCTGTCCCGACTGGCTTCAAGCTCCCCAACAAGGAATGCGAGTTGCAACGGAATGTTCAATACGGTGCAGGTGAACCGCTCGTCGAAAGAAGCGGCGGCATCGGCAAACGGCACGAGAAGATCTGTTGCGGTCTGCAAAGCCCAGTCACCCGTCAGGCGCGCCTGACGCGCGAAGATCCCCAGTGCGATGGTACCGAAAGCCTTGCGAGCGACTACGAAGGCTCGGTTCAGGTCCACAGAACTATCCTGCAGGCACCTGCGAATTTCCCATTCGAGATCCTCGAAACAGGCCTGGAGGCCTTCAGGTTTCCCAATTCGTACGCTGGGTAGATCGGCGTCGATGAGAGCGAACCCCAGTTCGCCGCTGGCATTGCTGGTGAACTCTTTCATCTCGACCGCGAGGAAAACGGTCAGCGCTTTCGCGTAGTATTCGGTGGCCTGGGCGTGATTGCCCAGATTGCCTTCGCAATTGCCGATCTGATGCAATGTCTGTCCGAGGTTGACCGCTACCGAGGCGCCTCGCTGATGCCGAAGCGCGTGCCGATAGGCATCGGCGGCCTCCTTATACTTCCGCATGGCGAGTTGGGCATCGCCATGCAACTGCAGGGCGGAAGCGAGATCGTTGTGGATCCCTTCGCGGCGTTCTTTCTCCGCTTGTTCGTCGAGTTCATCTCGATCACCCGGCAAAGGCTCATCCAGCTTCCTGCTCGCGGCCTTGAACCTTTCAAAGGCCTCACGTGACAAATTGCTCGCGCGTTCGGGTTCGCCTGCATCGAGCGCCAGCATAGTCTTGGCTATCAGCAGGTCTCCTTCGGTGCCGTCGCTCAAAGGGCGACAGGCTTCGACCTTGGCAATGACTTCTTCGGCGACTCCGGCAATATGGGCCCCTGACTGTCTAGCGAGGCCAATGAGCATACCTGCGAATGAGGCGGCTCTGTCAGGCCGCTTATTGGCGAGCGCAATCCTGGCCGCCTTCAGCATCGCGTGCCCACCCTCCTCGGCCATACGTTGCACGAAGAAATACCTGACCAGCGACGAGCATACCGCTTCGGCTAACAAGGCCACCTCATCATTTGCCTCCTTTTTGAAGGCTTCGTTGATGAGATAATCGATATTCGGCATCTCTTCCGAATACCGGGCGACCATGTATCCGACCTCTTCCGCCTCGAGCGACCTGTCCTCGATCACCGACACCATCATCGCGATATCGAGCAGGAGCGACCGTTTGAGTTTATCCGCCCATTCGCGATTCGCCGTAGGCCACCGGTCCGCCACAAACAGGCGTATAGGTGACAGGCAGTGGATCCGCTCGCGAATGCCAGGATCAGTTGTGTAGATGAGATTCCAGCGACGCAATTGGGCGAGGGCCTCGACCGGCTCCCTAATTTCGAAGTTTCCGCGTTCAAGTTGAGCTCGGAAAAGACCCGCTGGAGCCTGAGCGATCACCCAGAGCATGGCCTGCGCTTCGGGCGATAAGGCATGGAAGGTGACATCGAGACAGATATTCAGAGAACTTGTGCGATCGTGTCGTTGACGAGCCGGAAGAGCTATGGCCTGCGAACCGCGCTCGTTCACGAGATCGATGCAATGACGCATGGATCCGTAGTGCGACGTGATCGCTCCCGCGAGCTGCAATGTGAGCGCATGCCCCTCGCAAAGTTCGAGAAGCTCCTCGAGTTCAGGTCCGTCCTCGAAGATGTCTTCATCAAATCCGCTCGCGAGCAACTTGTGACTGTCCGCGCGTCCGAGCGCTCCTGCCACGTGTCGGACGTCGACAGGGGCTCGCAACAGATTCACTTGTGAGGTTATTACAAACTGAGCTTTTCGGGTTTCCGCATACAGCTTGCTGAACCTGTCCTCGAAATTTTCTAGGTCGTCCAGGTTGCCTCGATCGATGCCATCGAGGATCAAAATCGCCTCGCACTGGTCAAGGCGATGCGCAATATCTTCAATTCCACAAGGCTCGCCGTCGGCGGAAAGCGCATTCCGAAGAGCGTCCAGCACTGCGCTGGAAGACGCGTAGCGCTCCACATCCACCCAGATTGCTTTACGATCCGATCCAAGCTTGTGAAGCGCCTGGAGAACCAATTCGGTCTTGCCGATGCCACCTGGCCCCGAAATTAGAATTGAGCTTCCTGCTACTAGGCTTTGGACGAGTTTATCGACGTCGTTCTCACGACCATAGAACCGAGCCGTGGGGCGGGGAATACGCGTGTGCGTTAGTGTTCCGTCCATCCGTGCGCGGAGATTTGCCCGGGTCGCTTCTACCATCTCCGATTTACGCGCTTTGAGCTGTGCGGTGGTGATCGTGCCTTCCGTATCGTGCCTTCCGTGACAAACTGAGCACAATCGGATGAGATTATGATGGTAGTGCGAGAGGGTCGCAGCCCACGACCCGATATGTGCAGTTTCTATCCGACTGCCGCTTCCACACCACGCGCATTGATTGCGGCTTTCCGCTTTGAGGTGGGCAACAATAGCAGCTGGTATTGATGGACGATCCTTCGCGCTCTTGCTCCAAGGCTGCTGCAAGATGCCGTCGAATGCATCGAGTTCGCTTTCAGCAAAGTGGATCGGGCCGGTGCTCTCCAGCGACCTGAGTGGTCGCGATGTTGCTCGCCCCGGTGCAAAGTTCGGCCGAGCATAAGCGGTCAGGAGTTCAGGCGTGATCCCGAGATGATGCGCAGCTTGAAGCGCTGAAAGGATACGATCAGACATCCGTCGCTGTTTCCAGGCTGGCAATGAAACTGCCAAGACGACTCAATTCAAGAAGAGCCCAGTTTTGATATCCAATTTTACTCGCTTTGGTGTGTATGGGGAGCGACATTGGAAACAACGAATGTCTCCCCATCAGTCCGGTGAAGGTTCGCTATCGGTTTCAGTGGGCAACAGACCGCTACGTATCGCCTCGTCGCGACCGACGGCATCGGCCTGCTCTCTGTCTTTCACCAGGATGATAACCCCTGCCTTTGGCAAATCTTTCTTTCCCAAGGCCTCGGGAGCGAAATCGTAGTTCCACGCTAACAGTCCCATCTTCGCTAGCGCCTGTTCCCCGCTGATCGAGGGGATATAGGTCCAACTATCTGATTTCGCTGAATTGAGGTCGAGTCCTGTTTCTAGGAGTTTGCGCAGATCCTCGGAGCTCTGGACATGAGAAAGAACAGCCTGCGCACCGGGCGCTACAAGATCGGGGTCCAGCTTATTGAGAGCATCCAAGACGCCATCGCAGCTTACATCGGTCATGACCAATCTCAGCGCCGGCTTCCCATTATCTTCTCGTCCAACGAAGCAGACCGCCCCGTCATTGAGAGCTGGAACATCTAGTCTTACCGGCACTCCTTCGCTGTCCGGATGATAGATCTCGACGTCAACAGCGAATGTCGCTGGCATGGCTGCCACGAGACCTACGCGTCCGAGGCCTGACAATACGCGTTGCTGGAGTTCCAAGGCATGCGCCTCGCGCAGACGTGCCACTACCTTCAGATCGTTATCGTCAAATGCCTTGCTCAGCTGTTCATGCGACACCGTATCGATATGCTTGAGGTTCCACTTTATCCAAGAAACCTCGTCGTCGAGGCGGATCGCTGCAGTCCGGGCATCGTCGCCGTACTTCCAGCTCGTTACTCCGAGTGGTTGCGTCTTGCCGACTAGGAGCAGAATGCGCGGAGCTCCGTTGCGCTGGAGATCGCACACCGGCGTGAGGACAAGAAGGACCGTATTGGCATCGAGATCGACGGCTATCGTGGTGCGAAGTCGGTCGAGGTCTGATCCTTCTGTGACCTGCAACACATCTCCAAAAGTCACTTGAGCTTCCAGCGAACCGGGAAGTCGCAATCGTTCGCTGTTTTGGGTCAGGAGACGTTCCACCAGTTCCTGAAGCGCGGGCGATCCGGCAACGTAGGGCGAAGGATGACTAACGGCGGAAAAGGCGTTTAAGGGAATTGCCGCATCGATGATTTGCCGCTCACGTTCGATCTCGTGTTGCAGAACACGATCGAAGACATCGACCAGATAGCTTCCCGCCGGTTCGCCCTCGGCGTTGAGTAGCAGTTGCTGGATCTGACCGATGTCCGAGAGGCGGAGATTTCGCAAAAGTTTGAGCGTTCGCGAAGTGGCGTCAGCCATTCCCTGTTCGAGGGATTCAAAGAATCGCGCGAGCATGCGGGAGTCATCCGCATTGTGGGCAAGGCGCTCAAGCTGGCGATCGAGTTTGCCTGCATCTTCTAGCTCCGATTTCCTTATGATCCTGAAACCCGAGTCCAAGAGGCCCACTTCGTCTCGAAACTCTTCTCGCTTGTCTTCGAGCCGAGGACTGCGTGACATAAGGATAACCAGGGGCGGCGTGGCTCGACGCTTCTCTATGGCGTCGCGCAGCATCCTTTTGGATGCGTGAAGGGCCGCCTCGTCCTGCGCTTTGTTGAAGAACAGGTCGATAACAATTAGATCGACCTCCTGCGCAGCTTCGATGAAGTCGCGCCCGGATGTCCGACACTCGAGCCCGAGCTCTTGAAGCTTCTGGACCACCACATCGACATAAGTTTGGTCAGATGCCTGATCGGCAAGATACTGCTCGAACAAAGGAGCGGCGACTTCCGTAAGGGTATCGCGCAAGCCCCATACGGCTGCCACATAGGCATCATCGGACACCAGCTCATCGAAACTTCTGTCTTTCGCATCCTCATATGCAGCTTCGATAAGCTGGCGTTGTTCGGCGGTAAGGTCGTCATTGAAGATCGCCCAAGCCTCGTTCTCGGGTCCAATATCCGTCGCTGTCGGCACGGCGTCGCAGACGTCATCCACCACGAGAGCGGTTGTTATTCTCTTTTGCGCCAGAAGGTCTCCAAGCGTCACACCTGCGCTCCTGCTGGCAATTCGAGAACGAATTTGTGGAGTCTGCCGGTCTCCGGATCGCGCTCCTCGTCCAATTCAAGTGTGCCGCCGTTATGCATGGCCGCCTCGCGGGCGATGTAAAGGCCAAGTCCGCGCCTCCTGCGCGTATCCTTGAGCGAAAAGAACATCTTGAAAACCTGGTCTCGATTTTCCGGAGCAATGCCTCGCCCATTGTCTTCGAACATCATTACGGGTGGGTCACTTTCAAGCGAGATTGAAATTTTCGGCTTGAAGGAAGGTTCTCGCTCCGCGCGCATATCGAGCCAATAGACTGAATTCGAAATCAAATTTTCAATGATTTGAACGATCATTCCCTTGACTGCCCTGATCCGCAGAGGTCGCGTAGTCAGGTCGGTGATCACGTCGATCTTGTGACGCTTGAATTGGGCATGATGGGCTTCAATGGCGTCCCGAATGACTTCGTCGAGTGCAAAGACTTCCGATCGTTGTCGACCAGAGACGCTCATCGGGTCGAGAACGCGCACGCGCTTGCTGACACTCTTCATTTCCGCCTGCAACGTATTGAAGTAGCTGCGCAGGCGGTCTGGGACATCGCGACCCTTCATATGGGCAAGAGCCTTCAGTGCATTTTCGGATGAGCGGGCTAGTTCGTGTGCGACCACTTCGACCATGAGGCCAACACCTGCCATCTCGATCATCTGTCGGCTTTCCTGTTCGACTTCCGCGATGCGCTGGCGCGCGCGCGCCGCGAACTCGGAGAACTCGAAAAGAGTTTGCTGGAGCTCCTCTATCGCGTCGTCGCCCTCGGACGGTGTAAGTCTCTTGAGTTGACGGATGGCGTTTTTGGCTCGGTCCTCGAGCTTGGTAACCTGTGCCTGCGCGTCGGACAGATCCACTTTTTGATGTTTGTACTGCCGTTCGACATCCTTCATGAATTTGCCGAGCATATCCTGCACGGCGTACCGCAGGACTTCCAAAAGCACATATTGCTCTGAAGTCTCGCGCAGCCCTTCACGGTTCGTTTGATCCAGCAGCTGCGGGTTCGCGATCCGCGAAATATTTACCCGCCCAATAAATTGGGTTTTGTTGAGAGTGTAGCCAGATCGACGTAGAGCGCGGCGGTCAAGTTCAAGCCAGTCGTCCTCATCCTCGCCGTAGGGAAAAACACGGAAGCGATCGCGGAACAGCAAGATTCCCGACCATTTCTGTTGCAACTCACGAACAGCTTTTTGTTCACCAATAGTGTCGATTGCGCCGAGTCTGCGGCGGTTGTACCAATGTGCCTCGAATGAGAATGGCCCGATTGTACGCAGCGCACTATCTTCGACAGGTCCGTCTTTCCCGATGATCGTGGCTTGAAGATCTTCTTCCGTGAGCTTTACGGTTTGCCTCTCTCGCGGATGCTCGAACCCGAGATCCAACGCCTCGAAAGTGCAGGTCAGAACAGGTGCGCCATCGATAAGTTCATATGTGCCTGACACGCGTGCATGGGCAGCATCAAGCAGGGCACCGGACATTATGGGAATGCCGATCCTTTCTCCGTTCCAGAAGATGGCGATCCGAGGTCGCGTCGTCGCATTGGCGAAAGGGTCGGTCAGGCGGGCAAATTCATAGTCCGCCATGTCGCGGACCCTCGCTTCGGTCCAATTCTCGACAAGGTCGCTGATCGTCAAAGCTGTGCCGGACCACTCGGCACTGGGTTTTTTTCCTCCTTTCGTCGGGGCCACCGCAATTTGATCGAGCATTGCATCGACATTGCTGAACTCGGTCCAATCGATTTCGAGACGATTGAGTTTCTTGTCGGTTGAACGGGCCGTCTCAACCAGCAACCGCTCGCCAAGACGCATTGCCGAAAGGCGCCCGATACCTTTTTCGCCGAGATACGGGGTGCTCTTGTCTCCACGCGCAAGCGCTGCTTCGACCTCTTTTTTCCTTGATGGCGTTCCGATCACGAGGAAGCTTCGATCCAAATCCTCTAGCGACATTCCGCTTCCCGTGTCTGTCACGGTGATTGTGTTGAAGCGTCGCTGAGCTTGATCGAGCTTTTCGGTAAGCTCTTGTTTTGTAGTCGCTTCATCGATCAAATCGACGAAGCTCCCGTACGCTGCCTCTGAAGCAGTTGGAAGAAGTTCGTCTTTTATGAGCTTTTTCAGGTCCGGGAGGCTGGCTTTACCGTGGATTGTACCCTTGAGGCGTAGAAATGCTCGGCGTGTCAGAACAATGTCGAACTTTACGTCGACCCCTGCTTTTGTTCTAGCGTCGAAACCGTTCTTGATGAGCTCATAAAACGCGATAATATCCGAACTGATTAGTTCAGAGCCAAGTTCGAGAACAGTTCGGGCGGTAATACGGAACAAGCTTTAAGTCCTCTCGTGACGCCAAGGCATTGGTTTGCGACTGCGCGACACGGCCGTCAGTCCAACCATGGCCGTAAGCGATCCCATGCAATTTCCGCCAACCTTCGCGAGCGTTGACGCACAAATTCCCCGTCCCAGTCGGACGGACATTCGACGAGCGGAATCAACAATCTCGCGTGGGTTGCTTCGGCGAGGATCGCTTCCGATCTTTCGGGCAAGTCATACCCCAACTTTCGGGCTTCTTCGCGCGCGGCCTCGAACGCTTCGGGCGTTCTCGATGCCAAGGCGCGGTAGCTTGCCATCTTTTTCGGTTGGGGATGATTTGACACCACGATGTTGTGGTCGCGATGCAGCAGCGTGAGGTTGCCCAGAGTCTGGAACAGCTCTCGTTCATCGTAGAGGTCAGCGGGCCAGTCAGTGCTCGCCCCTTGCTGTGGAGCGATGTGCTCGACCTGCATGGGCGAAAGCAGGTTCCAGGCATCCAGCATCAAGGTTGGATGAACACCTTTCCGGCCGGATACGACCAAACCCGGATTATTGAGGTCGGGTTCTACGTCGTGCGCCGAAGCTATCAGAAGGAATTTCGCAACCTCGGTCGCGTGCTTGGCTAACAGGCTCGTTTCGACTTTACCGGACCAGCTCCCTTTCTCCGAAATGCCGGCCTTTTCCAGCGCATCGCACAGGACGCGTTTGTAAAGTGCGATGTCGAGCGCGCTCTTGCGTTTGGTGGATGGGTTTCCTGAGAAGGGCCGTGCCGCAAGGGCAGCCTGCCCGTCGCCGGAAAGCATGACATCGCGATACACCGCATCGATGCCCGACGTCGTGCCGAATGCTCCGCGCCAGATCGCAGTGAAGGCAGCGCTCGCCTTGATTGCATCGGCAAAGGCCACCGATTTCTGAAGGCGCTCTTCCGGATCGGCGGATAATGCGGCCCCGAAAAATCTGCTGAGCGGTGGAATCGTGACCGTATGCTTAAGTCCACGCAGAAACTCGAACGCGACCTTCGCCGGCTCGTCGATGTTCGAGAGGCCGCCGAAGCTGGGATTAAGGGTTTCTGCAGGATCCCACGAAGTCGACATGAGATCGGACACATCGCCCAAACGTTTTACGAAGCCCCGCCGAAATTCCGTACGGGTCTTGTCGTCCGGATCGCCGTATTGTGCGCGCAAGTAACGTCGTTGCTCGTTGAGCTTCTTACCCAGCTTCTGGCCCGTTTCTGCGAGCGCGAAAGCGACAAGAAGTTCGGAGGTCGTGCGCTGCAGCTTGCTCGCGTCCTTGGCGTAGCGATCGACGTATTTCTCGGTCCGCAGCATGTCCGCGTGCGAAGGGGTGGATTGATAATCCTCCAGGCCTTCCGCGTCGATCACCCGGGGCCGAAAGGTTTCGAATGCGGTTAGCGGTTCGCCGGTCGTATTGAGAGCCTCGAACATATCGAAAGCGTCATCTTCGCCTTCGCTTTCGACAACTGTGAAGGCCATCCGCCTTTGCAAGTAGTGGGCGAAAATAATCGCGGCAAAGGCAAGCCGGAAACGCTTGCCCGTGGTCGTCTCGTCATCCTTGCGGAGTCTTTCGGCGACCTCGGATGGGACTTCGAAACCAAAGAGCGCTTCGCCGAATCCGGCTTTGAGCGCCTGCTCGATCAGGCTCGGCATCTCCTCCTGCGGTTGCACAAGGTCGCGAAGGCGTTTGTTCATATGCCGGAAGACGGCGGCCACATTCTTGTGCGTCGAAGCTTTTTCGCCATCGGGCTCGCTCGGACGAAATTGCTTGGCCTCGGTCTCCTCGTTCTCGATATGCTTGAGGTAGTCCCAAATCAGGCGGGCGATCGCGCTCGAATACCGGGCTTCCGGTTTTGAAGACCACACATCGTCGAACGATCTGATGAGACGTGGATAGTACCTGTGGAGCGCCTTTCCGCTGCGTTTGTCGAGGATGAAACAGTCGCGAAGTTCCGCCATCATCTTTTGAATTTCTTCAAGCAGCCAGGCGCTGCCTTCTTCGTCATCTTTCTCGACCGAGGGCAGGCAGGTCGCCAGAAGATTGTGAATTGAAACAAAGAGCAGAATGAACGTCGAGATGCGCTGCTGGCCGTCGATGATCGTCATCACCGGCCGTGGCATCTCGTTCCGGAAATGCGGCTTCACGGTCACATACTGCGTGTCGTGGATCGCGATGATCGTACCGAGGAAGCTGATCGTTTCCTCTCGCTCAGGAAGCAGACTCAGGCCGTGAAGCGCATCCTCGAACAGTCGATTGACGTTTTCTTTGTCCCACCGGTATTCCCGTTGATAGGCGGGAATGTAGCAACCCTGCCCCGGGACTTGCAGGAATTGTAAGACGCTTCTTGGATTTGCCCGAAAGGCCTTTTCTACATCGATGGTCAAGAGACCCTACCCCCAGCGGTTGTGTCCATGTGCTTTGATTACCTAGCGATATTTCGGCTGGTAAGAAAAGCATGCTCGGGCAAGAGGCAACAGAATTGTGATATAAGAATTCTCGGACCCGGGACACTCCGAGGCATATACTGGGTGCGGGTTCGCGCCTTCGTTGAGCAGAAAGCTGGCGGTTGGCTATTTGTGGCAGACGAGGCAGCCGCTGTCCTCCTCGGCCAGCATCTGTTCCACCGTCTCATCGGTGATCCGTGCTCGCAGCGGATTTGGCATTCTGCGAGCGAGCGCCTGTGCCTTGCGCTCTTCATGATTACGCTCGATCTCGGAAACCCGCTCCGGCCGCGCCAGTTCTTCGAGACTTTCGTTCTGGGTCCAGGTGAACGGCGAACCGTGCTCGATGGCTGATTTTTCGTAGCGCTTGGCTTCCTCGAAGGCGTCCGGGTGCTCGCGCATCAGCCGCACCCATTCGATTTTCTGCTGGTAAAAACAGAATGTGCAACCGCTGCGAGAGCGCCAGCGGTAATAGTCCGGCAGGCCGAGTCCGGAGTTTTCCAGCAGGCCGATGACCGATGCCTTGTCAAGACCGGCCTCCCTCAATGGGAAATGGACGTGCATGTTGGGGTGGGTTGCGATCATCCCCGAACGGCTCGGTTCGTCGGCGCGGATCGCGACATAGGAATGCACCTCCACGCCTGCGTCGAGATGCGGTTTGAGCCACTTCTGGAATGGCTGAATCTTGAGTTGCCGGGTGCACCAGCGTGTCCGCGGGGAAGGCAGAAAATGGCCGTATTCGGCTAGCCAGAAATCGAAGTCCCGACCAGGGTTGAGCATTTCAATGGGCTTGCCAAGGAAGCCCTCAAGGCGGCCGAGATAATCGTAGACCTCGGGTAGCTCCTTGCCGGTGTCGGTGAAGAAATACCGCACATCGATGTCCGGGCGGTGATCGCGCATCCAGACCGCGAGGGCAGCGCTGTCTCGTCCACCGGACAGACCCAGAACATGCATCGCCTCGCCGGTCACGCTTCCTTCTCCGCGCTGATGGGCACAGTGACATCGCGCTCGCCGTCATCCTCGATATAACGCTGTGCGAGCTCCGCGATCACGGCGAGCACCATATCGGGCTCGAGCTGTGCGGCGTCGAGCGTCTTGCCGATCTCGTCGAGGAGTGGCCCGAGGCGCTTCTGCGCCTCGGTTGCAATCTGTGCTCTGCGGACGACGCTTCGTTCGGTCGACCCGACACCCGCCATCACCATCACCGCGGTCTGGGTCGGTTGCTGGTCGCTGTCGCCGAACAGTTCCACGCGGCGGAACCGGTAGGCGTATTCCGACAGCTGCATCGCCGCCCGACTCGGCTCGAGATCGTGCCACGTCGTCACCGGCTTACCCATCACGAGACCGCAAATTTCCGCCATGCTTTCCGTCGACCCATCGAACTCGGCCAGCCTCGTGATGAAGCCTCGAAGCTTGAGGTCGTCTCCCCCGTGACCCGCTATTCGCTTGGCTCGTTCCACCAACTCGGAGAGATTTCCTGCATCGCGGTGTTTCAGGCCTTCCAGCATCCGGGTTTTCAGATCCTCGATCATGTCTGGGTAAGCGTGATCAAGTTCGCTCAGGACCGTGCGCAGCGCAGGTGCGGTGCCTTCGCCCGAAGCCTCGAGCGCTTCGGGGATGTCGACGAAGAGGAGCTGGTAGGGATCGTCCGCATCTAGCAACAAGCGACGCACATCGATTGCTTGCTTGGAGAGCGTGGCTTGCGCCTTGCGCGACCAGTTGGGAAGGCTGTACGCAAACTGCACGAGCGCCTGTGCTATCTCGAGCGGCTCCTCCGACGGCGCCTCTTCGACGAATTCGCTCGCGACGGCTGCAAACTCCTTCAGCGCGACCGCATTCGCGGCATCGGTCGGAACCGATCTCAGCGCAATATGGTCGGGGTCCTGCAGCAGAAGATCCATGACCAGATCGGATATTGCCGGCTGGAAGGCCTCTTTCGCATAGATCGCAGTGCTGTGACGGCGCGAGAAAAGATAGGTCACGAGCAATAGGGGCATCACGCCTTGCTGCACGCCGTAAGGCGGCTCGCCCCAAGCCCGGTAGATGTCGGCAACACCAACCTGCTCGCCGGCTTCGAGCAGTCCATCGGTTAGCGACCAGAGAGGGGCGAACGTGCTGGTTTCGCCGGGCGGAACGAAGTCCCACCGCTCGCCTTGCCGGACATAGAGACCCGCGCGTTCCAGAACGGTAACCGCTAGGCCCTTCTCGGCCGGATAGCCCTTGATCCCGAAGTGCTGCTCGCCGCGGCCCACTACGATAGCATGCAACAGGGCTCGCAACGCCGCATTGGAATTGCTCGAAGGCCGCCGACGATTGATGAGTTCGGAATGCACGATCGGAGCCTGCCGGAAAGTCCGCCGGGCGATATCGCTTGCTGCTTGCGACAGGCCATAGGAAAGCGACTGCAAATCGAGCGGCTTACCAGTGTCAAACCAGTGCGCGCGCTCGAAACCCTCTCTCAGGAGACCTTCCAGCTGCGCGGACAAATGGGCAATGCGGGCATCGATCTCGCGCCTGGCGGCTGCATCTCCGGCCAGTTCGGGGCTTTCGTTGCGCACGTCTCGCGCGGCTTCGAGCTCGATCGCTGTTTTGCGAATGTCCGCACTGTTCGATGCAAGACCAACAATTACGGGCAGACCGTGCCGATGCTCCGTGCGCGAGACTTCGATCAGACTCGCCTCCGCTTGGCCGGGATCGACGTCGATCCCAGGCAGAAGCAGCAGGAACTTGCCAGCAGCCCCGGCGCTAACCCGAACGTCTTTCGGACCAAGCCCTTGCGGCGCCAGTTCGCCGATTTGTGCGTCGAACCAGCGCGGGGTGCCATATGCGGCGTAATGCCGCTTGGCCAGAATCGGCTGCAGCGAGGCGAGATCGTTCAGCGACGCTATCTCGAGCCGCCCGCGTTCGGCGATGCGGGCCTCGATTTCGCCCTCAATGTCGAAATCGCTGCCGGCATAGATTGCATAGGCGCCGAGATGGCGACGGTAGACCAGCGCCGAAATCTTCACGAGATCGGCAAGCTGCTCTTCGACGTCCGCATCGGAATGACCGAGGCTTGCCGCAATCGTCCGGGATGAGGCTGTCAGACCCGATCCATTGCTGAACAGATCGATGACCGCCACGGTCTTCGCGATCTGCAAGCGCAGGTGGGTGCCGTCGCGGCCCGCCCTCGCTATGGCCTCTGCGGCCTGTGCCCATCGATGGCCGTCGGGCGAAGCCATGATCGCAGGCTCCAGATTGACCTGCAGATAATCCCAAAGTTCTGCCGGTCCGAAGGTTCTTCCCGAGGCGAGTGTCGTGCGCTGAAGGAATTCGGTGAAGCCGCTGGGTTCCGCCGAGGCAAGAAAACCGAACAGGCTGCGTTCGTTCTGGCTGAAGCGCCGCCGGGTGATCGGCCCGAGCAGCGCTGCCGCCGCAGGGTTGAGAGGCCAGCAATCGTCGAGCCTTTCCGCAAGATCCTTGGGCACACCTGGTCGCCGTTCGGCAATCTCGCTGGCTACAATAGCGGCAATTGGATGCGACTGAGGGTGCGAACGCTCTGTCGTGACGGCACGACCGACCAATTCGATGACCTCGTCGACCGCCGTAATGATCGGGACATCCGCAAAGCGGCCCTGAACCTTGCGCCATTCGTCCTGGACGCTTTGCCCGAGGCGATCCGCATAGCGCTCGAAAGCCTGGTGCAGCACGCCCACAACGATAAGTCTTCCCTCGCTGCGATTGGCCGCCTCTGCGAGATCCTGGAAGAAATGGATGTCGATGGCGTGATCGGCAGCACCTTCCAGATATTTGCCCAGTTCGTCGACAATGACGAGAACCCCGCCCTTGGGACGCGCTTCAACCTCGCGTTGCAGCCGCTCGACGATATCGCGCCCGTCAGCGGCTTCCATCCTGGACCGCTTGGTCCGAGCGTGGCCCGGCTCGCCAGCGATTGCGGATGCGACCGCTTCGCGCAGGTCCGCCACCGGGTTGCCCCGCCGACCGCTCACCGGCACGCAAAGCCAGTCTTTGGGCGCACGCCCGAAAACGTCGGCCACTTCGGGCACATCGCCAAGCAGTTGCTTCGCTTCCCTGTAGGCGGGCCCGCGCCCGAGCGAGTAGGAGGCAAGCGCAAGCGCGAGGCTCGACTTGCCGCCGCCGTAAGGGCCCGTCCAGGTGAACGCGCCCTGGCCGTTTGTCGCGAGGCGGAGCGTGGTGGTCAACGCATCGCGCGCCGATCCTTGAAGTACATAACCGGAGAGGGGGTCGGCCTGGCCAAAATCGGCATCGATCCTGATCGATCTTTGGTAGCGCGGGGCGACCGAAACATGGTCTGAGAGATAGGCCTGCGTCATGCCGCGAGCGCCTTGGTGTGCGGATAGGCGCTGGCGATGAAGGAGGCCGGATCAGGCAGGCCTTCTCCCCGCCTGGCAATCGCGCGCACACCTGCGCTGTCGGTCCACAGAAAGGCGCCCTTGGCGACCCTTTCGATATCGACAAGCCGGTCGATCAGCGCGTCCTCGTCTAGCTTGAAGATCCGCCCCGGCGATCCGGGCTCGTACACCAGCGTATCGATGGCGAGCGTTGCCTGCTCGGGCGCGCGCCTCGCCCAGAAATCGGCAAGCGCAAAAAGGAAGATACCGTCGGGCAAGCCGGGCTTGGGCCCGTGGCGGAAAGCGAAAGATCGCGATGACACTTCGCGCATAAGGCCAAGTTCACCAAGTACGGTTTCCACCTGATCGTCGACCGCGCCCGCGCCGACCTTGGCGACATAGGATCTGACGAAGCATTCCACGTCCCGCTTGATCGTTGTGGAGGAGGCCCGCGACCGGTCGAGTTGGGCACACAGCAGCCGGATCGGCTCGGCAATGCCGTCGCGGTCGAAACCATGTGCATTCAGATGGTTGAACGCATAATACCATGTCGTCGCGCGCTCGAAATTGCTGGCGATCTGCCAATGGAGCAGCCATGTGGTCGCGAGGCTTTCCATGAACGGATCGAGACCTGAATCGCGGTGGAAGATGAGGTCCCCGAAGGGCGTTGCCTTCAAGGCGCCGACACCACGCTCCGGGTCTTCTTCAATGATTCGGCACGCGAGCGCCCAATGCTTGATCGCCGCAACCATATTCTTGCCGACCCCGAACCGGATGATCCCTTCGTCCTTGTCGAAGGTATTGGGGGCCGGAGCTTCCGAATCCTCGCAGACGGCATCGTAAGCCTTGCGCAGCCACAGCCGCCTCAGCGGGAAGGTTTCATGTCCCGCGAAGCGCGTCTTGACGCCGGGCTGTCCAAGGGGTCCTCTGAGCATGATTTGTTCCTACTGGGGATTTCCCCCAGTTGGCAAGCCTGCCCGCGCTTTTTGTGCGAACTTTTAGGCTTCAGGCAGCGGCGCGGTAGGCTTTCTCGTACGCAGCCAAGAGCGCAGTGACGGCACGGTCAATGTCCGCCTCGGAAGTGGTTCGGCCAATCCCGATGCGAACGGACGACGAAGCCTCGTCAAAGGAAAGCCCTTGCGCCAACAGGACGTAAGACGGCTCGATGCTGCCTGAGTTGCAGGCTGAGCCTGTTGATGCCGATAGTTCGCCGCGGGCATGCAAGAGGATGTCTTCCGCATTCACTCCCTCGGCCCTGAGGCTTGTGCAACCCGGGATGCGCTCGGCATGCGGATTGATAGTGAAAGGACATCCCTTCCTGGTGACCCGATCTTCGAAAAGTCTTTGTAATGATTGAATATGTGTGCGTGCCGACTGGCCGTGGCGCTCGTAAAGCCGCGCCGCCGCTGCAAGCCCGGCGCAAAGCGGAACCGGCACCGTGCCGCTGCGTCCGAGAGGCTGCTGTCCACCGCCATCAAGCTGCGGAACGAGCCGCAACCGCGCGGCGCGCGACACGGCAAGCCCGCCGATCCCTTTGGGACCGTAGAACTTGTGACCGGAGAAACTCAGCAGATCGGCACCGATATAAGTGAAATCGACATCGATCTTTCCGACGGTCTGCGCCGCGTCTGTGTGAAACAGGACACCCTGGCGATGACAGATTTCGGCAATCTCGCGCACGGGTTGAATGACGCCCGTCTCGTTGTTGGCGTGCATGACCGATACGAGCGCCGTGTCGGGCCTTAGAGCCTGCGCGATGGCTTCTGCGCGAATGCGGCCATCTGCCCCTGGTCGGATTTCGGTGACCTCGATCCCGCTTTTCATGAGCGAACCGGCAGCTTCCAGCACGCATTTGTGCTCGATCGACGACACCACCAGATGGTTTCCGCGTCGTTCGGCTGAGCTCATGACACCTTTGATGGCGAGGTTGTTCGCCTCGGTTGCTCCGCTGGTGAAGAGGATTTCGTCCTCCCCGGCACCGAGCAGCGCCGCGAGCGCTTCGCGCGATCGTTCGACAATTTTCGAGGCTTGCAGACCATGCGCGTGATCCGAATGCGGATTGCCCCAGTCATGGCTCATCGCATCCGTCATCGCATCGATCACCGAGGGATCGACCGGAGTTGAGGCCATGAAATCGAGATAGGCGGGACCGGGTCTGCGCAAGGAACAACCTTCATTGAAATCGTTGCACCGATAAGACCAAACCTGGCCAGCCAAAGCAACCACGATCGCGCGGCGTTCGAGCCTGAATGCGACGCCCTCCCGATTTAATCTTGTCCTTTCTTTCTTATTCTTCGCTCTTCTACCCTCATTGCAGATCCCTGTTGCCCGAGGGCAAAGTAATGTCTTTTTGATCTGCCTCGCGAATGCAGCCGGTGGTCGGTTGCCGCATCCGAGGCAGTCCATGAGCGTTATCCCCCTTCGGTCCGAAATCTCATCGCGCGGTGCGCGCATGCTGCGCACTGCGCTTGGCGGCGACATCGCTCGCTGGCTCGACGAGCCCGATGTCATCGAAGTCATGCTCAACCCCGACGGGCGTCTCTGGGTCGACCGATTGGGCGAGGGTCTCGCGGCGACCGAATGTCTGATGAGTGCAGCCGATGGTGAGCGCATCATCCGGCTGGTTGCCCATCATGTCGGCGCCGAGGTTCATGCAAGCGTACCGCGTGTGTCCGCCGAACTGCCGGAAGGCGGCGAGCGCTTCGAAGGTCTGCTGCCACCGGTGGTTGCCGCCCCGAGCTTCGCCATCCGCAAACCAGCCATCGCGGTGTTCTCGCTGGCCGATTACGTGACGACCGGGATCATGAGCAAATGGCAGGCCGAAGCGCTTGCCGGTGCGGTCGCTGCGAGAAAGAACATTCTGGTCGTCGGCGGCACCTCGACCGGCAAGACGACGCTCACCAATGCGTTGCTCGCCGAGGTCGCAGCCACGTCCGACCGTGTCGTCCTCATCGAGGATACGCTGGAGCTGCAATGTGCAGCGCCCAATCTGGTCTCGCTGCGAACCAAGGACGGCGTTGCGACTTTGTCCGATCTTGTCCGGTCGGCGCTGCGCCTGCGGCCCGATCGCATTCCCATCGGAGAGGTGCGCGGTGCCGAGGCGCTCGATCTGCTGAAAGCCTGGGGCACCGGTCATCCAGGCGGGGTCGGCACGCTTCACGCCGGCTCGGCGCTTGGCACACTGCGGCGGCTCGAACAGCTTATCCAGGAAAGCGTGGTCACCGTGCCGCGCGCGCTGATCGCCGAGACCATCGATATTATCGCCGTGCTTGTGCGCGACGGCACCGGGCGGCGCCTTGCCGAACTCGCCGAGGTGCGCGGACTCGATGCCGCGGGCGAATACGTCCTCGCACCCCTTCCATCCACAACAGGAGACCATTCGTGACCCATATCTTTTCGCGGGCGCGACCGCGCCTGTCCGCTTTGATCGTTGGGAGCGTCATTGCGCTGGCATTTGCGGCGCCCGCCCAGGCCGCCGGCTCGTCGATGCCGTGGGAAGCGCCGCTCCAGGCGATCCTCGAATCAATCCAGGGCCCGGTCGCCAAGATTGTCGCGGTGATCATCATCATCGCCACCGGGCTGGCGCTCGCTTTCGGGGATACATCGGGAGGCTTCAGGCGCCTGATCCAGATCGTCTTCGGGCTTTCGATCGCCTTTGCCGCGTCCTCCTTCTTCCTTTCGTTCTTCTCCTTCGGCGGCGGAGCGCTGGTCTGATGGACAGCGGTCAATCTTCTTTGCCGAACGGCTTTGCGGTCCCTGTCCACCGGGCGCTGACCGAGCATATCCTGCTCGGCGGTGCGCCGCGCGGGCTTGCCATCGCCAATGCGACGTTGGCGGGCGCGATCGGACTGGGTCTGCAGCTGTGGATCGCAGGCATCGCGTTTTTCGCGCTCGGCCACATGGTCGCGGTCTGGGCCGCCCGGCACGATCCGCAATTCGTCGATGTCGCGCGGCGGCATCTGCGGTTCCCCGCGCATCTGCAGGTCTGAGCCATGCTGTCCCTGCGCGAATATCGAAACAAGGCCGACCGGCTTGCGGACTTCCTGCCATGGGCGGCGCTCGTCGCCCCCGGCGTCGTGCTCAACAAGGACGGCAGCTTCCAGCGCACGTCTCGCTTTCGCGGGCCGGATCTCGACAGCGCGACACCTGCCGAACTGGTTGCAACGACGGCGCGGTTGAACAGCGCGCTGCGCCGGCTCGGTTCGGGCTGGTCGATATTCGTCGAGGCCGTGCGCCGTCCGGCACTGGATTATCCCGCCTGCGCCTTTCCCGATCCGGCCTCGGCACTGGTCGAACGAGAGCGCGCCGCGCAGTTCGCAGAAGAAGGCGCGCATTTCGAGAGCCGCTATTTTCTGACCCTCCTATGGATGCCGCCTGCCGAGGATGCCGCGCGGGCTGAAAGCTGGCTCTACGAAGGCGAGGCCGAGAAAGGCGCGGATCCGCGCGAGCTTCTCGAGGGCTTCGCCGATCGGACCGACCGGCTGCTGCGCCTGTTCGAAGGGTTCTTTCCCGAGGTCCAATGGCTCGATGATGGCGAGACACTAAGTTATCTTCACAGCTGCATCTCGACGCGGATGCACGATGTACGCGTTCCCGAAACCCCGATGCATCTCGATGCGCTGCTTGCCGACGAGCCACTGACCGGCGGTCTCGAACCGCGCCTGGGTACGGCCCATCTGCGGACACTGACCGTGATCGGCTTTCCCAGCGCGACATTCCCCGGGCTGCTCGATGAACTCAATGCGCAGGGCTTCGCCTATCGCTGGGCGACGCGGGCGATCATGCTCGACAAGAGCGACGCCACGAAGCTGCTTTCGAAAATTCGCCGCCAGTGGTTTGCCAAGCGCAAATCGGTCGCCGCGATCCTCAAGGAAGTGATGACCAACGAAGCCTCGGTGCTGGTCGACAGCGATGCAGCCAACAAGGCCGAGGATGCCGATGCCGCTCTACAGGAGCTGGGCGCCGACCATGTCGGGCTCGCGCTGGTCACCGCGACCGTTACGGTGTGGGACGAGGAACCGGCGCTTGCCGCCGAGAAACTGCGACTGGTCGAGAAGGTCATTCAGGGGCGCGATTTTACCTGCGTGACCGAAGGCATGAATGCGATCGAGGCGTGGCTCGGATCGCTGCCCGGCCATGTCTACGCCAATGTTCGCCAGCCCCCGATCTCGACACTCAACCTTGCGCATATGATGCCGCTTTCGGCCGTCTGGGCCGGACCGGAACGCGATGCGCATTTTGACGCGCCGCCGCTGTTTTACGCCAAGACCGAAGGCTCGACCCCGTTCCGATTTTCGCTTCATGTCGGCGATGTCGGACATAGCCTCGTCGTCGGTCCGACCGGGGCGGGCAAATCGGTGTTGCTGGCAATGATGGCGATGCAGTTTCGCCGCTATGCCGGGTCGCAGATTTTCGCTTTCGATTTCGGCGGCTCGATCCGTGCGGCCGCGCTCGCGTGCGGCGGCGATTGGCAGGATCTGGGATCGAGTCTTTCCGAGGACAGCGACGAGGCAGTCCTGCTGCAACCGCTGGCGCGGATCGATGAGCCAGCACAGCGCAACTGGGCCTCGGAATGGCTCCAGGCGATTCTCGCTGCTGAGGGCGTCGCAATCGATCCGGAGACCAAGGATCATCTGTGGTCGGCGCTGAGCTCGCTGGCGAGCGCGCCGGTCGTTGAGCGCACGCTCACCGGGCTCGCTGTCCTATTGCAATCGCAGGCATTGAAGCAGGCGTTTGCCCCCTACTGCGTCGGTGGGCCGTTCGGACGGCTGCTCGATGCCGAGAGCGAGCGGCTGGGCGAAGCGAGTTTCCAGGCGTTCGAGACCGAAGGGCTGACCGGATCGGCGGCTGCGCCCGCCGTGCTATCCTATCTGTTTCACAGTATCGAAGGCCGCCTCGACGGCTCGCCCACACTCATCATTATCGATGAAGGCTGGCTGGTGCTCGACAGTCCGGCCTTTGCCGCGCAGCTGCGCGAATGGCTCAAGACCCTGCGCAAGAAGAATGCGAGCGTCGTTTTCGCCACTCAAAGCCTTGCCGATATCGAGACCTCGGCGATCGCGCCCGCGATTATCGAAAGCTGCCCGACGCGAATCTTCCTGCCCAACGACCGGGCGGTCGAACCCCAGATTTTGGGTATCTATCGCCGCTTCGGACTGAACGACCGCCAGATTGAAATCCTCAGCCGGGCAACGGCCAAGCGCGATTATTACTGTCAGTCCTCTCGCGGTAACCGCCTGTTCGAACTCGGCCTTGGCGAAGTGGCGCTCGCCTTTGCCGCCGCCTCTTCCAAGAGTGACCAGCTCGCCATGTCCCGTATCATCGAAGAGCATGGCCGGAGCGGCTTTGCCGCCCACTGGCTGAGGTATCGCGGCCTCCACTGGGCCGCCGAATTGCTCGGCAGCGATGCGCACTCTTCCGACCCCCCAATCTCACCAGAAGGAGACCTGAAGTGACCTCTCGAAAAATCTTCCGCAGCATGGCCATGGGCACTGCGCTCGCCTTGGCGAGTACGAGCGCCTTGGTATCAACGCCTGCACACGCCCAGTTCGGCGGGATCGTTTACGATCCGTCCAATTACGCGCAGAACGTGCTGACTGCCGCTCGCACGCTTGAGCAGATCAACAACCAGATCCGCATGCTGCAGAACCAGGCGACGTCGCTCATCAACGAGGCGAAGAACCTTCAGAGCCTGCCGCTGACGATCGTGCAGCCCCTGCAGGACCAGATCCGGCAGACCCAACAACTGCTGAACGAAGCCCAGCGCATCGCCTACGATGTCCGCACCATCGAGGGCGCTTTCGAACAGCATTACAAGAACGTTCCCCTCGGTGCCTCGCAGCGGGCGATGGTCGACGGCGCCGAGGCGCGCTGGCAAAACAGCGTGGTGGCCTTCGAAGATGCCCTCAAGGTCCAGGCGGGCACGGTTGCCAATATCGAAGGTTCGCGCGAAGCGCTCGGCAGCCTCGTTTCCGCAAGCCAGTCCGCCACGGGCGCCTTGCAGGCAGCACAGGCTGGCAACCAGCTGCTGGCGTTGCAGGCCCGCCAGCTGGCCGACCTGACCGCCACGATCGCCGCTACTGGCAGGGCGCAGGCGCTCGATGCCGCCGAACGCGCGGCGGCCAAGGCACAGGCGCGCGAGCAGTTGAGGCGGTTTCTCGCTATTCGTCCGCGCTATCTGCCCGGCGGATCGGACTGATCCGCGATGGACACCAAGCTCCTCGCGCGCATTGGTGCCGCTGTGTTCGTCGGTCTCGCCGTCGCGACGACGATCGTCCAGCTGCGCGAGGAGCCCGCGCCGGTGCGGCAAGCCGACCGGCGCATATGGGTGCCCGACGGCGATCCGCTGCCGGCACAGCTGAGGGTTTGCGCTGAAATGGGCGAACTGGCGCTGTCCTCGCCCGATTGCCGCGCCGCCTGGGCCGAGAAGCGCCGCCGCTTCTTCGCCGTCGATCACCCCGAGGCTTATTCCGGGATCGACGACAGGGCGCTGCCTGAGTCCTTTTCCCGCGAAGCGAGAGGAGAGAACTGACATGGGCGGCACCGGTGTTGTCGATCGTTTCCTCGCGATCTTCTCGCAATATATCGACAGCGGCTTCGGACTGCTTTCGGGCGAGGTAGCGTTTATCGCGACCACGCTGATCGTGATCGATGTCACGCTCGCCGCTCTGTTCTGGAGCTGGGGCGCAAACGACGACATCATCGCCCGGCTCGTCAAGAAGACGCTCTTCGTCGGTATCTTTGCCTACATCATCGGCAACTGGAGCGCGCTCGCCAATATCGTGTTCAACAGCTTTGCCGGGCTAGGCCTGAAGGCGAGCGGCTCGGGGCTCGGCGCGAGCGATCTGTTGCAGCCGGGAAGGGTAGCGCAGGTCGGCATCGATGCCGCCTGGCCGCTCCTCGAATCGATTGCCGATCTGATGGGCTATGTCGGCTTCTTCGAGAATTTTCTGCAGATCATCATTCTTCTGGTCGCCTGGGCGATCGTCATCATCGCCTTCTTCATTCTCTCCATCCAGCTGTTCGTCACCCTGATCGAGTTCAAACTGACGACCTTGGCGGGTTTCGTCCTCATTCCCTTTGGCTTGTTCGGCAAGACCGCATTCCTCGCCGAACGCGTGCTCGGCAATGTGGTCTCGTCAGGAATCAAGGTGCTGGTTCTCGCCGTCATCATCGGCATCGGTTCCACGCTCTTCGCCGAATTCACCGGCGCCATCCCCGGCGAGCCGACCATCGAGGATGCGCTTGCCATCGTGCTCGCCAGCCTCACCCTGCTCGGTCTCGGCATTTTCGGCCCGGGGATCGCCAATGGCATTGTCGCGGGCGGTCCGCAGCTCGGTGCAGGCGCTGCCGCGGGCACCGCGCTTCTGGCAGGCGGCGCTGCGGTCGGCGGCGTCGCCGGTGCCAAGCTTGCGGGCGGCGCGGTCGCCAGTGCTGCCTCTTCCGTCGCGCGAGGCACCTCGCGCGCCGCAGGAGGTGCGACCATGGCCTATGCGACCGGTTCGGCGGGCAAGAGCGGCGGCGCCGCGGTTGCAGGCGGCATGGCGGGTGTTGGCCGCGCAGCAGGCGGTGCCGTCATGTCTCCGCTACGTAAAGCGGCGGACAGCGCCAGGAGCAATTTCCGCGACGGGGCGCGTGCGTCGGTCGGGAACATGGGTGGCCGCATCGTGCCCGCTCACGGTGCTTCGTCACCGGATCCGGAACAGACGAACGGCCCGCCGGCCTGGGCGCGGTCCATGAAGCACAGACAGAGCCTGGGGCATTCGGCCTCACTTGCCGCGCACACCGTGCGCTCCGGTGATGGCCACGGTGCAGGCGCTTCCATCGACACCAAAGAGAAGGATTAGCTTTCAATGTTCAAACGGCCTTCGATCCGGTACGCAAAGACGCCTCAAGCAGAGACGCCCTACCAGCGCGCGGCGCAGGTCTGGGACGAGCGCATCGGTTCCGCGCGCGTCCAGGCAAAGAGCTGGCGCTACGCTTTTTTCGGTGCGCTCGGCCTGTCGGCAGCGCTGACCGGCGGGCTCGTGTGGCAGAATGCGCGCGGCACCATCGTTCCCTGGGTGGTCGAAGTCGACAAGCTGGGCGAAGCGCGTAGCGTCGCGCCCGCCAATGCGGAGTTCGCACCGACAGATCCGCAGATCGCGTTTCACCTCGCGCGGTTTATCGAGCAAGTCCGCGCTATCCCCGACGATCCAATTGTTGTCCGCGAGAACTGGCTCAGAGCCTACCAGTTCGCCAGCGACAAGGGTGCCTTGGCGCTCAATGATTATGCGCGGGCCAACGACCCGTTCGCGGCAATCGGCCGCGAACAGGTGGCGGTCGATGTCACCAGCGTGATCCGTGCCTCCCCGCGCAGCTTCCGCGTGGCCTGGGTCGAGCGGCGCTACCGTGACGGCGCGCTCGCCGAAACCACTCGCTGGACCGCCATTCTCGGCATTGCCGTCCAGCCTCCCAGAACGCCCGACGCGCTCACCAGCAATCCGCTCGGGATCTTCGTCACCTCGATCAACTGGTCAAAGGAGCTTGGCTGATGACCCACCTACTTGCGTTCTCCCGACCGGCGCTGCTCGCAGCCGGCGTTCTGCTTTTTGCCGGATCGCCCGCAGCAGCGACACCTGCGCCGCAGGCTCGGGCCGCATCGCGGGCGATCATCGCCTCCGACCTCGCCGATGCATCCCGCCTTGTTCAGGCCCTTGCATATGCCACCACCCCCTCGCGGCAGGCATCCCCCACTGCCGCGCGCCGCTCCCCTGCCTCTGACCCCGCCCCTAGTCCTCAGAGCCATGTGGGAGCGGCGAACGAGGCCGCCAGGATCGAACCGGACAATGCCGGATTCGACAATGCCATCCAGCGCTATGCCTATCGCGAAGGTGCATTGTTCCAAGTCTACGCCAAACCCGGGCAGGTGACCGACATCGCCTTGCAGGAGGGCGAAACGCTGGTCGGCCCCGGGCCGGTCGCTGCAGGTGATACCGTGCGCTGGATGATCGGCGACACGCTGAGCGGCTCGGGAGCGACGCAGCGGGTGCATATCCTCATCAAACCGACGCGGCCCGATATCGCCACCAATCTGGTCATCAATACCGACCGCCGCACCTATCATATCGAACTGCGCGCCAACCCGGACATCTATATGGCCTCGGTCAGCTGGTCCTATCCGGCCGACGAACTGATCGCGTTGCGCCGCGAAGAAGAGCAAGCGGCGCGCACAGCACCAGTCGCCGACGGGTTCACGTTTGAGGCGCTCAATTTCGATTACCGCATCTCGGGTGACAAGCCTGACTGGCGCCCGCTACGGGTCTTCGACGACGGACAGCGGACCCTGGTCGAGTTTCCACCCGATATCGCCCAGGGCGAAATGCCGCCATTTTTCGTGGTGGGCGCCGGTGGCGCAGCCGAGCTGGTCAACTACCGGGTCACCGGGCGCTATCTCATCGTCGACCGCCTCTTCCACAAGGCCGAACTGCGCCTCGGTGCCGGTCGCAGACAGGTCCGCGTGAAGATCGAAAACCGCAAGCGGGGGCGGTCGTGAACGAGGAAAGCAAGACCGAGCCGCCACCCGATGCCGAAAGCATCGTTCAATTGCGCGGGGAAGCACCGCGCGTGGTCAGGCTCTCGCGCAAGGCTATCGGCATTGCCAGCGCCGCGGGTCTGACCGTGCTTGGCGGTATACTGCTCTACGCCCTGCAGCCGGCTTCGCAGGACGTCGGCGAAGAGCTAGTGAACACCGACGGAATCGCTGTGGCAGACGGACTTGCCACGGCCCCGACGGACTATTCCCAGGTTCCGAGATTAGGGCCGCCGCTACCGGGTGATCTCGGTCAACCGATCCTCGAGGCGCAGGATCGCGGGGCTGTTGCCGCGCTTCCACCGGTCGGCGGCCCGCCTCCAACACCGTCCCAGCGGGCTTCGCCTAGCCCCGAGGATATGGCGCGCGAACGCTTGGAACAGGAACGCGAGGCGGCGCGCGGCAGTCGACTGTTTTTCGGCAGTGGGACACCCGCCGCCAATTCCAGTCCGGCAGCTTCGGGGGCTGGGCCGCAACCCCCAGCACCAGTTCAGCCATCCGTCTCAACCGCGCGGCCGAGTTTTCTCGAACGGCCCGCCGACATGCAAACGGCGTCCGTGCAGCGGCTTGAGGCGGTGCCATCTGGCTGGCTGCTTCGGGCCGGGTCGATCATTCCGGCAGCGCTGATCACCGGTATCCGGTCGGACCAGCCGGGCCTCGTGACCGCGCAGGTGACCGAGAATGTCTATGACAGCCTGACCGGGCGGCACCTTCTGATCCCGCAAGGTGCGCGCCTGATTGGTGAGTACGAGTCCGATGTCGGATTCGGCCAACGTCGGTTGCTGCTGGCCTGGACCAGGCTCATCCTGCCCGATGGTCGCTCGATCGTGCTCGATCGCCAGCCAGCTGCCGATCCCTCGGGCTATGCCGGGCTGGAGGACGGCGTCGATTACCATTGGGGCGGTGTCGTCAAGGCGGCGCTCGTTTCCACTTTGCTCGGGATTGGCGGCGAACTCGGCGCAGGCGGAGATGATGATCTGCTGCGCGCTGTTCGCCGCGGTACCCAGGACAGCATCAATCGCGCGGGCGAGCAGGTCGTTGCACGCGAGCTCGACATCCGCCCGACGCTGACGATCCGTCCCGGCTTTCCCGTACGCGTTCTGGTGACGCGCGATATTGTGCTGGAGGGTGGTGCATGACCCGACTCAAGCTCTCCGATGTCACCGATGGCAAGCCCGTCAAGTTGACGGTCGAGATTCCTGCGCGGCTTCATCGCCGACTCGTCGAATATGGGGTCGTGCTCAATGGCGGCGTTTCAGAGGGTGCACCCGAGCCCGCAGCTCTGATCCCACCAATGATCGAGCGCTTCGTCGCTAGTGACCGGGATTTCGCCAAGGCACGCACAAGAACGCATGCATCATCAAGTCGATAAGTTCTGAGACTGTCCGGGCTTTTTCTGGTCTCTCTTAACCACTATTAGATAAGAAATACGCAAATATGTAGAATTGCCCGGTATCCCCACATATGATCGGCTCTACTTTCGGATCGGGAATTCAGGTTCCTCGCGACCGGGTGGCGATGCGCATGTCCAGGCTACTCGCTAAAACCATCGATGCACTTGCCAACGGGTGCTTCCATCACCCGGTCGCACCTCAGTTGCCGGACTATCTGTTTATAATTCCATTATAAGTTGGATCATAATTGAATCGAAGAACATGCTCCCAAGGCGGCTGAGAGAGTCGCAACTGCAACCTTAGGAGCATATCATGAAGGACTTCGAGAACGCCGACAGCGAGGTTATCGATCTCGGCAAGGCGACAGTCGAAACGAAGGGCGCGGGCCAGTTATTCGTCGATGCCGGTATCGGCAAGCAGAATTCCACCCCCGGCCTCGTCGACGATTGACTCAAGGCGGAGCGCGGGCCGGTGACGCTCGCGCTCCCGCCATCTGCACCCATGGCAATTGCTGTAGAAGACGTCTCGGCTCTGGCCTGGTGTCGCATCGGGGAGCACCTTGTCTTTCTCGATGTCGCAAAGGACCGATATTTTCGGCTGCGCCCGCAAAGCGAACGCGAGTTCCTCGCTGCGGGGGAGAACAACGCCCGTGGTGGCTGGGCCCAGCCCGACTTTCTTCCGCGCCCATCAGATTGGCAAAAACCCGCGAAGACCTCACCGGCACAGGAGAGAGGAACTTTCAACCTCGCGCGGGTCGCGCGCGCCTTGTGGATAGAGCGCCGCATTGAAACCCGGATCGCAACGACCTCTTTCCAGAAAATCCTCGAGAACCACCGCCGCTTCGTTGAACGCCGGGCTTTTCGGCGCGATAACCTGAGCGGGCAGGGTAGTGCGGTGGTCCATTCCTTTGGCCAGACCCGCCTGCTCCGTACATCGGCCGATCGATGTCTTCCCAGATCGCTTGCCCTTTCCAGCAATCTGGCTGCAGTCGGCGATGCAACTTTCGTTGTGCTCGGTGTGAGCCTTCATCCGTTTCGTGCCCATTGCTGGGTGCAGCACGGCGAGACCGTGCTCAACGACTCGATCGAGGAAGTCTTGCGCTATACCCCAATCCTTGTTGTATGACGCCGCTCCGGTTCCTGCTGGCTCTTCCCCATGGTGCAGTTATGTCGGGCTTGCCCCGACACGTTTCTCGGCCGGAAGAGGCGATTGCCGGACACCCGGCACTGTGGATTGCTCCCGGCGTGTCCAGCATCGCGGTCGCTAGCGATGCAATACTAATTGGCGCACTCTTCTCGAAATCAAGTTTTGGCTCGATCTCGGGCGAAAGGGATATCGAGCCGGTCGCTCCCGATACCGAGCAATTCGCGCGACACCTGATTAGCCGATATTGGGGTGCCTATGTTGCGATCCAGCATGACCCATCGAGATCTTCGATCGGAGTATTCCCCGACCCATCCGGCCTTGCGCCGGTATATTCGATGGAAACCGACACGCACAGACTGGTCGCTAGCGATCCTGCCTTGTTCAGAACGACGATAAATTACCAAGCGGTTGCTGCGCATTTGCTGCGGCCTGAACTCAGGTGCCGCACCACCTGTCTGGTCGGTGTGGAGGAGCTTGTCCCGGGTATCTTGGTCGAATTCGGTCAAATAGAAATGCGCCGAAAAGTGCTATGGGAGCCGAGCGCGATGTTGCCAGGTGTGCAAGCGCCCGGTCTCGAGGAAGCGAGCGAACATCTGCGCGCCCTGAGCGTTTCCGTCATGACGTGCTGGGCGGAGTGGTTCGGGCGGGTCGGGGTTGCATTATCTGGCGGCGTCGACTCCTCCTTGGTCGCTGCGGCTCTGGCAGTCGGCGGGATCGACTTCGATTGCATCACTATTTCGACCGCTGATCCGAGCGGCGACGAGCGTCTTCACGCGCAATCTGTCGCTAAAGCACTCGATGTTCGGTGTCTCGAGCGGACGCTTGATGCAGCTGCGTTCGATCCGTCCCGATCCGCTTCTCGGCGACTGGCACGACCAGCCCGGCGTGCATTCCGTACCACTTTCGACGATCTGCTTGACTCGGCGCGTACGGAGATGGCGGCGGATGTGATCCTCGACGGGAACAACGGCGACAATCTGTTCTGCTATCTTCATTCGGCCGCGCCGGTCGTCGACCGACTGCGCGCCAGTGGTCTTAACCGAGCGACGTGCCAAACGGTCCTCGATATGTGCCACATTACCGGATGCAGCGTGCCTGTCATGCTTGTTGCGGCGCTGCGGCGCATCAGGGGAGCAGGACCGAAGGATCCTTGGCCCGAAGATTCGAGCCTGTTGGCGTGCGACGTTCAGGAGATCGAGCTCGATCCATTGACCCCTTGGCTCGCCGGATGGACGCCACACCGGTCGGGCGCAATCGATCATCTGCGGCTACTGATGCATGCCCAAAATCATCTCCATAGTGTGGCCGAGGATGGGGGACGCTTTTCTCCACTCGCAAGCCAGCCGCTCGTCGAATACTGTCTCGGCGTTCCCAGCTGGGTTTGGAGTCAGGGAGGGCGCAACCGCGCACCGGCGCGGTCCGCCTTCGCCCGAGAGTTGCCAGTATCGATTCGAACCAGAACTTCAAAAACCGGCCCCGACAGCTTTCTGCGTCTTGCTTTCGCCCGCCACCGTCCGGTCATTCGTGAGCGACTTCTTGGAGGTCTCCTTGCGACCAATAACATCCTAGATCGATCGGCGCTCGCGTTAGCCTTGGACGTAGACGAGGTCACTGACCTTGTGCTGATCGAACGCCTGTTGGACCTGCTAGAGGCCGAGAATTGGGCACGCTCATGGAGCCGTTGACGCCGGAGGATAGCAGTGGAGGTCTGACCGTTCCGGTGCGTCGGGGAACGCCAGCCAGCGCGCGTATTGTGGCATCCTCGCCGCGCTGCAATCCCATTGATGCGCAAGCCAGAAGGAGAACCAATCGATCTGCCAGCGGTAGGTGGCGAGCCGGTGTGCCGGTTGCCAGCGATAATGTGTTTCGCCCGGAAAAACACGCATCTCGATCGCTTTGCCGCGATGCCGGTAGGTCTCCCACACATCGAGTGCAGCCTCGTATTCGCTATCCGCAGCCAGGATCAGCATCGGTGTGTCGATGTTCTCGACATTGCGAAGAAGCGACATCGGCTGCCAGAATGCGTCAGCCGGACCGTCGAAGTAGGGGTACCCCATAGCCCTGAGGTAGTCTGTAAAGCGCGGGCCGGCCACCAGGGCGAAAGAACCGCTGTCTTCGCAGCACGTCGTAAACGAGGCGGCGGCAAACAGGTCCGAGTTGATGAGTGCGAACTGCGCCGAAGCCCCTCCGTCGCTGAAGCCGGTTATTCCAATTCGGCGTTGATCGACCGCTCCAGAGCCTACTGCTAGTTCGATCGCCATTTCGAGGGACGACAGCACCGAGCGGCGATCGGCCCAAGGCTCCTCGAGCAGCGTCCGCGTCTCGATCTCCGATCGAGCCTCCCTCACCGCAGGCAGGAAACCTGGACGTGCGAAACTAAGGACCGCGAACCCGCGCGCGGCGAGCGGCTGGATCGGGACATCGTCCCCCGTCCCGCCTCGAAGAAAGCCGCGGCTGGAATAGCCCGCCACGACCATCGGGAGCCGTTCCCCTGCGCGATGCCCAGGCGGCAGCACCAGGTCGGCAAAGCTTTCCACCCCGTAGGCATTGCGGAAGCGCAGGCGACGCACTTCCCCCCAGCGCGTGCCAGCGAGTTGCGGATTTGGATCGTAGACGATGCGCTGCGCGCCGCTGCGCAGGTTAAACGCGACGATCCTGATCGGGCGTGTCGATCCCTCTCGGGTACAGATTGCCTCCCGCCCAGCGGAGTGACACCCTGCGATGACATCATCGGTTTCGAAGACGCGCTGCGGGAGCGCCTCTTCATTGTCCCATCGCAGCAGCGCAGTCCGGCTCCTTGCCCAGCCTGTCCGCTGCAAGGCCATCAGCGAGGTCCCATCGGACGACCACCACAATTCGAAGATCCCTTCGCACTCGCTTCTCGAACAGACCCTGCGCCTGCCGTCGGGATCGGCGATCACGAGCCGGGTGGGACTCAATATTTGCTCCGGTTCCTTTGGTTCAATCCACGCCAATCGGTCTTGTGTGCCCGTTCGCCACATCGTCGCAGTGGTCGAAGTCTTGCCTGGTCGCAGCGGTGCCAGCATGGCGCGCTCTTCCGCCGTGGCAACACGTGTGTAGCCTTCGAAAAGCGATACGAAGGTATATCGGGTTGTTACCTCGCCCGTGGGGATGGGGCGGTCTGCGAGTTGCGGGGCGAAGCGCTCGTCGTAGAGGAACCCGCTGCTCCCCTCTTCAGCAATTGCCTGGGCAGCCGCGTGGATCCCGGGTCTCGAGGCAACGATCAGGCCTCTTCCATCTGCGGCCCAGGCAAAGGTATCGATGTCGTCCGCAAGGTCCGTGGCCCTTCGGGGAGGAGCGTTTCCGTCCGGGTCGACCAGCCAAACCTGCGTCCTGCCCTCCTCGCGGCGCAGGAAGGCGATCAGCGTCCCGTCCGGCGACCAGCGTGGCGGATTGGGCCGCGGCCAACCGGCCTGTACGAAGGAGAAGTCGCGCAGCGAATAGTCGTCGGCAATAAAGGCGCCACCGCGGGCGAGTTCGACGGGGATGCCCTGTCCCGAGATTGGCATGACCAGCAACCGCTGGCAGTAGTGGTTCTCGGCGGGATTACCCCGGCTGACGAGAACCGCGATCCGCTTCCTGTCCGGAGAGATGCCGAACGCCGGTGGAGAACCGGGGACGGGCGAGCCGATGTCGGCGATCTCGGCGAGTTCCGCAATGCTCATCGGAAGCGCTTCTGCTTGCGATGTAGGCGCGCTTTCGAAAGTAGTACACGGATCGCCGCCGCTCTCGCTGGGCGTTGCAACAGGAACGATGGATTGGGCCAATGCCGCAAGCAGCAGCGGGCTCATCACCAGTGCCTCCGGATGCCCACGGAGACAAAGCGGCCGATCGGCGAATAGTTCGTCGAATCGTAGGGAGTGTCGTAGGGTCCGACCTGTTCGATGCCTCGTGGTGCCTGATCGAAGAGGTTCTGGATCGAAAGAGATAGCTCAAGGCCTGGCTCGCGACCGTCACCCTGATCCAGCGTGTAAGTTGCTGCAACATCAAGTGTCGCGCTCGGAGCCAGGCGCCTTTTGTTTTCGAACCGACGATCCAAAAGCGCCCCTGTGTAGTTCAGGGAAACACTTGTCAGGAAGCGATCTAATCCGAGACGCGCTGTTCCGCGCAGCCGGTACTTGGGTGGATTGAAGACCGTCCCGGCGAGTGGAACGATCGGTAATGAGTCGACGATCCGCTGCTCACTCTCGAGCCAGCTGCCCGAGAGGTCGAACCCGACCGATCGCCTGTCGCCGAGCTCATGGTTCCAATCGATACGCGCATCGATGCCGTGGATGGACCATGTCGCGACGTTGATACTACGATTGTCAATGATTGCGATCACGCTCGCCGGGTCGAACGGCGCGCCGGTGAAATTCTCAAGGCCAAACTGCGCTCCATTGATGAGCTCGTTGATCGCGCCAAGGGTGGGCGTGAAATTGATTAGGCTGGCGTATGCGGGATCACCGTAGGCGGCAAATACTGACCCCGAGATAGGAGCGACGACCCGGTCGGTGAACCGAGTATTGAACCAGGTACCTGAGATCGTGATCTCCGGGATGCTGGAGGGAGAAAAGTCGAAGCCGGCTGTCCAGCTTCTTGCGCGTTCGGCCTCGACGTCGGAATTGCCGCCAGCTGCGGCAATGATCGTATCCGAACCCGTTCCCGTGCCGACAAATGATGCCGGGACCGCGATTGCCTGGTAGAAGACATACTGCTGGTAGAGCGTTGGGGCCTTGAACGAACGAGCCCAGCTCGCGCGCAAGGTAATGCTGTCAACAGGAGCGTAGCGCACGGCGATCCTTGGCGTTGCCTGCTGGTCAAGGCCCAGATAGTCCTCGTAGCGAACCGCCGCGGTCACGGTGAGTTCGGCGATCCCGGCCACGTCGTTTTGCGGGGAAACAAGGGGAAGGTAGAGTTCGCCGAAAGCGAAGCGGGCTTGGCGCTTCACGTCGAAAGTCGTGCTTATGGTGCCATCATTGCGCTCGTAAGCCAGACTGTTGTTCCGAAAGCCCGCGCCCATGGCCAAGCGCGCGCTGCCGCCTGGCAAAACGAAAAGGGGCCCTTCCACACTCGCCTCAAGCGTGGTTGTTTCGTTGAAGTATTGACCACTCGCGACAATCGGATCCGACCCCGCGATTACAAAGGTGCCATCCAGACGGGTCTGGTCGCTGCCGTAGACACCGGCAATCTTCGCTTCCCAGCCACTCCCGATATCGAACGCAAGGGCAGGCGCGATCGCATAGCCCTCCAGCTTCGGGTTTTGGGTAATGCGAAACGCGGGCGCACCGTTCGTGGCTCTGGTAGTGCGCCGGGAGTAGAACCCGTCGATTGTTGCGCGGATGCCCGGTGCCAGCTCCTGATGCGCCGACAAGGTCAAGGCATGACGACGGATGTCCGGATAGAGGGTCACCTCAGGATCGAGCGTCGCGGCGTAAGAACGCTGATCGGCCCTGATCGAAGAATTATGGGCGTAATCATAGGCGAGCATAAGTCCGCCGCCTTGCCATCCGGTGCCGCCGACGGCATCGAATTGCTGGCGAAAGTAGCCGCCATCGGTTGCGGCACCGAGCTGTCCCGACGTTGTGAGACCATCGAAGTCGCGCCGGAGGATGACATTGATAACCCCTCCCACGGCATCCGAGCCATAGAGCGCCGACGCACCATCTGGCACGACTTCGATCCGGTCGACCGCCGCTAAAGGAATTGCCGAAATGTCTACCCCTTGAAAGGCCGAGTTATACGGAAGCCTATGACCATTGAGCAGCGTGAGCGTTGCATCGGCACCGATGCCACGCAGGTTGGCAGTGGAAGCCGAATTGACATTTTCGTTGACGAACCCCGCACCAGAGCCGACCCCCGGGTTCTGCCCTCCAGAGAAATTCTGGGGTAGGCTGCGGATCGCTTCACCCAGATCCACTTGGCCGGCCTCGACGATCGTGTCGCGATCAAGTTCGATGACTTCACCGATGACCCGTGCGCCTCGGATTCGAGTTCCCGTGACAACGATCGCAGAACTTTCGTTGTCCAAAGCCGTATCGCCAACCTCGGTAGCGTCATCTTGTGCCTGTTCGCCTGGACTGTCTTGGGCGAAAAGCGGCGGAGCTGCGCCCACAAGTGTGGTTCCGGAAAGAAGAATTGAAAGTGTGCGAATGCTTAATGACATTGGGGTCTCCCTGTTCTGGCGCGGTCAGGCCGCTACAGGGAATGACGCTCGCTCTTACGAACACCTTAGTTTCAATAGAAATTAAATTCCGCTTGGGATCCTGCTGGGATTCTCAGGTTCGCAGGTGTGGCCGAGCGCCTGCCGCAAATGCGCCAGAGCCTTCATCATGTGATAGTCGACCGTCGGCAGTGCGATGCCTAGCTCAAGATGTATCTGTCGGTAGGTTTTCTTCTCGAATCGGTTCATCGCGAAGATGCGCGCGCACTTTTCGGGGAGCTCTGCGAGTGCGATTTCGAGCGCTTGCCGGGTTTCGTGGACATGCACAGCATCTTCTTGCGCCGCGCGGCTTGGCGCGTCTGCGTTCTCCAAAAGTGGCTGGATCCTGATCCGGCGCTTTTGTCGCCGCGCCTCGTCCACGAGCAAGTTGAATGCAATCCGCCTCAGAAAGCCTGCAGGATTAACGAGTTCCGTTAGCTGCTTGCTGGTCGCTGCACGCAGAAACACGTCCTGTGCCAGGTCGTGGGCGCGTTCGGAGCCCACGCGGCGCGCAAGATAGGCGATCAGTCCAGCCCGTTCCTCGCGGTAGAGGGCATCGAGTGTGCGGCGGCGGCCGACCGATCGGCTTACTTTTGCAGAGCAATATGCGGGACCCACGCACTGGGGAGATTGGTGCCGAATTTCGGCGACAACTTGAGTCATGCTTTGAACTTGGAGGCGACCGCCACTTGAGTTCGCCATGGCGAACTGGTGCGGGTTCCAGGTCTGTGCCGCCGTCCGGGACCTGGTTTACGCCCCTTGATCGGTTCGGCCGCCGGGCCTGCGATGGACCGGCGTGCATGATGTCCGGCGGAAATATCCACGCGGACGGTGCCAGAATATCAATCCGCGCGCAGTCAATCTGCCCAACATAGGAGTGGCTGGCAAGAGGTAAGTAGAGCCATTTTGGACCCGCCTGTGGCAGCGGTCGTCGCCTTCTCTAAGAACGCAGCGTCTCGACGAACATCGGATCAAATATGCCCAGTACTGGGGAAGCGCATCCCTTGGTCTTGGAATGTCGGCGCGGTGCTGGCGCCTCTAGCGAAATCGGCGAGAAAGGAGGTGCTTCATGGCTCGACCATTTGACAGCAACGACCGGACAGGCGCATTCGACTATTCGGATTTCGCGCAGGAATTCCTGCGCCGCAATGCCGCGTACCGGCAACAATACGCACGGATCGCCAGCGAAAGCGGTTTCGACCCGCAATCCACAGCTTGCCGCCAAATGGCGCGTTCATGGGGCCTTGAATTTCCCGATTGATCCCGACCTTTCGGCTCGCACCCATCCGGCAATCTGGCAAGCCGAGGAAAACGCTCATGTGGTAATTCTTAGCGGTGGCGATGCAGTCAAGGCGGCGCGCGCAGCGTGCGACCTGATCGTCAAGCGAGCGAGCAATTCGGGAGATCATCTGGTCCTCGCCAGCAGGGGCGCTCGTCACCGGCTGCTCGTTATGGCCTCAGCCCGGTTGGGTGGAGACAATTATCTGATCCCTCAAGACCAGTCGGTTCCGATCAGGCTAGCGGCGCTCGATGCGTTTCACTGCTGCGTCGCTGGCTCCGCTGTGCCCACCAAGCGATACCCCTTACGGCCCACCACCTATCAGTCCCGACGCCTCCACTTGCTGCTCGCGATACTCGATAATCTGACCAGAGCGCCTGAGGGTGTCACCCTACGAGAGATTGCGGGAACCCTCGTCTATCGCGGATTGTCCGCGCAACGCGCCATAGACTGGAAATCGTCATCGCAACGCCGACAGACCCAGCGTCTTGTCGCCGAAGCACGGAGGATGGCGTCGCACGGCTATCTCGACTTGCTTCGTCAAAGCCGGTTCCGACCTTTTCAAACGCACTGAATGCACTATGGTTTTTCCTTGGGCAAGCCGCTGAATTTTGTAGCGCGCCCGGATTGGAACCAGACCTTCAGGGTCGCAACTGCAACTGCCGGAACAGGTGGAATGGAACCGTCTGATCAGGCACCGAGCAGGCGGTCGGGTGGCGGCGTGTTGGATTGCGTGCTGCCGATCGAACGGCAGGTCTATGTACGCATATCTCGCGGAGGAATTTGCAACCGAACTTATCAATGTTCGTTCGGACACTGAGCTCGATGACGCCCTTAAACAGGTTTCCCGGCGCCTTGGCTTCGACCACTTCGCACTTAGCCTGGAGATGCGTTCGACATCGTGCGAGGCACCGGGCTTGCTATTGCACGACTATCCCGACGAATGGGCGAAAGTCTATATCGCCTTCGACCTCGCAGGGCAGGATCCGGTGCGAAGAGCCTGCGACAAGACCATCATCGGTTTCGCCTGGGACTGGATTGACGAACTTGTCCCTCTCACGCGCGGCGACCGTCAGATGCTCAATGTTGGCCGGGAATGCGGAATTGGCAATGGCTATACCGTTCCGCGGCACTTACCCGGGATAGGGCGCGGTACCTGCACCTTTGCTGTTCGACCCGATCGAGAACTGCCCCGACGGCGTTTCGCCGTCGCGGAAGTGATCGGGACGCTGGCTTTGAGCTGTGCACTGGGACTGAGCTCAGAAAGACTCGATGAGAAGGTTCCCTCCCTGACCGATCGGCAGCGAGAGTGTCTGCTCTGGGTTGCAAGAGGGAAGACTGCAGCTGAAACGGCCATGATACTAAAAATCAGCACCGAAACCGTCATTCAGCATCTCAAGATGGCCCGCGAACGCTACCAGGTCCATTGTAAACAGTCCCTCGTCGTCGCGGCGCTGTTCGACGGATTGATCGGGTTTGCCGACATTATCCGTTGGCGCGACGTCGGATAGATGCGCTAGATGCGTCGAAATGTTTCAGTTAATCGATCTCAGCTTCGTCGATTAAACTCGGGCGTGCAGTGTCACGGTGCAGGCATCTCTCTGCGTCGCCAAATCAAAATATGCCGAATTCCTTATTCAACCGCTACTTCAACACAATCACACCATCGAGCCAAGGTCCGATCCCACGCTAGGGTAGACCGAAACCATTTTCTTGAGCTCGCTTGTTGTCAGTCCAAGTCGGACGGCGAGACCGAAAAAATTGATGATCTCGCCATACTCCGGTCCGAGCAAATGAGCTCCCAGGATAGTGTCGCTTTCGTTATCGATTATAACCTTGGTTGCAGCGCAGCTTTCGCCAACGCGAAGGTTGGAATACCAGTCGCCGGTGTCATTTTCGACGACGCGGATATCATGTCCGGCCTCTCGAGCTTCCTCTTCGAGCATGCCAACACGGGTTAGCTCTGGTACCGTAAATACGGCGCTCGGAACGCCTGCATAATCCGGCTTGGTGCGATTGCCCTTGAGCATATTGGACGCAGCTACCTTGCCCTCGAAAACCGCGACAGGCGTAAGCGGCGCGCCTTGCGTGTCGGCCGCGTCGCCGGCAGCGTAGATCTTGGGGTTGGACGTGCTTTGCAGGTAGGCGTTGACCTCAACGCCCTTGTCACCTGCCTCGACATGGGCTGCGGCCAGGTCAAGCCGGTCAATTGCCGGGACGCGGCCCGCGCCGTGGACGACGAGATCGGCCCGCAAACCTCTCGTTTTGTTGTCAGTTTCTACCGTGACAAGAAAACCCGTCCCGTCCTTCTCGATCGCTTTGAGTGACGTGCGCCGTCGCAGTTGGACGCCGACTTCCTCGCCCCGCGCAACGAGTCTTTCGACAAGATCGGCATCGAAACCCTTGAGCGGTCTCTCGCCACGGTCGATGATGCACACCTTGCTGCCCGCGCGTGCTGCGATATGGCCAAACTCGAACGAGATGAAGCCGCCGCCGATGAACAGGATGCGTTCGGGCAGCGCATCGAGCCGCATGAACTCGGTGCTGTCGGTAAGGTGTTCGGAGCCGGGAACCTCTATCGTCCGCGGCTTGGCACCCGTTGCGATCAGGAAATGGTTTGCCTGAAACTGCCCTAGGCCGTCGATTTCGACGGTATCTTCGCCGACGAAGCGCGCTTTCCCGTGAAGGGTAGTGACGCCGTTGCTCTTTAGACCGTTTTCGATCCGACCGGGCATTTTGTCGGTGAACGTCTGCGTGAAGGCGACCAGATCGGGCCAGTTGATGGCGATGTCGTTCGGTTCGATGCCCTTGCCGTGCATGAGCCGCGCTGCGTCGATGATTTCCGCCCCGCGGCGGAGCATTTTCTTCGGATCGCAGCCGCGCAGGGCGCAGGTGCCGCCATAAGGCAGTTCGTCGACTACCGCGACCGACCAACCGGCTGAGGCGCATTTGTTGGCGGCATTTACGGCTGCCATGCCAACACCCAGCGCTATAAGATCGAAGTTTCGCGTATTCATCTCATCGTCCTCCGCAACATGTGGCGCCCGTGCCATCGGCACGCGTTTCCTGGATTGGCGGGCAGGGGATGGTGCCGAATGAGCAGAAGACGCAGCAATCGCCCGCATTGGGGCGGAGTTTTACACCGCAACCATGGCAATCGTAGAAAAACCAGCAGGCATCCGTCGGCATCGTTTCGAGCTTTTTGTACCCGCAAGTAGGGCATGTGATCTCGGACTTCAGTTCGATCATAGCGCGCTCGCCGCAAGGGTCGCCGGATAACCGGCGTCGGTCGACGCCGCTGCGATGGCAGTGGTGGTCGTTTGTGCAGGGTCAAACCGGGCGATGGCGGTTTTCGCCTCGTAATCGATCGTGACGTCTTCCACGCCCGCAACGCCCTCCATTGCGCGCCGCACTGTGATCGGGCAGGTCGCGCAGGTCATATTCTCGACCGCAAAGCTCGCCGTTTGCAGAATGGCCGGATTTTGTTGAACCCGTTCGTCGGAGTTTTGCGGCAACAGGGTCGCTGCTCCGATTCCCGCTCCGGCCAGCCCCAATACCGCAACTGCGGCGATCATCGTCTTCTTCATCTTTCGAACTCCTAATAGAATAGCGGCGCCCACCACTCGACCGTGGACGAGGCAGCGACCAATACGGTCGCCAGCCACAGGGAGCTTTTGACGAGCAGGTTTGCTCCGGGCCGCGCGCAATATGTTCCGTCTTCGCAAGGTTCAGTTTGCCGAAAATAGACGTGCCGGGATCCAAGGGCCAAAAAGACAACCGCAATGGCGATAAATACCCATTTGTACGGTTCGAGCGCAGTGAGATTGCCGATCCACGCGCCGCTGATGCCAAGGCTCAGCAATAACAGCGGGGCAATACAGCAGGACGAGGCGAGTATCGCGCCGAGCGTCCCGCCGCTCGCCCATAAGCGCTGCGCGTTCTTATGCATTTGATCGACCATGGAAACCAATGTACTCCCTGTAGTAACTACAGGTTCAAGCACTAGTTGGCATATGGCTCATGACAGCATCGCAAGTGATCAAACGGGGAGAACTGGCCAGACGGTCGGGCTGCAACCTTGAGACAATCCGCTACTACGAGAACATCGGTCTGCTTCAGCCTCCCGAGCGTACGGCAAGCGGGCACAGGCTCTATGCACCCGGCGACCAGGCGCGGCTCGGCTTTATCTTGCGCGGCCGCGATCTGGGTTTTTCGATTGAGGAGCTCAAAAGCCTGCTCAGCCTCGTTGATTCGCACCATTACAGCTGCGGCGAGGTTCAGGATCTGACCAATAACCATCTGGCTAGCGTTCGAGCCAAGATTGACGATTTAACCAGGTTGGAGCGCACGCTAGCCGATGTATCGGCCCGCTGCGAAGGCGGGGATGTTCCGGAATGCCCCATCATAGATACGCTCTTTGGTCGTGGTCCTGTCGCCCGATCGTGAAGCAATGCCGTCGGAACGGGTGCGTATCTTGAAGCTATTTGGATCGAAGCCGGATGCAACGAGGCGAGGGAACGAATATGCGCCCTGTCCGTCCCCTCACTACAGAGCCTTGTCATTTAACTTTTGATAGCCTTCATGCCGACCACCATCCTGATTGTCGAAGACGAATTCCTCATAGCTGTCGAAATGGAGGCGGTGGTTCACGATCTCGGTCACGAATCCGCAGGCATAGCCGACGACATGCAATCGGCATTGGCAAAGGCTTCAGAAGCGATCGATGTGGCGCTCGTCGATGTTAATCTGGCCGATGGAGCCACAGGTCCCAGGATCGGCGAGAAGCTTGCCGTGGATTTCGGGATAGAGGTTATTTTCGTAACCGCCAATCCCGCACAACTCGGTGAAGGGGTGAGCGGAACGCTGGGTGCGCTGGAAAAACCGGTCGATCTCGGCATTCTCAAGCAGGTTCTCGACTATGTCATTGCGGTCCGAAAGGGCGAAAAAATCGATCCGCCAGCCCGTCTCAAGCTCTTCTTCAACTAGGCTCCTGCAACCTGCTTTTTCGGACATCCATGACGAGTTCAACGCCATCGTCATGCCAGGTTCTTTCGTAATTGCCTCCTAGCTGCTGCTTCACGGCCAACTCGATGAGGCGACTTCCGAAACCCGTTTGAGGCTCACTCGCCTTGTCGATGTGGGCTCCGTGTTCCCTCCACCGGAAGCGGACCATCTCGTCCTCGGTTGAAAGGTCCAGCGAAATCCTTCCCTCGGGATTGGAAAGCGCTCCGTACTTCATCGCGTTGGTGGCCAGCTCGTGGAACACCAATGCGACCGGCGTGGCGGCGCGGCTTTCGACCGCGATATCGGGGCCGGAAATCGCAATCCTTCCTTCGGAAAAGGCAGGATAGGTCTCGAAGATCGTCGCAAGCAGCGTGGCGAGGGTCACTTCCCTGCCCTCGGGCTGGGACTTTTCACTGTGCGGTCGGACGAATTCGTGCGCGCGCCCCAGCGCGGAAATCCGGCCCAGCAAGTCGCGCGACGCTTCGCCGAACGCCTCATTTGCGCGCGCTGTCAGGCTGATCAAACCGGAAACAATCGCGAAGATGTTCTTGATGCGATGGCTAAGCTCCTGGCTCAAGATTTCGTTTTGGAGGGCGGTGCGCTTCTGCTCGTCGATATCCGTACAAGTGCCGATCCAGCGCTGGATCTCACCCTGCTCGTTGAGGATCGGCAGCGCACGACCGATCATCCAGCGATAATCACCGCTGTGATGCCGCAGGCGATATTCAACCTCGTACGGTTCGCCGGTAGCGAGGCTGTGGTTCCATTTCTTCCATGCATCGGCCTGGTCATCCTCATGGAACATCCCGGCCCATCCTTCGCCGTCGGTTGACCCGACAGGGACACCCGTAAATTCATACCAGCGCGCATTGTAATAATCGTGGGAGCCGTCGGGAAGAGTCGACCATACCATCTGCGGCATGGTGTCGGCGAGCGCATGGAAAGCAGCTCCGGCGGATTGCAGCGCATGCTCTGTAGCCAAGGGCAAGACATCCGGCGCCGAAGGGGATTCGCGGCTGCCAAGCTGGAAGTTCGTGATGACTTTTGCATTCATAGCCAGCTTGTGACCTTCCCGGGATGAACAGAATCGGACCGATAGGATACCTGTCGTATCTTGTTGATTTTCAAACGCTGAAGCTCATCGCACAGGTGGGGCGGTCAGTAAACTCGCCCTGTTGAGCGCCAGAAGGGGCCCTCCCCAGTTCTTGGTATGTCGCTGCCTATCCGGATTTGATGAGATGCAAGCAGTCATCAAGTTCACAGGTAATCTTCATGCAGCAAAGCAGCGGTATAAATGGTGCAAGCCTGGTCGATCCGGCACTTCGCGCCATGTTCGAGGCGCGCAAGCGCGTGTTCGTGGATCTTCTTGGGTGGGACGTTCCGGTGCTCGACGGGACCTTTGAAATCGACCAGTTCGATACGCCCTCCGCCGCCTATCTCGTCCTCACCGGTGAAAATTGCGAGCATCGCGCATCGGCCCGGCTCCTGCGTTCCGATGGACCTCATATCTTGCGCGATCTCTTTCCGCAGCTGTGCACCGGACCTGTTCCGCAGGATGAGGCATTTCGCGAGATTACCCGCTTCTGTATCGATCCCACGTTACCGCGCGCTGATCGCCGGAGTGTCCGCAACCAGCTCGTCTCCGCACTCGCCGATTTTGCAATATCGGAAGGGATTTCTGGTTATTCGGCGGTCGCCCCGGTGCCCTGGTTCCGGCAGATCGCCCAGTTCGGCTGGCGCTGCCAGCAGCTGGGACCGTGCGTTCCTATCAATGGCCAGCAGCTTGTCGCTCTTCGCATCGACATCGATCAGGATACACGCGCGCAACTCGCCAACGCAGGGATCTACTGCCGCAATCCTCAGCCGGAAGCCTATGGTGGTATGGAGCTGGCAGCATGACTGCGCCGAGCGAGGCGTATTGGCTCGATCAGCTGCAAGAGGATGGCTATTGCATCATTCCGCAGCTTGTCGCCGAGCAACAGATCGCCGCACTCGATGCCGACCTGGAAGCTGCGTTTGCGCAGGCGCCACTCGGCAAGGGAGACTTCTATGGGCATCGGACCAAACGGTTTGGAAGCCTCCTTCGCCGCTCGCAGGTCGCGGGCGATCTGGTCCTGCAGCCGCTAGTCCTATCGCTCGCCCGCGCAATTCTCGGCAGCGCCTGCGACCGGATACAGCTCAATGTCGCCCAGGCGATCGCGATCCATCCCGGAGAGATAGAACAGTTTCCGCATTGCGATCAGGATATGTGGGCAGGCCGCAAGGGCGATCACGAATATCTTCTCAACGTCATCTGGCCGCTGACCGAATTTACTCGCCTCAATGGCGCGACACGCATCTACCCCAGGACGCACAGGAAGCCTGTCGACAATCTCGAAAGTCTCGACGATCCCATAGTCGCAGTTTGCAAGCCCGGCGATGCCATCTGCTTTCTTGGCTCCACCGTCCATGGAGCGGGACGAAACCAGACCGAGGATGTCCGCCGCGGTGTCGTGATCGGCTACAGCCTCGGCTGGCTCAAACCCTACGAGAATCTCTGGCTGGCCTATCCACCAGCAGTAGCAAAAGAGTTCTCGCCCGAACTCGCCGAACTGGCCGGTTATGTGCAGCACCGCCCGAACCTGGGTAATTTCGAAGGGCAATGCCCGTCGGTTCTGCTGCGTGACGAGGTGCCCGAATTCCCGCAGGCAACCGATAGTCTGCGCCCCGACCAGAAAGAAGCGGTTCGTGAGTTCGCCGAGACGCGCCGCAGCGGGCGATGAGTCCCGCTCACGTCCTCGAGCCTACGTACAGGCGGCTTAAAAATGAATTGCTGGAAGGGCGCTTCCGGGCCGGTGCGAAGCTCGAGGCGATGCGACTGGCTGACGATTTCGGAGTAAGCATGACGCCGGTAAGAGACAGCCTGAACCAGCTTGTCGGCGAAGGGCTGGTCGACCTCACGCCCGGCGAAGGATTTCGCGTACCGCTGCTTACCGAACAGGCCTTGCGCGACATCCTGCAAGTCAACGCGCTGCTTTTGGAGCACACTTCCGACACCGACCGCAAATCACTGGAAATCGACGAAGGATCCAACGTCACTCAGGGTGCTTATGCCGACCGATTGGCGCACGTCTTCAGAGACATCGCGGCAAACTCAGGCAATCGGTTTCGCGTACATTTGGTCGAACGCCTTAGCGACAGACTCCACCCGATACGTGAACTCGAGCCGGAGATTTGGCCTGGGGCGTCGCATGCCCTTGAGCAAATTGAGCGAACAGCTCAGCAGGGTTTCGATGGCTCAACCCGGGCGGTACGCGCATATCATCAACACATCGAGGCTCTGGTACCCGCTTTGGTCGGACGTTTGAACCAGCAGACCGCCTAGCCCTCGCCAATGAGTTAGGTGGTCTCTACAGTCCCGGACAGAACCGTCGCGAGGTGATCATTCCAAGCATCGAGTGCCTGGCGCTTCTCGTCCTTCCAATCGTGGCGCTGGTAGATGCCGGCGACTCCGGCACGAGATCCGCCGACGTGGTTGAGAACGGCTTCGGTGACTTCAAACCGAACGCCAAGCCGCTGAAAGTTCGTAGCGAGGGTTCGTCGTAGATCATGAAGGCGCCAGGCGTCGAGCGGCTCTTCGCGACGTTCCTCGATCAGGCTGTCGAGCTTCACCTTGCCCTTGGCGTATCCCGTAAAGCCCGCCCCACTAGCTGTCGCAAAGACGCGGCCTTTGCGTGGCCACTTCTCGCCGCGAGCCTCCCGGTCGAGCTCGGCGATTGCAAGATCGTTGAGCGGAATGGAGTTTGGTTCTCCGTTCTTGGTCCGAGATCCGGGCAGGGTCCACAATCTTTCGCTGCGACTGAGCTCCTGCCATTGCATCCCGGAGACTTCTTCACGGCGCTGTCCGGTCACGATCAGAAGTCTGACAATTGGACCAAAGCATCGATGACATTCCGGTGCCGCGTCCCAGATATGGCGGAGTTCGCCATCCTTGAGCCAGCGCTCTCGTGGCTTGACCGGAGGCGGCGTTTCCATGCCCTCCATCGGACTGCGATCGATATCTCCGCGACTCACGGCCCAGCGAAACAGGCGGCGCATAACGGCAAAGACATTTCGCCGGTTTGCCACCTGCTTTGGCGGCATCTGATCGAGAACCGATACGACGTCGATCTTCGTAATCGCTGGCAGCGCCTTCATTCCGAATGTGGGCTTGAGGTAGAGGCGAATGGATCGTTCCACGAGGCGACGCCATCCCTCGCGTTTGCAGGAGCGGGTGAAGAGGTCTGCGTAATTCGAGAAGGCGAGGTCGACAGCTTCCCGTCGGCGCTGCTTTTCCGCATCAACCGGATCAATGCCCTGCGCAACAATCACCAACAATCGCTCAGCCTCCAAGCGTGCAGTAGTCGGTGTCCAGGGCGATCCATGTGATCCGATCGTGAAACGACGGGTCTTCGCTTCTCGTCCGCCCATTCGGAACTGGATTATGTAACTGATTGATCCAGCAGCTGTAATCTTGACGCCAAAGCCCTTGAGATCGGTGTCCCAAAGATAGTTTTCCTTTGGTCCAACCGGGAGCGAATCGACCGTGCGCTTGCTGATTTTTCCTGTTGCCATGCGATACCTCGTGGCCTTTTTCTGGCAATCACCGGGTAATCACGCAAGCGGAAAAAGGGGCGAATTGGAGGCAATCCTGGCGTAGATGTTTTTGGCTAAGTCGTTGTTTTTACAACATCAGCGTAGTCTAGCGTCGCCTGAATCGAAAGTACCAGACCTCGTGGCCGTGGCGGCGCGCCTTGCGCTCGTAGCGCGTTTCGGGCCAGTCGGCGGGGCGCTGCAGAAAGTCGGCTGGCGTGTTCGCCTGCCAGACGAAGTCGCGGCGCTGGTTCATCACCATCATCGACCAGCGGCAATAGGTCGGATCGTCGGTGCCGAGGCGAAACTCGGCGCCCGGCTTCAGCTTGGCGGCGATCATGTCGAGCGGGCCGTGATTGACCATGCGCCGCTTGGCATGCCGAGCCTTGGGCCAGGGGTCCGGGTGGAGGAGATACAACCGGTCGAGGCCCGCATCGGGCAGGCGTTCCAGCACCTCCAGCGCGTCGCCCATATGGATGCGGACATTGTCCAGCCGCTCGTCGCGAACATGGCCGAGCGCACCGACGACGCCGTTCAGAAAGGGTTCGCAGCCGATGAAACCGTGGTCGGGTCGTGCCGCCGCCTGACCGGCGAGATGTTCGCCTGCGCCGAACCCGATCTCGAACTCCAGCGGACGGTCGTCCCCGAACAGGCGCTCTGCGGTGATCGGTCCGGTGTCGGGAACGCTGAGGCTGGGCAGCAGCGAATCGACAAGCTCCTGCTGGCCGGCGCGGAGCTTGTGGCCCTGACGGCGGCCATAGAAGCGGCGAATGGTGGCGGGATCGTTCATGATGGCGCCCAAGAGCATAAATTGTCGGCTTTGATAACCCGTTCGCGTCTCAGCCGCGGAGATGGTTTTCAGGGTCGCATCGCCACATAAGCGGTGCGCAAACCCGGCCGGAACCCGAGCTTTTCATAAAAGCGGTGCACGCGGGGGTCTGCGCGGCCGCTTTGCATGAGGACATGGTGGCAATCGAGCTGCCATGCGTGGTCGAACGCTTTGGCGACCGCCGAACGGCCATGGCCCCGGCCGCGATAGGCGGGGTGGGTCACCACATTTTCCAAAAAACCGTGCGACCGGCCTTCGCGAAGCAGGTTTGGCGCGGTGATGAGCATGCAACTCGCCACGACCATATTCTCGGCGCTGCTCACGAAAATGAAGACATCGGGATTCGCGAGCGTCGCTTCCCAGATCTGTCGCGCGCGTTCGACCGGGCGAGCGACGGTGCTCACTTCGGATGCGCCAAACAGATCGAGAATTCCTTCAAGGTCGCGGTCTTCGGCAAGGCGGGCGGCGGTCATCGCATACTCCAACGGAAGGGCATCGATCGATGTGCGGATACTGGACCTCGCGGGGCAACCGGTAGGCGCCAATGAAAAAGGGCGGCAGCCTTTCGGCCACCGCCCCGTCAATCTCTACTCGCGCCTGGCTCAGCTCGCAGTTTCCGTTGCCATCAGCGCATTCTTCAAATCCTCGACCAGGTCGGTTCGTTCCCAGGGGAAGCGGTCGCCATCGGCCTTGCGCCCGAAATGGCCATAGGCCGCGGAGGTGCGATAGATCGGCTTGTTGAGGCCCAGGTGCGTGCGGATCGCCCGCGGGGTCAGGCCGCCGAGCTTGGGATTCGTGCGAATCGCTTCCTCGATCTTTTCTTCCGGCACCTTGCCGGTGCCGTGCGTATCGACATAGATCGACAGCGGCTTCGACACGCCGATCGCATAGGCGAGCTGGATCGTGCAGCGGCGGGCGAGGCCGGCGGCGACGATATTCTTCGCCAGATAGCGCGTGATATAGGCCGCCGAACGGTCGACCTTGGTCGGGTCCTTGCCCGAAAATGCGCCGCCGCCATGCGGTGCCGCGCCGCCATAAGTGTCGACGATGATCTTGCGCCCGGTCAGCCCGGCATCGCCGTCGGGGCCGCCGATTTCGAACGTGCCGGTCGGGTTGATGTGATATTCGGTCTCGTCCGACAGGAGTTCGGCGGGAAGGATGTCGGCGATGACGTCCTTCACATATTTCTTCAGCTCGGCTTCCTTTTCGCCTGCGTCATATCCCGGCGCGTGCTGGGTGGAGACGACGATCGCGGCGCAGGCGACCGGGCGGTCGTTTTCGAAGCGCAGCGTGACCTGGCTCTTGGCGTCGGGCTCGAGGAAGGGCGCCTTGCCCGACTTGCGGTCGGCGGCCATGCGCTGAAGGATCTTGTGGCTGTAATCGAGCGTCGCGGGCATCAGGTCGGGCGTATCGGCGACGGCATAACCGAACATGATGCCCTGGTCGCCGGCGCCTTCATCCTTGTTGCCGCTGGCATCGACACCCTGCGCGATATGGGCCGACTGGCCGTGGAGGTGATTTTCGAATTTCAGCGTTTCCCAGTGAAAACCGTCCTGCTCGTATCCGATTTCCTTGACGGTGTTGCGCACCGTCTGCTCGATTTCCTCAAGCGCTCCGGGTGCCCATTCGCCATTTTCGTATACGCCCTTGCAGCGGATTTCGCCCGCAAGCACGACGAGCTGCGTCGTGGTCAGCGTTTCGCAGGCGATGCGTGCCTCGGGATCCTTCGACAGGAAAAGATCGACGATGGCATCGGAAATCTGGTCGGAAACCTTGTCGGGATGACCTTCGGAAACCGATTCGGACGTGAAGAGATAGCTGGAGCGCATGAAAATCCTCTGCTGCTGCAAGAGTTTGCCCGCCTGATGCGGCGATATAAAGAAATCGTTATATGACGATTTAGCGGTTGCGGCGGCGTAGTGCAACGGCTGCCGCGATGAACAGCAGGCCGACGATCGCGGCCATCCAGTTGCCGATCCGCGAAAACAGCGTCGGCGGCAGCGGCTTGGGCATCGGCACATCGACGACGCCTGCGGTGTAGCGCGGCACCGTGCCGACGAGCCGTCCATGCGCGTCGATCACCGCCGAAATGCCGTTGGGGGTGGAGCGCAGGATCGGCAGTCCCTCCTCGATCGCGCGCATCCGCGCCTGGGCGAGATGTTCGGGCGGGCCCCAGTTGCCGAACCATGCGTCGTTCGACGGGTTGAAGAGGATGTCGGGACGGTTCGCTTCGTCGACCACCTGGCCGGAGAAAATAATCTCGTAGCAGATCTGCATCCCGACCTTGCCATAGCCGGGCATCGTCAGCGTCTGCGGTCCCGGTCCGGGCAAGAAGTCGTAGTCCCCCGCCACCAGCCGCGACAGGCCGAGCGGTTCGAGCAGCCAGCGCATCGGTAGATATTCGCCATAGGGCACCAGATGCGCCTTGTCATAGCGTCCGGTCAGACTGCCGTCGGGTCGGATGGCGAAGATCGAATTGCCCGCGCCCTTAAGGTCGCCCTGCTTGTCGAATTCCAGCGCGGTGCTGCCGACCAGCGCGATGTCCTTCGGCCCCAGCAGCGCAGCGATCCGGTCGCGCGCGAGTTCCGGCGACGATTGCCAGTACCATTGCGGGGGATAACCGTCTTCGAGGAAGTAGGTCACTTCTCCCTCTGGCCAGAGCAGCAGGCGCGGATGGCCCTGAGGCGGTCCGCTCAATCGAAGGAGGCGCGAGAACACATATTCGCCGTGATTGGGCGTCGGCGTTACTTCCTGTCCGACATTGGGCTGGACGACGCGGACGTGCGGCGCCCCTGGCGCATCGGGCGGCATGGCTCCCGGCACGGCGGCGACGCCGAACGCGACGACTATGATCGCGGTCGCCCCGGCAAAGGCCCAGCGGCGATGGAAGGCGGCGACGATCGCACCGGCGATCACGATCGTTACCCCCGACAGCGCATAGGTGCCGATCCAGCGCGTCGCCTGCGCCACGCCGCCAGCGGGCAACCACATCACCGCGAGCGGATTCCACGCATAGCCGGTGAACATCGTCGCGCGCAGATATTCGGTGGCGATCCACGCGGCGGCAAAGGCGAAGGCATAGCCGGCATCGGGCCTCGATCCACGCCCATAGCGCCAGGCAAGACCGGCCGCCATCGCCGGATAGACGGCGAGATAGAGCGCCAGCGCGACCACCGCGACATAGCCGAGCGCGGGCGGCATCCTGTCCTGAAAGTCGAAGGCGTGCTGGATCCAGTTGTTGCCAACGGTGAAATGGCCGAGCCCGAACAGCCATCCGCGCCACAATGCGCCCTTCAGGCTCGGCGCGTCGAATATCAGCCACATCCACAGCGCAAGACAGGCAAGTGTCAGCGGCCAGAGGTCGAGCGGCGCGAATCCGGTGGCCGAAGCAAGGCCGATCAGGAGCGCGGTCCAGTGCGGGTGGCGAAGCAGGAGGCGACGTAGCATCGCCGGCCGGTATTGCCGGGAAAGCGCGGACGGGCAAGCGCTCTTGCGGGAGGCTCCCAAAACGCACCGAGGATGCTAGGGAGATGCCAATGACCAGCGTTCGCCCCTTTCATCTCGCCTTTCCGGTTCACGATCTTGCCGCGGCACGGCAATTCTATGGTGGCATCCTCGGCTGCCGAGAGGGGCGGAGCGCCGACCGCTGGATCGATTTCGACCTGTTCGGGCATCAGATCGTCGCGCATCTCGATGAGGCGGCACGCGCCGGCGGGGCATCGAACCCGGTCGATGGCCATGACGTTCCGGTGCCGCATTTCGGTGTCGTGCTGACCATGCCCGATTGGGAAGCGCTCGCCGATCGCGTGCGCGACGCAGGCATCGCGTTCGGCATCGAACCGCATGTCCGGTTCAAGGGGCAGCCCGGCGAGCAGGCGACGATGTTCTTTTTCGACCCCAGCGGCAACGCGCTCGAGTTCAAGGCGTTCGCCGACGATGCGATGCTGTTCGCGACCTGAACGACTGGATTGAACATGGCAGAACCGATCACCGTCGATATTCCGCACAAGCTTGGCCGCGACGCAGCGAGAGCGCGGCTCGACAGCGGCATCGGCAAGCTTGCCGACATGTTTCCAGGTGGTGCCGAGGTCGAGCATCGCTGGGAAGGTGACGTCATGCACTTCACCATCGCCGCGATGGGGCAGCGCGTCGCCAGCACGCTGCAACCGTTCGACGATCATGTTCATGCGGTGGTCGATCTGCCGCCCTTTTTGGCCTTGTTCGCCGACAAGATTCGCGAGAAGCTGCGCCGCGAAGGACCGAAACTGCTCGAATAGCGGAACCGGTGCCGCTGTGCGGCCGTTTGGAATTCCGCAAGGTTCACGGGAGACAATGGCACCGCGATGACGGGAATCGGCACCAGTATCGCCAAATTTGTGGGCGTCGCCGTCGTAGTAGCGGTTCCGACCGGAATGGTGCTCGGCAGTTATACCACCGGGCATATGCGCCGCGACTATCTCTATGGTTACAACATGCCGAGCGAGGGTAGCGAGGCCGAGCCCGTGCCCTATGTCGTGCCGAAGGCGGCGAAGGTGGAACAGGCCGCGATATATCCCGCACCACCGCCATCGGCGCTTCCGCCCGACAGCGACGGGTTCGACGATCAGGCATATCTTGCCGGCTATGACCGTGAACAGGCCGGCGGTGGTTCCGACGATTATCGCTATGACGACGCGACGGCATCGTCATATCGCGACGATTACGCCGATACCGATGCGGGCGATGGGTACGCCTATAACGATGCCCGAGGCAGCGACGGATATGCGTATCGGGAACGCCGCGCCGGTGACGATCGGCGGCCCGCGCACGCCGCGCGGCGCGAGGCGGAGGACGATCCATTCATTGCGCAGACCCGGCGCGTCGACCGGCATCGCCGCTATCATGCGGGCCGGGCGGCCGACAGCCCTGAGCCCGCTTACGCCGACGGTGCGCGGCCACGCGAAGCGGTCGCATATGCCGATGCCGGGCCGGAAAGCTCACGCTATTCGGTGCATACGCCCGCCGGCACCGTGACCGTCACGCGTTCGAGCGGCGGCGTGACGGTGTCGAGCCCCGCCGGCGTGTCGCAGCGGTCGCAGGCGACGCAGCCGCCGGCCGAGGATTATTACTCGCCTGCCGATTGAGCGGCTTCTCTCGCATCCGAATTCGATTTCGTGGCGGTCACGCGCCACACGATATTGCCGACATCGTCCGCGACCAGCAGGGCGCCTTTCGGCCCGGCAATGACGCCGGCGGGGCGCCCACGCGCATCGCCGTTCTTGTCGAGAAAGCCGGTCAGAACGTTGATCGGCTTGGTCGCCTTGGCCGGGAATCCATTGGCCGAAAACGGCACGAACACGACCTTGTACCCCGATGGCGGAACGCGGTTCCATGATCCGTGCTCGCCGATGAAGGCGCCGCGCGAGAAGCGCTTGCCGAGATCGGTGCCCGCGGCAAAGGTCAGCCCCAGCGGCGCGGTATGCGCGCCCAGCGCATAGTCGGGGCGCGCGACATATTGCCGCATGTCCTCGCCATCCGGGCCGACGCTGTCGATGCGCGGATCCTTGTATCCGCCCCAGAAATACCAGGGCCAGCCGTAGAAATTGCCGAAATTGACCTCGGTCAGATAATCGGGCGGCATGTCCGATCCCATCATGTCGCGCGCGTTGACGACGGTCCATAGCCGCCCGCTATCGGGATTGACCGCCAGCCCGTTGGGGTTGCGCAGCCCGGTCGCGAACACGCGCGCGGTCTTCGTCTTTGGATCGACCTTGATGATGCGGGCGCGACCCCGTTCGGCCGCCATTCCGTTATCGGCGAGGTTGGTCGACGATCCGATCGTGACCCAAAGCGTGCCGTCGGCGGGGTCGGGCAGGATATTGCGCGTCCAGTGATCGCCGCCGCCCGGCAGGTCGATGATCTTTTCGGGCTTGGCGGAGATCCGCGTTTCGCCGGGCTTGTAGGGAAAGCGCAGCAGCGCGTCGGTATCGGCGACGTACAGCCAGTCGCCGACCAGCGCCATGCCGAAGGGCGAGTTGAGCCCGCTGAGCAATACCGAGCGCTGATCGGCCTTGCCGTCCCCGGTCGTGTCGCGCAGCAACGTGATACGATTGGCCGACGGTACGTCCGCGCCGGCGCGGTGCATCAGCTTTTTCCTCACCCATCCCTTGATGCCGCCATCCTTGCGCGGCGGCGAATTGGTTTCCGCAACCAGCACGTCGCCATTGGGAAGCGCATAGAGCCAGCGCGGATGATCGAGCCCACGCGCGAACGCGGCGACCTTCAGGCCGGCGGCAGGGGTCGGCGTCTCGCCCTGTTTCCATCCGACCGCCTTGGCGACATCGACCGTCGGTATCGTCTGTTCGCGCGGTACGCTGAGTTGCGGCACGCGCCCGGTCACCGCCAATTCGGAAAGCTGCGCCCGGTCGGGCGTCAGCAACCAGATGATCGTTCCGATGGCGAGGAGGAGAAGCAGGCCGAGCGAAATCAGGATATGTCTGCGCATGGCCTTTCAGATAGGCCGGGTGCCGCCAGTCACCAAGGACAAACCGTGCGGAATGTACGCCGCGGCGCTATTCTTCCTCGATATGCGGCGTCGGTGGGTGGAGGCGAAGGCGCAGCACGCGCCGCGAATCGCCCTCCAGTATCTCGAGCTTCCATCCGCTCGGATGGTCGAGCACCTCGCCGGGTTCGGGCACATGCCCCGCCAGCACGAAGGCGAGCCCGCCCAGCGTATCGACATCTTCCTCGACCTCGCCCAGCCGCGCGTCGATCGTCTCGGCAACGTCTTCCAGTTCGGCGCGGGCATCGGCTTCCCACATTCCGTCGTCGAGCGGCACCATCAGCGCGGTCGGCGCCTCGTCATGCTCGTCTTCGATTTCGCCGACGATCTCTTCGACCAGGTCCTCGATCGTAATCAGCCCTTCGGTGCCCGAATATTCGTCGAGCACGATGGCGAGGTGCGTCCGGCTCTGCTGCATCCGCGCGAGCAGGTCGAGCGTGCCCATCGATTGCGGGACGTAAAGCGGCTGGCGGATGAGCTGCTGGATGCTGTCGGGGCGCGGCGTATCGGACGCCAGTATCGCGAACACGTCCTTTACGTGAATCATCCCGATGACGGTATCGAGATCGTCGCGATAGACGGGCAGGCGGCTGTGGCCCGCTTCCGCGAACAGTTTCACCAGCTCGTCGAAGCTGGTCTGTTCCTCGACCGCGAGCATGTCGGCGCGCGGCACGCCGACATCGCCCGCGTCGCGCTCGCCGAAATGGAGCAGGTTCTTGAGCATCTGCAGCTCGATCGGGGCGAGGTCGCCCGCAACCGGCGCTTCGGTGTCGGCCTCGTGCTCGACGATGACCTCCTCGATCCGCTCGCGGAGCGTATCGACATGGTCGTCACCGAACAGCAGCGCGCGCAGGCCTCGCCATAATCCGCCGCTTTCGCTATTACTACTGTCGCCGTTCCCGGCGCTACTTTGGCCCTCTGGCATTGGGGGTCTCGTCAGTCCTCGCGCACGGGGTAGGGATCGTGCAGGCCGAGCGCGTCCATTGCCGCGCGTTCGATATCCTCCATGGCCTCCGCTTCCGCTTCCCCCTGATGGTCGTAGCCCAATAAATGCAGGCAGCCATGAACAATCAAGTGGGTTGCGTGATCGGCGACCGAAATTTCGCGTTCCGCGGCTTCTTCCGCGCAGACACCATGCGCGAGGATGATGTCGCCAAGCAGTACCTCGCCATCGTCCGAATTGAGCGTGACGGTTTCCATCAGGTCGGGCTGGATCATCGGAAAGGACAGCACGTTGGTCGGCTTGTCCTTCTTGCGATATTGTTTGTTGAGCGTCCGGACCTCGTCATTGCCGGCCAGCCGGACAGAGATTTCGACGAGCGCGGGGTCATCCACCCATGCGGCTTGCGGGGTGCGGCCGATTGCCGCTCTGGCGGCTTCGCCGGCGAGCTTTTCCCAATCGATATCGCTGGCCCAGGGGGCTTCGCGCTGGACGGCTAGTTCAAGCATTGTCAGTCCCGTGTTGGTTATCAGACGGCGCCATGCTGTCCCTCATAGGCATCGACGATGCGGCCGACGATGGGATGGCGCACGACATCGGCGGCGGTGAAGCGCGCCATCGCGATCCCTTCCAGCCCTTCGAGCCGCCCGACTGCGTCGGCCAGCCCCGAGGCGGGGATGCCGCCCGGGATATCGACCTGTTGCGGATCGCCGCAGATCACCATCCGGCTGTTCTGGCCGAACCGGGTGAGGAACATTTTCATCTGCGCAGGCGTGGTGTTCTGCGCTTCGTCGAGGATCACAAAGGCGTCGGACAGCGTGCGACCGCGCATGAAGGCGATCGGCGCGATTTCGATCTCCCCGGACGAAATGCGCCGCTCGACCTGCTCGGCGGGCAGGCAGTCGTAGAGCGCGTCGTAGAGCGGACGGAGATAGGGATCGACCTTCTCCTTCATGTCGCCGGGCAGAAAGCCGATGCGCTCGCCCGCCTCGACCGCGGGGCGCGACAGGATGAGGCGCTGGACGCTGCCGGTGATGAGCTGCGCGACCGCCTGCGCAACCGCGAGGTAGGTCTTGCCGGTGCCGGCGGGGCCGAGCGCGAAGATCATGTCGTTCGACACCAGCGCCTTCATGTAATGCGTCTGCGCGACCGAACGCGGCACGATCGTCTTCTTGCGCGTGCGGATCATGATCGACGGCGGTGTGGATTTCTCGGCGCGGACGATGCCGTCGAGCGTCGGTTCCTCCGACATCGCGATCACCGCTTCGATCAGCCCGGTATCGACTTCTTCGCCGCGGATCAGCCGCGACTGGAGCTCCTGCAGCACTTCGCGGGCATGCGCGACCGCTTCGGCCGATCCCTCGATCCCGACGCGGTCGCCGCGCGCGGTGATGTAGACGCCCAGCCGCTCTTCGAGCGCGAGCAGGTTCGCGTCGAACTCGCCGAACAATTGCGGCAGCAACTGCGGCTTGTCGAACGTCACCTCGACGCGGCTGCGTTCGCCCGACTGGGCGGGCACGGGCTTACGGCTCATGCGATCCTCTCATGGGCGCTCGTGGCGCGGTTCGACCGCGCCATGTGGTGCCGAAGGGTTGGGAAGGCAACAGTGCGCGCGGGGCCATGGTTCCCGTGAAAAGACGGCGCGGGCGCGGCGAACTGCATGCGAGAGGAGTGTGACAGAAGCCGCAGCAACTGGCGAGAGGGAAAAACACCAGGCTGCAAACCGGGGAGGCGAGGTCCATAGCCCCCTTCCTCCCTTCCAGGGAGGGGCGGCGGTTGGGTGGCGAGCGTGAGCGGGCACGGATGACGAGCGCCGGCGCTCGCCGCCTTCTCAGGCCGCGGCTTTCACCCGTTCCACGCCGGCCAGGCTGTTCGGGCCGGCGCGTTCGATATCGACGGTCACCATGTCGCCGATCTGCGCATCGGTCGCCAGATGGACCGATTGCAGCCAGGGTGACTTGCCGAGCATCTGGCCGGGATGCTTGCCTCTGCGCTCGATCAGCACGTCGCAGGTCTTGCCGACCGTTGCTTCGTTGAACGCCGCCTGATCGCGGTTGAGCGCTGCCTGGAGCCGTTGCAGGCGTTCGTCCATCACCCCGCGCGGGACGGCGCCGTCCATCTCGGCCGCCGGGGTGCCCGGACGCGGCGAATATTTGAAACTGAATGCCTGCGAATAGCGGACCTCGTCGACAAGGCGCAGCGTGTCCTCGAACTCGGCATCGGTTTCGCCGGGAAAGCCGACGATGAAGTCGCCCGACAGTGCAATGTCGGGCCGCGCCTCGCGCACACGATCGAGGATGCGCAGATAGCTGTCGCGGCTGTGGCTGCGGTTCATGGCTTTCAGCACGCGATCATTGCCCGACTGCACCGGCAGGTGGAGATAGGGCATCAGCTTTTCCACGTCGCGGTGCGCGTCGATCAGGCGCTGCGTCATGTCGTTGGGATGGCTGGTCGTATAGCGGATGCGCGCCAGCCCCTCGATCCGGTCGAGATCGCGGATCAGCGCGTCGAGCCCGCGACCATCCTCGTCCGCCCAGGCGTTCACATTCTGGCCGAGCAGCGTGATTTCGCGCGCACCGGCATCGACCAGTGCCCTGGCCTCGTCGACGATCGCGGCAAAGGGGCGGCTGACCTCCGCGCCGCGCGTATAGGGGACGACGCAATAGGTGCAGAATTTGTCGCAGCCTTCCTGAACGGTAAGGAACGCGCCCGGTGCTACGCGGCGGCGCGCGGGCAGCGCGCCGAACTTGCTGGCGAGCGGCATATCGGTATCGAGCGCGGCCTTGCCGCCCGCGGCGTCGGCGACGAGCTTCGGCAGGTTGTGATAGGCCTGCGGCCCCACGACGACATCGACCTGCGCGCGGCGAACGATTTCCTCGCCCTCCGCCTGCGCGACGCAGCCGGCGACCGCGATCATCGGCTTGCGGCCGCCTTTGCGCAGCCGGCCGATGTCCGAATAGACCTTTTCGGTCGCCTTTTCGCGGATATGGCAGGTGTTGAGGACGACCAGATCGGCCTCCTCCGCGCTCGCGGCGGCGCTCAGGCCCTGCTCGGCCATCAGTTCGCTCATGCGTTCGCCGTCATAGACGTTCATCTGACAGCCGAACGACTTCACATGATAGGTTTTGGGAGTCTTCGCCATGGCGGCGCGCTATAGCCGAAGCCGGAGTGCTTCGTAAGGGGCGGCGTCAGCGCTTGCGCGCGCGCCACGACAGTACCGCGAAATACCCGGCCGCTGCGATCAGCAATGCCGGGATCGCACCCATCAGGAGCACGCGGCCGACCTCTGCGATACGTCCGAACAGCTCGGTGATCGCCTCGCCGAACCAGAATCCCAGCGTGACGAACAGCGTCGCCCATAAGAGCGCCGATACCGCGTTGATCGCCGCAAAACGCGGGGCAGGCAGCGATGTCGTGCCGATCGCCACCGGGCTGACGGTGCGCAGGCCCCACAGAAAGCGGAACGAGAAGACGAAGCCGGTCGGATAGCGATCGAAGGTCCTCAGCGCGCGGGCGAATGCGGCGCGCGCGTGCAGCTTGCGCACGAACTTGCTGTCGCGCGAGCGGCGGCCGATACGAAAGAAGATCTGGTCGGCGATGAACGATCCGCATGCCGCTGCCAGTACCGCGCCGGTATAGGGCAGCGTGCCGCGCTGGACGAGGATGCCGCCCAGCGTGACGATCGTTTCCCCCTCGAACCCTGCTCCGACGAACAGCGCGAACAGGCCGTAGCGCGCGAGCAGCAGTTCAAGCGACATGGATACGCCGGCTCGCCCGCTCAGTCCGTGCCGCTATTCGCGATCGGCGGTGCATCGCCGGGCGTCGTGTCGCGGTACTTGTCGAACCAGGCGAGGATCGCCGCCACCTTTTCCGCCGATTGCGACGGGCGGCCGGCAATGCCGTGATGGCTGGCGCCCGGCACCTTGACCAGCGCGGTCGGTACGCCGCGGATTTGCAGCGCGGCATAATATTGTTCGGCCTCGCTTACGGGCGTGCGGTAATCGTTGCTGCCAACGACGACGAGCGTCGGTGTCTTGACGTTGCCGACCAGGCTGAGCGGCGAGCGCTGCCAATATTTCATCGGCGCTTCCCACGGCTTCTTGTCGAACCAGTAGCGCGAGGTGAAGGTCGTCATGTCCATGGTCAGCGCTTCGCTGGTCCAGTTGATGACCGGTTTTTGCGTCGCCGCCGCCTTGAACCGGTCGGTCTTGCCGACGATCCATGCGGTCAGCACGCCGCCACCCGATCCGCCGGTCACGAACAGGTTGTCCGGATCGGCAGTACCATCCGCGATCGCCGCATCGACGGCGGCCATCAGGTCGTCATAATCGGTGCCGGGATAGGCGCGGTCGATCAGGTTCGCGAATTCCTCGCCATAGGAGGTGCTGCCGCGCGGATTGACGTAAAGCACGGCATAGCCGGCGGCGGCATAGAGCTGATCGTCGGTCGAAAAGCTCGGGCCATAGGCCGCATTGGGACCGCCATGGATTTCGAGGATCAGCGGAACGCGCTCGCCCGACTTGCGTGTCGGCGGCGTCACCAGCCAGGCATCGATCGCGCGGCCATCCGGCGCGGTCACTGGCAGCTTTTTCACCGGCGCCATCGCCTTGGCCGCCATCCACGTCGCATTCAGCGCGGTCAGTTGCCGGCCGTCGCCGCCGCCGCTGACATAGACATTGGCCGGACGCTGGGTGGTGCCGCGCGTATAGGCGATGGTTCCGCGCTTCGATACGCTGAACGATCCGCCGGTATAGGGCCGGTCGACCCCCGATCCCGCCGTCAGGCCGGAGACGACGGGTTTTACATTGCCGTTCAGGTCGACGCGCGCGACGCGCTTCACGCCGTGATCGTCATACGACACCATGATCGTGTCATTGCCGACCCATTGCGCATCGTCGATCGACCGGTCGAGTCCGGCGGTCAGCGAATGCGCCCCCGAACCGTCGCGATTCATCACGTACAGTTCATTGTTCTCGTAGCTGCGATTGACGTCGTCGAAGCCGATATAGGCGATGCGGCGGCCGTCGGGCGACACCGCCGGCGACGCGTCGGGGCCGTTGCGGCTGGTGAGCGCGCGGACATTGCCGGTCGCCACGTCGAGCGCATAGACCTCGCTGTTCATCAGTTCGCGTTGCCAATCGGGGCTGCGGTTGGCGCTGAAATAGATCGTTCCGCCGTCGGGGCTGAACGACAGCGGGCCGCCATCGTCATATTTTCCGAAGCTCAACTGGCGCGGCGCTCCGCCATCGGCGGAGACGAGGAAGATGTGATCGAAGCCGGGTTTCAGATAGCCGGCATCGTCGATCCGGTAGGTGACGCGGTCGATTATCTGAAGCGGTTCCGCCCATTTGGCGCCCTCGGGCTTTGCGGGTGGCTTGCCGAGCTTCATCGATTCGCCCGGCACGCGCATGACATAGGCGATGGTCTTGCCGTCGGGCGACCAGGCGAGGCTGTGCGGGCTGTCGGGCAGGCCGGTGATCCTGGTCGCTTCGCCATTGGCCATCCAGCGGACGAACAGTTGCGGGCTGCCCTCGCCATCGGTGGCGACATAGGCAAGGCGACCGCCGTCCGGCGACCAGCGCGGCGAGAAATAGGCGCCCGGCCCGGTCGCGATAGGGGCCTGTTCGCCCGACTTCACGTCGATCAGCCAGATTTCGGGCTTTTCCTTGTCGGTCATGATGTCGGCGCCCATGCGGACATAGGCGATCTTCGACCCGTCAGGGCTGATCTGCGGATCGGTCGCGCCCTGCAGATTGAACAGGTCGGCCCCGGTAAAGGCACGCTCCGGCCCCTGTTCGGCAGGCCGCGCATCGGCGCTCGCCATCGGCAGCGCGACCGCCAGGCCGGCAATCATGATTCCGGAAATCAGGCGCATCGTCATCGTCTCCCCGCTGTTGCCACCTGCCTAGCCCGAAACGCGCCGAAGACAAATGGTAATGGGAGGGGGGAACTGGGCCGGAGGCTATCCGCGCGCCAACCCCGGCATCCCATCGGCGGTGGTGTACTGCGGCGGATCGTCGCGATTATCGTGACGCTGCTGCGTTCAATAGCGCGATAGCCAGTTCATTCGCCGGTGTTGCGATGCCGTGTTTTCGACCGAGCCGAACGATCACGCCGTTGCGCGCGTCGATTTCCATCGCGCGACCGGCGATGAAGTCGGCATGGATCGAGTTGATCGAATCCGGCGGCGCTTTTCGATAGTGATCGACAACGTCATCCGGCAGCGTATCGGGCAGGTCGGCACCTTCCGCCCGTCCCACTGAAACGCATTCGGCGGTGAGCATTCGCTTTGCGCGTGCCGCGTCGGATTGGTGGGCGACACCGGCGGGCTTCCCTGTAATTGCATTGACGATCCCGGCGCAGTTCAGGGCGAGCTTGCGCCATGCCACGCTGGTAAGGTCGCGCACGACCGACGCGGTAATCGGCGTGTTTTCGAACAGGCGCATCACTGCATCCCCTGCGTCGTCATCGGCGAGGGTGATCGTACCGCTTCGTCGTTGAACGATATCGCCGGCGGCGTGCCGCTCGGCGGGAATGTCCACGATCGCAGGGGCCATACGCTCCGGTGCAATGCTCCCGGCAAAATGGTCGCGATGTTCGACGCCGTTCTGGAATATCGCCAATATGGTTTTATCGTGAAGCAGGCCGGTCAGCCACTGCCTCGCCGCTGCGCTGTCATATGTCTTCGTCGCCGATATGACGATGTCGACCGGCGTGGTTTCTTCCGGCCGCGTCCTGACCGTCACCGCCGCGTCGATCGTGCCGTTCGGGTGCGAAAGATGAAGATGCGCGAAAGGCGACCGCGCGCAAATCTGAACATCATGGCCGGTTTCGATCAGCCAGGCTGCGATCGTGCCGCCGATTGCTCCCGGCCCAATTATTGCCACCTTGGTCATGCTGTCCCCAGTTTTGGCGTCTTTGACGTGCCGTATCCTAATAAGCGAACTCTCGCAGGGGGTGGCCGAGTGCCGCCACCAATGCTTCCTCTATCCGTTTGCGGCTTTCCGCGGCGATTGCCTTGCGACCGCCATGATCGGCGGGAGAGAAGGGTTCGAGGAAATGGATGGTGACGGGGAAAGTGCCCCGCCGCGCCAGCACGCGGATTGCATTGTCCTTGCCGCTTTCCACGCCGATCCACGAAATCTCTTCGCCCGCATGGTGATAGTGGAGCATTACCGGCTGAACCATCACGCCCTCCGGTGGTGGTTCGAGCACGCGCAGCATCGGCGTCTTGAATTTCAGCAGCGACTTTCCGTCGGTCGTCGTGCCTTCCGGAAAGACCGTGATCGCCCAATTTTCGGCAAGCGCTTCGCGCAGCCGTTCGATCTGCGTCGCGACGCCCATCCGGTCCTCGCGACTGACGTAAACGGTGCGGTTGAGGCCGGCGAGCCAGCCGACGACCGGCGCCTTTTCGATCTCCGCCTTGGCGATGAAGGCGGTGCCGCTCGCCCCGGCCATGGCCAGAATATCGAGCCAGCTGAGATGGTTGGCGACGTAGAACACGTCGCGCTTCAGCGGCTTTCCGACGCGCCGGACGCGGGCTCCGGCGATGCGTGCGCAGGTGCCCAGATAAAAGCGCGGCCAGGGGGAGGGGAGGCGGAACAACCGCCACAGATAATGGAGCGGCACGGCGATGGCCGTCGCCAGCAGCATCAGCGCAACGCGAACGGCGAACCGCAAACGCCCGGCGAGCGTCAATGGCGGCGGATTGCCTGCTGCGGCTTCAGCTCTTGCGGTCGAGTGCGACGCCATAGAGCTCCATGCGGTGATCGACGAGGCGGAAGCCCAGCCGTTCGGCGATTTGCTTTTGCAGGAGTTCGAGTTCGGGATCGACGAATTCGATGACCTTTCCGGTCTCGACGTCGATCAGATGGTCGTGGTGCGATTCCGGCGAAGGCTCATAGCGCGAGCGGCCGTCGCCGAAGTCGTGCCGGTCGAGGATGCCCGCCTCTTCGAACAGGCGCACGGTGCGATAGACGGTCGCGATCGAAATGCCCGAATCGATCGCCGAGGCGCGCTCATAGACTTTTTCGACATCGGGATGGTCGTCGGCTTCGGACAGCACCTTGGCGATCACGCGACGCTGGTCGGTGATGCGCAGTCCTTTTTCATGACACAATGCTTCGAGGTCGATCTTGCGAGCCATTCCGTTCCTTTCCCCCGGAGGATGTAATGCCATCACGCCGGTTGGGAAAGAGGAGATACCCTCTCCGGGCCAATAGCGAAGGCCCGGAGAGGGATATTCGCTCAGCGCTTGCGGCGCTTGGTGCCGAGGCCGATCTTCTTGGCCAGGTTACGGCGCTGTTCGGCGTAGTTGGGCGCGACCATCGGATAATCCGAAGGCAGGTTCCACTTGGCGCGATATTCGTCCGGGGTCATCTCGTAATGCGTCATGAGGTGACGCTTGAGCATCTTGAGCTTCTTTCCGTCCTCAAGGCAGACGATATAGTCGGGCTTTACCGAGGAGCGGATCGAAACCGCCGGTTCCTGCTTGGGCTCCGGTTCGGCCGCGACGCCGCCGACATTGGCAAGCGCGCTATGGACGTTCTGGATGAGCAGCGGAAGATCGGACACGGCAACGCTGTTGTTGCTGACATGCGCGGCAACGATATCGGCAGTCAGGGTAACCAACGTCTCCTGCATATCCGATTGATTATCCATTACATTCCTTTCAAACTTCAATACTGTTCAAGGGGGCAGGCGCATCGTAGGGGTGCACCTGAAGACAACTATAGGATATAATTGTGGTATTAAAAAGGACTTTGCTCTATTCTTTGGTTAACATGCGGTGGAAAGTCTGCGCATCGTATTGCTGGCCAGTAATGCCGCGATAATAACTCGCGCGTTCGCCAACCTTTCTGAACCCTTCGCGGCGATACAGGTCGATTGCGGGATTGCCCTTGCGAACTTCAAGATGAAGTCCCGTAACGCCGCGTGCCCCAGCTTCTCGAATTACAGATCTCAGCAATGCCGAACCGACTCCACGCCGGCGAAAGTCATTGCGCACCGCGAGTAATAGTAGCTCACCGTCATCCATGATCGACCGCGCCAGCGCAAAGCCTGCGCTCTGTCCGTCGACGCTCGCCATGGTCAGCCAGATGCCCGAAAGCGCGAGCATTCCCACGCATTGAGAGGGTGTCCACGCCTCGCCGTAGCGGGGGTCGAACGCGTCCGCCATGATCGCGTTCACGTCGCCGAGGTCGGTCGCATCGCCGGCGCTCAGCGCGACAATGCCGCGCACCGAGCTCATGCCGCGCTCACGCTTGGCTTCGCATCGGGCGCGCGACCATAAATGGGGCGCGCGTCGAGCTCGGCGTAATCGGCAGGCAGCGTCGTCGCATCGGCAGCGCGCGGCAGCGCTTCTGTCGCATCGACCGACGCATCGAGCGCGATCAGGCGGCGCACGCCGCTGCCGATCGCGCGCCGTCCACCGAGCCCGGCCAGCGCGGTTTCGGGACGAAGCGATGCAAGCGGTCCGGTCGCAGCGAAGGGCGCGGCGGTGAAATTCTGCACAAAGACCTCGCCGTGGCCGCCCTCCAGCACCACCGCCAGCGCGTCTGGCGCGTCGGTTTCCGCGAAAGCTGCCGCGGCAAGCAGCGCGAGCGACGAATACCCGGATACGCTGGCCCCCCATCCGATTCCGAGACCGCGTGCCGCAGCAAGGCCGACCCGAACGCCGGTGAAGCTGCCCGGTCCGCAGTCGACCAGTATCCGGCCTGCGCGGCCCTGATCGGGCAGGCCGGCGATCATCGGGACAAGCTTTTCGGCATGGCCCCTGCCGACGACTTCATGCGCCTGCGCGATCACCGACTTTCCGTCGAGCAGCGCGACCGAACAGGCGGCGGTCGCGGTCTCTATGACGAGGGTACGGCTATCGGTCGGCACTGTATTTCCGTTCGGCAAGGCCGATCCACGATAGAGCAGATCGGCCGCACGGCAAGGTCGGGGGAGAAGTGCGCGTCAGCGCACCGTGTTGAACTTGTCGAAATCGGGGCGCGGGCTGCGGTCGAAGATCGTCGACGGATCGCCATGGCCCAGCGTGGAGATGAAGTTCGCCTTCACCTTCGGATTGTCGCCAAAGAAAGCAGCGTTGACCTTGTCATGGTCGAATCCCGACATCGGGCCGGTATCGAGTCCGACTGCGCGCGCGGCGATGATGAAATACGCGCCCTGCAGCGAGGAATTGCGGAAGGCGTGTTCCTTGCGGCCTTCGGGGTCGCCGTCGAACCAGCTCTTGGCGTCGGCATGGGGGAACAGCCAGGGCAGTTCCTCGTGAAAGTCCTCGTCCATCCCGATGACGACCGCCGCGGGCGCGGCGCGAATCTTGTCGGGATTGTTGCCGCCGGCGCAATCGGCAAGTGTGTCCTTCGCCTCCTGCGACAGGCACCAGACGAAGCGGCCCGGCTGCTGATTGGCCGATGTCGGCCCCATTTTCAGCAGGTCGTAGATCCGGCGGATTTCCGCTTCCGTCACCGGCTGGTCGGTATAGCCGTTATAGGTCCGCGCGGTGCGGAAGATCGTGTCGAGCCCTGCCTCGTCGAGCGGCTTTCCCATGGCGTATCCTTTTGCTTGACAGTCGTTCGATGGCGCAGCCGATCAGACGGCGCGAACCTCGGTCACTTCGGGCACATAATGTTTCAGAAGCTGCTCGATGCCGTGTTTCAGCGTCGCGGTCGATGACGGGCAACCCGAACAGGCGCCCTGCATCTGCAGATAGACCTTACCCTTGTCGAACCCGCGATAGACGATGTCGCCGCCGTCGTTGGCGACCGCGGGGCGGACGCGCGTGTCGATCAGGTCGCGAATCTGCGCGACGATATCGGCATCCTCGGGATCGTCCTCGAACTGCTCCGCTGCCGGCGGCACCGCGATGCCTGCTGCCGAGCCGGGCTTGAACAGGGGCATCTGGCCCGAGAAATGGTCGAGCAGGATGGCCAGCACGTCGGGCTTCAGATCGTTCCAATCGACGCCGGGCGCCGCTGTGACCGAGATGAAATTCTGTCCGAAGAAAACGCCGGTCACGTCGCCCAGCCCGAACAGGGTTTCGGCAAGCGGAGATGCCTCTGCCTCTTCGGGCGTGGCAAAGTCGCGCGTGCCCGCCTCCATCACGGTGCGGCCGGGCAGGAATTTGAGCGTCGCCGGATTGGGCGTGGTTTCGGTTTCGATCAGCATGAATGGCATTTGGGCCGGGCGGTCGCAGGGATCAAGTGCAGCGGCGCGAAACGGAGCGTTTCATGCGGGCTTGAGCGCGTCCACCAGGACGCCTTGCTACTGCTTCGCCACCTCGTTCACCGTACCGGCGAATTCTTCGAAATCGCGTGCCTCGGTGAAGTCCTTGTAGACGCTGGCAAAGCGGATGTACGCGACCGAATCGAGGCCTTTCAGGCCGTCCATAACCAGTTCGCCGATACGCTGCGCCGCGATTTCCGATTCGCCGCCCGTTTCGAGCTGGCGCTGGATGCCCGATACGAGCTTTTCGACCTGCTGGCTGTCGATCGGCCGCTTGCGGCATGCGATCGAGACCGAACGGACCAGCTTGTCGCGGTCGAAGGGTTCGCGCTTGTCCTCGGACTTGAGGACGGTCAGATCGCGGAGCTGGATGCGCTCGAAGGTGGTGAAACGCGCGCCGCACGCTTCGCACTGGCGTCGCCTGCGGATCGCTGCGCCGTCCTCGGTCGGCCGCGAATCCTTCACCTGGCTCGCCTCATGGGCGCAGAACGGGCAACGCATTATCGGTGAACCACTCTATTTGAGCCGTTTGCTTCGGGCGCAGTCGAGAAGCCCTGCCAAGGTGTCTCGACTGCACTCGACACGAACGGTTTTCCTTACTGTTGCGGATAGATCGGAAAGCGTTCGCACAGCGCGCGGACGCGCTGCTTGACGTCGGCCTCGACTGCCGCGTCACCGCTCTCGCCCTTCTCGGCAAGGCCGTCGAGCACGTCGGCGACCATGTTGCCGATCTCCTGAAACTCGGCGGTGCCGAAGCCGCGCGTCGTACCGGCGGGCGATCCGACGCGGATGCCGCTCGTCTTCATCGGCGGCAACGGATCGAACGGCACGCCGTTCTTGTTGCAGGTGATCGCCGCGCGTTCGAGCGCCTCGTCCGCGTCCTTGCCGGTGATGCCGAGCGGACGCAGATCGACCAGCGCGACGTGCGTGTCGGTGCCGCCCGCGACGAGATCGGAACCACGTTCCTTCAACGTCGCGGCGAGCATCTTCGCATTGTCGACGACTGCGCGGATATAGCTCTTATACTCCGGGCGCAGAGCCTCACCGAACGCGACCGCCTTCGCCGCGATCACGTGCATCAGCGGGCCGCCCTGCAGGCCGGGGAACACCGCCGAGTTGATCTTCTTCGCGATTTGTTCGTCGTCGGTCATCACCATGCCGCCGCGCGGTCCGCGCAGCGTCTTGTGCGTGGTGGTGGTGACGACATGCGCGTGGCCGAACGGCGACGGGTGCAGGCCGCCCGCGACGATCCCGGCGAAATGCGCCATATCGACCATGAAATAGGCCCCGACCTCGTCGGCGATCGCGCGGAACTTCGCGAAGTCGATCGCGCGGGGATATGCCGAACCACCTGCGATAATCAGCTTGGGCCGATGTTCCTTCGCCAGCCGCTCGACCTCGTCGAAATCGATCAGATGGTCGTCCTTGCGCACGCCGTACTGGACCGCGTTGAACCACTTGCCCGACATCGCGGCCCTGGCGCCGTGGGTCAGGTGTCCGCCGGCGTCGAGGCTCAGCCCCATGATCGTTTCGCCGGGCTTGACCAGTGCGAGCATGACCGCGCCGTTTGCCTGCGCGCCCGAATGCGGCTGAACGTTGACGAACCCGCAACCGAACAGCTTTTTCGCGCGGTCGATCGCGAGTTGCTCGACCTCGTCGGAAGGATGGCAGCCCTGATAATAGCGGCGGCCCGGATAGCCTTCGGCATATTTGTTGGTGAAGACAGAGCCCTGCGCCTCGAGCACCGCCTTCGACACGATGTTTTCCGACGCGATCAGTTCGATCTGATGCTGTTCTCGGTCGAGCTCATGTTTGACGCCGGCAAAGATCTCGGGGTCGGCTTCGGCAAGGCCGCGCGTGAAAAATCCGTCGGGCTGAACGTCGTGGAGCGTGCTTGCATTGGTGCTCATGGCGCGATCCTTCTTGGCGAGGCGTGAATGTTGCTGAAGCGGGCTGCGGGGCCGCATCGTTCTCGTGCGCTATCTATTGCCTGACGGGCAGGATTGCCACCGCCGATTGCCCGCGGGCGGGTCGAAATGTCCTTATCAACCTGCGGCAGTCTCGAACGCAGGTGCGCCGAGCTTGTCGACGCGGTGCGTATGGCGGTCGCCGAGAAATTCGGTCGACAGAAATGCCTCGACGCATTGTTTGGCCATCTCGATCCCGATCAGCCGCGCGCCCATCGCGATGACATTGGCGTCATTGTGCGAACGTGCCAGCTCTGCAGAAAGCGGCTCCGATACCAGCGCCGAACGGCAGGCGGGGTTGCGATTGACCGCGATCGAAATGCCGATGCCCGAACCACATAGCGCAATGCCGAAATCGGCGTTGCCGCTCGCGACCGCCTCGGCCAGCTTGTACCCATAGTCGGGATAGTCGACGCTTTCGGGGCCGTTGGTGCCGAGGTCTTGGACGCTGTGCCCCGTTTCCTGCAACCATTGGGCAATTTCGGCCTTCATGGCATAGGCGGCGTGGTCGGCGGCGATGGCGATGCGGTGCGACATGGTCCCGTCCATAGGACCGATCCGCTGTCGAGCCAAGTATGCACATTGCAAGGGAGATGCGAATGCGAAAGAGCCTGACGATCCTGATGCTGACCACCGGTCTGGCGGCGTGCAGCAGCGCCGATCACGGCGCCAATGCGAGCGCCGGGGGCGACAACGATGCGGGCAGCGCGGTCGTCAACGTCGTCGACGAAACGACCGATGTCATCGGAAGCGGGATCGCCGATGCGGGCAACGCCATTGTCGGGCCGGTCAAGCCCGGCCCCTATGACGACTGGGTTGGTCGCTGGGTTGGCGTAGAGGGGACCTATCTCGACATCACCAAGGCCGAAGGCGGCGGCGACAAATATCTGCTGAAGATGCAGTACGACCTCGACCATAACGGCACCTTCGACGGTGTTGCGACGGACAAGGGCATCCGGTTCACCCGTCCGGGCGGCACCTATGTCCTGCACCACACCGACGGCAACGCGACGGGCATGAAATATCTCGCCGGCAAGAAGGATTGCCTGACGGTCGAGCAGGGTGAGGGCTATTGCCGCGACTGACGTCCGCCGGCTGACACGCCAGCGTCACAGACCCCGGCTAATCGGCGCCAACCGCGCACGGGGGCGCGGATTGGCCGGGGATGGACATGAAGCCCGAACGCAAGAGCACGACCGGACGCGCCGTCGGAGGCGCGGTACACCAGCATCACAATCTGTCGAAACAGGGCCTGTTGGAGCGCGCCTTCACCTTTGCCTTTCGCGGGCTGGTTTACGCGCAGATCTGGGAAGACCCGGTCGTCGACCTGGAGGCGCTGGCGATCACGCCCGATTGCCATGTCGTGACGATCGCTTCAGGCGGCTGCAACGTGCTCAGCTATCTGACCGCCGATCCGAAAGCGATTACGGCAGTCGACCTCAACACCGCGCATATCGCGCTCAACCGGCTGAAGCTTGCGGCCGCGAAGCACCTGCCGGGATATGACGCCTTTCACCGCTTCTTCGCGCAGGCCAACCGCAAGGAGAATGTCCGCGCGTACACAGACCATGTGCGCCCGCATCTCGACGATATTTCGCGGCGCTATTGGGAAGGGCGCGGGCTTGCCGGGCGGCGGCGGATTTCGGGTTTCGGCAAGGGCTTCTACAAGCGCGGGCTGCTCGGCGGGTTCATCGGGATGGCGCATGTCGTCGCGCGGCTGCACGGCCTCGACCCGCGCGACCTGCTGGCGGCGAAGACGATCGAGGAACAGCGCGCAATCTTCGACGCCAAGTTCGCGCCCGTGTTCGACCGGCGGCTGGTCCGCTGGCTGATCGACCAACCCGCATCGCTGTTCGGACTCGGCATCCCGCCGGCGCAGTATGAAGCGCTCGCTGGCGACGATCCGCAGGGGATTTCGGCGGTGCTGCGCCATCGGCTCGAAAAGCTCGCCTGCGGCTTCGACCTCGCCGACAATTATTTCGCCTGGCAGGCATTCGGACGCGGCTATGGGGAAGGACCGGCGGCACCGCTTCCCCCCTATCTTCAGGCCGACAATTACGATGCGGTCGTCGAACGCGCTGACCGCGTCGATGTCCGCCACGCCAACATGGCGGACTATCTCGAATCGATGCCGGATGCGTCGCTCGACCGCTATATCCTGCTCGACGCGCAGGACTGGATGACCGATGCGCAGCTTACCCGGCTGTGGCGCGAGATCACCCGCACGGCGAAGCCCGGCGCGCGCGTGCTGTTCCGCACGGCGGCACAGCCGACGCTGCTTCCCGGCCGCGTGCCCGACGACATCCTGGGGCGCTGGTACTATCGTGCCGAGGAGTCGCTGGACTTCACCGCGCGCGACCGCTCGGCGATTTACGGCGGCGTTCATCTCTATGTGCTGAAATGACCGATACCGTCGCCGGCCATGCCGGTCATATGGACGCGATCTATCGCACCCAGCGTCATTTCTACGACCTGACGCGCAAATATTATCTGCTCGGTCGCGACGCGCTGATCGCCGATCTGGCGCCGCCGCCTGGCGGCACTGTGCTCGAAATCGGTTGCGGCACCGCGCGCAACGCGATCACTGCGGCAAGGCGTTGGCCCGATGCGCGCTTTTTCGGATATGACATATCCGAAGCGATGCTGGAGACCGCGCGGACCAATCTGAAGCGGGCCGGCCTCGAAGGACGTGTCCATCTGGCCCGGGGCGACGCCATGTTCGATGAAGGGGCAAGCCTGTTCGGATGCGATGCGTTCGACCGCGTGTTCATGAGCTATACGCTGTCGATGATCCCCGATTGGCAGGCGGCGATCCGGCTGGCGGCGAAGTCGGTGGCGGCTGGCGGCGCGCTCCACATCGTCGATTTCGGCCAGCAGGAACACCTGCCCGGCTGGTTCCGCGCCGGGCTGTTCGCATGGCTTGCCAAATTCGACGTGACGCCGCGCCGCGCGCTGCCCGTGGTGCTTGAACAGGTCGCGGCCGATGAGGACATGTTGCTTGATTTCCGCGCACCCTATCGCGGCTATGCATGGGCGGCGACATTGAAGAGGCGGACGGCATGAACGCGGTACGGGACGGCAAGGCGATGATCGCGGCGATGGACCCGCAGCTGCTGCCGGGCCGCTTCGTATTCGTGACCGTTGGCGATGATGCGGCAACGCTTTCGCCGCTTGCACTGGGCAGCTTTCGCGAGACGGAGGGGCTGTCGCTGATCCTGGCGGAGGCCGACGCACCCGCCGACGCCGACGCCGGGGCGATGCCGATGCGCTGCATTACGCTGAACGTTCATTCCGCGCTCGACGGAGTGGGACTGACCGCAGCGGTGTCGGGCGCACTTGCCGAATGCGACATTCCGGCAAATATCGTTGCCGCCTATCACCACGACCATGTCTTCGTGCCGGCCGGGATGGCGGACGAAGCGCTGGCTGTGCTTCGCAAGTTGCAGGCTGGGTAAGCCTTCGGTTTACGCCGCCAGCTTCATTTCCATCCGGTCCCAGATCTCGACGAGCGCGCGCGTCAGGTCGCGCATCATCGCTTCGTCATGCGTCGGCCCGGGCGTGAAGCGCAGCCGCTCGGTACCGCGCGGTACGGTCGGGAAATTGATCGGCTGCACATAGACACCGTATTCGGCGAGCAGGATGTCGCTGACCTTTTTCGCCTTGACCGGGTCGCCGACCATCAGCGGGACGATGTGCGTCGTCGAATCCATCACCGGCAGGCCGGCCTCGCGCATCATTGCCTTCAGCCTTGCCGCCGATGCCTGCTGCCCCTCGCGCTCCTCCGAAGAGGCCTTCAGGTGGCGCACGCTTGCGAGAGCGCCGGCGACGAGTACGGGCGACAGCGACGTCGTGAAGATGAAGCCGGGCGCATAGCTGCGGATGACGTCGATGATCGTCTTGTCGGCGGCGATATAACCGCCCATCACGCCGATCGCCTTGGCAAGCGTGCCCTCGATGATCGTCAGCCGGTGGGCGGCGTCGTCACGTTCGGAAATGCCGCCGCCGCGCGCGCCGTACATGCCGACGGCGTGAACCTCGTCGAGATAGGTCAGCGCGTTGTACTTGTCGGCAAGGTCGCAGATCGCGTGAATCGGGGCCACGTCGCCGTCCATCGAATAGACGCTTTCGAATGCGATCAGCTTCGGCGTCGCCGGGTCTTCGGCGGCGAGCAGTTCTTCGAGATGCGCGATATCATTGTGGCGGAAAACGCGCTTTTCGCAGCCCGAATGGCGGATGCCCGCGATCATCGAGGCATGGTTCAGCTCGTCGGAAAAGATGATGCAGCCGGGCAGCACCTTGGCAATCGTCGACAGCGTCGCCTCGTTCGAGACATAGCCCGAGGTGAACAGCAGTGCGCCTTCCTTGCCGTGCAGATCGGCGAGTTCGGCCTCCAGGTCGATGTGATAATGCGTGTTGCCGCCGATATTGCGCGTGCCGCCCGATCCGGCGCCGACGTCGTGCAGCGCCTCTTCCATCGCGCCGATGACCTTGGGATGCTGGCCCATCGCCAGATAATCGTTCGAACACCAGACGGTGATCGGCTTGGGGCCGTTATGCCCGGCAAAGCAGCGCGCATTGGGGAACATCCCCTTGTTGCGCAGAATGTCGATGAAGACGCGGTAGCGCCCCTCGGCATGCAGACGGTCGATCGCCTGCGAGAACACGCGGTCGTAGTCGACCGGGCGGGATTCGGTAGGGCTCGTCATGTCAATCGCTCCGTTACCGGCAAAGCGCGGCGATTTCCAGTAAGTTGCTTTACGGAACGGGTCGGCGGCCGATCGTTTCCACGACAAGCACCGCCGAATCTTGCTCTCCATCAAGACTCCCGGGTGCTCGCTGTGGTAGAGAAGAAGTCATCGCGGTTGCTCAGGAACAAGCATGGCCGCGACAGAGAGAGAATGCGCTCCCGCTTGAATTATCGGGATTTTGCCAATGACTGACCAACATGAATATTGGGCGAAGCGTGTACAGCAGGAACGCGACTCGGCGGATCGTGCCAGCGACGCTGCCGTGCGGCGTATCCATATCGAATTGGCCGAGCGGTATTCGGCATTAATGGGGGAAGAGTCGGTTCGCGTTGCCATTCCGGCGCGGAACTGACCTCGCTATAGAGTCTGAAGCTCGGTGAGCCCGAACCGGCCAAGCGCCGGGGCGAGCCGCGCTGCATTATCCGCCGGTCCGGTAAACACCGCGATTCCCGGTGGTGGCGATTGCGGCCATTGCTGGCCCTGCGTCAGATAGGCGATGCGCCGCGCGATGCCCGGACCGCCGTCGATGAAGCGCAACGGGCGGTCGGCGGCCTGTGCCAGTTCCTCGGCAACGAGCGGGAAATGGGTGCAGGCGTTGACCACGATGTCGATGCGTTCGCCGCCCGGCTGGCCGAGCAGCCCGTCAAGGACCGCGCGATACTGGGCGGGGGTGCCCGCTTCACCGCGCAATTTCGCCTCCGCCAACGTCACGAGTTCGGCCGAGCCATGCCGCAGCACGGTGCAATCGGCCGCGAACTTCGCCGTCAGGTCGTCGACATAGGCCTGGCGAACCGTAGCCCTTGTGCCCAACACGCCGATGACGCGTGTCTTGCTGATTTCCGCAGCGGGTTTGATAGCAGGCACGGTGCCGACAATCGGCAGGTCGAGCGCGGCGCGTACCGCCGCAAGCGCGATTGTCGAGGCGGTATTGCACGCGATGACGATCAGCCGCGGGTGGTAGCGCTCGGTCAGCCGTCCGAGCAGCGCCGGAACCCGCGCCGCGATCTCGGCATCGCTGCGCGTGCCATAGGGGAAGCCCGCCGAGTCGGCAGCGTAGACAAAGGGCGCGTTGGGCAGCAATTCGCGCGCCGGGCGCAGCACCGACAGGCCGCCGATGCCCGAATCGAAGAACAGGATCGGGCGGGCGTCGGTTGTCGGGCTGGCTGGATTCATTTCGGTGTTGATGGAGATTGTTGCGGATAGACAATCCACCCCCTAGCTTGCCTGTGGCAAGGGGGCGAGTGTGCAGACTGAAATTTTATGGATGGCGCCTGCGGCTGCTTTGGTCCTGGGATATCTCCTGGGCTCGATCCCGTTCGGCATGATCCTGACGCGCCTTAGCGGTGCGGGCGATCTGCGCTCGATCGGTTCGGGCAATATCGGCGCGACCAATGTGCTGCGCACCGGTCGCAAGGGATTGGCCGCGGCGACATTGCTGCTCGACCTGTTCAAGGGATGGGCGGCGGTAGCGCTCGCCATGTGGCTGTTTCCGGGCGATCAATTGCTGGCGGCGGCTGCTGCCTTTGTCGGCCATTGCTATCCGGTCTGGCTGAAATTTCGCGGCGGCAAGGGCGTGGCGACCTTCATGGGGATCGCGCTTGCGCTGTGCTGGCCCTGTGCGCTGGTCTATGCGCTGGTCTGGCTCGGCCTGCTGGCGACCGTGCGCATTTCTTCGCTGGCGGGGATCGCCGCTGCGATCAGCGCGCCGGTGAGCGCGGCCTGGTTCGGCGATTTCAGTGTGTCGTTGCTGTTTCTCGCACTGGCGCTGATCGTGCTGTGGAAGCATCGCACCAATATCGACAGGCTCATCGCCGGGACCGAGCCCAGGGTCGGCAGCAAGAATGACTGATGCCGCGTTCGCGCGGCTTCGCCTGATCCGCTCGGCCAATATCGGGCCGGTCACCTATCGACACCTGCTCGCACGCTTCGGCAGCGCCGAGGCCGCGCTCGATGCGCTTCCCGCCCTGGCGGCGCGTGGCGGGAACCGCGCGCCGAGAATTGCCGATGAGCGCGCGATCGCCGACGAAATCGCGACGGTCGAGAGGCTGGGCGCGCGTTACTGTTTCCTGGGCGATGCCGACTATCCGGCGCTGCTTGCAGAGATCGAGAATCCGCCGCCCGCGATGATCGTGCGCGGCGACATGTCGCTGCTCGCGCGGCCGACCGTGGCGATGGTCGGCGCGCGCAATGCCTCTGCCGCCGCGGTCCGCTTTGCCCGCACGCTCGCCGCTGGGCTGGCGGGGGAGGGGGCGACGGTAATTTCCGGCCTCGCGCGCGGAATAGACACCGCTGCGCATATCGCCTCGCTGTCCTCGGGCACGGTCGGGGTGATCGCCAGCGGCATCGACATCGCCTTCCCGCCCGAAAATGCCGAATTGCAGGAAGCGATCGCGACGCAAGGACTGCTGATCGCCGAACAGCCGCCCGGCACCGAACCGCGTGCCCGCCATTTTCCCTATCGCAACCGCATCATCGCCGGCGCCGCGCTGGGCACCGTGGTGGTCGAGGCTGCACCGAAATCGGGGTCGCTGATTACCGCCCGATTGGCCAACGAAGCGGGGCGCGAGGTGATGGCGGTGCCCGGCAGCCCGCTCGATCCGCGTGCGCAAGGATGCAATCTGCTGATCCGCGAAGGCGCGACGCTGGTCCAGTCGGCTGCGGATATTCTGGAGATGCTGCGGCCCATCGATCTGCGCGCGGTCCGTTCGCCGACATCGCCCTTTTCGTCGGAAACTGGCGGCGCCGACGCGGGCGAGGCCGAGCGCCGCGCCGTGACCGAACTGCTCGGTCCGGTGCCGGTGGCCGTCGATGAAGTCATTCGTCAGGCGGGATGCTCGGCAGCGGTCGTCCAGACCGTACTGCTTGAGCTGGAATTGGCCGACCGGTTGGAACGCCATGCCGGGGGACGGGTTTCCCTGACAGGATAAGAAGGGAATGCATGGCAGATAGCGGCAAGGCACTCGGGCCCGTCAGAGTATGGGCACTGGCGGCGGGCGGCATGGTCGGCGGGGGGATTTACATCGCTCTCGGCGTTGTGATCGCAGCAGCGGGTATCTGGTCGTGGCTCAGCTTTCTGCTCGCTGGAATCGTCGCCGTCGCCACCGCCTGGAGCTATGCCACGCTATCCAATCACTTCGGCAAGGCGGGCGGCGCCTTCGAATTTCTGGAAGAAAGCAATCGCGAAGGCTGGGCCGGCAGCCTGTCATGGCTGCTGATCGTCGGATACACGCTCACCATTTCGGTCTATGCCTATGCCTTCGGTCATTATGTCGCCTGGTCGTTCGGCGGAGGACCATGGGCGATCCGGCTGCTCGCCGCGGGAATCGCGGCGGCGCTGATCGGCCTCAACCTGCTCGGCGTGGGCAAGATGACGATGGTCGAGGTGGTGATCGTCTCCGGCAATCTGATCGCGCTTCTGGTGCTGGCGGCATTCGGGCTTGCGCACTGGAACCCGGGTCAGCTTTCCAACGGCATCGCTGCGCACCCGCCCACGGCGGCATTCGCCGGGGCGGCTGCGATCTTCATGTCCTATGAGGGCTTTCAACTTCTCGCGTATGATTATGACGAGGTGCGCGACGCGCAGCGCCTGTTCGTACCGGTGCTGGTGTCCGCCGCGATCTTCGTGGTCTTCGTGTACGTCGTCGTGGCGCTGGGGGCGCCGATGCTGGTCGGCGCCGGCGCGATCGTCGATCAGCGCGAAGTGGCGCTCAGCGTCGCCGCGCGCGCGGCAGCCGGAACGCCGGGTATGATCGCAATGACCGTGGCAGCCGGGTTCGCGACGTCGGCCGCGATCAATTCGACGCTGTTCTCGACCGCCAAACTGGCGCGCCGCGTTGCCGATGACGGTGAACTTCCGCGCTGGATCGACCATGAAAACGGCGCCGGCGTGCCGGACCGTCCCGTGGTCGTGATCGGCGTGCTGGCGGGCACACTTGCGGTGATAGGATCGCTCTCCTCGCTGGTCGAAGCGGCGAGCCTGGTGTTTCTCGTGACCTTCGCCATCGTCAATCTGATGGCCTGGCGCCATGCCGGGAGACGGAAATGGATACCCGGCATCGGCATGGCGCTGGGCAGCGTCATCGGAACGGTTCTCATCATCCGGCTTGCGCGCAGCGAAACGATCCCGCTGGCGGTGCTGGGCATCCTGATGCTCGTCGCGATCTTCGTGCGGCCCCGTCTGCTGGCGGGCCGGGGCAAATAGCCTCGCCCGGTTCGGCGGCGCACAAGCCGGTCAGTTGGGCGTTTTATCCGCGGGTACCAGCTCGATCACGTCGAGCAGCGATTCGAAATGCGGATAGGGGAGCGCGAGCCGCCAGCGGCTGTCGCCGACACGCTTCACATAGCCTGCCATGTCGCGTTTGGGATCGCGGCCATATTGCAGCGCCGTCTTTTCATCGCCGAGTACCAGCGTGCCGAGGAATACCGCGCGCGTGTCGCTGTCGGGCAGGATCAGCCCCACCGGACGCTGCGAACCGCTGGTCTTGTAGAGCGCGGCGATGCCTTCCTCATCCTCGACGCGGCATTCGGACCATGGATACTGCGTGAAGTCACGCGCGGCGGTTCCGGCCGAGCCGAGCTTGAACGTGCGGCAGCGATAAAGACCCGGCGGCGGCATCGCTCCCGCGAGCGCGAGGTCGGGCTTGAACAAATCGCCCTGCGCAGCGACCGCCTTTGCGTCCGCCGTCCGGGCCTTTGACAGCGCGTCGATCCACGCATCGCGCCAGTCGCGAAGCCGTACCCGGTCCTGGGCCGTTGCCATCCGGTGCCAGTCCGCCGCCGGCGCTGCGCCAGCCATATCGGGCGGCGCGGCATGATTCGCGCAGGCGGACAGAGCCAGCGCCGTCACGGCGACGGCGAACGATTGCTTGAGCATGGAGACGCGACCCTCGAACACGATCGGTCGAGACTAGCGGCGATTTCCGTGCTGTCGAACCCCGATTTGCGTCAGGCCGCCGTCCAGCCGCCGTCGATCGAATAATTCGCACCCGTGATCGCCTTCGCTTCGTCGCGGCACAGGAAGATGGCGAGTGCGGCGACCTCGTCGGGCATCACGAATTCCTTGGTCGGCTGTGCCGCCAGCAGAACATCGTTCATCACCTGCTCGCGCGTCATCCCGCGCGATTTCATCGTGTCGGGAATCTGGTTCTCGACGAGCGGCGTCCAGACATAGCCCGGCGAGATGCAGTTGACGGTGATGCCGTCGGTCGCGGTTTCGAGCGCCAGCGTCTTGGTCAGACCGGCGATGCCGTGCTTGGCCATGATATAGGCGGTCTTGTTCGGGCTGGCGATCAGGCTGTGCGCAGACGCGGTGGAGATGATCCGGCCCCAGCCCTTTTCCTTCATGTGCGGGACCGCGGCGCGGAACAGATACCAGGCCGATTTCATGTTGATGTCGAGGATCGCTTCGAACTTTTCGGGCGGAAAATCCTCGATCTTCGCGACATGCTGGATGCCGGCATTGGCGATGACGATGTCGGGGCCGCCGATTTCGTCGTGGCAACGCTTGACCATCGCTTCGATCTCGTCGGGCTTGGTCATGTCGGCGGCATCGTACAGCGCGGTCGCACCGCTCGTCTCGGCAAGGGCGGCGCGTTCTTTCTCGATCTCACCCTCGTCGCCGAAGCCGTTGATCACCACGCTCGCGCCCTCGGCGGCGAACGCCTTGGCATAGGCCAGCCCGATGCCAGAGGTCGAACCGGTGATGATGACGCTTTTGCCCTTGAGGAACATGAGGGGGGATACTCCTTGTCAGCGGTGGGTAAGGTCGAAGGCGGCGGTTTTCCCGTCGATGATGTTCTGCGCGACGAGACGGGCATTGGCCATCGTTTCGGCGATCGCCTCTCGCCCTGCATGCCAGTGTTCGTGCATCGTGCGCTGCGAAAATTCGAAGTCGCGGCTGCCGCCCTCCCAGGCATTGGCGCGGTAGATCAGATGGACGAGGTTGACCGGCAGCTCGGTCGCCTGTTCACGAAGCGCGACCACATCGGGGTCGTCTGTCAGTTCGGCGGGGAGCTTCGCGAGGACCTTGCGGATGGCCTCGCGTTCGGCGCGCAGTCGCATCCGTTCGGTGGTGACCGACCGGGTACGGCTGGAAAAGCGGATTTCCTTTTCGCGCGCCATCACGTCCATGATCGTGCGCGGCCGCTGATCGTTGGCCGAAAACAGGTCGACCTGAAACGCCAGCATCGGCGCATCCTGATTGTCGAGGACGTGGATCAGCGGCGTGTTGGAAACGAGGCCGCCGTCCCAATAGAGCTTTCCGTCGATCTCCACCGGCGGCAGTCCCGGGGGAAGCGCGCCCGACGCCATCACGTGGCGCGCATCGATTTCGGTATCGTGCGTGTCGAAATACCGGAAGTTGCCGCTCTCGATCTCGACCGCGCCGACCGACAGGCGGACCGGACCGTTGTTGAGCAGGTCCCAGTCGATAAGCTGGTCGAGCGTGGCAGCAAGCGGCGTGCTGTCATAAAAGCTCAGCGCCTCGACCGTACCGGGGACGGCGAGCGACGGCGGGATCGGTCGCGGCCGGAAAAAGCCTGGCACGCCGGTTGCGAGGACCGCGCCTGCCGACCATTCGTGCACGAACTCGCGCACGACATCCTGCGGGAAGATCGGAAAGCTGGGCAGCGCGCTCGTGACCTCGTCCCAGAATGCGCGAAGGTGCTTGATGCGTCGTTCGGGCGGATTGCCGGCAAAGATCGCGGCGTTGACCGCGCCGATCGAGATGCCCGCGACCCAGTCGATATCGATCCCCGACTCTCCGAGTGCCTCGATCACGCCTGCCTGATAGCTGCCAAGCGCCCCGCCGCCCTGCAGGACAAGGGCGACGCAATCGGGCAGGGGCATCGGGCCGCGCTGGCGGCGCGACGCGGATGGGTCGGCATCGGCCATGACGCACCAGATGGCGCTTATTGTGCGCTGCATCAAGGCGGCTCGCACGAATTTCCCATGCAACATGGCAGCAGCTCGCGCATTATGCTCGGCGACCGAAGCGACAGGGGAATGTGCAATGCGGCTCGACGATCTCGACCCGACCAGGAATGCCCGGGATCTCGGCAGCGGAGGCGGTGGCGGCGGCGGCTTCCCGCTGCTCGGTCTGTTGCCGCTGTTGCTCGGTCGGCGCATGGGGTGCGGTGGGATCGCGCTACTCGTGATTATCGGCGTCGCATATATGGCGCTCAGTGGTGGTGGCGGGATGCTGGGTTCGACCGGCGGGAAGGTCGGATATGGCGGACAGCAGCAGTCGTCCGCGAATCGCCCCTGCGACACGCAGGCGGAACTGTTCGCCTGCCGCGTGATGACGTCCACCGACGATACATGGGACAGCATCTTCCGCTCCGAAGGGCTGCGCTACACACCGGCGACGATCAATTTCTACCGCGGCGGCGCGCAATCGGGCTGCGGCGCCGCGCAATCGGCGATGGGGCCGTTCTACTGCCCCGCCGATGACGGTGTCTATCTCGACACCAGCTTTTTCGACGAACTCAAGCAGCGCTATGGCGCGAGCGGCGACTTCGCCCAGGCTTATGTCATCGCGCATGAAATGGGCCATCACGTGCAGGATTTGCTGGGCACCTCGGCTGACGTGCAGCGCCAGCAGGCGCAGCTTGGTCGCACTGCGGGCAACAAGCTGTCGGTGATGCTGGAATTGCAGGCGGACTGCTACGCCGGTGTATGGGGCGCGAAGAATCGTGATCGCCTGGAACCCGGCGATGTCGAGGAAGGCATGACCGCCGCCAATGCGATCGGCGACGACACGCTTCAGCGCGAGGCGCAGGGGCGCGTGGTGCCCGACAGCTTTACGCATGGTACGTCGCAGCAGCGCATGCACTGGCTACGCGTGGGGTTGCAGACCGGCGATCCGGCCCGCTGCGACACTTTCAGTGGCGTTTAAGGGCGCGGGCCCGCGCTTCGCAGTCGCGCGACGGAAGCGCAGGCCCGCGCGGCCGGTCAGACCTTTACCAGCATCTTGCCCATGTTCTTGCCCGAAAACAGGCCGAGAAACGCGTCGGGCATGTTGTCGAGACCTTCGACGACCGTTTCCTCGCGCTTCAGCTGTCCGGACTGAAGCATCGTCCCCATGTCGCGGTAGAATTCCTCTGCGCGCGCCAGATAGTCGCTGACGATGAAGCCTTGGATGCGGATGCGCGCACCGATCACGCGCGGCAGATAGCGCAGTTCTGTCGGCTCACTCGTGTTGTAGATGTCGATCATGCCGCAGATCGCGAAGCGCGCATGCTGGTTGGCGACGGCGAGCGCGGCGTCGAGATGATCGCCGCCGACATTGTCGAAATAGACATCGATGCCGTCGGGCGCCGCTTCCATCAGTGCCTTCACGACCGGCGTGCCCGATTTATAATCGATCATGTGATCGGCGCCCAGCGAGCGGACCCAATCGCATTTTTCCTTGCCGCCGGCAGAACCGATCACGGTCATGCCCTTGGCCTTGGCAACCTGAACCACGGTCGATCCGACCGCGCCGGCCGCGGCGGACACGAACACCGTGTCGCCTTTCTTGGCCCCGGCAACTTCCAGCAGGCCGAAATAGCCGGTCAGGCCTGGCATGCCGAGCTGGCCGAGAAATGCCTGTGCCGGCACGTCGAGCGGCGGCAGCTTCTGGGCCATGCCGGTTGCGGTATCGACCACCGCTTCGTCACGCCATCCTTCCATATGCTGGACAAGATCGCCCTTGGCGAAGCCGTCGGCCTTGCTCTCGACCACCTCGCCGATCGCGCCACCCTGCATCGGCTCGCCGAGCTGGAAGGGCGGGACATAGCTCTTCACGTCGTTCATTCGGCCCCGCATGTACGGATCGACCGACAGCCAGCGATTGGCGACGCGGATCTGCCCATCGGCGAGGTCGGGCAGCGCGATATCCTTCAGCGCGAAATCGTCGTGGACGGGCATGCCATTGGGACGGCGTTCGAGGTGCCAGGCGCGGGCCATGATAGTCTCTCCCTGCTTATGATGTTGTCACCGCGATATGAGCGATCCGTTGCGGATTGCAACCTGGGCCTAGGGGCAGGAAACGCTATCGTGCCGCCACCGCATCCGCACTTGATCGGGATGGAGAAAATTTTGCGTGCGATGCCGGTTGCATCGGTCAAGCCATGTGGGTAAGGGGAGCGGCCCCGGCGAGGCAGATGCGTTGCCGGGCGATCAAGGCGGGGCCGTAGCTCAGTTGGGAGAGCGCTGCAATCGCACTGCAGAGGTCAGGGGTTCGACTCCCCTCGGCTCCACCAGTTCCCGCCAGATAGACACTTGCACCGCTTCGATCGGCGACGCCTAGCGTCGGCCGCGGACCGCGAGGATCGTCACTCCTCCGCATAGCGCCAGCGCAGCCAGTGCCAGCATCGCGGCGCCAAAATCGCGCGGCGTCGCGAGCAGCCAGGTGAGCAATGGCCCGAGCAGCGAGGGCAGGGTATTGGTCAGGTTAAGCAGCCCGAGATCGCGCCCGCGGTGCTGCGGGTCGGGCAACAACTGCATCGCGAATGCCGAATGGAGCGCAAGAAAGGTCGCCGAGCCGACGGCGTAGAGGCCGAAGGCCACGGCGCCCTGCATCCAGTCGTTCGCGATCGCCATCCCGACCAGTCCGAGTGCCGCGACCGCGGCGGCGGCGAAGAGGAAGGGCTTGCGCCGGTCTATCCGGTCGGACAGCCGACCTATCAGGATCGCTGCCGGCACCGGGACCAGATAGGCCAGCGTGAAGAGATGGCCGACCCATGCCGCGATGCGCGGCGGCGGCGTGTCGAAGAAGCTCTCGAAATAATAGAGCAGGTAGAGCGACAGCACCGCTCCGGCGATCTGCACGAGAATCCGCGCCGCCCATGCGATCATCAGGTCGCGGCGAAGCATGGCGTGGATTGCCGGGCGCGGCGTTTCATCCGCCACGCGCCGCGCGGGTATGGCAAGCAGCGGTGCCAGGCAGGCAAGGATCGCCGCCATGACGATCGCGAGACGCATCGGCTCGGTCAGGAAGTCGGCGCCGACGAGCGATGCCGACAGCAGCGCCGCCGTCGGATAGCCGAGCGACAGCAATCCGCCTACCGTGCCCTTTTGCGCATCGGGCACCTCGTCTGCCATGATCGCGATCAGCGGCGCGAGTGCGGCGTTGACGGCGGTCTGGAAGAATATGATCGCAAGGATGATGGCGAGGGGTGATGCCGCTGCCGCGACGAATGCATAGGAAAGCGCGAGGGCGACCATCCCGCCGGTAACCCAGCGACGGCGCCCGCCACCGCGCGCGACCGAGCGATCGCTGAGCCAGCCGAACAGAATGTTCGACGCACTTGATGCGATGCTGCCGGCGACGATGCAGGCGGTGAACAGCCCGAGCCGAGCATCGCCGGCGATCTCCTCCACCTTGATCGGCAGGAACAGCGACAGAAGCGGCATATAGGCGATGACGCCACCGGCATAGGCGAGTCCGTAGACCAGCAGGAACGCCGTCGATCGACGCTCACCCGTTGCCGGTGAGGCGGCGTCCTGGCCGGACGGCGAGGCGGGCGGAGCGGGCATCGCCGCCATGACTGCCCGTGCGGCGGGCATTCGGCAACAACCGATGCCGCCGCGCGGGACTTGTCGCTATCCGATCACGGCTTCATCGTCGCCGGATCGAGTTGGGTGGTGAACACCATCTTCCGGTCGGTGGCATTGCGGGCGAGTGCGACGCGATACTCGCCTCCCGCGATCCGCCATCCGGGCAGGTCGGTGTCGTAATCGGCGACGATGCGCGGTTCGGCGGTCAGCGTCACATGGCGCGTCTCGCCGGGTTGCAGCGTCACGCGCCGGAACGCCGCCAACCGCATCGGCGTGCCGGAGCCGGCCTTCGCAACATAGATTTGCGGCACGTCAGACCCAGCGCGCTCGCCGGTATTCACGACATCGAACGAGACGCTCAGCGTCTTGCCGCCGGTGACGACCGGGTTGCGATACGCGAACTGCGTGTAGCTGAGGCCGTATCCGAACGAGAAAAGCGGTGTTTCGTCCTTCTTTTCATACCAGCGATAGCCGACATCGCTGCCCTCGACATAATCGACCGGAAAACTCTTCAACTGATAATCGGATGCATCGGCCGGATTGGCCGCCGCCTGTGCCTCCAGCGCGTTCAGCCGGTCGAGGCCGACCGGGGAGGGGCGCGGCGCCTGCGCTGCTGATTCGGGGAAAGTGATCGGCAGGCGGCCCGATGGATTGACCTTGCCCGTCAGGATGTTGGCGATTGCCTGGCCACCGCGTTGTCCGGGATACCAGGCCTGCACGATCGCGGGCACCTGGCCGATCCACGGCATCAGCACCGGACCGCCGGTCTCGAGCACTGCGACCGTGTGCGGCTGGGCTTCCGCGACCGCGGCGATCAGCGCATCCTGATCGCGCGGGAGCGAAAGATTGGGCGCATCCTCCGCCTCGGTCGTCCACTGCGTGGCGAAGACGATGGCGATGTCGGCATCCCGTGCCGCTCGCGCCGCGGCCGCAGGATCGCTGCCGTCGATATAGCGAATATCGGCGTTCGGGGCCGCTTCCCGCAGCGCCTTGAGCGGTGACGACGCATGATAGGTAACGCGCGCGAAGGATGCGGCCGCGCCCGATTTGAGCGGGATTTCGATCGGCGCGCCGCCGACCGAGCGCACCTGGCTCGATCCCCCGCCCGACAGGACGCCGACATCGGCATGGCCACCGATCAGCACGATCCGCTTGGCGGTGTCGGCAAGCGGAAGGATGCCACCTTCGTTTTTCAAAAGGACGATGCCCGCCTCGGCCGCGCGCTGCGCGACATCGGCATGGACGCCATATGGTATCGGCTGTGCGTGCTCCGGCACCGGCGTGTCATAGGCGCCCGTTTCGATTAGTCCGGTCAGATAGCGGGTGACCATCTGGTCGAGCCGCGTCTCTGGAACCGTACCCGCTTCGACCGCCTGTTTCAGCGCTGCGCCGAAGAAGACGGACTTGTCGAGTTCCTGTCCCGATTCCTGGTCGAGCCCGGCATTGGCGGCCTTTACCGTCGAATGCACCGCGCCCCAGTCGCTCATGACCCAGCCTTTATAGCCCCAGTCGGTGCGCAGCACATCGGTCAGCAGATGGTGGTTCTCGCAGGCATAATCGCCGTTGACCTTGTTATAGGCGCACATCACCGATCCGGGCTGGCCCTTCTCGATCGCTATTTCGAAAGCGAGCAGATCGCTTTCGCGCAGCGCCGCCTCTCCGATCCGCGCATCGACGACGGTCCGACCAGTTTCCTGCGAATTGAGCGCGTAATGCTTGATCGTCGACGTGATACGGTTCGACTGGATACCCGCAATATGCGCACCGGCCATGTCGCCGGCGAGGAGCGGGTCCTCGCCAAGATATTCGAAGTTCCGCCCGTTCCACGGGTCGCGCGTCAGGTTGACGCCGCCGGCGAGCATCACGTTGAATCGCTTTGCCCGCGCCTCGGCGCCGATCATCATCCCGCCTTCGTGCGCGATGTCGGGATCGAAGGTCGCCGCCGTCGCCAGTCCCGACGGCAGCGCGGTCGCGACGTCGCCCTTGCGCTGTTCGACCTGGTTGGCGACGCCGAGCGACGCGTCGGTTTCGCGCACCAACGGCACGCCGAGCTCGGGAATGCCGTCGATATGGCCGGCGGACGGGATCAGTTCGTTCTGTGTCTTTCCCTGTGCCATCGGCGGGAACAGGCCGTGGACGAGGGCGATTTTTTGATCGAGCGTCATTTTTGCAACAACCGCTTCGGCACGGCTCTGCGCGGTTGCGGCGCCGGGAATGGCAGGCAATGCTTGGGCGTGTACCGTTCCCCCTCCAACGCCTGCAAAAGCGCAGGACGCTGCCAATGCTATCGCTAACGGTCTCGGCATTCTCTCTCTCCCCTTTCGACGAATCCTTGCGTTCGCCATCTTGATGCAATTCCGCTTTCACCGCGAACCGACGCGCCGAATCTTTCGCGTGGTCCGCTGCGGTTGAACTTTTCTGTTACTTGACAGCGCAGGACAAACTGCGCAAGTGAACGTTCTCAAGAAGAGCGCGGAATGAACCGCGCGGCATCAGGGGAGGAGTTTATGCGGAGCTTTTCGGCTCGCTCGTTTTCGCATCTGGTACTCGGAGCCTCGGCCTTGGCGATCGCCGCCACGCCGGGAATCGCGCTCGCTCAGGATGCCGGCTCGACCGCGGGGCAGACGAGCAATTCGAACAATCAGGGGCAGTCCGACAATACGGCTACCGATCAGGCTGCGGCAGGTAACGAGATCGTCGTCACCGGCATCCGCGCCAGCTTGCGCGAGTCGATGAACCTGAAGCGTAACGCGCAGGGCGTTATCGATGCCATTTCGGCCGAGGACATCGGCAAATTCCCCGACACCAACCTCGCCGAATCGCTTCAGCGCATCACCGGCGTGTCGATCGACCGTTCGAACGGCGAAGGTTCGACCGTTACCGTTCGCGGCTTCGGCCCTGAATTCAATCTCGTGCTGCTCAACGGCCGCGAGATGCCGACGTCTTCGCTGGGCGACGGCGCGAGCCCGCCTTCGTCGCGTTCGTTCGACTTCGCCAATCTGGCGTCCGAAGGAATTGCGGCGGTTGAAGTCTACAAGTCCGGCCGCGCCTCGCTGCCGACGGGCGGTATCGGTTCGACGATCAATATCCTGACGCCGCGGCCGCTCGATCGCCCGGGTTTTCAGGGCAGCCTCGCCGCCAAGGCGGTGCTCGACACCTCGCGCAACAGCGGCAGCCCGATCACGCCCGAATTTTCGGGCATCGTCAGCGATACCTTTGGCGACGGCAAGTTCGGCATCCTGATTTCGGGTGCGTATCAAAAGCGTCTTGCCAGCACGAATACGGCGAATGTCGACTGGCGCGACGGCTATCTGGGTTCCGAAAACAACTGGGGCTCGCTGCCGCAGCAGGGCGATCCGCGTTATGCGAACATCACCAACCGTCCCGGTCCGAACGACGTTTATGCCGTGCCGCAAAGCGCCTCGTACAACCTGAACGATATCGACCGTGTGCGGATCAACGGCCAGTTGGTGCTGCAATTCCGGCCGATCGATTCGCTGACGGCCACGGTGGACTACACCTATTCGCAAAACACCGTCGAAGTGCGGAACAGCAATGTCGGCATCTGGTTCAACTTCAACGATGTGTCGAGCGAATGGACCGATGGTCCGGTTGCCGGCCCGGTATTCTATTCCGAGCATTTCGGCGCGAACGAGCGCAAGGACCTGTCGTACAGCGGCGCGCTGACCGCCAATCGTTCGATCAACAAGTCGCTTGGCGGCAACCTGAAATGGGAAGCGCCGGGGGGCGTAACCGTTCAGCTCGACGCGCATCATTCGACTGCGGAATCGAAGCCGACCAATAATTACGGCACCAGCAGTTCGGTCGGTAATGCCGTGTTTGGCATCGATAACCAGACGATCAATTTCGACAATTACATGCCGGTCCTGTCGTATCAGATGTATCCCGGCGTCGATCCGCTCGATCCCGCCAATATCACGCCGACCGGCAACTCTTTCCGCAATGCCTATTTCCGCGACGAGATTAATCAGGTCCAGCTGAAGGGGCATTACGACCACGACGGCAGCTTCCTCGACAGCCTCGATTTCGGCGTTTCCTATGTCGAGAACCGCGTCCGGTCGGCCTATGGCTATATTCAGAACGAGACATGGAGCGGAGCCGGTCCGGCTTCGGACATTCCCGACGACATTTTCAAGCAGGTATCGCTGCCGGACAAGTTCGCGGGGCTGTCAGGTTCGGACGATCCGAACATGATCCAGAGCTTCTACACCTTCGATTTCCCGCGAATGGTGGACCTGATCGAGAATCTCTATCAAACGTGCAGCAATCCGGGCACGGGTTCGGCGCAGCCGGGCACCTGCCTGGCCAATTATACGGTCGATCGTCGCATTACCGAAAAGACGCTCGCGCCGTATATGCAGATCAACAACAAATTCTATCTGTTCGACAATCCCGCGCACCTCAATCTCGGGCTGCGTTACGAGCATACGAACATCGATTCCGGCGCGCTGGTGCCGATCCCGAACGGTGCCTCGTGGGACGCGGCCAACGAATTCTACGTACAATATTCGGGTGACAGCAACTTCACGGCGTTCAAGGGCGCGTATCAGAACTGGTTACCGGCAATCGATTTCGACATGGAGCCGGTCCAGGATGTGAAGCTGCGTGCGTCGTACAGCCATACGATCGCCCGTGCCGACTATGCCAGCCTGCAGGGCGGGTTGACGCTCGACACCCAGTTCCGTGTCGGCGGCGGTACCGGCGGCAACGGCAACCCCGGGCTGCTGCCGTACAAGTCGAAGAATATCGATCTGTCGGCGGAGTGGTATTACGGGCCGTCCAGCTATCTGTCGGTCGGCTATTTCCACAAGGACGTGTCGAACTTCATTTCCAGCGCTCGCGTCGACATGACGGCGTTCGGACTGCGCACCCCGTATCAGGGACCGCGCTATCAGGCCGCGATCGCCGCACTCGGCGCAAATGCGGGTGCTCAGGACATTCGCCAGTATATCTTCGACAACTATCCGGGTTCGACGCAGCCGACCGGAACCGATCCGGCCGGTTACACGACGGGCAAGATCTTTGCGCTGCCCGAAGATCCGCTCGTGAATTTCCAGATTTCGCAGCCGGTCAACAGCGACCAGACGGCGAAGCTTTCAGGCTGGGAGTTCGCTGTCCAGCACAGCTTCTGGGACACCGGGTTCGGCGTCATCCTGAACTACACGATCGTCAACGGCGATGCGACGTTCGACAATACGCAGCCGTATAACGTGACCCAGTTCGCGCTGACCGGGCTCAGCGACAGCGCCAACGCGGTTGCGTTCTACGACAAGGGGCCGCTCCAGGCGCGTGTCGCATATAACTGGCGCGATCAGTTCCTCGCCGGAACGGGACCGAACCCTTATTATGTCGAGGCCTATGGGCAGGTCGACGCCAATGCGAGCTACGAGTTCATGCCGGGGCTCCGGGCGTTCGTTGAGGTTATCAACCTGACCGGCGAAAGCCGTCGCGGCCATCGCAGGTCGGACCGGACCGTGACATTTGCCTCGCCAGGATATGCACGGTACTCGGGAGGTATCCGGTTCAACTTCTGATCCGGATCGACCCGGTGTCGTAACCACTTGCGGAGAAGTCATCCTGTGAGGGGATGACTTCTCCGACGTGGCAAAAGGCTGGTCCCGAAAATTTCAGTGGGGACATTCGCGTGGCAACGCCAGTGACCAGGATCGTCATCGTCGGCGGCGGCACCGCCGGATGGCTGGCGGCCTGTCTGATCGCCGCCCGTGCGAAACGCGAAGGTCAACAGCGATTGCAGGTCACATTGATCGAATCCCCTGACATTCCGACGATCGGTGTCGGCGAGGGGACGTGGCCGACCATGCGGCGAACGCTGGAGCGGATCGGTATCGGCGAGGCCGAGTTCCTGCTGGCGTGCGATGCGTCCTTCAAACAGGGGTCGCGCTTCGAAGGCTGGGTGACCGGACAGGCCGGCGATCATTATCTCCACCCCTTCACGCCGCCGGTCGATGGCGATCCTCGCGACGCGGTTGCGGCGTGGAGCGATAGCGGCGGACGCGATTTCGCCGATGCGGTCAGTCCGCAGCAGCGCGTCTGTGCGCTCGATCTCGCGCCGCGTCAGCGGGCAATGCGCGACTATGCCGGTGCATTAAACTACGCCTATCACCTCGACGCCGGAAAGCTTGCGCAGTTGCTTGCCTGCCATGCCACCGAGCGCTTGGGCGTCACCCATGTCCGCGATCATGTCACCGATGTGAAAATGCATGACAGCGGCGACATCGCCAGCGTTACGACGCGCGAACACGGCGATGTGGCCGGCGATCTGTTCATCGATTGCACGGGACACGCCGCGCTGCTGATCGGCGGTCGCTATGACGTACCGTTTCTCGACCGCGGCGATGTCCTGTTCAACGACCGCGCGCTCGCGGTTCAGGTGCCGGTTGCGCCCGGAAGCGCGATCCGGTCCCAGACCAATGCGACCGCGCACAAGGCCGGCTGGATCTGGGACATCGGGTTGCCGACGCGTCGCGGCATCGGTTGCGTCTATTCCTCGGCGCATATCGATGATGATGCGGCTGCGCGCGAGCTTGAGGCCTATATTGGCTGCACGGCGCCCGATGCTGAAGCGCCGAATTTATCGTTCCGGCGACTGACATTCCGGTCGGGACATCGCGAACGCTTCTGGGAACGCAATTGCCTTGCGATTGGGCTGTCAGCGGGTTTTCTCGAGCCGCTGGAAGCATCCGCCATCGTGCTGATCGAACTTTCGCTCGACGCACTGCTCGACAATTTTCCGGTGACGCGGGAGGTGATGGATATCCATGCGCGCCGTTTCAACGATCTGTTCCGCTATCGTTGGGACCGGGTGGTCGAGTTTTTGAAGCTGCACTACCTGCTCAGCCGGCGTGAGGAACGCTATTGGCGCGACCACCGCGCGGCGGACAGCGTGCCGACGCGGCTGTCGGACCTGCTCGAAATATGGCGCTACCAGCCGCCATCGACGCGCGATTTCGGCGCGGTCGACGAAATCTTCCCCGCCGCAAGCTATCAATATGTGCTTTACGGGATGGGCTTTCCCGGCCCCGCGGACGGACCGCTGACGCACCCTGGAGCGGGGCGGGCAGTACAGGCGTTTCAACAGGTCGAACAGCGTGCGCGTTCGTTGGCCGCGGCTTTGCCGACCAACCGCGTCTATCTTGACGCATTGCAGGCCGCGGGCCTTACTCCCGCGCGGGAGAATATACACTGACATGACAAGCCACGCCGTTCTGACCGCCGAAGACCACCGCGACCTGCGCATCCGTACCGAACGGGCTGCCGAGCTTGGGGACGGGGTGATGTGCTGCATCACGGTGCCGCAGGAATTCCGGCGCGTTCAGAACGAATATCCGATCCTTTTTCGCCGCAGCGCCGATCGCGACAGCTTTACCGCGCTGGCGATGTTCGGCTTTGAAAACGGTGAAAACCTGTTCCTGGAAGGCGGTCGTTGGGATGCCCGCTATCGCCCGCTTGCGATCGATATCCAGCCGTTCCTGATCGGAAGGGAAGCGCCGGATTCGGAAGCGCGCCAGGTGCATGTCGACATGGCTTCGCCGCGGATCGCCGACGGTGAAGGCGTGCGGGTATTCGATGAGGATGGGCGCCCGACGCCCTATCTCGAAACCGTTGCCGAACAGCTTGGCGCTCTCGATGTCGGATTCCAGGCATCGGGCGAGTTTTTCGCGGCGCTCGGGCGTTTCAACCTGCTCGAGCCGCTGACGCTCGAAATCACGCTCGACGACGGATCGACCAATCGGCTGGTCGGCTTCCACGTTATCGACGAGGATCGGCTGCGCGCGCTCGATGCGTCGGCGCTCGGCGAATTGCAGGCTGCGGATCATCTGATGCCGATCTTCATGGCGCTTGCTTCGCTCGGCAATCTCGACGCGCTGATTGCGCGCAAGAACAAGCGACAGGGCCATGGCTGAGGCTGACCCCGGCATTTTCAGCGCGATGTCGCGCGTGCCGGAAATTGCGGTTGCCGGCGCGTCGGAGCTCGATGTTCATCTGCGCGAAGCCGATCGACCGTTCGTCGTCCGCGGACTGGTAAAGGATTGGCCGCTGGTCGAGGCCGGACAGCGTTCGGGACGCGAGGCGCGCGATTATATCGTCCGGCGTCGGCGCGACGTGCCCTTCACCGTGTCGGTAGGAGCCCCCGAATCCGGCGGTCGGCTGTTCTACGACGAAGCGATGGCGATGAACTTTCGCATGGCCCGCGGCAAGCTGCCCGAGGTCTTTGCCCAGATCGATGCAGCAGAGGGGCGGGACGATGCGCCGCCCATCTATCTCGCGTCGATCGACATGTTCGAATTCTTCTCCGGTCTGCATGAGGAGAACCATGTCGATCTCGGCGATCGTCGCTGCATCGCGAGCATCTGGATGGGAACCCGCACTCGCATCGCCGCGCATAACGACTTTCCCGACAATCTTGCCTGCGTGGCGGTCGGCAAGCGGCGCTTCACGCTGTTTCCGCGCGAACAGTTCCGCAACCTCTATCTGGGGCCGGTCGACAATACACCTGCCGGACGCGCGGTCAGCATGGTCGATTTCCACCGACCCGATTTCGACAAGCACCCCAGATTTCGCGAGGCGCTGAAGCATGCGCAGGTGGCCGAGCTCGATGCCGGCGACGCGCTCTATATTCCGTCGATGTGGTGGCACCATGTCGAAGGCTTGTCGCCTTTCAACGTGCTGGTGAACTATTGGTGGCGCGAAACCCCGCGCTGGATGGGGCAGCCACAGGATGCGCTCAACCACGCAATGATGGCGATCCGCGATCTGCCCGAGGACGAAAAGCGGCACTGGCGCGACATGTTCGATTATTATGTCTTCGAAAATGACGAGTCAGTTGTCGCGCATATTCCCGAAAAGGGCCGCAGCGTCCTTTCGCCGCTGACCGCGGAAAGCGCGTCGCGCATACGCTCCTTTCTGTTGCGGCAGCTTAGCCGGTGACCGGGGGCGGGGGGCAGAAGCTGCGCCGGGTGGTGATTGCCGGTGGCGGCACCGCCGGATGGATGGCGGCGGCGGCGATCGCCCGAACGCTTGGTCGGACCGTCGATGTGACGCTGGTCGAATCCGATGCGATCGGGACGGTGGGAGTGGGGGAATCGACGATCCCGCCGCTCGTCACCTACAACCGCCTGCTCGGCATCAACGAAGCCGATTTCATGCGCGCGACGCAGGCGACGTTCAAGCTGGGCATCCAGTTCGAGGGCTGGAAGAACGGCAGCGACAGCTATTTCCATTCCTTCGGCCTGACCGGAAAGGATCACTGGTCGGCGGGCTTCCAGCATTTCTGGCTCTACGGTCGCGAAAAGGGCCATTGCCAGCCCTATGACGATTATTGCCTCGAACTCGCCGCGGCGATGGCGGGCAAGTTCGCGCACCTGCCCGACAACCGGATGAACTATGCCTATCAGCTCGATTCGACGCTGTATGCCAGGTTCCTTCGCAAGATGGCCGAAGCCGATGGCGTCACGCGGATCGAGGGCAAGATTTCGCAGGTCGAGCTGGATGGAGAGACAGGCGATATCGCTGCGCTCCGCCTCGAATCGGATCGGCGTATCGAAGGCGACTTGTTCCTCGACTGCACGGGTTTCCGTGCGCTGTTGATCGAGGGCGCGCTTCATGCCGGCTTCGATGACTGGACGCACTATCTGCCGTGCGACCGGGCGATTGCGGTGCAGACGGCGAATGTTCGCCCGCCCGTACCCTATACGCGCGCCATCACGCACGACGCAGGCTGGCAGTGGCGCATTCCGCTTCAGCACAGGACCGGCAACGGTCTGGTCTATTGCAGCCGCTATCTCGCTCAGGACGACGCACTCGAAAGACTGCTGGGCAATGTCGAGGGGGAAGCGCTGACCGAACCCAATTTCCTGCGCTTCACGACCGGCGCACGGCGGCGGCAATGGTATCGCAATTGCGTCGCCATCGGGCTTTCGGGCGGGTTCATGGAGCCGCTTGAATCGACGAGCATTCACCTGATCCAGCGCGCGGTTCTGCGACTGATCCGAATGATGCCGCTGAACCATATCAGCGCGCGCGACGTGGCCGAATTCAACGACCAGCAATTCACCGATATGGCGCAAATTCGCGACTTTCTGATCCTTCACTACAAGGCGACCGAGCGGCGCGACAGCGCCTTCTGGCGGCTATGCGCGGACATGGAGATTCCCGACACGCTCGAGCAGAAGGTCGAACTGTTCCGCGAAACGGGGCGCGTATTCCGGCGAAACGAAGAATTGTTCGCCGAAAACAGCTGGGTCCAGGTGATGATGGGGCAGGGCATCGTGCCGCAATCCTATCATCCCATCGCTGCGAAGCTTCGCGACGACGAGCTGGAAAAGCTTCTCGTCTCGCTGCGCGAGGATGTTGCGCGAACCGTCGGATCGCTTCCCGAACACGCCGCCTATGTCGCACGCTATTGCGGCGCGTCCGACGAAGCGGCGGCCTGACTGCGGATGGCGAGGCGCAGGCAATCCGTCACGATCAAGCATGTCGCAGCAGATGCCGGGGTATCGCTGCAGACCGTCAGCCGTGTCATCAACAACGAACCCAATGTGCGGCCCGAGATGCAGGAACGGGTCCGCGCATCGATCGCCAAGCTGGGATATGTGCCGTCGATCGCAGCGCAGCGGATGGCCGGGCGGCGCTCCTACCTGATCGTTGCGCTCAACGACCGCGAGCGCACCATTGCCGACTGGCGCAAGCGCGAGGGCACCGACTGGGTCGACCAGATGATGTTCGGCGGCATTTTGAAATGTACCGAACATGGCTATCGCCTGATCGTCGAGCTGGTCGATACACATAGCGACCATATCGAGCGTGAATTGCTCGCCGCGATCGCGTCGTTGCAACCCGACGGCGTGATCCTGACGCCGCCGCATTCGCAGAACCAGAAGATTCTCGAGATACTCGACGATCACAAGATCAGCATCGCGCGGATCGGGTCGCTGACCGACGGCCCGGGCTTCCTGCTGACGATGGACGACGAACATGCCGCGCGGCTGGCGACCGAGCATCTCGTCGAACTGGGGCACCACCGGATCGGTTTTATCGCCGGGCCGCCCGAATATGAACTGAGCGGATGGCGCGTGGTCGGTTGGAAGGCCGCGATGCGCGATGCCGGAATCGATAGCGGTGGCTTGTTCGCGCAGGGCGACTTCAGTTTCGCCTCGGGCCGAGCGGCTGCCGAAGCGTTGTTGGGGGGCGACGATCCGGTGACCGCGATCATCGCCAGCAACGACCAGATGACGCTGGGTGCGTTAGAGGTGGTACGCGAGCATGGCCTCCGCGTGCCGGAGGATTTTTCGCTCATCAGCTTCGACGACACGCCGGTCATCCGCTTTTCGCATCCGCCGCTTACCGCGGTTCAGCAGCCGATCGCCGAAGTGGCATCGCGCGCGGTGGAACTGATTATTTCCGATCAGGCCGGTAAGAAGGTGTCGCGCGAACCGGTTGTCGTGCCGGCGAGCCTGGTCGTGCGCAATTCGACGGCTCGCCGCCGGCCGGCGCTCAAGGATACGGCCTAGCGCCCGTCAGGGAGCCTCGTCCTCGTCCTTACGGACGCCTGGCAACCACGGTTTGACGATGCGCACGCCGGCAAGAAGCAGGACGCCGAAACCGGTCGCAAGGATCACGACGCCATATTGGCCGGCGCCGCAAGCAATTCCGATCGCCGCGGCTAGCCAGACATTGGCCGCGGTTGTGATGTTGTGAACCGAACGGCCCTTCACGAAGATGAGCCCCGCCGCAATGAAGCCGATCGCCTGCGCCAGTCCCTGTACGACGCGAAGCGGATCGGGCTGCGCGCTGGTACCGCGCAACTGATCGAACAGCAGCAGCGCCGAAACGGTGATGACCGCGCTGCTGAGCGCGATGATGCCGTTGGTCCGTATCCCGGCCGCATGGCCATGCACTTCCCGGTCGAAGCCAAGCGCCGCGCCGAGCAGCGTCGCGAGACCGATGCGCAGGGCCATCTGCGCAAAGCCGAGGTCGATCGGCGAAACGTCCATGCCAACTCCAACATGTTTCGACCCGTTGTGGGGCCAGCCAGTTGCGCTGCGGCCCGATAGGTTTAGATCACATCCTATGGCCGATCACGCGATTTCCGATCCGATACCCGCCGCGACGGTCGTGGTGATGCGCGATCGCAAAGCGGCGCCGCCGCAATTGCTGTTCGTCGAGCGCGCGCGGGCAATGGCCTTTGCCGGCGGCGCGATCGTCTTTCCCGGCGGCAGGATCGATCCCGGCGATCATGCGCTTGCCGCGATGGTTCAGGGCGTCGGCGAAGACGCACCGGCACGCATCGCAGCGATCCGCGAGACGATCGAGGAAGCGGGCATCGCGGTCGGCATGCGCGACGTACCGCGACCGGCCGAGATAAAGAGGATGCGCGCCGCCCTGCACGGCGGCGACGCGTTCGGGTCGGTGCTGGATGGCGGTGCGCGGGCGTTTGACATGAACGCGCTCGTGCCGTTCGCGCGCTGGTGCCCGAACATGGCGCATGCGCGTATCTTTGACACGCGTTTCTACCTTGCTCGCCTGCCCGACGATGCGCCCGAGCCCGAGGTGGACGAGACCGAGAATGTCCGCGCCTTCTGGGCGAGCGCGCAGGAGGTGCTGGCGGCCGCCGACCGGGGCGATGCGCATATCATCTTTCCGACGCGGCGAAATCTCGAACGGCTCGCGATGTTCGCGAGTTTTGCCGATGCGGTCGCCGATGCGCGCGCGCATGAAATTCGCACCATCACGCCGTGGATCGAGGAGCGTGGTGGCGAACGGCACCTCTGTATCCCCGACGATCTCGGTTATCCGACCATATCCGAACCCGTAAGCTCCGCCTTTCGCGGATGAGGGCGCTACGCCGCGTCATCGGCGCGCTCGTCGTGACTGCGATTTTGCTGGCGCTGGGCTTTGCCCTTTACGCGATGATGCGCAACCGGCCGCAGGACCTGCCCTGGACCAGGCTCGACCTGTCGCAGCAGCCGGGCATGTTCACCGGGCGCAAACTGGCAGCGCTTACGAAGGATTTTCCGCGGTGCCGGGGGCTGCTCGACCGCGCGGGGGTGCGCTATTCCAGCGCGCCATCGGTGCCCGGCAAGCATTGCGGCTATTCGGATGGCGTGCGCCTGCGCTCAGGCGGAGCGAGCAGCGTTGTCTTTTCACCGTCGGCGCCGGTCACGTCCTGCGCGGTCGCGGCGGGCATGATGATGTGGGAATGGGATGTTCTGCAACCTGCCGCCATCCGCCATTTCGGCAGCCGCGTTGCGCGTATCGAGCATCTCGGCAGCTATAATTGTCGACGGATGTACGGCCGTGCAAAGGGGCCGTGGAGCGAACACGCGACGGCCGATGCGATCGACATCGCCGGCTTCGTGCTGAGCGACGGAACGCATATTTCGGTTGCTGAGGATTGGCAGGAGGGCAGGGAGAAGGCGGCCTTTCTGCATCAGGCGCGCGACGGTGCCTGCAATCTTTTCGCAACGGTGCTGTCTCCGGACTACAACGCCGCGCACCACAACCATCTGCATTTCGACCAGGCCGACAGGGGCGCCCTTGGCTGGCGCGCCTGTCGTTGATGACGCGGATCAGGCAGCGGCCGCGCCGACCTTTTCCACCCAGGCGGGGTAGAAGGACGGCTGGCGTACCGACCAGCCCGAAGCCGTCGCCGCCGCCTCGCTGATCGACTGCAACAACTTGCGGCGCAGGTCGGGATGCAGTTGCGGCAACGCCGCCGCGGCGCAGAAGGCTGCGGGAAGCCATGGCCGGACCTCGGCGCCGATCAGGCGTTCATAAAGAAAACGATATGCCGAAAAGGTCGTCAGCCGCCCCTGGCCAAGATCGAATGCCGAAACCGAGATAAGCGGCGCCATAAACGGCTCGACCGCCTCGAGCCCGCTGTCGTCGGGCACCATCGCGCGGATATCGGGAAGACGATCGTAAAGGCGTGCCTGCGCGCGGATCGATGCCGCCTCGACCACATCGCGCGACCAGCGTTCGAGCGCGTCGTCGCGGTCGAGCCCGATGTCGAGCGATCGCCGGATATAGCGTTGTGTCGCGGCGCTCAGGCCGGCGAACTCCTTCATCTCCGCAAGCGTCATTGCGCCTTCGGCCGGTTTCATTCTGGAAGTCATCGTCTACTCCACCCCCGCTATCTGCCGGACATGATGGACGATGATGGTTAACGATCCGCTGAACCGTCCGTCGTCCGGCATTCAGTATCGAATCATATATACTATTGCGTTGCAACAAAGCTTGCGACGAACCGATTTTTTGCGCAGCAATCTGTCGGGCGGCGATGCATCGGGGCAACGGTCGCGCGCCAGGGCCTTGCTTCTCAGTTGCCTGTCAGCCGGACATAGCTGTTCGAAACCCAGCCGGACAGACAGGCGCCCGCATAGGCGCGTGGGCTGTCGACACGCTGGGTAACGCCGCAATCGGGGCCGCCCTCGGCCGGGACCACAACGCCCAGCCATCGCTGGTTCATCGAACGCGTGCATACGAACAGCCGCTGTCCGCTGGCGAGCGATCCCTTCTGTTCCGCCTCCTCGAACGGAGCGGCGCGAACGGGGAGCGTTTCGCCATCGGAAAGATCGACGACCATGCCGCGCGTGGCACATGCGGCGAAGCTGGGACCGCTTTCGCCGATGCGCACGGGGCGTTCGCCCGGCGATAGCGGGCGGGCTGCTTCGTTGTTGACGACGGCCTGATCGTTGTCGGCGGCGATCGGCGTCACATTGTTGTTGCAGGCGGCCAGAAAGAGGCAAAGGACCGGGATGAGAGTGCGCATGTACCAATGTCTAGCCCGCGCGCATGGCCTTGACGAGAGCGGCTTTGCCCTTTGTCCGATCTGCCGCTAGCATCCTTTTCGAATGACCTATTTCTTGCCGGATAAAATCCTATGATATTTCGCTTTTTCGCCGCCATGGCGCTGGCGGGCACGCTTAGCGCCTGTTCGGGTTCGGTGGCCGGGGACAAGGCGGAGGCGCAGCCGAAGGTCGCGCCGGTCCTGACCACGCCGGAAGCGAAGGATGTCCATAGCTATGCCCGGCCGACAGAGGCGCGGGTGACGCATGTCTCGCTCGACCTCGCGGCCGATTTTACCGCGCATGTGCTGCGCGGGACCGCGAAGCTCGATATTCAGGCCGCCAAGGGCGCGCAGGAAATCGTGCTCGATACCAACGACCTGAAGATCGCGTCGGTTACCGATGGTCGGGGTCAGGCGCTGCCATGGAAGCTGGGCGATGCCGACCGCGTTCACGGCGCACCGCTGACGGTGGGGCTTGACGGCACCAATCAGGTCGAGATCACCTACGCCACCTCGCCCGATGCGCCGGCGCTGCAATGGCTGAGCCCCGAACAGACCGCGGGCAAGAAATATCCTTATCTGTTCAGCCAGGGCGAACCGATCCTCAACCGCAGCTGGATACCGACGCAGGATTCGCCCGGCGTTCGCCAGACCTGGGATGCGACGATCACCGTGCCCGAACCGCTGACCGCGGTGATGAGCGCGGAGATGACGACGCCCGGCGGCAAGCAGATGACCGGCGAGCGGCGCGCATTTCACTTCGTCATGGACAAGCCGGTCGCACCCTATCTGATCGCGCTGGCGATCGGTGACCTGAAGTTCAAGGCGACGGGGCCGCGTACGGGCATCTGGACCGAGCCCGCGATGCTCGACAAGGCCGCGTATGAATTCGCCGACCTGGAAAAGTTCGTCGATGCGGCGGAGGATTTATACGGGCCGTATCGCTGGGGGCGGTACGATCTGCTCGTGCTTCCGCCCAGCTTCCCCTTCGGCGGCATGGAAAATCCGCGACTTACCTTCGCCACGCCGACGGCGATCGCCGGCGATCGATCGCTGGTCAGCCTGGTCGCGCACGAACTGGCGCATAGCTGGTCGGGCAACCTCGTCACCAACGCGACCTGGAACGATTTCTGGCTGAACGAGGGCTTCACCAGCTATTTTGAGAACCGCATCATGGAAAAGCTGTACGGCAAGCGTCGCGCGGCGATGGAGGCGGATCTCGCCTGGACCGACATGATGAACGCGGTGAAGAAGGAGGGCGGGCCGACATCGCCGATGACGCGCCTGCACCTCGATATCCCGGCGAGCGAGGACCCGGACGACGGCATGACCTCGATCGCGTATGACAAGGGCGCCACGTTCCTGCGGACGATCGAACAGGCGGTCGGCCGCAAGCGGTTCGATGCCTATCTGCGCGGCTATTTCGATCGCTACGCGTTCCAGCCGCAGACCACAGCGGGCTTTTTGAAGGACATTCGGTCGCACCTGTTCAAGGACGACCCGGCGCTTGCGAAGAAGATCGGCCTCGACCAATGGGCGTATCGGCCGGGCATTCCGAAGAACGCGGTTCATGTGAAATCGGACGCGTTTCCCGCGATGGACATGGCGGCGAAGGAATATGCGGCCGGCGGGCTCGTCAGCAGCGTGCCGGGCGATGTCAGCACGCAGGAGCGCGTTCGCTTCCTCGACCAGTTGCCGCGCAAGCTGAGCGAGGAGCGGCTGGCGAAGCTCGACGACCGCTTTCATTTCTCGAACAGCGGCAACAGCGAAATCCGCTTTGCCTGGCTGATGCTGGCGCTCGACAATCGCTATCCCCCGGCCGCCGACTCCGCCGAGGAGTTTTTGACGAGCCAGGGGCGCCGAAAATTCGTCGCACCGCTGTTCCGCGTGATGATGAACGAAGGCGATTGGGGGCAGGCGCTCGCCAGGCGAATCTATGCCGAGGCAAGGCCCGGTTACCACTCGGTCACCAGCGGAACCGTCGATCAGATCGTCGGCTGGACCCCGCCCGAAAGCTAATCATCGCCCCCGAAACACGTTTCATCGGAAAAGGTTCCACTGAAGGGTTTTTTCGTTACCCGCGCTCTGCTTAGGTCCCATCAGACACACGGGGTTGCGGGGATTTTTCGATGCACTTTCGCAAGGTTGCGGCGCGTCTGGCGCTGGCGGGAACGATTTGCCTGATGGCAGTGGCGCCAGCGCAGGCCAAATATTGGCAGTGCGTTCCGTTCGCTCGCGAGGTTTCCGGCGTGAACATCCATGGCAACGCGCTGACCTGGTGGAAGCAGGCCAAGGGCGAATATAAGCGCGGCAACGAGCCCGAGGTCGGCGCGGTGATGTCCTTCGCCCCCGTCGGCAAGATGCATCTCGGCCATGTCGCCGTGGTTTCGGAAATCGTCAGCGACCGCGAAGTGCTTCTGACGCATGCCAACTGGTCGGTCGGTGGTCAGATCGAATATAATGTCCGTGCGGTCGACGTTTCCGATGCCGGCGACTGGAGCAAGGTTCGCGTCTGGTACGCGCCGATCGATAATCTTGGCGCGACGGTATATCCGGTCAACGGCTTCATCTATCCCGACAGCGCACCGCAGCCCGTTGGTGGCGCGGAATATCCGCCCGCACCGACGATCGCCAGCCGCAACCTGGCGCAGCAGGGCATCCTCGCCTTTCACGATTGAGTTTGTCCGGCCGCTTGCGGCCGGCTCTTCCCCTAGGCGGGGTCGAAGACCATCGCCGCACCGTTCATGCAATAGCGCTTCCCGGTCGGCTTCGGCCCGTCGTTAAAGACGTGGCCGAGATGCCCGCCGCAGCGGCTGCACAGCACTTCGGTTCGTGACATACCCAGCGAACGATCCTGCCGCGTGACGATCGCGCCTTTCAGCGGCGCGTAAAAACTCGGCCAGCCGGTGCCGCTGTCATATTTGGTTTTCGACGAATAGAGCGGCTGGTGGCATCCCGCGCATTTGAACACGCCGGTGCGATGTTCCTCGTTGAGCGGGCTTGAGAATGGCCGTTCCGTCCCGCCCTCGCGCAGGATATGAAATTGCTGCGGCGTCAGGCGCTGTTTCCACTGCGCTTTGGTGAGATTGACGTCGAAATGCTCGGCCGCGCGGCTTTCGCCTGCCGAGCAGCCGATGGTGAGCGCGGCTACGCCCATCCCGGCGAGGCTCAGGAATTTGCGGCGGTCGGCAAGCATGGCGGCATCCTTTCGTGATTTCCTGTCACGAGTAGATTCGCACGGATCGCCCGAATGGTTTCAAATCGGACGAAGACAGCTCAGTATTTGCTCAGTTCGACCGGCAGTGAGCGATAGCCGTGAACGAAGCACGCGGCGACGCGTGTCGGATCGCCCGTCACGTTCACGCGGAGCCGGCGCTTGGCCATTTCCTCGAGCAGGATGGTGATCTGCAGCTCCGCCAGCCGCGCACCGACACAGCGATGGATGCCCCAGCCGAAGGCGAGGTGGCGGCGGGCATTTTCGCGGTCGACCTTGATCGCGTCGGCATCGGGACCGAACACGCTCTCGTCGCGATTGGCCGAGATGTACCACATGGCGAGCTTGTCGCCCTCGCGGATCTTCTGTCCGTGCAGTTCGGTATCCTGTGTCGCGGTGCGGCGCATATGCGCCAGCGGCGTCTGCCAGCGGATGATTTCCTGCACCGCGTTCTGGATCAGCTCGGGATTCTGCTCGAGCTTCGCGCGTTCTTCGGGAAACTGGTTGAGGCCCCAGGCATAGGCCGACATCGAATTGCGCGTGGTGTCGTTTCCGCCGACGATCAGCAGGATCAGATTCCCGATGAATTCATACTGGTCCATATGGCTCATCGCGTCCGAATGGATCATCATCGAGATCAGGTCGGGCGTCGGCTCCTTGTCGATCTTCTGGTTCCAGAGATTCTGGAAATAGGCGCCGCATTCGAACATGTGCTCGAGCCGCTTCTGGCGCAGCTCCTCCGACTTCACGAGTTCGATATCGCCCGCCCAGTCGGACCAGAAGGTAAGCTTGCGGCGGTCCTCCCAGGGGAAGTCGAACAGGATGGCGAGCATCTGCGTGGTCAGCTCGATCGAGACCTTGTCGACCCAGTCGAATTCCTTGCCGACGGGAAGCGAGTCGAGGATTTCGGCGGTGCGCTGGCGGATGTCGCCGCTCATCCGCGTCATTTCGCTGGGGGTGAAGGCGGGGGAGACGGTGCGCCGCTGCGCGGTATGGACCGGGCGGTCGCGCGCGATGAACATCGGCATCTTCACGTCCGAACCTTCGATGAAATCGGCCAGCGTGATGCCGCCGACCTCGGACGAATAGATATCGGGAAGCGATTCGACCTCGACGATCGGCTTGTACGTGGTCACCGACCAATAGGCGCCGTAATCGCTGTCGGGCGTGTAATGAATCGGCGATTCGGCGCGCAGCTTGCGGAACGGTTCCTGCCACACGTCGTCGCGATAAAGCTCGGGCCGGCTGACATCCAGCGGATCTACGGGCCGATTGGATTCGGTCTCGGTTGCAACGGTCGCCATGGTCGCTCTCCTTCAGCAGGCAGGAAAGCGATAACTGACATGTATGTCAATACGGGAGTTCAGGGATTCGTCGCAGCCATCGGTTCGCTGACCTTGCGGCCCCAGCGCTTCTTGCGCCGCGGCCCCGCGGATTTGAGCACGCCGAGCCGGAAGAAGCGCGCGCCGAGCCAGATCGACAGTCCCACCCACAACAATTGCCAGGCAAAGGCGAGCGCGTGCGGCCAGAGCGAAGGCGAGCGCGCGGCATAGGCGAGCATCGCGAAGGGCGAGCTGAACGGAAAGACGCGCGCGATGAGCGAAATCGGTTGGTCGGGAAGCGCGACCGACGCCGATGCCAGCCCCAGCATCGCCATCTGGAAGATCGTGATCGGCAGCGACAACATCTGGATTTCGCGCGGTGTGGAGGCTTGCGCGCCGACGCCGAGAAACACCGATCCGAGCAGCAGATACGCCATGGTGAAATAGCCGAGGAACAGCAGCGCGAAGGGTACGATGCCAAACGCCGGGCGCATGTCGGATATCTTCGACATCATGTCGCTTGGCAGGAACAGCGACATGAACAGCACGAGTCCGCCCCAAAAGGCGAGAAACACGACCGCGACGGCAAACATGCCGAGCAGCTTGCCGAGGAACACGCTTTCCAGCCGCACCGATGCGGCAAGGATTTCGATCACCTTGTTCGACCGTTCCTCTGCCATCGTGCCGACGGTCTGGCCCGACAGCATCAGCGAGAGCACGAACAATATCGTGACGGCGAAGAAGCCGGTTGCGGACTTCCCGCCGATCGAGCTGCCCTGCCGCGCGACATGGACGAAGTGCGGCGTGCTGAGCGGCTGGGTGATGCCGGCCGCCTGGTTGCGAACGACCTGTTCCGCGACCTCCGCCAGGTAGCGCGCAGTGCTCGATTTCTCGTTGCGGTGAAGAATTTCAGGCTGGTCGAGTGGCCCGTACATCACGGCGGGCACGTCATGTTCCTGCTGGTCGAGCAACTGCCGCGCCTGTGTCGCGGGATCGCCTTGCGGGGCGACGACCTCGACATCGACGGGCGTCGCGTCGCCGGTGAAGATGTCGCGCATCCGCTTGTCCACCGCAGTGAAATGCGCGGCGGCATCGCTCGAGAGGATGGCATAGGCGCGCTGCTTCGCCTCGGCATTCTTGCCGACCATGGCGCCACCCGCGCCCCCGATGGCGCCGAAGCTGACCATCAGCACCGGCGCGAGCAGGAACAGGAGGAAGGTCGGCGTACCGACGATCGCGGTGAAATCGCGGCGAGCGATGGTGAAGGTGTCGCGGATCATGCGGGCCAGATGGTTCATGCCATTTCCTCCGCGGCCTTGCGGCCGACGATTTCGACGAATGCGTCGTGCAGGGTGGGGCGTTCGATCGACAACCCCGAAATGCCGTGGCCGGCATCGATCAGCCGAACGAGGAGCGACTCTATACCCTCTTCGGGCAGTGTGAAGCGCCAGCCATCTTCTTCCCGCACCGCATCGGACGGCAGGATCGCCTTGATACCGCTGCCTTCATGATGCGGTTCGTAATGCACCTTCATCGGCAGCAGTGCGCGCGCATCGGCAACGGTGCCCTCGAAGCGCCGCTTGCCCCCGGCGATGACGCATAGCCGGTCGCACAGCCGTTCGGCATGCGCCATGACATGCGTTGAAAAAAGGATCGTCGCGCCGCGGTCGCGCTCGCCCAGGATCAGCGTCTCGAGCCGTTCCTGATTGACCGGATCGAGGCCGGAAAAGGGCTCGTCGAGGACGAGGAAGCTCGGACGATGGACGACCGAACCGAGCAGCTGGACGAACTGCGCCATGCCCTTGGAGAGCTTGCGGATCTTCATGTCGGGGGCATGACCTAGGCCGGTCTGTTCCATCAGTTCGACCGCGCGCTTGCGCCCCGTCGCCCAGTCGAGTCCGCGAAGCGCGCCCATGAACGCGATCGCGTCCTTGCACTTCATGCCGGGATACAGGCCGCGCTCTTCGGGCAGATAGCCGATATCGTCGCTGATCTCGCGCGGATGGTCCGAACCGAGCAGCGTGCGTTCGCCCGCATCGGGTTCGATGATGCCGAGTAGCATGCGAAGCGTCGTCGTCTTGCCCGCGCCATTGGGACCGAGCACGCCGTAGATCGAACCCTTGGGCACGGCGATATCGATACCGTCGACCACGCGCTTTCCGCCGAACCTTTTGACGAGCCCTGTTGCGCTCAGCGCCAAATCATTGCCCAAGAAAAACTCCCCCACTTGCAGCTCGTCCGTGGTAGCGGGCGCGAATGGCACAAGACAAGCCATTGTCGGACAGGATCAGGGACAAGGCGGTGGAACTGGGGTTCGTCGCGTGCGGTGTTGCCCGCGCCGATGCCGCGCCCAGGGCTGCCGAGCGTCTGCGCCAATGGCTGGCCGAGGGGCGCCACGGCGACATGATCTGGATGGAGGAGCGCGCGCATCACCGCCGCTCGCCGACCGGCCTGTGGCCCGAGGTTCGCTCGGTCATCGCGCTCGGCATGAGCTATGCGCCGGCAACGGACCCGCTCGCGCTGGAGGATGAAGGCGGGGTGGGCCGCATATCGGTCTATGCGCAGGGCAAGGACTATCACGATACGGTGAAAAAGGCGCTGAAGGCGCTCGGTCGCTGGCTGGTGCAGGAAGCGGGCGGCGAGCTGAAAGTGTTCGTCGATACCGCACCGGTGATGGAAAAGCCGCTGGCTGAAGCGGCGGGGCTCGGCTGGCAGGGCAAGCACACCAATCTCGTCAGCCGACGGCATGGCAGCTGGCTGTTCCTCGGTGCGATCTACACGACGCTCGACCTCGATCCGGACAAGGCGGGTCGCGATAGCTGCGGATCGTGCGACGCCTGTCAGCGCGCGTGCCCGACGAATGCCTTTCCCGCGCCGTACCAGCTCGATGCCCGGCGCTGCATTTCGTACCTGACGATCGAGCATGACGGGCCGATACCGCACGAGTTTCGCGAGGCGATCGGCAACCGCATCTATGGCTGCGACGACTGCCTGGCGGTGTGCCCGTGGAACAAATTTGCCGATGCCGCTGCCGCCAACACGGCCTTCCTGCCGCGCGCAGAACTGATGGCGCCCGATCTCGATACGCTTCTGGGCCTCGACGATGCGGGGTTTCGCCAGGTTTTCGCGGGATCGCCCATCAAGCGCATCGGTCGCAACCGTATGGTCCGCAATTGCCTGATTGCGGCGGGAAATAGTGGAGCGGCTTCATTGGTCGAACCGGTTCGTACCTTGCTGAGCGACGAGAATGCGGCGGTGCGCGGCGCCGCCATATGGGCACTTGGTCGGCTCGATGCGGCAATATGCGAAGCCGAGGCCGGTATGCGGCGTGATGCGGAGGTCGATGAGCGGGTCCGCGGCGAATGGGATGCGGCCTGTTCGTGATGAGCAGCTTCTGCCATTGGCGTTCGCCATGACCGCCACATCGGACCGTTATGATGCAATCGTGCTCGGCGCGGGCGGGGCGGGGCTGATGTGCGCGGCAGTTGCCGGTCAGCGCGGGCACCGGGTGCTGGTCATCGACCATGCCGATGCACCGGGAAAGAAAATCCTGATTTCGGGCGGTGGTCGCTGCAACTTCACCAATCTGGGTGTCGCTCCCGACCGGTATCTTTCGAAGAATCCGCATTTCGCCAAGTCGGCGTTGAGCCGCTTCACCGCCGACGACTTCATTGCGCTGGTCGATCGCTACGCCATTGCCTGGCACGAAAAGACGCTGGGGCAGCTTTTCTGCGACGGATCGGCGCGGCAAATCGTCGATATGCTGCTCGACCAGTGCGATCGGGGCGGGGTCACGCTGCGGCTCGGCAAGGCGATCCGCGATGTCGCCCATAGCGACGACCGGTACCGCGTCGCCTTTGGTGACGATGTGGCCGAAGCGCCGGCGCTCGTGATTGCGACGGGTGGTCCGTCGATCCCGAAAATGGGCGCGACGGGTTTTGCATATGATCTTGCCCGGCAATTCGGATTGAAGGTGGTCGAGCCGCGGCCCGCGCTCGTGCCGCTGACGCTTTCGGGCGAGGATGCGCTCTTCCGGTCGCTATCGGGCGTTTCGGCGCCGGTCGTTGCCTCATGCGGTAAGGCCGCCTTTGCCGAAGCGGCGTTGTTTACGCATCGCGGGCTTTCCGGCCCGTCGATCCTGCAAGTGTCTTCCTACTGGCGACCCGGCGATGAAATAGCGATCGATTTCCTGCCACGGCACGCAGCGGACTGGCTGATTGCCGCCAAGCGCGAACGCCCGCGCGCATCGCTCCAGCAGCTTTTGTCCGCTGACCTTCCGGCGCGGCTTGCCGAGGCGCTGGCCGGGCGTATCGGCATTGCAGGCGAAGTCGGCGCGCAGCGTGACGCGACGCTGCGCGACGTCGAGCGCCGGATCGCCGGCTGGCGCTTCGTCCCCAATGGGAGCGAGGGCTTCGCCAAGGCCGAGGTCACCGTCGGCGGTATCGCGACGCAGGGGCTGTCGTCGCAAACGATGGAGGCGCGCCGCGTGCCGGGGTTATATGCGATCGGAGAGGCGGTCGATGTCACAGGCTGGCTGGGCGGATATAATTTTCAATGGGCCTGGGCGAGCGGCTGGGCCGCAGGACAGGCGATCTGAGCGTTATCGCCCGCCGCCGCGACGGGTGAGTGCGGCAGCGCAGCTTGCGCGGTCGATCGGGCTGCCGTCGCGCTGGCGGGCATCGACATAGGTCACGACCGGACGCCCGCCGCCCCTCGGCGGGTAGAGATAGGCATCGAGCACACAGATATCGCTGGCGAACTGCAATTTGCGGGCGGTGCCTTCGGTAACGTCGGCATCGGGTTTTCCGAACAGCCGCTCCAGCGTATCGGCATCCTTGCCGACGATACGTTCGAGCCCGGCGGTGGAAAAGGGCCGGGCCGGCGCAGCAGTTGGCGCACCGATCGGTTGCGGGGTGGTTGCGCAGCCGGCGAGCGCCAGCCCTGCCGCCAGAATCGTCAAACGCGTTTTCATTGCGCTCCCTTGTCGTGAAACATGTGCGTCGCCATCGCTGCGCCCAGCACCGGCGCGATCAGGTTGACGAACGGAACCACGAGTAGCGCCGTCGCCGCAAGCCCAAGGATGAAGCGCGGGATTCGGGTTGCCGCGCGCCAGTCACGCATTGCCGCTGGCGCAAGGTGGCGCGCGGCGACCATGTCGCCCAGATCGCGCCCGAGCAGCCAGCCATTGACGATGAAGAACGCCGCCGCAGTGCCGATGCCGGTAACGAGCAACAGCAGATATAGCGGCGACAGCGCGATGTTGACGAGTATCGCTCGCGCCGCCGATCCGAGCCCCATTCGCACCGAGCGCATCAGGGCGACATCGCGTGCGTTGGCAAGCGCGGTGGGATAATGTTTCGCCTCGACCGCATGTACGATGTCATCGGCGAAGATACCGATTACCGCGATGGCGACCGCGCGGAACAACAGCCAGACGGCGATCAGCTCGCCGACAAGGGTTGCCGCCGCAGCAAGATTGGCCACCGTGCCGCCGAAACCCTGGCCCGACAGCGTCGCCTTGACGGCGAAAACCAGCGCAACGCCGACAATCGCGAATATCGCCAGCGTCAGTGCGAGCGACTTTGCGAAGACCTTCAGGAAGGGGGGATCGCCAAGCTGGGCGACGGAAAGGAACAGGGCGCGAAGCATTTGCTGTTTATGGGTACATTGCCTAATGCCCGCCGCAACCCGAATTTCAGGAGAATTACGTGACTAATCCCAGCCACGACGTTGTCGCGATCGGCAATGCCATCGTCGATGTCCTTTCGCAGGCCGAAGACCAGTTCATCGTCGATGAAGGTATGACCAAGGGGTCGATGCAGCTCGTCTTTTCCACGCAGGACGCCGACGCCCTCTATGCCAAGATGGGACCGGGCCGAGAAGTTAGCGGCGGTTCGGCCGCCAACACCGTCGCCGGTATCGCAGCGCTTGGCGGCAAATGCGGCTTTATCGGGCAGGTCGCCGATGACGAGCTGGGCCAGATCTTCGCGCACGACATCCGCTCCGTCGGCATCGACTTCACGACCGAGGCGCGACCGGGCGAGCCGACGACGGCGCGCTGCCTGATCTTCGTGACGCCCGACGGACAGCGGACGATGAACACGTTCCTCGGCGCCTCGCAATATCTGCCCGAAAAGGCACTCGATGCCGACATGATCGCGGGTGGCGCGATCCTCTATCTCGAAGGCTATCTCTGGGACCCCGAAGAACCGCGTGCGGCGATGCGCCGCGCGATCGAAATCGCGCGCAAGGCGGGCCGCCGCGTCGCTTTCACGCTGTCGGATGTGTTCTGCATCGAGCGTCACGGCGACGATTTCCGCAAGCTGCTGTCGGACGGGTTGATCGACATCCTGTTCGCCAACGAGAATGAACTGCTCGCGCTCTGCCAGACCGACGACTTCGAGGATGCGGTCGCCAAGGCGTCGAAGCAGGTTCCGCTGCTCGTCGCTACGCGCAGCGAGAAGGGCGCGATCGCGATCAAGGATGGCGAGCGTGCCGAGGTTGCTGCCGAACCGATCGACAAGGTCGTCGATACCACGGGCGCGGGCGACCTGTTCGCCGCCGGCTTTCTCCACGGACAGGCGCAGGGTCATTCGGTGCAGGATTCGCTGCGCATGGGCGCGATCTGTGCGGCCGAGATCATCTCGCACTATGGCGCCCGGCCGGAAGTCGACATGAAAGCGCTGATGGCGAAGAAGCTCGGCTGACGCCCGCGCGCCTCTCAATAGCCGAAACAAGAAAGGCCGGGGATCGCTCCCCGGCCTTTTTGTTGTGCGGTTGTCCGCCTTGTCGTCAGGCGTCCTTGCCGCCCGGCGTGTGTGCGCTGCCGATCGGCGGCACCGCCTGCGGCGGGATATCCTCATCGCCTTCATGCACCTCGACAATGCCGCGGCCGACATGGCTCTTGCGGTATCCGTAGAGGAAATAGACGACCAGACCGGCGCCGCCCCAGACCGGGAGCACCATCTTCGCCTCGAACGGGAGGTTGAAGTAGAGGCCCAGCGTGCCGAGGATCGCCAGCGGTGCGACCACCCAGACGAGCGGCGTCCGGAACGGACGTGCACGGTTGGGCTGGGTGCGGCGCAGGATCAGCACCGCGAGCGCCACCATGAAGAAGGCGAACAGCGTTCCCGAGTTGGAAATGTCGGCGAGCTGGCCCACCGGCAGGAACGCCGCGAAGAACGCGACCGCGACGCCGGTGATGATCGTCACGATGTGTGGCGTCTTCCATTTCGGATGGATCGCCGAGAGGAAGTTCGGCAGCAGACCGTCGCGCGCCATCACGAAGAAGATTCGCGTCTGGCCGAACAGCATGATCAGAATGACCGAGGGCAGGGCGAGGAACGCCGCGACGCCGATCAGATCGCCGAGCCGCTCGTAACCGATCTGGCGCAGCACGTGGGCGAGCGCCTCACGCGAGCAGACCAGCGGTTCCGTCCCGGCCGCCGCAAGCGCCTGACAGCGATCGGCAAGCGCGGGCGTACCCGGCGCGAGGATCTCGCCAGCGACGCCGCGAACAGGATCGGCACCGATCGAGCCGATCGCGCCCGCTGCGACGAGCAGGTAGAACACCGTACAGATCGCGAGGCTTCCGATCAGGCCGATCGGAACGTTGCGCTGCGGGTTCTTGGTCTCCTCGGCCGCGGTCGAAACCGCGTCGAAGCCGACATAGGCGAAGAAGATCGAGGCGGCGGCACCGACCGCGCCGAGACCCGCGCCGTGGCCGTTGCCGAACCAGCCATTGGGCAGGAACGGCTCGAACTTGGCGCCCTGCATGACGGGCAGCGTGAGAGCGATGAACACCGTCAGGGCGGCCACCTTGATCGCAACCAGCACCGCGTTGACGCGGGCGCTTTCGGTCGTGCCGATCATCAGCAGCAGCGTTACGAGCAGCGCGATGATGAGTGCTGGCAGGTTGACGATGCCGTCGGCATAGGGGCCGACCGACAGCGCATGAGGAAAGCCTATCCCCCAGCTATGCAACAGGCCGATGAAATAGCCCGACCAGCCCACCGAAACCGCCGATGCGGCAACGGCATATTCGAGGATCAGCGCCCAGCCGACCATCCAGGCGAGGAGTTCGCCCATCACGGCATAGGTATAGGTGTAAGCCGAGCCCGAAACCGGCACCATCGATGCGATTTCGGAATAACAGAGCGCCGCGACCCCGCACACGAAGGCGGCGATGACAAAGGCCCACATCATGCCCGGGCCGGCCTTCTGGGCGGCTTCGGATGTAAGAACGAAAATACCGGTGCCGATGATCGCGCCGACGCCGAGAAGCGTGAGCTGGATCGGACCCAGCGTGCGCGTCAGCGACTTCTTTTCCGCGGTTGCGAGAATGGCATCGAGAGGCTTGATGCGCCAATCCATACAGGCAGGTCCCCCTTTTGCGGCCATTACGCGCCGCCCAAGTTATGAAAGCGGCGAGCCTAACCGTAAAACGGGTAGGTGCAATCCCCTATTGCGCGAGCATCGGTCCCAGCTTCCGTCCAGCGAAGATATGGACATGGAGATGGGCGACCTCCTGATGCGAGTCGGGTCCGATATTGGCGAGCAGCCGATATCCTGGTTCGACCAGTCCGGCGTCGCGCGCAACCTTGCCCACGGCACGGATAAAGGCCGCGATTTCAGCATCATCCGCCTTTGCGGTGAAGTCGTCCCACGACACGTAACGGCCCTTGGGAATGACGAGGATGTGCGTCGGCGCCTGCGGGTTGATGTCGTGGAAGGCGAGGGCGTGTTCGTCCTCGTATACTTTTTTCGACGGGATTTCTCCGCGCAGGATTTTCGCGAAGATATTGTCGTCGTCATAGGGTTGGGTCGCGTCGATCGGCATCGTTCGGTCCTCCTTCACGCGGTTCGGCTGGCCTTTTCGTCGAGCCCCGACACGCCTTCGCGCCGGTCAAGCTCTGCCCGCACATCGTCGAGGCTGAGACCGGCCTCGGCAAGCAGGACGAGCAGGTGGAAGACGAGGTCGGCCGCCTCGCTGGTCAGTTCGCCTCGGTCGCCGGCCATTGCGGCGATGACGGTTTCGACCGCCTCTTCGCCGAGTTTCTGTGCGATCTTCTTGCGGCCCTTGGCATGGAGGCGCGCGACATAGGAGCTGTCGGGATCGGCACTCAGCCGTTCGCGGATCACGGCTTCCAGCGCCGTCAGAGTATCGGTTTCGCTCATATCGACCGACATCGCACCGGCAGCGCCAGAGTCAATCCCGATCGGCGTTCGACCGCTTTCGAAAGCGCGCGCGCAGCGCCCGCCGGGCAAGCCAGACGCCAAGCGCGGCGACGACGAACAGCGCGACGTCGGACGGAGCGAACCCGTCGCGTTCCACGACGCCCGAATGCGGTGCTGCCGCAAATGCGCCGGAAACGCAGAACAGGAGCGCGAAAAGGGCGGGAATGATGCGCGTCATTCGCCCCGGATACCTCGAAAATGCGGAGAAGGGGTTAAGCGCTCAGTCACGCCTGTTATTGCGGCGCGACAGGCGGCGGCTGGCCCACAGGCCCGCAATGCCCAGGCCGAACAGCCCCAGTACGCCCGGTTCGGGCACCGAATGCGGGCTTCCCGACGGGGTTTTGCTGTGCGGAGGGGAACCCGGCATGTGGCCCATCGCATGTGCGCCGCTGATCGATAGCAGCATGGTACCGCCCGCGATTAGCAAGGCCCGGATCGATTTGCGCATGATGTCCTCTTTCTGGATCGCTCGTTCAACAAAGCGATCCGATGCATCATTCGCACCGAAACGGGCATTATGTGCGGCAGTCGCCGCGAAGAATGGTTAACGGCCGCGTAGCAATCACGGTTACTGTAAAGCTAACCGACGTTTTTCAGCTGCGGACCAGAACGCCGGCTGCGGCCAGCGCTGCATGGGCATCGGCGATGCTCGCCTGGCCGAAATGGAAGATCGACGCTGCGAGCACCGCGCTGGCATGGCCTTCCAGCACCCCGGCCACCAGGTGGTCGAGATTGCCGACGCCGCCGCTGGCGATCACCGGCACGGTGACGGCGTCGGCGATCGTGCGGATCAGTTCCAGATCATACCCGTCACGCGTGCCATCGCGGTCCATCGACGTGACGAGCAGCTCGCCCGCGCCGAGCTGGGCGAGCCGGATCGCGTGTTCCACCGCGTCGATCCCCGTTTCGCGGCGACCGCCATGGGTGAAGATTTCCCAGCGACCGCCGGTGCGCCGCGCATCGACCGAAGCGGTGATGCACTGGCTGCCGAACCGGTCGGCGATCTCGGCAATCACTTCCGGGCGCGCCACGGCGGCGGAATTTACCGCGACCTTGTCGGCACCCGCGAGCAGGAGTGCGCGCGCATCCTCGGCGGAGCGAACGCCTCCACCCACGGTCAGCGGCATGAAGCACACCTCCGCGGTACGCCGCACGACGTCGATGATCGTCCCGCGCGCTTCATGGCTGGCGGTGATGTCGAGGAAGCACAGCTCGTCCGCACCCGCCGCGTCATAGGCGCGCGCCTGTTCGACCGGGTCGCCGGCGTCCTTCAGATCGACGAAGTTGACGCCCTTGACCACGCGGCCATTGGCAACGTCGAGGCAGGGGATGACGCGCGTGCGGACGGTCATGCCGCGACCCGGAGCGCATCCGACAGGTCGAGGCGGCCGTCATAGAGCGCTCGGCCGGTGATGACGCCTTCGACGCCGTCGCCGACATGGCGGGCCAGCGCCTCGATATCGGCGATGTCGGCGACCCCGCCGCTGGCAATGACCGGGATGGATACGGCGCGTGCCAGCGCAACCGTCGCTTCGACGTTACAGCCCTTCAGTAGCCCGTCGCGTCCGACATCGGTGAAGAGGAGTGCTGCGACGCCCGCGTCCTCGAACCGGCGCGCCAGATCGGCGACCGCGACGGTCGATACGTCCGCCCAGCCGCGCGTCGCGACCATCCCGTCACGCGCATCGACGGCGACGACGATACAGCCGGGATGCGCGGCGGCGGCGGAGCGGACGAAATCGGGGTCTTCGAGTGCAGCGGTGCCGATCACCACGCGCGCGACGCCGAGATCGAGCCAGCGCTCGACCGCGTCACGGTTGCGAATGCCGCCGCCGAGCTGCACGCGTCCGGGAAAGGCGGCAACGATCGCCTCGACCGCGTCCGCGTTGACGGCGCGTCCCGCGAACGCTCCGTCGAGGTCGACGACGTGGAGATGGTCCGCGCCGGCCTTGGCGAATGAGCCGGCCTGCGCCGCCGGATCGTCGCCATAGACGGTCGCGCGGTCCATATCGCCTTCGGCGAGCCGCACCACCTTGCCGCCCTTCAGGTCGATCGCCGGAAAGATCGTCAGGGACGCCATGCAAGAAACCTTTCCATCAGCGCCAGCCCGAAACGCTGGCTCTTTTCGGGGTGGAACTGGACGCCCAGCATATTGTCGCGCCCGATCGCGGCGGTAACGGGGCCGCCATGATCGGTGACCGCCAGCACGCCTTCGCCTTCAAAGGCATAGCTGTGCAGGAAATAGGCCTCGCCTGCTTCGATCAGCGGATGCGGAGCGAGCGGGGTTACGTCGTTCCATCCCATATGCGGCACGCGGATGCCGGGTGCGGGCTTCAGCGCGCGGACCGTTCCTTCTATCCAGCCGAGGCCCGGATGCGTGCCGAATTCCTCGCCGGTCGTCGCCATCAACTGCATGCCGACACAGACGCCGAGAAAGGGCACCGCGTCGCGCAGCACGCGCTCCTCAAGCGCCTCGACCATTCCCCCGATCGAGCGCAACCCGTTCGCGCACGCCGCGAATGCCCCGACGCCGGGCAGCACGATCCGGTCGGCGGCACGCACCAGCCCCGGATCGGCGGTCACCGCGACATCGTCGGCCCCCGCCGCCTTCAGCGCATTGTGCACCGAATGGAGGTTGCCGGCGCCATAGTCGATCAACGCGAGCGTCATTCGATGATCTGCGCGAGCGCCGGCGCGGCGAAACTTGCGTTGAAGGCGACGACCTCCGCCTCGGCGACGCCGCTCGCCACCAAGGGGTCGCTTTGCGCAAGCTTTTCGACCTCCGGCCTGCGCCCGCGCACCAGGATAACGCCGCCGGTACGCGGATCGCGCCTGCCGGCGACGAGGAACAGCCCTTCCGCAAAGCCGCGTTCCAGCCAATCGACATGCGCCTGCAACTGCGCATCGACCGCGTCGAGCGGCCGGACATAGCTGAGCAGGATCAGGCACAGCGGACCCTGGCTGCGAAAATCCTCAGCCACCGAGCATGCCCTTGGTCGACGGGATCGCGTCCGCCTTGCGCGGGTCGATCTCGACCGCGGCGCGAAGTGCGCGCGCCAGTCCCTTGAACGCGCTTTCGATCAGATGGTGGTTGTTCGACCCGTGCAGCGTTTCGACGTGCAGCGTAATGCCCGCCGCCTGCGCGAAGCTGTGGAACCAGTGTTCGAAAAGCTCGGTGTCCATTTCGCCGAGTCGCGGCTGGCTGAACTCGACATCGAAGACGAGATAGGGCCGCCCCGAAATATCGAGAGCGACGCGCGTCAGCGTCTCGTCCATCGGCGACAACGCGTCGCCGTAGCGGCGAATGCCCTTCTTGTCGCCAAGCGCCTTTGCAACCGCTTCACCGACCGCGATCGCCGTATCCTCGGTCGTGTGATGCTGGTCGATATGCAGATCGCCCTTCGCCGTCACCTGCATGTCGATCAGCGAATGGCGCGAAAGCTGCTCGACCATGTGGTCGAGAAAGCCGATCCCTGTCGTGACCTGATATTCGCCGCTGCCGTCGAGATTGACGGTAACGTCGATCGACGTTTCGTGCGTCGTGCGAGAGATGGTGGCGGTGCGCATGTGCGCCTCCATAGCGTGCGATATGGCGCATGCAATCTTGACCATGCGCCAAACACGTTTAGCAAGAGGCGCATATGACTGACAGTGTGCCCGATAGCCTTATCCCCTATGACGACATCGTGCAGGAAGCGCTGCGCGCCGTCGTCGGCCGCGTTCTCGGCCAGGTGCAGGAAGCCGGCGCACTGCCGGGCCAGCACCATTTCTACATCACGTTCAAGACGCAGGCGCCCGGAGTTGAGGTGCCCGACCGGCTGATCGAACGCTTCCCCGACGAAATGACGATCGTCATCCAGCATCGCTATTGGGATCTGAACGTCGAGGACGATCGATTCTCGATCGGGCTGAGCTTCAACCAGATTCCTTCGACGCTGCTGATTCCCTTTTCGGCGATTACGGGCTTTCACGATCCCGCGGTCAATTTCGAACTGCGCTTTCAGGTGCAGGACGAACCCGAAGGGCCCGGCCCGCACGACGATGCCGAAAATGACGGTGAGGGCGCCAAGCCGGTCGAAGACGGATCGAATGTCGTCGCCGTCGATTTCAAACGTAAGAAATAGCGCACCGGTACGCGCCTCTCTTGCAGGTTGCCGGCCGGTGACTTGGTAGCAACGCTGCGCTACCACCACCGAAACGCGACCGCAGGAGAACCCCACATGACCGAGCTTTCCACCAAGACCGACTGGACCGCGATCGGCGAGGCGGGGCTTGCCGAGGTCGTCGAGTTGCGCCGTGCGATCCACGCCGATCCCGAAATCGGTCTGCAATGCCCGCGCACGACCCAAAAACTGAAAAAGGCGCTGGAGGGCCTGCCGCTCGAAATTCACGAAGGGACCTCGACGACGGGCTTCATGGCGGTGCTGCGCGGTGGCAGCGACAATGGCCGCACCGTGTTGTTGCGCGGCGACATGGACGCGCTGCCGATGCAGGAGGAAACCGGGCTCGATTATGCGTCGAAGGTCGACGGCGCGATGCACGCCTGCGGCCATGACGCGCATTCAGCGATGCTCGTCGGTGCTGCCAAGGCGCTGTGCGCAAAGCGCGATGAACTGCCGGGCACGGTCGTTTTCATGTTCCAGCCGGGTGAGGAGGGGCATCACGGCGCGCGCTTCATGATCGAGGACGGGCTGCTCGAAAAGACCGCGCCCGATGCGGGCTTTGCGCTCCATATCTATCCCAATGCGCCGCGCGGCATGTTCGTCAGCCGACCGGGTCCGCTGCTCGCCTCTGCCGACACGCTCAATGCCACAATCCGCGGCAAGGGCGGGCACGGCGCGATGCCGCACGATTGCATCGACCCGATCCCGGTCGCGTGCGAGATCGTCACTGCGCTGCAGACGTGGGTCGCGCGGCGGGTGCCGGTATCCGATCCGGCGGTGCTGACCATCTCCAAGATCGCTGCGGGCTCTACGCACAATGTCATTCCGTCGTCGTGCGAACTGCTCGGCACGCTGCGCACGCTGTCGGAAGAAACGCGCGCGAAGGTCCAGCAGGCGTTCAAGGACATCGTTCATCACGTCGCCGCGGCGCATGGCTGCGAAGGCGAGGCAACGATCGAGGTCGGCTATCCGGTGACGATGAACGATGAACGCGCGACTGGCATGATGGAGGAAATCGCGCGCGATATCGGCGGAGAACAGGGCTGGATGAAGATGCCCGCACCGATCATGGGCGCAGAGGATTTCTCCTATGTCCTGCGCGAACTGCCGGGTGCGATGGCATTTCTCGGCGTCGCGCCGGAGGGAAGCGATCCCGAAAGCAACCCGCCGCTGCACAACACGAAGATGACGATCGACGAGGACATGCTGTCGCGCGGCGTCGCGATGCACTGCGCGATTGCCGAACGCTATCTCGAACGCGGCTTCGACTGAGGCCGCGCGCCAACGCGCTTTGGTTTAGCCGAACACCTGATCGAGCAGCTTGGCGAGGCGCAGGCCGCCACGCTCGATCTGCTTGCGCTCGACCGGCACAAGCTTGGCGATCTCTTTGTTGTCGAGATGCGCATCCTGCGCGTGCTTCTTGTCCATCTTGCAGACATCGCCGCCCAGCGCGGTCGGATAGACGACATCACGGCTGATCTGCCAGCTTTGCTTGCTCCAGTCCTCGACACTACCCGCGGTGACCTTCGCCTTTTCCTGCGCCGAATATTTGCGGACCAGCGACGGCGGCGTGGTGATCGCGCGCTCGGCGAGCCAACCGTCCCAGACGCTGTGCAGATTTAGCTTCTTCGCGGTGTAGATACCGTAATTGCTGTGCACGAAATTGCCCCCGGCATCGTGATTTTCGCCGGCGTGGAGCGGCTGGTGCAGATCGCCCACAAAATGGATCAGAAAGGCGAGCGCACGGACGCGCTCGCGCACCGGTATCGACTTGTCCTTCAGCAGCTTCATATCGCGTTCGATCTGTGCCGACACGCAATTGCCGTTGGCGCAGGCGGATTTCAGGTCGAACGGCTGGCAGACATTCACGTCCTGATAGTGCCAGGCAAAGGTATAGTTGAACCGTTCACCCAGCTTCTTGATGCAATCGGGCCAGACGCTGGCATCCTCGATCGTCTTCGCTGGACAGGTCGGCGTGTCGAGCAGGTCGGCACGGCGCAGCAACGCGTCGATCGCGTGCCGCGTATCGGGCGTCACATTCCTGTACGCGATCTCGGCAATGGTCCGGTGACCATAGGCCCAATAGGCATTGGCGGTGAGCGGCGTCAAAAAGGCGACCAGCGCGGCTGCGAAAGCAAGGATACGGGACATGGCGTGCGCTTACGCCGCGGGCGCGATCAGTTCAATCAGCTTTGGCAGACGGACAAGGGCCGAACATCCCGTTCAGATCAGCGATATATTCCGCGATCGGCGGCATCCCCATCTTCGCGCGTTCGGCGTCGACATCAATCCCTGCTTCCAGAGGAAGGGGTACATGTTTCCCATCGGCGCAGGTCGCCTGCGTTCCATAACGTTGCCGCCCGGTGAGTTTCAGCATCACGCGGTCGTAGAGATACGCGTAATTATCTTTACGGACGTCGCCGGTTTCCGCCATCGGCCTCATCAGCCGCAAAACCCGCAGCTGAAACGCCGGGTCCCGGTCCGCATGCTGAGCTAGCAGCCATGCCGCGTTGCTGGCCGTCTTGCCGACTGCAGCGATTCCGGGCCACCCCTTTTTGGCAACCAACCGCTTCATCATCACCAGATTTTTCGCGTCCTCGCGTGCGATATTGAGCGACGAGAACATTTGGAGAGCCGCCAGCGTCGCAGGATTGGTTGCCGGACCATTGTGCCCCCAGCCAAGCGCGCCGCGATACACCTGCTCTCGAACGACGGCGTGAAGCAATTTGCGTGCTTCTTCACTGGTCCAGTCAGGGTCGAATGGTACGGCCTCGAAACCCAGCTTCGCTCCATAGCGGAAGATAGACCAATCATTTCGTGCAGCGCTATAGGCACGATGGAAATCGGGCCAATCGGTCCGTAACGACTGTGGAGGCATAAACGCTATGACGCCGCGACACGCGGGAAGCGGGAATGCTTCTGGTTTCTGACGCAGAGAAACGCCCATTGCCGCGAGATTGGCACGTACCTCTGCCGTGCCGAGCCGGGAACAATTGGTTATCCAATGCTGGATGTTGGCCCTCTCGGCCTTTTGCGTATCGGACGCGTCGGCGAATGCACCGCGCATCCATTCGATGTTATCCGGATCGGGATAACCCTGGCTATCCAGCGCTGCGGCGAGGGCCGGAGGCGGTGGGGGGAGCGTTGTATCCGGAGCGATTGTCGGCGCGGACTGGGCGAGAAAGATACCGGCCAGTCCCGCCCACAACATCGCGTTATTCCTGGTCGCCGTAGAAGGAGACGACGCGGTCGGTGGTGGAGCTTACCTTGCCGCGGTACATGCCGGGCGTGTTGAAGCTCCAGGCCATTTCGCCGGTCGGGCCGGTCAGGATCACCCCGCCGGTGCCGCCCAGATCCTTGACCTCGGCCATCACCGTGTCGGCCGCCTTTTTCAGCGTCTCGCCCTTGAAGCGGACGCGCGCGCAGATTTCGTGCGCGACGCCTTCGCGGATGAAATATTCGCCTGCGCCCGTCGCCGACACCGCACAGGCGCGGTCGTCGGCATAGGTGCCCGCGCCGATGATCGGCGAATCGCCGATCCTGTCCCAGCGCTTGCCGGTCAGGCCGCCGGTAGATGTCGCCGCTGCGACATGGCCGTGGCTGTCCATCGCCACCGCGCCGACGGTGCCGTATTTCAAGTCGACATCGAACCAGCCGAGCTTGTCGTTCGCCTTCATCTTTTCGAGCTGTTCGCGGCGATGCTTGGTCGCGAAATAGCTCGGATCGACGATTTCGAGGCCCTGTTCCTTGGCGAATTCCTCCGCACCCTTGCCCGACAGCATGACGTGCGGGCTGTGCTCCATCACCGCGCGCGCGAGCGTGACCGGGTGGCGGACGTCGCCGACGCCGGCGACCGCCCCTGCGGCGCGGTTGCTGCCATCCATGATCGAGGAATCGAGCTCGTTGCGGCCGTCCCAGGTGAAGACCGCACCGCGCCCGGCGTTGAAATGCGGGTCGTCCTCGAGCACGCGGATCGTCGCCTCGATCGCATCCATCGCGGTGCCGCCGCCTGCCAGCACCTTCTGTCCGGCGTCGAGCGCGGCGTTCAGGCCGTTTCGTACGCCTTCTTCCTGTTCCGCCGTCACCTTGTCACGCTCGATGATGCCGGCGCCGCCATGAATGACGAGCGTCCATTTGGGCTTTTCGCTGGATGCTTCCTGCGCAGCGGCGGGAGCGGACATGACGAGACCTCCGATCAGTGCGGTGATGAGCGCGATTACGCTTCGGCGCGGGACGGCCGTGCCATCTGCGCCCAGGCGGGGTGCGCCTGTAACCCGATCAGCGGCCGCAGCCAAGCGATGCGACGCCCGACGTCGTAGAAGATCCAGCATCCCGCCGCGGTCGCCCCGACGAGTATGAAATAGCGCGTGAGTAGCGATAGCTCTGACTCCAGCAACATCCATCCGACGACGACGATAATCGTCTGATGGATGATGTAAAAAGGAAATACCGCTTCGGCCAGCGTCCTGCGCGCCGGATGGTCGTGATCGAGAAGGCGGTCGGCCGCGCCGATCAGCGCGACGATCGCGGTCCAGGCGAGGACGGCGCGGGTCGCGACGATCTCGTGGAACAACGACCGGCTGAGCTCGGTGCCGATCAGCCAGCCCTCGCGGATCGCATAGCCGGTATAGGCGAGCACCGCGACGATGGCCGCCGCCCACCACCATTTGCGGATCGCGTCCCACAGCGCGTGCGAATTGCGCAGCAGGACGCCGAACAGAAAGGCGCTGAAATAGACGAGGTGCGCAGGCCAGTCGTCGACCAGCATCTGGGTGTTTTCCTGCATATCGGGCAGCATCGCGAGGCGGAATGCCGCTAGCAGCGCGGCGGGCAGAATGAATACGAGCGGGCCTGTCAGGATGCGTTCGACGACGATTCCCGCGCCTCTGCACATACTGCCGGGGAGCAGGGCGAGCAGGCTGAGCGCTGCGGTATAGACGAACAGATAGGCGACGAACCAAAGGTGGTTCCAGCTCGGCACCAGCACGCCATCGATCGAGCGGAAACTGAAATAGTCGTGCAGCAGGAAATGACCGAACCCCTGCGTATAGCCCTTTTGCGTGACGAGCTGGATCCATGCCTGGGGCGGGACGATGATAATGATGCCGAAGATCAGCGGTGGAATAAGGCGCAGCGTGCGCGACTTCAGGAACCGCCCCGCGCCCGCCATCTTCGCCAGCAGCGCGGCGCTGGCATAGCCCGACACCACGAACAGCAGGATCAGGCGCCACGGATTGACCGCGAGCATCGGGATGATGACCCAGTAATGCGGCACTTCCATGTTGATGCGGTAGGGCCACGGCGAAAATGCCATGGTGATGTGATAGAGGATCAGCAGCGCAAAGGCGCCGATCCTTAGCCAGTCCATTCCAAAGTGCCGCGCCGGGTGCATGGATCGGGCTTAGGTGGCGCTTTCGCGCCATGCAACGCCGATGCGTTCGGCCACCGTCCCTTTCAAGCTGCCGCTGCGACCGCTATATGCGGCTTGCGCGAAGCATTTGTGAGAGATTTCCATGTCCGTTCGACCCTGGCGCGATATCGTCCGCCGGCAGAGCCGCCAGATCATGGTGGGCAACGTCCCCGTGGGCGGAGATGCGCCTATTTCGGTGCAGACGATGACCAACACCGTCACCGCTGATGCAAGGGCGACGATCGACCAGATCCGCCGTTGCGAGGATGCGGGTGCGGACATCATCCGCGTTTCGTGCCCCGACGTCGAATCCACCACCGCGCTGAGGCAGATCGTGCGCGCGGCGCGGGTGCCGATCGTCGCCGACATCCATTTCCACTATAAACGGGCGCTGGAAGCGGCCGATGCGGGTGCGGCGTGCCTGCGTATCAATCCCGGTAATATCGGGTCCGAAGCGCGCGTGCAGGAAGTCGTCAACGCGGCCAAGGCCAATGGCTGTTCGATGCGCATCGGCGTGAATGCGGGGTCGCTGGAAAAGGACCTGCTCGAAAAATATGGCGAGCCGTGTCCCGACGCGCTGGTCGAAAGCGCGCTCGACCATATCAAGCTGCTTCAGGACCATGACTTCCACGAATTCAAGGTCGCGGTGAAGGCATCCGACCTGTTCCTGGCGGTTGCCGCCTATCAACAGCTTGCCGAGCAGGTCGATTGCCCGCTGCATCTGGGCATTACCGAAGCGGGCGGCTTTGTCGGCGGCACGGTGAAGTCGTCGATCGGCATCGGATCGCTGCTCTGGTTCGGTATCGGCGACACGATCCGCGTGTCGCTCTCCGCCGAACCCGAAGAAGAGGTGCGCGTCGGTTTCGAAATTCTGAAGGCGCTGGGTATCCGTAACCGCGGCGTCCGGGTGGTGAGCTGCCCAAGCTGCGCACGGCAGGGCTTCGACGTGATCCGCACGGTGCAGACGCTCGAGGACCGGCTCAGCCATATCCGCACGCCGATGTCGCTGTCGGTGCTCGGGTGCGTCGTCAACGGCCCCGGTGAAGCGCGCGAAACCGATATCGGTATCACCGGCGGCGGTGCCGGCAAGCACATGGTCTATCTGTCGGGCGTCACCGACCATCACGTTGCCGATGGCGACATGATCGAACACATCGTAAAGCTAGTCGAGGCAAAGGCCGCAGAGATCGAGGCCGGCGAGGCCGAGGAAATGCAGGCGGCCGAATAGCCCCTCGATACTGGTTTCCGTTGCGCCGATTGGCGTGATCGGTCAGGGCGGTGTCATGTCCCGCCCGGCTTCCCCCGCAATCGCCTTTGCCGTCGGCGTGTCCGGCATCGCCACCTTTTCGATGATGGATGCGGCGATGAAGGGGCTGGGGATCACCATCGGCGTGTATAACGCGCTGCTGTGGCGCGGCTTTCTGATCGTCGCGCTGGGTGCGGTTGTCCATTTCGCGCGGCGTCCGGCGCGGCCCCTGCCGGGAGCGATGCGGCTGCATCTGAAGCGCGGCGCGGTCGGCCTCGTCATGTCGATACTGTTCTTCTGGGGGTTGGCGCGGGTTCCGATGGCGCAGGCGATCTCGCTCAGCTATATCGCGCCGCTGCTGGCAATATTCCTCGCCGCGCTTCTCCTCGGCGAGAAGATGCGGCGGACGAGTATTATCGGGTCGCTGGCGGCGTCGGCAGGCGTTGGCGTTATCCTGATCGGTCAGGCGCGCGGCGAGCTCGGCGATGAGGCGTTTCTGGGTGCGCTGGCGATCCTGACATCGGCGATCTGTTATTCGTACAATCTGATTCTTGCGCGGCAACAGGCGCAGCGTGCGGGTCCGACCGAGATCGCCTTCTGGCAGAGCCTGTTCGTGCTGGGCGGGCTGCTCCTAGCCGCTCCTTGGCTGGCGGTGCTGCCGCCGACGGATGCCTGGCCGAAGATCGCGGCTGCCGCGGTGCTGGCGACGATCTCTTTGATGCTGCTCGGCTGGGCCTATGCGCGCGGGGAAGCGAGTTATCTGGCGCCGACCGAATATACCTCGTTCGTCTGGGCAGCGCTGTTCGGATATGTCTTTTTCGGCGAGTATGTCACTGGCTATACGCTTGCCGGTGCGGCGCTGATCGTCGCCGGGTGCCTGTATGCCGCGCGGCGGCGGCCCCAACCTTTTGCTGATGCGGAGACGCAATTGTCATGACCCATATCCGACCCGCCGAGCCATCGGACGTGCCGACCATCCTCAAGCTGGTGAAGGAGCTCGCCGCGTTCGAGCGCGAACCCGATGCGGTCGAAGCCGATGTGGCGGCGCTCGATTTCGCGCTGTTCGAGGAGCACTCGGCCGAGGCGGTGATTGCCGAGGTGAACGGCCACCCGGTCGGCTTTGCGCTGTTCTTTCACAATTTCTCGACCTGGACGGGCAGGAAGGGGCTGTATCTCGAAGATCTCTATGTGACGCCAGAGGCCCGTGGCGGCGGGGTCGGGACGGCGTTGCTTCGGCATCTCGCCAAGATTGCCGTCGAGCGCGATTGCGGGCGGTTCGAATGGTCGGTGCTCGACTGGAACCAGCCGGCGATCGATTTCTATCGCAAGATGGGCGCCACGGGGATGGACGAATGGCGCGTCCAGCGGGTTTCCGGCGAAGCGCTGAAAGCGCTCGCCGCCGACTAGCGCCGTCCTGTTTCAGCGCGGCGGGAGCTGGCCGCGAATCGCGCCCTTGGGATAGTCGGCGGTGTGGACGTTGACATAATAGCCGGTCGGGTTGGCGATGATCGCCGCGGCGAGTTGCTTGTCGACGTCGAGGCATTCCTTCGACGACCCCGTTACCGGCGGCTTCAACTGCAGCACCGGAGGCCCTGCGACGCCGCGCGCGCCCTGGTGGATATGCGCGGCGGTGGGTTGGGAAATGTCCTGCACCGTCAGTTCGTAGCAGATCGTGCCGGTCGTCGCGTCGGCGGTGACTTTTGCCGTGCCGCTGCCATCGGGATCGCCGGGTCCGGGGACTTCCTGCGCGCCGATCAGGCCCATCGTCCAGGTCTTTCCGACCGTCTGCGAGATCGTGGCGCAGCCGCCGAGCAGTGCGGCGGTAGCGGACAGCGCCGCGGTCGCGGCTAGGACTGGGCGGACGGACATGGCTGGTTCTCCCGGCTGGTTACGGAGCGGAAACGAGGGCGGGCCTCGGTCGGTTCCCATGCTTAGCTTCGCACAATTCGCGGCGATGCTTTCGCAAAATTACATGGTCGTGCAATCATGTTACGCACCAGCGGGTGTCGACCGCAAATCTAGCCGATGCCCGCCATGTAGGAAAATGATTTCAGGCGCACGGTCAGCCGCGGTCCCACCAGCGATGGCGGCGGCGCGCTTCCTGGCGACTGCGACCGTGCCGGATGGCGCGTTCCTCGCGCGAGCGGGCACGAAGCACCGCAAAGGCAAGAACGCCGGCAGCGACCAGCAACAGGATCAAGACATAGGCTATTTCAGTCCGCATCACACTTCCCCAAGAACAGCGCCGCCCGCGCGCTGCAGACATTCGGATAAGGCGGCATTTACCATGAACAGGCGCTGAAAGCCGCACCCTTTTCGCAGGTGCAACATTTCGGGACGGTTCGTGCTGCCGGTGAAAGTGGCCCGGTCAGCCGTCTTTCGCGGCGATCTTTTCAGCTTCGTTGCGTTCGCGCTGTTCGGCGACGCGTTCGGACCGCCGCGCCATCGCGGCCCATGCCGCTTCGGAACGGAGATGGCGGTCGCGCACCGAATCGAGCGTCGCGGCATCGGCGGCGGCGCGGTCTTGTTCGGCGCGGGCGCGGAAGGTCTGGGCTTCGGTCATCGGTTATCCTTCGCGCGGTCGTTCGGGTAGGAAGGGGCGGCGCGGCGTCGTAGCGCCGGGCGCCGCCCCGAAAAGCGTGCGATTACTCGGCAGGCTGGAGGTTGCACGCGGCCTGCTTGCCGCGGCGGTCAGCTTCGAGCTCGTAGGTCACGCGCTGATCCTTATCGAGCGTGCGCATGCCCGCTGCTTCCACCGCTGAGATGTGGACGAAAGCGTCGTTGCCGCCGCCATCGGGCGCGATGAAGCCATAGCCCTTGTCGGTGTTGAAGAATTTTACGGTGCCGGTGATGGCCATTTGGGTATTCCTTCTAGAAACGGAGCCCGGATGTCGGACGCCCTGATGCATTTCAGGCGTAGGGAAAGAAGGAAGAAGGAGCCGCAAAGCGCCAAAGACCGTCAATTTGCGACTGTAGCACCGTCTGCCATACGCGCATCGGTACGGCGTGGCAATCGCGGCCGGACGCGCGCGGGCACCGGCCGGGCGAAAATCAGGTTCGGCGAATGGGAAATTTCCCCTCTGTGGGAAGCCCGGCGGCTTCGTCCTTCAACTGCTGGATCCATTCGGCGTAGAGCCCGGCCAGGCTGGCGTGCGAAGCGCGGGCAATGTCGTGCGTGGCGGCGTCGACGCTGTCGAGCGCCATGCGATGCCGCCGTTCAAGATAGATGAGGTCCATGTGGATCGCCCCTCTGTTGCTTAACGTAAGCGGGAGCGCGTTTTTCTTGTCTCTCAGTCACCGGCGCTTACGGTTCAGGCTGCCGGCAATGCAGATTGTATAGCAGATACAGCGCCTTATGTCGAACGAAGCGGCGCGGCCCCCAGGCAGGTTCCATTTGATCGCAGACGATTTTGCCAGCAACGGCTGCACTTCGCGCGCGGATCGCGCTGGGCGTGGTGCTGCTGGTGGCTCTATATGCCATGGGTGTCTTCCAGCGCATTCAGACCTCGCTTTAGCGGGCGTCCGGCGCGGCGCCGCGCACCCGCGCCGCCGATCACTGTTCTACGCAGGCATCGCGATATTTGCGGATCAGCGAGGCCAGGCGTTCGACATAGGGCGGGGCGAGCGTGACGTTCATGCAGCGCTGGTCAAAGGCATTGGGATGCCGTTCGATCACGCCCTTTTCCTCCAGCCGCTGAAGATGGCGAAGCGCCGTCGTCGGCGGGACGCCCGACCCGGCGCACAGCGTCTTGGTCGTTACCTCATGCCCCGCAATCGTCCATGAGAAGAGGTCGAGCAGCATGTCCCAGGCGGGATCGCGCATCAGATCGACGCCGAGCGTTTCGTTGCGGCGCAAGCGGATCGTGCGGATGACCTGCGCGAAATCGCCCAGCGAGCGCAGCACCGGCGCCGATTCGCCCGACATATCGAGCGCCGCTTCGATCCTGTCGACCGCCTCTTCCGAACTGCATGCCTCGCGGTCGGTGACCTGCGTGACGAGGTTCATCAACCGCGCGCGGACCGCGGGTGAGATTTCGTCCTTCAACATGTTGCGTGAACTTGCCAACGGCGCCCCCAAAGCTTCCCCTCGCAATCTTTTTGCAGGGGCGGGCGAGCGGGGACATAGGGTATCGTCACCGATCCGGTGCGAATTTGCAGCCTTCGCAAGGGCGTAGCGCGGAGCGGGGCGGAGCGGTGCCCATGTGCGCGGTCGAGCCCGGCTAGCGCGCGCCCTCCGGCAGGCGGTATCGAAAAGGGCGGGGGGCGACCGCAACCTTTCGCGGTGCGTGCGAAGCGGGGGCGGGTCCGGCGTCCGCCGGGTCAGTGCATTCTGCCGTTGGGGCAGGGCGGCGAAGCGTGATTTCGCGCATCATGATCCTCCCATATCGTCGGCCGCGAATGTGCCCGGATCGTTGGTCGTCCGGTGCTTCATCGTAGCGCTGGCCGACCGCGGCGCATGCGCTTTGCAGCGATAGTGCGCGGCGGTCGTGCTGGCGTGGCCGTGATAGTCTCAAGCGGTACCAACCGTTGCTGCGCCGTTCAGTTCCTCGGTCGTCTCGGTACGATGACGGACCTTTTCGGTCGCGGGGCGCAGCGCTTCGCGGTCGGATTCGTCGACCTGCGCATGCGGATCGGGGCGGAAGTCGGCGGGAGCGCGCTTCGACCCGTCGGGGTGGCGGTCGGCCTTCAGGTCGGGCGCGGCATGGCCTTCGGACGGACGGCGCGCGCGGCGCCACAGCGCGACCCCCGCAGCGGCGGAGGCGCCGACGGCAAAGACGCCGAGGCCGATGAGCGCGGTGCGCGTGCGGGTGTAGAAGGCGGCGGGCCGGGCGCGGGATTTGGTGCTGGGCATGGTGTTGGGTTCCTCGGATCGTCAGCGTCGAATGTCGGAGGGGCAACGGGCAGAGCAGGGCGCCTGTTCCGGCCTGGCTTCACAAACTTCGCGCAAATCCTTCGCGAAAATTGCCCGGCGACGAAACAAGATTGCGCGCGCCGTTCGATGACCCCGGGGCCGCGCGGACGCGGAAGTTAGCGAAGTTAGCGACACGTCCCCCCCCTCGCTCCCGCTTCCTCGATGCAAAGGCGGCGCTGCACGGCCCGGCGGCTCGCGGTCGGCATCGACGCGGCGAGCGGGCATCGGCGGGCAGTCCTGTCGGACATGGGGCGTCCTTCCCAATCGAATCAGGGGACCGGACTTATATGCAGGAAGCTGGCGTGTAGGAAAGCCGCGCGGCCCGCCCGGCCGGCGGGTGGCGTAGTCAACCCGTTCGACGACGCGGGATTTACTCCCGCGTCGGGGCTATTGCATTTTTGGCAATGGCCCCGGTAGTTTGGCAAATTGACTTATACGGGGGCGTTACTAAACTTGCTTCAGCTTACGCGACTTGGTGTCACGTTTGGATACCCGTCTGGCGGTTCGCCGGACGTCACATTATTGGGAATGCTTGGGGCTCCGAAAGAGCGCGATGGCCAATCGCCCTCAGTCGGGACGCTCCGCTCGATTGCCCATCGCGCTCTTTCGGAGCATAGGTAAGCTGTGCTCCCCGATTTCACAAAATACGTGAATCGGGGAGCAATTTTTGTTGAGCCGCCGACGGATTTAATTTTCCTATGTGGCGGGAAGACAAAGAAAACATCGTCAAAAATTAGTTCGATAAGAGATGCTTTTCTCAAGGCGCCTGATAATAGCGCATTGAAGGGTAGAGAAGCATTGCTTGCAGAGGACGTGAACACGTTTCATTTGTCGAGGCCAGCATATCGCGACTTGCTCAAGTTTGAAATCGATTTCGCGCAGGTGTGCGAGTTAATACTACTGTTTAGTGAGAGTCAAGGTAGTATTGCTGAGTTGGGGGCATTTTCGATGATGCCAGAACTTGCTTCAAAGCTCTTAGTAGTAGTGAGAGATTACTACTATCGTGACGATTCATTCATCAAGCTTGGTCCGCTACAGCATCTCAAAGGAGATTATAGCGAAAGATCAGTCTTCGTCTTAAACGACGATGAAACCGGCATGGTGAAGAACTCTATTAAGAACGTCAACTTGGTTGTGCTTAGAGACCGCTTAGTTCCGGCAATAAATGATCATTTTGAGAGAGTTAAAGAAAGCGCCACGTTTAACCCTGAGCGGCGGGGGCATTTGATCAAAATGATGGTAGGGTTTGCCCAAGAGTTTGGAGCGTTGACCGCAGCGGAAGTTGTGCAACTGTTTTCGGACTTTGACATAGAGATGTCGGTGGAAGAGGTCGACAGGTTGATGCTTTGCGCCGAAGCGGCCCATTGGATAGTCAAAGAAACTCGGGGATTTAACGATTATTACTTTGCGCTTCCAAACGTCAGAGACGCGCTAGTATTAAAGTTTGATAAAGGCGCTCCAATATTTAATAAGGAACGACGCCGACAGGCTTTTCGAGAGCACTGGAGAACCGAAGATTTGGCCAGGTTTAATGGCATTCAGAAATTTGCGCAGGCGGCAAGATGAGCAAATTAATCTCCATTCTAATCGAGAGCACTGGTCTTACGGAGCGGGATGTGATGAAAATCATCTCCAATGCGCCTCGTCGCTACAAGCATTTCCGAATTAAAAAGCGCAATGGTAGCCTTCGCGACATAGCTCAGCCAGCTCGTGAGCTGAAAGCTTTGCAGAAGGTTATCGTCGAAAAATATCTGTTAGAGTTACCTGTTCATCAAGCAGCGATGGCCTACCGCAAAGGTCGGTCGATCAGAGAAAATGCGCTCGCTCATGTGGATAACGGCCCAATCCTGAAGATGGACTTCAAGGAGTTTTTCCCATCAATTCGGGTAAGGGACTGGCAAGCGTATTGTGAAGACCGCAGTTTGTTTATGGATGGCGATGATCTGCATCACACGTCTAAAATATTATTTCACCAATCTAAAGGCGAAAGCTACTTGAAGCTAGCGATCGGTGCGCCATCTTCGCCTCACTTGTCAAATCTTCTGATGTACAAATTTGACGCTCTTGTATCGCAATTAGTTCAGAAAGATTACGTTGCATATACCAGATATGCTGACGATCTTACGTTCTCAGCGAAGAGGACGGGATATCTGACGGGCGTTGAAAAGGCGGTGCGCAGAGCCATCAAGGAGGTTCCATGGCCGCGCTTGTCAATTAACGAGAATAAAACAGTGGTCGCAACCCCTAGGTATCACCGGCAGGTAACGGGCCTCGTGCTAACAAATGATCAGGAGGTGTCACTAGGTAGGGATAGAAAAAGGAAAATAAGCGCCGCCGTGCACCACGCGAAGCATGGAGAGCTTACTGTCGAGGCTGCGGCAAGATTGTCCGGAACGTTAGCTTTCGTGAATTCGGTCGAGCCGGAATTTCTGTTGCGGCTGGAGCGAAAATATGGTCGCGAAGTGATAGACAATCTCAAGCAATTCCCGTGGAAGCTAGAAAAGTAATTACTCCGCCGCGACCCGTTCCTTCCCCTTCGCCAGCAACGGCGCGAGATACCGCCCCGTAAAGCTCCGCTCGCTCGCGGCAATATCCTCCGGCGTGCCCGTGGCGATCACCTCGCCGCCCTTCACGCCGCCTTCCGGCCCGAGGTCGAGAATCCAGTCCGCCGTCTTGATCACATCAAGATTGTGCTCGATCACCACGACCGTGTTGCCCTGCTCGACCAGCGCGTGGAGCACTTCGAGCAATTTGCGCACATCCTCGAAGTGAAGCCCGGTGGTGGGTTCGTCGAGGATGTAGAGCGTGTTGCCGGTGGCGCGGCGGCTTAGTTCCTTGGCGAGCTTGACGCGCTGCGCCTCGCCGCCGGACAGGGTCGTGGCCTGCTGCCCGACCTTGACGTACCCCAGCCCGACTTCCTCGAGCATCGCCATCTTGTCGCGGATGGGGGGCACGGCCTTGAAGAATTCGTGCGCGTCCTCGACCGTCATGTCGAGCACGTCGGCGATCGACTTGCCCTTGAACTTCACCTCCAGCGTCTCGCGATTGTAGCGCGCGCCGTGGCAGACGTCGCATTCGACATAGACGTCGGGGAGGAAGTGCATCTCGATCTTTAGCACGCCGTCGCCCTGGCACGCCTCGCACCGGCCGCCCTTCACGTTGAACGAGAAGCGGCCGGGTTTGTAGCCGCGTGCCTGGCTTTCGGGCAGGCCGGCGAACCAGTCGCGGATATTGGTGAAGGCGCCGGTATAGGTCGCGGGGTTGGAGCGCGGGGTGCGGCCGATGGGCGACTGGTCGATGTCGATGACCTTGTCGAGATGGTCGAGGCCGGTGATCCTGTCGTGCTTGCCCGCGAGGATGCGCGCGCCGTTGAGGCTGCGCGCGGCCGAGGCGTAGAGCGTGTCGATGGTGAAACTCGACTTGCCCGAGCCGGAGACGCCGGTGATGCAGGTGAAGGTGCCGAGCGGAATGCTCGCGGTGACGTCGCGCAGATTGTTGGCCTTTGCGCCGTGGACGGTGACTTTCTTGCCCGAGCCCTTGCGGCGCTTCGGCGGCACTTCGATTTCGCGCGTGCCGTTGAGGTAGTCGGCGGTGACGCTGCCCGTTGATTTGAGGATGTCGTCGAGCGTACCCTCGGCCACCAACTCGCCGCCATGGACGCCGGCGCCCGGCCCCATGTCGAGGATATAGTCGGCCGAGCGGATCGCGTCCTCGTCATGTTCGACGACGAGGACGGTGTTGCCGAGATCGCGCAGGCGCTTGAGCGTTTCCAGGAGCATGTCGTTGTCGCGCTGGTGCAGGCCGATCGAGGGTTCGTCGAGGACGTAGAGGACGCCCGACAGCCCCGAGCCGATCTGCGAGGCGAGGCGGATGCGCTGCGATTCGCCGCCCGACAGCGTGCCCGAATTGCGGTCGAGGTTGAGATAGTCGAGGCCTACGTTGTTGAGGAAGCCGAGGCGTTCGTCGATCTCCTTGAGGATGGCGGTGGCGATCTCGCGCTGCTGCCCGGTCATCGCATCCGGGAGCGTCTTGAAGAAGGCAAGCGCGTCGACCACCGACAGCCGGCTGGCGTGCGAGATGTCGTGGCCGTCGATCTTGACCGCCAGCGCCTCGGGCTTGAGGCGGGCGCCGCCGCAGGTCTCGCACGGATGCGCGGCCTGATATTTGGACAGCTCCTCGCGCATCCACGCGCTCTCGGTCTTCATCAACCGGCGGTTGAGGTTGCCGATCACGCCTTCGAACGGCTTCTTCACGTCATACGATTTGCGGCCGTCGACGAAGGTGAGCGTGACGGGCTTTCCGCGCGTGCCGGTGAGGATCATCTCGCGGATCTCTTGCGGAAGCTCCTTCCACGGGGTTTCGAGCTTGAAGCCGAATTCGCGGGCGAGGCTGCCGAGCACCTGCATGTAATAGGGCGAGGGCGGGTTGGACTTGGCCCAGGGGACGACCGCGCCTTTCTTCAAGGATAGTTCGTCGTTGGGGACGACGAGATCGCGGTCGAACTCCATCCGCTCGCCAAGGCCGTCGCAGGCCGGGCAGGCCCCCTGCGGCGCGTTGAACGAGAAGAGGCGCGGCTCGATCTCGGGGATGGTAAAGCCCGAAACGGGGCAGGCGAAGCGTTCGGAAAAGACGATGCGGTTGTCGGGGACGCCGGCGCCCTTGAGGTTCCCCTCCCGCTGGCGGGAGTGGCTAGGGGAGGGCGTGTCGCCTTCCGCAATGAATGTTTGGGGGGCTTCCTTGACAGACCCTCCCCCGACCCCTCCCGCAGGCGGGAGGGGAGGCATTGCCTCCGCGACGGTGGTGTCCGCCAGATCGACATAGGCGAGGCCGTCGGCGAGCTTGAGCGCGGTTTCGAAGCTGTCGGCGAGGCGCGTGGCGATGGAGTCCTGAGCGTCTTTTGGGCGCACAACCAGGCGGTCGACCACCACCTCGATGTCGTGCTTGTATTTCTTGTCGAGCTTGGGCGCTTCCTCGATCTCGTACATCTCGCCGTCGATGCGCACGCGCTGGAAGCCCGCCTTCTGCCACTCGGCGAGTTCCTTGCGATACTCGCCCTTGCGGCCGCGCACGACGGGGGCGAGGAGGTAGAGGCGCGTGCCTTCGGGGAGCGCGAGGACGCGGTCGACCATCTGGCTGACCGTCTGCGCCGAGATGGGCAGGCCGGTCGCGGGCGAATAGGGGACGCCGACGCGCGCCCAGAGAAGGCGCATGTAATCGTAGATCTCGGTCACCGTCGCGACGGTCGAGCGCGGGTTGCGGCTGGTCGTCTTCTGCTCGATCGAGATGGCGGGGGAGAGGCCTTCGATATGGTCGACATCGGGCTTCTGCATCATCTCGAGAAACTGGCGCGCATAGGCGGAGAGCGATTCGACGTAGCGCCGCTGCCCCTCGGCATAGATGGTGTCGAAGGCGAGGCTCGACTTGCCGCTGCCCGACAGGCCGGTGATGACCGTCAGCGTGTCGCGGGGAATGTCGACCGACACGTCCTTGAGATTATGCTCGCGCGCGCCGCGGACGCTGATGTGGGTGAGGCTCATACGGGCTGGTTCTACTTCTGTTCCGGTGACAATGCTAGACGGGAGATAGGTAGGACGCGGCGCGCTTTCGAGGGTTCCGGCGGCGTGCGATTGCGGGGGCGATCGATGCCGCTTTCGTCAGTCGTCGCTGCGGCGTGTGGCGCGGCAATTGCGCCCGGCGGTCATCGGGTCGGGCTTTCGCGGCGGCTTCCAGCCCGGCGGGCGGGCGAGCTGCGCGCGGTTGGTGCCCAGCCCCATCGCCCCTGGCTGTTGCCGGGTCAGGCCGGACGTGTCGGCGGCGGCAGCGTCGCGCGCATCGGCCCCGCCGCGCAGCAACGCGATGCGATCGCGCAGCCGCCGCGCCTCTTCGAAATCCATCGCGTCGGCGGCAGCCTGCATCCGCGCGGTGAGCGTTGCGATCATATCGTCCATGCCGCATCCAACGGGCGAACCGCACGGAAGTGCCAAGGTCGTTGCGGTGGACGAAGGCGCGGCAGTGAGGCACGCCTTTCGGCTCTCTAGAACCGGAAGGCGCGGGTTTGCTGGCTGCGGTCGGTCAGCAGGCGGGCGGCTGCGGTCATTGCTTCGGCCGCGCCGTGGCAGGCGGTTGCCAGCGTGGCCGCGGGGCTGGTGTCATCGGGAGCGGGGGCATTATCGTCTTCGGCCGGTTCGGGAGCGGTGTCGGCGTTGCGCAGACGCTTCAGCCGTTCGTGCAGCGCGGTGGCGGCTTCGGCGGCGGGAGCGGGGGCCTGGGCGACGCCCGCGCTGTCGAGCTGGCGCACGGCAAGCGCAATTTCATGGACCCAATAGCTCGTCAGCACGAGCTGGCGGTGGAGGCGGCTGCGCTGTTCGGTGGCGCGTTGCAGCGGGATCAGGCGCAGCGGCTCGATCGCGTCGCGCAGGTCGCTGAGCGTGGTTTCGAAATCGTGGAGCGCAGCCGTCAGCGTCAGCCGGTTGAGCGGCCCGCCGGGCAGCGCTTCGTCGATGACCTTGTCGATCGCATCGGCGAGGTCGTTGAACTGATCGCGCGCATGGGCGGCGGTGCTGCGCGGCAGGACGAGCGCGGCAACGACGATGCCGGCGACCGCGCCGATCGCGGTCTCCTCCAGCCGCAGGACCATCAGTCGGTCGGTGAACTCGCCGAACGAAGAGAATAGCAGCCCGACCACGATCGTGATCCAGAATGCCATCCAGGTATAGGCCTGAAGAAAGGCGTAGAAGATGCAGAAGATCGCGACCGGCATCAGGATGATGACGGCGCGGGTATCGCCGTTCACCGCCCAGACGATGGCCATGGCGACAAGGATGCCGCCCAGCGTTCCGACGGTGCGCTGAAGCGACTTGAACAGCGCCTGTCCGCGCGAATAGGTGCCCGTGAACATCACGAACACGGTGATGACCGCCCAGTACCAGCGCTCCGGCGACAGCGCGTTGCCGCCGATAATGGCGAGTGCGGCGGCGGCGGCGGACTGGACCGCGGGCCGCAGGATCGCGTTGGTCGGCGCGGGCGGCGGTGCATCGACCGAGCGCGCGGCGGCGTGATCGGGGGGCAGGTGCAGGGCGCGTTCGAGTTCGTTGAGCGCGTCCGCGATGTCGCCGGAATCGCCTTCTCGCGGCAACTCGTCATTGGCGACGAGCGCCGCCGACAGCCGCTTCGCCGCTGCGCGTTCCTCTGCCGAAAGGCCATCGCCGATCACGCCCTTCGCCTGAAGCGCGAGACGTTCGGCAAGGACCAGCGTGCGGATGAGCGCCTCTGCGAGCGGGCGATGCGCGAGGCGACCGCCGGGCAGGTTCTCAAGCTCGTTTTCGGCGATGCGCACGGCATCGGCGACACCGCGCAGCGACCGCCGCACGGCGAGGCTTTCCTCCGGCGCGTCGAGCGCGGCCGCAGTACGAAGCAGATGCGCCAGTCGCATACGGATCGACGCGGCCGACCAGCGCATCCGCCGCCAGGGCCGGTGCGGAACGACGAGCTGGTGGACGATCAGCGCACACGCCGCGCCGATGACGACCCCCACCCATTGCCAGTGCAGTGTGGTCGGGTCGGGTTTCAGGAACGAGCCGAAGAAATAGCTGACATTCGCGGCGATAGCGACCGGCGCCCAGGGGCCGGCATATTGGCGCATATAGGCCATTGCACCGATGACGAGGATAAACACCGCGTGGTTGATCCAGGGCGTGTGCAGCAGGCTGGAGAGCGTGAAGGCGGCGCCGGCGGCAGCCGCGAGCGCGGCGGTCTTGCCGATACGTGCGCGCGTCTCGTCATCGCCGATGGCGGCGCAGCAGAACACGGTCACCGGAAAGGCGATCAGGAACGACAGCACCGAAACCGAAACGACCCGCCCGACGAGCAGCGCGGTCGCGAGCGTCAGGAGGAACGCGAACATCGCGCGCGAGGCGCGCGCGGTGCGCTGCATGCCGGGATCGGCGCGGACCAGCCGCCGCCGCAGCGGCCAGGGCATGGCGTTGACGACAAGGGTGAGAAGCGTCGGCACGCCGCCTTCAATAGCCGAGGCGATGAATTGTGCCATAGCGAAGGCATATTGGCTGGCGCGCTGGCGAGCGACGCGGTAGCGAGAACCGATGGCCGGGGCGAAGGCAACAGGGCGGCGGGCTTTGCGCGGACGCTGGAGCGGCGCGGTGGCGGCGGCGCTGGCGCTGTCCGCATGCGCCGGACGCGATTACAAGCCGGTGACCGACCATCCGGTCAAGATCGGCAGCGCCTATACCGTGCGCGGCAAGACCTATGTTCCGCATGTCGACCCCGAATATGACGTGCTCGGCTATGCCAGCTGGTACGGCAATGAATCGGGCGACATGACCGCCAATGGCGAGAAGTTCCGGCCCGATTGGGTCACCGCCGCGCACAAGACGCTGCCGCTGCCGACCTATGCCGAGGTGACCGACCTCGACACCGGAAAGAGCATCATCGTGCGGATCAACGATCGCGGCCCGTTCGCGCGCGGCCGCATTCTCGACCTGTCGAAGGGCGCCGCCAGGGAGTTGGGCATCCTCGACAAGGGCTATGCCCCGGTGCGCGTGCGCCGTGTCGAGCCGTCGGCAAAGGATCGTGAGCGGCTGCGCGACGGCGACCGGGCAAAGGAGCCGCCACGTATATCCCCGCGCGTGCTCGCCAACCTTCGCGCTCAGCTTGCCGCCGGCGTGCGGGCAGGGATCGTCGAGGCACCGTGAATGGCGGGCGCGGGCTGAAGTCCGCGCCCCGCCGGGACGGTGAGGTTATTTCAGCTTCAGTTCCTGAAGCAGTTCGGTGCCCATCACGCGGCGCATTTTCAGCCGGCCATTGCTCTCTTCCTCCAGCTTCTGCACCGATTTGCTCTGCCAGTCGAAATACGCCTTTCGCTGCGCGATCGATTCGCTGGCATTGGGCATGTCGTCATACATGGTGACGAGGTAGAGATCGGGCTCGCCATCGCGCTTGTGCGTGTTTTGCAGGACCTTGTAGCCGCTGATCCAGCCCTTCGATTTCGCGAATTCCTGTTCCTTCTTCCATTCGCTGGCGAGCCACTGGACATAGGCATAGCCGCCGCCATCGGTCAGCTCGATCCCCGTCACATCCCAGAACTGCCCGGGATCGGCGGGAAAATCCTGCGCCGGTGCCGGCATCGCGATGAAAAGCGCAATCGGTGCGGCGAGCGCGATCGCCCGCCGGGTCAGTGCAACAGTCATTGGTTCTTCTCCAAGTCATCGAATGGCCCGTGCGTCCCGATAACGCCTGCGCACGGCGCCCCACGCATCCGTTGCCGTCGCTGTTCGCGACCCGGTTGAAGAAGCTTTCGGCCTTGGACGGAGAGGAGTTTCGCACGGTCGGCCGTAGAGTCAAGCGAGCGGGCGCGGGTGCATTGCAACGCCTCGCCGAGTGTATTACATATGCCAAACACTATCGATGTCGGAGCCGCGTGATGGGCAAGGAAAAGAAGAAGGCGAAGAAGCTTCCCAAATATATCGGCGGGGTGAAGATCCCGAAGGAAATCCGCAAGAAGGGCGGCAAGCTGCTCGCGCAGGTCGATACGCCGATGGCGCGCGAACTGATGGCGGCAGGGCTGATCGCTGCTGGCACTGCGATGGCGAAGCGGCACAGCGAACGCCGCGCCGAGCGCGAACGGTCGGAACGCGAGAGCTCGGACGGAGCAGGGCGGGGGGAAAGCCCCGAGGAAATGGGCGCGCGGGTCGCCGGGCAGGCGATGGGAATCGCCGGTGCGGCGATGACGGCGGCGTTCGACCGGATCTTCGGCCAGGCCGGCCCACCGCGCCCGCCCGAAGCACCCGAGCCGCCTCAGCCGCCGCAACCGCCCGAGCCGACGACGCACTAGGCGGGGATCAGCGCGGCGCGAAAGGCAGGATCGCGCGGTAGCGCTCGGCCTCCGGCGCGCCGCGGACGGCTGCACCGTTTTTCAGCAGAAAGGCGTGGCGGACGATTTCGGCCTGTTGCTCGATACCATAGCGTTCGAGCGGCCAGCCCGGGCGGATGGCATAATCATAGCGGCAAAAGGGATGGCGCATCAGCGGCAGGTACCAGCGGCCGCGCGTCTGTGCCTGCCAGACATGCGTCATTTCGTGGATGAACAGTCCTTGCAGGCCAAGCGGCGCGTCGGCGAAATCGTCGCGGTAGAGGCCGCCCCCGGGGTGGAAATGGATGCAGCCCATCGGCGCCATCGTGACGCGGCGCGGCTGGAAGAATGCCCATTTGGCGTTGGCGACGCGCGCCTCGCCATAATCGATCGCATCGCCGAAGATCGACGCGGCGAGCGCGGTTTCTCCGTCGGTCAGGGGGCGTGGGCGCGACATCGGTAACGATCTTTGGCAGATGGCAAGGCGGGGTGCCAGTGATATGCACGCCGGGTTCGAAGCGTAGGGGGAATGAATGGCGCGACTGGTTGCACTGGGGAATGCCAAGGTCTTGAAGCCGGGCAAGCTGCGCTGGCTGCGCGCGATCGGCTGGCTGATCGCGATGGGGGTGGCGGTGACGCTGGTCTTCACGATCGTTACCGCGCTCGGCTTTGGCATTGCGGCGGGGCTTCTGGGTCAGCCGTTCGATCCGGCGGCGCTGCGCGAGCCGGGCGGCATGGCCGCGGCCTTCGGATACAGCCTCGGCGTGGTCGGCGCTCTGCTGATCTACGCGCTGATGGTGCATCTGGGCGAACAGCGAAAGCCGTCCGAACTCTCGCCGCGCTGGCTGGTGCCCGATTTGCTCGGCGGGCTGGCGATCGGCGCGGGCATGATGGCGATCGCGGTGACGATCATGAGCGTCGCCGGATGGGCGACGGTGACGCCGCAGCCGGTGCGCGGCATCTGGGGTGCGGTCGGGCTTTCGGTCGAATCGGGCGGGCTCGAGGAACTGTTGTTCCGCCTCGTCCTTTTCCGGCTGTTATGGCGCGCGGCGGGCGTGTGGCCGGCGCTGGCGCTGTCGGCACTGGTCTTCGGGCTGGTGCATCTGACCAACGAGAATTCGTCGCTGTTCGCGGCGCTGTGCATCGCGGTCGAGGCGGGCGTGATGCTCGCGACCTTCTACATCCTGACCGGGCGAGCATGGATGTCGATCGGCGTGCATGCCGGGTGGAACTTCACGCAAGGCTGGATTTTCGGCGCGGCGGTTTCGGGGACCGGCGGCTTCGCGGGCGGACCGCTGTCGACGCAGCCGGTTCCGGGCGTACCCGAATGGCTGTCGGGCGGCGCCTTCGGGCCGGAAGCGTCGCTTGCCGGACTGATCGTCGGTTGCGGCTTCGGCGCGTGGCTGTTGTGGCTGGCGATGAAGCGCGGCGTGCTCGGCGGGGGCGGTAGCGATCTTGGTTAGCGCCGCCGTCGCCCCCTAGGCTCTTGCCTATCTGCCGAGCATTTCGGAGAGCGCCTGGGCGAAATTGGTGGCGGTATAGGGTTTTTGCAGCACCGGAACGTCGCCGTGGATCGCGGGAACCTCGAACTGTTCGCCATAGCCCGTCGCGAACAGGAAGGGGATGCCCGCTTCGTGTAGCGCGGCGGCGACGGGCAGGCTGTTCTCGTTGCCCAGATTGACGTCGAGGACCGCCAGCGAAAGGTCGCTCCGTTCGATCTCGCGCATCGCCTCGGCAACGGTTGCGGCGGTGACGACGCGCGATGCGCCCAGGCCGGTCAGAATATCCTCGGCATCCATGGCGATGATGAGGCTGTCCTCGACGAGCAGGGCGGTGCCGTCGATCAGGGCCTCGGCCGAACCGGTTTCCGCGTGGCGTTCGCTCTCGCACGGGCCGTGCGCAGGCGGCGCGCCGCCGGTATCGACAACGATATGGCGTTCGGGGATGCAGAAATCGGCCTCGAACCCGGTCAGCGGGTAGCGGACATCGGCCTTGCCGCCGAGGTCATAGGGGATCGAGCGCTGGATGATCGTGCTGCCGAAGCCCTGCCGCGTCGGCGCCTGCACCGGGGGACCGCCCTGTTCGCGCCATTCGATCCGGCAATCGCCATGCTCGTCGAGCAGCCAGTGGACGTCGATCGAGCCGCTGTCCGACAACGCGCCATATTTGGCCGAGTTGGTCATCAGCTCGTGCAGCACCAGCGCCATCGTCGAAAAGGCCTGCGGGTGGAGCAGGATATTTTCGCCCGACAGGTTGAGCCGCGACACGCGCTGGCCGAGATAGGCCGCGGCCTCGGTTTCGATAAGCCGCTTGAGCGGGGCTGCCGACCAGTTGTCGCGCGTGATCTGGTCATGCGCCCGCGCGAGCGCTTCGATGCGCCCTTCGAGCAGCGCGACATAGGCGGCCGGATCGGCATCGGCATGGCGGCTCTGGCGGACGAGACCGCGAATCAGGCTGAGAATGTTGCGCACGCGGTGGTTGAGTTCGGCGATCAGCAGTTCCTGCCGCTCGGACGCGCGGCGACGCTCGTCGCGTGCCTCGTCGGACAGGCGCAGCACGACCTCGATCAGCGAGGCGCGCAGCATCTCCGCCACGCGGCGCTCGGACGGGGTGAAGGGTTCGGACCGCCCCCGGACCTCCTCCTGCCATGCCTCGAAGCTCTTTCGCGGGGTGAGGCGCGCGCCGTGTTCGCCGTAGCTGGCGGGTTTGTGCGGATCGCCGGCCCAGTTGACGGTGCGGACCTTTTCCTGCCGGAACAGCAGCACATAATCGCGCGGCGACCGCGAGATCGGAATGGCGAGCAGACCGGCGGCGACGTCCGAATAGCGTTCGGCATCGGGGATCAGTCCGGAGAGATGATCGGTCGCGAACACTTCGCCGGCGGCCATCGCGTTGAGGCGGCGGACGATCGTCGGCAACGCATCGCGCGGGGCAACCGTGCCGCTGTGCGCGACCTTGCCGTCGATCCAGATCGCGACGCCGTCGCACGGCACCGTTTCGCCCAGCATCGAGCCGAGCCATTCGGGATCGTCGAGCAGGCTTGCATCGCCGGCTATCGCCGCGAGCAGCCGGTCGCTCGTTTCGCGCGCTCCACGTTCATAGGCCGAGAGCGCCTGGCGTTCGCGGCTTTCCAGCTTGAGCGCGAACATGTGACCGAACAGTTCGGCGATCGAGCGGCGTTCGAAATCGGGGCGACGCGCGCTGTAATGGTGACAGGCGAACAGCCCCCATAGTTTGCCCTCGACGATGATCGAGATCGACAGCGACGCGCCGACACCCATATTGGTGAGATATTCGATATGGATCGGCGAGACCGAGCGCAGGACCGATAGCGAGAGATCGATCGGCTCGCCCTTCTCATCGCGCTGGGGCACGATCGGAACCGGCGTGTCGGCAACATCGACGATGATGCGGAACGGCGTGCGGACGTATAGCTTGCGCGCCTGTTGCGGAATGTCGCTCGCCGGATAGCGCAGCCCCAGAAAGCTGCCGATGCCCGACCGTGCCGCTTCTGCGACGACATAGCCCGAGCCGTCGGGGTCGAAGCGATAGACCATGACGCGGTCGAACCCGGTGAGCGCTCGGATCTGGCGAGCGCCTTCGCGGTAGAAGGCGGGAAGTTCCTCGGTCGCATCGAGGCGCGACATCATCGCGCGGATGACGCTGGCCGTGTCGGCATCCGATGTTTCGGCGGAGGGTTCGCCTTCGACGATAATCAAACCGTCGGTCATGTGGACCGCGAAATCGAACGTCCGGTCGGGATGGTCGGCGTCGATCGGAAGGCCGAACACGCGCTCCACCGCATCAGCGCCGCGCAGCAACGTCAGCCGGTTGCGAAGCGCGTGGACGGTATCGCCCGGCATATGGTCGGAAAGGTTCGTGCCGAGCATATCTTCGGCGGCGGCACCGAAAAACTCGGCCGCGTTCGCCGATACCCGTCGGATCAGCCAATCCGAAGAGAGCGCGACAAGAAAGCCGAACGACTGGATCGCACCAAGCTGGTGGATCGGTTCGCGGTCGCAATTGGTGAGATCTACTTCGAAATCTGTGGAAGCCACGCTTACTCTTTCGCCAGCCACCTCCGTCCGGCGGCGTCGAAGCGGCGAAAGACCGATCGTGCGACGGCGACAGCGTTTGATAATTCGGCAGGTTGGTACAGTAACGAATCAAGTTTGGCCAGCAAAGTTCGCCATTTGTCGGGCGATTGATGTAAATCAAGATAATTGCTGGGCAAGTTGTCGGGAACGCGCCGCGCCAAAAAGCGACCGCCTAGTCTTGATCCTTCGAGGACATAGAGCGTTCCGGCGATTTCGCTGGTTCCAGCAACTTGCATCTGGTCAAGGACCGGCAACATACAGTCGAGCCGCGACAGATCGTCGAGGAGCGCGTCTCCACGCCGGCGTTCGGGCCAGTCCTCGACAAGCTGGGCTGCGCCGGCTGCATCGAGCGCGGCTTCGAGCGGCAATACGCATTCGGCATGCGCCGCGAGGAAGCGCGCATAGCTGTCGCGCTCGGCAAGATCGAACCGGGCGAACAGTGTATCGAGCGCTTCGTGCTCGGCGCGGGTGCCGGTTCTGAGCGCGGAGTGCGCGGCGTTCAGGCGAACACCCGGTCGAAGATCGTATCGACATGCTTGAAGTGATAATCGAGGTCGAAGCGCGCCTCGATCTCTTCCGCGGGCAGCGCGGCGGTTACTTCATCGTCAGCCTTTAGCAGGTCGAGCAGCGACAGTTCGCCGTCCGATTCCCAGACCTTCATCGCGTTGCGCTGGACGAGGCGATAGGCGTCCTCGCGGCTGACGCCGGCCTGGGTGAGGGCGAGCAGCACGCGCTGCGAATGGACGAGCCCGCCCATGCGATCCAGATTCTTCTGCATGCGCGCGGGATAGACGACGAGCTTGTCCATCACGCCGTTGAGCCGCGCGAGCGCGAAGTCGAGCGTGATCGTCGCGTCGGGGCCGATATAGCGCTCGACCGACGAATGGCTGATATCGCGCTCGTGCCACAAGGCGACGTTTTCGAGCGCGGGCGTGACATAGCCGCGCACCATGCGCGCGAGACCGGTGAGGTTCTCGGTCAGCACCGGATTGCGCTTGTGCGGCATAGCCGACGAGCCCTTCTGGCCGGGCGAGAAATATTCCTCCGCCTCGAGCACTTCGGTGCGCTGGAGATGGCGGACCTCGACCGACAGGCGCTCGATCGACGAGGCGACGACGCCCAATGTGGCGAAAAACATCGCGTGGCGGTCGCGCGGGATGACCTGCGTCGACACCGGCTCGACGGTCAGGCCGAGCTTGTCAGCGACATGCGCTTCCACGCGCGGGTCGATATTGGCGAAGGTGCCGACCGCGCCCGAGATGGCGCAGGTCGCGACATCGGCGCGCGCGGCCGTCAGCCGGTCGCGGTTGCGCGCGAACTCGGCATAGGCCTCCGCCATCTTGAGGCCGAAGGTGACGGGTTCGGCATGGATGCCGTGGCTGCGGCCGATGGTGGGGGTGTATTTATGCTCCTCGGCGCGGCGCTTGAGCGTTTCGAGCAGTGTGTCGAGATCGGCGAGCAGGATGTCGGCGGCGCGCGCGAGCTGCACCGCGAGGCAGGTGTCGAGCACGTCGGAGCTGGTCATGCCCTGGTGCATGAAGCGCGCTTCGTCGCCGACCTGTTCGGCCACCCAGGTCAGGAACGCGATGACGTCGTGCTTGGTCACCGCCTCGATCGCGTCGATCGCCGCGACGTCGATCGTCGGCTTGGTCGCCCACCAGTCCCACAGCGCTTTCGCCGCCGATTGCGGAACGACGCCGAGATCGGCGAGCGCCTGCGTCGCATGCGCCTCGATCTCGAACCAGATCGCGTATTTCGATTCGGGCGACCAGATCGCGGTCATGTCGGCGCGGGCGTAGCGGGGGACCATGATATTTCCTGACGGTGGATGGGCTGGCGGACCCGCTAGCACCACCCCGACCGGGCTTCAATCGGTCGTCGAGCCACTGGCAGCGTTCGATCCATCGCGATTCCGCAACGCCGGCCGCTGGATGCTGGCAAATCCGCGCCGGACGGTGCGCGCCGGCACTCGTCAGGCGGATCGGGAAACGCCATCGCCGCATTGACCGCGATGTTCGTCACGGGGGCAACGCCGACACAGGCGTAACGTGGACCAATATGGAGACGATATCATGTTGAAATATGTGCTTGCCGCCGGAGCGATCGCTGTCGCCGGACCTGCGATGGCGCAATCGACGACGGGCCAGGATATGGGCCACCATATGCAGCCCCAGGCCGCGCCGACCCAGGCTATGCCTGCGACCCCGGCAGTGCCCGCAACGCCCGCGACACCTGCCGATCCCGAAAACGACACTTCCGCGGTCCCCGCCACGCCCGCTACTCCGGCAACGGCGGCGACACCCGAAGATCCCGGCGCGAACGCGACCGAGGACGATTCGGACAACGGCACCGATGCCATGGACAATGAAACCGATCCCGAAGGCGGCGCCTGAGGCCGGGCACTGCAACGGATGACTTTTCCAAAGGGTCGTCGGCTCCACAACGGGGCCGGCGACCCTTTTCGTCAGATCAGCCCCATCGCGCGCAAGCTGGCATGGCCTTCGGTGCCGATGATGAGATGGTCGTGAACCGCGATGCCGAGCCGCTTTCCCGCATCGGCGATGGCGCGGGTCACTTCGATATCGGCGCGGCTGGGCGACGGATCGCCGCTGGGGTGATTGTGGACGAGGATGATCGCCGCCGATCCGAAGTCGATCGCGCGGCGGATGACCTCTCGCGTATAGACCGCCGCTTCGTCGATCGAACCCTCGCTCATCAGTTCGTCGCGGATCAGCATGTTGCGCGAATTGAGGTGGAGGACGCGGACATGTTCGACCGGCTGGTGTGCCATCGCGGCGCGAAGATAGTCGAGCAGCGCCTGCCAGTTGCCGAGTACCGGCCGCTCGGCGACTTCGGAGCGGACGAGCCGCAGCGCCGCCGCGTGCGCGATCTTGATCGCCGCGACCGAGGTGTCGCCCATGCCCGGCACGCGTGCGATCGCCTGCGCATCGGCGGTCAGGAGCCCGGCGATACCACCGAATTCGCGCAGCAATTCCTTGGCGAGCGGCTTGGTATCGCGGCGCGGAATGGCGAGCGCGAGCAGATATTCGACCAGTTCATGGTCGAGCAGCGTATCGCCGCCGCGGCCCAGCAGCCGCTCGCGAAGCCGGGCGCGGTGGCCGGCATTGTCGTCGCGTGGAACCCCCATTGCCGCTCTGGATTAGGCTTTGCAGCGAAACTGTGCAATCGCGCGCATTTGACCTAAGGGTCGCAAATTGAAGACGTTCGAGGCGTAATTCGGGTGGAAGACGGCGAGACGGCGAAAATCGACGACGAGCCGGAAGCCGTTTCCGACGCGCGCGGCCGCCGCGGTGTGTCGCGCCTTGCCCGCGTCCTCGCGATCGTCGGAGCGGTGCTGGTCGTCCTGCTCGCCGGACTGTGGTTGCAGCGCAAGCCGATCGCCAACCATTTCGTGCGCAACGAACTCGAACGGCGCGGCGTGCCCGCGCGCTATCACATCGCCGAGCTGGGCCTGTCGACGCAGCGCCTGACCAATGTCGTGATCGGCGATCCGGCGCACCCCGACCTTGTCGCCGACTGGGTCGAGGTCGATACCGATGTCGGGCTTTCGGGCGCGTCGGTGACGGGGCTTCGCGCAGGGCATGTCCGGCTGCATGGGCGGCTGTCCGGGGGCAAGCTGTCGCTGGGCGCGATCGACAAGCTGTTGCCGCCGCCGACGGGCAAGCCGTTCGCGCTTCCCGCACTCGACGTGTCGGTGGCCGATGCACGGATGCGGTTGGAGACGCCGGCGGGCACGGTCGGGCTGAAGGTCGCCGGAAGCGGTGTGCTGAACGACGGGTTTGCGGGGCGGCTGGCCGCGGTGGCCGAGCATCTCGATGCCGGCGGCTGCGCGGTCGAGCGCGCCGTCGCCTCGGTCGCGGTGTCGATCGCCGACGGGCAGCCGTCGCTGAAAGGCCCGGTCCGCGCGACCGAGGCGAAATGCGGCGACGTCGCGTTGAACCGGGCGGCGGCGAATGTCGATGCGACGCTTGGCGAAGCGCTCGACCGGTGGCGCGGAAGCACGACGATCGGCGCGGCGCTGCTGTCGATGCCCCAGGGCAAGGCGCGCAACCTGTCGGGCGACGTGACCTTCGATGGCGGGCCGCAGCGGACCAAGGGTACCGTCGAACTGGCGAGCAGGCGCTTTGCCGCGCCGCAGCTTTCGGGCGCGTCGCTCGACATATCGGGACGCTATGTCGCGGGCAGCGCGGGCAATCGTTTCGTCGGCAATGTCCATGCCGGCGGCGCCCGGCTGTCGCAGGCCGCGATCGACCGTGTCGCGGCGCTTGGCGGCGGTGCGCAGGGCACGCCGGTCGGGCCGCTGGTCGACCGGCTGACGCGTGCCGTTGCCGTGGCGGGCAGGTCTGCCGAGGTGCGCGCGGAACTAACCGCCGGCCTGACCGGACAGCGCGGCGAGATCGGCGTGTCGCGGCTGACCTTCGATGCGAGAAGCGGGGCGCAGGTCACCTTGTCGGGCGGCCGGGGCATTCGTTATCGCTGGCCCGATGCAGGGCTGACGCTCGACGGCGTGCTGGCGATGTCGGGCGGCGACCTGCCCGAAGCGGCGATCCGGCTGGCGCAGACGGCGCCGGGCGGGCCCGTGTCCGGTACCGCGATCGTCCAGCCCTATTCGGCGAACGGCGCGCGGCTGGCGCTGACACCGGTCGAATTCAGCGCGGCGCCTGACGGCAACACCCGTTTCTCGACACGCGCGACGCTTACCGGTCCGCTCGGCAATGGTGGCGTCGACAAGCTGTCGCTGCCGCTTTCGGGATATTGGAACGGCGGTGCGCGCCTGACCGTGAACCGCAAATGCGTGCCGATGGGGTTCGACCGGCTCGCGATTTCGGGGCTGGTGCTCGACAAGGCACGCTTCACCGTCTGCCCGCAGGACGGGGCGCTGCTGCGCGTCGACGGATCGCGGATCGGCGGCGGCGCACGTATCGCCAGCCCCGACCTGACCGGACGGATCGGCAGCACGCCGCTGACGCTGGCGGCAAGCGGCTCGGCGTTCCGCTTCACCGACAACGGCTTCACGCTGAGCGACGTCGCGGCACGCCTTGGACAGGACAGCGTCACGCGGATCGATGTCGGCCATCTGACCGGCAGAATCGCAGGCGGCGCGGTGGCGGGCAGTTTCGCAGGCGGTGCGGGGCAGATCGGCAATGTTCCACTGCTGATGTCGGACGCGGCGGGCGACTGGCGGCTGGCCGGCGGCAAGCTGACGCTGACCGGCGGGCTGAAGATCGACGACGCGCAGACCGACAACAAGCGGTTCAACACGCTTGAAAGCGACGATTTCACGATGACGCTGGTGAACAGCGATATCAGCGCCGGCGGAGTGCTGAAGGTGCCGGACAGCGGTGTGAAGGTCACCGATGTGCAGATCGCGCACGACCTGTCCGACGGCACCGGCCATGCCGACCTGGCGGTGCCCGGCATCACCTTTGGCGACACGGTGCAGCCGAGCGACATCACGCCGCTGACCTTTGGCGTGGTCGCCAATGTGCAGGGCACGCTGTCGGGCCACGGGCATATCGAATGGGACAGCGCCGGCGTTCGCAGCAGCGGCGATTTCCAGACGGCCGGAACCGACCTTGCCGCCGCTTTCGGCCCCGTGAAGGGGCTTTCGACCAAGGTTCATTTCACCGACCTGCTGGGCCTCGTCAGCGCGCCGGATCAGGTCGCGACGGTTGCGGAGATCAATACCGGGATCGCGGTCGATGACGGCGAGATCCGGTACAAGCTGCTGCCCGACCAGCGGGTGCGGATTGACAGCGCAAGCTGGCCCTTTGCCGGCGGCGAGCTGACGCTCGACCCCACGACGCTCGATTTCGGCCAGTCGCGCGAGCGGCGGCTGACCTTCCGCCTGAAGGGAGTCGATGCCGCGCAGTTCGTCCAGCGCTTCGACCTGTCGAACATCACCGCGACCGGAACGTTCGACGGCGTCCTGCCGATGATATTCGATGAAAATGGCGGGCGTATCGAAGGCGGGCATCTGGAAACGCGCACCGGCGGCGGTTCGCTCGCCTATACCGGCGAGATCACGCAGAAGGACCTCGGTACATGGGGCAATATGGCGTTCCAGGCGCTGCGCGCGCTGCGCTATGACGACCTGAAGATCACCATGAACGGTCCGCTGGCGGGCGAGATGGTCACGCAGATCAAGTTCCGCGGCGTGAAACAGGGGGAGGGTGCGAAGAGCAACTTCCTGATCCGCCGGCTGGCCAAGCTGCCGTTCATATTCAATATCCGGATCGAGGCGCCGTTCCGCCAGCTGCTCCATTCGATCCAAGCCTATTACGACCCCAGCAAGCTGGACACGTCGAAGCTGCCCGCGCTTATCGAGCAAGAACGCAAGGCGGCGCAGGCGAAGCGCGAACAGGACGCTCCGCAAGCTGACAAGCGTGTTCAGCCCGCCGAAAGCGAGGATATGCCATGATACGAAGAGTGAAGATGATGGGAGAAGGACGTCCGTTCCGAATCGCGGCAATTCTGACGCTTGCCGCAAGCGCGACGATGACGAGCGGCTGTGTGACGGTGAATGCGCCCGACAAGCCGATCGAAATCAACCTGAATGTCCATATCAGCCAGGAAGTGGTGTATAAGCTGGACAAGGAAATGACGAACCTGATCGACCAGAATCCGGGGATTTTCTGATGAAGACGCGAATGAAGATTTTGACCGCTTTCGCCGCCGCAGGCGTCGTCCTGGGCAGCGCAGGCATCGCCCAGGCGCAGCGTTCGCCCGAATATGCCGCGGCGCGCAAGGCGGGGACGGTGGGCGAACGGCCCGACGGCTATCTGGGCATTGTCGGATCGGCCACACCCGAGCTGCGCAAGCTGGTCAACGACATCAATATCCAGCGCCGCGCGGTCTATACGCAGGCGGCGCAGGCGCAGAACACGACGCTTGAACAGGCGGCGTTCGTCGGCGGCTGCAAGGCCATCCAGCGCACCTCTCCCGGTGAGAAATACATGACCCCGTCGGGCCAGTGGACGACGCGCGGATCGGGGGCGCCGCAGCTCGATTCGAGCTGCCCCAACTGATCCGATGTGTCCCGGCGCCGCTTTCCGTAGCGGCACGCCGGGACACACCACCCGAAGGTTGACTCGCCCGCGCGCGCTTCCTAAACGATCCAGGCATCGAGGGCGCGGCCCGCGATGAATGCTGTCGCCGCCCCTTGGAGCGGCGGCATTTTCATATCAGGATTACAAAGCGTTGGCAGACGACCGCCAGAACGGAACTGACGATCTCGAAAAGCGCATCGCCGATGCCAAGGCGAAGCATGCGCACAGTTCGGGTGCGCTGCACGCCGCCGAAGGGCGGGCGGAGACGCGCGGCTGGGCCGTGGGAATCGAGTTTGTCGGCGCGGTCATCGTCGGCGCTGTCATCGGACTTCTGCTCGACAAGTGGCTCAACACGGCACCGTGGCTGATGATCGTGTTTCTCGCACTGGGTTTTGCTGCCGGACTGCGCCGCGCCATGGCGACGTCGAAGCAGTTCGACACCGATTTCACCAACGACGAACAATAGGGCCATAAAGACCCATGTCCGCCAACAACCCGATGGAACAGTTCGCGATCAAGACGCTGCATCCGCTCAGCGTCTCCGGTTACGACGTGTCGTTCACCAATTCCGCGCTGTGGATGCTGATCGCGCTGGGCGTGGTCGCGGTGTTCATGGTCGTCGGCACCATCAAGCCGCAGCTCGTTCCGGGCCGCTGGCAGGCCGCGCTCGAATATGTCTATGACTTCGTCGTCGGCGTGGTCGATGAAAATGTCGGGCCGAAGGGCAAGACCTACGTCCCGCTGATCTTCTCGATCTTCGTGTTCGTGCTGGCCTGCAACCTGCTCGGCCTCATTCCGTGGGTCGGCTCGTTCACGCCGACCAGCCATATCGCCGTCACGCTGGCGCTCGCGCTCATCGTGTTCTCGATCGTCGTGATCGTCGGCCTGGTGAAGCACGGTCTGCACTTCTTCACCTTCTTCTGGCCCAAGGGCATGGCGTGGCCGCTCGCGCTGTTCATCATGCCGATCGAGGTGGTGAGCTTCCTGGTGCGCCCGTTCACGCTCGCCATCCGGCTGTTCGCCAACATGACCGCCGGCCACGTGCTGCTGAAGGTGTTCGGCACCTTCGTCGTGTCGCTGGGTTCGTTCGGCGCGCTGCCCTATGTCTTTGGCGCGGTGCCGCTGGCGGTCAACGTCGCGCTGTCCGCGCTCGAGCTTCTGATCGCGCTGATCCAGGCCTATGTGTTCGCGCTTCTGGCGTCGATCTATCTGAACGACGCGATCAACCTTCACTAATCCAAGCAACCTACTTTTACGAAAAGGGTATCGAAAATGGACGCAGAAGCAGCAAAATATATCGGCGCCGGCCTTGCGGCGATGGGTGCGGGTCTCGCCGGCATCGGCGTGGGCTACATCTTCGGTTCGCACGTCCTCGGCGCGTTCCGCAATCCCGATGCCGAGCCGCGCATCGCCGGCCGCCTGTTCCTGGGCTTCGCCGTGGTCGAGGCGCTCGGCCTGATCGCCGCGGTTGTCGCGCTCTACCTCGCCTTCGCGGGCTGAGCAGAGACACGAGAACGGCCGAAGGTCTGACCCATGCCTCAGTTTGAACCGGCAAATTTCCTCCCCCAGATGGTGTGGCTCGTCGTCGCATTCGCGATCCTGTATTTCGGGATCGTGAAGACGACGCTGCCGCGGCTTGGGCGGACGATCGATGCCCGCGAAAATCAGATCATGGGCGACCTCGACACCGCCGGGAATGCCAAGGCAGAGGCCGACCGCATCCAGGCGGAATATGAAGCCGGCGTCGCGTCCGCGCAGGAGCAGGCGCGCGCCCGGCTGGCCGATGCCCGCAGCGAGGCGGCCAAGGCGATCGAAGCGAAGCTCGCCGAGACCAATGCCGAGCTGAACAAGAAGATGGATGCCGCCGAGGCCTCGCTGGAAGAAGCGCGAGCCAAGGCGGTGGGCGAGATCGAGGCGGTCGCCGCCGAGGCAGCCGCCGCCATCGTGGAAAAGCTGACCGGCACCCGCCCGGACGAGGCCGAGGCCAGTTCCGCGGCGCGCGCGGCGCTGGCTTGAGGACGTTATGACCGTCGATACCGGACATGTTGTCGCGACCACCGAAGCCAACGGGGCGGTGGAGCATGGCGAGCACGGCCCCACGCTGCTCGGCCTGAGCGCCGAGGGCTGGGTCTATGTCGGCATCACGATCTTCCTGATCCTGGCCGCGACCGTCTTCAAGATGCCGAAGATGCTGGTGAATGCGCTCGACGCGAAGATCGCGGAGGCGAAGAGCCAGCTCGATGAGGCGCGGGGCATCCGTGCCGAGGCCGAAGCGCTGCTCGCCGAGGCGAAGAAGCGCCACGCCGCGAGCGCGGGCGACGCCGAGGCGATCGTCGCGCACGCGCAGGAAGAGGCCAAGGCGATGCTCGCCAAGGCCGAAAAGGACGCCGCTGAACTGACCGCGCGCCGCGCCAAGATGGCCGAGGACAAGATCGAGGCATCCGAGCGTCAGGCGATTGCCGATGTTCGCGCCAAGGCGGTCGAGGCGGCCACCGCCGCTGCCGGGCGGATCATTGCCGAAAAGCACGGACGCGCCGCCGACAAGGTGCTGGTCGACCGCACCATCGCGGGTCTGAACCGCGTCAATTGATCCCGGTGGGCGGCGATCCGCTGCCCATCCCTTCGCGCGCCGCCTCTTTACGGGTTTCCGGCGGCGGCGCGATTCCCATGACGAGCCCGTGTCGGGAGCCTATCCATGGCATGGACGATCCTCTTCATCGCGGTATTTACCGAAATCTGCTGGGCGCTCAGCCTGAAATGGGCGGCGATGCAGGCGACGTGGCAGGCGTCGTCGGTGCCGATCCTGTTGTCGTTTCTGAACATGGGACTGCTCGCGCTCGCCATGCGCGGAATCCCCGCCGGTACCGCCTATGCGGTGTGGACCGGGCTGGGTGCCGTCGGCGTGATTATCGGCGGCGTGATCGTCTTTGGTGACAAGGTCGGCACCATTCAGGCGGTCTTCATGGCGGTGACCGTAATCGGCGTGGTCGGCACCAAATTGTTCGCGCAGGGGTGAACCTTTTGCCCCCGCGCCGCGCTTTGTGCCGGTGCACGATCGCGCCAGCCGTCGAAGGGCGCGAACGCGAAAAGGAGACGCGAACCATGAAGGCCTTCATCACCGCTTCGCTGCTGGCAGCGCTCGCTACGCCCGCCGCGGCGCAAACCGTCTCCGACACCGCAAAGGCGCCGCGTGCTCCGTTGGAACTGGATCTCGACCGTCCTGCGGAGGCAGCGGATACGCCAGCGGCCGACAGCGATGTCCAGGCCGACGCCAAGACCGAAGGCGAGGCCGAGGCGAGCACGAGCGCATCCGATCCCGCGGCGAGCGCGGTCAACGACATGCTCGCAGCCGACGAACAGGATGCAGCGGTCGAAAAGGCCGCGAGCGACAAGCTGGCATCTGCCTATTCGATCGACACGCCGATCATGCTGCTGGTCGCCGACAAGCGCGCCAGGGCAGTGCTCGACAAGGACATGCCCGGCCTCAGCACCGACGAGAATTACGACAAGTTCAAGACGCTTAGCCTGCGCCAGCTCCAACCCAAGACCGGCGGCCAGCTGACCGACGAGCTGTTGCTGAAGGTCCAGACCGATCTAAAGGCAATCGGGGCCAAGCAGGGCGACGACACCGCAACGGCTGGCGGCGAGGGTCGCTGAACCCCCGCCGCACAGGTTCCTAGGAGCCGGTTCGCTGGTCCGTTTCGGTTTCGCCGTCGATCTGCGGCGTCTGGTCATTGTCGCCCGAACCATCATCGTTCGCGCTATCGCTTTCGGGCGCGGTATGCACGGAAGTGCCAGCCGGTCCTTCGACCATGTTTGCCAGCGAGCTGCCGTCGAGACCGAGTTCCTTCATCAGCCCGTCGAGCACCGGCGCCTGGGCGCGATAAGCCAGAGCCGCTGCGACGGCATCGCTGGCGAGGTTGCCGCTGCCGGAAGCACCCCCGATGCCGCCAGCCGCGACGCCGTTTCCTGACTGCCGCGTAAGCCCGTCGACCTGCACGATCTTGATCGAGTCGATCGCCTCCATCGGCTTGGCGGATTCGCGCACCAGTTCCGGAAGTACCTTGAGAAGCGCCAGCTTGGTCTGAAGCGAGATCTGCCCGTCGGACAGAATGTTGGCCGCTTCGTTGACCGCGCGCTGGCCTGCTGCTTCGACCTCGAAGCGGACACGGTCTGCCTCGGCGCGCAATTTGGCCGATTCGGCTTCGCCTTCCGCTTCCAGCTTGGCGGCTTCTGCGCGGTTGGTTGCGGCATCGCGCTCCGCCTCCGCCTCGACCCGGACTCGGATCGCCTCGCGCTCGGCCGCCTTCGATGCCTCGATCAGTTCGATGCGCTTTTCACGGTCGGCGATCTCGGTGTCACGCGCCGTAGTCACGGCTTCTTCGGCGGCGACTGCCTTGGCGCGCGCGTCATCGGCTTCGGCGCGCGCCTGGCTTTCCTCGCGGCTTTTGTTCTGGATCGCGATCTGCTGTTCCTGCCTGGCGATTTCGAGCGCCTTGGCCTGTTTGATCCGTGCTTCCTCGACCTGGCGGTCTGCCTCGATCTGACGGCCGTCGATCTCGCGCTTCGCCTCGATGCGTGCGGATTCGGCTTCCTGATTGCGGATAGCCTGCTGGCGGGCGACTTCGGCGGCCTGTTCGGCGCGCCTTACCTCTACCTCGCGCTCCTGATCGAGGCGTGCGAATTCATTGTCGCGCGAGATGTCGAACGACATCTTGTCGGCCTCGAGATTCTTGGTCTCGATCTGGACGCGCGTGTCCTGTTCGATGTCGTTGCGCAGCTTCTTGCGCGCCTCGATCTGCTCGGTCAGCTTGGTCAGACCTTCGGCGTCGAAGGCGTTGTTGGCGTTGAAATGTTCGATCGAGGTCTGGTCGAGCCCGGTCAGCGAAACCGATTCGAGTTCGAGACCGTTCATCGACAGGTCGTTCGACGACACCTGCTGCACCTTCTGGACGAATTCGGCGCGCTGTTCGTGCAGTTCGTTCATCGTCATGCCCGCCGCGACCGAGCGCAGCGCATCGACAAACTTGCCCTCGACAAGGTCTTTCAACGCCTCCGGGTTCATCGTTCGCTGGCCGAGCGTTTGTGCCGCCATCGCGATCGAGCCCGCGTCAGGGCGCACGCGGACGTAGAATTCGGCCTTCACGTCGATGCGCAAGCGGTCGAGCGTGATGAGCGCGTCGGTATTCTTGCGCTCCACCGCCAACCGGACGGTGTTCATGTTGACCGGCATCGTTTCGTGAAGCACCGGCAGAACGAGCGCGCCGCCGTTCATCACCACGCGTTCTCCGCCGAAGCCGGTACGGACGAACCCGACCTCCTTCGTGGCGCGGCGATAGAGCCTGGTGATCGTGATCGCGAAAATCACCAGGACAAGGAATATCGCCCCCGCCCAGATCGCGATATCAACTACACTCCCGAACATTTATTGCTCCCCGTTTCTGCGAATTATCGTGTCGTAAAAGGGTTGTCGTCGAGCGCGACGGCGAAGAATGTCTCCCCGTCGCGGCGGACCATCAGAACCTGCGCCTCCTCCGCCAGAACGGCGTCGCGATCATGCGGTTCGACCATGACGTGATGCGGTTGCCCGTATCGATCGACGACGCGCGCGCGTGCCGCGGAACCCGCAGTCGCGCGGCCGATGACGATGACGCCGCGCCGACCGATCAGCGTGTCGAGGCCGACCGCGGTCGTTTCGTCGTGCGGCATGACCCGCGAAAGCGGACGGGCCAGGATTCCGGTCAGGGGCACTGCCGGAACGAGCGCGAGCAGCGCAGCGGGCAGCGGTGAGAAAGGGGCACCCGCGAGATGCGTCGCCACAGCCTGTATTCCGCTACCCAGCGCTGCGAACAGGAACAGGAGCAGCGCGAGCCACATCATCAGCGGCAATCGCCCAAGACCCAGCAACGTCAACATGCCGTCGGGAATGCTGCCGCTTTCGGGCATGTCGGCGCCCATATCGACATCGATATCGGTGTCGGCACCACCAAGCATATCGCCGAGCCCGATGAGCTGGCTGAGCGCGAGCATCAGCATCAGCGCAAGCGCTACCGCAAAGGGCAGGTTTGCCGGATCGAGCATGTTCATCTCGGCTCAGGCCGCCTGGCGAAATTGTTGAAATACGGCCCAAACACGAATCACCCCCCGGAACATTTGTTAGCGTGGATTCTTCGCCTGCGGGGAAAAATCGGGTTCGTATCGCCGGTAATTTCCGGACGCCGACGGCGCATCCCGTTTCGGCCTTATCAGCGCGCTTCCGATCGGGCATGATCGGGGCGATGCTGCGGGCTTTGCTTCTTTTTCTGGCGCTGGTGACGGGCGCGTCCGGTGCTTCTGCGCAATTGTTGCAGAATCAGGCCGCCTCTGCGCCGCCGCAGGCGACATCGACGATCGAGGCGAAACCGGCGGGGCAGCAGGACGCGGCGATTGCCGAGCGTATTCGCGGAATCTTTTCGCAGATCGATGCGCTGACCGGTGTCACGGTACAGGCGTCGCAGGGCGTGGTGACGCTGAGCGGCACGGTGCCGACCGCGGCCGATGTCCAGAAGGCCGAGGCGATTGCCGGGCGCGTTTCGGGGGTCGTGACCGTCCAGAACCAGCTTTCGCGCAACCTTGCGGTGAACCAGAATATCTCGCCCGTGCTGGGCCAGCTCCGCGACGATCTGCGCGGGCTGGTGCGCGCGCTGCCGCTGATCGGCGTGGCACTGGCGATCGCGGTGCTGATCGCGCTGCTGGGGTATCTTATCGCCGCGCGGGAGCGGTTCTGGCGCTGGGTGACGCCCAACAGCTTTCTTGCCGAACTGGTCCAGACATCGATCCGGTTCGTTTTCGTCATCCTGGGGCTGGTCGCGGCGCTAGAGCTGCTCGGCGCGACGGCGCTGCTGGGCGCGGTTCTGGGCGGGGCGGGGGTGATCGGTATCGCGCTTGGGTTTGCCGTGCGCGATACGGTCGACAATTATGTCTCCAGTCTGATGCTGAGCTTGCGTCAGCCGTTTCGCGCCAACGATCATGTCGTGATCGAGGGAAGCGAGGGGCGCGTGGTGCGGCTGACGTCGCGCGCGACGGTGCTGATGACGCTCGACGGAAATCACCTTCGCATTCCCAACAGCGTCGTCTTCAAGGCGGTGATCCTGAACTATACGCGCAACCCCGAACGGCGCTTTCAGTTCGATCTGGGGGTCGATGCCGATGACAATCCGGTCGATGGCATGGCGGTAGGGCTGAAGGCGCTGCGCGACATCGACTTCGTCCTCGACGAACCCAAGGCGAGCGCGATCATCCAGGATGTCGGCGATTCGAATATCGTGCTGCGTTTCTATGGATGGGTGGATCAGACGCGCACCGATTTCTTCAAGGGGCGCAGCGTCGCCATCCAGACGGTGAAATCGGCACTGGAAGACGCCGGATTCGCGCTGCCCGAGCCGATTTATCGCCTGCGCTTCGATGAAGGCGCGCCACTGCCGCTGAAGGGCGTCGAGGGCGCGGGCGGGACGAAACCGGCGCCTGTAAAGGCGGAGACTGGTGCCGAAGCGCAGGACACCGCGCCCGAAGCGCATATCGAAAAGCTGGTCGCCGAAGAACGCGCCGAAGGCCCCGAGGACGATCTGCTCGACAACAAGCGCCCGATCGAGTGACCGAATCCGCCCGCGTGACTGCGCCGCAATTCTTCCTACATTGACCGCCATGCCGCCCAGCAAAGCCGACCGACCCGATCTGCCCAACGCCGCCTCGCGCTTCAACGAGGAGAAGCAGACCTATACCGTGCGCGGGGCGGGGAAGCCCGATATCGAGGCCGGGGTGGCGGCGATCCGCAATGTGCTGAAGACGTTGCCCGCGCGGCCCGGCGTGTACCGGATGCACGATGCGCGCGGCGATGTGCTGTATGTCGGCAAGGCGCGCGCGCTGAAGAACCGCGTGACCAACTATACGCAGGTCAACCGGCTGCCGCGGCGGTTGCAGCGGATGGTCGCGCAGACGCGGTCGATGACGATCGTCACCACCAACAACGAGGCCGAGGCGCTGCTGCTCGAGGCGCAGCTCATCAAGCGCTACCGGCCCGCGTACAATGTGCTGCTGCGCGACGACAAAAGCTTTCCCTTCATCCTGCTGCGCGCCGATCATGATTTTCCGCGCATCCAGAAGCATCGCGGCGCGCGGCGGGCGAAGGGCAATTATTACGGGCCCTTCGCGAGCGCCGGATCGGTCAACCGAACGCTCAACGCGCTGCAGAAGCTGTTCCTGCTGCGCAGCTGCACCGACAGCTTTTTCAGCAATCGCGACCGGCCGTGCCTGCTCTACCAGATCAAGCGCTGCTCGGCGCCGTGCGTGGGGCGGATCGGCGAGGATGAATATGGCGAGCTGGTCCGCGACGCGAAGGACTTCCTCGCCGGCAAGTCGACCCAGGTGCAGGCGAAGCTCGGCGCGCAGATGGAGGCGGCGTCGGAAGCGCTCGATTTCGAACTGGCGGCGATCCTGCGCGACCGGCTGCGCGCGCTGACCTTCATCCAGGGCAGCCAGGCGATCAATGCCGAGGGGGTGGGCGACGCCGATATCTTCGCGCTGGCGTGCAAGGAAGGCACGATCGGCATCCAGGCCTTCTTCATTCGTGGCGGGCAGAATTGGGGGCATCGCAGTTTCTTCCCCGCGCATACCGCCGACGTGCCCGAGGACGAGGTGATGGCGAGCTTCCTCACCCAGTTCTACGAACAGGTGCCACCGCCCAAGACGATCCTGCTCGACCGCAATCTCGAGGAAGGCGAACTGCTCGGCGAGGCGCTGGGCGAGCGCGCGGGGTACAAGGTCGCGCTGTCGGTGCCGCAGCGAGGCACGCGCAAGCGGCTGCTCGATCAGGCGAAGCGCAATGCCGAAGAGGCGCTCGACCGGCGCATGGCCGAATCGACGACGCAGGCGAAGCTGCTGCGCGAGGTCGCCGACCTGTTCGACCTCGGTGAGCCGCCCGACCGGATCGAACTCTACGACAACAGCCATATCCAGGGCACCAATGCGCTGGGCGCGATGGTCGTCGCGGGGCCGGAGGGGTTCCGCAAGAACCAGTACCGCAAGTTCAACATCAAGCAGGCGGCGACCGACGACGATTTCGCGATGATGCGTGAGGTGTTTTCGCGCCGCTTCGCCCGCGCGCTGAAGGACGATCCCGACCGCGATGCCGGCGACTGGCCCGATCTGGTGCTGATCGACGGCGGGCGCGGGCAGCTCAATGCCGCGCGCGAGGTGCTCGAGGATATGGGGATCGAGGATGTCTGCCTGATCGGCGTGGCCAAGGGGCCGCATCACGGCCGCGAGGGGCGCGAGGTGTTTCACCTGATGGACGGGCGCGAGCTGACGCTGCCGACCAATTCGCCGGTGCTGTTCTACCTCCAGCGGTTGCGCGACGAGGTCCACCGCTTCGCGATCGGCGCGCACCGGCAGAAGCGCGCAAAGGCGATGGGCGCGAGCCCGCTCGACGAGGTGCCGGGGATCGGCCCGGCGCGCAAAAAGGCGCTGCTGATGCATTTCGGCACCGCGCGGGCGGTGCGAAATGCGAGCCTCGAGGATTTGCAGCGCGCGCCCGGCGTCAGCACCGCGGTCGCGCGCCAGGTTTACGATTTTTACCACGCCCGTTGAGCATGTTGGCCGCGTAATCTCCCTTGTCACCGGCTCGCCCGGCGCTAGGCTGGCACACGGGAGCTCAAGGGGGAATAATCGGTGAAATTGAAAATCGCCGCAGCGATGCTGCTGGTTTCGAGTTCGAGTGTCGCGTTGGCGAGCGAGACGCCCAAATATGCACCCGCGCCCGACTGGGTCGTAGCGGCGCCGCCGGTCGACGGCGCGAAGCTCGACGACAGTTCGCCGATTCTGCAGACATTCGACCAGCAGGACCGGATCGAGAACGGAACCGTCTGGGAATATCGCGACACCGCGATCCGCATCAATTCGATGCAGATGCTCAATCAGGCGGGCACCGTACAGCTTCCGTGGCAGCCCGATCAGGGCGACCTGATTATCCACAAGGCGGAGATCATTCGCGGCGACCAGCATATCGACCTGCTGGCGAAGGGCGCCAAATTCACGGTCCTGCACCGCGAGCAGCAGATGGAAAAGCTGATGCTCGACGGCGTGCTGACCGCGACGATGACGGTCGAGGGGCTGCGTGTCGGTGATGTGCTGCGCATGGTCGTTTCGACGACGCGCAAGGATGGCGCACTGGGCGGCAATGCACAGGCGCTGATGCAGTTGATGGCGAAACCGGCGCCGATCCGCTTTGCGCGGACGCGCCTGACCTGGCCCAAGACGCTCGACCTGCACTGGAAATCGCTCGCCGACGGTGTCGAGGCGAAGCCGGTGGAAAAGGACGGATACGAGATACTCGACCTTCCGGTGCCGCTGCCCAAGGAAAAGGACATGCCCAAGGATGCGCCGATGCGCTTCCACCGGGTACCGCTGCTGGAGGCGAGCACCTTTGGCGACTGGGCGCAGGTATCCGAGGTGATGGCGCCGCTCTATGCGACCGACGGAACGATCGCCGACGGCAGCGACCTTGCGCGCGAAGTCGCGAAGATCGAGCAGGCGAGCAGTGATCCGAAGGTTCGCGCCGCCGCCGCATTGCGGCTGGTGCAGGACAAGGTACGCTATCTCTTCAAGGGTATGGACGGCGGCAATTACGAACCGCAATCGCCGGCCAAGACCTGGGAGCTTCGCTATGGCGACTGCAAGGCGAAGTCGCTCCTGCTGCTGGCGCTGCTGCGCAAGATGGGGATCGAGGCCGAGCCGGTGCTCGCCAACAGCAAGCTGGGCGACCTGGTCGCCATGCGGCTGCCGAGCGCGGCGGCGTTCGACCACGTCCTGATCCGCGCGAAGGTCGGCGGCGAGACGCTGTGGCTCGACGGTACGCGCACCGGCGACCGGCTGGCCGACATGACCGATACGCCCAATTTCGACCATGTCCTGCCGCTGCGCAGCGACGGGGCGGGGCTTCTGGCGATCCAGCTCCACCCCGACGCGCGGCCCGCGGTGGATGTCGCGATCCGCTACGACCAGACGGCGGGGCTCAGCCTGCCCACGCCGTACACCATCGCGGTAAAGCTGCGCGGTCCGCTCGCCGATATGGTGCATTCGGCCGAAACGCAGAATGACGAAGACAAGAACGAGCAGATGGTCGAATCGATCATCTCCGACTATATCGATGGCGGGGTGATGACCGATCATTCGGTCGATTACGACGCCGATGCAGCGGTCGCGACGGTGCATGCCTCCGGCATTGTCGGCAGCCCCTGGAACAAGAAGGACAATCGCTATCAGATCGGCCTCGACCATGTCGTGTCGGGCTTCACCTTCGATGTCGATCGCGCGAAGCAGGACTGGCGCGACATCCCGGTCAATATGGGCGGGCCGTCGAGCCTTGTCGTTCATACGAGCGTAGCGCTGCCCGACAAGGGGAAGGGGTTTGCATTCGAAGGCGACAGGACGCTGCCGCAGGAAATCGCGACGACGCATTTCTCGCGCACCGCAACCATCGAAGACGGCGTGATGAAGGTCGATGAAAAGAGCCTTTCAGCGGGTGGCGAACTGCCGGTCGAGGACATCGCCGCAACGCGCGCCGCGCTTGCCAAGGCCAATGCCAACCTGCTGCGCGGTGTCGCGCCCGCCGACTATGCGGCGCGCTGGGCCGAGGTTCAGCAGGACCGCGCCGACGGACGGCTCGACGCGCTGAAGGCTGCCTATGCCAAGGCGATCGAGAAGGAGCCCGACGATGCGCAATCCTATCTGAACCGCGCATATTTCCGGTCGCAGGTCTTCGACTGGAAGGGGGCAATCGCCGATTACGACAAGGCGATCGCGCTGAACGCGACCGCCGACAATTATCTTTCGCGGGCGGCGATACGCTCGATGCTTGGCGAGCATGAGGCCGCGGTCAAGGATATCGAGGCGGCGCGCAAGCTGGAGCCGGGCGCGGCCGGCCCGGTACTGCAACTCGCCGGCGTCTATTCGGACATGGGCCAGCCCGACAAGGCGCTGGCGCTGCTCGACGAACAGCTTGCCTCGGGCGGCGACGACAAGAGCAATCTCATCACGCAAAAGGCCGAAGTGCTCGCACGCGCCGGGCGTCCGCAGGATGCGATCGCGGCGGTCGATGCCATGATCGCGAAGAAGCCCGGCAATACGCAACTGCTCAACCAGCGCTGCTGGGTAAAGGGGACGACCTCGACCGATCTGCCGTCCGCGCTGAAGGACTGCACCAAGGCGATCGAACTGGCCGAATCGCCCGCCGGGCAGCTCGACAGTCGCGCGATGGTCTATTTCAAGATGGACCGGTATGACGACGCGCTGGCCGACCTCAATGCCGCGCTGAACCTTGTTCCCGATCTTCCGGCGAGCATGTTCCTGCGCGGTGTCATCCGGCTTCGCCAGGGCGACAAGAAGGCGGGCGAGGCCGATCTTTCGGCGGCGCGGCTGATGTCGCCGCGGATCGACGAGCGCTATGCCAAATATGGTGTAAAGCCCTGATTCGACGAAATCGCGCCGGTCTTTGCGGAATGTTCACCCCCGGCCGCTAGGGTCGGGGGATGGCGACACGGATATTCCTTACCGTCGATACCGAACTGGCGTGGCGACACCATGCCGAGGGACGGCCGATCGACGACATCGCCGAGCTTTCGCTCGAGCCCGCAGGCGTGGGCGTGACGTGGCAGCTCGAACAACTCCGGCGGCATGGGCTGAAGGCGTGTTTCTTCGTCGATCCCATGCCGGCGCTGGTGTACGGCCTCGATCCGATCAAGCGCGTCGTGGAAACGATCCTTGAGGCCGGGCAGGAGGTTCAGCTGCACCTCCATGCGAACTGGGCGGGGGCGAAGATCGGCGATGGCGGCGCTGCGCATGGCCGGTTCGAACTGATCGACCATACGCGTGACGAGCAGCGCAACCTGATCGCGGGCGCGGCAGAATTGCTGGTCGCGGCAGGCGCCAACGATCCGGTCGCCTTTCGCGCGGGAAGCTATTCGGCGTCGGACGAAACGCTGCTCGCGCTCGCCGAGCTGGGATTCATCTACGACAGTTCGCACAACGGGTCCGAACATCCGTGGCCGAGCGCGATCGGATTGCCGGTCACGCAGATCGCACCGGTCCGCCATTGCGGGATCATCGAGGTGCCGGTCACACTGATCGAGGACAAGCCGGACAGCCTGCGCCACTTTCAGATCTGTGCGCTGTCGGCGGCGGAAATGCGCGCGGCACTCGACCATGCCGACCGCGAGGACCATGCCGCGGTGACGATCGTCAGCCACGGTTTCGAACTCGCGACGCGCGACGGCACCGCGCAGAACGGCGTTCATGTCCGGCGTTTCGAAGCGCTTTGCGAGATGCTGGCCGAACGGCGCGAAACGCTGCGCACGACGCATTTCGCCGAACGGCCGCGCCTGACGCTCGACCCCGACGATACGCCGCTCGAGCCCAATATGATGCGCACGCGGTTGCGCCAGGCCGAACAGCTCTGGTCGAACCTGGTGTCGGAACGCACCCCGTGACGACCGCGTCGCCGTTGCCGCTTCAGTTCCGGATCGGCGCGCGGACGCTGATGACCGTGCCGCGCTGGCTGGTGCGCGTTCCCCTGTCGCTCGAACAGGCGCTTTCGGGGCGTGTCCCGCAACTGCCGTCGCTGCCGCCGGGTGCCGACGGATATGTCGTAACGTCGTTACCCGCCAACCAGATGCCCGCGCTTGTCGCGGCGGCTGAGGGCAAGCTGGTCTTCGTGCGGCAGCGCTATAGCCGCTATTTCGCCGATCTGTCGGCGGGTTTCGACGCGTGGTTCGCACAGCTTTCGGGCAATGCGCGCTCGCAACTGAAGCGAAAGCGGAAGAAACTGGCGGCGGCGTCGGGCGGGGCGCTTCATATCGAGCGCTTCCGCACGCCCGACGAGCTGGAGCGATTTCACGGCGTCGCGCGCGGCATATCGCGGCGGACCTATCAGGAAAGGCTGCTCGACGCCGGACTGCCCGAGGACGCGGAGTTCCTGCACGACATGGCCCGAATGGGCGCGGCGGACGAGGTGCGCGCATGGCTGCTGCATATCGGCGATATGCCCGCCGCCTATCTCTATTGTCCGGTTCATGGCCGTGACGTGATCTATGAATATGTCGGGCACGATCCGGCCTGCAACGCGCTGTCGCCGGGGGCGGTCCTTCAGCTCGAGGCGATCCGCGACCTATGCGCGGAGGGCCGTTTTGCGCGGTTCGACTTCACCGAGGGCGAGGGGCAGCACAAGCGCCAGATGGCGAGCGGCGGCGTCGATTGTGTCGATCTGCTGCTGCTGCGGCCGAGCCTGACCAACCGGGTCGCGCTGGCCGCGCTCGGCGCGTTCGATGCCGGTGTGGCGGGTGCAAAGGCGCTTGTCGAGCGGCTTGGCCTGCAAAAGGCGGTGGCGCGCATCCGACGGGGGTGACGGGCGATTCCGGTGCGGCTAGGCACCGATCATGCAGTTGCGCGCATCCGCCATCATCCTGTCGGTCCGGTCGCATGGCGAACACGGCGCGATCGTGCGCGCGCTGACCGAGGAGGCGGGCGTGGTCGCGGGCTATGTCCGCGGCGGGCATTCGCGGCGGCTGCGCCCCGTCCTGCAGCCCGCCAATGCGGTGACGGGCGAGTGGCGTGCGCGCAGCGACGAACAACTGGCGGGGCTGACGGTCGAACTCACAGACAGCCGCGCGCCGCTGTACGGAGAGCCGCTGGCGGCGGCGGCGCTCGACTGGGTGACGGCGCTGAGCGCTGCGGCATTGCCCGAGCGGCACCCCTATCCACGCCTGTTCGCGGCGCTGGGCGCGGTTATCGACGCGGTCGATGCGGCGCCCGCCGCGCGCGGCTGGGCGGTCGCGCTGGTGCGATACGAGCTGCTGATACTTGCCGAACTGGGCTTCGGTCTGGCGCTCGACCGCTGCACCGTCACTGGCGAGAGCGAGGACCTGGATTTCGTCAGTCCGAAGAGCGGCGGCGCCGTCAGCCGCGCGGCGGCGACGGGATATGAGGCGCGATTGTTGCGGTTGCCCGCGTTTCTGCGCGGCGGGGGCGGCGAGGCGTCGTGGGAGGATGTCATCGCCGGCCTGGCGATCACCGGTCACTTCATCGCGCGCGACCTGCTGACGGATCGGAGGGCGGAAACGCTCGCCGCGCGCGAGCGGCTGGTCGAAAGGCTGAAAAGGGCAGTTGCGTGAGCCCCGCGCGCGCGGCATTGCGGCCTGCGGCGAATATCAGGGGGAAGGAGCAAGACATGGCGTTGATCGCGATTCTGCCCGGCGACGGGATCGGACCGGAGGTGACGGCAGAGGCGCGGCGCGTGCTGGAGGCGATCGATCCGGCATTCGGCTTCGAAACCGAACCGGTGGGCGGCGCGGCGTATCTTGAATATGGCCAGCCGCTTCCGCCGCAGGCGCTGGAGCTTGCCAAACGTGCCGACGCGGTGCTGTTCGGCGCGGTCGGTGATCCGCAATTCGATGCGCTTGCACGGCCCTTCCGGCCCGAAGCGGCGATCCTGGGGCTGCGCAAGGAGCTGGGGCTGTTCGCCAATCTGCGCCCGGCAAAGCTGTTCCCCGGGCTGGAAGATGCTTCGGCACTGAAGCGCGAGGTGGCGGAATCGATCGACCTCGTCATCGTGCGCGAGCTGACCGGCGACGTCTATTTCGGCGAAAAGGGGCAGCGCACGACCGCGGATGGCGAGCGCGAAGGCTATGACCTGATGTCCTATACCGAAGGCGAGGTCCGCCGGATCGCGCGCGTCGGGTTCGAAACGGCGATGACGCGCGGCCGCAAGCTGTGTTCGGTGGACAAGGCCAATGTCCTCGAAACCTCGCAATTGTGGCGCGACGTGGTGATCGGGGTGGCGGCCGACTTCCCCGAGGTCGAACTGACGCACATGTATGTCGACAATGCCGCGATGCAGCTGGTGCGCAATCCCGGCGCGTTCGACGTTATCGTGACGGGCAATCTGTTCGGCGACATCCTGTCGGACCAGGCGAGCATGTGCGCGGGTTCGATCGGGATGCTGCCGTCGGCCGCGCTCAACGGGTCTGGCAAGGGCATGTACGAGCCGATCCACGGCTCCGCGCCCGATATCGCCGGCGAAGCCAAGGCCAATCCGTGCGCCGCGATCCTGTCCGCGGCGATGCTGTTGCGGCACTCGCTGGGGCGCGGCGACGATGCCGACCGGATCGAGGCGGCGGTGGCGGACGCGTTGCGCGACGGTGCGCGCACGGCCGATCTCGGCGGATCGCTTTCGACCGGGGCGATGGGCGACGCCATCCTGTCGAAGCTGGGGTGAATGGCGGCCTTGAACTCGCGGTCGTCGTGCCGGTCTTCAACGAGCGGGCGAATGTAGCACTGCTGGTCGAACGTCTCGACAAGGCGTTGGCGGGGCGCCGCTGGGAAGCGATCTTCGTCGATGACGACAGTCCCGACGGCACCGCCGAGGCCGCGCGCGATCTGGCGCTGGCCGATGCGCGGGTGCGCGTGATTCAGCGGATCGGGCGGCGAGGGCTGTCCACGGCGTGTCTGGAGGGGATGTGCGCGACCGCCGCCCCACTGGTCGCGGTGATTGACGGCGATCTGCAGCATGACGAGACGCTGCTGCCGATGATGCTCGACATGCTCGAGCAGGACCCCGAGCTCGACCTCGTCATCGGATCGCGCTTCATGGAGGGCGGTGGAACCGGCGATTGGGACCGCGACCGTGCGGCGAAATCGGCCATCGCGACGAAGCTGTCCCGGCAGGTGCTGAAGGCCGACCTGACCGACCCGATGAGCGGGTTCTTCATGATCCGCACGGCACTGGTCCGCGACCTCGTGCCCATGCTGTCCGGCATCGGGTTCAAGATCCTGCTCGACATCATGACGGCGAGTCCGCGGCGCTTGCGCTTTCGCGAACTCCCTTACGTCTTTCGCTCGCGACAGCGGGGCGAAAGCAAGCTCGACCATGTCGTCGCGCTCGAATTCCTGATCGCGCTCTATGACCGCATGTTCGGGCGCATCGTGCCGGTGCGTTTCGCGATGTTCGCCGCCGTCGGCGGGCTGGGCGCGGCGGTGCACATGATCGTGGTCGCGTTGCTGTACACGGGGACGCCGCTGCCGTTCGTGCCATCGACCGCGATCGCGACGCTGGTGGCGATGACGTTCAATTTCTTCCTCAACAACGCGCTGACCTATCGCGATCGCCGTTTGAAGGGTGCGCGCGAGCTGTTCGACGGGTGGGTGTCGTTCTGTATCGTCTGTTCGGTCGGTGCGGTCGCCAATGTCGGTATCGCGGCGTTTCTGTACGGCGTCGAAAATGGCGGATGGGCCGTATCGGCGCTTGCCGGGATACTGGTCGCGGCGGTGTGGAATTTCGCGCTCTCGTCGCGCTTCACCTGGGGGCGCTATGGCCGCAAGCCGGGCGTCTAGCGCCAGCTGGCCAGCCACGTCCAATGCGCAAAGGCCATCCGCCCCGATAGCGGCGATGCGGACAGGATCGGGTAGAAATAGACGAACAGCGCGATGACCGGGATCGCATACCATTCATCCGCCTGCGCCCATCGACCGCGCCCGAAATGGGCGAATGCGCCGGCGGTGGCGAGGCACAGGAAGATGCTCGAGGGATAATAGTAATAATAGAAGCCGAGCGATTTGGGGATCACCGCCCACATCGCGAGCGACGCGATCCAGATGAGCGCAAGCCCCAGCGGCCGCATCGCACGGTCGCGCAGCCCGGCATAGAGGCAGGCGGCCAGCGCGGCGAGCCCGCCCCACATCGCCGCAGGATTGCCGAGCAGTAGGACGCCGCGCCAGGCGCCGGCGTTGATTTCGTACAGATACCAGATCGGGCGCAGGTCGAGCGACCAGCTCCACCAGGGCGACTGATAGGGATGATGGCGCAGCACCTGCGTCTGCGCCGCATACATCTGCTCCTGAAAGGGAATGAGCTGAGAGAGCGTCAGCGGGTCGTATCGGTAGAAGAATTGCGGGGCGTAGGTCGCGAAATAGACGAGGATGCTGACGAGCCCGAGGATCAGCATCGCCGACAGCGCGCCGACGCCCGGCCAATGGCGTTGGTTGCGGCCCGAAAGCGCGGCGACGATCGGGCGACCGCTTGCCCGCGCGTCGCGCAGGCGGATGGCGACGAACGCGATGAATGCGAAGGCGACATAGGGTGCGGCAGCCCATTTCGCCGCCGTTGCAAGGCCGAGCAGAACCGCGGTGAGTACAAGGCGCCAGTGCGCCCTGGCCGTCGTCGGTGCGGCCATCGACCACAGCATCGCCGCGATCGCCAGCGTCAGGAACGCCGCCATATAGGTGTCGAGCATCGCGATGCGTGCCTGGACGAAAACCGTCTGGCTGAAGATCAGCAGCACCGCACCGAAGACGGCGGTGCGCATCCGCCCGAAAAGTTGCCACAGGACAGAGAAGCCGCCGAGGATGGTCGCCGTCCCGGCAAGCGTCGAAAATGCCCGCCAGCCGATCGGATTGTCGCCGAACAGCGCCATGCCGAGGGCGATGAATTCCTTGGCGAGAAGCGGGTGTTCCTTGTTGAACGGCTGGTTGAGCGCCAGCAGCGCGCGGGCGGCGGGCACGTAATACACCTCGTCGAACATCACCTTGTCGGGGCTGCCCAGCCGGTAGCTGAACAGCGCCTGCGCAAAGACGGCGATGATGACGGCGACCCAGAGCGGCCGCTGGCGAAGACGGTCGAGCATCGCGAGCGGCTGTAGCGCGCTTTCCAGCGACAAAGAAGGGTATCGCAACCTAATAGGAGTCGTTGCCTTGACGCGACCGCGCCGCAACCGGCAAAGCTTTTCGCCATGAAGCGCAAAACCGGCCAAGACCGCAGCATCACCAAGCATTGGCGCCCCGCGACGCAAGCCGTGCGCGGCGGCACCGCACGTTCAGAATGGGGCGAGACGTCGGAGGCGATGTTCCTGACATCGGGCTATGCCTATGACTGTGCGGGCGACGCTGCGGCGCGCTTTGCCGGCGATCAGCAGGGCATGACCTATTCGCGCCTCCAGAACCCGACCGTGGAGATGCTGGAGGAGCGCATCGCGCTGATGGAAGGCGCCGAGGCGTGCCGCACGATGGCGAGCGGCATGGCGGCGATGACCGCCGCGCTGCTCTGCCAGCTCGAGGCGGGCGACCATGTCGTTGCGGGCCGCGCGGCGTTCGGTTCGTGCCGCTGGCTGGTCGATACGCTGCTGCCCAAATTCGGTATCGAGACGGTGACGGTGGACGCGCGCGATCCGCAGGCGTTCATCGACGCGGCCAAGGACAATACCAAGTTGTTCTTCTTCGAAACGCCGGCCAATCCGACGATGGACGTTGTCGACCTGACCGCAGTGTGCGGCATCGCGAAGGAACGCGGCATCCTGACGCTCGTCGACAATGCGTTCGCCACGTCGGCCTTGCAGCGGCCGATGGAATTCGGCGCCGATATCGTCGCATATTCGGCGACCAAGATGATGGACGGGCAGGGCCGCGTGCTGGCGGGAGCGGTGTGCGGGACCGAGGAGTTCGTCAACGAAACGCTGCTGCCGTTCACGCGCAATACCGGCCCGACGCTGAGCGCGTTCAACGCCTGGGTGGTGCTGAAGGGCCTCGAGACGCTCGACATGCGCATCCGTCGCCAGAGCGAGAACAGTGTAAAGATCGGCAGCTTCCTCGAAGGCCGCGTGCCGCGCATCCTCCATCCCGGACTGCCGAGCCATCCGCAGCACGACCTCGCCATGGCGCAGATGTCGGCATGCGGATCGGTATTCTCGTTCGAGGTCGAAGGGCGCGGGCAGGCGCACGGGCTGCTCGACGCGCTGACGCTGATCGACATTTCGAACAATATCGGTGACTCGCGCTCGCTGATGACGCACCCTGCATCGACGACGCATTCGGGCGTTGCCGAGGACAAGCGGCTGGAAATGGGTATTTCCGAAGGGATGCTGCGGATCAATGTCGGGCTGGAAGATCCGCAGGACCTGATCGACGATCTCGATGCCGCGCTATCGAAAGTGGGGTTGTGAAGGAACTGTTCGAACATGTGGCGGAGACCGGCGCGATCGCGGTTCGCGTCGCGGTCAGCTATTTGCCCGAACAGTCCGAGCCCGAGCGCGGGCGGTGGTTCTGGGCCTATCATGTCCGGATCGAGAATGGCGGGGATCAGGCGATCCAGCTTCTGACCCGGCACTGGATCATCACCGACGGCCGCGGCGCGCGCCACTCTGTCGAGGGCGAAGGCGTGGTCGGCGAACAGCCGCGCATCGAGCCGGGCGACAGCTATGACTATGTCTCGGGCTGTCCGCTGGCGACACCGACGGGGTCGATGCAGGGCAGCTATCGCATGATCGCCGCAGACGCATCGGTGTTCGACGTGGCGATCCCCAAATTCGCGCTGGTCGCGCCGGCGGTGACGGGGTGAGCGGCGTGCGGCCAACAGATCGCGCTCACCCTGAGCGTGTCGAAGGGTGGTTGCCGCCATCCGGCTTCGACAGGCTCAGCCTGAGCGCGGAGGTTCCGGGGCGGCGGTTCGGTCCTGTCGCGGGGGAGCGGCTGGAGGCGCGGACGTGAAGCGCACGCATCTTCCGCTCAACGGCCTGCGCGTGCTCGACGCGGCGGCGCGGCATCTGTCGTTCACGCGCGCGGCGGACGAACTGGCGGTGACGCCGGCGGCGGTCGGGCAGCAGATTCGCGCGCTCGAGGATACGCTGGGCGTCGTGCTGTTCCGGCGCACGACGCGCGGGCTGGAACTGACGCCGGAAGGGGCGGCCGGACTCGATGCGCTGCGCGGCGGATTCCTGCATTTCGAGGATTCGGTGCGCGCGATGCAGGCGGGGCAGTCATCCAAGTCGCTGACCATCGCCGCACCGCGCGACCTGACGCAGAAATGGCTGATGCCGCGCCTTGCGCGCATTGCCGAGAGCGACGGTGAGATTCGCTTCGTCCTGCTGCCCGCCGACGAGGATGTCGATTTCACCGAGGCCAATCTCGACCTGGCGATCCGCTGGGGCGAGGGGCCGGGAGAACATGAGGGCGAGGCGCTGGAATCGGACGGCATGGTGACCGTCGAACGCCCCGGTGGCGGCGCCGATACGCGGATTTCATGGCCCGGCTGCATGACCGAGGAAAGCCGTTCGCTGGTGCGGGTCGGCGATGCCGGACTGGCGATCGAGGCGGCGGCGCAGGGCCTGGGCCGGACGACCGTTCCGGAACTCATCGCGCGCGCGGATGTTGCGGCAGGGCGGGTGGCGATAATCGGTGAGCCGAAACCGTTCGCCAAAGGATATTGGATGGTCGCGCCGCTTCCGCAGTGGCGCCAGCAGAAGGTGCGTGCATTGGTTGACGCGTTGGCAGCATGATCGAGAAGCATATTCCCGTGATCGAGACCGAGCGGCTGAGGCTCCGCCCGCTCGTCCCCGACGATGCCGAGGCGGTCTATCCCAGCCTTTCGGACCACGAGGTAATGCGCTGGTGGTCGCGCCCGCCGCTCGAATCGATCGAGGAAACGCGCGAATATCTGGGCCGCGTCGATGACGATGAATGGCGCGCCTGGGCGATCACGCGCAACGACGACGATCATGCGATCGGCTGGGTATCGGTCGGCGAAAAACGGCAGGGCGATGTCTGCGAGATCGGATATTTCCTCATCCGCGAAGCCTGGGGTTCGGGCCGCGCGCGCGAAGCGGTGGCGGGCGTCATCGACTATCTGTTCAATGAGGAGAACAAGCGGCGCGTATTCGCCGATACCGATCCCGACAATGCGGCCTCGATCGCGCTGCTCGAACGGCTGGGGTTCCAGCACGAAGGCAAGCTGCGCGGCGAATGGGAAACGCATATCGGCGTGCGCGACAGCATGATCTACGGCATGTTGCGCGAGGAATGGATTCGTGAGCAGGCCTGACCTGAACGATCCCGAAGCGCGCAAGGCCTATATCCGCGAATTGCGGAGGATCGGCCGACCGCTGCGCACCTTTGCTCTGGGGATCACGCTGATCGGCGTACTGCTTGCCGCCGCGGCGCGGTACGACAGGTTGCCGCAATGGGTGCCGCTGCTCTTCATCGTGACGGGCGGCGCGTTCATGGTCGCGGCCATCGTCCAGCGGACAAGCTATCACAGGCGCCGGATGCGCGGCGAATAGTTCCTTTCTCGAAACCGATCACGGCCCGCGCTTCGGCGAGTTCAGCGTGAGCGGGGGGCGGCGGCGCTTCCTTCGGCGTGTCCGGCACCATCATCGGCAGCGACAAGGTTCAGCGCGCGCTGCATCAGGCCGACGAATTTCGCCTGCTCTACAGCGGCATCCGGGCGGTGCCAGTTGCCGGTCACCGCATACCAGCGGCCATCCTTGCGGCGGACGAGGAAATTCGCGGCGATGACGCCGGGCTCCGACCCGCCCTTGTAGCCGATATAATCGAACCGTGCCGCGGTATCGGCGCTCACGCCCGGATTGACGGCGAGAATCCCGAGTGCCTGTTCGTCGCCGTTGCGGCGAAGCCAATCGAGCGCCCGTGCTTCATCGCCGGGGCTTGCGAACCATTCGACGCTTTCGGTCGCAAGCGGTTGGTTGCCAAAGCCGGCGGGTTCGGGATCGGATGCGAGTATCCCGCGATTCTGGTCCAGCAGGCGCGCGCGCGCGGCGGGGTCCGAAGCGCCGCGCCACGCTGTCAGCAACTGCGCGTTGTCGGGCGACTTCAGCACAAATGCTTCGCGCGTGGTCAGCACCGGCAGCGTAGCGTCGGGATCGGCGGTGCCCATGGCGGCGACCATGTTTCCGATCCGGTCGCGACCCAAAAGCTGCATCAGCGTATCCGTCGCGGTGTTGTCGCTGACCGAGATCATCAGCGTGGCGAGGCTGTGAAGCGTCATCGGCGAACCGGCCGGCCAGTCATGGACGATGCCCGAGGGAAAGGCAGCCGGGAGAAGCGCCGTCACCTCGTCCCATCGACGCTCGCCAGCGACGATCTGGCGTGAAAGCGCGCCCAATACCCAGAGCTTGAAGGAAGAGCCGATCGGCGCCGCTTTGTCGCCGCGCCATTCCCGGACTGTTTGCGGGGTGTCGTTCCCCAGCGCGTAGATGCCGTAGCCTGCCTTGCCGGGCAGCGCCTGGAATGCGGCGTCGAGCATCGCCGGTGAGTCGTCGCGCGGTTCGGTTCCGGTGATGAACAGGCCGGTGACGCTGTGCGGGGTTGCGGGATCGACCGCGATGCGCGCGGTGGCGATTCCATGTTCATAGCCGATCCGGATCGCGGCGGCCCATGGCGACGATGGCGTGACTTTCTCTATCCCGGTGGGGGCGCCGATCGCGCTTTCGATCTGCTCCATCAACATGTCCCATTTCGCCCTGGGCACCTGTCCGCGAAAAGCGGCGGAGAAATAGCGTTGATAATCGCCTTCGCCCGCCAGGATTTCGGGAAGCTGGGCGATCCGCTGCTCGAGCGGGACAGATGCAGTCGCGGCCTGCCGCGCCGACGCACCGGCAGGCAAAAGCAGTGGTGCAAGCGATACCAGAAGCAGCAGGCAGGTTCGGCGAAGCATCGGAATCTCCCGGTTCGGCGTTGCGCCCTTATAGCCTGCCGCGATGTCGCCCGTTCAAGTCCGCCCGGTCAGGCGTCGATCGCCTCTTCATCCATGCGGCCGGCATTTTCCTGGATGAAGGCGAAGCGGTGGGCGGGGTTGTTGCCCATCAGCCGGTCGACCAGATCCTTCACGCCCGCGCGTTCTTCATATTCCTGCGGCAGCATGATGCGGATCAGGCTGCGCGTTTCGGGGTTCATCGTCGTTTCGCGAAGCTGCCCCGGGTTCATCTCGCCAAGGCCCTTGAAGCGTGCGACCTCGACCTTCTTGCCCTTGAACTCGCTCGCTTCGAGTTCGGCGCGGTGCGCGTCGTCACGGGCGTAGAGGCTCTTGGTACCGGCGGTCAGGCGGTACAGCGGCGGCTGGGCGAGGAACAGATGCCCTTTGCGCACCACATCGGGCATTTCCTGAAAGAAGAAGGTCATCAGGAGCGTCGCGATATGCGCGCCGTCGACATCGGCGTCGGTCATGATGACGATGCGTTCGTAGCGCAGGTTCGACGCGTCGCAATCCTTGCGCGTGCCGCAGCCGAGCGCCTGGATCAGGTCGGCGATTTCCTGGTTGGCGAGGATCTTGGCGCTGGTCGCCGAGGCGACGTTGAGGATTTTGCCACGGATCGGCAGGATCGCCTGCGTCTTGCGGTCGCGCGCCTGCTTGGCCGACCCGCCTGCCGAATCGCCTTCGACGATGAACAGCTCGGTGCCTTCGTTGCCGTCGTTCGAACAGTCGGTGAGCTTGCCGGGGAGGCGCAGCTTGCGCGAGCTGGTCGCGGTCTTGCGCTTGACCTCGCGCTCCTGCTTGCGGCGGAGGCGTTCTTCCATCCGCTCGAGGATCAGGCCGAGCAGCGCCTTGCCGCGCTCCATATTGTCGGTGAGGAAATGGTCGAAATGGTCGCGCACCGCGCGCTCGACGAGGCCTGCCGCCTCTGGCGAGGTCAGCCGGTCCTTGGTCTGCGACTGGAACTGCGGATCGCGGATGAAGACCGACAGCATCAGCTCGCTGCCTGTCATCATGTCGTCGGCGGAGATGTCCTTCGCCTTTTTCTGCCCGACCAGTTCGCCAAAGGCGCGGATGCCCTTGGTCAGCGCGGCGCGCAGGCCGTTTTCGTGCGTACCGCCGTCGGGCGTCGGGATGGTGTTGCAGTACCAGCTATAGCTGCCGTCGGAAAACAGCGGCCAGGCGACCGCCCATTCGACCTTGCCCTGACCGTCGGGAAAATCCTGGCTGCCGGTGAAGAAGTCGGCGGTGGCGCATTCGCGGCCGTTCACCTGTTCCTTCAGATGGTCGGCAAGGCCGCCGGGGAACTGGAACACCGCCTCGGACGGCGTATCGTCGGTGATGATCGCGGGGTCGCATTTCCAGCGAATCTCGACGCCGGCGAACAGATAGGCCTTCGACCGGGCGAGCTTGTAGAGCCGCGCCGGCTTGAACTGCAGCTCCTTGAAAATCTCGGTATCGGGGGTGAACGCGGTCATCGTCCCGCGGCGGTTGGGCGTTTGCCCGAGATGTTCGAGCGGGCCGAGCGTTACGCCGCGCGAGAAATGCTGGCGATAGAGCTGCCGGTCGCGCGCGACCTCGACTACCGTGTCCGACGACAGCGCGTTGACCACGCTGACGCCGACGCCGTGAAGGCCACCCGAGGTGGCATAGGCCTTGGCCGAGAACTTGCCGCCCGAATGCAGCGTCGAAAGGATGACCTCAAGCGCCGACTTGTCGGGAAATTTGGGGTGCGGGTCGACGGGAATGCCGCGACCATTGTCGGTGACGGTCAGGCGGTTGCCCGCCTCCAGCGTGACCTCGATCCGCGTCGCATGGCCCGCGACCGCCTCGTCCATCGAATTGTCGATGACTTCCGCGGCGAGGTGGTGGAGCGCGCGTTCGTCGGTGCCGCCGATATACATGCCGGGGCGGCGGCGCACGGGTTCCAGCCCCTCGAGCACCTCGATCGAGGAAGCGTCATAGCTGTTGTCGGCGGGCGTTTTGGACGCGAACAGGTCTTCGGACATGGGTCCAGCTATAGGGTCGCAGGAGTCGGACGCGCAAGCGCCACCGGTATCGGCCGCGCCGAACCGGTGTGCGATATTTTGCGCTGGTCGCTATGCCGCGCGGTGAACGGTTGCGCGCGAGCGGCGCCAGCCGTTCAGCGGACGCGCGGGCCGCCATAGGGCAGCGGCGGAGGCGGGCGACGGTCGCGACGCGGAAGCTGCGCCTGATAAGCGTGGCCGCAATGTTCGACGCAATAGGGAAAGCCCGGATTCACCTTGTCGCCGCAGAAATGGAAGTCCGGCTCGCCCGGATGGCCGATCGGCCATTTGCAGATTCGGTCGTTGAGATCGAGCAGGCTGGTCTTGTCGGCGATTTCCTCCGACGGACGTGCGGGCACAAGGCGGCGCGGCGGTGCGGGTGTCGTCGGCGGGCCCTGATCGCCCGGATTCTGACGCAGGAAGCCGCCGGGTCCGATCGAGCGCGCAACGGGCTTCTTGCTGCCTTCCTCTTCCGCATCGTCCTTGGCCTCTGCGGCAGCCGGAGCAGGCTCTGGCTTCGGCGCGGCGGCGGCAGGTGCGGCGGGCGCCGGCGATGCCTTTGGCTTGGGCGCAGGCTTTGGCGTGGGTGTCGGTGATGCCTTTGCCGCCGGCTTGGCATCCGAATCGCCCGCCTTGACCGGCGACGGACGCGATTTCAGACCGAGCCGGTGGGCCTTGCCGATCACGGCGTTGCGGCTGATGCCGCCCAGCTTTTCGGCGATCTGGCTGGCGGTGCTGCCCGATTCCCACATCTTGGTCAGCGTTTCGATACGTTCTTCGGTCCAGCTCATCCGTATTCCTCAAACAGCAACTCAATCGGCGATGCCGGGTTGCGGGTCTGCGCGGCAGCGATTACGCGATGCTGCCATGAACGACCAGCCCAAATCCGGCGAAGCCATGATTTCCGCGCCAGGCGAACCGAAAATCCGGAACGTCAACTGGGGCGGCCTCAAGACCCTTTATATCAAGGAGGTACGCCGTTTCTTCAAGGTGCAGCTCCAGACGGTATGGGCACCGGCGGTTACGACGCTGCTTTTCCTCGTGATTTTCACGGTCGCACTGGGCGGGCGCGGACGCCATGCGGTGATGGGCGTTCCGTTCGCCGACTTCATCGCGCCCGGCCTTATCGTGATGGGGATGCTGCAAAATTCGTTCGCCAATGCGAGCTTCTCGCTGCTCGTCGGCAAGATCCAGGGAACGATCGTCGACTATCTGCAACCGCCGCTGTCGACCGCCGAGCTGCTCGCGGGGCTTGCCGGTGGGGCGGTGACGCGGGCGTTCTGCGTGGGCGGCGCGGTGTGGATCGCGATGGCGCTGTGGCCCGGCGTCCATGCCAGCCCGATGCACCTTTGGGCGATCCTGTGGTTCGGCTTTCTCGGGTCGCTGTTCCTCGCCTTTCTCGGCGTGCTGACGTCGATCTGGGCGGAAAAGTTCGATCATGCCGCAGCGGTGACCAACTTCGTCGTCGCGCCGCTCGCGCTGCTTTCGGGCACCTTCTATTCGGTCGAGCGGCTGGCGCCGGCATTCCAGGTGGTCAGCCACCTCAACCCGTTCTTCTATATCATCTCGGGCTTCCGCTACGGCTTTCTCGGCGTGTCCGACTCGCCCGTCGCGGTGGGCGCGGTCGTCGTGCTGGCGATCGACGTGGCGATCGGTCTGCTGTGCTACGCACTGCTCAGGACCGGGTGGAAGATCAAGAACTGACCGGCGCGGTTCAGGCGCGGGGCGACGAACGATATCGGGGGGCATATGCGACTGGGCTTGTTGACCGCAATCGGACTGGTGCTGGCGAGCCCGGCACTCGCGGATGCTCCCAAGGACAAGCCGGTCTTTGCCGACACGGTCGCCAGCGACGGGCTGATGCCGGTCCATGTCGATACGCAGGGCGGGCGCATCCTCCTGACGCTGCCGCCGCCGGGCGAGGACGGTGTTTCGGCGCGCTATCTCTACACCACCTCGCTGCGCACCGGACTCGGCTCCGCGCCGACCTTTCTCGATCGCGGACGCGTCGGCAACACGCAGATCGTCGCCTTTCGCCGTATCGGCAAACGGATCGCGGTTCAGTATGAAAACCCCCGCTTCCGCGCCAAGGGTGCCGAACGCGCCGACCCGGCGGGAAGCGGCGATTTCGCCGTTTCAACCGTGTGGATGGGCGATATCGTAAAGACGCTACCCGATGGCAGCATCGTGGTCGATATTTCCGATTTCCTGACCGCCGACACGCTCGGCATCGCCGATTCGCTGTCGCAGTCGAGCGACTTCGCGGGGACGGGCGACGCCGCGCAAGGCGCGGGCAAGGGCTTCAAGCTTGCCGACAAGCTGTCTGCCGCGGTGCCCGCGTCGGTGAAGGTGTTTCCGAAGAATATCGAGATCGACGCGGTCCAGACCTACACGTCCGACAAGCCGGGCGACGAGGTGTCGAACATCGCGCCCGATCCGCGGCAGGTGAGCTTCACCGTCCATTCGAGCTTCGTGGCGCTGCCCGGACCGGGCTTCAGCCCGCGCGCCTTCGACCCGCGTATCGGCGGCTTTTCGACGCAGGTGGTCGATTTCGCAGCGCCGCTGGGCGACGATGTGGTGCGCGATTTCGCCAACCGCTTCCGGCTCGAAAAGGTCAATCCGGGCCCCGCGCCGTCGCGGGTGAAGCAGCCGATCGTCTATTATGTCGACAGCCGCGCACCCGCGCCGATCCGCCAGGCGCTGATCGACGGCATAAGCTGGTGGAAAAAGGCGTTCGAGGCGGCGGGCTTTATCGACGCCTTTCAGGTGAAGGTGCTGCCCGACGACATCGATCCGATGGACGTGCGCTACAATGTCGTCAACTGGGACGACCGGGCGACGCGTGGCTGGTCCTACGGGCAGGAGATCGTCGATCCGCGCACCGGAGAGATCGTCAAGGGGATGGTCGTGCTCGGATCGCTGCGCGCGCGGCAGGACATCCAGATTTTCGAGGGGCTGGTCGGCGCCGACAAGCTCAATAGCGGCGGGCCGAACGATCCGGTCCGCGCCGCACTCGCCCGGTTGCGCCAGCTTGCCGCGCACGAGGTCGGGCATACGCTGGGCTTTGCGCATAATTTCGCCGCGAGCACGCAGGACCGCGCCTCTGTAATGGACTATCCCGCGCCGCGTATCGGGCTGGTCGACGGCAAGCCCGACCTGTCGGACGCCTATGGCGTCGGCGTGGGCGCGTGGGACATGGCGACGGTCGACTGGCTTTACGGCGAACCCAGCGATGCGGCGGCGCGGGCCAAGGCCGCGGCGGTGGTCGCATCGGGACTGCGCTATGTGCCCGACGACAATGCGCGATCGCCCGACACGGCGCAGCGCTGGGGCGGATTGTGGGACGACGGCGCCGATCCGACCGCCGAGCTGAACCGCATGATGCGTGTGCGCGCGGCGGCGATCGAGGGGTTCGGGTTGAACGCGCTCAAGCCCGGCGAGCCGGTCGCCGATCTGCGCCGCCGGTTCGTGCCGATCTGGCTGCTCCACCGCTACGAGGTCGTAGCGGCGGCAAAGGCGATCGGCGGCGCCGAATTCGGCTATGCGGTGAAGGGCGGGGGGCGTGAACGCGCAGTACCCGTGCCCGCCGATGCGCAGCGCGCCGCGCTCGATGCGCTGCTCGCGACGATTTCGCCCGATGCGCTGCGCGTTCCGGCGCGGCTGGTGCCGATGTTGTCGGTACCGCGTAACGGCAGCACCAACCGCCAGTTCGATATCGAGGTGTTCGACAGCTCCGGCGGTCCGCTGTTCGATCCGCTCGTTGCCGCGGATGCCGCGACCGAGATCACGCTGAAATCGCTGCTCGCGCCTGCTCGGCTGGCAAGGGTTTCAGCGCAACATATGGTCGATGGGCAGATACCGGGCGTTGAGGAAATCCTCGACCGGCTGACATCGGCGACCCTGGGGCACGCGAACGACGCACTGTCGCAGCGTATCGCCTATCGTACCATCGTGACGCTCGCGGGCACCGAGCGGGACAAGGCGACAGCGCCGGGCGTGGCCGCGCTGATCGACCAGAAGCTTGTCGATATCGGCACGATGCTCGCGAAGCGGCGCGGCGATGCCTGGGCGGCGAGCCTGTCGCGCAAGCTGCTCGATCCGGGCGAGCGGGCGAAGCTTGCCGACGACATGCCGCGCAGCGTGCCGATCCCGCCCGCCGACCCGATCGGCGGCGGCGAGGGCGGCTGGATGGACCTCTGAAGGCGCGCCCATTGACGGGAGTGGCCGCGGCCCCGTAAACACGCGCTCCGGGGCGGTCCGGCAATGGCCGCCCCTTTGCGTTTCGGAGTTTTCCCTTACCCTTTTTCGAGGAGCAGTTCCCATGACCATCACGCCGCTCATGCCCGTTTATCCACGGTGCGATGTGCGTCCGGTGCGAGGCGAGGGCTGCTATCTGATCGGTGAGAATGGCGAGCGCTATCTGGATTTCGCGAGCGGAATTGCGGTCAACTGCCTGGGGCACGGCCACCCGCATCTGACCAAGGCGGTGCAGGAGCAGGCCGCGACGCTGATGCACGTGTCGAACCTGTACGGCAGCCCGCAGGGCGAAAAGCTTGCCAAGCGGATCGTCGATCATTCGTTCGCCGACACGGTGTTCTTCACCAATTCGGGCGCCGAGGCGGTCGAATGCGCGATCAAGACTGCGCGGCGCTATCACCATGCCGAGGGGAATCCCCAGCGCCACGATCTCATCACCTTCAACTCGGCTTTTCACGGCCGCACGCTGGGGACGATTTCCGCCACCAACCAGGCGAAGATGCGCGACGGGTTCGAGCCGCTGCTGCCGGGCTTCAAATATTGCGACTTCAACGATCTCGACGCCGCGCTGGCGATGATCGACGAGAACACCGCGGGCTTCCTGGTCGAGCCGGTGCAGGGCGAGGGCGGCATCCGCGTCGCATCGGACGAGTTCCTGAAGGGTCTGCGCAAGGCATGCGACGAACACGGGCTGATGCTGGTGCTTGACGAGGTGCAGTGCGGCTATGGCCGGACCGGCACCTATTTCGCGCACGAACAATACGGGATCGAACCCGACATCCTCGCCTCCGCCAAGGGCATTGGTGGCGGCTTCCCGCTGGGCGCGTGCCTCGCCACCGAGAAGGCGGCCAAGGGCATGGTGTTCGGCACGCACGGATCGACCTATGGCGGCAACCCGCTTGCCATGGCGGCGGGCGAAGCGGTGCTCGACGTGATGCTCGAGGACGGGTTCCTGGATCATGTGAAGGCGATGGGCGAACGGCTGCGTTCGACGCTCGAACAGATGATCCCCAATCACGACCATCTGTTCGACAGCGTTCGCGGCAAGGGGCTGATGCTTGGGCTGAAGCTCAAGGAACCGGCGGTGGCGCGCGACTTCATGGGCTTTGCGCGCGAACATCACGGGTTGCTGCTGGTCGCTGCGGGCGAAAACGTGCTGCGCATCCTGCCGCCGCTGGTGATCGAGGAGAAGCATATCTCCGAATTCGCCGAGAAGTTGAGCGACGCAGCTCGGGTGTACAGCCCGCCTGCCGACGACTGAGATTTGGTCCACACCCGTTCGTGTCGAGCGCAGTCGAGACACGCTTCTCGACGATGATCGAAGCGAACGCCCGGGGGAGTTTCGCGATGACGGTTCGTAATTTCCTGAACTTGTCCGATGCCGGCGGCGAGGGTGTCGCGGCGATGATCGCCGATGCGCTCGACCGCAAGAAAGCGCGCGCCGGCTGGCCGAAGGGCAAGTCCGACGCCGATGCGCCGCTTGCCGGCCGCACGCTGGCGATGGTGTTCGAGAAATCCTCGACACGCACGCGCGTCAGCTTCGACATGGCGATGCGCCAGCTCGGCGGCAGCGCGCTGGTGCTCGATGCCGCGTCGACGCAGCTCGGGCGCGGCGAGACGGTGGCCGACACGGCGCGTGTCCTGTCGGGCTATTGCGACGCGATCATGGTCCGCACCGACGACCATACGAAGATTGAGGAAATGGCCGAATATGCCAGCGTCCCGGTCATCAACGGCCTGACCGACGATTCGCACCCGTGCCAGATCGCCGCAGACCTGCTGACCGTGATCGAGACGGGCAAGGCGTTGCCGGGGCTCAAATGGGCATGGCTCGGCGACGGCAACAATGTGCTGCATTCGATCGTCGAGGCGGCGGGACTGTTCCAGTTCTCGGTCGGTATCGGCTGTCCGGAAGGGTACGACCCGCAGGCGCGCTGGCTCGACGAGGCGAATGCGCGGCTGGAGGGCACCAACGCCCGCGTCGCGATCGAGCGCGATCCGGCGCGCGCGGTGGCGGATGCCGACGTCATCGTCACCGACACCTGGATCTCGATGGGGCAGGCGCATGCCGAGGAAAAACTCGCGGCGATGATGCCCTATCAGGTAACGCCAGAGCTGATGGCGAAGGCGAAGCCCGATGCGGTCTTCATCCATTGCCTGCCCGCGCATCGCGGCGAAGAGGTGGTAGCCGAGGTGATCGACGGTCCGCAGTCGCTGATCTGGCCCGAGGCCGAGAACCGGCTGCACGCGCAGAAATCGGTCCTGCGCTGGTGCTTCGGCCAGATCGGCTGAGTTGCAACTGCGCGATCCGATCCTATTTCCGTCATTCCAGCGCACGCTGGAATCTCCAGAGTTTGGCACGCGCATGCGGCACGAGATCCCGGCTTGCGCCGGGATGACGAGGAATTTGATTTGAGTTCTCAGCCAGTTTCCACCCCCGATATCGGCCGGGCGATCGGCTTCACCATTCCCGATCAGCATGCGCGCGGGCGCATCGCCCGGCTCGGGCCGGTCATCGACGAGATAATGGCAGCGCACGACTATCCGCCGGCGATCGAAAAGCTGCTTGGCGAGGCGCTGGTGCTGACCGCACTGCTCGGTTCGACGCTCAAGGATGTCGACGGCCAGCTGACGCTGCAGGCGCAGACGCAGAACGGCATCGTCAGCCTGCTGGTGTGCGACTACAAGGCCGGCGAGCTGCGCGGCTATGCGCAGTTCGATGCCGACAAGCTGGCCGAGGCGCCGGACGAACCGACGCTGTTCGCGCTGTTCGGCAACGGCTTTCTGGGCGTGACGTTCGACCAGGCGACGAGCGGTGAGCGCTATCAGGGCATCGTTCCGCTCGACGGCGCCTCGCTGTCCGATGCGGCGGAGAGTTATTTCCTGCAGTCCGAGCAGATTCCGAGCCTGGTTCGGCTGGGGGTGCGCCACGGCGACGACGGCAAGCTGATCGGCGGCGGGCTGTTCCTTCAGCATCTGCCCGAAGGAGAGGAAGGGCGCGAAAGGCTCCATACGCGGCTCGACCATCCCGAATGGCAGCATGTCGAAACGCTGGGCGCGACGATGAGCGCCGAGGAACTGACCGATCCGGCGGTGACGCTGGAGGCGCTGATCTGGCGGCTGTTCAACGAAGAAACCGAAGTGAGGACGCTGAGCGCGGTCGAATTCCGCCGCGGCTGCCGCTGCGACGCGGATTATATTTCGCAGGTTCTGGCAAAATTCCCGGCCGATGAGCGCCGCGAAATGGCCGATGAAAATGGCGTTATTTCAGTAGATTGTGCATTTTGTGCGCGCAAATTCCCGGTCCCGGTCGAAGGGCTTGCCAGCTAGGCGGATATTGCATCTGCGAACAGGCTTCCCACCTATAATGAACGCAGGCGTTCATTTCTGTCACGGCCTGCGCTTTGGGAGTCCTTTATGGCACGAAAGATCGCGACCCGCCTTGCGGTGGCGCTGCCGGTGCTCGCATTCGGGTTCGGGCTGGGCGCGGCGCAGGCGCAAGCCCCGACGCTGAAGGCGCTCGCCGGTCTGGAGAGCGGCAGGTGGCAGCTGCGCGAAGCGGGCGGGGCCAGCGAGACGATATGTCTGCCTGACGCGACCGCGCTGATCCAGGTGCAGCACGCCGATGCGCAATGTTCGCGCTTCGTGATCGAGGATGATCCGCGCGACGCGGTCGTGCACTATACCTGCCCGGGCAAGGGGCATGGCCGGACGACGTTGAAGGTGGAAACGCCGCGCAGCGTGCATATCGAGACGCAGGGCGTCGCCGACGGGGCACCGTTCCAGCACCAGTATCAGGCGCGCAAGATCGGGCAATGTTCCCCAGCCGCACGTTAAGCCTGTGTTTACCAAGGCCGGGTAAGACTCGTCATTGCTCCTGTTTTGAGCACGCATAGTTCTCTCTTGTTGGATCTTCCCAAATCATCTGGGCCGCTCGCAAGGGCGGCCCGTTTTCTTTCCGTTGCAGCGGCGCGCGATCGCGCCTAGCCAGCCGAACATGACCGATTCCCAATCTATTGCCGTCGCGCTCGTATCGGGCGGACTCGATTCGATGGTCTCCGCCGCGCGCGCGGTGGAGGACGGGCACCGCCTGCTCGCGCTGTCGATCGACTATAACCAGCGCCACCAGGTCGAACTCGCTGCAGCGCGGCGTATCGCCAGGGCGCTGGGCGCCGAACGGCATATCGTGCTCCCGCTCGACCTGACCGGGTTCGGCGGATCGGCGCTCACCGCCGATATCGACGTGCCGAAAGAGGGCGTGGGCGAGGATATCCCCGTCACCTATGTCCCCGCGCGCAACACGATCTTTCTGTCGCTGGCGCTCGGCTGGGCCGAGGCGGCCGGCGCGCGCGACCTGTATATCGGCGTAAACGCGATGGATTATTCGGGCTATCCCGATTGTCGGCCCGAATTCATCGCCGAGTTCGAAAGGCTTGCCGAGGTCGCGACCAAGGCGGGGGTCGAAGGCGCCCCGTTCAGGATTCGCGCGCCGCTCCAGACGATGACCAAGGCCGATATTGTGCGCGAAACCGTCCGGTTGGGCTTGGACGCGGGGATGAGCTGGTCGTGCTACGACCCCGCGCCGGGCGGGCTGCATTGCGGACTGTGCGACAGTTGCCGGTTGCGCCACAAGGGCTTCGTCGAAGCAGGTGTGGCCGACCCGACCGCCTATGCCGAGGCGCCATGACCTATTCGGTCAAGGAGATGTTCCTGACGCTCCAGGGCGAAGGCGTGAATGCCGGCGCGCGCGCGGTGTTCGTCCGCTTTGCCGGGTGCAATCTGTGGACGGGGCGCGAGCAGGACCGGGCGACCGCGATCTGCCGCTTTTGCGACACGGACTTCGTCGGCACGAACGGTGTTGGCGGCGGCAAGTTCGCTGATGGCGAGGCGCTGGCCGAGGCCGCCGCGCGCCATTGGGGCGCGGGCCGCGACAAACGCCTGGCGGTGCTGACCGGGGGCGAGCCGATGCTGCAGGTCGACGACGCGCTCGTCGAGGCGTTGCACGGCGAAGGCTTCACCATCGCCATCGAAACCAATGGGACCCTGCCGGTTCATCCCGGCATCGACTGGGTGTGCGTCAGCCCCAAGGCGGGGAGTTCGGTGGTTCAGCGCTCAGGCGATGAGCTGAAGCTCGTCTGGCCGCAGGCGGGAACCGATCTGGACGAACTGGAAGGCTGGGATTTCCGGCATTTCCTTGTCCAGCCGATGGACAGCGAAGAAGCCGAGGCCAATCGCGAGGCCGCGATCGCGCTTGCCATGGAACGACCGCGCTGGCGGTTGTCGCTTCAGACGCACAAGCTGCTGGGGCTACGTTAGACGCGGCCCGGCCGGCGGATCAGCCGGCGGCGGGGTAGGGGCCGCAACGCTTCGTGTAATATTCGCCGTCCTTCCAGCATTCGTCGTTGGCGAAATATATGAGGCGCGGGACTTCCCAGCCGAAACGGTCGCGGAACCGCTGTTCGCCCCACGACAGGAGGCTGCGGCGCAGCTCGTGCATGCGGCGTTCGGCAAGGTCCTTCAACCCGCCGCGCGGGGCGAATTCGGCCTGCAGTCCGATATCGTTCGCGGTCTGGCAGAAGCTCAACTGCCCGCCGACGGTCGAAAAGCCCGAATAAACGCGCGTGCTGTACTGATCGAGCTTGGCCTGACCGGCGCGTTTCGATCCCGCCGTGCGGTCGAAATAGTGGGCGAGCGTCTTGTAGGCGTTTTCCAGCTCATCGCTGTGATTTTCGAGCAGCGCGTTATAGTTCTCGACCGTCAGTAGCGAAGGCGCGAACTGGCACTGTAACGCCGCGACGTTGAGCGCGGCGCGCAGGTTCCACACCAGCGCGGCGTTCAGCTCTTCGGGCGTGGCGCCGGGGAATGCCTGTCCGACCATGCCGGGTTCGGCGCCGGTGACGCGCGGGCCGGAAAGATCGACCGGCTTCAGGAAGAACTGGGCCGATGCCGGTGTTGCGGCGAAGCCAAGGGCCATGGCGCACAGCGCCGCGAAAATTCGTAGAACGCGCATACAATCCTCTCATCCGCGACGTGCGGACCGCTGCAAAAGAGTACGGAATTTTCCATGGCTTCCCAAGCGATTTTTACCGGTCATTAGCGATAAAGCGGGCGGTCGCCGGGCTGGAAATACGGCGAGCCGCAGATCGGATCGCAGGCAAAACAAAAGGCCGCCCGGTCGTCCGGACGGCCTTCCGTATAACGTCGATGGACGAAAGGAATTACATTCCGTTCGTCATCATGTCGTTGGCCATCATGTCATTCGACATCATGTCGTTCGCCATCATGGCGTCGTTGCCCATCGTGCCGTCGACCATGGACATGTTGTCGCCCATCGTGCCCATCGCATCGGTCGAATTGAGGTCGGTGATGGTGGTGTTGTCGGTCGTGGTCTCGGTCTGGCCGCAGGCCGAAACCATAAGCGCCGCACCGGCGATCATCGAACCGGTCACGACTTTGGAGATGAGTGCACGCATTTAGAGCTCCCTAATCTAATGGATTGGCTGGCTTGATCGCCGTTAATAACCCAAACCGGGCTGGACATTAATCGCTTAGGCCATCTGCCTCAAGAGTCGTTTTTTGCGCCGCCGGACAGGCTGGCGAGAAACTCGGCAAAGGTAAACGCCAGCGCCGCGTCAAAGGTTTCCAGCGAAATCGCATCGTTCAGCCGTTCGGCGCTGGTGACGGGAAATTCGGGAAGGCCGCAAGGGATTATTCCCCCGAAATCTGAAAGATTTGCGCTGATGTTCATCGAAAAGCCGTGCAGCGTGACCCACCGCTTTACCCGGATGCCGATGGCGCCGATCTTTGCCTCCTGCCCGCCATCGTCGGTCCAGATGCCAACCCGCTCGGGCGCCGCCCATGCTTCTATCCCAAGCCGGGACAGGCTCGAAATCAGCCAGTTTTCCAGCGAATGGACGAATCGGCGCACATCGCGCCCGCGCTTGCCGAGGTCGAGCATCAGATAGCCGACGCGCTGGCCCGGGCCGTGATAGGTATATTTGCCGCCGCGTCCGGTGGGAAAGACCGGAAAGCGCGGATCGACCAGGTCGCCGGGCTCGGCGCTGGTGCCGGCTGTGTAGAGCGGGGGGTGTTCGAGCAGCCAGACCAGTTCGTCCGCTTCTCCGCGCTGAATGTCCGCCACGCGCGCTTCCATCGCCGCAACCGCTTCGGGATAGCCGACCGGTTCGCGCGCGATGCGCCATTCGACGCCGTCGCGGACGATCGACTGACTGTTTTCCAGGACGGTTGGGAGCATTGGCATTTCCGGGAGGCGCGAGTAGACCGCAGATCAACGAGCAATTGAGGGTGGGTGGAACCATGGTCAAGATGGGAACCGTCTGGGACCGTACAACGGAATTCCTTGGCAATCACCTGGGGCAGGTCCTGCCGATCGCGCTGGCCGGCATATTCGTGCCCGCGACGATATGGCAGACGCTGGAGCCGCTGCAGATGCATGCGGAGCCTTCGCTGGGGGCTGCGCTGGTCGTGATCCGCATCGCCCAGATCCTCGTCACCGTCTGGGCGCAGGTCGCGATCACCGCGCTCGCGATCGAAATCGTCAGCGGGCAGACCGCGGCGCGCATCGCGCTTCGCCGGCTGCCGGCGGTGATCGGGGTGGGGCTGGTGCTGCTGGTGGCGCTGCTCCTGCTGCTTGCGCCGCTGTTCGCGATCCTGTGGGCGTCGGGCGTCAATCTTCCGGGAGCGGAAGCGCCGGCGGGCGCGATGTCGCCCGGCGGACTGGCGGCCGCGGTCCTTTACGGCATCCTGCTCGTCCCGGTGCTGTTGATCCTCGGCGCACGCGTGATCCTGACGACGCCGGTCCTGGTCGCGGAGCGAGCGGGCATCCGTGCGATCACGCGGTCCTGGGCGCTTACGCGCGGGCTGACCGCGGGCATCATCGGCGTCGTACTGCTTTACATCGTCGTTTCGCTGGTCGCGCAGATCGCGGCGAAAAGCGCGTTCGGCGCGGTCTTGCTGCTGCTGCTCGGCGGCGACGGGACGATCAACGTGGCGCATGTGCTGACCGCGATTGCGGTCGGCATCGTCGCGACCGTATTCAGCGTGATCCAGGCGGCCTTCGTCGCCAAATTATATGTCGCGACCGCTTCGGGGCCGGCGAGAGGAGCAACCGTACCCGCATGAAACTCGACATCGGCGCCGCCCTGGCCGACGCGCTCGCCATCTGGCGGCAGAACAGCGATCTGCTGCTGCGCGTCGGCGGAGTATTCTTCTTTCTGCCATTGTTCGCGACGGGGCTGTTCCGGCCCGATCCACCGCTTGCGCTCCAGTCCGACCAGGGCGCGGGAAGCATCGAGGCGACGCGCGCGCTGTTCGATTACTATCTCGCCACCGCGCCCTATGTGATCGCCGGCGCACTGGTGACGACGTTCGGCGCGGCATTGCTGTACATGCTGTTCCAGCGCGAACGGCCGCGCGTCGGCGAGGCGATGGGCAAGGTCGCCGCGCTGTTCCTGCCGCTGGTGCTGGCACTGATCGGCATGGAACTGCTCGTGTTCGGTGGCACGATCCTGTTCATCATTCCGGGCCTGTACGCGATGGGCCGGACCTTTCTGGTCGGCATCGTCGTCATCGCCGAGCGGCGCACCAACCCGATCGACGCGCTGGGCCGCAGCATCGAACTGACGCGCGGCCATGGCTGGATATTGTTCTTCGTGACCGCGGTGATCTTCATGACCGGGCTGGTCGCCACCTCGGTCATCGGCGGCTTTCATGACGCGTTGCTCGGCAGCGGGAGCGCCAGCCCCGTTTTCGAGGCGATATTCGCCGCAGCGACGGCGGCGATCGGCACGGTCATCGCGATTGCCGAAGCGCTGATAAAGATCGCGATCTACCGCCGCATGAGCTGAGCGGCGCGCGTCAGTCGATCAGCGGAATGTGCGGCGCGACGTCGCGCGGGAGCAGCCCCGTGACGCGGGGGTCGGGAAAGGTCTCAAGCGTTCGTTTGAACGGCGCGAACCCGCTCGCGCGGTAGAAGCCCAGCGCGTGATGATGGTCGAGCGTGCAGGTATGCACCCACACGCGCCCGATGTCGGCGCGCCATGCCATTCCCAGTGCATGCGCCATCAGCCACCGGCCATATTGCTTTCCGGTCAGTTCGGGCACCAGCCCGACATAGGACAGCTCGCACTGGCCCGCCTCGCGGAAATCGAGTTCGAGCATGCCGACCTCTACCCCGTCGCGGTCGACCACGGCGAAAATCTCTATGCCAGCATGTTCGACGATGGCGGCAAGATCGGCATCGGCCATCGCGAGGCGCGAATACCATAGCCATGGCGAACCCACGCGGCGAAACAGCTCACGGTAGCGCGCCAGCGTCGGCGAGGGCCAGCGCACCAGGTCGAGCGGCGCATCGGGCATCGGCCGGGGGCGCGGTCGCTCGGTCATTTCCAGCGAGGTGACGACGGTGGCGAGATCGCTGCCGCGGACGGGGATCAGTCCCATGTCGCGACCGGCGGCAGGCTCATCAGGATCGCGTCGATATTGCCGCCGGTCTTGAGCCCGAACAGAGTGCCGCGATCATAGACGAGGTTGAATTCGGCGTAGCGCCCGCGCCATGCGCGCTGGCGGTCGAGGTCGCCCGCAGTCCATTCGCTGCCCATCCGGCGTCGGACAAGCTTGGGAAAAATCGACAGAAAGGCGCGGCCGACATCCTGGGTAAAGGCGAAATTGTCTTCGAAATCGCCTTCGAGATGGTCGTAGAAAATCCCGCCGACACCGCGATGTACCTTGCGGTGGGGGATGTAGAAATATTCATCCGCCCATTTCCTGAAGCGCGGATAATGGTCGGGATCATGGGCGTCGCAGGCGGTCTTGAGCGCCGCGTGGAAATCGGCCGTGTCCTCGTCATAGGGAATCGGCGGGTTGAGGTCGGCGCCCCCGCCGAACCAGCGTTTCGTCGTGACCAGGAAGCGCGTGTTCATGTGAACCGCCGGTACATGCGGATTGGCCATGTGCGCGACGAGGCTGATGCCTGTCGCAAAGAAGCGCGGATCGTCGCCCGCGCCGTGGATGGTCTTGGCGAACTCGCCTTCGAACATGCCGCCGACGGTCGAGACGTTGACGCCGACCTTTTCGAAGACCTTACCCTTCATCACGCCGCGGACCCCGCCGCCGCCGGGCCTGCCGGAGGGATCGGTGCGGTCCCACGGCGTATATTCGAAACCGGCGTCGGAGCCGGCCTCCCGCTCGATCGCCTCGAACTCCGCGCAGATCGAATCGCGCAGGCTTTCGAACCAGTCGCGCGCGCGCTGCTGTTCGGCGTCGAGTTCGATCATGCGGGCCATCCTCCGGTCTGGCGTAATGCTTCGCCGAGAGCGATGCCCGCCGCGACCGCGACGTTCAAGGATCGAAATTCGGATGCGATCGGGATGCGCACGCGCAGATCGGCGCGGTCATGGACGAAATCGGGGGCGCCCGCGCTTTCGGAGCCCATCAGCAGCGTGTCGTCTTCGCGAAAACCCGCATCGGGCAGCCGCGTTTGCGCGCGTGTCGTCAACAGGACCAGCCGGCCGCGCAGTGCCTGGGAAAAACCGTCCCAGTCGGCATGGCGCGTGACCTGCGCCAGTGCCGCATAATCCATTCCCGCGCGGGCCAGGGCGCGATCCGAATAGGCAAAGCCCATGGGTTCGATAAGGTCGACCGGCGTGCCGAGGCATGCCGCGAGGCGGAGGATGGTGCCGACATTGCCGGCAATATCGGGCTGAAACAGGGCGATGCGCATGCTTCATCGCATAGCCGCAAGCCGGGTGCTGCGCCAATGATGGGAAATTGCTGTTGGCAAAACGGCTCGCTGGTGTTTATCACCCCGGGCAGCCGCCATTCGAGTGGCTCGGCGCAGGGGGCCTTCCGCGCCATTTCCGCTGGGGGGCGTTGAAGCGTGAGAAATGGTTTGCAAGGGTTGATGCATGGCAACGGTCGATAATGCTGTCCCTCCCGGGGAGAGTCCGGAACCTTTCGAAGAAACGGTAGAGAATCCACGGCGTCGCGACTATCTGTCGATCGGCGCTGTCGCCTTTGCCGGCGTCGGTGCAGGCGTGATCGCGCTGCCGCTGATCAACCAGATGAACCCGTCGGAGGACGTGCTCGCGCTCTCTACGACCGAGGTCGATCTCTCCTCGATCGAACCGGGCCAGGCGATCACGACCAGCTTTCGCAAGCAGCCGCTGTTCGTCCGCAACCTGACGCAGAAGGAAATCGCAGAGGCCGATGCGGTGCCGCTGTCGGACCTTCGCGATCCCGAAACGCTCGAGCAGCGCACCAAGGAGGGCCACAAGAACTGGCTCATCACGCTGGGGGTCTGCACGCATCTCGGCTGCGTTCCGCTGGGCGCGGGCGAGGGCGAGAATCGCGGCCCCTATGGCGGATATTTCTGCCCCTGCCACGGGTCGATGTACGACACCGCCGCGCGTATCCGGCAGGGTCCGGCGCCGAAGAACCTCTTCGTGCCGGATTACAAATTCACTTCGGATACGTCCGTTCTGGTAGGCGAGGCCTGACATCATGAGTTTTCCCTGGGCAGAGCAGTATCGGCCGAAAAACCCGGTCATGCGGTGGCTGGACGAAAAGCTTCCGCTGCCGCGGCTGGCGTACAACGCGATCGGCGCGGGCTATCCCGTGCCGCGCAACCTCAACTATTTCTGGAATTTCGGCGTGCTCGCCGGCGCCGCGCTGGCGATCCAGATCATTACTGGCGTGGTGCTCGCGATGCACTATGCCGCCGATTCGGCTGTGGCGTTCGATTCGGTCGAACACATCATGCGCGACATCAACGCCGGCTGGTTCCTGCGCTATGCGCACGCGACCGGAGCGTCGATGTTCTTCATCGTCGTCTATACGCACATCTTTCGCGGCCTTTATTACGGTTCGTACAAGGCCCCGCGCGAGATGGTGTGGCTGCTCGGCGTCGTCATCTTCCTCCTGATGATGGCGACCGCCTTCATGGGCTATGTGCTGCCCTGGGGCCAGATGAGCTTCTGGGGCGCGCAGGTCATCACCGGCTTCTTCTCCGCGATCCCGATCGTCGGCGAGAATATCCGTATCTGGCTGCTCGGCGGATATGCGCCTGACCAGGCGGCGCTCAACCGCTTCTTCTCGCTGCACTATCTGCTGCCGTTCGTGATCGCGGGCGTCATCATCCTGCACATCTGGGCGCTGCACATTCCGGGGTCGTCGAACCCGACCGGCGTCGAGGTGAAGGGTGAGCAGGACACGGTGCCGTTCCACCCGTATTACACCGCCAAGGACGGTGTCGGCGTGGGCGTGTTCCTGCTGGTCTTCGCGCTGATCCTGTTCTTCGCGCCGAACTATCTGGGCCACCCCGACAATTACATCCCGGCGAACCCGCTTTCGACGCCGGCGCACATCGTTCCCGAATGGTATTTCTGGCCGTTCTACGCGATCCTGCGTTCGTTTACCGCCGATTTCATCCTGCCGGCGAAGCTGTGGGGCGTGCTGGCGATGTTCGGATCGATCCTGATCCTGTTCTTCCTGCCGTGGCTCGACAAGTCGCCGGTGCGGTCGAGCAACTATCGCCCGGTGTACCGTATCTTCCTCGGCATCCTGCTGATCGATGTGCTGGTGCTCGGCTGGGTCGGCGGTTCGGAAGCGACGCCCACCTATCTGATCCTGGGGCAGATCAGCGCCGCATATTATTTCCTGCACTTCCTCGTCATCCTGCCGATCGTGTCGGCACTGGAGCGTCCGCGCCCGCTGCCCAATTCGATCACCGAGGCGGTGCTGAAGGGTGAGAGCGGTTCGCGCATGAGCGAGACGGCGGTCGGCGGCGAACAAGCCGCGCCGGCCGAATAGGGGGCAAAGACAATCATGGTTTCGCTGATCCTGCGATATCTCAACTATCTTATCGGCGCCGCGTTCGCGTTCGTTCTGCTGATCGCGCTGTGGGGTACGGTAAGCGAGCTCATCCACAACCCGCCCCAGGAAGGCGCGGCCGAGGAATTCCACCTCGAACCCAAGCCGCTGCACCTGGCATCCGACGGCCCCTTCGGCCATTGGGACAAGCAGCAGCTCCAGCGCGGCTTTCAGGTGTACAAGGAAGTCTGTTCGGCGTGCCATTCGCTGCGCCACATCGCGTTCCGCGATCTGACCGGCATCGGCTATTCCGAAGCGCAGGTGAAGGCGATTGCCGAACAGTGGCAGATCCCGCAGCCGTCAGTGAACAAGGATACCGGCGAGCCCGACACGCGGCCCAACAAGCCGTCGGATTATTTCCCGCTGGTGTTCGCCAACGAAACCGCGGCCAAGGCCGCCAACAACAACGCGGTACCGCCCGACCTTTCGCTGATGGTGAAGGCGCGCGAGGGCGGTGCGGCCTATATCCACTCGCTGATTACGGGCTATCGTCCGCAGCCGGCCGAGCTGCTCGAGAAGTTCCCGACCGCCAAGACGCCGCCGGGACTGCACTACAACCCGTATTTCGCGACGCTGAACCTCGCGATGCCGCCGCCGCTGACGTCGGACGGACAGGTGCAGTATGAGGACGGCACCAAGCCGACGATCGACCAGATGTCGACCGATGTCGCGGCGTTCCTGACCTGGACTGCCGAGCCCGACATGATGACCCGCCACCGTACCGGCTATGCGGCGGTGCTGTTCCTGCTGATCTTCATCGGCCTGACGTTCGGCGCGTACAAGAATATCTGGCGCGACGTGAAGCATTGATCGTGGACGGCGCCGCCAACGAGGATATCAGGCGGCGCATCCGCACCATCCCCGACTTTCCCAAGCCAGGGATACAGTTTCGCGACATCACGACATTGCTGCTCGATCCCGAGGGCCTTTCGCTCTCCGTCGAGCGTATGCTCGAACAGGTCGAGGGCGAGATCGACCTGGTCGCCGGCATAGAGGCGCGCGGATTCGTCTTCGCACCGGCAATTGCACTGGCGCTGGGCGCGGGCGTGCTGCTGATCCGCAAGGACGGCAAGCTGCCCGGCGCGACGATCGCCGAGGATTATGCCCTCGAATATGGGTCGGACCGGATCACCATTCATGCCGATGCATGCGCACCCGGCGCGAAGGTTCTGCTCGTCGATGACCTGATCGCAACCGGCGGCACCGCGCGGGCGGCGGTGCGGCTGTTGCGCAAGGCCGGGGCGACGGTCGAACAGGCGGCATTCGTGATCGACCTGCCCGATCTCGGCGGCGCCGAGGCGCTGCGCAGTGACGGTATCCGCGTCAGCGCGCTGGTCGCTTTCGACGGCGATTGAGTGCTGCGGGAACAGCCCGTCAAATAACTGCGTTTACATGGTATAAACGATAATCGACTCGGTCGCGCAGGTGCGCGGACGCCACCGGATGTCGGTTCGTTTCGGGAGACGAAACCCATGTTCGCAAAGCGTTTGACTACCGCCGGTCTGGTTCTCGCCGCCGGCCTGGGCCTTGCTGCCTGTACCGATGGTTACGGCTATAGCGGCGTTTCGGTCGGCTATGGATCGGGCGGTTATTACGACGGCTATTACGACCCCTATAACAGCGGCTATTATGACGGCGGCTATTACGGGAACGGCTATTACGACAGCTATGGTGCGCCCTATTGGGGCTGGTACAACGGCTATTATTACCCCGGCACCGGCTATTATGTTTATGACCGCTACCGCCGGCCCTATCGCTGGAACCAGACGCAGCAGCGCTATTGGCAGCAGCGCCGCGACCATTGGCGGGGGGACCGGCGAGACAATAACTGGCGCGGCTTCGACCGCCGCCGCGACGGCGATGGAGACCGCCGTGAATGGCGCGGTCGCGAACGGCCCGATCGCGGCGAATGGAGAGATCATGACCGCGACGGCGATCGTCGATCGAGCAGCCGAACCTATCAGCGGCGCAACGCGGCCGGAGAATTTCGCGCGCGGCGCGAGGCCCGCGAACGCGACGGCGGCGACCGGCCCTAAGGCCGGCGGCGGATGAGGCCAGTGGAGACGAAGGTCATCACCGGCACATCGTCCTGGTTGAAGACGGTGGTGCGACTGCGAAAGCTGCCCATTTCCGGGCGGCTTTTCGATGCACGCTTGTCGAGCACCTCGCTTTCGCAACGCAGCGTGTCGCCGGGATAGACGGGTTTCAGCCAGCGCAATTCGTCGAGGCCGGGCGATCCGAGCCCGGCCTGCTGCTTCGTCTTCATATTTTCGACCAGCATCGCCATCGTCATCGCACAGGTGTGCCAGCCGCTCGCCGACAGGCGCCCGAAATGCGTTTCGGCGGCTGCCTCGTCGGACAGGTGAAAGGGCTGCGGGTCGTATTTGCGCGCGAAGTCGACGACCTCTTCGCGGGTCACGGCATAGCTGCCGAAACGGTCTTTGGCGCCCACCTCTATATCTTCGAAATACTGCATCAGTCGTTCGCCGCCCGGGGTTTGAGGACCGCCTTGAACGGCGCATCGCTGCCGTCGTCATGCGGGTTGCGCGGCAGGCCGATCAGGTCGCGCAACAACGGTTCGACATCGACATTATCGAACGACGGCAGCGTGACGCCCCGGGCAAAGCGCGGGCCATGGGCGATGAACAGCGCGGCCATGTCGGGCGCCTTGTTGTCATAGCCGTGATTGCCGCCGTCATGGCCGGCCATCGTGCTGTCGGGGGTGATCGTCCAGCCATCATCGGCAAGGCAGAAGATCGGCGGGATGCGGCGGTTGGTGCCGTAATGAAACCGCGCCGGAATCTCTCCCTTGCGCCAGCAGGTCATATGATCGTGCTTGCCGAGCAGCGCCTTTTCGACCTCGGCCTTGTGCCCTTCGGTCGGCCACAGGCTGGCATAGCTGCCGCTTTCGACGACGCGGTATTCCGCAGCCGGAACGAAGCGGTCGAGCGGAATGACGCGGTCCTTGGAGATCGCCGCCATGCCGTGATCGGCGACGATGACGAGATTGGCCGGCTGGTCGAGCCGCTTCAGCCCCTCGACAAGCATGCCGATATCGGCATCGACACCGGCGACAGCCTTCGTCGTTCGTGGATCGTTCGGCCCGTACATGTGACCGGCGGTGTCGACCGTATCGAAATAAAGCGTCACGAATTTGGGCCGCGTCGCAGCGGGACGGCGCAGCCAGTCGAGCACCGCATTGACGCGCTGCGTGCCGTTGATCGCCTGGTTGAACTGCTGCCAGTCCTCGGGCCGCGTGCCGCCGGTGATGTCGTGCGGCCATTTGGCGTCCATCGTGCCGCCCCAGGCGACGTTCGATCCGGGCCAGAACATCGTCGCGGTGCGGATGCCTGCCTTTTCGGCGGCGACCCAGACCGGCTCGGCCGCGTTCCACCAGAACGGATCGTCGGTCGCCATGGTGAAGGTTTCACCCGGGCGTTCCGGATCTTCCATCTTGTTGGCGGTGATGCCGTGATGGTCGGGATATTCGCCGGTGACGAGCGTCCAGTGATTGGGGAAGGTCTTGGACGGGAAGGACGGGCGCATCGCCGAAAAGACGCCCGTCTGCTTGAGGTGCGACAGGTTGGGCGTCACGCCGCGGTCGAGATAATCGGGGCGGAACGCGTCGATCGACACGAGGATCGTGACCGGCTGTTTCGCCTCGACCGCTGCGCTTTGCGCCGCTGGCTGGGGTGGTGCGGCGGCGGGCTGGGTAACGCAGGCGGGAAGGAGGGTGGCGGCCGCGAGCGCGGCGAGGAATCGGAAAGGTCGCATGGCGGCGCTTCTGCCACGATCATGTGACAGGCGGAAGCGCCGCCCGGTAATTTCGACAATGCGCCCGGGTGATACCCGGATCAGGCGACGCGCGGCATCTGTTCGACGAACTTGTCGAGCGTGATCGGATATTCGCGCACGCGAACGCCGGTGGCGTTGTAGATCGCGTTGGCGATCGCCGCACCGACGCCGCAGATGCCGAGCTCACCGACGCCCTTCGCCTTCATCGGAGAGGAGGTGGGGTCCTCTTCCTCAAGGAAGATCACCTCCTGATGCGGAATGTCCGCATGGACGGGCACATGATATTCGGCGAGGTCATGGTTGACGAAATAGCCGAAGCGCTTGTCGACCACGAGTTCTTCCATCAGCGCCGCGCCAGCGCCCATCGTCATCGCGCCGATCACCTGGCTGCGTGCCGATTTGGGGTTGAGGATACGCCCCGCCGCGCAGGCCGCGAGCATCCGGCGAATACGCATCTCGCCGGTATAGGCATCGACCGCGACCTCGACGAAATGACCGCCGAAGGTCGCCTGCACATATTTGCGCGACAGATCGCCAAATTCGATCCTGTCTTCGGCCGACAGCCCCGCCGCATCGGTGAGGGGGGCCGATTTGCCGCCCGCGCTGACGGTTCCGTTTTCGAACACCGCGCTCTTTGGATCGAGCCCCAGCTTCGCCGCGACCTTTTCGCGCAGCGCCATGCACGCGGCATAAACACCCGCCGTCGAGCTGTTGGCACCCCATTGCCCGCCCGAGCCCGAGGAGACGGGAAAGCTCGAATCGCCGAGCTTCACCACGACCTTGTCGAGTGGAACGCCCATCATCTCTGCCGCGGTCTGGCCGATGATGGTGTAGCTGCCGGTGCCGATATCGGTCATGTCGGTGGCGACGGTCACGACGCCGTTCCTGTCGATATCGACGCGCGCGGCGGAGTTCATTACCGGCGCGCCGCGATAGGCGGAGGCCATGCCCATGCCCACCAGCCAGCGGCCGTCGCGCACGCTCGCAGGCTTGGGATTACGCTTGTTCCAGCCGAACGCTTCTGCACCTTTACGCAGGCATCCGACCAGATTGCGCTGCGAAAAGGGACGATTCGGATTTTCGGGATCGACCTGTGTGTCGTTGACGATGCGAACCTCGACCGGGTCCATACCGAGCTTTTCGGCAAATTCGTCCATCGCCATTTCGAGCGCCATCAGCCCCGGCGCCTCGCCCGGCGCGCGCATGGCGTTGCCCTCCGGCAGGTCGAGCACCGCGAGCCGAAGCGCGGTCATGCGGTTGGCGCCGGCGTAGAGCTTCTTCGTCTGGTTGGTGGCGCCTTCGGGGCCGCCTCCGGGCAGGTCGCCCGACCAGCTTTCATGGCCGATCGCGGTGATTTTGCCGTCCTTGTCCGATCCGATGCGGATGCGCTGGATCGTCGCCGGGCGGTGGGTGGTGTTGTTGAAGACCATCGGCCGCGTCAACGTTACGCGGACGGGGCGGCCCGTTACGCGCGCACCGACCGCCGCAAGCATCGCGTCGGCGCGAACCCACAGCTTCGATCCAAAGCCGCCGCCGAGAAACGGCGACATGACATGGACATTTTCCTTGGGGATCAGCAGCAGATCGCTCATCGCGTCAACCGCCCAGTTTATCATCTGGTTCGATGTCCACAGCGTCAGCTTGTCGCCGTCCCAGGCGGCGATGCTGGCATGCGGTTCCATCATCGCATGGCTCTGGTCGGGCGTCGTATATTGCTGGTCGAGGTGGATCGGCGCGCTAGCAAAGGCCGATGCGAAATCGCCGACCGCGCTGTCGGCGCCGTCCCCCGCCTTGGTTGCCGATGCCTTTTGCGCGGCAAGATCGAACTGTCCGTCGGCGCGCTTGTACTGGACGCGGATCAGCTTTGCCGCCGCGCGCGCTTCTTCGAAACTGTCGGCAACGACGATTGCGACCGCCTGGTCGTAATGTTCGACCTTCGGCCCGGCGAGCAGCCGCGCGGTATGCCAGTGCGAGGTGCCGAGCTTACCGGCATTTTCCCATGTCACGACGCCGACCACGCCGGGCGACGCCTTGGCATCGGCGGTGTCGATCGACGCGATCTGACCCTTGGCGATGGTCGATCCGACGATATAGCCATAGGCCTGGTTCGCCACGACATCGTGGCGTTCATACGCATAAGGCGCGGTGCCGGTGGTTTTCAGCGGGCCGTCGATGCGGTCGGTGGCCTTGCCGATGACCATCTTGCGGTCGATGGGGTTTGTGCCTGCGGGCTTGTCGAACTTCATGGCTCAGGCCCTCGCTTCCGTAAGGATTCCGCCCAGCGTGCGCTCGACGAGCGGCAGCTTGAACGCGTTTTGTGGTGTCGTTTTCGCGCCGGCGAGCGCGATGTCGGTAACCGCCTTGGCGCCGTCTCCGATCTTCGCCTCGGCCGCTTCGACGCGCCATGGCTTGTGCGCCAGCCCGCCAAAGGCCAGCCGCCCGGTGCCGTCGTCGCGGACCACCGCCGCGACCGAGATCAGCGCGAAGGCATAGGACGCACGGTCGCGAACCTTGTGATAGACATGCTTGCCGCCGATCGGCCTGGGCAGCGTGACCGCCGTAATGCATTCGCCGGGCTGGAGGTTGGTTTCGATCTGCGGCGTATCGCCGGGCAGGCGGTGGAAATCGGCGATCGGGATCGCGCGGGTCTTGCCGTCGGGCTTCACCGTTTCGACCGTCGCATCGAGCGCGCGCATCGCCACCGCCATATCGCTGGGATGCGTGGCGATGCATTTGTCGCTGACGCCCATGATCGCGAGGTTGCGATTGAACCCGCCGATCGCCGCGCAGCCGCTGCCGGGCTTGCGCTTGTTGCAGGGCATGGCCGGGTCATAGAAATAGGGGCAGCGCGTCCGTTGCAACAGGTTGCCGGCGGTCGTCGCCTTGTTGCGAAGCTGGCCCGATGCGCCCGCAAGCAGCGCGCGGCTGAGTACGCCGTAATCGCGCCGCACGCGGTTGTCGGCGGCAAGATCGGTGTTGCGCACCAGCGCGCCGATGCGCAGCCCGCCATCATCGGTAGGCGTGATCTTGTCGAGGCCAAGATCGTTCACGTCGACGAGATGCGTCGGCGTTTCGATCTCCAGCTTCATCAGATCGAGCAGGTTGGTGCCGCCGGCGATGAATTTCGCGCCCGGCGTGCGCGCGACCGCAGCCGCCGCTTCGGCCGGCGAGGTCGCGCGTTCGAACGAAAACGCCCTCATGCCCGTTCTCCCGCAACGTCGAGCATTGCTTCCATGATGTTCGAATAGGCGCCGCAACGGCAGATATTGCCGCTCATCCGTTCGCGCAGTTCATCGACGGAGAAGGGGGGCGTGCCCTCCAGATCGGCAGTGACATGGCTGGGGATGCCGTCGCGCATTTCCTGAAGCGTCGACACCGCCGAGCAGATCTGCCCCGGCGTGCAATATCCGCATTGATAGCCGTCATGCCTGATGAAGGCCGATTGCATCGGGTGGAGCTTGTCGGGTTTGCCGAGCCCCTCGATCGTCGTCACCTCCGCCTCCGGGTGCATCACGGCAAGGCTGAGGCACGAATTGATTCGGCGGCCATCGACGATGACGGTGCACGCGCCGCACTGGCCATGGTCGCAGCCCTTCTTGGTGCCGGTAAGTTCAAGGTGCTCGCGCAGCGCGTCGAGCAGCGTCGTGCGCGTGTCGAGGTCGAGCGTGCGCTTTTCGCCGTTGACGGTCATCGTCACCTTCATGCGGTTCGGCTGATCGGCGGGTTGCGGTTTCGCCTGGGCCGATATCGGCACGCTGGTCGCCGCGGCGGTTGCGAAACCGCTGGCCAGCATTTCGCGCCGGTTGATACCGATCGGATTGTCGTCGTTCATGGTCCGGTCCCCTGGTTGGAGAGACGGCGCGTCACAGCCTGTAAGACCGTCCATCGCCCCATTGTTCGGGCGATCAGGCGCCGCCCGGATAAATCTCTTCCCTGATTTCCGGCAGAACATAGCATGGCCCCGCGCAAAATCGCTCCCCGTTCGGACGAGTTTTTTCGATTGACGCCATCGACTGCGACTGCCGACACTCGGCCCATGATTTCAAGGCGAACACTGATCGAGGCATTCGCGGCCGGAGCTTCGCTTGCCGCCGCGCCCGCACTTGCCGCCGACAACGATTCCTATCCCTGGCCGCTGGGCGTGCAGCTATGGTCGGTAAAGCCGGAGATGGACGCCGATTTCGACGGCACGCTCCGCGCGCTCGGGCGGCTCGGCTTTCGCGAGGTCGAGACGGCGGGGCTGCATGGACGCAGCGCGAACGCGTTTCGCGAATCGCTCGACCGGGCGGGGTTGCGGGCGGTCAGCGCCCATGTCGCGATGGGCGATCTTCGCGCCGACCCGGCGGGCCGCATCGCCGATGCGAAAGCGCTCGGCGCCAAATGGCTGGTCGTATCCTCGCCGCAGCCAGACCGACCGTTGCCGCAAGGCCGCGACTGGATCGACGCGATGCACGAGGCGATGACGCCGACGGCGTGGGCGGAAAATGCCGCCGATCTGACCCGCTTCGGCGCGGCGGCGAAGCGCGCGGGGCTGATGCTCGCCTATCACAACCATCCGTTCGACCTTGCGCGCTATGACGGCAAGCGCGGGCTCGACATGCTGATAGCGGCGACCGATCCGGAACTGGTGAAGCTGGAACTCGACATCGCCTGGGCGGTCGCGGGCGGCGCAGATCCGGTCGATATGCTCAATCGGCACGGCGACCGTATCCGGCTGATTCACGTGAAGGGGCTGCACAGCCGTCCTGAAGCGGGGAGCTATGGCAGCGACTTTTCGACCGGTGTCGTGGGGAGCGACGACGTGATCGACTGGCCAAGGGTGCTGCGCGCGGCGAAGCGCGCCGGGGTCATGCATGGCTTTGTCGAGCAGGAGCCGCCGCACGTCCAGCCGATCCTGCAATCGCTCGCCGCATGCCGCGATTATCTGCGCGCGCTGACGCTCTGACCCCCGATTCGCGGGGCGTCGCGGAAATTGGCGGCGATATGCTGGGGGAAATCCTTGGTCGGGACGACTGGATTCCCGACCGAGAGATTGCGCTCATCCGAAATCTGGTAAGCTACGGCAGATTTCCATCGTTTTTGGTCGTTCGACTAATCTGTGAATCAGCGCAGGTGCACAGTCAAGTGCACAATTGCCGCGAGCACTCGGCGGACTTAAAACATTGGGGAAGAGCAGTGCGCTGTCCGTTCATGATCGCTTTTGATTCCGCCCGAGCCGGGACGAGGTTGGTGAGGATGGCAGCGGTTTTGGGACCTCAATCCTTTCCTTGCGAGGGTCCGCATCGAATTTCCGACAGTGGACATCTGGCCGCGCGCCGCCCAGCGGCAGCAATGTTCGACGATCCGGAACGGCAGGTATTGGGGCGTAGCTTGCGGATAGCTGCCGTTCGATGTGGCTATGTTCGATGGCAGCTACGCGCCCTCACCTCGGTCGTTCGGGTCAAGTCGGCGCGCCCCTGAAAGCTGCCATCGGTTCACACGCTTGGCGTCGTGGCTGTGAACGACTGTCGTTTGGATTAATTGGCCGTTTCTGTCGTGACATACCGCTTGGCTGGTCTCGTCAGGAGCCGCCCATTGGCGTTACCCTCATTGCTGCATCAGAACGGCTCTCTATCCTCGTCGGATGATACCTGATCTGCCGGCCCATCATCGTCGTCATCATCTGGCTCGTCGCCATACCAGCTCGACAAATCTACCTCGAGCACGACCACATCGTCAGCGTGCTGCGCCACCAAATCGAGCTTGGCAGAAAACGCGAAGGGAAATAACTCGGAGGCGATCTCCTCGCCAGCCCCGGTCTGCACTGCCACCGCCAAGCTTGCATCGCCTGATACATCAGCGGTCGTGCCGCTGATCCGAACCGAGTCCAGGTCCACCCCGACTACTCAGCGCTTCAGCCATCTCGCCGCCAAGCCGACACCAGCAAACACGAACATTACCGCCGCAGCGTGCGGGCTTCGCTCTAGAAGCACGGCGCCGGCGACGAGCAGGCCCGCGACCAGCACGTCCGACAAGGGGGCCCGCCGGCCGGCAACCGACCCTGGGAGGTCCTTCGATACCTGGACTGGTATCGCTCCAGACCGGGCTATCTTTTCTACCAATTCTATCAATTCGGGAGAAGCGGCTGCCAATCGTCCGAGACCGGCCGCAAGCCTGCGCCCGCTTCTGCCGAGTTCGGCCGGGCTCAACCTTTCACGAGCGAGTTCGCGAGCGATCGGCATCGCTCTAGTCGCAATGTCGAACTGAGGATCGAGACCGCGCACGAAGCCTTCCGCTGTGAGCAGAGTGCGAAGGAGGAGCGCCAGGTCTGGCGGCAAAGCAAGGCGGTATTGCCGAAGCAGGGCGAAGACCCGGCTGAAAATGTCGGACAGGTCGATCTGTTCAAGCACCGCACCCCGGAACTGACCGATCAGGGCCTCTAGCTCACGCTCCAACGCGCCCGCATCGACGGAATAATCGCCGGACCAGCGCAGGAGAAGGCGTGCTACGGCTCGCGGATCGTCACCGGCAATCGCCAGCACCAGGGCGACGAGTTCCGATCGACGAGCCGGGGTTAGCGTGCCGATTGCTCCGAAATCGATGAACGCGATCAAATCGTCCTTCAGCACGAAAACGTTGCCGGGATGGGGGTCGGCATGAAACCGGCCGTTGAAAATAATCATCCGCAGCACGGCGTCGGCGTACTGGCGCGCCACCGCCGATGCCTGACCTTGCTCCATTTCATTGACAAGGCTCCGGACTGAGCCACCCTGCAGCCGTTCCTGCACATTCACTCGGCGACCGACGTGACTCCAGAAGAACCGGGGCGTCCGCACACCCAACGCGCCAAGAAACGATCCCATGTCTTCGCACGCCGCTGCTTCCGCGCTCAAGTCCAACTCCTGCGACAGACTTTCGGCGAAGAAGCGCAGCAAGTCGTCGATCTTGAGGCGACGCAGTTCGGGCGAGCGCCGTTCGGCCAATCGAGCGAGGCGGCGTAGCAGCCGTAGATCTGCGTCAATTCGGGCGGCGATACCAGGGCGTCGGATCTTGACGACCACTTCGGTGCCGTCCGGCAGCGCCGCCGCATGAACCTGCGCGATGGACGCCGCAGCCAACGGTTCGCGGTCGAAACGCGCGAAAACCTCGTCGATTGGTGAACCGAGCGCGACGACCAGCTCCGGCTCGATCTGATCGAACGGCAGCGGCGCGGCCTGGTCCTGCAGGGTTGAAAGGGCCGCGACCCATTCCGGGCCGATCAGATCTCCCCGCGTCGCCAGCAGCTGACCGAGCTTCACTGCGACCGGCCCCAGATCGCGGAGCAAGGCGACTACGCGCGTGGGCGCGTCGGGCGCCACGGGCGCGCCGACACGACCGGGTTCCAGTCCTATCCGAACGGCCAGGCCAACGAGTCCATGGCGAGCAAAGATGCGGGCGAGTTCGGCCAGCCTCGCCCGCTCGCCTAGCGGGATATCGTCGATCACGCGGCTCACCCCCCACTCGCCTCGCGAGCCCCCGGAGGCATGCAGCCGCCGACGAATAGCCTGATCCCCCGGCGGATGCGGTCTCTTGCGCTGGCGTCGTAGCTGGCAGGTGCGAGTCCGAGCGCCGACCGGCGCATGGGGGCGACGACCACCAGATTGACGAACTGCTCGGCCGCGAACACCGGATCGGCCAGTGCGAGTTCTCCCTTTGCCGTGGCGTGCGCGAGGATGCTACCTACCCACTGGACGGCACGTTGGAAGCCGAATTCGTGGATGTTGGCCGCAAGCGCCGGAAACCGGACTGCTTGGGCAGTCACGACACGCTCCATCGACACGATCCGCGGTGTCAACAGCCACTCCAGCAATACGTCTGCGATTGACTGCAGCTGATCGACTACGTTGAGACTGCTGTCGACGGCGGGCTCCAGCGCCCTTAGCTGCGTGTCGATCTCATCCAGGATGACGGCTTCGAACACCCGCGCTTTGCTGCCGAACCTCGCGTAGAGCGTACGCTTCGAGATGCGCGCGCGCGCGGCGATCATGTCGGCGCTTGCCTCGTCGAAGCCGTGTTCGAAGAAGACGTCCCGGGCGCATTTTAGAATATGACCTGTTAGCCGGACCGCATCGGCGGCGGTCGGCCTTCCGGTTCGCCGCGCGCGCGCCACGCCTATCCTCTTCGCCTCGCCTGCCAACCTCGCCTCCTCTAACTACCATAGCACCAGGTCTATCGTTGACGATAGAAGAGTCGCGCGATCCGATGTTAATCGGAAATCCGCATCTGCCGAGGCGGTCACAAGCTGAAGATCCCAAGATCTAGGCGCTGGCGATAGTTGGCCGTGCTCAAAGCCGCTCAGAGGGGAATTATGAATCCACTGGTGTTTGGCGTGGTGGCCGGAATGGTCTTCGGAGCGATCGACGTGGCCCTCATGCTGCCCTTGGCATTCGCCGACAAGCGGGCCGCGCTAACCGGGGCCTTCTTAAGCAGATTTGCGATCGGCTTCCTCATCTCGTTGGTCAAGATGCCGCTGCCGACCTGGGCGGTCGGGGCAATCGTCGCAACCCTCGTAAGTCTGCCGTACGCTGTGATCACCAAGGCTTTCGTGCCCGTGCTTGGCACCGGCCTGATCGGCGGCTTGCTCATCGGTTGGGCTGCTGGACGCTGGGCGGGGTGACCGGATTTGCGCGGGGGCGGTAATCCGGGAGGCGGGGTGCGCCGAGGCGCACGCCACCGCGATCGATGTCCTCCGCCTTCTCCTGAAGATCCCGGGTCGTCGAGCGGACAGAGCGAATGCGGTCGGTGATGGCGCGACGTCGATCATCGAACGCCCGGATCTTCGGCCGTGCCGCAGCAACATTGTCGCCGAACTTCTCAATGCCGCGCCGGGCGCCAACCAACCGGTCGTTCAGCCCTGCGAACCCTTTCTCCCGCCCGGACGCAAGTCGTTTTCGCAGGCGGTCCGCGCCCAGACCGGCGCCAGCAGCCGCGTCGCCGAAACGCGCGACGCGTCCGTCCAGGCCTGTCAGGCGATCAGTTACGCGCGCGGCCCGTCTCGGCCAAACGGCTGAACCGGCCGCGAACGCCGCCAATCGGCGGCTCAGCCGTTCCTGCCCCTTCGGGTCGAGATTGCGCGACACGTCGTCCACCGTCCGGCTGATCTTGGCGACGAGTGCCATCGGGTCGCCGCCCGATCCTAGCAGACCTCCTTTCTTGGAGGGGATTTCAGGTAAGTCCTGGCCAGCGGCCTGGACGATCGGCGGGGCACCCTTGGTTGCGCCGTCGAGAGTCACGGTCGCGTCGCCGCTGAAAAACGAGCGCGAGATCGACGCCTTGACGCCTTGCAGGACCGGAATGTTCCGGTCGAGTCGGACCGTCACGAGCACCATTGACGGCTCCTGGGCGTCTAGGCGAATCGACGTCACCGACCCGGCGGGCACTCCGGAATAGGTTACGGAGGATCCCTTATTTATGCCGGCGACGCTCTGATCGAACCGGATCAGATAATCTCTTCCGTCGGGATTGCGGGCAGAGACGATCCAGAGGGTGAAGACCACCAGCGTGAACAGTAGTACGCCCACCACGGCGAACACGAGCAGTCGGTTCGAACTAGTCTCCATAGACTGGTTCGAACTACCGTGCTAATACAAATATGTAAACCGCGTGGTTCCGTTTTTGATGGCTGAAGTTGACCGAGTGTTCGTTCTGATGGAACTTGCCTGCTTCGCATTGCCAGGAGAATGACTTGGACCCGGAACACGCAATGCCCGCCATCCCCTGGAGCGAGGAGCTCGGCCTGGAGACCCTGTCCCTCGGTGACGGCCTCTGCTCGATGCGGCTCTCGTGCCGCCCGGATCTCACTGACGGCGGCGGCGCGATCGCCGCTGGCGTCGTTGCGAGCCTGATCGATCATGCCTGCGGTGGAGCGATCATGTCGCGATCACAAGGCCTGTCGATCTCCACCCTGAATCTGAAGATCGACCACGTGCGAGCTCCGATCGCGACCTGCGCCGTGACGGCCTGGGCCCATTGCTACAAATTGTCGGAGACGATGGCGTTCGTCCGGGCCGAGGCGTGGGACCGTGAACCCGCAGACATTTTCGCCGCAGCGCAGGGGGTTTTCGCGATGAACAGGCCGGTTGCGAGATGACGCTGGACCCGCACAGCGCCGCCTGCATGATGACGTCGGGCTTCTCGGCCAAGCTCGGCGGGATGATCGACGTTGCCGAAGCGGGTGCAATGTGGACACTATCCCCAACGCCAGAACTGATCGGCAACCCAATCGTCCAGGCGCTCCACGGCGGTGCCGTCACAGCCTTCCTTGAGCTCGCGAGCGGGATCGAGCTCGCTCGACGCCTCGAACGTGACGACCTTCCACGTCTGGTTAGCGTGAACATCCAATTTCTCGCGTCGATGCGCCTCGACCAACTGATCGCCTTTCCGCGCGTGATCAGGGTGGGGCGTCGGGTGGCGGTGGTCCACACCAAGGCCTCGCAGGGCCACCCCGCCACCGTCGTCTGCGCCGCACAGTTCGAATTTTTTATTGCGCCATCGTAATTAATGCCGCGCGGCAATTGCGCATAGGGGTGCGAGGACCCCGTGCGGGGGCATCGCCAAACTCCAAAAGATTTTGCTCTGGCGCATCACTCTCCACGCGTCTATGATACGGGGCGGTTTACATATCTCAAGGGCGATTAGTGGCTAACCGCGATGACATCGAAGCTGAGGAGCACGCAACCGACCGTAAAGACGGCCCAATAAGGGACGAAGACGGCGGTGACGGCGGATCCGCCGTGAAGAAACCGGGCCTCCTAGAGCGGCAGCCGCTGATCCGATATCTTCTCATTGCGGCGCTCATCGCGGGCGTTGTCGTGGCGGCGCTCTGGTATGCGGACTACCGCGAACGCGGCCAGTATCGCCAGTCGACGAACAACGCCTATGTGCGCGCCGACTTCGTTACCGTGGCTCCGAAACTTGGCGGCTACGTCGAGCGGGTATTGGTCAGTGACAACCAGCCAGTGAGGCGAGGGCAGCTGCTCACCGTGCTCGACTCGCGGGACTACCGCGCCAGCGTCGACCAGGCGCGGGCGCAGGTCGCCGTCGCCGATGCGGGCATCCGCACCGCCCGCAGCGCGCTGGACGAGCAACGTGCCGCCTTGGTGCAGTCGGACGCCCAGGTCGCTGCCGCCAAGGTTGCCGTTGACGCCGCGGAGACAGAGGTCAGGCGCTACGAGCCGCTCGCCCGCTCCGGCGCGGAATCACGCGAGCGCTTGGCGGGTCTGGTGCTTGAGCGCGACCGGGCACTCGCGAACCTTCGCGCCCAGCGCGCCGCGTCGGTGGCTGGGAAACGGGCGCTCGACACGCAGGGTGCGCGGATTGGTCAAGCGGTCGCCCAACGCGAGACCGCGAGGGCACAGCTAGCCCGCGCCTCGACCGACCTCGGCGCAGTGGAGATTCGCAGCAGCATCGACGGGGTTGTCGCCGACAAGTCGGTCCGCGTCGGCCAGTTCGTGCAACCGGCGACCAAGCTCATGTCGATCGTGCCCGAGAACCAGCTCTACATCGAGGCGAATTTCAAGGAGACTCAAGTCGCGTTAATGCGAGTCGGCCAGCCTGTCACCATCAAGGTCGACGCCCTGGACGGTGCCGAACTTCGCGGCCGGATCGAGAGCTTTGCGCCCGGAACCGGCGCTCAGTTCTCCGTGCTGCCGCCCGAGAACGCGACCGGTAACTTCACGAAGATTGTGCAGCGCGTACCCGTTCGCATTGGCATCGAGGCTGGACCGGAAGCGCGCAAGGTGCTGCGCCCCGGCCTCTCAGTCGAAGTGACCGTAGACACCATCGGCGCGAAGGGCAGCCGCAAGCGGATCGAGGACGAGGCGGAACGAATGAGGCGCGTCGGGGCGCAGGTCAGCCGACAATGACGCGCGAACGCGCGAGCGCGCGCGACTGGCTCGCGGTCGCAGCGGGCACGATCGGATCGTTCATGGCGCTGCTGGACATCTCGATCGTGAACGCGGCGTTGCCGACAATTCAGGGAGAGATCGGCGCCAGCGGCACTGAAGGCACATGGGTGGCGACGTCCTATCTTGTCGCCGAGATCGTAATGATCCCGCTCAGCCCCTTTCTCGTGCGGCTATTAGGTCTCAGGAACTTCCTTCTCGCGGCTGCTGTGTCGTTCACCGGCTTCTCGATCGTCTGCGGTCTGTCGACATCCCTGCCGATGATGATCGCCGGGCGCGTCGGCCAGGGTTTCACGGGCGGCGCCTTGATCCCCACCGCCATGACCATTATCGCCACCCGGTTGCCGCCATCGCAACAACCGATCGGCACTGCAGCGTTCGGCGGGACTGCGATCCTCGGCCCGGTGCTGGGGCCAATCATCGGCGGCTGGCTCACCGACAATTACAGCTGGCATTACGCATTCTTCCTGAATGTGCCCGTCTGTGCCGGACTCGCGATCCTGCTCCTGTTCGGACTCGGCCACGAGCGGATGAGGCTCGACCAGCTGCGTAACGCGGACTGGCTCGGTATCGCCGGCCTAGCAATCGGCCTCGGCTCGCTCACTGTTATGCTCGAGGAGGGCCAGCGTGAGATGTGGTTCGAATCGGCCATGATCATAAAGTTGGCGATTGCCACCGCGCTCGGATTTTTGTTGATTGCGATAGGCCAAGTCAGGGCGCCTCAGCCCGTCCTCAAGCTTTCTCTCGTCTTCAGTCGGGCCTTCGGCAGTGTTTTCGTGCTGAGCCTCGTGATCGGCGTCGTGCTCTATGGCGTCACATTTCTCATTCCGCAGTTTCTCGCCGTCATGGCGGGCTACAGCGCACTGCAGTCGGGTGAGGTCGTGTTCATATCCGGCTTGCCCGCGCTTCTGATGATGCCTTTCCTGCCGCTCGCATTCAAATATCTCGACGTGCGCCTCGCCGTCATCATCGGTATGACTGCAATTGGAGTCAGCTGCGTAATGGATTGGAGCATGACCGCAGATACGGCTGGCGGCGATCTAACGCCGTCGCAGCTTGTCCGCGGCTTCGGTCAGATCTTCGCGATGATGTTCCTGAACCAGGCGGCGATTAGCGCAGTTTCGAAAGAGGATGCGGGCGACGCTTCTGCGCTCTTCAACGCCGGCCGCAACCTTGGCGGTTCTATCGGACTTGCGCTTATGGCGACGCTCCAGGACCGGCAAACTTTTCTCCACTTCAACCGCCTCGCGGAAACGGTGTCGACGAACGCCGTCACGACGCAGGAGTGGTTCGCCCGCGCGATGGCGAGCTCGGGCGGCGAAGCCGGGGCGTATCGGCAGCTGGCTGGCCAGATGCTCCGGCAGGCAACGGTGATGGCCTACAACGACCTCTACTTCGTTCTGGGTGTCGCGATCGCCATCACCACACCACTGGCGCTTTTCCTCCGGCCGATTCCTTCCGGCACCCAGATGGCGATGCACTGATGAACCGTTACCTGATCCTAGCTTCCCTCGCACTCACAGGCTGCACCGTCGGTCCCGATTACGCAGGTCCCAGACCCGTCGCGAGCGCCGAGCGTCCAGACGCGACATTTCGCCGCGCCGACCCTCTGCTGACCTCACCGCAGCCGCCCTTGGCCAAGTGGTGGGAGGCGATGTCCGACCCGCTGCTCACCACGCTGATCGAACGAGGCCTGGCTGCGAGCCCCGACGTCGCTGCCGCCGAGTCGCGCGTCCGCAAAGCACGCGCCGCCGTTCGGGAACAGCGCGCGAACCAGCTTCCCTCCGTCTCGGCGACAGGAACCGCCATAATCGCCGACTTGCCGGCTGGATCGCTAGCACTTCCAGCTCAAGGACAGCAGGATGACCGCATCAAAGCGGAATTCTACAACGTCGGACTAGACGCGTCCTGGGAGATAGACCTGTTCGGGGGCCGTCGCCGGGCCGCCCAGAGCGCGTCCGCGCAGGCTGACGCGGCCGAGGCGCAGCTCGCCGACGCGCAGGTGCGGCTGTCCGCCGAGATCGCCAGCAATTACGTGACACTCCGTGAACTGCAGCAGCGACTTGGCCTCGCCCGTCAATCCGCAGCGCTGCAGGCCAGCGCTCTCACGCTGCTGGAGCAGCGTGAGAGCCGAGGTGCCTCGTCGGTCGACGACGTCGTCCGCTTGCGAACGGAACTGAACCGGACACGGGGAAGCCTGCTGCCGCTGGAAGGTCAGATCGCGGTGACGCTGGACCAGTTGGCACTACTAACCGGCGACGAGCCTGGCGCGCATGATGCGGCGCTCGCTGCGCCTGGCGCGATCCCGACGATCCCCGCCAGCATCACGATCGGCGACCCGGCGGCTATGCTGCGTCGCCGACCGGATGTCCGTGCCGCCGAAAGGCAGCTCGCCGCAGCCACAGCGCAAATCGGAGTCGACGTCGCCCGTCAGTTTCCATCGGTCAGTATCATGGGGATCATCGGGCTCGGCGGGCCCAACATTGGCGATGTGGTTGATACGGACAGCGTCTCCACGTTGCTCCTGCCGCGCATCAACTGGAGCTTCCTCGACTTCGGCCGTAACCGGGCGCGGGTCAATCAATCGCGGGCTGGGCGCGATGAAGCGGAGGCTCAATACCGCAAGGCGGTCCTGGCCGCGCTGTCCGATGCCGAGACGAGCCTTTCTCGGTTCGGCAATCTGCGCGCAAATCTGCTATCGGCATATAGCACCGTCGAAGGCGCGCGGCGATCGGCACGGTTTGCAGCAGAACGATACGACCGCGGCGCCGTACCGATGACCTCCTCGCTAGAAGCGCAACGCGCGGCCCTCGCGTCGGAAGGGTCAAGTCTGGAAGCACAAGGACAATTCGTCCGTGCATTCATTACCCTCCAAAAGGCGTTGGGACTAGGGTGGAGCGAGCCGGTCCAGCAAGCGAAGCGCTGATCCGCTATCACGGCGCTGAACATCGTTCTCGGGTGCCGTCAGCGGCTCCGGTCTTGATCGCGCGGAATCGCCGGTGGCGTCAGATCCGCGCGGCTGATTTCGCTGTCTAAGGCGTCACCATTCGCTTCAAAGCAAACCAATGTCCGAAATCTGGATGCAGCGGCCAAAGGCCGACTGTCCGCTCGCGGCCCAGGAGGCGCCATAATTGGCCGCGTGAATGAACGGCCGGTTTCAACGGCCAAGCAAAGCGCCGCTAAGGTCGGCTATTTTGGCGATCCGAGGCGCTCTAGATTAATCGGCGGCCACACGCGTTAAAAGCGGTCATTAGATTTGTGCCCGGAGGCCATACGGATCGGAACGCTCGCGCCCGATCAACCCGCCCGAAATCGAAGCGCCTCGACCAGCAGGGCAAATGCCTGCGATTGCTGCCGCCTGCTAGGATAGTAGAGATGATACCCTGAGAATGGCGGACACCAATCTTCGAGCACATGGCGAAGCCGCCCGTCTTCGACCTCCCCCTCGACATAGTCGCGCGGCAGATAGGCGATTCCGGCCCCGTCGATTGCAGCCTGCCGTGCCATCGCGATCTCGTTGACGATGAGTTGTCCTTCGACATGGACGTTCAGAGCCCGTCCGCCCTTTTCGAATTCCCAGGCATAAAGCCCACCCAGCGTCGGAAAACGCAGGTTGATGCAACTGTGCTTGGCCAAGTCATGGGGCGTGCGCGGCACCTTGCGTTCTAAAAAATAGTCGGGCGAACCGACCGCTGACATGCGCAGGTTAGGGCCGATCGGCACGGCGACCATGTCCTGCTCGAGCGTCTCCCCCATCCGGATGCCCGCGTCGAACTGCTCCGCCGCAATATCAATCAGGCCGGCATCGACGTTCACCTCGATCGTTACGTCGGGATAGGCGGAAAGGAAGGTCGCCAGCGCGGGCCAGAGGATCGCCTCGGCGGCGTGGATGCCCGTGGTGATGCGGATCATGCCGGCCGGCCGATCGCGCATCTCGGCAATGGCGCCGAGTTCCGCCTCGATCTCGTCGAAGCGCGGCGCGATCGTCGCAAGCAGCCGTTCGCCCGCCTGGGTTGGTGACACGCTTCGTGTCGTACGGGTGAGCAGGCGCACGCCGACACGCTCTTCCAGCCCGCGCACCGCATGGCTGAGCGCCGAAGGCGAGCGTCCCATCTGCGCGGCGGCGCGGGTGAAGCTCCTTTCCTGCGCCACAGCACGAAACGCGAGCAGGTCGTTGACGTTGCGTCGGGCCATTGCTGAATCCAATTCAAAGGCTCTTGCGAATTACCGCCTCTAATCGATGGGGCACTTCACCGCCATATGTGTTCACTCAAAACACATCACAGGAGCCCGATATGGAAATCGCTCGCAAGCAAAACATGAAGACCGTCGACGGCCCTGAGGAATATTTCACCGGCAAGGCGACGATCACCGGCCAGTTCAGCCGTCCCGATCCATCGAACGTGACCGGCGCGATCGTCCATTTCGAACCCGGCGCGCGCACCGCGTGGCACAAGCATCCGCGTGGTCAGACGCTGATCGTCACCGAAGGCGTCGGCTGGACCGCGCTCGAAGACGGCGAAATCCACGAATTTTACGAAGGTGATGTGCTGTGGTGCCCGGCGGACAAGAAGCACTGGCACGGCGCGACGCCGCACGATGCGATGACCCATGTCGCCATCCAGGAGACCGACGAGAACGGCAAGAATGTCGAGTGGATGGAGAAGGTGACCGACGACGAATATCTCAAGGGACCGAAGAAAGGCTGATCCGATGCCGCACGTCATCGTCAAAGTCTGGCCCGGCAAGACCGATGCGCAGAAGCAGGCGCTTGCCGAGGCGATCGTCAATAACGTGACCGATATCCTCGGCTATGGCGACGCCGCGGTATCGGTGGCGTTCGAGGAGGTGTCGGCCGACGACTGGACCGAAAAGGTCGTCGAGCCCGACATTCTGGCCAAGTGGGACACGCTGGCCAAGACGCCCGGCTATGTTGGGCGCGACGGACAACGAATATGACCGGTCTCTCCGGCGACGATGTTCGCCGAACCACGAAAGTCGAACAGATGATTCTCAACGAAATCTACACCCTGAATAACGGCGTCACGATTCCCAAGCTTGGGCTCGGGACCTGGATGATCGACGATGAGAAATCAGCGCAGGTCGTGCGCGATGCCGTCCAAATCGGCTACCGCCATTTCGACACCGCGCAGGCATACGGGAACGAACATGGCGTGGGCGAAGGCATTCGAGATTGCGGCGTCGCGCGGGACGATCTCTTCGTCACGTCGAAGCTCGCCGCGGAGATCAAGTCGCTGGCCGGGGCGCGGGAGGCGATCGACGGCTCGCTCAGGACGATGGGCCTCGACATGATCGACATGATGATCATTCACAGCCCACAGCCTTGGGCCGAATTCCGTCAGGGCGAGCATTACTTCGAGGGCAATCTCGAGGCGTGGCGCGCGCTCGAAGAAGCGCTTGCATCGGGCAAGCTTCGCGCAATCGGCGTTTCGAATTTCGAACAGGTCGATCTCGACAACATCCTCGAAAACGGCAGCGTGAAGCCGGCGGTCAATCAGATTCTGGCGCACGTCACCAACACGCCGTTCAAGCTGATCGAGCACACAACGAGCAAGGACGTGCTGGTCGAGGCCTATTCGCCGATCGGGCACGGCGAGGTGCTGAACAATCGAGAGCTTGGGACGATGGCGGCGAAATACGGCGTCGGTGTACCGCAGCTATGCATCCGCTACTGCCTGCAACTCGGACTGCTGCCGCTCCCGAAAACGGCAACGCCGGGGCACATGCGAAGCAACGCCGCGGTCGACTTCACGATCGACGATGCCGACATGGAAGCGCTAAAGAACGCTGCGCCGATCAAGGATTATGGCGAGGCTGGCGCCTTCCCGGTCTATGGCGATAATGCGCGCAGCGACTGATCCAGCAATCTTGCATGTCTATAGGCGATCATAAAGAGAGGCTGGCGGCTTCCCTTCGATAATCGCATAGCCGCCAGTTCATTCTGGTCTCCCAGACGTCAGAGTTCTCCGCCTGAATGAGCGGCCGGTTTCAACGGCCGAGCGAAATGCCGCCAACGTCCGCTAAGTCGGCGTCAGGGGGCGCCTGCCGACTGTCCGGTAGTGGCGGGCGGACAACGGAAAGCTGATGGGGTGGACGCCCCCCGACGGCATCAATGTACCAAAGTGGAGCTAGGCACCGCCAATTGCTCGCCAAATCAAGAAAGGCGCAATAGCAAACAGCATTGCTGTGAGCGTTCCGAGCAAAAGACTCCACCGTGCGGCGCTGATGCGTTCATCGCGCTCAACCACGCCATTCCGAAACATAAAAGCGTGGGCCAGATAACCGAGTATCGGGAATGCTCGCGTCGCATCCATCTGCTGTGGTTGACGGACGAACCGATCAATCGTCCGTGGCATTCGCCGGGGAACTCGATTGCGTTCGACGGCGACGTCATCCATGAGCCTGCTCAGATCGTCTCGCAGACGGGCAAGCTCGCCGCGGTGCTCGGCGAGCGCGGCGATGTGCAAACGTTCATCGCTGCCTCTCTTGTTGAACAGCGCCTCGAATCGGTCCGCCATCCTGAGCTGGCTCACCACGACATGGGTGAGCAACTCGTCCCGCTGCAATCCAAACGCAGCTTCCATGGTCTCGAGGATATGGACGGTTTCGGGCGGCGGGTCTTCGCGAAACACTAGCCGATAAATGCCGGCCGCCTTTGAGATTTCTCCCATCAGAACAGGCCTTCCATTGCCGCCTCGACGTCACGTTGCCATTTGCGAAACCGCGCGCGTTCTCCACGCGACAAATGGCCGAGGATCTGATCGAGCCCGATGTTGCTGGAGCGAAACCTGTCGTAGATATGCTCGGGCATCGCAGGACAGCAGAACAGGTCACCGCCAGTTTTTTCGATCTTGCCGAGTACATCGTCGTCGATGAGTGCGAACTTCTCAGGCGGCCCATGCCATTCGGGCAGGTTGAGCAGGACGCGTCCCGGCGGATTTCCCGCCAGCATCGCATCAAGGGTAGCACGCGAAGCCTGGTCAAGGCCCATCGTCCATACGATGTCGACACCGATATCGATGGCTTCTTCCTCGTCTTCGATGACGAAGCGGATAAATTCATGCGCCCGATCGAGGTCTTCGAAGCGCCCACCCGGCACGTTGACCAGAACGCGCGCGCCATCAGGTGCCTCGTCAATGATGGTGACGAGCTTTTCCTGATCCGCGTCGTCGCCGAGGTCGATCGCCTCAACCCGGTGTCGATCCGCATACGCATGCTCGACATCGCGCTGCGAGAGGCTCGCCTCGATAAAGACGATGGGGATTTCGCGAAGCATCAACAGATGTGCAAGGGTCACCAGCGTGCCGGTGCTGCCAACCCCGCCTTTTTCCTTTTCGAACAGAACGAGCCGCTTGCGTGCGCGTTCGACCGCGTGCTTCTTGAGTACCATGATTCACTTTCCTTCTGACTCTCACGTTGGGGTTGTTTTCGCCGGCGATCGGGTGGCGGCGCACGTGATCCGCGCGAGATCATGTCTCGCTCCCGGTGTGCCTAGCGTGAGCGTCCGCGAGGCGCTGCCGCGCGTCACCACGCGATCGCGATCGCTCCGCGAATTTTCTGGCGAGGCTGCTCCCGCGGTTTGTGACCGCCTGGTTTATCGTGCGGTCAGGTAAGACACCCGACGACGACCGTTCCAGCGTGTCGCCAATTAGCTGGGCAGCTGCGCCTTGCGACCGGGATTCTTTGTTGAGAGCCTGCGGTTCCGAGCGAGCCGAAAGAGATGACGTCGGCGCTGGCATGGAATCATACGCCGCGTTGCGGACATCATTGGCCGCCCTGGTATCCGCGTCGGGGACATAGCCCGCCGAACGCAGGCGGGTGATAATGCGATTGAAATATTCGGGTCCGTCATCGCACTCGGCCAGCGCCGAGAGTTTGGTGGCAATGCCACCCCGATCCAGAGCGGTGCCGCGATGCGCCGCAAGCCCCGCGATTGCTTCTGCCCATTGATCGGGGCCGTCCGTGGCATTGAGCAGGATTGCCGCGATCTCATTAGGAATGTCGGCGGCTGTTATCTCGCGCCGGCGCGGCGAGGGCGCAGTCTGCTTTCGCGCGCGAGATGGGATGGGCTCAGCGACACATTCCGCCCCGAGCGCGATCGTAATCGCGCGCATACGGAGGATCGCCATCCACAAGTACAGCATTTGCGACGCCGTGGGGCTGCCTGTTTGATCGAGCAGCAGGTCGTTTAGTGTCTTTTCCGCGTCCTCCACTTCGACCACCAGCGCATCGCTGCTGAAGCGCGGGTGACGAAGATAGGCCTCGTAACGAGGAACCGTTCTGCGTACCACTTCATCACCAAGCTCTTCGGCGAGCTGATGGAGCTTCGGTCCCAACAGTGCGAGCGCGGCGGCATGGCCGCGGAGATGCGCGCCACGATTTCGCGATGCTTCATGTTGATCGACAACTGCGTCGAAGCCAGCGACAACAGATTCGATGAGCACATTGCAAAGCGCGTCGAAGACGCCGCTCAGATGATCCAAATCGTCCTCCTGCACCGGGACGATCTGGCGTGACGAACCGATTCGCCATGGGCCGCCGTCTCGGGCGGGCAACCATTTATTCGAATAGCAAGCCTGTTTCTACAAGAACCGTTACTTTACAATGCGGAAATATTGCGGTTGTGTTGCAATATTGTCACATTTGGTGTTTGACGGCGCTGTAAGGCAAGCGCATTATTGCCTCACACATCTCTTTTTTTGTACGAGGCCTAGGAAAACCCGCCTTGCGTATTTGAACACAATGTTGAGTCGAGAATACGATCATTTTATATGGTCGTAAGGTCATTGCGATATTACCTTAGTTGTTTTGCGCAATACGCAAAGACGACTTGCCTGTCTTTGCTGCTACCTGATATCATTCGGTCATGGGACTAGCGCTCGCCCTTTGGTCGAGCGGGCGCCTGCCGCGGGCTTTCCAAAAGGCACGGGGCGGACCGGCCTGAGAGTGAGTAGGTAGTGAAAAAGTCGCTTCGATATTTCCGCTCGCGAACGGTCAGGCGTCTGATAGGCGATCTGCCGATAGACTTGGCTGAGGCTGAGGTGACCGATCCGCTAGGCTTATTGCGAAGCAAGGTTCCGGCGGCATTGGGCAGCGTGAGAAAGTGGGAGCAGGGGAAGCCGGCGCCGATGCGGCGCGCGTGGTTCCACATACCTAGTTGTGCGATCTCATCGCGCGAAACATCGTCGACCGGTGAGCGTCCCTTCCACTTTGCGAAGAACATCACGTGGGCGCGGAGCGCGGCGCAGTTCGATCGATACGGGACCCAAAAGGGCGGGCCGGAAAGTGGACTTCAACGCGAGCGTCCCGCTGCCGAATTCGATGGCTATACGCGAAATCATGGCGGCGGCGAACGGTCGCGGCCGGATATGATCACGTCGCTTTCGCCAGATGATGCGGTGCGTGTTAAGCAATGGGACGCGATCGAAGCCGAGGAAGCCAAATACCGCAAGACCACCGAGGCGGGATCCGGCCGTATCAACATCCGGTTCGAACGCGATCCGGAATTTTTGATCGAGGTTGCCCGTCGCAACGATTGTCCAGCGGGCTTGCGTGACGTCATTCTGGCCGAGGCAGCACGCGTCGAAACAGGCTCCACACTCTCGCAGCATCTGGCGAAAATCGGGGTGCCGTGGATCAACGAGGATGCCGCTTCAGCTTTCAAGTGGCTTAAGCAGCTGCCGGGGTTCGAGAAATGGCGAGACGATAAGAAGCCACCCGCGAAGCTATCAAAAGGACGTCGGGCATCGACCGTCTTTGCCGCCGACCTCGAACTGCCGACGGAGTTGGACCGCCGAGGTAGGTTGGCCGTGCTGGCTGGCCTTGATACGTTCGTGCAGGGCCAGGCCCCAAAGACCGATGCCGAGCGGGCTGGACCTCGCGATTTCATTCCGCTCATGCTGGTGCTCCACGAACCCGATGCGCTCAACGACGCGCGCAACCAGCACGCCCATCTGCAGCATAGCCTCCGGCGAGCGAGATGGGGCGACGATGGTGAGCTGGTGTTTGCGCAGAACAAATCGCGTGGGCTGACGAGGATCGGCTATCCGATGGCGCTACGCTGCGAAGCCGCGCGGCTGATCAATATCGAACTCGAGCGTCTTAGGGTTGAGTATCGGCTCAGCCCGGCGAGCTATGCCAAACTTGGCATCAATGTCCGCGCGCAGCGGAAGCTCGAAACGAATGCGACGGTGCTGTCGCGGGCGGGCGATGTGCCGCCGCCGGATCTCTACAACGCAGCGGAAGGCTGGCAGCGGAAATTCGATGCTGCTGCGAGGCACCGCGATCTGGCCCGCGACGAACTGGACCGGCGCGATGGTAAAGTGCGCACCCGGATCGCAGGCTTGGACGAGCAGAATATCCCGGCCCTGCAAGACGCTCGGTCGCGTGCGCGTAGCGATGCAGAGGAGGCCATCGATCTCCGCTATGAGGCCGAGCAGATTTCCCTGTTCGCCGAAATGGCGAAGAGTAGGGCGGCACGAACTGCGCGATATGCGCCGGAATACGCCGCCAAGGTTTGCGCCAAGGCGCGCGGAAAGACATTTCTGGCCGATTGCTGGTCGAAGCGCGGACGCGAGGCGGAAGACTATCTCCAGCGGATCGACGTCGAATTGAACGAGGAACGCGAGGCGATCGAGGAGCGTCTGGTCCGCGCCGAGGAACTCGAAGCCCAAGCTACGCAGCGGTATCAAGCACTTATTAAGCGTGTCGCCGATCTTCAGCCGGAAACAGAAATCGCGCGCGTTCCAACCCCCGGTCCGGTCGCGAGGCCGGACCTTGGGCCACACCAGATTCTCGATCTGGTTAGCAGCGCACCGCTTCTGCTCTCGCAAGAAGGCAAGCGCTATGTCGTCCGTGCCGAGGACGATCCAGAGGGCTTGCTGAACGATAAGCCGTTGCCGGCCGATCAGCGTCGAGTGGAGGGTATTTTCAAGGCTCAGCAGCGTGAGCTAGCCCAGCTGCGCGCCTACCTCGCCAAGCGTGGTGAGAAGGAGCTGACCGATCTGATTGATCCGAAGGCGCACGACTGGTTATCGCGCTGCGCAGTAAAATGGTCGCACACGCCCACGTGGCAGCGTTTGATAGAGACGCGGCGCATCGAGCGGTCCCGGCAAATCCGGCGCAAGATGATTACGGAAGCGCAAAAAGAAGAAATGGCAACAGATCTGGCGGCAGAGCTTCCGCAGGTGCTACCGGAGCGTCCGCGAACGCTCGCTGATCTCTCGCAAGAGCTTCTTGACCGGTACGGTGTTATTCTCGGATCTCCGGATATGGCTCGCGGGCCTGAGCAAGGCGATCAAGACAAGCTACAAAAGAAGCGTCCCAAGCCAGTCCGCTCACTGCCAGCGCCCGTAGACCCGGCTCCGGCGCAGGCCTTTAGTAGCGAAGAACTCGCGCTGTTTGCGCTAGAGGAGCGACTTCGCAAGCGCGAGCGTGACCGGCGGCGGAAGGAAATGATCGAGGCGCTGGCGGCGCGTGCCGGCGATGAGCGTTTCGTCACCCCGTTGGCCGCGCGGTTGTTACGAAAGCTTGCCGAGGGCTGGGATCCTGAGAAGATCGACTCCCGGAAGCCGATTACCGGGCCGTCGCTTGATCAGCGAGACGCAGCTGAAATCGAAGTGCTGAAGCAGCATCCGATTTTTGCGGAGCGGATGAAGCTCGCGCAGGCCAAAGATCCGCAGCTGCTTAAACTAATTGTGGATGATGATGCCCCGGTAGAGGGGGCCAATCTGTCCGGCCGTGTGCCGAGCCGCTACGGTCGGCTCGATTTTGGCCATCAGCATGCCAGTGGCCATGCGCCAGAGGTCAAACATCCATCGGCATGGGCTGAACCCATTTTGGCCGCAGCCGAACGTGGCGAACTCGCGGTGTCATTCGACGTTGGCCCGTTTGGGCTGCATGATGATCGCCTGCTGTACAAGTCGGACTACAACTATGTCGGATTGCTTTATCCGGAGAGCCAGACTCGGCTCGAAGTCGTGGCGCGGATCCAGCGTGAAGAAAAGCGCGCACTGCTTCGTCGGATCGCCAGGGGCGATTTGAAAATTGAAGCGCGGATCGAACGACAACCGATGTCGGATGAGAATGACGTCCGGGTCAGCGCGAAGAATGGGAATGAAGAGGAGCGAGCGGTCATCGAGCGCCATCGTGGTGACACTCTCTTTTATCGTGCTTGCCGCCATGCGCAGGGGGCGGGGAAGGGGGTCAAGCCATTGCAGCACTCGGATGCCGCAGTTCGTGCGCTGCTGAATGCTCGTGGCGAGAAGAATGTCGCATCCGCGGTATTGCTTCGGTTGGGCCGAGAGGTCGCGGAGCGATTGACTGACATTGCGCCGCTCGAACCGCGTGATCAGCAATATCTGCAGGACCTGCTCAGGCCTCAAACGTCACTTGAGAACATCGGGAGACTTCGACGCGGAAGGCAGTGGGCCATCCCGACCGAGCCGGGAAGAGGTTGGTGAACATGTCGATGGCTTTGCGCCCTCAAATGATTCCGTGCGGATGTCTTGGTCGAATTCCCGAGAGCGGACATCTGGCTGCGCGCCGCCCGACGGCAGAAATGTTCGACACTCCGGAAAGGCAGGTTACAGCCGCACAAATGAAATAGCCGACATTCGGATGCGTTGGTGTGGGCTTCCGGGTCCGACCCTTTGTGGACCTTAACCTTGACCAGCCGGAACATCACTGCGACCGCTAGTTGGTGATCGGAGTCGCATCGACTGTAGCCAACACTCGTTTCTCCTCACCTACTCCCAGTACGATCTGCCATTTAAGGAAGCAGGCTGACTGGTACGCCGCGCAGGTACGCAATCCATCTAGTGTTCCCCGTCAGCGCCTATGGCACAGATTTGAGGTTGTGATTTAAGGTGGATTTGGGCTTCGTCGTAGTGACGAAGGAACGAAGATGAAGCCCAAATCCACCACTGCAAAATCGCCGACCAAGGCTCCTGCTGAGCGGGTAGTAAAGGACATCCGGCGTGCAACCCGACGCCATTTCTCGGCTGAGGACAAGATCCGCATCGTGCTGGAAGGCCTGCGCGGTGACGACAGCATTGCCGAGTTGTGCCGCAAGGAAGGCATCGCCCAGAGCCTGTATTACACCTGGTCCAAGGAGTTCATGGAGGCCGGGAAGCGGCGGCTTGCCGGCGACACCGCCCGTGCCGCGACCACCGGCGAAGTGCAGGATCTGCGCCGCGAATCCCGCGCTCTGAAGGAGTGCGTGGCCGACCTGACGCTCGAGAACCGTCTGCTGAAAAAAAGCATGATCGCGGATGGGGGCGACGACGAATGAGGTATCCCGCATCGGAAAAGCTCGCGATTATCCGGATCGTCGAGCAGTCGCACCTGCCCGCCAAGCGGACGCTGGACCAGCTCGGGATCGCCCGTCGTACTTTCTACCGCTGGTATGACCGGTTCCTCGAAGGCGGACCGGAGGCGCTGGAAGATAGGCCATCGGCACCGAGCCGGGTGTGGAACCGGATCGGCGATGACATCCAGGACCAGATCATCGAGCTGGCGCTGGAACAGTCCGATCTGTCACCCCGCGAACTGGCCGTGCGCTTCACCGACGAAAAACGCTACTTCGTGTCAGAAGCCACGGTTTACCGCCTGTTGAAAGCTCACGACCTGATCACCAGTCCGGCCTATGTGGTGATCAAGGCCGCCGATCAGTTCCACACCAAGACCACCGGACCGAACGAGAGGTGGCAGACCGATTTTACCTACTTCAAGATCATCGGGTGGGGCTGGATGTATCTTTCAACCGTGCTCGACGACTTCTCGCGCTACATCATCGCCTGGAAGTTGTGCACCAACATGCGGGCCGAGGATGTGACCGACACGCTGGACCTCGCGCTTGCGGCTTCCGGCTGCGACAGCGCCACGGTGCTGCACAAGCCCCGGCTTCTCAGCGACAATGGTCCCAGCTACATCGCGGGCGAACTGGCGGAATACATCGGGGCCAACAAGATGAGCCATGTCCGCGGTGCCCCGCTGCACCCCCAGACCCAGGGCAAGATCGAGCGCTGGCACCAGACCCTGAAAAACCGCATCCTGCTGGAAAATTACTTCCTGCCCGGCGACCTTGAGGCCCAGATCGAAGCCTTCGTCGAGCACTACAACCACCAGCGTTACCACGAGAGCCTGAACAACGTGACGCCCGCCGACGCCTATTTCGGCAGGGCACCCGCCATCATCAAACAGCGCGAAAAGATCAAACGACAAACCATCGAATATCGGCGCTTGCAACACCGCAAGCTCGCCGCATAATATCAACCCCCAGACGAGGCCCGCACTCCGCTAATTTACACCGCGAGTTGAGCCAAATGATCTGACGACGGACACATCTAGGATCGTGATAGAGCTAGCCGACGAGTGAAAACGCCTCTCAAACTGCACCCGCAAGGATAGCTTGTCCTCGGAGCGTTCCATTGTGCCTCGCGGAATAAAATGCCCCTGCGGCTCACTCAGGCTGGCCTCGTCCAATTCGATACGGACGCCGGGAATATGAAGGCCATTCCAACTATTCTGGCCGTCACATTCGAACGCAAAAAACCGGCCGAGCTGATGGAGTTCGTCAAGACAAACGACCACGGGCTTGCCCTCGCTCATCACGATCAGGCAGCGGTGTTCATAGTCCCCACGAGGCAGGACAAGAGTCATCTCCTGCGCGGCTGAAATCGGGGCGGCAAAACACTCGGACGGATCGATCATGCCTGTGCCTCCTAGTGTCCTGTCCCGCAAATAGCTTTACATAAAGTCGAAGCAGGTGGAAGATTCGTTGTCTCGAGGGAGAACGAATATGGTGGGTGTCGGTCGGCCGCAGGAACGGGTGCTTTGCCTGAGTGATGGCGAGCGCGAAGAGTTGGAGCGGATCAGTCGTTCCCATTCCGCCCCGCACAGTGTGGTTCGTCGTGCGCAGATCGTTCTGGCCTCAGCCGATGGCGAGACCAACACCGCAATTGCGCGCCGGCTCGGAACCACGAACCCAACGGTCTGCCACTGGCGCAAGCGCTGGTTCGAACAGGGGCTCGTGGGACTTTACGGAGAAGCCCGGCCAGGGCGGCCGAGAACCCATGACGAAGAGAGGGTAGCGCAGTTGCTGCGCACGGTTCTCGAGGGCAAGCCTGCAGATGGTACGCATTGGACAGTTCGCTCCGCTGCTGCGGCCACGGGCCTGTCCAAGACCACTGTGGGACGCATGTTGACGCTATTCGGCGTTCAGCCGCATCGTTCGAAGAGCTTCAAGCTCTCGACTGATCCGCTGTTCGTCGACAAGGTCAAGGACATCGTCGGGCTCTACCTCAATCCGCCGGATCACGCGGTTGTCCTGTGCGTGGATGAGAAAACGCAAATCCAGGCGCTGGAACGCACGCAGCCCGTGTTGCCGCTTGGTCTTGGATATCTCGAAGGTGTCACGCACGACTATGTCCGGCATGGCACCACGACCCTGTTCGCGGCCCTCGATATCGCGAATGGCCAGGTTCTCACCCAGTGCCGCGCCCGTCACCGGCACCAGGAATTTTTGGGTTTCCTCAAACACATCGAGGCGAATGTCCCGCCTGACCTCGACGCTCATCTGGTGGTCGACAACTATGCCGCGCACAAGCATCCCAAAGTCCGCGCCTGGCTTGCTGCGCGACCGCGCTTCCATGTTCATTACACGCCGACTTATGCGTCTTGGCTCAACCAGGTCGAACGCTGGTTCGCGCTTCTCACCCAGCGCCAGATCCGTCGCGCTTCTTTCGTCAGCGCCAAGGACCTCGTCGATAAAATCAACGCCTTCGTGCAGGCATACAACGCCAAGGCGAAACCATTTGCCTGGACCGCGACAAGCGAAGCAATCCTCGAAAAAGTCGAACGCCTATGTAAAGCTATTTGCGGGACAGGACACTAGCGGCTCTGAAGTGGTTGGATGAGCATTCCCCAATACAACTCAGCGGCTCCTTCCTGAGAAAGCTTTTCACCGGCTCCGCCCCTAAAACTCATCCCCATGGATTTCAGGTAGAGCATCTGGTCATCAGCTTCGACGCTAAGATTTTCATTGAAGGAATTGCTCTCGCTGGTTTCATTGGCAGTATAGGCAATGCCGTTCATGAAGCCGCCGCCCATGAAAACCGTGCAGCGCGTCAGGGCCTTCCCGCCGCGATAGATCACCGCATTGAAGCGGTTTGCATCAACGCGCCGGAAAGTGCCCTCGATGCCGGGATTACGGGCCTGAAGCTCCTCAAGTGAGCCCTCGAAGTAGCGGGCAATGAACTCGAAAGTCTCGACCTTAAAATGGTCCTTGTCGCGCTCCGTGAAAGTCTGCGCGAGGCGCAAATTGCTAGACCGCGAAGCCGGTGCGACCAATGACTTCGGTCGCGACTGCATTGGTGAGAAAGTATGCGCTGGTAATTCCCGCTGCTGTGGCCCAAGCTTCGCTGCAGCGGCCCGGATAGCCTTCGTTACTTCGAGGAACGCCTGATCGCGATCAGCACATTGGGTGACAGGCTTTCCGTCCGTAGGCGTAGCCAGCAACTTGCCGAATGGCGTTCCATGCCAGTCGCAGGGACGGAGGATCACCGGAATAGCGACTGCCTCGCCAGCCTCGTGACGTTCCATGGCACGCTGCATTTCGCGGTCATAGCAGTAGTCCGAGGCCAGAAATGCGGGGCTGACCAGCAAGAGAATTATATTCGCCATTTCGAGATTGCTACTGATGGCGTGGTCGATCACCTCACCCGCCGTAATGCGACGGTCATGCCAAGTGGCGATGACATTCTGGCGTTTGAGAATGGCGAGTTGCTGCTCCAACTGGTTGCGCAACTAGCTCGTCCTCGTGGGAATAGGAGAAGAAGACAGATATCATTGGAACCCCAAAAATTTGGAAATCATGGTGGAGAACAAAACGAGATTGCGCAAGGGTGTTGCAAACTATATCTACGCTGCCATCTCAGGCGCGCCCTGAAGGCGACATTGCTGTTGGACACCGTATTTCCGATCGTCTGAACTGACGGAGGTCGCAGGCTTTAAGTCCAATGCTTTGCACACCGAAAGGTCGTGCCAGACCATTCCAAGACGAGGTAATTTGATGCGTCGCACCCTTATCGCTGACGGTTCAGGGAACCTGCCAGCACTCGAGACAAGATGTGCCGCTTGCGACGGCGAAGGTCGCATCCCCAATCGGAGGGACGGCAACCGAATAGAGTACGGCGGCCACTGTAATGCATGTAACGGCGGCGGCGCTGTCCCGACTGAGGACGGCAAAAGGCTTCTCGAATTCCTCCGCTGGAACCGGCATTGAAAGGTACGATGCGAGGATTTCGATCCGAAGGCACTACATTTGTATCGTCCATTTCTCGGACAACAGACGCCGAGAAGTCGTTCGATGACTGTTCTTGATCGTCCGCCTGTACAGGCCGAAATACTGGCTAAGTCTTGGGTTGAGCCTCAAACGAACGAATTACCTTCACATCTCCGCTCTCCCGGACAGCGATGCTCCAACGGGTAAATCCACACGCTTCATCCGCACTGCCTTCGGCGAAACCCTTCATCAAGGGCACCCGATATGGGTCGTCGTGAAATTGATCCCCGAGCCTCCGACAACTGATGAAGAGTTGTCCACTCCTGAGGACAAGCGCGCCAGCAGGGTCAAATTCCTCCTCGGAATTGTAACGGGACGTGGCATCCACCCGATACTCAACCTGACTAACTATTACGCCACGGATGGGATTGCCGGCACCAACTGCAGCCTCTTTAAAAGCATACGATCCATCCAAGTGGATCATATGCTTCTGGTCATCCCAATCCACAACCAGTCCCATCGGGAGATTGGACCGGTACGGCAGAAATAATCCGCACGATTTCTCGTCGGCGTTCTTGCCGAGCCGAACCGGCGCGACAGCGGACATTGGCAGATCCAGTGCTTCTATATTCGTCTGGTTGCTCATTCGACGCCCTCTTCGTTTGTCAATCGTCACCCACAGGTATGTAGGCGCGACAGCTTGCAACTCCCATGGCCCTTACAATATTACGCCAGTCTCGCTTTCAATTTTTCAGCGACGCCTGATCGGCAACAACGCGTAACAGTCTTTGCGGCCGCCGTCTTGTTATGCACGCTTCGCTCCATCGATCTTCTAGCGCCGTGACGCACTCTGCAGTTTTACCGTCACCCCATTTATAAGTCGATGAGTAAATTTAATTGAGTTTAACGTCGTTCCATAACTCGATATTACTAAATTATGCCAAGATAATTTCTATACCAAATTATATGTATATTTAATGGTGTTTAAAACATTGATGGTTATGAGTGCAATTAATTGCAATATTTGTGCATTCATATTTCTAAATTCGCCCAAGATTCTGGGAAATTTATTGCTGGAATTCAGCCTCATCCTTCGCTATGATAGATCATAGAAAGGAGCACTCCATGCAGACGGACAACCAGATCGCGACGAGCGTCGACGCCCCTCTGAACAGCGTAGCACTCGCAAGGGTGATCGCCGAAGTGCGCGCCGGCGATGTGCGGGCGGCGGCAGGCGCGTATAACCGAACCTACAATCGGCACAATCGGTGACCAGGCCGGAGAGCGGCGCACGCCAGCTCGACACGGTTCTGCTCAAGGTTGCGAGCCGCTGCAATCTCGATTGCAGCTATTGCTATGTCTATCACATGGGCGACACCGCGTGGCGCGATCAGCCCAAGCAGATGTCGGATGCGATACTTGATGCCGTCGCCCGCTGTCTTGCCGACCAATATGCGCTGCAATCCGCTCCGTTTAGCGTCGTTCTGCACGGCGGGGAGCCCCTGCTTCTCGGTGCAGCAAAGCTCGAGCGGTTCTGCGCCAGACTAAGGGATGCCCTGCCGCACCCGTGCGGCATCCATATCCAGACCAACGGCGCGCTGCTGAGCGATCCAGTCATTGATGTGTTGGTGCGTTACGACGTCGGCATATCCGTGAGTATCGACGGCCCGCAACGTGTCCATGACCGGTTTCGAATCGACCATCGCGGCAAGGGATCCTATTCGAGAGTCCGCGCCGGGATCGAAAATGTGACTGCGCGGGCGGACGCGCGGCCCTTGCTTGCGGGCGTGCTGGCCGTGATTGACCCCGAGAGCGATCCAGCCGAGGTCTATGCGGCGCTCAAGGCGCTGGGCGCTCCGGGCCTCGACATCCTACCGCGAGACGGCAATTGGGACACGCTGCCGTTCGGCAAGTCGGCGCCGGGGACGACCGAATATGGCCGGTGGCTCGAAGGGTTTCTGGACAGCTATTTGTCCGACCCCGAGCCGCCAAGGGTGCGGCTGCTGGACGATATGCTGCGGCTCGTTCTTGGCGGCCGTTCGATCAAGGAAGGCGTCGGCACCACCGATTACGGGATCCTGGTGATCGAGCCTGACGGCACGGTCGACAAGAACGACACGCTCAAAGTCGCCGGCGCCGGCGAGGATCGCTTCGGCGAACGCTGGTCGGTGCTGACGGACAGCTTCGACCAAATCCTGGGTAGCCCGGCCTTCGCCGATTATTATCGCCAGCAACGGCCGAGCGCCGCAGCGTGCCAGGTCTGTCCCGATCTCGGCATTTGTGGCGGCGGCATGGTCGCGCACCGCTGGAGCGAAACTCGCGGCTATGACAATCCGACCATCTTCTGCGCCGACCAGCGCCATCTGATTGCAAAAATGCGTCGACTGGCCGAAGCCGCCCTACCCCATGCTGACTGAGGATTGAACCATGCGTAACGAGCCCATTCCATTACCCCGCGATGCGGCGGCGCCCGCCCGCGATCTCCCGCTCACCGACAGCGTAGCGCTGCAGCGGCTGATCGCCGAGGTGCGCCAGTGCGATGCCAGCATCGTCGCCGACACCACCCTCTACAACCGCACCTATCACCGGCATAACCGCTAGCGCGAGATGCCGGTCTTGGATAGCCTTGACCCCTATGCGCGGCTCGAACCGGTGGAATCGGCAACGGCGCCGTTTCGATATTTCGTGGCGGAGCATTGCCTGGATGCTGCGATCGAGCCTGTGCTGCTTGACTGGCTTGAGACGGGTGCCCCCTGGTCACTGGTTGAGACCGATTTCTACGAGCAGTTCGAATTCGACCTGCGCGATGCTGATCTGCCGCCAGCGCTTGTGTGCCTTGTCGATCCTGAGATGCTCGAGCGCTTGCGGCGAAAGATGGAGCAGGCGCTGGGCGATGCACTCGCCCAGCATGTTCAGTTGGTTGCGCACCGCCTCAACCCCGGCCAGCGCATCGCCATCCATAATGATATGCGCGAGGGCGGCGAAACGCACCGGCTGACCGTGCAGCTCAATCGTGGCCTCACTGACGCGGATGGCGGTTTCTTCATGCTGTTCAACAGCGATGACGCCGGCGACGTCCACCGAATCCTGCGGCCGGTATCGGGGAGCGCGATCGGCTTCGCGATCAGCCCGGCGTCACATCACGCGGTCTCGCGGCTGCATGGCGGGACGCGGTTTACACTGGTCTATTCCTTTTACGCGCAGCACGATGGCTGATATCGGCGTGGAGCTCGACGCTCGCATCGCCGCTGGTGAGCCATTCTGGCTCCCAGGCCTTGCCGACGCCCTGGTCGAGGATTTCTGGTCGACACCACAGGCGACCACCCAAACCGGCTATACTACTGCGCGGTGGCTCGGCGAGATGCCACCGTTTGCCGACGCTCCGCATAACTCACGCGAGGGATTGACGATCGAGCCATTGCCGAAGGTATTTCAGGGCCGGTTTCGCGATGCGGCCGCAATGGGGAGCCATATAGCAATTCGCGCCGCGATCGACACTACGCTGACGCAGCTGACTGCGGGCGACGCAGGCGGAACGGTCACACACTTGGTGCGCGCAATCCATGTGATCGAGGCGCCCGGGCCCGGCTATGATATCAGCCATTCGGAACCCTCGATCCCCTTCTCCATCTTTGTATCGGTGCCGGTCGGCGAGCGGCATGGCACGCTCCGCCTCGCGGAATCGTTGCTGCATGAGGCCTTGCATCTCCAGCTGACCCTGCTCGAACGTCATGTTCCGATGGTGCTCGACACCGCAGCGACCGGCTATTCGCCTTGGCAGCAATCCCAACGTCCGCTCTCCGGACTGCTCCACGGTCTCTATGTGTTTGCGGCGATCGACCAGTGGCTGGCGCTGCTTGACGCAGCGCCTTCGACCTCCTCGGAAGACCGCATCTACCTCACCCGCCGCCGGGCCGAGATCGCAGAGGAAATCGCCGATGTTGCAACACTTGCCGATGCCCCAAGTCTAACGCCGACCGGCCACCATCTCGCGAGCTGGCTGCTGACGTCGCAAGAGCGTACAGGCGCGCCCTCGCATCAAGCCGCTCGCTAGAAGGTCGACAGCTACGATGCCGAGGCGGGCAGGAAGTTCTGGCCCGCATCAAGCGCCGCCAGATGATCGGCTGTTGCCGCGCTGTACTTGGCACCGGGCAGGATGGCGGCGGCGAGTTCAGCCCGGGCGCGCTCGAGATAAGCGATAGCCTCGGGGCGCGGATCGTCACCGAATACGGATACGCTCTCATGCACCAGGGTGAGCCTCCGCAGATGCTGAAGACGATCACGGGCGAGCGCTGTCCTGCCAAGCGCAAGAATATCGATTGTCGCCTCACCCGCTGTGGTCAAACCGGTCGCCGCTTCCCCACGAAAGGTAATATGCTCACGCGGGTCGCGCGGACCATAGGCGTCTAACAGCAGCGGCTGTTCGAGCGTGAGGTCGGCATGATGATCGCGGGCGCGGTTGGCTTCGTCCTCCAAGGGAAACCAGTTGCGCTTGCGGTAGGAATTGCAGTCCGGACAAGCGTAGCAGAGGTTTTCCCAAGTGTAACCAAGCCAATAATAGCCCGGATAAATTCGTCCTGCATCGGTATCGACCGCGCCCTTCGGGCGGTAATGCTCAACATCTCCGGCGACATTGGCGTCGAAAATTGCCTCACAGAACGCGCATTTGTCGTGCTGGTCGGCCTTCAGTTGGCGTTTCACGACGTCAGTGCCGTAAATCCCTTTACGGATGTCGAAGCTTCGCGCGCCGCTTCGATAGTCCGCTGCTGCGGCATCATAGGCGGTGCAGTTGCCCTCATTAGCTTGGCCCCCGCGCCCGAGAGACGACGGCACCTCGGTAGACTTGGTATGGCGGATCACGACGCGCGCGTCGCCAGCAGCGCTGCAGCTTCGCGAATGAGCTTGGCGGCTTTGTCGTCCTCGGGCGCGAGATCGCTCGGGATGGCGGCCACCAGAGCATTGGCGGCCTCGAGCCGTTCTCGATCTTCCAGATTAAGCGTCTGCTTGCCGAGCAGAGTCCGGCGTGTCTCGAAGGCATCGACAATCTCAGGGGCATAGGGGTTCGCATCGTGCAGCAACCCAACGCTCACTTGGTCGAGCCGCCAACTGCGCACGGTCTGCGGGTCGTTGTCGATGATTGCGTGATCGCCTTCCCGGATGACAACCGCGATATTCGTGTCGAGATAAGTTTGCGCCAGCACCGGGCTGTGCGTCGTGACGATGAACTGCACTTTGGGAAAGACGCTGGACAGGTCAAGACGGACGCGGCGTTGCCATTTGGGGTGGAGATGAAGATCAAGTTCGTCGATCAGAACAATCGCAGGTTCGCGGAGCGGATCGACGCTGTCCTTGTGATATTCGGCCATGCGCCACGCGAGGTCAACGGTCCAGGCGAACATCGTCTGATAGCCAATACTCAGCGAGTGGAGCGGGACTTCGCCTGAATAAGTTTCGATCCAGACGCCGGTCTTTTCCTCGGCAAAGCCGGGAAGTGCCGGACCATAGACGTGGATGCGCTCGGGAAGCTCGACTTCGGGTAGGATGCAGGCGAGCGCCTGCCGGATCTCGCGGTAAAGGATCGCCGCGCGGCTTTCTGCGGTGCTATCGGTTTTGTCATTACGATTGCGATCCTCGCGCAGCGCAATATGATCGAGATCTTCGAGAATCTGGACCGCATCGGCGAGTTCGATCTCAGCGTTGAACAGCGAGGCGGTCGAGTCCTCTTGATCGGAAACGACATCGCTGCGCCGGTATGGCGGGTGGCGGGCCGCACTGTAGCCAACGACTAGGGGTGGCAGGAATGGCTTGCGTTTGGTCTTGCTGAAATCGAATTCGGTGAGATCCTGCTTATCGACGCGATATGCTGCTTTGGTCGCGACGTGTTTCCCGCGCCCTTTGGGCCGTTCCGCCGGCCGAAGTTCCCGTCCGATAGAGAATTCCGCTTCGATGCCGACCTGCAATCCTTCGCCGACCCGCGCAATCTCGACCAGCAGCGCATCTTCATAGGCGGGAATCGCCGGTTCGACGCGATCGGGGTCGCGTGCGTCGGTGCGTGCGCTTTGCTCCACGTTGAGGATCGGCCGCATTAGTGCCAAACATTGCAGGAGTGTCGTCTTGCCGAGGCCATTTTCGCCCAGCACGAGGGTCCAGGGCGCAGGTCCGCCATCCAGTCGAAGATCAAGCACGACACCGGGCAGGAACGCTTTCACGTTGGAAAGGCGCAGCTCGCTGTAATAGACTGGCGCTGCCTTGCTGGCGTTCATCGGCTTACCTTCCCATGGACTATGTGGCTGCGTGCGCTGGCTGACGGGAGCTCGGCGCCGTCACCCGAATCCAGCCATGGCGTACCCGCCCATTCGACTACCGATATAGCGAAGTGAGACCAATATGCACGGAGTTATCCATCGACTGTTGCGGCCGGGTGGGCTGGAGGTGGCCCGCAAGTTTCGCCGCGCGCGTGGCTTCTGGGAGGCGTTTCACAAGGCTCATCGTAACGCCGAAATTGTTGCCCTTGCCGAGGGACTGACCCACGCTCAGCACCGCTACGAAGCGCTGATGGGGTTCGATCGGCAGTTCGCCAAGGAGACCATGGCGATCACATGTCTCGGTTCGCTGTACGACGATCGCCGGGGCTGGCTGCGCGGTCGCGCAGACTATGCCGGACGCCTGATCGAAGCGTTCCGGTGCTCGTCGACCGCGATGGAAGTGAAAGCCGGTGCAAGACTCGCCGCCGAGCTCTATGGGATCGGTCGTCCGTGATGCGCCTTGGCCGATGGATCGAAGGCGCATGGCGGTGGCTTGCGAGAATATGGATGGGCCGATCGATGCCACACCTGCCGTCCCCGTTTACTGCCCAGTCGCTGGCAGCGCTCTATGCGGATATCTCTGCGCAGGCGGGCGTGACGGTTGCCGCGCTGAGGCGTCATCTCGCTGAATTCAGCAGCTTGCCAATCGCCCAAGCGGATCTCCAGGCCTATCGTGAGGGCCGGGGCGCCTGGAAGAAACTACACGACGAAGTCGTTGCGGTCGGGCACTTCCTAGACGGGCGCTATCCAGAGGACTCGCGGGTGCGCTTTCCTCTCGATGACCAGCCGCCCGATGCTTGGCTGATGGTCAATGGTGAACCACCCGTCGGAATTGAAGTGACTGCCGCGCTAGCGCGTGCTGGCCATGAAGTGGCGAAGAGCATGGCAGGCGGCGGCGCTGTTCCGGGTTTCATCGGGCTGCAGGACAATGCGACATCGCAGCAATTCACCGCGGCCCGCGCGCGCGGGCGAGTCCTTCACTCGAAAAAGGGCATCGATGCCGCCATCGATAACGCGATCACGGCGCGCCTTTCCGCAAAGGATCAGCAGAAGTTCGCGGAGCAGATCCTGGTAATCACGGTGCCGCTCGGCTCGTCGCCAGACCGTGGCGCGCAGGAGTTGCAGGCTAGGCATGGTGCCAAGGCGGCAGCACTGCCCTTCAGTGAGGTCCACCTCCTTGATCCTGCGCGGCGCGGGCGGCATGTTCAACTCAAATAAATCGGACCAGCGAAGGATCAAAGATGAGTGGGACGGACAGCGGATTACCTGAACTCGAAGAGCCGTGCGACGCCTGCAACGGCACTGGAGACGCGCCGCCGGCCACTCCTTACGAACCGCGGGCCAGCTTGAATTGCCCTAAGTGTAAGGGCCATACACTCGCGCCGACCGAAGCGGGTCAGAAACTGATCGAATTCATTAAGCGCCGATTCAACCTGCCAGAGCGCGAGGCGCATCGATCACTATTCGGTTAGGGTGCGGCGCCTGAATTCCGGACATATGGGCTTTACGGGAAAGGCTCGCCGCAAATGAGCAAGCTCGGTCGGGACGTCTATCGCAGGAAGCTGGCGCGCTATCTGTCGCACAGCCTCGACGAGCAGGTGATTTCGATGATCTCGGCCCTGGTCGCCGTACAGACTGGCCATGCCGCAGCGCTGAAGGCGTTGCCCGACCTGCCTGCCGATGCGCTCGGGGCCGAGCTTGGCTCTCCCTATCATATCCCGCTCTGGTCGCTGGAGACACTGGTCAACGAACTGCTCGCCGCCCCCAAGCCGAGGAACTTCGGGATCGGCCGAACCCGGGTGCTCGATACGTCACGCTTCCAAACCTTGCGCGTGCTGCACGGTATTCTCGTGAAGGTGGAAAATGCCGAGGACGGAATTTTTCTCGAGAACCACGATGTGTTCTATGAGATGGCCCGCATCGCGCAGCGCCAGTTTCCCTGGCAACGCGGCGTCGCCAACGCACCGCATTTGTACCGGTCTATCCTGCTGTATGGTACAGGAAGCGCCCGCAGCTTCTTCGAAGCAGATGCCGCTATGTCGCTGCCCGATTTCGTAAAGGTCGGCGCGTGCTTTTCGGGCGCGCTGACCGGGCGGGACTATGGTGACCGCAACCGCGATCTGTCGATGATCGGCATTGGAGCGCAGGTCCGCGAAGCGGCACTGGCCAAGCTGTCGATCGGGCATGGTGCGGCGCGTGCGCGTACGGCTAAGATACGCGAAGGCCAGCGTCACACCGGCTACAGCCCCAGCATCCTGCGTGACTTTCCGATCATCGCGTTCGGTGACAACGGCGAGCGCCTACGCGCGCCAATCCCCGAGCTGATCATGTATCGCTATACGTCGGGCCTGTATCTCGATGTTGTGCGCGGTGGCGCTTCGGTCTGGGCCGATATCGGCAAGCGCTTCGAAGCCTACGTTCACGACTACCTGCAAGCAATGATGGCGCCGTTCGACGTCACTGGCGAGACGACTTATGGACCGAAGAAGACGCAATATCGCACACCGGACATTCTCGTGCACCAGGACAGCTGCGTAGTCGCTGCCATCGAGTGCAAGGCCAAGCGCATGAGCTTCGCGGCGCGCTATGCCGATGACCCGCTTGCCGACGCCGCGCTCGGCTTCGATGAGCTGGCGAAGGGCATGTTCCAGCTTTGGCGTTTCTTCGCCCATGCCAGGAAGGGCGTGATCGGGTCATTGGCAATGTCAACGCACTGCCAGGCAATCATCGTCACTGCCGACAGTTGGCTCACGATGGCGCGGAACCAGGCCGAGAAGGTGGTCTCGGCAGCCCATCAACTGGCGGATGCCGACGGCGGCATTGAGCCAGTCGATCGGCGCGATGTCGCATTCTGCCAGATCGACGACGTCGAGTTCGCGCTCCAGAACGGCAATGCGGAGAGTTTCCTCGCCGCGGCGCGGGAGATCGCATCAGGCCAGAAGAAGCATTTCATGCTGTCGGTGGCCCATGGAGCTGATCTAGGCCAGCAGCGCGATTATCCCTTCATGGACAAGATTGCCGACCTGCTCCCATGGATGGACGATTTCGAACGGATGTCGACCGACTGAATCAGGGATCGCGCTCGCCTTCCAGGCATCAAGCCCTGGAAGAATCGGCAAAAGGTTCAGGGAGGACGGATGGCAACAGACAACTCTGAGCCACCACGCCGACTGGACGATTCCGCAAGGTTGGGATCGCTACACTCAGAGCGAGCTATGTGGTACCAGTTGTTCGCGCGTCAGTCGGACACATGAACGATCGGCTGCAATCAGGGATTCGATCTGTGCCGTTCATCGGCAGCTCTGTTAGCGGCTGCCGTCACCGTTGAATCGTCCTGCGGACGGGCAGCTATCGTATTTTTTCCGGCCCAAAACTTGCGAACAGCGGAAGGCTGTAATCTGGACTAACGCTCATTCCCGGATCCCGGCCGGACCCGCAGTGCTGCGCGCCAACCAGAAGCCTGGCACCAGTTCGGCGTATCGCGCCTTCTGTTCGGCGGTTGCGCCCAGGGTCAGCACCATGAGTGAAAAGGGCGTGTGCTGCCCCTTGCTGTGCGCATTCAAAAAGCGCACCCGGCGTTGCAGCAGGTAAACGTCTGCATCGGGGCTCAGCTTCTCATGGAACCACCTCGAGTCCGTTCGAACCGCAACGAGGGAGACGACCGTCTGCACATTGCCGGCTCGCCACTGTGAGCGCGGCGCAGCCATATGAGCAGCGCCGAAAACGGAGGATTGACGAAGGCAAGCCTGGGATTTCCTCGTAGGCTCACGGCCGCTGCAATTCGAGCCACTTGATCCTAAATCTGAACACCACGTCACCGCGGACGCATTTCGCACTTACTACCTGGCCTTGAACCCGCGATGCCAGACATCGATCAGGAATCTCAACAACTTCAGCGAGCGGCTTGAGGCTGTCTTTCAGAGCGATGCACGCCGACGGTGGGATTGAAGCGCCAGATATCGTCAGTTTGCCGTGACCAGTTCTCTGATCTTCATAGAGGCAGTTTTTATATTGATGCCGCAAAAGCCAGTGAGAGCCTTTTCGAATAAGCAGATCGCGACATCCGAATCCGTCGTCGGGATGATATCTGCGCGGATCAATGCGCGGCCTAGTGACGTAAAGATTTCCGATCTGGCTTACGGTGCATTCACGCTGGAGGCATCCGCAGTTGATCCGGTGCTTCTTGAGCCATCGCATTCCGACTGGTGAAATGAGGTCGACCGAGCTTTCCGTATTTTGTTTCTGCACCACGTCTACTCCTGCTTGGTTCCCGCGTGACTCCGCTCAGACTGGTGCGATTCGGCTGCAAGTCGGATTAGCCTTCCGGCCTGGATCGCGAAGCCTCGATCCGTCCAACGTTTTTCCAGCGCTTCATCTGCTTGCCAGCCTGCGCTTTTCGAAGGCCTCGACCTCGTCGATGCTCCGCAGCCGCGGCTGGGTGAACAGCGTGTCCCCCGGCCCGTTACCACTCAGGACCTCATGAATGGCTAGCGCGGTTCCAAGAGCGACGTCTGCGTCTCTTTCCAGGTTTGTGACGTCGCGCTTTTCGACCCGCGCTTCAGCCGCAACCTGATCGATGGTCATGCCGAGATGGTCGCGAAGGCGCCGCGCGCGCCGGCCGATATCGCTTAGGCTGCCAGACTCGGTGATACTGTATTCGGTCATCACGCTTCTCCTTGCTGCCGGTCCATGGCCCACGAGCCACCTAAGCTGGCGACGTCGGTTATTATAGCTGGTCCCGTTTCGTTCTGCCACGTCTTTGAGCGCAGGCGGTCGACTACGAATTCCTGCATCTCTGCTTCGGCGGCGGGAAAGACGCCACGAACATCATCGCCGGCGTCGGTCAGTTGAAGTTGGCGAAGAAGTCATCGGCCGCCCGGTCGCCGCGGCCGGCGCCAGGATGCTGCCAGTAACCCGAGAAACGACGCGACTGCGGCGCGTCCATGATGGCGCCCAGCATCGCCAGGGTCCTGTTCCTGTCGTCGACCCGGCTGTTGGTCTCCCGCCAGGTGGCATACGCCAATTAGTTGATGAGACAGGGGCCAGCGATGTGGTGTGGGTTCCGATCTCGAAGCCCGAGTTGATGAAGCGGGGGCTTGCGCTGCGCGCGGAGCTCGCTGTAACGCTGGACATAGGTGGCACTGACTGGTCTGTCGGTCAGCGTGTTCACGGCTCTTCGCGTACGCGAAGTGCGCGAGGCTGGTCAGCTGGTCTCCGGACGGACGCGGGCCGCCCAGGAACAGCAGATCGGCGTCACTGTGCCTTTCGCCCCTCTGAGTCATCTCCTGACCGAGGGCGACGGTGCCGTGATTGATACCTTGATGGTCGAGATTGTTGCTCATTCTGTTTCCTTTTTCCGTTTCCGCGGCGCGCGGCATTTCTGGGCGGCGGAGCCGACAGAGAGAATTTTTCCCCTCTCTTCGAACTTCCAGTTCAGACACGAACGAGGATGATTTTCGCACGAGTGGCACGGTGCCATATCGCGCATTCAAGGGTCGAAACGCGCGCCGTCGGCGGCGGAGCATTCAATCGGCGGTCGAGGGCGGTTGGGACTTTGGGCGTAGTGGCCGTGCCGGTAACCAACGCACCGCCTGCGGGCGCTGGACTCGGAATTAGTCGACCGGCAGCAGCAGTCCGGTCGCCCAACGGTTGGGATCAACGGTGGTCCAGCGGTTCTCACGCTGGTCGTCGAACAGACCTTGGGTGTAAATGAAGGTCGGCGAAGTACGGCGGGTCAGTTCGAGCATGATGAGCGCGGATTGGCCTTCGCGGGTCAGGCCGAAGACGTCCTTCTCGATGGGGGTCGCGAAGCCGAGCATCTGGAGATAGCGGCGGTAGCTTTCGAACAGGGCAGGGGAACCGCCAAACACGTCGCAGATGACGCGCCGGTGATCGATCCGCGCGCCGCGCGGCTTTGACGGGCATTTCCCGCCCGGCGCCACCACTTCCATCTCGTAGCGCTGCACGTTGATCCACGCGAGCGTCCTACGCATGACCTCGAGCTCGTCATTATCGGGGCCTCGACCATCGACCCCAGCGCGATAGCTGGCAAACGCCCGGCGCAACGTAGCGTGGCGGCGGCCATCCGGCGTGTCGATAAAATACATGTCGCGGTTGCTGTATTTGCCGTATCGCAACTGGCGGCCCCACATGATGTGAGGCTCGTCGGTGAAGAACCATTCAGGATCGTTCCACATCGAGCGAACTCCGCTATCGTTCAGTAGCCGGCCGTGTAGCGACCGGCGCCGCGCACACCGCCGCCTCGGCACGAACAGCCGTCGTCCCAGACCGGGCGTGGTCGCGACGCGGTTTGGGAGCGATAGGCGTTCTGGGCGTCGGCGTGCCGGCCGTATCGAATTGCCTGTCCGATATCGACGGAAGAGGCTGGACGCGGGGCGAACGATGCTCGCTGCCTTGACCCGCCGCCAGGTTCGAGTCGCGGCGCCCGAGCGGCAGCGGTGGTCGGGACCACCATCAACTCAAAGATCCATTGGGTGAGTTCGTCGCCGCCGCGGCGGTGGTACATCGTCGCGAAGCGTGACCAGCGATGCTGCTGGGTATTGAGCCAGCCCATCATGCCTTCACGGGCGTCGGCGGATTCGCTCGGCAGGTTCCAGACCACGCGCCAGCTACCGTCGGCGGCGCGCTCCTCAAGGGCGATTGCGGGCTTACCGCCGACCTCGGTGCGGACGAACCTGGAATCGCTACCGATGATCTCATCGGTATCGACGACGACCAGATCGCTCGGCCCGGTCTGTTCTGCTACCCTTGGCCGCTTGAACGAGGCGTGGGGGTCCTGCGCCAGCGTGGTGCTGGCGTCGCGCCGCATCTGCTCGAACTCGGTCGCGCCGCTCTGGCCGGTGAAGGGGGGGAAGGGCATGGCGTTCTCCTCAGTCGATGTGGATACGGTTTTCGCCGCGCTGGATGGCGGCGGCGCGGTCTGCCGCCGGGTCAGCGCGATTTTCGATAATGACGGGCTTGGTGGCTTCGAGCATGGCGAGCACGCTCCATCCCAAGGGGGAAAGCTGCGCATGTTTGAAGACCACCGCCTCGTGCTCGACGAACTGGTGGTGACCAAGCGTAAGCAGGTAATGGCGGAAGAACATCAGACTGCCATCGAACAAATGCTCGACCATCGCATCGGGATCGATGCGGTGCATATCTTCAGCGATGCAGCGCAAAGTAGCGCGCAACAGTTCGAGCTGGTCGTCCTGATCCTCGCACATGCACATGTCGAGATGCGCGCCCCACAGGCAGTCGCGTACGCTGTCCCAAAACCGGCCGGCGGGATCTTCGAGCTTTTCGGTGCTGCGTCCGATCGTCACGGGTCTGAGGCTGGCACCCCAGGGGCGGATATTGGCAAGCGTCAGGTCGCACTGGGCCATTGATTTGCTCCTCTTGCCGTCCAGCATAGCCGAATGGAAGAGAAAGTCAAAACAAAAGATAGCACGCTATCCTAGATATCGCGGGGTGGGTCTGATAGACCGCTAAACTTTAGCGCAAACCCTCCTTTTCGGCTGACAATGCCGCGTAGAGCAGATCGACCTGATCGCCAGGCAAAAGCCGGCGCTCGGCGACCCAGCCCCAGACCGTACGGGCAGCGAAGCCAAGGTCGACGATGACACGCTGGCCTCGGGCTTCCAGGTCGCATGCCTCGGCCCAAGCGTCGGTGAGTGCGTTTCGCTTGATCCAGCGCAGACGCATGGGTTCGCTGCTCGAATATGCGTTCGCATCGAGAATCGCCCAGAGTTCACCGGTAACAATAACCGCGAGATCGTCTTGTTCCTTGTCCACCGCACCGCGCTTGATTGCATCGAGTCCACAGCGGACGATCTCGCGCTCGTTTGCCTTCACCAGATCGACGACGAGACCGAGCGGGAGATGGGTGTCGATCAGGCAGAGGGTCGCCGACAGGACAAGGCATTGCCGCAGCGTGTAACCACGGCGAATGCCTGGATCGTCCTTGGAAGTCGCTGGAAGGCCGTAGCGCAGGAGCTGTTTCAGCCGCGCGCGTAGCTTACCGCGCTCGCTTGCACCGAGTTCGGGGTACAGCGCGATCGTCTCGGCGTCCGGCGGGGTGGTGATCGCGACGATGGCCAGATCTTCGAGATGCGCGGAGGCGAGCCGGGCGGGTTCGGTCACGGTAGTGCGTTCCTTCAAAATTGCTGCCAGCCAGGGTCGATACAGGCTTCGATCCACCCATCCGAACACGGCTCGATCGACTGGATGCGGGTATCGGAAACGGCAAAGCCGGGATCCGCGAGTGCCGCCAGGGACTTGCCGACGAGGGCAGGGATGGCGACCGCAAGCAGATCACCGCGACAGGCAAACATGCAGTGGTTGCGGCTCCGCTCGCGATAGGTCCAACGCAGCAGGTCGCCGTCCCGTTGTTCGATTTCGACCAGCAGTCTTCCGTGGTGTCTTTTGAGCGCGACGACGGCGAACCCGCTAGCTGCGCGGATCCGCGTAGGGATGGCATCGCGATGGCCCAGCACCGCCGCTACCCTGCGTGCGATCCGGGCGCTGAGCTCGGCATCGACGTCGCTGGCCAGCAGGTCCGTGCGCTGGAGCAAGTCGGCAAGCGGCTGCGACACCCATGATTTTGCCAATGCGATTCTCCCCGGACGCGACCTTTTGGGACTGCATAGCCGGGTCGGCAAGCGAGGCGAACCCCGTCGGCTTCGCGCAAATGAAAAAGTGAAAAGTTGAGTAGCCGGCACAGGGGCGGGGAAAAGGAGACCATCATGAGCGAGATACTGCCGACACTGATGCTGCTGTGCGTAGCGTGCCTTCTGGCAAGACTTGTCGCCGCCATGCCGTATTGGCTTGCGAAGACGATCATCCGCGTAAGCGCCAACCTTCATCGCCGCCGCGAGCAGCGACTGCGGGCGCAGCTCGTCGAAGCTGGCGCACAGGATCGAACTGATCTTTGGGCGGAGCCATCGCGCGCCGACCGCGCGCTATTGCGTGCCAGCCTCGACATCGCACTCAAGCGAACCGCGTTGCGCAGCATGTTTCCAACGCATGTGCGGTGACCGGACGCCGACCCCGTCGAGTAGACCATGCTCAACCCAGACTTCATTGGAGAGCCCCATGAACCCCTGCGAATGCCACCGCCTGTACGCAGGCGAAGGAAAAACGCGCAGCGCTCCGGCGCGCGCGTGCCGCCCTGGAGGGGCGGGGAGGGCGAGAATCAGGAAAGAGAGGAAAAAGCGTAGGACGCGCCTCGCGCCCTGGTTCTCGTCAACCAAGGAGTATGACGATGACCTATTACCAGTTTGCCACCCCCGTCCAGGCGATCGGACTTGCCTGCGTGCCCGTCGACCATCTGCCCGATGTCGAGATCATGGCACGGCGCTCCGTCGCCGTGGCGGTGGTAAGCATCGCCAGTGACGCCGAGGGTAGGCCAACGATCACTGCATCGTGCCCGACCGCGGCACGCGATCCCGAGTTCCCGCTGCCCTATCTGGTCAACGAAGCGCTTGTTGCAGGCGCCGAGACGATCGTGTCGCCCGCCGACCGGGCGGTGCTCGCCGCCGATGCGTCGGCACGGCGTTTCTTCGTCGAACCCAGCCTTGCCCGCCTCACGAGTGGCGAGACGGTCATCGACCCGGCCTCGCTTGCCGGCGACATCTATGGCGACGAGGCGGTGCTCTACCAGCGGCTCCATATCCCGACGCTGGCGAGGAGCGATGCCAGCAACGCCGCGCTCTGGGACAAGCGGTTGACGCTACCGCTCAAGACCGCCGCCCTTGCCGAGGCGGTCTCGCGGCTGATGCTCTGGGCGCATTTTGGGGCGTTCCGCGAAGCCGAGGCCGGGATTTTCTTCGAAACGATGCTCGCGCTTCGCGACTGGATGCACGGCCAGGTCGACAGCGCGCCCGAGCTTTACGGATGGGCGACGTCGCGCCCGGTCCTTCGCGCCCAGTCGTTCGAGCATGACTATCGCCAGGCGCTCAAAAGGGGGCAGGGCGAGCCGTGGATCACGTTCGAGAGTGGCTTGAGCATCGTCTGACCGATCCCGCGATCGCACCATCTCGCAAGACCCCGCTCCGGCGGGGTCTTGCGTATCTGCCGCTGGAGATATGCTATGATCACCGACTTGGAAGAGCTTGAGCGAACCGCAGCCTGGTTGCCGGCAGAAACCGAGCGGCTTGCCGCAGCGCTCGACCGCCATCCTGATTATCGGGTGCTGCGCAGCCTGCCGCCGCTCGACTATCTCCCGCGGTTCGCGCCCGAGGGTCGCGAGCGGACCGCCATCGTCCTCGATATAGAGACCACGTCGCTCGATCACCGAACCGGCAAGATTATCGAGGTCGCCTTGTGTCCGGTTCGGTTCGACCGCCGCGGACGCATCACCGGGATCGGTAAGACGCAAAGCTGGCTTGAGGACCCGGGAGAACCGCTCGAGCCCGCGATCGAACGGCTGACCGGTCTCAGCGATGCCGAGCTTGCCGGCCAGCGCATCGACGATGATGCGGTGCTCGGGCTGCTTAAAGGCGCGGACGTCATGATCGCGCATCACTGTGCGTTCGACGCGCTCTGGATCGAGGCGAGGTATCCGGACATCGCTGGTAAGCCGTGGGCCTGTTCGCTCAAGGATATCGACTGGGCGGCGCACGGGGTGGAGAGTCGCAAGCTAGGGCATCTGCTTGCCGAACTATGCGGCTGGTTCAACGCGCGCCACCGTGCTGCCGCCGATGTCGAGGCGCTGGTCGCGCTGCTGGCGAGCCCGCTCCCCGGCGGTCGCAGCGGCATGGCCGAACTACTCATTTCCGCTTCGAAACCCGGTTGGCTCGTCAGCGCGACCGGGGCACCGTTCGAAGTCAAGGATCGGCTCAAGGCGCGCGGCTACCGCTGGTCGCCCGAGCGCAAATGCTGGTGGATCGAGGTGCGCCAGGCCGCGCTCGAGGCAGAGACCGACTGGCTCGCCGCAGATGCGCAGTGCCGTTCGCCCGATATCCGCAAGATCAGCTGGCGCGAGCGCCACCGCTGACACCCGCGCGGGGTCTGCGCCGCGCCTATCCGATCAAGACCAATCTCCCATCCCCAGCACGGCGGGGCCTTTTGCCGTGCGCAACCTACAAGAAAGGAAGATCCGATGAGCATCCACATCCACCGTCCGTTCAACATCCGCTATGTCGTCTGGAACCCGGTCAACGCCCGCGGCGAGGACGTGCGCAGCACGCATCGCACTGGTAAATGTAGCTATTGCTATATTCACCGCTTGCATGGCATCGACGATGTCGGGCCGATGCCCGACTGGTCGCACAAGCAGGACCTGGTTATGGCCGGGCGCTGTGGCCCGAAGCGTTCGCAGGTGCCTGAGCTCGAAGGGGTGGCGCTGTGGGAGAAGCTCGACGCCGCCGCCAAACAGATGCGGCCGAGCGAAGCGATAATGGCACATTGCGTCGGCTCACTGCCCGAGCATGAGGGCGAGGCCGTGTGGCGCGAGATGGTCGAGGGGTTCCTCGAAGACCATATCGCTGCCCAGGGCATGGTCGCGGACTGGGCGGTCCATTATCGCGTCGATCGCGATGATCGGCCCGGCGTTCATCCGCATGCGCACATGCTGATCACGACCCGGGTCTATGATCCTTCGAGCCCGGAGTTCGGAAAGCGCAGGCAGAACTGGCTGCGAACGCCCGCGGCCTGCCGCTCGCTCGCCGAGAAATGGTATGCGATCACCGGTATCTATCCGCCCGGCAATATGCTGATGCCGATCGCAGCGTGAAACGGGCGCGGTTCCGGAGCTGTTCGGAACCTCGCGCTACCTGCTAACCGGCTTAATATCTAAGGACTTTGCATGAACATGGTCCGCTAGGCTCGACGGCTATGCTTTGTGCGAACTAATGCCGAAGTCGCAGGGGGTAGTGCTCGATTGCCTCGATGAGGAGTCCCATCCTCTTGACGCACGGCATCAACTCTTCAAGCGAAGGGTCGTCTTCGTAAGTGCCCTCCAGCGTTGTCGCGCGTTCGTGACCGAAATATGCCTGACGAATTCCGAGTTCGATCTTCGGTGTCGCCTTTCGCAGATAGGTTGTGGCAAATTTTCTCAGCGACTGGGTATCGATGTCCTTGCCATCGAGCAGGCTCGATGTGCCGTCTGGAAAATGATGCTGGAGGAGCGGTACGAACACGTCCTCACGAAACCGCTTTCGCGCCGGTACTTTTGTCGTGTTGAGTTCAGGAAAGAGCCAATATTCCCCCTTGGACCTCAGCGCCCGGACGTAATCGAGAAACCCAAGCTCAATGAGTTTCGGCGCTATCGGAAGGTCCCGGTCGGTCGCCGCTGTCTTTATGGTCTGATCGCGGCTAGCTCGAATCTTAAAGTGCGCGACCAGGGCATCTTCGTAGATATTCGCCAAGGGCATTTGACAGAGTTCATTTGAACGGGCGCCATAAACGATGAGCAGCAGCGGTCCCCAATAAAAACTGTCGTGGATGACGCTGGAACCCGGTGTGAGTCGGTCGTTCTGTCCGGCGCAACCGGTGAAGACCGGACCGCTGACTAGCGAGCGCAGATCTTCTTCCGATGGAACCGGCTTACGCGCGTTTTTCTTTCGGCGGTCCTTTTGCCGAAGATTCTGAAAGCCCACGCGCGGATGTACGTGTGTTGCGTTTCCGTCGCCATCTTCCAGATCGCGCGCATAGTCGAATAGCTGCTTTAAGGTATTGATATGCCGATTGTGCGTGGTTGCAGACAGTCCGACTTTGGGGACCTTGTTGCGGTTGGCAGCTTCGGGATCGGCGTCCCACTCCGCCGCAAGCTGTTCTCCGCGCGCGAACACATGCTTCAGTCCGCCGGCACGATCCTCGCGGCTCTTGCCCCAGATTGCCGGAAGACGTTTGAGCCGCCGGTCGAGTGCCAGCAGATGGCGCCGATCAATTTGACTCATGCGCAGGTCGCCATTTTCGGCGATGAAGATATCGCTGATGGCCTTGGCGTTTCGGCAGGCCGAATCCTGCCAGTCGCCACTTCTGCTATTTTCTTCGACGACCAGTGCGCAAAGCTGAGACATGCGTAGGTCGATCAGGCCGCCAAGCTGATCTGCAGCGGGAGTTGGCTCCAACGATGTCGCCGAAAGGGCTGCGCTTACCAGATCGACCGGGGCCGTCGAGGGCACCGTGGTTTTTGCGCAGTCCGTATTCGCCTGATCGCGGCTTTCAAGGAGTTCGGCTAGTACACGGGGAATGTCGGGGCCGATTTCTGTGGCTACGTGCTCGTCGAGTCGCCTGTTAGCCTCACGGCATGCTTGTCCATACGCTGCGGCAACAATCGATAATGCCAGCCGTCTGTTCGCGGACGTATCATCGAGGCCAGCATTTGCCATGAGATGCAGTAAAATCCTCGGAGCGATAGCCGGGCGACCACATGGCGAGATCCCGTTTTGCGCGACGGTCTTGGTTTGCTCGAGCGCAGCGGAGTTGGTTTCGAAAGCGAACGCCGCTGGAGCATGCGATTCGATGAGATCGGCTATCAAGCCGCGTTCCTCATCACCGATTTCGCTACCAGACATTTCCCTGCGCCACATGTTCGGATCGGAAGGCCAGGCACCGACTCTGGCTATTGCGCCGAAGATTCGCGAATAGGCGGAATTATAAAGGCGGTGCTGCGCGTCGTCGAACGGAGGGCGGCGCTGAATGGCGACGATCTGGTCGCGCTTATATTCGAGCGCCTCCTTGTAGATTGCGCGCAGTTTCTCCGGTGCCGGGCAGGCCTGCTGGTCGGGGAATCTAACGGCAACCATTTCCAGCTCCAGATCGAGTGCGAGCGCTCGCCTCTTCGCTTCAGCGCGATCCGAAGTTTTGAGCGATATCCGGAGCATTATAGGCTGAGCCTGAGTTGCGCCCAAGCGAATCTGGCGTCGCCACCAATAGATGGCGCCGCGACGGTACACGCTCATGATCGTGACCAAAGGAGGCGCGATTGGCACAGCGAGGTGCACACACAGGTGCACAATCTGGGATTCCGGTGACGCAAATAGCCGTGCATAGGTCCTCTTTGGCGAGGAAATCTGCGGCTTCTGGTTTTGGTGAGGAGATCCTTGGTCGGGACGACTGGATTCGAACCAGCGACCCCCACACCCCCAGTGTGATGCGCTACCAGGCTGCGCTACGTCCCGAACCAAGGCCCGCGCATGTATGCCGATGCGCCGCGCGATGCAAGCCATGTCCGAATAGTTGCGAAATCCGCCGCCAAGTGATAGCGCGCGGCGCTTGACGCAGGGGTGTTTCACGCCCCGTTCCACATAGTCGTTCAGGAAAACATGTTCGCAACCCCAGCCTTTGCCCAGACCGCCGGTGCCCAATCGGGCGGTGGGCCACTCGGTTTCATCGGCGGCATCCTGCCGCTGGTCCTCATCTTCATCGCCTTCTGGTTCCTGATGATTCGCCCGCAGCAAAAGCGGATGAAGGCGCTTCAGGACGCGGTCGCTTCGGTGAAGAAGGGCGATCAGGTCGTCACTGGCGGCGGTCTTGTCGGCAAGGTGACCAAGGTCGAGGAAAAGTTCGTCGAGATCGAGCTTTCGCCCGGTAACAAGGTTCGCGCCGTCAAATCGACGCTGACCGAGGTGTTGCCCGCGGGCGGCTCCAAGCCTGCGAACGACTGATGCTGGATTTCCCGCGCTGGAAGATCTGGATGGTCTTCGTGACGATTATCGTCGCGATCGTCCTCGCCATTCCCAGCTTCGTACCGCAGACCGCCCGTTCCAAATGGCCGTCCTGGATTCCGACGCCGTCGGTCAATCTCGGGCTCGACCTTGCCGGCGGCAGCTATATCCTGCTCGAAGGCGATACCAAGCAGCTTGCCAGCGACCGGCTGGAGCAGATGCGCGACACCGTCGCCAACGAGATGCGGGCGAGCCCGCGTATCGCCATCGGCGACATCTCGACGCGCGGAGGCCGGGTCAGCTTCATGGTGCGAGACGCGAGCCAGGTCGATGCCGCGCGCGAACGCCTGCTGAAGGTCACGGGCAGCGGCGCCGGGCTTTCCGGTCAGCGCGAATGGGACGTTCAGGTCGTCGATTCGACGCGTTTCGTCATCACGCCGACCCAGGCGGGCAACAGCGACGCGCTGGACCGCGCGATGAAGGATGCGCGAGAGGTCGTCAGCCGCCGCATCAACGCGCTCGGCACGCGCGAACCGACCATCGTCCGTCAGGGCAATGACCGGATCGTCGTCCAGGTGCCGGGCCTGCAGAACCCCAAGGCGCTGAAGGATCTGCTCGGCAAGACCGCCAAGCTTGAATTCAAGATGGTCGACGAAAATGCCGATCCTGCGCAGGTCGCCAAAGGCAATGCGCCGATCGGCGATGTCGTGCTGCCCTATCCGAGTGCCGGCCAGAATATCGCGCTCAAGCGTTCGACCCTGATTTCGGGCGACATGCTGACCGATGCGCGGCAGGAATTCAGCCAGCAGACCGGCCAGCCGATCGTGACGATGAAGTTCGACGCGCAGGGCGGCCGCCGCTTTGCGCGCGCGACACAGGAAAATGTCGGCAAGCGCTTTGCGATCATCGTCGACAATGTCGTGATCTCCGCGCCCGTCATCAATCAGCAGATTCTGGGCGGAAGCGCGATGATCGAAGGTGGATTCACCGTCGATTCGGCCAACGAACTCGCGATCGCACTGCGGTCGGGCAAGCTGCCCATCGCGCTCAACGTCATCGACCAGTCGACGATCAGCCCCGAACTCGGCATCGATTCGCAGCAGAAGGGCGCGCTTGCCGCCGGGCTCGCGACGATTCTGGTGATCGCGTTCATGCTGATCACCTATTTCCGGTTCGGCGTGTACGCGACGATCGCGCTGATCGTGAACATCCTGATGATTCTGGGGATCATGGCGCTGTTCAACGCGACGCTGACGCTGCCCGGCATCGCGGGTTTCGTGCTGACGATCGGTGCGGCCGTCGACGCCAACGTGCTGATCAACGAACGCATTCGCGAGGAACAGCGGCGCGGTCGGTCGATCATCCAGTCGGTCGAGGTCGGCTATAAGGAAGCCAGCCGCGCGATCTTCGACGCCAACATCACCAACGTGATCGCGGCGTTCATCATGTTCATCTTCGGCTCCGGCCCGGTGCGCGGCTTTGCCGTCGTGCTGACCATCGGTATCGTGACGAGCGTTTTCACCGCCGTCACCTTCACCCGCCTGATGGTCGCCGAGTGGCTGAAAAAACGCCCGCGCGAGCTGGTGATCTGAGGTAATCATGCGACCGCTCAAACTCGTACCCGACCATACCAACATCGATTTCCTGCGGGTCCGCCATATCGCGGCCGTGATATCGATCGCGCTCATCATCGCGTCGATCGCGCTGGTCGCGATGCGCGGCCTCAACTTCGGCATCGACTTCGAAGGCGGCCAGATGGCCCGCGTGACCTTCGCCAAGAAGGTCCCGCTCGAAGATCTGCGCAAGCGCGTGAACGGGCTCAATCTCGGCGAAGCGTCGATTCAGGAATTCGGCAATACCAACGAAGTTTCGATCCGCCTGCCGGTGCCCAAGGGCAGCGATGCCGCGGCAAGCAAGGCCGCGACCCAGCTTCGCCAGCTGATCGAAACCAACTATCCCGGCGCGCAGGTCGGCTCGATCAGCGCGGTTTCGGGCAAGGTGTCGAACGAACTGTTCCGCAAGGGCGCGATCTCGCTCGCGCTCGCGATGGCGGCGATCTCGCTCTACATCTGGATCCGGTTCGAATGGCAGTTCGGTATCGGCGCGCTGTTCTCGCTGTTCCACGACGTGGTGCTGACGCTTGGATTCTTCGCGCTGACTCAGCTCGAGTTCAACCTGAACATCATCGCGGCGATCCTGACGATCATCGGCTATTCGCTGAACGACACGATCGTCGTCTACGACCGTGTTCGCGAAAACCTGCGAAAATACCGCAAGATGGACATCACGCCGCTCCTCAACCTGTCGGCGAACGAGACGCTGGCGCGCACGATCGTTACCTCGCTGACGCTCATCATCGCGCTGACGACGCTGGTGCTGCTGGGGCCGGAAGTCATTTTCGGATTTTCCTCGGCGATGCTGCTCGGCATCGTGATCGGCACCTATTCGTCGATCTACATCGCCAACCCCATCCTGATCTGGCTGAAGGTCGGCACGCACAGCTTCGTGCCGACAGAGGCCAAGAGCGGCATGGAAGGGGCCGAGCGCGTCGGGAGCAAGGAGCTTCCCTGATGCGGCTCGACCGCGAGATGCGCGGTTCGGGGCCGACGATCAGCGGTATCGTCGAGCGGGGTTTCCGTGTCGATGACGGCGTTTACGAAGGGCTGACGATTACGCCCGAACGCGCCGATGGCTGGTCGCCGCCGCCGATCGAGGCGCTGGGCGAGCGCGACCTTTCCGCGCTGTTGTCGCTCGATCCGCAACCGGAATTCATCCTGCTCGGCACCGGCAACGATCTGGTGCGTCCACCGCGCGCGCTGGTCGCCGCGCTGGAGGCGAAGGGGATCGGGATCGAGCCGATGGACAGCCGCGCCGCCGCGCGCGCCTGGGGCGTTTTGCGCAGCGAACAGCGCTGGGTCGCGGGAGCGCTGTACCCGCTCGATTGACGGCGGGCGGACGTGCGCCTCCATGTCCAGCGCTCACCCTGAACCTGTCGAAGGGTGTTTGGGCAGGGCGCCTGTCCGGTGGTGGCTTCGACAAGCTCAGCCTGAGCGCGGGCTTTGCGGACGCTCAGCTCTAACGATGGTCACCGACGATCCCGGCCAGATGATCGTACAGCGCGGCGGTATTGGCTTCCCAGGTGAAACGCTCCGCCGCCCGCCGGACGGTGTCGGCGGCGGGGGGGGCTTCAAGAAGATCGGCGATGGCTGCGGCGAAGGCTTCCGGCGCTCTGGCGGCGATGCGTCCGGCGGTATCGTCGCACACGACCTCGCGCGCGCCGCCGGCATCGGTGATGACGATTGGCGTTCCGCTCGCCAGCGATTCTACCCAGGCATTGGCCAGTCCCTCCGACGCGGAGGCGAGCGCCATGACATCGGCCGCGGCGAGGAGCGGCGGAAGGTCGTCATGCGCGACCGAGCCGAGCAGACGAACGCGGCCCTGAAGGTCAAGCCTTTCGATCTGCGCTTCAAGCTGTCCGCGCTGGTCGCCCTCTCCGGCGATCACGAGCTGAGCATCGGGAAGGTGGCGCACCGCGTCGATGACGATGTCATGGCCCTTGCGCGCTATCAGCGCACCGACCGACACGATCAGCGGTCCCGACAGGCCGAGCCGCGCTCGCGCTTCGCTGCGGCTGACAGTCCCGAACCGCCGATGATCGACGCCGGTATTGTGGACGCGAATCCGATCGGGGGGCAACCCGATCGCCGCCATGTCGTCGGCCATCGATTGCGACACGGCGAGCAGCCCGTCGGCACTCCTCCCGGCGCGGAGCACCTGTTTTGCGGTTGCCGGGTTGTGCCCCCAATGATGGACATCGGCACCGCGCGCCTTGATCGAAACCGGCACGCCGTAGCGCCGGCCAAGCGCCGTTGCGGCGGGACCGTCGGGAAAGAAGAATTCGGCGTCGATGATATCGAACGCGAAATCGTGGCGCAGTTCATCGAGCAGCGGGGCGACCGCTCGGGCGAGCATATCGCCATGCCAGCGTCCGCCAGTGCCAGGCAGATTGGCGAAGCGTGGGCGATGGCAGTCGACGCCTTTCCAGTCCTCGCGCTCGGGAAGTTCAGCAAGGGCGGAATAGCGCGACAGGCGTGATAGCGGGAAGGGCGGAAGGCCGCGGGGGGCGACGATCTTCAGCTCGACATCGGGATGCGCTGCAAGACCGAGCGTCTGGCGCTCGACGAAAATGCCGAAATTGGGGCGCGACGCATCGGGAAAGAGCGTCGAAAGCGTGAGTATGCGCAGCATCCCACCGCCTTATCAGCAGTGGGTTAATGCTGCGCTTACTCTCGCGGGTTCAGCCGAGTTTGTGCTCGAGCGTGATTTCCGCGTTCAGAAGTTTCGAAATCGGGCAGTTCGCCTTGGCGCCGTTGGCAAGCTCGGCGAATTTGTCGGCGTCGATGCCCTCGACCTTGCCGGTCAGGGTCAGGTCGGAACGGCTGACCTTGAAGCCGTCGCCGTCCTTTTCGAGCGTGACCTTCGCGGTCGTTTCCAGCGTCCCTGTGTCATAGCCCTCCTTCGCCAACGCGAAGCTGAGCGCCATGGTGAAGCAGCTGGCATGCGCTGCCGCGATCAACTCTTCGGGATTGGTACCCGGCTCGTCTTCGAACCGGGTACCGAAACCATAGGGCTGATCGGACAGCACGCCCGACTGGGTCGAAATGTGACCCTTGCCGTCCTTGCCAAGGCCGTCATAGCGGGCGGATGCTGTCCGGGTCGTCATATCAGCGACGCGTCGCGCACTTGACGTCGCCCTTGTCGACCTGTTGGCCGATGATCGCACCGGCGCCAGCGCCGATGATCGTGCCGAGCGTCTTCGAACCGCCCGGGGCGATGATGTTGCCGAGGACACCGCCGCCGATACCGCCGACGATCGCACCGGTCGTGCCGTCATCGCGCTTGCAGTAATAGCGACCGTCCGAACCGCGATAGATCGTGTCGTTACGGCCCATCGTGTAATAGTTATACTGGCTGGCCGGATACTGGCTCGAATAGCCGTTGCTGGCATAGGCGGGCTGTCCGCCAAGCCCGTACTGGCTGCATGCGCCAAGCGGCAGCATAGCGGCGGCGCCGATCATGATGGCAAGCTTCTTCATAATATGTCTCCTCGATAGATGTTCTTGAAGTTCCGGCGGAGTACTGCCGCCGCTCAGGGCGTATTATTTGCAGCGTTTCGAACTGCGTTCGATCGCTCGTCCGGCAACCGCGCCAGCCGCTGCGCCGAGCAGCGTTCCGGCGGTGCGATCGCCATGCGTGTCGATGGTCCGGCCGACCAGCGCGCCGGCGACACCGCCGATCACCAGTCCTGTCGTTCCGTCGGGCTTGCGGCAGTGAAGACGGCCGTCGCGGCCGCGCCATTCCTTGTAACGATAATGCTCGTGGTGCCGCTGCGGGGCGGCTTCGGCGCTTGTCGTCGGCAGCGCCATGCTGGCGGGAACCGCCAGCGACGTTGCCGCAAGGGCCATGACAAAGCTACGCATTCCACACTCCGTTTCGTCGAACGTGGTCCCTGAACGTGCCGAGGCGGCGCAGAGTTTCATGAACGAAACGACAGGAAGCGGTCGCTGGCGGTAAAACGACCGGAAACCGCGCTTAAATTTTGAGGAAACAACGACAGATGCCCGATATCGAAGCGATCGTTGCCCAGCTTGGTCTTGCTCCGCACCCCGAAGGAGGGTGGTACCGGGAGACATGGCGCGCACCGGCGCGGGAGGGAGACCGTTCGGCGGGCACGGCGATCCTGTTCGCGCTCGATGCGGAAAAACCCTCGCACTGGCACCGCGTCGACGCGACCGAGCTGTGGTTCTGGCACGCGGGCGCACCGCTCGACCTGCATATCGCTGCGGATGATCGCGGCCCGGTGCGAACGACACGGCTTGGCCCGGCGGATGTCAGCGGCTATGCGGCGCAGGGAATCGTGCCCGCCGGCAACTGGCAGGCGGCAGAGGCAATCGGGGGATGGACGCTCGTCAGTTGTGTCGTCGTACCCGGCTTCGACTTTTCCGGATTTGAACTCGCGCCACCCGACTGGACGCCGGGGCGCTGAGTTACCCACGATATCCACGTTATCAACAGGGTCGGCCGTGCATTTAACGCTTTGTGCGACTCGGATTCGGTGACACCATCCTTCCTGTAGCCGGACGGATCGGAAGCAAGAAATTGCTGAAGAAACAGAAGGTTACGACGCCAAGGTGATATGCTGGTGCCTTTTGGAAACCGCAGATCGCCGAAAGCGAGAGCCATCGGAACGCCCGGTGAGGCGTGGTCGCTGCTTCGGCTGCGGGCACGAGTAACCGACACGCGAAAATGGCTCGCAGGCATCATGAAGTTCTTCGGATCGGAATGGTGTCGATCGAAGGAAGAAGCGCGACCGTCTTCGGATGGAAACGCGATCGGAATTCGATCCGGCGGAGTTCGGACTTCGGTTCGGACGAAGCAGGCCGCCGTGGCCGGGACGCCGTTCCTTCGGGAACTGGTTTCCGGCCCGGGGGCCGACGCAAGGTCCGATGCCGCTTGCCGGCGCGGGCCGAGCGATGCCGCCGAAACCATGCGTCTGCGCTTCGTTCGCGATGCGGGATGCAAAGGTCCGGCGACATAGGGGGCTGGCAGCGATGCCGGCCCCCTTTTTACGCCCTCCACTTTACGTTCCCCGTTTTACGTCCGCTGCCGTGCCGAGGCTTTATCCGGCGGCTGCCGCCGGTTCGAGCGCGTACCGGGCGATCGCCTCATAGGTCGCGCCGTCGCTGCCCAGCGTGCTGCGGAAAAGCAGGAAATGCGTGAAACGGTACGGAGGCGATGCGAGCCTGGCCTGATCGGCCAGAAACCGGTCGATCGCCCCCGAGCTTCGATTGAGCCGCGCAAGCGTGATGTGCGGCAGATAGGCGCGGCGTTCGGGTGCGAGCCCGGCCCGCACCAGCGCCTGGTCGATCTTCTTGTGCAGCTTTGTGATCTGGTCGTGCGGCGACACGCCGGCCCAGACCGCCTTGCGCCTGCCGTCCGCGCCAAATGCTCCCACGCCCGACAGGGCCAGATCGAGGCCCGGAAAGCGCACCGAACCGAGCGCCGCCTCGACATCTTCGGCAACCGGACGGTCGACATCTCCTATAAAGCGTAGAGTGCAATGAAGCTGTTCGGCCGATTGCCAGCGTGCATTCTCTATCCCGCCCATTGCGGCGAGGAGCGTGTCGCGCATTTCGGACGGCGGGCGAAGCGCCACAAAGAGACGATGCATAATGTGTCCAAGCTTAACCAATCATGGCCGAAATCGCGAACCGGTTTTGCTTGAAAATCCGGGCGTGGATAGCGATATTCAAATGCATCCGGCACTGATGTCGGGCAAAGGAGTTCAAGATGGCAAATTGGTCTGATCCCCGGACGACCGCCGCTAACTATGCGACGGGCGCAGGTACGCGCTCCGACGCGTACGATGCCGGGCTGCGGTCCTATATGCTTTCGGTTTACAACTATATGGCGTCGGGCGTTTTGCTGACCGGCATCGTCGCCATGCTGATGGTGATGAGCGGCGCGGTGATGTCGCTTATCAACCCGATGACGGGTGCGCCGTCCGGCCTTGGCTGGATCGTCACCTTCGCGCCGCTGGGTATCGTCTTCGCGATGAGCTTTGGCCAGGGACGCATGCAGACATCGACGCTGCAACTGCTGTTCTGGGGCTTTGCGGTCCTGATGGGCGCGTCGCTCTCGACGATCTTCCTCGTCTATACCGGCACCTCGATCGCGCAGGCATTCTTCGCGACCGCGGCCGGCTTCGCGGGTCTCAGCCTTTATGGCTACACCACGAAGAAGGACCTGTCGGGCATGGGCACCTTCCTCATCATGGGTGTGGTCGGCCTGCTCGTCGCGATGATCCTCAACATGTTCATCCAGTCGAGCACGATGGGTCTGGTCATCTCGATGCTGGGCGTACTGATCTTCGCCGGGCTGACTGCCTATGACACGCAGAAGATCAAGAGCATGTACGCGCATGTCGCCGGCACGGACATGATGGGCAAGGTCGTGATCATGGGGGCGCTGAACCTCTATCTCGACTTCATCAACATGTTCCTGTTCCTGCTTCGCCTGATGGGTAACAACCGCGGCTGAGCAACCGAACAGCAACAAGGAACCGGCCCGGCGGGGAAACTCGCCGGGCCTTTTCATTTCGCAACCGTTTTGCCGGAACGCGCCCTCGCGCCAGCCGTTGACCTATCGAATCTTCACGAGAGGAAGCGACATGGCAGACGACAAGACGGGGATCGACGAGCGCGCCAAGGACAGCATGTCGGTGGCACCGCCCGAACCCGAAAGCGAAGCCGATGTGGCCAAGCGCCACAAGGAAAAGTCGATCGAGGAGCGCCTCCAGCGCAATCCCGAAAGCAAGCAGGCGCGGCTCGACGAGGGCGTCGAGGAATCGATGGACGCCTCCGATCCGCCTGCGACGACGCAGCCTGTTCACTCGCACGATCCCGCCCCGTCCTCGGGATATGACGAGGAGGCGGAACGCAAGCGGCAGAAGGACTGACCGTTGATGACCTGCCACCGCCGGAACGGCCTCGACTGACCGATGGCCGCGAGACAGGGCGGCGCCGGCTGGCGCGAACATATCGTCATCTATGCGGCGCTGGCGGCCAATATCGGCATCGCCATCGCCAAGTTCATCGCCGCGAGCATCACCGGTTCGTCGTCGATGCTGACCGAGGGATTTCACTCGGTCGTCGACAGCGGCAATCAGGTGTTGCTGCTCTACGGCGAACACCGCGCGAAAAAGGCTCCCGACCGGCGTCATCCCTTCGGCTATGGCCGCGAGCTCTATTTCTGGAGCTTCATCGTCGCGATCCTGATCTTCGCGGCGGGCGCCGCTTTTTCGATGTACGAAGGCTATATGCACATCGTCGAGCCGGAAGAACTGACCAGCGCGACGGTCAATTACGTCGTGCTGGGCGTCGCGTTCGTGCTTGAGGGCGCGTCCTGGGTGACCGCCGTGCGCGAATTTTCCAAGGCGAAGGGCGATGTCGGCTGGTGGCAGGCGGTCCGCGAATCGAAGGACCCGAGCGGGTTCGTCGTACTGTTCGAAGACAGTGCGGCGCTTTCCGGTCTGATCGTCGCGGCGCTTGGCGTATATTTAAGCCATGCGCTGAACATGCCGAAGATCGACGGCATGGCGTCGGTCGTGATCGGCCTGATCCTCGCGCTGGTGGCGACGCTGCTCGCGCGTGAGGCCAAGGGGCTGCTGATCGGCGAGCCCGCCGATCCCAAGGCCATTGTCGCGATCCGCGAGATCGTCGCCGGGCACCGCGGCATCACCGCGGTCAATCACGTCCGCACGATCCACACCTCGCCCGAAAGCGTGTTCGTCGCGATCAGCGCCGATTTCGACGACGACCTGCCGATGGGCGAGGCGGAAAGCATGATCGAGACGATCGAACAGGCGCTGCGCGACCGCATGCCGCATCTGTCCTCCATCTATATCCGGCCGGAAAAGGCCGAGGACACGATGGAGCACGAAGATGCGGGCGACGGCCTGCGCGGCAGCGGTCCGGCGCTCGCCTCAGGAGGCTGACGGTTTCAGCACGTCGAGCGCGGCGGCGGTCATCGCCTCGGTCGCGGTTCCGATGACGGCCTCGGCGTCGGGCGCCCATTTCGCGCTGTGCAGCGACGGCAGGTCGAGCTTGCCCGCCTGCGATGCCGCCCATTGGTCCTTCGGCACCCCGCCGACCCAGAAGATCATGCTGTCGATCGACTTGTCGGCCAGGTGAAAGCGGCCGAAATCCTCTCCGCCCATTACCGCCGGCGCCTCTATCACGCGCTTGTCGCCGAACCGCTTGCCGAACAGCTTGAGCATGTGCTCGCTGAATTCGGGCGAGTTATAGGCCGACGGCGTGAATTCGTCCTTCACCTCGACCGTCGGCAGCTTGTCCTTCGGAATGCCCGCGGCCAGCGCCTCGCCCTCGGCGATACGGCGGATGCCGTCGAGCAGCTGCTGCCGGACCTCGGGCGTGTAGCTGCGCACGGTCAGCAGCAGCTTCGCTTCGTCGGGGATGACGTTGTGCTTGGCGCCCGCGCGGAAGCTGCCGACGGTGACGACCGCGGGCGACTGCGGATCGACCTCTCGGCTGACCAGCGTCTGAAGTTTGCCGACGATCGCCGCGCCCAGCACGATCGGGTCCTTGGTCGCCTGCGGATAGGCGCCGTGCCCGCCGACGCCGTGGACGGTGATATCGACCGAATCGACATTGGCGAGCGCGTAGCCGGGGTGGATGCCGATCGTGCCCGCCGGCAGCGACGCGCTGTCGTGAAAGGCGAGCGCATGGGTCGGGTGCGGGAAGCGCTTGAAGAGTCCGTCCTCGAGCATCATCTTCGCGCCCTTGCCGACTTCCTCCGCGGGTTGGAGGATCATGACGAGCGTTCCCGACCATTTGTCCTTCATCGCGGCAAGGTTGCGCATCGTGCCGACCCAGCTCGCCATGTGCGTGTCGTGGCCGCAGGCGTGCATGACGCCCGTTTCGATGCCTTCGCCACTGGTCGCGATGACCTTTGACGCGAAGGGGAGGCCGGTTTCCTCGGTCACCGGCAGCGCGTCCATGTCGGAGCGGATGAGGAGCGTCGGGCCGGCGCCGTTCTTCATTACCGCAACGACACCGTTGCCGCCGACATGCTCGGTCACGTCATAGCCCGCCGCGCGCGCCATCGCGGCAAGCTTCGCCGCCGTCTTCGTCTCGTGCAGGCTCAGTTCGGGATGCGCGTGGAGATCGCGGTAGATGTCGATGAGCTGCGGCAGCTTGGCAGCGGTTGCATCGTGAACGGCGTCGGCCGCGGCGGGCGTGGTCGAAAGCAGCGCCAGTGCTGCGCCGGCGAGTGCGAAAGAACGGATCATGAGTGCCCCCTGGTCTTTGTCGGCGCAGTCTTTCGCGCGCCGCGGACAAAGGCAAGGGGGCACGCGGCCTACATCTTCTCTTTCAGTCCCGCCTTCACCAGCCACCAGTTGGTCGGATAGGCGGTGGCGAAACCGGCGAGCATCGCGATCTGCATCAGCCACCAGAATTCGGGCGTGTTGACCTCTGCCACACCGCCATAGGCGGGCTTGAACCACAGGAACTGGCCGATGGCCATCAGGCCGTACATGCCGACCTGCCAGCTGGTGATCGACAGCGTGTCGGCCTTCACCGCGGCCCAGATGCCCTCGCCGACGCCCAGATCGCGCATCGGTGCGATGGTGAAATACTGGAAGACGATACCGATCAGAAAGGCGAGGATATAGTCGGGGATCCACACGGCGAACGTCTTTTCGGCGAAGATTCCGTGCCAGCCGAAAAATACCGCGATTGCGGGCAGGGCAAATGCTGCCCATTCAACGATGATGTCGCCCAATGTGCAGCCCGCGCCACAATGCGATGCGCCCTTGGCGACCGCGATATGCATCGGTGGTTCATCGGACTGACTGCCGTCGTTGCGGCCGAAGCTCTGGTAGAAGGCGAGCCAGACGACGCTGCCGAACAGCGCGGTCAGCGGCCAGACCAGATTCATAATCCACATTTTCTGGGGATGGCGGACCTCGTCTATTGCAATATATGCCGCGCAAACGAATCCCAGCACCAGCGATATCGTCGCAAGTGTATGAAGCCATGCAGGAAAAATGACCAAATGATCCTCCTTTTTGCATAGCTAACTCATCAGGCGGCGCGATGATCCCGGTAGGCAGCGCCTTGACTAGGCGCTAGGGGGCTCCCCATCCTCATGCGCACACACGTCAAGGACCGCGTCACACCCCCATGCAGCTTGTCATCGTCGAATCGCCCGCCAAGGCGAAGACCATCGAGAAATATCTGGGCAAGGACTACCGTGTCCTCGCGAGCTACGGCCATGTCCGCGACCTGCCGCCCAAGGATGGATCGGTCGATCCCGATGACGGCTTCGCAATGCAGTGGGAGCCCTATGCCGACAAGTCGAAGCAGCTGAAGGCGATCGCCGACGAGGCGAAAAAGGCCGACCGCCTGATCCTCGCCACCGACCCCGACCGCGAGGGCGAGGCGATTTCGTGGCATGTGCAGGAGGTGTTGGCGAAGAAGAAGGCGCTCCCCAAGGAGGTCGAGCGCGTCACCTTCAACGCCATCACGAAAAAGGCCGTGACCGACGCGATGGCGCATCCGCGCGGGCTCGATACCGACCTGATCGACGCCTACCGCGCGCGCCGGGCGCTCGATTATCTCGTCGGCTTCACGCTGTCGCCGGTCCTGTGGCGCAAGCTGCCCGGCGCGAAATCGGCGGGCCGTGTGCAGTCGGTGGCGCTGCGCCTGATCGTCGAGCGCGAGCGCGAGATCGAGGCCTTCGTCCCGCAGGAATACTGGTCGGTCACCGCCGACATGGAACAGGACGGCACCGGCTTCGAGGCGCGGCTGGTGCGCTTCGAAGGCGACAAGATCGACCGGCTGTCGATCGGCGACGAAGCCACCGCGAAGCGCGCCAAGGAAGCGGTCGAGGCAGGGCGTTTCTCGGTTGCGAAAGTCGAAACCAAGCCCGGCACCCGCAATCCGCCGCCGCCCTTCACGACTTCGACACTGCAACAGGAAGCGGCGCGCAAGCTAGGTTTCTCGGCCAGCCATACGATGCGCATCGCCCAGTCGCTCTACGAGGACGGTGCGATCACCTATATGCGTACCGACGGCGTGCAGATGGACGGCAGCGCCATTTCCGACGCGCGGCGCGCGATCTCTGCGCGCTATGACGGCAGTTACGTTCCCGAAAAGCCGCGCCAGTATCAGACCAAGGCCAAGAATGCGCAGGAAGCGCACGAGGCGATCCGCCCGACCGATTTTTCCAAGGACCGCGCCGGTTCGGGCGATCATGGTCGCCTGTACGACCTGATCTTCAAGCGCGCGCTCGCCAGCCAGATGGCCTCGGCACGGCTCGAACGCACCACGGTCGAACTCGAGGACGGCACGGGTCGCACCGCGCTGCGCGCGACGGGTCAGGTGGTGCTCTTCCCCGGTTTCATGGCGCTCTACGAAGAAGGGCGCGACGATTCGCAGGACGAGGATTCGCGCCGCCTGCCAATGCTGCGCGAGGGCGATTCGCCCGCCAAAAAAGGCGTGCGCTCGGAACAGCATTTCACCCAGCCGCCGCCGCGCTTTTCGGAAGCGTCGCTGGTCAAGCAGCTCGAGGAGCTGGGTATCGGCCGGCCTTCGACCTATGCCTCGATCATCCAGGTCCTCAAGGACCGTTCCTATGTCCGCACCGAAAAGAACCGCTTCTTCGCCGAGGAAACGGGGCGGCTGCTGATCGCCTTTCTCGAACGCTTCTTCCAGAAATATGTGAATTACGATTTCACCGCCGATCTGGAGGAGGAACTCGACGACGTATCGGGCGGACGCGCCGAATGGCAGGCGGTGCTCGATCAGTTCTGGCGCGACTTCAAGCCGCGCACGACCGAGGTGATGGATTTCAAGCCGTCCGAGGTGACGGCCGAACTCGACAAGTTCCTGGAACCCTATCTCTTCCCACCCAAGGCCGATGGCAGCGATCCGCGCGCGTGCCCCAATTGCGGCGACGGGAAGCTCGCACTGCGCGGCGGCAAGTTCGGGCCGTTTGTCGCATGCTCCAACTATCCCGAGTGCAAGTTCACCCGCGCCTTTGCCCAGCCGGGCGTGGCGGCGGAGGATACGGGGCCTGAGACGCTCGGTACCGATCCCGAGACGGGGCTGCCGGTCGAGCGCAAGTCGGGGCGCTTCGGCCCCTATATCCAGCTTGGCGAGGGCAAGGAGGCGAAGCGTGCCTCGATCCCCAAGGATCTGCCTGGCGATCTCGATCTCGAATGGGCGCTCAAGCTGCTCTCGCTGCCGCGCGTCATCGGTGACCATCCCGAGACCGGCAAGCCGATCGAGGCGTCGATCGGACGCTACGGCCCCTATCTGCGCCATGACGGCAAATATGCCCGGCTCGGATCGACCGAAGAGGTGTTCGAGACCGGCATGAACGCCGCGGTGGTGAAGCTCGCCGAAGCGGCGGAGAAGGGGCCGCGTGCGCGGGGCAGCCGCGAACCGCTGAAGGTGCTCGGCAAGCATCCGCGCACCGAGGAAGAGATCAAGCTGATGGAGGGCCGCTACGGCGCCTATGTCACTGACGGCACGGTCAACGCGACGCTGCCCAAGACGATCGACAAGGACGCGCTGACGCTCGAAGAGGCGGCGCAGCTCATCGACGACAAGGCGGCGAAGGGTCCAGCGAAGAAGAAGGGTGCGAAGAAGAAGGCCGCGCCCAAGAAAAAGGCACCGGCGAAGAAGAAGGCCGCACCGAAGGAATAAGTCCTCCCCGCACGGGGAGCGGACCATCCGTCAGCCTGGTGGAGAGGCGTGGCGGCACGCGGTCGCGTCGCCGATCCACCGACGCACGCTCGGCGCTTCCTTCTACGACCCGCGTCGCGGGCACCTCCCCGGTACGGGAGGATTAAGATTTACGCCGCGCGGCGGTTCGCGGTCTGCAGCCAGGCGCGGGCCTGCTTCTGCGCCTCGGCGATGTCGGCCGAAGACATGTCCTCGGCGATCTCCGCGCGGCATTCCTGCGCGCGCGAATTGCCGTTGAGCGCTGCCAGGTTGAACCATTTATGCGCTTCGATCAGGTCGATATCGGCACCTGCGGCACCGCTGGAATAGACCATCCCGAGTTCGAAACAGGCTTCGACGTTACCACGCGCTGCATCCTGCAGCCGGCTTTCAATCAGAAATCGTGCGCTCTTGAGGCTGTTGCCCATGACGCCATCCCCTTTTGACAATTCGTCATGGGGACGGTTTTGACCTTACGTTTTCAACAAATGGTTAATTCGATTAACCGTAGTGTTCCAGAGCCACGGGAATGTTGTCGATCAGCCGTGTTCCGCCGATCCGCGCGGCGGCAAGCAGGCGCGACGGCTTTTCGGGATCGTGCGGGCCGAGCGTGCCTTCCTCGACAATGTCGACATAGTCGATTTCGAACCCGGCCTTGGTCAGCATTTCGCGCGCCTGGTCCAGCGCCGCCTGCACGTCGCCGCCGCGGGCGATGTCGCGCGCGGCGATACCGAGCGCCCGGGGCAGGGCGACCGCCTTCTTGCGGTCCTCGTCGATCAGATAGATGTTGCGCGACGACATGGCGAGGCCGTCATCCTCGCGCTGCGTGGGCACGCCGATAATGTCGATTCCGAAATCCAGATCGGCGACCATCTTCCGGATGACGGCGAGCTGCTGGTAATCCTTTTCACCGAACAGCGCGACATCGGGCCGGACCTGATTGAACAATTTGGCGACGACGGTTGCGACGCCGTCGAAATGCCCCGGCCGGGCGGCGCCGTCATAGAGTTCGGTAATGCCGCCGACCGATACGGTGGTGGCGAAACCGTCGGGATACATTTCTTCCACCGTCGGCATCCACAGCACATCGACATTGGCGTCTGAGAGCATGCGCGAGTCGGCCTGTTCACGGCGGGGATAGCGGTCGAGATCCTCGCTCGGGCCGAACTGCATGGGATTGACGAAGATCGACACGACGACATGGTCCGCGGCGTGCTTGGCGGCTTCGACCAGCGCCATGTGGCCGGCATGGAGCGCGCCCATGGTCGGCACCAGCGCGATGCGCTTGCCGTCGCTGCGCAGCGCGGCGAGATGTTCGTTCAGCTCGGTCGATTGACGGATGGTTTGCACGCCTTACAGGGCTCCGATATGGATGGTGGGCGGCCTTCTATGGGGGCGGCCCGCATCGATCAACTGGGGATATGGACGTTTTGGGCAACGGATCGGACCGATTGCACGTAATCGTGTTCGCCAACGAAAAGGGCGGCACGGGCAAATCGACTACCGCGGTGCATACCGCGATCGCACTCGCGGCGCGCGGGGCGCGCGTGTCCGCCTTCGACCTCGACCACCGCCAGCGCACGCTGGGGCGTTATCTCGACAATCGCGCGATTACGATGGAACGCAGCGGCCGGACGCTGCCGATGCCGCGCCATGCGACGCATGACGGCGAAAGCATGTCGGTGTTCGAGGAAAAGCTCGAGGAACTGAGCCGCGATGCAGATTATCTGGTCATCGACACGCCCGGGCGCGACGACGAATTCGCGCGAATCGCGATCACCAACGCCGATACGCTGGTCACGCCGATGAACGACAGTTTCGTCGATTTCGACCTGATCGGCCAGGTCGATCCCGACAGTTTCAAGGTCACGCGGCCGAGCTTCTATTCCGAACTCGTGTGGCAGTCGCGTACCAAGCGCGCCAAGGCCGATGGCAGCACGATCGACTGGGTCGTGCTGAGGAACCGACTGCAATATGTCGAGGCGCGCAACATGCGCCGCGTGTCCGAGGCGATCGATGCGCTCGCCAAGCGCGTTGGTTTCCGCGTCATCAGCGGCCTTTCCGAGCGCGTTATCTATCGCGAGCTGTTTCCCAAGGGGCTGACCATGCTCGACGCCAAGGAATTCGGCTCGATGGGGCTGAGCCATGTCGCCGCACGGCAGGAATTGCGCGAGATGATGGCCGGGCTGTCGCTCCCCGAACCGGCGATGGCGAAGACCGCCTGATGGCGAAACTCGTCATCGTCATCACGCTGGGCGTGATGATTTATATGTGGTGGCGACGATCGGCGATCCGCGCCGCGATCCACGAGCCGGTGAGCGTGCCGACGCGGGAGGAGCGCGAGGCACGGGAAGTGCTCGGCGTTGGCGAGAATGCCGATGCGGCGACGATCCGCGCGGCGCACAAGCGGTTGATCGCGGACGTGCATCCCGATCGGGGAGGCTCGGCCGATCGCGCACGGCGTATCAACGCGGCGCGCGACGTGCTGCTGCGGCGCAAGGGCGGTTGAACTTTCCCCCCGGCTGGTGAATTGAGCGGGCACATTCCAAAATGCCGGGAGGCCCGCAATGACGCACCAATTCGACCCGACCTCGCTGCGCGAATATGACATTCGCGGAATCGTTGGAAAGACGCTGGGTCCGGACGACGCCCGCGCTATCGGCCGCGGCTTCGCAACGCTGCTGCGCCGTGCGGGCGGGCACCGTGTCGCGGTCGGCCGCGACGGCCGCGCATCTTCGCCCGAGCTCGAGGCGGCACTGGTCGAGGGGCTGACCGCGAGCGGCGTCGATGTGACGCGCATCGGCCTGGGCCCCACGCCGATGCTCTATTATGCCGAGGCGGTGCTAGAGGTGGATGGCGGCATCCAGATAACCGGCAGCCACAATCCCTCCGATTACAATGGCTTCAAGATGGTGTTTCAGCATCGGCCATTTTTCGGCGAGGACATCCAGAAGATCGGCAAGATGGCGGCCGAGGGCGACTGGGACGAAGGCGAAGGATCGGTCGGTGACGCCGACATCATGGACGACTATGTCGGGCGCCTGTTCGCCGGTTATGCCGGGGGCGAGTACCGGATCGGCTGGGACGCGGGCAACGGCGCCGCCGGCCCGGTCGTCGAGAAGCTCGTCAAGCTGCTGCCCGGTGAGCATCATACGCTCTACACCGATGTGGACGCGAATTTCCCCAACCATCATCCCGATCCGACAGAGGAAAAGAATCTCGCCGATCTGAAGCGTCTGGTCGCGGAGAAGAATCTCGATTTCGGACTGGCCTTTGACGGTGACGGCGACCGGATCGGCGCGATCGACGGGCAGGGCCGCGTGGTCTGGGGCGATCAGCTTCTGTCCATTTTGGCGGTACCTGTGCTCAAGGAAGCGCCGGGTTCGACGATCATCGCCGATGTGAAGGCCTCGCAGATGCTCTACGACCGCATCGCCGAACTGGGCGGCAAGCCGCTGATGTGGAAGACCGGGCACAGCCTCATCAAGACCAAGATGAAGGAAACAGGCGCGCCGCTCGCCGGCGAGATGAGCGGGCACATTTTCTTCGCGCAGGGATATTACGGCTATGACGACGCGCTGTTCGCGGCGGTGCAACTGATCCGCGCGCTGCATGTCGCGGGCAAGTCGCTGACCGAGATGAAGGACGCGATGCCCGCGCTCGTCAACACGCCCGAAATGCGCTTTCAGGTCGATGAAAGCCGCAAGTTCGCAATCGTCGAAGAGGTGCTCGACCGGCTCGAAAAGAGCGGCGCCGACGTCAACCGCACCGATGGCGCGCGCGTTCAGACCGAGGACGGCTGGTGGCTGCTGCGCGCGTCGAATACGCAGGACGTGCTGGTCGCGCGCGCCGAATCGCACAGCCAGGAAGGGCTCGACCGGCTCGTCGCCCATATCGACGAACAACTCGCCAAGAGCGGTGTCGAGCGGGGACCGCAGGCGGGCCACTGATCCGCTTCGGCCGGTTCTGCCGCCGCTTTCGCCCTCGATTGCCATAAGGGTGGCAATCGCGGGCCGAACACGCCACATGGGGGCGCATGGCGTCAGACCGCATCATCCGCGTTATCGACCTGGAGACCACGGGATCGAGCCCGCCGGCGCATGGCGTGTGCGAAATCGGCTGGCAGGATGTTGCGCTGGGCGCCAGCGGTCGCTGGGAACTGACCGACGATTTCGGGTCGAAGCTCGTGAATCCCGGTCGCCCGATCCCGCCGGTGACGCAGGCGGTGCATCACATCCTCGACGAACAGGTCGCCGATGCGCCGTGGTGGCACGATATCGCGCGTCAGGTGCTCGACCCCTGGCCGCGTCGCATGGCGCTTGCCGCGCACCGCGCCGATTTCGAACAGCAATTCTGCACGGCGCCGCTGACCCGCGGTGCCGACTGGATCTGCACCTGGAAATGCGCGATGCGGCTATGGCCCGATTCGCCGAGCTTTTCGAACCAGATGCTGCGCTATTGGCGCAAGCCCGAGGGGCTGGAGCATGAACGCGGGCTGCCGGTCCACCGTGCTTTTCCCGATGCCTATGTCACCGCGCACCATCTGCGCGACATGCTCAACGAGGCGAGCATGGCGCAGTTGATCGAATGGTCGAACCTGCCGGGGCTGTTGCCGCGCGTCCGCTATGGCCCCGATCGCGGCAAGGAATGGAACGAGATCACCGACGAGAGTCTCGCCGGCTTCCTCCATGATCGCGACATCGACGTGCGCTACACCGCAGAGCAGGAGCTAGCGCGACGCCGCGGCGGCGGGCCGGTCGGCGAAAGCGCGCGCGAACAGCTGTTGCTCTAACGGTTCTTCAGCGCCGACAGCCCCATCGCTATCGCGCCCATCGGCCCGGCAAGATCGCCCAGTCCGGGCGGGCCGACGCGTTCGTCGATCGTCCGGCAATAGACGTCGGCAAGGCCGTAATGCGCCAGGCTTTCGACCAGCGCAGCCCGGATAGCGGGAAGAAGCCCCTGCCGCCCCGCCATCACGCCGCCACCGATCGAGATGCGTTCGGGCGCTAGCGTGACGACGAGATTGTGGAGCATCGCCGCGAAATCATGGACGACGAAGCGCCAGCGAGCATCGTCGTCGGGAATAGCGTCGCCCGGCATGCCGAAGCGCGCGGCGATGGCAGGGCCGCTGACCAGTCCTTCGGTACAGTCGCGGTGATAGGGACAGTGCCCGGCAAAGTCGTCGCCCTCGGCGCGGACGGTGCGCATATGTCCCGCCTCGCCATGCATCGCGCCCTGAACGGGCTTGCCGTCGATCACCGCGCCTACGCCGACCCCGGTGCCGACGGTAATATAGCAGTGCGCCGACAGCCCCTTCGCGGCTCCCCAGCGCGCCTCCGCCATTGCGGCGGCGTTGACATCGGTCTGGATCGCGGCCGGCACGCCCATGGTCGCCGCGAAGCGCCCGAAGACGTCGCTGTCGTTCCAGCCGGGTTTCGGCGTGGCGACGATCGATCCGAAATTGTCTGCCGCGGGGTCGAGCTGCAACGGCCCGAACGACGCGATGCCGAGCGCCGATACGGGGCGCTCGGAGCGCCAGCGCCGCAACACGTCGTCGATTGCGCCGAGCGTTGCGTCGGGGGTGGTGGTGTCGATGCGAACGCGCTCGACGACCGAATCCGGGGAATGGGCGAGGATCGCGATGCACTTGGTGCCGCCCAGTTCGATTCCCGCGACAAGCGGAGCGGTTTCGGTCTGCATGGCGTCAGATTGGCGCATCGAGCCGGTTGGGGAAAGGGGGCAAACCCGGTAGGGCGGTGCGCGCGAAAAAGGAGACTGCCAAATGCCCAGCCATGCCGTCCATTTTCCCGGTGCCAAGGGTGATATGCTGGCGGCGCGTCTGGAAATGCCCGTCGGGCCGGTCCGTGCGGTCGCGCTATTCGCGCATTGCTTCACCTGCACGATGAAGAGCCATGCGGCGACGCGGGTGACGACGGCGCTCGCCGCCGCGGGGATCGCTACGTTGCGGTTCGACTTTACCGGACTGGGCGGCAGCGAGGGTGATTTCGCCAATGCCGGCTTTTCCGCCGATGTCGCCGATTTCGTCGCCGCTGCCGCGCATCTGCGCGAAACCGTGGGCGCACCATCGATCCTGATCGGGCACAGCCTGGGCGGGGCCGCGGTCCTCGCAGCGGCGCACGACATTGCCGAGGCGAAGGCGGTGGTCACGATCGGCGCGCCGTTCGATCCGGGCCATGTACTCGGCGCGATCGAAGGCGACCTGGCGGCCATCGAACGCGACGGCACGGGCGACGTCTCGATCGCGGGGCGGCACTTCACGATCAGCGCGAACTTTCTGAAGGCGGTTCGGGAAGCGGGGCCGGGACGCCGGATCGGGGACCTTCAACGCGCGCTGCTCGTGCTGCATGCGCCGCGCGACGAGGTTGTCGGTATCGACAATGCGCGGCTTATCTACGACGCTGCGCGGCATCCCAAGAGCTTCGTGACGCTCGACGACGCCGACCACCTGCTTACCGGCAAGGGTGACGGGCGCTATGTCGCCGGGCTGATCGCGGCATGGGTCGAACGGTATCTGCCGCCGCGCGAGGCGATGCCCGATGTGGCGGAGGGCGAAGTCCTGGTCGGCAGCGCGCACGGCAAGTTCGGGACCTTCGTGCGCAGCCACGGCCATGAATGGATCTCCGACGAGCCCAGGGCGGTGGGCGGCGAAGCGGCGGGGCCGGGTCCATATGACCTGCTGCTGGGCGCGCTTGGCGCGTGTACGTCGATGACGATCAAGCTCGTCGCCGAGCGGGAGGATATTCCGCTCGACGAGGTGACCGTTCGCCTGCGCCATGAGCGCAACCATGCCGACGACCGCGAACGCAGCGCAGCCGACCGGAATGCTCGGATAGAGGCGATTTTCCGCGAAGTTACGCTGGAGGGCGAACTGACCGGGCAGCAGCGTTCGCGGCTGATGACGATTGCCGACAAATGCCCGGTGCACCGCACGCTGACCGGCGTCCTGCACATCCACACCAGCGAGGCGTGAACGGCAGAATCGCCGTTCGGGATCAGCTTTCGCGGACGACCGCGCTGCCTGCCGGATCGACCGGCTTGCCGTCCGGGCCAGCCGCAAAGGTCATCTGCGTCGGATAGGCGATGTCGATGCCGTCGTCGTTGAACTTCTTCAGGATGTCGATGCCGATCGCGGTGCGCCGCTCATAGAACTGCGCATAGTCCGGGCCGTCGCTGTCGAAGATCACTTCGAAATCGAGGCTGCTCGCCCCGAAGCCGGTAAAGCCGCAGCGCACGAAGGTACAGTCGTGCCGCTCGACGATCTCCTTCAGCATGTCGGGGATTTTCGCGCAGACCTCGGGCGGGGTCTGGTAGATGACGCCCACCGCGAACGAACCGCGGCGATGGACGCGGTGCGTGTTGTTGATGATTTCCTTGTCGAGCAGATTGCGGTTCGAGATGATCCGCTCTTCGCCGTCGAACGAACGAATGCGGGTCGATTTCAGGCCGATCTGCTCGATCGAACCGAACGTCGTGTCGTAGGAGATGCTGTCGCCCTTGCGAAAAGGGCGGTCGAAGATGATCGACAGCGCCGCGAACAGATCGGCGAAGATGCCCTGTGCGGCCAGACCGATGGCGATGCCGCCGACGCCGAGGCCGGCGACAAGGCCGGTAACATCGACGTTCAGGTTGTCGAGCACCACGATCAACGCGATCGCGAACAGCGCGAAGCTGACGAGCAGGCGGATGATGCTCATCGCGCTGCCCAGTGTCTCGCCATGCTCGCCCGCCTCGGTACGGTGGACGATGAACCCCAGGATCACCTCGCGCGCCCAGATCGCGGCCTGGAATACCGCTGCAACGGTGAAGAGGAAGGTGACGGTCGTCTGCACGACCGTGGGCGCATAGGAATAGCCGACGACCAGCTTGATCGCCGTCATCAGCATGAAGAAATTGGTCGTCTTGCCGATCGCCTTGCCGATGATCGTGGTCCAGCCGGTCGTATCGGTGTTGCGCCGGGCAAGCTTGGCGCCCCATCCGCGCAATCCGCGCAGGATCAGATAGATTACCGCGCCGATGGCGACGGCGATCAGGATCTGAAGCCAGTGAGTCTGGACCCAGGCCGCGCTCGAATGGAAAAGATACTGTGCCTGCTGGTCGAAGCCGGCGGTTGTGATCTGGGTCGTATTCGTAGCGGCGCTTGCCGCGCTGTTGCTGTTCATGTCGCTCCTGTCAGGCTGCCTTGGCAGGGTGCGGCGCTTCGTCGGCCGCTTGCGTTTCGAGATATGCGATCAGACCGCGTTCGTGGCGGGACAGATAGCGTGTCGCGCGCGGAAGGCAAAACTCTGTGCGGAAATGTGCGTCACCGTGCTTGCACAGGTCGATCAGCCGCGGATGGACATAGGATTTGCGCGCGATCGCCGGCGTATTGCCCAGCGCATCGACGACCGGTTCGAGCATCTGTTTGAGCGAAAGATCGCCGTCGGCTTCGATAAGCGCTTCGAAGGCGAGAACGCTCGCGCCCCAGGTGCGGAAATGCTTGGCGGTGAAATCCTCGCCCATATGCTCGTGGATATAGGCGTTCACGTCACTCGAACTGACAGGATGAGCGTCACCGTCATCGCCCATATAGTGGAACAGGTGCTGGCCCGGCAGGTCCTGGCACCGCTTTACGAAGCGGCTGAGCGATCCGTCGGTGACGCGCGCGACGCGCTCCTTGCCCGATTTCGCACGATATTTGAGCTTCAGCGTCTTGCCCGACAGTTCGGCGTGGCGCTTGCGCAGCGTGGTCGCGCCGAAGCTCTTGTTCGATCTGGCATAGCCTTCGTTGCCGATCCGCAGATTGCCGAGGTCGAGCAGGCGGACCACCGCCGCCACCGCGCGTTCGCGGCAGAGCGAATGGCGGCGCAGATCGGCTTCGACCTGTTTGCGCAGATCGGGCAGGCGATGGCCGAACGCGATGCAGCGGTCGAACTTCTCCGCTTCCTGATGCTCGCGGAAATCGGGGTGGTAGCGATATTGCCGCCGGCCCTTTTCGTCATAGCCGATCGCCTGGATATGGCCGTTGCAATCGGGGCAGAACCAGCAGTCGCGATAAGCGGGCGGCATGCCGATGGCGTTCAGCCGGTCGATTTCGTCGCGGTCGGTGATGCGGTTGCCGTCCGCATCCCAATAGCTCCAGTCGTTTCCAACCTTGCGGCGGCTGATGCCGGGCGTCTCGTGATCGGAAAATTGCAGGTCAGGCGGCATTGGTCGGTAAACCCTTTCGACGAACGCATTGAATGCTCGGCCCGTCGCTTCGTTCCGGAACAGTCCGGCGGGGTTGCCCGTTTTGTTCATACTATCCCAACCCCCGCAGGAGATTGAAATCATGGCCGATCTTTCCGATACGAACGTCCTTATCCTCGCCGCCGACGGTTTCGAGAATTCAGAACTCTTCAAGCCGCGCCAGGCGCTGCTCGATGCCGGGGCGGAGGTCACGCTGGCATCGATCAAGACCGATCCGATCCAGGGCGTCGTCCACGATTCGGACGAAGGCGACAAGATCACGCCCGACATGACGCTCGATCAGGTCGATGTCAGCCGCTTCGATGCGCTGGTGCTGCCCGGCGGCGTCGCCAATCCGGACACGATGCGCTTGCAGGACCGCGCGATCGAAATCGTTCGCGAATTCTTCGACGCGGAAAAGACCGTCGCGGCGATCTGCCATGCGCCGTGGCTGCTCGTCGAAGCCGGTGTGGCAAAGGGCCGCAAGGCGACAAGCTGGCCGTCGGTCCGCACCGACCTGAAGAACGCCGGTGCCGATGTGGTCGATGAAGAGGTCGTCATCGACGGCAACCTTATCACCAGCCGCAAGCCCGACGACATTCCGGCGTTCAACAACGCGATCATGGAAGCGTTGCAAAAGGTGCCCGCCGAAGCCGCCTGAACCGGGCCGAACCCAAAAGAGGGTTAACGCTCTGGCCACCATTTTCCCCGTGTCGCACTATGCGGCACGGGGTTTTTGCTGCCGGAGATTCTCATGCGTCTCGTTCTTCTTCCGATCGCGCTTGCCATCGCCGCACCGGCTGCCGCGCATCCGGCCGGCGGGCCGTTCACCGTTGCCGAGACCGGACGGTCCTTTGCGCATCTGGACGACGCGCTGGCTTCGCTAGGCGGCGGCAACGGCACCATCCGCATCGCACCGGGCCGCTACCGCGACTGCGCGGTGCAGGAATCGGGCAGCGTCGCCTATGTCGCCGAAGTGCCGGGCAAGGCGGTATTCGACCGCGCGATCTGCGAGGGCAAGGCGTCGCTGGTGCTGCGCGGCCGCTCTGCCAAGGTCGACGGACTGGTGTTCATGCACACCTTCGTACCAGACGGAAACGGCGCGGGTATCCGTATCGAAAAGGGCGATCTGACGGTTGAGAACGCGATGTTTCTCGACGGCCAGAGCGGCATCCTGTCGGCAAGCGACCCCGACAGCTCGATCACCATCGACCATTCGACCTTTGCCGGGCTTGGCAAGGACCCGACAGGCAACGGCGCGCATTCGATCTATATCGGCGATTATGGGTTGCTGACCGTCACCAATTCGCGCTTCGAACGCGGCACAGGCGGGCATTATCTGAAATGTCGCGCGCCGGTGGTGACGATCCTCGACAACAGTTTCGACGACAGCCAGGGCAGCCACACCAACTATATGATCGACCTGTCGAACGGTGCGTCCGGGCGGATCGCCGGTAACAGCTTCCTGCAAGGTGCGGGCAAGGACAATTATTCGACGATGATCTCTGTCGCGCCCGAGGGGGCGAAGAATTCGTCCGAAGGGCTGGTGATCGAGGATAATCGAGCCTGGCTCGCGCCTGCGTTCGAGCACAGCACGACGTTTGTCGGCAACTGGTCGAACGACCGCGTGACGGTGCGCGGCAACGAACTGGCGAACCGCATCAAGCCCGAAGCCGCACGCTGAGGCCTTTCCGTCATCGTGACGAATGTCAGGACCGATTGACGCTCCGCCTGGAGTATTGCGCAGCGTGAGTGGATTCCGGATCAAGTCCGAAATGGCGATCTCGTTCGCTGTCGGCCGTTCAATCGGACAGCTTTGACCCGAGATATTCGGCCAGATATTCAAGGCACGCGATACGCCGCCAAAGGCCGGTGTCGGTCACGTTTTCCATTCGAAACCACCGCCGCATCATCGGAAAGCCGGGATTGACGACGCGGTCCATATATTCGGGCGACAGCAGCCCGCCATGTTCGTCACCCATCGGGCGCAGGCGGCGCTGCACGGCATAGCTGTTGGCGCGCACCCAGGCCGGGCGGATGCGCGACGACCATTCTTCGAAGCGGTGACGCCGCGACGGCGGTTCGGCGAAGCTGTGGCCATAGGCGGACATATGCGCCGCCAGTCCGGGGTCGATCGCCTCCAGCAGCCTGGCCTCGAACCGTCCGACCTGCTTCATCGTCATGGGCAGCGCCATCGCTTCCGCCACCACCTGATGATCGAGGAACGGCATCATGTACGCGCCGTAGCGCGCCTCGAGCCCGATCTCGCGACCGAACAGGGCGCGGCAGCGGACGCGCGGATAGATTTGTTCGATGCGCAGGCGGGGCAGGGGCGTGCGAATATCGGTTGCGCCGACCGCTTCGGCGATCTTGCCCGCGACCCGGTCGATAAAGGCGCGCGGGTGGAACTCTGCGGTGACGTCGCGGCTGGTGAAGCGCGCGAAAAAGGTGTTGGCGACGGCAACCGCCGATTTCGGCCGGTCGCTCAGATAGAAGAAGTCGCGCCAGATTTCGCCGCAACCGCCCGATGCGGCAAGCCCGCCGCCCGCGTGCCGCCCCTCGATCGCGACCATGTTGCCGCCATTGTCGAAAATGTTGCCATAGCCGGGCAGCGCGTCGAACCTGTGAAAATGTTTGCGCGTCAATTCGGTGAAGGCGTCCGGGGCGAGTGGTCGTTGCGCCTTGTCGATCCATTCGACCTCGAATCCCTCGGCCTTGCCGATGGCGCGGGCGATCTCGACATCCTCGCTGCCCGGCGGTCCATAGACATAGACATGCGGTGTCGACCCGGCGGCGCGCAGCGTTGCGAGCACCAGGCGCGAGTCGATGCCGCCGGATAGCGGGCAGTGAACATGGTCGCCAAAGTGGTCAACGTGCGCCTCGACCACCGCCATCAGCCGGTCGCGGTGCGCCGGTATGCGCTCGGCGATGGTCTGCGCGTCGGCCGTGTCGGGGAGCGGCTTTTGCACCTCGTGCAGCGTCACCCCATCGGGCGTCAGTTCGGCGATGTGGCCCGGTCCCAGCGTTTTCAGGTCGGCAAAGACCGTGTCGTTGCCGATCGGCATGACGTTGAACGCGAACTCATACAGGCCCTGCGGGTCGAACCGGACCTGCGGCAGTGCCTCGAGCGCCGACAGGAGCGAGGTCGAGAGCACGCGCTGCCCCCGGTCGAGATAGATCTGAAAGGCGGCGAACCAGTCTGTGAAGACGAAGGTGCGCCCGCGCTTGTGGACGACGGCGGCGAACTGGCCGCCGATTCGCGACCAGTCCAGCCCGTGCGGCAGGTCCGCCTCGTCGAGCAGCATCTCCAGCGCGGCGCGGCCCATGCGGCCGGCATAGGTCAGCGTGCCGGCGATCGCGGCGAAGTCGGCGCCACGGGTGAACACCGTCTCAGGCCCGCCGATCATATAGGGCCAGGCGAGCACGTCCCAGCCACGCCCCGGCAGCGCGGTCGGACCGGCGAAACCGTGACGCGCGAACTGCGCGCGCGCGGCCGTCAGCGCATCCGAAGCGTGCTGCGCGTCTTGCGTGTTGACGAGGAACAGGCCTGCCATGGCTGCGTGCCTACCGAAGGAGGGTTAAAAAGCCGGTCATTCAGGCGGGTTGCGGCTGGGCGGCGGGCGGCGGTCGTCGCAACATCGGCGCACGCGCATTTTCGCGCCGCTTGCGCGCGACATAGGTGTCGAAACCGATCTGCGTGCCGACGAGCATATAGACGAACGGGTTGAGCGCGATGCCGACAAAGGCGGCGCCGAGCAGGTAAATCATGTGCGCCTGTTGCAGCGCCACGGCGAGCGGCGCGATCCACGCATCCTCGCCCTCTGCCTTGCGATATCGCCTGCGGATCAGTTCCATGCGGAACAGGCCCGAAAAATGGATGCAGATCCACAGCAACAGCCCCGGCCATCCCTGCTCGCCCAGCATCTCGAAATAAGCGCTGTGATAGGCGCGCGCCTGATCGGTTTCCTTGGTCTTTTCGACGAGCTCGTTGTTCGCTTTGCCCTTGGTATCGACCAGATTGTAGCTCAGGCGGTTCTGGCGATACGCCTCGAACCCACCGCCGAACGGGTGATCCTTCACATAGTTCAGCGTCCAGCCCCAGACCGCCAGCCGCGTCGATGCCGATTCGTCCGACTTGTAGGTCTTTATCGTCTCCATCCGCGCCGTGTAGGACGACGGGAGGAGCGGGATGACAGCAAGTCCAACGGCGGCGATCGCGCCGAGGTAGAGGAGCTTTCGCTTTACCTCGCGCAGCATCAGGAGCGCGAGGAAGGCGATGCAGACAAGGCCGGTGCGTGCCGATGTGCCGATAGGGATCAGCATGCATGCGAAGATCAGCGCATAGCAATAGATCTTCACGCGCCAGTCGGGCTTGAAGATCGTGCCGTGTTTGGTGAACCACAGGATGATCGGGATGACGCAGATCGACACCGCAGAGATGATGCTGCCCTCGAACAGGCCCGAATTGTTGGAAACCATCAGGTTGAGCTCGCCATAGCCGCCGCCCGAGGCGAGCGTCTTGATACCGCCGACCACGACGATCGACGACAGCGACAGCAGCATGAACAGCAGCAGCGCTTCGATCCGGAGCTTGGTGCGCAGCGTGAGCGGCAGGAACATGGCGAAGATCAGCGCCTTGTACACCCAGTCCCATTTGAACGCCGCCTCGACCGGGAAATCCGCGTGGAGCGTCGTCCACCAGCAATAGCAGAACAGCGTGAGCAGCAGGAACTGGCGCGGCGCCACGCGCACGTCGCGCTTGTCATCGACCAGCAGCCAGCCGAGCGCGGCACAGCCGAACGCGATCAGCGAGATCGGGATCGAATTGAGCAGGAAGTAGCTCAACCGCTGCGGCGAGACGACGTCGATATAGACATAGGTGAGGACGAACAGGAACGGCCGGCGAAAACCGAACGCCAGCAGCGTCGCCAGAAATCCGATAAAGGCGAGGTCACGCACGCGGACGCCCCCATCTGGATGTTTTGACCTCGGTCCGGCCGCGCTTCATGCTTGGCTTGGCGTCTTCGCGGTCGAGATCGTCGCGGCGCAGCAGCAGCCATGCCGTCAGCAGCAACAGGCCATGCGATAGGCCGAGCGCGAAATTGTCGATCATGTGTCGCAGCCGCCTTTTCGTAACCGGGCAATGGGCGCCGCCCTTGCCGTGCTTTACGCTTCCTATCGGCGACGGGTTGACGCTGCGTTAAACAGTCCTGTGGCAGGGGGATTCGCGACATGCGGATTCTTCACATCCTCGATCACGGCCTTCCGCTGCACAGCGGCTATGCGTTCCGGACCCGCGCGATCCTGAAGGCGCAGCAGGCGTTGGGCTGGGACGTCGCAAGCGTGACCGGCCCGCGCCACGGCGACAGCGATGCGGGCGTGGAGGTGGTCGACGGCCTGACCTTTCACCGGACGATCGCACCTGCCAAGGCGCCGACGCCGCTCGGCGAATGGCGTGAGATCAGGGCATTCTCCAAGCGCATCGACGCAGCCGTCGACGCCTTCCGGCCCGATATCCTCCACGCGCATTCGCCGGTTCTGGATGCGATCGCGGGGCTGCGCGTCGCGCGACGGCGCGGCCTGCCGCTCGTTTATGAAATTCGCGCTTTCTGGGAAGATGCCGCGGTCGGCAACGGCACGGGTACCGAGGGATCGCTTCGCTATCGCCTGACCAAGGCGGCGGAAACGCGAGCGGTGAAACAGGCCGATGCGGTGGCGGTGATCTGCGAAGGACTGCGCGACGACCTGATCGCGCGCGGCATCGATCCGGCGAAGATCATGGTGTCGCCAAATGGGGTCGATATGACGCTGTTCGGGACCGCCCCGACGCGCGACGCTGCGCTGGCGGCCGAACTCGGCCTCGATGGCGGCGATGTGATCGGCTTCATCGGTAGCTTTTACGATTATGAAGGGCTCGACGACCTGATCGCGGCGATGCCGATGCTCGTGGCGAAGCGTCCGGCGGCTCAGCTCGTGCTGGTCGGGGGAGGGCCGGAGGAACCCGCGCTCAGGCGGCAGGCGGAAGCGTCATCGGCCGCCGGGCATATCCATTTCATCGGCCGCGTGCCGCACGATCAGGTCGAACGCTATTACGGGCTGATCGATATCCTCGCCTATCCGCGCAAGCGCATGCGGCTGACCGACCTGGTGACGCCGCTCAAGCCGCTGGAGGCGATGGCGCAGGAACGGCTGGTCGCGGCGTCCGATGTCGGCGGCCACCGCGAACTGATCCGCGATGGCGAGACCGGCACGCTGTTTCCGCCAGACGATCCCGCAGGCATTGCCGATGCCCTCTCCGCGATGTTCGCCGACCGCGAAAGCTGGCCGCGGCGCCGCGCCACCGCGCGGGCATTTGTCGAGGCGGAGCGTAACTGGTCGTCAAATGTTTCGCGCTACGATCCTGTCTATCGAGCGCTCGTTCACCCCAGCGAATCGGATAAGTCATGACCGCGTACACGTTCCGTCCCAGCCTCAAGGCCCCGCTTACTGCCACGGCCCCGCTTGCCGCCGCACTGTTTGCCGGGGCTGCGATCGGGCTTGCACCGGTTGCGATGCTGGAACGCGTGGTGATGGAAAGCGGTCTGCCGGCGGTGCTTCCTGCCGCCGCTCCGCCGCTGGGCGTAACCGCGCGGGTCGCGATGGCGCTGATTGCCGCAGGGCTGGCCGCCATGGCCGTGTGGGCGGTGGTTTCGCTGCTCGCGCTGCGCCGTCTTGGCGCGTCGCAGCCCGCCATCGCCGATGAACCCTATGAGATGGTGCCGCAGGTGCGCCGTGCCGATGCGCATCCGGACGCCCCGCCGCGTGCGCCGCTTCGCGCCACGGTCGATCTCGGCGTACCGTCCGAGCCGGCGCGCGACATCGAGGCAGTCGAAGACGATGCGATCGTTGAAGAAACGCCTGTCGTTCTGCGCAAGCCGCCGGTCGAGCGTGACCTTCCCAACGATCTCGATCAGCCGCTGTCGAGCTACGATCCCGACGCGCTGCCCGACACACCGCTGGCGCCGCAACAGCCGGTGCGTCCGCTCCATCGCCCGGCGCCGCAACCGCTCGAGGCCGGGGAGCGCCTGGAAACCTTCGAACTGACGCCGCCGGTGCGTCGGGCATCCGAACCGCAGCGGATAGAGGAAGACGATATTCCGATCACCGGGCCGGAGACGGAGGCGACGGTTCATGCGCTGCTCGAAAGGCTCGAACGCGGTGTCGAGCGTCGCGCGCGCCGTCGCGTCGAAAAGCCCGCGACGGCAGCGGCGGGGCTGAACGGTACGCTCGACCAGCTTCGCAAGCTGGCGGTAAACGGCTGATCGCACGAAAGGCGTCAGCGCTCCTCCACACTCAGCACCTCGATCGCGGCGATGGTCGAATCGCCGCCGGTGCGGACGCATTCGACCGATAGACCGGCGACCAGATGCCCGCGTAGCGGCAGGTCCGCTTCGGGCAGACCATCGAGCCAGCACCTCGCATCGCCGGACAGGCGCATGGTGATCTTGTGCCGCGCGCCGACAAAGGTCGCGCTCGCCCAGCGCCTCCAGTCGCCTGCCGCGATCTCCACCGAAATTCCGTGATCGGCGCCGCTGCGGATGAGCGCGCGTTCCAGCAGTGTCGCTGCATCGGGACCGCGGCTCATCGTTTGGCCTCCGCATCGTCACGCGCCATGAACGCTTCGATCCGCGCGATCATTTCCGCACGCGGTTCGCGCCCGTTGCGCATGTCGCCGACCAGCCGCGGATCGCGCGCCGCGAGCCGACCGAATTTGGTCGGCGGCATATTCTGCTTCCTGAGATAGCGTTCGACCTTCCACAACACCGTCATGCTCGCCTTTCTCCCGAGTCTCGCTTTCGATGTTCCTTGTCTGTTCTGGGAAATCCTACTTGTCTAGGAAATTTCCTACGCGTATGGATCGACTATGGAGAAAGCGGTCGATCCACGCGCGGCGCTAGACGCGCTGGTCCATGAACGGGGCGAAAGCTATGCCGCGCTCTCGCGGATGCTGGGGCGCAATCCGGCCTATCTTCAGCAATATGTGAAGCGCGGATCTCCCCGGATATTGCCGGAGCGCGACCGGGCGATGCTCGCGCGTTACTTCGGGGTGGCCGAAGCGCAGCTGGGCGGTCCGGCAGAGGCGGGCGCGCTGGTCGGCGTGCCGGCGGTCGATGTCGCGGCGACAGCGGGGCGGGGCGGTCTGCTCGCCGATGACGCGCGCCGCCATGTCCGCCGCTTCGATGCAGAGCTGCTTCGCGCGCTGGGGCTCAAGCCCGCGGCGGTATCGCTGGTGCGCGTCATCGGCGATTCGATGGAGCCGACGCTGTTCGACGGCGACGAAATCCTCGTCAACAGTGCCGATCGCTCGGTGGGTACCCCAGGGGGGCTATATGTCCTGCGCCTCGACGACGGCGTGATGGTCAAGCGGCTCCGGCGAGACGGCGACGCGATCGTGATATCGAGCGACAATCCCGCCTATATCGAACAGCGCGCAGGCAAGGGCAGCGGCATCCAGATCATCGGACGCGTCGCCTGGCTGGGCCGCGTGCCCGCCTGATCAGCGGCGGCCGCGCTGCCAGAGTTCGAGCAGGATCAGCGCGACCATGCCCGCGCCCAGTCCGGCGAAGAAACCGATCGTCACCTGACCGACGATCAGTCCGATCACGACGCCGGCAAAGATTCCGATGGTCAACAGAATGCCGCCGGCGAGCGGTTTTTGCGGGGTGGGCTGTTCCATGCGCGGCGTTTGCCATGTCCCGCGATTGGACGCCACCGTCTTGATCCGGGACAGGCGGTACGACCCTGCATGCGATGGTTATGCGCCGTTTACCCTCGCACCCGTGGGAAACGCGCGAAACCGCGCCGTTTGGCACATAGCTTGTTGGTGGCGCGGGTGATGTTCGATCCCCCCATGCCCCAGCTCCCCTATCTCGCCAGCATTGAAGAGGTAGTCACTGCCGATCGTCTGATCGCCGAATATGGCGAAGAGGCGGGATTCGAGGCGGCGTCGCGTGCGGATCGCAGCCGCGACCTCGGCAACCACATCCATTTCTGCCGCTGGCGGCAGATCGAGCGGCTGATCCTGATGCTGTCGGCGGACGAGGCGGTCGGCACCGTCCATTGATCGGATTGCACGTTCGGCGCGCGGCGAGACCATTGCCGGTGCCGTGCGGTTCGCGCTAAGCCCCTTTCATGTTTCGCCCGGTTCGTCCGCGCGCCGTGTGTGCCGGCGCCGTAGGCCTTTTTCTCGCCATGCCGGTCGCCGCGCGCGCCCAGGACGTGCCCGCTACTCCCGCGCCCGATGTTTCGCAGCAGCAAGGCGTGCCCGATCCCGGCGCGCTCGATCCGACATCGCCGCTCGATCCGCTGCCCGATCTCGGGGTCGACTGGCCCGACCTTGCCACTGCGCCCGAAGCGGTGGCGACGGAAAATGGCGGGCAAACCGATGTCGCGTCGGAAACGCGCTACCACTATCAGATCACGGGCGTGGACAATCTGGCCGGTTCGACGCTCCAGAAGCGCTTTACCGAGCTTTCGACACTCAAGGACAATGAGGGCGAACCCGCCAATCTGGCGCAGATAGACCGCCGCGCGCGCGAGGATTCGAAGCTGCTCGTCGAGCTGCTCCGCGCGCGGGGATATTATGATGCGCGCGTGGATACGAGCGTCGATCGGCAAGGCGATGCGCTGATGGTAACGCTCCACGCCGATCCGGGTACGCTCTATCACCTGAGCGACGTGACGCTTGCCGGGCTGAACCAGGCGGGCGAACAGGCGCCGGCACTACGCAGCGCCTTTGCCGTCAAGCAAGGCGATCCGGTCGATGCCGATGCCATCGCGGCGGGCGAAGCGGCGCTCAGGACCGAGATCGTCGACAAGGGATTCCCCTTCGCCAAGGTCGGCGATCCGAAACTGGTGGTCGATCACGACAGCGCCACCGCCACGCTGACCGTCCAGGTCGATCCCGGTGGAAACCGGCGGTTCGGCAAGATCATCACCCCCAATACCGATGTGTTCGGCGCCGACCATGTGCAGGAGATCGCGCGCTTCCACCCCGGCGACCGGTATGACCAGACCGATGTCGACGATTTGCGCCGCGCGATCATCCAGACCAGCCTCGTATCGTCGGTCCGCATCCAGCCGGTGGAGGGCAGCACGCCGGACACGGTCGATCTGAACGTGACGATGACGCCCGCGCCGCCGCGAACGATCGCGGGCGAGCTGGGCTATGGCACCGGTGAGGGCGCACGTGCTGAGGTAAGCTGGACGCATCGCAACCTGTTTCCGCCGGAAGGTGCGCTGACATTGCGCGGCGTGCTGGGCACCAAGGAACAGCTTGGCAGCGTCATCTTTCGCCGCAACAATTTCCACGGCCGCGACCGTGTGCTGACGCTTCAGGCGTCGGCGGCGCATACGCAGCGCAACGCCTATGACGCGAACACTCTTCAGCTTGCCGGCACGCTGGAGCGGCAGACCAATATCTTCTTCCAGAAGGCGTGGACCTGGTCTGTCGGGGCCGAGCTGCTGGCGTCCGACGAACGCGATGTGATCGTATCGACGGGGCAGCCGAGGCGGCGCACCTATTTCATCGGCGCACTGCCGACGAGCCTCGATTATGACGGGTCGGACGACCTGCTCAATCCCACCCGGGGCTTTCGCCTCGGCGCGCGGGTGTCGCCCGAGCTGTCGCTGAGCGGGCAGGTCTTCGGATATACCCGTGTCCAGATCGACGGCAGCGCGTATCAGCCGGTGTCGGACACTGTCGTGCTGGCCGAACGCGTGCGATTGGGCACCATCTTCGGCGCGCCGCGCGATGCGGTTGCTCCGTCGCGGCGTTTTTATGCCGGCGGCGGCGCGTCGGTACGCGGTTATGGCTATCAGGATATCGGCCCGCGCGATCCCAATAACGATCCGATCGGTGGCCGCAGCCTGACCGAATTTTCGATCGAGGCGCGGGTAAAGGCGTTCGGCAATTTCGGCGTCGTGCCGTTTCTCGATGGCGGCAACATCTACACCTCGCCATTGCCCAAACTGTCGGGCTTTCGTTACGGCGCGGGGCTGGGCGTCCGCTATTATTCGAGTTTCGGGCCGATCCGCGTCGATGTCGGCACGCCGCTCAACCCCCAGCCGGGTGATCCGCGCATCGCCGTCTATGTGTCGCTGGGACAGGCATTTTGACCGAGGCCGCCGAGGACCGGGAAGAGGGAGCGCCCGCGCGGAGCCGCTGGCGTTGGCCACGGCGGATCGCGATCGCGGTCATCGCGCTGTTCGTGGCGGTGGCGGGCACGCTGGCGCTGCTCGACACCGATATGGGGCACCGCTTCGTCGCCGACCGGATCGCCGCGCTCCAGCCCGCCAACGGCCTGCGGTTCAAGGTCGGGCGGATCGATGGTTCGATCTATTCCAAGGCGCGGATCAGTGGCCTGCAAATCTCCGACTCGCACGGCGTCATTCTGCGCGCACCGGTCGCGGAACTCGACTGGCGACCGCTGCAATGGGTATCGAACCGGCTGGCGATCGACAGCCTGATCGTTCCGCGCGCGACACTCTACAAGCTGCCCGAATTGACGCCGACCGGAAGGCAGGGGTCGATCCTGCCGGGGTTCGACATCCGTGTCGGCGCGCTGCGAATCGACCGGCTGGCGATCGCGCCCGCGGTGACCGGAACCGCACGCGAAGGGCGGCTGGCAGCGCGCGCCGATATCCGCTCTGGCCGTGCGCTCGTCGATCTGGCGGCGGTGGTCGAAGGTAGCGACCGGCTGCGTGTCAAGCTCGATGCAGAGCCCGACCGCGACCGTTTCGATGTCGATATCGCCGCCGATGGCGCAGCCGACGGTGTCCTCGCCAAGCTGACCGGGATCGCCAGACCGCTCCGGCTGCGCGTTGCCGGCGACGGCCGTTGGAGCCGCTGGGACGGCACTGCACTCGCCAGCGCAGGCGATGCGCGGATCATCGACCTCCGTCTGTCCAACCGGTCGGGGAGCTATGCGCTGGGGGGCATCGTCGCGCCGGGCACGCTGACGCATGGCAAGCTGCACCGACTGACCGCGCCGCGCGTGCGTGTGACGGGCGCCGCCACGCTCGCCAACCGGCGGATCGACGGCAATCTGGCCTTGCAGTCTTCGGCGCTGAAGGTCGATGCGAGCGGCGTCGTCGATCTCGGCAAGAGCATGTTCCGCAACGTGCGGATTCGCGCGAACCTGCTCAAGCCGCCGGCGCTGTTTCCCAACATGACCGGGCGGGGAATCGAACTGCGCGCCATCCTTGACGGCGCGTTCGCCACGGCAAGCTTCGACTACCGGCTCGACGCGGTGCGGTTCGCGTTCGACAATACCGGGTTCGAGGACGTTCATGCCGCGGGCAAGGGGCGTTTTTCGAAGTCGCCGGTTACGGTTCCGATCCGCATGTCGGCAAAGCGCGTGACGGGCGTCGGCGATGTCGCCGGGGGCATTTTGCGCAATCTGAGCGTCGATGGCGCGTTGAAGGTGTCGGCAACGAAAGTTACCGGCGACGGGCTGAAAATCCGATCGGACAAGCTCAACGGCACGATCATGCTGACGCTCGACCTGCGCACCGGGCAGTATCTGGTGACGCTGACGGGTGGGCTGCGCCGCTATCTGATCCCGGGCCTGGGCATCGTCGATGTCGATTCGCACCTTCAGGCGGTGCCCGGCCCCGGTGGTCACGGTACGCGCGTCGTCGGACGCGGTACGGCGCAGATGGTGCGGCTCGACAACGCATTTTTCCGTTCGCTGACCAAGGGACTTCCGCATATCGAGACTGAGCTCGAGCGCGGCCCCGACCTGATCCTCCACTTCCGCAATCTGGTGCTGACCTCGCCTGCGCTCACGATCCGCGGCAATGGCTTTCGCCGACGCGACGGCACGTTCCATTTCGAGGGTACGGGCGAGCAGGCGAGCTATGGTCCGTTGACGATCGTGCTCGACGGCAAGATCGACCATCCGACGCTCGACCTGAAATTCCAGCACCCGAACGACGCGCTTGGCCTGCACGATGTCGTCGCGCATCTCGATCCTACCGATCAGGGCTTTGCCTATCGTGCCGAGGGCGGGTCCCGACTTGGCCCGTTCACCGCGAACGGTGCGATCCTGCTGCCGCCGGGCGGTACCGGGCGGATCGGCGTTGCCGAACTCGCGGTCAGCGGCACGCGGGCCACCGGCGGGCTCGATATCGTCGAGGGTGGTTTTCGCGGTCGATTGTCGCTGGATGGCGGTGGCCTGTCCGGCAATCTCGATTTCCGGCCGCAGGGCGAGATTCAGCGGATCGATGCGGCGATCGACGCTGCCGATGCGCAGCTGGGCCGCGACATCCGCGTGGGCCGCGGCCATGTCGATGCCTCGATACTGCTCGACCCCGACGGAACCGTGATCGACGCCACCGCGCGCGCGCGCGGCGTAACCGGCAGCGGAATCACGATCGGCAGGCTCGCCGCGAACATCAAGCTGCGCGGCGGGGAGGGGCAGGTGCACGCATCGATCGCCGGGTCGCGCGGGCGCGCATTCGACCTGCAGACCGTCACCGATATCAGCGCGAACAGCTATAGCGTGCAGGCGCAAGGAACGCTCGACGGGCGCACGATCAAGCTGGAAACGCCCGCACGCCTGACACGTGCCGGCAATGGCTGGCGGCTGGACAAGACCAGCCTGACCTTTGCCGGTGGTCAGGCGACGGTGTCGGGCGCGTTCGGCGCGGGCGGCAACGCCATCGACGCCAGTGTGACACGGATGCCGCTATCGGTGCTCGACATCGGCTTTCCCGGGCTGGGGCTGGGCGGCAATGCCTGGGGCACGCTCAGCTATTCGAGCAATGAAGGCGGCGCGCCCACCGGCAAGATCGACATGACGGTGCGCGGGCTGACGCGGTCGGGTCTGGTGCTGTCGTCGAAGCCCGTCGATATCGGCGTCACCGGCTTGTTGCGCCCCGACCGTGCGGTCGTCCGCGCGATCGCGGCGGCGGATGGCAAGACGATCGGGCGCGCGCAGGCCCGACTGGCGCCGCTTGGTAGTGGCGACCTGACCAGTCGCCTGACCCATGCACCGCTATTCGCTCAGGTCCGCTACAACGGTGCGGCGGACACGTTGTGGCGGCTGACGGGTATCGAGCTGTTCGACCTTTCCGGCCCGGTGGCGATCGGCGCGGATGTCGGCGGAACGCTCGTCGATCCACGCATCCGCGGATCGCTCAACACCGACAATGCCCGAATCCAGAGTGCGACGACGGGCACCGCGCTGACGGGTGTGAAGGCGAGCGGCAGGTTCAACGGGTCGCGGCTGGTGATCGGGCGGTTCTCGGCATCGGACGGGCGCGACGGCAGCGTGACCGGCTCGGGCGCATTCGACTTTTCCTATGGCGGCGTCGGCATCGACCTCAATTTGCAGGCGGACAAGGCGCGGCTCATCAACCGCGACGATATCGCCGCCGTCGTCAGTGGCCCGATTTCGATCAAGTCGAGCGGCAAGGGAGGCACGATCTCGGGTGATGTGCGCCTCGACAGCAGCCGCTATCAGCTCGGCCAGGCACAGGCGGCGACCGAAATCCCGCAGATCGACACGCGCGAGATCAACCTTCCTTATGGCAGTGCGGTCGAGGACAAGCCGACCGAACCGTGGAAGATGAATATTCACGCACGCGCTCCCGATTCGATGCGCGTGCGCGGCCTGGGGCTCGACAGCGAATGGTCGGCCGATCTGCGCATCGGGGGTGAGCCGAGCAATCCCAGCATTCGCGGCCGCGCCGACCTGATCCGCGGCGATTACGAATTTGCCGGACGCACCTTCGATCTGGAGCGCGGCATCATCCGCTTCGAAGGCTCGCAGCCGCCCAATCCGGCGCTCGACATAGAAGCGAACGCCGATACGCAGGGGCTATCGGCAACGATCCGCGTGACCGGCACCGCACTGAAGCCGGAAATCGGTTTTTCGAGCACGCCGGCGCTGCCCGAGGACGAATTGCTGTCGCGCCTGCTGTTCGGCACCTCGATCACCAATCTGTCGGCGCCCGAGGCACTGCAGCTCGCATCGGCCGTCGCAGCGCTCCAGAATGGCGGGACCGGGCTCGACCCGATCAACGCGGTACGCAAGGCGGCGGGGCTCGACCGGCTGCGCATCCTGCCACCCGATCCGCAGACCGGGCAGGCCACCGCGATCGCCGCCGGCAAATATCTGACCCGCCGGACCTATGTCGAGATCATCTCCGACGGGCAGGGCTATTCCGCGACGCGGGTCGAGTTCCAGGTCACGCGCTGGCTGTCGCTGTTGGCGAGCGTTTCGACGATCGGGCGGCAGAGCGTGAACGTGCGGGTGTCGAAGGATTATTGATCGAACACGGCGCGGCGGCGGCCGCGTCAGGTCTGGGCGGTTTCGGGCGTCTGCAATGCCTGTGTGAACCGCAATGCCTGTGCGAAATCGCGTCCCGTCGGCTGCTGGAACAGCCGCAGGTCGAATTCGCGCAGCACGGCGAGCAGATGGTCGAAAATATCCGCCTGAATATCCTCATATTGCGCCCACACGGTCGTATCGGTGAAGCAATAGATTTCGAGGCCGAGCCCCTCGGCGCTGGGTTCGAGCTGGCGGACGAGCAGCGTCTTGTCGGCGGCGATATGCGGGTGCGCCGACAGATAGGCGACCAGATAGGCGCGGAATACGCCCAGATTGGTCATCTGTCGCCGGTCGGCCTCGGTGCGCGGGCCGGGGAGGTCGGCGTTCCACGCGGCGATCTCGCGCGAACGCTCGTCGAGATAGGCGCGTAACAGGCCGAAACGGCGGGCATCCTCGACTTCGCTTTCCGACAGGAAGCGGACGCTGTTCTGATCGATCATCAGCGACCGCTTGATCCGTCGCCCGCCCGATTCCTGCATCCCGCGCCAGTTGCGGTAGGATTCGGAGATCAGCTTGTGCGTCGGGATCGTGGTGATCGTCTTGTCGAAATTCTGCACCTTCACGGTGTGCAACGCGATGTCGATGACGTCGCCATCGGCGTTGTATTGCGGCATGTCGATCCAGTCGCCGACGCGCAGCATGTCGTTCGAACTGAGCTGGACCGATGCGACGAGCGACAGGATCGTGTCCTTGAAAACGAGCATCAGCACCGCCGCCAGCGCGCCGAGCCCCGACAGCAACAGCCATGGCGAGCGCCCGATCAGCGTCGAGACGATCAGGATCGCCGCCGCGCAATAGACGAGGATCTTGCCGACCTGGATATAGCCCTTGATCGGCCGCTGCGCCGCGTCGGGGCGCAGGATATAGGCCTGGTTGACCGCGGTCAGAACGGCGCTTGCCGCACGCGCGATGGTGAAGATGACAAACGCGTTCGCCAGGCTTTCGACCAGCGTGCGCACCTCGTAGGGAAGGTGCGGCACCAGCACGATGCCTTCGCCGATGATGACCGCCGGCACGGTGTTGACGAGGCGCCCGATGACGACGGGGATCGCGGGAATATTGTCGTCGAAGGTCGTCCGTTCGAGCAGCCCGTCGACCGCGCGCAGGACGATGCGCTTGGCGATCCAGTTGGCGATCGCCGCAAGCGCCAGAAGCGCGAGCAGATAGACGCTCGATTCGACGAACGGATGCGCGTCAAGCAACGAAGCGATGTCGTTGATCGGTCCCTCCCACACGGATGCGGCCGACGCCGGCCGGGCGCCCGCGTGCCTAGCCGGATCGGCCCATCGCGGGCAAGCCCGTCAACCTGCGCGAGCGGCTAGGCGGCGGCGTTCACCAGCGACTTCACCTCCATGAACTCGGCCAGCCCGAACTTGCCATATTCGCGGCCATTGCCCGATTGCTTGTAGCCGCCGAACGGGACGTTCGGATCGGGGTTGCCGCCATTGATATAGACCATGCCAGCGCGCAGCCGGCCGGCTACCTTTTTCGCTTGTTCCGGGTCGCCGAACACGACTGCCGACAACCCGTAATTGGTGTCGTTGGCGATGCGAACGCCGTCGTCCTCATCTTCATAGGCGATGATGGTGACGACCGGCCCGAAAATTTCTTCGCGCGCGATCGTCATGTCGTTGGTGACACCCGAAAACAGCGTGGGGCGGACATAGAAGCCCTGCTCGACACCATCGGGACGATCAGGGCCGCCGACCTCCAGCGTTGCGCCTTCGTCCATGCCCTTGCGGATCAGGCCCTGAATCTTTTCCCACTGCGCCTGGTTGACGACGGGGCCGATATGGCGGCCTTCCTCCATCGGATCGCCGGTCTGCGTGCCCTGCATCATCTGCTTGGCGATCGCGACGGCTTCATCGACCTGCGACTTGTGGACGAGCATCCGTGCCGGGGCGATGCAGCTCTGGCCGGAATTGACGAGAACGCTCATCAGGCCCGCAGGCACCGCCTTCGAAAGATCGGCGCCTTCGAGGATCAGGTTCGGCGACTTGCCACCCAGTTCCTGATGAACGCGCTTGACCGTGTCGGCGGCATTTTTCGCCACCTGGATGCCGGCGCGCGTCGATCCGGTGAAACTGACCATGTCGATGCCCGGATGTTGCGCAAGCGCGGTGCCGACGCCGGGGCCGTCGCCCTGGACGAGGTTGAACACGCCCTTTGGAACGCCGGCGGCATCCATGACCTCGGCGAAGATCGCGGCGGAAGCGGGGGCCTCTTCCGACGGCTTCAGGATCATCGTGTTGCCGGCGGCAAGCGCGGGTGCGACCTTCGCCATGATCTGGTTCATCGGCCAGTTCCAAGGCGTAATCAGCGCAACGACGCCGATCGGTTCGTGGACGATGATACTGGAGCCGACCTGCTCTTCGAACTCGAAGTCCTTCAGCGCCTTGATCGCCGCCATCAGATGGCCGATGCCGGTGCCGACCTGCGCGGTCTTCGACACCGCCATCGGACAGCCCATTTCGGTCGCGATCGCCTTGGCGAGGTCGTCGGCGCGGTTCTTGTATTCGGCGAGGATCGCCTCGAGCAGTTTCACGCGGTCTTCGACGCTCGTCTGCGAAAAGCTCTCGAAGGTGCGGCGCGCGGCTGCTACTGCACGGTCGACATCGGCAGCGGTTCCGAGCGTGATTTCGGTACAGGGCTGTTCGGTGGCGGGGTTGATGACTTCATGACGTCGTCCGCCCTCGCTTCCGACCCAAGCGCCGTCGATATAATGTTTGGTGTAGCTCTGCATCCTCGCCTCCCACGTCTTTGAAGATCGGGTATGGCGAGAGACATGGAAGCTAATGGGGCGAGTTGCAACCGGAAACGCATCGCTTCGTTGGCGGGGCACGACGATCTGCGGGAGGAAATATGGCACATGTCGCGCGTATCGAGCGGACCGGCGGTCCCGATGTCATCCAATGGGTCGAGACCGACCTGCCCGAACCCGCCGAGGGCGAGGTACGGATGCGCAGCACCGCGGTCGGCCTGAATTATATCGATACCTATCACCGCAGCGGCCTGTATCCGGTCGATCTGCCGATGGTGCTGGGTGTAGAGGGCGTCGGCGTGGTCGAGGCGGTCGGCGCGGGCGTGACGGACCTGGCGGCGGGAGACCGTGTGGGGGCGTTTCTGATGCCCGGCGCCTATGCGACCGAACGCAATGTGAAGGCGCAAGACCTTGTCCGACTGCCCGACAATATCGACGACGAAACCGCGGCTGCGCTCCTGCTGAAAGGGTGTACCGCGGAGTTCCTGATCGAACGCTGCGCCCGGGTGGAAAAGGGGCAGACCGTGCTCGTCTATGCCGCGGCGGGCGGTGTCGGCCATATTCTCGTCGGGTGGTTGAAAGCGATCGGCGCGACCGTGATCGGCGTCGTCGGTAGCGCCGACAAGGCGGAGGCGGCGAAAGACAATGGCGCCGATCACGTCATCCGGCACGACCTTGCCGATATCGCCAAGCGCGTCCGTGAAATCACCGATGGCGCCGGGGTGCCGGTCATCCTCGACGGCGTCGGCAAGGCGACCTGGAATGCTTCGCTGAACAGCGCGGCGCGGCGCGGCCTGATCGTCAGCTATGGTAACGCCGGCGGACAGGTCGATGGCGTCAATCTGGGCGTGCTTTCGCAGAAAGGGTCGCTGTTCGTGACGCGGCCGACCCTGTTCGATTATGCCGCGACGCCTGCCGAGAAACAGGCATCGGTCGATCGCCTGTTCGAAATGGTGGAAAGCGGCGCGGTGTCTGCCGAAATCGGTCAGAAGTTCGCGCTATCCCAAGCGGCCGAGGCGCACAGCGCGCTCGAGGCGAGCGACACCAGCGGCGCCACGATTTTGGTGCCCTGAAGGACGGTCAGCCCGGATAGGGGCTGTGTTTCAGAAGCCCGGCGAGATGCGCTGCATTGCTCGCGATCATGCCCGCCGTTTCGGATACCTTGTCCGGCACCGTGTCGAGATCCTTGAAATCGGTCGAGCCCATCGCCTCGCCCACCCAGTAGCAGGCGGCGATCGCCGGGATCGTATATCCGGTATCGTTCAGCGACTGGAACAGTTGGGCCGAGGAAAAATGCGCGCCGTCCTCGTTCCCGACGATCGCCGCGACCGCGACCTTCGACGAACTCGGCATGCGCCCCCCGTAGCTTGTCCCGGCCTAACGCTTTGATCGTGCTTGTTTTCCCGCAAATGACGAAAAACACCCGGGAAGTCGCCTCCCCGGGTGCCTGCTGTCCCATCCGGCTGATAGCCGGGCGGATATGAAGATTTGATGATCCCCGGCCCGCCATATGGTCGGGCCGAAGGATCGCGCCGTCAGGCCGAGTAATACATGTCGTATTCGACCGGGCTCGGTGTCGTTTCGAAACGGATGACGTCTTCCCATTTCAGTTCGGCATAGGCGTCGATCTGATCCTTGGTGAACACGTCGCCCTTGAGGAGGAATTCGTAATCTTCCTGCAGCGCGACGAGCGCTTCGCGGAGCGAACCGCACACGGTCGGCACATTGACCAGCTCGGCGGGCGGCAGATCGTAGAGATTCTTGTCCATCGCCTCGCCCGGATCGATCTTGTTCTGGATGCCGTCGAGGCCCGCCATCAGCAGCGCGGCATAGGCGAGATACGGATTCGCCATCGCGTCGGGGAAGCGGAATTCGACGCGCTTCGCCTTGGCGCCCGCGCCATAGGGAATGCGGCACGAAGCCGAACGGTTGCGGCTCGAATAGGCGAGCAGCACCGGCGCCTCGAACCCCGGGACCAGTCGCTTGTAGCTGTTGGTCGTCGGGTTGGTGAAGGCGTTGAGCGCGCGCGCATGCTTGATGACGCCGCCGATGAAGTGGAGGCAGGTTTCCGACAGGCCGGCATAGCCGTTGCCGGCGAACAGCGGTTCCTTGCCGCTCCAGATCGACATGTGCGTGTGCATACCCGATCCGTTGTCGTCCATGATCGGCTTCGGCATGAAGGTCGCGGTCTTGCCGTAGGCATGCGCGACCTGGTGCACGACATATTTGTAGATCTGCATCCGGTCGGCGGTCTGCGTCAGCGTGCCGAAGGTCAGGCCGAGTTCGTGCTGCGCGGCCGCAACCTCGTGATGGTGCTTGTCGCAGGGCAGGCCCATTTCGAGCATCGTCGAAACCATCTCGCCGCGGATGTCGACGGCGCTGTCGACCGGCGCGACGGGGAAATAACCGCCCTTGGCGCGCGGACGGTGCGCCATGTTGCCGGCCTCGTACTGCTTACCCGAATTGGTCGGCAGTTCGACATCGTCGATCTGGAAATAGCTGGTGTCGTAGCTGGTTTCGAAGCGGACATCGTCGAACATGAAGAATTCGGCTTCGGGTCCGACATAGATGGTGTCGCCGATGCCGGTATTGGTCAGATACGCCTCGGCGCGCTTCGCGGTCGAGCGCGGATCGCGGGCGTAAAGCTCACCGGTCGAGGGCTCGACCACATCGCAGAACAGGATCAGCATCGGGGTTGCCGAGAACGGATCGAGATACGGGCTTTCGAGGTCCGGCTTCAGGATCATGTCGGATTCGTTGATCGCCTTCCAGCCGGCGATCGAGGAACCGTCGAACATCAGTCCGTCGGTCAGCTCGTCCTCGCCCAGCGCGCTGGCGACCATCGACAGGTGCTGCCACTTGCCCTTGGGGTCGGTGAAGCGGAGATCGACCCACTCGACCTCGTTTTCTTTGATCATCTTCAGAATCTTGCCGGCATCATTAGCCATGGAAGAAAGCCTTTCGTGTTGGAACAAGTGGGGCGCGAATCACGCAATCATATTACCAGACGCGCGCGATTTTCACGCGAATGCTGCGCTGCGTCAAATAGCTTCGTCGTCGCGTTCGCCGGTACGGATGCGCAGTGCGGTTTCGACGGGTACGACGAAAATCTTGCCGTCGCCGATCCGGCCGGTCTGCGCGGCGCCGCCGATCGCCTCTACGACGCGTTCGGCAAGCGAATCCTCGACAACGACCTCGAGCTTAACCTTGGGAAGGAAATCGACGACATATTCGGCGCCGCGATAGAGTTCGGTATGGCCCTTCTGGCGGCCAAAGCCCTTTGCCTCTGTCACGGTGATGCCCGACACGCCGACTTCGTGCAGTGCTTCCTTAACCTCATCGAGCTTGAATGGCTTGATGATCGCCTCGATCTTTTTCATCGTCGTGTAGAACCTCCCCGTACGCGTTCCTTGCGGGTTCAATAACTGTGCCAGATTTCGCGCGCCCGCGATACGGCTGGTTCGCGCTGTTACGGCGCCGGACGCGATGCCGGATTTGGCGGCACCGGGAGAGGTCTGCCCATTTTTTGGGCAGCATCCCGATGTCAATTCAGACGTTGGAGGCGCCATGAAGGTTCCATCCGAATGGCTGTCGCCACCCGATCTGAAAACCGCGAGCAGGGCGCAGATCGAAATCGCCGCCGCTGCCGACCGTACCGATCGCATCGCGGCGGTGGCGCTGATCGCCGGTGTCGATACCTCGATGAAGTGGCGCGATACGCGCGGGCCGATCCATGCCGCGGTCGCGCCGCTGCGCTGGCCGGGTGGGGAGCCTCTCGACCCGATCAGCACGACGCTGATTCCGCCGATGCCTTATATTCCCGGCTATCTGGGGTTTCGCGAATGCCCGAGCCTGATCGCCGCACTCGATCGGATGGAGCGCGCGCCCGACCTCATCCTCGTCGATGGCCACGGCATTTCGCACCCCCGTCGCTGCGGTATCGCGACGCATCTGGGCGTCGTTACCGGCATTCCGACCATCGGTGTCGCGAAAAGCCTGTTATGCGGCCGGATCGAAGGCACATTGGATGAGGCGGCGGGCAGTACCGCACCGCTCGTCGATCGCGACGAACAGGTCGGGGTCGCGATGCGCACGCGTCGGCGGGCCAACCCGATCTATGTCAGCACCGGCCACCGCGTTTCGCTCGACAGCGCCGTCGAATGGGTATCGAGGCTATGCGACGGGCGAAGACTGCCGATCACCACGCGGCTGGCGCACGACGCGGCGAATGAAAGGCGGCGCGCCTGGGCCGTCGATCAGTCGTAGGGCGGCTTGGTATAGCCCTTGGGGCTGGTGGTGAAGATCTCGCAGCCGTCCTCGGTGATGCCGATCGAATGTTCGAACTGCGCCGACAGCGACCGGTCGCGCGTCACCGCCGTCCAGCCATCGTCGAGCAGCTTCACATCGGCGCGGCCGATATTGATCATCGGCTCGATGGTGAAGATCATGCCGGGCCTGAGTTCGGGGCCGGTGCCGGGGCGGCCGACATGCACCACCTCGGGCGCGTCGTGGAAAAGCTGGCCGACGCCATGCCCGCAGAAATCGCGGACAACGCCGTAGCGGTGCCGTTCGGCATGTTGCTGGATGGCATGGCTGACATCGCCCAGATGGTTGCCCGGTTTCGCCTGTTCGATGCCGAGCATCAGGCAGTCATAGGTGACCTCGACCAGGCGGCGCGCCTTCAGCGGCACGTTGCCCGCCAGATACATGCGGCTCGAATCGCCGTGCCAGCCATCGACGATCGGCGTCACGTCGATATTGACGATGTCACCGTCCTTGATCTGCCGGTCAGAGGGGATGCCGTGGCACACGACATGGTTGATCGAGATGCAGCTCGAATGCGTATAGCCGCGATAGCCGAGCGTTGCCGGAACGGCGCCTGCATCGACGATCATCTTGTGGATGAAATCGTCGAGCTCCTGCGTCGTCACCCCGGGCACGACATGCGGCGTCACCGCGTCGAGGATTTCGGCCACCAGCCGCCCGGCCTTGCGCATGCCGGCGAATCCGGCTTCGTCATGGAGCTTGATCGCGCCCGTCCGGGCGAGCGGCGTGTCGGCATTGGTCGCTATATATTCGGTCATGCGCGCCATATAGCGAGCCGATCCGCGCTTTGCGAGGGCGGTTCGCTGGGCTATGCCGCATCGCCATGGCGGAACGTATCTGGACAGCGGCCCTGGTGGTCATCGGCGACGAAATCCTTTCCGGCCGGACGCAGGACAGGAATGTCGCGCAGATCGCGGTGTGGTTGAACGCGCAGGGCATAAGGCTGGCCGAGGTCCGCGTGGTCGCCGACCGCGAGGAAGCGATCGTCGAGGCGGTCAACGCGTTGAGGGCGCGCAACGATTATCTGTTCACCACCGGCGGCATCGGCCCGACGCATGACGACATTACCGTCGATGCGATCGCCAAGGCACTCGGCGTCGAGGTCATCGTGCACCCGGAGGCGCGCGCGGTGCTCGAGAAGCATTACGCCACGCGCGGCGGACTGACCGAGGCGCGGCTGCGCATGGCGCGGGTGCCGGAGGGTGCCGAACTGATTCCCAACCGCATGTCGGGCGCGCCGGGCATCCGCCACGGCAGCATCTTCATCCTGGCGGGCGTGCCGCATATCACCGCGGGAATGCTCGACGCGCTGACCGGAACGCTGGAAGGCGGCGCGCCGCTGGTGTCGCGCACGATCGGCTGCTGGGTCGCCGAAAGCGAGGTTGCCGATCTGTTGCGCAAGGCCGAGCGCGACCATCCCGGCGTGGCGATCGGCAGCTATCCCTTTTTCCGAGAAGGCAGGGTGGGAGCCAATTTCGTTGTCCGCGCGACCGAAACGGATGCGATCGATGCCTGCGTGTCGAGCCTCGTTTCCGCGCTGGAAGGCGAGGGGCGCACCGTGGTCGACGGCGGCATCTGAGCCCCGCGCATCAGCGTTCGACGATCGCGCGCGCGTCCTGGCGGAAGCTGCGACCGACCGGCAGTTCGGTGCCATCCTCCAGTGTGACGACATAGCTGCCGGTAACGCGCCTTCTCAGCCCGACGACCCGGTCGCGATCGACGATATAGGACCGGTGAATGCGGACATAGCGATCGGGATCGAGCCGTGTCAGCAACGTGCTGATCGGCTCGCGGTGGAGGTGATCGTGATCGCCCATCTGCAGCCGGACATACTCGCCCTCCGCCTGCACGAATATGACGGCATCGAGATCGACACGCACCATTTCGCCCCGCCGCGTGACCCATAGGTGCCGGTCGCGGCGGATATGCGTCTGCCGCTCCTCGCGCAGGCGGTGGAGCTGTTCGCCGATCGCAACCAGCCGTTCACGAGCGCTGCGGTCCTCGATCGCCTGACGGACGCGCTCGATCGCGGTTTCGAGGCGGCCGATGCGGACCGGCTTGGTCAGGAAATCGATCGCGCCGGTGTCGAACGCATGGGCGGCGAATTCAGGATAGGCGGTGACGAAAACGACGAGCGGCGCCGCCGATTCGCGGCGGAGCAGCTCCTCGACCACGTCGAAGCCGTCGAGCCCGGGCATTTCGACATCGAGGAAAACGATGTCGGGTTCCTGTCGCTCGACCGCGGCCAGCGTTTCATCGCCATTGCCCGCCGTTGCAGCGATTTCGATATCGGGCAGGCGCCCGACCAGATCCGCGAGCCTGTCGAGCGCGAGCGGTTCATCGTCGCTCAAGACCGCGCGCAGCATGGCCTATTCCTCCTTCCTCTCGCACAGCGGGATAGAGATGTCGGCGGTGAAAGAGCCGTCGACCGTGCGATAGGTGCGAAATCCCGCCTCCGCACCGAACGCCGCGGTGAGCCGCGCCTGTACATTGGCTAGCCCGACACCCGTTCCCCTTGGCTCTATAACACTGCCGTCGCCGCTCGAATTGCGAACCGACAGCCGCAGCCGTCCTTCGGCGACCGTCGCCGAGATGACGAGCAGGATAGGTACCCGACTGGTGGCAACGGCGTAGCGAATGACGTTTTCGACCAGCGGTTGCAGGATCAGGCTGGGTACCAGCGCCCGCCCGGCATCGGCGGGAATGTCGAATTCGATGCGGAGACGGTCGGCAAACCGCACCGATTCGATGCTCAGATAGAGCGACTGCAACTCGATCTCGCGCGACAAGGGAATCATGTCCTGCGGATCGAGCGATAGCGATGCGCGCAGGAAATCGGACAAATTCTCGACCATCTTCTCGGCAGTATCGATGTCGCGCCGTCCGATCAGCGCGACGACCGAATTCAGCGTGTTGAACATGAAGTGCGGGTTGAGCTGGTATCGCAGCGCCCGCATCTGGGCGCTGTCGGCTTCCCGGCGGAGCTGCGCGATACGGCGTTCGCGTTCGCTGGCCTGCTGGCTGAACGACAGGACGAGCAGGAACCCGGCGAGCGCGGCATAGGACCAGAACCAGTGCGCGACCGCCATGAAATAGCTGGCGACATCGGCATTGGCGCGGTTGAGCTCACGCATGAACAGGTCGAAGACGAGGAAGTTTCCGGCCGCGTGGAGCAGGCAGCCGACAAGCGCGAGCAAGATCGCGGTGCCAAGCTGCCAGCGCGCCGACCAGCCCCGTACCGCGCGCAGAACATACGCCATCGCGAATGCCAGCGCGATGCCGATAAGCGTCACGCATGCCCGGGCGACAAGGAAGGAGCCGCCCTCATCGGGTTTGACGAGCAGGCGCTGCGCGGTCAGCAGACCGTATTGCGCCAGCCAGAAGAGCAGGATCGTCCACGCCGTGCCGGCGGACGACGACAAGAAACGCGACCGGTTCATCGCGAAAGCCATGGCGTATCGTGCGCCCGAACCGGGTGCCGGGCAATATAGGGGAAGCCGCATTGCGGCACGGCTTCGCGAAGGACGCTCCTGTTCATTTGCCGTTCATCGCGCCGATCAGGCCGCGGCACATACACAATGTCGCGAGTTGGCCATCTCGCGCTGCGACCGAGCCGGCGTGCGATGAACGTCTCGCCCGATGCGACGAACGTCCCGTCAAGCGAGATTATTCGGAACGGAGTCCGGGCACCGCCCGCCGACAGTGTCGTTCATGGGCGACGGGAGGATGGTGCGGTCGCCGGTTGCTTGCTGGTAGCGTGTCGATGCACGCGGATCGTCGGGCGAGGCCAGCGCCCTAGGATGGTCGGAGAAGTTCCTGCCGCGGCCGCGGTACGGGATTTCCCAGGCAGAATCGCAGCGACGACGCGAATCCGTCGCGCCGCCGGACACTGCTTCGCCGACCATCAGGATCGGGAGACCGCATCATGAAGACGATCACGACATTCGCTATAGCCAGCGGGCTGCTGCTTGCGGTTCCAGGCCACGCCCAAAATACCCAGAATCCCGAATTCGACGTCACGGCGCCGACGCTGACCATCGAGCGCTGGTCCAAGGGCATTACGCGGAAGCTCAATCGCAACCTCGATTATCCAGTTCGCTTCCACCAGGCGGGCGGCTTTCATCAACCGAGCGAAGGCGTTGTGCGAGTGAACTTCCGGTGTACCGAGACGGGTGCGCCGACCGCGATCACGCTGGCGAAATCGTCGGGCCACCGCGAACTCGACCGCGCGGCGATGGCTGCGGTGCAGCGGATCAAGACCCTGCATCCGCTACCGGCCGGGATCGGTGCCGGGCAGCGTTATCAGGCACTGCTGCTCTTTGCGCTCGATCAGCAGAGCCACGACCGGCAGCTCGCGAAACTGCAACAAGAGGCCGACCGCCGCAATGCCGCGCTGGGCCAGCCCGCAGAACGCGTCGCGATGGGGATCAGCATCGTCCCCGATGCGTAAGCGGAACCGAAGCGCATGCCGGAATATCGAGGCCGTGTCGGACACCGCCGTCCGACGCGGCCTTGTTGCGGATAGGGTGGGGAACTGGAGCGGGCGAGGGGAATCGAACCCCCGTCTTAAGCTTGGGAAGCTTCTGCTCTACCATTGAGCTACGCCCGCGAACCGCGCGGAATTGCTTGCGTTGCGCGGTTTTGTCAAGCGGTAACGGAAATCGGGAACCCGGGCGGGCATCGCGATGTTCGACATCGTGTAGCCTTGCCGGGAGAGCCGATGCCGCGCCTGTTTCATGTCAGCGATATCCATTTCGGGGCAGAGGACCGCGCCGCGCTCGACTGGTTCGCCCAGACGGTGCGTGACGAGCAACCCGATGCGCTGATCGTGACCGGTGACCTGACGATGCGCGCCCGGCGGCGCGAGTTCGAGGCGGCGGCCGATTGGCTGCTCTCGCTCGACCGGCCGATGACGGTAGAGGTGGGCAATCACGACCTGCCGTATTTCAATCCGCTGCGGCGACTGTTTTCACCCTATCGGCGATACCGCGCGGTGGAACGCGCGATCGAACGCCCGCTTGAATTGCCCGGCGTTGCGGTCGTTCCGCTGAAAACCACGGCGCGTTTCCAGTGGCGGCTCAACTGGTCGAAGGGTCATGTCAGTCGCCGGAGCCTGAAGCGGACATTGCGGCTGATCGAAGAAGCATCGTCTGCCAAGGTTCTGCTGGTGGCGGCGCATCATCCGCTTGTCGAGCCCGGCACGGCGGCGACGTCGAAGACGCGCCATGGCCCCCGGGCGCTGCGGATGCTGGCAGAGGCGGGGGCCGATGCCGTGCTGACGGGGCATGTCCATGATCCGTTCGACATTGCGCACGATGCCACAGACCGTTCGGTGCGGCTGATCGGCGCGGGAACCTTGTCCGAACGAACACGAATGTCGCGCCCCTCGTTCAACCAGATCGATATAAGCGGCGGTGAAATCGAGGTCAGTTGCCGCGTGATGTAGCCGCACTTCACGAAAAAGGGCGGCCCGTCGCCGGACCGCCCCAATCGATTTCACGTCGGCGCCTTCCTTAGAAGTGGAAGGTCACCGTGCCGCGATAGCTTTGATAGGACAGATCGTCGCGCGCGACAGTGGTATCCGCCGCAAGCGAAATGTCGAAACCGTTGCCGGCATAGCCGACGCCACCGCTGACTTCGCCGTAATCCTGATCATGTCCCGGAAGCGCGAAGATCGCGTTGGGACCGATGCCGCCGACGAAATTGGCGCCGAATGCGGCGGGCTTGTCACGGAAATCGTGGACATAGGTCGCGTTGAGGAACGGCTTGAACATGCCGCGCCCGGTCAGGTTGATGCCCGCGCGACCCTGGACGCTGTCGTAATTGCCCAAGGCATATTGCAGCGCCGGGCCACCACCCTGTTCGGCGACCGGTGTGAAGCCGATATGGCTGGCGCGAAATGCCACCCGCGGAGTGATATCGAACGACCCCGTGCCGAACACCTTGCCGAGGCCGACTTCCGAGGTGAACACGAACGCCCGGTCGCGCCCGGTGATCGAATAGTTCGTCCCGCCCGCGCTGACCTGACGCGTCGTCCGGGTGTCGAACGCGCCCGCGCTCATCTGCGCATCGAAGCGGATGCCGCCACCATAGTTGTACACGGTGTAGAGCGTGCCCTGATACAGGTCGCCCTTCGCCGAATGCGTCGCGACCGGCGTCATGCCGTCGAGGCTGGTGTAGGAAAAGGCCAGGCCGATCGCGCCATTGGCATCGATCGCCTTTTCCAGACCGCCGGCGATGAAATAGCCGTCGAACGTGTCGCGGCCCGCCATCGTCGTTGCCGGCATGCCCGCACTGTCGCCGTCGATATAACCGCCGGCAAGGAAGCCGCTGACATCATCGGGGAGCACGCCGCTCCGCTCTACGGTTTCGGCGCCGGTGCCGCCTGCGAGCGAGGTGGCCGTCATCGGGTTGGTCGCCGCTGCCGATGCGAGCGCGACAGGCTGGCCGTACATCGCAAGCGATCCACCCATATCGCCGCTGCCGATCTGATTGATGCGGTTGCGGATGAACCGGTTGGCGGTTTCGACCGCGGTCGTGCCCATGCCCTGCTTCACCGCCTGGGTACGCGGAGCGAAGGTTTCGAGGGTCGCCTGGATCGTCGCCGCGTTCTGGATATCGAGCGGGCCGTAGAGATCGGCATAGCGATCATATTGCGACCGGTTCTGGTCGAGCAGCCGGGCAAAGGCGAGCTGCGTCGAAGAAGACCGATCGACCACGCTGACATAGCTGCCGGCGACGATTTCCATCGTGACGGCATTGGGGCCGTAAGACAGTTCGGGGCGCAGGATAGCGCTGAGGTCAGACGTCGTGAACGTGCCGTCATATCCAGCCTCGGCGGTCAGGATCGTATAGCTGTACCCGTCGCGAAGCAGCGTCCCATCGGTCGGCGAGAACATCACCGTTCCGCCGATGCTGGCAAGGCCATCGGTGGGGTCGCCATTGGCGTCCACGCCCGTGCTGTGCACCGCAATCCGGTCGGAAACCCCGTCGGTGCCCAGATCGACGGCATAGCCGCTGGCCGAGGTCAGGATCACGTTGCCGTTGAAATCGAGCGTGCCGACCGTGCCCACCGATCCGGGGGCGACCAGGCCCATCAGATTGGTGAAATAGGGCACGTTCAGCGTGCCGCTGCCCGACAGCATGCCTGTCATCAGGAAATAATCGCCGTTGCTCGACAATGTGCCGTCGACATTCATCGACCCGGCCAGCTGGTTGATGTCGGTCAGGCTGGTCAGCGATCCGTTGCCGGTGATGTCGAGCGCGGTCTCGCCGCCCATCAGCGAAAGCTTGTCGATCGTCACACCGGTATCGAGCGTGGTGGTTCCTGCCGCCGCGAGTGTTACGTCGAAATAGCGGGCGTTTACGATGGTGGTGGCGCCGGTGTCGGGATCGATGATGACCTGGGGGTCGATATTGTCCGGTACATATCCCGTCGCACCGGGCAGGCCGTTGGCGAGCGTCGGATCGGGCAGCGCGTCGGGCGTTCCACCGGCGGGAGCCGGATCGCCGGCGAGCAGAACATTGCCGTCATAATCGACATAGTCGCCGGTCGCGAGGTCGTAGCAATATGCGCCGTTGCAGATCTGGCCGAATTTGGACCCGTCTCCGGCCGTGCCGGCACCTGCCGTTGAAGGAACGCCGTTCACCAGGTCGCCATTGGCGTCGATGATGCGGAAATTCGGATCGAGCGCGGTCACCCAGTGATCGGGATCGCTCCACATTCCATCCCCGGCCTTGGACTGCGTATAGCGATAGGGACTGTTGGCGACGATCCAGTCCCAGAACAGATAAAGCGGCTGGTAGAAGCTTTCGGTGCCGTAGCTCGAAAAGGGCTGGGGGCCGAAAAAGCGCGATCCGCCCGACAGGACGCCGATAACCAGTTCCTCGGCATAGGTCTGATCGAGGATCAGCGGCCCGCCCGAATCGCCGCCCGCCGTCGATCCTTCCGGATTGCGGGCGTCATCCTTGAAAAGATTGAAATCAAATGGATTTGCCCTCGCGGGATCGTCGAAATCGAGCTGATACAGATTCTGTGGAAGGTTCGGGTCGTTCGCTCCCGGCGGGCCGAACAGGAAGTTGTCACGATCGTTGAACGAACCGAGGATGCCGATCATGTTCTCCGCGGCGCGGCGTCGGAAATCGACGCCGTAGATCGCGCCGGTGTCGCCATAGCCGGACGCGCCATAGCCGTTGACGCGGACGTGGTAGCCGGTGCCATCAACCGAATCGATCGTATTGGGCGCGGGCAGCGGCGAGAAGAGCAGCGCCCAGGTCGGAACGTTTGTGGCCGGCGTGTCCAGCGAGGCGATCGCGATGTCGCCTTCCAGAAAGCCAAGGCCTTCGGGCCGGGCCACCGAAGCGGGATTATAAAGTATCTGGTTGACGTTGTAGACATACGAATCGGGCACCGAATTGAAGCCCGAATTGACCCAGTCGATAAATCCTCCAAGCGCATCTGCCTTGAAGGAGAAGGCCGCAGGGACGCCGCCGGTCGCCACGCCATATTCTTCCGGGTTGCGGTCGTTCACACAGTGGGCGGCGAACAACACTGTGCGCGGGTTGATGAGCGTGCCGGTGCAGACATAGCCGTCCGCGCGGTAGAATTGACCGACGCCGGTTACGTCGACTGCGTCATCGATGATGCTACCCGGGACACCTGGGGCGGGAGTGTATCCGGTGCCGGGTCCTTCGACCACGACGTTCGGAGTGTTGATGACGGTTGTGGCCGCCGTTCCAGGTTGTGCGGCATCGACGGCAAATTCGGGGCCATTTGAGGTGGGTGCTTGTCCCAGAAGCGCGGCGAGATCGACCGAAGCCGTCTGCGGCGCGTCGATGGCGAAATCAGGGCCTGAAACGTCCGAAGTCTGCGCCTGTGCGTTTCCCGCGATGGCGAGGCCGACCCAGGCAGCAGATGCGAGCAGCAATCGCTGATGAGCGCGGGCTTTCCGGCCAAAATACTGATTTTGCATTAGTTCCCCCCTTAAACGAATCGGCAAAGGTTAGATTCGCCGGGGTGGAGGCTCAACTAGTTGTGCGTCCGTATCCGTACTAACAGTCGTGAAAACAGGGCTGTTGTAGCGAAAATGTCACAAAAGCGAGTGCGCATGCACGAAAAAGGGCGGCCCGCTGCCGGACCGCCCTTTCTGGTGATTTCGTTTCCGTAACGCTTAGCGCTTCGAGAACTGGAAGCTGCGGCGGGCCTTGGCCTTGCCGTACTTCTTACGCTCGACCGCGCGGCTGTCGCGGGTCAAGAAGCCGGCTGCCTTGACCGGCGAACGCAGCGCCGGTTCGTAGCGCGTCAGCGCCTGGCTGATGCCGTGCTTGACGGCGCCTGCCTGGCCCGAAAGACCGCCGCCCTTGACGGTGCAGACGACATCATACTGACCACGACGATCGGTGACGTCGAACGGCTGGTTGATGACGAGGCGCAGCGTCGGGCGTGCGAAATACGTTGCCTGGTCACGGCCGTTGACCGTGATCTTGCCGGTGCCGGGCTTCAGCCAGACGCGCGCAACAGCGTCCTTGCGGCGGCCGGTCGCATAGGCGCGGCCATGCTGGTCGATTTCCTGCTCGCGCAGCGGCGTCGTCGGCTCGGCCGGGGTTTCGGTCGTGTCTTCGGCGACGACGGCGTCAGGCGCCGGCTGCTGACCCTTGGTCAGGTTGCCGAGATCGGAAAGGGACTGGCGATTGTCGGACATCAGGCGCCCACCTTGTTCTTGCGATTCATGCTCGCGATGTCGAGCACTTCGGGGTTCTGCGCTTCATGCGGATGCTCTGCGCCGGAATAGATGCGCAGGTTGCGCATCTGCTGACGACCGAGCGGACCGCGCGGGATCATGCGCTCGATAGCCTTTTCGAGCACGCGCTCGGGGAAGCGGCCTTCCAGCACCTTGTCGGCGCGGACTTCCTTCAGGCCACCCGGATAGCCGGTGTGCTTGTAATAGAGCTTCTGCGTCAGCTTCTTGCCGGTGAACTTCACCTTGTCGGCATTGATGACGATGACATTGTCACCGCAATCGACATGCGGGGTGAAGCTCGGCTTGTGCTTGCCGCGCAGGACATTGGCGATGATCGTCGCCGCGCGACCGACCACCAGGCCGTCGGCATCGACGATGTGCCACTTCTTTTCCACCTCGTGCGGCTTGGCCGGCTTGGTGGTCTTCATCAGCGCCTTCATGGTGCTTTTGACCTTAGTTGTTTGAAACGAATCGCGCCGCCCCTGTCAGAGCGGCGTCGCTGCGGGCCATTTGTCGGATCACCGCGCGCAAGTCAAGCGCAGCCGGGGGATAGCGAACGGGTATCAGAATACCGGGTGCTATTCGAGGGTAATTTCGGTCACGCTGCTGCGGGTCTCGTCACCGATCGTCGTGCGCTTGGTCTTGCGGCTCCGGACGAGCATTCCGGTCAACGGATCGACGCGTCGGACGATGTCGGTTTCGATGTGTGCGACCGCCCCCGAGCCGTCGGGAATCTTCAGGTCTCCTGCGAAGCGCTCGGATACGACCAGCCGATTCCCCTCGCGCCAGCTGCGTTCGGTGCCTTCGAGGCGCTGATCCTGGCCGAAAGGCGGCTGGGCGGGGAGTGTCACCGCCTTGACCGGCATCACGCCGCGTTCCGCCGCATCGACTTCGATAACCGAGGTCAGCATGGTGGCTAGCATTCGCTGCCGCTGCGCAACGGGAAGCCCGCCGAGCGACGATATGATGCGTTCGGCATAGCCCTTTCGTTCGGGATGGGCCTTTCTGGCCTCTTCGGCGACGGCGGCGGTGAGCGATTTCCAAAGGACGCCCAGTTCGTCGATCGACCGCACGCGTCCGCGGGTGTCGAGATGGTAGCGGATCGTGCGCCCCATCAGTGATGCCATCGCAGCTTCGAACCGGCTGCCCGCGCTCCCGGCATTCGCTCCGTCGGCGCCAATGGTGACCAGCTCGGCGACGAAGCCGTCTCCTTCGCGCGCAAAACGCACGGTGCGGCGGACGACGAAGCGTTTGCGCCGGCCGTCCTCGCTTCGGGTCTGGCTGATCCGCAATTGCAGCGTCCGGTCGAGCGGCGGGGAGAAGGGCGCGGCAGCGGCGGGCTGCACCGCTGTGGCCGCGGCAACCAGCGCGACGAGGTCAAGCATCGGTTTCCCGCTCGGCCCAGTCGAATACGGCCTGCGCCACTGCGACGGGCCAGAGTTCGATCACCGGTACGTCATAGGGATGAAGCTCGGTGATGCGATCGCGCAGCGTTTTGGCGATCGGGATCGTCGTCTTGAACAGGACCGGAACCTCGGGATCGTTGGCGATCGCGCCCTGCCAGCGATAGACCGAGACGCAGGGCGACAGGATGTTCGCGCAGGCGGCGAGCCGCGCGTCGACGACCGCAGCGGCAACGGTGCCTGCGCTCTCGCGGTCGGGAAAGGTGGTGTGCAGCAGCGCGATGTCGCTCATGTCGCGGCGTTTCTCCGGCCGACGGCATGCGCGGCCCAGGCGGTCGCGATTACGAGCAGCGCGCCGACCAGCTGGTGCAGCGCCGCGAGCCAGATCGGCACATGCGCCATGACGGTCGCGATGCCGAGCAGGATTTGCGTGCCGACCGCCGAATGGATCGCGATCGAGGCGCGGCGGTCGACCGGGCGTACCTTGCGCGCAAGTACGATCAGAAAGCCGAGCGCGACCCATGCCCACCAGCGATGAATGAAGTGGACGACATAAGGGTCGTTGAACAACGCATCGCCGAGCGAATGGCTGGCGAACTCGGCTGCGGGAAAGAAATGGCCGTTGATGAGCGGCCATTTGTCGGTGACCAGTCCGGCGCGCAGCCCGGCCATGAAGGCACCGTAGATCAGCTGGATCAGCAGCACGATGCCGGTGGCCGCGCCGATACCGGTGAGGCGCGCGGGGCGCGCTGCGGGGTTGCGCGCAAGCTGCCGCAAGTCGAGCGCGGCCCACACGATTCCCGACAGCGTGAAAAGCGCGGTAACAAGGTGGATCGCCAGCCAGTAATGGCTGACCTCGACCATGCCCGGCTGAAGGCCCGAACGGACCATCAGCCAGCCAAAAGCACCCTGCAGGCCGCCCAGCGCGAGCAATGCGATCAGCCGCCAAGCATAGCCCTTCGGAATGGCGCGCCGGACGGCGAACCAGACCAGCGGGACGAAGAACACCATCCCGATCAACCGGCCGAGCAGGCGGTGCGAATATTCCCAGAAGAAAATGCCCTTGAACTGCGACAGCGTCATGCCCGCATGAATCGCGGCATATTGGTCGATCTCGCGGTAATGCGCGAATTCGGCCTGCCACTGCGCATGGCTGAGCGGCGGGATGATGCCGCTGATCGGGTCCCATTCGGTGATCGACAGCCCCGATTCCGTCAGTCGCGTAATTCCGCCGACGACGACCATCGCGACGATCATCGCGGCGACGACATACAGCCAGTTGGCGATGGCGAGCGGACGGGCGGTGGGTGGTTTCAGCGCAGGATCGGACACAAGTGCTGCTTAATATCGCGATTGCACGAATGCTAGTCGCCTGAACGACGGGCGATGTTATGTTGTATCGCGCAGGGCGTTGCCCTATATCGCCGCGATGACCGCCGCGAATCCAGTCATGCGCCTTTGGGACCGGGTCGATACCCGGTTCGACAATCTGGCGATTGCGCTCAGCGGGCTGTGCCTTGTGCACTGCCTGGCAAGCGCTGTTTTGCTGGGTCTGCTCGCATCGGCCGGGGCGCTGCTCGATCCGCGCATTCACGAGATCGGTCTGGTGCTCGCAATCGGGTTCGGCGTGATCGCGCTGGGCAAGGGGATTCTGACCCACGGCCTGATGCTGCCCGCGGCGCTCGGCGGATTCGGCCTCGGCGTGATGGCCGGGGCGCTCAACGTACCGCATGGCGGGCCGGAAACGGTCTTCACGATCCTGGGTGTTGCCTGCCTCGCCGCCGGGCACGAGCTCAACCGCCGGGCGACGCACTGACTTTTTGCCAACGCTTGCCGCAATTGCGTGCAGTGCCTAAATTCAAGCCATGCACGCGCACGATCATCATGAACATGAAGGCGCCGATCTGACGCGCGCCGCCCAGACGACGCTGGAAAAGGCCGGCGAGCAATGGACGGCGATGCGTGAAAGCGTGTTCTCCGCGCTTGCGCAGTTCGACAAGCCGGCATCCGCCTATGACATCGCCGAGGCGGTTTCCGACCGCGAGGGGCGGCGTGTCGCGGCCAACAGCGTGTACCGAATCCTTGACCTGTTCGTGAATTCGAACCTCGCACGGCGCGTCGAGAGCGAGAACGCCTATATCGCCAACGCGCACCCCGATTGCCTGCATGACTGTATCTTTCTGGTCTGCGACAAATGCGGACAGACCACGCATCTCGACGACGACGCGATCACCAATGAAGTGCGTTCGGCGGCGAAAAGCGCGGGATTTTCGCCGGTTCGTCCGGTCATCGAAGTGCGCGGCAAATGCGCCGACTGCGATTGAGCAACCGGTAACAATCGACACCAGTGTAAGCGTGGGATAAGCAGGCGGCATGGCTGAACTACCCGAAACGCCGTTGCTCGACACGGTCACGACCCCCGACGATCTCCGCAAGCTGAAGCCCAACCAGCTTCGTCAGCTCTCCGACGAACTTCGCTCGGAGGTTATCTCGGCGGTTGGCGAAACCGGCGGGCATCTCGGCTCCGGGCTCGGCGTCGTCGAGCTGACGGTGGCGATTCATTACATCTTCAACACGCCCGAGGACCGGCTGGTCTGGGACGTCGGCCATCAATGCTATCCGCACAAGATCCTGACCGGGCGTCGCGACCGTATCCGCACGCTGCGGCAGGGCGGGGGCCTCAGTGGCTTCACCAAGCGCGCCGAGAGCGAATACGACCCGTTCGGCGCGGCGCACAGTTCCACCTCCATCTCGGCTTCGCTGGGCTTTGCGGTCGCAAACAAGCTCGCAAACAAGCCGGGCAAGGCGATCGCGGTGATCGGCGACGGCGCGATGTCGGCCGGCATGGCGTATGAGGCGATGAACAACGCCGAACAGGCGGGCAACCGGCTGGTCGTCATCCTGAACGACAACGACATGTCGATCGCGCCGCCGGTCGGCGGGCTTTCGGCCTATCTCGCGCGGCTGATCTCGTCGAGCGAGTATCTGGGGCTGCGCAGCCTGGCGAGCCGTGTCGCGAAAAAGCTGTCGCGGCGGATGTACAAGGCGGCGGGCAAGGCCGAGGAATATACCCGCGGCATGGTAACGGGCGGCACGCTGTTCGAAGAACTCGGCTTCTATTATGTCGGGCCGATCGACGGGCACAATCTCGACCATCTGATCCCCGTGCTCGAAAATGTCAGGGATGCCGAGGAAGGGCCGATCCTCGTCCATGTCGTGACGCAGAAGGGCAAGGGCTATGCGCCCGCCGAAAATGCCGACGACAAATATCACGGTGTGAAAAAGTTCGACGTCATCACCGGCGCGCAGCAAAAGGGCCCGCCGGGACCGCCGGCCTATCAGAATGTGTTCGGCGAGACGCTGGCGAAGCTCGCCGACAGCGACGACCGCATCTGCGCGATCACCGCGGCGATGCCAGGCGGCACCGGGGTCGACAAGTTCGCCAAGGCGCATCCCGACCGCGCGTTCGACGTCGGCATCGCCGAACAGCATGCCGTGACCTTCGCCGCGGGCCTCGCCGCACAGGGAATGCGGCCTTTCTGCGCGATCTATTCGACCTTCCTGCAGCGCGCCTATGACCAGGTCGTCCATGATGTGGCGATCCAGAACCTGCCGGTGCGCTTCGCGATCGACCGCGCCGGGCTGGTCGGTGCCGACGGCGCGACGCATGCCGGCAGCTTCGATGTCACCTATCTTGCGACGCTGCCCAACATGGTGGTGATGGCCGCCGCCGACGAGGCCGAACTGGTTCACATGACCTATACCGCGGCGCTCCACGACAGCGGGCCGATCGCGCTACGCTATCCGCGCGGCGAGGGGGTCGGCGTACAGCTTCCCGATACGCCGCAGCAGCTCGAAATCGGCAAGGGCCGCATCGTGCGCGAAGGCAAGAAGGTCGCGATCCTGTCGCTCGGCACGCGTCTCGCCGAAGCGCTCAAGGCCGCCGACCAGCTGGAGGCCAAGGGCTTTTCGACGAGTGTCGCCGATCTGCGCTTCGCCAAGCCGCTCGACGAGGATCTCATCCGCAAGCTGCTGACGACGCACGAAGTCGCGGTGACGGTGGAGGAGGCGGCGATCGGCGGCCTCGGCGCGCATGTCCTGACGATGGCGAGCGACGAGGGGCTGATCGATGCCGGCCTGAAGCTGCGCACGATGCGTCTTCCCGACCGCTTCCAGGACCAGGACAAGCCCGAGAAACAATATGACGAGGCCGGGCTCAACGCGCAGCACATCGTCGATACCGTGCTGAAGGCGCTGCGCTGGAACGAGAGCGGCAAGATCGAAGGCGCGCGGGCCTGAGCGACTGGATCGCAATACCGATTGCCGTTGCCGTCGTCGGTGCCGGGGTGACAATCTTGACGCTACGGGAGCGGCGGAGGCAACAATTCCTTGCGATGAAGCGCAAGCCTCTCAGTGAGCATGATTTCTGCGCGCTGATGGTCTGCAAAGACGTGCGACCGGCGGTTGCGAGCTTTCTTTGGAACGCGTTCCTGCCCTACTATTTTAGGCCCCTAACTCCTTATCCGGATGATCGGGTTTACGGCGATATGAAGATCGATCCCGACGATGTCAGCGACATAGCCGTCAGATACGAAAAAGATTTTGGCGTCGAGTTGGCTGGAAACCCCTTCGAGTGCCGCGCAGATCCTACGTTGGCGGAACTAGGGATCGCCTTGCAGCGAGCGAGTCGCTGATGGCCAAGCAACGCGTTGACCAGATGCTTGTCGATCGCGGGCTGGCCGAGAGCCGGACGCGGGCGCAGGCGCTTATCATGGCGGGGCTCGTCTTTTCGGGCGAGACGAAGATCGCCAAGGCGGGGCAGCAGCTTGCCGCCGACGCCGCGATCGAGGTGCGCGGGCGCGATCATCCCTGGGTTTCGCGCGGCGGAATCAAGCTTGCGCATGCGCTCGACCATTTCGGCTGGAACCCGGCCGGCGCGGTAGCGATCGATGTCGGATCATCGACCGGCGGCTTCACCGACGTGCTCCTCCAGCGCGGCGCGGCGCGGGTCTATGCGGTCGATAGCGGCACCAACCAGCTCGCCTGGAAGCTGCGGCAGGATGAGCGCGTCATCGTTCACGAGCAGACCAGCGCGCGCATCCTGACACCCGACCACGTGCCGGAGCCGGTTGATTGGGTGGTCTGCGATGCCAGCTTCATCGGGCTCGCCAAGGTGCTCGACGTGCCGCTCGGCTTTACGAGGCCCGGTGCGCGGCTGGTCGCGCTCATCAAGCCGCAGTTCGAGGCGGGGCGCGACGAAGTTGGCAAGGGCGGCGTCGTTCGCGACCCGGCCGTCCACGAACGCGTCTGCGGCGAAGTGCGGACCTGGCTTCAGGAGCGCGGCTGGGACGTAGCGGGCATTGCCACCAGCCCGATCACCGGGCCGGAGGGCAATGTCGAATTCCTGATCGCCGCCATTCGGGGCTGAACCGTACCGGGACAGCCGCGCATGTGCTCGCGCATTGTTCTTGTCATCGCTTGCCGATAAGGACGCTTGAAAAAATCAGGTTCTTCACGGGAGATCCGAATGCAAGAGATTGCGTCGCAGGGGCAGCTGCGCATGGCGTTCCTGCGCTGGGCGATGGTGACGGTGCCATTTGTCCTGCTGATCGGATTCCTGTCGGCGAACCTCGTTCCTGCCGGATCGCAAAATGCGTGGTACGCGGCGCTCAGCAAGCCTGCGGGAACGCCGCCCGACTGGGCCTTTCCGGTGGCATGGACGACGATCTATATCCTGCTGGGGCTGGCGGTGGCGATGGTGCTCAACGCCCGCGGATCGAGGCTTCGCGCGCAGGCGCTCGCGCTGTTCGCTGTCCAGCTTGCCGCCAATTTCGCCTGGACGCCGCTGTTCTTCGGCATGCACCGGATCACCTGGTCGCTGGTGCTGATCGCCGCGATCTTCCTGCTCGTGCTCGCAATGACGTTCGTATTCGCACGCATTCGCAAGGCCGCGGCATGGTGTCTGGTGCCCTATCTGATATGGGTCAGCTATGCCGGCATCATCCTGTTCCAGATCGGCCAGCTGAACCCGAACGCCGAACATGTTGTAACTTCGCCGTCTGCCACCCAGATTACGCTCTGAACGGAGATCAAGACAGATGCAGACCGAAAACCGATTTTTCGACGATTTCGTCAAGTTCATGAACGGTGCGGCGGGGACCGTTGCCGGCATGGCGCGCGAGGGCGAAAGTGCCGCGCGCGATCGCGCCCGCGAATGGATCGGGGGACTCGATTTCGTATCGCGCGAGGAATTCGAGGCGGTAAAGGCGATGGCGTCGGCCGCACGCGACGAAAATGACGAACTGAAAAAGCGTATCGAGGCGCTCGAAGCGGCAGCCAAGGACACGGCGAAGCCCGCCGCCGCGCGCAAGCCCAAGGCGGCCCCGAAGTCCTGATCCGGCGCTTTTCCACAGTTTTTTGCCGATGTCGTGACGCCCGGTCTTGTGCCGGGCGTCCACTATTGGCACCCCTGTACGCGGCAATTCTGCCGCACCGGAGGCAAATACATGCTCGAGGAAGCTGATTTCGACACCGATGTCGAGGCGGCGCCCATCGATATGCTCGAAAGCTATTTCGCCGCCCATGGCTGGAGCCACGAGCGCGAGGACGAGGAAATCGTCGCGCGGGTAAAGGGTAGCTGGGTCGAATACGAAATGCGCGCGATCTACCGCGAGGAAGATGGGGTGCTGCAATATCTGGTCTTTCCCGATGTCCGCGTTCCCAAGGAACGACGCGCCGCCGTGTACGAGGCGCTGGGGCTCATCAACGAGCAGCTCTGGGTCGGTCATTTCGAGCTGTGGTCGTCGAGCGGCATTCTGCTGTACCGCCACGCGGCGATGATCGACGCATCCGATGGCGGCAACATGTCGCTCGCCCAGACGGAACTGCTCGTCGAGTCGGCGATTGATGAATGCGAGCGTTTCTACCCGGTGTTCCAGTTCGTCCTCTGGGGCGGCAAGAGCCCCGAGGAAGCGCTGGCATCGGCACTCATCGACACGCAAGGAGAAGCATGACCAACGGCATCCCGCAGAACATCTGGCTGATCGGCTGTGGCAACATGGCGGGCGCGATGCTCAGCCAATGGGTCGCGAGCGGAGACGTGTCGCCGTCGCAGGTGACGGTGATCGACCCCGGCACCCCGAAGATCCCCGACGGCGTCCGCCATCTCGAGAAATTTCCCGAGGGCGGTGACGATCCCGACGCGGTGATGCTCGGCGTGAAGCCGCAGATGCTCGACGATGTTGCGGAGGCGCTTGCGCCGCGGATCAAGGGCGTGCCGCTGCTGCTCTCGATCCTGGCCGGTGTCGATGTCGCGGCGCTGTCCGACCGCTTCGATGCGAAGGCGGTGGTGCGCGTGATGCCCAACCTTCCGGTTGGCCTCGGCAAGGGCGTGGTCGCGCTCTACGGCGCCGATCCCGAGGGTGAGCAGGGCAAGGCGGCGACCGCGCTGATGGACTCGCTCGGCCTTGTCGAATGGATTCGGGAAGAAGGGTTGTTCGACACGGTTACCGCGCTGTCGGGCTGTGGTCCGGGTTTCGTGTTCCGCTTCATCGATGCGATCGCGGCAGCCGGCGCCGAACTCGGCCTGCCCGAAGATCAGGCACGCCGCCTCGCGACGGCGACGGTCAACGGTTCCTCGGCAATGGCGGCCGGCAGCGACGAAACGCCGGGCGTTCTCGCCGACCGTGTCGCGAGCCCCGGCGGCTCGACACGTGAGGGTATGAACGTCCTCGACGACGGCGATGCGCTGAAGAAGCTGATGGTCAAGACGCTGACGGCTTCGCGCGATCGCAATCACGAACTGGCGGAAGCGGCGCGCAAGCGCTGACGTTCAGCGCGGTTCGCGCAGCCGCCTGCGTTCGCCATCGGGAACCAGTCCTTCGAGCACCGCCCAGAAGCCGCCAACGGCTTCCTGGCCGGCGCTCGAATAGGCCGCCGACATTTTCTCGCGCAGCGCTTCGAACAGTGCCGCCTCCAGCGTGCGCCCTGCCGGGGTAAGCCGGAGCAGTTTTTGCCGTCGGTCGCGGTCGCCGGGACGCGTTTCCACCAGCTCCCGCTCGGTCAGGTCGCCAAGTATGCGGCCGAGCGACTGTTTGGTGATCGCGAGAATGGCGAGCAGATCGCCGACGGTCAGGTCGGGTTGGCGGGCGATGAAATACAGCGCGCGGTGATGCGCACGGCCCAGCTTCTCGCTCGCCAGAAGGTCGTCGATCGCGCGTGTCAGATGGCTGTAGCCGAAATAAAGCAGCTCGATCCCGCGCCGGATTTCGGGCTCGCGCAGGAACAGCGGAGACGCGCCGCGCGGCGGTTCGGAAGGGGACTGGCCAGCCATGTTGACCCTGTTTGCCATCGGCTCTAGGCCACGGCAACCAGTGCTGTGCCGGGCCGATTATTGCCGGTGCGCGCCGAATCGAGGATGCCCATGGACGCCCAGACAAAACTGACCTTCGCGATCGAGGAGCACGGCAATCCGGTTCCCGCCAGCGAGCGTGCCGAGCGGATCGCCGATCCCGGTTTCGGCCGTGTCTTTACCGACCATATGGCCATGGTCCGCTGGTCGAAAGACAAGGGCTGGCACGACGCGAAAATCACCGCGCGCAGGCCGATCGAGATGGATCCGGCATCCTCTGTCCTGCACTATGCGCAGGAAATTTTCGAGGGGATGAAGGCATATCGCCTCGCCGACGGCGCCACCGCGCTTTTCCGCCCCGAGGAAAATGCCCGCCGCTTCAATCGCTCGGCTACGCGTATGGCGATGCCCGAGCTGCCCGAGCAGTTGTTCCTCGAATCGATCGAAAAGCTTGTCTCGATCGACCGCGAATGGATTCCGACGGCGGAGGGCGGGGCGCTCTACATCCGGCCGTTCATGTTCGCGAGCGAAGTGTTTCTGGGCGTGCGGCCGGCGCACGAATATCTCTATCTCGTCATCGCATCGTCGGTCGGCGCCTATTTCAAGGGCGGCGCGAAGGCGATCTCGATCTGGGTCTCGGAAGATTATACGCGCGCGGCACCGGGCGGAACCGGCGCTGCCAAGTGCGGCGGAAACTATGCCGCTAGTCTGGTCGCACAGGCGCAGGCGATCGAGAATGGATGCGATCAGGTGGTATTTCTCGACGCGGCCGAACATCGCTGGGTCGAGGAACTGGGCGGCATGAACCTGTTCTTCGTGATGGAGGACGGGTCGATGGTCACCCCACCGCTCAAAGGAACGATCCTGCCCGGCATCACGCGCGAATCGATCCTGGCGCTCGCCCGTGACGAGGGGATCGCGGTGCGCGAGGAGGAATATGCGATCGACCAGTGGCGCGCCGATGCCGAAAGCGGCCGCCTGCGCGAAACCTTCGCCTGCGGCACGGCAGCGGTGGTGACACCGGTCGGCACGGTGCGTTCGTCGAAGGGCGACTTCACCATCGGCGCGGGCGGTACGGGCCAGCTCACCCAGCGGCTGCGTGACCGCCTCGTCGGTATCCAGCGCGGCGAACAGGCCGACCCGCATGGCTGGGTAAAGCGCCTGTTCTAAAAGAGCGCGAACTGCGTCGCCGGACGGGCTTTTCATCGGCGACAAAGCGGTGCTAAGGGCACCCGCTCTGCTGGGGCGTCGCCAAGTGGTAAGGCAGCGGCTTTTGGTGCCGCCATTCGCAGGTTCGAATCCTGCCGCCCCAGCCAAGCATCTGTTCCCGTTTTCGGGAACGGCCGAAATCTGCGGTTTCAGCCAGCGAAAAGCCTGGCTGGGCCGGCGCTGTCTCAAGTCGGTGTATTAACTGACTGTCGCGAGACGCCATGCCGCTACCGACCAACACCTATCGCCGAGGCGCCGTATACTGGTGGCGGCGCACGCTCCGTTTGGCGACAGGCGCCCACGCTCCTATAAGCCTTGGACTTAGCCTCCAGACGCGGGAGCTGAGGATCGCACGCGGACGGGCCGCGGCGATGACAGCGCACAGCGAGACCGTCAGGATGAGCCTATATAGCCGTATCACGACCGAGGGGCTGAATCAGGATCAGCAATACCGCCTCTTCATGGACGAGATGACGCTTTACCGGAACGCGCTGGTTCACTTGGTGGCGGAGTGGCAAGCGGACCACGACTTCAGCGCCCTGTCTGATCACGACCGTGACCTGCAAGCCTATGAAGCGCTTTGGCGGACCTTCGCTCAAACAGGAATCGTTGAGCAGCCGACTCGCGCGTTTGCGGAGGAGAATTTCGTCGAACTGGACGAGGAAGAAGCCGGCCGGCTTCGCCAACTCATCATTGCGACGCCGGGGCTGAAAGCCAATTTCGCGAAGGAGACGGAAGCCGCGCTGGCTCGGGTCAATATTGCTCCGTCGCCAGCAAACCGCGCATTGGCAGGAAAGCTGGTGATGTTGGCCAGGATGGTCGGTGCTTGGTCATGTCGAACGGGCGTCGAGATCGGCGCCATGCCCGGTGCGGTAGCCGAGCCGCCTTGCGCGGCGCCTAAATCGTCACCGCCCGCCACGCATCCGACCGCTGAAGATGCCCCGATCGCTGTTGATGAGCCGAACACAGAATGGCTCGACATGACGCCAAGTGAAGTAGCGGAGCGGTTCATTGCCGATACGCCTCGGATGTTCGAACATCGCCAGGGCGGCAAGCGCGCCAGCGAACAGACAGGCGAGCAAACGCTCCGTCAGATCCGCTGGGCCGCCCAGCTACTCGAAAGGTCGCTCCCGCCTGGCAAGCCCATGTGGGCGGTAAATAGCGAGAATCTCAAGAGACTTGACCAATGGTTTGACAAATTGCCTATCACTTTCGGCAAATCGCCAGCGGATCGGGCGGCTAACATGACCTTCGAGCGCGCGCACGCCCGCGCTATCGAGCGGGTCGAGGCGGGGGACCTGGCAGGAGATGGCATTGGGCTAACAATACCAACCTGCAACAAACACTATCGCAAGATCGCTCAGATACACGAATTTCTCCGGTCCAAGCTGAAAGATTTGCCGGAGCTGAACACCAGCGAATTCATCCAGCCTGACCGGAAAGACGAACGGGCGGCGAGAACTCGCTACACCGTGGAACAGGGTCAAGCCATCTTTGCGCTGCCGCCCTGGACTGGCTGTGCCGGCGACATCATCATTCACGACAGTCTTTTTTATGTGCTCTTGCTCGTCTGGTACACTGGCGCGCGCCGTGAGGAAATCTGCAAGCTACGCATCGTTGATGTCGATCATGTCTCCGGCATCTGGTTCCTGCGGATCGACACGACCGAAACGGGGCGGGTTAAAAACACCAGCGCTATCCGGTGCATTCCGATCGCTGACGAGCTCGTGCGGCTCGGATTTACTCATTATGTAGAAGCCCTGAAGGCAGCGGGTGAAACGCTCGTGTTTCCCGAGATTGAGCCCGCTGACGGCACAAAGCGCAAGCGCGGCGACGTATTTTACAAGCTGTGGTGGATTTATCTCGCGCCGCTGATCCCCGGCTTGTTGCGTGGCCAAGCGATGCATTCGGCTCGCCATATGGTTAGTGACGAGCTCAAGCAGCAGGCGATCTTTCTTGAATTCAGAAACGATCTCCTCGGGCATAAGACCAACGGTGGAGAAGGTGCGACGCGTTACCCCTCCGCAGCCGCGCTGCGCACTGTTCTTGCGATCGTCAATCGCATCCCGGTCGTGACGGCCCATGTCGCCGATGTGGGCGCGGCCGATATCAGGCTGCTGACGTCGGAAAATCGTCGCCAGCGGCCTAGTCGCAAATGAGTCATAAGACTGACCATGTGGCAGGCAACAGGTCCTGGCCCAGCATAACTCTTACCCGCAGCCACCAATTTCTGCGGGGTTCGCAGGATTGCGCATCTATTTCAAATTGCTTGTGCGCCTTTGTCCAGTGTTATGCCCGGGGAGGTTTTCGAAGGGGGCGAAGCTAGGGCGCGCTCAAGTCGGTGCCATTCTAAAGCGCGAATTGTGTGCGACGACCGCTTAGCGCCCTCATTTCAGACGTTCAGGCTCTGCCGGAGACTGCCTGAAAGCGGACCGGCAGCTTTGGTTGGGTCTGACGTGACCCCCAGCTGGGATTA
>NZ_JAGRQC010000005.1 GCF_018122655.1 Stakelama marina
TCCGCCCAAAACTACATCAGGCGCTGTAGTTATTACGCGCTTCGCACGTAACAACTACAGCGCCCGCCTTGCGGATTGGCTCGGCCCCGGTTCGGGGCCTCCAGGCATGACCTGCGAAGCAACGGTCGTGTCGCCGCTCCAGCGGCTCGGGGCGGCTCGCTCCGGCGGGCCTTGGGTTGCGCCAGCCCTTCGGGCGGCGCTGGGACAGGGCTTCTCGCCTGTCGGTCGAAGGATCGCATTGAGCGGAAAAAGACCCTGATCCGGTCCTTCCGGCGCCGGCCGTCCCCGGCATCGGAGACCGAAGATGGTTCCCTACAGCCAGGATGGCGATCCCATCCTCAATCGATATGCTCGCCAGCTCGAGGCTGACGCGAATAACTTCCGGGCGCTACGGCGCCTGCCCTCCATCGAAGAAATGTGGTGCGTACCGACGCCGGCCGCCGGGCCGGACATCGTGCTTGGCGTCGTCGACATCGAGACGACCGGCCTAGGCGACGATGCCAAGGTCATCGAGATCGCGATCACCAAGATCTCGCTGGTCGACGGGTAACTCGCCAGCATCGCGCCACCGTTAGTGATGGTGGAGAATCCCGGCGAGCCGCTCGCCGACGATATCGGGACGATCACCGGCATCACCGATGCCGAACTAGCCGGCCAATCGTTCGACGAAGAGCTCCTCGCGCATGAGCTTTCCGACGTCGATGCCCTAGTCGCATTCAACGCGAAATTCGACGGCCCGCACATGCAGCGCCGGTTTACCGGGCTGCGTCACCCCTGGATCTGCGCCCGCCTTGATTACGATTGGAGGGCGGCCGGATACGAGGGTCGGAGCCAGTCCGCGCTGCTCACCGAGTTCGGACTGTTCTATAAGGCCCATCGCGCAGCGATTGATGCATGGGCACTTGCTGTGCTCATCTCGATGCCTGCCCCGGATGGCCGGACCATCGCCGCGCACCTCGTCGACCGTGGTCGCGCGCTCGAATGCCGCATTGCGGCGAACGCCGCGCCGTTTAGTGTGAAGGACGACCTCAAGGCGCGCCACTATCGCTGGAACGCGCGCGAACGCGTGTGGTCGATTGATGTCAGGCAAAACGACGTCGGGGGCGAAATCGAAGCCCTAAAAGCGATCCATCCGGCAATCCGGCCCAGCCTGTCCGACATCGATTGGTTCAACCGTCACGCCGGGTGAGCGGCGCCCGCTTCCACATCACCATCATCACAATTCGACGTCCGGAACGGAGCGGCAAAAGAGGTCCGCATCCGTGCGGCGTCGCGCACATTAAAAGGAAATGAAATGAGCTTCTCCAACGTCATCCAGCGCCGTCAGGCGCTTGTCTTCACCCTGCGTGTTCTGCTCGGCTACCCGCGTCATCGTCCAATTTCGAATCCGACCGCGTTCCTTGCGGCAGGTCCGATCGACGCGGTCCTACGTCGTCAGCTGCAACGAATGGCCAGCGATCTAGGCCAGGATCTTGTGGTGGTGCACCTTGATCTCGAGACCGAGGAACCAACGAGCCTCTCGCTCGCGATCCGGCGCACCGACACCGTTGAAATCATTACCGGCTGCGAGCCCTATGCAGCGAGCGAAACGGCACCCCTTCAGCTTCTCGGCGACGGCGTCGCTTGGCGGATCGGCGAACGCCACGCGCTGACGGCGCGCAAGCCTCCGGCGGCGAAGCGTCGACCGCGCGGCATCGCCGTCGCGCGACGGCGCTGGCTGAGGGCCGCCGAACAACTCGGTTCTGTTCGCCTCGAAGGCGGCCGCCTGCTCGAGCGTGGCGCAAGCCTTGAAGCCTCGGTCGATACGAACGAGGCACTCGCGGCCGCCGCGGCCTGAGCACTCTTTTAGTCAACAGTGATAACGGTGCCGGTCGATCCGGCCGGCACCGAAACGGAGAAAGATATGCACGTCACAAAGGAAGACGTTGATGCGGTCCGGCGCAAATGGGGGATGCTTGCGAATGACGACGATGCCCCGGATTTCAAGATCAGGCCGATATCCGAGGCATGGCGATGGTCGTCGCGACGCCCGGCGTATCGAACCGCACATTGCAATGTGGCGTATATCTGGCGTGATGCATCGCCTATGGATCGGTTCGGGTCGATGCCGTCGAGTTTCGCGGAGCGACGGTTCGAACTTCGCGGTGCCGGTCTGCTCCTGCCAGCGAGTGCGCCCTCTTGGGCAGCCGAACCGTATCGCATCTGGCAGAACGCCGACGCAGCGACCGCCGCCACCGAAGATCCCACCGCAGTCTCTGCATGGCATGTGATGATGCAGATTCCGGACCGACTGCCAGCCACTGCATGGCGCTCGCTCGTGACCGGTTTCGCGACACGCGAGCTGATCCGCCGCGGCGCGGCGGTCGCCTGGGCGGTGCACTCCATTGAAGCAGACGGCGGATGGATCGTCGCGCCGCACGCGCATCTGATTGTCACGGCTCGCCACTGGCGGAACGATTATCGCCACGGCAGCCGGAACGACCGGTGGTGCGGAAGTTGGGCGCGGCAACGCTCGCTCCAGATGGCGTGGCGCCGTGCGTGCACAGTCGCTTTTCATACACCTGTCAGGGGAGCGGGCCCTATAGGATCGACCGATATTCTTCGCATTTCTGAGTCAACGCCTCGGCCGAGCTGAAGCCTAGAAGCGTTGCCAATGCTTCATTCGTAATTACAGGCTCGTCGTAATCCTGCGAACCTTGGCCTCCTCTAGCAGCGATACGGCGCGGGATAACGGACATTCCCCGCTCAAACCGCGACAGTGTCGCAGAACTGACGCCGGCAGCCTCAGTGCCTGCGCCAACGTGACGCCCGCTCGAAGCCTTGCGTCCCTCAAGCCTAAGCCGAGAGACGCAATCCCGGCCTCTCGCGCCATTACGACCGTGCCCCACCGGGGGCACAGGTCATAGATTTCGACCCCCAACGCGGTGGCAATCAACAGGAGTGTTTCCGCAGACGGACGCTGTCCGCGTTCGATTCTGGCAACCGTGCGATGATCCACGCCCGCCTTTCGCGCAAGTCCGCCTTGCGAAAGTCGACAGGCCTTTCTTTTCGTTGCGATTGTTGTGCCGACCCCGGCTGAAAGCTCAGCTCGTAAAAAAAACCGTTTCGGCGTTGCGCGGCATCTGAACCTTCCTGCCTTTGTCAGCAAATGGGGCACGTTTGCACTTTAGCGGAAGTTGGCGTTCCAAAACAGGTCGTGGCTTCGGTCGGTTCGGCTGCGGCGAAAGGATGGAAAATGAAAACACTCTCAGAAATCGCGCGCCGATGGTCGCGCGCGTCTGAAATCCAAAAGGGAATTCGGCTCGAAGCCGAGGACATCGACAGGATGAATGCGGTTGGCATCGGACTGAACCTGCTCACCGCCGCAGCAGAAGAACAGAGGAAAGCATGCGAAAGAAGGATGACCCCATCGTCTACGAGCGGGGAAAGTATCGGCTCGTCTATGACAGGCGAAAGGATGGGACGCTCCGCACCCCATACCTCCAGGTCGAATGGTATGATGCCGAAAAGCGCCGTGTCCGAAGCCGCTCAACGGGCACGGCGTGCCGTGAAGACGCCGAGCGCCAGCTAGACGCGATATACCTCGCCAGCGAGAAGGGTAAGGCTATCTGCCCCACATGCGGCCAGCCGCTGAACGGCGCCGATAACTACCTCGTCACCGAAGCGATCGAGGCCTATCTCGAAGCCCGGAAGGGGCGGACAAGCATCGGTGCCATCCGACCCCGCCTGGGCCACATCGTAAACTACCTCACCGACAATAGTCTGGTCGCGACGCAGTGCAACGAGATCGATGAGGACTGGATAGAGGATTTCCGCGAATGGAACATTCTTATTCCAGTCGAGCAGGGTAACGGTTCAACCCGCGAACGGGCGCCGGGCACCGTCGAGGCCAGCGTTCGACAGCTCGCAGCTGTCGTCAATTTCGCGAAGCAGAAGGGCCACACGCTTAAAGGCGCGCAGTTCAAACCGAAGAAGGCCGCCGAGGTTAGCCATACACCAACCTATCGGGCCTCGGTTCAAGAGCTTGCGAAGATGTTCCGCTATTGCACCGAGCCCGCCCGCAAGGATGGTGAAAGCGACAAGGCCTATACGAAGCGCATCGCAGGGCGCCGCCAACTCCTGCGATTTTTGCAGATCAGCGTCGCCACTTGGGCGCGGCCGGACGCAGCGCACGATGTCTCGACAGACCCCAGAAGGGGTCAATGGGATTCGCACCGCCGCCGGCTCAATCTCAACCCGCGTGGCCGTGCCCAAACGCGCAAGTATCGTCCCGTCGTTCCGATCGCCCGCCAAGTTGCGCCGCTGCTCAACGAAACCAAAGGCTATTTCGTCACGGTTTCCTCGGTTCGGCAGGCGTTCGAAGCGATGCAGGGTGCTCTCGCGCTACCGGGCGACCGTGAAGCCGGTTTGAAGGTCATCCGGCGCTCCATGGCGCAACTTGGCCGCGACCGTCTCGGGCGGACCGGATGGATCGAGGGCAAATACATGCTCGGCCACCACAGACCGGCCATTTCGGATCTCTACGCGATCGACGAGCCGGGCGACTATCCGCTCGCTCTCGAGGTCACCGAACAGATCATAGACGAAATCATCGCGCTGGCGCCGTTGGCGTTTGGTCCCGTCCAGGACTGAAAGGTGGACGCGACCGGCACTGAGGAGGCCCTGCTGGCCCCGGTCGATGGCCGCATTGCGCCCCAGTTGCGGTCGTTCACCGAGCCAGCCGCAAGTTGTGAAAGCAGACGTTCGTCGAGGTCAGGGCCCCGAACAAGATTGGGGGGGAAGGCGGCCTGACTGCTTTTGGTCCACCAGCCGACCGGCGACGCCCTGCACGACGGGAAGGATTCCGGCGAGAAGCTGCTCGATGTGGCTCGACACGCTGTCGGCGACAATTCACTTGCGCATCGAGCCGTCGGCCTCGACGAGGCGCTTATACCAGTGCGCCAGCGCGGGCTTGTCCTCGAGCGCCGTGCGCTGCGCGACCATTCCCATCTCGGCCATTTCCGCCCGCAGCTTTGCATGGATCAGGCGGGAGGGCTCCGGTGCCGAAGCCGCAAGTGCGGGCTTCAGCTCCTCGATCAGATCCCCCTCGTCGTTCTTGTCAGAGAAAGCGATGAACACGGAGTCCGTGCAGATATAGCGCTTGCCGCTGGCGTTCCACGACGGCGATAAGTCCTCGGGTGCGAAAGCGGTTCTAATGACCGCTTGTAGGTCCTTGCTATCGCGTGCTTACCGGCGACGATTTGCCGCTTGTACGGGCACCTTAATGCGCCAAGCTTGGCTCAGCGCAGGCCGAATAGTTCTCTTGTCGCGTCGACGGCGCTAGGCGCGGTTGCCTCCTCGGCCAGGAACAGCAGGGTCCGTGTCGCCTCTTCGGTCGCGAGATCAAGTGCCAGCACCTCGCCTTGCGCGGGAGCCGGTGTCGCATTAACCCGCAAATAATTACGACCAAACAGCGCGGCCGCCTGGGCGGTGACGAGCTTTTCCTGCGCGTCAAGGGTCATCGGCACCAGGTCGCCTTTCAGCCAAGCGGCGAGCCCGCGGCGGCCGATCAGCGACGGCGCTGCGCCCGCATCCGGCGCGGCAGTGCCGATCGAGAGGATGCGGAAGTCTGGCTGCTCCACGCCGCGCAACGCGGCCAATTCGGCGCAGCCGACGAGCTCAGGCGCGTTCGCGACTAGCCCGCCATCCACCAGTGTTCGCAGATTCAGATCGACGGCTGGGAAGTAGCCGGGCGCCGCTGCGGTCGCGCGTAACGCCACGCGCAACGGCAAGTCCGCGCCAGGCGTTCCAGGCCGGAGCGATGACATAAGGAAGGGTGCCATGCTCGTGGCACAGGTGGCGACCAGCACAAGTGGACGGGGAACATCGGCGACCCTCAGCTCCTTGTCGCCGCCTAGTATAGCATCGATCGCCGCTTCGAGTGCCTTTGCTTTGAACTTGGACTTGAGCAGCCCGCCGAGATGGCCTTTGGGTTTGCGCGCTATCGTCATCCGACCAACCTTGATGCGGTCGTCGAAGATCGCGGGCCCATGCTCGAGTATGGCGTCACGCATCGCTGCTGGGGAGCGGCCGATGGCGAGACCAGCCGCAACCAACCCGCCCACCGACGTGCCGGCAAAGAGCCGAACCCCGGCCATGAACGTCGGTCCGATGGCACATTCAAGCCGCGCAAGAACCTCGGCTGAGAACAGTCCGCGATAACCGCCCCCAGAGAGCGCAAGCACTCGCCACGGCTCTGGCTTCGGCATCGTCTTTACGCCAGACGGTAACTTGGTCGGTCGCCTCATGATTCCTCAATCGCAAGACCGTAGTCTTCTCGCAGCGTGTCGTTCCACTGACGGCGCGGAGTTAGGTAGATCAGGCCTAGGTCAGCCGCGGTGGCCACAACCAGCCGCTCTTCTGCGGACATCTCTTCCGGACCGTAGCCATAATCGTGCTGCAGGTTGAGAAGGAGGACCTTACCCCAATGCTCCAGTGCTTCACCCGACACCGCGGGCATTTGCCCCCCTGACTGGACCAGCAACTTGCGGAAGTTCGCGAGGTTGGTGCGCCATTTGCTGCGCTCGGAGGCCGAGAGCTCCGCGTCGAGTTCGATATCGGCGAGAATCCGCTCGAGCGACACCGCGCTTACTGCCAGGTCTGCCAGTTGGACCGGAGACATGCCAGCGCCACCGGTCACAAGATGGTCGAGCAGATAATCGGTCGCCGCCAAATAGCGGACAGTCATGCCTGTTCGACGAGCCGCGCGCGGCGGAGGAGTCCGCGTTCGGGCGGCCGATGTCGCCGTGCGGGTGACTTCAGCTCAGTCGGGGCATATGGCAGGCGTGAGACTGCGTCGGCCAACGTCAGCCCGCGGCGGTCCTCAAGGGTGGTCATCGCATCAGCCAGATTCTTAGCACTCATAATGACGATGGTCGCACCGTTGCCGGCGGTGACAAAATGGATCTCGCCCGCCGAGGCCTCGCGCAGCAGAGTCGGTAGCTGCGTCCTAGCCTCCTTGACACCCCAGACCTTCTTGAGGCTCATGTCACCCGGCATGCGGCGGTCATGGTCGAGGTTGAGCCGGTGGCCGACGTTGATCTCGACGAACTCGGCGATTGGCGCAAGCTTGTGAATGGTCTCGTCTTCCGCGACTTGCTCGAGCGTTTTCTTTGGCATCGTCGTCTCCACCTGAGTCGCGATTATGGCGAGTGTGACCACCATATGCAATGGCGGTGACCACAACCTTAACGCCCATCACGGAGGAAGGTTCGCTGCCCGGCAGGCTTTTACGAGATGCGCTCCGAAGATCGGCGGACCCAAGGGCGACGCAAGAGTTCGCGGGCAGCCGCCAGGCTGGAACCTGAAAAATGACGGAAGTTGGGACGCGGCGGCGGGCCTGAATGGCTGCTTGTGGTTCTTCCCGACTTCGAATGCCGCCGAAACGGGTGTCCGCTTAAGCTGTATCGTGACCCAATAGCTGCCAGTCGGCTGGCGGCGCAATCGCGGCCGCAGCCGCCCCGATTTCGCATGTTCCACCGCGTTTCACCGGAAACGCACCGGAACCCGAAGCGGGCGGTTCCAAAAAATTGGCGGAAAAGCTGGCGCACCCGACAGGATTCGAACCTGTGACCTCTGCCTTCGGAGGGCAGCGCTCTATCCAGCTGAGCTACGGGTGCGTGGCGCTCGCGCTTAGCATCGGTCGAAGGGCTGCGCCAGCCCGTTTGAAGCGTTTGGCGATATTGCGTGGCCCGACCGTCACCTGGCAGCCTTTTCCTCCGGCGCCGGCGTCTTCTTCTTGAACGCGCAAAGGTCGGCGACGATGCAGCGCCAGCATTCGGGTTTGCGCGCCTTGCAGACATAGCGGCCGTGCAGGATCAGCCAGTGATGCGCGTGCAGCCGGAACGGTTGCGGCGTGGCCTTGTCGAGCTTCAGCTCCACCGCGTGCGGCGTCTTGCCGGGTGCCAGGCCGGTACGGTTGCAGATGCGGAAGATGTGCGTGTCGACCGCGAAGGTTTCCTGACCGAAGGCGACGTTCATCACCACATTCGCGGTTTTGCGACCGACGCCGGGCAGCTGTTGCAGCGCATCGCGGTCGGCGGGAACCTTGCCGTCATGCTCGGCGATCAGCGCTTTGGAAAGCGCGATGACATTCTTTGCCTTGGTGTTGAACAGGCCGATCGTCTTGATGTGATCCTTCAGCCCGTCCTCGCCGAGCGCGACCATCTTTTCGGGCGTATCGACCTGCTGGAACAGCTCTTTCGTCGCGCGGTTGACGCCGGCATCGGTCGCCTGCGCCGACAGCACCACGGCGACGAGCAGCGTATAGTCGTTGACCGATTCAAGCTCTGTTTCGGGGTGCGGATTTTCCTCTGCCAGCCGCGAATAGAACTCGACGATGTCCGCCTTTTTCAAAGCCCGAGTACCTGGTCCATCGTGTAGCGGCCGGGCCCCTGCTTCGCGAGCCACAGCGCCGCGCGCACCGCGCCGCGGGCGAAGATGGTGCGGCTTTCGGCATGGTGCGACAGCGTGATGCGTTCTCCGTCGCCGGCGAAGACGACGCTGTGATCGCCGGCCACCGTACCGCCGCGCAGCGAGGCGAAGCCGATCGTCCCGCGCGCCCTGGCGCCCGTCAGCCCGGCGCGGCCGATGACGCTGGCGTCGGCGAGCGTGGTGCCGCGGCCCCCGGCCGCCGCTTCGCCGAGCATCAGCGCGGTGCCGGAGGGGGCATCGACCTTTTCGCGGTGGTGCATCTCGGTGAGTTCGATGTCCCAATCCTCATCGAGCCGGGCCGCCGCCTCGCGCACCAGCGCGGCGAGCATCGCGATGCCGAGCGAGGTGTTGCCCGTCTGGAGCACGGGAATGGCCCGGGCGGCTGCGTCGATCCGCTCATGGTGCGCCGATGACAGGCCCGTCGTACCGATGACGATTGGCGTGCCTGTCGCCTCTGCGGCGTCGAGATGCGCCTCGATCGCGCCGGGTGCGGAAAAATCGACCAGCACGTCACAGTCGCGCGCAAGTGCTTGCGGATCGCCGCCATGGTCGATCCCGCCGGCGAACTTCGCCCCCGCGTCGGGAATGACATCGGCAATCGCGGTACCCATGCGGCCGAGATGTCCGAAGATACCGATTGCCGTCATCGACTCGCTTTCCCCAAGTTATTCGCCAGGCATCGATCATAGGCGAAACGACGCCGGCGGGACAGGGCTTCCCAGCCCGATTGTCGCACCTATGTTGGGGGTGTGCGCGAGCTACGCAATATCGTCGTCCTGACCGGTGCCGGCATCTCCGCCGAAAGCGGTGTCGCGACCTTTCGCGGCCCTGGCGGGCTGTGGGAGGGGCACCGTGTCGAGGATGTCTGCACGCCCGAGGCGCTGGCGCGCGATCCCGAAACGGTGCACCGCTTCTATGACGAGCGGCGTGCCGGGCTGGCTACGGTCGAACCCAATGCAGCGCACCACGCGCTGGCGCGGCTCGACGCCGAATGGCGGGGCGAGCTGCTGATCGTCACGCAGAATGTCGATGACCTTCACGAGCGCGCCGGGGCGAAGCGGCTGCTGCACATGCACGGCGAGTTGCGCTCGGCACTATGCGCCAATTGCGGCGGGCGGCGGCACTGGCAGGGAGCGCTTGCACCCGGCCGCGATTGCGATGCCTGTGGCGAGGCGATGCTGCGTCCCGACATCGTGTTCTTCGGCGAGATTCCGTATCATATGGAAAGGATCGAACACGCGCTTGCCGACGCCGATCTGTTCGTGTCGATCGGGACGTCGGGCGCGGTGTATCCGGCGGCGGGCTTCGTCCAGAGCGCGCGCCGTCACGGCGCCGACACGCTCGAGCTCAATCTGGAGCCGTCTGGCGGGAGCATCTTCTTCGCCGAGAGCCGGATGGGGCCGGCGGGCGTGCTCGTGCCCGAATGGGTCGAGGAGGTTCTGGGCCGGCCGTGAACCGTCATGCCGAAGTCGTTTCGGCATCCGCTGCGGGTCTGGCGCGGGCGTCGATTGTCGGGAACCGCGCCAAGCGGCACGGTGGACCCTGAAACGAGTTCAGGATGACGACGTGGTCGGTTTTTCGCGGAGAAAGTGCAGACGGGGGCGAGCCGGAGACGGCTTCAGTCCGCCCAGTCGAGGCCGATTTCCTGATAGAGGCCGCGATCGTCTTCCCAGCCGGGCTTTACCTTGACGTGCAGATAGAGGTGGACGCGCGCGCCCATCAGCTTTTGCAGTTCGGCGCGCGCGGTGGCGCCGATTTCCTTGATCCGCTGCCCGCCCTTGCCGAGGATGATCGCGCGCTGGCTTTCGCGCTCGACGAGGATCTGCTGGTGGATTTCGACCGATCCGTCCTCGCGCTCCTTGTAGCGTTCGGTCTCGATCGCGCTGGCATAGGGAAGTTCGGCGTGGAGCTGCAGATACAGCTGCTCGCGCGTGATCTCGGCAGCGAGCATGCGGTCGGTCGCGTCCGACACCTGATCCGCCGGGAAATGCCACGGCCCTGCCGGCATGCGCGAGGCGAGCGCCGATTTGAGTTCGGGCACGCCGTCGCCGGTCGTCGCGCTGACGAAGAAGGTTTCGTCGAAGGCGAACTGTTCGTTGAGTTTTGCGGCATGGCCGAGCAGGCGCGGCTTGTCGGCGATATCGACCTTGTTAAGGACGAGGATCTTGGGCTCGCGCCGTTCGGCGAGCGCCTCCGCGATCGGGAGCACCTTGGGGCCGAGGCCACCCTTGGCATCGACGACGAACGCGATCGCATCGGCTCCTTCGGCACCGCCCCATGCGGCAGCGACCATCGCGCGGTCGAGCCGGCGGCGCGGATCGAAGATGCCGGGCGTATCGACGAGCAGGATTTGCGTATCGTCCTCGATGGCGATGCCCATCAGCCGTGTTCGCGTCGTCTGCGCCTTGGGACTGACGATCGCGACCTTCTGGCCGACGAGATGGTTCACGAGCGTCGATTTGCCGGCATTGGGGGCGCCGACGACGGCGACGAGGCCGCAGCGGGTTTCGGTCGATTCGGTCATTGCAGCGCCCTTAGCCCGATTTGGCTTTGCTTGTCGCCTCGAGTTGCGCGAGCAGCGCCTTGGCCGCCGCGGTTTCCGCTTCCTGTTTCGACGTGCCCTTGCCGGTCGCTTCGGCGAGCTTGCCGATGGCAACGCGGACCGTGAAATGCGGCGCATGGTGCGGGCCGGAGCGATCGACGACGCTATATTCGGGCGGGCGGCGATTGTGCGCGGCGGCCCATTCCTGAAGCCCGGACTTGGGGTGGGTGGGCGCGCGCGTCTGCGCATCGATGCGGTCGCCCCACGCGCTGCGGACGAAGTCGCGCACCTTGTCCAGCCCCGCTTCGAGATAGAGCGCGCCGAGCAGCGCCTCCATCACGTCGCCGAGAACATTGTCGCTGTGCGCGGCGCCGTCGTCGCGCGCCTGCTTGCCCAGCCTGAGATGCGGCACGACGCCTGCCTCGCGCGCGATTTCGGCGCAGGTCGCGCCCGATACGAGTACGTTCAGGCGGCGCGAAAGCGACCCTTCGGGTTCGTTGCGAAAGCGTTCGAACAGCCATTCGGCGATGATGAGCCCCAGCACGCGGTCGCCGAGAAATTCGAGCCGTTCGTAATTGGCCTTGCCCTGGCTGCCATGGGTAAGCGCACGCTCGAACCGGTCGCGGTCGCTCGGTGCGCAACCGAACGTCGCCTCCAGCCAGTCGCGCAGATCGGGGTCGTTCAAAAACCCTCCCCGATCCGGTTCCAGCGCGTCGCGGAGAACCACGTCCAGGGCAACACCCAGCTCGCCGTGCCGTCGGTCGACCAGAAGTTGACCACCGCCTTGCCCTCGAGATTCTTGATCGGCACGAAGCCGATACCTTCGCCCTCTACCTGCGGAAAGCGGCTGTCCTCGCTATTGTCGCGGTTGTCGCCCATCAGGAAGACATGGCCGGCGGGCACGGTATAGACCTGCGTGTCGTCTGCGATCGGCTGGTTGCCGAGATCGAGCACCTTGTAGCTGTACCCGCTGGGCAGTGTCTCGCGGTACTGCGGATAGTGGCAGATCGTCTTGCCGTTTTCGATTCGCTGGAAGACCGGCTCGCACGAGAAATTGGGCGTCACCGGCAGCGTGAAATCGGCGATGCGGACCTTGGGGATCGGCTTGCCGTTGAGGATGACCTGGCCGTTCCTGACCTGCACGGTATCGCCCGGCAGGCCGATGACGCGCTTGATCCAGTCCTCCTTGTTGGCGGGCGGCGCCTTGAACACCACCACGTCGCCGCGCTTGGGCGTGCCGGGAAGTATCCGCCCGGGAATCAGCGGCATGCTGAACGGCAGCGAATATTTCGAATAGCCGTAATTCCACTTGGTGATGAAGATGTAATCGCCGATCAGCAGGCGCGGCAGCATCGACCCCGACGGGATGACGAAGGGCGAGATGATGAAGCTGCGGATGATGAAGACGATCAGCACCAGCTTGACGACGAACCACGCGGTGTCGCGCGCTTCCGAATGCGGCTTGGCCGGTTTTGCCGATGCGCTGGGCGCGGCGGGATCTGCACTGTCTGCCATGCGCCAATGCTCTGCTGCGCGGAACCCAAGCCGTCAAGCCGCGCGTTACCGCTGGCAAGGCCGGCCGCGCGACGTTAGGGAAGCGCCGGCACCCCTTGGCTCGACAGGAGAATGACATGGCGAACGGCGACTGGTCGGCAATCGAGAAGCTGGAGCGCAAGCCGCTCGCGGAGCTTTTCGCGGACGATGCGAACCGCGTGTCGCTGCTGAGTCTCGATGTCGCGGGCATCCATTTCGACTGGGCCAAGACGCATCTGACCGCCGATGCGATCGACGCCTTCATCGCGCGCGCCGATGCGGCGGGCCTCGCCGAAAAACGCGATGCGCTGTTCGCCGGCGAAACCGTCAACGTGACCGAGGGCCGGGCCGCCGAACACACCGCCGAACGCGGCGAGGGCGCATCGGACAGCGTCGATCTCGCCAAAAGCTTCCATGCCCGGATGCGCGCGCTCATCGATGCGATAGAGGCCGATGCGCTCGGTCCCATACGCCATATCCTCCATGTCGGCATTGGCGGATCGGCGCTGGGGCCGGATCTGCTCGTCGATGCGCTGGGACGCGACAGCGACCGGTACGATGTCGCGATCGTCTCGAACGTCGATGGCGTCGCGCTGGAAGAGGCGTTTGCCAGGTTCGATCCGCAGGCGACGCTGCTCGTCGTCGCATCGAAGACCTTTACCACGACCGAGACGATGCTGAACGCGAACAGCGCGATTTCGTGGATGCGCCACGGCGGCGTTGCCGATCCCTATGGCAAGGTGGTGGCGCTGACCGCATCGCCCGACAAGGCGGTCGACTGGGGCGTCGACGAAACGCGTATCCTGCCATTTTCGGAAAGCGTCGGCGGGCGGTATTCGCTGTGGTCGTCGATCGGTTTTCCCGCCGCGCTGGGCCTTGGCTGGGACGTGTTCGAGGAACTGCTCGAAGGCGCGGCCGAGATGGACCGCCATTTCCGGTTTACCGATCTGAACGCCAACGCACCGGTGCTCGCGGCGTTCGCAGACCTGTATTACACGCAGGTCCGCGGCTGCGAGACGCGCGCGGTGTTCGCCTATGACGAACGGCTGCGGCTGCTGCCCGATTATCTCCAGCAGCTCGAAATGGAATCGAACGGCAAGGGCGTGACCGCCGAGGGCGAGAAGCTCGACCGGCCGAGCGCGCCGATCACCTGGGGCGGTGTCGGCACCGATGCGCAGCATGCGGTGTTCCAGCTTCTCCACCAGGGCACGCATCTGGTGCCCGTCGAATTCGTAGCGGCGGTCGAGCCGGGCGACGCGCTCGACCCTGATCATCACCGTCAGCTGCTGCTCAACGCCTTTGCACAAGGCGCCGCGCTGATGAAGGGGCGTGAAAATGCCGATGCGGCACGCGCCTATCCCGGCGACCGGCCATCCTCGACGCTGCTTCTCGACACGCTCGACCCGCGCACACTCGGCGCACTCATAGCGTTCTACGAACACCGCACCTTCGTGAACGCAGTGCTGCTCGGCATCAATCCGTTCGACCAGTTCGGCGTCGAGCTCGGCAAGGAAATGGCCAAGGCGGCAGGCGAGGGCGACCTCGACTTCGATGCTTCGACCAACGATCTGCTCGCACGCTCCTTTGGCGACGACTGACCAGCATTCCGGAGACGTACATGCCTTCCTACGACTATGATCTTTTCGTCATCGGTGCGGGCTCGGGCGGCGTGCGGGCTGCGCGTATTTCGGCGGCGCACGGGGCGAAGGTCGCGATTGCCGAGGAACACCGTGTCGGCGGCACCTGCGTCATTCGCGGCTGCGTGCCGAAAAAATTGCTCGTCTATGGCGCGCATTTCGCCGAGGATCTGCGCGATGCCGCGCGCTTCGGCTGGGAGGTGCCCGATCAATGCGCGTTCGACTGGCAGCGGCTGCGCGACAATGTGCTGGGCGAGGTCGACCGGCTGAACAATGCGTACAAGCAGACGCTGACCAACCACGGCGTCGAGATCATCCACAGCCGCGCGACCGTTTTCGGACCGCATTCGGTGAAGCTGGCCGATGGGCGCGAGGTGAGCGCGAAGACGATCCTGATCGCGACGGGCGCGCGACCGCATATCCCGAGCTGCCCGGGGCACGAGCATGGCATCACGTCGAACGAGATATTTCATCTCGACACGCTGCCGAAGCGCATCCTGATCGCCGGCGCAGGCTATATCGCCAACGAATTCGCCGGCATCTTTCAGGAATTCGGGACGAAGGTGACGCTCATCAACCGGACCGACGTGATCCTGCGCGGCTATGACGAATCGATCCGCGACCGCCTGCTCCAGATTTCGATGACCAAGGGCATCGACTTCCGCTTTCACGCCGAATTCCGCGACATCAGCAGGGGCGATGACGGATCGCTGACCGTCGAGATGATGGGGCACGACCCGATCACCGTCGATTGCGTTCTGTTCGCGACCGGCCGCGTGCCCAATACCGAAGGCCTGGGGCTGGAAAATGCCGGTGTGGAGATCGACGAAAAGGGCGCGGTGAAGGTCGATGCCCAGAATCGTTCAACCTGCGACAGCATCTATGCGGTCGGCGACGTCACCAACCGCGTCCAGTTGACGCCGGTCGCCATCCGCGAGGGGCAGGCCTTCGCCGATACGGTGTTCGGCGACAAGCCCACCACGGTCGATTATGACTGCATCCCGAGCGCGGTATTCAGCCATCCGCCGATGGCCGGCGTCGGCATGACCGAGAGCGAGGCGAAGGAAAAGCTGGGATCGGTAAAGGTCTACACCTCCGATTTTCGTGCAATGAAGAACGTGCTGGCCGAACGGAACGAGCGCGCGCTCTACAAGATGGTGTGCGACGGCGCGAACGGGAAGGTCGTCGGGCTGCACATGATCGGCCCCGATGCGCCCGAAATTCTGCAGGCGGCCGCGGTCGCGGTGAAGGCGGGGCTGACCAAGGACCAGTTCGACCAGACCGTCGCGCTGCACCCGAGCATGGCCGAGGAACTGGTGCTGCTGAAATAGCGGGCGGGCGCGGCTAGTCGGCGGCGAGCAGCGCGTCGGCCGCGCTCTCGGGCGCCTCGCCTTCTTCATCGACGATGACGGCGGTCACCGCGACGTCCATCATCACGTTGCCGATGGTGCGGATGATGTCGGGCATCGTCTCCACCGCGACGAGCAGCGCGAGCGGCGCGATCGGCACGCCCATCGCCACCGCGATCGGCGCGATCGAGCTGATGAAGCTGACCTGTCCGGGCAGGCCGACCGCGCCCATCGTCGTGATCGCCGCGGCGGCGACCCCGGCGGCAAGCTGGGCGGGACCCAGATGGATGCCGAAGACATGCGCGACATAGATTGCGACGGCGATGTTCATCACCGGACCCGTAAAGCGGAAGATCGCGACCGCCATCGGCAGGACGACGCCCGAACTGGCGACATGCAGGCCGACCTTTTCGGTGCTGCGCAGCATTTCGGGAAGCGAGGCGATCGACGACTGGGTCGAGGCGGCGACCGCCTGCGACGGCGCGACCGCGCGGGCGAAGCGGCCCAGCGGCACGCGGCCGAAGAAAAACGCGAGCGGATAGGCGATGAGCGAGACCACCGCACCGACACCCGCCACGATCAGGATATAGTGAACCAGCGCGCCGAACGCCGACGTGCCGGCACGCGCGCCGACGACATAGGCGAGCGCGAACACGCCGATCGGGCCGATCCACAGCACCCAGTTGATGACGATCAGCATCGCATCGGCAAGCGCCTGGAAGAAGCCGGTAAGGCGTTCGCGCTGGTTTTCGGGCAATTGCGTTACCGCGAAGGCGAAGACGGTGGTGAAGACGATGAGCGGCAGGAAGCTGCTGTTGGCGGCCGCCTCGACCGGGTTGGTCGGGATCATCGCCTGGAGAAATTCGGAAAATGGTGGAATCGGCCCGACCGGCTTCGCCGCGGCGAAGGTGTCGCGCAGCGCCGCCGCTGCATCGCCGGCGAGCGGGAACCAGTGGAGCGCGATCGGCGTAAGCAGCGCACCGAGGATCGACGATGTCCAAAGGAGCGCGATGAAGATCAGGATCGACCGCGTTGCCAGCCGGCTCGCACGCGCGGCCTTTGCCGTCGCGCCGATCCCGGTGACGAGCAGCGAGACGACGAGCGGCACGATCGTCATCTGGAGAGCGTTGAGCCAGGCGGTGCCGACCGGCTTGATATAGGCCGACCATGCGACCGCCGTGTCGGGGGCGAGTGCGGCGGCGCCGATGCCGACGGCCAGCCCGGCAATCAGGGCGATCAGAATGCGGGTGGCTCGGGACATGCTCGCTCTTTTTACCTTTGGTCGTTATCAACGGCTTCGACGTGTCGCGTAGCGTGAAGACGAGAGCAGGGATGGCAAGAAAATATTTTGGCACCGATGGCATTCGTGGGGTTACCAACCGTCTGCCGATGACCGCCGCGATGGCGATGAAGGTCGGCATGGCCGCAGGCGCGCATTTCCGGCGCGGCGATCACCGCCACCGCGTCGTGATCGGCAAGGACACGCGGCTTTCGGGCTATATGATCGAAAACGCGCTCGTCGCCGGTTTTACCAGCGTGGGCATGGACGTGGTGCAGGTGGGGCCGATGCCGACACCCGCCGTCGCGATGCTGACGCATTCGATGCGCGCCGATCTGGGCGTGATGATTTCGGCCAGTCACAACCCCTTCGCCGATAACGGGATCAAGCTGTTCGGCCCCGACGGGTTCAAGCTGTCCGATGCCGATGAGGAGGCGATCGAGGCGCTGATCGACGGCGAGGTGCCGCTCGCCCCCGCCGCCGATATCGGTCGGGCGCGCCGGGTGGAGGATGCGCGCGGGCGGTATATCCACGCCGCCAAGATGACCTTTCCGGAAGATCTGACGCTCGACGGGCTCAAGATCGTCGTCGATTGCGCCAATGGCGCGGCCTATCAGGTGGCGCCGTCGGCGCTGTGGGAACTGGGGGCGGAGGTCGTGACGGTCGGCGTCAGCCCCAACGGCAAGAATATCAACGACCGGGTCGGCTCGACCGCGCCCGATACGCTGTGCGAGACCGTTGTCGCGCACGGCGCCGCGATCGGCATCGCGCTCGACGGCGATGCCGACCGGCTGATCGTCGCCGACGAACGCGGCCATGTCGTCGATGGCGACCAGCTGATGGCGGCGATTGCCGGCGGCTGGGCGCGCGAGGGGCGGCTGAACGGTGGCGGGCTGGTTGCCACGGTAATGTCCAATCTGGGGCTCGAGCGCCATCTCGGCGCGCAGGGGCTGAACCTCGTCCGCACCAAGGTCGGCGACCGCTATGTGCTCGAGAAGATGCGCGCGAGCGGGTTCAATGTCGGCGGCGAGCAATCGGGGCATATCATCCTGTCGGACTATGCGACGACGGGTGACGGGCTGATCGCGGCGCTTCAGATCCTCGCCGAGGTTGTTCGCGCGGGCGCCCCGGCCAGCGAGGTTCTCAACCGGTTCGAACCGGTGCCGCAGCTCCTGAAGAATGTCCGCTTCGACGGCGGCAAACCGCTCGACGACGGCAAGGTGAAGGACGTGATCGCCAAGGCGGAGGAGGAACTGAACGGCACCGGCCGCCTCGTCATCCGCGCATCGGGCACCGAACCCGTTATCCGGGTGATGGCCGAAGGCGACGACAAGGCGCAGGTCGAAACGGTCGTCGATCGCATCTGCGAGGCGGTGCGGGCGGCGGCGGCATAGCCAGCGCACGAAAGATCGCGCGCCTTAAAACCCTTCCCTCTGTAAATGTTGGGAATGCGGTGGCACAGTCTTGCCCATGCCGATCCCGTGCCGTGCCTTGCTGACCAATGACCGCGCCGTCCGGGGTGCCGCGGGAAGGCGGGGCGAGGGGGGGCGTGGTGTAAACTTCGCTAACTTCCGGGTGCGGGCATGAGCGTTCCGCGCATCCTGATCGTCGCGGGGTCCGATTCGGGCGGTGGGGCCGGCATCCAGGCCGACATCAAGACGGTGACGATGCTCGGCGGGCACGCGATGACGGCGGTCACCGCGATCACCGCGCAGAACACGCGGGGCGTGCAGGCGGTACACGCTATCCCGACCGACATGGTGATGGCGCAGATCGATTCGGTGATCGACGATATCGGCGTCGATGCGATCAAGATCGGCATGATTGGTTCGGCGCGGACGGCACATGCGCTTGCCGACAAGCTGGCGGCGCTGCCCGACATGCCGATTGTGTTCGATCCGGTAATGGTGGCGACGAGCGGGGCGGCGCTGGCGGACACGCCGACAATCGCGGCGTTCGAACGGCTGATGGCGCTGGCGACGCTGACGACGCCCAATCTGCCCGAACTCGAAGCGCTGACCGACCGGGGCGTCGCGACGCGCGCGGCGCAGGTCAAGGCAGGCGCGGCGCTTGCCGAGCGTTGCGGTCGCGCGGTGCTCGTCAAGGGCGGGCACGGCGATGGCCACACGATCACCGACCGGCTGTTCAACGCGCATCCCGATCTGCCGCCGCTCGTCGAATGGAGCGATCCGCGAATCGACACCGACCAGACGCACGGCACCGGCTGCACGCTGTCGAGCGCGGTGGCGACCGAGCTTGCCAAGGACTGGTCGCTCGCCGATGCCATCGATCGCGGGCGGAGCTTCGTCCGGCTGGCGCTGCGCGAGGCGCCGGGGCTGGGTGCCGCATCGGGGCCGATGGGGCAGCAGTCGGTGCGCCTCGACCTCGGCCAGACGCGCTGGTCGCCGATGCTCAACCAGGTGACGGTGCCGGCCGACGATTTCGCGGCGAGCGAACATTTCTACCGGTTGCTCGGCCTGAAACAGATCGTGCGCACCCCGCCGCGCTATGCCCGCTTCGAATCGGAAGGTGGCGCGACGCTGTCGATCGAAGCGCGCGGCGAGATGGCGGGCGAGCCGGTCGTCTATCTGGAATGCGGCGATCTGGACGTGACAGTCGAGACGCTCAAATTGCTCGGCCTGAAATTCGATAGCGATCCGACCGACCAGAAATGGGGCTGGCGCGAGGCAAGGCTGTGCGATCCGGCGGGGAACATGGTCTGCCTGTATCAGGCGGGCGAAATGCGCCGCTATCCGCCCTGGCGGCTCGCCGAGGGCGATCCCGATGCGTAGCCGGACTTTTACCGCATGCCGCGACACGATAGTGGTGCGCGACCATGCCTAGCCGTAAACATGAAAAGCTCTATCCCGCACCCGTTTGCGGCGTGGACGAAGCGGGGCGCGGGCCGCTTGCCGGGCCGGTCGTCGCCGCAGCCGTCATCTTGCCGACACGCAACTGCCCACGCGGGCTCGACGATTCGAAGAAGCTGACCGCGACCACCCGCGCCACGCTATACGAGCGCATCCGCGAGCGCGCGGTCGTCGGCGTCGGCATCGTCGAACCCGACGAGATCGACCGGCTCAACATCTATTGGGCGACGATGAAGGCGATGACGCTCGCGGTCGAGGCGCTGGGGTGCCCGCCGGGGCATGTGCTGGTCGACGGCAACCGCCTTCCGCGCTGGAGCTACCCGGCGACGGCGATCGTCGGTGGCGACGCGCAGGCGATGTGCATCGCCGCCGCCTCGATCATCGCCAAGCACACGCGCGACACGATCATGATTCGCCACGCCGAAGCGCATCCGCATTATGGCTGGCATTCGAACAAGGGCTATGGCTGCCCGCACCATCTGAAGGCGCTGCGCGAACACGGCCCGAGCCCCCTGCACCGCCGCAGCTTCGCGCCGGTCGCGCAGGCGGAACTGCCGCTTGAGCAAGGTATCCAACCTCCGCCTTTGGTGGTTCGGTCCCGGCAGTAACTGCATGGCTGCGGCATTATGTCGACGCACGTGAAAGTGAGTCTTTCGCGCCACACCCCATCCCTTGTGCCTGTGGATAACTTTCGGACTCAACATCTTCCCGGATGCCATGATGTTCCGGACGTTAACCTTTCTTAACGCCTTGCCGTTAACCATTGTTCGCTTGACGGACTCTGCAGAATCCGCAGAAATCCGCCGCTCTCAAACGAAGGGGCAAGGGTGATGGGGGTTTTGGAAAAGGTCGCAGCGAAGCCGCGCGTGGCGAAGGAAGCGCCGTCAGCGCCGTTGCCGCTCGACACGATCCTTCAGGATGATTGTATCGCGGCGATGAAGTCGCTGCCGGCCAAATCGATCGATATGATCTTCGCCGATCCGCCCTATAACCTCCAGCTCGGCGGCGATCTCAACCGCCCCGACGGAAGCCAGGTCGATGCGGTCAACGATGCCTGGGACAAGTTCGACAGCTTCGCCGCCTATGACGCCTTCACCAAGGCCTGGCTCGCCGAGGCGCGCCGCATCCTGAAGGACAATGGCTCGATCTGGGTGATCGGCAGCTATCACAACATCTTCCGCGTCGGCACCGCGATCCAGGATTCGGGCTTCTGGATCCTGAACGACATCGTCTGGCGCAAGGCGAACCCGATGCCCAATTTCCGCGGCACGCGCTTCACCAACGCGCACGAAACGCTGATCTGGGCGTCGATGGGCGAGAAGGCGAAATACACCTTCAACTATCGCAGCATGAAGACGCTGAACGACGAGCTGCAGATGCGCTCCGACTGGGAATTCCCGATCTGCGGCGGGCCGGAGCGGTTGAAAAAGGACGGCCATAAGGTCCACCCGACGCAAAAGCCCGAGGCGCTCCTATACCGCGTGATGCTCGCGGCGTCGAAGCCGGGCGACGTGATCCTCGATCCGTTCTTCGGCACCGGTACCACCGGGGCGGTCGCCAAGCGGCTCGGCCGCCGCTGGATCGGCATCGAGCGCGAGGGCAATTATATCGAGGCGGCGCAGGAGCGTATCGACGCCGCGCTGCCGCTCGACGAATCGCAATTGAAGACGATGCAGGCGAATACGAAGAAGCCGCCGCGCGTCGCGTTCGGCCAGCTCGTCGAAAACGGCTATCTCGCCCCGGGCACCGTCCTCACCGACACCAAGCGCCGCTGGCAGGCGGTGGTCGGCGCCGACGGATCGCTCACCTGCGATGCGGTTTCTGGATCGATTCACAAGGTTGGTTCGACCATCCAGAATGCACCGTCCTGCAACGGCTGGACCTTCTGGCATTACGAGGCGGAAGGGGGGCTGAAGCCGATCGACGCGCTGCGCCAGACCTATCTGCTGGCGACGCAGCCCTGACGGCATCCTCCCTCCGGCCGAGGCTGGAGTCGCTGGCCGCAGGCGCTATGGATGCTGGCAGACGATCCCGGCTGTCGCCGGGATGACGGAGGAAAATGTGTCCGACTTCGCCAGCATCCCCGCGCATGCCGATCTCTATCTGCGGCCCGTGCAGTTCGTCGATTCGCCGATCGGCCTCGACGGCCAGGTCGCCCGGCTGGCGGGTGGGCTGGTGTGGTTCGCCGCCTATGAGCTGATCGCGGTCACAGGCGGGCGACGTGTCGTCCAGCAGCCGGTTCCCGTTGCCGGGTTCGAAGCGTTGCTCGATTCGGTCTCGGCGGCGCAGCGCGAGCGGCTGTCGCTGCTCGCCGAGCTTATTTCGGCGGCGCGCGCGCCGATCATCGCGGGCGAGCGCGTGTTGCGGCTCGATCAGCCGCTGGTGATGGGCATCCTCAACATGACGCCCGACAGTTTTTCCGATGGCGGCGCGAATATGGGCGATCCCGATGCGGCGGCGCAGGCGGGTTTCGACATGGGAACCGCGGGTGCGGCGATGGTCGATGTCGGCGGGGAATCGACGCGGCCGGGCGCGAAGACGGTCTGGGAGGGCGACGAGGTCGAGCGCACCCGGCCGGTGATCGAACGGCTCGCGCGGTCAGGCACGCCGGTGTCGATCGACACGCGCAAGGCCGCGGTGATGGAAGCGGCGCTGTCGGCGGGCGCGCATATCGTCAACGATGTTGCCGCGCTGCTGTGGGACGACCGTGCGCTCGAGGTGGTGGCGAAGGCCGGGTGTCCGGTCGTCCTGATGCACTCGCCCGAACCGACCAAGGGGCCGCATGGTGGATCGGGCTATGGCGACGTTCTGACGGAGACGTTCGACTGGCTGGAGGCGCGGATCGAGGCGGTGGTCGCCGGCGGCGTCGAGCGGGCGAAGATCATCGTCGATCCGGGCATCGGCTTCGGCAAGGCGATGCAGGACAATCTGGCGTTGCTGAACGGCCTGTCGCTGTTCCACGGGCTCGGCTGTCCGGTACTGCTGGGCGCAAGCCGCAAGCGGATGATCGGCGCGCTGTCGAACGAGGCGCCGGTGGGCGAACGGCTGGGCGGCTCGATCGCGCTGGCGCTGAAAGGGGCGGAGCAGGGCGTGCAGTTGCTGCGCGTCCATGACGTGCCCGAAACGGTGCAGGCGCTGCGCGTATGGCGCGGGATGAAGGACGCGGCGCTCGTCGGTCGGCCCGGGTGACGCTTCAGGGGTAATCTGGTTTCCCCGGCGCGCAGTTCGAGCACGTCTTCCGGTGCTTCGGTGCGGTTGGCGTGTGGCGGCGTGATGGGGATGTGGCTGTTCGGCTAAGCGCCTTGGTTGGTGGCAAAGCTGAGGTCGTGCAGCACGCCCTGATAGCCGGTTTGCGGTTTTTCATCGCGCCAGCTGCGTACAACGATGACAGTGCGCCCGCCGGCCGGAAGGAAGATGTAATCGGCGCCCTGTCCTTCGGCGCCCTCGCGTATGCGAAATCCGGTGCGGTCGGCGAGTGTCGCATCTTTCGCGCGCTTCGGACCGAAGCTGTCGCGCAGCGTGTCGATCGGCTGTTCGGCAAGCGCGAAGGCGAGCCCTGCTTCCTTTTCGGCGGTGCAGGTGGAGGCCTTTCCCGACAGGCCATAGCGGCAGCCATCATGGCCGAGCTTCGCCGCGCGCGCGACCGGCAGCAGCTTGGTCGCGGCAAGTTCGGTCTTGTGGTCGGGCGGGAGCGACACGGTGGTTTGTACCGCGCGCAGCCGATCGGGCCGGTAGCGATAGGTGAGCGGGCCGGTGCTGCCGAGCAGCATCAGGCTGTCGAGCGTCTTTTCGGCGACCTGCGCCATGTCGTTGGCGGGGGGATAGCTGAAATGCGCGGTGACGAGCCGCATGGCGTCCGGCCGGGCGAGGCGCAAGGCGACGCGATTGCCGACGCCGTCGCGCGCGGTGGCGCGCCAGGTGGTTGCGGTACGATTGACGACGCTGACATCGCTCAGCCCCTTGCTGGCCTGCGCGATCTGGCTGGCAAAGCTCTGACCCAGCGCGTTGTGCGTGCCGAAAATGCGCAGCGATGCCGTACCGCTGCGAAAGACGCGGCCGTCATTGTTCTGCGGCGCCGCTTCGGCGGTGAAGCCGGGCGGCGTGGCGATGGCATAGTCGAAGCGGCGATTGGTGTAGCGCGCCCATTCGCCCGTCGGGGTGGGCGTCGGTGCGGGCGCTGCACGAGGCTTGTCGAGGTTCGCGGTCGGCGTATTTCCAGCAGGCGCTCGATCGGGCGAGCGTTGCGGCGCTGGTTGGTCGCTACCCTGCGAACACGCGGCCAGAGCGACAAGCGCGGCGGTCGGAAACAGGTATCGCATGCCCCATCAAGGCACGCGATCGGCGCGTGGTTCCGAATCGCCTGCTCTTGTCAGGCGGCGTGCTGGTCGATGCCGAGTTCGCCGAGCTTGCGATACAGCGTCGAACGGCCGATGCCGAGGCGGCGCGCAACCTCTGTCATGCGGCCGCGATAATGGCCGATGGCGAGGCGGATGACATCGGCCTCGATATCGCCGAGCGCGCGCAGGTTGCCGTCGGGATGAAACAGCGTGACGCCGGCATGGCCGGTCTGGCGTTCCTTGCCCGATCCACCCGCCGGGATGCCGATCGCCAGTTCCGCGATCTGCGGAAAATCGGCGCGGGTGAGCGCTTCGCCCTCGCAGAGCACCGCTGCACGGAACAGCGCGTTGTGAAGCTGGCGAACATTGCCCGGCCAGTCATAGCTGGCGAGCAGGGCAAGCGCGTCGTCGGTAATGCCGAGCGGGCGCAGGCCCGGTTGCTCGGCGATGCGGCGCAGCAGGTGGCGCGCGAGCGGGGCGACATCGCCGCTGCGTTCGCGAAGCGGCGGGATCGTCACCTGGACGACGTTGAGGCGGTAATAGAGATCCTCGCGGAATCGCCCGGCCTCGATTTCCTCGCTGAGCGTCTTGTTGGTCGCAGCGATCACGCGGACATCGACATGCAGCGTGTGCCGCGCGCCGATCGGCTGGATCTCGCCCGATTGCAACACGCGCAGCAGCTTTACCTGCGCATCGACCGGCATCTCGCCGACTTCGTCGAGGAACAGCGTGCCGCCATCGGCTTCCTGAAAGCGACCGATCTTGCGTTCGAACGCGCCGGTGAAGGCGCCCTTTTCGTGACCGAACAATTCCGATTCGACGAGATTTTCGGGAATGGCGCCGCAATTGACGCGCACCATCGGCTTTGCATGGCGAGGCGATGCGGCATGGATGGCATCGGCGATGACTTCCTTGCCCGCACCGCTTTCTCCTTCGACAAGGACAGGAACGCGCGCGCGCGCCGCCTTTGCCGCGATGGCGAGCGCGGCGCGGAATTTGGGCGCGGAGCCGACCACCTCGTCGAAGGCGAGCGGCTGCGACATTTTTTCGGTGAGCGGGCGCAATTCTCCCTTCGCCTCTTCGCCGATCGCCGAATCGAGCGCGGCGAGCAGGCGTTCGGCGGCGATCGGCTTGACCAGGAAATCGGTCGCGCCCGCGCGCATCGCGCCGACCGCGTTCGACACAGACCCGTTGGCGGTGAGCATCAGGATCGGCAGCAGCGGACGGTTGGCGCGGAGTTCGGCGATGAGCGCCGCTGAATCGCAATCGGGCGCCCAATGGTCGAGCAGGATCGCGTCGAGCGCCATCCCGTCGGGCGTGCCGAGTGTCGCCAGCGCCATTTCGGCGTCGTCGGCAAAGACCGTGCGCCAGCCACGCCGCGCGGCAATCGCGGCGACAAGCCGGCGCTGTGCCGGTTCGTCGTCGATCAGCATCAACAACCGCTGTCCTTCTCGCGTCATCTGCCGGAATGTCCCTGTTGTCCCGTATCTGGTCAGTGGTGATAGGCAGAATGGGTAAAGGTCAGCTTAAATCACAAAGGTCGCGGAAGGGCTTGAGGGGGCGGGACCACACGGTTATTGATTCGTAACGAAACTATTGCCGAGGGGATTGCCATGGCCGGCGAAGGCGACATGCAGGCGCATGAACAGACATATAATTCGGTCATAAACCTGCTCAAATACGGCGCGGTCATCTGTTTCCTGATCGCGTTTTTCGTTATCTGGCTGATCGCCGGCTGACGTGAAGATCGCGGTCCTCAAGGAACTGGCCGAAGGCGAACGCAGGGTCGCCGCAACACCCGAAACGGTAAAGAAATTCACCGCGCTGGGCGCCGATATGGCGGTCGAGACGGGGGCGGGCGAAACCGCTTCCTACAGTGACGACGCATATCGCGAAGCGGGCGCCACCGTCGGCGCGCGCGGCGACGTGCTGAAGGGCGCGGATGCGGTGCTGGGTGTGCAAGGCCCCGATCCCGACAGCCTTTCGGGGCTGGAAAACGGGGCGTGGCTGATTGCGGGACTCAATCCCTTTGGCGAACGGGCGCGGATCGATCGCTATGCCGAGCTGGGTGCGGAGGCGCTGGCGATGGAGTTCATGCCGCGCATCACGCGTGCGCAGTCGATGGACATCCTGTCGTCGCAGTCGAACCTTTCGGGGTACAAGGCGGTCCTCGACGCGGCCGCCGAATATGGCCGCGCCTTTCCGATGATGATGACCGCGGCGGGCACCGTGTCGGCGGCGAAATGCTTCGTGATGGGCGTCGGCGTGGCGGGGCTTCAGGCGATCGCCACCGCCCGCCGGCTCGGCGCGCAGGTGTCCGCCACCGATGTCCGCGCCGCGACCAAGGAGCAGATCAAGTCGCTCGGCGCCAAGCCGATCTTCGTCGAGGAAGGCGGGATCGAGGGGGAGGGCACCGGCGGCTACGCCACCGAGATGTCCGACGAGTATAAAAAGGCGCAGGCCGAACTGGTGTCGGGGCATATCGCCAAGCAGGACATCGTCATCACCACCGCGCTGATCCCGGGCAAGCCCGCGCCGCGCCTTATCTCCGACGCGCAGATCGCGACGATGCGGCCGGGCAGCGTGATCGTCGATTTGGCCGTCGAACAGGGCGGCAATGTCGAAGGGTCGGTGCCCGGTGAGATCGTCGAAAAGCACGGCGTGAAGATCGTCGGACACAGGAACGTGCCGAGCCGGCTCGCCGCTGATACGTCGGCGCTGTTCGCGCGCAACCTGTATAATTTCCTGTCGGCCTTCTGGGACGAAGACGCGAAGAAGCCGGTGTTTCCCGACGATGACGAGATCGTCCAGGGCGTTCGCGTGACGAAGGACGGCAAGGTCGTGAGCGAGAGGCTGCTGGGCTGAGGCACCCGAAGGAGGGGCGACGGACGAATGGATTTCATCAGCATATTGTCGATCTTCGTGCTGGCCTGTTTCGTGGGCTATTACGTTGTCTGGTCGGTGACGCCGGCGCTCCACACGCCGTTGATGGCGGTGACCAATGCGATTTCGTCGGTCATCATCGTCGGTGCGCTGATCGCGAGCGCGGGCGCGGGCGAGGCGGTGGCGAAATGGCTGGGGCTGGCGGCGGTGGTGCTGGCGAGCGTCAACATCTTCGGCGGCTTCGCGGTGACCGAGCGGATGCTCGCCATGTACAAGAAGAAGGAACGGTCTTGATCCTCCCCGGCACGGGGAGGGGGGCCATGCGAAGCATGGTGGAGGGGGCTCAGCCGGTGGCGCTGTGGACTGAGGGGGCGCGTGTGTGGCGTCGCCCCTCCACCACGCGCCTGCGGCGCGCGGTCCCCCTCCCCGTGCCGGGGAGGAATTGATGCACGAAGCAGCACCAGTCAATCCGTGGGTGGCGCTGGCGTATCTGGTCGCCGGCGTCTGCTTCATCCTTGCGCTGCGCGGGCTGTCGAGCCCCGAGAGCAGCCGCCGCGGCAACCGTTTCGGCATGGTCGGCATGACGATCGCGATCGTCACGACGCTCGTCACGCATGACATTGCGAGCCTGCCCGAGATCGCCGTCGCGGTGCTCATCGGCGGCGGTGTTGGCTTCGTCATAGCGCGGCGAATTGCGATGACCGCGATGCCGCAACTTGTGGCGGCCTTTCACTCGCTGGTGGGTATGGCGGCGGTGTTGGTGGGGTGCGCGGCCTATTTTAACCCGGCGGCTTTCGGGATCGCCGAAGCAGGCGTCATCTTCCCCGTCAGCCGGATCGAGATGGGGCTGGGTGTCGCGATCGGCGCGATCACCTTTTCGGGCTCGGTAATCGCTTTTGCCAAGCTGAACGGGAATATGTCGGGCAAGCCGATCCTGCTGCCCGGCCGGCATTTCCTCAATCTCGGTACATTGGCGGTTATCCTGGGGCTGATCGCCTATTTCACGCAGGACCAGGCGCCCTGGATATTCTGGACGGTGACGGTGCTGAGCTTCGTCATCGGCTTCCTGCTCATCATCCCGATCGGCGGGGCCGACATGCCGGTCGTCGTGTCGATGCTCAACAGCTATTCGGGCTGGGCGGCGGCGGCGATGGGGTTCACGCTGCACAATACCGCGATGATCATCACCGGCGCGCTGGTCGGCTCCTCTGGCGCGATCCTGAGCTACATCATGTGCCGCGCGATGAACCGCAGCTTCATCAGCGTGATCGCCGGCGGCTTCGGTTCCGACAGCGGCGGCGGGGCCGAGGGGGCGGAGAAGATCGACCGGCCGTGGAAGCGCGGCAGTTCCGAGGACGCGGCGTTCCTGATGAAACAGGCCGAACAGGTCATCATCGTCCCCGGATACGGCATGGCGGTGGCGCAGGCGCAGCACGCGCTGCGCGAGATGGCCGACAAGCTGAAGGAGGAAGGCGTCACGGTGAAATACGCCATCCACCCGGTCGCGGGGCGGATGCCGGGGCATATGAACGTGCTGCTCGCCGAGGCGAATGTGCCTTATGACGAGGTGTTCGAGCTCGAGGACATCAATTCGGAGTTCTCGCAGACCGATGTCGCCTTCGTGATCGGTGCGAACGACGTGACCAACCCGGCGGCAAAGACCGACAAGTCGTCGCCGATCTACGGCATGCCGGTGCTCGATGTCGGCAATGCCAAGACGGTGCTGTTTTCGAAACGGTCGATGGGCGGCGTGGGCTATGCCGGTGTCGACAACGAGGTCTTCTACCAGGACAACACAATGATGCTGCTCGCCGATGCCAAGAAGATGGTCGAGGAGATCGTGAAGGCATTGGATTGATCCGGGGGAGCGGTTCGTTCACGATCGCGTGAAATCGCTCGGCCAGCGGCCATGCGGGGGCGTGGCGGGCCGGGACAAGGGGGAAATATGCTGGATATCGGGGAAGCGATCGGCGCCGGGTTTCGGGTGCTGCGCGAACGGCCTGTCGCCGGGCTGATCTGGGCCGCGGTCTATTTCGTGGCGACTGCGATCATCGGCGCGATCTCGCTGCCGCTGATCCGTCAGCAGATGCTGGCGGCGCAATCGGGCGATTTTTCGGGTGCCGCGCCGTTCATGGTCGAGGTGCAGGCGCTCAACATCCTGATGGTGCTCGTCATGCTGGTGCTGTGGTCGGCGAGCTACCGCGCGGTCCTGCGTCCCGAGGACGACCGGTTCGGCTATCTTCGACTGGGCGGAGACGAACTGCGCCTGTTCCTGCTGTCGCTCATATTCCTGATCGTCGCCGTCGCCGTGCTGTTCGCCGTTTCACTGCTGTTCGGAGTGCTGGGCGCCGGCGCGATGCTGGCGATGGGCGGCGGAAGGGGCGGCGGTGCGAGCGCGGGCGGGATATTGATCGCCGTCGTGCTGAGCATCGCATTGCTTGCCGCTATGGTCTTTCTGTCGGTGCGCTTCGCGCTCGCCTTTCCGCTGACATTCCAGCGCCGCAAGATCGTGATCGGTGCGGCCTGGCGGCTGTCGCGGGGTAGTTTCTGGGCGATGCTGGTGGCGTTCCTCGTCGTCGCGGTGATCTACATGATCCTCGCGACGCTGGTCACGCTCATCACCGGGGCGGGCTATCTGTCGATGATGGCGAGTTCGTTCAGCGACCCTGCGCACATGGGCGAGGCCGCGCGGCAGATGATCGATTCGCGACTGGGCGGACTGACCGCGATGAGGGTGCTGAGCTGGGTGCTGAGCACCGTCGCGGGAACGGTGTGGATCGCGATGTCGGGATGCGGGCTGGCCGATGCCGCCCGGCAACTGACCCCCGATTCGGCCGAGGAAATCGCAGCGATCTGGGAGTGAGCGTCGCGGCGGCCGGCTATATCCGTATCGGATGTATCTCGGCTCAACCATTCCGGATCAATCGGGCATGGAAGGCGAACAGATGACGAACCCGGAGTTGCCGATGCCGCCTTCCGCCAATGTCTCGGACGGATTTCGTCCGATCCCGTCGGTCTTCGCGATTCTCGGCGACGCCGCCGCCGAGCGGTCTGCGCAGGAGGCGGTGACGCTGGCCGGTGCGCGGATCGTGGCGAGCGTCGGCTTTGGCGAAGCGCGCGACCGCCTGGAGATGCAGGCAGCGCTCGACGTGATCCTGATCGATGCGATCGGCGCGCACGCGGACGATGTCGATGCAGCGCTGGGCGTCGTGCTCGATACCGCGCGCGAAACCGGAGCCCGGATCGTGGCGATCTTCGAAGAGGAGCAACTCGACGCAATCGCGGCGCCGCTGCTGGGCGAGGATGTGCAATTGCTGTGCGCACCTTCGCTGGCCGAGCGGGCAAGTGCGCTTGCGCTTGCCGGGCGGAGCGGACGCGCGGTGTTTCACGACAGCGGTCGCGAAAACGAGGCGACGCGGCTGCGGCGGCTGAACGAACAGGTCGCGGAAATCGCACAGGCGCTCGCCAAATTGACGCAGGAAGACGATTCCTACGGCAGGCAACCGTTGCGCGATCGTCAAAGCGACTATGCGCCGCCGCCGATCGCCGAAGCGGAAAGGTCAAATGCCGTGCCGACCGATGTCAGCGCCGCAGAGGTTCGCGACGTCATCCGCTTGCGGCGCTTGCGCGCGCGCTTCTTCGATGCCGGGCTGTTTGCCGACCCGGCCTGGGACATGCTGCTCGACCTGTTCGCGGCGCGACTGGAACGGGCGCGGGTTTCGGTATCGAGCCTGTGCATCGCCGCCGAAGTGCCGCCGACAACGGCGCTGCGCTGGATTTCCACGATGACCGAGGCCGAGCTGTTCGAACGCGAGGCCGACCCCCATGACCGGCGGCGCGCCTATATCGTGCTGAGCGAACGCGCCGCCGACGGCATGTCTCGCTATTTCGCTTCCGCCAAGCAGGCGCAGCTGGCACTTGCCTGAGCCCGGCGCCCGACCCGGGCGGCCAAAAGGCGCTGTTGGTCGTTGCTTCTCGCGAGGGGCTTGCCGCTGGCGTCGGCTTGGCCTATCGCCCGCGCACCGGAAGGGCGGTTAGCTCAGTTGGTAGAGCATCTCGTTTACACCGAGAGGGTCGGCGGTTCGAGCCCGTCACCGCCCACCAGATACCCAGCATCCTGAAATCGTTTAGATAAGCGTGCGCTTTCGAAAGTATTTTCGGAATCGTGCACACTTGGTTTGCCAATGGCCGCAGGCTTTGTTCTAATACCCGCCAACAATCCAGCGCTGCACTACCTTCCGCCCGGCCGTTTTGGCCGCGATTTTGCGGCTGCCACGCGATCGCACAACGCAAGAGGTACGCTATGCCATCAAGCAACGAACCGGGCGTTTTCGCGCCTGATGCCAAACAGGATTATGGCGACGACCCCAATTCGGTCCGTAATACGGAGCATTACAAGAACGAATATGTTCGCGGCTTCGTCGACAAGTGGGACGAACTGATCGACTGGGATGCCCGTGCCGAAAGCGAGGGGCGATTCTTCATCGACGTTCTGAAGGCCCGCGGAAAGAAGAGCGTTCTCGACGTTTCGACCGGAACGGGCTTTCATTCGGTACAGTTGCTGAAGGCCGGGTTCGACGTGACCTCGGTCGATGGGTCGGCCGAGATGCTGGCAAAGGCGTTCAAGAACGCGATGGACCAGGATCTGATGCTGAAGACGGTCCATGCCGATTGGCGCTGGCTGAACAAGGATGTCCACGGCAAATATGACGCGATCATCTGCCTGGGGAACAGCTTTACCCATCTGTTCGAAGAGGATGATCGCCGCCGGGCGCTCGCCGAGTTCTACGCCGCGTTGAAGCATGACGGGATTTTGATCCTCGATCAGCGCAATTACGACCGAATCCTCGACGACGGATTTTCGACCAAGCACAAATATTATTATTGCGGCGACAAGGTTTCAGCAGAGCCCGAATATGTCGACGATTCGCTGGCGCGGTTCAAATACAGCTTCCCCGACGGGTCCGACTATCACCTGAACATGTTCCCGATCCGCAAGGATTATGTTCGCGGACTGCTGCGCGATGTCGGCTTTCGCAAGCTCCACACCTATGGCGATTTCATGGAAGAGGGCGAGGAAAAGGCCCCCGACTTCTTCGTTCACGTTGCGGAGAAAAGCTATGACGGTTGATGCAGGCGTCGCCACCGCGCGCGATTATTACGACAGCGACGAAGCCGATGATTTCTACAACACCATCTGGGGTGGCGAGGACATTCATGTCGGCATCTATGACAACACCAGCGACATTCGCGAGGCGAGCCGGGCGACGGTCGACCGCATGGCGGAAATGCTGGGCGACATGTCGGGCAGGACGCTGCTCGACCTCGGCGCGGGATATGGCGGCGCCGCGCGGGTGATGGCCCGCGACCACGGAGCGAAGGTGACCTGCCTGAACGTCGCGATGGTCGAGAATGAACGCAACCGCGAGCTGACCAGGGCGGCGGGGCTGGAGGACAAGGTCGCGGTGGTCGACGGGTCGTTCGATGCGATGCCGTTCGACGATGCCGGTTTCGATGCTGCGTGGAGCCAGGATGCGATCCTCCACGCGCCCGATCGCAAGGCGGTGCTGCGCGAGGTAGCACGCGTGCTGAAGCCCGGCGGCGAGTTCATCTTCACCGACCCGATGCAGGCCGACGACCTGACCGATGACGGTGATTTGCAGCCGATCTACGACCGTATTCACCTGCCCAATCTAGCGTCGTTCGGATTCTATCGCGAGGAGCTCGGCAAGCTCGGCTTCGACGAAGTGGCGGTCGAGGATCGCAGCGCGCAGCTTCGCAACCATTATGCGCGCGTGGCGGAAGAACTGTCGGCACGGCGCGACGAGGTGAAGGCGGGTGATGCCTTTGTCGACCGGATGCTGCAGGGTCTGTCGCACTGGGTCGAGGGCGCCGATGCCGGCAAGCTGACCTGGGGCATCATGCACTATCGCAAGCGCGGCTGACACGCGCCTTTCGCTGCTCGCGTGAAGGACGGGCCGATCTGACGTGCCGGTAGGGCGGGGTACCTCCCCACCGGCACCGATTCGGACCCAGGTCGCAATTCGGGCACATGCACCGCTGCGATTTTGGTGCCTAATCCACCGAGTATTCGGGCTGTCCGTTCTTGATCCGCAGCGTCAGATAGGCGTTGTCGCAAAAGTCGATGCCGCGCCAGATCAGCGGGTCGCCGCTCGAAAATTCGGCGCGTACATCATATTTGCATTGGTCGTCGGCGCGCGGGAAAAAGACCGAAGATCGCTTGGTATCGGCAAGCTTGTCATGCTTCAGCCGGTTTTCAGCCCAGTCGGTCTGCCCGGTAGGCTGTACCTCAATCTTCGTGATTGTCCGGCCGGTCGCGTTGGTGATCAGAAAATCAAGATTCTGCGCGTTCGCTTGCGAGGCGACGCAGAGCGCGACCAGCACCATTGTACGGCGTATCATCATGCTCATCCCCTCCTAGGGAGCGGCGATCATGCGCTTTTGTGGCTACGCCGACAAGTTCGCAACCTTGCGGATGTTCAGGGGCGACTGGTCGGTGGTGATTCTGCAGAAACAGCCGGACTGGCCCTATCGTGCATCCGGTCTGCGGAGGATTGGTCCTCTGTCATGCCCTGCGGCAGCGCGATCTGATACAGATGGGGCCAGTTCTTGCCGGTGATGTACAGCCGGTGGTGACGCCGGTCCCACGCGATACCGTTTGCGACCGAATCGATATCGTGCAGATCGAGCGAGGCGACGATTGCCGACAGGTCGATCCAGCCGATCACCTTACCCGAAACGGGGGCGATGCGGGCGATGAGCGGGCGCATCCAGATATTGGCCAATATCTCGCCATTGACGAATTCGAGTTCGTTCAGGCGCTGCACCGGCCTGCCGCGCCACGTAACCTTGAGCCGGCGCACGACGGTTTGCGTGTCGGGATCGAGGAAGCGCAGCGTGGCCGTGCCGTCCGACAGGATCAGATGGCGGGCATCGCTCGTCATGCCCCAGCCTTCGCCCGTATAGGCGAACTTACCCGTCGCACGCAGATCGGGCAGCGACCAGATGAACCCCCGGCCGCCATGCCAGGTGACGCTGAACAGCCGTTTCTTCCACGCAGCGATTCCTTCGCCGAACAGCGGCGGCGCGATTTCGGTGCTGGCGAGGATGTGACCGGTTTTGGGGTCGATTCGGCGAATGAACGAGGTGCCCGCCTCTCCCGTGCTTTCGTAAAGCGCGCCGTCGTGAAACAGCAGACCCTCGGTAAAGGAGCTGGTGTCGTGCGGGAGGATAGCGAGCACTTTTGCCGGTTCGATGGGTGTGTCGGCGGCAGCGTGCAGTGGCGTCTCGGCAGCGGTGAAGGCCAATGGTGCGGCGCAGGCAAGCGCCAGGGCCAATGCGCGGATCACAGCGGGCGCACCAGCTGTACCGCGCACGCGATCCAGGGCGGGTCGGTAATTACCTGTTGCCGCGCACCGGCGCCCGGCGGCAGCAGATGCAGGCGGTTGTCGTCGCGGCCGATCAGGCGACCAAAGGCGAAGCGGCCGGCAGGGCGGGGGACGAGGATGTCGCGGTTGAGCGCTTGGGCGAATGCATCGGGGGCGAGGCGTTCGCACCAGATTTCATCGCCGGAACGATAATCGCCCGCGCCGCCCGCAACGGTGACCGCGACCAGCCCGGCACCGGCATGGGGCGGGGTGATGCTGGCCGGGTGGCGCGGGGCCGCCGCGCTCGCGCCGTCGAGGATCGCTGCGACCGGGATGTCGGGGCGGTCGGGGAGCTGAACGAGGTCGGCGGCATCGACGTCCAGCGCGGCGGCGATGCGGTTGAGCCATTTGACCGATACGGTGCGCGTTCCCGTTTCGAGGCGACCAATCGTCTGCGCGGTGGTCGGCGGGTCACAGCGTTTTGCGACGTCTTCCAGCGTCAGTCCCTTGGCGCGGCGGACTTCGCGGATGGCGGTAATCATGTTGCAGTCTCGCTGAAATAACCAAATCGGTTTTTCACTTTCCTACATCAGGGCCGATCTGGCAACCCTGTCGCGAATCGAACGGTGTGGGGAGCGACGATGCGCGAATTGGCGGAACGGGCGATCGACAATAGCGGCGTGCGACGCGACCTGCCGCTGAAGGGCGCGCGGCGCGGGCGCAGCGTGACGGTGAACATGGCCGAATCGCCGCTGTCCTGGCTCCGCTCGCGCAAGTTGATTACGGCGCGGCACTATGATGCAGGCGAACGGCTTCGCGACGATTACGAACGCGCGTCGCTGGGGCCGAGCGTAACGATGCGCTGGGACGCATCTCCAGCGGCGAAGGGCAGGCGCGGACCGCCCGAAGCGAGCGATCCGACGACCGCGCAGCTTTCGGCGAAGCAGCGCTTCGACGCGGCGCTCGCGGCGGCGGGGCCGGGCTTGCAGGACGTGCTGTGGCGCGTGGTGTGCGCCGGCGAAGGCTTGCCGGCGGCGGAAAAGGCGCTCGGCTGGCCGGCGCGCGCGGGCAAGCTGGTGCTGATGCTGGCGCTCGACCGCGTAGCGGATTTCTATCGGATCGGGTGAGGGGCTTCGACCGGCGGTCGGCGATCAGCGCGGGGCGCCCAGCGTCGCCTTGCTGCACTGGTCGCCCGCGCCGTGACCACCCTCCAGCTGGCCGATGAGAAGGATCCCGCCGACCACCAGCACGACGAACGCGATGGTGAGCAGCGCGAGATATTTCTCGATAAACGCCTTTGCCCATGCGCCGAACAGGCGGAAAAGCAGCCCCACCACCATGAATTGAAATCCGCGGCTGAGAATGCTCGCCCAGATGAAGGTGAACAGGTTCATGTGGATGAACCCGGCAGTGATCGTCACCAGCTTGAACGGGATCGGCGTCGCACCCTTTATGAGAATGAGCTGCCAGCCATATTCGCGCAGATAGCAGGCCGCGACCGGGAATTTCTCGGTCAGGCCGAGCGCTGCGAGCAGCGACTGACCCACGCTTTCGTAGAGGAAATAGCCGATCGCATAGCCGAACACCCCGCCCAGCACCGATGCGACCGTGCAGATCGCGCCGAAGCGCAGCGCGCGCTTCGGGTTGGCGAGGCACATCAGCCCGAGCAGCGGATGCGGCGGGATCGGGAAGAAGCTCGATTCGATGAAGGCGAAGAGGAACAGCCAGCGTTCGGCATGCGGGTGCCCCGCCTTCGCCAGCGTCCAGTCGTAAAGGCGGCGCAACATGGGGCGGGGTTAGCCGAGGGCTTCGCGCTTGGGAAGAGGGGTCAGGCGTCCGGGACGGCGGCAGGCTGTGGCCCGGCTAGGAAGCGGCCATAGGCCCAGCCGATGCCGATGAGTGCGAGGCCAAGGCCGAGGAAGGAGAGAATGCGCAGCACCCCTTCGAGCGCGGAGGCGTCGATCAGGAACACCTTGAGCGTGACGATGGTGAGAAGCGCAAGGCCGAACAGCCGCAGATCATGTCGGCCGGCGGCAATGCCGCGCCACAGCCAGCCGAGCGCAAGCGCGAGGAGCGCGGCCGAATAGCCCCAATTCTCGCCAATGCCGATCGGGCCGGTCAGGAATGCACCATGCGCGGCCTGACGCACGGCGGCGAGGATGGCGAGGATGGTGACGAGCGCGGCGGTGCGGCGGGTGGTGATGCCGGGCGGCAACGTCCAGAACCACAAGGCGGTCAGCCCGGCGTCGGCGACGGCGAGATTGAAAAGCGGAAGCGGGCCGACCCATTGTGCGACCAGCGCGGGGTTGGCGATCAGGCAGTCGAACCACACAAAGCGCAGCGCGCCCAGCAGCAGGAGCGTCCGGCCGAGCGATGCCGCGCGGCCGGACCGGAGCAAGGCCCAGCCAGCGCCGAGACAGGCCTGCGTGATGATCGCGCGTTCGAGGAAGCCGACGGCTTCGAAGCGCGTCGTTGTGGCGATGGCGAACGGCTGCTTGGCGAACGCATAGAGCGCGAGCAGCGCAAGCGTGATCGCGGCGGTGAGCGTTGCGGCGCGGAAGCGCGCGAACTGGCGGCGATCGGCAAGCGCGATCGCTATGGCGGTGGCCGACGGGACGGCCAGTGCGCGGGCGACCGCCCCGAGCGAGGGCAGCATCGGATAGGGGAGCAACTCGCCCATGATCGAGCGCGCGATCAGATCGGAAAAGCCGCTCAGCGGGACGAAGGCGCAGAACAGGCTGGCCAGGAAGGCGAGCGCGGGGAGCTTGGCGACATCGCCGTCGCCGGTGCGGTGCGCCCATGCCGCGAGCGCGTCCATGGCGATGGCGAGTGGGACGCCTGCCCAGGCGAAGCCAAGCAACTGGGTGGTGCCGAGCACGAACAGTGCGGCCGCCAGCGCCGCGCCGCCGATCAGGCCGGGATCGCGCTGGCCCGTGCGATCGTGGTCGTGAACGCTGCGTGCCGCACATGCCAGCGCGGCGACGAGGAAGAGGGCGGCCCAGATCGCGGGCGTGAAAAGCCCGTCGGCGAAGGCGTAGAGCGTGGTGATCGGCAACGCGGTGCCGCCGAGCGCGACGAGCGCCCATTGGCGATGTCGGCGCGCATGGAGGTGCCCGGGGACTGCGAACAGCACCGTTGCCACCGCGACCGCATAGGGCGTGATGCTGCGCTCTGCGTGGATCAGCGCCGCGGCGGTGAGGAGGAGAACGAGCAGCAGCGCGGCCGAAACGCCCGGCAGATAGCACGCATCGCGCCATGCCAGCGCGACTGCGGCGGCGGCGAGCGTCAGGTAGAGCGCCCATGCGAGCAGATCGAAATCAAGCGCGGGGGCGAACAGGATCAGCTGGGCGAGACCGGCGACCAGCGGCGCGATCCGCACCCAGACAGGCAGCGAACCGCCTTGCGGAAGCGAAACCGAGGCGCCGATGGCAAGCAGCACGACGAATGCGCCGACGCCCGCCATCCGGTTGTCGGCGAGCATGAAGAGCAGGAAATTTGCCCAGGCGAATCCGGCGGCGCAGGCGGCAAGCGCGAGCCAGGCCCAGCCGCGCCGGATAGCGAGGCCGAACAGCGCGGCGATCATCAATGCCAGATAGACGAGGAGCGGCGCGAGTCCGGCGGCGTCGAAACCGGCGACCAGCGGCGCTGCGAACCCGCCGACGAGCGCCATGATCGCGGTCGGCGGCCCGTGGCGCAGCGCGAGGAACAGCGCGAGCGCGGTGATCGCCAGCATGACGATGAAGGCGGAGAGCGGCGCGACCAGATGATAGAGCGCAGCGGCCATGTAGAGCGTGGCATAGGCCGACGCCACGCCCGCACCCGAAAGCGCCTGGCCGACGCGCGGATCTTCGCGAAACAGCGCAAGGCGGTGCGACGCCTCGCTCGCCGCGATCAGCGCCAGTGCGAACAGCCCGGCGAGTGCGGTGCGCACGCCGGGGCCGAGCAGGCCGATTTCGACTGTATAGCGAACAAGGAAAAAGCCTGCGAAGACGAGTGCAGTACCGCCGATCCAGATCGGCAGGCGGCCACCGATCAGCGTTTCGAAATTGAATCGAGGACGCGGCGATTTGGGCAGCTTTGGCGCGGTCTCGCGCTGCGGTTGGACGCGGCGCGGTGCGGCGGGGGCTTTCTCCGGCTCCGTCGCGGCGGACGTTGGCCGTGCGGCGTCGATGCGCTGTTCGAGGCGTCTGACACGGCGCTGCAGGCGTAGCAGCGCGGCGAACAGGGCGCCGATGAGGATGAGAAGAAAGGCGGTCACGCTGGCTCCGGCACTGGCGCGGTGTTGTTGCACAAGCCGCGGAGCGCGCAAAGTTCGCAGTCGCGATGTGCGATTTGAAGGTGCGCGACGCGACAAGGAGGGTTAGGGGCGGAGCATGCGATTCGCGTTCATCAAATGCCATGGTTCGGGCAATGATTTCCCGCTGATCGACGCGCGGGCGATTTCGCTGGACGATGCGCAATGGGCGACGGTGGCGCGCGCGCTGGCCGATCGCGAGGGGCCGGTCGGCGGCGACGGACTGCTGCTGCTGACCGCTGGTGACGATGCGCACCCGTTCGGGATGCGGATGTTCAATTCGGACGGCAGCGAGGCGGAGACGTGCCTGAACGGCCTGCGCTGCACCGCGCGGCTGGGATTCGAGGTGACGGGGCTGGACGCAGCCCAGATCCGGCTGAAAACGAGCGATGCGCATGCCGAGCGCGCCGAGGAAATCGCGCCGGGGGTCGAATCGATCACGACACGAGCTGGGCCGGTGGCGACCGATCCGGCGTCGGTCGGTCTGAAGGTCGATGCCGAGCGCGTCGTCGACATGACGGTCGAGGGATTGCCGAGCGAGCGGCGTTTCACCGCGCTCGCCATCCCCAATCCGCATCTAATCGCGTTCGTCGAAGCGGTCGACGAGGCCGAGCTGGTGGCGCTGGGCGACTGGTGCGAGGCGGGACCGGCGCTGGTGCCCGGGCGCATCAATGTGAGTTTCGTCGCGCTGCGCGATGACGGGCTGTTCGTCAGAACCTATGAGCGCGGCGTCGGGCTGACCGATAGCTGCGGGAGCGCGATGGCGGCATCGACCTTTGCCGCCGGGCTGACCGGGCGGGTGGCGTTCGGGCGCGAGATCACCGTGCATAATCGCGGCGGGCTGGTCCGTGCGCGCGCCGATGCGCCGGACGCTGGCGGGATGGTGTCGATCACCGGCAACGCGACCTTTCTGTACGATGCGAGCATCGACGTCGATCCGGCGACGGGGGCCACCAGCGAGTTCGTGCAGCATAATCGCCGCGAGGACGAGGCGGACGCCTGGGACGCGGTGGCGCGAAGCTGACCTGAACCCAACTATCTGATAGGGCATGCGCGATGCCGGCTCGTTCGTTCATCCTGCTGACGATCATCTGTTTTGTCTGGGCGCTGAACGTCGTGGTCAGCAAGGTGGTGATCGACACGATGGGCGTGCCGCCGATGTTCTATGCCGCCGCGCGGTCGCTGGTGGTACTGGCGGTGCTGTTCCCGTGGTTGCGCCCGATCCCTGCCAATCTGCTGCGCATCGCCATCGTGACGCTGTCGGTGAGCGGGGGCGCCTTCGCGCTGTTGTTCCTGGGGCTGCGATATTCGAGCCCGGCATCGGCGGCGGTCGTCAACCTGCTCGGCGCCCCGCTGACCGTGGTATTCGCGATCCTGATCCTGAAAGAGGTGATCGGATGGAAGCGCGGCGTGGGCATCGGGCTGACCTTTCTGGGCGTCGGCGTTGCGATCGCGTCGCCTTCGGGAATGCAGGGATCGTTCGGCCTGATCTTCGTCGGCCTGTCGGCAGCACTCGGCGCCTGGGGGTCGGTGCTCCTGAAACGGATCGACGTTTCGCCGCGGCGATTGCAGGCATGGGCCGGGCTGACATCGACGGTGGTGCTGTTTCCGCTGAGCTTCGCGACCGAATCGCAGCAGGTCCACGCGTCGGTCGCGGCAGGGTGGCCATTCGTCGCGGCGCTGCTGTTTTCGGCGGTGATCGTGTCGGTGCTGGCGCACACTGCCTATTTCAAGATGCTGAAGGACTATGACGCGAACCTGATCGCGCCGCTGACGCTGATGACGCCGATGATGACGATCGCGCTGGGCGCATGGCTGACCGATGATCCGGTCGGGCCGTTCCTGGTGGCGGGCGCGGTGATCGCGGCGTCGGGCGTGCTCGTCATCATGCTGCGCCCGAGCCGCCTGATCCCCAAATCGCGGCTCGTGCGCGCCAGGCTGTAGCGCGCTCCCCACGAAAGCTGCGCCGGAGCGAGGCATTTTGCGACCAACCGAGCATCGCCTTGCAGCAGTTGCGGGTTTTACCCTGAGCCCCCCGGTTGTGAGGGGCTTTCAGGAGAAGAGTGATGGCCAACCGGAACAAGCAGGGCGGTCAGGGTCGTGGACAACAGGACCAGGAACGCCAGCAAGGGATGGAGCGGCAGCAGAACAAGCAGCAGCGCCAGCAGGGCGACAAGGCCCAAAAGTCGCAAAAGCCGCAGCGCGATCAGGACCGCTGACACTAGCGAATCCCAGGATAACCAAATAGGCAAAAACTGCTTGACATCGTCACGCTGTTTAGGTACATAAGAGGAACGCTGACGAATTGCGAGTCGGGGCCGGGCGCTGGTGAGGCGCTTCGGCCCCATTCTGTATCCGGGGGGATGCGATGGCGGGGACGCGGGGCAAGCGGGTGCGGCGGCAGGTGAAACGCCCGTCGCTGGCGGTGCGCAAGGCGTGCTTTCTTGAGGTGTTGCGGCAGACCGGCATTGTCAGCCGCGCCGCGCGCGAGGCCGGGCTGGCGACGTCGACGCTCTACACGCACCGGGCAAAGCAGGCGAAATTCGCCCGCGACTGGGACGCGGCGATGGACGAAGCGCTCGACGAGGTCGAGGCGCAGCTGATCGAACGGGCGCGCTTCGGGGTGGAAAAGCCGGTTTATTATCGCGGCGAGATCGTCGGCAATGTCCGCAGCTATTCGGACCAGCTGGCGATGTTCCTGCTGAAGGCAAGACGGCCCGAGGTATACGACCGGCTGCATGGCGGCGAAGCGCGCGGCCCGGCGATGCGCACGATCACCGATGCGGCGGCGAAGGTGGAGGTGCTGCGGCGGCTCGACCGGCTGACCGACCAGAGCGACGATGGCGACGAATGAGGTCGCGCGCAGCCGAGATCGCCAATGGCGATCGCAAGCGGTTCGAGCGGCAGACGCGCGACTGGCGCGCGGCGCTGTTCGATTGGAGCCTATGGGCCGATCCGCGGCAATTGCCGCCGCCGGGCGACTGGCGAGTGTGGCTGATGCTGGCGGGGCGCGGTTTCGGCAAGACGCGCACCGGCGCCGAATGGGTGCGCGCGCTGGCGAAGGACGGCAAGGCGCGGATCGCGCTGGTCGGTGCGACGCGGGCCGATGTGCGCGCGGTGATGATCGAGGGCGAGAGCGGGATCATGGCCTGTGCGGGCGAGGAGGACGCGCCGCGTTTCGAAGCGTCGAAGGGGCGGCTGGTGTGGGCGAGCGGCGCGCAGGCCGCGATCTATTCGGGCGAGAGTCCCGACGGCCTGCGCGGGCCGCAGTTCAGCCATGCCTGGTGCGACGAGATCGCCAAATGGGCCTATGCCGGCGAGGCGTGGCGCAATTTGCAGATGGCGCTGCGGCTGGGCGAGCATCCGCGCGCGCTGGTGACGACGACGCCGCGGCCGATCCCGCTGTTGCGCGAGCTGATGGCGCAGGCGGGCACGGTGGTGGTGCGCGGGCGGACCGATGAGAACCGGTTGCTGCCCGATGCTTTTCTCGACGCGATGCGCGAGAGTTATGGCGGCACGCGGATCGGGCGGCAGGAGCTGGACGGCGAGCTGATCGAGGATGTCGCGGGGGCGCTGTGGACGAGAGCGCTGATCGAGGCGGCACGGGTGCGCGAGCGGCCGGCGGTGCGGCGCGTCGTGGTCGGCGTCGATCCGCCCGCGGGCAGCCAGGGCGATTCGTGCGGGATCGTCGCGGTGGCGCTGGGGCGCGACGGCTTCGCCTATGTGATCGAGGATGCGAGCGTGGCGGCGACCTCGCCCGAAGGATGGGCGCGCGCGGCGGCGGCATGCGCGGTCAGGGCAGGCGCCGACCGCGTGGTGGCCGAGGCGAACAATGGCGGCGACATGGTGCGCAGCGTGCTGATGGCGGCGGACACCGACCTGCCGCTGAAGCTGGTCCATGCCAGCCGGGGGAAGTCGGCGCGGGCCGAGCCGGTGGCGGCGCTCTACGAAGGCGGCAAGGTAAGCCATGTCGGCGCGTTTCCGGCGCTGGAGGACGAGATGTGCGGGCTGGTCGCGGGCGGCGGCTATGAGGGGCCGGGGCGTTCGCCCGACCGGGCCGATGCGCTGGTCTGGGCGCTGAGCGAATTGATGCTGAAGCGGCAGGGGAGCGCGGCGGTGCGGGTGATGTAAGCTAGTTGGTATCGACCGACTTTACTGTTCTCTCCATCGATCCGCTCTGAAACCGAGTTAGCCAACCCGAGGCGTCGATTAGCCGCCCGCCCAGAAAGGTGAATTTGATTGGGTAGCTGAAAGCGTTTTTCTTATCGATAAACTCTACGGTGACTTCATGGCGACCGCACGGGTTATCGATAGGCGTTGGTATCGACGACCACAGCTGGAAGCGATAGCTGTCAGCTTGCATGTCCGACGCCATGGCACGTGCACCAGCAAGCGATTTGCCCATCGGACGTCCGACATCGCCGGCGCCAAGCGAAAATGTTGCGTTCGCGTCGACGACCTGCCGCAATCGTGGCTCGTTGCCCGGCTTGGAAGCCAGTTTCATTATTTCCACAGCCTTCTCACTTAACGCGGTGTTCAGTTGTCCGATCGTCGTGATGTCCGCCTCTTCGCAACCGCTCTTTGGCTGGGAAGTTTGCGCCGGAGGCAGCGAAACCGACAGCAGCGATAGGACTGCCGGCATGATCAGCGTGTTCATAGAGAGATGATGCCCTGCGTCGATGAAGGCCGCAAATTGCTATTTACCTGTTGTTCCCGTTTGTCCCTCGCGCGGCTATGGCGGGCGCCATGTGTGTATTGGCGCTGGCGTGGCGGACGCATCCGGAATGGCGGCTGGTGGCCGTGGGGAATCGTGACGAATTGCATTCGCGCGAGGCGCTGGCGCTGGCGCGGTGGGAGGATGCGCCCGGGGTGATTGCCGGGCGCGATGTGATGGGTGGCGGGACGTGGCTGGGTGTCGAGGAGCGCGGGCGGTTCGCGGTCGTTACCAATGTGCGCAATCCCGACGGCCCCGACCCGGCGAAGCTGTCGCGCGGGGCGCTGGTGACGGACATGCTGACGGACGGGAGCGGGGCAGCGCTGACGGTGCGGCCGGAGGCGTATAATCCGTTCAGTCTGATCGCGGTCGATGGCGGGCACGCGCACCTGATGACCAATCGGCCCGAGGCGCTGGTCAAACCGCTGGCACCGGGGATGCACGGACTGTCCAATGGCGTGATGGACGCGCCCTGGCCGAAGACGGCGAAGCTGGAGCGGGCGCTCGCCGGGTGGATCGAGGCGGGGAGCGGGGATACCGGTGCGCTGTTCGATGTACTGGCGGACGAGACGCCGCCGCGCGGGATGGTAGAAGGGGAGGATGAAGCGGGCGAGCGCGAGCCGGTGGCGTCGCCGATCTTCATTCGCAATCCGGTATATGGCACGCGCTGTTCGACGGTGGTGACGGTGGATGCGGACGGAAACGGCGTGATCGCGGAGCGGCGCTTCGACGGCGAGGGTAATGCGACGGGCGAGACGCGGATCGACTTTCGCTGGCCGGAGATCGCGGAATGACGCCGCGCGAGCTGATCGACACTGCCGAGGTGCCGGGCGGCGAGCCGCTGCGGCTGTTCCGGCGCGGCGGCGACTTCATGATCGTCATGGACCGCAACGAGCTGATGAACAGCCGGATGAGCGGGTCCGAAGAGGCGCTGAGCACGCTGACCGCCGAGCGGTTGCGCGGGCGCAAGGGCCAGCGCTGGCTGATCGGCGGATATGGCATGGGTTTCACGCTCAGAAAGGCGCTGGGCGAGCTGGGCAGCGATGCCGAGGTCGTGGTCGCCGAGCTGGTTCCCAAGATCATCGAGTGGGCACGCGGGCCGATGGCCGAGCTTGCCGCCGGGTGCCTCGACGATCCGCGCGTGCGCGTGGCGATCGACGATGTCGGGCGCGTGATCGGCAAGGGGCGCGGGCGCTATGATGCGATCCTGCTCGATGTCGACAACGGGCCCGACGGGATCGTGCGCGCGGGCAATGACGGGCTGTATTCGGATGCCGGGCTGGCCGCGGCGAAGGCGGCGCTGACACCGGGCGGGGTGCTGGCGGTCTGGTCGGCGGCGCCCGATGCGGCGTTTGCGCGGCGTCTGAAGGCGGCGGGGTTCGCGGTCGATGAGCGGGTGGTGCGGGCGCGGGCGAGCGGCAAGGGGCCGCGGCATGTGATCTGGCTGGCGGGGAAGCGGGGCTAGCGGGCGGCGGCGCTTCTCGATTTCGCTCGAAGCGAACGGGGTCCGCGGGTCCGGATTCTTGGAGAACTTGCATGAAATGGTTCGGTCGGAAATCGGCCGGGCGCGATGGTGCGCGTCCGGTGTTGTCGCGGAGCGGGACGGTTCCGCTGATCGGCGAGTGGCCGCGCAGTTACGAGGCGCAGGTGCGCGAGGCCTATATCGGCAACGCGGTGGCGCAGCGGGCGGTGCGGCTGGTCGCCGAGGGGGTCGGCGGGGCGCCGCTGGCGGTGGCGGATGACGGCCTGCGCGCGCTGGTGACGGCGACGTCGGGCGGGCAGGCGCTGCTCGAGACGGTGGCGTCGCACCTGCTACTCCACGGCAATGCCTATGTGCAGCTGCTCGGCGACGGCGCGGGCGGGGTGGCGGAGCTGTTCGCGCTGCGCCCCGAACGGGTGACGGTCGAGCCCGATGCGGGCGGATGGCCGGTCGCCTATCGCTACCGCGTCGGCGAGCGGGTGACGCGGCTGGCAAGCGAGGATGCGGGCGGCCGGTCGGCGGTGGTGCATGTCCGCGCGTTCAATCCGGTCGACGATCATTATGGGCTCGGCTGCCTGGGCGCGGCGGCGGGGGCGGTGGCGATCCACAATGCCGCGGCGAAGTGGAACAAGGCGCTGCTCGACAATGCCGCGCGGCCGAGCGGGGCGCTGGTCTATGACCCCGGCGACGGAGCGACGCTGTCGGGCGACCAGTTCGAGCGGCTGCGCGCCGAGATGGACGGGGCGTTCGCGGGTGCCGCCAATGCCGGGCGGCCGATGCTGCTCGAGGGCGGGCTTCGCTGGCAGGCGATGTCGATGACGCCGGCGGACATGGATTTCGTCGGGCTGAAGGCGGCGGCGGCGCGCGAGATCGCGCTGGCGTTCGGTGTGCCGCCGATGCTGCTGGGGCTGCCGGGCGACAATACGTACGCCAATTATCGCGAGGCGAACCGCGCGCTGTGGCGGCTGGCGATCCTGCCGCTGGCCGACAAGATACTGGGGGCGCTGCGCCAGGGGTTGTCGCCGTGGTTCGCGGATGCGGCGCTGTCGGTCGACCTCGACCGCGTGCCGGCGCTGGCCGAGGACCGCGAGCGGTTGTGGGTGCAGGTTTCGGGGGCGGAGTTCCTCACACCCAGCGAGAAACGTGCGATCCTTGGTCTGGATTGACGGGGATGCGGCAGACGCGGGCGTCGGCGTCCCAGATGCCGCCTGCACGCTCGCATTTATAGTCGAAGACCGCGTCCGACCACCAGAGCCAGGCAAGCAGCGCGGCGAGCACCGCGAGAGCCATGAACAGGATTTTGCCGGTCGAGGGGCGCATGCGCTGCTGCGTAGGCACGTGACCGCGATCGGGCAAGGAGGTTGTGATGACCAACGAGCCGGTATTGGCGCAGTTGCTGGACCAGGCCGAGGACGAGGGCGCGGACCTGGTGACGCTGCGCGCGATCGTCGAGGAAGCGGGTGAACTGGGCGCGGCGCGGGCGCTGAAGCGGCTGGGGCTCGAGGATTCGGCGGCGGCGAAGGATATGGCCGAGCTGCGCGAGCTGCTGGGCGCGTGGCGCGATGCCAAGAAGTCGGTGGTGAAGGCGCTGATCGGCTGGATCGTGCGGATGGGGCTGGCACTGGTGCTGGTCGGGCTGGCGGTGCGGCTGGGGTTCGGGGGATGGGTGAAGTGATGGCTGAGCTAGTGTTTCGCGGCGGTCCCCCTCCACCGTCCTGCGGACGGTCCCCCTCCCCGTGCCGGGGAGGATATGTGCGCTTTGCCGGTTATGCGGCGGTGTTCGATGCGCCGGATCGCGGCGGCGATGTGGTGCGGCGCGGGGCGTTTGCGGGGGCCGGGCGCGAGGTGCCGCTCTTGTGGCAGCATAAGGGCAAGCCGGTCGGGCGGATTTCCGTGCTGGGCGAGGATGCGCGCGGGCTGCGCGTGATCGGAGCGGTCGACGAGGCGAAGCTCGGGCGGCTGGTACAGCGCGGCGCGGTGACGGGGCTGAGCTTCGGATACCGCGCGCGGGCGATACGCCGAGGAACATACCGGGAACTAGTCGGGCTCGACCTGATCGAGGTGAGCCTGGTGGCGCAACCGATGCAGCCGCTGGCGCGGGTGCATGCGGTGGTCGGGGGTGGCGGGGCTGCCCTCTCCAACTTCGCCTAGGCGGCTGCGCCGCCGAGGCTTCGTATCCCCTCCCGCAGGCGGGAGAGGAAAAATGGGAGAATAATATATGAGCGATACGGATATGGGCGTGCTCGAGGCGAGCTTTGCCGAGGAAGAGGCGAAGGGCGTGCGCACGCCGCGGCCGATGCTGATGGGCGGCGGTGAGCCGGGCGGCGATGCGTTCGGTAGCTTCCTGCGATCGGGTGCGGGCGCGCTCGAGATGAAGGCGATGTCGGGGGCGAGCGGAGCCGAGGGCGGCTATGCCGTGCCGCAGGAGATCGATCAGGCGATCGATGCGACGCTGAAGAGCATCTCGCCCATTCGCAGTATCGCCAATGTCGTGCGCGTCGGATCGGCGGGATATCGCAAGCTGGTGGCGAGCGGAGGCACGCCGTCGGGCTGGACCGCCGAGACCGCCGGGCGGCCCGAGACTGATACGCCGGTCTTCAACGAAATCGCGCCGCCGATGGGCGAGCTCTATGCCAATCCGGCGGCGAGCCAGGCGATGCTCGACGATGCCGCGTTCGACGTCGAACAGTGGCTGGCGGGCGAGGTGGCGATGGAGTTCGCGCAGGCCGAGGGGGCGGCGTTCGTCAGCGGATCGGGCGTCAACCGGCCCAAGGGGTTCCTCCAGTCGCCGGTCGACAGCGCGGGCGATGCGACGCGCAGCTTCGGCACGCTGCAATATGTCGCGAGCGGTGCCGATGGCGATTTCGGCAGCGATCCCGACGCGGCGCTGATCGACCTCGTCCAGAGCCTGCGCAGCCCGTACCGGCAGGGCGCGGCGTTCGTGATGAACTCTTCGGTGCTGGCACGCATCCGCAAGATGAAGACCGCGGACGGTGCGTTCCTGTGGCAGCCGAGCCTGGCGGCGGGGCAGCCGGCGACGCTGCTCGGCTATCCGGTGGTCGAGGCCGAGGACATGCCCGACATCGGCTCCGGATCGCTGTCGGTGGCGTTCGGTAACTTCAAAGCGGGCTATCTGATCGCCGAGCGCGGCGACACGCAGATCCTGCGCGACCCCTATTCGAACAAGCCGTTCGTCCATTTCTACGCGACCAAGCGCGTCGGCGGGATGGTGTCGAATTCGGAAGCGATCAAGCTGATGAAGTTCGCCGCGGCCTGATCGGTCGGGACGGATGTGGGGGCGTCGGAGCAGGTCCGGCGCCCCTTTTTGTTGCCGGATTGGCTGGGGGACAGGGCGATGGGATTGAGACCGGCACGTGGCGGAGCGGTGGTGCTGGACGACGCCGATCGCGCGGCGGCACTGGGCGAATTACGCGAGTGGCTGCGCAGCAGCGGCGACAGCGACGCGGTGCTGGCGACGCTTGTCGAGACCGCGCTTGGATTGGGCGAGGCGTTTCTGGGGATGGCGTTGATCGCGAGGGATTTTCGTGACGTGATCCCGGTGTCCGGGGCGTGGTCGGCGCTGGACATGATGCCGGTGACGACGATCGGCGAGGTGCAGGGCTTGCCGGCGGACGGCGCAGCCTTCGTGCTGACGGCGAGCAGCTATGCGATCGATATCGATGGCAACGGCATCGGCTGGGTGCGGGTGATGCAGCCCGGATCGGCGGGGCGCGTGTCGGTTGCCTATCAAGCGGGCGTCGCAAGCGACTGGGCGAGCCTGCCGGAACCGGTGCGGCAGGGCGTGGTGATGCTGGCGGCGCATTTGCGGCAAGCGGCCGACGGTGTGGGGGCAACGCCGCCGGCGGCGGTAACGGCGCTGTGGCGGCCATATCGGCGGATGCGGCTGAACCACGCGGTACGGGCATGATGGCGCGGCTGACAGGGCGCGGGCGCAAGGCCGGCGCGCGGGCGGTGGACAGAAAGGCGCGCGAGATCGCGGCGGCGGTTCGCGAGGCGGCGCCGGGCGTGCGCGTGGCGCGCGAGGGCGATGACGTGGTGCTGAGCGGGCGCGGGGTCTGGCGGCGGAGGCTGGGCGATCCTGCGCTGCGCTGGATCGGGGGGATGTTGCGATGAGCGTACGGAGCCTTTTGCAGGCGGCGCTGGTGACGGCGCTGTCGGGCGCGCCCGAGGTGGGCGGCACGGTGACGGGCGTGTTCGACGCGCCGCCGCCGCGCGCCGCGTGGCCGTTCGTGCTGGTCGAGGAAACGGTGCTCGCCGATTGGGGCGCGAAGGACATTGCCGGGCGCGAGGGGCGGGTGCTGGTACTCGCCGAGGATTCGGGCGAACGACCGGTGCGGGTGCGCGCGCTGTGCGATGCCATTCGCGATGCGCTGAGCGACATGCCGCGCGACCTGGGCGAGGGCTGGCGGATCGTGACGGTGCAGCCGCTGAAAAGCCGGGTGGTGCGCGCCGGGCGCGAGCGCTGGACCGGATCGGTCGAGGCACGCGTGCGGCTGTTGCGGCTCAACTGAGATTTTCAACACGAACGAGGAGATGCGCGATGGCGGCGGAGAAGGGCAGCGCCTTTCTGCTGAAGGTGGGCGATGGCGGCGATCCGGTGGGCTTTGCCACCGTGGCGGGCCTACGGACCACGCAGATGTCGGTGGGCGGCGAGATGGTGGCGATCACGTCGAAGGATTCGGGCGGTTGGCGCGAATTGCTGTCGGGCGCGGGTGTGCGGTCGGTAAGCATATCGGGGGCAGGGGTGTTCACCGGATCTGCTGCCGAGGGCCGCGTGAAGGCGAATGCGCTGTCGGGCGTGCTCGACGATTACCGGCTGAGCTTCGAGAGCGGCGAGACGATGACGGGCAAGTTCCTTGTCACGCGGCTTGATTATGCCGGGGATTATAATGGCGAGCGCAACTACACGCTGAGCCTGGAAAGCTCCGGACCGGTGGTGGCGGCGTGATGGGGGTGGCTGGTGCGACTGCCCGCCGTGCTGACCCTCTCCCCACCGGGGAGGGGGGATCTGGCGCAAACCCCGCGCGGGGCGAGGCGGCGATCCGCGTGGGCGGCGAGCAGGTCGTGCTGCGCCCGAGCTTTGCCGCGCTGGTCGCGGCGGAGGAGGAACTGGGGCCGCTGTTCGCACTCGTCGAGCGGGCGGCGGCGGGGCGGCTGGCGCTGAGCGAGATGGTGGCGCTGTTCTGGCACTGCCTGCGCGAACGGCCCGAGGGGCTGAGCCGCGATGACTTCGGAGAAGCGGTTGCGGCGCAGGGTCTGGCGGCGGCGACGCCGGTGCTGAAGCTGCTGCTGGGGCAGATATTGGCGGGGCGGTGATGGACGCGCGGTTTGCTGACGCCGCCGCGCGGCTGGCCGGCGTCGCCGGGGTGATGTTCGGATGGTCGCCCGATGCCTTCTGGGCGGCGACGCCTGCCGAACTGGGCGCGCTGGTAGGCGCGCTGCGCGGCGATGCGGGCGAGGGGATCGACCGGGCGGCGATCGACCGATTGCAGGAGATGTTTCCCGATGGATGAGGAAATCGAACGGCTGATCGTCAGCGTGCGGGCCGATACGCAAGGCTTTGCCCGCGACGTCGATACGATGCGGCAGTCGCTGGACGGGCCGTTCGCCGACGGGGTCGGACGAGCCGGGCGGTCGCTGGAAACCGCGCTGTCGCGCGCGCTGCGGACCGGCAAGCTGGGCTTTCAGGATCTCGAGCGCGTGGCGACGGGGGTGCTCGATACGATCGCGACGAGCGCGCTCAATTCGGGGCTCGATGCGCTGTTCGGCAGGTCGGGCGGGGGCGGCGGCATCCTGTCGTCGCTGCTGGGCGCGGTGGTGGGCGCACCCGGTCGCGCGACGGGCGGGCCGGTGTCGCCCGCGCGACCCTATTGGGTCGGTGAGAGCGGACCCGAGCTGTTCGTGCCGACGGCGAGCGGAAGCATCGCGCCGGCGCAGCAGGGCGGCGCGGCGCGCGACGTGCGGGTGGCGATCACGATCAACAGCGGTGGTGGCGAGACGTCCAAGGCGCTCGCCCGGTCCAGCCGGCAGGTGGCGCGCGCGGTGAAGGCGGCGCTGGCGGGGGTGGAGTAACGGCATTTTACGGGGGAGCGGGCGCGTTGGGGGCAGAGACTGCCCCTCTCCCTTGCCCTCTCCCCGAGGGGAGAGGGAATCTTGGGCTATTCGCTGATGGCGGCGCGTGCCGGGCAGCGCGAGGGGGTGGTCTCTCGCTTCGACCCGGCCTTCTGGACGGTCAATTTCCCGCGGCCGATGATGGCGAGCGTCGTCACCACCGCGCCCGGCGGCTTGCGCGTCGATTGCACCTTTTATCGCAAGGGCGATCTGGCGGGGCTGATCTGGGCGGCGGAAGATGCCGACGACCATCCGCTGCTCGCCTATGCCACCGACCGCGACTTTCGCGGATGCCGACTGTCGTTTCGCTGGCGGTCGTCGGGGCTCGCGGCGCTCGACAGCGTGGCGGGGGCGGTGCTGACGATCGAGGGCCGCGATCAGGGCGGCGCGGCGCGATCCTGGTATGTGCGGCTGTGGAACTATGCGAGCGGGACGGGCGAGGATGCGGCGGTCGCCATCGACTTTGCGAATGTCGATGGCGGCTATCTGTTGCCGGGCGAGGCCGATCCGGTCTGGGCGGGCGATGTCGACCGGATGTTCGTGTCGCTGGTGTCGCCCGATTATGCCGAGGGCGATGAAAATGCGCTGGTGGCGCCGGTCGAGGCATGGGCCGAGCTGACGGAGATTGTCTGCGAGGGGCCGGGCGCGGTGTTGGCGATCGGCGATGGGGTGATGCCCGAACACGGGCTGTCGATCGCAACCGGTTATGACGACAGCTATCACATGACGCCCGAGCGGTTGCTGCGGAACGCGCTGCACCTCGGCTATCGCGGGTCGATCAACCACTATGTCGGGATGAGCCATTATTTCCGGCTCGAGGCGCTATATGGCGGCTATTATATAAGTCTGGCGGGTGGGGTGCTGAATGCGCCGTGCGCGGCGTGGCACCGCGATTTCGCCGAGCGCGCGGCGGCGCTGGGATACGGGCTGATCTGGTCGCTGTCCTACGAACTGCTCGACCAGCATTGCTGGAACGACTGGAAGCAGCGCGCGGCCGACGGATCGCCAGCACATACGGGGTGGCAGCCGCCATCGGCGTTGCTGTCGCCGGCGCATGACGGGGCGATGGGATATCTGCGCAGCGTGGCGCGCGCATTCGTCGCGATCGGGCGCGATGCGGGGCTGGCGGTGCGGTTCCAGGTCGGTGAGCCGTGGTGGTGGGTAATGGCCGACGGGCGGCCTTGCCTATACGATGCAGCGGCCAAGGCGGCATTCGGTGGCGATCCGCCGGTCATCGCGAACGTGCGCGCGCCATTGTCGCAAGCGGAGACCGATCTGCTAGACCGGGCGGGCGAGCTGTTGGCGGCATCGACCGCCGCGCTGTGCGATGCGGTACGCGAAGAAGCATCGGGGGCGGAGGTGTTGCTGCTCGCCTATCTACCGACCGTGCTCGATGCGCAGGCACCTGAGCTGAAGCGCGCGAACCTGCCGCTGGGATGGCAGCGTCCCGCGTTCGATATCCTTCAGCTCGAAGATTACGACTGGGCGGCGACGGGCAATGGCGCCGCGACCGCACGCGGTGTCGCGGCGGCCGAGGCGCGGCTGGGCTATCCGCCGCAGGAACAGCATTATTTTTCAGGCTTCGTGCTGCGCGCAGAAGATGCCGGGCAGTGGCGCGCGATCGATGCCGCCGCCGAGGCGGGGCGGGCTCGCGGGGTTGCCGCGACCTTCGTCTGGGCGCTGCCGCAGGTGATGCGCGACGGATATCTGCATTTCGACGAGGAGACAGACGTGCAAGCGTTCGACGATGTGCTGTTTCCGCTGGCGCTGGGACGCGAGGCGGAAGTTGCTCCAGAGGTGTCCACGGCGATCGTGACGAGCGCGGGCGGGGCGGAGAAGCGCAATGCCGACTGGTCGTCGGCGCGGACGCGCTACGATGTCGGACCGGGGGTGCGGTCGGAAGAGGATATTGCCGCGCTGCTCGCCTTCTTCCGTGCGCGGCTTGGACCGGCGCGGGGGTTTCGATTGCGCGATCCGTTCGATTGGGCGTCGGGCGACGGCGATGCCGTGTCGCCGACCGACCAGCCGATCGGAACGGGCGACGGAGTTGCCGTGCGGTTCATGCTTGCCAAGCGCTATGGCGAAACAGTGCGGCGGATCACGCGGCCGGTGGCGGGCAGCGTCCGGATCGCGGTCGATGGTATCGAGACGCACGGCTTCACACTGGAAAGCGAAGGCCGGCTGCTGCTCGACGATCCGCCGGGCGAGGGGGCGGCGGTGACGGCGGGGTTCCGCTTCGACGTGCCGGTGCGCTTTGCCGAGGACAGCCTGTCGGTCAACCGCGCGACCTTCATGGCCGGAGCCGCGCCATCGGTCCCGCTGATCGAGATTCGCGAGGGCGGTGATGGCTGACTGGCTGGCGGGCGCGCTGACGACGATGACATTGTGCTGGAGGCTCGACCGGCGCGACGGGGTGACGATCGGGCTGACCGCGCATGACCGCGACCTGATGGTCGGCGGCCTGACCTATCGTGCGGCGCCGGGGATGACGCCGTCGGCGGTGAAACGCAGCGCGGGGCTGGATGTCGATACGATGGATGTCAGCGGTGCGCTGGGCCATGGTGCGATCGCGGAGGCGGATCTGCTTGCCGGTCGCTGGGACGGCGCGCGCGTGACGCTGTTCGCGCTCGATTGGGAATCGCCTGACGAGACGATCGAGATCGGGCGCGGGACGATCGGCAATGTCGAGATGCGCGAGGGCGCCTTCACCGTGGAGCTTCGCGGGACGACGGCGCGGCTGAACCGCGCCGTGGTCGAGGAAACTTCGCCCGCCTGCCGCGCTGAGCTGGGTGACAGCCGGTGTCGCGTCGCGATGGCGGAGCGGCGGCGATTTACCCGGGTGGTGTCGGTGGAAGATGTGACGGTGGTGCTCGACCGCGCGGAAGCGGCAGCCAATGCCTATGGCTGCGGCGTCCTGCGCTGGTTCTCGGGCGCCAATGCCGGGCTCGACGATGCGATCGCCGCGTCCGACGGCGCGGTGCTTACGCTGCGTCGTCCGCCGCGGTTCGACGGGGCGGGGGCGCTGGTCGAGACGATCGAGGGATGTGACAAGCAGCTTTCGACCTGTGTCGAGCGCTTTGCAAATGCGATCAATTTTCGGGGCGAGCCATATCTGCCGGGCATCGACCTGCTGACGCGCTATCCCGGCGCATGACCCGTGCAGAGCGCGTCGTGGAGGCGGCGCGCGGCGCGGTGGGAAGCCCGTTCCGGTTGCACGGGCGCGATCCGGTGCGTGGGCTCGATTGCGTCGGACTGGCGGCATGGGCGCTGCGCGGCGGCGGGGTGCTGGCGGAGATTCCGCAAGGCTATGCGCTGCGCAGCGGTGATGCCACGCGGGCTTGCCGGTGGATGGCAGCGGCGGGGTTGGTGCCCGGCGAGCGACCTGTGCCGGGTGATGTGCTGCTGCTGCGTCCGGGGCCGGGACAGTTGCATCTGGCGATCGTGACGGATGACGGCATCGTCCATGCCGACGCATCGGCGCGGCGCGTGGTCGAGCGACCGGGAGAGGTGCCTTGGCCGCTGATCGGCTGCTGGCGATTGCGCGAAAGGGGAGAGGAGTATGGCGACGCTGGTTCTGACGGCGGCGGGTAGCGTCATTGGTGGGCCGATCGGCGGTGCGATCGGCGCGGCGCTGGGACGCGCGATCGACCGCGACGTGCTTTTCGCTCCGAAGCGGCGGGAGGGGCCGCGACTTACCGAACTGGCGGTTCAGACATCGTCCTATGGTGCGCCGATCCCCAAGCTGTTCGGCACGATGCGCGTGGCCGGTACGGTGATCTGGTCGACCGACCTGATCGAGGCGCGGAGCACCGAGAGCGGCGGCAAGGGCCAGCCGGAGACGACACGCTACAGCTATTCGGCGTCGTTCGCGGTGCTGCTGTCGGCCCGGGCGATCCTGAACGTCAAACGCATCTGGGCCGATGGCAAGCTGCTGCGCGGCGCAGGTGGTGATTTCAAGAGCAGGGTTGGCGCGTTCCGCTTGCATGGCGGCGGCGAGGATCAGCCGGTCGATCCGTTGATTGCGTCGCTGGAGGGTGCAGCGGTGACGCCCGCGCATCGCGGAGCGGCATATGCCGTCTTCGAGGATTTGCAGCTTGCCGATTTCGGCAACCGCATCCCGTCGCTGACCTTCGAGGTCGAGGCCGATGGCGGCGATGTCGATATCGGTGCGATAGCGGGCAGCCTGACCGGGGGTGAGGTCGTCGGAAACGGCGGGCTGCGCTTAAGCGGCTTTTCGGCCTATGGGTCCGATGATCGGACAGTGATCGAGATGCTCGCCGAGGCGGGCGGTTGCTGGTTTGCAGGTGGCGCGAACGGACTGACGATGTCGAGCGGACGCGGCGCTGCCGTGACGCTGAGCGACGACGGCGCGCGGCCGCCCGGAGCGGAGGCGGCCACGCGCGAGAGAAAGATCGCGGCCGCCGATACGGTCCCCGACATCGTATCGGTCCGGCATTATGATCCGGCGCGCGATTATCAGGCCGGCATCCAGCGCGCGGTTCGGCCCGGCGGCGGTCGCGCCATCGCGGCGCTCGACCTTCCGGCGGCACTGAACGCGGCGTCGGCGAAGGCGGTGGCCGAGGCGGCGCTCGGCCGCGCCGATGCCGAACGACTGCACCGGCGTGTCGCGGTGCCCTGGGACTCGATCGGCATCGGACCGGGTGCGCGTGTGCGCATCGCTGGGGAGGCGGCGCTGTGGCGGGTCGTCGATTGGTCGCTCGAGGCAATGCTATTGGTGCTCGACCTTGCGCCGATCGGCTATCCCCCGCCTGTCGCTATCGCGAGCCCGGGACGCGTGCTCGGCGCACCCGATGCGCTGATCGGGCGGACGGTGCTGGCGGCATTCGAACTGCCGCTGCTCGACGACAGCCTGCACTCCGCCCCGGTATTGGCGGTGGCGGCGGCGGGAGAGGGCGCGGGATGGCGCCGCTCGGCGCTGCTCATAAGCGAGGATGGCGGCGCGAGCTGGCGCCCGGCCGGAGGGACGGCGCTGCCTGCGGTGATCGGGACGATCGTGACACCGCCCGGCACAGCCGTGGCGGCGATCGAAGATCGGACCAATTCCGTCGAGGTCGAGCTGGCGCACGATTCGATGGTGCTCGGGCAGGCGGACATGGCCGAGCTCGATGGCGGCGCCAATCTGGCGATGCTGGGGGATGAACTGATCCAGTTCGGACGCGCCGAGCAGATCGGGGCGCGGCGGTGGCGGCTGACGGCGCTCTGGCGGGGACGGCGGGGAACCGAGGGCGCCATTGGGGCGCAGCAGGTGGGAGATGCCTTTGTTCTGCTCGCCAAGGATAGTGTGATCACGATGAGCCTCGCGAGTGGAACGACGGGAAATGTCGTCGAGGTCGAGGCATCAGGTGTCGGCGATGTTCCCGATCCCGCGCATGTCGATGTCGCGATCACGGGGAGGTCGATCGTACCTCCGTCGCCGGTTCATCTGAACGCCATGAACGGTGCGGACGGTTTGGTGGTGGTGCGCTGGGTACGGCGCAGCCGGATCGGCTGGCGCTGGATCGACGGCGTCGACGCGGCGCTCGGCGAGGAGGCGGAGCGCTATGCCGTCACGGTCGAGCGAGCGGACGATGACAGCATCGTCATCGAGACCGGCCAGCCCGAACTGACCCTGTCGGCCGCCGAACGCGGATCTGGCCCGGCCCGCGTGACGGTGCGGCAGATCGGTTCGAACGGCCAGTCGCAACCGGCGTCGATCATCCTGGACTGAATAGGAGGGCTAGTGAAATGAGTGAGGACCAGACCGACCGGCTGGCATTGCCGATGCTGCGCGCGGGAAAGGCGCAGAAAGAGGTTTCGCACAACGAGGCGCTGACGCTGCTCGACATGCTGGTGCAGGCGAGCGTCGAGGCGGTGGGCGTGGACGATCCGCCAGCCTCTCCACAGCCAGGGCAGTGCTGGATCGTCGGAGCCGCGCCGAACGGAGCCTGGGCGGCGCATGCGGGGGCACTTGCATGCTGGACGCCGGGCGGATGGCGCTTCGCGGCGGGGCGTGCAGGAATGCGGTGCTGGTCGCTGGCCGACGGGTTCGCGGTACGGTTTGATGGTGACGGCTGGATTGCGGGTGATTTGGCGGCTGCGCGCGTTGTGATCGGCGGCAACCAGGTGGTCGGCCAGCAGCGCCCTGCGATCGCCGAGCCGGCGCCGGGCAGCAACGAGGACGCCGAGGCGCGAGCTGTGATCGGTGACATACTCGTCGCGTTGCGGACACACGGATTGATCGCGGAGGGATAAAGCTGTGTTATTCCAGCAACACTAGGGGAATTTGTGCGCTTGCAGGGAAACTAAGCTTTATGTAGGGAGTTGGGGCTGTCCGTAGGACGTTTTGAAAGGGGATTAAGATGCGGAAGCTTGCCGTTACTTTGGCGCTTGCTACCACCGCGCTCAGCACTCCCGCCCTCGCCCGCGATAATTCGTGGTATGTGGGCGCGGACGGTGGCGCAACGATCGTCGAAGACATTAATTACGATATCGGTTCGGCAGGAACCGGTACGGTCGACAGTAACTATGGCTGGGATGTCGATGGCCATATCGGTTATGATTTCGGGGCGTTCCGCCTTGAAGCCGAGGTCGGATATCGTCAGGCGACGGTTGACAGCTATAGCTCGACCACCACGACGCCTTATTACACGCCGGCTGGAACGCTGGGTTCTGCCAATGCCGGTGTATTTGATTATGCTGGTGGCAAGACGTCGGCGCTTAGCTTCATGGTCAACGGACTGCTCGACTTTGGCCCCGATGACGGTATCCAGGGTTTTGTCGGCGGTGGTGCCGGTGTGGCCCGTATCAAGGCCGATCAGTACCGGTTGAACAATCGTGGCCCGTTCCTCGACGACTCGGACACAGTGTTCGCGTGGCAGGCACTGGCAGGCGTTCGTGCGCCGCTGACCGACCATCTCGACGCTACCCTGAAGTATCGTTTCTTCAACGCGGACAATGTCAAGCTGGTCGACGTGACCGGCCGTCAGTTCGATGGTCGATTCCGTTCGCACAGCCTGCTGGGCGGTCTGACCTACAACTTCGGTGCGCCGACGCCTCCGCCGCCGCCGCCCCCGCCGCCGCCACCCCCGCCGCCTCCGCCGCCGCCGGCCCCTGCGCCTGCGCCCGCTCCGGAGCCGGTCGCATGCACCCCGGGACCGTATATCGTGTTCTTCGAATGGGATAAGTCGAACATCACTCCCGAGGCTGCGAGCATCCTCGACAACGCGATCTCGGCATACCAGAACTGCGGCAATGCGCAGGTCATGCTGGCGGGTTACACCGACACCTCGGGTCCCAAGACCTACAACCAGGGTCTTTCCGAGCGTCGCGCCCAGTCCGTCCGGGACTATATGGCGCAGCACGGTATTCCCGACAGCGTCATGACGACGCAGGGCTTCGGCGAAAACAACCTTCGGGTTCAGACCGCCGACGGTGTTCGCGAACTCCAGAACCGCCGGGTGGAAATCACCTACGGTCCGGGTTCGGGCATGTAAGCACCGATCCTTCGGGATTGAAATTGAGGGAGGCCGGCGATCCGGCCTCCCTTTTTTATGGGTGCGTCCGCCTGTCCGACGCGGCTATAGGGGCGGCGCAACGATCGGCATGTGAACGCCAGCCTTTAGCCAGTGCTTCATGTCGGGGTTGGCAACAGAAACTGTCTTCGGCCAACGACTGCGGTCAACCAGCGCGCTGATCGTGAAAATAGGCTGAGGCGGGCGAGCGATCTGGTCGCTGGACGGGACTCGACGAGATGTCGATCCGGGACCGACCAGCAGTCTTCAGCTCAGGGCTGCCGCCAGCCAATCGGGTATGAAGGCATCCCCCAAATCCTCGACCCGACGATGTTCGACCATCAAGCCGATTTCGGGATAGCTGGTCCGGGTCCGTGGGCCCGCTTCGCCCAAAGGTGCGACGACGAGTCTGCGGTTTACCTTGGAGCGATAGTGCATCCTGGCGGTATTTTCCTGACCGATGAAGCACCCCTTGTCGAAGCGCACGCCGTTCAGTTCGCGTGCATTGCATTCGAGCCAGAGCGTTTTGTCGCTTCCGAGTTCGGCCACACCCTCGGTCACGCCGAGGCGAAGTCGGTGTTCCAGCCAGTCAGTTGCTTCGTCCCCGCGACCATCCGACAGCCACCGGTAACCGAGTGTACCCAGACGCGGATCGGGAAAGCCATGCCCGCTGGTGCGTGACCAGTGCACCGATCCCTCGATTGCTTCGATTGTGACCGGACGGCGGAGCCGATACAGCGAGAGTCGGCGTGCGAGCGCTTCGCGCTGCGCGGCCTCGCAATCGATCAGAACCGCATCGCCATCGTCCCAGAGGATGAAGTCGAATAGCGCCTTTCCCTGCGCGGTCAGCAGCCCTGACCAGCGTGGTGCCTCGGGTGAAAGGCCCAGCACGTCCTGCGTCACCAGTCCCTGAAGAAAGTCGCGGACACCTTCTCCGCTCACGCGGAGCAGTGCGCGGTCGGCAAGCCAAGTTCCCGGGGTGGTATCGGTCATCCGCAACAGGTAGGACGCGGGGACCGACGATGAAAGGGCTGAACGTGGCAGGATTCGATCTCAAGCTGACGGGTGGAACAGTCCACCTTCCCGGTGGACCCGTGGTCGCCGATATCGGGGTGCGCGACGGACGCATCGCGGAGATTGGCGCGACGGGGGATGCGGGCGAGACGCTCGATTGCACCGGCCTGGATATCCTGCCGGGCGTTATCGACACCCAGGTTCATTTCCGCGAGCCGGGGCTTGAGCACAAGGAAGACCTGGCAACCGGCAGCCGGGCCGCGGTGATGGGCGGCGTGACCGCGGTATTCGAGATGCCGAACACCAAGCCGAATACCGACAGCGAGGCGGCGATTGCGGACAAGTTGTCGCGCGCCAAGGGGCGGATGTGGTGCGACCATGCCTTTTATGTCGGCGCGACATCGGCCAATGCCGATGCGCTTGTCGAGCTGGAAAAGCTGCCGGGAACATGCGGCGTCAAGATCTTCATGGGTGCATCGACCGGCGATCTGCTGGTTTCCGAGGACTCGGAGCTGGCGCGAGTCCTCGCCTCCGGACACCGCCGGGTAGCGATTCATGCCGAGGACGAGGACCGGATGAATTCGCGCGCCGGCGAACGCCGCGAAGGCGACCCGTCATCGCATCCGGTATGGCGCGACGATGAAAGCGCGATGCTCGCGACACGGCGCATCCTGAAGCTCGCACGAGAGGCGAAGCGGCGTATCCACGTACTCCACGTCACCACGCCTGCCGAACTGGAGCTGCTGTCGCAGCACAAGGACATCGCGACCTGCGAAGTAACGCCGCAGCATCTGACGCTCGCTGCCGAGGAGGCCTACCCGGCGGTCGGCACCTATGCGCAGATGAACCCGCCGATCCGTTCAGCAGCACATCGCGAGGGGTTGTGGTACTGGCTCAACCAGGGTGTGCCCGACGTGATCGGATCGGACCATGCGCCGCACACGCGCGAGGAAAAGGCGAAGCCCTATCCGCAGTCGCCGAGCGGTATGCCGGGCGTGCAGACGCTGCTTCCGCTGCTGCTCGATCATGTGGCGAATGGCCGAATGACGCTTGAACGGCTGATCGACCTGACGAGTGCAGGCGCGCAGCGAATCTTCGGTATCGTCCGCAAGGGCCGGATCGTGACCGGCTATGACGCCGATTTCACCGTCGTCGACCTGAAGCGGCGCTGGACGATTGAGGAAAGCTGGCTTGCGTCGCGCGCGGGCTGGTCGCCGTTCACGGGACGCGAGCTGACCGGCATGCCGGTCGGGACGATCATCCGCGGGCGGCGCGTGATGTGGCAGGGCGATCTCGCCGATCGGGCCGAGGGCGAGCCGATGCGTTTCGAAGCGACGGCGTTCGGCTGATCAGGCGCGTTCTCGCCGGGCGCGGCGGTGGTTGGCGAGCGCATTGCCGGTGAAGACCGCGAGGCCGATCCAGATCAGCCCGAAGCTGGCCGCCATGCGTACCGTGAATGCCTCTCCGAAGACGAAGACGCCGAGCACGAATTGCAGCGTGGGTGCGATATATTGGAGTAGCCCCAGCGTCGCATACCTTAGCTGGCGCGCGGCCGACGCGAAGAGCAGCAACGGGAGTGCGGTCGTGACCGCGCTGAAGATCAGCAGCGCGTCGATCCCGGGGCTGCTGCCGAACGCCAGCGAGCCATGGGCGCCGAGCCAGATGAGATAGAGCAAGGCGATGGGGCTGAGCAGCAGCGTTTCGCTCGCCAACCCTTCGAGCGGGCCGATCGGCGCCAGTTTGCGGACCATGCCATAGAAACCGAAGCTGCATGCAAGCGTCAGGCTGATCCACAAACCCCCGGGGGCTGCCCAGGCCATGGTCGCGACGCCGCTGGCGGCTAGTGCCACGGCAAGCCATTGCAGCCGGTCGAGCCGCTCGTGAAAGACGAGCATTCCGAGCAGCACATTGACCAGCGGATTGAGGAAGTAGCCAAGGCTCGCGGCGACGACGTGGTCGTGATTGACTGCCCAGATATATGCCAGCCAGTTGATCGCAATAAGGGCTGCGCTGGCCATCATCAGCCGCAGCACGGCAGGCGTTTTCAGATAGCCGATCCACGCCGCGAGCGAGCGCCGCCACGCAACCAGCGTGATGACCAGAAGCAGCGCCCAGAGAATGCGGTGCGCGACGATTTCGGTCGGCATCACCGACGCCAGCGTCTTGAAATAGAGCGGCATCAGCCCCCAGAGCAGATAGGCGCCCATGCCGTGCGCGACGCCGCGAAGCGGCGCGGAGGAGGATGCTGATGATGCGGCCATTGCGGCCCGCTACACCGGACGGGCCGCCGACGCCAAAGAAGAATTGCCGATTTCGCCGAAGGTAAAAGTTTTGCGTGTCAGAAAGGTAGCCAGCGCTGCTTTTCGGTGAACTTCATATATCCGATATTCGCGCCGAGCCGCCAGCCGACGCCCATCCGCACGGGGATGAGGACGACATTGCCGCTGCGCAGATAGCTCGCCGAAAAGCCGCCGACGAAATAAACCCGGCCTTCGGCCTGCGGGAATCGCTTGTAGAGCTCCTGCGTGTCGTAGAGATTGTACACGAGGACGAAGACCTTGGCCGCGTCGCCGCCGACGTCGAAACCAACCGACGGGCCGGTCCAATAGACGGGTCGTTCGCCTTCGATGCGGTGGTGCATGATGCCGGAGCCGTAGCGCAGGCCGAAGATGAAGGCACCCGAAGCCTCGCGCCCGGCGATATAGGCGTTGGGTTCACCCTGATCCGAAAGGATCTTCTGGATGATTTCGGCCAGCCCGGCGGCGCCCTTGCCGAATACGCCTTCGGCCGCGCCGATCAGGTCGTCGCGCTTGTAGGTGTCGGCGCTTTGTGTCGTCTCTCCAGGCGTCGGCCCGGTTGGATTTGTCGGATAGGATTGCTGCGGCGCGGCCGGAGCCGGTTGGTTCTGGCTCTCATTTTGTGGCGCGGGTGCGTAAGGGTCGGCCTGCTCGGTCGGCTGCGACGGCGCAGCCGTCTGATTGTCCGCAGACGTGTAGGGATCGGAAGCCGGCGGAGTGTACGGCGTCGTCGATTGCGGTGTGTAGGGGGTCGTTGGCGTGGTTTCCGACTGCCCGTTCTGCTGCGTCGCCAGATCGCCGTCGATGACGTTGTTGGGATCGACCGTGCGCACCTGCGCGGTTGCCGGAGCCGCCGCTGCGAAGACCGCAAGCAGTCCGATTAGCCATGCCTTGCGCAAAATTCCCTCCCCGATGACGCAAACTTGCCGTTCAATATGCGAAAGCCGGCTTGCGGCGCAATGAACGGACGACGACCCGAGTCCGATTTACGCCGAGCGGCGATGAAAAGCGCGGTTGATCGGGCGACGATGCATGGCTATAGCGCCGCTTCCGGCTGCCATGCGGAGACGTGGGTGAGTGGCTGAAACCAGCGGTTTGCTAAACCGCCGTACCGGGATTACTGGTACCGAGGGTTCGAATCCCTCCGTCTCCGCCAGCCGCCGGTCTTCGGCGAGCTTTGACGAACCGCCGCAATTAACAAAAACCGCTGAAAAACGGCGCTTTATGCGGGTGAATTATCCGCGGTCGGTCGCGATCGTTCGTCCCAGACCGTAGATATTTTTATGACCACTTTTATGACTAGCTTTTTCCGAATATGTGCCGCATACCTTATTCGAGGTTCTCAGGATGCATGCTCGCGGAAAGCTTCACGTTCGCCAGATTGCCGGTCTGACGAAGCCGGGTGTCTATTCGGATGGCGGAGGACTCTATCTGCGGGTCAGAAGGACCGGTAGTCGGTCATGGCTTTTTATCTGTATGATCAATGGAAAGCGCCGGGAAATGGGACTCGGATCCCTTCTCGATGTCTCCCTCGGACAAGCGCGCGCCAAAGCACTTGAAGCTCGGCAGCTCTTTCTGGAAGGCCGCGATCCTATCGAAGAACGGCGAGAATCGAAGTCGATCGCCGCAACTACGACAGTTTTGTTCGGACCATTCACCGAAGCACTGATTGACGATATTGAATCCGGTTTTCGAAACGAAAAGCATCGTAAGCAGTGGCGGTCGACGCTACGTACGCATGCGGCGCGACTGTTCTCCAAACCCGTTGATGAGATCCAGACAGAAGATGTCGTCGAAGTTCTGCGACCGATTTGGTTGGAACTGCCTGAAACCGCTTCGCGCGTTCGTGGCCGCATTGAGCGCGTGCTCGATGCAGCGAAGGCCAAAGGTCATCGGAGCGGAGAAAATCCGGCGCGCTGGCGTGGGCATCTCGATCTTCTGTTGCCGCGACGGCCTAAGGTGTCGGTTGAGCATCATGCAGCACTACCCTTTATTGAACTAGCTGCTTTCATGGGCGAATTGCGGAGGAGGCCCGCGATCGCTGCACGGGCGCTCGAATTTACGATTTTGACCGCTGCACGCTCTGGCGAGGTTCTCGACGCGACTTGGGGTGAAGTGGATCTGCGTGCCGCTATCTGGACAGTTCCAGGAGAACGAATGAAAGCGGGTCGCGAACATCAGGTGCCTCTGAGTGAAGTGGCCTTAAGCTTGCTGAACTGTTTGGCGAAAGAATCACGCTCGGCCAGCGATCGGATTTTCACCAATACAGATGGCCACAAACTGTCAAACATGGCGATGTCGATGGTTCTTCGTCGGATGAAGTGTCGAAACGTGACTGTACACGGCTTCCGATCGACGTTTCGAGACTGGGCTGGAGAGCGGACGGATTTCCCCCGCGAAGTAGTCGAAATGGCGCTTGCGCACGCCATCGAATCAAAGACTGAGCGAGCTTACAGACGCGGGCGCGCGCTGGAGAAGCGACGCCTCCTTATGGAGGATTGGGCGTCATATTGTGCTCAATTGCGGCGTGGATGAAAATACCTGGGCGCAAAGGGGTGTCCTGATGACGACGTTTTAATCCTACCGCTGGCGTACGGGCGAGGGTTCTCTATTTTAGGATCTGGCACGGTGCTTTGGCATGGCGACTTTGGGCGGTGTTTACGCTCTTCGGGCTCCGCTACGCAGCCCATTGCTTCAGATGCGCTGATGCGCGAGGCAATCGCCGGGCTCTAATCCCAGTTGGGGGAAACTGGGGATCTGGTTATTGCCTCGGCGGCCGCGGTCGGCTTGGGACAGCGATGTTCGTAGTGAAAAGGGATAGCCTGATAAGTGCGGCAGCGGGTTTCTCGCCGATCGTGCTCGGCGCAAGCGCATTCGGGCTGATCGATGCGGTCGTCGGAACTGACCGGCCAATATCAACCAACGACAAGCATCCACAGTCCCATCGCGAACATCATCACATTTTCGGTCAGTGAGACGAAGCCGAGCGGCACGTTCGATCCACCGCCTACGCAAGCGCACTTTAGCTCGCGCTTCTGGATGTAGACGGCGTAAAACACCGAAATCGCGCCCACGCCGCCGATGAACAAGGCGATCGGCACCGACAGCCAGTTCAGCGCGTGCGCGATCATCAGCGCGCCGGCCAGCCCCTCGCCGAACGGGTAGAGATAGGCATAGGGCACCCAGCGTTTGGCGAGCAGGTCGTAGCCAAGAAACATGGTCGCGAAGCCGTCAACATCCTGCAGCTTCTGCATCGCGAGCAGACACATCGAGATGGCGATGAACAGCTCGGCCGTCATCACGCTCAGTAGCGCACCCGTCAGCAGCCAATTGACCGCCAGCGCCATCGCCGCGCCCATGCCGAAGATCGCGATCACCGGCTTGTAGCTGGTCGCGCTCGGGTCCTTCACCGGCTTGCCGAAGAAGCGCCGCAGATCGTCATAGCCGCCGACGCGTTCACCGCCGATAAATGTCTGCGGTGTCGTCTTCACGCCGTTCTTTTCCTTGAACGCGTCGGTTTCCTCGCGCGTGGTCAGGGGATGATCTTCGACCTTGTACCCCTGGCTTTTGAGCAGATGCAGCGTCTTCAACCCGAAGGGACAGACATGCTTGTCCATCACCATCCGGTATACGGTGGCGGCCCTGTCGCGCGTGTTCGGCGCGGTGCTCATGTCGTTCATCGTTTCACCTTTTCGAACAGTTCGACCAGTTCGCCGAACTTAACCTGCTGCTCCGCCGGATCGCCCGACCGGATGGCATCGGCGACGCAGTGTGCGGCATGATCCTTCAAGACCGCGTTTTCGACCTTGGCGAGCGCGGCTTTCACCGCCTGCACCTGATAGAGAATGTCGAGGCAGTAGCGATCGTCCTCGACCATCTGCGCGAGGCCGCGGACCTGTCCTTCTATTCGCCGCAAGCGGTTCACAACGGCACTGCGCATAGTGTGGTACTCAAGATACCCCTGTAGGGTATAATCGGAATTGGCCGAGTGGGTTTCAACCCCGAGCAATATTGGTCGACGATCGTGGACATTCGACGTCGTCAGCGAGGAAGCGAGCTTTCTGACCCAAGATAGGCGGCGTACATTTTGCCGGCGGCAAGGTCGGAGTTTGACACGGTAACGGTTCGGTTGCCGGCATCGAGAAATCCGAACAGGTCCACCACGCCGCCGATCTTCAGGGTCGCTTTGCCTGCAGCCGCGTCGATTGCCGAAATCCGGCCAAGTTTCCGTCCCTCGGCATCAATAACACGCGTTCCGACATTGGTGCGATCGACGGAGTCGAACCGGTTGGGGAAGGGCAGCGTCGTCAAGCGTCCAGCGCCGGTCTCGAGAATTCGAGCTGCCTCGTCCGGACGCCCTGTCTGGACCGCATGACGCGCCGATTCCACGAATTTGTAGGCAGCCTCACCCGCAGGTCCCAGTTCGTCGCGCATGACGCGTCCGAGCCTGCGGGCGTCGTCAAGCGTCTTCATTGCCTCGTGCCGGCGTGACGGGCTCCGCAGCGCCGTTGCTGCCTTTTGAAAGTCCTTTGCAAGGCCCTTGACCAAAGGACGAGGAGAGCGTGCATCTGCCAGCTGCGCGACTTGCGAAGCAGCCGGAAGTGAGGTCGGCAAGGCACCTGCCGATAGAACCGACAACGCAAGAATTGTGTGGGGCGCAATGCGGATCATGGTCGAATTCCTCAATATTATTGTTTGATTATTGTTTGCTGGTGCGAGCTTCTTGCCCGCGGCGCCCGTCGCGTTCGTCCTTGTTCATCTTTTTCAGCATGTCTTCATGTCCCTGGCCGTGTTTCCAGCCGATCGCGACCAGCCAATAGTTCATCGGGTACGTGAAGATGAAGCCAACCATCAGCCCCAAGGCGCCGAAGGTCCAGAAGGCGTAGGTATCGGGCAGCGGCTGAGCACCGACCGTTGCTGGCGTGATAAAGCGCATGACCAGCCCCATCCCCAGCATCACGGTGATCATGGAGAAGAATTCCGCACGGCCGCCCTTCCAAATCGACTCGAACCAGCCATTGTCGTGCATGCGCATCGCCCAGGTCTGGAAGATGAACCAGCCAAGCAGATAGCCGATGAGATATTCGAACCAGAACTCACCCCAGAAGCTGAAGCCTTCGACGCGGGCAAAGACCATTGCCGTCATGATCCCCATGCCGTCGCCGCCGACGCAATGCGTGGCGGATGCGACCACCTTGCGCCACGTCGGTTTCGAATATTGCGTGAAGCGCTCCATCTTTGCCTTGCGTCCTTGGACGCGTCCGATGTCGCCAGGCCGCGATGTCACGAGATAGAGGGCGACGCCAACCAGCGAGAAGAAAAAGACGATGATCGGCCAGGCGACCTTCAGCGGTGGATTGAGTGCGCTGTTGGCAGTGTTCGCGTCTATCGCGATCGCAACCGCGCCGATAACTCCGATCGCGTACCAGCTGATCGCAAAGGCCGGCGACGCCATGAATGGCAAGACATGCGCCACCCAGTCGAGAAATCCCATCATTCTTTCTCCCTGTTTTGGGATTGAAAAAGATCGAGGGGCGGATGGGTTCCGGCGCGTAACAAATAGGACAACCCCTCGGATTCGCTTGATTCCGGGGAACATCTAGCCTGCGTGACGTTTGAGGCTGCAGGTATCGATGTCGGAGATAGAAGCTGCTCTATTTCGCTTCCTTGGTGGCCCTGATTTTCGCGATGGCGCTGCTTGGCCAGTTGGCCTCACCTAGTTCTTGGCCGACATCATGGCCGCAGAGGGCGCCCTTTCTCGGCGGCGGCGATCAGACCGTCCACGCCTGGCAGCGCTATCACGTCCGCTATTATTCGATGACGCTGCTCTTCATCGCGTTCGAGATGGAGATGATGTTCATGTATCCCTGGGCGGTCGTCTTCGTCGCCGAGGGGATGAAGGCGATGGTCGAGATGGGCATGTTTCTCGCCATCCTGTCGGTCGGTATCGTCTATGGCTGGCGCGAGGGTATTTTCCGGTGGCAATGACGGCGCTTGCCCGGATGGCGGCGCGAGCGCCGGTTCCCGTGTTCGTGGCGACAGGGCAGGGTTGGCTTGCATCGTGCCGAAACCTCGCTGCGAGCGTTGATGTCGCGGTGGTCACGAACATTCGCGAGGCTGCGATCCTCATCGTCGCCGGCGAACCCCGCGACGAAGATCGCGATGCGCTCCGCCGCTTGCACGACCAGATGCCGCATCCGCGCGCGACCGCGTGGTGGGGCGCGCGCCCGTTCGCCGAGGCCGGGTCGGCAATCGAGGTGTCCGCGACCGACGATCCGGGGCCGTTGCTCCGCAGCGCATTCGCCGCACTTCTGGCGCGCGTCCGCGAATCCGAACCCGATTGGTTGCCCGATGACCCTCCCAATCCGTGGCAGGGCGAAGGGGATCATGGGCAGGGCGGCAAGGGCATGATGGGCGGAACCCCCTATGGCCGACCGATGGCGATGACCGCCGACGATCTGCGCGACGGGCTGGCGCTCGACAGCTTCACGTTCACGATCGGCCCCTTTTACCCGAGCCTTCCACCGGGCCTTGCCCTCGAGCTGACGCTGCAGGGCGATGTCATTCAGTCGGCGCGTGTCGTTCGCCCTCCGCTCGATCCGGGCGAGGACGCCGCGGGCGCGTGCCGGTCGATGACCGTGGGACGCATGCTGCGCCTTCTGGAGCTCGACGCATTGGCGCGCCGATGCGAGGCGGTGCCGGTCGAGGATCGAGACGCGGTCAACGGTTTGAAACGATGGATCGGCGCGAGTTGCGCCATGCGTGCCATTCCGAAGGGACTGGGCAGGCTCGCAGGCGACGATGCACGTGCAAGATTCACGCGAATGGTCGCGGCGCTGGGCGATGCAGAAGCGTCGTCGATTGCCGGTCCCGGCGGCCGACTCGTCGATCTCCTGCCGGGACTCGAATGGAACGAGGCGCTGCTTGTTATCAATAGCTTCTCGCATCGCGATCTCGTGGCGCTCGCGCCGCGCGAGATGGAGCAGGAAGAGGACAGCGAAGGTTCGGCCGAGCAACGCGAAGGACATGGGATATGACCGCGCTCATCGCCGTGCTCCTGCTGCTTGCCGCCGGCGTCTGGTTCGGTGCGACGGTCGACGCTGTTGCCGAGGCCGCTGTGGCGGGCCGTCCGGTACGGACCGCTCTTGCGGCGCCGTTCCGTCGCACTGCTCTGATGCTTTCGCGCCAGGCGATCGAGACCGAGCATCCCGACACACTCAATCATCTGCTCGCGCCGGCCTGCTATCTGGTGCTTGCGGCCGCCGGTTTGTCGGTCGTTCCCTTTGCGCCGGGCGTCGCGGTTACGGATATTGCGACCGGGCTCGTGCTGTGGGGCGCCTGCGAGGCGCTTGTCGTCGTGGTGGTCTTTCTGAATGGCTGGTCGGCCAATGCGCCGTTGCCGCTCATCGGCGGATATCGTTATGTCGCGATTGGCCTGCCGGCGATGCTGATCAGCATGTTCGTCCTGATCGGCACGGCGCTGCCTGCTCAATCATTGGGAGTTTCTGCCGTCGTCGAATCGCAGCGGGTGCTCATCAACGCCGTCCGGCAGCCGCTCGGATTGCCTCTGTTTCTGCTGCTCGGCCTGTCGATCACCTTGCGCGGACCGTTCAACTATGGTGACTCAGCGGATCTCGTCGGTGGCACCCAAGCCGAGGTCGCGGGGGTGCAGCGGCTTCTGTGGCGCGGAGCCAAGCTCGCGATGCTGACCGCCTTTTCCGCGATGGCGGCGACGGTCTTTCTCGGTGGGTATCTCGGACCCGTATTGCCCGGCCCCGCGTGGCTCGTGTTGAAGACCGCTCTGGTCATGCTCATGCTGGTCGCGATCACGCATCTGGTGGCGCGCGTGCCGCCGGCGCGGATGCTCACCTGGCTGTGGACGGTGTTGTTGCCGCTGTCTTTCGTCGATCTTGTCTGGGCGGGACTGGAGGCAATGCGATGACCCTCAGCGATATCGCCTTTTGGCTGTTTTCGGCAGGCGCCGTTTGGACCGCGTGGCGTGTGTTTCGCACCGATTCGATGGTCCGCGCCTCATTCGCGCTGATGCTCTCCTTCTTCTGCGTCGCGGCGATCCTGCTGCTCCTGTCCGCGCCCTATCTCGGCATCGCGACGATCTTCATGATGGCCGTCGAGATGATGGTCATGGCGCTGTTCATGGTCATGTTCATGATGAACCCGGCCGGCCTCAACCCGATGATGATGGTGCATCAGCATAAGGTATCGATCGGTGCCGGCGTGGCGGCCTTTGCCGGGTTGGGCGCGGCGGCTCTCCTGACCGATCTGCCCCATCACGCGGTCGCCGCCGGCAAGCCGGTGATTCGCGACCTCGGAACCGAACTGCTCGGCGGGTCGATGCTGATTTTCGAGACCGCGGGGATCACGCTCCTGGCGACGATGGTGGCGACGGTGGTGCTGTCGAGCCGGTCGGGGCGGTTTGGTGCCGCCGATGAGGGATCACGCCCGCCGGGCCTCGAACCCGGCGGCAAGCCCGCCGGCCGGGCGCCGGAGCGAGATAGCGATCATTCGCACCATGCGGAGCATGGCGGATGACCTTGACCGCGATCCTGCTCGTGGCCGCCGCGCTGATCGGCATCGGGCTGTACGGCGCGTTGTCGCAGCAATCGTTCGTCATGCTGATGATGGGGCTCGAACTGATCCTCAACGGGGTGCTGCTGATCGCGGTCGGATTCTGGTCGCTGGGTCTTGGCGGCCCGCCGCGCGGGCAATTGCTCGCGATCGTGGTGATGGCGGTGATGGCGATCGAGATGGCGGTCGGCTTCGCACTCGTCACTGCCGTCTACCGGAAGCGCCAAGCCGACACGACCGAGGGACTGGAGACGATGAAGCACTGATGTTGTGGCTGCCCGTCCTCGTGCCGATCATCGGCGCCGCCGCGATCTTCGCCTGGCCTTCCGAACGGCGGATAGGGCTCGGCGCCGCGGGGGTCGCGGTCCTCGCGGCGACCCTCGCCCTTTCGGTTCTCGCTGCGACGCAAGGCTGGAACGCGGCGCTCGAATGGGGCGGGCCGCTCCGCTTGATCGCGATGCTGACGCCGCTTTCGTCCATTGTCGCGATCCTCGTTCCGGGGGTTGCGCTGGCAGTCGTGCTCTATGCCGCCGCGCATGAGGCGGAGCGCGGATTGCGCCGGTTGGTGGCACTTATGGTTGCCTTTGCCGGCGCGATGGAGTTGCTCGTCGTCGCCGGCGATTTCGTCACGCTGCTCCTCGGCTGGGAACTGGTCGGCGCCTGTTCCTGGGCGCTGATCGGGCATCGCTGGCGCGACGCGGACGTGCCCGCGTCGGCCAATGACGCCTTCGTCGTGACGCGCTTCGGCGATCTCGGCCTGTTCCTGGCCGGGATGGCATGTTTCGCCGCGACCGGGGGCTTTGCCTTCTCCTCGCTCGCGGTCATGCATGGCCCGGCGCTTGGCGTGGTCGCGGCGGGCCTGCTCTTGTCTGCAGCCGCGAAATCGGGGCAGGTGCCCTTCGCGCCCTGGCTGTTCCGGGCGATGGCCGGCCCGACCTCGGTGTCGGCCCTGCTTCATGCCGCGACGATGGTGGCGGCAGGCGCGTTCCTGCTCGCGCGACTGTGGGAACCGCTTCACGAGGTCGCCTGGTTCGGCCCGGCAACGATGGCGATCGGCCTCGCCACCGCGCTCGCCGGAGGGATCGTTGGGTTCGCACAGTTCCACGCCAAGAAGCTCCTGGCGGCGTCGACCTCGGCGCATTTCGGGCTGATGTTCGTCGCGGTCGGCGCGGGATTTCCGGGTGTCGCCGTTCTCCACCTCGTCGCCCATGCCGCATTCAAGGCACCGCTGTTCCTGTCCGCCGGTGTGGCCGAACATGCGGTCGGCAGCTACGATTTGCGCCGGATGCGCGTCGGACGCGCCGTGCCCTGGACCGCGGCGGTCGCGCTCATCGCCGGACTGGCGCTGGCCGGATTGCCGCCGCTCGGCGGGGGCTGGACGAAGGATGCGATCGTCAGTGCCGCCGAGGCCCGGCAAGGATTGCCGCTCGCGCTTGCCGTCATCCTTGCCGGGGGGTTGAGCGCGGCCTATGCGGCACGCTTTGTTACGCTCGGCTTTGGTTTGGGGGAAAAACACCAGCTCACCTCGCCGCGGGCCGCCGAGCGCGTTGGGCTTGGGCTGTTCGCGGTGGCAACGCTGGCATTGTCGCTGTTGTGGCTGCCGGGCGTCGAAGCGGCGACGGCGCGGCTGCTGGCGGCGGATTTTCCCGAACGGAGCGGCACCGGCTTGCTGTTGTCGCTCGCATTCGTGGTGACAGGACTGGTGGTCGGCGTCCGGGGGGTACGGATCGAGTTTCCGGGATGGATCGCCGAATGGTTCGGGCTGCCGTTACTGATCGACCGGCTTGTTGTACGCCCGGCCGTTCGCTTCGCCGAAAGCCTCGCGGGCGTCGACGACCGCCTGATCGATTGGGGCGTCGCCTGGACGTCTCGTCTGGCGGGCGTCATCGCGCGCCTCGGCGACAATGTCGGCGAGCGGCTTGCCGACCTGCTGCCGCACGGCAGCGCGCGCGCGGTGTCGATGACCGGCCTGAAATCGATGAAGCTCCAGACCGGACTCTCGCACCATTATTATCTGCTCATCGCGGGTGGAGGAGCAGGGATGCTCCTGTTGCTGTTCTTGTGGAGGTGACATGCTGACGATCGCGATCCTGCTGCCGCTTGCCGCCGCGCTCGCGCTGTTCATGATTCCCTCGCTTGGCGCGCGGGCATCGCGCGGCATCGCCATTGGAGTAGCGGCCGTGCCGCTCATATTGCTGGCGGTTGTCGCGGCGCGGTTCTTCGGCGGCGGTGCGCAGCCGGCGTTCGTCGCGACCGCCGAATGGCCGTGGATTCCGGCGCTCGGCATCGCCTGGCGGGTGGGCGTCGACGGCGTTGCCATCGCGATCGCCCTGATGAGCGCGCTCTTGTTCGTCGCGGCGATCGCCTGGCCGATCCGTCTCGATCGCGAGCCAAGGCATTATTACGCCTGGATGCTCTTCCTGCTCGGCGTCTCGCTCGGCGTATTCCTCGTCCTCGACCTGATCCTGTTCTACGTCTTCTTCGACCTGAGTCTGGTCGGCATGTATTTCCTGATCGGGCGCTGGGGTCACGGCGAGGCGCAGGCAGCCGCGACCAAATTCTTCATCTATACGCTGCTCGGCTCGCTCGCGATCCTGCTGGCGATCATCGGGCTGGCGCTGTCGGGCGGGGGGCCTCTCAGCTTCGACATGCGCACGTTGATCGCGCGTCAGCCGCTCGGCGGCGTCGATCCGCGGAGTTCGCTGATCCTGTTCGGGTTCGTGTTCGGTTTCGCGATCAAGACGCCGCTCTTTCCCGTCCATACCTGGCTTCCGCCCGCGCATGTCAACGCGCCGGGGCCGGTCTCGGCGATCCTCGCCGGCGTGCTCCTCAAAATGGGCACCTATGGGCTGGTGCGCATTCCGCTGTCGATGATGCGCGAGACCGTTGCCGCCTACGCGCTGCCGCTGGCGATCCTCGCGCTCATCTCCATCCTGTGGGGCGCGTTCGTCGCGCTGGCGCAGCGTGATCTGAAGCGCCGAATCGCCTACACCTCGGTCAATCACATGGGCTATACCGTGCTCGGGATCGCGGCTGCCGGCGCGTTGGCGAGCGGCGATGCCGCCGCGCGCCGAATCGCGCTCGACGGCGCGGTGGTCGAGATGGTCGCACACGGCCTCATCACCGGCTCTTTGTTCCTGATCGCGGGCGCGTTCTGGCAGCGCACGCGCGACTATGATCTCGACCATTATGGCGGCCTGGCCGGCGTGGCGCCTAGGATGACGGCGCTGACCATCGTCGCCGCCTTCGCCAGCCTGGGCCTGCCCGCGCTTGCTGGCTTCGTCGCCGAGTTCCAGATTTTTGCCGGAACCTTCGCCACCTGGCCGTGGATCGCGGCGATCGGTTTGCTGGGCGTGCTCATCACGGCCGCCTTGTTCCTGAACATGCTTCGCCGGCTCTTTTTCGGTGACCTGTCAAAAGAGCGTCAGGACTTTGCCGATCTCGGCCGCACCGAAACCGCAATCCTCTCCGTTCTGCTTGGGCTCGTGCTGGCGATCGGCGTCTATCCGCGACCGCTGCTCGCGCTGATCGGTTTGGGCAGCACCCCGATCGTCGCGGAGCGCTGACGTGCCGGTTGGCGACATCGCCCCCGAAATCGCGCTCGTCCTGAGCGCCGTCGCGATCGTTCTGCTCGCTACGTTCCTGCCGCGCGCGCGGCAGCGGCTGTGCGCGTTTGTCGCGCTGGCGGGCGGGTTGGTGGCGCTGGCGCTGGTCGCCATGCAACTGGGCACACCGGCGCGCGGGACATTCTCGGGACTATGGGTGATTGACCCGGCGTCGATCTGGGCGCGACTCCTGATCCTCGCCGTCACGCTCGCGGTCACCATGATGAGCATCGGCTGGTTCCGAACTGATCGCCGCGAGGGCGAATATTATGCGCTGCTCCTGCTGTCGGCGCTGGGCGCGATGATCCTCGCCGGTGCGACCGACCTGTTGCAGCTCGTCATGGGAATCCTGCTGTCCTCGGTGACCGGCTATACGCTCGCCGCCTATCACCGCGACTGGGCGCTGTCGGTCGAGGCGGGAATGAAATATTTCCTGATCGGCGCGCTCGCCAATGCCGTGCTGATGGTGGGCGTGGCGTTGCTGTTCGGCCTGCTCGGCGATTCGAGCTATGCCGCCATGGCGGCGGCGCTAGGCACAACGGCGCCATCGCCGCTGCTGCTGGTCGGTTTCGCGCTGACAGTCGTCGGCGTGGCGTTCAAACTCGGGGCGGTGCCCGTGCATAGCTGGATGCCCGATGTCGCCGAGGGTGCGCCGGCGCCGGTCGCGGCGTTCCTGACGATCGCGCCCAAGATCGGCGGCGCCATCGCGCTCGCGCGGCTGGTGACGCTGTTCGGCGGCATCGACGCCGGCGTCCGGCCGTTGGTCGCCGCGCTGGCGGTAGCGACGATGACGCTCGGCAATCTCGCCGCGCTATGGCAATCGGACGTGCGGCGATTGCTCGGCTGGTCTTCGGTGTCGCAATCTGGCTATGCGCTGATGGCGGTGACGATCGTCGGGCTCGTGCCCGATGCCACGGCGGCGCTGCTGCTATTCCTGGCAGGGTATGCGGCGGCGAACCTGACCGCGTTCGGCGCGGTGATCCACCTGCGCGGACGCACCGCGATCGAGGATTATGCGGGTTTGCCCGGTCGGCGACCCTGGACCGCGGCGGCGCTGACGCTTGCGCTGCTCTCCCTCGTCGGTATTCCGCCGCTCGCCGGTTTCGTCGGCAAGTTGTTGCTGTTCAAGACGGCCATCGCGGCCGGCTATGCCTGGCTCGCCGCGATCGCGGTTGCGAATACCGTGATATCGCTCTTCTACTATCTTCGGGTTCTCGCGCGAATGTATTTCGGCGAGCGGGGAGGCAATGCTGGGATACTCGGCGGATGGAGCGGTGTCGCGTTGGCGACAGGTGCGGCCGGGGTGACCGGTATAGGAATTTTTGCCGGATTGGTGCTGGCAGCATTTTGATCCACGCCCACCTGCCGTCACGGAAATATCCTCTTGGATGAGGGGAAAACGCCGCAAGGTGACGTAATAGAATTGAGGCCTCGCGAGAGGCACGACTAGTAGGGGAGACCGAATCCGTGGCCGCAATCCGAAATTTCGATCATCGCAAACATTTGCCTAGCGTCTCGTTCATTGTCGTAGCCGCGATCGCGATTACGATCTTCGCGGCTGTGCTGATCTATACGGGCGTCTACAATATCGGCGCCGACGCTCCGCATACCCGCGCCGTCTATTCGCTGCTCGACACGATCCGCGACCGGTCGATCGCGGTCCATGCGCGCGGCATCAAACCGCCCGCCGATCTCGCCAGCGCAGAACGTGTGTCGCGCGGCGCGGGACTCTATGACGAAATGTGCACCGGCTGCCATCTGGCGCCGGGCATGGAGCCGACTGAGCTGAGCCAGGGCCTGTACCCGCAGGCGCCCGAGTTGGCGGAGCATGCCCATCATTCGGATGCGCAGAAATTCTGGATGATCAAGCACGGCGTCAAGCTGACGGCGATGCCGGCCTGGGGCAAGACGCATAGCGACGACCTGATCTGGGACATGGTCGCGTTTGTCGATCGTCTGTCCAACATGACCCCTGCACAATATAAAGCGATCGTGGCCAATGCGCCGGCCGACCACGATGAAATGATGAAGGAAGACGAAGGCGCGAACACCAAACCGGCGGGCGAAGCGCATGGCGGGGATGGTCACGATCATCAGCACTGAGCGGGACGCGATGGGGAACCGGTGCCGTGCGACCACAGCGCTGGTGGGTTGGGATCGCCGCCGAACTGGTATACGTGATCGCGGCAGGCCTGAGCTTCTTCCTATTGCCCTCCCCGTGGAGCGATATTGTCCTTGGCGGCTTTGTCGCGCTGGGGTGGTGGTTGGCAGCGAAGCTCGGAGGTCGACGCAAATCGTGATCTCAATCCCGTCTAGCTCGGCGTGAATTTTCGCACGATCATCCGGCGCATTGGTTGTTCGACATACTCGTGGCTCAATGCTGCAAGCGCGAGGATGATCGCCGTCAGGACGACCGCCCATACAAGCTTCGCGGTGTTCGCGGGATGGCTATCGGTCAGGCCCGATAGATGAGGCCATAGAAGCTCGGCGGTCATCAGCACGGGGAAGTTGAGCAGATAAAGAGCATAGGACATGGTGCCCAAGCGCTGTGCCGCACGCGTCCTCGCTATTGCTCCAATCGGCCCAGCGTCCGAGGCGGTGGCGTAGATCAGTGTCGCGAAAGCCGGGATGAGAAAAACATCGTGAAAACCGGACAAGAAAATGGCGAACATCAGGATCAGCGCGCCGCACTGGGCTAATCCCATCCACGGTCTGGCGCGCAGCGGTCGTCGCACATGCGCCCGGTAGAGAACGACACCAAGCGCGAAGCCGGCAAAGCAGCGAAGAAGCGCAAAGGGTGTCAGGATATCGAGCGAGGGCCTCGTGTTAAGGATCACAAGGTAGATCGACACCGACGTGACAGACAAAACTACGATGCTACGCAGCGGGGCACGCGCGAGCGCGAAGGCCAGAAGCGGGAAGATCAGATATACATGCATTTCCGCGCTGATCGACCAGGATGGAATGTTCCAGCTGAGCGCTGCCTTCGCGTCCCAGATCTGCAGGAGAGAAAGCTGTTCGAGAAAGTGACGAAAATCGAGCGTCGTCAGCGGTTTCCAGAAGCGTCCTCCCCCCAGCAACGGTCCTAAAAACGAGGTGCCGACCATGAGCGCCGCCAGATAGGCGAGCGCCAGAATGTGAAGCGGAAGTATCCGTGCGATTCGGGCCACGGCAAAGGCGGTGACCGATGGCTTTGACGGTGACGCAAGAAAGCCTTGATAAGTAAGCGCGATGACGAATCCGCTCAGAATGAAGAACAGGTCCACCCAGACATAGCCGCGTGCGATGATCGGCGTTGCGGATCCAAGCGGTATCCGGAATACGCGTATGAGCTCGAAATGGTAGAAGAATACGAGCAATGCAGCTATACCGCGCAATGCGGTGTGCGAGTGGATGTACGGTTTGACGCCCACAGCTTCGTGCACGACGATGCCGGCATCGCCTGGACCGGTCCGGTGGCGACTGGTCCTTATCTCTTTGGCTGACCCCGACGTAATTGACATGAGAGACGGTCCCCCGCTTTCCCCTCAATCCATGGTACGATTCCACACCGTCGTTCCCCTCAACGAGGTCAGCAGAAAGATTAAATGAGTTGTGGCCGAATGGCAGGCCGGTCGGATTTAAAATGGCGCCTTGATGCGCTCAAAGGCGGCGCAAGCGCACCATTCGCGCAACTGCATATATCGGCAATAATATTCGTTGCGGTGTCGTGTGGGGTAGCGATCGTCGGAGCTAGGCGTGATTATGAAATATCTTGGTAAAGCAGCATCCATGAGCAGAGTTCAACATT
>NZ_JAGRQC010000006.1 GCF_018122655.1 Stakelama marina
TCCTCGGCCCGTAGCAGGCCGGCGCATCGACCCAGCGCCCGCCCGACTTCACCACATGGATGATGCCGCTGATCACGCGTCGATCATCAACCCGGGCGCCCCCGCGCACCTTGTTCGGCAACAGCGGACGAAGCCGCTCAAACTGCGCCTCACTCAACCAAAATTCGCTCAAATCCACGCTCCTGCTCTCACAGAGCTTGAATCACATCCGAGCCGTAAACTGAACCTCACTTATAGGTCCTGACCCTAGATCAAGGAATTTGGGTTCCGGTTTAATCGCTGGAATGATCCGGTCTCGATGTGCCGGGCGCTGATTTCGACTTCCCGGCCGTTGAACCGCCCCGAGATTGCCGAGGCCGTTTGGCTTGAGTTATACTGCGATGGGTGTGTCGTCCAGCATGGCGTAGTATTGTTCGTCGGCTTCGGCGGGCGGGATATTGCCGATCGGCTCGAGCAACCGCCTGTTGTTGAACCAGTCCACCCATTCAAGTGTGGCATATTCGACGGCTTCGGACGAGCGCCATGGTCCGCGCCGGTGGATGACCTCGGCTTTGTAGAGTCGGTTGATGGTCTCGGCCAAGGCGTTGTCATAGCTGTCGCCGACGCTGCCCACCGAGGGCTCGATCCCGGCCTCGGCAAGGCGCCCGGCGTATTTGATTGAGACATACTGGCTGACGCAGTCGGCGTGATGGATGAGGCCACCACGATGGACCGGGCGACGATCGTGGATGGCTTGCTCGAGGGCATCCAGAACGAAGCTGGTGTGGGCTGTTCTGCTAACCCGCCAGCCCAAGATGTAGCGGGCATAGACGTCGATCACGAAGGCGACATAGACGAACCCCGCCCAGGTCGCGACTTAGGCCGTGAACCCATAAACAGTTAACGGTCGTTGACCTCAGCAGTCATTTTCCTGCTTCTTCGATGCCGCACGTAGAGCATCTCGTCGCTCCATGAATGGCTGTAGCAGCGTGGTGTAATCTCTAAACGACAGAGCAAACGACACGGCGAATGCTACGCCCAACGCGATGAAGAACGCTCCGTAGTCGGCAGTGGCGATGACCTGGTAGATGCCGTACGCGCCAGCCGCCCCGAAAGCGATAAGCGTCGCTGCCTGCGCAATTGCCTGACGTCGCTCGAAAGCGGCAATGACGGCATCGTATTCCTCGGCGGAAACAGGAGCACTGTATTTTGATCGGGGTGGCTGGAATACGATGTTGCCGTCAGCGCCCGTACGAAAGTTCGCTTCGAAGCGGTCAATAAGGTCTTGTCTTCGAAGGAACACGCGCAGCCCTCAATCACTATCCGCATATCTTGCCACGGCTTGTTCGACACCGCCACGCTTAGATCTCTGCGCACTTTCAATTGGCGCAAATTTCTGATTCACGCTTGCCATGAGCCGATATGACCTAACCGATTTCGAGTGGCGTGTGATCGAACCCCTGTTGCCCAATAAGCCGCGAGGCGTGCCCCGTGTTGATGACCGGCGTGTGCTGAATGGTATCTTCTGGGTGCTGCGGTCGGGAGCGCCATGGCGTGACCTGCCGGAACGCTATGGTCCGCGCACGACATGCTACAACCGCTTCGTGCGATGGCGAAAGGCCGGCGTGTGGGATCGGATGATGGACGCCATCACCGCCGCTCATGATGGTGACGTCCAGATGATCGACAGCACTTCCGTTCGTGCCCATCAACAGGCCGCGACGGCAAAAAGGGGGATCGAGATCATTGTCTCGGTCGCTCCCGAGGCGGACTTACGACCAAAATCCACGTGGTCGTCGACGGGCAAGGCCTCCCGATCCGACTAAGCCTTACCGCTGGGTAAAGTCATGATGGGCAAGCTGCTAACGATCTGCTCGACCATGTTGGCCCTGGAACAATAGTGCTGGCCGATAAGGCCTATGATGCTGACCACATCCGGACCACTCTCCGGGAGAAGGGAGCGTTTGCCAACATCCCGCCCAAGGCGAACCGGCGATCCAAACCCTACTTCAGCACGTGGCTCTACCGCGAACGGAACCTGATCGAACGCTTCTTCTCCAAGCTGAAGCACTTCCGTCGCGTTGCCACACGCTACGACAAGCTGTCCGAAAACTTTCTCGCCATGGTCCAACTCGCCTCAATGCGGCTGTGGCTCCGCGTTTATGAGTCTACGGCCTAAAACGCTCAAGCTCGCTGGTGAACCTGCTTCAGCGCAGCAGCCAGCTAAATGAAGGCATTAGTGAATATTACGGCTACCGTGTGCTCGTGGCACGCAATCTCGCGGCGATTTTCCATGAGCTGCACGCAGCCGGGCATCACATGATCGACTTAGAGCCGGCCAATCTGCACTTCTACCCCGCCACGGGTTGGATTGCGATTGTCGACACCGACGGCTTCAGCATTTCAAGGCCGTTCGGGCGAAACGGTGCCAGCATGGTGAGGGACGATTATATCGCTCCCGCAAGCTATGACCGGAAAGCGGAAAAGCTAGGTGAACCGCAAAACCGCTTCGCGCTGGCGGTCATCATCTTACAGACGCTGAACAACGGCATTCACCCTTTTTCCGGGACCAGCGAAGAAGGCTTCAGCCATCCTTCGGACATCCAGACGCGTATCCGTAAGGGGCTTTATGCATAAGGCGCCGCGTCGCAAGGCGAGGTCGCGCCGGCGATTGCAAGCGTTCACAAAGCGTTCCGGCGCAACACCCAGATGCTGTTCGACCGTTCGTTCCTGCCAGTCCATCGTCGTCCGACCGCGCAGCAATGGCGCGATCATATCTGCGAGCTAGTGGCGGCGGGGATCGACTTTCTCTCGCCGCAACCGATCATCCCGCTGCCGACCGGGACCGTGATCGCGCAGTCGGATTTCGAAGATATCGACGCCGTGGGTCGGGGCACCTTTGCCAAGGTACGTCTCTATTCGGTAGCGCCGTTCGACCAAAGTATATCGGGCTTGGTGCGCAGCGGCCCGGACGAGTTGTTCGAGGTGATCAGATATTGCCTGCAGTTGAGGAGCTGTCTGGCATTTCAGATGCGTCTTCGCTCGATGACAAGGCCTGGCTCTACGTGCCGCGCGGCAGCGGCGGGAACGCCATATCAAAAGCGACGGCCTTCGCCCGTTGAAGCCCGCCCCCAATCCATTGGCAGCGGCAATATTCGGCTAAGCACTCAGGAATAGATGCGAAGGGCGCTGACGTTCGGCGCGCCCTGACAGGCGGTTCCGGCTTTGGGCCGATATACGGGTGCGAAAACTCGGACGAGATTATTGGTTCGGCGCACCACCCGGCGCCGCGCCGGCACCACCCGGCATGCCGCCCTGCATCTGCATCTGCATCATGCGCTGGTACATCTGCTGCGGGATGAATTCGAGCAGCTCCACATCGAACACGAGCATCGCGTCGTTGGGGATGGTGTTGGGGTCGGGCGACTTCGAGCCATAGGCCTGGTCGGCCGGAATCCAGAAACGGTATTTGGCGCCCTTGCTCATCAGCTTCATGCCCTCGCTGAAGCCGGGAATGACGCCGTTGACGGGCATCGGGGTCGGCTGCTGCGACTGGTCGAACACCGTGCCGTCGCGCAGCTTTCCGGTATAGTTGATGAGCGCGACATCGTCGTCGGTCGGATGCGCCCCCTCGCCCTTCTGCAGAACCTTGTACTGCAGGCCCGACGGTGTCGTTTCAACACCCGGCTGTTTGGCGTGCCACGCCAGGAATTGCGCATCGCTGCCCTGCGTCGCGATCGTCTCGGCAGTGCCGCGCCATGCGAGCAGCAACGCCGCCGCCACCGCGACGATGACACCGAGCCAGAGCCAGACGAGATAGCTGCGCTTGACGGGCTGGATCGGAACGGCGGTGACGGACATAAGCAGGATTCCCGGCGAGAGGATGCGACCGGCACGGCCGGCCGCGCTAACTTCTCATAATTCGCGGCGAAACTTCACGAAAGTTTCGCCGCAGCGCAATTACCGTGCGCCGTCGCGCTCGGCACGCTTGCGCTCGAGCTTGCGGGCACGACGAATGGCCGCCGCACGCTCACGCGCGCGCTTCTCGCTGGGCTTTTCATAATGACGGCGCAGCTTCATCTCGCGATAAACGCCCTCACGCTGCAGCTTCTTCTTGAGCGCCCGCAGCGCCTGGTCGACGTTATTGTCGCGTACGATGATTTGCATAAGGCCGTCTGAACTCCGAATTCATCTATTGCATTAGAAATGGCCGCAGGAACCGAATAGTTCCGCGGCGTATGGCGCGCCTATATCAGGCGAATCCCTTTTCCACAAGCGCCGACGCGTTCAGATGCGCAAAAATCGCTCGGCAATACCGGCAACGCCGCGCGCGCATCAGATCGCGCTTGCCCCGTCCGATGCTGCATATAGGGTCGCGCCAGGAATGAAAGGGGCAGGATGATCGCGACCGACACCGTCAGGGGCCAACGGCGCCCCTTCTGGACACATCTGTACGTTCAGGTGCTGATCGCGATCGCGCTCGGCGCGCTGGTCGGACAGATCTGGCCCGACACCGGTGCGGCGCTGAAACCGCTCGGCGACGCATTCATCAAACTGGTCAAGATGATCATCGCACCGGTGATTTTCCTCACGCTCGTCACCGGCATCGCCGGCATCCGCGACCTCGGCGAGGTCGGGCGAGTGGCGTTGAAGGCGTTCGTCTATTTCCTGTTCTTCTCCACGCTCGCGCTCATCATCGGGCTGATCGTCGCCAACACCGTGCAGCCGGGTGCGAGCCTCCATATCGACCCCGCCTCGCTCGATCCCGGCTCTGTCGCCGATTATGCGAGCAAAGCGCACGACGTCACGCTGACCGGCTTCCTGCTCGGCATCATTCCCGATTCGCTGCTCTCGCCGCTCGTCGGCGACAATATCCTGCAGGTCTTGCTTATTTCGATCCTGACCGGGGTGGCACTGGTCTTGATCGGCGAACCCGGCCAGCCGATCCTCGCCATGCTCGAACGCATCTCGGCCGTGGTGTTCCGCATCGTCGGCCTGCTGATGCGGCTTGCCCCCATCGGCGCGTTCGGTGCGATCGCCTTCACCGTCGGCAATTACGGCGTTGCAAGCCTCGCCGAGCTCGTCGGCCTATTCTATCTGACTGCCATCATGTTCGTCGTGATCGTGCTGGGCACCGTCGCTCGGCTGGCGGGCTTTTCGATCTTCAAGCTCATCCGCTACCTGCGCGCCGAATTGCTGCTCGTGCTCGGCACCTCGTCTTCCGAGGCCGCGCTTCCCGCGCTGATCGAGAAGATGGAGGATGCCGGATGCGACAAGACGGTGGTCGGGCTCGTCGTTCCCACCGGCTACAGCTTCAACCTCGACGGCACCAACATCTATATGACGCTGGCAGCGCTGTTCATCGCGCAGGCGACCGGCATCGATCTGTCGATTGGCGAACAGCTCGCGCTGCTCGCCGTGGCGATGCTGTCTTCCAAGGGCGCGGCAGGCGTTACCGGCGCCGGGTTCATCACGCTCGCCGCGACGCTCTCGATCGTGCCGACGGTGCCGGTCGCAGGCATGGCGCTGATCCTCGGCATCGACCGGTTCATGAGCGAATGCCGCAGCCTGACCAATTTCATCGGCAATGCGGTCGCCACGGTTGTAGTAGCCAAATGGGAGGGCCAGCTGGACCCGAAGCGCCTGCGCGCAGCACTCGACGGCAGGACCGAAGAAGACTGGGAATAAGGGAGGCGGCTAGTCCTGCTGAACGATCACCCTGTCCTCTCTTCCCACACGTACCCAGCGCCGTTTTTCGATACGCCGCATCTTCACGCCGCAATATCGGCATTGGCGGAAAAGCTCGCCGTCCTCTCGATACGTCCGGTCCATGGCCCGCTGATGCTGGCCCTTTGCGCAACGCAATAATCCTGCGGCACGTCGCAACATAGAAAATCGAAACCCTTAGAACTATTTGCAGCCTTGAAGGCAGGCCGCCCGGAATACGCCACACTGCGACCTATGCAATCCGTAAAATATCCAGTCACGACTCACGCCTGCGACCCGCCGCCATGGTTCGCTCCGTTGGATGCCGCGGAATCCTTACCGCTATTGGCCGTCGAACACAGCGACGTTCCGCATCGGCAATGACGAGGCATCGCCTCCGATGGACATGAAAAACCCCGCATCCGACAAAATCTTGCCGGATCCGGGGCCAGTCAGATGCGAGCGGCAAAAGCCACCCGGCATGTCAGGTCAGGAATCAGCCGGGACTGTCCGCATTTCCATTGTTATCAACGGCAATGATGACGCCGCCGGCGACGATGCCTGCGCCAAGCACCAGCGGAATGATCGCGCCACTCGCCAGCTTGCTCTTCTTGTCCACCTTGGTCGAATGACGGACCTGCGAGGTGGCGACCTTTGCCTGCGGAAGCGCGGAGCTTGCCCGGGTCGCTTCACCCGCCATCGCCGCGCTAGACATTGCGAGACCCGCCATCGCGCCTATCGTGATACCTGTTCGAAAGATGTTCATACTGCCTCCCTTGTTGGCTTAAACCTATCAGTCGACGGTTCGCACATGGAACGACCGCCCTCTCCTAAACTGCCTCCCGAATATGCCCTTTTTACCTGGCGAATATTCAGGGGATAAATCGGTTGCGCGATTAGCGCACACCATCGGCCAATATTCAACGGAAAAAACTAACACGGCCTCGCCGTTAATTGCGAGGCATCCGTTGGCACAACTTGAGAGACATATGTCAGCTATTGGGGCCGTATCGGATCAAATTGTGCTGATCGGTCAAAATGGCAGCCCCAGGCCAATCAGCCAGGGCTGTCGGCCGTACCGTCATCGCCGGTCACAGCAAGGACCAGGCCGCCGATGACCGCAGCCGTAGCAAGGCCCACCGGAACGATCGCGCCCGATGTCAGCTTGCTCTTCTTTTCGACATGCTGCGAATGGCGAACATTCGATGTCGCAACCTGGCTGTTGGCCGGCGGCAGCGCATCGGCAGCGCGGGTAGTCTCTGCAGCCATGGCAGCACTAGAAACGCACAAACCAGCGGCGGCGCCAATTGTCATGAGTGAGCGAAAACTCTTCATTGCCGTCTCCGTTAAAAATCTCGACACGAAGGCTGAGCAGTGCGCCCGCCTTCAGATCGCGTCCCGCCGCTGATTTCGCCGGGAACACGAACGCCACCAACCAACGACGCCCACGATTGTTCAATCGAAACCGGACTTATCGTGAGCCGGCGGCAGATTCGGCCGTGACAGACGTCGGCGGCCCCACTCGATACTTGTTGCAATCGGCGCAACAGTCCTACCGTTGCGCCGATTGCTTTGGGGGGAGGGAGACGATGAATTTCACCAGCAACGCACCACTGGCGCCCGCCCGGCTGCGGTCGATCATCGGCGGGTCGGCGGGCAATCTGGTCGAATGGTATGACTGGTACGCCTATGCGGCCTTCGCGATCTATTTCGCGCCGCATTTCTTTCCCGAAGGCGACCGCACCGTCCAGTTGATGAGTACCGCAGCGGTATTCGCGCTTGGCTTTTTCATGCGCCCGATCGGCGGGTGGCTGATGGGCATTTATTCGGACAATAAAGGGCGCAAGGCGGGGCTGACGCTCTCTGTGACGCTGATGTGCTTCGGATCGCTGATTATCGCGGTCACCCCCGATTATGGCGCGATCGGCGTGGCGGCACCTGCACTGCTGCTGGTCGCGCGACTGCTGCAAGGCCTGTCGGTCGGCGGCGAATATGGTGCGAGCGCGACCTATCTGTCCGAAATCGCCACGCGCAAGCGGCGTGGGTTTTACGCATCCTTTCAATATGTAACGCTGATTTCCGGGCAACTGGTCGCGCTGCTGGTGCTCGTCATCCTGCAGGCGGTGCTGAGCGAAGCGGCACTGGATGGATGGGGCTGGCGTGTGCCGTTCGCGATCGGCGGCGTACTCGCGATCAGCGTGTATTTTCTGCGCCGGGGGCTGATCGAGACCGAGAGTTTCCGCAATGTCGAGCGCGAAAGCGCGCCGAAATCGGGATTTCTGTCGCTGGTCGCCCAGCATCCGGGCGAAGCCGTAACGGTGTTGCTGCTGACCGCGGGCGGCACGCTCGCCTTTTACGCATACGCGATCTACATGCAGAAATTCCTCGTCAATACGAGCGGATTCGACCGCGAGACCGCATCGGCGATCAGTGCAGGGTCGCTGTTCGTTTTCATGTGCCTGCAACCCGCCATCGGCGCGCTTTCCGATCGGGTCGGGCGCAAGACAGTCATGTCGGCTTTCGGTATATTGGGCGTGATCTTCACCTACCCGATCTTCACCACGCTGGAGACGGTGCGCAGCCCATGGGCGGCGTTCGCGATCGCCACCGGCGCGCTGGCGATCGTCAGCGGCTATTCGGCGATTTCGGGCCTCGTGAAGGCCGAGTTGTTCCCGACGCATATTCGCGCACTTGGCGTTGCCCTTCCCTATGCCATCGCTAACGCGATCTTTGGCGGCACCGCAGAATATGTCGCGCTATGGCTGAAGAACGAAGGCTGGGAGCGCGGATTCTACTGGTATGTAACCGCAATGATCGGCGTGTCGCTGGTCACCTATCTGACCATGAAGGACACGGCAAAGCACAGCCGGATATTGGAAGATTGAACGCGCGAGCGGCGGTTGTCGACGCGTTCATTTGCCAATATCCGTTCACTCCGCCTTCCGGTTCGGCCACCGCTCCCGCGATACACGCTTTTTTCAGACGATGGCGCCATGATTGCGGCTTGACTGTTTGGGGGAACGCTATGCCGCAGGGTCGGCTGAGATATCCGGGGGCGGATGATGGTTAGCGCGCGCAAGGGGATCCTGCTCGCGGGGGGCTCGGCGACGCGGCTGTACCCGTTGACGCTGCGCGTATCGAAGCAGTTGATGCCGGTCTATGACAAGCCGATGATCTATTACCCGCTGACGGTCCTGATGATGGCCGGTATCCGCGAGGTGCTGATCATCACGACCCCGCACGATCAGCCGGCATTCCAGGCACTGCTCGGCGACGGGTCGCAATGGGGCATGGCGCTCGAATATGCCGAACAGCCCGCACCCGAGGGACTGGCCCATGCCTTTCTGATCGGCGAAGAGTTTCTGGCCGGCGGACCGTCGGCGATGATCCTCGGCGACAATATCTTTTACGGAAACCGCCTGACGCAAATGCTGCGCTCGGCCGATGGGCGCAGCGATGGCGCGACCATCTTCGGTTATACGGTCGCCAATCCGAGCGATTACGGCGTGGTCGCCTTCGACGATAGCGGGCGGGCGCTGTCGCTGGAGGAGAAGCCTTTGGCGCCCAAGTCCGATTGCGCCGTGACCGGCCTGTATTTCTATGACGGCGACGCACCGCGGCTTGCCGCCGATATCGGCAAGTCGGCGCGCGGCGAATATGAGATCACCTGCCTGAACCGCCGCTACCTCGAAGCCGGCAAGCTCCATGTCGAACGGATGGGGCGCGGGTTTGCCTGGCTAGACACCGGCACGCACAGTTCGCTGCTCGATGCGGGATTGTTCGTCCGCATTACCGAGGACCGACAGGGCCTGAAGATCAGCTGCCCGGAGGAAGTCGCATGGCGGCAGGGATTTATCGATGATGACGCGCTCGAAACACTCGCCGCGCCGCTCGTCAAAAGCGGTTATGGCAATTATCTGATGCGCCAGCTCGCCAGCGGCCGAAGCGATCCGGACATGCTCTATGGCTAGGCTGCTGGTAACGGGCGGCGCCGGCTTTATCGGCGCGAATTTCGTGCGATACTGGCAGGGCACGCGCCCGGGCGACGACATCACCGTGCTCGACGCACTGACCTACGCCGGCAGGCGCGACAACCTGCCCGACGGCCAGAGCGTGCGCTTCGTCCATGGCAGCATCAACGACGGCACGCTCGTCGAACGCTTGATGCGCGATTTCGATATCGACACGATCGTGCATTTCGCTGCCGAAAGCCATGTCGATCGCTCGATCAGCGACCCCGATGCGTTTATAGCGACCAACGTGATGGGCACCCAGACGATGCTCAGGGTTGCAAAACAGGTCTGGCTCGATGGCAGCGGCAAGCCGCACCGGTTCCACCACATCTCCACCGACGAGGTATATGGCACGCTCGGCCGTGACGAGCCCGCCTTCACCGAAGAGGCGCAATATGCACCGAACTCGCCCTATGCCGCGTCCAAGGCGGCGTCGGATCATCTCGTTCGCGCCTTTCACCGGACCTATGGACTGCAGGTCACCACGAGCAACTGTTCGAACAATTTCGGGCCGTATCAGCACCCCGAAAAGCTTATCCCGTTGTTCCTCTCGAACGCGCTGTCGGGCCTTCCGCTACCGATTTACGGCGACGGAATGAATGTTCGCGACTGGCTGTTCGTCGGCGATCACTGCGAGGGTATCGGGTGCATTCTCGACGATGGAGAGATAGGCGAAACCTATAATATCGGCGGCGGAACCGAGGTTCCCAACCTGGTCGTGATCGAAGCGATCTGCGATTTCGTCGACCGGAGCTTCGCCGAGGACCGCGCGATGGCGCTCCACTTTCCCGACGCGCCCGCCGCGAGCGGACAACCGACGGCGATCCTCAAACGGTTCGTTACCGACCGCCCGGGCCATGACCGCCGCTACGCGATCAACGCCGCCAAGATCGAAGGCGCGCTAGGCTTTCGCCCGGGCCATGATTTCGAGACGGCTCTGGCGCTGACCTGTCGCTGGTACATCGACAACCCGGCATGGTGGGGACACCTGGCCGAGAAATTGCACCGGGTCAGACAGCGGGTCAGACAGCGGGTCGGCTAGCAAGCCTGTGCGGGCACGCCGAGGCTAGAGCAGCATTGCCCCCTCGCCGCCCTTCTTCGCGAGAATGGCGCCGATCGCGTCGAACAGCGCATCCATCGCCACGGGCTTGAACAGCACTTCGTCCGCCCCGGCCTTCATGCAGCGCTCTTTGAGATCGACCGCGGTGTCGGCGGTGACGACGATGATCGGCAATTCAGCCTTTTCATCTTCACGCGCCCGGATGCGGCTGATCGCTTCGAACCCGTCCATCCCCGGCATCCGCAGATCGACCAGAATGACATCGAAATCCTCGCGGTCGATGCGCTCGAGCCCTACTTCGGCCCGGTCCGCCTCTTCCATGTTCGCGCCGGCGACGTCGAGCATGTCACGCACGACCCGCCGGTTCATCGGATCATCCTCGATGAACAAAACCCTCATTGGCGGTACTCCACCGCACAGAGGCAACACCTGTTCTTGATACGCATAATCAGTTCGCTATTGCCTTATGCCGCTCGCGACACAAGAGGCGGATTGTCCTGTGATTCGTCATTGCCGCCAAACAGCCGCTGCGCGAGCGCGGCGCCGGCGATCGGTTTTTCGATCAAGTGCTTGATGCCGCTGGACTCGATCGCGGCGCGGGTAGCCGCATCGGGCGATTTCCACAACACCGCAACGACCGAAGATTTTTTTTGCGCAGCATCGGCGATGTCCGAAAGCGCGGCGAACGCACCATTTTCATCCTGCGAAACCGTCGCTTCGTCGATCAGTACGCAGGCGTAGTTGTGCGCAGCAACCGCCTCGCAGGCTTCGGCGGCGGTTCCGGCGAAATCGACCGCACCGGCACGCGGTTCGAGCAGCGCCTTCAGCATGCTTCGCGCGATCGGGTTGCGGTCGAGGATCAGCAACCCCGCATCCTCAGTCGGTTCGCCGCGCTGCTGCGTCGCCCCTGCAGGCGCGGCAACGCGGACCAGCGGAAGGTCGATGGTGAACACCGCCCCCTCGCCCGGCACGCTTTCGACCGAAATATCGCCGCCCAGCGCCATCGACAGGTTCCGGCAAATCGATAGCCCAAGCCCCGTGCCGCCATATTGCCGCGTGGTCCCGGCATCGACCTGTTTGAACGATTCGAAAATCTCTGCCTGCTTCTCTTCGGGAATACCGATCCCGCTGTCGGACACGGCGATTTTCAGCCGCTCGCCGTCTTCGCCCTGTTCGGCCCAGGCGCGCAAGCCGACCGAGCCTTCCTGGGTGAATTTGAGCGCGTTCGACAGCAGGTTGAAGATCACCTGGCGCAAGCGGCTGGGATCGCTTTCGATCCACTGCGGCGCTCCATCCAGATCGAGATCGAAGCCCAGACCGCGGCCCCGCGCCTGCTCTTCCCACATCCGCGAGACCTCGCGGAGCGTTTCGGCAAGATTCATCGGCACCTGCTCGACGGTCATGTTGCCCGTCTCCATCTTGGCCACGTCGAGAATATCGTCGACCAGCGAACGCATGGTCGTTCCCGCACCATGCACGACGCCGAGCCGTTCGCGCACCGTCTCGGGCAGCGAAGCATCGCGGAGCATGACCTGCGTCATGCCCAGAATACCGTTGAGCGGGGTACGAATTTCATGGCTGGTAGTGGCGAGGAATTCGGTCTTCGCCGCCAGCGCGCGTTCCAGCGCGACATTGCTGGCCGCCAGATTGGTGTTGGCCGCGCGCACCTCGTTGCGGCTGCGCCGGATCGTGACAAGGCCGAAGCTGAGCATCCCGATCAGGATCAGCGTGGCGCCGCCGATACTGATGAACAGGATACGCTGAAACCGGGCCTGTGCACGTTCATATTCGACATTGCGGCGCAGTTCCTCCGCCTTCAGCTTGGCAATGCGCAGTTCCTGATTCTTGTAATCGAAACGCGCAGCCGCCAGCGCAGCGTTGGTCGAAGATGCGACCTTGGTAGCCTTGTCGGTAATCCGCTTGAGCATTTCGAGGTGTTGCAGCGCAAGATGGCTATCACCTGTTGCTGCATAGATTTGATATGCAATGTGGTGCGCGTCGCGATACTCGGCGGAAGCATCATTTGGATCTATGTGCTGAAAGGCACTGGAGATTAGTCTTTTTGCCTTTGTTATATTTTTTCGCGCGAATGCGATTCGTGCTTCGGTTACTACTAGAACCCATCTGTAAAGGCGCGTTTCGGGCTGATCGGTAAGAGAGAGCCCCTTGTTGAGCGTCCGCTCAGCCTCATCATATCGGTCGGCTTCAACTTGCGCGCGAGCTAGGTTTCCAAGCACCCTGACCTGCATCACGGCGCTCTCAATCTTCTTGGCGTTGCCGAGCGCCTTGCGATATTGTTCGATCGCTCCGTCATACTGCTCAAGTTGCAGCAAGACATTCCCCAGATTATTCTGTTGGGTTAGGTCGATCAGGGCATCGCCATGATAGACATCGCCAGCCTGACGATAATATTTCGCCGCCTGCTGATTGTCGTTCGCATATTCGTAGAGCATGGCGATCATCTGCAGCGCCTTGGCCTGGCTCCTGCGATCGTCTACCTGCTGGAATATGCGGAAAGCTTCATGAGCGCTGGCCAATGCCTTGGCCGGTTCATTGTTATCCATTTCCAGGAAAACGAGCGACAGGAGCAGGTCACCGCGCAACTTGAGCGGCCGGTCGATGTTCGCAATGCGTTTTAGAGCGCTTTCGATGAAGGGCCGCGCCTTGCTCTCGGCATTCGTCCGCAAATATGCTTCGGCGCGCAGCCACTGAGCGGTTGCCAGCGTAAAGTTTTTCTCTTCCGAATCGCCCGGCATCGACTTCGCGAAACGTTCTGCCGCTTTTGCGGATTCCTGCGCCTCGCGCGGATTATACACCATTTGCCGCTTAGCGGCGGCGATCTGCTGCCGCACCCCGACCGGAAAGGCAGGATCGGCAGCCAGCGCAACGCCTGGTGCGACGCAAGCGAAGGAAATCGTAAAGATCACCAGCGCCAGCAACCACCGGTAATGGGGCGAGATCAACCTCATATGCGGTATCGTTACCGTGGGTAAATTAATTCCGCGCTAACCGGCTCAGGCGCGCTTCCAAAATCCCTCTCGACCGGCAAACGAAGGCCGGCGAACCGCGGTGGCAGCAAGATGCGCATCTTCATCGAGATAGGTCATGAACGCATCGAACCCGATCGGCCGGCTGATCAGATAGCCCTGAACCAGATCGCAACCCATGACACCAAGCAGCGCAAGCGCCGCGGACGTTTCGACACCTTCGGCGGTCACCTGCATTTCCATCGCGTGCGCAAGGTCAATGGTCGAGCGAACGATGAGTGGATCACGGTTGCTGCTGGTGAGCTGCGTTACGAAAAGCTTGTCGATTTTCAATTCGCTAGCAGGCAGTTGCTTGAGATAGGCGAGCGACGAGAGACCGGCGCCGTAGTCGTCGATCGCCAACGGCACGCCGATCGCAGCGATTTCCTGAAGGTGGCGCAGGGCAATCTCGGGATCGCGGATCACGGCGGTCTCGGTGATTTCAAACCCGATCCGGGCATCGCATTCGCGGATGATCCGGCAAGCATGCGCGACGAATTCAGCATCGGCCAGCAGGACGCCGGAGATGTTGATGAAGATCGGAAAATCATATCCCGCCCGAACCAGCTTCTGCTGGTCGGCGATCACGCGCTTCAACGTCCAGATCGTGAGTTCGCCGATTTCCCCTCCCTTTTCCGCGGACGAGATGAAGTCGCCGGGGAGGATGAGACCGCGCGTCGGATGTTGCCAGCGGATCAGGGCCTCGGCGCTTGCCACTTCCTGCTGACGAATATGTACCTTGGGCTGATATTGGACGAAAAGCTCGCCCGCGCGCAGCGCTCGCGGCAGATCTCGCGCGAGCGCCGAGCGGTCGAAATCGAACTCGCCCTCAATCAGGTCGTGGACAACAAGCCCGCCGCCGCGTCGCGCCTGGTCGAGCGCGCGCTCGGCAACCTCGATTACCCGAACAGCCTCCACGTCGATGGCGGGGGCGGAACATGCGCCGATGCGAACGCTCAACATGTGATGTTCGCCGTCGATCAGGAACGGTTCGTTGAAAAGCGATTCGATGCGCCGGATCGCGTCTCCGGCCTTTTCCCGTTCATCGAAGCACAACTCGACTTCCAGAAGCGTCCGCGCGACAACCGTGGTCCGCTGGTCCGGAAACGAGGCGGCAATCCTGTCGGCCATGTCGAACACGACATTGTTGGCCCGGTTCACGCCGAGGTGACGGCGAAGCGGCGCGAAGTTGGCGATATCGACGAGGCACAATGCTCGCCAGAAACGGGCCTCGGGCAGACCCGGCTCGTCATTTCCAGAGCGTGGGGCAGCCGCATCCACAGCGCCGCACGCCGCCGATAGCGCATCAGGATTGCGGCGTGCCGACCCGATTTCGCCAGGGCGTCTGCCAGCAGACTGAGGATAATGCTCCGGTACCATCATCGACCAACCTAGATCGCGACCTTGAACGAAGCGTTAAATCGGCATCGGGGCCATTCCCTATCCCTGCACAATCCCGCAGGAGAGCGATTGCATTATGTTTAATTTCTTGTTAACCAAGCGGTGCTCGCAGAATTTTGAGCACAAGGGAGAACAAGAATGCTCGCGATGTTTTTCAAGGACGGTATCGGCGGCGACGCGATCAAGCCCTGGTAACCCAGAATACATCCGGGCTGGCCGCTCGTGCGTAGCGTGAGTGCCAGCCCGGTATTTCTTTCAGACAGTTTTTGACCACCGGACATGTGCTGTCGCGGTGGTTTTTTTGATGTTGGCGGGATGCCCGTAGCGGCACCGGTAGGCGCGTCGCATAATCGGGCCGTTCACCAACCGGTCTGACGCCCTGCCCGCTCGCGCATTCGGGACAATTGCGCCGAAGTTGGCCGACCCGGCCGCGAACTTCGTACCGAACTTTAGGACCAGCCCCTTGCTTCGCCCCCGAAATAGGGTCAAACGCGGCCGGCGACCGTATCGCCGATGGCCGCCACGTTATGCAGCATGGCCGGGAAGCTCGATACGACCTGAAATTAAAAGGGATTTTCGATGCGGATAGTGATGATCGGCTCTGGCTATGTCGGCCTGGTGTCGGGCGCATGTTTCGCCGATTTCGGCCATGACGTCGTCTGCGTCGACAAGGACGAGGCCAAGATCGCCAAGCTGCGCGAGGGCGGCATTCCGATCTACGAACCCGGCCTTGAACAGCTGGTCGCGACAAACGTCGCGGCTGGGCGCCTTTCCTTCACGACCGATCTCGCCGGGCCGGTTGCGGACGCCGATGTCGTCTTCATCGGGGTGGGCACGCCCACCCGCCGCGGCGATGGCCATGCCGATCTCAGCTATGTCTATGGCGCCGCGCGCGAAATTGCCGCAGCCATCAAGGGCTTCACCGTCGTGGTCACCAAATCGACCGTTCCCGTGGGTACGGGCGACGAGGTCGCGCGCATCATTCGCGAAACCAACCCCGATGCCGATTTCGCAGTCGCATCCAATCCCGAATTCCTGCGTGAAGGCGCCGCGATCGAAGATTTCAAGCGCCCCGATCGCATCGTCGTCGGTATCGAGGATGAACGCGCGCGCGCACCGATGGAAGCGGTTTACCGTCCGCTTTATCTCAACCGCTCGCCCATCCTCTTCACCGGACGGCGGACCAGCGAACTCATCAAATACGCCGCAAACGGCTTTCTTGCGATGAAGATCACCTTCATCAACGAAATCGCGGATCTGTGCGAGAAGGTCGGCGCGGACGTGCAGGACGTTTCGCGCGGGATCGGCCTCGACAACCGTATCGGCCCGAAATTCCTCCACGCCGGCCCGGGATATGGCGGATCGTGCTTCCCGAAGGACACGCTGGCGCTCGCCAAGACCGCGGAAGACAATGAAGCGCCGCTGCGCCTGATCGAGACGACCGTCGCGGTAAACGATACGCGCAAGCGTGCGATGGCGAGAAAGGTCATCGCGGCGCTCGACGGAGAGGTGCGCGGCAAGCGGATCGGCATTTTGGGCCTGACCTTCAAGCCAAACACCGACGACATGCGCGAAGCCCCTTCTATCGCGATCATCCAGGCGCTAACCGACGCCGGGGCAGAGGTCTGCGCTTACGATCCCGAGGGCATGGAACTCGCCAAGGGCGTGTTGCCGGAAATCGAATATGCCGATTCGGCCTATGCCGCGGCGAAAGATGCATCGGCTGCCGTAATCGTCACCGAATGGGACGCCTTTCGCGCCCTCGATTTCGAGCGATTGAAAAATACGATGGCGCAAGCGGTACTGGTAGACCTGCGCAATGTGTACAAACCGCACGAGGCCGAAGCAGCAGGCATGCGCTATTTCGGCATCGGGCGCGGCGCCTGACGGACCTTTTGCACGGCAAGGAGGTTGAATAGCGCTCGCCGGACCATTCAGCCTGAGTGAAGCTAACCGGGACTAAACGGCCCGTTTCCGAATCGCATCGAACCATAATGTAAAGCAAACCGACCGCCATGTTCCCTTTCCTGAAATCGCTGCGAAATCCACAAAGGGCGCAACATGCGCTACCCGAGGGTGAGCGCGTCTATGCGATCGGTGACATCCATGGACGCCTCGACCTGTTCGGAGAACTGCTTGCGAAGATCGACCGCGACGATGAGGAGCGCGCTCCGGCGAAAACGACGATCATCCTGCTGGGCGACCTGATCAATCGCGGTCCGAATTCGGCAGGCGTCATCCGCAAGGCGCGCGAACTGTGCGTAGAGCGCGGTATCGGGCGCGTCGTGAAGGGCAATCACGAAGAGATCTTCGTCAAGGCCGCATCGGGCAGCGGTAAGGCAGCGAGGATGCTGTGGCAGATGGGTGGTGACGCCACGTTGCTGTCTTACGGTTTCAGCCGAGAAGAAGCAGAGAACGGCACCTTCCAGGAGCTTGCCGAGCGGATGGCGGAGCGTATTCCGGACGAGGACGTAGCGTTTCTGGGCAAGGCAGAAGACTGGATCACCAAGGGCGACTATCTGTTCGTCCACGCCGGCATCCGGCCCGGGGTCCCTGTCGACCAGCAAACCAGTGCAGATTTGCGCTGGATCAGAGAGAAATTCCTCAACGCGAAGCGTAACGATGACACGATGGTGGTGCATGGTCATACACCGACGCGATCGGTCGACGAACGGCCCGACCGGCTTGGCGTGGATACGGGCGCCTATATGTGGGGTGTCCTGACTGCGGTGGGTATCGAGGACACCGATCGCTGGTTCCTCGAAGCACGAGAAGGCTAGATCAACGGTCGCTGGTTGCGAGCTCGCATTGTCTGGCGATCGACATCATCGAAGACCGGCCTGCGCAGCAATCCGGACTTTGTATGTTGTGCGGATGCAACGAGCCGGTACATGCAACGGATAGGATAGCTGGTTCAAACCTCAGCCGCGATCTGCTCGATTCAAGACCTGGAGGAAAGATGCCTGGTCCGCGCACCGCCCGAAATACGCAACGCCGACGACCTTCGGGACCGCGTCCGGAACGAGCAAACTGCATCATCGGACGATCGTCGATCCGGCACGCGCACTCGCAACGGCGTGTCGCGACATGACAGTGCTGGTGACGGGCGCCGCCGGCTTCATCGGCATGAGCGTGATCCGCGAACTTCTCGCACGCGGCGAGCAAGTTGTCGGAATCGACAATCTGAACGATTATTATTCCGTTCAGTTGAAGGAGGACCGGCTCCAGCATGTCCGGGCCAGCGACAACGGAAACTTCATCTTCGAACGGGTCGACTTTTCGGATGGCGACGCGCTCGAACGCGCGCTGGACGGCAAGGCATTCAACCGGATCGTCCATCTCGGCGCGCAAGCCGGAGTGCGGTACTCAATCGACAATCCCGCTGCCTATATCCAATCCAACCTGGTGGGGCATGCCAATCTCCTTGAGGTCGCACGACAGCGAGAGGTCGGGCATATGGTCTATGCGTCCTCCTCTTCGGTGTACGGAGGAAATGCGAAGCTGCCGTTCAGCGTAGGCGACCGCGTCGATCATCCGATGTCGCTTTATGCCGCCACGAAAAAGGCCGACGAACTGATGAGCGAAACCTACGCCCATCTCTATCGGCTGCCGCTGACCGGCCTTCGTTTCTTCACCGTATATGGCCCATGGGGACGCCCCGACATGGCGATGTGGCTGTTTACGGAGGCCATCTTCCAGAACCGCCCGATCAAGGTTTTCAATCACGGCCATATGCGCCGCGATTTCACCTATATCGACGATATCGTGGCCGGGGTCATAGCGTGCCTCGACCATCCCCCGACGGACGACGGCGATTTGAAGCCGGGCGGAAGCGCAGCGCCCCATGCGATCTACAATATCGGCAACAACCGATCCGAGGAATTGGGCCGCATGATCTCGCTGATCGAGACCGCCTGCGGGCGTGAAGCGATCAAGGAATTCTGCGAGATGCAGCCCGGCGATGTCCCCGCCACCTATGCCGATATCGACGCCATCCAACAAGCGCTTGGATATACTCCATCTACCCCGATCGACGTGGGTGTGCCGAGATTCGTCGAATGGTACCGCGATTATCGAGGCATCGCGTCATGATTGAAATACTCGATCATGTTTGTGTGCGCGAATAGCTGACAGCTAAGTCATCGCCCCCTAAAGCGAATATACGCTGGCCGCACACGTCTCTCCTCGCTATCTGACGGACCCATGAACCTAACCCATCTTGAACGGCTCGAAGCCGAAAGCATCCATATCCTGCGCGAGGTCGTCGCTGAGGCCGAAAAGCCGGTGATGCTCTATTCGGTCGGCAAGGATTCGGCGGTGATGCTGCATCTGGCGAAGAAGGCCTTTTATCCCTCGCCCCCGCCCTTTCCGCTGCTGCATGTCGACACGACATGGAAATTCCGTGCGATGTACGAATTGCGCGACCGCGCGGCAAAGGACGCAGGGATGGACCTGCTCGTCCACCAGAACCCGGAGGCGAAGGCGCAAGGGATCAATCCCTTCGACCATGGCAGCCGGCACACCGACATGTGGAAGACCGAGGGGTTGAAGCAGGCGCTTGAAAAATACGGCTTCGACGCAGCATTTGGCGGTGCGCGGCGCGACGAGGAAAAGAGCCGTGCCAAGGAGCGCATTTTCAGCTTTCGGTCGGCCAGTCATCGCTGGGACCCCAAGGCGCAGCGCCCCGAGCTGTGGCACCTGTACAATGCGCGCAAGAACAAGGGCGAAAGCATTCGCGTGTTCCCGCTGTCGAACTGGACCGAGCTCGACATCTGGCAATATATCCAGCTCGAACAGATCGAGATCGTACCGCTTTATTTCGCGGCTCCTCGCCCGACCGTGGAGCGCGACGGCCTGATCCTGATGGTCGATGACGAACGGTTCCGCCTGAACGACGGCGAGGAGCCGGTCACGCGATCTGTCCGGTTCCGCACGCTGGGATGCTATCCGCTGACAGGCGCGGTCGAGAGTAGCGCGGCGACCCTGTCCGAGGTCATCCAGGAAATGCTGTTGACGACCACGTCCGAGCGGCAGGGGCGCGCCATCGACCACGATCAGGCGGCCAGCATGGAGAAGAAGAAGCAGGAGGGCTATTTCTGATGACCGCCCAAGAGCCCGCCTACAAGGTCGACGCGCTGATTGCCGAAGATATCGATACCTATCTTGCGCTGCACCAGCGCAAGTCGATGCTTCGTTTCATCACCTGCGGCTCGGTCGACGACGGCAAATCGACGCTGATCGGCCGGTTGCTGTACGATTCGAAGATGATCTTCGAGGACCAGCTTGCCGCACTCGAATCGGATTCGAAACGCGCCGGCACACAAGGTCAGGACATCGATTTCGCACTGCTGGTCGACGGCCTCGCCGCCGAGCGCGAACAGGGCATCACCATCGATGTCGCGTACCGGTTTTTCGCCACCGAGAAGCGCAAGTTCATCGTCGCCGACACGCCGGGACATGAACAATATACGCGCAACATGGTGACCGGCGCCTCGACCGCCGACCTTGCCGTCATCCTGATCGACGCGCGCAAGGGCGTGCTGACGCAGACGCGGCGGCACAGCTATCTCGCGCATCTGGTCGGCATCCGGAACATCGTTCTTGCCGTGAACAAGATGGACCTGGTCGAGTATGACCGCGACACGTTCGATGCGATCGTCGCCGATTATCGCGAATTCGCGACCAGCATCGGCATCGACGACTTTACGGCCATTCCGCTTTCGGGCCTGCGCGGCGACAACATCGCCAGCGTGTCGGACGCGATGCCATGGTATGACGGCCCCGCGCTGATCGACCATCTCGAGACGGTCGATATCGACCTGACATCGGAACAGGACAAGCCGTTCCGCATGGCGGTGCAATGGGTGAACCGGCCCAATCTCGACTTCCGGGGTTTTTCGGGAACGATCGCGTCCGGATCGGTCCGGCCGGGCGACGCCATACGGGTACTTCCGTCCGGGCGCACCAGCGCGATATCGCGGATCGTGACCATGGACGGCGACCTCGATCATGCGGTTGCAGGACAATCGGTGACGCTGGTGCTTGCCGACGAGGTCGATTGCTCGCGCGGCGACGCGATTGCCGCAGCCGACGCGCCACCGCAGGTTGCCGACCAGTTCGAGGCGACGCTCGTCTGGATGGCCGAGCAGGAATTGCAGCCGGGTCGCGCCTATTGGTTGAAGCTCGGCACGCAGACCGTCAGCGCAACGGTGCAACCGCCCAAATACGCCACCGACGTCAACACCATGGCCGAACTGTCGGTCAAGACGCTGGGACTGAACGATATCGGCGTGGCGGAGGTCTATACCGACCGCGGGATCGTGTTCGAACCCTATGCCGACAATGCCGAACTCGGCGGTTTCATCCTGATCGACAAGGCGACCAACGCCACGGTCGGGGCAGGCCTGCTGAACTTTGCGCTCCGGCGCAGCCAGAATATCCACTGGCAGTCGGTCGAAATCGGGCGCGAGGCACATGCCGCGCAAAAGAACCAGCGGCCACGCCTGTTGTGGTTCACCGGCCTGTCCGGATCGGGCAAGTCGACGATCGCCAACATGGTGGAGAAGCGGTTGCACGCGCTCGGCAAGCACAGCTTCCTGCTCGACGGCGACAATGTGCGGCATGGGCTGAACCGCGATCTGGGCTTTACCGAAACCGACCGGATCGAGAATATCCGCCGCGTCGGCGAGGTTGCGAAGCTGATGACCGACGCCGGACTGATCGTCCTGACCGCTTTCATCTCCCCGTTCCGCGCCGAGCGCGAAATGGTGCGCAAAATGCTCCCCGAAGGCGAGTTCGTCGAAATTTTCGTCGATACGCCGCTCGAGGTGGCAGAGCAGCGCGATGTGAAGGGACTCTACAAAAAGGCGCGTGCCGGCGAATTGCAGAACTTCACCGGCATCGACAGCCCCTATGAGCCGCCGGAAGCGCCCGACATCCGCATCGATACGACAAAAATCGAGCCGGATGAGGCAGCCGAACGCATCGTGGATCACATTCTTGGCATGGCGGGTACCAGCAAATGACCGATGTTGAGCTGGCAAACGCCATAGCCCGTGAAGCAGGCGAACTGCTCTGCAGCATTCGCTCCGAAGGCAAACAGCAGGGCAAGGAACTGGGCAGGCGCGGAGACCAAGAAGCCAATACGCTCATCCTCGACCGTCTGAAAGAAGCACGTCCCGACGATTTCGTCCTTTCCGAAGAGGCCAAGGACGATCTTTCGCGCTGCGCGGCCAAGCGTGTGTGGATTGTCGATCCTCTCGACGGCACGCGCGAATATTCGGAAGGTCGTGAGGATTGGGCCGTGCATATCGGCCTCGCGATCGACGGCGTTCCTGTAATCGGCGCAGTTGCATTGCCGGCATTGGACCTGGTTCTCGATACGTCGCTGTCGGCGCCGCTTTCTGACGGAGCCGGATCGCCGCGCATCGTGGTGAGCCGAACCCGTCCGCCGCGTGAGGCGGAAGCGGTGGCCGAAGCACTACGTGGCACCATGGTGCCCATGGGCTCGGCTGGCGCCAAAGCGATGGCGGTCGTGCGCGGGGAAGCCGATATCTACATCCATTCAGGCGGTCAGTATGAATGGGATAGCTGCGCTCCGGTCGCGGTGGCCAAGGCAGCAGGCCTGCACGCATCGCGCATCGACGGGGCACCGCTGATATATAATTGCGAAGACGTTTCGTTGCCCGATCTGCTTATATGCCGTCCCGAGCATGCCGAAGCGGTTCTGGCGGTAACCCGGTCCGCCGACTGAGCGGGCGCGACCGCGAGAATGACGATTGTAATCCGATAACCGCGGTTGAACCCGCCCTGCTGCAGGCCCCATGCGACACCATCATCTTCTTAACCACGCAGAGACAGGCATCCCGGCCCACTACCACGCGTTCATCGAGTGGATCAGCCAGGAAACCGGCATGTCGGACAGCCTGCTGCACGTGCATACGGGCATGTTGGTGCTGGTGGTTGCGCGGTTGCTCACGCGGCGATCGCTCGGCACCTTCGTCCCGTTAATGTGGGTGACGATTGCAGAGATGGGCAACGAGGTCATGGACAGGCTTTGGTTCGGCAACTGGAACTGGCCGGACACATCGAGTGACATCGCCAACACCCTGTTCTGGCCCGCGTTGATCAGCATCGCGGTTCGTCTGCGCCCGATGATCGACGGACGGGTACGTCGCCGGCGCGGGGGCTAGCGCAATCGGCGTCCCATCGGCACAAGGCACGCAAAGATTTTGGAGAGCCGAATGCCCGTGACGCCGATGACCGCCCGTTCGCTGCTGTTCGCCCCGGGAGATTCGCCGCGCAAGCTGGAAAAGGCCGGGGCGAGCGGTGCCGATCTGATCCTGTGCGACCTCGAAGATTCGGTGTCGCCCGCCAACAAGCAGGCGGCGCGCGAAACGGTTGCCGCGCACCTTCGCAGCGCCGAGCGCGCGCAGCCGCAATGGGTGCGGATCAATCCGCTCGACACCGAATACGCGCTAGGCGATCTCGCCGCGATCGTCCCTGCCCGACCTGAGGGCATCATGCTGCCCAAGGCGACGCGGACCGAGGTTGACCGGCTGCATCATTATCTGACCGCGCTCGAAGCTTCGGCCGGGCTTCCCCTCGGCGAAATCGGCGTCATCGTCGTCGCGACCGAGACCGCGCAGGCCGTTTTCGGGCTTGGCGATTATGCGGATGCGCCGCGCCTCGCCGCGCTCACCTGGGGCGCGGAGGACAGCGCGACCGCGCTGGGCGCGACCGACAACCGCGACGAGAGCGGCGAATATGATTTCCCGTATCAGCTGTTCCGCTCGCTCTGCCTCGCCGGGGCAGCCGCTGCCGGCGTGACGCCGATCGAGACGATTCACGGCGATTTTCGTGATCTCGACGGGCTGAAATCGGTCGCAGCCAAGGCGCGACGCGCGGGCTTTCGCGGGATGATGGCGATCCACCCGGCGCAGGTCGCGGTCATCAACGACGCCTTCTCGCCCTCTCCCGCCGAAATCGAGCGCGCGCAGCGTATCGTTGCCGCTTTCGAGGACAATCCGGGTGCGGGCACGATCGGCCTTGATGGCGAAATGCTCGACATGCCGCACCTGAAGCGCGCCCGCGCGGTGCTCGGGATGCGCCGAATCGGGTAATTCAACCCTTTCAAAAGGGACGTTATTCTGCAAACCTCCGGTCTCGGGGGGAGACGAATATGCGGAAATGGCTGACGGGATCGCTGGTCGCGGCAATGTGCACTGCTGCCGCGGCAGCACCGGCCGCGGCGCATTGGCGCAAGGCAACCAGCGATCACTTCATCATCTATGCCGACAGCTCGGAAAGCTGGCTTCGTCGCTTCGCGACGAAACTCGAACAGTTCGATTCGGGGTTCCGCTTCCTGCGCCAGATGAAGCCGTTGCCGGGCGAAAAGTCGAACCGCATGACCGTGTACGTGCTGACGAACAGCGACCGCGTGGCACAGCTGTGCGGCGATTGCGGCAATGTCGCGGGCTTTTATCAACCGCGTGTCGGCGGGTCGGTCGCCTTCACCTTCAAACGGCAAGCTGGAGAGAATGGAATCAGCCCGCAGGTCGTGCTGTTCCACGAATATTCGCACCATATGCTGCTCGAAAACTATTCGGTCGCCTATCCGAAATGGTTCAGCGAAGGCTTCGCCGAATTCTATTCGACGGCGACGTTCGATTCCGACGGCGCGATGAACCTCGGAAAGCCGGCCAATCACCGCGCATACGCCCTGTTCCGCCTCAGCCCGATCCCGCTGCGGACGCTGCTTGCGCCAGGCAGCGAGGAAATGGACGATAGCGAAACCGAAAGCTTTTATGGACGGTCCTGGCTGCTGACGCACATGCTGACCTTCGACGATAAGCGTTCGGGCCAGTTGCATGAATATCTGACGCTGGTGTCTTCGGGAACGCCGAGCCTGGAAGCGGCGAAAAAGGCGTTCGGCGATCTCGACAAGCTGGAAAAGGAGCTCGATCGCTATCTGAGCCACAACCGCATGAGCTATTTCAAGATTGCCGGCGACAAGCTGCACGTCGGCCCGATCAAGATCGTCGAGACAAGCGAGGGACAGGACGAGATGATGCGGCTGCGCATCCGATCGGACCGCGGCGTCAATCGCAAGCAGGCGCGCGACATCGTTGAGGACGCTCGGGCAAAGGCGGCCGACTTCCCGAACGACCCGGCGGTTCAGACCGAGCTTGCCGAGATGGAATATGACGCCGGCAACGACGATGCGGCCGAAGCCGCGGCCGACCGGGCCATCGCCGCCGATCCAGCCCGTCGCGATGCCCTGCTCTACAAGGCACGCGTCGAAATGCGCCGTGCATTGGCCGCCGACGACCATCGTCCCGAAACGTGGGAAAAGGCACGCAGCTGGATCGTCAAGGCGAACCGGCTCGACCCCAATGCCGCCGAGCCGCTGCTCTATTACTACCGAAGCTTCGTCGACGCCGGAGAAACGCCGAGCAAGATGGCGAGGATCGGGCTTGAACGCGCCTTTACCCTCTCACCGCAGGATCCGGGGCTGCGCATGCTGTTTATCCGCCAATTGCTGGAGGATGCGGACGTGAAGCTCGCGCGCAAGCTGTCGATGGCGCTCGCCTATTCGCCGCATGGCGGCAACAAGATGGCAAAGGCCATCATCGAAGCTATCGACGCTGGCCTCCCCGGACCGAAGATCGTCCAGACGCTGGACGCCGCATCGGCAACACAACAGACCGCATCGAAGGACTGACCGGGGCGGCGCACCATCCGGTTCAGTCGCTGGCGAACAGACGATAGCCCCAGGCCGGAAGCTGCATCGTGCTGCCGGCGGCAAATGTCGCCTGCGCATCGCTGCGGAATTCGCGGTACTGGCCCGCCTGCAAGGTGGTCGGGAAGGTCACGGTCACCGGCTCGGCCGAAAAGTTGAATGCGCCGAAGACCTTGTCGCTGCCTTCCTGCCGCACCCAGCTGAACACCTGTTTGGGCTTGTCGTTATCCACCTTCACCATCCGCGCGCCCCATTTGCCGTTGTGAAGCGCCTTGTTGGCATCGCGAAAGGCGATCAGGTCGTGAAACAGCGTATCGAGCTTGCAATCGGGATGCGCCTGCCACGCGATCGGGTCTTTGTCGAAGAATTCCAGCCGCTTGTCGTTGCATGCCTCCTGACCATTATAGATCATCGGAATGCCCTCACCGGTAAAGCTGAGCGCGATTACGGCGGGTAGCGCATCGCCGAAATTCTCATACTGCGTGCCTTCCCACGCATTGCTGTCGTGGTTGGCGACGTAATCGAGCCGCATCGCCGTTTTTGGCCATGCGCTCTCATTCTCGCTGTAATAGCCGTAGAGCGCGGTCGCATCGACCTGGCCCTGCGCGACCTTTTTCATCGTATCGTGCCATTCCCAGGCATAGGTCGCGTCGAAGGCCTTGCGCGTGAATTCGGGATATTTCCATTCGGCGAGCATGAAGACCGGCTTGATCGCCTCCAAATCGGCACGCACGCCTTCCCAAAAATCGAGCGGGACATAGCCGGCGACATCGGCACGGTAGCCGTCGATGCCGAAATCCTTCACCCAATATACCATCGCTTCGGTCATCGCTTTGCGCAGACCCGGCTTCGAATAATCGAGGTCGATGATGTCGGTCCAGTCGAGCCACGGCGTCGGCGTGAAATCGCCCTTCCAGTCATGTACGTACCAGTCGGGATGCTGCTTCACCCAGACATTGTCCCAGGCGGTATGGTTCGCCACCCAGTCGAGAATGACGTGCATGCCCAGCCGGTGCGCCTCATCGACAAAGGCCTTCAGGTCGGCCTTGGTGCCGAATTCGGGGTTCACCGCGCGATAGTCCTTTGCCGAATAGGGCGAACCGAGCTCGCCCTTGCGGTTCTTCTCGCCGATCGGATGGATGGGCATCAGCCAGATGATATCGACGCCGAGCTTTTTCAGCCGGGGCAGTTGCTTCTGCGCCGCCCTGAACGTGCCCTCCGGCGTGAATTGCCGGGTGTTGATCTGGTAGAGGACACCGGTTTCGCTCCACGGCGCATTATGGATCGTCGAATAGGGCTTGGGCTGATAATCGGCGAGTGTGCGCTGATCGAGCGGCTTGCGCGCGGTCTGCGCGGCGGCAGGCGGTGTCGCGAGGATGCTCGCTGCGAGCGCAAGGGCCAGGGTCTTCATGCTTGCTCCAGTTCGGTTTCGGCGGCGCGGACCCGCAACATCGCGAGCGCGGCGAGCGCCATGACGGCGGCGGCGAAGGCCATCGTCCAGATCGGTTCGGTAGGGAAAAACGCTTTCATGATGCTGCCCATCACGGTGGCGACGAGCAGTTGCGGCACGACAATGAAGATGTTGAACAGGCCCATATAGATGCCGAGCTTTCGCTGCGGCAGGCTAGAGGCGAGGATCGCATAGGGCATGGCGAGGATCGAAGCCCAGGCGATGCCGATGCCGATTTCGCTCGCGATCAGCCAGTTCGGGTCCCGGATCACGAAGAAACTGGCGAAACCGGCAGCACCGCACAACAGGCAGACGATGTGCGTCCGCGCCTTGCCGATCCGGCGGGACAGCGCCGGCAGGATCGCAAGCGCCGCGACCGCCGCCACGCCATTATAGATCGCGAACAGGACGCCGACCCAGTTTCCGCCCTCGTTATACGCAGCACTCGCCGTATCGGTGGTGCCATAGACATATTGGGCGACGACCGGCGTGGTGTAGATCCACATGATGAACAGCGCCGACCAGGTGAAGAACTGGACGAGCGCAAGCCGCTTCATGATCGGCGGCATCCCGGCGAAATCGCCGACGATATGGCTGAGCACATTGTCGGTGTTGCCGCGTTTGGCCATGAGATGCGCGGCAAGCTTGCAGCCGTCATAGGCGATCAGCAGCGCGCCGAGCAGATAGAGTTCGCGCTCGAGCGCCAGCGTGGAGACCACGATCAGCACCAGCGCACCGACCCCGGTCCAGAGGCCGAACGAAAGTTTCGCCGGCTGCGGCGTCACGAGATGCGAGGCGTCCGCCTCATCACCAAACGAGGCCATCTCTTCCGGCGTGAACTCGCGGGTGGTGAAGACAGTCCACAACACTGCCGCGACCAGAGCCGCACCGCCGAACCAGAAACTGTAGCGCACCGTATCGGGCACGCCGCCGCCCGCCGTTTCATTCGCGACGCCAAGATGCGCCAGCAGATAGGGAAAGATCGACCCGACCACCGCACCCGCACCGATAAAGGCGGTCTGGACGGCATAACCGGCGGTGTGCTGGTCACGCCGCAACTGGTCGCCGACAAACGCGCGGAAGGGCTCCATCGACACATTCAGCGATGCGTCGAGCATCCACAGCATCATCGCCGCAAACCAGATGGCGGGCGATTCGGGCATGGCGAACAGCGCGATGCCCGCGAGAACTGCCCCGGCCAGGAAATAGGGTCGCCTGCGGCCGAGCCGCGTCCAGGTGCGATCCGAATAATGACCGATGATCGGCTGAACGATCAGACCCGTCAAAGGGGCTGCGATCCAGAGCACGGACAGCTTGTCGAGCGATTCGCCCAGCGACTGGAAAATGCGGCTCATATTCGCGTTTTGCAGCGCGAAGCCGATCTGGATTCCGAAGAACCCGAAGCTGAGATTCCACAATCCCGCCAGACTTTGGCGCGGCTTTTCGGTCATCGTCTCTCCCTGGCGGATATGCCCGGATCTTGTGCGCCCGGTGTCTGATGAAGCCGAAGCTTGCCCGAGCGCCGGAGGCGCGGCAATGGCGGCGCATACGAATACAGGCGATGACCGGGGTGCGGCGTTGCCCGACGCAACCCCTGTCGCAACGCCGATTTCATGGGTTGTTCAGCGCGCGGCGACGCTGCTTTCCCGCACCACCAGCCGGGTCGGCAGCGCGCGCGTTTCCGGCTGTTCGTCGGAAAGCTGTGCGAGCAGCGCCGTCACCAGCGCCTCGCCCGCCGCGCGCGTATCCTGCGTTACCGTCGTGAGCGGCGGCGTGGTCAGCGATGCTGCCGCGATGTCATCGAACCCGGCGATCGCGACGTCGCCCGGTACCTCGAACCCCTGCGCCTGAAGCGCCCGCATCGCCCCGATGGCGATCGAATCGCTGGCGGCGAAGATCGCATCATAGCTGGCACCGCGCCGCGCGAGTTCCGCCACTGCCTCGGCACCCGCAGCCTGTGTCGTGACGGCATCGACCTGCAATGCCGGATCGGGCTCGATCCCGGCTTCGCGCAATGCGCGTACATAGCCGCGATGCCGTTCCTCGAATTCGGGATAATGGCTGTCAGCGTGCCCCAGAAAGGCGATCCGGCGGCGCCCCTGCCCGATGAGATGCTGCGCGGCCATCGCGCCCCCGCCTTCATTGTCGGAGCCGAGCGTGCAGCCGGTCGCGTCTTGGCTGAGCGCGCCCCAGCGGACGAAGTGCGTGCCCTGCTTCACCAGATGCGCGAGCCGCGCCTGATACGCCTCGTAATCGCCATAGCCGAGCAGGATAATGCCATCGGCCTTGTGACTGTCCTGATAATCGACATGCCAGTCGCCGGAGAGCTGCTGGAAGGAAATCAGCAGGTCGTAGCCGGCGGCCGCGGCGCTGCGCGTGATCGACCCCAGCATCGACAGAAAGAAGGGGTTGATCATCGATTCGTCGGGCGTGGGATCTTCGAACAACAGCAGCGCGAGCGTGTTCGTCGCCTGGCGGCGCAGGCTGGATGCGTTCTTGTCGACCGCATAATTGAGCTGGCGGGCAATCGCCTCGATCCGCGCGCGGGTTTGCGGATTGACGTCCTTGCTCCCGCGCAACGCGCGCGAGACGGTCGGTTGCGACACGCCCGCAAGCTGCGCGATATCCAGCGATGTCGGCCGTCTAGCCAACCCCGAACGCACTCCCGTCATCCTCTGCCCCTGCCCCGTCCCCATCGGCGGAGTCGTTTAGAGCATAACCGCATACGTATGCTGTCCTGAATACGTATGCCGCCCCCTATGGCTACGCCGACGGGCGAAATATAGCCAGCCTCCACCAACGGCGCAGGAAAGACGCCGGGACATATTTTCGGACAGGATGCGCGCGGCGCCGGGGGCGCGAGCGCGATTGAGGCAAGGGGACATTTCCATGAATAATCCGTTCGCACGGCTCGCGGCGCGCGAGTTCCTTTCGTGCAGCAGCCGCGCGGTACTCGGCGCTTCGCTGGCGCTGACCTGCGCCGCGCCGGCTTTCGCGCAGGACACCACCGCCGCCGACCAGAATACGACCGCCCAGGCCGACGCGACAGCGCAAGGCGACAGTGCGGGCCAGGCGATCGTCGTTACCGGCATCCGCGCCTCGCTCGACAAATCGGCGGAAATCAAGCGGACCTCGACGATGATCGTCGACTCGGTCTCGGCCGAGGATATCGGCAAGCTGCCCGACGTTTCGATCGCGGATTCGCTGGCACGTCTGCCCGGCGTTACCGCGCAGCGTCTCGAAGGGCGCGATCAGCGCCTGTCGATCCGCGGCCTTGGCCCCGATTTCGGCACGACGCTGCTCAACGGTCGCGAACAGGTCACCGTCGGCGACAATCGCGGCGTCGAATATGACCAGTATCCGTCGGAATTCTTCCAGAACGTCAATGTGTACAAGAGCGCGAACGCGTCGCTGATCGCGGCCGGCATCTCCGGCACCGTCGATCTGCGCATGCTGCGCCCGCTCGATTATCACAAGCGCGTCGTGACCGCGAATGCACGCGGGCAGATGAACGGTACCGACAAGCTGAACCCCGATGGCACGCGCTACGGCTATCGCCTGACGGGCACGTATATCGACCAGTTCGCCGGCGATACGCTCGGCATCGCGCTCGGCGTATCGGCGACTTCGGCGCCGACGCAATATACCCGCTACAACGCCTGGGGCTTTCCCACCGATTCGAACGGCGACCTGATCCTCGGCGGTGCCAAGCCCTATGTGCAGTCGAACCTGCTCGACCGCATCGGCGCGGTCGGCACGATCGAATATCAGCCGAGCGAAGCATGGCATTCGACGCTGGACGTGCTCTATTCGCACTTCTCCGAAACGCAGCGCCTGCGCGGCATCGAATTTCCGTTGGTCTGGGGCGGCGTTCCCTACACGGTCAATTCGGCCAATGACGGCTTCGTAGAATCGGCTACCTTCACCGATGTTCACGGTGTCCAGCGCAACGATTATAACAAGCGCACCGCCGACAATTATTCGATCGGCTGGAACAACGTGTTCGAGGTCGCGGACGGCCTGCACTTCACGGTCGACGCCAGCTGGTCGCATGCCGACCGCACCGACTTCCTGCTCGAAACCTATAGCGGCACCGGGTACAACAAGTCGGGACCGGGCGACACCGTCACGATCACGCGCAATTCGGACGGCACGTTCCGTATCGAGCCGACGCTCGATTATACCGACACCGGCACCTTCAAGATCACCGATCCGCAAGGCTGGGGCTATAACGGCACGCAGCCCGTCGTGCAGGCCGGATTCCTCAACCGCCCGAGCTTCAAGGACGACCTGAAATCGCTGCGCGCCAGCCTGAACGGCGACATCTATGGCAGCGTGTTTTCGAGCTGGGAGGTCGGCGCCAACTACAGCCGCCGCAAGAAGACCTCGGCCTATACCTCCTACTTCCTCTGCCCCAAGGGCGGCGGCACCGATTGCACGGTCGCCAGCGGCACGCCGACATCCGCACCGGTACCGAGCGAAGCCGTGCTGAACGGCACGACGCAGCTAAACTATCTGGGCGTTCCGGGTGTGCTGACGATCGATCCGCTCTACATCTACAACAATGTGCTGAACGCGGTTTACGACAACCGTCCGGTTTCGCTGGTTCGCGACAATACGGTCACCGAAAATGTCTGGACCGGCTATGCGATGCTCAACCTGAACGGCATGGCCGGCGGGAAGAAGCTGAAGGGCTCTATCGGCCTGCAGGTCGTCCATACCAAGCAAAGCTCGAACGGCAGCATCTCTAACTTCTCCGACGGTGTCGTGACGGTCCTTCCGGCATCGGATAGCGTGAGCTACACCGACTTCCTGCCCAGCGCGACGATGTCGGTCGAACTCCTGCCGCTGACCTATGTCAAAATGGGTGCGTCTCAGACGATGGTGCGTCCGCGCATGGATCAGGAACGCGTCAACCGCGAGCTGGGCATCGATCCGTCGAACGTCGGCCTGGGCGGCGGTCCGCAGTACAGCCCGTTCAGCTTCAACGGCGGCAATGTGAACCTGCGCCCCTACAAGTCGATCAATATCGACCTGTCGCTGGAAAAATACTTTGCGGGCGGCGGCTATATTGCGATTGCCGGCTACTACAAGGCGCTCAGCGATTACGTCGACAGCAATGCCAGCGTCGCCTATGACTTCAGCGATTATCTGTATCTCGCACCGCAGGCGGTCCGCGATACGATCATCAACAGCGGCGGTCAGATCGGCCTGAACAAGCGCCCCGAGAACAGCGGAAGCGGTTACCTGCAGGGTGTGGAGGCAACGCTGTCGCTACCCTTCTCCGAAATCACGCCCGCGCTCGACGGGTTCGGCTTCTTCGGCAGCGCATCCTATACCGACAGCTCGATCAAGCTGGGGAGCAATCCCACCGAATCGATCACACTGCCGGGTCTTTCGGACTGGGTGTTGAACGCCTCCGCCTATTACGAGAAGAGCGGTTTCCAGGCACGGGTCAACTATCGCCGCCGTTCGTCCTTCCTGGGTGAGGTTGCCGGCCTTTCGGCCAACCCGACCTTCCGAACGGTTCGCGGCGAAGGCATCGTCGATGCCCAGATCGGGTACGAGTTCCAGGAAGGTTCCTCGCTCGCCGGTCTGTCGATCATGCTCCAAGGCAAGAACCTGACCGATCAGCCGTTCGTCACCTATCAGAATGACGACGAGCGCCAGGTCATCGATTACCAGCGTTACGGCCGCGAATATTATGTGAGCGTCGGCTACAAATTCTGATTCTCCCCCCTGGGACGGCGGGCGCATGTTGCCCGCCGTCTCGACTTTTTGGGCGTGGGCATCGACGATGGTCACGCCCCGGGAGGCATGGGATCGCAATCCGGCGAAGAGGGGTAGCGACATGACAGGCTCCGCTCCGATCAGGATCGTAATCGCCGGTGGTGGCACCGCCGGATGGATGGCGGCGGCAAGCTTTGCCCGTTTCCTCGAAAGCGGTTTCGACATCACGCTGGTCGAATCGGACGCGATCGGCACGGTCGGCGTGGGCGAAGCGACCATCCCGCAGATCCGGCTGTTCAACGATGCGCTGGGCCTGGACGAAGATGCGTTCCTCCGCGCGACGCATGGCACCTACAAGCTGGCGATCGAGTTCGTCGACTGGCTCCGGCCCGGCAGCCGGTACATGCATGCATTCGGCGATGTCGGGCGCGACGTCGGACTGCTGCCCTTTCAGCAATATTGGCTGCGCGCGGTCGCAGAGGGACGCGCGAGGCCCGAACTGGCGCCCTATTCGCTGAACAATGTGGCGGCGCTTGCCGGCAAGATGCAACGCGGCCGCCCCCGCACCGCCCAGGTGTTGCCGGACATGCCCTACGCCTTTCACTTCGACGCCACGCTCTATGCGCGGCACCTGCGCAGCTACGCCGAAGCGCGCGGCGTCCGGCGCGTCGAAGGCAGGATCGAACAGGTTCGCCGCGACGGCGAAAGCGGCGATGCCGCGGCGCTCACGCTCGACGGCGGGCGCGAGATCGCGGGCGACTTCTTCATCGACTGTACCGGCTTTCACGCGCTGCTGATCGGCGAAGCGCTGGGGGCCGGCTATGACGACTGGACGCACTGGCTGCCGTGCGACCGCGCGCAGGCGGTGCCATCGTCGCGCGCCGAGGATTTCACCCCCTATACTCGCTCCACCGCGCACCGCGCCGGCTGGCAATGGCGGATCCCTCTGCAGCATCGCACCGGAAACGGCATCGTGTATTCGAGCGCGCATCTGAGCGACGACGAAGCGAGCGCGATGCTGCTGCAAAATGTCGAGGGCGAAGCGCAGGGCGACCCGCGCGTCATCCCCTTCACCACCGGAAAGCGGCGCGAGATGTGGAAGCACAATGTCGTCGCGATGGGGCTGTCGGCGGGCTTCATGGAGCCGCTTGAATCGACGAGCATCCACATGATCCAGTCAGCGATCTCTCGCCTCTTGAAGCTGCTTCCCGGCCGGACCGCAGTGCAGGCCGATCGCGACGAGTTCAACCGGCAGAGCGACTTCGAATGGGAGCGCATCCGCGACTTCCTGATCCTCCATTACCACGCCAACGAGCGCGAGGAACCCTTCTGGCAAGCCTGCCGAGAGATGGCGCTGCCCGACGCGCTTGCGGCCAAGATCGCGCTGTGGCGCGGCAGCGGCCACATCACGCGCGAGCATGAGGAACTGTTTACCGAGGTCGGCTGGCTGCAGGTATTTGTCGGCCAGGGCATGATGCCGCGCGGCCACCATCCCATCGCCGACGCCATCCCCGGCGACGATCTGAGCGAGTATATGTCGATGATAGAGCAACTAAACGCGCGCGAGGTCGCGCAGATGCCCGGCCATGCCGACTTCATCGCGCAGCATTGCGCCGCGCGCCAAAAAACGGTGTCGGCATGATCGGCGCGGCACTGCTGGCGGCGCTCCTCGCAAGCGCACCGGCCACCGACACGACGGCACAGTTGCGCGAACGGCCACCCGAGGACGAAGTAATCTATTTCGTCCTTCCCGACCGGTTTGAAAACGGCGATCCGGCAAACGACCGCGGCGGCCTGAAGGGCGACCGGCTGAAAACCGGATACGACCCGACCGACAAGGGATTTTATCACGGCGGCGACCTGAAAGGGCTGACCGACCGGCTCGATTATCTGCAAGGCCTTGGCATCACCGCGATCTGGGTGGCGCCGATCTTCAAGAACAAGCCCGTCCAAGGCCCGAAGGGTCAGGAAAGCGCGGGCTATCACGGCTATTGGGTGACCGACTTCACCCGCGTCGATCCGCATTTCGGCACCAATGCCGATTTCCGGACCTTCGTGAACGCCGCGCATGCGCGCGGGATGAAGGTCTATATGGACATCATCGCCAACCACACCGCCGACGTGATCCAGTACCGCGAGTGCCAGAAGCAGCCGGACTGCCCCTATCGGCCAAAGGGCGAATATCCCTATTCGACGCGCGGCGACAGCGACGGCGCACGCATCAACAGGGGTTTCCTGGGCGACGACCGGCAGACCGCGGCCAATTTCGCGAAGCTGACCGACCCGCGCTGGGCCTATACGCCGTTCGTGCCGAAGGACGAGCGCAACGTGAAAGTCCCCGCCTGGCTCAACGATCCGATCTATTACCACAATCGCGGCAACTCGACCTTCGAGGGCGAGAGCGCGACCTATGGCGATTTCGCCGGACTCGACGATCTGATGACCGAAAATCCGCGCGTGGTTTCGGGCTTCATCGACATTTTCGGCGCGTGGATCGACAATTTCGGCATCGACGGCTTTCGCATCGACACCGCCCGGCATGTGAACCCCGAATTCTGGCAGCAATTCGCACCCGCGATGCTGGCGCGGGCCAAGGCCGACGGCATACCCAATTTCCACATTTTCGGAGAGGTCTATAGCGAGGCGGTCGATCCGGGGTATCTCGCCGAATATACGCGGCGCGACAAACTGCCCGCCGTGCTCGATTTCGCCTTTCAGGCTGCTGCGCGCGACCTGCTGTCTGGCAAGACGGGCACCGATATCTACGCCAGGCTGATCGCCGGCGACGTGCTGTACGAAGGCGGAGAAAAGACCGCGCGCCGGCTGCCGATCTTTCTGGGCAACCACGATATGGGCCGGATGGGCCACATGCTCGACGAGGCGTTTCCCGATGCGAGCGAAGCCGAGCGGCTGAAGCGGCTGATGCTCGGCAACGTCCTGATGTTCACCTCACGCGGGGTACCGGTCGTCTATTCGGGCGACGAGCAAGGCTTTACCGGCGATGGCGGCGATCAGGCCGCGCGCGAGGACATGTTCGCGAGCAAGGTCGCGAGCTATGACGACAATGATCTGGTCGGCACCGCAGCCACCACCGCGACGGAAAATTTCGACACCGCGCATCCGCTTTACCGGCAGATCGCCGCGCTTTCGGCGATCCGGCGCGCCAATCCGGCACTGATGGACGGGCGCACCGTCATTCGCGAGACATCGAAAGAGCCGGGAATGCTCGCCTATACGCGCGGCGCCGATGACGGGCATGAAATCCTCGTCGCGATCAACAGCTCGACCGAAAGCATCACGCGCGACGTAGCGGTCGGCGTGCTGTCGGCCCGATTCACCACGCTTGCGGGACAATGCCCCGCCGCCGCCGCGGCTCCGGGCAGCGTTACCGTCACCCTCCCCCCGCTCGGCTATGCGATCTGCCGGGCAGAACCTTCCCAGGACAGCCAGTGAACGCAACCCAGGCCATGCCGCAGACCGATACTTCCACCGCCGTTCCATGGTGGAAGGGTGCCGCGATCTATCAGATCTACCCGCGCAGCTTTGCCGATTCGAACGGAGACGGCATCGGCGATCTTCCGGGCATTACCGCGCATCTCGATTATGTCGCGGAGCTTGGCGTCGATGCGATCTGGCTGTCGCCCTTCTTCACCTCGCCGATGAAGGATTTCGGCTATGACGTCGCCGATTATCGCGGTGTCGACCCGATCTTCGGTACGATCGAGGATTTCGACGCGCTGGTTGCGCGCGCGCACGAACTCGACCTCAAGATCCTGATCGATCAGGTCTATTCGCATTGTTCGGACGAACATCCCTGGTTCCTCGAAAGCCGGTCGAGCCGCGACAATCCCAAGGCGGACTGGTTCGTATGGGCCGATGCCAAGCCCGACGGCAGCCCGCCGACCAACTGGCAATCGGTGTTCGGCGGACCGGCATGGACCTGGGACGCACGGCGCGGACAATATTATCTGCACAATTTCCTGAAGGATCAGCCGCAACTCAACATCCATAACGAGGCGGTGCAGCAGGCGGTGCTGGACGTCGCCCGCTTCTGGCTCGACCGCGGCGTGGACGGCTTTCGCCTCGACGCGATCAACTTCGCGATGCACGATCCTGAATTTCGCGACAATCCACCCGCCCCGCCGTCGGAAAAGCCGCGCACGCGCCCCTTCGATTTTCAGCTCAAGCGGTTCAACCAGAGCCATCCCGACATTCCCCGTTTCGTCGAGCGGCTGCGCGCACTGACCGACAGCTATGGCGCGAAATTCACCGTGGCGGAGGTCGGCGGCGACGATGCCGAACGCGAGATGAAGCTGTTCACCGAGGGCAACAAGCGCTTCAACAGCGCCTATGGATTCGACTTCCTCTATGCCGACGCACTGTCGCCCAAAATGGTCGCGGACGCGGTGTCGCGCTGGCCCGAACAGCCGGGCATGGGCTGGCCGAGCTGGGCATTCGAGAACCATGATGCGCCGCGCGCGCTGTCGCGTTGGGCGAGCGCCGAGGACGCCGACCGCTTCGCGCGGATGAAGATGCTTCTGCTGGCGGCGCTGCGCGGCAACATCTTCATCTATTATGGCGAGGAACTGGGCCTGACACAGGTCTCTATTCCCTTCGACAAGCTTCAGGACCCGGAGGCAATCGCCAACTGGCCGATGACGCTCAGCCGCGACGGCGCGCGAACGCCGATGCCCTGGCGACACGATGCGCCCAACTGCGGGTTCGGCGATGCCGAACCATGGTTGCCGATCGGCCCCGATCACGCCGCACTGGCGGTCGATGTCCAGCGCGCCGACCCGGAATCGCTGTACAGCCTGACGCGGAACCTGCTCGCGCTCCGCCGGGATACGCCGGCGCTCCGCACGGGCGATATCGCCATCGTCCATGCCGACGACCGGCTGCTCGTCATCGATCGGCGGGTGGACAGCCAGCATGTCCGGTGCCTATTCAACCTCGGCACGGCAGACGCGCCCTGGCCGTCGCATCTGGAAGCGGACGGAACGGTCATCGCGGCGGTCAACGGCGCCGACACGACCCGCCTGCCCCCGCTTTCCGGCCTGTACCTCGAGTTGCGGAGCAGCAAATGACCCTTTCCCGAACCTTTACCCGTACCGCTGCGCTGCTCGCGCTCGGCGCCGCCGCGATCGGCTCTGCGCAAGCCAAGGATATCGCGTCGGTCACGTCGCCCGACGGGCATATCAAGGTGACGGTCGCGATCGGCGACGAAGCGCGGCTGACCTATTCGGTGTCGCGCGACGGCACGCCGCTCATCACGCCATCGCGGATCGGCTTCACCTTTACCGACATGGACCCGATGGAGCGCGGCTTTCAGTTCGACGGCGCATCGACATCCTCGTCCGACACGCGCTGGGAACAGCCCTGGGGCGAACGCCGCTACGTCACCGACAACCACAACGAGCTGGTGGTGAAGGTTCACCAGAACGGGTCGTCGGACGCATTCAAGGAAGCGCCTGCCGAACGCCGGATCACGCTGCGTTTCCGCGTCTTCGACAACGGCGTCGGCTTCCGCACCGAATTCGGCGCCAGGCCCGGCGGCGGCGCGTGGCACATCGCCGACGAGGACAGCGAGTTCAACATCGCCGAACCCGGCACCGCCTGGTGGATCCAGGCCGGCGACTGGAACCGGTACGAATATCTCTACCACAAGACGCCGATCGACGCCGTCTCCGTCGCGCACACGCCGATGACGATGAAGCTGCAGGACGGGACCTGGCTGTCGTTCCACGAAGCATCGCTGGTCGATTACTCCGGCATGTGGCTCAAGCGGCTCGAGGGCGGACGGTTCCGCTCGACGCTCGCCCCGTCGAGCCACGGCGCCAAGGTGATCCGCACCGGCCCGTTCACGACGCCGTGGCGCACGATCCGCATCGCCTCGGACGCGCCGGGATTGTACGACAACGACCTCGAACTCAATCTCAACGAACCCAACAAGCTGGGCGATGTCAGCTGGGTGAAGCCGTTCAAATATGTCGGCATCTGGTGGAAGATGCACCTTGACGAATGGAGCTGGAATTCGGGGCCTAAACACGGCGCGACCACCGAACATGCCAAGCAATATATCGATTTCGCCGCGAAGCACGGGTTCAACGAAGTCCTTGTCGAGGGCTGGAATGTCGGCTGGGACGTGCCGTGGGGCCGCGGTTTCGACTTCACCAAACCCTATCCCGATTTCGACCTGAAGGCGGTGACCGATTACGCCCGCAAAAAGGGGGTGAAGTTCCTCGGCCATAACGAAACAGGCGGCAACATCGCCAATTACGAAGCGCAGCTCGACGATGCGATGTCGCTGTATCAGAGCCTTGGCATGAATGCGGTAAAGACGGGCTATGTCGCCGATGCCGGCGGCATTACCGCGCCGGGCGACACGCCAGGCACCGAGCGTATGGAATGGCATGACGGCCAGCGCACCGTCGAACACCATATGAAGGTCGTGAAGGATGCCGCCCAGCACCACATCATGATCGACGATCACGAGCCGGTGAAGGATACCGGGCTGCGGCGCACCTATCCCAACTGGGTCAGCCGCGAAGGCGCGCGGGGCATGGAATATAACGCCTGGGGCGTACCCAAGAACCCGCCGAGCCACATCCCCAACGTCTATTTCACGCGAATGTTGTCGGGGCCGTTCGACTATACGCCGGGGGTACTGTCGCTCGTCGGTCGGGGCAATACGCCGATCGAATCGACCATCGCGCGGCAGCTTGCGCTCTATGTCGTGATCTATTCGCCGATCCAGATGGCGGCGGATACGCCGGAAAACTATGCCAAGCACCCGAACGAGCTGACCTTTATCGAAAAGGTGCCGACCGACTGGGCACAGACGCACACGCTGATGGGCGAACCCGGCGCCTATGTCGTCACCGCGCGAAAGGACCGGAACAGCGATGACTGGTATGTCGGCGGCGTCACCAACGAAAAGGCCCGCGACGTTACCGTGGACCTGAGCTTCCTCGACCCGGGCAAGACCTACACGGCCAAAATCTGGCGCGACGCCCCGGACGCCGACTATCGCACCGAGACGCGCTTCCACGATGTCATCGAGACGCGGAAGGTGAAGAAGGGCGACACATGGCCGGTACACATCGCACCGGGCGGCGGCTTCGCGATCCGTATCGCAGCGGAATGAGCCATATGGCGAGTGCCCCTTTCCGCGCAGGAAGGGGCACTCGCTGCTATTCGACGGTGACGCTCTTCGCGAGGTTGCGCGGCTGATCGACGTCGGTGCCCTTGGCCACGGCGACGTGATAGGCAAGCAATTGCACCGGCACCGCATAGACGATCGGCGCGATCAGCGGGTGAACCTTCGGCATCTCGATCGTCGCGACCGCATCCTCGCCCGCCTGGGCCAGCCCGTCGGCGTCTGAAATCAGCACGACCTTCGCCCCGCGCGCCTGCGCTTCCTGCATGTTCGACACGGTCTTGTCGAACAACGGTCCCGACGGCGCGATCACGATCAGCGGGACATTGTCGTCGATCAACGCGATCGGCCCGTGCTTCATTTCACCCGAGGCATAACCTTCGGCGTGGATATAGCTGATTTCCTTGAGCTTCAGCGCCCCTTCGAGCGCGAGCGGAAAATCGGTTCCACGGCCGAGATAGAGCACGTCGCGGGCATCGGCGATCGTATCGGCCATGTCGGCAATCGCATCGTCATAGGCGAGCGCTTCGTTGATCGCGGCCGGCACTTCGACGAGATGGTGCACGATCTCGCGCTCCTGAACCTCGTCCAGCTTGCCTTTGACCCGCGCGAGATTAACCGCCAGCGCAGCCATGACGGCGAGCTGGCAGGTAAAGGCCTTGGTCGAGGCGACACCGATTTCCGGCCCGGCATGGGTGGGCATCAAGAGGTCGACCTCGCGCGCCATCGAGCTGGTCGGGACGTTGATGATCCCCGCGGTCGTGACGCCCGCTTCCTTCATGTGGCGAAGCGCCGCCAGCGTGTCGGCGGTCTCGCCCGATTGCGACACCACCACGCCGAGCGTGTTCGGCAGCAGCACCGGATCGCGGTAGCGGTATTCGGAGGCGACATCGACCTCGACCGGAAGCCGCGCAAACTGTTCGATCCAGTATTTGCCGATCATTCCGACATAGCTCGCCGTACCGCACGCGATGATGACGACGCGTTCGATCGACGACAGGTCGAAATCCATGTCGGGAAGCGCGACCTGCTCTTCGAGCGGGCGGATATAGGATCGCAGCGTCTGCGCGACGACGACCGGCTGCTCATAGATTTCCTTGAGCATGAAGTGGCGGTGATTGCCCTTGTCGATCATCGCGCCGGTCACGCCCGAGATCGTGACCGGCCGCTCGACCGGATGGTTGTCGCGGTCGTAAATCTGTGTGCCGTCACGGGTGAGGACCGCCCAGTCGCCCTCCTCCAGATACGCGATCCGCTGCGTGAGCGGCGCGAGCGCGAGCGCGTCGGACCCCAGATAGGTCTCGTCATCGCCATAGCCGACGACGAGCGGCGATCCGAGCCGCGCGCCGATCAGCAGATCGGGATGATCGGCAAACAGGATGGCAAGCGCGAAGGCGCCGTGGAGACGCGGCAGCACGGTGGCGACCGCGTCGCGCGGGTCTTTGCCGCGATCGAGTTCGCGGTCGATCAGGTGTGCGACAACCTCCGTATCGGTCTGACTGCCGAATTTCCGCCCGTCGGCGATCAGTTCGTCGCGCAGCGGCTTGAAATTCTCGATGATGCCATTGTGGACGACGGTGACCCTGCCCGCCTGATGCGGATGGGCATTGTCCTCGGTCGGCGCGCCATGTGTCGCCCAGCGGGTATGCGCGATGCCGATCCGGCCCGGCAGCGGTTGCTCGGCGAGCAGCTTGCCGAGATTGACCAGTTTCCCCTCGGCGCGACGACGATCGACACCGCCATCATGAATGGTGGCGATGCCCGCTGAATCGTAGCCGCGATATTCGAGCCGCTTCAGGCCGTCGAACAGGCGTTCGGCGACATCCTCGCGCCCGAGGATTCCAACGATACCGCACATAGGCTTACCTTCCCGCCTTCTTCTTCGCCGCCATCATCTCGCGAAAGCGCTTCGCGCGACCCGGCTTGGCCACCTGCTCGCCGCGCGCCAGCGCCAGTGCATCGGCCTCGACGTCGCGCGTCACCACCGATCCCGCACCGACGATCGCACCGTCTCCGATCGAAACCGGAGCGACCAGCGCGCTGTTCGATCCGATAAAGGCACCCTCGCCAATCCGCGTGCGATATTTGAAAAACCCGTCATAATTGCAGGTGATCGTGCCCGCACCGATATTCGCGCCTGCGCCGACCTCCGCATCGCCGAGATAGGTCAGGTGGCTGGCCTTGGCGCCGGGGCCGAGCACCGCCTTCTTCATCTCGACGAAGTTGCCGATCTTCGCCTTTTCACCGAGTACCGCACCGGGCCGGAGACGCGCATAGGGCCCGACCGAAGCACCCGCACCCACCGTTGCACCCTCGATATGGCTGAATCCGTGTATCGTCACGCCGTCGGCGATCGTTACGCCGGGTCCGAAAAACACATTGGGTTCGATGACCACGTCGCGGCCAATCGCGGTATCGTAGGAGAACCACACCGTTTCAGGCGCGATCAGCGTGGCGCCGGCCGCCATCGCCTCGGCCCGGCGACGCTGTTGCCAGGATGCTTCGACCCGGGCGAGTTCGGCGCGGCTGTTGACGCCCGCCACCTCTTCCTCGCGCGTCTCGATAACCGCGGAAGCGCGGTCTTCTCCGGCCGCCAGCATGACGATATCGGGCAGATAATATTCGCCCGCCGCATTGTCGTTGCCGACCTTTGCAAGCAGCGCGAAGAGATCGGTGGAGCGCACCGCCATCAGCCCCGAATTGCAAAGCGTCTCCGCGCGCTCCTCCGGCGAGGCGTCCTTGAATTCGACCATCCTGGCGATACGGTCGGTGCCCGGTTCGACGATCACCCGGCCATAGGCAGCGGGATCTTCGGGCCTAAAGCCGAGTACGACCGTAGCCGGCGCGTCGTCGGCATGCAGCCGATCGAGCATCGCGCGCATCGTGTCGGTCGAAACCAGCGGCACGTCGCCGTAGAGGATCAGCACATCGCCGTCGAAACCCGTCAGCGCATCTTCCGCCTGCGCGACCGCATGGCCGGTGCCGAGTTGTTCGGCCTGATGCGCGACGGCGATGCCGTGCGGTTCGATCGCATCCTCGACCTGGTCGCGGCCCGCACCGACCACGACGACCGTCTTTTCAGGCTCCAGCGCGGCGACGGTATCGACGAGGTGCAGCAGCATCGCGCGCCCCGCGATCGGGTGCAGCACCTTGTGAAGATCGGATTTCATCCGCGTGCCCTTGCCCGCGGCAAGTATGACGGCGGCGATCGGTTTCGACGTCATTTGTTCTCCTTCGCGCCGACGCCCCTGCCATGATTGGGTTGCAACTTCCATAGCGATGCTGGCAATCGCATGGACGATGACCAGAATTCCTTTCGATATCGTCGGCTTCGACCTCGACGGCACCATACTCGACACGAGCGGCGACCTGACCGCAGCGGTAAATCACACGCTGCAGGCCGCCGGACGCCCGCCGCTCGACAAGGCGGCGGTCACGAGCAAGGTCGGTGGCGGCGCGAAGAACCTGCTGATTCAGGCGCTGGAGGATACCGGTGGCTGCCCGCCCGACGAGTTCCGGCGGCTCTACAAGCTGCTGCTCGGATATTACGAAGCCAATATCGCCGTCCATACCCGCCCGTTCGACGGCGCGCTCGATGCCATCGACCTGCTGCGCGAGGCTGGGGTTACGACCGCCATCGTCACCAACAAGTTCGAAAACCTTGCCGAGAAGGTGCTGGGCGAACTCGATATTCGCGACCGTTTCGCCTGCGTGATCGGGGGCGACACGATGGGCAAGGGCTTCGCCAAGCCGCACCGCGCACCGATCGACGAAATGATACGGCGCTGCGGCGGCGGGCGGACCGCATTTGTCGGCGATTCGATCTACGATGTCGAAGCGGCGAAGAATGCCGGCGTACCGGCGATCGCGGTCAGTTTCGGCTTTCTGTTGCAGCCGGTGGATGAAATGGGCGCCGATGCGGTGATCGATCACTACCGCGAACTGCCCGGTGCCTTGCGCACGCTATAGGGCGATCGCCAGCGCCTAACCGACCGGACGATACCCTTTGCGCCATTTGGTCCAGAGATGCCGGGCGAGCATTTTCGGCGGCATGCGCAACAGGTGCGATCGGACGTAGAAGCCCTGTTCGGTCAGCTTGCGCGTTTTGCGCCCCCAGCCGTCGCGCGCGAGCAGCCGGCGTTTGAACAGCGTGTCTGCAACGTTTCGCCTGTGCCAGGCGTCAGGAATTTCCGTGCCGTACACGTCGACGGCCAGCCGCGCGGCGCGGAGCACAGCCGCGCGCAGGCCGTGATGTGCGGCGCGCGCTTCCAGCCCGTCGGTTCCGAATTCGCCGATCAGGCAGTGGATGTCCCACAGATTGCGCATTCCCCCCGCAAGGTCGCCGTCGGCGATCAGGTGCGCGGCGGCGTGGCAGATCATGTCCATCGGCGCGAGGATGCGCAGGCCGTTCGGCAGCGCCTCGCTGTCGCCGACGAGCGCCGCGGCATCGGGGGTGATTGGTGCGGTGAGCGGCAGAACGGTGTGATGAACATCGATCATCCGGTCGCGTTCGCGGTGGATGAGCGGCGGCAATTCGTGCATCCACCGCCGATAATAGGCGTCGTCATAGGGATCGGGCTTGACCCATTCCCAGCCCGCCGAAAGCAGCGCAGCCTCCACTCCGTCGATCGCATCGCGCGGGACGAGAATATCGAGGTCGCCGATCGAGCGCCCCCTGCCCGCCTCCAGCCCCGCGGCGACATAGGCGGTGCCTTTCAGGAGCACGACCGGTGCCCCTATCTTCGCCAGCGCGCGACGCGCCATTTCGGCTTCCCACAGGGCGGCGGTGCGCCCCTGTGCCGCCGACGCTCGCGCATCGGCCAGGATTCGCGACACCGCACCCGGCATCGGCAACCCGTCAAGCCGGTGGCCAAGCGTGCCGACCATCTGTTCGGCGCGGGCAGCGGCAATCAGGCCGGTCCAGCCATCGGCATCGAGCGCCTCGACCTGTGAGGGATCGCGCATGATCCGCGCCAGCAAGGTGCCGCTCATGCGGTCTGCTCCCACAGGGTTTCGACCTGCGCCACCGCGGTTTGGGCATCGGGATAGTCGATCGCACGCGCCGGCACGGTGGTGACGAGCCGGGTCAGCGCATCATAGCCACGCTCGGCGAGCGCGAGATAGTTGGTCGATGCCTGGGTCAGCCGGACGAAGGATTCGCTCGGCAATACGGGGCGCTCGGCGGCTTCATGGCCGAAGGTCGGAAACAGGATGAGCGCAGGGCTGGCGGGCCGATCCATCGTCTCCACCGCGCGCGCATCGGGGACGAGGTGACGGATATCGCCCTTGGGCGTATCGGGCATCGGCGGACCGAAGCGCCCGTCCGGCAGCGCGTGTTCCATTACCGCGACCGCCTGGTTTTTCAGGCTGATGAGCCGGGGAAAGGCGTGGACCAGCCCGGTTTCGGGATCGATCAGCGCGAATTCGTCGCCCATCAGCCGCCACCCCCGCGCCATCAGAAGCGCAGCGAGCGTGGATTTGCCCGCGCCCGAAACGCCCGTCATCAAAACCGCGCGCCCGTCGCGCTCCGCCGCCGAGGCATGGAGCAGCAGATAGCGTCGCTGCGCGAGCGCCATTTGCAGGTTCATCCCCATCTCCGCCGCCAACAGCCCCAGCCGAAGCGGCAGCGGCGCGGCGTCGGGAATGGTGTAGTCGCCCGAAATCATCACCGAGGGGCGCACCACCCGGCGCCACGGTCGCGCGGCAAACAGGCGCACGGTAAAGTCCGGAATCCCGTCCTCCGGCCTGGGATAGTCGCGGTAGAGCGTCTCGAGCTGCGCGACAGGCCCGCGCCAGTCCGATCCGACACGGAAGCCCACCGGGCCGATACGGACGTCGAACCGGTGCCTCACAGCGCTTCGACCAGTCCGGCGGCGACCAGTTCCTCTACCCGGGCTTCTAGCGCGCGAACATCGGCGTCGCCGATATCGAACCGTCCCGAAAGCTGCGCGAGCAGCGCGTCGAGCGTCAGCGGATCGGGGTGCAGCGCCTCCAGTATCTCGGGCACCGGCGATGCCACGACATGCGTCTGGCCCGAGGCGCGGTGATAGAGCGCGACCATCGCATCGAGCGTCACCGCCCGCAGGCTATCCGGCGCCGCCGCCCGGTATCGTGTTGCTTCCCCCGTCACGGCCCCCTTGTGCCGTCAGAAGCCTGACAAGTCGATAAGACCGCGCCTCAGCCGCGCGGCATTTGCAGCGACGCGAAGCAGGTGAACCCGCTGGTACCCGCCTGCAGCCGCCGGATATATTGCGTATAGGCTTGGCTGGTTTCGTAATCGGTGCCGGGCAGCGTGCCGCCCGCCAGCGCCTTTTTTACATCCTCGCCCTTGAACGGTGCCGCCGCCGGGGGATAGGCGCCGGGCGTGCCGGCGGGGACGAGCGTGCCGTCCTGCGCGATATAGCTGCCCGCGCGTTGCGGATCGGGAACGGGAATTTCGCAGGTCGAAATCGACGCGGTCGTCTGTGCCAGCGCCGGGCGGATCGAGACGATCGCCGATGCGCTGACCGCGCCGAGCATGAGCGCACGGCGGCCGGTCGAAACCGATTCGGATTGCGGCTTGTCGTCCTGCATGACGGCATCATTCTGCCGGTAAAGCCGTTTCGCAATGGTAAAAGATCGTTAAGAACGCGAACCACGCTTTGGCGGGGCGCAATAAATCGGCTAGGGCGCGTGCCGCGATGGAACACTTCTTCGAGCCGCGAACGCTGATCGCGATCCTGCTGGTTGCCTGCTGCGCGGCGATCGGGCTCGTGATGGGCGCCGATATCGACGCGATGCTGATTGTCCTGGTCGGCGGCGTTGCGGCGGTTCTGATGGCATCCGGCACCGGCGAGCCCCATGCCGGCGATGCCGAACCCGGCGCCGAACGGCGGCATTATAACGAACCGGGGCTGATGGACGTTCTGGAAGCGGTCGGAGAGCCCCTGCTCGTCGTTGCCGACAACCGCGTCTGGCGGGCCAACAAGGCCGCGCACGCGCTGCTTGGCCAGCATATCGTCGGCGAGGATGTCCGCCTTGCGATTCGCCACCCCGCCGCCGCCGAACGACTGTTGAGCGACGCCGGCCGCGCATCGGGCGAGCCGATCAACCTGATCGGCCTGGGACGGCGCGACCAGAGCTGGGAAATGCGCGTTCGCGCGGTCGGCGACGGCATTCGCATCGTCCATCTGGTCGACCGCACCGGCAGCTACGCGACCGAGCGAATCCGCGTCGATTTCGTCGCCAATGCCAGCCACGAACTGCGCACCCCGCTGGCATCGCTGCTGGGTTTTATCGAGACGCTGGGCGAGGAAGCGGGGGAAGACCCCGAAACGCGCGCGCGCTTCCTGAAGGTGATGTTCGACGAGGCGGTGCGGATGCAGCGGCTCGTCGACGACCTGATGAGCCTGTCGCGCATCGAGGCCGAAAAATACCGCGAGCCCGCCGATTCGGTCGATCTGGGCGCGCTTGCGCAAGAGGTCTGCGCAGAGCTTTCGGCAAGCGGCGACCCGCGCGCCACCGACCTTTCCTGTGCCATCGATTCGGGCATTCTGGTCCGCGGCGACCGCGCGCAATTGTCGCAGCTTCTCCACAACATCGTCGGCAACGCCATGAAATATGGCCGCGCGGGCACACCCGTCACGATCGCGCTTCACGAGGCCGATCGCGCAATGGCGGCGCTGAGCGTCAGCGACGAGGGCGAAGGTATCGCACCCGAACATCTGCCCCGGCTTACCGAACGCTTTTACCGCGTCGATCCGGGCCGCAGCCGCAAGATCGGGGGCACCGGCCTGGGCCTTGCCATCGTCAAGCACATCGTCGAACGGCATCGCGGGCGACTTGATATTTCTAGCGTGCCGGGCAAGGGAACGACCGTGCGCATTCTGCTTCCGCAGGCGCCGCTGTCATCAACACGTAATGAAAATGCAACAGAGGCGGGCGCGGAGAGCAGCATTCGCCTCACCGATTCCAAGATCACCGTTACTGAAGGGAAAACGCAATGATCCGCCGTCTTGCGCTGATCGCCATCGCATCCACCGCGCTCGCATCCTGCGGCCAGCAGGCCTCTCGCGACTCGATACGGATCGTCGGCTCGTCCACCGTCTATCCGTTCTCGACGATCGTCGCCGAGCAGATGGTGAACAAGAATCCCTCGTTGAAGACGCCGGTGATCGAATCGACCGGCACCGGTGGCGGCATGAAGCTGTTCTGCGCCGGCGTCGGCCCCGACCATCCCGATATCGAGGACGCGTCGCGCCGCATGACGCCGGGCGAATATCAGACCTGCAAGACCAACGGTGTCGACGGCATCATGGAAGTTCAGGTCGGCATGGACGGCGTCGCCTTCGCCGAATCGAAAAAGGGTCCGAAGCTGCAGCTGACCAAGGTCCAGCTCTACAAGGCGCTCGCGGCCAATCCGGGCGGCAAGCCCAATACCAACAAGTTCTGGAGCGATGTCGATCCGTCGCTGCCGCACATTCCGATCCAGGTGTTCGGCCCGCCTTCGACCAGCGGCACGCGCGACGCGCTGTCCGAACTGATCCTCGCCAAGGGTTGCGAGGAAAGCGATCCCGAGGCCGCCAAGCTGAAGTCGGACAAGGACGCCTATGCCACGCGCTGCACCGAAATCCGCAGCGACGGCGCCTATGTCGACAAGGGCGAGAACGACAATATCATCGTCCAGAATCTGAGCGTCAGCCCCAATGCCATCGGCATTTTCGGCTACAGCTATCTCGAGGAAAATCGCGACCGTCTGAACGGCATTCCGATCGACGGCGTCGACCCGACCTACCAGAATATCGCCGACCGCAAATATCCCGGTTCGCGTCCGCTGTTCATCTATGTGAAGAAGCAGCACATCGGCGCGATCCCCGGCATCAAGGATTTCATGAATCAGTATGCCGCGTCCTGGGGTCCCGACGGCCCGCTGGTGAAGAAGGGCATGATTGCCGCCCCCGCCGATGTTCGCGCGCAGTCGAAAAAGATCATCGACCAGGAAATCGCGCTCGACCCGGCGGCGCTGAAAGACGACGAGCTGCATTGATCTGAGCCGCGTACTGGACGCCGAATCGTGACTGTTTTCGCGCTTTTCTTCCTCGTTGTGGGGCTCGGCCTGATCGGCTGGCTTACCGCCCGTGCCCGGGCGTCGCGCTTTGCGACGCTCGGCGCGGGCAAGCGCCATTCGTTGCCGAGCCAGCATGGCTGGTATGTCGCGCTGTGGACGGCGGCCCCCGCGCTGTTGTTCCTCGCGATATGGTCTGCCGTGTCGCCGTCGCTGGCCACGCAGGAGGTGCTGGCGTCGCCGGCAGCGGCGGAACTGCCTGCATTCGGTTTCCAGCGCGAGGCGATATTGTCCGAGGCGCGGACGCTTGCCGAGGGCAATTCGTTCGGCGCGTTCAATGAAGAAGCCAAGGCGCTTGCGCCTGCTTATGCGAAGGCGCAGTCGAAATATCGCTGGATCGGCACGGCGCTCGCGCTGCTTCTCGCCTTTGCCGGCGGTGCCTATGCGTTCAGCCGGGTAAGCCCGATGTTCCGCGCGCGCACCCGTGTCGAACGCACGGTGATGATCGCGTTGTTGCTGGCATCGCTGATCGCGATCCTGACAACGGTCGGCATCTTCGTGTCGCTACTGATTGAATCGGCGCGTTTCTTTTCGGTCGTTCCGCTGACCGACTTCCTGTTCGGCACGCATTGGAGCCCACAGATCATCAAGTCGAGCGACCCCGGCGCGTCGCTCGGCGCGGTGCCGCTGTTCTGGGGCACCTTCTTCATCGGTGCGATCATCGCGATGATCGTCGCCATCCCATTCGGCCTGATGAGCGCGATCTACCTGACGCAATATGCCGCCCCGTCAGTGCGTAAGTGGATGAAGCCGATCCTGGAGATTCTCGCCGGCGTTCCCACCGTGGTCTATGGCTATTTCGCCGCGCTGACGGTGGCGCCTGCGGTGCGCGACTTCGCCGTCTCGCTGGGCTTTACCTATGCGAGTTCCGAGAGCGCGCTTGCCGCGGGCCTCGTCATGGGCGTGATGATTATTCCGTTCGTATCGTCGATGGCCGACGATTCGATCGCCGCGGTTCCGGGCGCCATGCGCGACGGATCGCTGGCGATGGGCGCAACGACATCGGAAACGATCAGCAAGGTGCTGCTGCCGGCGGCGCTTCCGGGCGTGGTGGCGGGTATTCTGCTCGCCGTGAGCCGAGCGATCGGCGAGACGATGATCGTCGTGATGGCGGCATCGGGCGCGGCGACGATCACGCTCAATCCGTTCGAAAGCGCCACCACGGTCACCAAGCAGATCGTCGACCTGCTGACCGGCGAAGCCGCATTCGACAGCCCCAAGACGCTCGCGGCCTTCGCGCTGGGTCTGACGCTGTTCCTCATCACCTTCCTGCTCAACATCGTCGCGCTGCGCGTGGTGAAGAAATATCGCGAAGCCTATGAATAGCACGACCTCCCCCAACGCCGCCGAGCGCACGCCGACCGACTGGACGTCGCGCGCGATGCAGCGCCGCATCCGCCGGCGCTATGCCGCCGAGCGCCGGTTCAAGTTTTTCGGTCTGGCCGCGATCGTGCTGTCGGCGGGCTTTCTGGCCTTTCTGCTGATCGTCATGGTGTCGAATGGCATCGGCGGCTTCACGCGGACCGAGGTCAAGCTGCCGGTCGACTTCGCGCAGGCACAGCTGCCGGTCAGCGCGAGCCAGTTGCAAGGCCCCGGCGCCGACATGGCGCTCGCCAATGTCGGGATAGAGGATCTGACCGACAATTCGGCCAAGGCCGCGTTCGGCCCCGATGGCGATCTCGTCCTGTCCGACAGCGCGTGGACCAGCGTCCGCGATGCGCTGAAGGACGATCCGTCGCTGCTCGGCAAGCGCGCCGAAATCGACGTTCCCATCTCGTCCGACCTTCAGGAAGCGTTCGACGGCAACGGCACGCCGGAATTCAAGGCGATGGTCTCCCGGCTGAAGCAGAAGCACGCTTTCGACCAGAATTTCGATACCGGATTCCTGACCAAGGCCGACGCAACCGACCCCACGACGGTCGGCATCTGGGGCGCGGTGAAGGGATCGTTCTTCACGATGCTCGTCACGCTCGCCATCGCCTTTCCCATCGGCGTGCTGTCGGCGGTCTATCTCGAGGAATATGCGCCGCGGAACCGCTGGACCGATCTGATCGAGGTGTCGATCAACAATCTGGCCGCGGTGCCGTCGATCATCTTCGGTCTGCTCGGCCTCGCGGTGTTCCTTAGCTTCTTCCACCTGCCGCGTTCGGCCGCGCTGGTCGGCGGCCTGACGCTTGCCCTGATGATCATGCCCGTGATCGTCATCGCCAGCCGCAACGCGATCAAGGCGGTGCCGCCGTCGATACGCGATGCCGCGCTAGGCGTCGGGGCGAGCCGTATCCAGGTCGTCTTCCACCACGTCCTGCCGCTCGCCTTGCCCGGCATTCTGACCGGCACGATCATCGGCATGGCGCGCGCGCTCGGCGAGACCGCGCCGCTCCTGATGATCGGCATGCGCGCCTTCATCGCATCGCCTCCGGAAGGCTTTACCGACCCCGCAACGGTTCTGCCGGTCCAGATCTTCCTCTGGTCCGATCAGGTGAGCCGCGGCTTTGTCGAACGCACCTCCGCCGCGATTATCGTGCTATTGCTGTTCCTGCTCGCGATGAACGCGCTCGCCATCTATCTTCGTAACCGTTTCGAGACCCGCTGGTAATGACCGACACGCAAGCCCCCAACCCCGTCCGCGTGGACCAGACCGAGCCGGCGACGCCGAAAGCGGCGACGCACATCAAGATGTCGGCTCGCGACGTCAACGTGTTCTACGGCGCGACCCACGCGATCAAGGACGTGTCGATCGATGTCGACATGGAAAATGTCACCGCGTTCATCGGCCCGTCGGGCTGCGGCAAGTCCACGTTCCTGCGGACGCTGAACCGCATGAACGACACGATCCCGATCGCGAAGGTGACGGGCGACATCACGCTCGACGGCGAAGACATCTATTCGCCGCAGATGGACGTGGTGCAGCTGCGCGCGCGCGTCGGCATGGTGTTCCAGAAGCCCAACCCCTTCCCCAAGTCGATATACGAGAATGTCGCCTATGGGCCGCGTATTCACGGGCTTGCGCCGAACAAGGGCGCGATGGACCAGATCGTCGAGCAGTCGCTGAAGCGCGCCGGCCTGTGGGACGAGGTCAAGGATCGCCTGCACGACAGCGGCACCGCGCTTTCGGGCGGTCAGCAGCAGCGGCTGTGCATCGCGCGTGCGATCGCGGTCGACCCCGAAGTCATTCTGATGGACGAGCCCTGTTCGGCGCTCGATCCGATCGCGACCGCGAAGATCGAGGAACTGATCCACGCGCTGCGCGGCAAATACGCGATCGTGATCGTCACGCACAACATGCAGCAGGCGGCGCGCGTTTCGCAGAAGACCGCGTTTTTCCACCTCGGCAATCTCGTCGAATATGGCGAGACCTCGGATATCTTCACCAATCCGCGCGAAGAACGCACCAAGGATTACATCACCGGCCGTTACGGCTGATCGGGACCAGGCGAATGAACGAACACACGGTAAAGGCTTTCGACGAGGATATCGGCGAACTGCGCGGTCTGATCGCGCAGATGGGCGGCCTGGCCGAGGCTGCGATCGATGCGTCGATGGATGCGCTGAAGCGCCATGACCTGGAAGCTGCCGCTCGCATCATCGACGGCGACAAGCAGATCGACGAGCTTGAGACCGAGGTCGAGCGGCTCGCGGTCCGGCTGATCGCGCTGCGTGCGCCGATGGCCGACGACCTGCGCGAAGTGGTCGCCGCGCTGAAGATCGCGGGCGTGGTCGAGCGGATCGGCGACTATGCCAAGAACATCGCCAAGCGCGTCGCCGCGATCGACGGCCACAGCGTCATCGAGCCGCTGTCGCTGCTTCCGGCGATGGCGAACATGGCGACCGACATGGTGCGCAACGTCCTCGACGCCTTCGCGGCGCGCGACCCGGAGGCCGCGGTACGCGTCTGCGAACAGGACCGCGCGGTCGACGATTTCTACAATTCGATCTTCCGCACGCTCGTCACCTTCATGGTCGAGAACCCCAAGTCGATCAGTCAGGCCGCGCACATGCTGTTCATCGCCAAGAATCTGGAGCGTGTCGGCGACCACGCCACCAACGTCGCCGAAATGGTCTATTACGCCGCAACGGGCGACCATATGGGCGACCGCGACCAGGGCGACACCGTTCCACTGGCGGGGAGCTGACGCCATGAGCCGGGCAACGATGCTGCTGGTCGAGGACGATGCGGCGCTTGCCGAGCTCCTCACCTATCATTTTCGCCGCGAGGATTTCGAGGTCAAGCACACCGTTGACGGCGAAGAGGCTCTGCTGCTCGCGGCCGAAGCGACGCCCGACATCGTGCTGCTCGACTGGATGGTCGAGGGGCTGTCGGGGATCGAGGTCTGCCGCCGGCTGCGCCGCGCCTCGGAAACCGCCAACGTGCCCATCATCATGCTCACCGCGCGCGGTGAGGAAGAGGACCGGGTGCGCGGGCTGGAAACCGGCGCCGACGATTATGTCACCAAACCTTTTTCACCGCGCGAACTCGTCGCCCGCGTGAACGCCGTGCTGCGCAGGGTGCGCCCCGCACTGGCGGGCGAACAACTGACCTACGCCGATATCGAGATGGACACGGTGGGTCACAAGGTCCGCCGCGGCGGCGAGCTTGTGCCGCTTGGCCCGACCGAGTTCCGCCTGCTGCGCCACTTCCTCGAACATCCGGGCTGGGTATTCTCGCGCGAGCGGCTGCTCGACGCGGTATGGGGCCACGATTCCGAAATCGAATCGCGCACCGTCGACGTGCACATCCGCCGCCTGCGCAAGGCGATCAACCAGGGCGGCAAACCCGATATCATCCGCACAGTGCGGTCGGCGGGATATTCTCTCGATTCAGGCTCCTAGCATTCGCGACCGAAAAATTCGGACCAAATTGCGGGCTTGATCGTTCACTCGGCAGCGCATGCCCCCCGTGCGCTGAGACAATTCGGGAGAACGAAAATGAAGCTGATTGCATTGGCAGCCGCGCTGACGATGAGCGCCCCTGCATTTGCTCAGACCCCGCCGCAATCGAATCCGCCGCAGGTTTCCGCGGACGACCAGTCGACCCAGCCCGGCGCGATCCAATATACCGAGAGCGCCGGTGGGTATCAGCCGGCGAACCCGCCGATGACGGCCACTCCGACGGCAGGGCAGCCGGTCGTATTCAAACCGGCCCCGCAGCCTTCCGAGGCCTTTCCGCCCCCGCCGCCCAAGGCCAGCTATCCGATCTGCAAGCCGGGTCAGTATGACGGCTGTCGTCAGCGCGGCGGCCGATAACTCTATCATCGGGGCGCACGGACAAAATTCCGTGCGCCCTTTTTTCACATACCCATACTTTGATCGCCGGCTTTCGTTTCCCGGCAATCTGCCCTAGTCAGGCGTTCCCGAATTACGAAGGAGCGCCTTTTCCATGTCCATCCGTTTCGACAATCGCGTTGCCATCGTCACCGGCGCAGGCGGCGGCCTTGGCCGTGCCTATGCGCTCGAACTCGCCCGGCGCGGGGCAAAGGTCGTGGTCAACGACCTCGGCGGCGCGCGCGATGGCACCGGGCATTCCGATGCGGCGCTGAAGGTGGTCGAGGAAATTCGCGAAGCCGGCGGCGAAGCGATGTCGAACGGCGGCAGCGTCACCGAATATGAGCAGATGGAAGCCATGGTCGCCCAGGCGAAGGAAAAATGGGGCGGCGTCCACATCCTCATCAACAATGCCGGCGTCCTGCGCGACAAGAGCTTCGCCAAGATGGCGCCCGAGGATTTCGAGTTCGTCGTCGATGTCCATCTGAACGGATCGGCAAACTGCACCAAGGCGGTTTGGGAAACGATGCGCGAGCAGAATTACGGCCGCATATTGATGACGGCGTCGTCGACAGGGCTGTTCGGCAATTTCGGCCAAGCGAATTACGGCGCGGCGAAGCTGGGTCTCGCCGGCCTGACCAAGACGCTCTATCTCGAAGGCGCGAAATACAACATCAAGGTCAACACGCTGGCGCCCGTCGCCGGCACGCGCATGACCGAAGACATCTTCCCCGAAGCCGCGTTCAAGCTGTTCACGCCCGAAAGCGTGGCGCCGGCAGCGCTCTACCTCGTTTCCGAAGACGCTCCGTCGAACGCGATCGTCGGCGCCGGCGCCGGCGTATTCCAGGCCGCCTATGTCACGCTGACGCCCGGTGTGCGCCTGCAGGGCGACGAACTGACACCCGAAGGCGTTGCCGACCACTGGGGCGAGATCACCGATCGCACCGGCGAGATCGTGCCGCAGTCGGGCGGCGAACAGGCGCAAACCATCTTCGCGAAGTTGCAGGACGGCTGACGCCCAGTCCGGGCCATCCGTATTGTGTAGGTAATACACTGGTGATATAGCTCCCTCATACAGGGAGGTATTGCCATGTACAGCGAGAGCGAACTCGACAATGCGGTGGACGCGGGCGTGATCTCACGCGAAGCGGCCACCGCATTTCGCAACCATGTCGCACGCGAACGGCTTGCGCCGTCGGTGGACGAGGAACATTTCCGGCTCCTTTCCGGCTTCAACGACATCTTCGTCGCGATCGCAATCGCGCTGCTGCTGGTCGCGACCGGGCAGATCGGCGCGAAGGTCGGCCCGTGGATGGGCGGGATCGGCGTGGCGGCGGCTTCGTGGGGGCTTGCCGAATATTTCACGCGGGAACGGCGAATGGCGCTCCCCAGCATCCTGTTGCTGCTCGGTTTTGTCGGCGGCGTGGCGGGAGCGCTGGTGGGCGCGATGAACGCGATCAATCCCGACCTCCCCGACCGAATCGACATGCTGATCGCCGCCGGGATCGGCGTGGTGACCGCCGGGGCGGCATGGTTGCACTGGCGCCGTTTCATGGTGCCGATAACCGTCGCTGCCGGCGCGGTCGCCGTCGTCGGTGTCATCGTGGCGCTGGGTGCGGCCGCCGTCCCCGCGGCAGAGGCGGTCATCTATCCGCTCACGCTGGCCGGCGGGGTGGCGGTGTTCGCGACCGCGATGGTCTGGGACATGTCCGATCGTGAACGCCTGACGCGAAGGGCCGACGTGGCCTTCTGGCTCCACCTCGCCGCGGCCCCGCTGATCGCGCATCCGCTGTTTCACCTGCTCGGCGTCTTCAACCGCGACATCGGACCGGCGATCGCGGTGGTCGTGCTGGCGCTGTATGTCGCGTTCGGCTTCATCGCGCTGGCGGTGGATCGCCGTGCGCTGCTGGTCTCCAGCCTCGCCTATGTCCTCTACGCGCTCTACGCGCTGTTCACCAAGGCGGGCGCAGTCGAGCTGAGCGCCGCGTTCACCGCGTTCGTGATCGGATCGGCACTGCTGACGCTATCGGCATTCTGGCACCCGATGCGGCGCAGGGTGGTCGGCCTGCTCGGTTCGCTCGATCGTCGTCTGCCGCCGGTGCAGATGCCCGCAGCACACTGAACCTGCTCCATGCCCTCGCCCCTTGTAGGGCATGGAGGCTACCCCCGATGCCACCGTGCATCGGGGGTCTTTTTCCAGCCGGACGATATTGCCGTCAGTCGGCGACGAGCTTCAGCAGGCGCCGTTCGATCGGCGCCAGCACAGCGCCGAGGTCATGGCCGCGCTTGAGCGTCATCCCACCTTCGTTGACCAGCGCCCACATGCCCTGGCGGTTGCGCAGTTCAGGGCGCTTTTCGATGCGATATTCAGGGCGTTCGGCGGTCCGGCGGAAGGCAGAAAACACCGCCACATCGCGGCCGAAATCCATCGCATAGTCGCGCCAATGCCCCGCCGCGACCATTCGCCCGTAAAGATCGAGGATACGCGTCAATTCGGACCGTTCGAAGCCGATCTGGCTCGGCCGGCCCTTAGCGACGGGGAACGGAGTGACATTTCCCATCAGGCGCGGTCGCGGCGGTCCTGGGTATCGCGTGCCTCCTGCTCGGCCAGCACGTCGTCGAGACGCTTGCGCAGCGCCTCCAGCTCGCAGCGCAGCATCTCCACCTTCTGCGTCGCAGGATCGAACATTTCGCTGCACGGCGTACCATAGGGCACGAATTCACGCTTTCCGCCGCCACCGTCGACGACCGTGGGTCGTGCCGGGATGCCGACCATCGTCGCGCCTTCGGGCACGTCGCGCGTGACCACCGCATTGGCGCCGACGCGCGCGCGCTCGCCGACGGTGATCGGCCCGAGCACCTGCGCGCCCGACCCGATGATCGCGCCGTTGCTGATCGTCGGATGCCGCTTGCCGCCTACACCGGTATCGGGGCTCGTCCCGCCCAGCGTGACATTCTGATAGATCGTCACATTGTCGCCGATCTCCGCGGTTTCGCCGATGACGACGAAGCCGTGGTCGATAAAGAAATTGCGCCCGATCACCGCGCCCGGATGGATGTCGTTCGCCGTCAGGAAGCGCGACAGATGGTTCACCGCGCGCGCGAGGAAGAACAGCCGCGCGGTGAACAGGCGGTGCGCGATGCGGTGAAAACCGACCGACCAGACGCCAGGGTACAGCAGCACTTCCGCGCGCGAACGCGGCGCCGGATCGCGGGCCTTGATCGAATCGAGATAGGCGGTCAGCCGCTGGAACATACCGGTCCCCTTGTCGTCAGCTCGCCAATCTAGGCGCTGCGCGTGCCGAATTCCAGCATCGGCCGTTCAATCTGGTGAAAGCCGTGCCTTGCTATACCGCTATCCACGGGAGGGACCGGGCGGCGCGCGTTCAAGCTCCCCGCGCGCCGTCCGGGCTTCAGTCTTCGCACGCGCAGCGCGAAATCGATCCTTCGACGATCATTCAGGCCCAGTCGATTAACCTGCTTTTTATGATTGATTTATTCGATCATGCCGAGCGAGCCTTCTCATTTGAAGCGCGCTCACGCGTCCTTATATGCCGCATTGCACAAGGGCGATCCCGCCCGGGAAATTCATTGCAATCAGGAGACGCATTTTATGGCGAAGATCGGAGATACGCTGAAGCCGTTCACGACGCAGGCTTACCATCAGGGCAAGTTCGTCGAGGTCAGCGATGCCGACGTCAAGGGCAAGTGGGCCGTCTTCTTCTTCTATCCGGCGGACTTCACCTTTGTCTGCCCGACCGAACTCGAAGATCTGGCCGACATCTATCCCAAGCTTCAGGACATGGGCGTCGAGGTGTTCTCGGTATCGACCGACACGCATTTCAGCCACAAGGCATGGCACGACAGCTCGGAAGCCATCGGCAAGATCAACTATTACATGCTGGGCGACCAGAGCCACACCATCGCGAACAATTTCGACGTGCTGCGTGATGGCCAGGGCGTTGCCGACCGTGCGACCTTCGTCGTCGATCCCGACGGCGTGATCCAGGTGCTCGAGCAGACCTGCGAAGGCGTCGGCCGCAATGCCGCCGAACTGCTGCGCAAGGTGAAGGCCGCGCAATATGTCCGCGCCAACCCGGACGAAGTCTGCCCGGCCAAGTGGGAAGAGGGCGAAAAGACGCTCGCTCCCTCGCTCGACCTTGTCGGCAAGATCTAAGACCCAGCCCCCTTTGGGTTGATGCGGCCCGGGGTGGAACAGCTCTGCCCCGGGCCGTTTTATATTTGCAGGACAGACGATCAGGAGATTCCATGCTCGACGCCAACATGACGCAGCAGCTCGAAACCTATCTCGCGAACATCCGCGAGCCGATCGAGCTCGTCCCCAGCCTAGGCGATGGCGACAAGTCGCGCGAGCTGGGCGAATTGCTCGAAGAGATTGCCGCGCTTTCGGACAAGATCACGCTCGCGGATGCCGTAGACGATGCGCGCAAGCCGAGCTTCCTCATCCGCCGAACGGGCACCGATATCGCGGTGCGCTTTGCCGGCATCCCGATGGGCCATGAATTCACCTCGCTGGTGCTGGCGCTGCTCCATGTCGGCGGCCACCCCTCCAAGGCTGCCGAAGACCTGATCGAGCAGGTCAAGGGCATCGAGGGCGATTTCGAATTCGAAACCTATTTCTCACTGTCGTGCCAGAACTGCCCCGATGTGGTGCAGGCGCTGAACCTGATGGCGGTGCTCAATCCGAATATCCGCCACACCGCGATCGACGGCGCACTGTTCAAGGATGAGGTCGAGGCGCGCGAGATCATGAGCGTACCGCAGATATTCCTGAACGGTGAACCCTTCGCGCAAGGGCGTATGGAGCTGGAGCAGATCGTCGCCAGGATCGACGACAATGCCGGCGCCCGCGCGGCCGAGAAGCTTGCCGAAAAGGACCCGTTCGACGTGCTGATCGTCGGCGGCGGCCCCGCCGGCGCCACGGCGGCGGTCTATGCCGCGCGCAAGGGCATCCGCACCGGCGTGCTCGCCGAACGCTTCGGCGGGCAGGTGCTCGACACGATGGCAATCGAGAATTTCCCGTCGGTGCAGGAAACCGAAGGGCCGAAACTCGCCGCACAGCTGGAGGCGCATGTCCGCCAGTATGATGTCGACATCATGAACCTCCACACCGCAGAGAAACTGACCCCGGCCGAGCGCGAGGGCGATTTCCATTCGGTCGAGCTCAAGAACGGCGCGACGCTCAATGCGCGCACCGTGATCCTGACGACCGGCGCGCGCTGGCGGCACATGAACGTGCCGGGCGAAGAGGAATATAAGAACAAGGGCGTGGCCTATTGCCCGCACTGCGACGGCCCCTTCTACAAGGGCAAGCGCGTGGCGGTGATCGGCGGCGGCAATTCGGGCGTCGAAGCGGCGATCGACCTTGCCGGCATCGTCGCGCATGTCACGCTGATCGAATATGACAGCCAGCTCCGCGCCGATGCGGTGCTGCAGCGCAAGCTCGGCAGCCTGAAGAACGTCAAGGTCATCACCTCGGCACTGACGACGCAGGTGAATGGCGACGGCAGCAAGGTGACGGGGCTGACCTACAAGGACCGCAACCACGGCACGAGCCACGATGTCGAGCTGGAAGGTGTTTTCGTGCAGATCGGCCTCGTACCCAACACCGAATGGCTGAAGGGCGCGGTCGCGCTGACCGAACGCGGCGAGATCGAGATCGACGATCGCGGCGAAACCTCTCAGCCCGGCATCTTCGCAGCCGGCGATGCGACGACCGAGCCATACAAGCAGATCGTCGTGGCGATGGGCGCAGGGTCGAACGCGGCGCTGTCGGCCTTCGACTATCTGATCCGCCTGCCATCGGAGGAACTGCAGGCAGCGTGACATGGTCCCCTCCCCCCTCTCGGCACGGCACGAACCGGGGGGAGGACGGCCGCGCCGACGGGCGGCAACCATTGTTTCGCCGCCGTATCTGCCTAGATATCGCCTGCTAATCGACGGAGGCGATCACTGGCTACCTATCTTCCCACGCTAAAACAGCTCCAATATCTCGTTGCGCTCAACGATCACGGGCATTTCGGGCGCGCCGCCGAATCCTGTTTCGTCACCCAATCGACCCTATCGGCAGGCATCCGCGAGTTGGAGACGCTGATCGGCGTGACGCTGGTCGAGCGCACGCGGCGCGTCGTGCGTTTCACGCCGCTGGGTGAGCAGATTACCGACAAGGCGCGCCTGATCCTGCGCGAAGCCGACGAACTGGGCGATATGGCCCGCGCCGCCGGTCGCCCGCTGTCGGGCGAGATGCGGATGAGCGTGATCCCGACGATCGCCCCCTTCCTGCTGCCGAAAATCCTGCCGCGGCTGCGCGAGGATTATCCCGATCTGAAGCTGTTCCTGCGCGAGGAACCAAGCGCTGCGGCCTGCGAAGGGCTGCACCATGGGCGCACAGATTGCGTGCTGCTCGCCCTGCCCTATGCCTGCGGCGAGGTAGAGATCGAGCCGCTGTTCGACGACCGGCTGTTCGTCGCCTTTCCGGAGGGCGAAATGACCAAGACGCAGCAGCCCGTCGTTGCCGACGATATCGACGAGACACGGCTCCTGCTGCTTGAGGACGGACACTGTCTGAAGGATCATGCGCTCGCCGCGTGCAATCATCCGGAACTGCGCGGACAGGCGGCGATGCTTGGAACGTCGCTGCATACGATCGTGCAAATGGTTGACAACGGGCTGGGCGTGACGATGCTGCCCGAGATGGCGCTTGGCTCGGGTATCCTGGAGGGGACCCGGATCGTCGTGCGCCCGCTCGAAGCTGAGCGGGCGTCGCGCCGCATTGCGCTGGTGTGGCGGCGGGCGTCCCCGCGCGAGCGCGATTTCCGCCTCCTTGCGGGGGTACTTGCGAAGGCGCAATGAGCCTCGGCTCGGCGCGTCGGCGCAACCTTTTGTGTGCTTAACCGTAGCTAAGGGTGCGTGCTCCGCACGCCCCGACCCGGAAGACCAAGTCTGGAGAGAGAACGAATATGAACCGCATTTCCATCCGATCTATGGCCACCCTCGCGGGCGCGGCGGCGCTGGCGGCCTGTGCTTCGACCGCCAGCACCAGCGGCGAAACCTCCACCGCTTCGACCTCGGCTTCGTCGAGCGAAACGATCGCCGCGAACCCGACCCCGGCTCCGACGCCCGAGCCCGTGATGGTCGGCGGCGCTGCGATGCTGCCGTCGAAGACCATCGTCGAAAACGCATCCGCCGCCAGCAACCTGACGACGCTGGTTTCCGCCGTGAAGGCAGCCGGCCTGGTGTCGACGCTCTCCGGCCCCGGCCCGTTCACCGTGTTCGCACCCGATAACGGCGCGTTCAGCCGCCTTCCCCCGGGCACCATCGACACGCTGATGAAGCCCGAGAACAAGGCGGTTCTGGCGAAGATCCTGAAATATCACGTCGTCGCGGGCAAGCTCGATTCCGACGCGATCAAGGCCAAGATCAAGGCCGGCGGCGGCACCGCGATGCTGACCACGGTCGAAGGCGAAGCGCTGAAGGCGACGCTCGGCCCGAACGGCAACATCAAGCTGTCGAACCAGGCCGGCACCACCGTCGGCTATATCGATACCGCCGATGTGATGCAGTCGAACGGCGTCGTCCACGTCATCAACGGCGTGATGATCCCGAACCTCGATGCCGGCGCAAGCGCCAGCGGTTCGGCGAGCACCGACACCGACGATTCGGGCATGTAAGCCCGGTCGCATCGACCAGAGAAAGCGCCGTCGCCCTTGCCGGGCGGCGGCGTTTCTTTTTTCCTGCGAGATGCAGCAGGCTGAACGCGCTGTAACCGACACCAACGATTTCGGACGTACCGCCATGACCGTTCAGCCCCTTGTCTCCACCTATGTAGAAGCCTGGGCGCGGTCACCCTTCGGCATGATCGACGAGCCGGCATGGCATATCGTCCGCCACGATTGTCGGTCGCCTGCAACTGGTCGATCAGAACCCGATTTGAGCGCGATCAGCGCCAGCGCTGCGCAGCCGCGTCATCGCTGGTGCGCGCATCGACCCAGCGCGCCTCGTCGCCGCGCGTTTCGCGTTTCCAGAAAGGCGCTTCGGTCTTCAGCCGATCGATCAGAAAGCTGCACGCATCGAGCGCAGCCTGGCGATGCGGTGCTGCGGTGCCGACGAACACGATCCGCTCACCAGGCGCCATCGGCCCGACACGGTGGACGATCGTCGCAGCGCTCAGCGACCAGCGCGCTACCGCCTGCTCGGCAAGGTCGCGCAGCGCCGCTTCGGTCATGCCGGGATAATGTTCGAGTTCGAGCGTAGTGACGCCGTCATCGCTTCGCACCAGCCCGGTAAAGCTTGCCACGGCCCCCGCCCCGCCGCCTTCGATCGCGCCGAGTTCGGCGCCGGGATCGAACGGCTCCGTCTGAACGCGGATGTCGATCATCCGCCCGTCACCGGCGGAAACAACGCCACCTCCCGCGCCGAGCCAATCGTCGCGTCAAGCGGTACGAAGCGTTCGTCGATCGCCGCGCGGATGCGGTCAGGCTGCGCGAACGCCTCTGCATAGCCGCCGCCGCGCGCGGCAAGCCAATCGACAAGCGCCGAAATCGTCGTCACGCCCTCGGGAAGCTCGACGCGTTCCTGGCCGGTGCCGACCGCCTCGCGCACCCAGGCGAAATACAGCAGGTCGAGCGCCATCTAGCTGTCCATGTGCTTCAGGCCGACGCGCAGATAATCCCAGCCGGTAATCAGCGTCAGCGCCGCCGCCGCCCAAAGCGCGATCAGGCCAACGACCTTGATCCACAGGATCGCGGGAAGCGCGCCGGCGAGAATCAGCGCGCCCAGCGCGATGAGCTGGAACGTCGTCTTCCACTTGGCGAGCCGCGACACCGGCAGCGAAACCTGCAGACCGGCGAGAAATTCGCGCAGCCCCGATACGGCGATTTCGCGCAACAGGATGATGAGCGCGGCGATGATGTGCACCCCGCTGATGACCGCGACCGCGTCATGCCGCGTGCCGACCAGCATCAGCACGACCGCCGCGACCATGATCTTGTCGGCGATCGGATCGAGGAAAACCCCGAGCTTCGACACGGTGCCCTGAGCGCGGGCGACATAGCCGTCGAAATAATCGGTGATGCCCATCAGGCAGTAAAGCGCGAAGGCGATGCCATAGCCTGCCTCCCATCGCGGCCACCACAACAGGCCGACGAGGAGCGGCACCGCGAATATTCGCGACAGCGTCAAGAGGTTAGGCAAGGTCAGCATCGGATATGCTGTACCCTTCGCGGCGCTTCGGTGCCAGCCCCGCCGCGCAATCCAGATAGCATTTGCCGGTCGCGGCGCGGCTCGTCTATGTCGGGCGCGCCGGTAGTTGCAAGAAGGCCTTGTTTTCCATGCTGAACGCGCTCGGATTGCTCAAGGAGCGCCGTTTTCTGCCACTTTTCATCACGCAGTTTCTCGGCGCCTTCAACGACAATCTGTTCAAGACCGGCATGGTCCTGTTCGCGACCTACCAGATTTTCAACGACGCAACGGTCGAATCGAACTTCAACGCGCTGGCCACCGGGCTGTCGATCATTCCGTTCTTCCTGTTGTCGGCATTGTCGGGCCAGCTTGCCGACACGACCGACAAGGCAAAGATCGTCCGCGTCGTGAAGACCGCCGAAATCGGCATCATGCTGTTCGGTTCGGCCGGGCTGATGGCCGCCAAGTTCGGGCACACCTCGATCGGCCTCGGCATGATGCTGGGCGCGGTGCTGATGCTGGGGGTGCATTCGACCTTTTTCGGCCCGATCAAATACGCGATCCTACCGCAGCATCTTCGCGAACATGAGGTACTGGGCGGTACGGGCCTGGTCGAGGCGGCGACCTATCTGTCGATCCTGCTCGGCACCGTCATAGCGGGCTGGATCAGCGTCGAAGGCACCGCGATCCTCGTGCTGTCGGTCGCCATTATCGGCTGGTTCGCAGGTCGCAACGTCCCCGAAGCGCCGCGGCAGGGCGCGACGCTGAAGATCAATTACAATCCCTTCACGGCATCGTGGCGGCTGATATCGGACACGATGCACATTCCGCGCCTGTTCCTGGCGATCTGCGCAATCAGCTTTTTCTGGACGATCGGCGCGGTGCTGATCGTCATCTTTCCGCCGCTGGTGAAGAATGTGCTGACCGCCGACGAGCGCGTCGCAAGCCTGACCATCGCCATCTTCTCAGTCGGAATCGCGATCGGTTCGGTCATCATCAACTCGCTGTTGAAGGGGCGCATATCGGCCAAGTTCGCGCCCGCATCGGTGATCGCGATGGCGGTGTTCCTCGTCGCCTTTTCGATCGAAGCCAGAACCTGGACGCCGGCGCCGACGGGGCAGCTTTACGGCGTGATCGATTTCATCACCCATTCGCAGTCGATCGTCCTGCTGCTGACGCTGGTGGCGATCGCGACGACCGGCGGCATGTTCGTCGTCCCGCTCTATGCTTTCCTCACCACGACGGTGACCAAGGATCAGACCGCGCGCACCGTGGCGGCGAACAATGTCGTCAATTCGGGCGCAATGACGATCGGCGCGGTCGGAGTGCTGGCGCTGAGCGCTGCGGGCATGTCGAACGAAGATATGCTGATAATGGTCGCGGGGATGTGTCTGATTTCCGCATGGATCGCGCAGAAGCTTCACCGCGCCTGCGACTGAGGCGCATCGGCGCGCGTCAGATCAGAAACGTATAGAAGCAGATGAAGAAGGCGGTGAAGCTCAGCATGAAGAGCTTCCAGTCATTGTCCTGATCGTTCTTGCGCACACGCGCACGCAATGCGTTGCGCGATCCGGTGGTGCGGATTTGCTCGCGAAAGGGATGCGGGCGGGCGGGTTGAGCGGTCCGAATCGACATGGCGCAAACGTTAACGCCTTGTTTACGATTTGGCTCAATGTCGAAGATGGTTAACGGCGTTTCGATACGGGACGGGCGGCGGAACCGCTGCTCCGCCGCCCGACGCCCTGCCTAGAAATGCGCGCGCACGCCGGCATAGGCCGCCCTGGGCGAACCGCGCGTGCTGAAGATTTCCTCATAGCGTTCGTCGAACAGGTTCTCGATGCGGCCATAGACCGAGAAATGGTCGCTGATCCGATAGTCCAGCGCCAGGTTCACCAGCACATATTCGGGCAACGACACCGTCACCGGCGCATAGCTGGGATCGGTATAGGCGATGTCCGCCATACGCCCGTTATACCGCACCGTCAGCGTGCCCGAAAACCGCTTGTCGGGGCTGGTCGCGGTGATGTTGACGCTGCCCATGTGGCGCGGTCGGCGAACCTCCTTCACGCCGTTCTGGGTCGCGTCGGTATAGGTGTATGCAAGATCGAGGCTCAGTTCCGGGATCGGGTGGGCGGATATCACGGCCTCCAGCCCCTTTTGCCGCGAAAGCCGATCGGCGTTGACCGATGTCGCGACATAATCGGGCGCGGGATAGATCATGATGATCTCATCCTCCAGCCGGTTGTCGAACCATGTCACGCCAAGCTGCGCCTTGCCGCCGGCGATGATCTGATCGACGCCGGTTTCCCAGCCCTTCGACTTTTCGGGCCTGAGGCCGGGATTACCGATATACTGCCCGTCGATATAGCCGAACAGTTCGTAGAAGCCGGGGTTGCGGACGCCGGTGCCCCATGCCGCGTGCAGCCGCGTGCCGCTTGCAAAGCGATAGCCCGCCTGCGCGCGATAGGTGGTTACATCGGCGAACCGGCTGTTGAGATCGCGCCGTATCGATCCGCCGAGCGCCAGCCCGCCCGAACGAAGCGAATATTGCCCGACCAGCCCAACGGTATCGATATGCTTTTCGCCGGTGAACGCGCCGCCGCTGGCGACGGTGTTGCGAAAGCTTTCGCGCTCGACATCGACTGCGCCGGTGATGCGGTGGCGAAGCGTTCCGGTATCGAAGCGATATGCGCTGACGAACGACCCCTTGTAGCGCGCGCCGTGATCGCCCGTCGTCTCGGTCTGGTCGGTGTAATTGTGCCGACGCGTATCGGCGACCTGCGCCGACAGCGTGTTGGTCCAGCGCCCGTCGGCCAGCGCGAGTTCGCCCTTCACCAGGCCGTAAATGCCGTCATTGGTGTAATATTCGCCGGGCGTGTCGATCGTGTAGCCGAAGGTCGGGCTGGTCGGATCATTGTCGGTGTTGTTGGTATCGGCGCGCGTATAGCCGTAGCGGCCGACGCCCGTGAGCGTGAAGTTGGACGCAGGGGCCCAGATCAGTTTCGCGTTCGCGCCCGCACTGTCCGACCCCAGATCGCGACTCCCGCCCCGCGCGGAGACGAAACCATCGGTGCGGTAGCCGGTCGTCGACAGCGCGTAATCGAGATCGCCCGACACGCCCGCCACGCGCGCGGCGGCGCTCGCCGTGCCCTGCGATCCGCCCTCAGCGCGGATGCTGACGCCCGGCGCTTCGGCGCCCGTCAGCGTTATGATCTGCACCACGCCGCCGATCGCGTCCGATCCATATAGCGCCGACTGCTGGCCGCGCAGCACCTCTATCCGCATCGCCGGATCGGCGAGCAGCGTACCGAAATCATATTCGCCGAAAAACGGATCGTCCGCCTCTATTCCGTCGATCAGGACCAGCGACTGGTTGCTCTCGCTGCCACGGATGCGGATTTGCGTGAAACCGCCGATCGCCCCGGTTCGGCTGACCGCGATGCTCGGCACGTCGCGCAACGCATCGGATACGATCCGCGTCTGACGGTTTTCGAGTTCCCGATGCGAAATGACGGTGATCGACGCCGGGATGTTCTCCGGATTTTCGGCATCGCCCGCACGGTTTGCGGTGACGACGATGGTATCGTTCTGGTCCTGCGCGGTTTGCGCATGGACCGGCAGCGCGATGGTGATCGCGAGCAAGGAAACAACAGACTTCATCATGGGCTGAAACCCCCAATGGGTGCACGAACGACATATCGCGGAGGGGGACGCACGATATGCACGGGCCGTCCGCCGATCCGGCACCCACGGCGCCGGCGGAACGCCCCGATGCGGCCCGCCCGCTTCGGGATGTCGCTCCAACGGAGGTCCGTGCCTTGGCCAATCCCTGAGCCCCGGCAAGAGCGACTCCGTGCCGGCAGGTCTCCTGGCTCGCGGGTCGCCGCACCGATGCACCAGCCTTCCCGGGATTGATCCCAGTGGCCGCTCCCCGATGGGGAGCCATGTGCACCGTGCTAACCGCTTACAGTTGCAGGGACAGCCGCGGCCTTGGACGGTTTCCCGCCCGCACCGCATTCCCGTTTCAGCCCCGTCGGGGCACCGGCACGATGTTCGGACGGGAATCGCTTCCCGCCCGGTCCCGGCTGATAGCACCACATGCCGAGGACGCAACGGGCTTTGCCAACAGCGCGTGCGCACCGTATCGCTGGGTAAAACAGGAGAGGACGAATGGGCCATTACGGCGACTATCAGAACGCGATCTACGCGGCGGGTCTGCGCGGCGTGCTCCCCGGCGTGCCGGTCGATGCCGCGACGCTGGAGGCGCGCGCCGAAGCGGCGATGCCGCCGCATGTCCTGAACTACGTACAGGGCGGGTGCGGCGACGAACATACGCAGGATGAAAATGTCGCCGCGTTCCGCCACTGGGGCATGGTGCCGCGCATGATGGTCGATTGCACGTCGCGTGATCTGTCGATCGAGCTGTTCGGCCACACCTACCCCTCACCCATCTTCATGAGCCCGATCGGCGTCACCGGCATCTGCACGCAGGACGGGCATGGCGACCTCGCCGCCGCGCGCGTTTCGGCGGCAACGGGGGTGCCGATGATGGTCTCGACACTCGCCAACGATCCGATGGAGGATGTGGCGACGGCGCTGGGCGACACGCCCGGCTTTTTCCAGCTCTATACCCCGAAGAACAAGGAACTGGCCGAAAGCCTTGTCAGCCGCGCCGAAAAGGCGGGGTACAAGGCGATCGTGGTGACGCTCGACACCTGGGTGACGGGATGGCGGCCCCGCGACCTGAATGCCGGAAACTTTCCGCAGCTTCGCGGGGCTGTGCTGGCCAACTATTTCACCGATCCGGTCTTCCGTTCGCTGCTCGCAAAGCCCCCGGAGGAGGACCCGGCAACCGCGATAACGACCTGGGCGGCGACCTTCGGAAAGGTACTCACCTGGGACGACCTAGACTGGCTGAAATCGATCACCAGCCTGCCGATCGTGTTGAAGGGCATCTGCCATCCCGACGATGCCCGGCGTGCGGCCGATCACGGTGCCGATGCGATCTATTGCTCGAACCATGGCGGGCGTCAGGCCAATGGCGGAATCGCTGCGATCGACATGCTGTCGGACGTGGTGGACGTGGCGGGCGCGACGCCGGTGCTGTTCGATTCGGGGGTGCGTTCGGGAAGCGATGTGGTGAAGGCGCTTGCGCTGGGCGCGACGGCGGTGGGGGTCGGTCGCCCCTTCGTCTATGGCCTCGCGCTCGATGGCGCCGATGGCGCGGCGCATGTGCTGAAATGCATCCTTGCCGAGGCCGACCTGCTGATGGCGGTCAACGGCTATCCAACGATTGCCGATGTCCGCGCGGCCGGGGCGGTACGGCAACAGGCCTGACGACGTTCGGTGGGTGTACCGAATCAGCGCGCGCAAGGCGCGATCATCGCTTGGGAATGTCGGAGGATGGTGGAGCCGAGGTCTGTAGCGTTGCAGTTCCAGGGCAGATCAGAACGTCCATAACTCTTTGATTCAGAAATATTTCTGCGAATGATGCGTTTCTGACAGCCCTACCCTGTCTCACTGCTCTGCCACCTGAATCCTGGACCATTCGCAGATAGAGTTTTCCGCCGTAGCCATCCTTGGCTGGACGAGGAGCTACGGCATGAAGGCATCGAAATTCACGGACGCGCAGAAATCGTTCGTCATCAAGCAGGGGAGGAAGGCACGCCGGTGGCGGAGATCTGCCGCAAGGCGGGGATCAGCCAGGCTGACCTACTTCAACAGGAAGAAGAAGTACGCAGGGCTGATGCCATCGGAGATGCGGCGGCTGCGTGAACTGGAAGACGAGAACCCATAAAGCGGCTGACCGATTAGCGTCCATTTGGGACGGGGCGGCGGCTAATCCAGATGTCGTTCTGCCAGTCTTCGTAGCCGAGTAGCGTGCCATAGCGACGCTCTCTTTCGTTG
>NZ_JAGRQC010000007.1 GCF_018122655.1 Stakelama marina
GGTCACGTCACCAAAGGAGTGGGCGAGCTGATTGTAGCCGTGCTGGCCCAGATGGCTGACATGGAACGTGAAAGGATACGCGAACGCTGCGAGGCTGGGAGAGCGGCAGCGCGGGCTGCGCTTGCATCAACGGGCCGAACTCATCGAGGCAAGCAGGGGCTGGGGCGTCCATGTGCCGCCAATGCGGGTGAGGTTCGGGCTTGGCGATCAACCAACGGGGCGAGCATTGTGGAGACGTCTCGCCACTTTAAAATTTCTCCCGCTACCGTAAAGCGATACTGCGCTTCAAAGCGGCTGCGGGACTAAGAAATTCTTGACTAGCGCCGCGCTACCCCAGAGCTGAAAATAGCTTGGCGACGAGCCGATGGACCTCCGTTGAAGGATTATCGTGCCCCTGTTCCGCTAGCCAAACCGCATTGGCGATTGCCACTTCCGTTAGCGGAAATAGTTTGCCGAAATCGATTGCTTTGTTGTTTGCGGAATAGCCATCGGAGTGAGGCTGCAATAGCGCGACCGCATCGGATTCCGACGAAATGTATCTTGTGGTTTTCTCGAAATGGCAAACAAGCCATATTTCGAAGCACCGATTCGACAAGCAGAGGTTGATGCCGCTGCGCTTCGCTTCAGCGACTGCTTGCAAGATTTCGTCTGCTGATGTGTCATCGACATCCGAGACGCACCACAATTCGTCCAGGTCGGGGTCGCGACGCCGGAGCTTTCCAGCTTCGCGTACCGCGGTTCGGGGATTGCCACCGCTTTTTACATAGTTAGGGAAAACCTGCATTTTTCCTTGGGCCAGGACCTGTTGCCAACCCCGAAAATAGCCATCTTCAGTGCGTTGACCATCATAAGCAATCCCAATTCGCTTTCCTTTAGGCTTGCGCCCGCCAACTCTGCGTTCTCGAAAAGCGGGCCTACTCATCGGACGCCTCAGTAACGCTCGCCTGGTTGCTTCGAGACGAACTCACCTGATTGGATAAGCCAAGTAGTCTAAGGCTCACCCCGCCTTCTGGGACGGCACCAAACTTGCCTCGCAGGTAAGACATTTCGAGGTTTTCGCCCTTCCTCGGTGAAAATTCACTCAATGCAAATAGTTCGGAAACGCCGTCAGTTTTCTCGACAAACCATACCTGATCGCGGCGCAGGTGTTCGATACTTATGAGATGGGTGTCATGAGTGGAGAATATGATCTGCGCGCCATGCGGATTTGTTGCTGGATTCTGAAAAATGCTCACTAGTTTAGCAACAAGATGGGGATGCATGCTCGTGTCAATTTCATCGATTATTAGTAGCGAACCTCTTAGAAGCGACATGCAGGCGTGCGCAGACATGGCATAGACACTTTTAACACCACGTGATTGAACGTTGAGAGGCAGAGTTACCGTGACACCCGATATGATACTATTAAACCTAGTTTCGTAGTTCGGAACGATTTCGCTTATTTCGTCCACGCTTCCTTCTGAAGATGCTATTTTTTCGATCTCTTCAACGTCAATGTCGACAATACTCTGGTCGGCGGTTTGAAGTAGACCTAGCAATAGCTCCCTAAAATCGGGCATAGTCTCCGTGAAGCGAGATGCGAATTTTATCTCATTATCCTGGTCTGTACGATCGATAATGCGATTTGCATCATAGAAATAACTGAAAACATCCAGAGCCTCACTCTGATTGTCCTGAGCTAATGCGCTTAAGAGAAGGCTGTTCTCATTTGCGCGACGCAGAGACGAGTTGAAATCTCTAATGCTGCCAGAAAGGTTTCGTCCAAAGGTGGCCGTGACTTGGGGTTCGCCAGTTTCGAAATTGGTCTCGCGAACGAATAGCTCGCGTTCGCGACCCACAGGATAGCTAAAGAGCCATTCGCGCGTGAAAGTTCGGGGGTTGCCTTCGAACCCATACCGATAGCGGACGCCGTTCACTATTACGACGACCTCCATCCGTGTTGGCTTCTCTGCATCTAGGGCATTTGGTGTGACGCGAGTGCCGGAGCCAGGTTTCCATATGGATTGTGAGTAAGCGACCGCCTTCGTGAAATAGTCCAGCGCCATGATCAGGTTGGTTTTTCCCGAGGCATTGGCGCCATATATGGCTGCGGCGGCCAACAATTGGGCGTCCTTGTCCGACCCATCCTCTGGTCGCAGAATCGCGCCAGGGATCGTCTTGTCAGCCCGATTTGCATTCAAGTTTAGAATGGCATCGCTGCGAAACGATTTGTAATTTGAGACCTGAAAAGAAACTAGCATCTTACTTCTGCCTGCAGTTTCGAAGCCTTTTATGCGCTCTTTCGTCAAAATTCACGCTCAAACTGCGTAAAATCACAGTCAGTGAGTTTTATAGGGTTGTCGATGCTCTCTCACCCTCTGTTTGCAGGCGACTTTCTGGCGTTCAGTGACTCGAGGCCAATGGCAGTCAAATGTTGGGTAAAATGTTGGCCGGTTCCAGAGGGGCTTATATAAGCGTCTGAAAATCAACCAATATTTCAAAAATGTGGCGGAGCGGGAGGGATTCGAACCCTCGATACGGTTTTGCCGTATACTCACTTTCCAGGCGAGCGCCTTCGACCACTCGGCCACCGCTCCGCACGATCCTGGAACGCGGCTCCCTAAGCCCTGTGCGGGCGAACCGCAAGGTCGATGCGCATATGATTGCCAAGCGCGCGGGCGCGTGCCAGCCTCACCGGCATGATCATTCCCTTTCTCGCCCTTGCCCTCGCCGCGCAGACGCCGGCGACCGGCGCCACCAAACCGTCCGACCCGATCGCCACCGACTGGCGCGCAATTCCCGACGACGAACTGCTGGTGATGACGCTGCACGGCGGGGGGAGGGTCGTGATCCGGCTCGCGCCGCGATATGCGCCTGTCCATGTCGCCAACATCCGTAAGCTTGCGCAGGCGCATTGGTGGGACGGCGAGACGGTGTACCGCGCGCAGGACAATTATGTCGTGCAATGGGGCGATGTGACCGAGAAGAAGGCGTTGCCTGCAGATGTCGTGGCGAAGCCGCCCGCAGAATATGACTGGGCGGCGTCGGATGCGGTCGACCGGCTGACGCGGCGCGATCCCTATGCCGCGCGTGCCGGTTTCAGCGCCGATGGCTGGCAGATCGTGGGCAACGGTGCCCGGTCGTGGCTGCCGCATTGTTACGGCATGGTCGGCGTGGCGCGCGACCTGGCGCCGAGCACGGGCAGCGGCGGCGATCTTTATACCGTGATCGGTCACGCACCGCGCCATCTCGACCGCAATATCGCGTTGGTCGGCAGGGTCATCGACGGGATGGAGAACCTGTCGACATTGCCGCGTGGCAAGGGCGATCTCGGCTTCTATCAGGACCCGGCGCGCCGTCTTCCGATAGAAAGCGTCCGGCTCGCATCCGATCTGCCCGCGGCGCAGCGACCGCACTATCAGTACCGTGCGACCGACAATCCGCGCTTTGCCGCCTATATCCACGAACGCGAAAACCGACAGCCGCCATTTTTCACCGTTCCGGCGGGCGGCGCCGATATCTGCAATGTGCCCGACCCGGTGCGACGCGCACCGGACGAAGCGGGCGCGGACTAGCTGCCCACCCAGGCTGCGACCTCTGCCGCTACCTGGTTGGCGGCCTCATTGATCGCGCGACCGGCGGGACCGGCCTCGATCGCGCTGACGGGCACACGGGCCTCGAACCGGCGCTTCTCGACCGTTTGCGAATCCTTGCGGACAAGCGCGGCGTCATAGGTCACGACCGCTTCCTGCGTCGCGGCATCGACACCGAACGAACGTAGCTCGCCCGAAAGCGTAGCGCCCGGATTGACCAGCGACTGCGCGGTGCCGACGACGACGCGGTTGGTCTTGGCGGAGATCGTGTCGGCAAGCAGGCGCGCGAACAGGCGGGCGGGCGGTTCGACCCACTGCGCGTTCTTGATATAGGCGATCGACGTATCGGTCGCCTGCACGGGCACGCGCTGTACCGACAGTTCCTGCGAAACTTCGGGCACCTTGATCGTGATCGTCTTGGCACTGGCCGAGCTTTGCGTCTTGCCGACGGGCACGCTCGCCGCACTGTCGAGCGAGAGCAGCGACGGCGGCGGCTCGCTGCCGAATTTCACGCAGGCGCCAAGCAATACTAGGCCGGCGAGCGGAAGCAGTTTCTTCATGGCAGCCGTCATTTCCTGCTGTCCTTCGGTTCGTAATCGGGAAGTTTCTGTGGGCCGAGGATCGAGCCCGCACCATTCTGGTCGACCTTCTGCGCGACCGAGTTCAGCGCCTCGGACATCTGTTGCAGATTGGCGATCAGCTGGTTGACCTCGGGAACCGTCTGTTTCGAGAAGGTCTTGAGCCCCGGCCGCGCATCGCCGATCGCGGCGTTGAGCGTATCCATGCTCTGCTGCGCCGATTTGATCGCCTTGTTCAGATTGCCCATCGCCGGATGGACGTCGTCCTTCAGCACGCTGTTGCTGGTATCGGCGAGGTCGCCGATCTGCTTTGCGGCGTCGCCCGCCTTCTGGATCGCCACGCGCGTTTCGGCGAGCGTCGCGGCAATCTCCGGCCCGCGATCGGCGAGCGCATCGGTCAGGCGGTTGGTATTGTCGAGAATACCCGCGATCGATGCCTGATTCTTGTCCGACAGCAACTCGGTCAGCCGTTCGGTGAGCGTCGTCAGCCGTTCGAGCAATTGCGGCGCCGAACTGAGGATCGCGCCGAGCCCGCCCTGTTTGGTCGGGATTACGGGCACGCCCAGCGGACAATCGGTTTCGGGGTGCACCTTGGGGCAGGTGATCGGCGGCGCGCCCTTGACCGCGCCGTCGAGCTGGATCTGGCTGACGCCGGTAAAGCCGATGCCCTGGATCGTCGCCGTGGTTCCCTGCAGCACGGGCACGTCCTCGTTGACGCTGATGCGCACGCGGACGAGTTCGGGATTGGGCTTGTAGAGCGCGATTTCCTTTACCTGGCCCGACGGCACGCCGGCGAACGACACGGGCGAACCCTTGTTCACGCCATCGACGGCTTCCTTGAAGAAGATGTCGTACTGTTTTTCCGAGGTGCCGTTGATCCGCGCCAGCCAGACCAGGAACAGCGCCAGCACCGCGAGGAGGATCAGCACCACGGCGCCGACCAGGACATGGTTCGATTTGGTTTCCATCAGCGGCTCAACCTTGTTTCTCGGTACTGGCCACCGCGGCGCGGCCGCGCGGCCCGTTGAAATATTCCTGTATCCACGGATGATCGGTGGCGAGCAGTTCGTCGATCGTACCCACCGCAATCACCTTCTTGTCGGCAAGTACCGCCACGCGGTCGCAGATCGCGTACAGGGTATCGAGATCGTGGGTGATCAGAAAGACCGTCAGCCCAAGCGTTTTTTGCAGCGACTGCGTCAGCGCGTCGAACGCCGCCGCGCCGATCGGATCGAGTCCGGCGGTCGGTTCGTCGAGGAAGAGCAGATCGGGATCAAGCGCAAGCGCACGCGCCAGCCCGGCACGTTTCTTCATGCCGCCCGACAGCTCGGCCGGGAATTTGGGGCCGGCACTGGCATCGAGCCCCGACATGACGATCTTGTACGATGCGATCTCGTCGATCAGCGCAAGGTCGAGGTCGGGGTAGAATTCGCGCAGCGGCACCTGGACATTTTCGGCGACGGTCAGCGTCGAAAACAGCGCGCCGCCCTGAAACAGCACGCCCCAGCGCTTGCGCATCTCGATCGCCTGGGTTTCGTCCTGGCCGAGCGCGGATTCGCCGAAAACGGTGACCTCTCCCTCATCGGGCGGTTGCAGCCCGATGATCGATCGCATCAGCACCGACTTGCCGGTGCCCGATCCGCCGACCACGCCGATAATCTCTCCACGCCGCACGTCGAGGTCGAGATCTTCGTGCACGACCTGTTCGCCGAAACTGTTTTTCAGCCCGCGAACCGAGATGATGATGTCGTCCTTCTCCCCGGCCATCAGATCCACCCGATCCAGGTGAAGAACATCGCGAAAAAGGCGTCGAGCACGATGACGAGGAAGATCGCCTGCACGACCGCGGCAGTGGTCCGCAGGCCGACCTGTTCGGCATCGGCTTCGACCTGCATGCCCTGGAAGCAGCCGGCGACCGCGATGATGAGGCCGAATACCGGCGCCTTTACCAGACCGACATAAAGGTCGGTGATGGGCACGACCTCGCGAATCCGCTGGATGAAGGTGACGGGGGGAATGCCGAGGCTGACCCAGCACAACAGTCCGCCGCCGATGATCGCGATCAACGAGGAGTAAAAGCCGAGCAGCGGCATCAGCAGCACCGCCGACAGCGTGCGCGGAAGTACGAGCGCTTCCATCGGCGAAACGCCGATCGTGCGCATCGCGTCGATCTCTTCGGTCAGCTTCATCGTGCCGAGCTGCGCTGCAAAGGCCGAACCCGAACGGCCCGCGACCATGATCGCGGTCATCAGCACGCCAAGTTCGCGAAGCGTGATCCGGCCGACCAGGTTGATCGTGAATACCTCGGCGCCGAACTGGCGCAACTGCACCGCCCCCTGCTGGGCAATGACGATGCCGATCAGAAAGCTCATCAGCCCGATGATGCCGAGCGCCGATACGCCGACGACTTCGAAACGGTGGACGGTCGCGTTGAAACGAAAGCGCCGCGGATGACGGATGACGTTGCCAAAGGCGACCAGTGTGGCGCCGAAAAAGCCGAGCAGCCCGACAAGCGTGTGCATCGCGGTAATCGTCGCCGCGCCGACTTCGTCGAGAACGCGGATGAACGGGGAGGCGGGCTTCGGCGGCCGAGCGACCGGCTGGTCGGCATGTTCGACCTGCTCGATCAGATTTTCCTGATCGGGGTCCAGCCCGTCCACCGCCGCGTCATGGTTGCGGGCGAATTTATGCACCACCCATGCACCGACCGTGTCCATCCGCTCGATCGCGCTCAGATCGATGCGGTCGACCTCGTCCTCATAGGCGTCGAGCCGGTCGGACAGGTCGCCGAGATGCGCGAGCGAAAGATCGCCGGTAAAGCGCAGCGTTCGGGCGTCGCCCTTCGTTTCGGCGGTGAAATCGGCATTCGCACTCATTGCCGGCCTCTTTCGTGCATTTGCGCTGGCACGGCAAGCACATAGACGTTTAGGTACGCCAATGCAGCACCTCGCCATCTATGATATGGACAAGACGATCACGCGTGCGCCGACATGGACGCCGTTCATGCTTCACGCCGCGAGACACCGCGCGCCGTGGCGGCTGGCGCTGATGCCCGTCGCGGCGCTGGCCTCGCTCGGCTATGCGTTGAAACTCATCGACCGCGCCGGGTTGAAGCAGATCACGCAGCGGCTGATCGTCGGCAAGCGCGTGACCCCCGGCGACCGCACGGCGCTGTCCGAAGCCTTTGCCGAGACGGTCGATGCGAGCGGAATCTTCGAAGGCGCGCGCGATCGGATCGCCGCCGATCGCGCGGCCGGGTACCGGCTCGTGCTCGCGACCGCATCGTACCGCTTTTACGCAGAGGCGATCGGCGCGCGGCTTGGCATGGACGTGGTCATCGCCACCGAATCGCATTTCAACGATGCCGGCGACCTGTTGCCGCGTATTCGCGGAGAGAATTGCTACGGTTACGCCAAACTCGCGCGGATCGAGCAATGGATGGCCGATCAGGGTATCGCCCGCGACGATGCGTATATCCGCTTCTATTCGGACCATGTTTCGGACGCGCCGGTGCTGGCCTGGGCCGACGAGCCTTTTGCCGTCAATGCACACGGGCCGCTTCGCAAGCTGGCGGCGGCGAGCGGATGGCCCTGTCTCGACTGGGAACGCTGAGCGGATCACAGCAATGTATCGACGACGTGGATCAGCAGGCCGACCAGCCCGCCGACCAGCGTGCCGTTGATGCGGATATATTGAAGGTCGCGTCCTACCGCATTTTCCAGCCGGCCGGTGACGGTGCGCGTATCCCAGCCGCGAACGGTATCCGAGACCAGCCGCACGATGCCGTCGCCGTAATCGGCGGCGGCGCCGACAGCAGCGCGGCGGGCGAAGCGGTTGATCGTGCGGCGCAATCCGGCGTCCTGTTGCAGCGTCTCGCCCAACTGGCGCAGCGCATCGCCGAAATAACCCGACATCGCGGCATCGGGATTGCGCACCGCCTTCAACATGCCGAGCCGCATACGCTCCCACATGCCGAGCCACCAGCGTTCCATCGCCGGGTTGTCGAGCAGCTCGGCCTTCAGCGTAAAGACGCGGGTGCGCATCACGGGATCGAACTGGAGGTCGAACGCCAGCCGCGCGAGGCCCTCCTCCGCGCGTTGACGCAGTGGATGGCCGGGATCTTCCGCCATATCGGCAACCAGCTTGTGCAGCCCGTCGATGATCTTGTTGGCGAGTGTTTCGTCCAGACCGGTCCAGCGCATGATCGCGCCGGCGCGCTGGTGGACCATGTCGCGGATCAGATGTTCGTTGGCCTCCAGCGTGCGCCCTACCCACCGGATCGTCTGGTCGAGCAGCGGGGCGTGGCGATTTTCGGCGATCGCGGCGTCGAGTGCCTGGCCGAGCAGCGGCGCAATGTCCATCCGGCGCAGCCTGTCGGCCATCGCCGTCTTGACCATGCCGCCCAGCCGGTCCTGATCGAGCGATTCAAGAATGTCGGCCACCAGCCGCGATGCGCCTTTCCACAGCCGTCCGCGCTCGGGCGGCGCGGCGAGAAAGCGCCCGATCGCCGCGGCGACATCGACGCGCCGCATCCGCCGCGCGACGACCGAAGGGATCAGGAAATTGTCGCGCAGGAACGCCGCCAGCGTATCGCCGATCCGGTCCTTGTTGCGCGGCACGATCGCGGTGTGCGGGATCGGCAGGCCGAGCGGATGGCGGAACAGCGCGGTGACCGCGAACCAGTCGGCAAGTCCGCCAACCATCGCCGCCTCGGCAAAGGCCTGGACATAGCCCCAGGCCGGGTGAACGCCCTGCTGCGAACGCGCGATCAGGAACAACGCCGCCATCGCCACCAGCAGGCCGGTGGCGATCAGGCGCATTCGCACGAGCGCGGGTGGGGCGGCGTCGCCCGATCGTGCGACGCGCAAGGACGGCATCATGCCCGAAACAATCCCCGAGAACGGGGAAAGTTCACTCTGCCGGCTGCGGTTCTTCGCCATCGGGGCCATAGCCGATACGGCCGCCGCCCGGTTTGTGGTCGATGGTCGCCCCGTCTTCCTGGTCGTCGCCGGGGCGATAGGTCAGCAGCCTGCGGCTGAGCTTCGGCCCGATCCAGCGTTCGAGACCAACCGCCAGGCTGAAGGTCGCAGGCACGATCAGCAGCGTCAGCACGGTCGAAAGCGCCAGGCCGCCGATCACGACGATGCCCATCGGTGCGCGCCAGGACGAATCGCCCTGTAGCGAAAGCGCAGTCGGCACCATGCCCGCGATCATCGCGACCGTCGTCATCACGATCGGCTGCGCGCGCTTGTGCCCGGCGTCCATGATCGCGTCGAACTTGGCGACGCCCTTGCCCATTTCCTCGAGCGCGAAATCGACCAGCAGGATCGAGTTCTTGGCGACGATGCCGAGCAGCATCAGCAGGCCGATGAACACAGGCAGCGACAGCGGATTGCCGGTAACGAGCAGCGCCAGCGCACCGCCCAGCGGCGCGAGCATCAGCGAACCCATGTTCACGAACGGCGGCATTACCCGCTTGTAGAGTAGCACGAGCACCGCGAAGACCAGCATCACGCCCGAAATGACGGCGATGAAGAAGTTCTGGAGCATTTCCTGCTGCCACTTGGCCTGACCCAGTGTCATTTCGTGCACGCCCAGCGGCAGGTTCTTCATCGCCGGCAGATCGTGAATCTGCTTCATCGCGTCGCCCGATACCACGCCCGGCGCAAGGTCGGCGCCGATTACCATCTTGCGCTCCAGATTGGTGCGCTCGATCTGCGTCGGTCCCGCGCCGAAGCCGATATCGGCGACGACCTTTAGCGGGACCGATCCGCCGCTCTGCGTCTGTACGGGCAGGTTCTGGATGGTGGACAGCCGCGCACGGGCATTTTCGTTGAGCGCCACGCGAATCGGAATCTGCCGGTCCGACAGCGAGAAGCGCGCGCTGTTCTGGTCGATATCGCCGAGCGTCGCGATGCGGATCGCGTTCGACAGCGCCGCCGTCGTCACGCCGAGATTGGCGGCGAGGTCCATGCGCGGACGGATGACGATTTCGGGGCGCTGCAGGTCTCCGGTGATGCGCGGCGCGACCACCGATTTGAGCTGCGCCATCTGGTCGACCACCTTGATCGCCGCCGCCTCAAGCAGCTTGGGATCTTCGCCGCCCAGCGTGATTGTCAGGTCGCGACCGCTCGATCCCCAGCCATTTTGCGAGCGGAAGGTGACGCGCGCGTCCGGAATCTGGTTGAGCGTCGGCGCCAGCGACTTTTCGAACTCGGTGCTGGTGATGTCGCGGTCCTCGGACAGTTTCGCGACGACGCGACCGTTGCCGACATAGGTGCGGGCATAGGTGTCGGTGACGATCGGCTGTTTCGACATCAGCCGGTCGACCCGGTCGACGACCTTCTGTGTCTGCGCGAGCGTGGTCCCCGGCACCATGTCGACGGTCACCGTCACATTGTCGCGGTCCTGCACCGGCTGGAACGTCATCGGCAGCATCGCGAAGCAGACGATGGTCAGCAGGAATGCGAAGGCGCCCATGCCGACGATCCACAGGCGATGATCGAGGAACTTGGCAAGCCAGCGCTTCGCCCCGCCCTGGGCGGCCACCCGCTTCGCGCGGCGATCGTCGAGCGACCAGCGCAGGATCTTCATATACCCATCGGTCATCGGCCCTTCGCCGTGCGATGCGTGGCCCTTCGCTTTCAGGAAATACGCCGCGATCATCGGTGTGATGAGGCGCGCCACGGCAAGGCTCATCAGCACCGCGGCGACGACGGTCAGGCCGAAATTCTTGAAGAACTGGCCGGAAATACCGGGCATCAGGCCGACCGGCAGGAACACCGCGACGATCGACATCGTCGTCGCAAGCACCGCGACGCCGATTTCGTCGGCGGCGTCGATCGACGCCTGATAGGCCGATTTGCCCATTCGCATGTGGCGGACGATGTTCTCGATCTCGACGATCGCGTCATCGACCAGCACGCCGGCGACCAGGCTGAGCGCGAGCAGCGTCATCTGGTTGAGCGTGAAGCCCATCAATTCCATGAACCAGAAGCTCGGGATTGCCGATAGCGGGATGGCGAGCGCGGAAATCAGCGTCGCGCGCCAGTCGCGCAGGAACAGGAACACGACGATGACCGCCAGTACGGCGCCTTCGATCAGCGCGTCGATGGCGGTGTGATACTGTTCCTCGGCATATTTCGAGTCGTTGAACAGCAATTCGAAATGCACCTGCGGGTTGCGCTTTTCGAGCTCCTGCAGCTTCTTTTCGGCGGCGTGGAAGACGGTGACGTCCGACGCCCCCTTGGTGCGTTTGATGTCGAAGGCGAGGACTTCCTTGCCGTCATATTTCGCCGAGTTGCGCTTTTCGGCATAAAGGTCCTTCACCTGCGCAATATTGTCGAGGCGAACGGTGCGACCGCCGCCGATCGCGATCTGCGTCTTGCCGAGATCGATCGCGCTCTGCGCATTGCCGAGCACGCGAACCGACTGTTCGGACCCGCCGATTTCCGCGCGCCCGCCCGCCGCGTTCAGGTTCACCTGGCGAAGCTGCTGGTTCACCTGCGCCGCGGTCAGGCCGTATGACTGCACCTTTACCGGATCGAGGATCACGCGGATTTCGCGGTCGACGCCGCCGATACGCTCGACCGTCGACATGCCGGGGATTTCGAGCAGCGTCTTCGAAACGGTATTGTCGACATACCAGCTCAGATCCTCGAGCGTCATGTCGGTGGCGATCGCGGTGAAGCTCGCAATGTCGTTATCGGTCGTATTGGCACGCCCGACCTGCGGCTCCAGGATTCCGTCGGGCAGATCGCTTCGTATCTGCTGGACCGCGCTGCGCACATCCTCGACCGCGCGATCGATTGGGGTGCCGATGTCGAGCTGGACGATCGTCTGCGAATTGCCTTCACGCACCGTCGAATCGATCTGGTCGATTCCCTGCAGGTTGCGGACCGCCGCCTCGACGCGCCGCGTTACCTGCGTCTCCAGTTCGCTGGGTGCGGCGCCGGGCTGCGTGATGTTGATCCAGACGATCGGAAATTCGATGTCGGGGTCCTGATTGACGTCCATCCGCATGAAGCTGACCATGCCGGCGATCGTCAGCGCGATGAACAGGACGATCGGCGGAACCGGGTTGCGGATCGCCCAGGCAGAGATTCTGCGGAAAGACATGGTTCGTCAGCGCTCCAGCTTGACCAGATTGGGCTTGACCTTCTGGCCCGGGTTCATGAACGCGCCGGCACTCAGCACCACGCGCTCGGTTCCGTTGAGGCCGCTCTTGATCGCGACGCCTTCGTCCGAAACATCGCCCAGCGTGACTGCGCGTCGTTCGGCCTCGTTATTCGCGTTCAGAACATACACGTAATTGCCCTGATTGTCGCTGAGTACCGCCGACTGCGGGAGCACCGGCTCGTCGCTGGCGCCCGACATGATGCTCGCATTGGCGAAACCGCCGGGGCGCAGCGCCTTGTCGTAGGGCAGTGCGATACGCGCGATTCCCTGCCGCGTCTGCGGGTCGATGACCGGCGAAACCTGCCAGACTTCGCCCTTGAAGGTCTGGTCGCTGCCAACCGGCTGCACCGTTGCGGGAACGCCGACCGATACCTTGGCAAGGTCGCCCTCGCTAAGCTGCGCGAGCATTTCCATCTGCCCGCCCTTGGCCATGCGGAAAAGCACGCCCGACCCGGCGCTGACGATCTGCCCCGGTTCGACATTGCGGGTGAGGACCAGACCGGCCTCCGGCGCGCGGATGTCGAGCCGTGCGTTGCGCGCGCGCGCTTCGTCGAGCTGTGCTTGTGCGACGCGAACGCGGGCGGCGGCGGCATCGCGCGTCGCCGTCTTGTTGTCGATATCGGCCTTGGAAATGAATCCGCGATCGACGAGCTGCTTGGCGCGGTCGAGATTGGACTGCGCGAGGTCGGCATCGGCCTTTGCCGCGCGGACCTGCGCCGCCAGCGCTTCGGTCGTCTGCGACTGGACCGAACGGTCGACAGTCGCGAGGACCTGACCCTTTTTCGCCCAGTCGCCGGGTTCGACCAGGACGCGGGTTACGCGGCCGCCCTCTCCGGCGACACCCACGGGCATTTCGCGCCGCGCGGCGAGCGAGCCGGTCCCTGAAATGACGTTGCGCACCGTCTCGCGCCCCGGCACGGCCACGCTGACCGTCGGAATCTGGCCTTCGCGTTTCGATGCCGCCAGCGGATCTTCGCTGCCAGCGCCCTTATCCTTGCCGCCCATGGCAAATGCGGCAAAGGCGACGATGAGGATCGCCACGACAATCGCCGCGATGATCCACCAGCGCCTGCGCGATGGTCCTTCGGGGCCTTCGAGCGACAAGCGCTCCTCCTCGCCGAACGACTGGGACTCGTAGTTCATATGCGCCACTTCCGTTTCGGCCCTCTGTTGCCGCGTTGATTCTTCACGCTGTGTTATATGAATAAGTCACCAAGCTCAAGCGGGTTGGTGCTTTCACGCTCGGCGTGCCCTTTTACGGGACATTCTGCAAGCCAAACGCGCCAGTCCGACATAATACGGGCTTGCATTGCCGAAAACGACAGGGAACGCTCGATGCCGTTCATTTCAGAGCCGTAACAGGGGGCGATGATGCAGGGACAGTTGATACTGGGATGGGTTGTCCTCGGGCTCCTTGTCGGTCTTGCCGCACGCTTCGTGCTTCCGGGAAGAACACCGGGCGGCGCGGTTGTAACAATGCTCGTCGGCATTGCGGGGGCCTTGCTCGGCGGTTTCCTTGCCGGGGCGGCCGGGGTACGGATCGACAATGTTTGGGAACGCTATGGGCTGGCAGCCTTGGGTGCGGTCGTGCTGATTGCTCTTTACCGGATCATGGTGGCGCGCCGCACACGCTGACCGCACCGTTCATCGCAGGTTGCGGGCAATGCCGGATATTCCGCGAAATCGACTGTTGTTTTGAGAGAGGAAGCCGATGCGCAAGATGATCCTGGCCGCCACCGCGGCGACGCTGATCTGGGGCATTCCCGCCGCGTCAGCCCAGACGGGCACGCCTGCCGAATTGACCGTTCCCGACAACGCGACCTTGCTGGAGGTCGTGGTAGAAGGGCAGGCGACGCGCGTTCCGGACATCGCGACGATCAGGGCGGGGGTGGTCACGCAGGCGACGAGCGCGGGCGACGCGCTCAAGCAGAATGCGGCACGGATGGCTGCGGTGCTCGCGGCGCTTAAAAAGGCCGGAATTGCCGACAAGGACGTCCAGACCGCCGCGATCTCGCTCAGCCCGCAATATAAATATGGCGACAATCAGCCGCCGGTCATCACCGGCTATCAGGCCTCTAACAGCGTATCGGTGCGATTCCGCGACATCGAAAAGAGCGGCGCCATTCTCGACGCGCTGGTTGCGCAGGGCGCCAACCAGATCAACGGTCCCGACCTGTCGATCGACGCCATCGACGCTGCGCAGGACGAGGCGCGGACCGATGCGATTCGCCGAGCAAGGTCGCGTGCGGACCTCTATGCCAAGGCCGCCGGTCTACGCGTGGACCGCATTCTTTCGATCAGCGAGGGGGCGAACTCGGCCCCGCCACCGCGTCCGATGGCGATGGCGCGGATGGAAGCCGCGGCCCCGAACACCAAGATCGCGCCGGGGCAGCAGAATGTGAACGCGACCGTCACCGTCCGCTTTCTTCTGCGATAGGCGGATACGAAAAGGGCCGCTTCCATTGAGAAGCGGCCCTGTCGCATATGCGGTGTTGCTAGGTCGGCGATTACCGTACCGAGCCGCGCCGGATCAGGTTGATGATCGCCAGCAGGATGATCGCGCCGATCAGCGAATAGATGAATGTGCCGATCGTGATCGCGCCGTTGATGCTGCCACCGAACAACCAGCCGCCGATAACCGCGCCGATGATTCCGACGACGATGTTGAGCAGGATGCCCTGCTGCGCATCGGTGCGCATCACAAGGCTGGCGAGCCAGCCGACGATGCCGCCTACGATCAGCCAGATGATGATGCCGACAATACTCATAATCTCGGTCCCTCCGTTACACCCGAAGTCGTCTCGGGCGGATAGCGTAAGGACTCGCGAATCGGCCTAAAGGTTCCAGTGCTGTTTCGTCTTCGAAAGGACTGGTTGGCGCCTCAATATTTCTGCTGGCGTTCGTATAGCGAGCGGTAATGCTGGATTCGCGTGACGCGCAGACCGGGCATCCCCGACCGGTCGATGGCGCGCTGCCAGCCCGCAAATTCCTCTACCGTCAGCCCGTAACGGTTGCAGACCTCGTCCACGGTCAGAAGCCCGCCATTGACCGCGGCGACGACCTCTGCCTTGCGCCGGACGACCCAGCGGGTCGTGTCGGTTGGCGGCAGCGTATCGAGCGTCAGCGGCTCGCCGAGCGGACCGATTACCTTTTCTGGACGGATCTTCTGGTTCTCAATCATTACGTTCCTCGGGTCGGGGCGGGGCCCCCAATCAACACTTCCAAGACCGATATCCGCGGACATTGAACATCCGCTGAAACGGCTCGGTAAACGGACCGTTCACCGCGGTTGCCACGCGGTTAGCGCCGTCGCGACCGCCGCGTTGAATGCACCGTGGCGCGGTGCAAGCGGCAGCCGGGCGGCACTGCGGATCAGATTGGCGTGGAGCCGTGCCGTCGGGCTGGCGGCCTGGCGCGAGGCGACGCCGACCATCAGCACGGCAAGCGCGGTCGGCAATGCCGTTTCCGCTGCTTCCATGTCCGGTCTGGCGAAACTCAAATCCACGCTTGGTCTTCCGAAACAGTCGTTACCGAGCGACCGTCCTAGCGGCGAAAGCTGAAAGGGCGGTAAAGACACCCCTCCGAGCGGCAACTTTGCATTGGACGCCGCTTGCGGCTATTAGCGCGCCGGCAATGTTCACCGCAGATTTCCAGCTACCCGAGCCGCTTTCGGAGCGGCGGATCGTCGTCGCCATGTCGGGCGGGGTCGACAGTTCGGTCGTGGCCGCGCTCGCCGCGCGGACCGGCGCGGAGGTGATCGGGGTGACGTTGCAGCTCTACGATCATGGCGAGGCGGTGGGCCGCGCCGGCGCCTGCTGCGCGGGCCGCGACATCCGCGACGCGCGCGCGGTCTGCGACCGGCTGGGCATCGCGCATTATGTCTTCGACCACGAATCGAGCTTTCGCGAATCGGTGATCGAAGATTTCGCCGACGAATATGTTGCGGGGCGGACGCCGATCCCGTGCGTGAAGTGCAACATGGGGGTGAAGTTCACCGACCTGTTCCGGCTGGCGAAGGACCTCGGTGCCGACTGCCTGGCGACCGGGCATTATGTCCGCCGCGTCGTGGGAGCCGAGGGGCCCGAGCTGCACCGTGCTGCCGATCCGGCGCGCGACCAGAGCTATTTCCTGTTCGCGACGACGACCGAGCAGCTCGACTTCATCCGCTTTCCGCTGGGCGGGATGCCGAAGACCGCGGTGCGCGAGATCGCGACCGAGCTGGGGCTGTGCGTCGCGGGCAAGCCAGACAGCCAGGACATCTGCTTCGTGCCCGATGGCGACTATGCCGGGCTGGTCAAGAAGCTGCGTCCGGAAACCGATACCGGCGGCGACATCGTCGACGAGAGCGGTGTGAAGCTGGGCGAGCATCCGGGCATCATCCACTATACCGTCGGCCAGCGCCGCGGGCTCGAGATCGGCGGCCAGCCCGAGCCGCTCTACGTGCTGCGCGTCGATGCGACGCGGCGCGAGGTGGTGGTCGGCCCCAAGCGCGCGCTGGCGGTGTCGGCGGCCCGGATCGAGGGGATCAACCGGATCGGCGCCGATTATGACGGCCCGCTGAGCGCCAAGGTGCGCTCGCTCGCCAAGCCGGTGCCGGCGCGGCTGATCGGTGACCGGGTGGTGTTCGAGCAGCCCGAATACGGTGTCGCGCCCGGACAGGCGGCGGTACTCTATGCCGGCGAGCGCGTGCTGGGCGGCGGCTGGATCGCCGAGACCGAGCGCGCCGAAGCGGCGCTGGCGGCGGCGTAACTTCACACAATTCGCGGCAAAGCTTTTCGAAAATTTCCAACATCGGACGGGCGGTGGCGCGTCGGGTGGTCGGGACGGATCGACGGTGCGAAAGAGCCGGACGCAGTGTGGCACAACAGTGGGGTTGTAGGAAAATTCTCTAGTCGTGCCGGCGCGTTGGGGCGTTGCGCCATGGATCCCGGATCAAGTCCGGGATGACGGTTAGGGTTTGGCGTCGTGGACCTTGAGCGGGGTGCCCTTGAAGGGTTGCGGCTGGCAACCGAGGACCGGGTCGAAGGTAGCCGAGCGGCTCGCGATCAGCGGGACATAGGCGGTGACGGTCCTGGTCGCCGGATCGTCCTTGAGGCGGATCGGCTCCATGCCGGGTTCGAAATCGGTCGGGCAACTGTTCAGCGGACGACCCTCGATATAGCGGCAGCCACAGGCGACGCGCGCGGCATAGCCGACGCCGAGTTCGAGCTTGGGCGTCATGGAGCGGACATAGGTGAAGCCCGCGACGGCGAGCAGCAACACGATGCCGATCGCGAACTGGAGGATGCGCCTTGCCTTCATCGCGGTTGACCTTATCGTAAACGTCATGTCGCGCAAGCATCTCGCCTGGCTCGCCCCAATTGCCGCGATGTTCCTCGTCGCCGCCGACGCGCCGAAGCCGGCGGTGCCCGAACCGTTTCGCACCGGCGCCTGCCCCGATGCTCCGGTTGCCGGTGCGCTGCCGCCGCTCAAGTCGCTGTTCACCGACCATCCCGAAACGCGCGCCGAGCTGCTGCTGATCGACGGTTGCACGGCGGTGAAGGCGTATGAACCCGGCTATTCGGATGCCAACCGGCTGATCAGCTGGTCGATGGCGAAGACCGTCACCGCGATGCTGGTCGGCGAGCTGGTAAGCGACGGAAAGCTGCAACTCGATGCGCCCGCACCGGTCGCCGAGTGGCAAAAGCCCGGCGACCCGCGCGCGAAAATCACGCTGCGCAACCTGCTCAACATGGCGTCGGGGCTGCGCCATACAGAGATCGGCAATCCGATCGAGAAGTCCGACACCAATCAGGTGCTGTTCGTCTCGGGAACGCAGGACATGGCGGCGCGGGCGATCGGCCAGCCGCTCGAATATGCGCCGGGCACGCATTTCGAATACAGCTCTCTGACGACGATCATCCTGTCGGAGATCATCACGCGAACGCTGACCGACAGCACCGACCCGCGCGTGAGGGCCAAGGCGTATCGCGACTTTGCGCAGGAGCGCCTGTTCGGGCCGGCGGGGGTGAAGAGCGCGTTTCTGGAGTTCGACGGGGCCGGGACGCAGATCGGGGGATCGCTGATCTACATGACGCTGCCCGACTGGGGACGGATGGGATCGGTGCTGCTGGACGGCAAGGCGCCCGACGGGACGCAGATCGTCGATCCGGCCTGGCTGGCGTTCATGAAGACGCCGTCAAAGGCCTATGCCGGCTATGGCGGGCAGACCTGGCTGAACACCCGCACGCCCGAGGGCGTGGAGCCGGGGCTGTTCGATCGCAAGGGTCCGGCGAGTGCTGCGGGGATGAAGGGGCATCTCGGCCAGTTCGTGTTCGTCGGGCATGGCACGGGGCGCGACGGCAAGGAGCATGACGTGGTGCTCGTGCGGCTTGGCCATACCGACGAGGGCAAGCTGGGATCGGTGATCGCGACGCTGGGCGATGCGATGGACGCGATCCTGCCGGCGGGCGACCAGTAACGCCGTCGTCATGCCGAAGCCGGTTCGGCGTCCGCTACGAAATTATCTGCAACGTCGCCGGTTGCGCGGTGGACCCTGAAACGAGTTCAGGGTGACGGGGTGGTTAGTCGGGAAGCAGCAGATTGCCTTCGGCCACGGTGACGCAGCGACCACCCAGGATGACACGGTCACCCGCCATTTCGCAGGTCAGATACCCGCCGCGCCTGCTTGCCTGATAGGCGGTGAAGCGGTCGCGGCCGAGCTTTTCGGTCCAATAGGGCGTCAGCACCGCATGCGCTGATCCGGTTACCGGGTCCTCGTCAATGCCCGCGCCGCAGGCGAAGGCGCGGCTTACCACGTCGGTTTCCGATCCACGCGCGGCGACGATCGTCAGCACGTCGCCCATATCGGCGAGTGCGCGGAAATCGGGGCGCAGGTCGCGCACGATATCCTCGCTTTCGACGATGACGAGACCATAGTCGTTATCGTTCCACAGCGTTTCGACCGCATGGTCGAGGCCGAGCGCGGTGACGATCGCATCCATCGGCTTGGGCGTCGGCGTCCAGACGGGAAGCGCCATCCGGTATCCGTCGCCCGTCCGCGCGACTTCGAGCAGCCCCGACCGGCGCGTGCGGAAGGTCACGCGCTCGCGCGACGCGTCGCGCGACAGGATGTGATGCCCGCTCGCCAGCGTCGCATGGCCGCACAGCACGACCTCGGTCATGGGCGTGAACCAGCGCAGTTCGTAATCGGCCTCTCCGCTTTCGTCGGGGATCAGGAAGGCGGTTTCGCTCAGATTATGCTCGGCGGCGATCTGCTGGAGCACATCGTCGGCGAGCCATGTGTCGAGCGGCATTACCGCCGCCGGATTGCCGGCGAAGGGGCGGTCGGCGAACGCGTCGACCTGGGCATAGGGAAGTTTCATCATATGCGTTTGGAGAACCAGTGCGGGGTGACGTCCTCCTCGATCAACGGATTGTCGGTATCGACATGCCCTTCGGGATCGAGATGGATCAGGATTTCGACGCGCGGAAAGGCGCGGTGGATGTTGGCCTCTACCTCGTCCATCACCGTGTGCGCGGCGGCGACGGTCATGTCGCGGTCGACCTCCATGTGGAACTGGGCGAAGTCGTGGCTGCCGGCGCGGCGGGTGCGGAAATCGTGGATGCCGCGAAGCTGCGGATGGCGCGCGGCGACGTCGAGGAAGCGGCGGCGCTCCTCTTCGGGCCATTCCTTGTCCATCAGGTGATCGATCGCCTCGCTCGACGCCTTGAACGCGCCCCAGGCGAGCCACAGCGCGATGGCGATGCCGAACACCGGATCGGCCCAGTGCAGCCCCAGATACTGGTCGAGCGCAAGCGCCGCGATGACCGAGATGTTGAGCAGCATGTCCGACTGGTAGTGAACGTTGTCGGCCATGATCGCGACCGAGCCGGTCTGTTTGATGACGCGGCGCTGATAAGCGAGCAACGCGAAGGTGGCGACGATCGCGATGAGCGATATGGCGATGCCGAGCGTGCCGTCGCGCGTTGCCGACGGGATGTGCAGCCGTTCGATCGCGCGCCAGGCGATCCCGATCGCCGAGGCGGTGATCAGCCCGACCTGGAACAGTGCGGCCAGCGCCTCTGCCTTGCCATGGCCGAAACGGTGATCGTGGTCAGCGGGTTCGGCGGCGATCTTGACGCCGTAGAGCGTCACCAGCGAGGCAAGGAGGTCGAGCCCGGTATCGGCGAGCGAGCCGAGCATCGCGACCGAACCGGTGCGCCAGGCGGCGAACGCCTTTATGACGAGCAGCGAGCACGCCATCGCCACGCTGGCAAGCGCGGCGCGCTTGGCCAGCCAGCCGAATTTGCGTGCTTCTTCCCTCGTCACGGATAGAGCATTCCTTCGCGCCAATGATCGCCATCGCGGTCGAAGACCCGCCTTTCATGTAAGCGGTGCGCGCGATCCTGCCAGAATTCGATATGGTCGGGCGTGACGCGGTAGCCGCCCCAATGCGGCGGGCGCGGTACATCCTGACCGTCGAAGCGGGCCTGCATCTCGGCGAACCGCGCCTCGAAGGTTTCGCGGGCATCGAGCGGGCGCGACTGTTCCGACGCCCACGCGCCGAGCTGCGAATCGCGCCCGCGCGTGGCGAAATAAGCGTCCGATTCGGCGTCCGAGACGGGTGTCACTGACCCTTCGATGCGGATCTGGCGGCGCAGCGACTTCCAGTGGAAAAGGAGCGAGGCCTGCGCATTTTCGGCGAGGTCGTGCGCCTTGGCGCTTTCGCGGTTGGTGTAGAAGACGAAGCCGTCGTCCGGCCCGTGCCCCTTCAACAGCACCATGCGGACCGAGGGGCGCCCCTTCGCATCGGCGGTGGCGAGCGCCATCGCGTTGGGATCGTTGGGCTCGCTCGCCTGCGCGTCGGTGAACCAGCTATCGAACAGCGTGAAGGGATCGTCTGCCATGATGCGCGCCGCTTTACGCGCCGTCGCCGCGCAAGTCGAGCATCGGCGCCACGGAACGAGTCGCCGCGCCGCGGATTGAATCGACCGCGAAACAGTGAGGAGCAGGACGTGGCGGCACGCGCATATTGGCAGGGGCAGATCCGCCTCGCGCTAGTTTCCATTCCGGTCGAAATCTATTCGGCGACCAAATCGGGCGCGAGCGTGTCGTTCCGCCAGATCCACGAGCCGAGCGGCAAGCCGATCCATTACGAAAAGGTGGTGACCGGTGTTGGGCCGGTCGACACCGACGAGATCATGAAAGGCTATGAGGTCGAAAAGGGCAATTACGTGCTGCTCGACCAGGAGGAGATCGATGCGGTGAAGCTCGAATCGAAAAAGACGCTCGAGCTCACCCAGTTCGTCGATGCGCACGAGATCGACGTGCTCTATTTCGAAAAACCCTATTTCGTGGTGCCCGCCGACGACCTTGCCGAGGAGGCGTTCATCGTGCTGCGCGAGGCGCTGAGAAGGACGAAAAAGGTCGGGCTGGGCCAGCTTGCGCTGCGCGGGCGCGAATATGTCGTCAGCCTGAAACCATGCGGGCGCGGCATGGTGCTCGAGACGCTGCGCTATGCCGAGGAGGTGCGGAAGGCGCAGAGCTATTTCCGCGACATTCCCGACGACAAGCCCGATGCCGACCTGCTCGAGCTTGCCGAGGACCTGATCGAGAAAAAGGCGGCGCCGTTCGAGCCGCAGGAATTCCACGATCGCTATGTCGATGCGCTGCGGGAACTGATCGAGAAGAAGCGCAAGGCAAAGGGCGGCAAGGTCGTCGAGGCAAGCGACGAGGATGGCGGCGGACGCGGCGCGTCGAACGTGGTCGATCTGATGTCGGCGCTGAAGAAGTCGCTCGAAAAGCCCGAGGGCGGGGCGAAGAAGAAAACGACGCGGAAATCGTCGTCGGCGAAGACATCGAAGGCGAAGAAAAGTGCGTGATCGCGCTTCGCTGTCGGCAGGGAGGCGCTAGGTGGCCAAGTCCGATCCGCTCGCCAGCTACAATGCCAAGCGCGACTTCGCGAAGACCGCCGAGCCGGCGGGGACGCTCGCCAAGGGGCACGGCAACCGCTTCATCGTGCAGAAGCACGACGCGACGCGGCTGCACTGGGACTTTCGCCTCGAAATGGACGGGGTGCTCAAGAGCTGGGCGGTGACGCGCGGGCCGAGCCTCAACCCCGACGACAAGCGGCTGGCGGTTCGGACCGAGGACCATCCGCTCGATTACGGGAGCTTCGAAGGGACGATCCCCGAGGACCAATATGGCGGCGGCACGGTGATGCTGTGGGATGACGGCACCTGGGCGCCGATCAAGGGCAAGTCGAAACAGGACCTAGCGAAGGGCCACCTCCATTTCGTGCTCGATGGCGAGCGGATGAAGGGCGAGTGGCTGCTGATCCGGCTGAAGGGCAAGAAGGGCGAAAAGCGCGAGAACTGGCTGTTGCGCAAGATCGACGATGCCGAGGCGGGCGGATCGGACACGCTGGTCGAAACCGCGCTGACGAGCGTGAAGACCGGGCGGACGATGCAGGAGATCGCCGAGGGGAAGAAGGCCAAGACCAGCGCGAAGGCGAAATCGCGCACGGTGAAGGCGCCCGCGTTCGAGGAGGTGCAGCTTGCGACGCTGGTCGACGAGGTGCCGGCGGGCAACCAGTGGCTGCACGAGGTGAAATATGACGGCTACCGTGCGCTTTTGAGCATCGGCAAGGGTGGCACGCGGGTGTTTACGCGGTCGGGGCTCGACTGGTCGGAGAAATTTCCCGGCATCGTCGAGGCGGCGGGGTCGCTGTCCGGCGCGGCGCTGATCGACGGAGAGATCGTCGCGTTCAAGGACGGGCGGCCCGATTTCTCGACGCTGCAGACCGCGATTTCGGAGGGCGGCGACATGACGCTGTTCGCCTTCGACCTGCTGAGCGAGGATGGCGAGGATCTGCGCACGCTGCCGCAGGTGCAGCGCAAGGAACGGCTCGAGGCGCTGCTCGCCGGGTGCGACAGCCGCATCCACTATGCCGACCATGTGCTCGGCGCGGGCGAGAAGCTGTTCGATGCGATGTGCCGCGAGGGCTATGAAGGGATCGTGTCGAAGCGCGTCGATGCGCCCTATCGCGGCAAGCGGACGAAGAACTGGCTCAAGGTCAAATGCACGAAACGGCAGGAGTTCGTGATCGTCGGCTGGTCGGAAAGCTCGGCCAAGGGGCGGCCGTTCGCGTCGCTGCTGCTCGCGGTCAATGACGGCGACGAACTGCGCTATGCGGGCCGCGTCGGCACCGGCTTCGATGGCGATACGCTGGAAGCGTTGAGCGCAAAGCTCGACCGCATCGCGCGCAAGACGCCGCCGGTCGAGGTTCCCAAGGCGGCGGCGAAGGGTGCGCATTGGGTGACGCCGAAGCTCGTCGCCGAGATCGCCTTTGCCGAATTCACCGCCGACGATGTCGTGCGGCATGCGAGCTTTCTGGGGCTGCGCGAGGACAAGGAGGCGGATGAGGTGGTGACCGAAAAACCGCAAAAAGCCCGATCCGGTGCCGCCGATGTCGGCGTGGCGATCAGCCATCCCGACCGCGTCATCTTTCCCGATGCCGGGATCACCAAGGGTGAGCTCGCCGACTATTACGCCTCGGTCGCCGGCATCCTGCTGCCCTGGGCCGCCAATCGCCCGGTGAGCCTGGTGCGCTGTCCGCAGGGACGCGCGAAACAGTGTTTCTTCCAGAAGCACGACGCAGGCAGCTTCGGCGAGGCGGTGCACCATGTCGATATCACCGAGAAGGATGGGACGACCGAGCCCTATCTTTATATCGAGGATGCCAAGGGGCTGCTGACCTGCGTGCAGATGGGCACGATCGAGTTTCATGGCTGGGGCAGCCTCGTCTCCGATGTCGAAAAGCCCGACCGGATGGTGTTCGACCTCGACCCCGACGAGGGCCTTGATTTCGGTGACGTGAAGAAGGCCGCCGAGGACCTGAAAGCGCATCTCGCCGAAATCGGTCTGGCAAGCTTTGCCATGCTGTCGGGTGGCAAGGGCGTCCATGTCGTCGTGCCGTTGACGCCAGAGGCGGAATGGCCCGAGGTCAAATCGTTCGCCGAACGGTTCAGCCGCGCGCTGGCGCAGGCCGAGCCCGACCGCTTCACCGCGACGATGTCGAAGGCGAAGCGCAAGGGCCGCATCTTCATCGACTGGCTGCGCAACCAGCGCGGTTCGACGGCGGTACTGCCCTATGTCGCGCGCGCTCGCGAAGCCGCGCCGGTGGCGGCACCGGTGAGCTGGACCGAGCTGAAGGATATCGACACGGCCAAGCGCTTTACCGTCAAGGATGCCGATACGCTGATCGAACGGTCGAACAGCCGCAACCTCGCCGGGTGGGGTGTTGCCGACCAGAGTCTTCCCGACGTCTGATGATCGCCAGTTGCAAGCCGGTGGCGATTGTGGTCACGTCGCGCCCGCAATGGTCGGATGGGCGAAATGAAGGTCGGGCATAGTGGCTAGCCGGGCAGCGGATGCGCCGCCGGACGCAGGCGAAATCGCCGAGCGGTGGATCGCCGATTATTGCAGCGGCCCGGTCAAGAGCGACATGCTGTGCGCCGCGCGCGGTGTCGAGCGCGAGGCGTGGCTGACCGCCTTTGAAGAGATTGCGACGACCTCTGCCGGTTCGCTCGCCACCGCTCGCGAACGCGCCCAGCGCCAGGCCGACGATATCGGCACCGGCTACCGCATCGCCGGAGAGAATGACGAGCGCCCCTGGCCATTGTCGCCGGTGCCGCTGATGATCGGCGAGCGCGAATGGCAGGGAATTGCCGACGGCATCGTCCAGCGCGCCGACCTGATGGAGGCGATCCTTCAGGACATCTATGGCGAGGGCAAGCTGGTCAGCGGCGGGCGCATCCCGGCGGCGCTGGTGACGGGCAGCCCCTTCTTCCTGCGGCCGATGCAGCATCTGACGCCGCCGGGGGGATATCAGCTCCAGTTCTTCGCCGCCGATCTGTGCCGCGACCCTACCGGCGAATGGCGCGTGCTTGCCGACCATCTGCGCGCAGGCACCGGATCGGGCTATGCGCTTGAAAACCGGCTGGCGATCGCGCGGATGCTGGGCGGGTTGCAGTCGCGGCTCAATATCTCTCGCCATGCGCCGTTCTTCGCCGCGCTGCGCGACGGGATCGCCGCGCTGTGCAACCGATCGGACCCGCGGATCGGGCTGCTGACCGCGGGGCGGTACAACCAGAGCTATGCCGAGCAGGCGCATCTCGCGCGCTATCTGGGCTTTCTGCTTGTCGAGGGCGCCGATCTGAGCGTGCTCGACGACACCGTTTATGTTCGCACGATCGCGGGCATGAAGCGGATCGATGCGCTGCTGCGCAGGCTGGACCCGCGGATGCTCGACCCGCTGACCTTCGATTCGAAATCGACGATCGGCGTGCCGGGGCTGATCGATGCGATGGCGATGGGCAATGTCGTCCTGTCCAACGCCCCTAGGTCCGGCGCGCTCGAGGCCCCGGCATTTTCCGCCTATCTGCCCGCGCTTGCGCTGAGGATGACCGGGCAGGATCTGAAACTGCCCAATATCGCGACCTGGTGGTGCGGTGACGAGGACGTGCGCGACCATGTCGAGCGCGAGCTCGACCGGATGCTGATCGGCCCGGCCTTCGGCGTGGCCCCGCTGGGCCTGCCGGACGGCAAGGCGGTGCTGGGGTCGAGCCTGTCCGACGACCAGCGCGAACTGCTCCTCGCCGACCTTGCGCGGCGGCCGCAGGATTATGTCGGGCAGGAGATCGTCCATCTTTCGACGATGCCGGTCGCCAATGGCGACGGGCTGGTCGCGCGCCCCTTCACGCTGCGCGTGTTCGCGGCGCGCGGACCCGAAGGCGAGTGGTCGGTGCTCCCCGGCGGTTTTGCCCGGATCGGCGACAATCCCGATCCGCGCGCCGTGCTGATGGGGGAGGGAAGCTGGTCGGCCGATGTCTGCGTACATTGTGCCGAGCCGGTCGATCCGATGTCGCTGCTGCCCGCGCCCGGATCGGTGCGGCTGCGCCGCAACCCGGGCACGCTGCCAAGCCGCGTCGCCGACAACATGTTCTGGCTGGGACGATATCTGGAGCGCGGAGAGGCGCTGCTGACCGTGATCCGGGTGCTGCTCGGCAACTCGATCAGCGCCGATACGGGCGCCGCGCTCGCCCCCGCGACGCTGCAGCATCTGGTCGATCTGATTACCGGCGCGGGCGCCGCCATGCCGCCACCATCGCTCGACCGCAACGCATTGGTCGAGTTTGCGCGCGCCGCGTTGGAGGGGGAAGGCGATGCGCAGAGCGTGCGCGCGATCAACCGGCTCGCCCGGACGATCGGCGACGGTTCGCGCGAGCGGCTGGCGGCGGATATGGTGCGGCTGCTCGAAGCGCCGTTCCCGCAAAAGGGCGGGCTGCTCGACCGCGCCGGGTCGCTCCAGCGGCGCTATGCCGCGCTCGCCGGGCTGTCGGCCGAACATATGGCGCGAACCGATGCCTGGGCGTTTCACGACCTTGGTCGCCGCGTCGAGCGTGCGCAGGAAATCGCGCACATGGCGCGCATATTTCTGGCCGCCGAGCCGACGCATGACGACCTGCTGACCTTGCTCGACCTGGCCGACAGCCAGATCAGCTATCGCCAGCGCTATATGAGCGGGGTGGCGCGCGCGCCGGCGATCGACCTGATCGTTTGCGATCCCGGCAATCCGCGCGGGCTGGCGTTCCAGATTGCCGCGATCAACGCGCATCTGGCGGCGTTGCCGGTGCTGTCCGACGACGGCATCGCCGAACCGCAACAAGCCAAGGGGCAAGCGATCGCGGCAAAGCTGTCGGTCGCGCGGGCCGAACGGGTCGATGCCGCGCTGCTGGGAGAGCTGGAGCAGGAACTGGGGAGGCTGTCGGATGCCATATCGCGGCGCTATTTCCTGCAAGGCGCCGAACCGCTGCGCGCCGAAGGGCTGACGCTCGCCTGACCATGATGCGCTATGCCATCCGCCATATCACTCGTTTCGATTATGCGGTGCCGGCCGCGTTCGCGCGCTGCAACCTGCGGCTGAAGCCGATCCTGTGGTCGGGGCAGCAACTGGTCGATTACCGTCTGAGGGTCGAGCCCGGCGGCAGGACCGCGCCGTCGCGCGCGCCCGCGGGCCTTGCCAATATCGTGCGGCTGATCGTCGAACAGCGCACATCGACGCTGACGATCGAAAGCAGCGCCGAGTTGATCGTAGAGCGTCCCGTGCCGGTCCCTGCGCCCGACGATCCGACGCTGCGCGACGTTGCCCGACTGGCGCTCGATAGCCGCGATCCATCGCCGGGCGGACCTGCGGCCTATCTCTATCCGTCGCCGCATATCCCGCTAGACCGCGACATTGCCGACTGGTGTGCGGACGATCTCGACCCCGATCGCGGCGCGCTCGACGCCGCCATTGCGCTCGCCCGGCGTATCCAGCGCGACTTCGACTTCGATCCGGCGGCGACGCTGGTCGATACGCCGCCGGCGCAGGCGTTCGCGCGGCGCGGCGGCGTGTGCCAGGATTTCGCGCAGATCATGATTTCGGGGCTGCGCGCGGCAGGGCTGCCGGCGGCCTATGTCTCCGGCTATCTGCGCACGCTTCCGCCGCCGGGTCAGGAGCGGCTGGTCGGTGCCGACGCGACCCATGCGTGGGTGCTGCTGTGGTGCGGGCCGGATCGCGGCTGGGTGGGCGTCGATCCGACCAATGGCATCTGGATGGCGGAGGACCATATCGTCGTCGCCATCGGCCGCGATTACGGCGATATCGCACCGATCGACGGCGTGTCGCTGGGGTCGGGCGCGCAGGAGATGCACGTATCCGTCGATGTCGAACCGCTCGACAACGACGGTTGATCTTGCACGAAAGCGCGCGCGCGCCGATGTAGTGCGTCAACAGGATAATACAGGAAGACAATGGCAGACCCATACGCAACCCTGGGCGTGGCGCGCGGCGCGAGCGAAGCCGATATCAAAAAGGCTTATCGCAAGCTCGCCAAGGAGCTGCACCCCGACCGGAACAAGGACAATCCCAAGGCGGCCGAGAAGTTCAGCCAGGTAACGCAGGCCTATGACCTGCTGACCGACAAGGACAAGCGCGCGCGCTTCGACCGCGGCGAGATCGACGCCGAAGGCAATCCGACATCGCCCTTCGGCTTTGGCGGCGGAGGCGGCGGCGCGAGCGCGGGGGGCTATCGCCCCGGCGGCGCGCAGTTCGATTTCGGCGGCGACGAGGCCGATCTCGGCGACGTGTTCGAGGGGCTGTTCGGCATGGGCGGCAAGCGCCGCGGCGGCGGCTTTTCGAGCGGCTTCGGCGGTTTCGGGCGGCGCCCGCAGCCCAAGGGCGCGAATGTCGCCTATCGCCTGCGCGTGCCCTTCGTCGATGCCGCCGCGCTGAAGCCGCAGCGCATCACGCTGTCCGACGGGAAGACGATCGACCTGAAACTGCCCGCGGGCGTCGAGGACGGCACGCAGATGCGGCTGGCGGGCAAGGGCCAGGAGGGGCCGGGCGGCGCGGGCGACGCGCTGGTCACCATCGAGGTTCAGCCCCACGCCTATTTCACCCGCGACGGCGACGATGTCCGCCTTGACCTGCCGATCACGCTTGCCGAAGCCGTGAAGGGCGGGAAGGTGCGCGTGCCGACGGTCGAAGGGCCGGTGATGCTGACCGTTCCCAAGGGATCGACCTCGGGCAAGACGCTGCGTCTGAAGGGCCGCGGCTTTCACAAGAAGCCGTCGGGGCGCGGCGACCAGCTCGTCACGCTGATGATCGATATTCCCGCTGGCGATGCCGCGCTCCAGCAATTCGTCGAGGCCTGGGACGGAGGCGATACGAACCCGCGCGCGAAGATGGGCGTTTAAAGCGCTATCGTGGACGAAGCAGGCTCCCCCGAATCGCCGGAGGCCCGCCGCAAGGGGCTGGGCGGACGCGTACACCGGCGATTGGGGGACCTGGGCGTCAGCGACCGTGCGATCGAGGTGATGAAGCGCGTCGCCATCGGCGTATGGTCCGACGGTTTCATGCATGCGGGTAATCTTGCCTACCTGTCGCTGCTGACGTTGTTTCCCTTTTTCATCGTGGCCGCTGCGATCGCCAAGCTGCTCGGCCAGACGGGCGACGGCCTGCACGCGCTCAATGCGTTTCTGGAAACGGTGCCGCCCGATGTCGCCGATGTGCTGCGCAAGCCGATTTCGGACGTGCTGGCCGCGCGGTCGGGCTTGCTGCTGTGGCTGGGTGCGCTCGTCGGGCTGTGGACGACCGCGAGCTTTATCGAGACGGTGCGGTCGATCCTCCAGCGCGCCTATGGCACACAGTCGAGCCGCGCCTTCTGGGAGTATCGGCTGGGGTCGATCGGCCTCATCATCGCATCGGTGGTGCTGGTGATGCTGTCGTTCAGCTTTCAGGTCGTGCTGACCGGGATCGAACAGTTCATCGTGCGCGTGCTGCCCTTTGCGACGGGAACCGCAAAGGCGGTGTCGCTGACGCGGATCGCGCCGTCGCTGGCGCTGTTCGGCGCGCTGTACATGTTGTTCTATTCGCTGACGCCGAGCCGGTATCGCTATTCCAAATGCCCCAAATGGCCGGGCGCCGCCTTTACCGCTGCATGGTGGCTGGCGACGACCGCGCTGTTGCCGGTCGTGCTGGGCATGCTGGGCGGATACGACCTGACCTATGGCAGCATGGCGGGCGTGATGATCGCGCTCATTTTCTTTTTCGTCGTCGGGCTGGGCGTCGTAATGGGCGCGGAGCTCAACGCGGCACTGGCGGAAGACCCCGACGAGGGTCTAGAGGACGCGCAAAGCAAGAAGGAGGCGAAGACGTCGTGACGGGTTTGATGCAGGGCAAGCGCGGGCTGATCATGGGGCTCGCCAACGACAAATCGCTCGCCTGGGGCATTGCCAAGCAGCTCGCCGAGCATGGCGCGGAGCTGGCGTTCACCTATCAGGGCGAGGCGCTGGCCAAGCGCGTGCGTCCGCTTGCCGAGCAGCTCGGTTCGGACAAGCTGATCGAATGCGACGTGTCGGACATGGACCGGCTCGACGCGGCGTTCGCCGAACTGGCCGAGCACTGGCCGACGATCGACTTCGTCGTCCACGCGATCGGCTTTTCGGACAAGAGCCAGCTTCGTGGCCGTTATTACGACACGACGCTCGACAACTTCCTGATGACGATGAATATCTCGGTCTACAGCTTCACCGCCGTCGCCAAGCGCGCGCAGGCGATGATGCCGAACGGGGGCAGCCTGCTGACGCTGACCTATTACGGGTCGGAAAAGGTCGTGCCGCACTATAACGTGATGGGCGTGGCGAAGTCGGCGCTCGACACCTCGGTCCAGTATCTCGCGGTCGATCTTGGGCGCGACAATATCCGCGTCAACGCGATTTCGGCCGGGCCGATCAAGACGCTGGCGGCGAGCGGGATCGGCGATTTCCGCTATATCCTCAAATGGAACGAGCTCAATTCGCCGATGAAACGCAACGTCACGATCGACGATGTCGGCGGCGCGGGGTTGTATCTGCTGAGTGATCTGGCGAGCGGTGTCACCGGCGAGATCCACCATGTCGATGCCGGATACAATGTCATCGGCATGAAGGCCGAGGACGCGCCCGACATCGCGCTGAGCTGATCGGCGGTCGGGATGAGTACCGTCATCCAGCCCGCGCGCCCGATCGATGCGGCGGATATCGACCATGTGCTGACGACCTGCTTCGCGCGGCCGTCCGAAGCGATGCTGGTAAAACAGCTCGCCATCGATGGCGACCTCGTCCTGGTGCTGCTGGCGCGCGATGAAGACAGCAACGCGGTCGAGGGGCTGGTGGCGGTAAGCCGGATGGAGGCGAGCATCGGCGGCGATTCCGTTCCGGCGGTGGCGCTGGCGCCCGTCGCGGTGTTGCCCGAGCATCGCCGGACGGGCGTGGCCGAGGCGCTGATCGCTGCGGCGATCGAGCGGATGCGCGCGGCGGGCGCGCTCTTGATGTTCGTGCTCGGCGAACCCGGATTTTACGAACGCTTCGGTTTCGAAACCGCGACGGCGGAGGGCTTTGACAGCCTCTATGCCGGGCCGTTCTTCATGGCGCTCGAATTGCAGGATGGCCTGCCATGCGGCGCAAAGGGCGAGGCGCGCCACGCCGAGGCATTTGCTGCACTGTCGGAGGACGCATGAGTTTCAATACCTTCGGACGCGTTTTTCGGTTTACGACCTGGGGTGAGAGCCATGGGCCGGCGCTGGGTGCTGTCATCGACGGGTGTCCGCCGGGACTTGCGCTGTCCGAAGACGATATTCAGCCGTTTCTCGACAAGCGCCGGCCGGGCACGTCGCGCTTCACCACGCAGCGGCGCGAGCCCGATCGGGTGAAGATCCTGTCGGGCGTGTTCGACGGAAAGACGACGGGTACGCCGATTTCGCTGATGATCGAGAATGTCGATCAGCGCTCGAAAGACTATTCTGAGGTCGCCAAGGCCTATCGCCCCGGCCATGCCGATTATGCCTATGACGCCAAATACGGGTTTCGCGACTATCGCGGCGGCGGGCGGTCTTCTGCGCGTGAAACGGCGGCGCGCGTGGCGGCGGGTGCGGTGGCGCGGCTGGCCATCCCGGAGGTTTCGATCCGCGCATGGGTCGAGGAGATTGGCGGCGACACGATCGACCCGGCGAAGTTCGACGCGGCCGAAATCGACAATAATCCCTTTTTCTGTCCCGACGCCGATGCCGCCGCGCGCTGGGAGAGGCTGGTCGACGACGCGCGCAAGGCGGGCAGCTCGCTGGGCGCCGTGATCGCGTGCGAAGCGACCGGGGTACCCGCCGGCTGGGGCGCGCCGATCTATGCCAAGCTCGACAGCGAACTGGCATCGGCGTGCATGAGCATCAACGCGGTAAAGGGCGTCGAGATCGGCGACGGGTTCGAGGCGGCGCGGCTTTCGGGCGAGGCGAATGCCGATCCGATGCGGCCGGGCAATCACGGCCCGCAATTCCTCGCCAACCACGCGGGCGGCATCGCCGGCGGCATTTCGACCGGCCAGCCGGTGCGCGTACGCGTCGCGTTCAAGCCGACCAGTTCGATCTTGACGCCGGTCGAGACCGTCACGCGCGAAGGAGAGGCGGCGGAGATCGCGACCAAGGGCCGTCACGACCCTTGTGTCGGCATTCGCGGCGCGCCGGTCGTGGAGGCGATGATGGCGCTGGTGCTTGCCGACCAGAAACTGCTTCACCGCGCGCAGTGCGGCGGCTGACCGCTCGGCCCGTCGCGCTTTCCCCACATCTCCCGGCAAGCCGCGCATAAGCTGCGGTCACCCGACCCGCCCAGTCTGGCAATCCGCAGCGAAGCGGGCTTTGATCGGTCCGGGTCGAGGCGTGGGGGCAAGACCGCCGCTGCCGAAGACACCGCGTCCGGACCGTATTCGGCCGGACGGTTTCAGGCGCAACCTCTCCCCCCGAGGGTCAATCGCCTGGGCGGGTCCGGTTTCCCACCGGGCCCGCCGCTGCCTTTCCAAAATCAGGCCCAAAATTGGGCGCCGCCGCTCCGATAGCCGTGTTCAGTCGGCGAAGGGATCGCGGACGAGGATGGTGTCCTCGCGCTCCGGGCTGGTCGATACCAGCGCGACAGGACACTGGATCAGTTCCTCGACGCGGCGGATATATTTGATCGCCTGGGCGGGAAGATCGGCCCAGCTTCGTGCGCCGGCGGTCGATTGCGACCATCCTTCGATCTCTTCATAGACCGGCTCGACCGACGCCTGGTCGGCGGCGTGCGACGGGAAGTGGTCGAGCGTTGCGCCGCGCAACCGGTAGCCGGTGCAGATGCGGATCGTCTCGAACCCGTCGAGCACGTCGAGCTTGGTGAGCGCGATGCCGGTCACGCCCGACACCGCGACCGCCTGTCGCACCAGCACCGCGTCGAACCAGCCGCAGCGGCGCTTGCGCCCGGTGACGGTGCCGAATTCATGCCCGCGCGTGCCGAGCTTTTCGCCGGTTTCATTTTCCTGCTCGGTCGGGAAGGGGCCCGAACCGACGCGCGTCGTATAGGCCTTTGCGATGCCGAGGACGAAACCGACCGCGCTGGGGCCGAGCCCCGACCCGCCCGCCGCCGTCCCGGCGATGGTGTTCGACGAGGTGACGAACGGATAGGTGCCGTGATCGATGTCGAGCAGCACGCCCTGCGCGCCTTCGAACAGGATGCGCTTGCCGGCCGCGCGCGCTTCGTTGAGCGTCTGCCATACGGGCCGCGCGAAGGGCAGCACGAAGCCGGCGATTTCCTTCAGCTCGGCGACGAGCCTGTCGCGATCGATCGGCTGTTCGTCGAAGCCCGCACGCAGCGCGTTGTGATGCGCCATCAACCGGTCGAGCTGCGGGTCGAGCGTTTCGAGATGCGCCAGGTCGCATACGCGGATCGCGCGGCGGCCGACCTTGTCCTCATAGGCCGGGCCGATGCCGCGCCGCGTGGTGCCGATCTTGCCCGCGCCGCTGGCATCCTCGCGAAGCGCGTCGAGATCGCGGTGAAACGGCAGGATCAGCACGCAATTGTCGGCGATCATCAGCGTGTCGGGTGTGACCGAGACGCCCTGATCGCGCAGGCGTTCGACCTCCGCCTTCAGCGCCCAGGGGTCGAGCACCACGCCGTTCCCGATCGCGCTGGGCGTGCCGCGGACGATGCCCGAGGGCAGCAGCGACAGCTTGTAGACCGCATCGCCGACGACGAGCGTATGGCCGGCATTGTGCCCGCCCTGGAAGCGCACGACCATGTCGGCGCGTTCTGCCAGCCAGTCGACGATCTTGCCCTTGCCTTCATCGCCCCATTGGGCGCCGATCACCGCGACATTGGCCACGACGGGTCTCCTTCAAAGAGTCGGGGCGCGGGATGTGCCTGCGCCAAACGGACGCCGCCCTAATCGTCTTGCGCGCGAAGGTCCACGGGTTTTGCGGGTTCGCCGCCGTCGAGCGTCTTGCGGACCGCCGCGGCGAGCGCGTCGATCCCGAACGGCTTGGGCAGCACGGTCGCCATTGCGCTCAGCCCGCCGGTCTCCTGAATCGCGTCGCGCGTATAACCGCTGGTGTAGAGCAGTTTCAGGCCCGGCCGCATTTCGAGCGCGCGTTCGGCCAGCTCACGCCCTGTCATGCCCGGCATGATGACGTCGGTGAACAACAGGTCGATGCGGTCTTCGCGGGCGATCCGTTCGAGCGCTGCTTCACCGCCTTCGGCGTCGATGATCGTGTAGCCGAGTTCGCGGAGCGCCTCGACCGAGAAGGAGCGGACGCGCTCTTCATCCTCGACGACAAGAACCGTTTCGCCTGCGCGTGCGCGCGGCGCGGTCTTGGAAAGCGGTTCCTGAGCGATGTCGACATGCCGCGTATTGCTGTCGCGCGGAAGGAGGATGCGGACGAGCGTGCCCTTGCCGGGTTCGGTTTCGATCAGCACCTGCCCGCCCGACTGGCCGACGAACCCGAAAATCTGGCTGAGGCCGAGCCCCGTCCCCTTGCCGACATCCTTGGTCGTGAAAAAGGGTTCGAACGCGCGCTCGACCACGTCGGGCGTCATTCCCGTGCCGGTATCGGCGACGCCGATCTCGACATAATCGCCTGCGGCCAGCCCGTGCTCGCCCGCTGCGCTTGCGCTGAGCGTGCGGTTGGTGGTGCGGATCGACAGCGTTCCGCCATCGGGCATCGCATCGCGACCGTTGACGGCAAGGTTGATGATGCTGTTTTCGAGCTGGCTCGCATCGGCGACGACGTGCCAGGCGCCGCCCGCCAGATCGGTTTCGATCCTGATCTTTTCGCCGATCGTGCGGCGGAGCAGGTCGAGCATGTCCTCGATCAGGTCGTTGACGCGCACCGGGGCAGGGGTCAGCGGCGACTGGCGCGCAAAGTCGAGCAGCCTGCGCGTCAGCCCGGCCGCGCGCGTCGCGCCGTCTCGTGCGGCCTCGACATAGCGGCCGATATCGTTGTTGCCCTGTTCGAGCCGGCGGTCGATCAGGTCGAGCGCGCCGATCACGACCGCGAGCATATTGTTGAAATCATGCGCGATGCCGCCGGTGAGCTGGCCGACCGCTTCCATCTTCTGCGACTGGCGGAGCTTTTCCTCGGCCGCCATCAACTGGCTGGTCCGTTCCCGAACCGCGGTTTCGAGTTCCTCGCGCGAACGGGCCAGGACCTCGCGCGCGTCGACGATTTCCTGAATGTCGGTGCAGGTGCCGAACCAGCGAACGATATTGCCGCCCTCGTCGCGCATCGGCTGCGCCCGGCCGAGCACCCAGCGATAGACGCCGCTATGGTGCCGGAGCCGATATTCGATGTGATAGGGGTCGCCCGTCGCGAGGCTCTTCTGCCAGCGTTCCCAGGCGCGCGGCCGGTCGTCTGGGTGGAAGATGTCCGTCCAGGAATCGCCATCGGTCGAATCGTACGGCACGCCGGTATATTCGTACCAGCGGTCGTTGTAGTAATCGTGATAGCCGTCGGCGCGCGTCGACCAGATCATCTGTTCGATCGAATTGGCGATCGCGCGGAATTTTTCCTCGCTGTCGCGCAGCGCCGCGATCGCCTCGATCCGCTCGACCGAATCCCAGGTGGTTTCGGCGACCGCTTCGACAAAGGCGACATCCTCTCGCGACCAGTCGCGTGGGGTGCTGTTGTGGACGAACAGGCTGGCGACCCATTGTCCGCCGCGGATCAACGGCACGCCGATGCCGGCGGGCGGGAGGTCGGCCCCGGTCGGGGAGGAATGAACCGGATCTTCCGAACGGTTACGGATCACCACCGTTTCGCCGCGCGAATAGGCGTCGCAGACGGCCGTGCCGAGCATATCCTGCGATATCTCGCCATTCAGCGGAGGCAGTTTCTCGGTGCGCCAGCCGGGACCGAACGCGACCGTATCTTCCGGCTGCACGCGGAGGAAGCCGACGCGGTCTGCCTTCAGGCGGCGTCCTGCCGCTCGCGCGGTGAAGCGAAGGATTTCGGACGGTTTTTCGAAATTGCGCTGCCGCTCGGCTACCGAATAGAGAAAGGTCTGCCCCTCGGTGGAGACGCGCAGCGCATCAAGCGCGGCAAGCTTGTCGGTAACGTCGTTCGCCTCGACGAAGATATCGGTGACGTTGCCGCCGGTATCCTTGATCGGTTGATAGATGAAGTCGAGGATGCGGCGGTCTGGCCCGTCGCTGTGGCGTTCGAATTCGACGACGACGCCGTCGCCGCGATACGCCTCTCCGGTGCGATAGACGCGTTCGAGCAGTTCGATGAAGCCCTGTTCGGCGATTTCGGGCAGCGCGACGGCGATCGGTTTGCCGAGAATGGGGCGATTGCCGACCAGTTCCATATAGGCGGCGTTGGCCATTTCGTAGGTGAAGTCGGGGCCGTGCAGCACCGCGATCGCGCCGGGCGCCTGCTCGACGAGTTCGCTGAACCGCTCGATCTGTTCGATGCGACGCCGCTCGGACAGCACCTGCCGCGTCGTCTCGTTTCCCTGATTGAGGATGCCGGCGACCTTGCCGTATTCGTCCTTGATCGGGGTGAAGCTGTAGTTCCAGTAGGTCTCCTGCGCGACGCCGTCGCGCTCCATCGCGAGCATCTGGTCATAGGCGGAAAAGCCGCACGCGGTTTCGAGGACGCTTTCGAACTGTGGCCCGATCACGTCCCAGATATCCGACCAGACCTCGCGCGCCGGACGCCCCAGTGCGCCGGGATGGCGTTCGGCGGGAATCGGTGCCCAGGCGTCGTTGTACAGCAGGAGCAGCTCCGGCCCCCAATAGATGGCGGTGGGAAAGCTCGACCCGAGGCAGATGTTGAGTGCGAAACGCAGCGCCTGCGGCCATTCGTCGAGCGGACCGAGCGGGGTGCCGCTCCAGTCACGTTCACGAATTCTCTTCGGCATTTCACCGGGATGGTCGAGAAAGCCGAGGCCTGAATACATTGTTCCCGGATGCGCGGGTGCGATGGCACTGTCAACCGGTCCGCGCGTTGGCTCGACATCGCGGCGCGACATTCTATGTGGTAACAATCGAAACCAACGCCCAAGGGAGAGCATATGAAACTGGCCAGCCTGAAGCGGGCACGCGACGGACAGCTTGTCGTCGTATCGAACGATCTCGCCTGGTACGCCGATGCGAGCCATATCGCGCCGACGCTGCAGGCGGCGCTCGACGACTGGGACCGGATCGAGCCCGAGCTGCGCAACCTCGCGACCGACCTCGAACATGAGGCGATCCCGCGCGAGCGTTTCCATGAACATGACGCCGCGTCGCCGCTGCCGCGCGCCTATCAATGGGCCGACGGTTCGGCCTATGTGAACCATGTGAAGCTGGTGCGGCAGGCGCGCGGGGCGGAGATGCCCGAAAGCTTCTGGCACGACCCGCTGATGTATCAGGGCGGATCGGACGGGTTTCTGGGGCCGCGCGACGACATCCCGCTGAAGGACGAAAGCTGGGGCTGCGACCTGGAAGCCGAAGTCGTGGTCGTGACCGGCGACGTGCCGATGGGGGCAAGCCGCGAAGAGGCGTTGCAGGCGGTGCGGCTGGTCGGGCTGACCAACGACGTCAGCTTGCGCAACCTCATTCCCGGCGAGCTGGGCAAGGGTTTCGGCTTTTTCCAGTCGAAACCGGCCAGTGCCTTTTCGCCCGTGTTCGTGACGCCCGATGCGCTGGGCGACTGGTGGAAGGACGGCAAGCTCAACCGCAAGCTGATGGTCGATCTGAACGGAGAACCGTTCGGCCGGGCCGAGGCGGGCGAGGATATGACCTTCGATTTCGGCACGCTGGTCGCGCACGCCGCCAAGACGCGCAAGCTGGGCGCAGGCACCATCGTCGGGTCGGGCACGGTGTCGAACCGCGATGCCGATGGCGGGCCGGGCAAGCCGATCAAGGACGGCGGCGTCGGCTATAGCTGCCTTGCCGAGGTGCGTACCGTCGAGACGATCAAGGATGGCAAGCCGACCACCGAATTCCTGAAGGCGGGCGACACCGTCCGCATCTGGGCGGAGGACGACAACCACCATCCGATCTTCGGTGTGATCGAACAGCAAGTGGCGGGCGCCTGATCGCCGTTACGATGGGAGACGAGGCATGCGGCGCTGGCGCGCGGGACTTGCGGCATTGGCGCTGAGCGCGTTGCCATCCTGCGCCGCCACGCCGCCGCCGCGTGCGTCCGGCGGCGCGGAGGCAGAAGCGGCGCGCGTCGTAACGCCCGAAGAGCGTTTCGGCGCGCTGTTCCGTGCCGTCGAGATGCGCCGCATCTTTCGCGACAGCAAGAGCTTCGCCGATGCCATTCCCAGACGCGACAGCAAGGCGATTCTGGCCGATTTCAGGGCGCGCCAAGACTGGACCGACCCCGAGCTGCGCCGCTTCGTCCTCGACAATTTCGAGATGCCCGAACAGGCCGCGCCCGCCCAGCCGCTGGGGCGCGGAACGCACCCGGACGTGCCGGTCGCCGAGCATATCGCGAATTTGTGGTCGCACCTGACGCGCCAGCCGGTCCAGCGTGAGCCGGGGTCGTCGCAGATCGCGGTGCCCGAACGGTTCATCGTACCGGGCGGGCGGTTCCGCGAAATGTATTACTGGGACAGCTATTTCACGCTGCTCGGTGCGAAGGCCGACGGGCACGACGAACTTGTCGAGGCGATGATCGCCGATTTCGCGCATCTGGTCGACCGGTTCGGGCACGTCCCCAACGGCACGCGCACTTATTATGTCAGCCGGTCGCAGCCGCCGGTCCTCTATCTGATGATGGGCCTGTCGGAAAAGCGCGACCGCGCGACGCTTGAGCGCAGGCTCGCCACGCTGAAGCGCGAACATGCGTTCTGGATGCGCGGGCGCAGCAAGGTATCGGCCGAGCATCGCGCCTCCGAACATGTCGTGCGGATGCCCGATGGCAGCATCCTCAACCGTTATTGGGACATGCGCGACACACCGCGCGACGAAAGCTATCGCGAGGATGTGCTGACCGCGCGCGAAAGCGAGCGGCAGGACCGGCAGGTCTATCGCGACCTGCGCGCCGCGGCCGAAAGCGGATGGGACTTTTCGTCGCGCTGGCTGGCCGACAACCACAAGCTCTCGTCGATCGAAACGACCAGCATCGTGCCGGTCGATCTCAACGCGCTGCTCTATGGCATGGAGATGGACATCGCCCGCCGCTGCGAAGCGCTGGGCGAGGGGTGCGCATCCGATTACCGCGCACAGGCGCAGGCGCGAAAACGCGCGGTCGAGCGCTGGCTGTGGAACGGCGATCGCGGCGCCTATGCCGACTGGAACCTGCGCGAAGGCCGCATCCAGCCGGAGGTGACGGCGGCGACCGCCTATCCGCTGTTTACCGGTCTCGACACCGGCGAGCATGCCGACCAGGTGGCGCAGACGATCGAGCATCTGCTGCTCGCGCCGGGCGGGTTGCGGACGACGCGCATCCAGACCGGCGAGCAATGGGATGCGCCCAATGGCTGGGCGCCGCTGCAATGGATCGCGGTCGAAGGGCTGCGCCGGACCGGACATGGCGCACTGGCGCGCGAAATCGCGACGCGCTTTCTGACGACGGTCGTGCGCGAATATCGTGCGAGCGGCAAGCTGGTCGAGAAATATGACGTCGAAAAGGTGCGCCCCGGCGGTGGCGGCGAATATCCGCTGCAGGACGGATTCGGCTGGACCAACGGCGTGACGCGCGCGCTGATCGGCGAATATGGAATGCCCGATACACCCTGAAAAATCGTAATGAGAGCGCTACCAAAGACACGAATGCTCTGGTACCGTCTGCCCGACAAGCGCGGACCACGCGCAGCGACGGGAGAGGGACATGACGGTTTTTCGCAAATCTGTTGCGCTGGCGGCGCTCGCCGCGGGCACGATGCTGGCAAGCTCCGCCTCGGCGCAGCTCTATCGCGATCCCGATGCGCCGGTCGCCAAGCGCGCCGCCGATATCGTCAGCCGCATGACGCTGGAGGAAAAGGCCGCGCAGATGCAGAACGCCGCGCCGGGTATCGAGCGGCTCGGCATCCCGCCCTACGACTATTGGAACGAGGCGCTGCACGGGGTTGCGCGTTCGGGCGAGGCGACCGTGTTTCCGCAGGCGATCGGCATGGCCGCCACCTTCGACCGCGATCTGATGCATCTCGAAGGCCGCACCGTCGCGGTGGAGGGCCGCGCCAAATATAATCAGGCGCAGCGCGAAAAGAATTACGACCGCTATTACGGGCTGACCTTCTGGTCGCCCAACATCAACATCTTTCGCGATCCCCGCTGGGGGCGCGGGCAGGAAACGCTGGGCGAGGACCCCTATCTGACCGGTACGCTCGCGACCGAGTTCATCAAGGGCGTGCAGGGCGACGATCCGCATTATCTGGAAGCGGTCGCGACGCCCAAACATTATGCCGTCCATTCGGGGCCGGAACCGCTGCGCCACGGGTTCAACGTCGATCCGTCGCCGCGCGACATGAGCGAGACCTATCTGCCCGCGTTCCGGCGAACGATCACGCAGGGAAAGGCCGAATCGCTGATGTGCGCCTATAACGCCGTGGGCGGAACCGCTGCGTGCGCGAACAGTCATCTGTTGCAGGACATATTGCGCGACGACTGGGGCTTTTCGGGTTTCGTCACGTCCGATTGCGGTGCGATCGACGACATATTGAACGGACATCACAACGCAACGTCGATGGCGCAGGCGGCGGCGATGGCGGTGAAGGCGGGAACCGACACCGGCTGCGATTTCAAGGACGAGATGCTGTCGCTGCCCGAAGCGGTGAAGAAGGGCTATATCGACGAATCGCAGATGGACCGCGCGCTCGAGCGGCTGTTCGCCGCGCGTATCCGGCTGGGCATGTTCGACCCCGCCGACCGGGTGCCCTTTTCGTCGATCCCGATCAGCGCCGATCATTCGCCCGAGCACAAGGCGCTGGCGCTGAGGGCGGCGCGCGAATCGATCGTACTCCTGAAGAATGACGGTGCGCTGCCGCTTGCAGCGGGTGCTCAGAAGATCGCCGTGGTCGGCCCGACCGCGACTGCGCTGATCGGGCTGGAGGGTAATTACAACGGCACGCCGGTCGGCGCTGTGCTGCCGCTCGACGGGATCGAGCAGACGTTCGGCAAGGACCGCGTTTCCTATGCGCAAGGCGCGCCCTTTACCGAATCGGTGCCGGTGATGGTGCCGCGAACCGCCTTTCCCGGCGGGTTGACCGCGACCTTTTACAACAATGCCGATTTTTCGGGCGACCCCGTCGCGACGCGGCAGGTGCCCGCGATCGACGTCAACTGGGCGGGGATCGACCCGGCGCCGGGCGTCGATCCGAAGACCTTTTCGGTGCGCTGGAGCGGCAGGATCGCACCGCCCGCCGCCGGCGATTACGAGTTCGAACTGCAGACGCGGCGGCGCTGCGATGTCGGCAACGGGTCCGAACGCTACACCATCCATATCGAAGGCGTCCCCGACCAGCAGGTCGAGATGAAGTGCAACAAGCGCGACCAGACGTTCGAGCCGATGAAGGTACATTTCGACGACACGACGCCGCGCGCCTTTTCAGTCGAGTTCGCGCATCAGTCGTCGCGCGCCAGCGACATCACCTTTGCGTGGAAGGCGCCGCTGGGCGCGCTGCGCGCCGAAGCGGTCGAGACGGCGAAAGACGCCGATGTCGTCGTCGCGTTCGTCGGGCTGAACGCCTGGCTGGAGGGCGAGGAAATGCAGCTCGAGATTCCTGGCTTCGACGGCGGCGACCGCACCAGCATCGCGCTGCCGGCGGCGCAGCGGAAGCTGCTCGACGCGCTGGAGGCGACAGGCAAGCCGGTCGTGATCGTCCTGCAATCGGGTTCGGCGATCGCGCTGGGTGACGCCAATATGCGGGCGAAGGCGGTGCTGCAGGCATGGTATCCCGGCGAACAGGGCGGCCGCGCCATCGCCGATATCCTGAGCGGCAAGACCAATCCCAGCGGACGGCTGCCGGTGACCTTTTACCAGTCGACCGACGAACTGCCGCCCTTCACAGACTATGCGATGAAGGGGCGGACCTATCGCTATTTCGACGGCAAGGTCGAATATCCGTTCGGGCACGGGCTGAGCTACACGCAGTTCGGCTATTCGGGGCTGAAGCTGACGCCATCGGTGAAGGCGGGCGATCCGCAGACCGTCAGCGTGACGATCCGCAACGACGGCAAGGTCGCTGGCGACGAGGTCGCGCAGCTTTATCTGTCGGTGCCGGGCCGGCCGGCGACGCCGATCCGATCGCTCAAGGGATATAACCGCGTCCATCTTGCGCCCGGCGAGAGCCGCACGGTCAGCTTCAAGCTCGATCCGCGCGATCTGGCCTTTGCCGACGACAAGGGCGTGATGCGCGTGACGCAGTCGGCATACCGCTTGTGGGTCGGCGGCGGGCAGCCCGACACCGGTGCTCCGGGCGTTTCGGGCAGCTTCGACGTGACCGGGAGCATCGCCCTGCCACGCTGAACTTGTCGCTCTCGCAACCATGACTCGCTTTCGGCGTTGAAATTTTATAACAACGCGGCGAAAGCCGAATCCGCGCGTTGATGGAACGCCGCGGACCGTCATTCTGTTTGGAGAGAGCATGGCCAGCGAACAGCGCGCCAACCTGAAACCCTTGTCGCTCCACGTCCCCGAACCAAAGTTCCGGCCGGGCGACGAGGTCGACTTTTCCGATATCGAGGTGCCGGCGGCCGATGCCGCGAAACGCCCCGATGTCGGCGCGCATCCCGATACGTTTCACGAGCTGTCCTACGGCCTCGTCCGCGTGCTCGACGAGAACGACCGGGCGGTCGGCCAGTGGAACCCGCGGCTGGATGCCGATGTGCTCCGCCGCATGCTGCGCAACATGGCGATGACGCGCGCGTTCGACGAGCGCATGTTCCGCGCGCAGCGGCAGGGCAAGACCAGCTTCTACATGAAATCGACGGGCGAGGAGGCGGTCGCCGTCGGCGCGGCGATGGCGCTGGCGTCGGACGACATGTGTTTTCCCAGCTATCGCCAGCAGGGCATCCTGATCACGCGGAACTATCCGATGATCGAGATGATGAACCAGATCTATTCGAACAAGGGCGACAAGCTGCAGGGCAAGCAGCTTCCGATCATGTATTCGTCGAAGGAAGACGGCTTCTTCTCGATCTCGGGCAACCTCGCGACGCAATATCCGCAGGCCGTGGGCTGGGCGATGGCGTCGGCCGCGAAGGGCGACACGCGGATCGCGGCGACCTGGTGCGGCGAGGGATCGACCGCTGAGGGCGACTTCCATTCGGCCTGCACCTTCGCCAGCGTTTACCGCGCGCCGGTGATCCTCAACGTCGTCAACAACCAGTGGGCGATTTCGAGCTTTTCCGGCTTTGCCGGTGCCGAGGCGACGACCTTTGCCGCGCGCGCGATCGGGTACGGCATCGCCGGGCTTCGCGTCGACGGCAACGACGCGCTGGCGGTCTATGCGGCGACGCTATGGGCGGCCGAGCGCGCGCGGACCAACCAGGGACCGACGCTGATCGAGCATTTCACCTACCGCGCCGAAGGGCACTCCACCTCGGACGATCCCACCGGTTATCGCAGCGCGCAGGAATATTCGAACTGGCCGCTCGGCGATCCCGTGACGCGGCTCAAGAACCACCTGATCGCGCTCGGCGAGTGGGACGAGGAGCGGCAGGAAGCGATGGACAAGGAGTGCGCCGACCTCGTCCGCAAGACGCAGAAGGATGCCGAGAAGAACGGCATTCTCGGCCACGGCCTCCACCAGCCGCTCGATACGTTGTTCGAGGGCGTCTACGAGGAGATGCCCTGGCACCTGCGCGAGCAACAGCAACAGATGATGGCAGAGGAAGAAGCCTCCGGCCGCCCCTGGGCCCGGAAGTGAGCGAGCCGATGAACGATATTACCACCGAAGAAGCGCGCATCGCCCCGACGCCCGAGCGCGAAGGCGACACCGCGCGGATGAACATGATCCAGGCGGTCAATTCCGCGATGGACGTGATGATGGCGCGCGACGACAATGTCGTCGTGATGGGCGAGGATGTCGGCTATTTCGGCGGCGTCTTCCGCGCCACCGCCGGCCTGCAGAACAAATATGGCAAGCAGCGCGTGTTCGACACGCCTATTACCGAATGCGGTATCATCGGCGTCGCCGTCGGCATGGGCGCATACGGCCTGCGGCCGGTGCCCGAGATCCAGTTCGCCGATTACATCTATCCCGCGCTCGACCAGCTCGTCAGCGAGGCGGCGCGTCTGCGCTACCGCTCGGCGGGCGAGTTCACCGCGCCGATCACCGTGCGGTCGCCCTTTGGCGGCGGCATCTTCGGCGGGCAGACGCATTCGCAGTCGCCTGAGTCCATCTTCGCGCACGTGTCGGGTCTGAAGACGGTGATCCCGTCGACGCCCTATGACGCGAAGGGGCTGCTGATCTCGGCGATCGAGGACAATGATCCCGTCCTCTTCTTCGAACCCAAGCGCATCTACAACGGCCCGTTCGACGGTCATTGGGACGGCCCGTCGAAGAACTGGTCGAAACATCCCGGCGGCGAGGTGCCGACCGGATATTACCGCATTCCGCTGGGCAAGGCGAACACGGTGCGCGAGGGGCAGGACGTCACGATCCTCGCCTACGGCACGATGGTCCATGTCTGCCAGAATGTGGTCAAGGAAACCGGCGTTGATGCAGAGATCGTCGACCTGCGTTCGATCGTGCCCGTCGATATCGAGGCGATCGAGGAGTCGGTGAAGAAGACCGGCCGCTGCATGATCGTCCACGAAGCGACGCGGACGATGGGCTTCGGCGCGGAACTGTCCGCGCTGGTGCAGGAACGCTGCTTCTATCATCTCGAAGCGCCGGTGACGCGCGTCACCGGCTTCGACACGCCGTATCCCCACAGCCTCGAATGGGCCTATTTCCCCGGCCCTGTCCGCATCGGCGAGGCGCTCAAGAACATCATGAAGGACGCGTGATGGCGCCGTCCTCACCCTTCCGTTCGTTTCGAGCGAAGTCGAGAAACGGAAGCGAATTTCTGTCCCAGCGTGTCTCGACTTCGCTCGACACCAACGGAGTTTTTTAATGGCTCGCTTTGAATTTCGTCTGCCGGACATTGGCGAAGGCATTTCCGAGGCCGAGGTCGTCGAATGGCATGTGAAGGTCGGTGACGTGGTCGAGGAGGACCAGCAGCTTGCCGACATGATGACCGACAAGGCTACGGTCGAGATGGAATCGCCGGTCGCGGGCAAGGTGCTCGAACTGGCGGGCGAGGCCGGAGACATGATTCCGATCGGGTCGACGCTGGTGGTGATCGAGGTCGAAGGCGACGAGGCCGAGGTCGAGGAACAGGTTGCGGCCGAAACGCCGGGCAAGGATGCCGAGGGCGAGGCCGAAGCCGCCTGCACGACCGACGAGGAAGACGCCGAAATTCGCGAAGAGGCGAAGGACAAGAGCCTAAATCCTCCCCCGCAGGGGGAGGGGAACCAGCCGCAGGCTGGTGGAGGGGGATCGCAGCAGGCGAACCGCGCAACGGATGCCTCCCTCCACCCCTCGCCTTCGGCGAGCGGTCCCCTTCCCCGTTCCGGGGAGGATCATGACCGCCCGGTGCTGGCATCGCCCGCAGTGCGCAAGCGCGCGCACGACCTCGGCATCGATCTCGCCGATGTGCGCAGCGATGGCGAGCGCGTGCGGCACGGCGATCTCGACGCGTATCTGCGCTACGGATCGGGCGAGGGCTATCTTGCCCCGCAGGCCGATCGCGGCTGGGCCGACGAAACGGTCAAGGTGATCGGCATGCGCCGTCGCATCGCCGAGAACATGGCGGCGTCGAAGCGCAACATCCCGCACTTCACCTATGTCGAGGAAATCGACGTCACCGAGCTCGAGGCGATGCGCGCCTCGCTCAACGCTAATCGTGGGCAGCGGCCCAAGCTGACGGTACTGCCGCTGATCATCGTCGCGATCTGCCGCTCGCTGCCCGACTTCCCGATGATAAACGCGCGCTACGACGACGAGGCGGGCGTGGTGACGCGGTCGGGCACGGTCAATCTCGGCATGGCGACGCAGACCGATGCCGGGCTGATGGTGCCGGTGATCCGCGACGCGCAGGACAAGAATGTCTGGCAGCTCGCGAGCGAGATCAACCGCCTCGCCGAGGCCGCACGGACGGGCAAGGCGAAGTCCGAGGAGATGCAGGGCGGCACGCTGACCATCACTTCGCTCGGGCCGCTGGGCGGTGTCGCGACGACGCCGGTCATCAACCGTCCCGAGGTCGCGATCATCGGGCCGAACAAGATCGTCGAACGCCCCGTGTTCGACGGCGACGACATTCGCCGCGCCAAGCTGATGAACCTGTCGATCAGCTGCGACCACCGTGTCGTCGACGGCTATGATGCGGCAAGCTATGTCCAGGCGCTCAAGAAGCTGCTCGAGACGCCGGTACTGCTGTTCGCGGACTGATGCGATGGCCCATTTCCTGCTGATCTACGACCTGGCGCCCGATTATCTCGAGCGCCGGGCGGCGCTGCGCGACGAGCATCTTTCGCTGGCATGGGCCGCAGCGGATCGCGGCGAACTGGTGCTGGGCGGCGCGCTCGACGATCCCGTCGACCGGGCGGTGCTGCTGTTCGAGGGCGACGGCCCGGAGGGCGCGGAGGCGTTCGCCAAGGCCGATCCCTATGTCACCAAGGGCCTCGTAACGCACTGGCGCGTGCGGCGATGGACCACCGTCGTCGGCGACGGAGCGGCGACGCCGGTGCGGTAAGCGGCGGTGGAAATCGTGGGGCCGCCTTCCCATCTCCAGTCACTGTGAATGTGATTTTTAGGAGATCGACATGAAGGTCCTGATGGTTCTGACGTCGCACGACCGGCTCGGCGATACCGGCGAGAAAACGGGCTTCTGGCTCGAGGAACTGGCCGCGCCTTATTATGTGCTGAAGGATGCGGGCGTGGACATCACGCTTGCCTCGCCCAAGGGCGGGCAGCCGCCGCTCGATCCGAAAAGTGCCGACCCCAGCGCGCAGACCGAAGACACGCGCCGTTTTGAGGCGGATACCGATGCGCAGGCCCGGCTGGCCGATACGCGTCGGCTCGACGACGTCGCGATCGGGGATTTCGACGCGATATTCTATCCCGGCGGGCACGGGCCGCTATGGGATCTGGCGGAGGACGCGCATTCGCGCGCGCTGATCGAACAGGCGTTCGCCGCAGGGAAGCACGTCGCCGCGGTTTGCCACGCCCCTGCGGTTTTCCGCCACGCCAAGGCGGCCGACGGTTCTCCGCTCGTTGCCGGCAAGAAGGTCACCGGCTTCACCAATGGCGAGGAAGCGGCGGTCGGCCTGACCGATGTGGTGCCGTTCCTCGTCGAGGATATGCTGAAGGATGCCGGCGGCATCTATTCGAAAACCGACGACTGGGGCGTCCATGTGCTGCATGACGGGCTGCTGATTACCGGACAGAATCCGGCTTCGTCAGGCCCCGCCGCCCAGGAACTGGTCAGCGCGCTCGCCAAGGTGGCGGCGTAAATTCGGCTGAATGCGCCAGCTTCTGCCGCACCGGCAGCGGCTGGCGCACCCGACAATGCTAAAACTTCTGTCGCAGGCAGTGTCGGGACGTCCCTAACTACTCTGTAAAATCAGGGATTTGTCTTCTACCGTGTTCACGGTTGATCGCCCCCGTTTGCCTGCATTTCGATCACCATGTGGGGTCGAAAGTTGGAACAATTTTATGGTGTGTATAACCTATGGCACTGACAGCATCGAAGGTGAAGAACGCCAAGCCCGGTCGCTACGTTGATGGCCGTGGCTTGTGTCTTTTCGTGAAGGAAAGCGGCTCCCGTAGTTGGGTCTTGCGGATGCAGCATAACGGCAGGCGGCGCGACTACGGATTGGGATCGGCGCTCGATGTGACGTTGACTGAGGCGCGGGACGCCGCAGCCGCATTACGCCGCCAGGTTCGCGCCGGGATCGATCCCGGTGGCCGAGCGACGGAAGTCGCGCAAGGTTGTGCCCAGCTTCGAAACGGCAGCGCGCGAGTGCTACGAGGCGTTGAAGGACGGCTGGAAAAACCAGAACTACCGCAACTGGATCGCCAGCATGGAGAACCATGTCTTCCCGCTAATCGGCAGGAAGCCGTCGATCAGGTAGACAGCACACACGTGGTCGAGGTGCTCACGCCCATCTGGCTCGAAATCCCCGACACCGCCCGTAAGATCTTGCAGCGCATCGGTGCCGTGCTCGACTTCGCGCATATCAAGGGCTGGCGGGAAGAAGAGGCCGCGCTGCGTTCAGTCCGCAAAGGATTGCCGCGCCAGACCGACAAGGTCGAGCACTTCAAGGCAATGCCCTTTGCGGACATTCCGGCGTTCATGACGGAGCTGACGACTGCATCACCCACTACAGGCCGCGATGCCCTGCGTTTCACGATCTATAATGCCGTACGGTCGAGCGAAACGCGCAAGGCCGTCTGGACCGAGATCGACCTCGACAAGGCGGTCTGGACCATCCCCGACGAGCGCATGAAGGCAAAGGAAACGCATGTGGTGCCGCTCTCCAAGGCAGCGGTTTCCATTCTGCGTCGGCGCTGGAAGTCGCGCACGAGCGACGATGGCCTCATCTTCTCGAATAATGGCGAGAAGCCCATCAGCGACATGACGATGACCAAGCTGTTGCGCGATGCCGGGATCAAGGGCGCAACCGTCCATGGCTTCCGTTCCGCATTCACCGATTGGGCAGCGGAAAAGACCGATTTTCCGAAGAAAGTGGCCGACAAGGCCTTGGCCCACAAGCTGAGCAACCAGGTTGAAGCAGCCTATCGCCGCACCGACTTCTTCGACAAGCGGCGGGAGTTGATGGCGATGTGGGCCGAATTCATCGGCTAAACGGAATCGTAGGCGTCGATCCGCAAGATCGGTGATATCTAGATATCATTTTTCTGTTGACTCGGACCTTTATATGAGTGATATGAAGATATCACAAAGGAGCCGGTCATGGAAATTCCCTCTCTCAGCGAAGTTGAAATCAACTTGCGGCATTGCCTTCTACTGAAGGCAGATGACCTTTATTTCACGCTTGCCGACCCGGCTGGTTCGAAGGTGCGAAATGAATTTCTCGGGATCGAGGTCGAGGGGCTTGCAGATGAAAATCTGTCCGAAGCCGAGATCGCATCAATCGATCTGGCGCGCTTTGCTATTTCGGATCGAGTTCTTCTGCTGTTCGGGATGTTGGAGCGTCGCCAGCTCTCCCTTCACCATGAGCATCGACCGGACGTTGAGTTTGCTCGGAACGATGCGCTCGATTTCCTGGAACACTTTCTGTCCACCCTCCCGGACGTCGCGCTGGGCGGCCTAGACCTTACCGCAGCAAGGAATGGCGAAGTCCGAAGGATCTACGAGCTTGCTTACGCATGGCTCAATCTCATCGAGACAATCGAAGGGGCCTTCTATGGGGAGACCGAATCGTCGCTAACGGTGGGCGATTTGGCCCTCCTCTCAGGCCTGGACACGCGCACGATACGTAACCGCTGTGGTCCAGATAAGCTAATCAGGACGAGTGCGGCGAGGACATCCCAGGATCGCAACAGCGCTTCTCCGGCATTTGTTCACCTTCACGCACTTGATGCGGTAGATTGGCTGAAAAGTCGCAAGGACTTCCATGTCTCTGCCGTCGATCCCGCGTGGATCACCCAACGCTTGGCGAACGCCAATCCGGCAAACTCAACGCGTGGTTTGCTAATGGCCAGCATCATAAATCTAGGCCCATTGGCATCGCTCGCCCCAGCTTTTGATTTCACGGTCGAAGATGCGCGACGTTGCTTTGACCAGGGCGAACTTTTGCCAGCCTCTATCTCCGAAGCCCTCATCCAGAAAATCCAGAAATTCGAAGGAACTCTCTGATGCGCTCGATTCCGAACAAGTTCTCGCAATATGCAGACTGAATACGAGGGTTGGCGACTCAATCCCTCAACGACCCGGCTGCCATTCCAAATCTTAGGATGGAAAGCTGCCAGATTCGAAATCGTGAAGTGACAATGTGCTACGCGCCCTTCGACCACGTTAATCGGGACGCTCGGATTGTCATTGTCGGCATGACGCCTGGGCGTCAGCAGGCCGGAAACGCACTGCGGGCCGCCCAAGCGGCGCTCATGAATGGCATGCCTCTCGACAAGGCTGCCAAAGAAGCAAAGGTCTTTGCCAGCTTCTCTGGTTCAATGCGCGGCAACCTGGTCCGGATGCTTGATCTCGTTGGTATCGCCGAACTGTTAGGATTGGAGACGACGGCCACACTGTGGGACCGCGACTCCACGCTCGTTCACTTCACCTCGGCACTACGTTATCCCGTCTTCGTGGATGGTGATAACTGGTCAGGCAATCCTGACATGGTCAAAACGCCAGAATTGAGGCGCTGGCTTGAAGACTACACTGGCGAGGAACTCGCCGCTTTGCCGGACGCCATTTTAGTGCCACTCGGCCCGAAGGTCACTGCTGCGCTCAATCATCTGGCGTCGCTTGGGCAGTTCGACAAGAAACGGATTATGGCTGGCCTTCCTCATCCAAGCGGAGCCAACAACGAACGAATTGCCTACTTTCTAGGCGAAAAAGCCGCCGATCTTTGCTCAGCCAAGACGAACACAGTTGCGCTCGACACCGCACGTGAAGCGCTTCGCGCTCGCGTGAGCCAACTAAAGTAATCGTCTTGATGAGGGCCTTACCTGGCCCGCGCGCAGCCGGCGGTCGTGCAAAACACCGGCTGATCGGACTTGGGGCTCACTTTCTCCCCTAAGCGCCCGATCCCTGAACGCCGGGCATGGCGTGACAGCACGGAGAGACGGCAACAAAATCATCCTTGACGAGCTATCGATCATAAAGTGCTGCTACCGTCAGCAGTTGTTATCTGCTCGCCACACGCAGTCGCATGACAAGTGCATGGAGGCTGGCGGTGGTTACGCGAGTTGCGTTGCCGATCTTCACCGTTTCGAGTTCGCCAGCTGAAATCAGCTCGTACAGCTTCGTACGTCCTACGCCTATCATACGGGCAGCGTCATTAATCCCAACGCAGATCGGTTCGATGTGTTGATGCCCGCTCATTCCGCCGGTTCCTCTTCACGATAGCGAGCGGGATCGGCGATCCAGCGATTGATGGCAGACTCGTGCCAGCCCGCGCCGTGGATGCTGATTTTGACCTGCGACGGAAACGTGCCCTCTGCGATTTTGCGATAAATGGTGGAGCGGGAAAGGCCGGTGCGGTCGAGCACGGTTTTGAGGCGGATAATGCGTTCGGTATTCGACATGGGGCATTCTCACTTTGACATTTGCAGCCCCTCGTCGGAACATAATGAGAACTTTTTGGAAAGGCGCAAGGGCCAGGTTCAGTTGGGATTCGGGCAATTCTTCAACGATTTGCACGATTTGAACCAGCTATGGACGGTTAGAGACGTTCGCGGACAAACCACTCCGTTGCCCTTGGTTCTGAGAATTTTTTCGCTCGACGCAATCTTGCGGCTGGCACGCGCGAATTTGCGACAGCAGCGACGGATTTCCGCGCCAGCTTTGCCGGATTTCACGCACGAATCTGCCTTTTCTCGCGCAATCGGCTGGGCGGCTCAGTTTGAAGCTTTGCTAGAATGCTAAGTTAAGCTTAGTCTTTTGGGATTATTTCAAACTAGACACAAGTTTACATAAGCGGCAAAACACTAAGCATGACTACGCGTTTGGACAGCAGGCTAAACCAACTCCAGCAGGAGCTTCCGGAAGGACTTTTGGTCGATGCCGCTTGGCTGGAGGCCAATGGCTATTCGTCCGCGCTGCGCAGCCAGTATGTAAGTTCCGGCTGGCTCGATAGCCCAGCGCGACGGGTCTATCGCCGTTCACGCGGGCCTATGACCTGGCAGCAGGTCGTAATCTCGCTCCAGACCATGCTTGACCTTCCACTGACCGTTGGCGGTCGCACCGCGCTCGAACAGCAAGGCTATGCCCACTACCTTTCGGCAAACGTCCATACAGTTCACCTTTACGGACCGACACGACCGCCAACCTGGCTGGACGATTTGCCGCTCGACGTGACATTCGCATGGCACAACAGCTTGCGCCTGTTTCCGGCAGATTCCGACACGCCACCATTGCCAAGCCCCACCATGTATAGTGCCGCTGGCGCGCAATTGCCGGTTCGCTACTCGAGCAAGGAACGCGCCGTTCTCGAATTGCTCGATGAACTGCCCAAGCATGAAAGCTTTCATCAGGTCGATGCCTTGATGGAAGGCTTGAGCGATCTCAGCCCGCGTCGCCTGCAAACTCTTCTCGAAGCCTGCTCCAGCGTAAAGGTGAAGCGGCTGTTCCTGTTCTTTGCCGACCGGCACCGCCATGCGTGGCGACCGAAACTCGACTTGACCAGGATCGATTTGGGTTCCGGCAAACGGGTCCTGGTGAAGGGGGGCAGGCTCGATCCGCAATACGACATCACGGTGCCTGCCGATCTTGGAGTGCAATAGGAAATGGCCTTCCAGGACGCTTATCGGCAGCAGGTTGCCCTCCTGATCCGCACCATCCCGTTCGTGGCGCAAGAGCAGTGTTTCGCGCTCAAGGGCGGCACGGCGATCAACCTCTTCGTGCGCGACTTGCCGCGCCTCTCGGTGGACATCGACTTGACCTACTTGCCGGTCGAGGATCGCGCTTCATCACTCAAAGCAATCGATGCGGCAATGATGCGGATCAAGGAGCGGATCGAAGGCGGGATACCGGGCGCGGCGGTCGCCCCATCGCGTTCAGCAGGCGACAACATCATCACCAAGCTAATCGTCCGCTCCGAAGGCGTTCAGATCAAGATCGAGGTCACACCCGTCTTGCGCGGCACAGTCTACGATCCCGTAGTCATGAGTGTTGTGCCTACAGTCGAAGACACGTTCGGCTTCGCCGAAATGCAGGTTGTTTCCTTCGCCGACCTCTATGCGGGAAAGATCGTGGCGGCGCTGGATCGCCAGCACCCGCGTGACCTGTTCGACGTGCGAGACCTGCTGGCGAATGAAGGTATAAGTGACGAACTGCGGCGCGCATTCCTCGTCTACCTCATCAGCCACAATCGCCCGATGGCCGAGGTGCTCGCTCCGACCCACAAACCGCTGGCGGAGGAATTCGAGCGCGGATTTGTCGGCATGACGCAAGAGAATGTCGAGCTTGCCGATCTAGAGGCTACCCGCGAGGCACTCGTCGCCACAATGGTTGGCGAGATGCCAGACGCGCACCGCCAGTTCCTGATCGGCTTCAAGCGCGGTGAACCGGACTGGGAACTTCTCGGCATACCGGAAGCAAGGCATCTGCCAGCAGTCTTGTGGAAGCAGCAAAACCTGGAGAAGATGCAACCTGAAAATCGGAAGGCGATGATTGAGGCATTGGAGAATGTACTGATGGTGCCGAGATGATGACATTGCCCGGTTTTCTTCCCGGTGTTCCGGCAGAGCATGTACTGAACAGGCTTGCCACGGCAGGCGGGAAGGAAGTCGAGTCCGGCAAGTTCGCAAGTCCTGAAAGCTCAGCCGCCCTTGCTGTGAATTGCTTTGGATGGTTCATCGAACGCTTGGAGAGTTTTCCGCCGCTGCCCGGCATGGATAACTCTGGCCCCGTGGAAATGGTGGATGTTGAATTTACCGCTCGATTTCCCTGGTCCGGGGGGCGTCACCCTTGGCTTGACGCTGTCGTTCAAACGCAGGTCAGCCTTATCGGCATCGAGAGCAAACGGTTTGAACCCTTCCGTGACCAGAAATCGGTGTCTTTATCGTCGGCCTATGATCGACCGGTCTGGGGCGACAATATGCGGCGGTATGAGCAAATGCATGACCGATTGCGGTCCGGTGCAGTCACGTTCCGCCATTTGGACGCCGTGCAGTTAGTCAAACACGCTTTCGGGCTTGTGACGGAGGCGCGGCGAAGAGGCCGCAGCGCCGTGCTACTCTATATTTTTGCCGAACCGACCTCACGGGCAGGCAAAGCTATCCCGTCAGAGGATATTTTGCGGCATCGAAAGGAAATCACGGAATTTGCCGAAGCAGTGAGAGGAGATGACGTCGCGTTTCACTTCTCCAGCTATCGCGACTGGATCTCGACGTGGCCCAACGGTGGCGACCTACAGGCACATGGTCGAGCGATCATCGAGACATTCAGTCCATGAGCGGCAGCGGTTCAAGTCGGCTCGTGACGGCGGCTGACATGGCACGCTCGGCCGGCATTGATCCAAAGCGTTTTCGCGCGGTACTCAGACAGGCGAATATCAGTTGGCACCCACACAATGGAAGGTGGGAAGCGCTGCGCGATAGCGCAGAGCATCGGGACATGCTTCAGGTCTTGGAGTTCCTCACGACCACGCAGCGCCCCGAGGTGACAGGTCATCGGGGTAAGTCCGAGCGCCGGTCAACGCAACGCGAAGATAGTGACGAAGCATGGATCGTTGACCTTTGCGACGAAGTTCTCGGCGAGCAATCGCTCCGTCAGCACAGATTTGCGTTTTTGACAGGTGATCGAGGGCCGACAGGTAGGGCAACGCGACTACCGGTCGATGCATACTATCCATCACGGCAACTGGTAGTGGAGTTTCACGAGATTCAGCATTCGCAATCTGTCGCGCACTTCGACAAGCGGCAAACAGTGTCGGGAGTTTCGCGCGGCGAGCAACGTCGCCGTTACGACGAGCTGCGGCGAGCAGTGCTTCCGATGCACGGTATCGATCTTGTCATTCTCGATTATTCAGAGTTCGAGCACGGATCAGTAGGACGCCTGAAACGCACAGATAAGGATCGCCGAGTCATCGAGGATCGGCTGCGCGACTATATCAAACCTTGAATGCCTGCTGATTTTGCACTGCGGGGGCAAGACCCGCGCTCCATTTCAGGCACCAAATGTCAGGACCGGCTGCACGGCCTGCCCCGCTATCAATTCATTGCCTTTCGATCTCAACACAATAGCGTATTCTCTATCGCGGAAGGGGGCGGGCTTTGAGATTCGTTCGTTGGGCAATCAAGTATTTCTTGTTCTACTTTGCCTGCATGTTCGTCGCTGCCATCGCAATGACCAACGTGCCTGTCGGAATGCAAATGCTGTTTGCGTTTGTTACCCCTGTATTTCTTGTTCGGTGGCATGAAAAACGTCGAACCGCACGGCTTCAGTCGGAACATGCCCTATCGGATGTTGAGCCGCCTACTACTCAGATGCCAATCCAACATCGAGAAAGTGCTCGGTCCGTAAGGCGCCATATTAAGGCGGAACTGCCTCAAGCCCATAGCGTAGCGAAAACTGCCCCGGCAGCCTCAAGAACACCCGAACATCTCAAGCTGGTGGAATTGAAGGAGATACCTAAAGGGTCTCGAACCAAGGAGCTTCGCGAAAAGCTGTTTGGCGACGATACATCGATCTTCGACCCAAAGAACACACAACGGGTGGAGGAGATCACATCTCGCATCCCCTCTCCGGACGAAATTACTGACTCATCACGTAAGCCGCCTGATCGCTCTACCTCACACATCTATCGCCCAAAACAGGACAACGCCGAACTCATACGAGTAGGAAAGGCTGCAAGAGAAGCTCTGGAGGCTGCTTCAACGAGGAGGGCAGCTGAGAAGAGGTCAGAAAGTTACCGGCAAGAATCTACCAATCAGGACCGTGATGCTGCGAGAAGAGTCCCGGAAACCGGAGCTACTGAGACGCGCCACTCGCGAATAGAAGAATTGCGTGAAAAATTGTTCGGCCATGAACCGGCTCCCGATCAATCACCTTCGAGCGCAGAGCTTTCAAATCAAATAGGAGCAACAAAGGAGACAAGCTCACCTCGTCCAATCCAAGGCTGGGTTCCAAAGGGGCAGACCGTCACAATAGCGGGCCGAGAAATTGCAGGGATGATCTACATGGGCGTTCCCCCACGCATTGGATCATCCTATTACACCGAAAGGTGTGGAGCCTACATCGATCCGGCTGAACACGTTTCGGAATTCGGTAATGATCGCAATGGCGACAATCTGCCATATTGGCCGAGTTATTCCGAAATTCCATCCATCTGCCGAGCTACATACCTCGATTGGCTTGCCGGTGAGCGCGTCGATGGATCGATCAGCCCAGGCTATTTGTTTCTTTTCTTCTATGGCCTTGAGCGACGTTTTCTGATCGACCAGCCGTCCGACGAAGAAAAGCAGGAAATCGTTGCCGAGGTGGAGCGCCTCAAGGCACTTTTCTCCGACAACTACTCTGTTCAAAGGTATCTAGGAGAGTTTCTCGACATAGCGCGCATCATGGCGATGGGCGGCTTCTCCTTGGACGATGCGACACTTAAGCAGGCGATCCTTGAGAGCCGTAGCTGGGACTTGCCATTTTCGCTGAAGTTCGCGCTCGGCAACATGATCGCCGAAGGCAAGGCCATCGATGCCGAATGGCTGCATCTCTGGCTGCATTGCCACCCAGAGCGACGCCTTCGCACTCCAGCCGAGCGTTGCGGCAACGAATTCAAGGCACTTTTCAAATTGAAGTTCGACGCGCTTTATCCTGATGGCTTAAAGATTCGAACGCCTCGCAAGCTTCTGAAAATGGACTATCGTGCTGCATCCAGCGAGTTCAATTGCTCGGTCAATCTCACGGCGGGAGATGGCGGAGATGTGGTGATCCCCGACGTTACTGATTTGTGGTCGCCGGTACAGAAAGCGCAAAAAATCGCAGATGAGGCGATGGATGAACTCGATAAGTTCAGCCGGTATCTTGGACGAAATCCAGATGGCCGCGGGAGCATTGAAGCACAGGCGCTCCTACCTGCTGAGCTGTGGCGTCTGTTCCCGTCGGACGAGTTGGAAGAACTCAAGGATTGGGCGCGCGAGCAAGTAGCGACGGGCGGGCTGGTCCCAGCACTTGATGTGATCTCGCGCCTGGAAGGAGAAACGCCGGAGAAGCTCGGCAAGCGGAACCTGACTGGCGCAGCGGATGCACTCGCCCGTATCGGGTTCGGTATGGCTCCAGACCCAAGATTCTCGCTGCGCGGACCGAAGATCGACGAACCCGTTGTGATCTTCGAACTCGGCGAGCCGGTCGAACTGCTTGAAGACGTCTCCCCGGCCTATCGAACCGAATTGTTTGAACTAGCGCTGGCGACCTTCGTCGCACATGCCGACAGCAAAATTGTGGAAGCCGAACGCAGAGCACTCCGTGAAAAGATCGACGCTGTTAGCGGCCTGACTGAGCTTGAAAGAAAGCGTCTCCACGCCAACCTCGAATGGTATCTCGATGTTCCGCCAGACATGTCATGGCTGCGCAGCAAGCTGAAAGATGCGGACACTGAGCATCATCTAGCCCTGCGCGCGGCAGTTGTCGCGATAGCCCACGCCGACAGCGTGATTCAATCTGAAGAAGTGGCTTGCATCGAGAAGATCTACAAGGCTCTCGGGATCGATGCTGGCCTCGTTTACGCCGACCTCCATGCTGGCGACGTGCCAGACGGCCCGGTTCGCGTCAAAGCCGCTGAAGCGGAAGCACCGGGCGAACAAATACCGGATGAACCAAAAGCCAAAGCTGCTTCGCTCGATGCAGCGCGTATTGCCGCTATTCGAGATGACACCGAGCGCGTTTCAAGCGTTCTGGGCGAGATTTTCTCGGCCGACGAAGACGTGAGCTATGAGGTCATTGCAGCGCATGCTCTTCCATCATCAATGGCTGGTCTCGATCCAAAGCACGCGATGCTTGTGGAGCAGATAATCCAGCGCGAACACTGGGCCGACGACGAGTTTGACGAGATCGTCGGCAAGAAAGGCCTCATGCCATCTGGCGCGCTTGAGGTAGTCAACGAGTGGGCTTTCGATAAATTTGATGAGGCCTTGCTCGATGAATATGACGGATATGACGTATCGCCGGACATAGCCGATACGTTGAGAGCCGAGATGGCGAAGGGGGATTAATTCATGTCGAGACTGAAACCGCGCGAACGCGACGCCATCGTTCAGGCGCTACGCGCCGGTGTTGTTCCCAAATTGGGGCTTCGGCACATCCAGGTCGGACGAGCGCGTGAGATCGAGGAACTCGTCAAGGACATGGACCGGATCGCTGATGGCGGTTCAGCCATTCGTTTCATCATCGGCGAGTATGGCTCCGGCAAGACCTTCTTCATGAATCTGATCCGGCTTGTAGCGCTTGAAAAGGGATTGGTCGTCATGTTTGCCGACCTTGCCCCGGATCGACGCATCCACGCGACCGGCGGGCAAGCACGGGGCCTCTACGCGGAGATGGCGCGAAATCTTGCCACCCGGACCAAGCCAGATGGTGGTGCATTGTCGAATGTTATCGAACGCTTTGTCAGCCAGGCCCAGCACGATGCCGAGGCGCAAGAACAATCGACAGATGACATCATTCGCCAGCGCCTTGCCCATTTCGAGGAGCTGACAGGAGGCTTCGACTTCGCGCAGGTGATCCGCCGGTATTGGGAGGGACATGAAACCGGCGATGAAGAACTGAAATCGGCAGCCATTCGATGGCTGCGCGGCGAATTTGCTACGAAAACCGATGCTCGCAAGGCTCTGGGTGTTCGCACAGTCGTCAATGACGCCAGCGTCTACGATCACCTCAAACTGATGTCGGCATTTGTTTGTGAAGCGGGCTACAAGGGCCTGCTCGTTGGCCTTGACGAGATGGTCAACCTTTACAAGCTGACTTCATCGCAAGCCCGCAATGCCAACTATGAGCAAATCCTGCGCATCCTGAACGACGTTCTGCAAGGAAGCGCGGAGAACCTTGGGTTCCTCATGGGAGGAACGCCGGAATTCCTCATGAATACGCGGCGCGGCCTCTACAGCTATGAGGCTCTCCAGTCTCGCCTTGCAGAGAACACCTTTGCGCGTGACGGACTGGTCGATCTCTCCGGGCCGGTCATTCGACTGGCCAGCCTTACACCCGAAGATTTGTTTGTGCTCCTAGCCAACATTCGCGCCGTCATGCAGGGCGATGAAGCAATCCTGCCAGACAACGCCTTGGAAGCGTTCATGGCACACTGCTCGGACAGGATCGGGGAAGCTTATTTCAGAACCCCCCGCAATACGGTCACGGCTTTCGTGAATCTTCTGGCCGTGCTCGAACAAAACCCCGGCGTCGAATGGTCGGACCTCATCGAAGAACTCGACGTGGCGGAGGATTCTGGTGACGACATGAGCGACGTGGATGAGAGCGTTGGCGCTGTTCCCGAGAGCGACGAGCTAGCCAGCTTCCGACTGTGAGCGCGGCATTCGACAAGCTGGCTCGACCGATCCAGAAATGGATACGTCAGCAAGGCTGGAAGGAATTGCGCGATATTCAGGCGCGCGCAACTCACGTGCTTATGGACGGCAATCGTGACCTGATTGTCGCTGCCAGCACCGCCGGAGGTAAGACTGAAGCCGCATTTCTCCCGCTACTGTCCCAAGTGCTCGACGAACCCAGTGACGACTCCGGATTTGATGTTCTATATGTCGCACCGCTGAAGGCGCTCATCACCGATCAGGCGCGGCGACTTGAAGGCATTTGTCGCGATACAGACTTGCCTATCACGCCGTGGCATGGCGACGTTTCGTCATCGGTTAAGACTAAGGCTATCAAGCGACCGAGGGGCGTGCTGCTAATCACCCCAGAGTCACTTGAGGCGCTTTTCATTAGACGCGGATTGGAGATTCCGAGGCTGTTTGGCGCAACGCGCGCAGTCATTCTCGATGAATTGCATTCGGTCCTCGACAGTGAGCGCGGCATCCAGATGCGTTCACTTCTCACGCGCCTCGAAAGTGCTCTCAAGAGACCTATTCGTCGGATCGGTTTGTCGGCCACTCTCGGAGATATGGAGCTGGCGAAGGCTTATCTTCGTCCTGACAGTCCAAGTGAAGTCGAACAGGTCATTGCCGAGGGCGGATCAGCCGAATTGCAGCTCCAGCTCCGTGGCTACGTTGCTGGCGACAAGGACGACGAAGGCCCTTCAGCGACGGATGCCATTGCGCAGCACCTATTCGAACACCTGAGAGGCAGCGACAATCTTGTCTTTGGCGGTGCGCGTCAGGCAGTTGAAATCTACTCAGATCGGTTGCGCGCACTTTGCGAAAAGGAACACCTGCCGCAGGAGTTTTACCCTCACCACGCCAGCCTATCGCGCGAGCATCGAGACTTCGTCGAACGTCGCTTGAAAGATGGTATTGCGCCGACGACTGCCATCTGCACTTCCACGCTGGAATTGGGAATTGATATTGGCGATGTAACTTGTGTCGACCAGATTGGCGCACCGTTCAGCGTCGCATCGCTCAGGCAAAGGCTTGGCCGATCAGGGCGGCGACCGGGCAAGCCAGCCATCCTTCGGCAGTATGCAGTCGAGGCGAAGCTTACGCCGACGAGCAATTTTTCGGACCGTCTTCGCCTTGGGATGGTGCGGGCTATTGCGATGATCGAATTGCTCTTGGAAGGCTGGTGTGAACCGCCGCAACGCGAGGCCCTGCACCTCTCGACCCTCGTTCACCAAATCCTCTCGGTGATCGCCGAGCGAGGCGGAATACGTGCGCAGCAACTCTACGGGATTCTCTGCCAAATCGGGCCATTCCGCCAAGTCGATACCCAGCTGTTCCTGGATGTTTTGCGAACACTTGGGCAACCTGAAGTCGCGCTTATTGAGCAAACCAGTGATGGGCTTTTGCTGCTCGGTGCCAATGGCGAGAAGCTGGTCGAGCACTATAGCTTCTACGCAGTATTTCAGACACCCGAGGAATATAGGCTGATTTTCGGCGGTAAGGAGCTTGGGACACTCCCCATCGACAACATGATCGCGCCGGGAATGCTTCTCATTTTTTCGGGTAGGCGCTGGCTGGTGCAAGAAGTTCTCGACCGGGATCGTGTCATTATGGTTGCACCGGCGAAAGCCGGAGTGCCGCCCATTTTTGGGGGCGACCCTGGCAACATCCACGACCGCGTGATCGAGCGAATGTTCGATGTTCTAAAAGGACAAAAGCGCCCGATCTATCTTGATCCGACTGCGCTAGAGCTACTCGACGAGGCACGCAGCAACTACGGCCAACTGCAATTTGACCCCGGAACGATTGCCCAGCTCAGCGACAACGCAGCTGTCATAGCGACGAAAACGGGTTCCGATCGGACAACGACCTTGGCACTCGCCCTTCGGGCGAGCGGCTTTACCGTGCAGACACACGATGGGTTTCTCGAGGTGTTCGGAAAGGACGAAAGCCCAGATTTGATTGACGCACTTTCGGCCCTGGCAGATGGCAAAGAGGTGAACCTATTTGCGCATTCGCCGAACTTGTTGTTCGAGAAATTCCATCCTCACTTGACGGAGGAATTGCTGCAGAAAGATGCATTGTCCGCTCACCTAGACGCCAGCGGATTGGCTGAGTTGACCCGCTCAATTTTAGGACGGGATTAGCGCACCAATTGCCGTTCGGACAGCGCCGCTATCCATCATTCGATTTCTCAGCCTCGAATGCTCGCTTACCCTTACGCCTGAACAGGACAAGCGCTTGCGCCCCATCCGGCCCGCGCAACTTGGCTGAAACCGTGAGGAACGCGCCGTAGAGCGCAGCGCGATCATCGTCGGTTAGTGACGTGA
>NZ_JAGRQC010000008.1 GCF_018122655.1 Stakelama marina
AATCGACCACGCGTCCCTGACCGTCGGTCAACCGGCCGTCGTCGAGTACCTGCAACAACACGTTGAATACGTCGTTATGCGCCTTCTCGACCTCGTCGAACAGCACGACCTGATACGGCCTGCGGCGCACCGCCTCGGTCAGGACGCCGCCTTCCTCATACCCGACATAGCCCGGAGGCGCGCCGATCAGCCGCGCGACCGCGTGCTTTTCCATGACTCGCTCAGTTTGGCTGATGGTGTCGGAAACATGATCGAACGCCAAAAGTTCGATCGCTATCGACCATCCGTGCGTCGTGCCGTTGATACAGTGAAATAAGAATATCAGAATTGCTGTAGGAGTGTAATAAACATACATTCGCGATGTGCCATTGTGTCATTATGGCGACAGTTCCCTTCAAACTCCCCACGCATGGCGCCGGGCATTCTTTACAGTTGTTCAATCGCCGTTCATCAAATTGGCACGTCGCTTTCGCTCTCCTCACTGGGGATGAGCGGAAGCGGCTAGGGATCGTTCGTCTGCGTATCGCGCATTCGCGGCCGCGGACGGACCAAACAAGGGGAACCCATCTGTGAATAGCAATTCAAAGTCTTCCTTGAGGAAGCTCCGCGGTAGCACCGCGCTCCAGGCTTTGGTGCTGGTCGGCGCAGTTGCTGCTTTTGCATCGCCCGCAGCGGCGCAGTCAAACGACAGCAACAGCCAAACGACCCAGTCTGACAGCACCAGCCAGTCCGGGGCCGCCGATCAGTCGACCGTGCCGACCCAGACGGACACAGCTTCCGTTGCCGATACGGGCGCTGGAGAGATTGTCGTCACCGGATCGCGCATTCGCCGCAAGACGTTCGAGACGGTGGAGCCAGCCGTCGTTCTGGATGATCAGTTCATCCAGGATCGTGGCTTCACAAACGTTGCAGAGGCGCTGAATCAGCAGCCTGGTTTCGGTATACCCGGCGCGTCGACTGCTGATGCCCAAGGTATCAACAACGTCGGCGCTAATTACGTCAACTTCTTCGGCCTTGGCTCACAGCGGACGCTGACCGTTGTAAACGGGCGCCGCTTTGTGGGGTCGAACGCGCCGGCAGCAGGCAATGCGGGCGCGCCGGGGCTTCAGGTCGACCTCAACACGATTCCGTTGGAGCTGGTCGATCGGATCGAGACCATTTCGGTTGGCGGCGCTCCGACCTACGGCTCGGACGCTATCGCGGGCACGGTCAACATCATCCTGAAGCAGGACTATCAGGGCATGGACCTGACTTCGTCCTACGGCATCTCGCAGCGCGGTGATTATGCCGATTTCCGCATCGCCGGTACGGTTGGCGGCAATTTTGCCGAGGGCCGCGGCAACGTCGTGGTCTCGGTCGAGCATGAGCATCAGGAAGGTCTGATCCAGGCCGACCGGACGAAGTTCAATCCTCCGCTTTCGTTCCAGCCCAACCCGAACAACACTGGGCCGAATGACGGTATTCCGGATCGCGTGCTTATCTCCGATCCCCGGGTAACGTTTGCGACGTTCGACGGACTGCCGGCGCTCTTCTTCGGCAATCCCTTCATCGGTGCGCCTATCCAGGACAGCTCCGGTAACATTTTGCAGTTCACCAGCAATGGCCGACTGCGGCCGTTTGACCCCGGTACCCAGTATGGCCTTGTGTTCTCGCAGGGGGGTGACGGCATCTCGCTGAGTGATCTCGGCAACCTTTACACGCCGATCGATCGCACGATCGTGACCGGCCTCGGCCATTATGACGTCACCGACGGTGTCACCGCCTATGTCGAGACGATCTACGCTCATAGCCGTGCGAACGATCAGATCAGCCAGGCCGTTTGGCAGACCGACTTCTTTCCCGACGATAGCGGCGCGGTACGGTTCAACGTAACCAATCCGTTTCTTGACGCCGGTACGGCGTCGATCATCCAAGACAATTGCACGGCAAACGGCTTGGGAGCGGACCCGGCGAACTGCGACTTCTTTGTCGCTCGAGAAGGTCGTTCGCTAACCACGGGTAACAACGAAACGCGGCAGAATCTCTTCCGTGTCGTGACTGGTCTGCGCGGCGATGTCGATCTGATGGATCGCACTTGGCACTATGACATGTCGTTCAACTATGGGCGGACCGAGGCCAACTCGCAGTACAATGATATCGATCAGCGTCGGTTCGACTATGCTCTCGACGTTCAGGCGCTGACTGCCGGAACGATTGCGGGTCTTGATCCCAACGGGTTGTACAATGTCAGCCGCGCGGGCAATGTCATCATGGGCCTTGGCCAGGGTGAGGTGCAGCCGGGTGATATCGTCTGTACCGTGCAGGTCACGCCGCCGGCTCAAGCGGGCGGCGCGAACAGTGTCCCCGATCAGGCGCCGATCCGCGATGCGAAGGAATGTGTTCCGCTGAACTTCTTCGGTGAGGCGAATACCAGTGCTGCGGCCCGCAACTACATCTCGGCTCCGCTGCAGGCCTCCAGCCTTATCGAACAGAAGATTTTCGAAGCATATGCTTCGGGTGAGCTGTTCGATGTCTGGGGCGGTGCGGTCGGACTTGCGTTCGGCTATCAGCATCGCGAAGAATCGGCGTCGTTTAACCCGGATGTCGGTTATCTGACGGATATCGGCCGTAATCAGGGCACAAGTGCTACTGCGGGCGGCTTCAAGACGAATGAAGTCTATGGCGAGCTGAGCATCCCGCTGGTGAGCCGTGACACGAACCTCCCGGTTGTCAGCTCCGTGCTTGCAGAAGCCAAGGGCCGGTATGTCGACAACAGCACGTCGGGCGGCGACTGGACGTACACCTTCGGTGGCCGGCTAGGCGTGTTCGATGATTTCCTGACCATCCGCGGCAACTACACGCGGTCGATCCGCTCGCCTGCTCTCGTCGAGCTGTTCCTTCCGACCAGCACGACGTTCAGCTTCGCGAATGACCCGTGCGATCAGTCGAACATCACGGCAGGAAATAATCCCCAGAATCGTGAAGCCAATTGTCGCGCAGAAGCGGCGGCGCTTGGCTATAACGGCATTGCGTCCTTCCAGTCGGACATCATCAACGGTACCCGCAAGGGAACGACCGGCGGTAATGCGGACCTGAAGAACGAGATTGCCGATTCGTACACGATCGGGGCGATCATCGCGCCGCCGATGATCCGCGGTCTGTCACTCGCGGCCGACTATGTGAACATCAAGATCAAGGATGCGATTTCCTCGCTGAACCTGACCTCGGTGATGGAGGCCTGCTACGACTCGGCCAATTATCCGAACCAGTACTGCAATCTCTTCTCGCGCCTTCCGGGTAGCGATCCGGCTCGGCCTTTCCAGGTCGCGGATGGCTTCTCCACCGGGTACAAGAATGCGGGTTATCTGAACTTCCAGGCTGTCCAGGGCCAGTTGACCTACCGGACTGATATTGGCCGGACATTTGGAAGTGGTCAGGATCTGGGGCAACTTACCGTGAACGCGCAGGTTTTCCGGCTGATTCAGCGTGAAACCTCTGTCACCGGTTATGACCTCTCGATCGCAACCGGCACGATCGGCAATCCGAAATGGTCGGGCCAGCTGAACATCGGCTGGGACCTGGGCAAGGTCACCTTGTTCTCGCAGACGCGGTATATCGGAAAAGCCATTTTCTCGAACAACGACACAGCGGAATCGCGAGACGTTCCGGGTGTCCCGGCCTATTGGCTTGAGAATATTTCGGTCAGTTTCCACCCAACCGATACGTTCGAGATGCAGCTGAACGTGAACAATCTTTTCGATACGCATCAGCCATATGCGGCCGGAGCATCGGGTTCGTATTATGTCTACGATCAGATTGGCCGCTACTATCGCGCTACCGCGAAGCTTCACTTCTGAGCGCAGGATATCAACCAACTTTGGAAGGGGGGGCTTCGGCTCCCCCTTTTTTTGTCCGGCGTTGATACCGGCCGGACTGCGATATCGATAGCATCGGCAGCATGTCGTGGTGAGGTTGCAGCAGACAGGTGCATAGATAGGAACGGCAAAAGCGAGGCCGTCGATCCGGCAGCTGCGGCAGGAACGCTCGTGCCGGTCGCAAGACTAACGGACCGCCAGGCGCTCAACTGTTGCTTGACAAGGGCTGCCCGCCGGTTTCCGCCGGAGGCGTTCGGCCCAGTTCACCGGCTAGCGGGAAGCGCTTTCCATCTTTGGCGGGAGCGCGTGGATTCGGGATTCGAACCCTACCGACGCGTCAGCGCATCCGTTGGACCGCGAAATAGCCCGTACGGTCTTCGATGGTCATCTTGTAACCGCCGAGTGCGGTCTTGTTGATCTCGACCTTCCAGCCGGGCCTCAGGATGCCGCGATAATGGGAGCCTGCTGTCTCTCGCCAAATCTGGCCGTTCGTCAGCATGAATACCTTGTGGCCGGCGGCGTCGGTCAGGATTTCGCCAATTGTGCTCGAAAGCCGCTGGCGCTGGGCGGCTTCGTCTTCTTGCTGTGCGGGGTTGCCAACCGTATCGGTCGTCGGAGCCTCGGTTTGCTCTTTCTCTTGTTCGCGACGGTTTTCGACCTGCAATGGCGTTAAACCGAATTCCTCCTTCTGGCGACGAACCCGCTCCTCGCGATTCACCTTCTGCGTCGTTTCGGCGTCCGTGAGAGCGCTGTCATAGCAGGCGAGCCGCTTCATCGGCTCCTCGATCTTGCGGCAAGCGCGGAGTACGTCGAGCGGATCCTTTTCGCGGGCAAGGCTTGCAGGGGCCCAGACGGTGCTTACGGCGAGCGCAGCCGCAATCGAACGTTTCAGCGCCATCAAAAACCCCCTCATCCACGCTCTACGAACCGGCTCTGTCGCGTGTGAACGAAACCGGACACGAATACTCTCTTGGTGAAACGCCGATTGCAAGCGCGATTTCCTGCACCCTGTTCCTATCCGGCGACGCTCAGCACCAGCCCCCCATCGCCTTCATCGACCTTCACCGTCGCGCCGTCCTTGACCTTGCCCGACAGGATCATGTCGGCCAGCGGGTCCTGCAGATATTTCTGCACCGCCCGTTTCAGCGGGCGGGCGCCATAGACCGGGTCGTAACCGACACGGCCCAGCCAGTCGCGCGCGGCGGCGGTCAGGTCGATCTCGATCTTGCGATCGGCGAGCAGTTTCTGGACACGGCTCACCTGGATATCGACGATCGGCGCCATATGCTCGGCGCCCAGCCGGTGGAACAGGATGATCTCGTCGAGCCGGTTGAGGAACTCTGGCCGGAAATGGCTGCGCACCACCTCCATCACCTGCGGCTCGACATCCTCGACCTTCTGCCCGTCGGACAGGTTGGTGAGGAAATTCGACCCCAGGTTCGACGTCAGGATGATGATCGTGTTCGAAAAATCGT
>NZ_JAGRQC010000009.1 GCF_018122655.1 Stakelama marina
TTTTTAGTATATCGCGCTCCTCGGTCACCCGGGCCAGCTCGCGCTTCAACTGGCGGATCTCAGCATCCTTGCTGGCATCGCCAGACACCACCTTCGCCAGTTGCCGCTTCCATGCGTACAGCGAATGCTGACTGACGCCGAGCCGCTCGGAAACCTCCGCCACCGGATACCCGCGCTCGGTGATCTGGGCCACCGCATCACGCTTGAACTCATCGCTGAAATTGGGCTTCCCCATCGTCGTCTCCTGTCCTCAAAATTAGGATAGAAGGCGTCCAGAAATCTAGGGGCTACTCACTTGAATCACATCCGAGCCGCAAACTGAACCTCACTTATGGGTCCTGACCCTAGATCAGGCCATTTCCTTTCGTCGAAACCAAGGCGCCCCGGAAAGCTGAAACCAGAGGATCACGATCATCGCCATATGGCCGAGCGCCAGCATCATGGCTGAAAACGTGCCTGGCTCCATCGGAATATGGAGCAGGTTACGAAGCATCGGGCCCAAGACAACCAGCAACGCAATGGCCAGAAAGTAATAGGCGTATCGGTGCGCCTGGTTGGTCGCGAACAGCGGCGTCGCCAGTCCCGTCCAGGTGACCAGAAAAACCGTCGTCATACCCAGCCAGAAGAATAAAGTCTGCGATGCATGCAGGCTGTGAGATATCGCGCCGAGCAGCGTTTGACCGAAAAAAGTCAGGATGATCGCAACGGGTAACGACGCCAGTAATCCAAGGGTCACGTTCATCCGAACCATCTTACGCATCAGGCCCCACCGTTCGTGGAGCTCGGCATGCGTGAATTCCGGCACGCTTGCTCGTTCGAACATGCTGAAAAACTGGAACGGGATGCGCGCCAGGAAACGAACGCTTCCGAAGACTGCGACCGTGGCCGGGCCGGCAAACGCACCCAACGTCACGAGCAGCAGTTGCAGAACCATGATATTGCTGCCGTTCAAACTCAGCACGGCCGTTGACGGACCCGCGAGCGAACGGATCACGGACAGTCGCGCTGAATCCCAACCAACCGCGAACCAGCGTTCCCGTCGATAGATGACGTAATTGTAAGCGACCGCCCCCAGTGCTCGCAGAATGATGTAGCCGATCAAGACGTCATTCAGCCCCCCGCCCAGAAGCACCGTGATCAACAGGCAGGCCCCTTCAAGCGGAAACATCGACATGAGCAGGACCGTCCCGAGCGCATAGCGATGCGTCGCTCGATAGACGACATAGACGATGCTCATTTGCACAATGCCAAAGGAATAGATGATCATCAGCACGACCGCCTTCGCGATTTCGTGCCGCCCCCAGGGATCGCCGCTATAAGGCGTCAGAAGGATGAGCATTGAAGCTGCGATCAGGGCGATGAAAAGGATCGTGCCGATCGTTGCCGTCAACAACACCCAGACGCTCTGGAACGCGCTGCGGGCGGATCCCAGGTCGCCCTCTTTAAGAAACCTCATGATTTCGACGCCGGCCGCGGTGCCAAGTCCGAAATCGCTCATCGACAGATAGAAGGGTATCGTCGTCAACATCAGCCAGATGCCATACCCCTCAGCGCCCCAATGCCGGGTAAGAAGCGGGATCGCGATCAGTTGCGTCAAAAATGTGCAAACACGCCCATAAAGGGCGGCGCCCACGCCCGCTGAAAGTCGCCGCGCGACGACACTCTGACGATATTTGCTGGCCAGGCGGCCCAAAAATGGGACACTCAAATCAGGCTTCCCGAACTACCGGGACAGGACGTGCCATCGTCCGTTGGCCTCGGACTTGATTTGCAATCGCCTTGTTCGCATTCCGCCCTTGCCCACGGCGCTGCGAAAAGATCAGGATAGCGTAACCGCCGACAATCGCGATGATGAAGAAGCGGAACACCAGTCGGACGCCATAGGTGGTTTGAGCGAAGAGCGCGACGAAAACGATCGCGTTTAGCATCAACGACAACGCACCCGGGCTTCGAGCAATCGCGCGAAGCGAAACGCGGATCGCGACGGCCTGAACGGAGAAATAGCAGACGACGTAAATCCAGCCGAACTGCAGCACCTCGTCTAATGCGGAACGAGGAACGACCAGATACAGCTTATCCTGATAAAGATCGCGAATGCGTGGCCAATGGTCGATAAATCCGGGAAATGGGGACAAACAAACAAGCTTGTAAATCGTTGGATATTCAACCTTCGCCGCAAAATGCTCTGAGAAAGTATACACACCCTCAAAAAAGTTCATTAAGGCAAATTCGGCTCCTTCCGGTGATCGCACCGCGTCGTAGAACAAGCCAGGAAGTTCGACCACGGACGAAAATCCATGGTGCCCCGACGAGCGTCCAGATAGGGCGGTGAATAGCGAAAACACGGCCAGCAGAGCAAATAAAATGCTGATTATTCGTTGCTTGGGAAAATAAATGTAAATCGAAATAGATAAAATTCCCAAAAGAAAAGTTGCCTCTCTCGAGTGCGAGGCAAGCTGATATAAAGTATACCAAAAAAATATTGCAAGAAATACAAATGCTAAAACCTTCTTTGATTGCCTTAGCGAGTAAATTCCGAATACCGCACATATGACCCCGATAACCCGTGACAATGAAGAAACGAATTCAATGATTGAATTTTGTATTATCAAGTGAACTGGCAAAGCCATCGCTTGGTATTCCGTATTACTCCACACCAAATCCCATCTGGTAAATGAAAAATGTATAATTAATTGTAACAGAGAAATAGCCGCCGCGAAGAAAAGAATCGAATCTGAAATTTTGAAATCGACAGCTTTTGAAAAAGCATTTTTCAACGAAACCCTTGGCAATCCTAAAATTGCAAAAAAATAAAATATGCTCAGTATAAAAAAAGAAATGGATACTTTTCCATAATGCCTACTATATGCACCGGTAGACCAATAGTCTGCCATCGAGTAGTATAAATAGTCATGCGTCATTAGCCAAAGAACGATTTGGCACAAAAACAGAAAACCTAAATAAATCGTTGGCGTAGGCAGAACTCCATAACGACGCCTTGAATACTCAAATATTGCGAACTGAAATGTGAGATAGAATATAATCACTACTGACTTTCCTGTTCGATATCCGCATGGCCGCTATGCCTGCCGGCAATGGCTACGAAGCTCCAAGGTTTATATCGAAGCCGGCGCTTGCGCGATAGCGCCGAAATGACAGCTGACGTGCTCCCCTGATTGTTACCATTCAGAGGTAGAGTCTCGCTCCTTCATGATTGATGTTTGATGGGATGGCAACGTGTCTGGGGGCATGCCCCCAGACACGTTCGCCGGCGATCTCGGCGGGGGTCTTCCCGCCCAGTTTCGAGTGTGGCCTGACCGTGTTGTAGTCGTGCCGCCAGGCAGCCAGCACGAACCGGGCATGGGCCAGCGAGGTGAACAGGGTCTCATTGAGGCATTCGTCGCGCAGACGGCCGTTGAAGCTCTCCACGAAGCCGTTCTGCATCGGCTTGCCCGGTGCGATGTAATGCCACTCGACCCGCCGCTCCTGCGACCAGCGCAGGATGGCTGACGAGGTCAGTTCGGTGCCATTGTCGCTGACCACCGTATGCGGCTTGCCACGCAGGCCGATCAGGCCGGTCAGTTCCCGTGCCACCCGTGCGCCTGACAGCGACGTGTCGGCCACCAGCGCCAGGCACTCCCGCGAGAAGTCGTCGACCACGCACAGGATGCGGAACCGGCGACCGCACACGAGGCTGTCGGAGACGAAGTCGAGCGACCACCGCTGGTTTGGACCATCCGGCAGAACCATTGGCCTGCGCGTGCCCAGTGCCCGTTTGCGACCGCCGCGGCGGCGCACCCGCAACCCTTCCTCGCGGTAGATGCGCAGTAGCTTCTTGTGGTTGGGCGTCATGCCTTCCCGCGCCAGCAGGTAGCCCAGGCGGCGATAGCCGAACCGACGACGTTCTGCCGCCAGCTCGCGCAACCGTTGCCGCAGCGCCTCGTCATCCGGCCTCGTCGGCTCGTAACGGATCACCCTGCGGCTCACGCCGACCAGACTGCACGCCCGACGCTCGCTCAGCCCGTGCTGCTCACGGGCATGGGCGACGGCTTCCCGCTTCGCGCCGGGCGTTACCATTTTTTTGATGCCAGATCCTTCAGCACCACGTTGTCGAGCATCGCCTCGGCCAGCAGCTTCTTCAGCCGGCTGTTCTCCTGCTCGAGCGTCCGCAGCCGCCGGGCATCGGAGACCTCCAGCCCGCCGAACTTCGACTTCCATTTGTAGAACGTGGCTGAGCTGATCCCGTGACGGCGGCACACCTCCGCCGTCGGCATCCCAGCCTCCTGCTCCTTCAAAACCGCGATGATCTGCTCTTCGCTGAACCTGCTTCGCTTCATTATCGTCCGACTCCTTCGCGTCGGACTCTACCAAACACCGGTCACATTTCAGGGGAGCACGTCACAGCGTCTATCCCCGTTGAATACGTAATCGGATGGCATATATAACGGGCTCTGAGCAAGGAGTTCCTCACCACCGCGCAGTTCTTTCGCCAGTTTCCTGACGACGAAACCTGCCTTCAGCATCTTTTCGATGTTCGGTTCGGTCAGGGCTTCGAGTGCCATTCGTGCGAGCGCCCGTCCAACTGGTATCGGATCAGGGGTGGAGCGCGCTTATTCCTACCAATGGTGCGGACATCACCTGCACCCGACCTTAGGCGCACCGTTTGAACAGACGCGCACCCAGTTGCAGCTATGGTTCTACGCGATCCACTTATTCACGACGACGCGCTATGGCGTTTCTGGCAAAGAGCTAGGGTCGGGACTCATAACCACTATGTGACGGCTGCGGCGAGGAAGTTGGTGGCGAGTTTGTCGTATCGGGTGGCGATGCGGCGATAGTCCTTGAGGCGGCAGAACATGCGCTCGACGGCGTTGCGGCCCTTATAGAGCGTCTTGGAGAAGCAGCTTTTCCATCGGCGGTTGGTTTTGGACAGGATGTTCGGGACGGCGCCCCGGCGCTCGATCAGGTCGCGGATCGCGTTGCTGTCATAGGCTTTGTCGGCGAGCACGATGGTGCGTGGCATGAGATCATCGAGCAGCATATCGGCCGCGCGGCAGTCGGCGACCTGGCCA